>NZ_SNYI01000012.1 GCF_004362865.1 Zeaxanthinibacter enoshimensis | reverse complement strand
TGAGATGAGAGCAAGTGAGAGGCGAGTAGAAGAAGTAGAGAAAAGAGTGGTTTCATGAAAATTAGCTACAACGGTCAGGGCTATGCGCCGTAGCGACTTTGGACAGTTGTTTGGAGCTGGCACCGGGCAAGTCCATGCGATCATGCAAGGAGTTATCTTCCCAAGATCACCATTCCCTTGTCTTTCCAAACAACTGGCTTTCGCAAAGCGATAACCGATTTATTTATTTTTTAAATATAGAGTAAATATTCTTGAGTGCAGGAGGGAAGCTATGGCTCATAGCCGTTGTTGGGCGTAGTTTTCTCTGCCATAAGAACACCATCAGTCCAGCTCTCTATTGTCAGCTGTAATTTTATCCTTGGTCTTTTAATTGACTTTTCCGGGTAGATCTCTTCATACTTAGCGTATAGGTTAGCCTTGTAGTCATTCGGATAGTATATGGTAATAGTATGAGTACCTGAATCAAATGTCCATGTTCCTTCAATCGTCTCTACTACCACGGGACATGCCGGTCCAGAACTCATTTCTTTGAAAAGACATTTGTCGTATGCCTGAAACATGATCTTTGAACTTTGAATGAACTCAGATGAATTGGAGTCATCACAGGATTTATATATCAACAGAGTTTGGTCAGAAGTTTGAGACCTCTGTAATATCCAGCAACCAAATAAATCAAACTCGGTAATTGAAGGGGTTTGAGCATTAGTCTGTAAGCAGAATAACCCCAATAATATTAGAATCAATCGAAACTGCTTAAGATATATGACCATGGCTGTTTAAAATTACGCCCAACGGTCAGGGCTATGCGCCGTAGCGATTTCAGACAGTTGTTTGGAGAGAACCCCTGGCTTTCCCAAGCGACCATACAAGGAGTTATCTTCCCAAGATCAGCATTCCCTGGTCTTACCAAACAACTGGCTATCGCAGAACGCTAACCGAGTTATTTATTTTTTTAAATATAGAGTAAATATTCTTGAGTGCAGAGTGGAAGCTATGGCTCATAGCCAATGTTGTAAAACGTTTATTTCTCAAACACTTTTCTG
>NZ_SNYI01000011.1 GCF_004362865.1 Zeaxanthinibacter enoshimensis | reverse complement strand
GATTTGGATTTAGCAGCCCTTTCATTTCTTCGCGCGAGAAATGCTTTGAATTGATGTAGACTACCATGCGCCATGAAAAATTGCTTACAACGGTCTCGGGTATGAAACGTAGGGCATTTCGAAGCTGCTTACTTGTCCCCCGAGACAAAGCTTGCTAAGAAGCTGAAACTTGCGGAAACCACTGACCGCCCTATGTTTTATACCCATTGTTGTGCCTAGTTTATTATTTCTTTATTACAATTCTGTACGAGACTGTCGGTTTCATTTTCAAATCGCTTTAAATAATGAAAGTCAAAGTATTCGTTTCGATTTTTTTTTGAAGACACGGTTAAAAACATATAGCTAAACTCTGTCTCAGGCTTAGGGTGATTAATGTGTTTTGAGCCCATTCCGCCTAGCCAAACTCCTGTAATTGTCGAATCTGGCTTTTTTGGTTCACTGTCCCAATACATGTACAAATCTCTTTTAGGAATTTCTGTTTTTACTCCATTTTTATCAAGGAAATAGTACTTGTGGTTTACGTATTCTGTCTCAATTTCTCCTTGGTAGAGTAGAATGCCATTATCAGGAAAGATTAATTGCTCTCTCCCATCAATAATTTCTATTGGTTCTCCACAAGCCATGTCCGAAACAATTATTGCTCTTCCTTTAAAGTCACTTGGAAAGACCATGTCGATTTTTTGAGCAGTCGCAGTTCCAATTGTACCCGAGAGGTAAAAGAAGAGTTGCATTCCTGGGTACCGAGCCAAAACAGGTGTAATAGTCCAAAGAATTTTCGTTTTAAGAGACTTTTTCGATATTAGAACTAGGATGACTCCTATTAAAAAGACTGGAACGGTAAAAATCAACCAATATGGATTCAGTGAACCAATGAAGGTCAATATTATTAATCCAATTCCTGTCTTGAATTTCATTTTTTCAAATTAGGCACAACGGTCAGGGCTATGCGCCGTAGCGAATTTTGACAGTTGTTTGGATCTTACCCCTGGCTATCCCAGGAGATCAGACTGTGAGTTATCTTCCGAAGATCACCATGCCCTGGTCTTTCCAAACAACTGGCTTTCGCAAAGCGATAACCGATTTATTTATTTTTTAAATATAGAGTAAATATTCTTGAGTGCAGGAGGGAAGCTATGGCGTATAGCCGATGTTAGCCAAAGTACTTTTTAGTTTCGCCTAATAATTGGGTCCATATATCTTTCCCTTTTTGTGCTGTCTAAAATTCATAACTAAAATATAAGCCAGCATCACAATTGTGAATGCATAAATGGTGTTATCAAATAAAATCCATAAAATAAAGTCAAGAATCATTCCTACAGTTGCATAGGCTAAATAGATCAAATATTTAATTTTCCCTCCCGCAAAAGATAATCCATAATGGCGATTCATGAATTCTCCTATTACCGTTATGTACTTTTTAAACAAGTAAATAGAATCTTCCGCACTTACTTTTTCATCTATGATAAGATCTAGGTATTCTTTTATTAAATTTTGATTTCTTACAAGATTGATTTGATAAAGTTTATTACTCAATATTTTCTTATTCTTAGGCGGTAGAAAAATATGCGCCACAAAATTGCGAACTGATTGAAAATGGAATGAACTTTTTTGATTTTTGGAAAGAGTAGATTCTAATGAATCAAGTTTATCTTTAATTTCTAGTTCTAGATCTTTTATTAACTCCACTGAACTTGCTAGAATTGGGAAATTGGATTTGTATTTTGGCTAACGGTCAGGGCTATGCGCCGTAGCGGATTTTGGGAGTTGTTTGGAACTAACCTTAGGCAAGCCCAGGTAGTCATACAAGGAGTTATTTTCCGAAGATCACCATTCCCTGGTCTTTCCAAACAACTGGCTATCGCAGAACGCTAACCTGGTTATTTTTTTAAATATAGAGTAAATATTCTTGAGTGCAGGAGGGAAGCTATGGCTCATAGCCGATGTTGGCAAACGTTTTTACTTTGCTTTTATAATC
>NZ_SNYI01000010.1 GCF_004362865.1 Zeaxanthinibacter enoshimensis | reverse complement strand
TCCTTATTGAAACGAATCAATTCTTTCAGTTCAGATTGAGATCCATTGAATTTGATCGAATCTTTTAGCACTAGTTTGTCAAGCAAAATTTGTTCGATTTAAATGCATTACAACCGTCTGGGCTATGCGCCGTAGCGGATTTTGGCAGTTGTGTGGAACTAACCTTAGGCAAGCCCAGTTAATCTACAATGAGTTATTTTCCGAAGATTACCATTCCCTGGTCTTTCCAAACAACTGGCTATCGCAAAACGCTAACCTGGATATTTAATTATTAAATATAGAGTAAATATTCTTGAGTGCAGGAGGGAAGCTATGGCTCATAGCCGTTGTTGTGCTTCGTTTTTCTTTCTTTCATAATTTCAGTTTTCAATTCTTTGGGAATGTTTTTCCATTCAGTTCTGTCAGTCAGTTTGAGTTTGTAGTTTCCTTCATTTTGCACCACTTCAAGAATGTGATTATACCAATCGAAATACGTCCATTCACTTGGTCGTGGCGAGTAGAGACATTTACATTCCGGGTCCCAATGCACTTCGGTAGCCGTTCTATAGACCATCGGAAATTTCAAGGTCTCTGGAAAAATCAGTAGTTGACCTATTTCGTCAATCTCAACCCTCTTAATTTTATCGGTTTCCTTTTTCAAATGAAGCACAACGGTCAGGGCTATGCGCCGTATCGATTTCAGACAGTTGTTTGGAGCTGACCCCTGGTTAGCCCAGGCGATCATACAAGGAGTTATCTTCAGTAGATCTCCATTCCCTGGTCTTTCCAAACAACAGGCTATCGCAGAACGCTAACCTGGTTATTTATTTTTTTAAATATAGAGTAAATATTCTTGAGGACAGGGGGGAAGCTATGGCTCATAGCCGATGTTAGCAGCTGCCTCTATTCCATTGTCACTTTTAGAGTTGTTCTTGTTACAGATTTCATTTTCATGGTCAGATCTTCGCGAATTTGAACAGATATATTCATCGGCATCTCAGATTCATTCAATAAAAAATAATTCTCTTTATAATTGAATTTGGCCAACCCTGAGCCTGATCCGCTGGCCTCTATATTAAATTGTTCTTGGGATGAATCAAGACTGATTGCTAATTGCGTGTCGAATATTGCGATATCATCTCTAATCTCTAGTAAATGATATGTGGTATTAATTATGGCATGTATGGGTGCCATGCCTTCAAGTGGGATCGTAAGGGGAATATTATTTTGAAAATTATCCCCGATACTAATTGGAACCTCAGGAAACTTCACTTGTTGCTGTATATTTTTGAGCGTAGTCCGAAGTATATTTCTCATTTGAGAAGTAACTTGATTGCCAATAATTGTATCGATTTCAAAGCTACCCTGATCATTGAATGCACCCTTAATTTTCATCCCGGAATAAGGTTTCTTTTCTGAAGTAGTTACGCCATTTACCGTAGATTGGGTAATCATATCGCCATATTCAATAATAGCAGGGGTATCGCCATTTATCATAGAATTTTGGGTAGAGTTGGTCAAAGACATAATTGTATTCTGTTGCACTTTGAGTGGCAATTTCATTCCATTGCCTTTTAATAATGCAAGTGTCTCCTCACTAGCGATAAAATCAATCTCTGAGTCGGAATTAGTTTCCATTTCAGTACTGTAGATTTTATTTGGATGATAACCTA
Organism: Zeaxanthinibacter enoshimensis; assembly: GCF_004362865.1. Classification (GTDB taxonomy): domain Bacteria; phylum Bacteroidota; class Bacteroidia; order Flavobacteriales; family Flavobacteriaceae; genus Zeaxanthinibacter; species Zeaxanthinibacter enoshimensis. The sequence goes on along the minus strand of NZ_SNYI01000010.1, from coordinate 347 downwards.
TCTGGAATAAAATACTCTCCTGAGCATTAGTGAGTAATGTAAAGAGCAGAGCAGAGGATAATAAAAGAATTTTAATCATATTGGAGGTTGCTGCTAACGGTCAGGGCTATGCGCCGTAGCGGATTGTGGCAGTTGTTTGGAGCGGACCCCAGGCTAGCCAAAGCGAGCATTCAAGGAGTTATCTTACCAAGATCACCATTCCCTGGCCTTTCCAAACAACTGGCTTACGCAAAGCGATAACCTGTTATTTTGTTTTTTAAATATAGAGTAAATATTCTTGAGTGCAGAGTGGAAGCTATGGCTCATAGCCAATGTTGTAAAACGTTTATTTCTCAAACACTTTTCTG
>NZ_SNYI01000009.1 GCF_004362865.1 Zeaxanthinibacter enoshimensis | reverse complement strand
TATGCGCCGTAGCGACATTGGACAGTTGTTTGGAGCTGACCCCTGGCTAGCCCAAGCGATCATACAAGGAGTTATCTTCCGAAGATCACCATTCCCTGGTCTTACCAATCAACTGGCTTTCGCAAAGCACTGAGCAGTTTAATTAGGTATTAAATATAGAGTAAATATTCTTGAGTGCAGGAAGGAAGCTATGGCTCATAGCCGATGTTGTAGCATGTATTTTTTTCCAAGAAGAAATGCGAAAAGCAAGATTCCCATCACAAAAGCAAAAAGATTCAATTTTAATTTACCCCTAGTTTGAACATTGTGATATTCAAGTATACCTGTGAATTTATTCATTAAAACGATAAAACATATTGGTATTGATATAAACATTAATTGAAATAAATCAGTTGTGTTTTTTGGTAAAACACCAGACACTAGTTTGATTAAATTGATACACAAATAATAGAACCAACCGGTTATCAATATCCAGCCAAATCTATTTTTGAAAAACAAACCGAGTCCAAGAGATAATGAAATAATTGATGCAGAGAAAGTGTTAGTAATTTTTAAAGTATAGATGACATTTGCAAATTCATACCTTTTTTCCCACCCCCACATATTGGCAAGGGTATCATCAAATTCGCGGAGTTCCCAAATCCAAACACCAACCACAAATACAACTAGTAATCCGTAGATACAGCCAGTTATAATCTTATTTGAATTCGTGTTTTTCAATATATGCTACAACGGTCAGGGCTATGCGCCGTAGCGACTTTGGACAGTTGTTTGGAGATGGCCCCTGGCCTTCCCAGGCGATCATACAAGGAGTTATCTTCCGAAGATCACCATTCCATGGTTTTTCCAAACAACTGGCTTTCGCAAAGCGCTAACCAGTTTAATTAGGTATTAAATATAGAGTAAATATTCTTGAGTGCAGAGTGGAAGCTATGGCTCATAGCCGTTGTTGTGCAATGTTGGGTATATCAAATGTCAAGTCCATTTCAAGTATTCCATCCGTAAAGTCATCACTTCTAATAATTATTTTGCCTCGTACTGGCTTCATTCTTTTTACCCGAAGCAACAAATTTTGGTTGAAAACATCAGTAATGGAATCTCTTTGGGCCAATCTATATTGTGCTGCTCTTAGGTCAGATAGAATAATGGAATCGCCATTATCCTTGGAGGTAAAGAAAGGATCTGTAACATCAATAAAAGGACCTGAAGCACCAAATATAGAAATGCTGTTCTGATGATTTTCACGTAGTATTTGACCCATTTCTTTCTCTGTAATCAAAAGGTGATCGTCAGATTTATAAACTTCAAGCTCAACTTCAAATTCTATTGATTTATTTGATGTGTTAACAATTTCAATATCTAAATATCGCAATCCAATATCATAGAATTCTTTCTTAGGAATTCCAATGATTGGATTTACTTTCAGGTCATTTTTTCGGTCTTTAGATTTAAATCTATTCTCATAGATAATTTCAAGGTCTTTCCGAGTAATTTTCTTTGTTGAAGTCCCAATTCTAATATAGCCATCACCTTGTTTATATTCGAGCTGGTTTATGCCCGGTTTCTTTATATCCTTTTTAAATAAATATGGACGTTTATTATTTCCAAATATTCTAAAGTAGCCCATTAAATTGCCTTCATGGGTGAAATTTTGATATTCAAATTGTAGCTCAGGTTCAATACTATTTTTTACAAATTCTTGATAGTTTGCATCGTCCAAAGGGCTGTCAATACTAAAGAATTCACTTGCCATTCCATTTTTTTCCTTAACTCCTATAAAAATGTATTTATCCTGATTTGATGGATGGTTGGCAAAGGCGATTAGATCCTTGAGAAGGTCATTTTTTTTGGGATTTTTTCCGAGTTTGTAGTCCTCTTTTTTGAAGTCTAATGTTGAGCCCTCTGAATTGTATAACAGGATTTTTAAAATTGCTTGGTCCATTTTATTCCAATATTGCACAACGGTCTCGTATAACCGTCAGTTGCGGTTTTTAAATAGTAAGATTTTCAAATGGCAATATCTCTTTATAGGAACGAATTATCCGCCGTTCCGAGCGAAGCGAACAGCGCAGCAAATTGCGGTTATACATTGTTGGCAACAGTATTTTCATTCAATTATTTTGGCCAATTCGGTTCGAACTTTCGAATAACACAAGGTTTTTCGGTTTCAAAAATTCCTTTTTTATAAGCTTCATAGTGCAATTCGGTTAATTTTTCAAATTCTTTTTTCCGAAGTCTGTCAACTTTTCTAGGAGTCATAAAATCGTAAGTAGAAGCCAAAAATAAAATTATCTCTAGATTTTTACATTCCAATGGAACTGTAACAACTGCCCATTCATAGCCAACTCCAGCAAAAATCAATTTATTTGTTTCTTTGGGTACTTTAATTTGGAAATACCCATTCAAGTCAGTTTGTCCGATTTTGATTGTGTCTTTGTCGAATATTGTGATTCCAATGGCACTTTCTGAAAATTGGTCGATAGTTTTTCCTCTTAAAGTCCGTTGTCCAAATACAGAGAAAAAGCAAAAAAAGAATGATATGAAAAATACTGTTTTAATTCTCAAAGTTTTCGGTTTTTCATATTGTTGCCAACGGTCAGGGCTATGATTTCGGCGGTATTCCCGGCGTTGCGCGAGCGTTGGGTCTCCTGGTGTTTTTTGCCAGGAGAAATTAACGTTGGCAAGGCGCGACGCCGACTTCACAGTCACGCCTGGTTTAGTTTGGTTTAAATGTAGGAAATTTTCGGAATACGGAAAGCAGCGCTGAATTATAGCCAGTGTTACCATACGTTTTAATCAATCAATCAGTCAGTTTCGATTACGATGGTTTGGGCCCAGATATCACCCACT
>NZ_SNYI01000008.1 GCF_004362865.1 Zeaxanthinibacter enoshimensis | reverse complement strand
TTGTTGGCATGACATTATCTTCCAAGCTCTTCTTTAATTCTATTGGCTTGAGAATTGTCTCAAATTCGAAATTAGACTTTGGAATTATTTTCATTAACAATGTTTGCCAACGGTCAGGGCTATGATTTCGGCGCTGTTTTACGGCGTTGCGCAAGCGGTGGATCTCCCGACATTTTTTGACGGGAGTAATTAGCGCTGGCAAAGCGCGACGCCGACTTCACAGTCTCGCCTGGTTTAGTTTGGTTTAAATGTAGGAAATTTTCGGAATACGGAAAGCAGCGCTGAATTATAGCCAGTGTTGTACACAGTTATCTTATTCGCTTGTATGTATATCCTGAAGGATGACTAATAATCTCTGATCTACTTTTATCACCAAGTAATTCACCGCTATCGGTGATTCTCAATACTTCTCCGTTTTCCTCAACATGATAATTCCAAATATTACCATTACTATGGATGATATCATTATATACGGGTAACATGGTCTCCAAGTCACAAAACTTAATTGCTTGCTTGGATTTAAAATTGTTTGATTTTAGATCTGTTCTTCTCTTAAAGAATACAATTGAATCGTCTGAGATTTTCAAGAATTTTCCTAATCTGGTGTAATGTGCCCTGTCGTTTTCAGATTTTATACGTCCGAAAACGTGGATTTTCCATACTCCTTTAAGTCTATGTTTTAAATCCGTTCGCAGTATTGTTCTAAGCGAGTCTGCAAGCTCCAACGAGTTTTTCCCTTCCTCATTATCAGGTGCCATTTCGTATGCAAAATAATACTGGCAAAATGCTCCCCATACGTTGTTCGTATGTAAATCCTGTTGAGCCTTGCTAATCCAGTATTTTTGTAGTTCAATTGCCTTGGTATCTTGACTAAATAATTGAATTGAACTCAAAAATAAGATCGAGATACAAAAGTTTCTCATAATTGTGTACAACGGTCAGGGCTATGCGCCGTAGCGACTTTGGACAGTTGTTTGGAGCTGACCCCTGGCTAGCCTAAGTGATCATACAAGGAGTTATCATCCCAAGATTACCATTTCCATGTCTTTCCAAGCAACTGGCTTTCGCAAAGCAATAACCGATTTATATATTTATTAAATATAGAGTAAATATTCTTGAGTGGAGGAAGGAAGCTATGGCTCATAGCCGTTGTTGTGCTTCGTTTTTCTTTCTTTCATAATTTCAGTTTTCAATTCTTTGGGAATGTTGTTCCATTCAGTTCTGTCAGTCAGTTTGAGTTTGTAGTTTCCTTCATTTTCCACCACTTCAAGAATGTGTTTATACCAATCGTAATACGTCCATTCCCTTGGTCGTGGCGAGTAGAGACATTTACATTCCGGGTCCCAATGTACTTCGGTAGCCGTTCTATAGATCATCGGAAATTTCAAGGTCTCTGGAAAAATCAGTAGTTGACCTTTTTCGTCAATCTCAACCCTCTTAATTTTATCGGTTTCCTTTTTCAAATGAAGCACAACGGTCAGGGCTATGATTTCGGCGCTGTTTTGCGGCGTTGCGCAAGCGGTGGATCTCCCGGTGTTTTTTACCGGGAGTAGTTAGCGCCTGCCTGCCGGCAGGCAGATTGGCAAAGCGCGACGCCGACCTCACAGTCTGGCCTGGTTTAGTGCGGAATAAATGTAGGAAATTTTCGGAATACCGGAAGCAGCGCTGAATTATAGCCGTTGTTGTGGTTAGTTTTAATGATCATAGAGAATTTCTTTTGAATCTTCTAAATAGGCCTTTATAATTATTGAGTCGCTTTCAGTTACATTAAGTTTTTTGAGAGTTAATGTTTCCATTCCAATACTAGCTATGACCAAATTATGTTTACCTGGTCTAAGTTGTAGTTTAAATTTTCCCATTTCATCACCCTCTCGATCCCAATCTTGTATTAGGCCATTTACCTCTATAAAGGCCGGCCAACTCTTTTTTGTATTAAAATCATAAACCTCGATTATTACATCCGGTAATTTCCAAAATTCCTTTTTGAGATAGTGCACTTTCACATTCGAGGAGGATATTGAACGGGTTGTACCGCACGAAGTATATACGAGATGAAGTAGAACAAAGAGTAGCAGAAAGTATTTTGTTCGCATTTACAAATGTTCTTTTTAAAATTAACCACAACGTGCAGGGCTATGCGCCGTAGCGACTTTGGACAGTTGTTTGGAGCTGGCACCGGGCAAGCCCAAGCGATCATACAAGGAGTTATCATCCCAAGATCACCATTCCATGATCTCTCCAAACAACTGGCTTTCGCAAAGCGCTGACCAGATTAATTAGGTATTAAATATAGAGTAAATTTTCTTGAGTGCAGGAGGGAAGCTATGGCATATAGCCGATGTTGTGTGCAGTGTTTTTAAAGTTTTCCAATGTCAATTCTTAAAGTCCGATATGCGATATAATCCACCTCAATTTTACTCAATTTTCCGTTCAGTACAGATTGGTAAATTCCGTCTTCATTTGCCACAATTTCAATTTTTTTAGTCGAACCTTCTTGGTCAATAAATAAAGTCAATTTTGCATTTACTAAAGGATCTCTTGTTTCCGACCCGAATACTTTTCCGCGTATTGATTTTCCATTTTCAAATCCATATATGTCCATCGAAATTTCTCCCATAACAACGCATCCGTCCCTTCCATCAATTCCGTAATCGGGTTTTCTGTCCACGATCAATTTGTTTACAGGTCGGTTATCAATTGTTAATACTGATAGCTCGGTCAGATTTTTAGTTCCGTTACAACTGGAAATGAAAAGGGTCGCTATTAAGATAATTAGTATTTGCATTTTCTACATTGCACACAACGGTCAGGGCTATGCGCCGTAGCGGATTGTGGCAGTTGTTTGGAACTAACCTTAGGCAAGCCCAGGTAATCATACAAGGAGTTATTTTCCG
>NZ_SNYI01000007.1 GCF_004362865.1 Zeaxanthinibacter enoshimensis | reverse complement strand
GATAATGATAAAAAATGAACAAATTAGAATGTAATCAAAAAGGCCAGCTAAAAAACGTTTAAAAAGGTGAGGCTTGGTAAAACTATTATTGGTCTGAATGGTTGTCATTTAAAAATGTATGGTAACGGTTACGGGTATGCGCAGTAGCGGATCTGGTGCACCGCGCCTAACCAAGTTCAGAGTTTAAATATAGAGGAAAAATGCGATAGGAAGGAGAGGGCCAGCTATTGGGTATACCCGTTGTTGTGTGTAGTTTTGGCCTTTATCCATCTATTGAAACTCCAACTTGTTTATTATTCTCAAAATGGACGTTAAAGAAATAGTATGGTTCATTTCTTTGTTGGAAAGCCATTTCAAATCCATCATTTCTCACGGAAATTCCTTTTAAGTCAAAATGCTTTTCGACTGATTCGAATTCCATATTTGCATTTGAATATTGCTCCTTCAGAGCTTTTTCCGATTCAGATTTTATTTCCGTTTCGTTATTCAGTGCGTTGAGTAAAATACGTTTTTGGTTTTCAGCAATTCCTTCTTTGTCTCCTGCAATTAGTATTTCAATTTGAGAGTTCAAATAAATCTTGTTTATTAACCAGCCTACATCGTTTCCTCTTGTGCTGAAACTCTCAATTACCCCAAAATCCGAGTCAGTAGTTTTTAACTTTTTCCTTCCAAATAAGTTTCCAAATATTCCCATTCAGTTTGATTTCGTTCGGTTGCATAAATTACACACAACGGTCAGGGCTATGCGCCGTAGCGATTTCAGACAGCTGTTTGGAGCTGACCACTGGCTAGCCCAAGCGATCATACAAGGAGTTATCTTCCGAAGATCACCATACCCAGGTCTTACCAAACAACTGGCTATCGCATAACGCTAACCTAGTTATTTATTTTTTTAAATATAGAGTAAATATTCTTGAGTGTAGGAGGGAAGCTATGGCATATAGCCGATGTTGGGGCACGTTTTAATTAATTTTAATCTGAATTTGTTGACCTTCTCCTAGATCTTTTAGTTGTTGATAGAAGTTCGCAAGAAAATCAATTCTTTCTTTAGTTGGAACATTTTTAATACTAACTCCGTTAGCTGATTCCTTTGTGCAGAAAGGTGGGTAAACACTCAACGATTCTCCAGGAGTTAGGTGGCCTCCCTGATTAAGAAACTGCTGGAGCGGTTGAAGTGATAAAAAGTTCATCGGATCTTCTATTGCGTTGGAAATAAATTGTTCGAAAGTCAGCCCAAGGTTTTCGAGGTCTCCAGTTTCTCCACTTAATTGATGTACGGTTAAATTCCTTAACAGGAATTGATCACCCAAGCAGTCCTGTCCAAATGGTATGTCCTGTTCGTCAAGTTCCTCGTATTTTTTGTGAAGAGCTCCCTCTCCAGTCCAATAGTATTTTATTGAGTGCCAGTCAGGAGCATTGACACAACCTCTGATGTGCAGTCCCCCGTTAAATGCGATAATCCCGTTAACCTGTCCGAAAAAGTCTGAGAAGTTATTTGGTAGTTTATCTAAAGTTTCTTGGTCTGTAATACTTAGTCCTGTGTATGTTACTCCTGTAAATTCCATTTTTATAATGTGCCCCAACGTGTTAGGGTATGCGCAGTAGCGGATCTGGGGCACCGCGCCTTACCAGGTTCAGGATTTAAATATAGAGGAAAAATGCGATAGGATTGGGAGAGCTAGCTATTGGGCATACCCGTTGTTCTACGCTGGCTCCTTGTCTTTTATAATCATCCTGATATTATTCAAATCCTGTAATGAAGGTGAAGTAATTCGTTCCAAACTGTACGATCTAATTTTCTTATATCGATAAAGATTCATCACTTCAACAGGTTTATCTCCATAAATCTCAAATATTAATTGTCTATTGTCGAAACGTAGCCTAATAGCAGCATATATTTCATTAAGACAATCCAGAATATGCCATGCATCCTCTAATCCAATACGGACAGGGAAGGATTTTTTATTTGAATCGTTGTGAACAAGATATTTATCTCGAAGTGTTTTAAGCTCTGCAAGTATATTGATGTCCAAGTGCTCCAGCTTCTGATATAAGGATATTAAAAAGTATTTGTCAAAATCCCTATGCCATTCGATTGCCTGGTAATTTGATTGAATGAAATCCAAGATGCTATAAATACTAAAATCCTCTTTTTTATTTAGAAGCATGTGAAGGTTTATGAAAACCAATCGTGTACCATTGATAAAAACTCTTTTAAAGAAAAAAGAATCCTTTACGGTACTCTCGAAATAAATAGAATCCTGATTTGCGATATAGGTTAGATCAGTCCTCAGATATTGTAGTTCAACTAGGCTTTTCTCTATTTCGATGAATTTATAAGTAAGTGATTCGGTGTAATTCATTAGAGCTTGCGTAGAACGGTCAGGGCTATGCGCCGGAGCGACTTGGACAGTTGTTTGGAGCTGACCCCTGGCTAGCCCAAGCGATCATACAATGAGTTATCTTCCCAATATCACCATTCCTTGACCTTTCCAAACAGCTGGCTTTCGCAGAGCGATAACCGTTTTATTTATTTTTTAAATATAGAGTAAATATTCTTGAGTGCAGAAGGGAAGCTATGGCTCATAGCCGATGTTGGGCGTAGTTTTATCAATTATCAACTTCCCATCGTTCATACTGGTAATTCTAAAAGTCTCTTTCACCGGGGGAATAGGAAATTCTTTCTCGGGAAAATCTTCTTTTAAAAGTTCATAATACTCCGCTAGATAATCTTCAGGGTAATAAATGATCACCAAACCTGTATTCTCATCATAAGACCATGTACTCTGCAGTGTCTCAGTCCTTCCATTACAATTCATGGGACTAAATATTAAGGCCTGGATTATACATCGGTTATATGCCTGTAACTCAATCAGGGAAGACTTGATTCTGAGATCCGGATTTGCACTATCACAAGGACTGTAGTGCAATTGATCAGGCTGTTGACCCTTTTCTGCACGCTCCATTACCCAACAGCCATAAAGATCGAACTTTGAAATCGATTTTTCTTGCGCGCTAGCCGATAATGTGATCAAAGAAATGATCAGCAAAAAGTGATATAGCAACCTCATATAAATTGAGTATCAAAGAGTGCTCCAAAATTACGCCCAACGGTCTGGGCTATGCGCCGTAGCGACATTGGACAGTTGTTTGGAGCTGACCCCTGGCTAGCCCAAGCGATCATACAAGGAGTTATCTTCCGA
>NZ_SNYI01000006.1 GCF_004362865.1 Zeaxanthinibacter enoshimensis | reverse complement strand
TTTCCGTATTCCGAAAATTTCCTACATTTAAACCAAACTAAACCAGGCGTGACTGTGAAGTCGGCGTCGCGCTTTGCCAGCGCTAATTACTCCCGTCAAAAAATGCCGGGAGATCCACCGCTTGCGCAACGCCGAAAAACAGCGCCGAAATCATAGCCCTGAACGTTGTACACAATACCTGAAATGAAAATCGGATCTAAAATATTAATCCTATTTCTGACCTTGAATTTGCTTTCTTGCAAGGGTTTTGCACAGGAAATTGAAACCAAAAAACCGACACCTGAATTTGACTTTTCGGAAATGGAAAAAAGCAATTTTCCAGAACCGATTGGAATTATAAATGATTACGGACAAATCTTTACGGAATCACAACGGACTGAATTAACTAAAATTCTTTATAACTACGACATTGAAACTACGAGGCAAATTGTAGTGGTAACAATTGATAGCATTAAACCGTATAACAATATCCAAAAATACGCGACTGATTTGGGAAATAATTGGGGCGTTGGAACAGCGGAAAAAGATAACGGATTGACAATAGTTGTGTGCAATCATTGCCGACAAATTGGAATTGCGACTGGAAGCGGAACTGAAAAAATTTTGACAGACGAAATTTGCAAATATGTAATTGACCAAACCATAATTCCTGAATTTAAAAATGGAAACTTTTATGACGGAATTAAAAAAGGAGTTGCTGAATTAATAGAAAAATGGAAATAAAAGTACTGTGTACAACAATGTATAACCGCAATTTGCTGCGCTGTTCGCTTCGCTCGGAACGGCGAATAATTCGTTCCTATAAAAAGATATTGCCAGTTGAAAATCTTACTCTTTAAAAACCGCAACTGACGGTTATACGAGACCGTTAGCAAATATTAAAATTGGACTTAGAATTAATAGTAGGGATTATTATTCCTCTCCTGATTGCATTAAGTATAGTTCTTCTTTCAATAAATATCACCTGGAAAAATCCTGAATGGATTAATTTAATTCTTCTCCTAGTTATATCTATATTAAACGGTTTAAGTATTTACATATTGGTACTTATTTGGAAGGGAGCTTGGCCAACGTATTTGCCACACATTTTGATTCTTATTGGAATTCTATTGATACTAATTCAAAAAATTGCCAATAACGACTCAAAATAACATTTGCTAACATCGGCTATACGCCATAGCTTCCCTCCTGCACTCAAGAATATTTACTCTATATTTAATACCTATTTAAACTGGTTAGCGCTTTGCGAAAGCCAGTTGTTTGGAAAAACCATGGAATGGTGATCTTCGGAAGATAACTCCTTGGATGATCGCCTGGGAAGGCCAGGGGTTCTCTCCATACAACTGTCCAAAGTCGCTACGGCGCATAGCCCTGACCGTTGTGTGTAATTTAACCCAATTGAAAAACGCGTTTCAAATCATAGTTTTTTTCCTTCTAATTCTTTTGCCTGCCTGTGAGGGAAAAGAGAGTACTAAATCGCAAACGGAACCAACTGTAGTCGTAAAACTTTTGGACTCTTCAAGGGTTAATCAACCTTTAAAGGCGATAGCTATCTTATTAGACTCTGAATTCACCAATAAAAATTCTCAAATATTTGTGGCATTGGAAGAAAATGGGGAGGACACTTTAAAGAAAGACTTATCAAATGAGTATGAATTAGCTATGGAATTTTTTGCAAACTTGGAAATAGACTCATTTAATCAAAAATGGTTACAAAGTAAGGACAAAAGACATAGTGCCGTATTCGGAAAAACTTTCGCGAATCCAGGAAAAAATACAATCAGAGGTTACGTTTGGGACTTTTACGGATTTGAAGTAACGGATTCAATTATTCCTTCACAAAGCAGAAAATACTATTTCGAATTTGAAGTCCACACAATGGATAATAAATAAAAACTACACACAACACTGGCTATAATTCAGCGCTGCTTTCGGTATTCCGAAAATTTCCTACATTTAATCCAAACTAAACCAGGTGAGACTGTGAGGTCGGCGTCGCGCTTTGCCAGCGCTAATTACTCCCGGTAAAAAACACCGGGAGATCCACCGCTTGCGCAACGCCGTAAAACAGCGCCGAAATCATAGCCCTGACCGTTGTAGGTAATTTTATATGAAACAACTTAAAATCCTTTTCGTGTTATTACTTATGGGCACATTTTCAACTTATGCATGCAAATGCACTACGCCTGAAAGTATTAAGGATGCTTATCAAGGTTCCGAGATTATTATTAACGGAAGGGTTCTTAAAACTGAACATGTAAAATTTGAAAGTCTTTTTGCGGAGAGTGAAGTGGAGGATATTAAAAGAACCTATTCCGATGAGAATACTCAGGCGCAATTCCTTGATATGGATTTGATCAAGGTTGAATTCCGGGTTGAAAGATTGTACAAAGGAGACTTGGCTGAACAAATAATTACAATATATACAGCTAAGTCTCGAGCATCATGTGGGCTGCCAATTTTTAAGAAAGACCAAGAGTATATAGCCTATTTATCAGCTAATAACTACATGAGTTTTCTCTTTAACAAATCAAACGCTAGGAAGGTCCTTCCCAACTCCTATTGGACAAACCAATGTACCTTAACGCAAGAATTTGACTTAACTGTTGATCAAAAATTATGTGACTTGTCAGGCTAAAACTACCTACAACATCGGCTATGAGCCATAGCTTCCCTCCTGCACTCAAGAATATTTACTCTATATTTAATACCTAATTAAACTGGTCATCACTTTGCGAAAGCCAGTTGTTTGGGAAAGACCAGGGAATGCTGATCTTGGGAAGATAACTCCTTGCATGATCGCTTAGGCTAGCCAAGGGTCAGCTCCAAACAACTGTCTGAAATCGCTACGGCGCATAGCCCTGACCGTTGTAGTACATTAAAAATGAATGAATTAATTATTCCTCCTTTAGCCAAAGAAGATCCTCACTCTTTTGAACTGATTCGTGTATGGGCGGCCTTTGAAGAACAACATGTTACCATTAATTCAGAACTTCAGGGGGACGAATTAGACTTTGGTTATATGCTCGCCGATTTAGCAATTCATGGTGCAAACTTATATTCTGAAAAGCTTGGCAAGTCGTTTAATGAAATAAAAAGAAATATAGTAGAATCATTACTTCGCGAACTAGAAGCAGGAACAGATAAACGTACTGGGGGGATAATGGAATAACGTACTACAACAGCGGCTATACCCCATTGCTTCTCTCCTACTCTCAAGAAAATTTACTCTATATTTAAAGCAAAATAATCTGGTTAGCATTCGTGCATGAGCCAGTTGTTTGGAGAAGATAAAGGTATGGTGATGTCCGAAGAGAACTCACTGTATGAAGGCTTGGACTTAACGCCTGATCCACGTCCAAACAACTGTCTTGAATTCGCAACGGATGCATAGCCGTACACGTTGTGCTTAATTCTAATGATCGACTCAAAAACCGGAAATATAATAGTTAATAGTAATCTGAGTATTGGGCCAAATTCTGGTTTCCTTGAAATTAAAAACTTAGAATTAGGAGAATCCCAAGAAACCCTAGAAATGGGTAACGAGTGGCGATGGATTAACATCAAAAATATCAAAATTGAAAACGAGTATTTCTTATTTTCTCTTGGTTTCAAATATGAAAAACTTGATCAAATTTCCTTCATTGTAGATAGACATCCTTTTAATCTTAACTCAACCTGGGACTCATGGACTGAGGAGGAAGAGCTGAAAAAATTAAAGTATTTTAAAAAATGGATGAATCGAGAAATCGGTAAGCTAAGGGAATTTGAATGGGGCAATATTACTGCTGTATACGATCCCAAAGGCGGGGCTAGCTCGATGATGATAGAATATAAGAACTAAGCACAACAACGGCTATACTTCAGCGGCACATCCTGCTTTCCGAAAATTTACTACATTTATTCCAAACTAATCCTGGACCTGACTACTTTGGTCGGCGTCGCGCCTTTCCTACGTTAATTTCTCCTGGCAAAAAACACCAGGAGACCCAACGCTCGCGCAACGCCGTGAATACCGCCGAAAGCATAGCCTGGACCGTTGTAAAACATTTTAGTGAAGCATATCATAATATTCATAACATTCATAGTTTTTTTAACTTGCTGCAAGTCAAAGGAATTTAGAAAAACT
>NZ_SNYI01000005.1 GCF_004362865.1 Zeaxanthinibacter enoshimensis | reverse complement strand
GTATTGTGAAATAAAATAAAAACGTGTTACAACAATGTATAACCGCAATTTGCTGCGCTGTTCGCTTCGCTCGGAACGGCGGATAATTCGTTCCTTTTAAGAGATATTGCCAGTTGAAAATCTTACTATTTAAAAACCGCAACTGACGGTTATACGAGACCGTTACCCACAATTTTTAAAATGAACCAACTGCCGTTAGAATCAACACTTACCTTTCAACAAAAAATCCATATTTCTATATTCTTAGCTCTAAATGTACTTTTGTTAGTAGAACTCTATCCTGTTGTAAAATTGAGTATTCTAATTTCTCAAGAATTTGAATTTAAGTTATTTACGTGGGCGATATTTTTGAGTGTAACATTTATAATTTTAATTATTTGGATCCTTTCGAAGAAAGGATTTTACTATAAGAATGAAAACTTGTATAGGGGATACTTCATAGGAAGACTATTACTGATTAAACAGAAATTAGCTATCCAGGATAAACCTGTTTGTGCGATCCTTAAATCCAACAAGCGACAGAAGTATGGATTTTTCTCAGCCGCAAAGCCTGACTTGGCCAATAAATTTGGGGCTTTCGATATATACCTACTTAATGAAAATCATACTGCGAAAAATAGAATCATGACTCTCAAACATGAAAAAAATAGTCAAAAAGCTATTGACTTTATAATGGCTCATACTGATTTAAAGTTTGAAGTCTATTGTCCTCGATTCTACTAAAACTGTGGGTAACAACGGCTATGAGCCATAGCTTCCCTCCTGCACTCAAGAATATTTACTCTATATTTAATACCTAATTAATCTGGTCATCGCTTTGCGAAAGCCAGTTGTTTGGAAAAAATAAAGGCATGGTGATTATAGGAGATAACTCATTGTCTGATCGATAAGGCTTGCCTGGGGTTAGTTCCAAACAACTGTCCTAATTCGCTACGGCGCATAGCCCAGACCGTTGGCAATAATTTGAAAAAATTAATTTGGAAAAGGTAAACATACTTCTAACCCTACTTCTTTTGGTCTTTATCTCAAGCTGTGAGCCTTCAAAAAAAGAAACCTTAGATAATATAAAACTGTGTCTGGAGGCTCAAAATGAAACGGCAGTTCTATTTAATAATAGGAATCCCTATTTGCAAAAGATAGTAGATGCCAAAAAAAGTGGGAATCTGTCCTTGGACAAATCGAATTTGACCAAATTAGACAGTATGACCATCAAAATTAATGAAACTGCCGAAAGCTATTTGGAGATATTGGAAACTGAAAAATCCAAATATCCTGACATGACTTTGACAAACGGAGTGATGGACTATTTGAAATCTGTCAAGAATTTTGAAAAGGAATTTGAAATTTTTCTGGGATTAATTAAAGATTCAATTCAGGACAATGAGGGAGATTTTTCAGTTATCATCAAAGAATTGGCATTGGGACTTAATTCTGAGACAAGAAAACTAAATCGCACTAAAACTGAATTTTACGAAAAATATGAGATTAGTCAAATGGAAATTGATTCCCTGGTGGAATTAATAAGAAGATAAAAACTATTGCCAACAAAGTGTATAATTAATTGCGGCTGGATTCCTAAAACGGAATCTCCTCCAATCAATTATCATTAAGGTCAGAGGGACATTTTCCGTTGGAAAAGTCCGCAACTAACCATACACAAGACCGTTGGCAAATATTATGAGGTTTAATCGTAAAAAACACCAATTACTTAAGCGTCTTGCTGAAAAATATAGCCGACTCAAAGAGGAGAAAGATTCAGTTCCTGGAATAGAGGCCGGAATTCCGTATTCTGAAATTAGATCCTTACTGAAAATCACTGAGCATCAAAGAAAATTGCTTTTAGCTGAAATGCGTAAGGCCGAAGAGGTAGTTGAATTTAAGAAGGATGACTGGTATGGATGTTACATAAATCCTAGTAATGGACTTGAGTCTCTATCCAATAAGAAATATCAAGTAAGAAACAGAAAAATTATTAAAGATGGTCTTATAGATTTTGTCCAAATAGCTGTACCCGTATTATCGCTGCTTATCACAATCCTTGTTATCGTAAGAGACGATTCTAAAAGGAACAGTGAAATTGAAGCAATTGAGGAAAAGATTGAAAAGCTTCAAAACCGAATTAACGATTTAGAATCAACTGAAGTTAAGGACTAACAAACTTAACATTTGCCAACATCGGCTATGAGCCATAGCTTCCCTCCTGCACTCAAGAATATTTACTCTATATTTAAAAAAAATAACCAGGTTAGCGTTCTGCGATAGCCAGTTGTTTAGAAAGACCAGGGAATGGTGATCTTCGGAAGATAACTCCTTGTATGATCGCCTTGTATTGCCAGGGGTAAGATCCAAACAACTGTCACAATTCGCTACGGCGCATAGCCCTGACCGTTGGCAGCAAGCTGAAAAAAATTACAAATGAGAAAATCATTCTTGATATTTTTGACCATCATATTCTTAATTTCTTGCGGACAAGAACAACGAAGTGAAAAATATAATATTAACGATATGATGATTAGAATATCGGAAATAGAAATAATCCCAGAATATTTAGAGGAGTATCTGGCAATACTTAAAGAGGAATCCAAAGCTTCTGTGGAATTGGAACCTGGAGTTATTTCAATTTATCCGATGTATCAAAAAGAAAACCCAACCGAAATTAGAATATTGGAAATTTATTCGAACACAAAGGCCTATGAAGCGCATTTGGAGACACCTCATTTTCAACATTACAAAACGACAACCTTAAAAATGGTAAAATCCTTGAAATTAGTTGATATGAATGCAATCGACGGAGGAGCTATGCCAATGATTTTTAAGAAAATAAACTGAAAAAAGCCAGCAGCCAACAATGGCTATAAGTAATTGCTTGTTCTTGCCTACTTTGGAAATTCTTTCGGAATTTCCAACTTGGTGTGTACCTGCTAAATCAAGTGCTAAACCACGCAACTACTCATAGCCCTGACCGTTGGGCACAATATGAAGAAAACTATTTTTTTAGTAATTCTGATTCTTTTTAGTTGCGGTGAAAGTATCCAAAAGAAGTCAATTGAATCAACCGACTACAAAGAACATTATCTGGGCTTTCTAAACGGTAAAATCATTTTACCAAAAAGCTATAAAAAGATCACGGGTCCTGAGTTGGCAAATGCCCAAGTTATAGCCATCAATAGGCCCGATTTGGAGGAGTATCTCACACTAGAATACGAGAGACTTGAAGAAAGGGGAATTTTCGGAAATCAAATCTTTGTAGACACGACAAATGTGACCAATTACATTTTTATAAGACTCGGGGAATATGTGCCACTGGATAAATCAATTGCGAATCAATATCTGGGAATGGTAAGGTCCTCAATCGAAAGAGGGTGGGATGAAAGCGGGATTAAGTATAAACGTCTGGAAAATAAATTTGTCCAGACCAACAAATCTGATTACATCAAAATCAAATATCGAATGACGAGGGACGGAATTACCACGTACCAAACTCAGTTTCTGATGACAAATAATTTTAAAACCTTCGATTTTCTAGTTGTCAACTCGGAAAATAAAGAAGTGGAAAACTGGATAAAAAGAACTGTGATAGATTAATACTGTGCCCAACAACGGCTATGAGCCATAGCTTCCCTCCTGCACTCAAGAATATTTACTCTATATTTAATACCTAATAAATCTGGTCATCGCTTTGCGAAAGCCAGTTGTTTGGAGAGATCATGGAATGGTGATCTTGGGGTGATAACTCCTTGTATGATCGCTTGGGCTTGCCCGGTGCCAGCTCCAAACAACTGTCCAAAGTCGCTACGGCGCATAGCCCTGACCGTTAGCTGTAATTTATGCACTCACATTTAGTATTCATCTGTATTCTTTTTTACTCTCTCGCTTGCTTTTCACAATCTGCGATAAAAGGAAAGGTGATCTTTAAAAAAGATTCTACGGTTATTCCCGGAGCAATTATACTGGTAAGTGGCACTAAAATTGGAGCTCAAACCAACGTAGAGGGTGAATACTTTTTAAATAATATAAATCCCGGCACATATGACTTAGTGGTATCAGCAATTGGGTACGGAAAAGATACCATTCCTAATATTAACGTATCGTCTTATTCAGATTCCTTATTAGTACTTGGATTACCTCCTGGTCCTTGCTATGATCAGCAAAGTTCCAAATTTTGTCCTGTGAATGAGAAATGCAAATCGGTTATTCCCATCGTTTATGGTTTACCTGATAAACGTTTACTGAAAAAAGTGGAGAAAGGAAAAATCCGATTAGGTGGCTGTGAAGTAACCGGTTGCGAACCTCACTGGTATTGCGATGAACATGAAATCGAATTTTAATAAACTACAGCTAACAACGGGTATGTCCAATAGCTAGCCCTCTCCCCCCTATCGCATTTTTCCTCTATATTTAAAACCTGAACCTGGTTAGGCGCGGTGCACCAAATCCGCTACTGCGCATACCCGTACACGTTACCTACAATTGCGCTTTAAGGAAAAATCAATAAGCGTTCTTGGAAGAATGAAACACTTCCCTCTCACTAGCATTAACCTCTAAAAAAATATTGGAGGATCCGTACGGGAAACTTTTACTTAGGGCTATCCTTGCTGTGGTCGGGTGATTACCGATGGCTTGGGTCGCGCAACATTAGGTAACAACGGCTATACTTCAGCGGCACAACCTGCTTTCCGAAAATTTCCTACATTTATTCCAAACTAAACCTGGACCTGACTATTTTGGTCGGCGTCGCGCCTGCCCACGCTAATCTCTCCTGGCAAAAAACACCAGGAGACCCAACGCTCGCGCAACGCCGGGAATACCGCCGAAAGCATAGCCGGGGCCGTTACCATACATTTTTAAATGACAACCATTAAGACCAATAATAGTTTTACCAAGCCTCACCTTTTTAAACGTTTTTTAGCTGGCCTTTTTGATTACATTCTAATTTGTTCATTTTTTATCATTATC
>NZ_SNYI01000004.1 GCF_004362865.1 Zeaxanthinibacter enoshimensis | reverse complement strand
GTTGAGTATAGGGCAAAAAAAAAGACCCCTACATTGCTGTAGAGGTCTTCAAAGAAGGCGGCGGCCTACTCTCCCACCTAGTGGCAGTACCATCGGCGCAGACGGGCTTAACTTCCCTGTTCGGAATGGAAAGGGGTGGGCCCCGTCGCCATGGCCACCCAAGTTTTAAGTCCTTGTGCTCTTAGAGAGCCTGTGGACTGTTACATCACGGATGATGTAACTAATATCTTGACATAAAAGGATAGAATGTAAATGATCAAAAACGCGATCAAAGAGAAAGGATGATAATACCTTACTAAAATTAAAGCAAGTCTCTGGCGCAAGCCTGACGGATAATTAGTACCACTCGGCTACGTACTTTACAGCACTTCCACCTGTGGCCTATCAACGTGGTCATCTCCCACGATCCTTTAAAGAAATCTCATCTTGTGGCGGGTTTCGCGCTTATATGCTTTCAGCGCTTATCCCATCCCGACGTAGCTACCCGGCAATGCCCCTGGCGGGACAACCGGTACACCAGCGGTCAGTCCGACCCGGTCCTCTCGTACTAGGGTCAGGGCCACTCAAATTTCTAACGCCCGCAGTAGATAGAGACCGAACTGTCTCACGACGTTCTGAACCCAGCTCGCGTGCCACTTTAATGGGCGAACAGCCCAACCCTTGGGACCTTCTCCAGCCCCAGGATGTGACGAGCCGACATCGAGGTGCCAAACCCCCCCGTCGATGTGAGCTCTTGGGGGAGATCAGCCTGTTATCCCCGGCGTACCTTTTATCCTTTGAGCGATGGCCCTTCCATGCGGAACCACCGGATCACTATGCTCTACTTTCGTACCTGTTCGACCTGTATGTCTCACAGTCAAGCGCCCTTGTGCCATTGCACTCTACGTACGATTGCCAACCGTACTGAGGGCACCTTTAGAAGCCTCCGTTACTCTTTTGGAGGCGACCACCCCAGTCAAACTACCCACCACGCACTGTTCCCTGATTTACAGGGTTAGGCCCCGAACAAACAAAGGCTGGTATTTCAACAATGGCTCCACCACGCCTGGCGACGCAGCTTCAAAGCCTCCCAGCTATCCTACACATTGGTTGCCCAAGGTCAATACGAAGCTATAGTAAAGGTGCACGGGGTCTTTTCGTCCCACTGCGGGTAACCGGCATCTTCACCGATACTACAATTTCACCGAGCTCATGGTTGAGACAGTGTCCAGATCGTTGCACCATTCGTGCAGGTCGGAACTTACCCGACAAGGAATTTCGCTACCTTAGGACCGTTATAGTTACGGCCGCCGTTTACCGGGGCTTCAGTTCAATGCTTCATCCAAAAGGAATTACATCTCCCCTTAACCTTCCGGCACCGGGCAGGTGTCAGGCCCTATACTTCATCTCTCGATTTAGCAGAGCCCTGTGTTTTTGATAAACAGTCGCCTGGACCTTTTCACTGCGGCCCTGTATTGCTACAGGGCGACCTTTCTCCCGAAGTTACAGGTCTATTTTGCCTAGTTCCTTAACCATGAATCTCTCGAGCGCCTTAGAATACTCATCCCGACCACCTGTGTCGGTTTACGGTACGGGCCGCTATACTTGCTTTTCTAGGAAGATGTTAAGCTGGATTATCAACGCAGCCGTAGCCTTGTTGTACTATCTCCTCCTTACGAAGGATTCAACGCACAATTCCGTCTGTGCGCACCAACGCCACATCTCCGTCGCTTTTAATGTATAGCGGGTAGCGGAATATTAACCGCTTGTCCATCCACTGCCCCTTTCGGGTTCGCGTTAGGTCCCGACTGACCCCCAGCTGATTAGCATAGCTGGGGAAACCTTGGTCTTTCGGCGTGCGGGTTTCTCGCCCGCATTATCGTTACTTATGCCTACATTTTCGTTTGTAGTTCCTCCAGCATTCCTCGCAGAACACCTTCAGCGGCACTACAATGCTCCCCTACCACTCTGATCTCGAAGATCAGAATTCACGGCTTCGGTGGTGTGCTTATGCCCGATCATTATCCATGCGGAACCGCTCGACCAGTGAGCTGTTACGCACTCTTTAAATGAATGGCTGCTTCCAAGCCAACATCCTGGCTGTCTATGCAGTTCCACCGCGTTTTTTCAACTTAGCACACACTTGGGGACCTTAGCCGGTGATCCGGGTTGTTTCCCTTTCGGACATGGACCTTAGCACCCATGCCCTCACTGCGCAAAAACATTTTACAGCATTCGGAGTTTGTCAGGAATTGGTAGGCGGTGAAGCCCCCGCATCCAATCAGTAGCTCTACCTCTGTAAAACTTATTTGCACGCTGCACCTAAATGCATTTCGGGGAGTACGAGCTATTTCCGAGTTTGATTGGCCTTTCACCCCTACCCACAGGTCATCCCAAGACTTTTCAACGTCAACGGGTTCGGTCCTCCACTGTGTGTTACCACAGCTTCAACCTGCCCATGGGTAGATCACACGGTTTCGCGTCTGCCACTGCTAACTATAGCGCCCTATTCAGACTCGCTTTCGCTCCGGCTCCGATCCTTAAAATCTTAACCTCGCTAGCAACGGCAACTCGTAGGCTCATTATGCAAAAGGCACGCCGTCACCCCCAAAGGGGCTCCGACCGCTTGTAAGCGTATGGTTTCAGGTTCTATTTCACTCCCTTGTTCAGGGTTCTTTTCACCTTTCCCTCACGGTACTGGTTCACTATCGGTCTCTCAGGAGTATTTAGCCTTAGCGGATGGTCCCGCTAGATTCACACAGGGTTTCTCGTGCCCCGCGCTACTCAGGATACCACTATCAATAACGATCTTTACCCGTACGGGACTATCACCCTCTATGGTGCAACTTTCCAGTTGCTTCCGGTTCATTACGCATCGAATGTTGTGGTCCTACTACCCCAATATTGCCGAAACAATATTGGTTTGGGCTTCTCCGATTTCGCTCGCCACTACTCTCGGAATCACTTTTGTTTTCTCCTCCTCCGGCTACTTAGATGTTTCAGTTCACCGGGTTTACTTCCCTTACGGGATACTATACCTTCAGTATAGTGGGTTGCCCCATTCAGATATCTGCGGATCATATCGTATGTGCCGATCCCCGCAGCTTTTCGCAGCTTATCACGTCTTTCATCGCCTCTGAGAGCCTAGGCATTCCCCATACGCCCTTAATCAGCTTGTCGCCTTTGCTTTAATCTATTCGTGTACTTTCGTACCCTCTCTTTTTGATTCGTGTTTCATTACTATTATAATGTATAGATCCTGGATCTATACATCACTCTATCCCAATATGTCAATGAACTTTCCTTTGCGCTTATCAAAGCCCTTTCTACATCGATACCTCTTGATATCAACGAGCATAAGACCTCTTACACCCAAATTCTCTCAATACCTTAGCCTCCCTCCCGGGCGCTATCAGCGTTGAGCTTCTTGGTGGAGAATACCGGAGTCGAACCGGTGACCTCCTGCGTGCAAGGCAGGCGCTCTAGCCAGCTGAGCTAATTCCCCGTCTTTTCTTCCCTCGCCAGGGACCCTTCAGCCCCTTTTGAAGCAGTTGACGGTAGCCCCAACTTCTAGAATTTCCAATACTTTTATTCTCAATGAACGTAAAAACCTTAAGTTTCCCTAAGTGTTTGTAGTCTCAGGCAGACTCGAACTGCCGACCTCTACATTATCAGTGTAGCGCTCTAACCAGCTGAGCTATGAGACTGCATTACAGTTGTTAGACTCTAATAGTAGAATCTAACTATCTTTTAAAATAATGGTAGACCAGAAAATCAATTTAATACCAGAGAAGGCCAGGATGAAAGTACCCTGTTGGATCGCGTTTCTCTAGAAAGGAGGTGTTCCAGCCGCACCTTCCGGTACGGCTACCTTGTTACGACTTAGCCCTAGTTACCGGTCTTACCCTAGGCCGCTCCTTGCGGTGACGGACTTCAGGTACCCCCGGCTTCCATGGCTTGACGGGCGGTGTGTACAAGGCCCGGGAACGTATTCACCGGATCATGGCTGATATCCGATTACTAGCGATTCCAGCTTCACGGGGTCGAGTTGCAGACCCCGATCCGAACTGTGACCGATTTTATAGATTCGCTCTCCGTTGCCGGATGGCTGCTCACTGTATCGGCCATTGTAGCACGTGTGTAGCCCAGGACGTAAGGGCCGTGATGATTTGACGTCATCCCCACCTTCCTCGCGGTTTGCACCGGCAGTCTCGCCAGAGTCCCCAGCATTATCTGTTGGCAACTGACGACAGGGGTTGCGCTCGTTATAGGACTTAACCTGACACCTCACGGCACGAGCTGACGACAACCATGCAGCACCTTGCAAAATGTCCGAAGAAAAGACCGTCTCTGGTCCTGTCATTCTGCATTTAAGCCCTGGTAAGGTTCCTCGCGTATCATCGAATTAAACCACATGCTCCACCGCTTGTGCGGGCCCCCGTCAATTCCTTTGAGTTTCATTCTTGCGAACGTACTCCCCAGGTGGGATACTTATCACTTTCGCTTGGCCGCCGAGCCCGAAAGCCCGACAGCTAGTATCCATCGTTTACGGCGTGGACTACCGGGGTATCTAATCCCGTTCGCTCCCCACGCTTTCGTCCATCAGCGTCAGTCAATAGTTAGTGACCTGCCTTCGCAATCGGTGTTCTATGTAATATCTATGCATTTCACCGCTACACTACATATTCCGGCCACTTCACTATAACTCAAGACAACCAGTATCAAGGGCAGTGCTATGGTTGAGCCACAGCCTTTCACCCCTGACTTAATTGCCCGCCTGCGGACCCTTTAAACCCAATGATTCCGGATAACGCTCGGACCCTCCGTATTACCGCGGCTGCTGGCACGGAGTTAGCCGGTCCTTATTCTTACGGTACCGTCATCGGGGTACACGTACCCCTTATTCTTCCCGTATAAAAGCAGTTTACAACCCGTAGGGCCGTCTTCCTGCACGCGGCATGGCTGGATCAGACTTTCGTCCATTGTCCAATATTCCTCACTGCTGCCTCCCGTAGGAGTCTGGTCCGTGTCTCAGTACCAGTGTGGGGGATCCCCCTCTCAGGGCCCCTACCCATCGAAGCCTAGGTGAGCCGTTACCTCGCCTACTAACTAATGGGACGCATAGCCATCTTCTACCGCCAAAGCTTTAAACATTCAGATGATGCCATCAAATGTTATTATGGGACATTAATCCACGTTTCCATGGGCTATTTCCCAGTAAAAGGTAGGTTCTATACGCGTTGCGCACCCGTGCGCCACTCGTCAGCGGAAAAGCAAGCTTTTCCCTGTTACCGTTCGACTTGCATGTGTTAGGCCTGCCGCTAGCGTTCATCCTGAGCCAGGATCAAACTCTTCATCGTTTGATTTTAAATAATGTTCGCGACCATAATTCAACAAGAGTTTCCTCCCATCCCTTTATAGCCCCAATGGTCTCAAAATGATTTTCTGTTAATTTTTCGATTCTATTACCGAAGTAATAAAACGCTTTTTGTCTACCAATATGTCAATGAACTTGTTTACTTTTCTTCTCGTCTAAGAGCACTTACTGTCTCTCAAAGCGGGTGCAAATATACAACCGTTTTTCTCTC
>NZ_SNYI01000003.1 GCF_004362865.1 Zeaxanthinibacter enoshimensis | reverse complement strand
TACCAATATGTCAATGAACTTGTTTACTTTTCTTCTCGTCTAAGAGCACTTACTGTCTCTCAAAGCGGGTGCAAATATACAACCGTTTTTCTCTCCGCCAAACCTTTTTGAAAAAATATTTTTTTTTCTTTTTGTCTGACCTCAATAAGCTTCAAAGAACGCGGCATCTCTGCCTTCACTACCCGACAACCTTCGTTGTTAGGGGCTGCAAATCTACAACCATTTTTTTCGTTCCGCCAAACCTTTTGGGAAATAAATTTTTCCCTTCAGTGCGACTTCAATAATGATTCAATGAACGTAGCATTGCTGCCTTTAATTCCCACAACCTTTCGTTGTAACGGGCTGCAAAACTACAACCCTTTTTCATTTCTCAAGCAATTTTTTGCAAGGTTTTTTTCAAATAAAACCCATGAAATTTTTAATTCGCTAAGAGTGAGATTATTGCCTTAAAGGCTTAACCGAAAAAGGAAGGAAAAGATAAGTGATTTTCCCAGAACCAGCAAATTAATTTTCCGACTTTTTTACTGAAGTCCATTTGTTGGTGAGGGTAGAAAAGTCGTAATCCACTTTTGCCTCCTGCCTTTCCAGGTGGCGGGCAGCAAACGCCCGTTGCAAAATATCCTCTATAAGGTAATCTTCGTGTACCTGGTCCGGGTGATATTCCTCCTTCAGGCTGATGTCAAAAAGACTGGCGGTAGTGTTATACCAAAAAGCCCTCCACCCATTCCTGAGTTCCTTTACCAGGTCAAAGGCGGTGATCCCGGTCTGCCGGTAGATGAGTTTTACCAGGATCTGCCCCTCGGTCCGGGTCAGCTTCTTCAGCTCTTCAGAGAACTCCTGTTCAATGAACTTCTGTACCTCCCGGGTATATCTTCTGCGCTTCCGCTTGGATTGCAACTCTCCTAACCGGCTGTTGAGTTCCACAAGCCGATCCGACGCCAGCTTGGCATAAGGATACACCTTGTGCGTTTTGCGTCTTAATATATAGTACCGCAACTTATCTTCGTAAGACTTGAATTCCAGCGGACTGAAAACCACCACTTCTTCTAATGCGATCGATTCCCGGAACGTACTGTCACCTTCCATGATGATCAGCTTCTCTGCCAGGGAATCCAGTTCTATTTCTTCTACCTGGGCCGATACTGTGCTCCCAAGCATCATAATAAGAATAAATATACCTGTATATCTCATGCGCCTTCTTAAACAAAAGTCTTGCCAAAAGTAAAGATAAACCCCTGACAGCCCTATTAAATAAAAGTGAATTATACTTAGATTTGTACAAAACACAGATACATGACCGCAAAAAAGATCCTTACCAAAAAATCGATCGATTTTTTTGAAAAATACCTCAATAACGCCTCCCCTACCGGTTACGAGTGGGAAGGTCAGAAAATATGGATGAATTACCTGAAGCCTTATGTGGATACCTTTATTACGGACACCTACGGTACCGCCGTCGGGGTGATTAACCCGGACGCTAAATACAAAGTAGTCATTGAAGGACATTCTGACGAAATTTCATGGTATGTTAATTACATCACGGACAACGGACTCATCTACGTGATCCGCAACGGGGGGAGCGACCACCAGATCGCACCTTCAAAATGGGTAAACATCCACACTAAGAACGGTATAGTTAAAGGAATATTTGGCTGGCCGGCCATTCATACCCGTGATAAAAGCAAGGAAGAAGCACCCAAAATTGAGAACATCTTTATAGATATAGGAGCTAAAGACAAAGCTGAAGTGGAAAAAATGGGTGTGCACGTTGGTTGTGTCATCACTTACCCGGACACCTTCCACATCCTTAACGAGGATAAATTTGTCTGCCGCGCGATCGATAACCGTGCCGGCGGATTTATGATCGCCGAAGTTGCGAGATTATTACACGAAAATAAAGTAGAACTTCCGTTTGGACTATACATTACGAATTCCGTCCAGGAAGAGATCGGGCTCAGGGGAGCTGAAATGATCACCCAGAGGATCAAACCAAACGCCGCCATCGTCACCGATGTCTGCCACGATACCACTACCCCGATGATCGACAAGAAAAAACAAGGTCATACAGAGATCGGTGCAGGACCGGTGATCTCTTACGCGCCTGCCGTTCAGAATAAGTTACGGGAACGGATCATTGAAACAGCCGAGAAGAAGAAGATCCCATTCCAGCGGATGGCTGCTTCCCGCTCTACAGGAACAGATACAGATGCTTTTGCATACAGTAACGGGGGCGTTGCATCCGCATTGATCTCCCTCCCCCTGCGCTATATGCACACTACCGTTGAAACGGTGCATAAGGATGATGTGGAAAACGTGATCCGGCTCATTTACGAGACCCTGCTAACTATTAAGGAAGGCGAAACCTTCAGTTATTTTGACTAATATTATAATCCCCCGTTCTTGCGGGGGATTTCTTTATATTACATAATGGATGAGCGCGTAGCAATTTGGGATGAGAATGGACAACCGACCGGACGTGAGGCTTTAAAATCTGAAGCCCATAAAAATGGTTGGTTCCATCCCACCGTACATATCTGGTTTTACACCCAGGATGGTCGGATACTTTTACAGCAGCGAAGCGCAAAAAAGTTGACCTACCCCCTGCTCTGGGATGTCTCTGTAGCAGGTCATATCAGTGCCGGTGAAAGTATCGAAGAGGCTGCGGTAAGGGAAACCGCAGAAGAGATCGGCCTGGATATCAATTTCAGCGAACTGGAGTCGATCGGGGTCTTTAAATCTGTCAGGAAACATCACGAAGAACTGATCGACTGTGAATTCCACCATACCTTCCTTTGCCTGTTACGCAAGCCTCCCGGTGAACTTAAGAAGCAGGATGAGGAAGTAGCTGCCCTGAAACTGGTTCCACTGATCACTTTTGCGGAAGAACTCTGGGGCCTTGCTAACCCCGGTAAATACGTTCCCCATGAGCCGGCTTATTACAAGACCGTGATCCGGCAGGTTCAGAAAAGACTATAAGCTTTTTATGAAAGCTTCCGGGTTTTCCAGGGTGTAGGACTGCTGGGTACCGCTTTTCATGTCTTTTACTACAAACTCACCTTGCTGCAGCTCTTGCTCCCCAATAAGAATTACATAAGGAACATTCCTGTTATCCGCATACTTGAATTGCTTCTGGATCTTGGCTGAAGATGGATAGACCTCGGATTTCATGCCCGCCCTTCTTAGTTGCTGAACTAATTTGGTAGCGGCCAGCGCTTCTTTATCGCCAAAATTGATACAGAGCACATCAAGGGCCCGATCTAAGGTTTCAGGGAAAAGTCCCAGCTCTTCCATCACCAGGTAGATCCTGTCAAGGCCAAAAGAAACTCCAACTCCGCTGATATCCTTAAGTCCGAAGATTCCGGTAAGATCATCGTAACGGCCTCCGCCTCCTATGGATCCCATAGACACCTGTTCCGGGGCAGCTACTTCCAGGATAGCCCCGGTGTAATAATTGAGCCCTCGCGCCAGGGTAACATCCAAACGCAAGGTACAACTCGCTAACCCCAGGTCATCGAGCGCTTCGGTTATGTACCGCAGCTCCTCCACTCCTTTGGTTCCCTCTTCAGATGTGGTGAGGAAATCACTTAGCTGGTCCAGAATCTCAGCATTAGATCCTTTTAAAGCAAACAGGGGTTGTGCCTTATCGATTGATTCCTGCGGAATGCCTTTCACCCACATATCATTTCGAACTCCTTCTTCGCCGATCTTGTCCATTTTATCCAGGGCCACGGTGAAATCTACGAGCTTATCTCCCGCACCGATAACCTCGGCTATACCCGCCAGGATCTTACGGTTGTTCAGCTTAATGGTGACTCCTTCCAATTTCAGATCGGTAAATACAGTATCGTACAACTGCACCAACTCCACTTCCTGCAGAAGGGAATCGGAACCTACAACATCCGCGTCGCACTGGTAAAATTCTCTGAATCGACCTTTTTGCGGACGGTCTGCTCTCCAGACCGGCTGAACCTGGTATCTCTTAAAGGGGAATTGCAGCTCGTTCTGATGCATTACCACGAAGCGGGCAAAGGGCACAGTCAGATCATACCTAAGTGCCTTCTCGCTTATATGTGGATACAGCGATTTGGAATCCTGCTGTTCGTAAATGGCCTTGTCTACCTTTTCGGCAAAATCACCCGAATTCAGGATCTTGAAGATCAGGCGGTCGCCTTCCTCCCCGTATTTCCCCATCAGGGTGTCCAGGTTCTCAAAAGACGGGGTTTCTATGGGCTGGTAACCATAGTGTTCAAAATGCTTTTGAATAATGCCGATGATATAGTTCCTCCGGGCTACTTCTGATGGTAAAAAATCTCTTGTGCCTTTAGGTATTGAGGGTTTCTGTGCCATAACTGCTGTTAATGCTGCAAATATACTTGATTGATAATTTCTTCTGAAAAAGCCTTATGCTTTATTCCCCTATGATCTGGTCGAACCAACGGTAAAGATCTCCACGGGTGATCACCGCTCCTTCCTTGATCAGCTCAAACTTATCCATGTGCGGGTCATCTGTATAAGCCTTCGAAGCCACGAGGTATTCCACGAAATCTGACTGCCAGTTCTTTTTAAACCAGCTGAAACCTTCATCGGTCCTCAGGTCGACCTCGGGATTCATCACCTTTACAGAGATCAGTTTCATTTCTTTTTCGGCCATATGGAAAAGATGCATCTGCTGCTCCGAAATATTCTCCAGGTAATCTACTTTTTTCAGGACCCCTTCCCAGACCAGGTCACTGAAAACATCCAGTTCTTCTTCTGCCACCTGTGGCTTCTCCTTTTTGATACTCTCCCATTCGTCTGCCGTAATAGATTGCGTGGCCAGGAAATTTATAAATTCGGGATGAAGTTCTTCTAATTGTTCTTTTGTGAGTCTCGCGTATTTCATATGCAAAAAAAGCCGCCCTGTAAGAGGCGGCTTGGTATTAAAAATTACTGTTTAATTAAAGATATACCGCACTCCAAACTGTGCTCTCCACCTGGACCTTACATCCGTAGCTGCAGTAAAGGTGCTGGTACGGTCAGGATCAAAGGTGTAAGTCGGGTTGTTGCCGGCGTCTACGGACACCCCTAACAACTGGTTAAAGGCCGGCTCCTCGACAATTCCCCAGTTCGAGTTTATCAGGTTACCAACATTCAGTACATCAACACTTAACTGAAGTACGTTGTTCTCTGCCAGTTTAAAATCGTGCAGGGCTTTCAGGTCCCAGCGGCCTTTCCAGGGAGCCTGGGCGCCATAACGCTCTGCGTAAGAACCCCGGTTTTCGCTCAGGTAATCATCCTGCTGGATAAAAGCCTCAAACGCTTCTGCCTGGCCAGCACCACTGAAATTCATCTGTCCGACTTCCGAGGATGTAGGGATGTATAATAGGTCATTGATACTGGAGCCATCATTATTGATATCGCCCCCGTAAATATAATTGAAGCGGTTACCACTGGTATATTCAAAGAAGGTAGATATGGTAGTACCAAAATCGAAGGCTTTTGAAAGTACCCCGATAAAACGGTGAGTATCACCATAACGAGAGAAAGCCAAAACATCTTCATTGGCATTCCCTACGATCGCGTTCCCTACAAAGGCATCCCCTGTGATCTCCGCTTCAATTGAGTTCACCTCTTTTGAGTTCAGGTAACTGTATGCCAACAGGGTATACAAGCCATTATCAAAGTTCTTCTGGGCTTTGAAAGAGGCGTTCCATACACGTCCTTTATCTGAATTAGTAAACACAAATGCACTGGTTGGTCCGCCAAAGATCTGGGACTTATCATCATTAGTGTATACCGCCCTGTTATCTACCCCGTTCAATGTGGCAGAAGGAGTGTCAAGCCCCCAGTTCTGTACGTGGGCAGCATTCAGGTCTTTGGTATAGGCCAGGTCAGCAGTCAGCACTATCCCGTTCTCAAGACTCTTGTCAAGACCGATATTGGTTCTCCAAACCTGTGGGAATTTGAAATCAGGATCCACTAACTGGTAGAAGAAGAAATCCACTCCTTGTACCTGGTTACCCAGCCATACAAATGGGAATCGTCCTGTAAACACCCCTGAACCACCGCGGATCTGGAGGGTGTTATCATCATGTACATCCCAGTTGAAACCTACCCTTGGAGAGATCAGCCAATCATTGGTCGGCATCTTTTCAGAATCCAGGAATACGGCCTCCCCTGTCTCAGGATCCGTGTACTCAATTGATGGGATATAGGTTCCGTTGGCTCCTCCTTTACGATCAATATTCTCACGCACTTTAGCAGCAGTGTCAAAGTACAGCGGTTTGTCAAAACGCAGGCCATAGGTCAGCTTAAAGTTCTCCGCGATATTCCATTCGTCCTGTGCATAAAAAGCCATCTGGCCTACATTGGTTTCAGCCAGAGACCAGCCTCCGGGATTACCTACACCATTTGCTTCCAGGCTCCTTTCAGCACTGATGGCTGCATCAAAAGCTGCCTGCAGGTCACCGGAGCTGGCAAAGTTCGGGAAATCAGCAATAGTTGTTGTCGGGAAGAATACTCCCTGCGCCCCGTAAGCCCCAAGGTTGAACGAGTTGTCGAACTGGAATTTCTCAAAAGAGAAACCTACGGTATATGTATGGTCTCCTTTAAAGAAGCTCAGGTTGTTGGTCAGCTGGAAAACTTTCTGATCCAGGGTATTGTTGATAGAGAATGGCTCGTGCCCGGCGATAATGTAATTAGAACTACCACTTGCATCCAGGATAGTAATTGTCGGTGCAGGTGTGGACAGAGGATTTCGGAAATCATCGAAATGCGTGTACCCGACCTGCAGCTTGTTAGTTGCGTTATCCGAAAGGGTACTGTTTAATTCGATCTGTACAGAGCGGATATTGTTATTGATCTCGTATCCTGTATTCTCAAATTGTAAAGTACTCTGGTTTGGCCCCCTGAATCCAAGTGCCGAAGGGTGTGCAGGCTTTTCCTTGGAAGCATTCAGGAAATTATAAATAACCGCCAGACGGTTCTTGTCATTGATGTTCCAGTCGATCTTAAAGATTCCTTTAGTCGATTGCTGGTCAAAGTTGAATCCTTCAAACCTTCCCGGATTGTAAAATATATCATTACCCTGCTCATCCTGCCCGATCACCACCTGGCTCAATAGGTCCTGTACCAGCTGGAAATCAGAAGCAGATACCCTGGACTCATTAATAGCACCTGTTCCGCGGTTCGGTACAAATCCGTTTGTACCCAGGGAAGTCAGGTCGTCTTTTTCAAAGTTTACGAAGAAGAACAATTTGTTCTTGATGATAGGACCCCCTATACTGGCACCATATTGTACCTGCTCCAGTCCTGTTTTGAAGACATCATCCCCGTTGATCTTGCCACCGGTGAGATCATCATTCCTGAAGAACCCGTAAGCGGTTCCGTAAAATTCATTGGTACCACTTTTGGTTACCGCGTTAACGGATGCTCCTGTAAACCCTGACTGGGTCACATCGTAAGGAGCTGTAGTTACCTGGATCTGGTCTATCGCATCCAGGGAGATCGGCTGGGCACTGGTCTGCCCTCCGGGGGTTGCAGCATCCAGTCCGAAAGGGTTATTAAAGATGGCCCCATCCAGTGAAAAGTTGTTATACTGGTCATTCCGTCCCCCGAAAGAAATTCCCGAAGCACCAGAAGATGCCGTTGGCTCCAGCCTGGCAAAATCTTCGGCCGATCGCGAGATGGTGGGTAACCTTGTCAGTTCCCTGCGCCCTACACTGGTCTCAGCCCCGGTACGGTCACTCCCGAAGGTTCCGGTTCGGTCCGATACGACGACTACTTCATCAAGTGCCTGACTTTCCTCTACCAGTTCCAGGTCAAGGTTAAAGGTTTTACCCAGGGTCAGGAAAATATCATCAACAGTCTGGGTTTTGAATCCAACGTAGGAAGCTGTCAGTACATAGGGACCGCCAACCCTAAGGTTCAAAAGGTTAAAACGTCCGTCTTCATTGGTAATAGCACCGTACTTGGTGCCGGTAGGCGTGTGAACGGCAACAATGTTAGCACCGAACAAAACTTCACCTTGTCCATCCGCTACGGTCCCACGGATGTTAGATGTCGTAACCTGCGCAATGGCAGCATACCCTGTGAAAAGTAGGGTCACAACCAGTAATAATCTGGATTTCATAAGTGTTAATTTAAGTTAGCTAGAGGATAAATATAAAATAAAAAAGGAGCTATGCGCACATAACTCCTTTGTATATTCAGGGGACATATAGACTGTAAACTATTGTTTATCAGCCACAACCTCGAACGGAAACTCCACGATCACCTCGCGGTGCAGTCGGATCTCGGCCTCGTATGGCCCAGCCCTTTTAATGGCGCCTCCTTTGATCATAATATATTTCTTGTCGATCTCGTGTCCTTCCTTTTCCAAAGCCGCAGCCAGGTCCATATTTGTAACGGAACCGAATAATTTATCGGCCGCTCCAACTTTTGCAGGAATTTTGATCTCCAATGTCTTTAATGCTTCAGCCGTTTTGTTGGCAGCATCAATAACCTTCTTTTCTTTATGTGCCTTTTGCTTTAAGTTCTCTGCCAACACTTTCTTTGCAGAAGGAGTTGCGAGGGTGGCAAGGCCGTTAGGAATAAGGTAGTTTCTACCGTATCCATTCTTAACATTAACCACATCGTCCTTAAAGCCAAGGTTCTGTACGTCTTCTCTTAAAATAAGTTCCATGATCCTTTTCTTTATTACTTTAATAAATCACCAACATAAGGCATCAGAGCCAAATGACGAGCACGCTTAACAGCTTGTGCTACTTTACGCTGGTACTTTAATGAGGTTCCTGTTAGTCTTCTAGGTAATAACTTACCTTGTTCGTTTACCAATTTCATGAGGAAATCCGGATCCTTGTAGTCGATATATTTAATACCAGACTTCTTAAACCTGCAATATTTCTTCTGCGTGTTGGTCTCAATATTCAATGGGGTCAGATACCTGATCTCCCCATCTTTTTTACCTTTCGCCTGTTGTTGTAACGTTGCCATAATCCTTACGCTTTAGCTTTTAACTTTGTTCTTCTTTTTTCTGCCCATGCGATTGCATGTTTATCCAGCTTAACGGTCAGAAAGCGCATAATGCGCTCATCTCTCCTGAACTCCTGCTCAAAAGGACCAATGGCCTCTCCTGGAGCTTGGAATTCGAATAAGTGATAAAAGCCACTTTTCTTGTGTTGGATCGGGTACGCCAATTTTTTCAGGCCCCAGTTCTCTTTAGAGACCATCTTGGCCTCAAATTTGCTTAAGAAATCCTCGAATTTCTTAACTGTTTCCTCTATCTGTGTGTCAGATAGAACGGGATTCAGAATGAAAACAGTTTCGTAATGGTTCATATTAATTTACATTTTTAAGGAGCGCAAAAGTAATAATTATTCAGTCGATTCACAAGAAATAGTAAAAATGTTCGTTATAAACAGAAGAACCGTCAAATTAAACTTAACCTAAAACCCAAATTCAGATCATGACAAGATACCGTATGGGGATACAATGTTTAAAACTTTTATTGCCGTATCCGTCGAATTTTCAGTAATTTGTCTATGATTTAACCCCACAAATCAACCCATTTATGAAACTAAGAAGCATTGTCGTTGATGATTCATCAATGCAGCGTATGGCAGTTGCCAAGTTGGTGAACAATCATCCAAACCTAGCCCTTGTTGCCGAGTACAGTAATGCTATTGAAGCTAAAAACGGACTCAAAAACAACGAAATAGACCTTATTTTCCTGGATGTTGAAATGCCCATCATCAGCGGATTCGACCTACTCGAGTCCCTGGAGAACAGACCACAGGTAATTCTTATCACAGGGAAACCCGATTATGCCTTAAAGGCTTTTGACTACGACGTCACCGATTACCTGCACAAACCCATCACCATGGCGAGGTTTGATGCCTCCGTGAAAAGAGCTGTTGCTAAATTTGAGCAGTTACACCAGGTAAACGAAGATGAAGAGCACATTTTTGTAAAGAGTAATCTTAAGAAACGTAAAGTCATTTTAAATGACATCAAATGGATCGAAGCTCTTGGAGACTATATTAAACTGGTAACAGACGAAGCCAACATCGTTATCCTATCTACCATGAAGGCTTTTGAAAAGCAATTACCGGAAGATAAATTCCTGAGAATCCACAAATCTTACATTGTGAACCTTGAGAAAATCGAGAAGTTCAACAGTAAGAATGTTGAAGTGGGGGGAAGATCTATTCCACTAAGCCGAAATAAAAAATCGGAACTTGCAGAAGCTTTGAGCAACGTTTAACTAAAATCATACATAGTCGACATTATAAATTACTCTGACCGATCTGAATTTAGAAATAGCATTAAAGGAACGTTCAATTCTTTTAATGCTTTTTTTTGTTTGAGCAAGTGACTGGCCACCCGGGATCTTCAGTAAGACATTCTTAATGTACTGGTTCCTGATTCGGGATACCGGGGGGAATTCCGGGCCGAGAACCTGGGAGCGAAACGCATTTCGCAACCCCTGGGAGAACCATTCGGCCGCTTCATTCACTTGGTCGTAATTCTTATGCTTAAAGGTGATCTTGATGATCCGGTTCACCGGGGGGTACTTATATTGTTCCCTCTCGTATAACTGTTCTTTATACATCGCCTCGTAATCCCCTGAACTCACCTGTTGCAGGATCTGGTGGTAGGGATTATAGGTCTGTATCAGAACTCTTCCGCGATCCTTAGTTCTGCCGGCTCTCCCTGCCACCTGGGTCAACAACTGGAAACTGCGTTCGTGCGCCCTGAAGTCAGGAAAATTCAGCAATGCATCAGCATTCATGATACCCACGAGTCGAACATTCCGGAAATCGAGCCCCTTGGTGACCATCTGGGTCCCCACAAGGATATCCAGTTCCTGCTCTTCAAAGGCGTGGATGATCTTGGCGTATGAATGCTTTCCGCGCGTAGTGTCCAGGTCCATCCGGGCCACCTTGGCTTCCGGGAAAAGTTCCTTCACTTCTGCCTCCACCTGTTCTGTCCCGAAACCTTTGGTGTCCAGGGTTGCGTTTCCACAGGCCTCGCAGGCCTCCGGCAATCCGTAGTGGTGCCCACAATAATGACAGCGAAGTTGTTTACTGTATTGATGAAAGGTCAGGCTGACATCACAATTAGGGCATTGGGGAGAATGTCCGCATGTGGTACATTCCACGATGGGGGCAAACCCTCTCCTGTTCTGGAAAAGGATGATCTGCCCGGAGTGCTCCAGGGCATCGGCCATCTCCTCTACCAGGCGTTCGGAAAAATGTCCTTTCATTCGCTTTTTACGATACTGTTCGGAAATATCCACCAGTTCAATTTCCGGCATCAGCACCTCACCATAGCGACGGTCTATCCTGGCATAGCCGTATTTTCCTGTCCGGGCGTTGTGAAAACTCTCTACGCTGGGGGTAGCAGAACCCAGCAAGATAGCTGCTTTGTGAAGATGTCCAAGCACGATAGCCGCATCCCGGGCATGGTACCGGGGCGCCGGGTCATACTGTTTAAATGAATTCTCATGTTCCTCGTCAACGATCACCAGTCCTAGGTCCTTGAAAGGAAGGAACATGGCCGAACGTGCCCCCATGACAATACTCGCTTTTTCCCTGCACTGCAGTACATTGTTCCAGGCCTCTACCCGCTCCTGTAAATTATAACGTGAATGGTATACCGTGATCCGGTGACCGAAATAGGATTGTAACCTTTCGATCAACTGGGTGGTGAGTGCAATCTCAGGTAATAAATATAAAACCTGCTTCCCCTGCTCCAGGGTCTCTTCTATTAATTTGACATATACTTCGGTCTTGCCCGAAGAGGTTACCCCATGCAGAAGAGTCACCTTATCCTGGTTAAACTGCTGCTTTATATTCTCAAGGGCATTCGATTGTATAGGATTAAGGTCTTTACTGCTTTCTGTGCCCGAATCCTTATCATAACTTACCCGGTCCTTACGCAATTGGTATTCTTCCAGTACTCCCTTCTTCACCAGGGAGCGAATTACAGTGCGGGACACCCCGCTTTCCTTCTCCAGTTTTTCTAACGAGACCGGCTTCTCTGTGGTACCCTGCAGCTGGAACAAAGAAAGAACCGCCACGCGCTGCTTCGGGGCCCGGGACAATTCTCCTATCAACGCTTCCAGGGCATTTTCTTCACCATAGGCTGCATCCAGCCTGATGTAGGAAACCATTTTGGGGCTGTACTGTTCCTGCAGGGTCTCGTGCACCTGTATCACCTCTTTGTCTATCAGGCGGTTCAGCAACTGCAATACATTCTTTTTTTCCACTATGGCCATGATATCCTGTACCCTCAGTGAAGACTGGTGCTGAAGGGCTTCAAATACCAGGAATTCATCATCCCTCAGCGCTTCCTCATCCACCTCTGCCTCCTTGTTGGCCGTGATCACGGTTTCACTCTCCAGCAAGAATGCACCGGGCAAAGCTGCCCTAACCACTTCGCCTAAAGTGCACATATAGTAAGAGGCTATCCATTCCCAATGCTTTAGTTGGGTTTCGTTGACCGTTGGCACCTCGTCCAGTACCAAATCTATTTCTTTTGCCTCGTAGGCTGTAGGAGCAGTTACTCCAAGGGTATAAACAAGGCCGGTGTAGTGTTTGGACTTTCCAAAAGGGACAGCAACGCGCATGCCTACCCGAAGCCGTGCGGCGTACGCAGGGTTTATTTTATAAGTGAATGCTTTCTCTATGGGTATAGGAAGTACAACTTCGATATACTCGTCCATACTGAGTTAAGGATATTGGCTGTTGTCAGTTATATTCAGCCCTGACCCAGGTTTGGGTGCGGTACAAGAAGGCCATATACCCCCGGACCTTCAATTTATCAGGATCTTCCGGGTCTAACCAAATCTTGCAGCGAAAGGTCATTGCTTTTTCAGGATCAAAGATAGTACTCCCGGACCATTCTCCATCCCCATCCGGTTCAAGACCTTGTATTATCTGCATCCCTTCTATAGGTTGGTTCTTCTTTTTACCTTCACAGTTCTCACAGACAGCACCTTCACGACCTTCTTCCAGGATCTCCTGCACGCGGCCGTACATCCGGCCGTCTTCCTCGTAGATCTCTACCAGGGCTTTCGGTTTTCCTGTACGGTCATCGATGGTCTTCCAGAGTCCAAAGCAATTCTGGGCGCTGGCCATGTACACGGCAGCGAAAAATATTCCAACGGTCAGGATCAATTGCTTCTTCATGGGTTTCTATGCTGTTTCTTTAAATAATTCAGGGTTGCATTAAGTTCAAATCCCAACAACAATATGTTAGAATTCAGCCATATATAGACCATCAGTATTAATAATCCTCCAAGGGCTCCATATAATTCATTGTAACGGGAAAAACTGTCTACGTAGATCCCGAAAAGATACGAGGTAATAACGAACAAAATTGTGGTCATCAGTGCTCCGAACGAAAAAAATCTTGCCTTCTTCCCTTCAGCTGTCCCAAAATAATAGAGGATCGCAGTGGTGAGATAAGACAACAGGATGAAGAACAGCGCTTTACCAACCCTTGCCCCCACGATCTTATTTTCAGTGAGATCATATCCCCGGGTCCTGGCTGCCCAGACATTCAGCGAATCCAGGACATAGAATTCAACGTAAACGTAGACCACAGCTCCAAAGATCAGTAAGACTGATAGTATCAGGCCTACCATGAGTGCATAGGCGTACTGCTTAAAAAAGTTCCGGGTCAGTTCTATATGGTAAGAATTCTCAAATCCTCCAAAAATCGAATTAACTCCGTTTGCCATTAAGAATATGGACAAAAGGAAAGCGGATGACAGGACTCCCCCGCTCTTCTGGTCCTTGATCTGAAGGTAGATATCGGAAAAATATTCACTGGTGGCCGTCGGGAGGAAAGATTCCAGGAAATGCAGGAATTGGGTATCAAAGGTTGCCTCCCCTACATTGACCAGCGGGATCACGAAAGGGATCAGCGTTACCAGGAATATGAGTAAAGGAAAAAGAGCCAGGAAAAGGCTGAACGCAATAGAACTGGCCCTGGTTGACAGCGCTCCCTGGAAAATTCCCACGATGTACATTTCCATCAGGTCATATAGGGTAAGACCTTCAAAATCAGGTAGTTTTATGCGTTTAAGTCCCCGGGCTATGGTATTAAGAACAGGGATTTTATCAATTCGTTCTTCAATTTCCCTGGACATTTAAA
Source organism: Zeaxanthinibacter enoshimensis (assembly GCF_004362865.1). GTDB lineage: Bacteria > Bacteroidota > Bacteroidia > Flavobacteriales > Flavobacteriaceae > Zeaxanthinibacter > Zeaxanthinibacter enoshimensis. Next base: position 613,375 of record NZ_SNYI01000003.1, on the reverse strand, counting down.
CGGCTTTTAAGCTGAAGTCCATATTATAAACCGAATGAGTAAGTGCTCCTGAAGAAATATAATCCACCCCACATAGGGCGTATCGCCTGATCGTATTTTCATTGATCCCCCCGGAAGACTCAGACTGACTTTTATCCCCTATCATCTTCACGGCCTTTTCGGTCTCCTGGAAATTAAAATTGTCGAGCAGGATACGGTGAATACCTCCTGCTTTCAAAATTTCTGCAACCTCGTCCAGGTTACGTGCCTCAACAATGATCTTCAGGTCACGGCCGGTATCTTTCAGGTATTGCTTGGTTTTCTCAATGGCCGCGGTTATACCCCCTGCAAAATCGATATGGTTATCTTTTAACATGATCATATCGTACAATGCAAAGCGGTGGTTCTGCCCCCCGCCAATTTGGACTGCCCATTTCTCCAGTGCCCTGATCCCGGGGGTAGTCTTCCGGGTATCGAGGATCCGGGTATTGGTCCCTTCTAATAACCGGACGTATTTACGTGTCTTGGTAGCAATGGCACTCATTCGCTGCATCCCGTTAAGGACCAGTCGTTCTGCTTTAAGAATACTTTGTGAGCGTCCGCTGACATAAAAAACGATATCCCCGAACTCTACGGGGGATCCATCAGGGATCAGGGTCTCCATTTCCAGCTCTGGATCCACGTAGGCGAATACTTCCCGGGCAAATTCAACCCCGGCAACTATACCTTTATCTTTTACCAGCAACTGGGCCTTCCCGACGGCATCTGCAGGGATACAGGCCAAGGAGCTGTGATCCCCGTCACCGACATCTTCCCGCACCGCGTTGGCGATTATACCTGCAATCTCTTCCCTGAATTGTTCTTCTGATATCATATAATCTGGATTGTTCCTCGCTAAATTAGTAAAAACTAATACCACCGCGGAAATTGAATTTACCTAAAATTCTATATTTGCCCTATGACCATAAAGCTGCTTGCCGTCGGAAAAACGGACCGGAACGAACTTTCAGAGCTGATCGCGGAATACGAAAAAAGGTTGCAACATTATGTGCGGTTTGAAACTGAGATCATCCCGGACCTTAAGAATACAAAGAATATCAGTCCCCAACAACAAAAAGAGAAAGAAGGCGAGGCTATCCTGAAGCGGTTAAAGCCCACCGATGTACTGGTGTTACTGGATGAGAACGGTAAACAGTTCACTTCTGTAAATTTCGCAGGATACCTGCAAAAACAAATGAATGCCGGAATCAAAACCTGGGTATTGTGTATAGGAGGCGCCTACGGTTTCAGCGAGGCCGTGTACAGTGCTGCCAGGGGCAAGATCAGCCTCTCTAAAATGACCTTCTCTCACCAGATGGTGCGGCTATTTGCCGTAGAACAGCTTTATCGTGCTTTTACTATCCTGAGAAATGAACCCTACCACCACGAATAAATTAGTAGAGCACGCGGAATTTAATGGTATTCTCTACCTTTTTTAAAGCCTGTATCACTTCCTTGTTGTATTCCTTGTTCAGGTCAGAGATCACGTACCCCACATCGCTGTCCGTAGACAGGTATTGCCCTGTAATATTCATCTCGTACCTGGCCAGCACTTCGTTGATCTTTGCCATAACTCCCGGCACATTCTTATGAATGTGAAGGAACCTGTGCGCATTGTCTTGTTTTGGCAGGCGTATATTCGGGAAATTCACGGCATCGACCGTATTCCCTGAATTAATATATCCCATGATCTTATTGGGTACAAAATCGGCAATATCACGCTGGGCTTCTTCCGTACTTCCCCCAATATGCGGGGTAAGGATCACATTATTCAAACCGCGTAATTCCGTTTCAAACGGGCCGTTACTCCTGGGTTCTTCCGGATATACATCAACAGCTGCACCGGCAAGTTTACCTGACTTCAACGCCTGAACAAGGGCAGGAATGTCTACCACGAAGCCACGTGACAGGTTCAGCAGTACTGCCCCCTCGCGCATCTGACGGAACTCGCGTTCCCCTATAAAATTCTTATTGGCCTTATTGTCATCAATATGCAGGGAGACGACGTCAGAAACATTCAGCAGGTCTTCCAGCGTAGCACACGACTTGGCATTTCCAAGGGCCAGTTTTTCTTCGATATCATAGAAGTAAACTCGCATTCCCATAGCTTCTGCCAGTACCGACAATTGTTTCCCGATATTACCATACCCCACGATCCCCAGGTTCTTGCCCCTGACTTCCCTGGAATTCTCGGCGGTCTTGTTCCACTGCCCTCCATGTATCTCGGTGCTCCTTGGAAAAATGCTGCGCATCAGCATAATGATCTGCCCTATGGCAAGTTCCACAACCGAGCGGGTGTTACTGTAGGGTGCGTTGAAAACTACCACGCCCTTCTTCTTGCAGTAATCGAGATCAATTTGCGTGGTACCGATACAAAAAGCACCCACCACCAATAATTTATTAGCAGCATCGAGTACTTTTTTTGTTACCTGTGTCTTGGAGCGGATCCCCAGCACATGAACCCCTCTTATTTTTTCAATAAGTTCCTCTTCGGAAAGACTGTGCTTTACCAATTCAACAGAAAAACCATCTTCTGCCAGGTTATCAAAGGCAGCGGGGTGCACATTCTCCAGTAACAGGATCTTAATACGGTTCTTAGGGTACGAGATATTTCTGGGCAAATCGTTCACAAATAAAAATTCATCAAGGTTAGGAGCCACGTGATCTGCAGCCTGGGTAGCTTTTTCACGGTGCACATTTTCTGTATAAGCAAAGAATTTATCAGCGATGCCGGCTTCACGCATAACATAATCACTGTATCCATCACCTATAACCTGCACTTCCCCATCCAGGTCCAGATCCTTTAGACATTGAATCTTCCCGTTGTGGCTCGCCAGCACGTTACCTTTGTCGAAACCAACAATCCGGCCATCTTCATCGAATTCGAATGTATTGGCAAAAACCCGTTCTGATGGTATATTATATTCAGCTACGATAGGATCTATAAATTCTTTGAACCCACAGGAGATCACATAGATATCCTCCGAGAATTTATCGAAGAATTCTTTATTAGACGCGATACTTTTGGAGATCTTCTGTCTCAATTCCTCTACCAGCCTGGGCAGGTCGTCCCTGTGCGCTTCCAGTAGGCGGATACGCCGCTCCAGTGACTCTGTAAACGAGATATCCCCGTCTATCCCAAGGTTGGTGATCTTCTGGATCTCCCTGATCACTTCGTCCCGGTTAGATCTGTCTTTCAAGCTCATTTCCGCCAGCACGTCCAGGGCCTCAACCCGGGTAAGGGTGCTGTCAAAATCAAACACGTATTTTCTTCCCGCTTCTATCATGGATCCAACTTTTATTAAGGGCTAAAAGTAAAAATTAAATTGGACGGAAATGAACTTAAAACATTAAAACTATGTTTGATCCAAGCGATGATGCAGATTTGTGCAGGATTCATTTTTTATGCCTGCCTAAATTCAGAATTCCTCAATCGCGGCTATTTTTTATCAGGCAAAATTATAGATGAAGTAGTTATATAACAGGCCTGTAAGAATAGCGAATCCAAAACTCAGCAAGGTTCCTATTAGGATATACTCGGTAAGTTTACGGCTGTTACTTTCTTTGAGATCATTAAAACGGAAGACGGATTTGGCCGTGATTAACAAACCGATAGCATCCCATCGCCCGATCACAATGAAAACCAGCACAAACAAACGCTCCAGGATCCCTATATAGCGCCCGGCGTTAGGCAGGGATTTATGATCGGTCTCTATCTGGTCAGACATTCCTTCCAGTAAGTAAGCCATCAGTACGGCTACTGGCTGGGTCACAAAGACAAGGGCCGTCAGTAATGCCCAGTTAAATCCGGAGAATAAGTCCCCGAATACCACCCGGGGAGTGGCCATGTAATATGCTACTAACCCAAGTACAGCTACATGCAATAACTGGCCCAGCATAAAAGGAATACGGCGGTATTGGAACTTTCCCTGGATATACAGGCGCAGCAGGTCTATCAGGTAGTGACTGACAGCTATCGCTGCTGCCAGGTACCAAAGTGAGAGGTCCCAGAGGACCAGCCATACCAGTACAAAATGGAGGAATATATGCAGGTAAAGGTATTTGGAAGTGATTTTATTGGCGTCCTGGTGGATGGTCCATCGCTGTGGCTGCAGCAAAAAATCCCCCAGCAAATGGGCGAGCAGCAGTTTAAGGAATAGCATCATTGAATAAGATCTTTTAAGGTGGAATTATAATGGCGGAGGACTGACAGGACCAGGTCTTTCCGGGCTCGTTTGAATCGCTGGCTTACTGCAGACTGCTTGATCCCTAACTCTTCGGCAATCTGGTTCTGGGGGGCGTGAGGGTCCTTCAGGAGAAGCACCATTATCTCAGCAGAAACCTGGCTCCAGTCGTTCATAAAGTCGAGCGCCAGCAGCAGGATAAGGTTTAACGTCCTGTCTTGCCTTGCATTACCACTGGATATAGCCAAGTGTACCTTCTCATCTTTAAGGCGTTCAAAGGTCCGTCCGGATCTCTGGTAGGCTGTTCCATTAGATTCACTAACCTTCGGGCCCCTGTAGGTTTCGTCTCCAAGTCCGATCCCCATCCTCACATCCAGGTTTTTAAACATTTTTATCCGAGCCTTTATAGCAATTGCAGTTTTTAAAGCACGCTCTGCCGGGAGTCGAATCTGGAACTCATCACCCCGGTAAAACTCCCAGTCGGCCGGGGAGTTGCCCAATTCCAGAAAATAATTTTTCAGCACCTCCATCCATTCCGAGGCACGGTATTCTTCAGAATTAATAATATCACCGGTGATAATGGCGATCATACTGGTCTTTATTAATGATAACGCTAATGTAGTAAAATATTACCTAAATCGATAATAAAATAAATTATTACTGGATTAGCTTATCATCTATCAGAACCATCTCCGGACAGCCATACAATAGGTACGATACACCTGGCCGAATTCCTTTTCCAGGCTCTCTTCTTCAGGAAGGATCTGGAACCGGTTCATATACGCGACAAATAGCGCTGCGAGTAAGGTATTGAATGCATTACCGAGGTAGAGCCCCCAGGCAAGTAGTAAAAGAAGCAACGCAAGGTACATGGGATTCCGTGTGTAATTATAGATACCCGTTGTTACCAGCACCTTAGATTTAGCGGGATCCCTGGGATCGATTGTGGTACCGGCTCGTGAGAATTGCAAAAGGGCTACCAGGCTTACCAATATAGCGATCCCTGTTAAGGCGTATATCATCCATTTCCTGCCAAAGAATTCGAACTCCCCTACCGGCAACCAAAAATCCAAGAGGTACATCAGGATCGCAAAAGACAGGAAGACAAGTGCAGGCGGAATTTTCAGTTTCATAGTCATGCCTCAAAATTACTATTTTTGGACCACTAATACCCCGGCCCATTTAATTCATAAATATGATCAACCTGGTATTTGCCACGCATAATCCCAAGAAACTGGAGGAGATACAGCGTATGCTTCCCGAAAACATTCACTTACAATCCCTCGACGATATCGGTTGCCTGGAAGAGATCCCGGAAACCGCCGAAACGCTGCAGGGTAATGCTATTCTTAAGGCCAACCATGTCAGTCATAATTATGGCCTCCCATGCTTTGCCGATGATACAGGACTACTGGTCGCTGCCCTGGATGGAGCCCCAGGGGTATACTCCGCACGCTACGCCGGGCCGGGTAAGAATTCTACTGATAATATCCACCGGCTTTTAAAGGAATTAGAAGGGAAAGAGGATCGTTCTGCCCATTTCAGGACCGTGATCGCCCTTAACCTGGATGAGGAACAACACCTGTTCAGCGGCGAAGTACACGGGGTGATCACCGGCGAACTCGCCGGGGAAGGAGGATTTGGTTATGACCCGGTTTTCCGTCCTGATGGATACCAGAAGACATTTGCCGAATTACCTGCAGATGTTAAAAACAGTATCAGTCACCGCGGGAAAGCATTCCGGAAATTGGTCGAATTCCTCGATTCCCGGAGCACAACTCGGATAAAAAACTGATAATCGTACCCAGGCGTGGCAAACACAAAGGCCCGGAGGCCCCTGAGTCATTAGGTATAATGTTGATTAACAATAAGATAACACAATATACCTGTTGTATGGATAATTAACAGTACCTTTGCGGCCGAATTAACGCCGCCGGTAGCGCAGGTGTTGTAACGGGCAAACAGGTTCTTATAAGAAGATCGCTCTAGACAACACAACTATTTGCGATTTATAAGAATTACCTATTATGACAAAATTTGAAGCACTGGGGCTGGATATGCCCCTGTTGAATGCTATTGCAGACCTTGGATTTGAATCACCTTCCGAGGTTCAGGAAAAAGCCATCCCAATTCTTTTACAGAACGAGACCGACCTGGTAGCCCTTGCGCAGACCGGGACGGGAAAAACTGCGGCCTTTGGTTTCCCGCTGATCCAGAAGATTGATGCGGCCAGCCGGACTACCCAGGGACTTATCCTTTCCCCTACCCGGGAACTCTGTTTGCAGATCACCAATGAAATGCAACTCTACTCCAAGTACGTAAAAGGTCTTAACACCGTAGCTATCTATGGTGGAGCAAGTATTACGGAGCAGGCAAAGCAGGTGAAACGCGGCGCACAGATCGTGGTAGCCACTCCCGGAAGGATGAAAGATATGATCAGCCGCGGGATGGTTGATATCTCTAAAATTGAATACTGTATCCTGGATGAGGCAGATGAAATGCTGAACATGGGATTCTACGAGGATATCAAGGATATTCTTTCCAATACCCCTGAAGATAAATCTACCTGGTTGTTTTCGGCAACCATGCCTAAAGAGGTGGCTACCATCTCTAAGAAGTTCATGCATAAACCCAAGGAGATCACCGTGGGTACCAAGAACTCGGGTACAGACAATGTACAGCACGAATATTACGTAGTCGGTGGTCGCGATCGTTACCCTGCCCTGAAAAGGCTTGCAGACGCTAACCCGGACATTTTCTCGGTTGTCTTCTGCCGTACCAAGAGGGATACTCAGAAAGTTGCGGAAAAACTGATCGAAGACGGTTATAATGCAGGCGCACTGCATGGCGATCTCAGCCAGAACCAGAGGGATATGGTCATGAACGCCTTCCGTAAGAAGCAGATACAGATGCTTGTCGCTACAGATGTTGCTGCGAGAGGTATTGATGTGGATGATATCACCCACGTGATCAATTACCAGCTTCCTGACGAAATAGAGACCTATACTCACCGTAGCGGGAGAACGGGCCGTGCCGGGAAATCAGGGATCTCTATGGTGATCATCACCCGCAGCGAGATGCGGAAGATCAGCGCCATCGAGAAAAAGATACAGCAGAAATTCATCGCCAAACCGATTCCTTCGGGAATGGAAATCTGCGAGATACAATTGTACCACCTGGCCAGCAAGATCAGGGATACGAAAGTGAACAAGGAAGTTGAAAGTTACCTACCTGCTATCTACGATGTGTTCGAAGGACTGGACAGGGAAGAACTTATTAAAAAAATGATCTCGGTAGAATTTACCAGGTTCTTTAACTACTATAACAAATCCAAGGACCTCAATACCGATGCCGGTAAGCGGGATGGTGCCGCCGGAAACGGGCAGATCCCAAGTGATGGCTCTGTACGCTACTTCATTAATGTTGGGGAGCGTGACGGGTACGACTGGATGTCTCTTAAAGATTTCCTGAGAGATACCCTGGGTCTGGAAAAAGACGATATCTATAAAGTAGATGTAAAAGATAGTTTCTCTTTCTTTAATACAGAAGCACAGCTAACCGAATTTATCCTGAGTCATTTTACCGACTTTAAGGTGAAAGGTCGTTTTGTAAACGTCGAGATCTCAGGTGCCCCGGAACAAGGCGGTGGACGCAAGAAAAAGAAGGGTGGCCGCAGGATGAAGGATCGCGATCGCGGACCTAAATCCAAAAAGAGCTTCAGCAAGAGTGATTCCGGCAAGCCTGGAAAAAGGAGAAGTAAGAAACGCGACGGTTACTTTTAGTTAATTGTATTCTAAAATATACCAGAAGGGCTAAAATTTTGTTTTATTCGTAGTTGATTACCATTCATGAAAAAAACGATCGCCTTACTGTTTACCTGTATCGGCCTGGTTGCCTTTTCCCAGGAAAAGGCCCAGGATCCACAGGAAATTGAAGCTATAATTGTCAATGCCCAGACCGATGAACCACTGGAAAGCGTGCACGTCATCAACCTTAACCAGGTAAAGGGAACCATCTCTGATTCTAAGGGGAAATTCAGGATCCCGGCAGCCGTAAACGACACGCTCTACCTTACCTACCTCGGCTTTAAACCTCAAAAAGTCCGGGTGACCAATGATATGTTCAAGTTTGCAGATACCCGTATCGCGCTGACAGAACTTGCCTATGCTTTGGAAGAGGTGATCATCAGGCCCTACCAACTCACAGGTTTCCTCGAGATCGACGTAAAGAACCTCCCGATCAATACGGCTTACCAGTACAGCATTTCTGGTCTCTCCAAGAGTTATGAAGCCGGGAACAAGAATCCCAGCGCAGTCACCAAGGTATTAGGAGCTATCCTGAATCCTGCCGACCTGCTTCGCAACCTTTTCGGGAAAAGACCCCGTCAGATGCGTAAACTGCGGCAGATGAAAGAAGACGACCAGATCCGTGACCTCCTGGCATCCAAATTTGACAGGGAAACCCTTACCGAACTCCTCCAACTGGAAAAAGTGGATATAGAGGACATCCTTTCTAATTGTAATTACTCCGAATCTTTTATCCAGACAGCAAACGATCTGCAGATCCTCGACGCTATCAGCAGTTGTTATGAAGAATACAAGGTCCTGAACCGGGGAAATTAAAAACTGCTCTTTCCGGCAATTCACTCAATTTTACGATCTTACAGCAGGGCAACCACCCTTGCCTGGAGACCCTATTTAAAGGGAAATATATTTTATAGTTCTCTTAACATTTTATAGTTTTAGACAAAATCTGGAATTATGAAGAATCTGTTTATTGCCGTGGCAATTTCCTGTTTCCTTTTTAGCTGCAAACAAGAAAAGAAAACGACGGAAAATGATACGACCATGGTCATGGACAGTGTCGAGCAAATAAAGGAAAACAATGCTCCTTTCACCTGGGAAGGCGCCAATGTCTACTTCCTCCTCACCGACCGTTTCTTCAATGCCAATCCGGAAAACGACATCAATTTTGACCGGAACAAGGAAACCGGGAAACTACGCGGTTTTATGGGCGGGGATATAGCCGGGATAACCCACAAGATAGAACAAGGATATTTTGATAAACTGGGCGTTAATGCCATTTGGTTTACCCCTGTCGTAGAACAGATCCATGGAGCAACTGATGAAGGCACCGGGAACACCTACGGTTACCACGGATACTGGGCAAAAGACTGGACAGCCCTGGATCCTAATTTCGGAACCAGGAAAGAACTGGCGAAGCTGGTAGAGACTGCCCACGATCATGGGATTCGTATCCTGATGGACGTGGTGATCAACCACACCGGCCCGGTTACCGAAGAAGACCCGGTATGGCCGGATGAGTGGGTCAGGACAGGTCCTCCCTGCCAGTTTACCACTTACGAGAATACTACAGAATGTACGCTGGTCGAAAACCTGCCGGACATTTACACGGAATCTGATGAGCCTGTTGTACTTCCGGATGCGCTTTTAGCTAAATGGAAGGAAGAAGGCCGGCTGAGCACGGAACTCGATGAACTGAACACCTTCTTTGACAGGACAGGGCATCCGAGGGCGCCGCGTTTTTACCTCATCAAATGGCTTACCGATTACGTGAACGATATGGGTATAGACGGTTTCCGGGTGGATACCGTAAAACATGTGAACGAAGAATCATGGCAGGATCTTTATGAAGAGGCATCCTACGCTTTCCAGAACTGGAAGAACAAGCACCCGGATGAAGTCCTGGATGATGAACCTTTCTTTATGGTTGGGGAAGTGTACAACTACGGTGTCTCCGGCGGGCGCGAATTTGACCTGGGAGATAAAAAAGTGGATTACTTTGATCACGGTTTTAAAAGCCTGATCAACTTTGAACTGAAGTCCGACGCCGATAAAGATTACGAAACCATCTTTAGCAAGTACAGTGACCTTCTCCACACCAAGTTCAAGGACAAAGGCTTTATGAACTACCTCTCCTCACATGATGATGGCAACCCCTGGGACAAGGAGCGGGAAAAACCTTTTAAAGCAGCTAACGTCTTGTTACTGACCCCTGGTGCCTCGCAGATCTATTACGGGGACGAGACCAGCAGGGACCTTACGATTGAAGGCACCGAAGGGGATGCTACCCTCAGGTCTTTTATGAACTGGGAAGATATAGACAGCACAGCCACCAAAGAAATATTAACCCATTGGCAGAAACTGGGGCAGTTCCGCCGCAACCACCCTGCCGTGGGAGCAGGCAAGCACAAACGATTAGGCAAATCGCCTTATGTGTTCAGCCGAACTTACACTGATAGTGATTTCAAGGATAAAGTAGTGATCGGTCTAGATCTTCCGAAAGGTAAAAAGTCACTTTGGGTAAAAGGTTTCTTTGGGGATGGCACCACCTTATACGACGCTTATTCCAACACCGAGGTAGTGGTGAAGAATGGTAAGGTTATCCTGGATAACCCTTACGATACAGCCCTGCTCGAAGTGCCTTCCAGCTAAGACCTATTTCCGAGAATGCAGGGCGATCCTGTTGCCCTCCGTATCCCTGAAGACCGCCATATACCCCACATCTTCTTTGATCAGGGTTTTGGGGTTCATGATCTTCCCCCCGGCGCGTTCCACCCGATCCAGTTCTTGTTGTACATCGGCCGAAGAGAAATAGACCAGTGGCCCATGCGAATCACTCGGTTTATACCAATCCTTGTGCAACACCAGGGAACCGGTAGAGCCGGGTTTATCCTCGGCAAAAGGAAACCAACCCATCACCAGGGGGCCCAAATTATGTACCTGTATATCTATCTGGAAAACGGTATCGTAGAATTTCTTGGCGCGGTCCATATCGGTTACGGGAATCTCTACCCAGCCTATCATATTATTTTTCATAGGTGGCGCTTGTTTTAACCGTGGGCGATCTTTTTATCCGTCCTGGGCCTGGATGGTTCTTTCTCCAGCCTGGCCTTTAAACTGCTGAGCCCTTCTTCAAAATCCTTCCCGACGGCTTTATCCATATTCATGAACAACATCATGATACTCATGGGAAATTTGTTCTTACCACTGAACCCCCAGGTCACCTTCGTACTGTCTTTCCCTGCATCTTCCGTGATCAGGTAGCAGGCAGACTGTGATTTCCATGGTTTAAAGAAGCGCAGCTCCCCGTCTACCCGTTCTCCTTCATGGATAGCAGTAATCTCCTGCTCCCCTTCTCCCACATCTTTATTTCCTTTCCAGGAACTGATGGCTCCCACTGTACCGTCCGTACCGGTAAATTTCTTTTCCATGTTGGGGTCTTTTTTTTCCCAGGGAGACCATTCGGCCTGGTTCTTCAGGTATTTCAGGTATTCAAAGACGTCCTTGCGGGGACGCTTTACCGTGATACTCCGGTTTACATCATAACTTTTTGGAGCGATTACTGCCAGGACGATGACTAACAGTACGATCCCGCCGAGAATATATAGTGCTGTGATCATGAGGAATAAGGTGTTGGTTAGACTATTAAAGATAAGAAAATATGCGGTTGACCTCTCAGCACTACTACTAAATTGTTCAGGTACTGGCTCCCATCTCTTCCGTGCTGATCATCCACTGGGTACCAAATCTGTCTTTCACCATCCCGAACTTCCCACCCCAGAAAACATCTTTGAACGGCATATTGATCTCTCCGCCCTCAGCCAGCCCGTTAAAAACCGCCGCAGCTTCCTCGGCATCGAGAATATTAAGACTTAGGTGCAGGTCATTTCCCCGAACCAGGTTGGGTTGCATGGTGTCACAGGCATAGATCTTCTGGTCCCCGAATTGCAATTGGGCGTGCATGACCTTTTGCATCATAAAATCAGGGGTCTCCATGGTCTCCGGCGCATCTGCAAACTTCTTTACGTCCAGGGTTCCGTTCAACAGCTCTTTATAATATTCCATAGCCTCCTGGCAATTGCCGTCAAAGGCGAGGTAAGGGGTAAGTTTCATGATTTGTTCATTAATGGGTTAATGAACTAAAATTAACGGAAATCCAAGTCTTTACCTAGGGCAGGAAATAAAATTATTTGTCGCTTTTTGAATCCCGTTCCCGCTGGAATCGTGCTTCTATAGCCTCCAGGCTTTTAATTGATTTGCGGGTCCAGTCCATCCGTTTTTCAAGCTTTTCTGCATCGCTGAGTTGCCAGGGTAGATCTGATGATCGCAGCCGGTTAGTCAGCTCGTGCAGGATAATAGCAGCGGAGACAGAGATATTAAGGCTTTCTGTGAATCCGGCCATCGGGATGGCGAGATAGGCATCTGCATTCTGCATTACCTCCTGGCTTAATCCCTCTTTTTCCGTACCGAAGAAAAAAGCGGTGGGTCGATCCAGCTGAAAATCGGCCAGGGAAGATGAAGTGGCATGGGGTGAGGTTGCCACGATCCTGTACCCCGATGATCGTAAATGCTGCATGCAGGACGTGGAATCCTCATGCCGGTAAACATCGACCCATTTCTGTGCACCCCTGGCGATCTTTCGGTCCAGCTTATCCCCGAACTTGCCTTCGATCAGGTGGGCCTGCTGAACACCGAAAGCCTCACAGCTGCGGATCACTGCGCTTGCATTGTGCATCTGCCAGACATCCTCGGTAGCCACGGTGATAAAACGGGTTCTCTTCTCCAGGATCTCCTCGAATCTCGCACGGCGCTCCGGGGACAGGAAGTCTTCCAGGTATGTTAACAATTCCATATCGACCATAGGCCGAAATTAAGAAAAACGTATCTTTAATTATGATGAAAAAGAGAGTGATTGCATTAACAGGCGCCGGGATCAGTGCGGAAAGCGGACTTAAAACATTCCGGGATGCCAATGGGCTTTGGGAGGGCCACGACGTCATGGAAGTCGCTTCTCCCTCCGGCTTTGCCAGGAACCCCGAGCTGGTGCTCGATTTTTACAACCAGCGACGACGGCAGTTACTGCAGGTACAGCCAAATGCCGCGCATAAAGCACTGGTAGCCTTAGAAGAATACTACGAAGTACATATCATCACCCAGAACGTGGATGACCTGCACGAAAGAGCGGGCAGCAGCAACGTGCTGCATCTTCATGGAGAACTACTCAAGGCACGCAGTACCGGGCCCGGGTCAGAACCGTTCCACTGGGCAAAAGATATATGCTGGGGAGACCGGTGTGAACGGGGGCACCAGCTTCGGCCACATATTGTCTGGTTCGGGGAAGAAGTACCCCTGATGCCCGAAGCTGCGAGGCTCACCAGCGAGGCGGACATTCTTATTATCGTTGGTACTTCCATGCAGGTATACCCCGCCGCCGGGTTGGTACATTATGCCCCGGACGATACACCTATCTACTTTGTAGACCCAAAACCCAGCGTGTCTGAAAGGGATTTCAGGAACCTGGAGATCTATGCAGAAAGTGCCGTCAGTGGGGTTCCCAAGATCTTGGATGCCCTTGCAGATCGTTGAAAATATTTCTACAGCAATGAGCAACCATGACACTATCCCGGAAGACCTGCAGGCCTGGGTTGCCGGCACCCTGGTTTCCAAAACCAACCGCTTACAAAAGGCAGGGGTGATCTTTAGCAACCCCGGGATGGTAGCTCCTCTTTTTAACCTGGCTTTTAGCCCTGAAAAATTAATGAGCTACAAAGCTCTTCTGATCCTTGAACAGGTCGCGGTAAAAAAACCGGAATACCTGCTGGAATCCTACCATGCCTTCCTGGACCAGCTGGATACTATTACTGAACAGCGGGCCATCAGGCCGCTGGCCAAGATCACGGAGCTTATGTTGTTGCAATGTTTTAAGAAGAAAGACCCGCTGTTCCTGGAATGGTTCCGGGAAGAAGACCTCGGGAAACTGACCAGCCAGTGCTTTAGTTGGTTACTTGGCCCGAATAAACCGGCAGCAAAAGCCTTTGCCATGAGCAGCCTCTACCTGCTCGGAATTCGTTTTCCCTGGATCCATACGGAACTTAAGGCGCTTATAGAAAACCGCTATGCCGGAGAATCCCCGGCCTTCAGGGCCAGGGCGCGCCATATCCTCCCCAGGCTATCTGACAGCTAAATCCTATATCCTTTTTGAACTGAGACCGGAATGGTTATCTTTGCCTTTTTCCTGTAAAACACAACCTAAAAGTACCGATAATGGGCCTTAGTCAATTGAATGCCATCTCCCCGCTGGACGGGCGCTACCGTAACAAGGTAGCCCAACTGGAAAATTATTTTTCCGAATACGCACTGATCAAATACAGGGTCCGGGTAGAGATCGAGTATTTTATCGCTTTATGCGAACTTCCCCTGCCACAACTGAACGGGGTAGATAAAGGCACATTCCCTTCTTTGCGGGCCATCTACCAGGATTTCAATACCGCTGATGCGGAGCAGATAAAAGAAATTGAAAGGACTACCAACCACGACGTAAAGGCGGTGGAATATTTTATCAAACAAAAGTTTGATGTCCTGGGCCTTTCCGAGAGTAAGGAATTTATCCATTTTGGCCTTACCTCCCAGGATATAAACAATACCGCTATCCCATTGTCTATAAAAGAAGCCCTGAACGAGGTTTACGTGCCACTTTACCAGGAACTGGAGGCGTTGCTTGCAGAAATGGCAGAACGATGGGCAGAGGTACCCATGCTGGCCCGAACCCATGGGCAGCCCGCTTCCCCTACCCGCCTGGGTAAGGAGATCGCGGTATATGTCACCCGGCTGAAGGAACAATTTAACCTATTGAACGATATCCCGTCTGCAGCCAAATTCGGTGGCGCAACCGGGAACTACAACGCCCATAAGGTGGCTTACCCGCAGACGGACTGGCAGGCATTCGGACGGAATTTCGTGCAAGACCGCCTGGGACTGCACCACTCCTTCCCTACCACCCAGATTGAACATTACGATCATATGGCTGCTCTTTTTGACGCCATGAAGCGGATAAATACCATCGTCATAGATATGGACAGGGATTTTTGGACCTATGTCTCCATGGACTACTTTAAACAAAAGATCGTCGCCGGGGAAGTTGGTTCTTCTGCCATGCCACACAAGGTGAACCCGATCGACTTTGAAAATTCCGAGGGTAACCTGGGGATTGCCAATGCGCTGTTTGAGCACCTGGCTGCCAAATTACCCGTATCCAGGCTGCAACGCGACCTGACCGACAGTACTGTACTCCGAAATGTGGGTGTGCCTTTTGCACATACCGTGATCGCTTTTAAAGCCAGTATGAAGGGCCTGAACAAATTATTGCTGAACGAGGAGAAAGTAGACCAGGACCTGGAAAATAACTGGGCCGTGGTCGCAGAAGCCATACAAACGATCCTGAGAAGAGAAGGGTATGCTAACCCTTACGAGGCCCTGAAAGGCCTGACCCGGACCAACCAGGCGATCACCAAGCAGGTGATGGCGGACTTTATCGATACCCTGGAGGTGGAGGATTCGGTTAAAGCTGATCTCAAAAAAATATCCCCGCAGAATTATACAGGGATATAAGAATAAGTGTATCTATCTGGCAGTTTAATCAGAAATAAAATCCTTCAGGGCGCCTAGCTGCTCTCCCTGGAAATCCGATTTCTGAATGGCTTTGACCAGGTTCATCAGGTGTGCCGGGTTCATATCTTCTCCCAGTACGCGTACCAGGGCAAAACCTTTTTCATTGTTATTCCCGTAGATGACCACTTCGTCTATGGCGTCGTCATCCCCCTGGTACTTCACCATGCCCTTCATTTCCGGTGAATTGATCTTCATCAGGTCTTTATAGCGACTCCCTTTCAGGATCTCGCTCACCTTCCCTTTCTCCAGTTCAAATTCGGCCTGGTTACTGCCGGTTCTTTTAAAAGCAAGGATGTTTAGTTTTCTCAGGGAACGCAGTGCTTCCCGCTGCTCCTCCGGTAATTCGGCTTCTTCGATATTCAACAGGCTGGCCGGCAGGTCTATCGCAATGAAATTGGGATTTTCAGAATTGTCCACGTAATACTCCTGCAGGCTCGGCGATGAATCGCAGGACACTACGCTCAGTAACAGGGCCATGCCCAGAAATGCGGTTATAATTTTCATCTTAATCAGGGTTAGGTTATAGTTGTAATAGCCTGCCCCCGTTGAAGCGGGAGCAGGCACTCTAATTACTTGTTACTCTTCTGTGCTTTATTAAGCTCCTGGGGCAGGTCCATCTTCTTGGTCAGGGCCCCGATCTTGGTAAGGTCGATATCACCGGTCAGGGAGAGCAATACGGTCTCGATCTCGCGATCCTCGATCTTGACTCCCGTGTTGTTGATCCCGGTGACGAACATCAGCAGTTCACTGACATGATCTTCGTCCTTGCCCTGTTTAATGTAGAACTTAACGTTCGCATCCTTATCCTTTACCCGCATCAGTTCTTCCAGGGAAGAAGACTTGAGGTATTTGTCCACGGTGGTCTTCATATCCGTGCTTACCTTCGGACTCTGGGTCACGAAGACCTTCAGCCCGCTCAGGCTTTTGGCGATGTCCATGAATTCTTTGGCTTCAGGATCATCGACATCCACGTCCATCTTTACCAACAGGTTGAACATATTCTTGTTCACGACCACCGAGGTGACCCCGTCTATATCTTCAAACCTGTCAAAGACAGACTGTGCTTGCATGGCCAGGGGGGCAACGGCCAACATTACTACCAATACTAATTTTCTCATGATTGCATTTTTAAGGGTTGTTATAAATTTTTTCAGTGGCTATTTCAAATTCTTGCAGGTAAGCGACCTTCTCTGTACCTCTTTCCAGGTTACTGGCCAGTAATTGCAGTGCTTTCCTGGTCTGCTGGTAGGCATATTCTGCCTGTTCCTGTTCCTGTTCCTGTTGCTGTTCACTGTACCGGTTCTCGAGGAAGAGCCCAAGTCCTAACCCGATAACAGCCGCAACCGATAACCAGGAATATATCTTCTTCCTGGACCTCCGGGGCATACTGCCGGTATAGGTCTCTTCTTTAGCCTGGGCGAAGTGATCAAACATCGGGCCGTATTTCTGCAGCTCGGGGGCTACTTCACCTTTCCGGAAATACTCCCGGATCTCCTGCTCTTCAGCTATCGTGGTCTCTGCCTCGAAATAGCTGTCGATTAATTTTTTTATTTTATCCGATTCCATAGCTGTGTTTTTCTAATAATTTCTCTCTGACTGCTTTACGCGCCCTTGACAGGGCCACTCGTACGGCGGTGGGGTTCATTCCCAGCATTTCGCCGATCTCTTCAAATTCATATTCCTCTACATCTCTTAACTGTAATACCAGTTTCTGTTGTTCGGGTAACTCTTCCATGATCCGGCTTACCCACCCGGCACTGTCCCTGGCCTCTACCTGCTGCTGCAGGGATGGGGACGAGTCCGTGTAATTGGTATGCACCAGTTTCAGGTTGCCGGCCGACTTTGATTTCAGCCGGTCAAGGCAGAAATTCTTGGTCATGGTCATGGCAAAGGCCTCTACACTGCGGTAATTAGACATATTCTTCTTACCGGCCCATAATTTCATCAGCACCTCCTGGGTGGCGTCCTCGGCTTCTTCTTTGGACACCAGCAGCCGTTTGGCTAATCGGTAGAGCTTGTCCTTGACAGGCATTACCGCTTGAAGGAATTCTGATTGGTTCATTTCAGGTTGATTCGCTATCGTAACCATCTTCAGGTGGTTTTACACTAGGATGACGAAGATGGACGAATTTTGTTACAAAATATTTTTTTTTATTCAGGATGTGAGTAAATTGGGGGACTTTATTCAATTTAAAAGGCATCGATATACGTTCAGAATTTTACTTTCCCCATTTTGGAACGATAATTGAATTAAATTGCAAAAAAAACCGGAACCGGGAAAATGCCCCTTTTTAAACCTTTTTAGACTTTAATATAAATTAAACCTTATGGCAAGAACCGCGGTTCCCCCAAAAAAAACAATTGTGAAAAAGATGAACTATTTAACCGGGTTCCTGTTGGGGTTCGGGTTGCTCCTCTCAGGATGCAACAAAGACGATGACGGTGTCACCAAACCGGATGGTCCGGATCCGAATGCCGCTAACCTGGATGTACAGGATTTTATGTACAAGGCCATGAACCTATGGTATTTCTGGCAGGGGGAAGTAGATATACTGGCCGATGACGCATTTGCGACGGACGCTGAATACACCGACTTCCTGGAAGCTAATCCAAATCCGGAAACTTTCTATTTTGATGTGCTGTTATTTTCAGATGATCGATTTAGTTTTCTCAGTGAAGATTATAAAGAACTTACCCAGAATTTATCAGGTATCTCCCAAAATAACGGGATGGAATTCGGCTTAGTGGCTTTTTCTAATAGTGATGACATATTTGGTTATGTAAGATATATCATCCCGAATTCTGATGCTTCTACCAAGAATATTGAGAGAGGTGATATTTTTATAGGGGTTGATGGTGTTACCCTGACCAGGAATAATTATACCGAATTACTATTTGGTGATAATGCTACGTATACGCTGACCATGGCCAATATTACCGATGGACAGATCAGTGCGAACGGCGAAGAAGTGACCCTTACCAAGGAAGAAGGTTTCCAGGAGAATCCCGTCTTTATAACTAAAACCTTTGACGTTAGTGGCACCAAGATCGGTTACCTGATGTACAATGGCTTTACCAATGAATTCGACGAACAGCTGAATGAAGCCTTTGGTCAGCTGAAGGCCGATGGAGCTACCGAGCTGGTAATAGATTTCCGTTATAACGGCGGAGGTTCAGTGAATTCCTCCAGGCTGCTCTCCAGCATGATCTACGGTACCAATACCAATGAATTATATATCCGCCAGCGCTGGAACGATAAGATCCAGGCAGCTTTCAGTCCTTCAGACCTGGAAGACTATTTCGCGGCCACTACAGGGAGCGGCACCCCCATAAACACCCTTAACCTTAGCAGGGTTTATGTACTGACGACCAGTAGCACAGCGTCTGCAAGCGAATTGGTGATCAATGGATTAGATCCGTACATTAACGTGATACAGGTAGGTACTACCACCAGGGGAAAGAACGAATTCTCCCTGACCATGGTGGATGACCCTAACAGGCAAGGAGCACCATATATCTATACCCCATCACGGGAGAACAATATCAACCCGGACAATAGCTGGGCGATCCAGCCATTGGTAGGAAGAAACGAGAACTCGGTCGGATTCTCGGATTACACCGGGGGATTTGCTCCGGAGATCGAATTACAGGAAGACCTGGAGAACCTGGGCGTACTTGGGGAGCTCGATGAACCCCTGCTGGCCAGGGCTATCCAGGAGATCACCGGTGCCGGTGCCAAGTTTGATTTCACGGTAGAGATGCCTGCAGAGGCTTTCACCTCCAGCAAAATGTTCAGCCCGCTTAAGGACAACATGGTACTGGACAAGGACTTTTACCTGCCCGAGATACAATAATTACTATCGAGCAACAGAATTAAGACGGCCCGCAATTGCGGGCCGTTCCATTTTTAAAGGTCCAGGATAAACCCGAGCCGGAGATTCCGTCCCCGGGTACTGAATCCCAGGACTTCTGTATAATCCTCATTCAGGATATTCTCGGCATTCAGGAAAACTTTCAGCCTGCCGGGGATCAGCTCCTTTGAAGCATAAAGATGCAGCAGGGAAAAAGGTTGCAGTTCAACATCGGTAAAAGTGCTGAAATCCGTGTCCCTCCTGCTCCCGGTGTAGGCATAACGAAGCGACAGCACTCCCTCCTCCCCGAAGCTGTAATCTATACTGGCATTCAGCTTATGTTTTGGGATCCGGATGGCACTGTCCCCGCTGCGTTCGGTGAATGTATAATTACCGCTGACCGACCACTTTTCCGAAGCAAGCCAGGAAACCTCCAGTTCCACCCCCTCGGCTTTGACCGTATTGGCAGCATTGTTATACACAAAAGCTACGTTGTCAAAGAACACGAAGTTCTCTTCTTCCCGGTTAAAGTAAAGTACCGAAGTACGGAATCGGTCTGATGCTGCCCATTCCAGCCCCCCTTCAAGGGTCCGGTCGGTTTCCGGCTCCAGCTCCGGGTTGGCACCAAAGGCCCCGAAAAGCTGTGATAAGGAGGGCGTAATATAAGAGGTGGCCCAGGAGGCCAGTACTTTTACATATCCTTCCCCTGCAGCGATGGAATAAGAAGGATTTAGGTTGTATACCATTTGCTCCCCGTATTCCGAATGCGTATTTAGACGAAGACCCGCGTTCAGGTTCAGTCCTGTGCCGGATACATACACCGCGTTCACATAAGGATCCAGCAGGGTAAAAGACTGATCACCTTCCAGCACTGCCTTCTCCTTGTTATAGTTGATCCCGAACAGCGTATAGAACTTATCGTTAAATGTGTACTTATTAAAAGCATCGACTACCCAGGTCTGCCCCCTGAAGGTTCCCGGGAAAGCACTGATGTTCTCAGATTCAAATTCGGATACCGCGGCATTGATATTTATGTCTCCATTCCTGTAGCCGATTATCCCGGCCAGGCCGGCTCTTTTCTGTTCACTGCGAAACTGGTAAGGTGCATCCTGTAAGCCAAAGGACTCATCGTAATCTGATCGCAATTTGCTCTGGTTACCATATACCCTCAGGCTGCTCTTAGGGGAAAACCGGTACCCCAGGCTAAGGTTGGCCTGGAAACGTGAGAACTCATCTTCCTCGTCTCCCGGGGTGACCAGCGATGAAAGGTTGTCCGAATAGGCGCTAGAGAAACTGGTCTTGTAGCTGAAATCACCAAGGGTACCATCTACCCGGGCATTACTGCTAAACTCTGCCAGCTTGTATTGCTGTTTGTCATGCGACTGGTTGGTGCCCATGCTGCTCTCAAAGTTCCCGCTGGCAGTCTCCCCCGAGGCTTTCCTGGTGGTGATACTGATCACTGCCGTGGCAGCATTGGAACCGTATAAGGTACTGGCAGCTCCCTTGATGATCTCTATGGACTCGATATTATCGGTACCCAGGTAGCGCAGGTCGTATTCCTGTGCAAAAGAAGAGGGGTCTGTAACCCTCACCCCGTCGATCAGGACGAGGACCTGACGCCCGCGCCCTCCCCGGGCATAAACGCCCAGCACCTCGCCGGGCCTGCCCCTGCTGCCTGCAATCTCCAGCCCGCTGCGGGTATTGATCACCTCGGCCACAGAACGGCCTGAATATTTTTGTAATTCTTCCGGACCGATACTGATCACGGTCTTTCCGGAATACTCCCTTTTCAGGGCAAAGCGGCTGTCACTGACAACAACCTCATCCAGGATCTCTACCTTGGCAGAGTCCCCGGGGATCTCCTGTGCATATACACAGGCGTACGCCAACAAGGCGCTACAAAAGATAATTGGTCTTTTGTTCATTTGGTGTTTGATTTAACGGGAGTATGGGTGTATGACCATACCTAAACTTTTTCCCGAAGTTTAATGATGATTTGTTTGAACAAGGCAGGTCTCCTGGCTTGCGTCCTGTCTGCATACCTTCCCGCCATTATCACGGCAGTGGTGTTGAAGTTGCAGCAGGCATCCCCTTAACAGGGGACTGAGCTTACAGTTGCGGGAACAGCTCCGGATTTTACAAGGCATTACGCCTGGTATCACCGGATTCCCTTTTAATCCCAATACTCAGAAAAGCATTGCGAACCAATATTCGGCAGCCAAGGTAAACAATTTTGTTCAACTTTTATTTAATATTACTTTTGGTACCGATCCACAAACAACGCTTTGAAAAGACTCCTAATCCTCTTTGTTCTCGTCAGCATTATTTCCTGTAAACCGGAAAAGAAGCAGGAAAGTATAGCATCCCCCTCCTTGCAGGATACCACTGTTGTGACCTATGCCGATGGCTTATCCATCAGCCGGGAAGCCAACGGGATAAGCCTGGTGGAAGTAAGATCTCCCTGGCCAGGGGCGGAGAAACCATTTCGTTACCTGCTGGTCCCACGGGAACAACTGGCCTTTACCACCTTTGACAAGGACGCCTATGACGCTATTATCGCAACCCCGGTGGAGCGTATTGTTGTAACTTCTACTACCCATATCCCTGCCCTGGAATCCCTGGGTGTGGAAATTAAATTGGTGGGTTTCCCGGAAACAAGGTACATCTCTTCAGAGAAGACCCGGAAACGTATCGAGGCGGGACAAATAACCGATGTGGGTAGCAACGAGGCCGTAAACACAGAAAAACTGCTGGCCCTGCAGCCCGACCTGGTGGTAGGATTCTCTATCGACAACAGGAACCAGGCTTACGATGTGATCCAGCGATCCGGGATTCCGGTAGTCTACAACGGGGACTGGACCGAAAGTTCCCCCCTTGGAAAAGCTGAATGGATCAAATTCTTTGCCCCATTTTTCGGTAAGGAACAGGAAGCTGACAGCATCTTCAGCCAGATAGAACAGGATTACCTGGCAGCCAGGAAACTTGCTGCCGATGCCCCGGAAAGACCCACAGTGCTCTGTGGTGCACTATATAAGGATATCTGGTACCTGCCAGGGGGTAACAGCTGGATGGCGCGCTTCCTTGAAGATGCCAATGCCAATTACCTCTGGAGTGATAACGAGGATAGCGGCAGCCTCTCACTGAGCGTTGAAAGTGTGCTGGAAACTGCCAAAAATGCAGACAGCTGGGTTTCCCCATCACAGTACACAAGCTATAAAGAAATGGGTGCCGCCAACCGGCATTACAGCCAGTTCCGGGCTTTCCGGGAAAGGCAGGTATATACCTTTGCACGTACAACCGGGGAGACAGGCGGTCTCCTGTATTATGAACTGGCCCCCAACCGTCCGGACCTGGTGCTGAAAGACCTGGTGTCCCTGCTACACCCCGGCTTACTGCCAGATCACCAACCCTTTTTCTTTAAACCCCTGGCCGATTGAAACCCGTAAGATCATACCGAATCCCGTTCCTTTTACTGCTGTTGCTTTTGGTCGCAGCCTTTCTCCTTAATACGGGTTTAGGTTCGGTGGCCATACCTCTGAAAGATACATTTAACGCCATCCTGGGGAGGGCGGTGGAAGAAGAATCCTGGCGTTACATCATCTGGAATTACCGTTTACCAAAAGCATTTACAGCCATCCTTGTAGGCAGTGGCCTCTCCCTGAGCGGGCTGCTGATGCAGACCCTGTTCCGCAATCCCCTGGCCGGGCCTTTTGTACTCGGGATAAGTTCAGGGGCCAGCCTGGGTGTAGCCCTGCTCATCATGGGATCGGGGCTGATCTCCGGGTGGGTAGGCAGCCTGTTGATCAATGATGTTACCCTGGCCCTGGCTGCCAGCGCAGGAAGTTTCCTGGTTTTGCTTGCCGTGATAGGCGTTGCAGCCCGGATCAAAGACACTATGGCCCTGCTAATTATTGGGCTGATGTTCGGAAGTGTTACCACCGCCGTAGTTACCGTACTCTCTTACTTTTCTAATGCAGAGAAATTGCGTCAGTATATTTTCTGGTCCTATGGCAGCCTGGGGAACCTCTCCTGGCCGCAATTGGGCTTATTAGGCCTCATCCTGCTGGTGGGCACCGGGCTGAGTATCCTCTCCATAAAACCGCTAAATGCGCTGTTGTTAGGCGAACATTACGCCCGTAGTATGGGAACCTCTCTTCAGCGTTCACGGTATATCATTATAGGTGCCACCGGGTTATTAGCTGGTGCGATCACTGCCTTTGCAGGTCCAGTTGCCTTTATTGGCCTTGCCGTGCCTCACCTGACCCGGCAGATCTTTGATACTACGGATCATAAGGTCCTGGTCCCCGCCGTCATCCTGTATGGTGCTATTCTGTTATTGCTCTGTGATACCCTGGCGCAGGTACCTTCATCTTCTTACGTATTGCCCATAAATGCCATCACCTCGGTCATCGGTGCCCCGGTAGTCATCTGGCTGCTGGTCCGCAAACGGAAAATGATTTTTTAATGCCACAAACACAGCCCTCTTACTTCCCGACATTAAACCGTATTTTTGTCTCGTACCATGAACACAGAACAGAAAGAATTTGCCCTTGAAGCCGCACAATTAGCGGTAGGGTACCCGGCAAAACAGGGTGCCAGGATCGTAGCGGACAAGATTTCCTTCGGGCTGCAGGCCGGAGATTTTGCAGCTATCGTGGGGGTAAACGGGATCGGGAAATCTACCCTGCTCAGAACGCTGGGGCAGGTCCAATCCCCGCTGTCCGGACAAGTAAGCCTTATCGGCCGGAACCTCGATTCTTTTAAGAACCGCGAACTGGCAGAAACCGTCAGCCTTGTACTTACGGAACCCCTGGCCACCAAAAACCTGGCGGTCTGGGAATTGGTGCAATTAGGCAGGCAACCCTATACCAACTGGATCGGCAAACTGGAAGCTGCAGATAAGGAAAAGATCGCCGAGGCACTGGCCATGGTCGGCCTGCAGAATTCGCACTCCAAGAAATGCTATGAACTCAGTGATGGGCAGATGCAGAAAGTACTGATCGCCAGGGCCCTCGCACAGGACACCCCGCTGATGCTGCTCGATGAACCCACCACCCACCTGGACCTCTACCACAAGGTGCAGATCCTTAAATTACTGCAGCGCATCTCGCACGAAATGAAGAAGACCATCCTCTTTACCACCCACGAGATCGGCCTGGCTATACAGTTGTGCGACCGGATGCTGATCCTCGATAACCAGGAGAACCCCTTTGGGGCTCCCTGCGAACTGATCGAACAGAAACGCTTTGAGTCCCTGTTCCCGGGAGATATCATCTCTTTTGATTCACAAACCGGGAATTTTAAGATCGTATCCTAGCGAAATGGCCCGCAATTTTAGCGGCAAACTCCTATCTTTACCCATACCAAACAACCCGCTGATGGACCCGACTACAATTTATATCCTTATCGCCTTTATCACCCTGCTCCTGGGCTTTTTCCTGGGGAACTATATCCGTGCCCTGAAAGTAAAAAGCAGCCAGAGTGCCCTGGTAGAGCGCGAACAGCAATTGAGGTATGCCCTGGGAGAGGCTGAAAAACGAGCAGAACAACAACTGAACGAGATCAGGGAACTCCGTTTGCAGAAAGAACAACTGAGCATACAAAATACCAGGTACGAATCAGACCTGGTCAACCTGGAACGCAAAAACCAGGAACAACAGCAGGAAGTTGCCAAGCTGCAGGAGAAATTTACCAAAGAATTTGAGAACCTGGCCAATAAAATCCTGGACGAAAAGAGTTCCAAGTTCACAGAACAGAACAAGGAGAACATTAAAAATATCCTGAGCCCTCTGCAGGAAAAGATCCTGCATTTTGAAAAGAAGGTAGAGGACAGCCAGAAGGAGAATATCAGCATTCATTCAGCACTTAAAGAACAACTGCTCAACCTGCAGAGCCAGAACCTGAAGATCACCCAGGAGGCCGAGAACCTGACCAAGGCCCTCAAAGGAGACAGCAAAATGCAGGGGAACTGGGGAGAGCTGGTACTGGAACGGGTCCTCGAAAAATCCGGCCTGGAAAAAGACCGGGAATACACCGTGCAACAAAGTTTCCAGAACGAAGATGGCAGGCGTGTACTGCCCGATGTGATTATCCACCTGCCCGATGGTAAGAAGATGGTAGTGGATTCCAAAGTGTCCCTGACCGACTACGAGCGTTTTGTCAATGCCGAAGAAGATGAGGACAGGGAGCGTTTCCTCAAGGCTCACATCAATTCCCTCACAAGGCATGTGGACCAGCTTTCCGCCAAGAAATACGAGGACCTCTACGAGATGGAGAGCCCGGATTTCGTGTTGCTGTTTGTTCCTATAGAAACTGCTTTTTCTATTGCCATCAACCGTGACACCTCGATCTACAATAAGGCATTCGAGAGGAATATCGTGATCGTAACCCCTTCTACCCTGTTGGCTACTTTAAGGACCATAGACAGTATGTGGAGCAATGAAAAACAACGCCGGAATGCCATCGAGATCGCCCGGCAGGCCGGAGCACTCTACGACAAGTTTGAAGGCTTTGTCACAGACCTGACCAAGGTGGGCAAAAAAATGGAAGATGCCCGTACGGAGTATCGTGGTGCAATGAACAAACTGGTGGAAGGTCGTGGGAATATCGTTACGACCATCGAAAAGCTGAAAAGAATGGGCGCGAAAGCCAAAAAGTCCCTTCCTGAAAACCTGTTAAAACGAGCCGGGGAGCAGGAAGAGGATGAAGAACAACAAGAGGTCCGTAAACTCAATTTATGAAAAAAGCCCTGGGAATTTTCCTCATAGTGGTATTTGCCCTGATGGCAGCCATATACGCCTTCGTTTATTTTGTACCCTACAGTGAAGGTGTACGCTCCGGGGAACTGATCAAGATCAGTCGCAAAGGAGTGATCGCCAAGACCTGGGAAGGGCAGATCAGCCAGGGGATCTCCGGGGCGCAGATCTTCAGTTTCTCCGTACTGGACAAGGACCAGGAAGTGATCGAAAAATTAAAGGAATACCAGGGAGAATATGTAAAGCTGCAATATACAGAGCGCTATGCCACGTTTTTCTGGCTTGGCGACACCAAATACTTTATCACCGCGGTAGAGCCCGACAGTTCACCCCATTTCAGAAGATAATAATGAAAGATTTTAAGACCGTTAAAGAGACCAGGGTCTCCCTTACAGAACTGATGCTCCCCTCCCATTCCAATTTCGGGGGCAAGGTGCACGGGGGGTATATTCTGAACCTGATGGACCAGATCGCTTTTGCCTGTGCATCCAAACATTCCCAGAGCTATTGCGTTACGGCTTCAGTAAACCGGGTAAATTTCCTGAACCCAATAGAAGTTGGAGAACTGGTTACCCTTAAAGCTTCGATCAACTATACCGGGAAGACTTCGATGGTAGTCGGAGTCCGGGTAGAGTCAGAAAATATCACTACCGGCAAAAAGAAGCATTGCAACTCCTCGTATTTCACCATGGTGGCCAAAGACGCGGATGGAAACAACATCAAAGTGCCGGGGCTGCTGATCGAGGATGCAGACAGTGTGCGCCGTTTTGCCCGGAGTAAATACTACAAGGAACAGGCCCATGACCGGGGCAATAAATTTGAACGCAAAGGATTTGATATCTCAGAATACCTGCCGCTTATCGAGGGTGAGAATGTCAGTGTCAATCTTCGTTGACCCCTTTGGCTGCTGCCTTATCCAGGAACCAGAATAATTCCCCGTCTACAGGTTGTACCCTGTTGGCGGGATACGCTTTGTAATTACCTTTTTTCTCCAGGATCTCTTCTACTTTTTCTGCTTTGTTTGCCCCTGTGACCAGGAAGGCTACGATCGCGGCATTGTTGATGATCTTTCCGCTCAGGCTGACACGGTTCTGCCCGGTTTCCGGGTGATCGGCCACCACGCATGGCTCTTCTGCATCCCAGAGTTCCATCTGGTGAGGGAATACAGAAGCGGTATGCCCGTCATCCCCCATGCCCAGCATCAGCAGGTCAAATCTTGGCAGCTGGTTAGCCTGTGGTAATTTTTCCTCAAGGAAACGGCTGTACCTCCAGGCCTCCTGGCTGGGAATATCTTCCCCCCGGATGCGGTGAACATTCTCTGCCGGGATATTGATCCCGGACAACAGGTGCTCCTTGGTCATCCTGTAATTACTTTGCTCATCGATGGGAGGCACACAGCGTTCGTCGCCCCAGTAAAGGTGTACCCCGGACCAGTCTATATCTTTGTATTTATCCGTTGCCAGCAGGTCAAAGACCCCCTGTGGTGTGCTCCCTCCGGAAAGGGCGATATGATACATTTTCTTCTGGCTGAGTTCCTCCTGCAGAAAATCGCAGAAAGCGGCCGCAACATCGGCCTTTGATTCGTATATCTTTACTTCCATAAAATCTATTTTATCACGCAGAAACCGGGGTCATCCGCAAGGTGTTCTCCCGGGTTCCGCCACATGTATAATCCGTCTATCAGTTCATCTGCATTCTTGGGGCCCCATACTCCTGCTGAATAGCCGTATGTGACCACGTCCTCGCCATTCTGCCAGTAGTCCAGGATAGGATCCACGAACTCCCAGGCTGCCTCTACTTCATCCGCCCGGGCGTACAGCGTAGCATCGCCCTGCATGGCGTCCAGCAAGAGACGTTCATAAGCCGTCATCAGGTTGGTATCGCTGAGGCTGGAATAGTAAAAGTCCAGGTTAGTGCGCTCTACCTTGAACCCCTGCCCGGGAACTTTGACCCCGAACTTGATAAGGATACCTTCATCAGGCTGAATTCTTATGATCAGCTGGTTATCCTTATTTGTGATCCCGGCAGAATCAGTAAATATCTGGTGGTGGGTCGATTTAAAATGGATGACGATCTCCGTTACCTTGGTCGGCATACGTTTTGCCGTCCGTACGTAAAAAGGAACATCTTTCCATCGCCAGTTATCGACGAAGAACTTAATGGCCGCATAAGTCTCGGTGGTAGAATCTGGATCTACTCCCTCCTCTTCACGGTAACCTTTCACTTTCTCTCCATTGATCTCGGCCGCCAGGTACTGCCCTCGGATGGTATGATCGTGGATTGTTTTGTGGTCCTTCATGATCCGCAGGGATTTGAGCGCTTTCACCTTCTCGTTGCGGATCTCCTCTGCCTCGTCCCCGATCGGGGGTTCCATGGCTACCAGGGAAACGATCTGCAGCAGGTGGTTCTGGAACATATCACGCAGGGCCCCTGATTTATCGTAATACCCGCCGCGTTTCTCTACGCCTACGCTTTCCGCGTTCGTAATCTCAATATGGTGGATATAGTTCCGGTTCCATAAAGGTTCAAAGATACTGTTCGCAAAACGGGTCACGAGCAGGTTCTGTACCGTTTCTTTCCCCAGGTAATGATCTATACGATAGATCTGGTTTTCTTTGAAATACTGGTGTAGTGCATTATTAAGTTCCCGGGCAGATTTCAGGTCGTAACCAAAAGGTTTTTCCACAATAAAGCGTTTCCACCCGTTTGATTCCTCCGTCAGGCCTTGTTTATGGAGGTTCTTGGCTACCGTCTCATAAATATTGGGTGGTGTGGAAAGGTAATAGATGTAATTATTCTCTGTGCCGTACTTGGTATTCAGATCCGAGATGCGGTGCGCCAGGTTGGTATAATCGGTGTCATAGGATTTACCGAGGTCCTCGTAAAAGATCTTGTCTGCAAATTTATCCACATACTCCTTCTCTTCCTTCCCCAGATCCTCTTCCAGGTAACTGCTTTCGGTTACCACCTTCTTACGGAAGGAAACATCCGTAAGATCACTCCTGCTCACCCCCAGCACCACGAATTTTTCAGGGAGGTGATCGTCCTTGTACAGGTTGAACAGGGCCGGGATCAGTTTCCTGGCAGTCAGGTCTCCCGATGCCCCGAAGATGATTAACATTTGATTGGAAGTTTTATTCATGCAGTGCTCTTTTTTTATTGACTGTAAACCGGTGCTCCCGAAATAGGAAAGTAGGCCGAAAGGAACAGATAAATTGGTTACTTTTGATATTCGCCAGACTAAGATAAAGTTATTTTAGTTTCTTTAGGGATTGTTCCCGGGCAAAGCGGCAAAAATGTATTGAAACAAGAACATTATGAAGGAAAACACGTATGATTTTGGATTGATTGGACTGGGTGTGATGGGCAGGAACTTTATCCTGAATGTTGCAGACAACGGATTTACTGCCTTTGGGTACGACCTGGACGCTGGCCAGGTACAGGCCCTGCAGGAAGAAGGCGGGGACAGGTCTAAGGTAGATGCTACTACAGACCTGCCTACTTTTGTAAAGTCGCTCAGTACTCCAAGAAAGATCATGCTGCTGGTTCCTGCCGGGAAGATCGTGGATGCCGTTATCGATAACCTTCTTCCCCACCTGGACAAAGGCGATATCATCATTGACGGTGGAAATTCCTTTTTTACCGATACAGACAGGCGCGAGGCCTACCTGAGCGAGAAAGGCATTAATTTCTTTGGCGCCGGGGTTTCAGGGGGTGCTAAGGGAGCCCGACGCGGGCCGAGCATTATGCCTGGGGGTTCTAAACAGGGATACAGCGAAGTAAAACCTATTTTCGAGGCCGTTGCCGCCAAATTTGAAGGAGAACCCTGCGTAGCTTACCTGGGGCCCAAATCGGCCGGAAACTACGTGAAAATGGTACACAACGGGATAGAATACGGCCTGATGCAGCTCACCTCGGAAATTTATGACCTGCTTAAGAAATCGGGGGGACTGAGCAACGAGCAACTTCACCAGACCTTTTCCGAATGGAACCGGGGAAGGCTGCAGTCTTTTCTCGTGGAGATCACGGCCCAGATCTTTGATCAGAAAGATGATTTAGGAGAAGGATCGCTGGTTGATAAGATCCTGGATAAGGCAAAACAGAAGGGAACAGGAAAATGGACTTCCCAGAATGCCATGGACCTGGGTATCCCCATCCCGACTATCGATATAGCCGTGAGCATGCGTGAGATCTCTGCCCTGAAAGACGATCGCGTTGCTGCCGATCAGGTCTATGACCGCCCGGAGATCCAGCCTATGACCGAAGGCGCCCTGGAAGAACTGGCCGAAAATGCACTTTATTTTGCTTTTATTATAACCTACGCCCAGGGAATGCACCAATTAGCAGAGGCTTCCAAAGAATACGGGTACGAATTAGACATGACCACCATTGCTAAGATATGGCGGGCCGGATGTATCATCAGGGCAGGCCTGCTCGAAGATATTGCCAGCGCTTACTCCCAGGATAAGAAGCTGGTAAACCTGTTGATGTCTCCCGAGTTCACAGGGAAGGTTCAATCTACCGTAAACGCTGCCAGGACCCTGGTAAGTTACGGCGCGTTGAATGGTATCCCGTTGCCGGGACTATCCAATGCCCTGACGTATTTTGATGCATTTACCTCCTCCAGGTTGCCGCTCAACCTCATCCAGGCACAGCGCGATCACTTCGGTTCCCACACTTACGAACGTACGGACCGGGAAGGTATATTCCATACAAACTGGGAAGTCTGAATCAAAAATTAAAGACCCGGCTCAGGTTAAATCCGAAGTAGATATCCCCTGAACCCCAGTCCCCGACTGCATTACCGAGGAACCCGCTCTCAAAAGTGGGCTGGGCGTTGGTAAAATGCAGCTGGAATACGTGGCCGCCCGTCTCTATGTCGACCCCGATGGAAAGCGGGTTCACGAAGGGCGAACCATCGGCCCGGTTAAGGTGCCAGCCATAGTCTACGTTAACGCTCCATCGTTTCCCTAACTTATACCGCCCCCCTAGCCCCAGGGCGTATTGCGAATTTTCCTGTGGCGCATAAGCGGTGTATCCCTCGTGGAAATACGTAGGCATTAATTCCAGCGAAAGCTTATCATTGAATTTCCTGGAGATCAGCAACTGTTGTGTAAACGACAGGCGGTCCGAGAAATCGACCGGTCGGAGGATCAGGGCCTCTTCCAGCAGCGTATTAACGGCTAGCTGGCTGTAACCTACAAGGGTGACCGGACTTTCGCCAGCTCTTTGGTTCAGCAGGCGGTACTTTAACGAAGTATCATAGGTCTTGTTAAATGAACTCCTCGCTATTGAAATATTGAGCCCGTCACTGATCCCATACAGGAAATGAAGGCGGGTATTTGCAAAATCGAGCCCGAAAAAATCGTCGAACCCATTCTTTATACTACCAAACCGGTGCGCTACGATGAAATAGAATTCACGTTTGCTGAGCATCTTGGTCGACTCAAAGTTGACGATCTTTAAACCCTTAAATGCCGCCTCGGCCACCATATCATTGTCCTTCTTGTCTATTTCAGCGAGCAGATCATCCTGCGACCATAAAAACACAGGGAAGAATAACATTAAAAACCAGGCATATCTTTTCATCGTATATAAGCTTTTACAGTGATCCTATTTACTATTAAACATACGAAATATTTTAGTCGGCCAGGTATGCAGGGTAACCGCCAACTGGAAACCTTCCTTTAAGGATCCTGAACAAGCAACCTTTCCTGTTAGCGCCCATCTTGTTATAGACCTCATACTTTTCACTATCTTTAATAGTGAACTGCGGAAGCTACACTCTAAGAAGTGTTTTAATACGCCTAACCCATCTAAATGTTCCGATCATGATACGATATCTGACCAGGCCCGCCATTCTTTTCCTTGGGGCAATCACTATAGGCTGTTCCAGCAGCGATAACTCCGATGGGGTGATACCCCCGGACGACCCGGATAATGAAAGCGTCACTTACACCGCAAATATCCGACCTATAATCCAGTCAAATTGTACAAGTTGCCACGGCAACCCGCCAACCCAAAATGCTCCTATGTCTCTCACTACCTTGCAACAGGTGAGAAGTGCAGTGCAAAGCAGGAACCTGTTGGGCAGGATCAACAGTACAACCAACCCTATGCCTCCGGACGGGCGATTACCGGTTTCAGCCAGGAATGCCATACAGGCATGGGTAGATGCAGGATTCCCGGAATGACGAGGCAACTCACCATAATCTGGTATCTCCTGGCTGTACTTTGTGTACAAGCCCAGGCTACCTACACCACGCGTACAGGGGAGATTCGCTTTAATGCATCAACCCCCCTGGAGGACATCAATGCAATAAATTCCGAGGTCAATGGCATTTTCAAAAAGGATAATGGTGATATTGGAGCAGTGTTACTGATCCGGGATTTCCGGTTCCGGAAAAAACTGATGGAAGAACATTTTAATGAGAATTACATCGAATCCGGGAAATTTCCAAAAGCCACTTTCAGGGGAACATTAGCAGGCTTCCGTAATGATAGTATACTGCGGGAAGAGTACCCTTTAAATGGTGTACTGACGATCCGGGAGATCGAAAGGGAGATCAGTACCGTGGCCGCTATACGGCAGCGAGGCGAGAACCTCGTCCTGGAAACTGAATTTATAGCCAGGCCCGAAGATTTTGATATCAGGGTCCCCCGGTTATTGTTTAAAAAGATTGCACAGGAAGTGAAGGTGTCAGTCAGCATGGAGCTGCAGCCTTCAGAAAAATAATACCCCTTGCTCACTGGGAACAAGGGGTTGTATATTTTAAGAGTATTGCTCTTATTTACTCAGGTACATCTTCCTCCTGGTATAGAGATTATAGAATTCGTCGTCCTTCAGGTTATCGATGAACAGGATACTTTCCCCTGTACTCTTCATTTCAGGCCCCAGGTTCTTGTTCACATTAGGGAACTTGTTAAAGGAGAATACAGGCTGCTTGATCGCGAACCCTTCCAGTTGTGGATTAAATTTAAAATCCTTTACCTTCTTATCACCCAGCATCACCTTGGTCGCATAGTTTACATATGGCTCCCCGTAGGCTTTGGCAATGAACGGTACTGTTCTCGAAGCCCTTGGATTGGCTTCAATGATAAACACCTTGTCATCTTTGATGGCAAACTGGATATTAATAAGTCCAACGGTTTTAAGTGCCAGGGCTATCTTACGGGTATGGTCCTTGATCTGTTGCATCACGAACTCTCCAAGGTTAAAAGGTGGGAGGGTCGCATTAGAATCCCCGGAGTGGATCCCACAAGGCTCTATGTGTTCCATGATACCGATAATGTAAACATCCTCCCCGTCACAGATAGCATCTGCTTCGGCCTCGATAGCTCCATCCAGATAATGATCCAGTAATAGCTTGTTGTTCGGGATCTTGCGCAGTAGGTCAACTACGTGTTCTTCCAGTTCTTCCTTATTGATAACGATCTTCATTCCCTGTCCTCCCAGTACATAAGACGGGCGAACCAATAATGGGAATTTCAGTTTATCGGCCAGCTCAAGAGCTTCATCCGCATTTTCGGCTACACCAAATTCCGGGTAAGGAATATCATTTTCCTGTAATAACCTGGAGAAACTTCCACGGTCTTCGGCCAGGTCCAGCGAATCAAAACTGGTACCGATGATCTTGATCCCGTATTTATCCAGTTTTTCTGCCAGTTTAAGAGCAGTTTGCCCTCCCAGCTGTACAATAACACCCTCCGGTTTCTCGTGCAGGATAATATCGTAGATATGTTCCCAGAACACCGGCTCAAAATAAAGCTTGTCTGCCGTATCAAAATCGGTGGACACAGTTTCCGGGTTACAGTTGATCATAATGGTCTCGTAACCGCATTCGGCCGCTGCAAGTACCCCGTGAACACAGCAGTAATCAAATTCGATCCCCTGCCCTATCCTGTTTGGCCCGGAGCCCAGGACGACGATCTTCTTCCTGTCGGAAACATCGCTGTCATTTGCTACATAACGCTTCCCGTCTGCAGTTTCTATCTCTTCTTCGAAAGTCGAGTAGTAATAGGGAGTTACCGCTTTAAATTCGGCCGCACAGGTATCAACAAGTTTGTACACCCGCTTTATGTCCTGCGACATCCTTTTTTTATGTACCTCGCTCTCGTAACAGTCGAGCATATGGGCGATCTGCCGATCGGCAAAACCTTTTTGTTTAGCTTCCAGTAGTAGCTCTCTTGGCAGGCTTTCTACCGTGTACTTGGTTATCTCTTTCTCCAGGCAATGGAGTTCTTCATACTGCTTCAGGAACCACATATCTATCTTGGTGATATCGTGGATACGGCTCAGCGGGATGCCCAGCTGTATTGCGTCGTAGATCACGAATACCCTGTCCCAGCTGGGAACGGTGAGTTTCTGGATGATGGTCTCGTAATCGGTATATCCTTTACCATCAGCCCCAAGGCCATTTCTTTTGATCTCCAGGGACTGGGTCGCTTTATGGAGTGCTTCCTGGAATGAGCGTCCGATTCCCATCACCTCGCCCACCGACTTCATCTGTAAGCCCAGGGTCCTGTCAGAGCCTTCAAACTTATCGAAATTCCAGCGTGGGATTTTCACGATCACGTAATCCACAGATGGTTCAAAGAGCGCAGAGGTCGACTTGGTGATTTGGTTATCCAGTTCATTCAGGTGGTAGCCCACGGCCAGTTTCGTAGCCACTTTTGCAATAGGATACCCGGTCGCCTTGGAAGCCAGTGCGGAAGACCTGGAAACCCGCGGGTTGATCTCGATTGCGATGATATCCTCTTCATCATCAGGACTTACGGCAAACTGAACATTACATCCCCCGGCAAAATCACCGATACTCCGCATCATTTTGATCGCCATATCCCGCATCCGCTGGAAAGTACGATCCGAAAGTGTCATGGCCGGTGCCACAGTGATAGAATCCCCTGTGTGGATCCCCATAGGATCCATATTCTCAATAGTACAGATGATCACTACGTTGTCATTGGCATCGCGCAGTAATTCGAGCTCGTATTCCTTCCACCCGATAAGGGCTTTGTCGATCATCACCTCGTGGATGGGTGATACTTCCAGTCCGATACTGAGCAGTTCGTCAAAATCTTCCTGCCGGTGCACTATAGAAGCCCCTGCACCACCCAGGGTGTAGGAAGCCCTGATCACCAGGGGAAACCCGAATTCCTGGGCGATCTCTTTACCTTTCAGGAAAGAGGTAGCCGAAGCCTGTGGCGGTACCCCGATCCCGATCTTCTCCATCAGTTCACGGAACTTCTCACGATCCTCGGTAATATTGATGGCGTCGATATCCACACCGATGATCTCGGTATCAAAATCTTCCCAGATTCCTTTTTCTGCGGCTTCAATACAGAGGTTCAAGGCTGTCTGCCCTCCCATGGTAGGGAGCACAGCATCGATATTAGGGTGCTTTTTCAGCACCTTTATAATAGACTTGGTTGTCAGGGGCAACAGGTAGACATGATCTGCCATGGAAGGGTCTGTCATGATGGTCGCCGGGTTACTGTTGATCAGGATGGTTTCGATACCATCTTCTCTCAGGGAACGAAGCGCCTGGGATCCGGAGTAATCAAATTCGCAGGCCTGGCCGATGATAATTGGGCCGGAACCTATAATCAATACACTTTTTAATTCTTTTCTTTTTGGCATAGTACGGGATTATTCTGGGGGTAACTACAAAACAAAAAAAAAGGTGCTACTTTTAAAAAGTAACACCTCTTTATTTATGAATATTTATTCATTATTTCTTGTGTCTCGGCTCAGAGGATACAGAAAGCTTCTTTCTTCCTTTGGCTCTTCTACTAGCCAGCACCTTTCTTCCATTAACGGTTGCCATGCGTTCTCTAAAACCATGTTTATTCCTTCTCTTCCTTTTTGAGGGCTGATATGTTCTTTTCATTCTGGAAAAATTTTGATGCTGCTGTTATGTCGAGGAGACTTCACGCTCCTCAAAATCTGGGCGCAAATATACGAAGACTTTTCGCTTTGCCAAATGGAATTAGAAAATATTTCCGATAGTTTTTATTACTTTTGCGGCTGCATTCCTGCAGTACCCGGAACCCATGATCAGATCAGTCTCCATATGCCTTCTTTTATGCCTTGCCAGCCTGGGATTTGGTCAGACAACCCTGCGGTATTCCCTGGAGAAAGGCGATGAGTTTATCATCCGGCAGGAAGCCCGGCAGCAGATCGTGCAGGAAATGCCACAGGGGCCACACGTAGTCACCAATACCATGGAGAGCGTGATGAAATTCACAGTGACCGGCATGCAGCAGGATCACTACCAGATCACCGTTACTTTCAAGGAGCTCAATATTGCCTTATCTTCTAACCTGCAAGGCAGCCTTTTAGAGGTCAATGCAGGCAATCCCGCAGAAGACGACCAGGATTCAAAGGTATTTCATTCCCTGCTGGAATCCCCCATAAAAATACTGATGTCACGCAACGGGAACGTGCTGGAAGTCAGTGGCGGGGATGCCCTAACTCAAAAAATGGTCGATGCATCCGGCCTGGAAGACGAATATTCGAGGATGCTGATGCAGGCCTCCCTGGAGCGGGATTTCGGCTCCCAGGCGCTGGCCAATAGCTTTAAACAACTGACTTACTTTTATCCCGATCATGAGGTTAAGGTCGGTGATCACTGGTCTAACCAGTACCAGGGAAAATTGTCGGCCAGGAATGACTGGACCCTGGAAGAACTACAGCCTTCAAAGGCCACAATCCTGGGTAAAGCCCGGATAAAAATAAAAATTGACCAACCGGACAGCCCCATTGAACTGGAGGGGCTACAGCATACCAGGCTGGTTACCCTGCGCGAATCGGGCTTTGTACGTTCCATGAACGTGGAAAGCAATTCCAAAGGCTACTCCTCCCCCATGGCCCTGGGCGAGGTTGCCGTACCTACATCTATAAAATCAACAATAACCTATACATTAATACAAGACTAACATGTTCAACAAAAACATCAAACTCGTTATAGCCGCCCTTATCATCGCTTTTGCCGTATACCAGTTCATTGAAGGTGAAATCGGTAACGGGATCTTCCTTATCCTTTTTTCCCTGATCTTCATATTTCTTTATTTCAGGAACGAGTTCTTATTGTTGGCTTTCCTGAGGATGCGGAAACAAGACCTTGCCGGTACCGAGAAGTGGCTTGGGCGGATCAAAAATCCTTCTGCAGCCCTTACCGAGAAACAAGAAGGATACTACAATTATCTTTTTGGCATCATCTACTCACAAAAGAACCTTACGCAAGCAGAAAAGTATTTCAGAAAGGCTTTGAAACTGGGACTTAATATGGACTATGACCTGGCCATGGCCAAACTGAGCCTGGCGGGAATTGCAATGCAGAAAAGGCGCAAGAGAGAAGCCCAGACCCTTTTATCAGAAGCGAAGAAACTGGACAAGAATAACATGCTGAACGAGCAGATAAAGATGATGCAGCAGCAGATGAAGAAGATCTGATCAGAGCAAAGGTGCCCATAAGCGGTTAAAGGATTCCTGCAGCTTCCTGCGGATCCCCCTCTCTAACCACCTGTCAAGGTCTACCACGTCACAGTCTTCCAGGTCTTTTTCAAAGAGTTCTTTCATTTCTAATGCCTTGTTACGGTTGTAAAGCAGGGCGTTGATCTCAAAGTTGATGGAAAAGCTGCGGTAATCGAGGTTTGCGGTCCCAATACTGGAAAAGATATCGTCTAAGACCATGGTCTTGGAATGTATAAATCCCTTGGTATACCTGAATATTTTCACCTTTGATCTCAGCAATTCCTCTATGTAGGAATCTGTAGCGTACTGTGCTGCCCAGGAATCCGATTCGTAGGGAATTATGATCCTGACATCCACCCCGCTGCGACCCGCCGTGGATAAGGCTGTGAGCATGGCGTTATTGGGTATAAGATAAGGCGTTGTAATGTATATATATTCCCTCGCAGTATTGATCGCAGTGAACATAGCCTCCATGATATTGGCCCAGTCGGTGTCCGGTCCGCTGGCCGCGATCTGCACCCCTACCGGGTCGCTGCATTCCGGTTTGTGCTCCGGGAAAAACTCGTTGATGAGTTCTTCTTCCTCATTGTTACAAAAATCCCAGCTCAGCAAAAATGACGCCTGCAGTGAACCTACTGCCGGCCCTTCTATCCGCAGGTGGGTATCTCTCCAGTACCTGGGGTTATCATAGCTGTTATCGTATTTCTTATTGACGTTGATCCCGCCCACATAGCCAACAGAACCATCTATCACCACGATCTTTCGATGATCCCTGTAATTGAGCTTACTGGCAAATTTGGGGAGGTGTACGGGCATAAAGGGAAAATGGGCAATCCCACTTTCGTTCATTTTTTTCTTTGTAGCCGCAGCGAATTTACTTCCTACATCGTCATAGAGCAGGCGAACTTTTACACCATCTGCAGCCTTTTCTACCAGGATATCTATCAGGTCTCTCCCTAGTTCATCATCGAGGAATACAAAGTATTCCATGTGAATATGTTTTTTAGCCTTTCTAAGATCTTGCCGAAGGCGTTCAAATTTCACTTCCCCATTCACCAGGATATCTACCTCGTTATCAAAGGTAAGTACAGATCTCTCGTTATAACGCAGCAACCTGTGGATCTTGGCCAGTCCTTCCCCAAATTCCTCTTCAAAGTCTTCCC
Organism: Zeaxanthinibacter enoshimensis; assembly: GCF_004362865.1. Taxonomy (GTDB): domain Bacteria; phylum Bacteroidota; class Bacteroidia; order Flavobacteriales; family Flavobacteriaceae; genus Zeaxanthinibacter; species Zeaxanthinibacter enoshimensis. The sequence continues at coordinate 574,457 of NZ_SNYI01000003.1, read as the reverse complement.
GTTCATCCCTGTCCAGCTTAAATCGCTCCCGCCAGCTTTTAAGCTTGGCATCGTCCAGGAAATATTTCTTTTCAAAGATCTTGTTCTTCCTGTAATCCTGTCCGACAAAATAATAGACCAGCAGCCCCAGGAATGGGAGCGTTGCTAGGGCAAAAATATAAGAGAGTGTTTTTACCGGGTTGCTGTTCCGCAATACAATGAGAATGGAAAATACGATCACCAGCAGGTAGTTCAGCACTAACAACAACTTCCACCAGTGATCTTGAATGTATTGCACCATCAGGGCTTCATATTGTAGTAACCTTCCTTGGGGATCTCGATACTGTATTTCTTCCTTGAGCTGTTATTCAGGTGTGGTTCCCTGAGCCAGGGGTTGTGTCTTTTAAGTATTTTATAATTGATCCCGTACATCTTCGCAAATTTTGCAAAATTGCTGACAGGTTCATCTACCTCTACTTCATAGGTGGGAACCTGGGTATAATAATCGTCCTGCTCCAGTTTAAAACCATATTTTTCAGGGTTGCTGAGAATTTCCTTGATCGCCATGATCCGGAAAACGTAACGCCCGGTCTCTTCACCCAGTAAGAGGTCGTAATAATCATCTACTTCCTGTATTCCCATGAATTTATCAATAGACCCTGTCCCTGCATTATATGCAGCCGCAGACAGGGTCCACGTACCGTACTTATTCTTATACTTCTGCAGGTACTTACATGCAGCTTCGGTAGCCTTGGCAAGATGGTACCGCTCATCAACGTTATCGTTGATCTCCAGCCCGTATTCGCGACCTGTCGCCTTCATGATCTGCCAGAACCCGGTAGCTCCTGCCGGGGAAACCACGTTCTGCAGCCCGCTTTCTGCCACCGCCAGGTATTTAAAATCGTCAGGAATACCGTTGCGGGCAAGGATAGGTTCTATAACGGGGAAATACTTATGTGCCCTTTTCATCAGCAAGAGGGCATTAGACTGCCAGTAGGTATTCACCAGGAATTCCCTGTCTACTCTTTCCATGATCTCCGGGTCCTCCTGGGGCACAGGCTCTCCTGCAAAATTCAGGTCTTCGGGAATATCGATCGGGGTGATCGTATAACTCTTGGCAACATTCTTATCTACAGTTTGCTGCACCTCGTTTTCCGAACGCATTTCCATGGGATCCTGCTGTTGAACTGCAAACACCAGGGTGCTTATCACCATCACTATTCCCATTCCCATCAGTATATTTTTCAGTAAGCGCATTTTTTATTTTATTTTGTCTTTCAAAGGTATTAAATAGTCCTTCCCTATTTCAAAATAATTTCAGGCAGGTTCTCATTGAACCAACGTGCACGATGCAATATCATTGTGTGTGTCCCGCCTTTTACCGTGATACATTCCCCGATATGTTCCTTAGGGAAAACAGCATCCTGGTCCCCATGGATATGAACTACCCCCGGCATACAATCTTTCTGCTGCCAGTTCACGATCTTATCAATAGACCAATCTATATAATACTTATCCCTCAGGGAAAGGTATTGTTCATAAAGTTTCAGCCGCTTGGTCACGGTCTCCCCAAAAGCATATTTTGCAAGTAGTTCTACATTATTGATCAGGCCGGTCGGTAATAATTTATGGATATGGGTGTAGCGAGCGAATATCAATCGCCTGGGAAGCTCTCCCTTGTTTTTGACACTGGAGACTATGATCACTTTCCGGGGATCAAGGAAGCGCGCCATCTCCTGGACGAGCAGCCCCCCGAAGGAAACTCCGAGCAGTACAGGATGTTCTCCCTTTACCTGTTCGGCCATTTTTTCTGCATACTGCTGCAGGCTCATTCCCCGCTCCGGGACAAACCACTCCAGCCGATGTATTTCGAAGGTATCATCCGGTAGCCGGATATTTTCAAAAATACTGGGATTAGCTGCCAGGCCAGGCATCAGATAAACCGGGATACGCGTTTGGGGTATATCGCTCAATATCTTGATTTTACTAGGAAATTAGCATTTTTTTGATTACTTTTGTGCTGGATTTGTAAAAAGATTCGGCTAAAAATATAAATACACCACACCCCTTACCAATACCAAAGTTACGATACTTTTCGATCGTAATTTTTTTTCTGAGGATACACTAAAAATAAACCATATGAATGAAGTAGCAATTAAGGACAACAGCTTCCTGCGTCAATTTGAAACAACAGTTGATGGTCACTTGGCTAAGATTGAATATTCTTCACAAGAGAGGAAAGTATTTCTTACCAAACTGGTAGTTCCGGAAGAGATTACGAAAGAAGGGTTTACAGAAGATTTTATCAAATCAGTACTGCACCATATCCAGGAGGAGAATTTAAGAGTAGTTCCAACTAGTCCTGAGATTGCAGGCTTTGTTCGAAAGAACAGACAATACAAAGAGATGCTGCCCGTTGGCATCAGGATATGATCCTATCAACCTCCCAATCGGGAGGTTTTTTTTTATACTACCCTGGCGTGTTCCCGCGCAAATTCAAATCGCACCAACCCGTCTTCATCTATACGATCCAGGACAACCTCGTGCAGGGTATTGACAAGGGCAGGATCCCAGGGCGCCTTCACCTTAACGTAATTCTCGGTAAAGCCATGGATATACCCCTGCTTATTCTCACCTTCAAAAAGTACGGTCTGACGGCTTCCCAACTGGCTTTCGTAAAATGCACGGCGCTTTTTCACAGATAACCCTCTCAGCATCTTACTTCTTTTTGCCCTGACCCTTTTAGGAACCGGGTTCTCCATATTCGCTGCAAGAGTATTGTCCCTTTCAGAATACGTGAAGACGTGGAGGTAAGAAATATCCAGTTCATTCAGGAAATGGTAGGTCTCGAGAAAATGTTCGTCTGTTTCGCCGGGAAAGCCCACAATAACATCCACTCCTATACATGCATCCGGCATCACCTGCCGGATCCGGGCAACCCTGTCTGAATAAAGATCAGTCAGGTAGCGCCGGCGCATCTTTTTTAGGATGTCGTCACTCCCACTCTGCAGCGGGATATGGAAATGAGGCACAAAGGTGTCGCTTTCCGCGACGAAGTCGATCGTCTCGTTCTTCAGAAGGTTGGGCTCTATGGATGAGATGCGCAGCCTGTGAATTCCCTCAACGGTATCCAGGGCCTTGACCAGGTCAAGAAAGGTATGGTCATGTTTTTTGTTACCGAATTCTCCTTTTCCGTAATCGCCAATATTTACACCGGTCAGCACTATCTCCTTGATCCCCTGCGAAGCGATCTCCGAGGCGTTCTTCAATACATTGGGTAATGCATCACTACGCGAGATTCCACGGGCAAGCGGGATAGTACAGTAGGTACATTTATAATCACAGCCGTCCTGTACCTTCAGGAATGCCCGGGTCCTGTCTCCTATGGCATAACTCCCTATATACTGGTCCACATCCTCGATCTCGCAGGCGTGGATCTCGCCAAAATCATTCTTACTGAGATCGTTGATGTAATCGGTAAGCTTGAATTTCTCTGAAGCGCCCAGTACCAGGTCTACCCCGTTCACAGCGATCAGTTCCTCGGGTTTCAATTGGGCATAACAGCCAATTGCCGCAATAAATGCATCCGGGTTCGCCTGCTGGGCCTGCTTCACGATAGTTTTAAATCGCTTGTCAGCATTCTCTGTAACGGAACAGGTATTGATCACGTACATATCTGCCGGGTCTGCAAAAGAGACTTTCTCAAATCCCTCTTCCTCGAAACCACGAGCAATGGTCGACGTCTCTGAGAAGTTCAGTTTGCAACCCAGGGTATAAAAAGCGACTTTCTTTTTCAATTTCTGATGCTTTTCCGATTAAAGGACTGCAAATATACCACCTTTGATCCGAAGGACGAAGACAGAGGTGGTCTTAAAAATTCCTAATAAACAGGCTGGCAGGACTTAAGACTCGTCTTTCCTGTATTTACGTGTCTGCTCAAACACAGCTTGCAGGATCCGCGCTTCCATGTCTGAGAAATCTATATTCCTCCTGGCCATCACTACCTTGGCGGTCTCAAAAGCCTTGGAAGTCTGGTATGTCGTAAATCCAGAGGCTCCTCCCCAGCTAAAGCTTGGTACAAAATTCCTGGGGAAACCGGCAGAGAAAATGTTGGTACTCACCCCCACTACAGTTCCTGTATTGAACATGGTATCGATGGCGGATTTACTGTGATCCCCCATCATCAGGCCGCAGAATTGCAGCCCGGTCTGTTCAAACCGCCCCGTATTATAGTTCCAGAGTTTTACTTTGGCGTAATTGTTCTTCAGGTTAGAGGTGTTTGAGTCGGCCCCTATATTGCACCATTCTCCCAGTACGGAGTTTCCAAGGTAACCATCATGACCTTTGCTGGAGTAGCCAAAGAGTACGGAGTTACTGATCTCCCCCCCTATCTTGCAGTAAGGTCCTGCCGTTGTGGGGCCGTAGATCTTGGCTCCCATCTTCACCACGCCGTGTTCGCCCAGGGCAAAGCCCCCACGGATATTACAGCCTTCCATCACCTCGGCATCCCTGCCAATATAGATAGGTCCCTCTGTAGCATTCAGGATACAGTATTCTACCCTGGCTCCTTCTTCAAGGAAGATGCGTTCAGGATTGATCAGTCCGTTGGTTGATGAAATTGCTGCACTTTTACGGCCTTTGGTCAGCATTTCAAAATCGGCTTCGAGGGCGATCCCGTTCAGGGAAAAAATATCCCAGGTATTCCTGATCCTCGTGTATTCAGAACTGAACTCGATGGTTTCCAGTTTTTCCAGTTCTTCCTCCGGCATAATACCCTCGGCACGGTAAGCGATCCGTTCTCCATCACGACTTAAAGCCTGGCCTGTTTCAAGATCTTCCAGGGCCTTCAGGAGTTGGTCATCGGGCAGCACGCCACCATTGATAAAAAGGTTGTCTTTTTGCAGTTTCAGGGGAAATTTCTCAGCAAGGTATTCTTCTGTATGGCAGGAGACCCCGGTCTTCAACCGGTGTTCCCATTTTTCACGGATGGTGAGGATCCCGATCCGTACATCACATACCGGGCGGGTAAATGTAAAAGGAAGCAAGGAGCCGCGTTCCGGCCCGTCGTAAAGAATACAGTTCATGGAAGAATTTTGGGATAAAATTAAAAAAATAACGCCCCCGATGTTCTATCGGGGGCGTACATTCTTTCAGGAATGAAGAATTATTCCCTTATTTCTTCTCAGATTTAGCGTCAGCTTCTGGAGCTTTAGCCTCTTCTTTCTTGAATTTCTTGTACTTGCTCTTGAACTTATCAATTCGTCCAGCGGTATCAATAAGTTTAGACTTACCGGTGTAGAAAGGATGCGATGTTCTTGAGATCTCTAATTTCACCAGAGGATATTCAACACCATCAACCGTCAATGTCTCTTTGGTTTCCGCAGTAGATTTCGTAATAAAAACATCCTCGTTAGACATGTCTTTAAACGCTACTAATCTATAATTTTCTGGGTGTATACCTTTTTTCATCGCAAATCTGCTTTAATCTATCTAAAATTTAAGGCTGCAAATGTAATCTTTTTTTGAGGAAACAACAATCTTTATCAAAAAAAAGAACACAAAAAAAATGTACCTTTAATCTGTAACAAATGTAAAGGTTCAAATACTAACTAACCAACTGATCAACCTAATTTAATTATGGAAACTAAACCACCAACCACCGGAAAATTCTCATTAACCTATGGCGCCATCCTCGGCGGCCTGAGTATCATTTTTGCACTCATGCTCTTTTCCATGGATGCTCATACCTCCCGTGAACCCCTTAACCAGGTAATTTCCGTAGTGATGTCTGCCGCGGTGATCGTCTTTGGTATCCATGCGTATAAGAAAGCGAATGAAGGATACCTGACGTTGAGTGAAGCCCTGAAACTGGGTGCAGGAATTTCCCTGGTCTCCGCCCTGATCTTTATTGTGTACCAGCTTATCCTGACCAATTTCCTGGATCCTGATTTTGCCTCCAAGGTAATGGATATCCAAATGGCAGAACTGGTAGAATCCGGCCAGCTCACCGCTGACCAGGCTGCGCAACAAAAGGAAATGGGAATGAAATTCTTCTGGATCGGTTACCCGGTGATCCTTATTATCAGCATCATTTCCGGACTGATCATAGGTCTTATCGCAGGCCTGGTCATGAAGAAATCCCGGCCCGCCTATTAAGAAGTAATATTGTACTTTTGGGGAGAAATAGGCGAAATACATTATGAACATATCGGTAGTTATTCCCCTGCTCAATGAAGAGGAGTCCTTAGAGGAATTACACGATTGGATCGTCCGGGTGATGAAATCCAATCAGTACTCATACGAGATCTTATTTATTGACGACGGTAGTAACGACGGTTCCTGGGACCGGATAGTTTCCCTGGCGCGCAAGAATCCCTGTGTAAAAGGGATTCGTTTTTCCAAGAATTTCGGAAAATCGCAGGCCTTGCACGCCGGGTTCCTTCAGGCCCGCGGTGAAGTGGTCATCACCATGGATGCCGATCTGCAGGATAACCCCGAGGAGATCCCCGAGCTTTTCGAAATGATCAGCAGGGACTCTTTTGACCTGGTTTCCGGCTGGAAAAAAGTACGCTACGATTCTGTTTTTAGTAAAAACCTGCCGTCGAAGCTTTTCAACTGGGCTGCACGTCGTACCTCCGGGGTGCGGTTGCACGACTTTAACTGCGGGCTGAAAGCGTTCCGTTCTGATGTGGTTAAGAACATCGAGGTCTCGGGCGAAATGCATCGCTATATCCCGGTATTGGTCAAAAATGCCGGCTACCCGAGGATTGGCGAAAAAATAGTACAGCACCAGGCCCGTAAATACGGCAGGACAAAATTTGGTATGGAACGATTTATCAACGGTTTCCTGGACCTGATCACCATCTGGTTTGTGTCCAAATTTGGGCGCAGGCCCATGCACCTCTTCGGCGCCCTGGGTGTTCTCATGTTTATTATCGGCTTTGGATTTGCCCTTTACCTGGGCATAGACAAGCTTTTTATCAATCCTTATGACAGGCTGATTACGGATCGCCCACAATTTTTCGTGGCCCTTACCGCAATGATCATCGGGACACAGTTTTTCCTCGCCGGTTTTCTTGGGGAGATCATATTGAGGAACAAGAAGCAGGGCCCTAGTTACAAGATCATCGATCGCCTTAACGAATAACCGGGCTGGCCCTGCCCAGCCGATGAATATCGGGGGAAGCCCCGTAAATTCAATTTTCTAACGTAATTTTATACTGTTCAACTCCAAAGTATATCCATGAATTCAGTAATAGATACCGCAAAGACCTGGCTCACCGATTTTTTTGATCCGCAGGTAAAGAAAGAAATACAGGACCTCATTGAGAAGGACCACGAAGAACTCAAGGAACGTTTCTATAAGAATCTCGAATTTGGTACCGGCGGTATGCGCGGTATCATGGGAGTAGGTACCAACCGCATCAATAAATATACTCTTGGCAAAAGCACCCAGGGACTCAGTAATTACCTGGAAAGAGTATACCCCGATCAAGAACTGAAGGTGGTCATCGCATACGATTGCCGACACAATAGCGATACCCTTGCCAAGACCGTAGCCGAGGTACTATCGGCTAACGGGATAAAAGTATACCTGTTCTCGGAACTGCGTACTACGCCCGAATTATCCTTTGCCGTAAGGCACCTGGACTGCCAGGCCGGAATTGTGTTGACTGCTTCACACAATCCGCCGGAATATAATGGCTACAAGGTGTACTGGACCGATGGAGGGCAGATCGTCCCGCCACAGGATAAGGAGATCATCGAAGAAATAGACAGCCTGCGATATGAAGATATCAACTTTAAGGCGAAGGAAGAGCTGATCCAGCTTATCAGCAGCGAGGTTGATGATGCCTTTATCAAGGCCTCTGTAAAGAATGGGGATTTCAATGCCCCCGGGAAAGACGATTTTAAGATCGTTTTTACTTCCTTGCACGGCACATCCATAACCGTCATTCCCGAAGTGTTGAAACAAGCCGGTTACAAGCATGTTACCGTCATAGAGGAACAGGCCAAACCCGACGGCAACTTCCCCACGGTTAAATCACCCAATCCCGAGGAACCCGAAGCTTTGGAAATGGCGCTGGCTAAAGCCAGGGAGTTGCAGGCTGATATTGTCATCGGTACTGATCCCGATAGCGACAGGCTGGGAATCGCTGTGCGTAACCTTGAAGGCGAAATGCAGTTACTGAACGGGAACCAGACTATGATCCTGATGACCGAGTTCCTGCTCGAGGAAAGAAAAAAACAAGGTTTTGAAGGCAATGAATTCATCGCCTCCACCATCGTTTCCACCCCGATGATGCACTCCCTTGCAGACGCCTACAAAGTAGAATGCAAGACCGGGCTCACCGGCTTTAAATGGATCGCTAAAATGATCAAGGACCACCCGGATCAGCACTTTATCGGTGGCGGTGAGGAAAGTTTTGGATTTATGGTGGGCGATTTTGTCCGCGATAAGGATGCCGTTACTTCTACCCTGCTTGCTTGCGAGATCGGGGCTATGGCCAAGGCCAACGGAAGTTCTTTTTACGAAGCACTTATCCAGGCCTATGTGAAATACGGGTTCTATAAAGAGAAACTTGTTTCCCTGACCAAGAAGGGAATCAGCGGAGCTGAAGAGATCAAACAAATGATGGTAGACCTGCGCGAATCCCCTTTCAAATCCATAGACGGATCAGAAGTAGTGCGAATAGAGGACTACAACAGTGGGGAAGCCAGGAACCTTAAAACCGGGGAGACCGAGAAACTGGACCTGCCAAAGTCTAATGTACTGATCTACGTGGCCGCAGACGGAACACGGGTGGCAGCCAGGCCCAGTGGTACAGAGCCTAAGATCAAATTCTATATCAGCATCAACGCGCCCCTGCAAAGGGCGAAAGATTTTGAGAAGGTAAGTGCAGAACTGGATGCCAAGATCGACAGGATCATCGCGGAAATGAAAATCAGTTAATGGAGTATTTTAAAAAGATCCTTCGCTTTGCGAAGCCATACAGTACTTACGGGTACCTCAATATTTTCTTTAACGTGCTCTATGCCTTGTTCAGTGCGCTTTCCTTTGCCGCCCTGATCCCGATGCTGGATGTACTGTTCGACAAATCCAGGAAAGTTTATGAAGCTCCCGTATATACGGGGATCGGGGATTTAAAGACCTTCGTACAGGACTACCTGAATTACCAGGTTACGGGCTATTCCGGTGATGACGAAATGAAAGGGCTGGTGCTGGTGATCGGGCTGGTACTTTTCCTGTTCCTGCTCAAGAACCTGTTCAATTACCTGGCGATGTATTACATCACCTTCCTGAGGAACGGGGTCCTGAAAGATGTCCGGAATGCTATGTACCGTAAGATCGTGGACCTGCCGGTTTCTTTCTATTCAGAGAAGAGGAAGGGCGATGTCATTGCCAGGATCACTTCAGATGTGCTGGAGATACAGCATAGCTTCCTCTCAATACTTGAGCTGATCGTGCGGGAACCGCTGACCATCTTGTTTACTATCATCGTGATGTTCTTTATCAGTGTAAAGCTTACAATATTCGTATTTATCTTTATTCCCCTGGCCGGGATGATCATTTCAGCCATCGGGAAATCACTGAAGAAGAAATCGGACCGGGTGCAGAAAGAACAGGGTAATTTCCTCTCTATCGTAGAAGAAACCCTGGGTGGACTAAGGGTCATCAAGGCTTTTAATGCCGAAGATCGCTTTTACCAGATGTTCAAAGCATCCACTACCCGCTTCTTCCGTTTTTCCAACACTTTGCTGAACCGGCAGAACCTGGCTTCACCAACGGGTGAATTCCTGGGTATCCTTGTCATAGGGGTATTACTGTGGTTCGGAGGTAAGATGGTATTGGTAGACCAGACCCTGGACGCTTCTTCCTTTATCGCATACATGGGCCTCGCCTACAATATTCTTACCCCGGCTAAGTCGATCAGCAAGGCCTCCTACGGGGTGAAAAAAGGAAATGCTGCCGCAGAACGGGTCCTGGAGATCTTGGAGACCGAAAATCCCATCAGGGACCAGCCTGCAGCCATCCGAAAAGAGAGCTTTGAACACGGCCTTAACCTGGAAAATGTTTCCTTCAAATACGAAGACGAATACGTCCTGAAAGATTTCAGCCTGGAAGTGCCTAAAGGCAGTATGGTTGCCCTTGTGGGGCAGTCCGGGAGTGGTAAAAGTACCATTGCCAACCTGCTAACCCGTTTTTACGACGTTAACGAGGGGAGTATCAGGATTGACGGAACTGATATACGGAGTATAGAAAAAATATCACTACGCCACCTGATGGGCCTGGTTACCCAGGATTCCATACTTTTTAATGATACGGTGAGGAACAACATCGGCCTGGGAAAAGAAAATGCGACAGAAGAAGAGATCATCGAAGCCGCCAAGATCGCGAACGCCCATGAATTCATCACTTCGCTTCCCAAAGGATATGACACTAATATCGGGGACAGTGGAAACAAACTGAGCGGGGGTCAGAAACAAAGACTTTCTATTGCCAGGGCAGTACTGAAAAATCCGCCGATAATGATCCTGGATGAAGCTACCTCTGCATTGGACACCGAAAGCGAACGACTTGTACAGGATGCGCTGGAGAAAATGATGCAGAACAGGACCTCCGTGGTGATCGCCCACCGGTTATCGACCATACAGAACGCGCATAAGATCATCGTAATGCAAAAGGGAAAGATCGCCGAACAGGGCACCCACAATGAATTACTGGCTAAGAACGGGGTGTATAAGAACCTGGTGGAGATGCAATCCCTCAGGGGATGATCATAAATCACTGGTTGCAGGCATAATAGATTTTTCCTGGTACACGAAATAAAAAATTAAGCCGTTTTAAGATCACCGGATTAAACCTTTTCAGAAAGGAGTTGTCTCATTAGTATAACAAACCAGGATTTGATCGCCGAAAAGACCTTAGTAGACCAACTACAGAATAAGGATACCCAGCCGCAGGCTTTTGAAGTACTTGTAACGACCTACAAGGAACGACTGTACTGGCATATCCGGAAAATTGTCATGGACCATGACGATGCTGATGATGTACTGCAAAATACCTTTATAAAAGTCTTTAAAAATATTGAAGGGTTCAAGGGCGAAAGCAAACTGTTTTCCTGGATGTACAGGATCGCCACCAACGAAGCCCTGATGTTCCTCAAGACCAAATCAAGGAAACTTGGAGTCACAGGAAATGAGCTGCAGGAGCAACTGGCAGAAAACCTGAAAGCAGATGTATATTTTGAGGGAGACGAGATTCAACTGAAACTTCAGAAGGCCATTGCCACCCTGCCGGAGAAACAAAAGCTGGTGTTCAACATGAAATATTTCGAGGAGCTGAAATACGAAGAGATCTCGGAAATCCTGGAAACTTCTGTTGGAGGACTAAAAGCCTCTTACCACCTGGCTACCAAAAAAATAGAAGCATTCCTGAAGGAAGATTAAACCTTTTGTTCTAAATGGCATCAAAGTAATACACATGAAGAAAAAACCTGAAAATAGCGGGTTCAAAGTTCCTCACAACTACTTTGAATCATTTGAAGCCAGGCTGAAAGCCCGTATGGAAGAATCCGGGGGAAACCTCCCGGCTGAGACCGGTATGGCTGTTCCCGACGGATATTTTGAATCCTTTGAAGAACGGCTGAAGGCGAAAATGCAAAAGCCCGAACCTAAGGTGATACAATTAAAAAGCTATCGCAAGTATTGGGTAAGTGCCGTTTCGGCAGCAGCCATTCTCCTCCTTACTTTCTCCCTCTTCGGACCCGGGAATAACGAACTTGGTTTTGATGACCTGGCCAAAGGAGAGATTGAAGCCTATTTTGAGAACAAGGATATAGAACTAAATGAATACGAGATCGCCCAGGTAATTCCTGTGGACGAACTGGAGGTACAAGACCTGTTGGATGATAATATTGACAGGGAACAGCTTATGGATTACCTCGATGAATCTCTTGAAGATATAGACGATTTAAATTTTAGTATTGATGAATAAGATATTATACATAGGGCTGTTCTTGCTGATGCTAATGACATCAACGGTCTTTTACGGGCAGAATAAACCTGACCGCAGCAAGCTGAAAGCGCTGAAAGTGGCTTTTTTCACTGAGCGTTTATCTTTGTCTGCGAAGGAAGCTGAAGTATTCTGGCCGCTCTATAACGAGTACGAGGAGAAGAAAGAAGCGCTCCGGGAAACGGAAAAGAAGGAGATCTATGAAAGACTGAGAAGCGCTGAATCTATTGGCGAATCAGAAGCCCAGAAGTTGCTGGAGCGATACCTGGAACTGGAGGAACAACAGGAAGAACTGGACAAGGAATACTTTAGCCGGATCGCCAGGACGATCTCGGCCAGGAAGACCCTGATGATGTTCCGTGCAGAATATGAATTCCGTCGTCAACTGATCAAACGATACAGTGAGAAGCAAGCCGGCAGGAGGAATTAACGCTAATTCGATGAACTGCATAAAAAAGAAGCCCTCGGGCTTCTTTTTTGTTAAACCCTTCTGCTTTAATCGAATCAAAGAAACAGTAACCATTAAATCTTAAGTTATGAAAAAGCTCACTTTAGTATGGATCATCAGTTTGTTCTTTGTTTCAATAATGTCATTACAGGCCCAGCGGGTTGTGAAAGTTTATCCCAAGCAGGGTGTTGTCGTGACGAAAATCCATAAGCCGAAGCTTGTGCATCATCAGGGAAAGGCATTCCATTTTTCAAAAGGCGTATGGTATGCCAGGCACAACCGGGGATACGTGGTTGTCGCTGCTCCCAAGGGGATCAGGATCAAAAGATTACCACGGGGCTACACCAAAGTGGTAGTGAACGGGAAGAAATTCTATCGGTTTAACAATATTCTCTACAAAAAGCACCGGGGGTATTATATCGTAGCCTAACGGAGACATCATAAGGGAAGCCTGACAGGCTTCCTTTTTTTATGGCCACCTCTTTTACAATTTCAATAATTTTATAAAGCCTTCAGTTCTAAAACGGTACCTTTGCGGCCTAAATTAAAAAAGCATGCGCCTGCACAGAAACCTGGTATTTGCCGTAATAGATGGACTCCACCTGATCTTTAACGAAGGGGAATACGCCGATAAAGTGGTACAGAAACTTTTAAAACGCGATTCGCGATGGGGATCAAGGGACCGCGGATTTATTGCGGAAACCACCTACGATATTGTCCGATGGAAACGGCTCTATGCCGAAATAGCAGAGATCAAGGAACCCTTTGACAGGCCGAAACTCTTCCGTATGTTTTCTGTATGGGCCGTACTGAGGGGAATTCCCATCCCGGACTGGAACCAGTTTGAACCCACCCCGGCCAGGCGGATAAAAGGAAGGTTCGATGCCCTTTCCAAGGAAAGAAAATTCCGGGAATCCGTTCCGGACTGGCTGGATGAACTGGGAGTTGCTTCCCTTGGGGAAAAGGTCTGGACCAAAGAGTTAGCGGCATTGAATGAACAAGCCGATGTTATCCTTCGCGTCAACACCTTGAAAACCACCACCCCGCAATTAAAACAATTCCTGACCGGCGAAGGGGTGGCCACACAAACCATTCCCGGCTATCCCCACGCCCTGAAATTAGTGGAAAGAGGTAATGTATTCGTGACCCAAGCCTTTAAAGATGGCTTGTTCGAGGTGCAGGATGCCTCCTCCCAGCTGGTAGCACCATACCTGGAAGTTTCCCCGGGGATGAGGGTGGTAGACGCCTGTGCAGGAGCCGGGGGTAAATCCCTTCATCTTGCAGCTCTTATGGAAAATAAAGGCCAGGTGATCGCCCTGGATATCTATTCCGGGAAACTAAAAGAATTAAAAAGAAGGGCAAGGCGTAACGGTGCCCACAACATCGAGACCAGGGTCATAGACAGCTCTAAAGTCATCAAGAAACTACATGGCTCTGCCGACCGGGTCCTGATCGATGCTCCCTGTACCGGGTTGGGCATACTGAGACGAAACCCGGACGCAAAATGGAAGATGGAACCGGGCTTCCTGGAGAAAATCACCAGGACACAGCAGGAATTACTGGCCGATTATTCTCAAATGGTCAAGACTGGTGGGAAGATGGTCTATGCTACTTGCTCTATCCTGCCACAAGAGAACAGGCAGCAGGTGCAGGAATTCCTCGCCTCCGAAAGAGGATCCGAATTTACCCTGCTGCGTGAACAGCAGATCTACGCTCATAAAAGCGGGTTCGACGGATTTTATATGGCAGAACTTGAGCGTAAGTAATTAACAATACAGGGGCAAGGCTGTTAACTTTTAGCACTATGAAATACGTTTTAAAGGTGTAAATTTGTGCTTTCTTAAAAGCAGCCTTGTCATGATCCATTTTTTCGGGGACCCTCAATCAAAGATATTCGCAGTTCAGACCAAGCAACCGCTAAGCGCAGAAGACACTGCTAAACTGGTTTGGCTTTTTGGTAATCAACCCAGTATGGACAGGGCGTCAATTGACGCCTTTTTTATTGGGCCCAGGGCAGCCATGATCACTCCCTGGAGTACCAACGCCACCGAGATCACCCAGAATATGGGCATCAGCGGGATCATAAGGATAGAAGAATTCCATGCTTCGAGCGCAGATGACAAGAAGTTTGATCCCATGCTTTCCCAGAAATACGAGGCCCTCACACAGGATATATTCACTGTAGATCTTAGCCCGGAGCCCGTAAAAGATATTGAAGATATTGCTGCTTACAACCAGCAGGAAGGACTGGCACTGAACGAAGAAGAGGTATCCTACCTGGAACAACTTTCCGAAAAACTGGGTCGCCCCCTTACTGATTCTGAAGTATTTGGTTTCAGCCAGGTGAATTCAGAACATTGCAGGCACAAGATCTTTAACGGCACATTTGTCATTGACGGGAAGGAAAAACCCAGTTCTCTTTTTAAGATGATCCGTAAGACATCTGAAAAGAACCCGAACAGCATCGTTTCGGCTTACAAAGATAATGTGGCTTTTGTCAAGGGGCCCGTTGTAACCCAGTTTGCACCCAGCCGTGCAGACCAACCCGATTATTACACCGAGGAACCCTTTGAATCGGTATTATCCCTGAAAGCGGAGACTCACAATTTCCCTACGACGGTAGAACCCTTCAACGGGGCAGCGACAGGATCCGGGGGAGAAATCCGTGACCGCCTCGCAGGTGGAAAAGGCTCCCTGCCCCTGGCAGGAACAGCAGTTTACATGACCTCCTACCCCAGGCTTGCAGAAGGCCGGTCCTGGGAAAACGGGATGGAGGAACGGCCGTGGCTGTACCAGACACCACTGGATATCCTGATCAAAGCTTCGAACGGGGCTTCTGATTTCGGGAATAAGTTCGGGCAGCCCCTAATTGCCGGTTCGCTATTTACTTTTGAACATGAAGAAGACAACAGGAAACTCGGTTTTGACAAGGTCATTATGCTCGCCGGGGGTATCGGCTATGGGAAAGCCGACCAGGCCCTGAAAGATGTCCCTGCGAAGGGAGACAAGATCGTGATCCTTGGGGGTGATAATTACCGTATCGGGATGGGCGGGGCCGCCGTTTCCAGCGCCGATACAGGAGCTTTCAGCTCTGCAATCACCCTGAACGCGGTTCAGCGATCCAACCCCGAAATGCAGAAAAGAGCAGCTAATGCCATCCGCGGTATGGTTGAAGGGAAAGATAATCCAATAGTATCCATTCACGACCACGGAGCCGGGGGACACCTGAATTGCCTTTCTGAACTCGTAGAAGAGACCGGGGGCGCCATTGAACTGGATAAACTCCCGGTGGGAGACCCTACCCTCTCTGCCAAAGAGATCATCGGGAACGAATCCCAGGAACGGATGGGACTGGTACTGGGCGAAAAAGACCTGGACCTGCTGCAACGCATCTCTGAGAGGGAACGTGCACCGATGTACGTGGTGGGCGATGTAACCGGGGATCACCGTTTTACCTTTAAGGCCGGGGATGGCATTAAGTCTCCAATGGATTTAGAACTGTCTGAAATGTTCGGCAGCTCACCTAAGATGGTCATGACAGACCAGAGCGTGGAACGAAATTATAAAGCCCCGGAGTACCAGTCGGAAAAATTACACCAGTACCTGGAACAGCTGCTGCAGATGGAAGCGGTGGCCTGCAAGGACTGGCTGACCAATAAAGTAGATCGATGTGTGGGCGGTCGGGTAGCAAAACAACAATGTGTTGGTCCTCTGCAGTTACCCCTCAATAATTGCGGGGTAATGGCGCTCGATTTCAGGAACGATGCCGGGATAGCGACCTCTATCGGCCATTCGCCCGTATCTGCACTGATCGATCCTGCAGCCGGTAGTCGCAACAGTATTGCAGAGGCACTGACCAATATCGTCTGGGCTCCCCTGGAGGAAGGCCTCAGGTCCGTTTCCCTGTCTGCCAACTGGATGTGGCCCTGCAATAATGAGGGAGAAGATGCCCGCCTGTATGAGGCGGTGGAAGCCGTATCTGACTTCGCTATAGAACTGGGTATAAATGTACCTACAGGAAAGGATTCCCTTTCCATGAAACAAAAATATAAGGATGGGGAAGTACTATCCCCGGGAACGGTGATCATCTCTGCAAGCGGGCATTGCAGTGATATCAACAAGGTGACCGAACCCATGTTGCAGAAAGATGGGGGCGCCCTCTATTACTTCAACCTCTCTGCGGATGACTTTAAACTTGGAGGTTCTTCCTTTGCCCAGCTACTGAACAGCGTGGGTGACCAGGCTCCTACCATAAAAGACAGTGCACATTTTTCCAAGGCATTTAACGCTATACAGGCAGCTATCCGAGCGGGTCATGTACAGGCCGGGCATGATGTAGCTTCTGGCGGACTTATCACTACCCTGCTCGAAATGTGTTTCCCTGACACCGGAACCGGGGCTGAAATAGACCTGAGCTCCCTGGGTGAAAAAGACAGTATACGCGTACTTTTCGCGGAAAATTCCGGGGTAGTCCTGCAAAGTGACCAACCCGACCTTGAGAAGTCTATGCAGGATGCCGGGATAAAGTGTTACCACATAGGTAAAGCAACCACCACCCCGGTATTAAAGGTAAGGAACCAGGATTCTGAATACGAGTTTGACATAGCACAGCTGCGAGATAAATGGTACAGGACCAGCTACCTCTTAGACAATCAGCAGACAGCTAACGGGCTCGCTGCTGACCGGTACAAGAATTACAAACACCAACCCTTAAATTATACTTTTCCCGAGGTATTTACCGGGGAATTACCCAAGAGACCTGCAGAAGGAAAAAGGCCAAAGGCAGCCATCCTCCGGGAAAAAGGGAGTAATTCTGAAAGGGAAATGGCCAATGCGATGTACCTGGCAGGCTTTGATGTGAAGGATGTGCATATGACAGACCTTATCAGTGGCAGGGAAACCCTGGAGGATATACAATTTATAGGAGCTGTAGGCGGCTTCTCTAACAGTGATGTACTGGGAAGTGCCAAAGGATGGGCAGGTGCCTTTAAATACAATGAGAAGGCCAGGAAGGCCCTGGATAATTTCTTCGCCAGGCCGGATACATTATCTGTAGGTATCTGTAACGGCTGCCAGTTGTTCATGGAACTGGAATTGCTGTACCCGGAACATGAAACCCACGGAAAAATGACCTATAACGATTCCCACAAGCACGAAAGCGCTTTTACCTCGGTCACCATACAGGAGAATAATTCCGTGATGTTATCAGACATGGCCGGCACCACCCTGGGTGTCTGGATATCACATGGTGAAGGTAAATTCCGCTTGCCTGAAGACAGGGACAAATATAATATTGTCGCCGGGTACGGGTATACAGAATATCCCGCCAACCCCAATGGCAGTGATTACAATACAGCTATGTTGTGCGATGCCAGCGGAAGACACCTGGTTACCATGCCTCATATAGAACGGTCTGTCTTCCCCTGGAACTGGGCCTATTACCCGGGCAGGGAAAATGATAAGGTAAGTCCGTGGCTACGGGCATTCGAAAATGCCCGCAAGTGGCTGGAAGCCTTATAATTTCAAGTGACCACTAGAACCCGGAGGATTGCTCTTCCGGGTTACCATCTTTTTTTAATATGCCGTTGGCATTTTAAAATTCAGGTTCTTTTCCTATTTTGCAGGGATTATCTTTTACTACCCTATGCAAACCATAAGCCGACTCTTTGATTTCCCGTATTACCAACTGGAACGTTATAATATGGATAAGTCCCTGGTTACCAAATACAACGGTAACTGGGTAGCAACATCAACCCGGGAATATATAGACAAAGCCAATACGATTAGCAGGGCTTTGCTGAAGATGGGCGTAAGAGCTGATGACAAGGTTGCCATCATATCCCTTACCAACAGGACGGAATGGAATATCATGGATATCGGGGTATTACAACTCGGTGCCCAAACCGTTCCGATCTACCCCACCATTTCCGAAGAGGATTACGCCTATGTGCTAAACCATTCAGAGGCAAGACATTGCTTTGTATCCTGCGGAGAGGTATTTGAAAAGGTCCAAAGCGTACGGGACCAGGTACCGGGGCTAAAAGAAATTTACTCTTTTGATGACATACCTGGCTGCAAAAGCTGGGAAGAGGTACTGCAGCTCGGTGCCGATACCGAAAACCAGGAAGATGTAGAAGCTTGCAAGAAAGCTGTTAAACCCGGAGATGTAGCTACCCTGATCTATACTTCCGGAACCACCGGTAAACCGAAGGGAGTGATGCTTTCGCATGACAACATCGTCTCTAACGTGCTCGCGAGTGAAAAACGGGTACCTTTTGAAGCGGGAGCCACTTCGCTTAGTTTTTTACCTGTGTGCCATATATTTGAACGGATGATCCTCTACCTCTACCAATACTGCGGGATCACCATTTATTTTGCAGAAGGTATAGAAGCGATCAGCGATAACCTTAAGGAAGTAAAGCCTAACGTAATGACGGTCGTTCCCCGCCTGCTGGAGAAGGTCTATGACAAGATCATTGCAAAAGGCGCAGACCTCACTGGTATCAAGAAAAAACTATTTTTCTGGGCCGTAGAACTCGGACTGCAGTACGAGCCTTACGGGGCCAACGGCTGGTGGTACGAATTCCGGCTGAAAATTGCCAGGAAACTCATCTTCAGTAAATGGCAGGCAGGCCTCGGCGGAAACCTAGAAACCATGGTATCCGGAAGTGCTGCCCTGCAGCCCAGGCTGAGCAGGATCTTTGGTGCCGCCGGAATCCCTGTAATGGAAGGCTATGGATTAACGGAAACTTCCCCAGTTATTTCTGTAAACGACCAACGCAACAAGGGTTGGAAAATAGGCACAGTAGGCAAGACTATAGGAAAAGTGGAAGTCAGGATCGCCAAGGACGGTGAGATCCTTTGCAAGGGGCCAAACGTAATGCTTGGTTATTATAAAGATCCTGAGAAGACCGCAGAAGTGCTCAAAGACGGCTATTTCCATACCGGTGATATCGGGGAGCTGGATGATGAAGGTTTCCTGAAGATCACAGACCGGAAGAAGGAAATGTTTAAAACTTCCGGAGGAAAGTATGTTGCCCCTCAGCTTTTGGAAAACCGCATGAAGCAATCGCGCTTCATAGAACAGGTTATGGTGGTGGGTGAAGGTGAAAAAATGCCTGCTGCCCTGATCCAGCCGAATTTCGAATTCCTGGAGGACTGGGCAAAAATTCACGAACTTAACTTTAACGGTACCGAGCAGATGGTTAATGACCAGCGTGTCATAGACCGTATACAGGAAGAAGTGGACCTGGCCAACGAGAATTTCGCCAAATGGGAAAAAGTAAAGCAATTCCGGCTGACTCCGGATGCGTGGACGGTAGACAATGGTTTGCTTACCCCTACTATGAAACTGAAAAGAGCCCAGATCAAACAGAAGTACTTCGGTCTTTATGAAGATATCTACGGCAGGTAAGCAGTGATCAACTCCCTTTCCCCTGGCCTTAACCGGGCATAAAACCTACATAAACAGGACCTTACCAAAATAATTGCAATTTATTATGCATGCATAATAAATTTTCCTATATTTGGTTTCCATCAAACCATTATGAAGGAAATCACCATTGATTACGCCCTCAGGGCTACCTGGCAAGCCGTCGCCAGGATGTATAATGAAGAGGCTAAAGAATTCGGGTCGACCATGGCGGTAGGTTTTACACTACTGAGCCTGGACCCTAAAAAAGGAACCCCGTCTACGGCCCTCGGTCCAAGGATGGGAATGGAAGCGACAAGCCTTTCCCGTATCCTGAAGAGCATGGAAGAGAAAGGCCTGATCACCCGTCAGCCAAACCCTGAAGATGGTCGCGGGGTCCTGTTATTCCTGACCGAGTTTGGACTTGAAAAACGGAAAGATTCTAAAGACGCCGTACTGCGGTTCAATGAAGCCGTCAGGGCGCAAACCTCCCCCGAAAAGTTAGATCACTTCTTTGAAGTGATGGAGATCATCAATAAAGTGGTCACTCAAAAGAAAATATACCATAACAACACTAAATAATCCAAAGCTGCAATGAACAGACACATCAATAAAGTAGCCGTAATCGGTTCAGGGATCATGGGAAGCGGTATCGCCTGCCATTTTGCCAATATAGGAGTAGAAGTTCTTCTGCTCGATATCGTTCCGAGGGAGCTCACCGATGCAGAAAAGTCAAAGGGACTCAGCCTGGAAGATAAAGTGGTTCGCAACAGGATCGTAAATACCTCGTTGGCCACCGCTTTAAAATCCAGTCCCTCCCCTATCTATCACAAGAAATTCGCAGACCGTATTACCACTGGGAACCTGGAAGATGACATTTCCAAGGTCGCGGATACAGACTGGATCATAGAGGTGGTCGTTGAACGACTGGATATTAAGAAACAGGTATTTGAGAAGCTGGAGAAACACCGGACCCCGGGTACCCTGATCACGACCAATACCTCCGGGATACCCATTGCTTTTATGAGTGAAGGACGGAGTGAAGATTTCCAGCAGCATTTCTGCGGAACCCATTTCTTTAACCCGGCCCGGTACCTGAAACTGTTCGAGATCATTCCCGGTCCGAAAACGAAACCTGAGATCCTTGCCTTCCTTGAAGGATATGGCGAGAAATTCCTGGGTAAGACCTCGGTGCTGGCAAAAGATACCCCGGCCTTCATCGGCAACCGGATCGGAACATTTGGCATACAAAGCCTTTTCCACCTGGTGCGGGACCTTGGTCTAACCGTTGAGGAAGTGGATAAGCTGACAGGCCCGGTGATAGGCAGGCCTAAATCGGCCACCTTCCGGACCGTGGACGTGGTGGGGCTGGATACGCTGGCCCACGTTGCCCAGGGAGTTTACGAGAACTGTCCGGACGATGAGCGCCGCGAGGTTTTCCAGCAGCCCGATTTCATCAATGCCATGTTAGAGAAGAAAATGTACGGCAGTAAGACCGGGCAAGGTTTTTATAAAAAGGAAAAAGGTAAAGACGGGAAGAGCACTATCCTCACACTGGACCTGGATACCCTGGAATACCGGGAGAATAAGAAAGCAAGCTTTGCCTCTCTGGAACGAACCAAGCCGATAGACAAGGTAATCGACCGTTTCCCTGTACTGATCGATGGGGACGATAAAGCCAGTAAATTCTACCGCCTGAGTTTTGGTGCCCTCTTTGCATACGTGACGCACAGGGTTCCCGAGATCTCTGATGAGCTCTACAAGATAGACGATGCAATGAAAGCCGGTTACGGCTGGGAGCACGGACCTTTCCAGGTCTGGGATGCCATAGGGTTTGAAAAAGGATTAGAGCTGATCAAAGAATCGGGGCAGGAAGCTGCTTCCTGGGTCGGCGATATGAAAAAGGCAGGCATCGGGTCTTTCTACTCCGTAAAAGATGGTGCCACCTATTATTATGACCTCGATAAAAAAGATATGATCGCGGTCCCGGGACAGGATGCATTTATCATCCTTGACAATATCCGGGAATCCAAAGCTGTCTTCAGGAATAAAGGAGTGGTGGTGGAAGATCTGGGAGACGGGATCCTGAACGTTGAATTCCAATCTAAAATGAACACCATCGGCAGCGATGTCCTTTCAGGCCTGAACAAGGCTATAGACCTTGCCGAAAAGGATTTCCAGGGACTGGTGGTAGGCAACCAGGCGGCTAATTTTTCGGTGGGTGCGAATATTGGAATGATCTTTATGATGGCGGTGGAACAGGAATATGACGAACTGAACTACTCTATAAAAGCCTTCCAGGATACCATGATGAGGATGCGGTATTCATCTATCCCCACCATTGCGGCGCCCCACGGAATGACCCTGGGGGGAGGTTGCGAACTGAGCCTGCACGCCGATAAAGTGGTTGCAGCCGCTGAAACTTATATCGGCCTCGTGGAATTCGGTGTCGGTGTGATTCCCGGCGGAGGCGGATCCAAGGAGATGGCGCTAAGAGCCTCGGATACCTTCCGCAAGAACGATGTGGAGCTGAATGTGTTGCAGGAGTACTTCCTGGCCATCGGGATGGCCAAGGTGTCAACCTCGGCCTACGAAGCATACGACCTTGGGCTGTTACAGAAAGGAAAAGATATCGTAGTGGTCAACAAGGACCGGCAGATCGCCACAGCCAAGGCCCACGCCCTGCTGATGGCCGAGAGCGGGTATACCATGCCCCCTAGACGTAAAGACGTCAAGGTACTAGGGAAACAGGCCCTGGGGATGTTCCTTGTAGGAACAGATTCCATGGAAGCGGGCCACTACATTTCTGATCACGATAAGAAGATCGCCAATAAACTGGCCTACGTAATGGCCGGTGGGGATCTTTCCGAAGCCAGCTATGTCAGCGAACAATACCTGCTGGACCTGGAAAGGGAAGCCTTCCTCTCCCTGGCAACCGAGCGAAAAACACTGGAACGAATTCAACATATGTTAAAAACGGGTAAACCCCTAAGAAACTAAGACATGAAAACCGCATATATAGTAAAAGCATACAGGACTGCTGTCGGGAAAGCCCCAAGGGGATTGTTCCGCTTTAAACGCCCCGATGAACTGGCTGCAGAAACCATCAGTTACATGATGGAGCAATTGCCCCAACTGGATAAAAAACGTATTGACGATGTCATGGTCGGTAACGCCATGCCTGAGGCTGAACAAGGTCTGAACATGGCCAGGCTGATTTCGCTCATGGGTCTCGAGATCGAGGATGTCCCCGGGGTAACCGTAAACCGCTACTGCGCTTCGGGCCTGGAAACTATTGGTATCGCCACCGCAAAGATACAGACCGGCATGGCCGACTGCATTATAGCCGGGGGAGCCGAGAGCATGAGTTTTATTCCCATGGGAGGGTATAAGCCTACCCCGGATTATGAAACAGCGAAAGAAGGTCATGAGGATTACTACTGGGGAATGGGACTCACAGCAGAAGCTGTAGCCCAGCAGTACAAAGTATCAAGAGAGGACCAGGATTCCTTTGCGTATAATTCTCACCAGAAAGCGCTTAAAGCCCAGGCAGAAGGCCGCTTCCAGGACCAGATCGTTCCTATCGAGGTTAAAGAGAATTACGTAGATGATTCCGGCAAAAAAGCAACCCGGACCTATACCGTCAATAAGGATGAAGGACCTCGTGCCGATACTTCCCTGGAGGTACTGGCTAAGCTGAGACCCGTTTTTGCTGCCGGCGGAAGTGTCACTGCGGGGAACTCTTCCCAGATGAGTGATGGGGCCGCTTTTGTCATGGTGATGAGTGAAGAAATGGTCAAGGAACTGAAACTGGAGCCTATCGCCAGGCTGGTAAGCTATGCCGCAGCCGGGGTACCCCCGCGCATCATGGGGATCGGCCCGGTAAAAGCCATCCCAAAGGCCTTGAAACAAGCCGGGTTAAAACAGGAGGATATCGGACTTATCGAACTGAACGAGGCTTTCGCATCCCAGTCACTTGCCGTGATCAGGGAACTGGACCTCAACCCCGAGATCATCAATGTAAACGGGGGCGCCATCTCTATGGGTCATCCCCTGGGATGTACAGGAGCTAAATTATCCGTGCAGGTATTTGATGAAATGCGTAAGCGGGATATGAAAGGTAAATACGGCATGGTGACCATGTGCGTCGGGACCGGGCAGGGAGCTGCCGGAATCTATGAATTTTTAAACTAACCGAAATGAGTACGGAAACAGAAAAGAAATCAATTTTAAGAGGCGGGCAGTTCCTAGTTAAGGAAACAGCCTGCGAGGAGATCTTCACCCTGGAAGACCTGAGTGAAGAACAGCGCATGATGCGCGACAGCACCAATGAGTTTGCCGACCGTGAGCTATGGGCCAACTGGGAACGGTTTGAAAAGAAAGATTATGCATTTACCGAGGCCTGTATGAAAAAAGCAGGGGAACTGGGCTTATTGAGCGTCGCCGTACCCGAAGCTTTCGGGGGTATGGGAATGGGTTTTGTATCTACCATGCTGGTCTGTGATTATATTTCCGGGGTAACCGGCTCTTTCAGTACGGCATTCGGAGCGCATACAGGTATTGGTACCATGCCGATCACACTTTACGGCACCGAGGAACAGAAGCAGAAATACGTGCCTAAGCTGGCTACGGGCGAATGGTTCGGGGCTTATTGCCTTACCGAACCGGGAGCAGGTTCTGACGCCAATTCGGGCAAGACCAAAGCTGTGCTATCCGAGGATGGAAAATACTACAGCATCACCGGGCAGAAAATGTGGATATCGAACGCGGGGTTCTGCCAGCTATTCATCGTGTTTGCAAGGATCGGGGATGACAAGAATATTACCGGTTTCATCGTAGAGAACGATCCTGAAAACGGTATCACCCTCGGGGAAGAAGAAAAGAAATTAGGGATCCACTCCTCTTCTACCCGCCAGGTATTCTTTAACGAGACCAAGGTGCCGGTAGAAAATATGTTATCTGAGCGTGGCAATGGTTTTAAGATCGCTATGAACGCCCTGAATATTGGCCGTATTAAGCTGGCAGCTGCATGTCTCGAAGCCCAGAGAAGGGTGGCCGACGAGGCGGTTAAATACGCCAAGGAGAGGGTGCAGTTTAAAACTCCTATCATCAATTTCGGGGCAGTAAAAGCCAAGATCGCCAGGATTGCCGTGAATGCCTATGCCGGGGAATCCGCTTCTTACCGTGCTGCCAAGAATATTGAAGACCGTATCCATTTACGCCTTGCAGATGGGAATAGCCTGCAGGAAGCAGAACTTAAGGGTGTGGAAGAATACGCTATAGAATGCTCCCTGTTAAAAGTTGCCGTGTCCGAGGATCTGCAGATCAGTGCGGATGAAGGATTACAGGTTTTTGGGGGGATGGGATTCAGTGCAGAGGCACCGATGGAATCGGCCTGGCGTGATGCGAGGATCTCCAGGATCTACGAAGGAACCAACGAGATCAACAGGATGCTCGCCGTGGGTATGCTGGTCAAAAAAGCCATGAAAGGTCATGTAGACCTGCTGGGACCGGCTACAGCCGTGGGCGAAGAACTGATGGGTATCCCTTCTTTTGATACCCCGGACTTTTCAGAAACCCTGGCCCAGGAAAAAGATCTCATCAAAAGGATGAAAAAAGTATTCCTCATGGTGACTGGGAGTGCCGTCAAGAAATATGGGCCGGAACTGGAGAAGCACCAGCAACTGTTGCTAGCTGCCGCAGATATCCTGATCGAGATCTATATGGCAGAATCTACGGTTCTCCGTACCGAGAAGAATGTTAAGCGTTTTGGCGAGGATAAGCAGGCCATACAGATCGCGATGGCCCAGGTTTATGTGTACGAAGCCGTTGACATCATTATCCAGAAAGCCAAAGAAGCCATCCTGGTTTTTGCTGAAGGGGACGAGCAGAAAATGCTGCTGATGGGGCTTAAGCGTTTCACTAAATACCAGGAATACCCCAACGTGGCGAAACTGCGGGAGCAGATCGCAGACAACGTAGCAGCTGAGAATGGGTATTACTTTGATACTATCTAATTACTTATTCACGGTATTTATCAAGAACCGCTTTTCACAGGCGGTTTTTTTATGCCGCTGCCGTATCTTGTCAGCCATGTCTTAACTGGGAATACCTATGAGCACAAGCCTTCTGAAAAAAGCATATGATCCCGAGAATTTTCGCCGGGAAGGACATCAATTGATCGACCTGCTGGGCGACCATTTAAAGGAAGTTTTTCAAGAAGAAAAGGAAAAGGTTATCGATCATGCTACTCCGACGGAAGAATTGCAATACTGGAAAAATTACCTGGAAGAAGGGGTAGCCGGAGCCTGGCCGGAAAAATTACTGGAGCACAGCATCCATCTCCATAACCCCCGCTATATGGGCCACCAGATAAGTCCGCCTGTCCCCCTTACCGGCCTGACAGGCCTTGCCAGTGCCCTGCTCAACAATGGTATGGGAGTCTATGAAATGGGTGCAGGACCCACAATAATGGAACGATTGGTAACGGATACCTTGTGTGAAACCCTGGGATATCCCGGGGAAGCCGCCGGTTTCCTAACCTCCGGGGGAACTCTTGCCACACTTACCGCACTGCTCAGCGCGAGGAAGCGGAAAGTAGGGCATAATGTATGGGAAAATGGTTCCGGGCCCGCCCTGGCGATCATGGTCTCTGAAGAAGCACACTATTGCGTGGACCGTGCAGCCAGGATCATGGGGCTGGGCACCAGGGGAATATTGAAAGTGCCGGCGGGTAAGGATTTCAGAATCCGGACCAATCTACTCCAGGAAGTGTATGATAAGGCAAAGGCAGATGGCCTGCAGGTATTTGCCCTGGTAGGCAGCGCACCCTCCACGGCAACCGGGATCTACGATGACCTTGAGATCCTGCAGAATTTTGCCGCGGATAAGAACCTTTGGTTCCATGTAGATGGAGCCCACGGGGGAGCCGCCATGTTTTCGGGCAAATACCGACAGCTTCTCAAGGGAGCCGATTTATCAGATTCTATCGCTATAGACGGTCACAAGATGATGATGATGCCCGCCATCACTACTGCCCTATTATTCCGGGATAAACGCGACTCGCACAATACCTTTGTTCAGAAAGCCGATTACCTGCTGCAGGACTCATCTGATGAGGACTGGTACAACCTGGCAAAGCGCACCTTTGAATGTACCAAGTATATGATGAGCCTTCACTGGTTTGTCCTTCTTAAAACCTATGGGAAAGGCTTATTCGATGAATTTGTTACCACGCTCTATGACCTTGGGCATACCCTTGGTGAAATGGTTGCCGCTGAGCCTATGCTGGAACTTGCGGTAAAACCCATGTCTAATATCGTTTGTTTCCGCTACGTGGCAGGGGAAAGTGATGCGGCTACATTAAATAAACTGAATTCGGACATCCGCAAAAAGCTATTGGAATCAGGAGAATATTATGTCGTACAGACCACCCTGGGTGGTACCTTTTACCTGCGTACCACCCTGATGAATCCTTTTACTACGAAAGAGCACCTGCAAGGTATGCTTAACAGGGTTAAACACCTCGGATCAGGGTTCCTTGGAAAATAATCCTTTTATTCTTCCATATTAGCGCGAACCTGCTCTTCACTTGCTTTCCTGGAGAAGTTGATAGCGCATTCGATCAAAGCTAGGTGCGAGTAGGCCTGAGGGAAATTCCCCAACAGCCTCTTGGTCTTAAAATCGATATCTTCGCTGAACAATCCCAGGTGGTTGCTGTAACCCAGCAACTGGTCGAAGAGTTTCCGTGCCTTGTCCACTTCGCCGATCTTGAATAAACTGTTGATGAACCAGAAGGTACAAATAGTGAACGAGGAAGAAGGCAGTCCAAAATCATCTTCATTCTTGTACCGGTATAACAATCCGTCATTGCTGAGTTCCCGTTCCACGGCATGTACCGTACTGACGTATTTGGGATCTTTCGCGTCGATAAACCCGTAGGATTCCATCAGCAGAACCGAGGCATCCAGGAATTCAGAACCATAGGACTGCGTAAAGGCCTGGGCCTTCTCACTCCAGGCATTTTCATGAATGTCTGCCCTGATCTCCTGTTCAAGCAGTTTCCATTTATCGATCTTGTGGGTCTTGCCAAAGATCCTGGCCACCTTTATCGCCCGGTCCACTGCCACCCAGCACAACATCTTGGAGAAGGTAAAGTGACGGTCCTCCGTACGAAACTCCCAGATCCCCTTATCGGGCTCCTGCCAGTGTTTCCCTACGATCCATACGATCCCCTTGGTAATGGTCCATAATTCCTCCCCGTTTTCGATATCGGTCTGGAACCGAACCAGTTGTGCGTGGATCACGTCCATCAGGATTCCGTATATATCGTTCTGTCGCTGCGCATATGCGGCATTCCCGATGCGGACAGGTTTAGAACCTTTATAACCACTGAGATGGTCCAGTGTCTCTTCGGTCAGCTTCTTTTCCTTGTTGATCCCGTACATGATCTGTAGTTTTTCGTCCTTATCGGGAATAAGGTCGATAATAAACTTCAGGTATCTTTTGGCAATGTTCTTATGACCCAGATCTGATACCACCTTCACCACCATGGAAGCATCCCTGATCCAACAGAAGCGGTAATCCCAGTTCCGGACCTCCCCTATCGTTTCGGGCAGGGACGTAGTCGCTGCGGCCAATACAGCCCCCGACCGGTCGTAACTGAGCATCTTGAGGGTTATCGCACTCCGGTTGATCTGCTGTGTATATTCTGTATAGCGGGAGGTGCGGCTGCTCCAGTTGAGCCAGTACACCTTGGTCCGCTCCATATCCAGGTAGGCCGAATTAACCGTGGATTTGAAAATCTTTTCGTTATAAGCCATTGAAAAATAACCGTCTTCTGTCAGTTCGATCTCCCGTCCTTCAATTACGGCATTCTTGTTAAAGCTTGTATAGAGAAAAACCGTATCGAACTTCTCCCCGTAGGTCAGGCTGGCCACAAAATTCCGTTTCACATAAGTTTCAGTTTCCCCCATGGCATATTCCAGTTTGGGATCGTATTTCACCCTGAACTTAGGTCTCCCTGAGAGCGGTATAAAGTACCGGATCAGTTCCGGGGGTGCATGGTAGCCTCCGCCCTCCTTGTGGTACCGGGGCATAAAATCATATACTTCGAAACTGTCCTCCCCGTTAGAAAAAGTGGTGATCAGTAAAGCCGTCCGCTTTAAATATTTCTGGCTGATAGAATAATCGTCCCCTACCAGGATTTCGAAACTGCCGCCTATCTCCTCGTCCAGTAATTTTGCAAAGACCGAAGAGGAATCAAATTCGGGTAAACAGCACCAGTCTATGGAGCCGGTCTTTGATACCAGTGCCGCACTCCTGCAATTCCCTATTATTCCATAATCCAGATTGTCCATATCGTTTTAAAATTATCTTTATCGGTGTCATTAATTGTTATTACCTCTGATTTTACCGAAATTTAGAGAAATTTCAAAAGGAATCACCGGAAAATAAAGGGCTTTATGGGTAAAACTATCATAATATCAAACAGACTCCCCGTCCAGTTAGAAATCAGCAACGGGACGATTAATGCTATCCCGAGTGTAGGAGGGCTGGCCACGGGTATGAAATCCGTGCATTCTGACGGTGACAGTCTCTGGATCGGATGGAGCGGACTGGTCGAGGAAGATATTTCTGAAGAATTGGAACCCAAAATAGACCAGGCACTTGCAGAACACGGATCCTCAAAAGTACAGCTGACCAAGGAAGATATCGATGGATTCTACTATGGTTTCAGTAACCGTACTATCTGGCCACTATTCCATTATTTTATGGAGTATACCGAGTTTGAGTGGGACAGCTGGGAGTCCTACCAGGCCGTAAACCAGAAGTTTGCGGATGCCATCGTTGAAAAAGCGGATCCGGATGACACCATCTGGGTTCACGATTACCAGCTGATGCTGGTGCCCCAGCTGGTCCGGGAACAATTACCGGATATCTCTATCGGGTTCTTCCTGCATATCCCCTTTCCTTCCTACGAGATATTCCGGACTCTGCCCTGGAGGAAAGAGATCCTTGAAGGTTTGCTGGGCTCAGATCTCATCGGCTTTCACACCTATGATTACGAAAGGCACTTTCTCAGTTCTGTACGCCGTTTATTAGGCCTGGAAGTGAGTTTTAACGATATCTATTACGAAGACCGCATGGTAGAAGTAGACTCCTTTCCGATGGGCATCGATTATAAAAAGTTCAGTGAGACTGCTGCCAAACATGCCAACAGGAAAGAGGAGGAACTCTCTGAACTCCAGAAAAGGCTGAATCTCCATAAGAACCTAAGTCCGGATGCTAAGTTTCTGCTTTCCATAGACCGGCTGGATTATACCAAAGGGATAGCGAAAAGGCTGAATGCCTTTGAATATTTCCTGAACAAATATCCCCAGTACAAGGAAAAGGTCCGGCTTATTATCCTCGCTGTACCTTCCCGTTCTAACGTACCCCAATACCAACTACTTAAAAGAGAGGTAGATGAGCTCGTAGGCCGTATTAACGGGGAATTCGCTACGGTGAACTGGACCCCCATCTGGTATTTCTATCGCTCTATGCCTTTTGAGAACTTAATTGATCTGTATACGACCTGCGATATTGCCTGGCTGACACCCATCAGGGACGGGATGAACCTGGTTGCCAAAGAGTACATTGCTACCCGGACAGACCGGAGCGGTGTGCTTATCCTGAGTGAAATGGCAGGTTCTGCCAACGAGATGAACGAAGCCCTGCTGATCAACCCCAACAATTTTGAAGAGATTGCCGATACACTGGACCGCGCCATAAACATGCCCCTGGAGGAACAAAAGTCCAGGAATGCCGTACTTCAGAAACGCCTGGAGCGTTACAACGTGGAGAACTGGGCAAAGGATTTCATGGGATCCCTCACCGAGCAGGGCCAGAAAGAGAAATCTTACGTAGCCCGGAGGTTATCGGTAGACCTGATGAATATTGTACTGAACGATTTCCAGGATGCCGAGAGGCGCCTGTTGTTCCTGGATTATGACGGAACCCTGGCCGGGTTCCATAACGATCCCCAGAAAGCAGGGCCCGATGATGAATTATACGATTTACTGGATTCCCTGAATGCACTCCCGAATACTGATCTTTACCTGGTCAGCGGAAGGGACAAAGAAACCTTCTCCAAGTGGTTCCAGCCTAAAGGGTACAACATGATCGTTGAACACGGGGTGTGGATCTCCAGGGATGGAGAAGACTTTAAAATGCTGGAAAACGTAAAGAAAGACTGGATGTCTAAAATCCGTCCCGTCCTGGAATCCTTTGTTGACCGTACCCCGGGAAGTTTTATCGAAGAAAAAAATTATTCCCTGGCCTGGCATTACCGCAAAACGGACCCCGACTTTGGACAGAAGAGGGCAGCAGAACTCAATACGGTGCTCCGCAGCCTGATAGCAAATGATGACCTCAGCGTACTGAACGGGAACAAGGTGATGGAGATCAAAAGCAGTAACGTGAATAAAGGCCGGGCGACAATGCGGGTTTTTGCAGAAAAAGAATACGATTTTGTATTCGCCATTGGAGACGACTGGACCGATGAGTTCATGTTCCAGGAACTCCCGCCTTCCGCTGTAACCGTCAAAGTAGGCAGGCAAAAAACCCAGGCGAGGTACTTCTTAGACAGTATAAAGAATGTCCGTGGTTTACTGAGCAGGTTTGTAATGAATACATAAAGCGAAAGAGGAGCCATCTCAAAACCTTAGCCTTATAATCAGTACTGCAATCCACTCTTTTGGAGAATTTGATTATTCGTTATCTTTAGCGAATGAGAAAAATTATACTATCCCTATTTCTCCTGGTTGGAATGCACACTTATGCTCAATCAGAGGCAGACATCTACGACATTATCAATAATGTATCAGCAGAACGCATCGGGAACGATGTGGCGAAACTCGCCAACTTCGGAACCCGGCATACCCTGAGTGACACCGTATCTGACACCAGGGGAATCGGGGCTGCCCGGCGCTGGATCAAAAGCGAGTTCGAACAGATCTCTTCAGATTGCCAGGGTTGCCTGGAAGTGTTCTACCAGAAAGAACTAATAAAGAAAGGCACCAATGCCCGCATCGTAAAAGATGTGGAAGTGGTGAACGTAGTAGCCGTTAAACGCGGGAAGAAATATCCCAACCGTTACGTGATCATGAGCGGGGATATTGACAGCAGGGTAAGCGACCCCACGGACTTCACCTCGGAGTCTCCCGGGGCCAATGACAATGCCAGCGGTATGGCCGGCACCATCGAGGCCGCTAGAGTCCTTTCTAAATACGATTTTGAGAGCAGCATCATCTTTGTCGGTCTGTCCGGGGAAGAACAGGGACTCTTTGGTGGAAAGAGCCTAGCCGCCTACGCTAAAGAGAAAGGCTGGGAGATCATCGGGATCCTCAATAATGATATGATCGGGAATATAACCGGGGTAGACGGGGTGGTGAGTAACAGGGATTTCAGGATCTTTTCTGAACCTGTACCACCTAACGAAACCGAGGAAGAGCGCAGGGCCCGCAGGTTTTACGGGGGTGAAGTAGACGGTATCTCCAGGCAACTGGCGCGCTATGTTCATAAAACCACCCGGCGTTTTATGCCGGAGATGAACCCGACGATGATCTACCGGCTGGATCGGTTTGGCCGGGGTGGGCATCACAGACCTTTTAACGATGCAGGGTTCGCCGGGATCCGGATCATGGAATCCCATGAGAATTATACCCAGCAACACCAGGATATACGGACAGAGAACGGGATAGCCTACGGGGATGTGCTGGAACATGTCAATTTTGATTATGCCGCCAAGCTCACCGCTGTAAATGCCATAAACCTGGCGTCCCTGGCCTGGGCACCCCCGGCACCGGAAACTGTGAAGATAGGCGGGATCGTAGAGCCATCGGCAAAGCTGGCCTGGAACGAAGTGGAAGGAGCTTCCGGGTATAAGATCTATTGGAGAGACACCACCTCTCCTACCTGGGATCACAGCAGGCCTGTTTCCAATGCTACCTCGCACACGCTGGAAGGCATAGTAATCGACAATTACTTCTTTGGTGTTGCAGCAGTAGGTGCCAATGGATTCGAAAGCCTGGTGGTCTTCCCCAACCAGATCATGAGAGACTGAACCCGGGCCGGGCAGCGAATGGAACATGACAAAGAATAAAGCCAAGATGGCTGCCGGGCACTAAATCTATATATGATGAAAAAGCTAAGTTTTATTATTCTTATCGGATTTCTGGTCTTTGGATGCAAGCAAGAGAAGAAGAATACCGTGATGGCCCAGCAGGAAGAAACGGCTGACCAACTGTCGGCATCTGTCCGCCATCATGAATGGGTAAGCCTGGAAAGGGAAGATGGCTCCGTTCTCAAAGCATTCCTGGTATTTCCTGAGCGCAAGGATAACGCAGATGCGGTGATCGTCATCCACGAGAACAGGGGGTTGAACGACTGGGCCCGGAGCTTTGCTGATTCCCTGGCCGCACAGGGATTCCTGGTAATTGCACCGGATCTCATCTCGAATACTGTAGAAGGTGTTGAACGCACTACAGACTTCGAAAATTCGGACAAAGCAAGGGAAGCGTTATATAACCTGGATCCGGACGGGGTAACCAGGGACCTGGACAGAGTTTTTCAACATGTAAGAGGATTACCATCTTCTACCGGCACGGTGTCGGTCATGGGATTCTGCTGGGGAGGATCGCAGACGTTTCGCTATGCAACCAACAACAAGGAATTAGAGAGGGCCTTGGTTTTTTACGGGACCGCACCGGAGGACAAATCTGTATTACAGACCATACAGTGCCCGGTATACGGCTTTTATGGGGGCGATGACAACCGCGTAAATGCAACCATCCCCGAAACCAAAGAAGCCATGGAAAAATATGGCAAGGTTTATGAAACCGTTATATATGAAGGTGCCGGGCATGCATTTATGAGAAGGGGTGCGGAAGAGACATCCGGACCAAACAAAGAGGCACATGTTGCAGCCTGGAAATCGCTGTTAGAAAAATTACAATGAGAAAACTTTACATCGCACTGCTGGCTTTAAGCATAGCAGCTGCCGGCCATTCCCAGGAATTTACCATGCAGGATACCCTGAGGGGCAGTATCACCCCGGAAAGAGCCTGGTGGGACCTGGATTATTACGACCTGCAGGTAGCCGTAGACCCTGAAAATAAATTTATCTCGGGGAGTAACCTGGTACAATATAGAGTGCTGGAGGAAAATGACAGGCTGCAGATCGACCTGCAGCCCCCGATGAAGATCACCCGGGTGGTACAGGAAGGAAAGGAACTCGAGGTTGACACCAGGGGAAATGCCCATTTTATAACCCTGCAAGATCCTCAGGAAAAAGGGGCATTGAAACAGCTTACCGTTTACTTTGAAGGAAAACCCCGGGCAGCCAGGAGGGCTCCCTGGGACGGGGGATTCTCCTGGAAGACAGATGCCAACGGGAAGCCCTTCGTGGCCACCTCGAACCAGGGGCTGGGTGCCAGTGTCTGGTGGCCCAATAAAGATCATATGTATGACGAAGTAGATAGCATGGCTATCAGGATTACCACTCCCAAAGAACTGGTAGGAGTGGGTAATGGTCGACTGCGTAAAACCGAGGTGAAGGGGGAGCAGAAAACCTACCACTGGTATGTAGACAACCCTATCAACAATTACGGGGTAAATGTAAATATGGCGGATTATGTACATTTTGGCGACACTTACCAGGGCGAAAAAGGCAAACTTGACCTGGACTATTACGTCCTTCCGTATAACAAGGAAAAGGCCAAAGAACAGTTCAGGCAGGTACCCATGATGCTCGACGCCTTTGAACACTGGTTTGGCCCCTACCCTTTTTATGAAGACAGTTTTAAACTGGTAGAGGTACCTTACCTGGGAATGGAGCACCAGAGCTCTGTGACTTACGGGAATGAATATAAGAATGGCTACCTCGGCAGAGACCTCTCCGGTACCGGCTGGGGATTGAAATTCGATTTTA
The DNA here is from genome assembly GCF_004362865.1 of Zeaxanthinibacter enoshimensis. Lineage (GTDB taxonomy): Bacteria > Bacteroidota > Bacteroidia > Flavobacteriales > Flavobacteriaceae > Zeaxanthinibacter > Zeaxanthinibacter enoshimensis. Next base: position 539,632 of record NZ_SNYI01000003.1, on the reverse strand, counting down.
TCATCATCCACGAAGCCGGACACGAGTGGTTTGCCAATAATATCACCTACAAGGATATCGCTGATATGTGGATTCACGAAAGCTTTACCGCCTATTCAGAAAATCTCTACCTGGACTATCATTACGGGAAAGAGGCTGCGGCCGAATATGTTGTCGGGACACGGGCTAACGTACAGAATGACAGACCCATTATCGGTCCTTACGGTGTAAATGCAGAGGGATCCGGGGACATGTACTACAAAGGAGCTAATATGCTGCACACGCTCCGGCAGCTACTGGAAGACGATGAACTGTGGAGGTCTGTCTTAAGGGGCCTGAACGAGGAATTCTATCACCAGACCGTCACCACGCAGCAAATAGAGAACTACCTCAGCAATAGGACAGGGAAAGACCTTTCTGCATTCTTTGATCAATACCTGAGAACGACAGATATCCCCGTGTTACAGTACGAATTAAAAGGCAACAACATCCGGTACCGCTATACCGATATAGTGGAAGGTTTTGATATGCCAATCCGAATTTTTCTCGGGGAAAAAGAGTATTGGTTATTTCCTTCCGCTGAATGGAAATCAGAAGAATTACCAGGCACAGGAGAACTGCAGTGGGATCCTAATTTTTACATTGAACGGGAGGAACTCTGATACGACCGGCCTAAAAAAAAGGGTAGCCATGTGCTACCCTTTTCTATTTACTGGAAGATGATCCTGGCGAAGACCAACGGACTTTCCGGGGCTTCATCCATGCTGAAGGTGACAAAGAGGGATTGTTTTCCGTCTGCAGGTCTGGACAGTACCAGGGGCACAGCAGTTCCTTCCCCTGCCTGCGGCATCTGCAGTGTACCTGCAGCCAGCACCTCTCCATCCGGGGATCCCTTTCTTAGCTTTAGTTCCATTGCTCTTACAGGTGCTTCCTGCCATCCCAGGGCAAGGATCACGGCCTTGACACCGATAAGATCTGCATCCTTGAGCTGGAACCATCCTTCTTTACCCTCGATCAGCAGAAGATCGGCACCGCCATATTTTACAAATGTCAGGCCTTCCCCTGCCATATTTTCCTGCATGTTCATGCTGTTGTCCGGGATCGCTACGGAACTAACTCCCGTAAGAGGTAAGGCATTCCCGTTGCCCGGATCCGTGTAACTGGCCGTGATCACCATATGGTGTCCGGGTTCTTTGCGCTCCGGGATAATAGTACCTTTTGCCGGCAAGGATCTTTTCCTTTCTTCGCCTGAAAGCGACATGATATAAGATGCGATCTGCCGGGTCTCCTCCGAAGTGAGTTTAGGGTGTGCAGGCATCATCACTTCGCCCCATACCCCGGAACCTCCTTCAACTACTTTTTTCTGCAGGTAGACCATAGCATTGGAATCCCCTTTATACTTCGCAGCGATCTCGCTGTATGAAGGTCCGATAGACTTCTCCTGCTCCTTATGACATGCCCTGCAATCCATACCTTGCGTCAAAGCTTTCCCGGTGATCGCGGCTGAGACCTGCTGGTGACCGAGCGACTTGTTTACCTGGTCCATCCCCTGCATATAATCTACGGAAACATAGATGTCTCCCGGGTTCACCGGCTGATCCTTATCCGGGTCGGTCACATGGACCTCGTATTCCAGGGCTCGTCCCGGCAGGTAAAATGCCGGCATACCACCTTTGAAGGTAATATTAACTTCGGGCATGGTATTACCGGCCACCACTTTAATACTTTCACTTGCCGTTTCTCCTCCATTCCCGTCAGAAACCTGTACACTGATTTTATAGGTACCTGCAGTCTCGTATGTATATTCCAGGAAAGGTGAAGCGGTTTGCTGTTGCTCACCGTTCCCAAGGTCCCACAGGTAGCTGAGTTCCTGCCCTTCCCCATCGCTGGCAGTAACCTCTGCCCTGACCTGCAGGGGTAATTGACCGGATATTTTATCTACCTCCAGGCTGCTGATCTCCGGGGCAAGGTTGCCCGCATTATACGCGATATAACTGAGCGCTGAATTATCGTTTCTTGTGAACCAACCGGTACCGTATTCAAGAAGATAAATAGTCCCGTCCGGCCCGACCTCCATATCGATAAGGTTATTCAATTGTATGTTCGGTGCAAAAGGCTCCATTTTATTAAAGGTGTCGTCCTTAAACAAGGAGACAGCCTTCATCCAGCCCCTCATCCATTCATAAATGATCACCTTCCCGTCGTAGTATTCAGGTAGGGCATTTTCTCCCTGGTACAGATCGCTGTAATACACAGGACCGGCCATCGCATTTCGCCCGCCGGAGCCCACTTCCGGGAAGGTTCCAAATTCCCCGTACGGGTAATAGACATAGGCAGGCTGCGCTGGCGGGAGAACTTCCAGTCCGGTATTGTTCCTGGAAGTGTTCACAGGCCTGGCTGGATCAAAGGATTTTCCGCTTTCCCCGGTGGCGTAATTGTATTCCACGTAGGGCTGATTATCGGCAATAAAAAATGGCCAACCGAAGTTCCCTGCCTTCCTTGCCTGGTTCATTTCATCATAGCCCATAGGCCCCCTGGTCACCAGGCTGTCAACCCGGGCATCCGGCCCAACATCGCCCCAGTACAGGTAGCCATTCTTAGGATCCACAGAGATGCGGTAAGGGTTCCGGTGCCCCATGGTGTAAATTTCCGGCCGGGTCTTTTCTGTCCCTTCCGGGAAGAGGTTACCCTCGGGAATGGTATAGCTTCCGTCTTCCTCCACCCTGATGCGTAAGATCTTGCCCCGGAGGTCGTTGGTATTCCCTGAACTCCTGCGGGCATCGTATTGTTCATGCCCCGGTTCATCATTCAGTGGGGCATAACCATTATTGACATAGGCAGCGCCTTTTTCATTGAAAGGGGTGGAATTGTCCCCGGTGGATAGGTATAGCAATCCATCAGGACCAAAGGCGATTGAACCACCCGTATGGCAGCAGATCTCTCTCTGACTTTCCACTTCAAGGATCACTTGTTCTGTATCCAGCCTGAATTCCCCGTTCTCGAACTTAAAGCGAGACAGCCGGTTAACCCACTTATCCCCGGTGGGAGCATAGTAAAGGTAAACCCAGTGATTCTTTTCAAACTGTGGGTCTTTTTGCAGCCCCATCAGTCCTTCTTCTGCATTAACTCCCGGGGTTTCCAGGGTCTTGTGGTATACATCCAGCAATGCTACCTGGGAGAGCTTCCCACTGGCGCGATCATAATGCATAACCTCTCCCCTGCGCTGGGCTACCAGTACATCCCCATCCGGGAGTACGGCCATCTCCGTAGGCTCAAAAAATTCCCCGTTAACAAGGGGCACTTTTGTAAAACGCTCTTCCTTGGGGGGAAAAGAACTTGTAACATGCTCCATGTCTGGCTCCAGGTTCTCCCCTATGGCATACTGTATACCCCCGAGAAGATGCTTCAGGAATAACGGATCTTCAAAACTTTCTTCTGTATGCCCCAGGGCTGTGTAAAAAGATCTCCCGCCATCATATTCATGGTACCAGCTCATGGGATGAAAATCCCCGTTGGTGCCTCCTTTATAAGTACTTTCATCCACAGTCATCAGGATGTTTACATCCGGGTTGAGTTTCTTGAAATTATAAAGTTCGTCGGTCCTGGTCCAGGTACTGTCTTTGAAAAAGTCGGTGGCTGCAAAATCGCGGTTCTTAATGATAAAATCGGCCGTTGGCGTTCCGCTGGGATGACTTTCAAAATATCCGCCCACCAGGCGGCCATACCAGTTCCAGTCGTATTCGGTATCGGCAGCAGCGTGTACCCCGACAAAACCCCCACCTGACTGTATGTACCGCTCAAAGCCGGCTTCCTGCCGGTAATCGAGAACATTCCCGGTGGTACTCAGGAACACCACGGCCGCATATTGGTTTAAAGAATCTGATTCAAAGACCGCGGCATTGGTGGTGGTATCCACCGCGAAAGTATTCTCCTTTCCTAATTTATATATAGCCGAAATTCCTTGGGGAATAGAGGAATGTTTAAAACCCATGGTTTTTGAAAATACCAGGACCTTCGGGTTACCCGGGCGTTGACGATCACAGGAATTCAATATCAAAAGCCCCGCCAGGCCTATAAGGAACGACTTAAATTTCATTGTATTTACTGTTTTTGAAGAAGCCTTAAAGATACAAGAATACGTGCCTAGGGAAGGCACCGATTTTTTCAATTTAACATGCTTTTTTTTGAAAACACCTTTATTACCAAGAATCATTATCGCTCGCCAATTTCAAACTCGTAGTGCTTTGTACTAAATAATCAACCGGGTTTTGGGCTTGAATTCCCATACAGGCAGATCACCCGGAATGCCATAAAACAATTAGCGGTTTGTTTGACAACGCTTCTTAAATTGTTTAACTTTAAATTTCTAACAAAACCTGAAAAAATGAAGACACTAAGAGTACTGATAGCAGGATTATTCCTGTTTTTGACCTATCAATGTAAAGACGCTAAAAAAGAGAATGATGCGTCTGCGGATGATATGGAAATGAAAAAAGAAAAAGTAATCAAAGAAGTTAAAGTGGTGAAGTTTACCATGGAGGCAAAAAGTGACAGTGATGTAAAAGGAGATGTCACTTTCCGGGAAGAAGACGGGAAGGTTATGATGACCGCAAACCTGAGCGGGCTGTCGGAGGGGGAACATGCTATTCACATCCATGAAAATGCAGATTGTTCTGCAGCAGACGGTACATCTGCCGGGGGACATTGGAACCCGACCGCAGAACCACATGGTAAATGGGGAGCTGAAGAAGGGTTTCACCGTGGTGATATAGGTAATTTCACCGCCGATGCTGAAGGTAATGCCACGGTAGAGTTCTCTACAGATATGTGGTGCCTGGGTTGCGAGGATGAAACCAAGAACCTGATGGGCAAAGCCGTTATCGTACACCAGGGAGCTGATGACTTTACTTCTCAGCCAAGTGGTGCTGCCGGTGCCCGGGTAAGTTGTACCGGGATCATCCAGTAAAAACACAGATCACAATAGTATTAAAGCTGCCATACAGGCAGCTTTTTTTATATATTTAATGAAAATTTGCTAATGGAATTAGATCTGCTGGTACAGCGATTCCAGGAAAAGGATCGCAGGGCTTTTGAGAAGCTGTACGAAATGTACCACGTCAATATACACGGTGTGATCCACACCATCGTCCGTGACAGGGAACTCGCAGAGGAACTGGCACAGGATGTCTTCATAAAGATCTGGAACAATGCTGCGAGTTACAACTCTTCTAAGGGCAGGTTCTTTACCTGGATCCTTAATATAGCTCGCAATACTGCGATCGATGAACTGCGTTCCAGGAACTATAAGAACTTAAAAAAGAACCTTTCCGCCGATTACTTCGTAGGTATTTTGGAAAGGGCAGATTCCGAGGATACTGAAACCCCGGACACAAAAGGTTTGAAGAAACTTGTCAACGGACTTAAAGAAAAATGTATCGAACTCCTGGAGTTGTTATATTTTAAAGGTTTCACCCAGAAAGATGCCTCTGAAGAACTGAAAATACCCTTAGGGACTGTTAAAACAAGGAACAGGAACTGCATCTCTAAACTGAGAGATAATATTGATTTGGAATGGATATAGAAAAATACATTTCGTCCGGAATACTGGAGCTCTATGTTGCCGGCCTTCTTACAGAGGCTGAGAACAGGGAGGTGTCCGAATACGCCAAATCTCACCCTGAAATTGAAAAAGAAATCAGGGCAATAGAAGCCGGTGTACTGGCACTGAGCAAAGCAGCTTCTCCCGGCATTACCGAAAAAAGTAGAATAGAACAACTATGGGCAACCATGGATGAACGGGAAAACAAGCCGGTAATTAAAATGGAGAAACCGCGCACCAATTGGTTTGCCTATACCGGGTGGGCCGCAGCTCTTGTACTGCTTGCAGGCCTTTGGTGGGTATATAATCAAAACCAGGAGCTCCGCACAGATATGCAGACCAGGGTGAATGAAGTCCAGCAACTGGAAAGCCAGATCGAGGCGGCCCGTAACTCCCTCGTTCAAACCCGAGAACTGTTTAACCAGTTACGGGATAAGGATGTCACTATCGTGCCCCTGAGCGGGCAGCAAGTTGCACCTGACGCATATGCCCGGGCTTACTGGAAAAAAGATACACAGGAGGTCTATATAGATGCACAGGGATTACCTGAACCCCCTCCGGGGATGGTTTACCAGGTGTGGTCCTTAAAGCTGTCGCCTCTTACGCCGACCAGCATTGGTTTGCTGGAGTCGTTTGCCACAGATGACAACAAGGTTTTTGTGCTGCCAAACGCCAACGAGACAGAAGCCTTCGGTATTACACTGGAACCCGCGGGAGGAAGTGAATCCCCAACCCTGGAACAATTGTATACCCTGGGAGCAGTAGCCACATCCTGATCTTTTACCGACTTACTCGGGCTTTGAGGCGTTCCTTTAATTTTGCATGGGACGCCCAAGGGTCATTTTTCCTGATCAGCCTAATGGTTTCTGGTATTCCGTTTTGAGCATAAAATCATGTATCCCTTTCAACCTCCTGGCGGGGGCTCCCATACGGAACATGACGACCAGTAGAAGATTGGTCAGGTTGATCCTCAGGTATGAGTTCAGCTCGTATTTACGCGCAGACACCAGGAGGTCATTCTTAATTATGGTATAAGAGACCCGATTCTTCTTCATTCGTTCAAAAAATTCAAAATCCTCCATCAGTACCTGCCGGGAATCAAATTTGCCAAGCGCCTGGAAACAAGCTTTCAGGATAAAGAGACACTGATCCCCACCCCCGGTAAAAAACCCGTCTTTCCCTGTAAAACTGGCATTCACCCTTAGCAGTGGGCTATTTGAATCAAATCGGTAGGAAAAGAAACCCGCATCGTATCCATTATCCATGGCATCCCGGATATTGACGAGGAAATCTGACGGGGGACGCACATCGGCATGCATGAAAGCGAGGATTTCTCCCTTCGCTACCTCCGCACCTTCATTCATCTGCAGGGCCCTGCCGTTGGCAGAACAGCGGATGACACTGAAATTACTTTCCAGCTGATCCCTTGTCTCGTACCCGGCAGATGTGGCCGATAAGGCTACAACGACCTCCATCAACCCGGTAGAATTATTTAAACGGTCCAGGCATGGCAAAAGTTCATCCAGGTTCGCAGTTTCGTTATGAGCGGGAATTATTATACTGATCATCGAGGTGCAGGAAAGAGAGTATTTTGGTTATCCAGAGCGAAGGCCGGAGATTTACACGTATTTTTAAAACATAAAGTAACTATAAGCATTACTTCACGACCAAGTATGTGTATGACCGTTTAAGCCTGCCTTAATATACCATAAAAGTGAATAGCTATGAACCTTGATCTTGTAAAATATTCGGTATTCCTGACAGTAATCGTAATGCTCATGAATCCATCCCCCCCTCTACCCCCCGTACAGAAAGAGGTTGATTTCAACCAGCTCTCAGAGACCTTTCTAAAACGGATTAAAGCCGGGCAGGACACCGGGGAAATCCGGGAAGCGTTAGAGAATACAAGCCTGGAGGCCCTCGAAAAGGGTTTAAGTACAGATGCGGAAAAACTGGCTTTCTGGATCAATATCTACAATGGATATATCCAGGTGATCCTCTCTGAGAATCCGGAACGCTACGAGGACAGGGGAAGCTTTTTCGCTGCCGATCAGATTCCCATCGCGGGGAGAAAGATCTCATTTGCAAAAATTGAGCACGGTATCATCCGGAAGTCCCAGTGGGAATACGGGTTGGGATATATCCGGAAATGGTTTCCCGGTAAATTTGAAAGAAAGCTGCGGGTAGAAGAGCGGGATTTCCGCATCCATTTTGCACTGAATTGCGGGGCCAGGGATTGTCCCCCGGTAGCTATCTACGAGCCGGAAAGGCTGGAAGCACAGCTGGATAAAAGTACAGCACGCTACCTGGAGAGAACTACGGAATACCAGCCGGAAACCAAAACCGCCAGGGTCACTTCACTCTTTAATTGGTTCAGGGGGGATTTCAACTGTAAAAAAGGAGTCAAAGAGATCCTCGTAGACTACGGGATCATACCCACAAGCAAAGGAGTTGATCTTAGTTATAAAAATTACGACTGGACCCTGGATCTCGATAATTTCATCGATATCTGATACATTTTTAGCCCGCGGAAAGGTGCTGCCGCAGGCTATATTGTTGAAGATCGATCAGGGGTTAAGTAAAATCAGGCTATAGGCTCATGTTTTTTAAGAGAATTTTGTAATGCTTTGTGTGCCGCCCAGATCTTGTAGATCACAAAACCCATTGCGGCCGTCCAGATAAAAAATAATAAATACGCCATACACGTTGACTTGGGGGTTACTTCTTTATAAATCAGAACATTAGGACAATAGACCCGCTTTTAAAGGCAAGAATCACATAGTCCCACTATGTATTTAAACGTAAAAATTAGGCATTTCATCTATGAAAGCCTAAAAAAAGGTTAAATACTCGATGAACTGAAAGCGCCGGAACATCCCTGTTCCGGCGCCAACCAAAAAAACAACAAACCTCAATTGTCAGGCAGCCCCCTGAGGGCAAGCCTTTTATGCTAAAGCCTCCGGATCTCCTGTTCCGTTACAGGGCCTAATTCATAGGTTGCCTCTAAAAGCTCCTCTTTCAATGTTCTGACCTCTTCTTCCTGTCCGTTAGCTTTATATATCGCTGCGGTCTGCAATAAGATACCCGGTTCAAAGGTCTTCCCTTTAACGTGGTCTTCCACTATCCGCCTCGCAATCTTTTCTTCACCGGCTTTCAGGTGGGCATAGGCTAATAACCCATAGGTTTCAGGAGTAGGCCGGTTGTTGACTTCCCGCCTGGCTATATCCAGAGCCTCGGCAATTTCGTCGGTTTCGTCAAGGTACAGTTTAATGTTATAAGCATTGTACATCTCGCCGTAAGCATCATTCCGGACAAGGCTCATATATTTCTCCAGGTTTTTTAATTGTTTCTGCCGGTCATCCATGTAGTTGGCAATTTCAGATTTAAGCAGGAAGTAATCCGGGGACTGGTGAGTCCTGGTCACCGAGTCCAGTATCCTCATGGCTTCCTCAGCATCCTTTTCATAGGAGAAAACGATCCAGGCAATTCCCTTCTTGGCATAACTGCTACCGGGGTTCAGGTTCAGGGATTTCAGGTAATAAGTATAGGAATCTGAAATTCGTCCCGCATGCCCGTAATAATCGGCCAGGTTGGTATAGGACCATTCCATCAGGGAAACATTTTTAGCATCTTCTGCTTTGGCAGCAGCCTGTTCCATCAACCGGATGGTGGTGTCCAGGTCGCCTTTATAATCGTTCCATTTTGCCAGGCGGATGAGATACCCGTAATCTGACATATTCTTTATACTGTCCAGGTAGACCTCAGCACGCTCATAGTTCCCCAGCTCCATGTGGATGTCAAAAAGTAATGATTGGGATTCCCTTACCCCACTGCCTTCTGCCCTTGCTTTCCCGGCCAGCTGCAGCGCTTCTTTAAAACGGTGTTGTGAAATGTAATTCCTGGCCAGGGCACGGTAATATCCGGATCTGCCCACATGAGCAATTTCCACGGCTTTTTCCAATGCTTGTTCGGCTTTCTTGAGATAGGTGATATCCCCGGTTTCTTTAAAGTACTTATCGTACTGTTGGGCAACGATCCCGAAGCTCATCAGCTGTAAGCTGTCCGGTTTTATTTTGGAATTCCAGAGTTCAAAATACTTGGAAGTTGTAGGAGCAGGCGCAGATCCTAAAAAGGATTCGTAGTCTGCAGGGTTTGTTATGGTCTCCTTCTGCTCCGAGGTACACGAAGCCAGCAGGAATAATACCATTGCGGATAGTAATAAATTTTTCATTGTTGTTGTTTTTTAATAGTTAATGACAGAATAAGTGCGGGGCCGTGGTAACAGGCCCCGACTTACTTTCTTCAACTAGCAATTCTTTCCCACCAGTCATGGGATTGAAAAATGAGTCCCCGGGTCTTCAGGACCCGGGAACAGCATTTTATTATTGAGGGTTACTCACGTAAGGGAACTCAGCATCTATGGTAGCGGTTAAGCTTACGCCATCAGAGGTCAGTCTTGGAAGATCGGCCATGCCGTCGTTATCGGTATCCTGTCCACTGAAGCGGTCACCGGTTTCTCCTCCGAACAACAGGATCAGGGAGATATCAATGACATCATCCGTTAGCGCACGGCCGGTAAGGCCCACAGTCCCATTGTAATAGGTAGTTACTTCATCCGGTGCTACCTGTAAAACATCTGCAGCAAGAACAGTAGTCAGCGTGGTGGCATCCAGGTTCAGGATGTTATTCTGGTAATTCACATCAGCGGGGTCCAGTCCCAGTTTGATAGCATATACATCGTGGTATTGCTCTAAGCGGGCTTCAAATCCAGCCTGGAATTCGGCGACCATCTGTGATGGTACTGTAACGTTGAATGCATCCTTAACACTTGGCATTCCTTCCATATCAGCACTTAATACCGTATTGATCCCCGGGCGCCCCATATGGTCTACCTGGGCGTAAGTGCCGCTAAAATCGGGTGCCATAGCCTCCCCGTCATCACAAGGTGCACAGGTGCCCCCACAGTCTACCCCGGTTTCATCACCGTTCATGATCCCGTCATCACAGGTAGGCATAGCTATCTGCTCCGGATCCATTCCGTTATCGTCGTTGTTACAGGATGCCACTGCGAAGAGGAGCATACCTGATAAAAAGATATATTTTAAATTATAAAGTCTCATTTTATTATATTTTTTCTAAGGTTATTATTGTTTTCTGTTGGTAGTCACCCATGTATTATATACAGGGATATTAAAGGCATTTAGCGCTGTGGTGGTTCCTAACATTGCATTAGGCATTTCTACGACTATAGACATGGTGTTGGCACCTGCAAAAGTGTTCTCTGCTTCTGATGGTGGCAGAAATCCAAGGGGAGCGGACTCCGGGTCAGGATTGATCACAGCGTTAAACTGGAAGAAATCGAAGAAGAAAGGATCCTGCCTCGGCCCTGCGAAGATGCGGGCTCCGCTATCGGTGGTTTCCACTGTAGCTGTTTCTGCAGAGATAGCGACATCTCCCAGGGGAGCATTTACCAGCACTTGACTGTTTAATCCCAGGTCGGCTGCCTCTCCGTAAAAGAAATACATACGCCCGTCCCTTGGGATAGCTTGTATGACGAGATCCTCGACCAGGTCTCCATCGGTATCAATATTGATCTCCGTGAGGATATCTTCATCAAAAGTGCCGTAAGCAAGATCTGGCAGTACATTGGATTGCAAGTCTACCACGAAAGTGGTATTGGCAGAACCTGTCTCAGGTTCAAAAGCAAAGAAGTCCGCAATATCAGCAGTGGTTCCCCCGCTGCTTGGTGCGTCTAAATGGTCTGCGGCCACCAGGACAACTCCTGTCACTGCCAGTGCAGCCATACCCAGTAAAAGTTTTGATTTTTTCATGTTATGTTTTTTTAGAATTTAAGGATTAGTAACACCCTTACCTACGCACCTTTTATCGGGGGGTTTCCTTTTAAATGTTAAATTCTTGTTAACTGAATCTGCCGAATAAAGTGAGGGTAATCAAATATTGCGTTTCTTTGGATCGTAATATTCAATGGTATGAATCCTTCAGCAACAGGCTGGATCGATAAATTCGGGCACCTTGTTAAAGAGCGCCCACCCGGCTACCCGGATTTCCCTGCGCTTTATGAAAAACTGAAGAGGACAGGGTTTATCTATGGTTTCAATATCGGGATCCCGGATTTTATCAAACCCGAACACAAGTTGTCCGAGGATGAGAAAGCTAAAATAAACCTGCTGACTGCTTTATATTTCACCTATCGTTTTAAGAACCCGGATGAATCCTTCAATGCTTTCCTGGATTGTATATTTAATTTTTACCAGAAGCTGGATGTTGCGAGCATCTCTTTCCTGAATAAAATACTGACAGGTAAAAAGACCTCTTCCCAGCTCGAGAAACTAATCGATTCCAGGGTTTACCTGGAAGATAATGTCATCAGTAAGACCTTTAACCGGGTCATTACCAATTCGCTGCTGGTCATTGACGTGCTAACCTTTAGGCGCTACCTGGAAAATGCCACGGATATCAGGCAACACGCCCAGGACCTGGAATATATCACCATCAATCTCACTTACCACGCCTTTACCGCGAAGGAGAAGAAGAGGAAGAACAAGAAACTGGAACAGCTCTTTGCCACCTCCCTCTCCTTTATAGAAAGTGACCAGGAACAATACGACGCATCTTACCGGGAAAAACTGGTGGCCCAGTTTCACCCGGAAGAGAACCAGTATTTTCTGGATGTGGCCTGCCTCACGGTCTGGGAAGACCATACCCTGGAATATATTGAGTCCGAATTCATCTACAAGGCAGGAAGGGACCTGGGCATGGAAGAAGAGCAGATCGTAAAATCCCTGGTGGATGTAACCCGGTTTTTTAACCAGCACCTTTCCAAAATTCCGCAACTCAAAGACCAGCACCTGGCAGGACAATTCTACGACAGCATGTCCAAGGTGGTGAACAAACTCATCCTGAGAAACAGCAAGCGGCTGCAGAAGGAACTTTCGGAGAGCAAGGAACTGGTATACCTCTTATCCAAATCCACGGTAAAAGACCTGAGCCCTGAAGAAAAAAAGAAAGTTCAGAACCAGCTTATCGATATCTTCAAAAGCATTCCTTCCCTCGCCATTTTTATCTTACCAGGTGGCGCTGTCCTGCTTCCTATCTTTATAAAACTTATCCCGAAGTTGCTCCCGTCAGCTTTTGACGAAAACCGGGTCGATTAAAAAGAAAAAAGTGGCTAAAAAGCCACTATAAGAAATATTTATACTCAGTTATTGATTAATTTATCTAATTTTAAATCAGACATTTAAATAATTCTATTCCAACCAAAGCTTAAAGTCTTTAACCCGCTCCCTGCTGACGATCACATCTTGTTCCTTGAAACGATTTAACTTGATCTGAAGTCGCGAATTGGTGTAAGAAATGATGTCCTGTATATGTTTTACATTGACATAGAACTTCCTGCTGACCCTGAAAAAAGTTTCGGGCTCCAGTTCTTTTTCCAGTAACTCAAGGGTAGTGTCCAGCAGATAATTCCTGCCCTCAATAGTCGCCGCATAGGTACCCTTGTTTTCACTGTAAAAACATTCGATCTCATCTGCGTTCAGGATCTTCAGGTGTTGCCCAACCCTGGCCACGAAACGTTTTTTATATTCTCTTTCCAACGGGTTGACCAACAGTTTCCTGATATCCTCGAAGTGCACAGCAAGCTGCCCCGTACCGGGCCGCATCTCCTCGTATTTCATGACAGCCTTCTTCAATTCCTCCTCGTCGATCGGCTTAAGGAGGTAGTCAATGCTGTTCAGTTTAAAAGCCTGCAAGGCATATTCGTCATAAGCTGTCGTAAAGATGATGGCACTCTTAACAGTGACCAGGTCAAATATCTCGAAGCACAAGCCATCAGACAATTGTATATCCAGGAATATCAGGTCGGGATGTGGATTTGAGTTGAACCAGTTGACCGCTTCTTCAACGGAGTGCAGCATAGCCGAAGCTTCCAGGTCAAGATCCCCCAGCATGCGGGAGAGTCTTCGTGCTGCGGGCTTCTCATCTTCAATAATAATTACGTTCATGATTGGTGTTAAGCGGTTGGTTTACTGATATTTCTTTGATTCTTCTTTATCCTCTTCCATGAATTTACTGATCTTTTTCTCCTCCCAGTCCTTTCCGAAAAAAGGGTTGAACTCAAAGGTGTAAGCCGCGTGGAATAGAATACCAATTCCCCAGAAGAACAGGGTAAAGAAATGTCCTGCCTGCCAGAAGCTCTGATCTGAATCCCGCACTTCCAGGTAGATATTGGCCAGGATAAAAATATTAACCCCGAGGTAAACCAAAAGGTGGATATAGAAGCCTTTTAATTCATCGACCTTCTTCTTTGCTTTAAGATACTTTTCGTGATTCTTGTGTTCCATGCTGTTATATTTTATAAAGTTTACTCCCACCGGCCTTCCTGCCGATCCTTTTCCATGAATTCCCTGATCTTACGTTCCTCCCAGCCGGGCCCGAAAAAGGGATTCAGGTGGAACACACCGATGGCATGAAATATAACTCCTATTCCCCAGCCGAACGCTGCCCAGAGAAACCACATATACCTCCATTCGTTACTCCAGTAGTTGATAATCGCCAGGAAGGAGATCACCAGGATGTACGAGGTGAGATTATTATAGAACTTTCGCAGGTGCTCTACCCGCTCCTTTGCGCGCAGGTATTTGTTCTCTTTATTAAAATCTTCCATGATATTATTTTTAAAGTTTTAGTTGAAGCTGTTTATTATAAAATATTATAATTCAATATTTAATGATTTTTACAATGCATCGTTCTCCATGAATTCGCGCATTTTCCTCTCCTCCCATTCCCTGCCGAGGATGGGATGAAAATTAAAGGCATTCATTCCCTGGAAAATCAACCCTATACCCCATCCTATTGCAGGAAAGATTGCCCAGGTAATACTGGTGGTTCTCCAATTGATATAGGCCAGTAAGGGAATTACGATGCAGTAGGCCAGCAGGCTGGCATAAAAGTCCTTGATATCCTTTACTCGCCTGGTCGCCCTTTGGTACCGTACATCCTGATCTTGATTTTTCATGCTCATTATTTTTGATTAGTGATGTAAATTTCTGCTCTTTTAGACAATCCCCATAAAGAAGGAGACCCAATTGTCAATTCTGCAAGATGAACTGTATTCTACTAAAGCATATCTTCCGTCAGGATTTATCTTTCTGTATGAACTCCTGTATCTTTCGCTCCTCCCACTTCTTACCTAATACCAGGCCCCGGCCGAAAGCTTCTGAGGCATGGAATACCAGTCCTATCCCCCATCCTACGGCAGAAAACAGGGACCAGGGAATATCGGTAGTGGTTTTATAATTGATAAAGACAAGAAAAGGTATCACCAGGCAATACGCCGTAAGATTACCGTAGAAGCCCTTTATCGCCTCTACCCGTTCCTTGGCCTTCAGATATCTTTTGCTTTCTATATAGGTCTCCTGAGACACCGCATCGGTGACTTTCCGGGTAAGCAATGGCAGCCTCACTTCAAAACTATCAGCGGTCTGCCGGATCTCCATTTTCCGGGAACTCAGGATCTCGTATCGCTGACGGATGTTACGAAGCCCCACTCCACTGCTTTTCTTGATTACCTGTTTAGGCTGCAGGTTGTTGGCAATGACCAGCACCCCATCCTCTTCATATACCCTGATCAGCAACGGCCTCGAAGCCGTAACGACGTTGTGCTTAACAGCGTTCTCCAACAGGAGTTGCAGGGAGAGGGGAACCAGTTTTGCATCGGGGTTCTTTACCTCCTCGGGCATCTCAAAAACAATACTGTCTTCGAATCTCATTTTGAGCAGGGATACATACGTCTTCGCAAACTGCAACTCTTCACTCAGGCTGACGACATCCTTATGTTTTTGTTCAAGTATATAGCGGTAAACCTTTGATAGTGAAGTGGTGAAATTCTGGGCCTGTTTCGGATCTTCCTCGATCAGGCTGGTGAGCACATTAAGACTATTGAAAAGAAAATGCGGATCCAGTTGATTTTTCAGGGCATCAAATTTGGCCGATGCCGTACCGGCGATGATCTGTTGTTCCTTTACTTTACTTTCCTGCCAGTGCTTATAGAAATAGAAGGTATGAAAGATCATGGAAGCAACCAGGGTAATGATCAGGGCTATGACGTAATGTATTCTTTTCTCCGTAGCGACGAACTCGCTCCAGGTCTCTCCACCCATAGTCATTTCTACCGCAACCCTTATCATGAAAATACCCCCCATGGTCAGCAGTATACTCCCCAATATTCCTATCCACAGGCGGAACCGTTTGTATTTGCCCCATTTGACCTTATGATTCAGGTAATTAAAGAAAGAAGCATTAATAAATGTCAATACCACCGAGTAGAGGAAATTATAACCAACCCCGGTCCAGAAGCTGTCATTGAGCTCAATGGCCCTGCCCATGATCAACTCGATCCCCATGAAGACCAGGGTGATCAGGAAACCTATCAACAGGCCCGCTCTGAAGATTTTACCAATAGAATCCATATATCGTTATTGTGAGATCGATTGAGCATCCATACCGCCAGAGATTAAAGGTAGCAAAAAGCAGCTTTCCAGTTTCCGGCACGAGTTATTGCTCTTGGATCTCATTTTTCCGGTAAAGATGGTACCAGGGATTTACAACTAAAAGAACTTCTTGCCCAGTTGTCACATTTTGAAGATGAATTGCGGCAGGAAATTAAATTTTGCCCTGGGGAACCCAGGATTCACATAGTCCTGTCCTTGCCCGCAGATTATTGAATATTATGCTTTAGCTTTGTTCAGCAGTAACTCTAGCTTTCAGATCCGGTAATGTATATACCCGCTCACTACAAAAACGAAAACCTGGATGAGGTCAGGCAATTCCTCCGGGAGAATGCTTTCGGGATTCTCGTCAACCAGGTTTATGATAAGCCCTGGGCCACACACCTTCCCCTGGAACTCTTTACAGATCCACAAGGTAAGGATTGGCTGGTAGGCCATGTTGCCAAAGCCAACCCCCAGTGGAAATCGTTTTCAGAAGAGAAAAAGGTGCTTTGTATCTTCAACGGTCCCCACTCCTACATTTCATCATCCTGGTACAAAGAGGAAGAAGTCCCCACCTGGAACTATATCGCGGTTCATGTATATGGGCGTATATTCCAGCTTACTGAAGAGGAGCTGCTGCACAGCCTTGAGAGGTTGATCGACAAATACGAACAGGATTCTGCCAACCCGGTCGTCATGAGCGACCTGTCTGCCCGAACTATGAAACAAATAAAAGGTATTGTCGGATTTAAAGTAGCCATAGAAGATATCCAGGCTGCCTATAAACTTTCCCAGACAAGAAAAGAAGATCATCCCAGTATCACCAGTGAACTGGAAAATCGTGGAACCGCTGCACATTGTGCTATGGCGGACCTGATCCGGAAGCATTCCGAATAAAATGCGATACTGGGTTAAATGGTGTGTAACCTGCCGACCAGGGATTCCCGGTGCGACCTGCTTACGGGAATAACTTTCCGCGAGATCTCCAGGTGTCCTTCAGCCAGCACATCCAGTTTGGAGATATTTACCACATAAGAGCGATGAACCCTGAGAAAATGGGAGGAGGGTAATTCCTTCTCCAGGGTTTTCAGGGTACTCACAACAAGGAAACGCCCGTTATCTGTTACAATGTTGCAGTAATTCCTTTCTGCCTCGATATACAGTATATCCTGTAACATTAACTTGACCATTCTCCCGTGATGCCGAATAAATATCCTGTCTTCAAGGAAACGTAGCCCGCTCGGAACAACGTTTTCCGGAATTGTCCGGCCTTTTATCTGCTCGGTCACGAGCGCCACCGTCCTTTCTAAATTCAGCTTTCCGAAAGGCTTGGATACGAAAGCATGGGGATGGGTAATACGAGCCCGGTTAAAAGTCACTTCGTCATTATTCGCGGTGAGATAGATAATGGGAATGTCCTGCTCTTCCTGAATCAGTAGGGCCGTTTCTATACCGTCCAACTCCCCTTTCAGATGGATATCCATCAGGATGATATCCGGGGCATTGCGCCTGGCATGCAGTACCGCCTCTTCCCCCCTGGATTCTATCCCGGTGATCTCGTAACCAAGCCGGCTGAGTTGTAGGGAGATATTGGCAGCGATGATCATATCATCTTCTACGATCAGTACTCGTGTTGTTTCTTTCATGATTAAGCTGCTTTTGGTGGGTTGAATTCGAATGTAAATGAGGTTCCCGGCCTTTGGTTAAGCCGCATTTTTCCATCCAGTTGCCGGGTGAGTAACTCGATCAGCTGGGTACCAAATCCCGTTCCTGTATTCGGGGTATGGGTGCTTTTACCTATTCCGTTATCAGAAATCTCCAGGTAGACGATTCCTTCTATCTGTTGCAGGGATATCACTATGATTCCGGGCCTGTTACCCGGAAATGCATATTTTAATGAGTTTGTCAGTAATTCATTAACGATCAGACCTATAGGGATTGCCAGGTCTATATGAAGTTCATGTGGTTCCATCTTGCACATGACACGCACCCTGCCATCTGCCCCGTGGGTGTTCACAATATGCTCGCCCAGGTTTTCAAAATACTCTTTCATTTCTATGGAGGAAAGACTTTTCCCTTTATAAAGTTTTTGATGGATCAGACTCATGCTGTGCACCCGTTGCTGACTTTTATCCATAGCTTCAGCGATCTTAGGATCGTTTATTTTGGCCGATTGCAGGGAAAGAAGACTGGAGATGATCTCGAGGTTATTTTTGACCCGGTGATGGATTTCCTTGAGTAAAAATTCCTTTTCCCGGTTCTGTTGCTGCAGTAAGCGATTTTTCCGGCTGTTGCTCTTGACCGATTTGTAAAGTAACAACAGGAATAAAAACAACAGTATTGCCACGATGATGATCAGGGTCTGGCGTGCCTGTTGCCTCTGCAACCTGTATTGTTGTTCCTGGATGGTCGACTCTTTCTCGGCAAGTTTATATTCAGTTTGCAGCACAGAGGTCCTGTTATCCGCTTCGGCCGTGAATACTTCGTTCTTGTACTTGTCATACATCTCCAGTGCAGCATAGGCTTCCTGGTACTGGTGATTACCCGCATAAGACCTCCCGAGAGCCTCATAAGCGTGGGAGAGGTAGTAAGAATCGTGAAAGTCTATGGTGGCTACCTGTATGCATTTTTCCAGGCTTTCTATGGCGGAAATATATTTTCCCTGTAAATTCTGCATCTTCCCTATTGCGAGGTAGCAGCGCATCACCATAAAATTGTTGTCTAGCAGGTTGGCATATTCCAGCGCCTTTACACCTGAGAGCTCAGCTTGCTCGTAATTATTGGAGAGGGAATAGAGATCGACCATGGAAATATATACATCACTCAGGTTGTTAAAGAACCCGTATCGTTCCCCGATGGCTATGGCATGCTCGTAATAATTGCGTGCCTGTTCGCGGTCACCAAGCGCCAGATAACTATTACCGACCACGTACAGGGTAAAATCGTAATCGAGGTCCTGCAGTCCCCTGGATTCAAACAGGCTGACCGATTCCAGCCCGTACCGGAGTGCCTGTTCATATTTCTGTTGTTTCCAAAAAATATTGCTGAGATCGCTGTAGGCGACTGCCATAGCGCGTTCATCCCCTAGCTGATTTCCCAGTTCAAGAGTTTTTAAAGCGTAATCCGTCGCCAGGTCTAACTTACCTTTTCGCTCGTAGACGTAGCCCATCTGGGTATAGAGGAATGGTTTTTCGGACTCTGGTAACACCTGGGCTGCTTCTCTCAATATGATCATAGCCTCGTCCAGGGCTTCCATCCTGAGAAGAACAGCAGCCATTACCCCCTGGAATTTAGCTTTCCATACCGTATCCTTTTGCCGGATGGAACGGCTGATTCCCAATTCTGAAAATTGCAAAGCCTTCTTCAGGTTCCTGCTGTGCCAGTAATAAGCGAGGTCGTAAAGGATAAGGGTACGGACAGAGTCGGTGATCGGCGCAGACAGCGCAGCTTCAAGGCTTTCAAGGTAAGAAGGACCAAAATTATCCGTTTCGGTGAACACTCTTTGGTATACCGGTTTCCGGTCCGGATCTACAAGCTGAGCCATTCCCTGAATACCGATTATAAGGCCCAGGAATAACAGGATACAACGATTTACAGTAAGTGTTCTCATTTCGGTTGATTGCTCACCGGGGGAAATGAGGATAAGTAAGATACAAAATATCTTGATTCCTCCGGCCCCGATAAGTTTTTTAAATGCTTCGGACATAATTAGATACGGTTCGTCCAATGCATCTTTAAGCAGAGTTATGAATGTTATTGCTTAGCGGTGCGGGAAGGCTCAGAACGATACATATAACCGTTTACAATGAAAATCGCCAGAGGATTAGCTATTTGGATGGGCTGTTTCCTGTATTGCTGTGGTTCAGGGGAAAATAACCGCGATGAATTCGCAAGTGAGCAGCCACAGGACAGTATTGTGCAACATACGTTGAGGGCCTATGTGGAAAAAAGCTGGAATCTTAAGGATACACTGCTCCTGAAAGAATTGACCAGTTCCGGTTTTAAAAGAAGTATGAATGGCATCAGGGTGAGCTCAACCCAGCGGGAACTGCAGTCTAATATGCAGGTCTTTTTTAAAGGCTTTCCAGACCTGGAAATAAAGATCACCGGCCTGGCCGGCAAAGACCGGGACAGGATCGTAGAATGGAAAGCAGAAGGAACCAATACCGGAGTATTCGGGGAAACACCTGCGACCGGCAAAAAGATCAATGTATCCGGCATTTCCTGGATACGATTTGACCCTAATGGGAGAATGACAGAAGAACAGGTCTATTACAATGAATTAGAATTACTGCAGCAACTGGGGTATACCCTTACCCCGCCAATGCTGGAATAAATACCAATAATAACAGATAACTAATTAATAAACATTCAAGATCATGAGAACACCATTCAGACTTTTATTAGCCCTCCTTTTTCTCTCCTCAACATTAATGCAGGGGCAATCAGATGCCGATTACCAGAGTTTCTGGGTTCACGAAGACCATGTAAAACCAGCCATGGTGAACAAGTATGAAAATGTTAATAAGAAACTTGTCAGCGAGCTCAAAGCTCATAATATCCAGGACGAGCAGTGGATCACAACCCAGACCGATGATTACCGTTATCTCTATGTGGGACAAATAGACAATATGGCTTCCCTGGACCGGCCCGTATTTGCCTCCCTGGCAGAGAAGATGGGTTCAGACAAGATGGGCAGTCTCTTCAGCGAGATGAACGACTATTACGACAAGCATTTTGATTACGTCATCCACCTGGATAAAAAACTCACCTATATGCCAGAAGGAATCAACCAGACCCCCGAGGGGCAGGATTTCCGGAAGTTCTATTATGTCTATACTACTCCTGCTAATCGTGGGAAATTAGCCGAAAACTTCAAAAAAATCAAGAAGCTCTACCAGGATAAAGGATCTAAGGTAAGCTACCGGGTTTACCGGAGTGGTTTTGGTGCGCCGGAAGACTATTTCCTGGTTGCCATTGCCGCCAAGGATGCCCTGAGCTACGAACAACAGGCCGTAGCCAATCGCAGCTTGTTGGGAGAAGAGGCCAAACCCTTGTTTGACGAGATGAGCCAGTATATGAGCGGAATGGAAGTTGTAACCGGAACAATGCGTTCAGACCTGGCCTATAGTCCTAAACAATAAGTCAGACCTCTTTATTTACCTGGAGAAGCAAATCACCTGGGAATAGCTTGAGCTGCCGACCATGGCTCTGCTATCCCGGGAAGGTTTTCCAGGTGAAATAAAGTGTAATGCTCACTATTTAATTTTTAATCAAACTACACTATGAGAACATTAAAATTCGCACTGCCGGGTGTGTTGCTGTGCTTAATCGGATTCTGGACACCGGAAATACAGGCACAGGATGCGGTAGAGGCAGATCCTGAGCACTACTCTGTAGAATTCGAGAACGACCAGGTCCGGGTACTGAGGATAAAATATGGCCCGGGCGAGAAATCGGTCATGCACCAGCATCCGGATGCAGTAGCCGTAATGCTTACGGAAAGCAATGGGATGATGACCTTACCTGATGGGAGTATGATAGAGGACAAGAATAAAGCGGGGACGGCCATGTTCACACCGGAAGCCACCCACCTTCCCCAGAACAATGGCAGTGAACCCATGGAGCTTATCCTGGTGGAACTGAAATCCTGTGACCATAAAATGCACAAACCTAAAAACTAAACATATGAAAACTTTAAGTGTTCTAGTATTATCGCTTCTCCTTTTATGGGGTTGCAAGGAAGAAAAGCCTGATCGTTATTTTTCTTCCTCACCTGAAATAGACCAGACCAAAGCCCTGATCGGGGATTATGAGAAAGGCGATTGGAAGGCCATGCAAGCCCATTACGCCGATACGGCAAAGATCTACCACAATAGTACCCGTGCCATCTCGGCTTCTGACTTCGTTAAAAGTTTTCAGGAAGGCACTGCCGGTTACCAGAGTTACGGCTTCCAGGATAACGATCAGTATTATGAAATGATCATTGATGATAAAGATGAGAGATGGGTGAATTTCTGGGGTAATTGGGAAGCCACTTTTAAAGAGAAGGATACTTCCCTGGTGGTTCCTGTACATGTTACGCTCGAATTCAAAGACGGGAAGGTCGTGGAAGAACACGCCTACTATGACACCGCGGGGCTCATAAGGATCATGAACAAGATCGCAGCCGACAAAGCTGCCGCAGAAGAAATGAACAATTAATCGCTGCTGTTCCGATGAAGGTACTTACCAAAAAAAAAGCCGAAACAAGGCAGGCGCCCAACCCGGCAAAGATCATGGAGACAGGGATGGCTTTCTGGGCCTCCAAAGTATTGCTTACCGCGGTAAAACTGGAACTATTTACCTATCTCTCTAAGGGGAAAGTCCCTGCGCATAAGATCCAGAAGAAATTACATCTGCATCCCAGGGCAGTCTACGACTTCCTGGATGCTCTGGTGTCACTCGGATTTCTTGAAAGAGAAGGTTTAAAGGAAAATGCCCTTTACAGTAATACGGCAGATACAGACGCCTTCCTGGATAAACATAAAAGGAGTTATATCGGCGGAATGCTGGAGATGGCAAATAACCGGTTATATCCTTTCTGGGTGCACCTGGAGCAGGCGCTTAAAACCGGGGATCCGCAGAATGAAACTGCCCAGGGTGAAAAACCATTCTTTGAAACGCTCTACGAAGACGAAGACCGTTTGCGTGAATTCGTCAGTGCTATGGGAGGCTTCCAGATGGGTAATTTCATGGCATTTTGTAACCGGTTCGATTTTTCGAACTACAATACCTTTTGTGATATCGGTGGAGCCGGGGGATTCTTGTCGGCTCAGGTCGCTATTCAGCATCCCCATATGAAATGCATCACTTTTGACCTGCCAAAGGTAGCCCGTATAGCGAAAGAGAACATGGAAAGGATAGACTGCCTGCCACGGGTAGAAGTGCGGGCAGGGGACTTCTTTAAGGACGATTTCCCAAAGGCTGATATCATCGCCATGGGTAACATCCTGCACGACTGGGGTATTGCCGATAAAAAACTCCTGATCCGCAAAGCCTATGATGCTTTGCCGGAAGGGGGGGCATTCGTGGCGATAGAGAACGTTATCGACAACCAGCGCCGAAAAAACAGCTTTGGGTTATTAATGTCCCTGAACATGTTGATCGAGACCGCTGATGGTGCAGATTACACCGAAGAAGATTTTACGCGCTGGACCAGGGAAGCCGGTTTCCGGAAAACTACCCTGATACCCCTGACCGGTCCCAGCAGTGCAGCGATTGCCTATAAATAACATTTAACTAAAAGATACCAATTATGAAAAATCTTATCTTTCTACTATTCCTTTTGCCGCTTATGGCAGTTTCCCAGGGAAGCACGGATTATCCTGTGATCACCAACCTGCAACTGACCCCGTTACCAGGGAAGATCGTGCAATTTGAGCAGGGGCTGGCCGAACACAATAAGAAATTTCACGCTGATGGAGGGAACGGCGCACGGGTGTACTGGGTTTCTAGCGGTAAGAATGCTGGTCGTTATATGTGGGTAATGGGACCCACCACCTGGTCTGCAATGGATACCCCCATTCAACCGGAAAAAGAGCACAATGATCACTGGAACCAGAAGATCGCACCCTTTGCGGAAACTGTAGGTCGTGTGGATTACTGGCGCTTTCACCCTGAATACTCCAACTTTCCGGCAGACTTTGATATAGACAACCTCCTTGTGTTTGTTATGGATATAAAGCCTTTTAAAGGGATGCAGGCTATTGAAATCGTCAAAAAGGTCCAGAAACTTTATATGGAGAAGTACCCGGATGAACCATACGGTGTATATGTAAATGAACTTTCTAACCTGGAAGGCCAGGACCTGGCATGGGTAGATTTTTTTGGGAATATGAATTACATGTCCAGGCCGGATACTTTCCCACAGGATTTTGAGACTGTACATGGAGAAGGTAGTTTTATGAAGTTCCTGAAAGAGGTAGAAGACTCGGTAGAAGGCACCCACGAAGAATTGTGGGTTTATCGACCGGACCTGAGCGGTCTTGGCCCCAAGGTCACTGCAGCCAGCAGGCAGTAGAACGTATACTTATAATATTCAGACCAACCTTCCTTTGCCTTCCCGCTCGGGAAGGTACCCGATGCCCCGGCCAGCCCGGGGCATCGGTCATTCAGGAATAATTTGTCCGGCAAAACGTCGATATCTCCTATCCCTTTTTCTGATTTCTTTAATATCTTAGGCAGGAATTCAAAAACCTGAACATGAGAAATATTTACCTGCTCCTATTCCTGGCCGTGACACTATCCGGCTGGTCCCAAAAAAAGAGCCCCATGGAGCTGCTCGACATCTTTGACCTGGAATACATTTCTGATCCCCAGGTTTCCCCGGATGGAGAACGGATCATTTACGTCCGAAATTTCAAGGATATTATGACCGACAAAAACCTGTCTAACCTCTGGATGGTGAATGCTGACGGTAGTCAGAACCGGCCGCTGACCACTGGAAACCAACGCGATTTTGCGCCTCGCTGGTCGCATGACGGTAAAAAGATCGTTTTCCGTTCCAATATGAAAGACGATAAGACCAAACTTTACCTGATGTGGCTCGATACACGCGAAATTCACACCCTGCTGAATCCTCCCAGGAGCGCATCGGGTGTGAGTTGGTCTCACGATGACAAACAACTGGCATTTACCATGTTTGTCCCGAAAAAATCAAAATCGATCATCACCATGCCCGAAAAACCGGAAGGTGCCAGCTGGGCAGACGCTCCAAAGTATATCGACGAGATGAATTACCGCGGCGATGGCCAGGGTTATCTGAAAGGAGGAAATGACCAGATCTTTGTCATCTCTGCTGACGGTGGCTCGCCCCGGCAGCTGACCGATTCTGAATATGACCATGGCAGCCCGGTCTGGTCAAAAGACGGTTCCAAATTATACTTCTCGGCCAACCTGCATGAAGAGCATGAAGAAGAACCCCTGAACAGTGAGATCTATGAACTAACCCTTAACGATGGAAGTGTTAAGGCGATTACCAGCAGGAAAGGACCGGATCGTTCCCCTGCACTCTCTCCCGACGGAAAAACCCTTGCATTTACAGGTTTCGATGACCGCTACCAGGGGTACCAGCTCAGCCAGCTCTATACGATGAGCGCGGAGGGAGGTGAACCCCGTTTACTCACAGCAGATTTTGACAGGGATATTGAAGATATCCAGTGGGCGGCTAATGGGAAAGGCCTGTATTTTCAATATACAGACCGGGGCATTACCAAGGTAGGACATATCACCCTTGATGGAAAGGTCAGTACCCTTGTGGAGAATCTTGGCGGAATGTCTATAGGAAGACCTTACAGCTCCGGTAGTTTCTCCGGAGCCGAAGACGGCACCCTGGCTTATACCCTTGGCGGGAGCGAACATCCTGCAGACCTGGCAGTATTTAATGGTAAAAACACCCGCAGGATCACCCGGGTCAACGAAGATCTTTTCTCTTACCGCAACCTGGGAAAAGTAGAAGAACTTACCTGGAAATCTTCCTTTGATCAAAGAGAGGTCCAGGGCTGGTTGATATACCCGCCGGACTATGACCCCGCTAAAAAATACCCGCTTATCCTGGAGATCCACGGCGGACCTTTTGCCAGTTACGGACCGGAATTTACCGCAGAATTGCAGTTGTTCGCAGCTTCAGGGTACATGGTGCTCTATACCAACCCCAGGGGAAGTACCAGCTATGGCGAAGAATTTGGTAACCTGATCCACCACGATTATCCTAACCATGACTACGAGGATCTTATCTCCGGTGTAGATGCCGTGATCGCGAAAGGAAATGTGGATGAAGAACAACTCTTTGTCACCGGTGGAAGCGGCGGTGGAGTACTTACCGCCTGGATTGTTGGTAAGACAGACCGTTTCAGGGCAGCGGTAGTGGCCAAACCGGTGATCAATTGGTACAGTTTCGTATTATATGCAGATAACCCTGCATATTTCAGTAAATATTGGTTCCCTTCCAAACCCTGGGAAGATCCCGAGCACTACATGAAGCGTTCGCCTCTCTCCTATGTAGGGAATGTTACGACCCCTACGATGCTGCTTACCGGGGAAGAAGATTACAGGACCCCGATCGCGGAATCTGAGCAATACTATGCTGCTCTGAAATTACAAGGTGTAGAAAGCGCTATGGTCCGTATACCCGGGGCCTCGCATGGTATTGCGGGTAAACCAAGCCAACTGATCGCCAAAGTGGCGGCCATCCTTGCCTGGTTTGATAAGTATAAAAAAGAGTAATCAGTTAATACTGAACACTTGAAAAGGCCTGCTGAGAAGCAGGCTTTTTTTAGTTAGATGAGCTGCGTACAGATCCAAACCTGCTCGCAAACAGATTTTTAGTACATTTATAAAAACCAACCAATTATGCTCAACAATAAATTCTGGCAAGGCTTTTTTGCCCTGGCTCCCCTGGTATCTTTAATACTGCTGATCTTCGGTTATTTATTCTTTGTTATCCTGGCTATAGGGGGAGACATAGGAGATAACGGGCACATGGATGAAGTCCACGGGCTTCTTATGGGCGGGATTGCTTTCTTTATTATAGTGGTTCTGCTGGTGGTGCTGATCTCCTTCGCGAGCCTGGTCTTTTACATTGTGCACGCGGCAAAGAACCCGAACATGCAGGGCAATAATATGCTGGTAGTATGGATACTGCTCTTCTTATTTGCCAATGGCCTGGGACAACTTATTTACTGGATCATCGAGATCCTGAACAAAAAGGAAGGCGAAGAAGTTAAGGTTTAAAAAAAGCCGGAACATCACGTTCAATCCATGGCATCATGAACGCTGTTTCCGGCTTTTGGCACAAATCAAACTAACATCTTTAAAGGGATTTCCCTTCTTTCTTTAATCTTCAAATTCGAGTTTAGCCATATTGGCATAAGGATCTTCTACATGCATGATCCATGTCTGCTCTTTGTACTTGCCCCCTATCCCTGTCAGGTAGGCTGTGCGGGCCTGTATATCGTTTTCATAATGCGCCAGGTACACATAATGCATCCCGTTCTCAGGGTTTTTGAAATAAGCAGGCTCTAAGCCCTGCTCCTCCAGTTGCTGCATAAATTGTTTCAGGTATTTTTCTGTCTGAAATACATTGGCGACTACATAGTGCCCGTTTTTAATCCCGTCGATTGCGGGCATTGTACGAACCACCAATTTCCTGGGATCCGCAAATTCGTTTTTCCTTTTATAACCCGCCTGGACCTCCTTTACCGGCGCATCGTTAGTGTTATTCGCTGCCAGGTCTTGCCCTGGGTCATTATCTACCGTTTTGATTTCGCTCTTTACCGATCGCATCACCAGGTTAAACCTTCTTTCCTCATCCCTGACACGGGCCAGTTCGATGGAATCCTGTCGGAATATCAATTCGTTAAGCAGGGCGTTGTTTTCTTCGTACTTGGCTTCCAGTGCCATATATTTATCCAGCAGGCGATCGTATGAATCATCGGTGGGTTCATTCATCACAAAGGCTCCCGTATCTTCGGCTATCTCCTGGTATACCATATTTTCCGTCAGGTTAGGTACAAATGAAAAGGCAAGGGAGATCTCGTGGGTAGTACCCAGGTGATCGGTACTCTCGGAAAGTCCTTTTTCTATAGTGTACCCCAGGGAAAGTCTCCTGCTTAGGTTGAAGCCGGTACCTACAGAGGCGCCAAAGAAACTGTCATACCCACCTTGCAACCATCCAAGCCGTGGCAGGTCAAGGATCATTCCTCCCCCGTAATCCAGGGCATCCTGCCCTGTCTTTCGCACCCTCAACAAGGGTAAGAGTCGCGCATCCGAGAATACTCCGCCTGCAGCGTTGAATTCATAGGTATACTGTAAATGCCCGGAAAATGTCTTTTCGGGGAAAGCAGTCATTAACTCACCTGATCTCAGGTTATAATCCAGTAGGTTTTCCGCAAAGACCCCTACATCGAACTGCCCGTATGAAAGATTAAAGCCCGGTTGAAAAGCGATAATGGCATTCTCTTCTAACTGCCCCAATAAAGGGTCTTCCTCGGTTGTTACAGCCCTGCCGCGATCAAAACTGCTGTGGTAGTAAGGGATATTGAATCCAAAGGTTAAATTGCTCTTATCAGTAAGGCGTACCCCGTAAGCATAGTTGGCCATTGCTCCAATATTGGTAATGACCCCTTCCTGCTGGTTATATACACTTAGCCCGAGTCCACTTCGGTCATCGATTCTCCCGCTGTAACTCAGGAAGTAATCCTGTTGATTATCCTGGTAATTCGCTGCCTGGCTGCGATGGAAAAAATTGAGATAGGATTTATTTTCGCGAACCGTGGAAAAGGTCGGGTTCACCAGGAACCGGTTAAATTTTAAAAGGTTCTGGAACGGCACCTCGTAAGATACATACGGGTTAGATTCCTGCTGTTGGGCATGGCAGTGGCTGCCCGTCAGGGGCAGCACCACCAGCACAAGTAAAGATAAGGATTGGGTAATTTTTAAGGGCATAGGCAAAAAGGTTTTAGAGACACGGGATTGCAGCCGATCGTAGAGACCGCCAGGCAGATCCGAATATTAAAAAGTGGCTATAAAACCGGTTTTGCGATTATACCGGTTAAGGGAATATATTGGTTCATCAGTCAGTAGGTTTTTAGGCTTTGGGAAGGACTAATGTAGAGTCATTTGGGATGATAAGCTAATTTATTCGACCAAATGCAAGGCCCTAAAGTGCTATACACAGGCGCTTTACGTCGATCAGCGACTAAGTGGCGGGCAGCGATCGATGACTGACGTTGGTGAAAAAAATCCTGAGATTTTGTCTAGCGCATCGAATACATTGACCCTTGGTTGATGAAAAGAACCCGGGAGGAGTTAATAATAATTTCATGACCATATTTGATACAATTAGCAGGTTTATGCTAGTACCCTTTCATCCCGGCTGCAAAAGCAATATTACCCAAAGTTGACCGTTGTAGTCAAAAAATAAGATGATGGTTGTGAACGGCAATAAACAATTGAACATGAGCTTTTCCCATATTTGGAAGTTAACACTATTACTTCCTGTTTTTATATTTCTCTTCTCCTGTAGTGATGATGATGATGATTCTTTTGCAAGAGTCAGTGTCAACGGCACTGTCCTTTTTGAAGATGTTTCGGATTTTAACGGGGATATTGATGCCAGTTTTACCGGAAATGGAGGATCAGTTACCCGCTCTTTCAAGTGGAATAATAACCTGAACAGGGCAGATTATAATGCCGATATAACAGCTACCGCTGCAGGAAGCTTCCAGATGATCGTTTCAGATGCAGAAGGGACAGTAGTATTGGATAAGACCATTTTAGGTAACCAGGAGCCCGATTCCATTGATGGAGTAACCGCTGCCGGCAGCCCTGGAATATGGACAGTAACAATAGTCCTGGTTGATTTTTCAGGGGATGGAAGTTTTTCCCTGAGTGAGGGAGATTAGTATTAAAACCCTTTAAAAGTTCAAAGCCCTGCCGTTATCCCGGCAGGGCTTTTATTTTAAGAGGTTAGAAGTAAATTATTAACCTCATTAGTTACTGTTATATTTCTTCAGCAAGCCACGCTTTCATCATCCATACGGTCTTCTCCTGTTCCGTGATAAAATCACTCATCATGGCATTGGTCCCTTCATCATCTGCCGCTGCTGAATCGTCCAGGATCTTCCGTTCAATGACCAGTAATTCTTTCAGGGAATCCACGATCAGCCTGATAGCCTCTTCATCCTTGGTGACATTCTTACCTACGGGTACTTTGGAATGCTCGCTGTAATCCTCGAAAGTATGCAAGGGAACGGCTCCAAGGGTAAGGATTCGTTCGGCAATCATATCCACCTTCAGGTTCGCATCGTTGTACAGTTCCTCGAACTTAGGATGCAGTTCAAAAAAACGCTTTCCTTTTATATTCCAATGTATTCCCCGCAGATTCTGGTAGTAGCGCTGAAAGTTGGCCAGCAGCGTATTGAGATCGTTGCTTAATGCCTTGGATTTCTTTTCATCAAGGCCTATACTGTTTAGTTTCATGTGTTCTTATTTTTACATAAAATTATCAAATATAAAGGACAATAGTGATAAGTTTCATTGATGGTTTTTATACTTTTATTGCTTTAAATGATCACCTATGACCATTACGCAATTACAATATGTTCTGGCCGTTGCAGAATACCAGAATTTCACCCTCGCGGCCGAGAAAAGCTTCGTTACCCAGCCCACCCTGAGCATGCAGGTACAAAAGCTGGAAGATGAACTCGGCGTACTGATCTTTGACCGCAGTAAGAAACCCATTTCTATTACTGAAGCCGGTAAAAAGATCGTGGCACAGGCTAAGAACATCGTTAATGAAGCGAACAGGATCAAGGATATTGTAGACCAGGAGAAAGGATATATAGGCGGAGAATACGTACTGGGTGTGATCCCCACTATTATGCCTACCCTGCTCCCAATGTTCCTCCGGAATTTCATTAAGAAATATCCCAAGGTACAGCTGATCATTAAAGAACAGAATACCGAAGAACTGATCCGCAATATACAGGACGGGCACCTGGATGCAGGGATCGCAGCCACCCCGCTTGAGATCGAATACATCAAGGAAAGACCCCTTTATTATGAGCCTTTTGTAGGGTATATCCCCGAGAATCACCGGCTGGGATCTATGGACAAGATCTCTCCAAAAGACCTGGATATCCAGGATATCCTCCTGCTCCAGGACGGTCATTGCTTCCGCGACGGGATCATAAACTTATGTAAGTCGGACCGGGCGGAAAATAATGGCCCGTTCCGGATAGAGAGCGGCAGCTTTGAGACCCTGCTGAACCTCTCTGATGAGGGGATGGGAATGACTTTGTTACCCTATCTGCATACCCTGGAACTGGGAGAATCCAAGAAATCGAACTTAAAGTACTTCAACGAACCTGTCCCTGCACGGGAAGTGAGTCTCATCTACCATAAAAGCGAGTTGAAAATACAGATCACGGAGGCGCTGAGAGATGTGATCTCGGGAATAGTCAGGGGTGCGATCGCCTTCCAGGACGTAAAGATCATCAGTCCTTTAAACAAAAAATAAAGCCACCCGGTAAGGTGGCTTAAGATTTATGCTTTTAAGTATGCCAAACTCTGGTGGAGTTGTGGCTTATCCATTATAAATAATTGTAACCAGTGTCGCAATTCTTCAATTTCGTAAGGGAGTAATCTCTCTAATGCTTTTTTAAGTTCCTTACTAAATAATTTCGCGTCAAAACTTACTTTCTGAAGCACAGTCTTAGTGTACTCCAACATAGCTCTTGCCATATTTTTTCAGGATTTTAGTTGGACTGTTGATCAAATTTAACTAAAAAAAGGTATTGATTATTATTTTTTTATAGTTAAAAATAGGATAATTTCCCTGAATATTCGACCAAACTATTGAAATCACTTCACAATTAAATGTTGACAAATCATTTAAAATCAATTGTTTACTTCATGCTGACTGTGCTGATCGTTTCCTGTGCAGGGAGTAAACAACGGGTGACGAAAAAACATCTAGATAAGCAGTTAAATGAGAATATATACGTTAATATGTTTAACGGGATACTCATTTTTGACCCGATTTCCGGGGATACCCTGTACCAAAAGAATGCCCGCAAATATTTCACCCCGGCCAGCAATACCAAAATCTTTACGCTCTATGCCGGATTAAAATACCTGCCGGAAAAAATGCCTGCCCTGGAGTACATTCACTGGCAGGACACCCTCTATTTCAGCGGAATGGCAGACCCTTCCCAGTTGCATCCGCAGTTCAATGACAGCACTGTGATAAAGTTCCTGCAGCAACAGAACTCCCCGGTACTGGTACCACGATCAAGCATGGATGAGCCATGGGCCCCTGGCTGGGCATGGGAGGACTATGACAGTTATTACTCCCCGGATCGACATAGTTTACCCCTGTATGGGAATGTAGCCAAAATATGGTATAGTGATTCTCTCCGGGTTATACCCAAAGTTTTTAAGGATGACCTGGTCCCCACGACTGGTCGCGAAAAAAGGTTGCAGGATAAGAACACTTTCTTTTACCCCCTAGGCTCTGCTGATACCTTGGTGATTCCTTATAAAACATCGGATAGTCTTACACTTCAACTCCTGGAAAAGGCTGTCGGGAAGAAAATCGGGACAGCAGCGAATTTCCCGGTAGCAGATAAGAAAAAATTGTTCAGTATCCCCACGGATAGTATTTACCGGGAAATGATGATAGAGAGCGATAATTTCCTGGCCGAACAACTGTTACTGGCCGCTTCGCTCACTGTAGGAGATACATTGAACAGCGATGTGTTGCGTAAAAAATTACTGGAAGAGGAGCTGGCAGAACTCAGGGATCCGCCAAGGTGGGTTGATGGTTCCGGCTTATCCCGGTACAACCTCTTTACACCGGAATCCATGGTGAGGGTACTTCACCGGATGTACCGGGAAGTGCCCCGGGAACGATTACTGAGCTGGTTTCCTGCCGGGGGTGTTTCAGGAACTTTAGAGGACTGGTTTGGGACGGATAACGCACCTTACATCTATGCCAAGACCGGCAGCCTGGGCAATAATTTCTGTCTCAGTGGATACCTGATAACGAAGTCCGGAAAAGTACTGATCTTCAGCTACATGAACAATCATTTCAAAACACCTTCCTCCGAAGTAAAGACAGCGATGCAGGCGGTACTGGCCTATATTCGCGATACTTACTAAACCAACAGCTGTCAGTCCAGAATACCATTCAGGGCTGCATACTGTAACAGGATCAAGGTTTTCGCGTCCCTGATCTCTCCATTGGCCAACATGGCGAGTGCTTCTTCGTAAGAGTATTCCAGAACCTGGATATGTTCCGTTTCGGAATCGGCACCTCCACCCTCGCTAACCCTTTGAGTATCGCGGTATTCGCCCAGGTAGAAGTGTAATATTTCTGTGACCGAACCGGGAGACATATAGGATTCCAGCACTTTCTGCACTTTTTCAATACGGAAACCTGTCTCTTCTTCAACTTCCCGGATAATGGTTGCCTCGGGATCATTTTCTTCGAGCACTCCGGCACAGGCTTCAGTCAGCATCCCATCTTCATCTCCCCTGCTGAAAACAGGCATCCGGAACTGCCTCGTCAGGATGACCCGGCGTTTAGCGCTATTATAAAGCAGGATGACTGCCCCGTCCCCCCGGTCGTAGACTTCGCGTTTCTGTTCTTCCCACTGCCCGTCATCCTTCAGGTATTCAAAGGTAAACCGACTAAGCCGGGACCAGCCGTCCGACAGTATTTCCGTTTGTACATTGCGCACAGGACCCTTTTTCAATTTCCCGATATTTTGGTTAATACTTTGGATTAGAATCGGTTATCCCCGTCCAGGATGTCACCCAGGCCTCCGAGTATGCTTCCCTCTCCCCTGTCTTTGCCCTGACCCTGCGGGGCAGCAGCCCAGATCCGGCCGGCAAGCCGGCTGAAGGGAAGGGACTGTATATATACTGTTCCGGGTCCTTTCAGGGTAGCAAAGAAAAGACCTTCACCCCCGAAAACCGTATTCCTGATCCCCCCTATAAAAGATATGTCGTAATCGATAGTATGTGTAAAACCAATGATACAGCCTGTATCCACTTTGAGCACTTCGCCCGGGGCGAGTACTTTTTTCGCGGTGGTACCACCAGAATGCACAAAAGCCATCCCGTCTCCTTCAAGCTTCTGCATAATAAAGCCTTCCCCCCCGAAGAGACCACGACCCAGCCTTTTAGAAAATTCGATCCCCACGGATACGCCCTGGGCGGCACATAAGAAAGCATCTTTCTGGCAGATGAATTTTCCATCCTTCTCGGAAAGGTCTATTGGGATGATCTTCCCCGGGTAAGGTGAGGCAAAGCTCAGTTTTCGTTTTCCCTGCCCGATATTCAGGAATGCGGTCATAAACAGGCTTTCCCCTGTCAGTAAACGTTTCCCTGCCGAGAACAGCTTGCCAAGGACACCTTTGTCTTGGTTAGAGCCATCACCAAAAATAGTATCCATCTGTATATCGGATTCCATCATCATGAAACTTCCGGCCTCGGCAATGACAGCTTCACGCGGATCCAGTTCGATCTCGACATATTGCATTTCTTCACCGTGAATCTCGTAGTCTATTTCATGTGCGTTCATTATAACTGGGTTTTATGGTTTGACTATAGGTATCCGGACTAAAAGAATTGTTACAGACCATTGTGGGTTAATTCCTCCGGGCACGGATAGTCCACTCAAATTCGAAAGTCGCCACTGTATCCCCTGCTTCATCTTTTCCCACGGACCGCATCCAAAACGTCTGTCCTTCCCCGGTTTCCAGGGTGCGGGCAACTGCAGGCGCTACAAGCTCGCCGTCATCACAGCTGAAAGTGATCTGGCCCTTCGCTTTTTTGGAGAAACTGGCTTTATTATTCGCCACCAGCATGGATATACCCTGCTCACTTTTGGTAATTCCCTGCATAACTAGAACCCCGGTACTGAGTTCGGCCGCCATACCCTGTACCGCCCAGAACAAGGATCCGAAAGGATTTTGATTGAACCAGCGGTGTCGTACCCGCGTTTCTGCGCTGTGCTGATCTATCTTATGTACCCGGACTCCGCACCACCAGGCCGAGGGAAGTTTAAAAAAAAGAAAAGAATTGAGTTTACTGCTGTTCATGGCCGGTTCTGCTTGGATTGAAGCCTAAAAGTATTGAAAATAATCAACTTTAAATATGTTAATAAAAAGTTAATATTTAGTACTATGTTTTGCATAATACCTTTTTTTGGATATATATTTGCATAAGAAACTAATATGCCTTAACAATGACCATTACCAAACATCAACGTAACCTCTCGGCTTTAGTACATGCCTCGACCTTCAGCCGCTACCTGATCCCTTTCGGGAACATCATTGCTCCCCTGGTGATCTGGCTGGCAAATAAAGAAGAACACGAATTCGTGGATTACAACGGGAAACAAGCACTTAACTTCCAGATCAGCCTGCTGTTATACTCCGTGGTCCTGGGCATTATCCTCATCCCTTTTGCGATGGGGGTACTACCTGAGATCTTTGAAGTGGGGTTCTGGAACCTGGCCGAGTACAACAATTTTGAAGGAGTGGACATTGAATTCGATAACTTGGATTTCGGCAAAGGAATCTTTTGGTGGCCAGTAGGTCTTATCGGATTAATGCAGCTGGGCCTCAGCCTGGTGAATATCGTGTTTACGATCATCGCGACCATCAGGACCCATGAAGGGCAGTTTTATGAATACCCGGCCACGATCAGGTTTATCAAATAACATGAAACAAATTGAAACATTTAATAACGAAGATAGCTTTTACCCCCGGGGGTCCTCATCAAACCCCCTGCTATCGACAAACACTGACCAACAATAATGAATCATCAAAAAACGAACAGTCAAACTTATAGAATCATGAAATTATGAATATAGAAAACACAAAAGCGCAGATGCGTAAAGGGGTGTTGGAGTATTGTATCCTTTCTATCCTGGAGGGAGAAGACAAGTATGCTTCAGAAATTCTGGATACCCTGAAAGATGCCAAAATGCTGGTAGTGGAGGGTACTATTTATCCCTTGCTGACTCGACTCAAGAATGCGGGCCTCCTCAATTACCGCTGGGAAGAATCTACATCAGGTCCGCCCAGGAAATACTACGGGCTGACCGAAACCGGCAAAATCTTCCTCACCGAGTTGAATACCACCTGGGATGAGCTCAGGAACGCGGTGAACCTGGTAACAAATGATAAAAATAACTAACGATGAATAAGACAGTAAATATAAACCTCGCCAATATACTTTTTCACATAGATGAAGAAGCCTTTATAAAATTACAGCACTACCTGGAGGCTATCCGCCGCTCTTTTTCCGGCACCCCTGGCAGTGACGAGATCATCGCGGATATCGAGGCGCGTATCGCGGAGTTGTTCCAGGAAAAAATGGAAAACGACAGGCAGGTGATCACTATGAAAGAGGTAGAAGCCGTGATCGCCGTAATGGGCCAGCCGGAAGATTATATGGTAGATGAGGATATCTTCGAGGATGTGCCAAGAGCTGAGAAAACCAGACCCGGAAGGATCAAGCGTCTTTACAGGGATACCGATAATAAATATATAGGAGGAGTCTGTGCCGGGCTGGAATACTACCTGGGTATTGACAAACTCTGGATCCGGCTGCTGTTCTTGTTACTGGCCGTTTTCACTGGATTTGGTTTCATCGCTTACATTTTGCTGTGGATCCTGGTTCCGGAAGCGAAAACGACCTCCCAAAAGCTGGATATGACCGGCGAACCGGTAAACATTTCCAATATCGAGCGCAAGGTGAAAGAAGGATTTGAGGATGTGAGCGAACGCGTAAAAAACGTGGACTATGAAAAGGTTGGTACTAAGGTAAAAAATGGTACCCGGTCTTTTTTTGACTCCCTGGGCGACCTGATCCTGTTCGTCTTTAAGGTGATCGGGAAATTTATCGGGATCCTGTTGATCATTATTGGCGCAACAGCATTGATAGGCCTCTTTATCGGCATGTTCACCGTAGGGATTGCTGATATCATCCATATTCCCGGGGTAGATTTCTTTGACATGCTGAATTCTACAGTGGCACCGTTCTGGTTGGTTAGCCTTATGATCTTCCTGGCATTCGGGATTCCGTTCTTTTTCCTGCTGTACCTGGGTCTGAAGATCCTGGTCAATAACCTGAATTCTATGGGCAGGGTAGCTAAATTCTCTTTGCTCGGACTTTGGCTGATCTCCCTGATCACCCTGATGGTATTAGGCATACAGCAAGCTTCCTCTCACGCTTTCAGCAGCAGTTCCAGTACCATGGAGGAATTATTTACCATGAACTCCCCGGATACCCTGCAGATCCAGATGCGTTCTAATGAACTGTATGACAGGAACGCTCAGCGTATGGGAATAGACCGGATGAAGATGATCTATGATGAAGCCGGTGATCCTTTACTCTACTCCGACGATGTACAGTTTAACCTGAAAGTCTCTGAAGATTCACTGTTCCGCATCCACGTAAGAAAAGATGCCGACGGCAATTCAGTACCGGACGCCCGCAGCAGGGCCGAAGCGATCCAATACTCTTACGAGCAGAAAGACGGGTTGTTGCTGTTAGACGATCACCTGGTTACGGATCCTTCCAATAAGGTCAGGGACCAGGAAGTAACAGCTGTGCTCTATATCCCTGAAGGCACAGTCGTTCGTCTGGACCGCAGTACGCAGGGTCATATAGGACGCGGTACCCGGTATGACCGAGATTTCTACCGGAATAAAATGATAGGACAACACTGGCAGATGAAAGCTGACGGAGAATTACAATGCCTGGATTGCCCGGAAGAGGAGTTACCGGCAGGTAAGGAAGACGGAGAGAACAACCGGATCAGTATTGATAATGAAGGTATCGATATCAAGATCAAGGATGAAACAGACAGTTTTGAACTCAAGATCAATGAAGAAGGGGTACGGATGCGTACGAACGAATTATAATCCCGCAATTCAGTCCCTTGTATTGACAACTCAGTCTTTAAGACTGTGAATTAAAGATATAGTAAGCGAATTTAGTATCGCTGTCCCGTGGGTGGATTTATGACCCCGGATTAACCTGATAACCATTACATATTAAAACAACTAACATGACAACACTAGCAAGAATTACCCTCGGATTATTATTGGCATTATTTGCCTGTTCGTGCGGATTCGATATCAGTTTCGCAGAAGGCAAGAGTGGAAATGGCAATGTCGTTGAAGACAGGAGAGAAATTACCGAACCTTTTACAGAGATCCAGGCTTCAGAAGGAATTGAAGTCTACGTCACCCAGGCTGATGACTTTGAAATAACTGTAGAAGGAGATGAGAATATTATTGACCTCATCGGAACGGATATCCGGAAGGGTGAACTAAAAGTTCATGCCATAGAAAATATTGGGAGGGCAACCAAGAAAGTATACGTATCCCTTCCTGCCATCACGGCCTTAAGGGGTTCCAGTGGATCCAGCCTGGTTACCACAGAAGGACTCAACGGGGACCGGATCGACATAAATGCCAGCAGCGGTGCAGACCTTGACCTGGAATTATACGCGGATGAAATTGATCTTGATAGCAGCAGCGGATCCGTGGTAAACCTGAAAGGAGAATCCAATATGCTGCACGTAGACAGCAGCAGTGGTTCTAATGTCCGTGCAGCCGACATGCGGAGCAAAAGATGTAATGCCGATGCGAGCAGCGGTTCCAACGTACATGTCAATGTTTCCGACGATCTTACAGCTGATGCCAGTTCAGGGGCCAACATCAGTTACAGCGGGGAAGCAGCTGTTCATAAGAATAAGTCTGTTTCAGGCAACATCTCCAGGGACTGATCTATCCATTTGTTTCTGACCAACCATGATGTCCCGGGATCTCTCCCGGGATTTTCTTTTCTATGTGGATTCATTATGTATCTTAGTGTGTAAAGTCAAACATACGCCTGTGCAATTATCTTTAGCTACCTACAAATTACCCCTTAAACATACATTCAGAATTTCCCGGGAATCCATTACCCACCAGGATACCCTGATCGTGTCTCTCAGTAAGGACGGACACACCGGTTTCGGGGAGGCTACCACTAATTCTTATTATAATGCCTCTGTCGGGCAAATGACGGCTGAGATAGAGGCCCAGAGAGATACCATCTGTTCCTACCAGTTTGAATACCCGGAGGCATTTCATGCTTTTCTCAAGGAACTACCGATCAGCAATTTTTCCCGTTGTGCGCTTGATATTGCTGCCCACGACCTTTACGGGAAGATCAAGGGAGAACCTCTGTACAGCCTGTGGGGCACTGATCCTTCACAATACCCGCTGACCAATTATACTATCGGGATAGACAGTATTGAGAACATGGTCGCGAAAATGAAGGAGAAGCCCTGGCCATTGTACAAGATCAAACTGGGTACGGCGGACGATGTGGCCATTGTCCGGGAATTAAGAAAACATACGGATTCCGTTTTCCGGATCGATGCCAACGGGGCATGGAGCGCAAAGGAAACCATCAGCAATGCCCCTGTATTAAAGGAACTGGGGGTTGAATTCCTGGAACAACCGCTGGCGGCAGGTGACTGGGAGGGTATGGAAAAAGTAATGCACTACAGCGTTTTACCTGTAATTGCAGATGAAAGCTGTATCGTGGAAACAGACGTGGAAAGATGTGCATTGCATTACCACGGAATCAATATTAAACTGGTAAAGTGCGGTGGCCTGACCCCTGCGCTACGGATGATCAAAAGGGGTAAGGAATTAGGGCTGAAGATCATGGTAGGCTGTATGACGGAATCTACAGTGGGAATCTCTGCTGTAGCCCAGTTGTTACCTCAATTGGATTACGTGGATATGGATGGTGCCATGCTGCTTGCAGAAGACATCGCCCACGGGGTCAGTATCGCCAGCAGCGGAAAAGTGATCTTCCCGGAGAAACCCGGTACCGGCGTAACTTTGTTGTCGTGAAATTTCATGTTGATCATATAGACGGTCGCCTGGCCTATATAAAACAACGTCCCTACCACTATTTTGGAGGCACGTCCTACCTGGGTATCCCCTATTTAAAAGAGTTTAAGGAGATCCTTAAAGATAAACTCGATCATTACGGGACCAGTTATGGATCTTCCAGGCACAGCAATTTCAGGCTCAGTATCTACGAGGAGGCCGAAGCTTACCTTTCCCGGTGGTCAGGGAGCGAAACCTGCCTGACCGTGTCTTCCGGGTATCTGGCCGGGCAGATGCTAAGTACTAGCCTACAGGAAGAGGGCCATCCCTTATATTACGCACCGCAGGCGCATACAGCCATGTACCGGGCCCAGGCGAAACCTTTTACGTCGTGGAAACAACTGCAGGAGGAGTTGCAGGATTACCTGTCTAGGAAGCAAGCCAAAGCTCCCGTGTTATTTATGGACAGTCTGGACAATACAGGAGCTGGTTATCCGGACTTCCCCAACCTGGAGAAATTACCCATGGATAAGATCATCCTGGTCCTGGATGATTCGCATGGTATAGGCGTGATCGGGGAAGGGGGCAAAGGAATATACAACACTGCTGCATCCTTAAACCCGCTTGAACTGATCAGCTGTGCTTCCCTGAATAAAGCCATGGGAATTCCCGGGGGTATTATTCTCGGAAACCGGGCACGAACTGAAAAACTAAGGAATACCCCTTTCTTTTCGGGCGCCAGCCCTATACCCCCGGCTTATCTGGCTGCCTACCTGTCTGCTCCTGCCCTCTACCAACAACAGTATTTGAAATTACAGGAGCAGATTTCTTATTTTGAATCCCTGTTACCTCCGGGTCACCCTTTTACCAGGATTGCCGGCCATCCTGTATATACCTTTGAAGCAGGCGCCCTGGCGGAACACTTATTCCTGGCCGGGATCCTGACAACTTATTTTCCTTACAGCGGGTCTGGCGGGGGGCAAAACGGGCGACTTGTCCTCAATGCAAATCATACCCCCGGGGATATTGACCAACTCATTGTGGCTCTCCAAAACTACAGTAAATAAGGCGCTTTCGACCAACTGACGATTATTCAATACATCTGGGATATTCTTGTTATTCTTTTAAAAAAAAATCGTAACTTTTATGATATCAATGAGTAACCAATAAAACCCTTACCTATGAAGAAATTACTGTTATTAGTTTTTTTGATGCTGATTCTAATCTCCGCAGCTACCATCAGCACATCAAAACCGGATGCAATGCATACCATGGAGGGCACCTGGGAACTACAAAGTTTTTACAATTACGATGGAGATAAAGTAGACACCGTAAAACTTATCGATGGTTATCGGCAGGTTAAGATGTATTATAACGGCAGCGTCATGTGGTCGAGGACAGATCCTAACGATACTGTAGGGCGGTTTGGCTATGGCCGGTACCATATTACAGACCGGGACCTGGTTGAAGATATAGAATACGGGGATTACAGTATGATGAGAGCACTGCAGACATTGCGGAACTTCAGGTTTGAACTGATCCTCACCGACAGTACTTACAGCCAGATCACACTTGATGAAGACGGGAACAGGACCTTTTCGGAAAACTATTTAAGAATCGATTAGGTACAAACTAACAACTAAAAAAACCGGGATTCTCCCGGTTTTTTTATGTTATAATACCTAAGATAATTAATTAATTCACCTCCTGCGGCGCTTTGATCGCAGCCAGGTAACGTTCGGCATCCAGGGCTGCCATACAACCGGTTCCGGCCGCTGTGACCGCCTGGCGGTATTCCTTATCCTGGACATCCCCACTGGCAAAAACGCCTGGTTTATTAGTTTTGGTAGATTTACCCTTGGTTATAATATAACCGGTAGAATCCATTTCTATTTGTCCTTTAAATATATCGGTGTTAGGCTTGTGTCCTATAGCCACGAAAAATCCTGTAATAGCGATCTCTTCTTTCTCCCCGGTCTGGTTATTGACCATGCGAAGTCCTTCTACCACCTGGTCTCCCAGGATCTCATCTACTTCGGTATTATATCGAAGGTCGATATTCTCAGTGGAATTAACC
Organism: Zeaxanthinibacter enoshimensis; assembly: GCF_004362865.1. Lineage (GTDB taxonomy): Bacteria > Bacteroidota > Bacteroidia > Flavobacteriales > Flavobacteriaceae > Zeaxanthinibacter > Zeaxanthinibacter enoshimensis. The sequence continues at coordinate 498,010 of NZ_SNYI01000003.1, read as the reverse complement.
CTGTGCTGCATAGCTTTAGAGGCCCGCATATGATCTTTTCGCACCAGCATAGTTACCTTATTACAGATATTGGCCAGGTAAGTAGCCTCTTCGGCCGCGGTATCACCCCCGCCTACGATGGCAACATCCTGTCCTTTATAGAAAAAGCCGTCACACACAGCGCATGCAGATACTCCTCCCCCTCTCAGGCGTTGCTCACTCGGTAGATTCAGGTATTTTGCAGATGCCCCGGTTGAGATGATCACCACTTCGGCCTCTACTACTTTGTCGTTATCTATAGTCACTTCATGGATACCACCTTCCTCATCGCTGAACTTCACAGCCGTAGCCATCCCGATGCGAACTTCGGTACCAAAGCGCTCGGCCTGCTTCTGGAAATCAACCATCATACTGGGACCATCTACTCCATCTGGGTAGCCAGGAAAGTTATCAACTTCCGTGGTAGTGGTCAACTGTCCACCTGGTTCCATCCCCGTATACATAACGGGTTTCATATCCGCACGCGCGGCATAAATAGCTGCTGTATATCCGGCAGGACCTGATCCTAAAATCAATGTTTTCAGTCGTTCTCTTTTCTCTGTCATGATCCAGTTCTTCTCTTTATTAATAGATCGTAAAATTAAGGCTTTCTCTATGAAGCACGGGGCCAAAGATATCAAAAGTTATGATAGTTCTATAATGGAATCCATGGAGGAATTAACTCCTTAAACGTACGTTCAACATCTCCCTAATCACTACATTTTTAAACCTTTATAATTCATAATTACAATTAATAAGGTGAGTTGTTTTGTGAACTGCAGCAAAGATAATACCTTGAATACCTTAAATGACCCGGAACCCAGGGGTACTTAACCATAAAACCAACCACATGATCCCGATACTCCTGTTATTGCTCAGTGTGATCCTGATTATCGTACTGACCGCAAAACTCAACGTACATCCCTTTTTAGCCCTGTTGGGGGCTGCCCTGTTCTTCGCCCTGTTCTCAGGAATGAACCTGGATACCATTGTTCAATCTATCAATGATGGTTTTGGTATTACCCTGGGGAAGATCGGGGTTGTCATTATCCTGGGAGTTATCATCGGAGCATTCCTGGAGCATTCCGGGGGTGCATTTAAACTTGCGGAGAAAGTTCTGAAGCTTATTGGTGCAAAAAGAGTGCACGAAGCCATGGGTATTGTCGGGTTTATAGTGTCTATCCCTGTATTCGCAGACAGCGGTTTCATCATTCTGAATCCATTGAATAAAAGCCTTTCCAAAAAAGCCGGGCTTTCTATTGTCGGTACTGCCGTGGCCCTGATGCTTGGGTTAATGATCACCCACGTCCTGGTTCCCCCCACCCCCGGTCCTATCGCTGCAGCAGGTATTCTTGACGCTGATGTGGGACTGGTCATGCTGGTCGGCCTGGTTGTAGGGATCCTGTCCCTGATCCCTGCCATTATCTACTGCAAGAAAATAGCTTCTAAACACTATATAGATCCTAACCCGGATATCACCGAAGAATTCATCCGGGATAAAATGAAAACCGCACCCTCCGCTTTTCGCTCCTTCCTGCCAATCCTGATCCCCATTATCCTGATAGTCGGGAAATCGCTGGTCGACTTCAATTACGGGAAGACCGATCCAGAAGCGGGATGGGTTCAACTGGTTTCCTTTGTCGGGTCACCTGTTATCGCACTGATCATTGGAATGTTCCTCGCGTTTACACTTCCCCGGAAATGGGATAATGAAATTCTTTCTACTACCGGCTGGGTTGGGAAATCCCTGGGGGATGCTTCTAATATCATCCTGATCACAGGGGCCGGTGGGATATTCGGAACCATTTTGCAGAACAGCGGTATTGCCGCCATCCTGGCCGATACCCTGGCCAGTGCTAACCTGGGCATCTGGTTACCTTTCCTGCTCTGTGCGGCTATAAAAACAGCACAGGGTTCTTCGACCGTTGCCCTGATCACCACCGCCTCTATCGTGGCTCCCCTGTTGCAGACCATGGGTATTGAAACAGACCTGGATAAGGCCCTGATCGTATCCGCCATCGGTGCCGGGGCCATGGTGGTCTCTCACGCCAATGACAGCGGGTTCTGGATCCTGACACAGTTTTCGGGAATCGATATAAAGACCGGTTACAAGACCTATACCCTCGGAACATTCCTCGTAGGGTGTTTCGCAGCCCTGCTCATCTTTACCGCAACCTTTATCTTTTAGTACAGTGAGCTCATGAATCATCATTACCATGTAACGATATCCTGGACCGGGAATTCTGGTACAGGTACCAGTGCTTATACCGCTTATGAAAGGGATCACAGCATCAAAGCCCAGGGAAAGCCGGTGCTGCTCGGATCCTCGGACCCTGCATTCCGAGGCGACGCGACGAGATACAACCCGGAAGAGCTCTTCCTGGCTTCCCTTTCCTCCTGTCATATGCTCTGGTACCTGCATTTTTGTGCTGAAGCAAATATCATTGTATTGGAGTATGGTGACCAGGCTGCAGGGACGCTGACCGTGGATGAAAGCGGCAGCGGGCATTTTACAGAAGTAATTCTGAAACCTGAAGTGGTCGTCGCAAAGAGCAGTATGAAGGACAAGGCTTTAGAATTGCATAAAAAGGCTCATAAATTTTGTTTTATTGCCAATTCATGCAATTTCCCTGTTAAACATGAACCACTGATCCGGGTTATATAGTTTCCTGCCCTGACGAGATAAAAAGTGAAGAGGATCGATTACAGCTTTTCTGTCTCGTCGTAAAGCTCGGTGATCTGGCTGTTCCCCCCGGCGCCTGAATGTTCACTTTGCATCTGATCAAGCCAATTGGCAACCATTATCTTGCTGGTAGCATTACATGCCTGCAGGCCATAGGAATAAGGTCGTACACCCAGTGCGTGTGAAAAAGCGATATCACAAATGGCATCGACCACTTCTCCTTTTACGTTTATCACGCGGTAAGACGGATCGATATCGATACCCCCTATATAATAGTGCTGCTCCTCTCCTTCCCTGAAAATGTTCCCGCTTAACGATTCGTCTCCTTTATGGTGGGTCTCTGAATACTCTTTAAACCTGGCCCTGGCCTTTCTTACATGCCCTGCTTCCGCAAGGGCTCGGAAAGGAAACTCTTCCAGTTCTACGAGATCCTGCCCGGCGCAATTGATAAACAGCGGGTACGTTATTTCCTCTTGCCCCCCGTTCTCCTTCTCTACAATAACTTTGGTCTTATCTCCCTTACCGCAATCCCCGGGAATTTCCACTTTCCCGGTCACCAACTCGATACACCCGGCTTTATACAATGCCAGTAATATTCTTGCGGAGGATAATGGCAAGGCGGATATTACATTCAACAGGAAAGGCATGATCTTCTTATGTAATAAGATATGATCTTCTGCCGGCAACATCTCTGCATGGAAATTAAGGCTGTACATCAGGTCATCCAAAGTTTCTTTCCAGTGCGCCGGCTGATCGTTTGCAAATGATCTTTCGGCCTGTGCCAGCTCATGTTTCATCCCTTCAAAGGCCTCCTGATATTCATGTTCCCCTGACATCAGGTCTACAAAGTCCTCTATCCCGAACCCCGGTTGATCCAGGATATCGATATCCGTGGTCTTCTGGTCTTTCCGGAATGCTTCCCTCAGGGCGGGCTTACAGATCTCCCGGAAATAGGTTTCAAGCCTGATAAATCCATCCTCATCCCTGAGCGACAGCAATTTTTCGCGGTCCGTATGCCGGTATATCTCCCGCATAGGTTCTTCCTGGAGATATTGCAAATGGGGCAACCAACCTTCTGCAGAATGCATTTGGATCCTGAAATCCGCCGCTCCTTCAACAAGGGTGAATTTGAGCTCTCCATTATTTTCTGTAAAGGAACCGTGCCGGTGAGCGAGGGAAGTGACCACGTCAAATGCGCTCAAAGAGGCCCCCAGGGTACCGATGGTAAAATTGTGAAAGGATCCCTCAGGGGGGAACAGTTTCTGGATGGGCCATGGGGAGGCATAATAACCATTGTCGGGTTGATCTCCTTCGATCCATGCATGACCCGTAGCTATGACCACTTTGGAAAAATCATACTTCTCCCCCCGCTCATCAATGACCTTTACCGGGGTGCTGGGCTTGTCATAAACCACATCTGCCACCTTGGTATTGTTCAGTTCCCTGACAGCAACACCCCGGGATTCCAGTCTATTCACCAGGCTATTATACTGGGCGTGCAGGTAATGCCCGAGGGCCACCCGGCTGTATACTTCGGAGTCATCGATGTCCCTGTCCTTTATATTCAGGGCTTTAAGCGTTTCATTGTCCTGCTTCCTGAGCCAGTTACCAAAGGTTTCAGGAAGTTCAGGAATTTCATCTGAAGAAATATTGGCAAGGTTATAGATATCCGTGGTCCTGGGGCTGTAGGGCATCCCCATGGCCATCTTGTCCTCCTTTTCAAAAATAGTGACTTCAAGGAGAGTATCCCTGAATACCTCCAGCTGATCCGAAACGTGTTTCAGGAAAAATAAGGCAGTGGCACCACTGCCGATAACACCTACTTTAATGGATCTACTCATATTTGGAAAATTAGGATCAGCCCTGCTTATCAACCCCTTCAAAAACCACAGACTCCAATTTGATCGGAGCTTTTTCTACCGCTTTGGCTAACTGTTTGTTAGATCTGAAAGATGCCTTTTGAAGGAGCCTGGTCTCATAGTGCAATTCAAACCTGGATTCCTGGAAAGGCCAGGGTTCAATACTCACCTTCCCGGGTTCGCCATGAATAAAATAGCGGTGATGTTCCAGTCCTTTATTGATCTCCAGTTTCCGGTCCCGGGCAGGCAGCTGACGCTGGCAGAGGATCAGGGAAGCGCGGTCACAAAATCGCATTAGCCCATAGGCCTCCTCGAGGTTATCTTTGCTCCAACCGTATAATTTCAATTGTTTCTTTCTCTCGGTCAATACCATATTGAAAAAGCTCTTAAAGCCTTTGTGTGCGGCTATTTTATCACCATAAAGGAATTCGAGATGAGCCCCGATCAGCAATGCCACCATTTGTGATTTCTGGGCTGCATTTTCAATTACAAGTTCAGCATGGGCCAGGGCATCCGAATCAGATCGTTTATCCTGGGTGAAATCCATGGGGGTGCCGATATCTGTGAGGTAATTCTTTTTATCAAAATCTAACAGGTAATCGTCATGCTCAATGATAGCCGTAAGCACATCTTCCCAATAGGCAGGTCTGAATGAAGGCTTTACCTGCATAGCTATTTTGCCGGCTAATAAGCCATGGGTATAGTGAGAGATAACTTCCCAGCCTTCCAAAAGATGATTCACTATCATGATCTCCAGGTATCGTTATACAATATTAGAACAGGCACGGGATAAACATGTTACCAGACACCCTAAAGATTAACGCTATTCAATTTATATCTGACTATTTCAGCAGACGGGAATAACCCGGTTATCACCGACAAGTAATTTTGCTTCTACTTTGCTGCTCTTAAAGCTATTATATTATCGAATAGAGCCTTCTCCACGATCTTCTATCAGCTAATTTAACCACACCTAGAGCTGAACATAAAAACAACGATTATGGCTAAGAAAGAATCTAACACTCAAAAAATAGAGCAGTTACAAAAGAATATGGTCGATCCTGAAGGCAAGGCCCTCACCACCCGTCAGGGGGTTAAGGTGAACGATACCAATAATTCCCTTAAAGCAGGCCCAAGAGGTTCTACCTTGCTTGAAGATTTTCTGCTCCGTGAGAAGATCACCAGTTTTGACCACGAAAGGATCCCGGAACGGATCGTACATGCCCGGGGAAGTGGGGCGCATGGTTATTTTGAATTGCATGACAGTATTGCCGAATTTTCCAAGGCCGGTATTTTTACCGATACCAAACGAAAGACCCCGGTCTTTGTCCGGTTTTCCACTGTTGCGGGATCTAAAGGTTCCCCGGACCTGGCTCGTGATGTCCGTGGGTTCGCCGTCAAATTCTATACGGAGGAAGGCACCTGGGATCTCGTCGGGAACAATATGCCGATTTTCTTTATACAAGACGCCATGAAATTCCCGGACCTCATCCATTCTGTAAAGCCGGAACCCAATAAGGAGATCCCGCAGGCAGCATCGGCCCATGACACCTTTTACGACTTTATTTCCCTGACTACCGAAACACTGCACAACCATATCTGGGTAATGAGTGACAGGGCGATCCCCAGGAGTTTGCGGATGATGGAAGGGTTTGGGATCCACACCTATCGCCTTATCAACGATAAGGGGGAAGCTCATTTTGTAAAATTCCATTGGAAACCTGTGTTAGGCGTTCACTCGGTCACCTGGGATGAAGCGGTACGCATCAATGGCGCAGACCCGGATTTCCACAGGCGAGATCTCTGGGATGCTATTGAATCCGGACAATACCCTGAATGGGAACTGGGGATGCAGATAATCCCGGAAAAAGATGAACACTCTTTTGAATTTGACCTGTTGGATCCGACGAAGCTTGTGCCGGAAGAAATGGTACCTGTCAAGATCATAGGGAAAATGACCCTCAACCGGAACCCTGAGAACTTTTTTGCCGAAACCGAACAGGTGGCCTTCCTGCCCGGAAACATAGTACCGGGAATCGACTTTACCAACGACCCTTTGTTACAGGGAAGACTTTTTTCTTACCGGGATACACAGCTTTCCAGGCTGGGCAGTCCTAACTTTCACCAGATCCCTATCAACCAACCCGTGACCCCGACTTTCCATAACCAGCGAGACGGACACATGCAAACCCAGATCCCAAAGGGACAGACCGCGTACTTCCCCAATACCCTGGGCGGGGGTTGCCCCCATTTGTCTAAAATAGCTGAAGGAGCTTTCCATTCCTATGAAGAGCGAATTGACGCAAAGAAAATACGGACTAGAAGCAAAAGTTTCAGCGACCATTTCTCCCAACCTGCATTGTTCTACCGCAGCCTGGCTCCTTGGGAGCAGGAGCATGTAGCGGATGCGTATTCCTTTGAATTGGGGAAATGTATGCACGACCATATAAAAGAAAGAATGTTGTGGCTTATCCAACAGATAAACAAGGATTTGGCCAGGAAGGTGGCAGGGAACCTGGGGATGGAGATTCCGGGTAAGATAGAACAACCCGTAAACCAGGCTATTGGTGCAGACAGCAACCCGGAAGATTTTCAACCCGGACCGGCTAAGAATTACCTGGATAAATCCTCCGCCCTGAGCCAGGCAAATACCCGGTTTGATAGTATCGCAACCAGGCAAATTGCCTTTTTGGCAGCAGAAGGTTTTTCCGAAGAACAATTCAGCGAGATGAAAAATACCCTTGAAAAAAGGAAGGCAGTCGTACAGGTTGTGGCTCCCCACGGTGGTAGTATAAAATCGGATAAAGGAAATAAATTCGCTGTCGATGCTGCCATTGCCACCACGGAAAGTGTCTTGTTCGATGCAGTTTATATTCCCGGCGGCGCAGCTTCTGCAAAGGCGCTGCTGAAAGAGAAGAAATTCCTAAAGTTTGTGAACGAGGCTTTTAAACATTGCAAAGCCATTGCCGTGTCCGGTGAAGGAAAACAACTGCTGGATGAAACCTTTGCTAAAGATCACAAAAAAGACAAGGCATTGTTTATCGATGCGGATAACGATAAGTTCTGCGATGCCATTGCTCAGCACAGGAACTGGGACCGGATGGAAGTTGCGAAGGCTGTTGCGGTCTGATAAGAACCGATCCATACAGGCAGTAAGGGCTTCCCTGAACCTGTGGTATCAAAAAAAAACGGGAACTTTTATAGTTCCCGTTCTTGTTTAGCACAAGTAATACTAACCTGAATTTCTGCTTTAACCTACCGGTTCAATCTTCCGAGGCATCAGCAATAGTGCGTACCAGGGCGGTATTAAAGCGGTAGCGAAGGAACAATTCATGGGTGTTTCCCGCATTGGCGATAACCTGTTTACCGAACTGGGTTTCATAGGCATAACCGAGATCGAACTGGTTCCAGAGATTAAGTTTGACCAGGCCCGCCATAGCTTTATCCGTGCGGTAGCTGAGTCCGAACTTCAGGATCTGCTTATAATCTGTCATAGCTGTTAATTCGAGAGAAGCCGGCGCTCCCGAAACGTAGCGCAGAAGGGTTGATGGTTCTAAGGTCCATTCGCCCGAAAGGTCAATATCATACCCACCACTGAGATAGAGATGAGGCCTGTCTGTTACTGTGGATGCCATCCCGTCCTCGGCCTTTACTTTTTCACTGCTCAGCAGCCTTGGTGCAGAAAGTGAAATGTAATATCCTTCAGCGGCCCAGTAAGCCCCCACCCCGATATTCGGGGAAAAGTTACTGATATCCTGGAGGGAGGGATCCGAATTAATATTATAAGTCTCAAGTCCACTGGCGTTTACACTGTAAAAATTACCCCCGGCCTTTAAACCCAGGTACAAGGTAGAACCAGCTGAGAAGGGAAGTTCGTATGAAGCATCCACTGTTGCAAAGGTTTGTTTTTCCACGAAGGAACTTTCATTGATCATAGAAACCCCTAATCCTAAACGATTGGCAACCGGGGTCCCGAAGGAAACGATCTGGGTTTCGGGAGCATCCTGGATATTGGTCCACTGCCGTCGTATACTACTGGCCAGGAAAGTCTCTCCCTGGGCTCCTGCGTAGGCGGGGTTGATCACATTCATGTGGTACCGGTAGAGATTAAAATTTGGATCCTGTTGCCCACTGGCTACCATGGATACCAAGCCTATAAATAGGAGGAGCAGGGCTTTTGATTTTTTTACACACTTCATGTTCTGGATTATTGATGACATAATTGGTCTCAAGGGTAATACTGTAATATTTTGTTATTATTCGGTTACGAATAACCATCCTTCTTTATCGATCTTCCCATCGGAATCCAGGTCGATCTGGTAATAGTAGGTCGCTCCTTCGGGAAGAATGCGCCCGCTTTTCTTAAATGACCCATCCCAGTCGTTGGCGTAAGCACGGGTACTGTAAACCACCTGCCCGTAACGATTGTAAACGTAGACCGTTGCCGTAGGGTACATCTCAAGGTTTACGATATTCCAGGTATCATTGATCCCGTCTCCGTTAGGCGTAAAGGTTTCCGGGATCTTGACCTGGTCCATGGGATCACTGACCGTGTCTTCCTGCCCGGCTGAGGAGTCCGGAGCTGTAATTTCAGGATCGCAATTGTCCGGGATACCATCTTCATCCAGGTCTTCATGATCATTGATCACCGTTACGGAAACAGCTATTTCAGCAAAATTGCCAGCTGCATCTGTCGCCATAAACATAAGTTGCTGTTCTCCCACGTCTTCACAACTGAATAATTGTCTGTCCACCTCCAGGGAGGCAATTCCACAATTATCCGTAGTACCTGCATCGATGTCTTCCGGGGTTACTAAGGCTTCCCCATTCGCATCCAGGTAGACGATGAGATCCCTTCCAACAATATCTGGTGCCATTGTATCGATAACCGTCACCTGGGCGGTGGCAGTTGATCGGTTGCCTGCGCTGTCGGAGACCGTCAGGATCACCTGGGTAATACCGAGGTCCTCGCAGCTGAAAATTTCCTGGCTTGCTGTGAAAGATACAATGCCACAATTATCGGTAGATCCGGCACCCAGTTGTTCCGCAGCCAAAGAGACTGTCCCTTCTTCTCTTAATTCCAGGGTCAGGTCACTGACCATTATCACCGGAGCAGAGGTGTCAACAACTTCTACCGTGGCCGGCAAGGACGAGCTATTGCCACTTGCATCGGTAGCAGTGATCAATACTTCCCTGCTCCCCAGGTCTGCACAACTGAACGTATTCCGGTTCAGTGCAATAGTAAGATCAGAACAATTATCCACACTTGACAATACCAGGTCAGCAGCTTGTATTTTCACTTCCCCCATTGCATCCAGAGTTGCTTCTATATTCCTTACTTCCAAAAGCGGAGCCATATCGTCCTGGACCGTCAGAGAAGTGGTGCAACTACTGCTGTTCATATAATTATCCCATACAGTAAGTTCGATCTCATGAGTTCCTTTATAACTGCAATCCAGGATAGGTTCCATATTGATCTCCATCGTGCTGATTCCGGATTCATCAGTAGAACCATCATCGAACATAGCTGCCTCGATACTTGCATTCCCATTCGCATCCAGGCTCAGGACTACTTCACGACAGTTGATCAACGGTGCGGTGGTATCTTTAAAAACAGTTAGTGCTACCGTATCACCTTGCTGGCCGTGTGGATCGGTCAGCCAGAATGAAATAATTATTTCACCATCAGGCAATTGGGAAAGATCCAGGGGTCCTGATGCTTCGTTCTGTTGTATCACCTGGCCGGACCCTGTAAGCTCCCCGTCTTCAGAAGTATGCCGGATACTGTATCCCCAGCTGCTCCCAATTTCTGCATCATTCCAGTTAAATACAAAACCGGCAACATTGGCAGAATTAATGAACTCAATCCCGGAACTGATCGAATACCCGGAAGGTGGCTGTGTATCTTTCAGGCTGGTGGCAATCTCTGCAGCACCGGTTAGACCTTCCCCGTCAGTCAGGGTAAAAGTAAGCTCCAGTAAACCATCCGCCAGGGTAGACAGGTCAATCCCGTCGACCTCGAAATATACCCCGGGAACATTCCCGGATCCGGAAATTTCATTACCCGCGGTGTCTGTAAAGACGTAATTGAATGTCGTTCCCGGTTCTGCCATATCCACAGCAAAGTGAACCGCCGTGGAATTACCCGCCAAAACAGGGTTTGTTAAGTTACTGAGCAGGTATCCCGAGGGGGTTGTGCTTTTCTGAAGTGCGGAAGTTTTTAGTTCTCCCTGGTTTCCGCTGGAGTCAACCAGGTAGAGTTCCAGTTCCAGGGCGCCGTCCGGAAGATCAGTAAGATCAAAGTCACCTGCCTCCTGGGGGTTGTTCTCTACTGTGCCGGAAAAAGTTTTGATAGCACCAGATGCACTGTGGCGGAACTCTACATAATAATTGCTGCCGATCTCTCCCCCGGCGAAAGAAAAACTGTAAGACGATACGTTCTCGTCTGTTATATCTGCTGGCACATCTATCTCGTATCCGGATGGAGCCACACGGTCCAGCCGGTAAAAATAACCCGATCCTATCCGGTCAACATAAGCCGGGTCGGGCCATGCACTGATAGAGACCCTTGCAGATCCTACCAGGACCTCATTTCCCGACAGGGCCACCGCCTCCCCGTAGTTCCAGTATGTCCCACGCTGTGGTGCAACCAGCTTGCGCTTCAGGGTCCAGTTCCCTTCCTGGTCCTGTTCATATAAGTATGCGGATCCTGCCTCCTGCAGGAAATTACCATTTTCTATATCGTAAGAATCGCGGTATGCCCCGATGACAGCCAGGTTTCCATCCAGCCCGATAGAATACCCGAACCTGTCATTGACCAGGACAGGTGCCTGTAGTTTGGAACGTTCTGTATAACTTCCGTCTGTATTTTTTTCAAAAACATAAACCGCCCCCGGATCCGAGTAAGGCATAATGTTCGCCATGATATGCTTTTCAGAAACGGCTACACTCCAGCCGAAATTTGAACTGGTCGGGAAATCTGCAGGAGCTATAATTTGTTGTTCCTCGTACACTCCTTCCGCATTCCTCTCAAAGACATAGACCGCTCCCTTATATTGTGGACCGGCGCTGGGTGCACCGACCACCAGGGTCTCTGCATACAGATCGACTCCCCGGCTGAATTCCCTGTAAGCGGAACGATCAGAGGCTACTATTTTCTGGGATTGTCTCCAGACGCCATCGCCATCCCTGTGAAAGACATATGCAGACCCTGCCCTGTCCATAGTATTGAGACCATCTGCATCTTCGTCTTCCCAAATTGCATTGGCTACCAGCCAATCTCCCTCCAGGTCGATCTGGTGCCCGAAGAGGTCGTTTTCCACACCATCCTGGGCTTCGAGTATCTGTTTCTCCTCCCAGACTCCGGAGGTATTACGTTCAAATATATAGATCGCTCCTTTGTTGTTATTCCTGTACATGGTAGAAACTACAGCATAATCTCCTGAGATAGCTACACTTTGGCTGAACCTGTCCCCTGCAGTCCGGTCAGAAGCAATAAGTTTCTGTTTCTCTACCCACTCTCCTTCGGAATTCAGTTCATATATATAAGCCGCACCGGAGCCGGTCATATAATTCTGGTTATCGAGGTCATAGGTATCTCTCAGCGAACCGATGATGGCACGATCTGCCTTAACATCTACCGCATAACCGAAATTTTCCGCGCTGTTCTTATCGGATGGAAATACCTGTTGCAGGTCTTCCTGTTGCGCCAGCAGCACGCCAATGGAGCAGTAAGAAAGTAAAAATGCAACACCTGCCTTTAATATGGCTGTTGCAAAAGAAGAGGGAAGAGATTTCATTGAAAAGGATTAACAGTTGATTGTTGCGATTGTTCCGATTGAATCGTCGATGAAATGCAAATTTCTTCGATGAGTGTAACCAACTGCGAATAAACTCTCTATAGCTATAAACCTCAAATTTATGTTGTGAACTGCTGGTTTCCTGCAGTCTGCAGCGTTAAATTTAATGTGGGGAGGAGGGGCTTTTGCCCCCGCCATTAACGCTGGAGGTCCACGCACTGATACCTGAGGCTTACCTGATTATTGATAAACCAAATAATTACCGGATCGCAGGATGTACTATTGATCCCGGGCTATCCCGAAGACAACACTATTAAGAAGCTATGTCCCTGAAACTGTTTTATTACTGGCATACCGAAGCCAGCTGATCGCCAGGATGGCAGAAATCGCAGACCCGGCCAGCACCCCTATTTTGGCAATAGCCAGCATATCGGGCTCTTTGAACACGATCCCGGCTATGAAGAGTGACATGGTAAAACCAATCCCTGCCAGGGAGGAAAGTCCGGCCAGGATTTTCCAGTTCATGCCTTCGGGTAATTGACTTAATCCCAGCTTACTGGCGAAATAATTAGCTGTCAGGATCCCAAATAGTTTCCCGAACACCAGCCCTGCCATTATTCCCAGGCTGAGAGGGTGAGTAATCATCTTCAGCAGGTTACCTTCCAGACTGATCCCGGAATTGGCAAGGGCAAAAACAGGGAGAACCAGGAAATTCACAAACGGTTTAATATCTTTTTCTATGCGTTGCAAAGGGGTCAGGGCTCTTTTACTGTCCCGGATCACCCCCTGTATGATCTTAACCTGTTCTGCAGTAAGCAGCCCTGTGGGGGTTACACTGGCCGAGGCAAATTGCTCTGACCTGGATACCAGCACTTCTTTATAAGACTCCTCGGTTATCTTGGTCCTTGCCGGGATACATAAAGCTGCCAGGATCCCGGCCAGCGTGGCATGTACTCCTGATAAGAGCAATGCTACCCAAAGTCCAAATATCCCGACGATCAAATAGAACCAGGTATTTCGGATTCCCATGAAATTACCGCCCAACATGATCAGGAAATACACCAAGGCTGCCAGTAGATTACCCATATCGATCCCGGTTGTGAGAAAGAATGCGATTACCAGGATGGCCCCGATATCATCAGCCGCCGCAAGGGCCGTCAGGAATGGTTTCCCGCTTCGTTTAACAATACCACTGGCCAGGGATAGAAATCCTACCGCGAAAGCGATATCTGTTGCCATAGGAATACCCCATCCTGCCACTGCCGGGGTGCCCCATGTGATTGCCAGGAAGATCAACGCAGGGAGGATCATCCCCCCCAGGGCGCCGATCAAAGGCCCCGAAGCCCGTCGAATGGTGGACAAATGCCCATCAATAAACTCTCTTTTGATCTCTAATCCTACTAGGAAGAAAAAATAGGCCATCAGGAAATCATTGATCCAGTGTCTCAAAGTCTCTTCGATCCTGAATCCTTCGTAACCAATAGCGATCTTGGTTTCGAATAACTGGTGATAGGTTGTAGTCCAGGGAGAATTGGCCCAGAACATGGCGATGATTACCATGATCATCAACAGGGTGCCCAGGGTGGTACCGCTGTCAAAGAAAAACCGGACATACCGGTAGAATCGATCTATAGGTTGTTCTTTCAGTTTTATTTTGTCCTGCACATCAAAAAGGTATTAGCTGCAGAAGTTTACAAAAAAATCGGTTTTATAAAAATGCTATCCCATTAAATCAGAACGGTATACATACCATTATAACAACCCCATCCTCCTAAGAGCCGACCATTAAAGCTATCCCTTGGTTGCTCCTGTAGGATTCTGAACATCTTAAATTCCTGTTTTCCAGCCATCAACCTGCTTAAACTAATTTTATCGGAATAGGGTAGAATTATTCCCTGAAACTTTATTAATTTTGCGACCTGCTTACGGGATGTGGCGCAGTCTGGTAGCGTACGCGCATGGGGTGCGCGTGGTCGCTGGTTCGAATCCAGTCATCCCGACCAAAAAAGCCGGGTATTATACCCGGCTTTTTTTTATTCTCCAGTTTTATTACCCGCGCTTTTTAAGTGCAGCGAATAGTTGAAACAGTTGCGTTAATTACCAAACTGCGCTAACTGCTGTCCGGCTCCTTTTACCCTTAGGGTGAGCACATACTTTTTTTCGCTTTGCGTGGGTAGACCGTAATTATCATAAAATGTGGCTTTGAGGTAACTCTGGGTAGATGCCCTGTTCCCCAGATATTTTACATTGATCATCCAGGCTCCGCCCAGGGTATCATCGAGGAAAAAATCTTTGGAAGACCAGCCGTATACCTGTTCGTTCAGGATAAGATCCCGGTCGGCTGCTGTACTATGAATCCAATCATATACCTGTTTATTCGGGTTTACAAACTGCACAATGAACTCCGCTTCACTGTCATTCCATTCCAAAACTATTCTTTTTCCCCCCAGGTAGGATGCATTCTCCTCTCTTAATTTTTTTCTTAGTTCAGCCCCAAGAGATACTTTATCATTGATGCCCTCGAACGAAAGTAATTCTCTTTCATAATACGGACCGAATTCCAGGGTATCTGTCTTGATCATTCCCTCTTCGAAGAGTGTTCCCAACCTGAATAAGAGCGCAGCTGCCTTTCCCGCTTCTCCTGTGTTCTGATAACTGTGAGCCAGGTCCAGGTAAGATTGGGGATAGCTTGTGCGGAGGCTGTAGATCTTCTTGTACAGTTCCCTGGCGTCATCCTCTAACCCGTGTTTTTCATATAGATAAGCTACAGCTTTAAGCAGTACGGGATTTTCTGAGAAAAGATGGGCATTCTCCAGGATCAGTCCTGAGGCAAAATCAGTTTTATTCCACTTCGTCATAAAATAATCCATAGCATCGAGGTAGAAATACGGGTATTGCCTGTAAACCTCCCGGAAAGATTCCAGCGTAGCTTCTGCTTCCGTGAAAGAATTGCTCCGGTGAAGGGCCTTCAGGTATTCCGGTGCATTCCTGAGCATTGCTTCCTCATCCAATACATCACCATCATAGCGCCTGGGATTAAACCGCATGGGGTCCGGACGTTTAAGCATTCCCGGGGTGACCCCGCTGACATTGGTATTGATCACGATGACTCCGCCATTCCCGGCAGCGCCATAGGGGATGGTCATGTTCAGGTTATTCAGCACCGCGATCCTCTTAATGTTATTGGGGTTGATCCATACCGGCGTATCAGTAAACACCTGCCCGTCTACATCAAATATGGCCGGGGTATCATTGCTGATAGAGCTGCCCCCGCGAATCTGCACACTGCCGCCACTGGAACAATTTCCCCTGATAGAAACACCGGGGAACTGGTTACGGAGAATATCCAGTACACAGAGTGCAGCACTGGTCATCTGGTCATCATACAGAAACCTGACGTTTCCGCTAAAAGCCCTTTGGTCCTTATAACCAAATGCGGTCCATAGCATCTCTTTATCATAATAATAATCCTCCTTGGTGTTCTGGGATTTCTTACGATTACTTCCCGTAATCGTCACTTCTCCGAGTTCTTTGTATTCTACCAATAAAGTCACATTGACGATCCGGGTAACATCCTCAACAAAGACCCTTCGCGATTCAAAGCCGGTATAGCTGAAGTTAAGGATATCCCCCACTTCAGCTTTGATCTGGTAATAGCCTTTTTCATCGGTTACGGCCAGTACTTCAGAATTCTCTACCTGTACCTCGGCACCGGCCAGGGCAGAGATCCCGTCTGTCACCCTTCCTTTTATGAGCCGCTCATCCCCCGCTGCAGAACCGAGCTGCACCAGGAGAAATAATAACACGCTTAGATAAACTGGTTTCATCACAATTTTTATTTAAAAATACGGAAAAAAACAGCAACCCGGAATACCATAACAGTCCATGTTACAGCCTCTTAAATAATTGGCAATACATTAAGAAACAAAACATTAGCCACAGCGTCTCTATGAAAACCCGATCGCTATGCCGGGTGCATTATTAACCTTAATCAGAACATAATGAAAACAACAAAATTTATCAGGCTTCTTCTTTACTTCCCCATCCTTGTATTAGTATTAGTAACCAGTTGTACTACTGAAGACAGCGACTCCGAGATTCCCCAGGGTACAATATCCCTGATCTCCTTAGAAGACAATGAATACCTGTTAGATGAGAATGCAGATTCTTTGGTGCTTCGCTTAAAGATCGCCCCTAAGGCGACCACTGAAGGCACCGTACATTTAAATTTCTCTGGGAATGCCCACTACAACCAGGATTACACCACTATCCCTCCTTCAGCGGGGAACCAGATAGCCATTCCCTTCTCCCCTGCCCAGGAATTCGTCAACCTGGTTCTTCACAGGAAATTTTCTGAAGAGGAAACAGAGAAGGAACTTCAGGTACGGCTTGTTGCTGTTCCCGGAGGTTTCAAAATTGAGGAACCTGCCAGCGCGACAGTCATGATAGCTCCACGGCTAAAAGAAATTAACCCGGTCAACTTTGAATATACCAGTTTAAAAGTCCGGGAAAATGAAACAGGCGGATTAAATGTGCTCTTAAACTGGTCACAGCCCACAAGCAAATCGGAGCAGATCACCCTTAAAATGATTACCACAGATCAGAACCAGTACGGTGAGCGGTTTACAACAACTCCCCAACCGGTACTGGGCGAAATAAAGATCGATGTCCTTCCAGGTGCGACATCTGCCTCTTTCAGTTTTAAACCGGTGAACGACCAGGTATTAAAGGAAAATGCTGTGGTGAAATTCCAGATCAACGCTCTTTCTTCCGGGCTGCATGCCGGTGAAAGTAACACTCTGGAAATAACCCTGGAGGATGATGATCGGCAAACCGGAACAGTACATAAACTAGCAGAAGTGAGAGAACTCTTTGAGGGTCGAACCGGTGACTGGTATTTCCCTGAAGACTATGTCGTGGAGGGAGTGATCACTTCTGACCAGAACGTCCTGGATGACAAGACGGTCTACTTACAGGACGAAACTGCCGGCATAATGATACGGTTCTTCCTTGCTCGCAATTTCAAAATCGGGGATAAGATCAGGTTAAACCTGAAATCTGCAACGGGGACCCACTTTAACGGGCAGAAAAGTATTGACCAGGTAAACCCGGAGGGATCAGTATTAATCAGTGAAAACATGATCGTACAAGCCGAGGAGATTACCCTGGATCAGTTCTTGAGCGGTGATTACGAAGGTAAGAGGGTGCTGGTCAGGAACGTTTCTTTTGTCAACGCTGATGGAAATATTACTTTCCTGGGCAGCCGTACCATCACCGATGATGTCCGGGTAGCCTCTGTAATTACCTATGCGAGTGCAGCTTTCAGTAATACGGTGTTACCTGCCGGACAGTTATCGATCTCAGGGATCGTGGGCGATTGGGGACGAATTATGCCACAGCAGTATTCTCAGGACATCATTAAACTATAGGGTATGAAGACATTATTATGAAGACCTGATTCGCTCCTCATCATTCTGGAATACCTTTAAGATATCAGTAATATGCATCCGGGATAGTCAGATGGTACAAATAAATCCAACCAGATCTGTCCCGGTTGGATTATTACAATAAAGTATGTGAGATTCTTAACTTACATTTTCTTCTACCTTCCTGCTGCTGAAAGCATCGTCTACTTCTGTATGGAAAATATGGTTAGAATAATTACTTATGGTCTTAACAGATTGCGCCAGGATAATAGCCAGGATCTGTTTCTCATCGAAGCCAGCATCCAGAAATTCCCGGGCTTCCGCGGGACTCGGATTACCCTTGCTCCGATTCATGATCTTAGTAAATTTTACCAGCGCTGCATATTTTTCACCGGGAACTTCTTTGCCTTCCCGAATAGCCTCAGTTACTGCCTCCGGGGTTTTTGACATCTTATCTGCGAAAAACTATGTGCCGCTGTGCAGTAATTACACCCGTTATCCACACTCAGAGTGAGAAAAACGACTTCCTGTTCGGCTGGAGAAAAGCCACTTTCACTCCTGAATTTTTGGTAACCTAAGTCATATGTCTCCTGTAAGCCGGGCAGGTTTACCATGTTCCTGTACATATTAGGGATCATCCCATTGGCTTTCTGAGCTTTTTCCAGTATGGCCTTCTGCTTCTCATTTGCAGTTTCTGAGGTCACGGGTTGTAACCCGATGCTATAAGTGTTATTTGACATTGTTTTGATTTAAGGTTTATGCTTAAGTCGCTTTAAACTACGCTGAATTACGACTTTAACAAAGGTTTGTGAACCAGGCAAAAAAAAGCCGGAACCAATGGGGTCCGGCATTTATTGCTTAAAAGGATAATGATCCTTTCCTCATGAGCCTTTAGGCGGTATCGGGCTAGGAACTACGTTATCTATAGGTTTAATGGTCTTCAGGTATTTGAAGATAGATTTAAGGTCATCATCCGTCAGCATACGGTACTGCTGCCATGGCATCGGGGGTAGTAAAGGCCTGCCGTTCACCATCCCTTTGTACTTACCTTCTTTTATTGCGACCAGGAACTGTTCCTCGGTCCAGCTACCAATCCCCGTTTCGTCGGGGGTAAGGTTTGCGGCAAAGGAAGTCCCCCAGGGTCCGATAGCAGCTGTGAGCCCCATATTGAAAACCAGGTATCCCTGCACCTGGGAGGGATCCAGCGGTGGCAATTGCTCTCCGGACGGGTGACCGGACAGGAATAAGTCCGGATCGGGTTCTGGCCCGTGGTCAGTCATCTTTTTCGGGGTATGGCAATCCGTGCATCCCATGGCGTTGACGAGATATTTACCTCTTTCTGCAGAAACAGCCGCTTCTGTTGCCATCGCTATCTCTTTTTTTTCATTCAGGGGTTCTTCCTTGGATTTAGGTTCGTTACAGGCTCCCATCAGGGACAGGATACCTAAGGTTAAGATTGCTTTTTTCATATAATGGAATTTAGTTCTCTACTTTAGTTCAACACACCCATAAGCATCTCACAAGGGTCTGCAGATGTATTTATATACACTTTAAGGATAGCCTGTAAGACCATCCCGATTAATATGGGGGATAAATCGAGGGAACGTTCCCGGGGGAGAAAAATCATGTACGGGACTGGACCAGGTTCCAGGTGCCATCAACACCTCACTGCCACAGTCCGTAACAAACTGTATTTCAATGTTAAATATAGAAAAAATCAGGATATGATTTCCGTAAATTTTCTAAAGTTAAAACAAAAAAAGACCGTGGGCATCCACAGTCTTTTCAGGTTTTAATATTCTTAGTGATCTACCTGTATAAGGTAAAGTGACCTACATATTGCTGCATGCTTTTATCATTTGCATTGACCACGTACCAGTAGTCACCGGTAGGAACTTCATCCCCTTCATATGTACCGTCCCATTCCGATACCTGGTCCAGGATGGCCACTACCCTTCCGTAGCGGTCAAAGATCTTCACCTCCAGGTTAGGGAACAGTTCCCGGTTCATCGGGGACCAGACATCATTCATCAGGTCTCCGTCTGGCGTAAAGTGTTTAGGCATTTGCAGAACGCCGGTAAAATCAAAAGCCATAGTTACAAGCGCCTCACAGCCGCGTGCATCAACCACCCTGATAGTAACATTAGTATCCTCATTAGAATAAAAGATATTATCGGCACCATACGCTTCGCCCTGGAAATAATAGCTATAATTACCAAATCCTCCCCGGGCTGTTGCAGTAATTTCATTGACGCCGGTCTTTTCGGCCTCGAGGGTAAGCGGTTCGTAAGACTCGATCTCGAATTCTGTGTAGGTCGAACAACCATTCTCATGATATACATACACAATATGCTCTCCTGGCGCCAGGTCACCCCAGGTATTTTCAGTGCCCGCCTCTGCAGTCACTGCGTCTGTTGGATCTTCAGGGTCCAGGGCAAAGAGCAGTTGTGACCAGTCTGAGTCATCCTCCATACTGATCGTGACCGTGGAATTCGGGAAAATACCTTCACAGCCGTATTCTACCAACGGCACAGGGTTCAGGTCTACTCCAACCTCAACCGGTACAATTACATTGGTCTCACAACCCATAGAATCTCTCACAAAGATCACATAGGTTTCTCCCCCGTTGAGATCACCCCAGTATTGCTGGGGATTTGGAGCAAAATCGCCGGGATCTGATGAATTCAACGCGAATTCATACGGGGGAGTTCCACCTGTAACGTCAAGGGTAACACTCCCGTCGCCGTCACCTAAACAGGTCTCAGGTTCAGAGGCGGCAATAGCTACCAAAATAGCCTCCGGTTCGGTCACCTGTATGGTCCTGGTGATAGTACATCCCAGGTCGTCCTGTATAATTACTTCATACGTTCTTGGTGCAAGGTCCGTAAACGTTTTCCTGTTCGGGAAGGCGGGGTCATCTCCTTCAAAGAATTCGCTCAGCTGGTCAGCGATAGAATACCGGATCTTACCCGTTCCCCCGCTGGCTTCTATAGTGATCTGCCCGTCTACATCACCCGAACAACTTACCGGGACCACTTCCAGCGATTCCAGTACCAATGGCGGTGGTTCACTGATGGTAATCGGGGTAGAAATGGCAGAACAACCGCCACTCTGTGCATAAACATAATAGGTTCCCGGTCCGAGTTCCCTGAAAATACCTGATGCCTGGGCCGATCGTTCCGTATTAAGCGCTGTGGGCGAAGGCGGGGTATTGGAATTCAGCAGGGTATATACGTAGTTCCCTATTCCTCCAAAAGCTTCGGACCTGATGATTCCCGTCGCTTCCCCTGCACAATTAATAGTGGCATTAGTAAGGTCTAAGGAAATCACCAACGGTGCAGCCGGATCCAGTGATATCTGGTTAGATTTCTCAAAAGGACACCCGTTGGAGTTCTGCACATCGTACTGGAATGGTCCGGGGTCTACCGTGATATCCTCGGAGATCTGCACGGAAGTAGCGGTAGGATCCAGCGGATCCAGGGGCAGGAATGGATCTGTTGTTCCGGAACGCCTGTAAAAGTAACTCACTCCCGCTTCCGGGTTTGCCACCGTCAACTCCATGAGTCCATCATCCCCACAACCGGGAGGCTGCAGTTCCACCAGTTCAGCTATCACTACTTCGGGATCTTGAATCGTAATAACAGCAGTGGTAAACTGGCAATCCCAGCCGTCGAATAAAGTAATGGTATAATCCCCGGAAGACAGGTTGTTGAAGCTGGTTGTAGTCTGCAGACCACTGTTGGTACCCTCGGTCAGCCTGTTCAGCTGGTAAAGATAATTCCCTGCTCCCTGTCCGCCGGTAATATCAAAGGCCTCGATAACACCGTTATTGTCATTATTACACTGCAACGGGGCCACAACCCTGATGTCTGCATAAATTGGAGCCGGGGGTAAAAGCTCAATGGTGCTGGTGGCAATACAACCTTCTGCATCACGAACATCAACGGTGTATATTCCTGCTGAAAGCCCGGTAAAACTGACATTAGTACTGGGGAAGTCCTGTACGATACTGCCATCAGGGGCCTGTACCCTGAATTCATAGAATTCCCATCCACCCGTTCCCGAGGCAAAGATCTCGCCATGACCGGGGTCAGCACAGGTAACCTCAGCGGTTTGCTGCAGGTTAACAGCCAACGGGGCATCCGGTTGCCTTACCGTGGTACTGTTACTTACCACATCACAATAAGGGGCATCCAGGGCTTCCACGTATACCACCAGGTTCCCGGCGGGCAGACCTGTAATTATTTCCGGGTTTGCCACGGGGTTATTGGTGTCAAAAGAGCCCGTTACTCCTGTCGAGGTTTCCACCCCGCTGTTATCCCGGGTAAATACTTCGTAATTATAGATACCGGAATAATTATCGACCTGCAGGCTGATAGCCCCGTCTGTTCCGTTAAAACAGGTTACGGGCTCGGCCTCGGCAATTGTCGCAACGATATTATTATATTCAGGTACGTTGACCACCGGGGTAAGATAGGTACAACCTCCACTGCCCACATCGGTCACGGCGAAGATGTAATCTCCCGGGGTACTGATATCCCAGACTACGCGGTCTGAACCTCCAGAGCTCTGGATGGGTTCTGAGCCTATCGGCAGGATCTCAACATCGTAATTTCCTGGTCCCTGGGCTATGATAATTTCAATATTTCCCGGGTTCACTCCACTCCCACTGGCGTCACAGCTGATAGGGTTCACGTTAAAACTGAAGTCGAGCCCGGAAGGCGGATCCAGGGTTATAGTTTCTGTTTGTTCACAGCCATTCTGATCCCTTGCCGTAATGATTATGGTCTGGGAGGAGCCATTATCTACAACTTCGAACTGGTTACTGGTCTGGAAATTGGAACCGTCAAATTCAGGGGTACCGTCATTCATACTATAAGTATACGGAGCCGTACCCGTATTGATACCGCTGCCATCCCCGTTTGTATCTGTAAAGGCCGTGATGGTCGCTGTACTGAAGCGGTTACTGCTCGGATCACAGGTAAAATCGGTATGCTCAGTATTCAGCTGTAAGATACTGGGCTCACTGATGGTGACATCCGCAGAACGGTCTGTACATCCCCGGTCAGAGATCACCTCTACCTGGTATGTTCCGGGTGAGAGATTGTCAAACAGGGAAGACGACTGTGATCCCCGAATAATATTTGTGGTCGATCCGTCATATAGGACATAACTGAAGGGTCCGTCTGTGGCCGTGGCCGGTAAAAGCTCCACGTTAATGTACCCATCATTCGCTCCAAAGCAACTGATATCTCCCTTGGGAGTTGCACCTATTTCCGGGGAATCCACGATAGTGACCTCTACGGAAGTAGTATCGGAGCAAAGTGGCGTGGTATTGGAATCCAGGTCAGTTACCAGGATATTATAGGTTCCGGGACTGATATTGGTAAATACGTTATCGTTAAGCTGTACCACGGTAGGATTAATTCCGTCGTCCAGTTCAAACCTGAAGTTACCACTACCCCCACTCGTATTCACTGTGATGATCCCGTCTCCCGCGTTACAGGTCGGTTCGGTTGAGGCATTGGCGCTGATCGCAAAGAAATCGAATACCTGTGCGATAACCGTATTGGTACAGCCATTGCCATCCCTGACGACAATGGTATAGTCGCCGGGGTTGGGTACCAGGAAATTAGGACTATCCTGGAAACCACCCCCTATATCGTATTGATAAGTTTCTTCCGGCAAGCCGCTTCCCGTAGATAATGGGGAAGTTACGTTCACCGTATAATTACTCTGGGCAGAACACTGGTTCACAACATCTACCTGAGGGTCAGGAACTCCTGCCGTTTCTGTAACCTGTACAGTGGTATAGCTTACACAACCTGAAGCATCCTGGACGTAAAAATTGTAATCTGCCGGGAAAGGACCTGCTATTTCGAAGGTGGTATCGGTGGTGAAGACCACGGGAGCAGGATCACCTGCGGGTACGTATGCAAAGCTGTAAGGCCCGTTTCCTCCATTCCCACGGACAGTTACCAGGGCACCCACATTACAGTTAGCGGGCTCATTGTTATCTACTACCAGTGCAGGAATATTCTGTGTAATAGAGACCAGGGTACTGGCATTACACTGGGTATTATTATCCTGTACCAGGATCTGGTAATTCCCCGGAGGCAGGTTACTGAATGAGTCAGTATAAGGTATAGCAACATTATTCACTACCGTCGGACCACTGACAATTGCACCGGTATCCGTATCCTGCAACTGCAGGGTGAGGTCTGCCGGCGAAGGGAGACCGTCAATCTCAAAGCTTATGCTTCCATTCCCCCCCGGTTCACAGGACGCCGTGGTGGCTGTTGCAGTCACTGCAATAGGAGAAGGACCATCTATCGGGTCTATCTGCTCTATATAGACACAACCCAAAGCATCGTGTACTTCCACAAAATATGTAACTCCATAGTCGATCTGCCCGGTAAAATCATGTGTGTCGGCATCGACATTCGGGGCAGTTTGCGGCTGGCCTACGAGACCGATGGTGTAAGGTGCGGTTCCTCCTACAATATCTACTTCATAGGTAAAGGTCATTGTACAATCCTGTGGGTCTGTGGTATTCACAGGGATAAGGTCTATCTGGTTCTGGCTCACACTCACCATGTCCCTGTCTTCACAACCGCTGGCATCAGTTGTAATCACTGTATAGGTACCCGGGGCCACATTGGGGAAATTCACGTTATCCGCTGCCATAGGACCGGCAACTGCTACGGTATTTCCGTTGATATCGGTAAGGGTAAATGTATACTGTGCATTTCCGTTCAGCACGTTATTAACATCAATAGAACCTTCCACACTACCCGCGGAACAAACCGCATCATTTGCAGTTACATTCGCATCGATCGGGCTGCTGCTACTGACGGTAGCACTTAGCAGCGGGCTGGCGCACCCCCTGCTGTCACGTATCATGAAATCATTATAGGTTCCCGGGGCATAACCCGAAAAAATAGGCTGTGAGCCAAAGGTTACCCCACCGTCAGAACTATATTCATAAGGCGGAACACCCTGGCTGGTATCAGGAATCAGTTCTACAATCCCGTTGTTCTGCCCGCAACTCGTATCGGTTACCAGGGTGCTACCGGCAATGGATTCGGGCGGCGAGATAGTTACCACGTTGGTCTCCGTCGTACATCCCCTGGTATCGGTAACCTCGAACTGGAAAGTAGTATCGCTAAGGATGCTTCCGTCATTAGGAATGTCATAGACGAAGGAATTTCCACTTATAGGGAAGGCACTGGCGGAATAAGCACCACCGTCAATTCGTACCTCGTAGCTCACGTAATCATTTCCGGAATGGTAGCCGTTACTGATGTTGACCCTGATCTGGGCCGAGGGGCCTCCACAGGTCAATTCTCTGATCGTAGTGGCACTGGCGGTCATTTCCGGGGCAATCGTGACCCAAACCAGGTCCTGGCAATCATTGGTGTCACTTACTTCGAACCGGTAGGTACCCGGAGTTAAACCAGTAAAGGTACTGGCCGCGTCCCATGCACCACCGTTCACACGGAATTCGTACGGCCCTGCCCCACCCGTAGCGTCCAGAGCAATGCTGGCCGCATCAAAATTGTCATAACAATAATCAGAACCGGCGGCATTCACACTCAGAACCGGTGCCGCCAGGGCAGTCAGGGAAAAACTATCTGTCTGGGTACAACCATTAGCATCTGTTACGCTTACCTGGTAAACCCCGCTCTGGCTCAGGTCAGAGAAGGTATTACTGTTTTGTGGGCCCCGCACGGATCCGTTGGGTTGGGTTACCGTATATTTATTACCACCCCATCCCCCGGAGGTATTAATGCTTACCCCTCCCCGGTTATTATTCTGGCAGTTCATCGGGCTCACGTTAAGATTTGTGATGGTAAAGGCCGAGGCGGGCTCCTGGATCACCAGGGTAGCGGTATCGGTACAATTGGTATCCTCATCGGTCACCAATATATCGTAGCTCCCGGCGCTTAAACCGGTAACGGTGATAATTCCACCGCTCTCACCAACAACCGGGAGTCCTCCATCAATAACATAGCTGTAAGTGCCGTCAAAACCATCGACTAAGAACCTTCCTTCACCGTCCGCATCGCCAACGCAGGTAACCACCTTGGTGGCCTGGGCCTGGACAGATATGGAGCTGATGTCGGTAATAGCATAAGCTTCGGTATAAGAACAGCCCTCGTCATCGGTCACCCGGAAGGTATACGTTCCCAGTCCAAGTCCGCTGAATACATTGTTATTGCCATTATTCGTGGCATTCGCAGCAGGTGCGATGATCTCGTAGGTAAAGGGAGAAGTACCACCGGTAACAGCAACATTTACTGATGCCGTATTTGTAATACAATCAATATTGGATATGGAAAAGGCCATATCCGTCGGTTTATCCAGGTTATTGAAGGTAATAGGACTTAAACTTCGTACGCAACCATTGGCATCCCTGATCCTGGGGGTATAGCTTCCTGTACCCAGGTTGCTGAAGACAGGGTTGCTGCTGAAGCCTGCCCCAACACTAAACTGGTAAGGTGAAGTTCCACCGCTAACTCCTGAAAACGATATCTGGCCTCCATTTTCATCCAGGCAGCTGGGTTCGGAATCGGCGCTGGCTGTCCCGTTGATGGCGGTTGGAGCACTGATCACTTCGGTACTCACCGGAGTGGTACAGCTAAATGCTCCCTGCTGGTAACGGATAAGCACCAGGTAAGAGCCAGGTGCAAGTCCGTTAAATATATTGTTGTTCTGGTACGATGCCCCGTTGTTGATACTATAGGTCATCTGATAACCATAACCGTTACTGACATTAAAACTGATCCGTCCGTCATTACTGCTGCCACAGGTAGCGTCATCGGAAGATACCGTATAGACGGGCGGAGGAAGGTCTTCTACGTCTATATTCGCAGTCTTGCTACACCCGTTGGAATCTTCTACCAATATATTATAGGTGCCGGCCGAGGTAACCGTGAAGACCGTACTGTTATTATACGTGGAACTGAAACTGCTGCCTCCGTCCAGGCTGTAGCGGTAAGGAGCTGTCCCTCCCGAGGTCTCAATACTGACGTCAACGGAAGAAGCACCACAGCCAAAACTGTCAGACGCGGTCGCAGATACGGCTAACGGACTTATCCCGTTCCCGATCCGGATGGGATCATTATTAACATCCGTGGTGATCAGCTCGTTACATTTATTGGTCACGATCCTTACGCTGTAAGTACCCGGGCTTACATTATCAAAACTGTAAGAAGAGGCAGAATTAGGACCAAAGGTGTCCACTGTAACCCCGTTCTTGATCAGCCTGTAGGTAAAGAACCCTGGCACCCCGGAGACATTCACATCTATACTGCCCAACTCCCCGCTGCACAGAATATCATTTGCAGTAACGGAAGCACTCATGTCAAGACTTGCCACCGTTACCGTATTAGATGGAAATAAACATGCAGTACTTGAAACATTCTTTAACCGCACCCATACCTTATAGTCTCCGGCTGAGGTAATATCAAAATAAGGGGTGTCCTGGTAAGGTCCGGCACTGTCATTCAGGCTGTATTCATATCCTGCCGGCACATTGGTGACCTCTACTCTCCCGGGATTTCCGCATATAATATCTTCTTTGATCAACTGGGGATCAAGAGGGTTCAGGGTGGATTTAAAATAATAATATTGTCCTCCGTCTACGCGGACCCGGAATTCCCCGGAAGAATCCAGGTTGTAGGTAGACCCGTTTCCGACAGTATCGTAACAGCTGCTGTCTGTATTAGCACAATCGGCCATGACAGAAGTGGCACAGCGGTTACTATCCAGTTTCTGCCATTCGTAGCTGCTTCCGCTCTGGTTAAGGCTGATGGTCCTGACATCACTGGTACCGCAAAGGAAGAATTTGGCCAGGGTGCTACCATCATTGGGGCAATTGACCTCTTCATCCGCGTTCTGGATGATCGTGGCGTAAAAGGAAGGCAGAAGTGTTTCTGTATTCTCGGATCCAGCAAGATCCGGTGAGTGGGCAGAACTACTGCTGGCATGGGCAGTAAGCTCTGTGTAGGCATTCCGGTCCCCGATTATGGGATCCGGGTTACCTGGATGGTTTCCGGCAAAAGCAAATGCCAATGACATCAGAGTCAGTACAATGGCAATTACGTCCCGTTTTGAGTTACTTGGGAGCATAGGTTAGTAGGTGTTTTCAAAGAATAGGCAGATTTGGGATCAGGTTATTCTTCAGAGTATTATTTTAAACTTATATTTTCGTTAGTTTTATGCCATTCATCTCTATTATTATATATTTTAACGATTCGCTATGAAAAAAAGTATCCACATAATGTGCCTTTTCGTTGTACTGACACAAATTTCTTGTGGTCAGGATCCTGAAAACGAGGTAAATAATGCGAAAATAACTCCGTTTGAAGCAGAGCTGTTGGTCGATGGCCTACAGATTCCATGGGGCCTGGCGTTTCTGCCGGACGGCGCTATGCTGATCACTGAAAAATCGGGAGAGCTGATCCATTTTAAAAATGGAAAGAAAACCATGGTCTCTAACGTGCCCCCGGTCTACAATCGGGGTCAAGGAGGATTGCTGGATGTGGCAGTACACCCGGATTATATACAGAACGGGTGGTTATATCTCTCCTTTGCCTCGGAAGAAGGACCTGAAAAAGGAGGGAATACAGCGATCATAAGAGCAAAACTTGATAATATGGCTCTTGTCAATATTGAAAAATTATACAAAGCCACTCCTAATACAACCAAAGGACAACATTTTGGATCGCGTTTCGCATTCGATAAAGAGGGATACTTATATTTTTCTATCGGAGAACGGGGAGACAGGGATACCAATCCACAGGATCTTAGCAGGGATGGCGGAAAAATTTACCGTATTCATGACGACGGAAGGATTCCGGAAGACAACCCTTTTATCGGACAGGAAGACGCGGTAAAAGCCGCCTATACCTACGGCAACAGGAATCCCCAGGGAATGGCAAGACATCCGCAGACCGGGGAGATCTGGATACACGAACACGGCCCGAGAGGCGGAGACGAGATCAATATCGTAAAGAAGGGAAATAACTATGGCTGGCCTGTAATTACCTACGGGATCAACTACAGCGGCACCCCAATAACGGATAAAACTGAAATGGAAGGTATGACCCAACCCATCCATTACTGGGTACCTTCTATAGCCCCAAGCGGGATGACTTTTGTAACCAGCGACAAATACCGTGGCTGGAAGGGTAGCCTGTTAGTAGGGTCGCTCTCCTTCCAGTACCTTGAGCGACTGGCCCTGGACGGGACGAAGGTAACCCAGCGCGAAAAATTGATGACCGACATCGGCAGGGTTAGAAATGTAGTAGAAGGCCCAGACGGAATCATCTATGTAGCGGTGGAAGGGAAAGGTATTTACCGTTTAAACCCGGTTAAATAATCCATGAAAATATTTCTGCCCATCTATATATTCCTGGTGGGTGCTATTGCGTTGCACCTATTCCAGGATAAGGAATTACAAGCCAGTATGGAACGCGGAAAAGAGATCTACCAGGATTTCTGTGTTACCTGCCATTTACCATCCGGGGAAGGGGTGGCCAACACTTTTCCACCGCTCGCCGGTTCAGATTACCTCCTGGAAAAACGGGAATCCAGCATCCGGGCTGTCAAATTCGGGCAGCAGGGTGAGATCGTCGTCAATGGGGTAACCTACGACAACATGATGATGAACATGGGGCTGGAAGATGAAGAAGTGGCCGATGTCTTAAACTACATCCTGCACAGCTGGGGAAATGAAGGGGGTGCTATGGTAACCGTTGAAGAAGTCAGCGCGGTAAGCCAGTAAATTACTTACCGTAGGCTTCCATTGCTTTCTGAACCGAGCCGTATTTCTTTAGCACATCCTGGGCTTCCTGGTAATCCAGGTGCAGCCCTTCCATGAGATACCTGGTACCACGATCTACAAGTTTGTTATTGCTCAGCTGCATATTCACCATTTTGTTTCCTTTCACACGGCCTATCCTGATCATGAGCGCTGTAGAGATCATATTAAGGGCAAGCTTCTGGGAAGTTCCGCTTTTCATCCGTGTACTCCCGGTTACAAATTCGGGTCCCACGTTGATCTCAATAGGGATATCCACGGCCTGGGCCAAAGGAGAACCAGGGTTATTCGTAATCCCCGCGGTCAGCAGTCCTTTTTCCTTCGCTGATCTTACACCCCCAAGAACGTACGGTGTAGTACCTGAAGCCGCGATCCCCACCACGGTATCCAGTGCTGTGATCTCATGAGCCTCTAAATCTTTCCACGCCTGTTCTGTATCATCTTCTGCATTCTCCACTGCTTTCCTGATGGCCCCGTCACCGCCTGCGATCAGCCCGATCACACGGTTGTGCGGCATCCCATAGGTTGGTGGTATTTCTGATGCATCAAGGATTCCCAGTCTCCCACTGGTACCGGCCCCGATGTAAAATAATCTCCCCCCCTGGTAAAAGCGTTCTTCAAGGCCATCGACCAATTCGGTGATACGGGGTATGACCAGGGCAACGGCATCGGCTACTTTGCGGTCTTCCCGGTTCATGTTTGCAAGGATATCTGCAGTATCCATTTGTTCCAAATGCTCGTAATGAGACGGTGATTCGGTGATTTTTTGGTACTCTGACATATTAAAGCAGGTGTATTTCGTGTTTTCTGAACATATTGAGCAGGTTATTTTCCGGTTCCAGCTCAGTGATCATTGTGTTAATAGCATTTATATTGCAGGTCTTGTAGCGGTGTTGCGAATTCAGCTTTTCCGAGATGCATAAAAGTACCGTTTTTTTAGACGCTTGTATCACTCCTTTTTTGACCTGGACGATGTCCCAGTCAAACTCCGTCAGCCCATGCAGTGCATCCACGTACCCCGTCCCGATGAAACCATAATCCACCCGGATCTCGGACAACTGGTGTATAGCACTGGCGCCGACAGATATCTGGGCTTCACGGGAGATAGTTCCTCCCAGGAAGATCACTTCTATATTGGGCTTGGTCAACAGCTGTAAAGCCACCGGGAGACTCAGGGTGAAACAGGTGAGGTGCAGCTGCCTGGGGATCTGCCGGGCTAACTCCAGGCAGGTCGTTCCCCCATCGATAAAGATCACGGCCCCGTCTCTCAGTAATCCCGTGGCTTTCTGGGCAATAATACTTTTTTCATTGAGCGCGTAGATCTTGGAATGGTCTGCAGTTGGATCGGTAAATCCCATGGAGATCGCGCCGCCGTGAACCTTCCGCAACTTGTTCTCTGCATCGAGTTCCTTGACGTCCCTGCGGATCGTATCCACGGAGACATCCAGCATCTCTGCAATATCGGAAAGCAACACGCGGTTATGAAGCTCTACTTCGTTTAGGATCTTTAATTGTCTCTCTTCTTTCAGCATATCGGGGCAAAGATAACAAAATATTCATTCTGCCGTTTTTTGTCGCTTTAATATCTTTAAGACATAAATAGAGCAAGTTACTGCAATAAAAACAGCAAAAAGCTGCAACATTATCGAATTATTTTTATCTTTGCAGTTCACTTTAAACCCTTTACGTCATGGCCGATTTGCAAACCAGACCCCGTATTCCCGGGTATCCCACAGCTGAGGAATCCCGGAAATTTGAAAAGATAGACACCCATATCCACGACAATTCTCAAGAAGCTTCTTTCTACGTGGCTAATGAAATAGCCGAATTGATCCGCCAACGTCAGAAACAGGGCAAGAACGTGGTACTGGGACTGGCTACTGGCTCAACTCCTACTAAAATGTATGATTTCCTGGTGAAATTCCACAAAGAAGAAGGACTGAGCTTTAAGAATGTGATCACATTTAACCTGGATGAATACTATCCAATGGAGCCGGATTCTATCCACAGTTATGTCCGTTTTATGAACGAACATTTATTTGATCATATCGACATCAAGAAATCGAATGTTCATATCCCTGACGGCACCCTGGACAAGGAGGATGTGCGGGAGTTCTGCGAGGCATACGAGAAGAAGATCAAAGAGGCAGGCGGTATCGATATACAGGTGCTAGGGATAGGCCGGACAGGACATGTGGGATTCAACGAACCCGGGTCTTCCATTAACAGTAAGACACGGATGGTAAGACTGGACAGGGTGACGCGCCTGGATGCTGCCAGTGATTTCTTCGGGCTCGAAAATGTTCCCTCTAAAGCGATCACCATGGGGGTGGGCACTATTATGAGTGCAAAACGTATTGTCCTGATGGCCTGGGGAGAAGGTAAATCAGATATCATCAGGCAGGCCGTGGAAGGTGAGATCAGGGAATCGGTTCCGGCTACTTTCCTGCAACACCATAATAATTGTGATTTTATCCTGGATCACGCTGCCGCTTCCTCCCTGACCCGGCTGAGCACTCCATGGCTGGTCAGCGAGTGTGAGTGGGATGACAACCTGATCAAAAAGGCCACTATCTGGCTTTCTCATAAACTGGACAAGGCTATCCTGAAACTGACCAATGAAGATTATAATGAATACGGGATGGGGAACCTGGTTGCAGAGATCGGTTCTGCGGAAGATATCAACCTCAGGGTGTTTAACCAGTTACAAAGTACCATTACCGGGTGGCCGGGAGGTAAACCAAATGCGGACGACAGCAGGCGGCCCGAGCGCAAAGATCCGTACCCGAAACGGTCCCTGGTATTCAGTCCCCACCCGGATGACGATGTGATCTCTATGGGTGGAACCCTATTGCGGCTGGTAGACCAGGGACATGATGTCCATGTAGCCTACCAGACCTCCGGGAATATCGCGGTCTTTGACGATGAAGTGATCCGGTTCCTGGATTTCGCCACGGATATTCAGGAACAGAACGAAACCCTGAAGAAACAATTCAGGGAGGTCCGGGAATTCCTCAGCAGCAAGACCCCGGGACAGGTAGACAGTCCCGAGATCCAGAGGTTCAAAGGCCTGATCAGGAAAGGAGAAGCGCTGGCAGCCTGTCGTTATTGCGGTGTTAAAGAAGCCAATGCGCACTTCCAGAACCTGCCTTTCTACGAAACAGGTACCGTTAAGAAAAAACCACATTCGGAAGAAGACATCCAGATTACTTATGACCTGCTGCAAAAGATAAAACCTCACCAGATCTTTGCCGCCGGGGACCTCTCCGATCCCCATGGTACCCACCGGGTCTGCCTGCAGGTGATCTATGCAGCCCTGGACCGATTAGTTAAGGAAGAGGCCGACTGGATCTCTGATTGCTATGTCTGGCTCTACCGCGGGGCCTGGCAGGAATGGGATATTGCGGATATGGAAATGGCTATCCCAATTGGTCCAAAAGATATGGAGCGAAAAAAGAATGCCATCTTTAAGCACCAGTCCCAGAAAGACAGCGCCATGTTCCCCGGTAATGATGAACGCGAATTCTGGCAAAGAGCAGAACAGCGGAACAAGGAAACAGCGAGGAAATACAATGCCCTGGGACTTGCAGAATACGAAGCC
This sequence comes from Zeaxanthinibacter enoshimensis, assembly GCF_004362865.1. Classification (GTDB taxonomy): domain Bacteria; phylum Bacteroidota; class Bacteroidia; order Flavobacteriales; family Flavobacteriaceae; genus Zeaxanthinibacter; species Zeaxanthinibacter enoshimensis. The sequence goes on along the minus strand of NZ_SNYI01000003.1, from coordinate 464,797 downwards.
ATGGAAGGGTTTGTCAGGTATCATTTCCAATAATCCCTGATTAAAGAATAGAAGAATTAAATATCTTCACCACCCAAATCCATCCATTTTATGAGACCAACCATTGGCTTACTATTGGTATTCTTAGTGGCTTCTTGTGGAGTATTCCGGAACACCTCCCCTGCCCCCAAACGGGAATTCAGGGGAGTCTGGATTGCCACGGTGGCCAATATCGACTGGCCAAAAGATCCAAATGCCCCATGGGAAACCCAGCAAGAGGAATTTATCCGGATCCTTGATTTCTATAAAAACCTGAATTTCAACGCTGTCATTGTCCAGGTAAGGACAGCCGGGGATGCCTTTTACCCTACAGACCTGGCCCCCTGGTCTCGATACCTTACCGGTAAAGAAGGTAAGGCTCCTACTACCACGGATCCCCTTGAATGGATGGTAAAGACATCTCATGAAAAAGGGATGGAGTTCCATGCCTGGCTTAATCCCTACCGGGCAACAATGAGCCTGGATACCGTTTCCCTCGCGGAAGAGCACGACCTGAAGAAGCACCCGGAATGGATGCTGCCATATGGGAATAAATATTATTACAACCCGGGTTTACCTGAAGTACAGGAAAAACTAACTGCCATTATGGAAGAAATTGTACTGAATTACCCGGTAGATGCCATTCATTTTGACGACTATTTCTACCCTTACAAGATCAGCGGCGAAAAATTCAATGATTCTACGGCCTTCCGGGAGTACGCCAGGCCGGGCCAGTCTATCGATGACTGGCGGAGGAGTAACGTTGATTCATTGGTCAAAAAGATCCATGTGGCTATCAAGAAACACAAGCCATGGGTACAATTTGGAATCAGCCCGTTCGGGGTCTGGAAAAACAAAGACACTGACCCAAGGGGTTCGGATACCAAAGCCGGGCAGACAACTTACGAAGACCTGTATGCTGATCCCCTCTTGTGGATGGAACAAGGCTGGATAGACTACCTGATCCCCCAGGTTTACTGGAGTATGGATTATGAACCGGCCTCCCACAGGAAGATCGTCAGCTGGTGGTCAGAAAATAAAAGCACGGCCAACCTGTATATAGGTAACGGGGCCTATAAGGTTAAGAACAATCCTGACAAGGCATGGGATCAGAAAGATGAACTCCGGCAACAGGTAGAATTCGCCCGGAATAGCGGCGGGATTCAGGGTAATGCCTATTTCAGCGCCAAATCCCTTATGAATGCGGAAAAAGAGGTGGTAAACACATTTGAAAAAGGGTTATACCCCCTGCCTGCGCTGACGCCTGTCAGCCCCCTGTCTTCTTCCTTCCCGGCCGTCACTCCTGATCTGCTCGAGTACAGTATCTCCGGGGGTTCCGTAGATTTTACTATATCTCCCGCGGAGGCTGCCAACTGGGATTATGCCCTCGTCTACAAGGCCCGGAAAAAGAATGCAAAACTTCCTGCAGACCCCAAAAATCTCCTGGCGAAGATCAGGATAAATGAAGACAACCGCTTTCAACTGACCGGAGATCTTATCCGGAACAGGAAAAAGATTTTCGTCAGCTTTTTGGATCGCTATGGAAAAGAAAGCCATCCTATTTTTCTACATTTAGACCAAAGTCGACAACATGATTCAAAAAGATAAACGGGCATGGGCCTGGGTCCCAACCCTTTATTTCACCCAAGGCATCCCCTATATCCTGATCGTAACCGTATCGGTCACCATGTATAAACGCTTAGACATATCTAACGCGGATATAGGATTGTACACTAGCTGGCTGTACTTGCCATGGGTCCTCAAACCCCTATGGAGCCCCTTTGTTGACCTCAGGAGTACCAAACGAACCTGGTTCCTGGCTATGCAATTAGTCATTGCCCTTGCGTTGCTGGGGGTCGGCCTCACTCTTCCCACCAACCAGTTCTTTATCACCACCCTTGCCTGCTTCTGGGTTGCTGCATTTGCATCCGCCACTAATGATATTGCTGCTGACGGATATTATATGATCGGCCTGACCCAAAAGAAACAGTCTTTTTTTGTGGGGATCCGGAGTACTTTTTACAGGCTTGCCATGGTCACAGGGAGCGGACTGATCGTAGTCCTGGCAGGCTTCCTGGAAGAACAGCTAGGTGATAATACCCGTGCTTGGTCTATCACCATGGTGTCCGCATCGGTCCTTATGCTGCTGTTAACGATCACCAATTTCTTTGTCACGCCGAAATTTGAAGCGTCGGACCCCAACCGGGAAAAGCCGAAAGATTTCATGGAAGTGTTTGTTTCCTTCTTTAAAAAACCACAGATCGGGCTGGCCCTGGGCTTTATCCTGTGTTACCGCCTGGGGGAATCCCAATTGGTTAAAATGGCCCAGCCATTCTTGCTGGATGGCTCAGAGGACGGCGGACTGGGGCTATCTACCAAGGCCATCGGCATCATCTACGGGACAATCGGGGTTATCATGTTATCCCTCGGAGGAATTCTTGGAGGTATCCTTATCTCCAGGGATGGGTTGCGGAAATGGATGTTGCCCATGGTGCTATCCCTGAATGCCCCTAATATCCTATACGCCATACTTGCTGTCACACAGACCACGAACATGGGCGCTATCGTAGCAACGGTCGTCCTGGAACAATTTGGATACGGCTTTGGTTTCGCCGCATTCCTTATTTACCTGATCTATATAGCGGATGGCAACTCTAAAACTTCCCACTATGCCATTGCCACGGGATTTATGGCCCTGGGGATGATGCTACCCGGGATGATCAGCGGATATATACAGGAATGGTTAGGTTATGCGGGATTCTTTATCTGGGTGGTGATCGCAGCACTCCCTGCATTACTGATGCTCAGATTCCTGAAATATCCCGATGATTACGGGAAAAAATCCAACGAATAACTGCACTATGCCATACAATTCAGTATCCCCGGAACAATTAAGCACCACCCAGAAGGTCGGGCAATTATTTATGCCTGCCGCCTTTATCAATGATACGGAGGAAGAAATCCGGAAACTGGAGAATCTGATCCACAACCAGTACATTGGCGGGATCTGCTTTTTTCACAGCCGGGCCAGTGCCGCGACTAACTTTGAAGGAGCTAAAAAGATTGAATATAATAAAGAAAGCTTAGCTGTATTAAGACAGCTGATACTTCGCTACCAGGCTGCAGCGCCTGTCCCGCTCCTGATCAGCATAGACGCCGAATGGGGCCTGGCTATGCGAATAGAAGACACCCCCCAATACCCTTATGCCATTACCCTTGGAGCGATCCAGGGAAAGGAAGATCTTCTTTTCAGAGTCGGAAAGGCGGTTGGGGAAGATTGTATAAACCAGGGCATTCACTGGAATTTTGCACCGGTTGCGGATGTCAATTGCAATCCGGAGAATCCGGTTATCGGCTACCGGTCCTTCGGCGAGGATGCCGAACTGGTAGCCCGTAAGTCGGTCGCTTTTAACCAGGGCCTGCAAGCCGGTGGAGTTCTGACGTCAGCAAAGCATTTTCCCGGTCACGGGGATACTGCTACGGATTCCCACCTGGGCCTGCCCCTGATCACGGCCGACAGGGAACTGCTCGGGAAGCGAGAATTTCCGCCATTTCGCGCCCTGATCGAAGCCGGGGTAGATTCGGTTATGGTGGGCCACCTTTCGGTACCTGTCCTGGATCCGGCAGAAAAAACTCCGGCTACCATCTCACCCCTGATCATCAAAGATATTTTACGGGAGCAGCTGGGGTTTAAAGGAGTGGTTGTATCAGACGCCCTTAACATGCATGCGGTTTCAAGTCTTTTCCCGGAAAAAGGTGGCCTGGAATACGCTGCCTTTAACGCAGGTAATGATGTATTGTGTTTTACAGAGCATGTGCAAGAAGGTATAGAAATGATCCTGGAAAAAGCCGACACCGGGGTAATTGAGGAAGCATTTAACAGGGTATGGGAGCTTAAATCCCGTGCAATTGACAAACAGCCGGAATCTTTCTCGGAACCGGCAGATCCATACAGCCTGAACAAGGAATTAGCCCAGGCAAGTCTTACCTGCCTGTTCGAAGATCCCGGGTTAAAAAAAGAATTGCAGCAGGGAGATTTTGAGTGCTTTGCGATTTCAAAAATCGCTGCTCCTGCCTTTTTCACAGAGATCGGGGCTGATATGTCCGAAATAATGCATATTGACCCGACTACTAATAACCCGGATGCAAGACTTGGTAAAACGAAAAAACCATTGGTCATAGGGCTGTTTCCTCCCAAAGTTAAACCTGCCAATAATTTTGATATCAGCAGCGAAGTCCTGGCTTTGTTAGATCAACTGTTTCGCGATCGCGAGGTCGTGTTGTATCTATTCGGAAATCCCTACGTACTGGACCTACTGGATCTTCAGGCAGCAAAGACAGTAGTAGTAGCCTACCAGGATATGCTGCCTTTCCAGCAGCAAGCGGCCCTGTATTTCCTGGGAAAAACCCAGGCTCCCGGAAGGCTCCCGGTAACCTTGAAAAATCACAGCATATGACACAATATAAAGTACTTGGAATGATGTCCGGGACCTCCCTGGATGGCCTGGATCTTGCTTACTGCCATATCAGCAGGGAAGAGAATGGCTGGCAGCACCAGATAAAAGCACATAAAAGCATTCCCTATACGGCTGAGTGGCGACAAAGGTTAAAAGATTCCATCCAGTTACCGGCCACGGAACTGCTGAGACTGCACCATGAATACGGATCCTGGCTTGGAAAGAGAGCCAGGGAATTTGCCTCGGAAAATGGACTGGAGATCGATCTCATTGCCAGTCATGGGCATACCTCGCACCACCAGCCACAAGCTGGTTACACCTTCCAGTTAGGCTATGGCCAGAATGTAGCTCACGCCAGTGGTTTGAGAACTGTAGCTGATTTTCGTTCCCAGGATGTGGTGCTGGGGGGGCAAGGCGCGCCCCTGGTTCCTATAGGAGATAGGGTGTTCTTTGGCGATTACGAATTCTGCCTCAACCTTGGAGGCATCAGTAATATCTCCTTTGAGAAAAACGGGAAAAGGGTGGCTTACGATATCGGCCTTGCCAATATGGTACTTAACCATATCGTTGGGAAGATCGGAATGGACTACGATAAAGACGGTGCCCTGGCCCGAAAGGGTGTTTTACAAAAAGATCTATTGACAGCATTGAATAACCTGCCGTACTACAGCCAGCCCATGCCTAAATCCACGGGATACGAATGGTTCCTGGAGGAGGTTGTTCCCCTTATTGAAAACAACGATTACCCGGTGGAAGACCTGCTCCACACTTCGGTGCACCACATCTGCCAGCAGGTAGCTATAGCGATACAACAACACGCTGAAAAAACCAGCTCCCGGGTTCTTGTAACAGGCGGTGGAGCTTTTAATCCCTTTCTTACCGAAACGCTGAAGGAAATGCTGGCAGATCTGGCAGAAGTCGTCATCCCGGATCGTACCCTGGTCGAATTTAAGGAAGCTCTTGTTTTCGCCCTCATGGGCGCAATGCGTTGCGAGGGAGAGAAGAACGTGCTATGTTCCGTCACCGGCGCTCAAAAAGACTCGAGCAGCGGCGTAATCTATGAACCCTGATTAATTTACAGGCTATCGGCCCGGGTTTGTAAAAAGCATTTTAAGCACTATTCGTTTCGGCTCAAATCCTTATTTTTGGACCAAAATTATAGCAGATGCTGATCATTGGAATCGCGGGAGGAACAGGTTGCGGAAAGACAACCGTTGTCAATCAGATCATTGAAGAATTACCGGACAAGGAGGTCAGTGTAATATCCCAGGATTCTTACTATAACGATCTGTCACATCTTTCTTTCGAAGAACGGGGAAAGATCAATTTTGACCACCCCAAGGCAATCGACTTCAAATTACTGGGAGAGCACCTCACCCAGCTCCGTGCGGGAAAATCCATTCAACAACCGGTATATTCCTTTGCCTCGCATAACAGGACAGGTCAGACCGTGCATACCCCCCCGAGCAAGGTGATGATCGTGGAAGGGATTCTTATCCTGACCCACCCCGAGATCCGGGAAATGTTTGATATAAAGATTTTTGTTCATGCCGATTCTGATGAGCGTCTCATCAGGAGATTAAAAAGGGATATCAATGAACGCGGCAGGGATATAGACGAGGTCCTGTACCGGTACCAGACTACCCTGAAACCTATGCATGACCAGTTCATAGAACCCACTAAGGAACACGCCGATATTATTATACCGAATAATAAATACAACACGGTTGCCGTTGACATCGTGAGAACTATTATAATCGAAAAACTGCTGTGAAACTGAAAGATCTAAAAAAGAAGAAATGGTTTGGGATCGTAAGTAACATGTACGTTTTGATCCTCACTGTATTCTTGATCTGGATGCTTTTTTTCGACACCAATTCCCTGCTTATCCATTTAGAGCTGAGAAAGGAGATCCGCAAGCTCGAAAAGCAACAGGAATTCCTCAGGCAGGAAATTGCCAAGGATAAAGAGATCATCGAAAAACTTTCAGATCCCAAGGAAATTGAGAAATTCGCCCGGGAACAGTATTACCTCAAAAAGAAAAACGAGGAAATCTATCTTATAGAATACGAAGACAGCATTAAAGACCAACCCTAATGGAAAAGACAAAATTGCACTTTGACTTCGCCCCGGTTACTGCCAAGGAATGGAAGCAGAAGATCCAGGTAGACCTGAAAGGTGCAGATTATACCGAAACCCTGGTTTGGGAATCGCCGGAAGGTATTAAGGTAAAACCGTTTTACCATCATGAAGACACAGGTCACGAATCCTTTTCTGCGGCAAAGTGCCCCCAGCCCTGGTACCTTGGAGAATTAATCAACGCTGATGATGCCGGGACCGCAAATTCCAAAGCCTTAGACATACTTAAAAAGGGGACAGAGACGCTGATCTTCAAAGTTTCTTCTGAAGCTGTATCACCGGGAATCCTGCTTGCGGGGATTGACCTGGAAAGAGTTAAGGTTCATTTCTTCTTCGGATTCCTATCGAGAGCCTATCTGGATACTGTGGCAAAGGTGGCACCAGAAAACCCTGCGGGAATCTATTTTCATTCAGATATCATAGGGAACCTGGCCCGGACCGGGAACTGGTTTAAAGATCAGCAACAGGACCATGAAAGCTGGGATGAGATCCTGCAGCAATTCTCGGGGAAACAAAGTTTTCACACTTACAGTGTGGATATGGCGCTTTACCAGAATGCAGGAGCCAATAATGTGCAACAACTCGCTTACGGGCTGGCACATATTAGCGAGTACTTCAACCATAACGAGGGTAAAAACCTGGGGCAGGCAGTCTTTCGTGTGGCGGTAGGCTCTGATTATTTTTTCGAGATCGCTAAACTAAGGGCGTTACGATTATTGTATGCCACCCTGGCTAAAGAATTCGGGTTTAAGCCCGAGTGTCATATCCTTGCCGTACCAACCCGGAGAAATAAGACGCTCTATGACTATAATACGAATATGCTGCGTACCACGACCGAGTGCATGAGTGCCGTGCTCGGGAATGCCGATACCGTAGTGAATTTACCCTATGATAGCTTGTACCACGAACCCAATGAATTCGGGGATCGTATTGCCCGTAACCAGTTGCTTTTACTAAAAGAGGAAAGTCACCTGGACAAAGTATCCAATCCTGCTGAAGGCAGTTATTACATAGAAACGATCACCAGGCAACTGGCTGAAAAAGCCCTGCAACTCTTTAAACAGATCGAAGCCGGGGGCGGTTTCCTGGCTCAATTAAAAAATCATAATATCCAGAAAAAGATCAGGGAAAATGCTAAAAAAGAGCAGCTGGCTTTTGAGCGGGGAGAAAAAATACTGGTAGGAACCAATAAATACGAGAATCCTGAAGACAAGATGAAACATAACCTGGAAATTGACCCCTTCAGGAATCCCAGGCCAAGGAAAACGTGGATAGAACCGATATTAGAAAAGAGACTCGCAGCAGGATCCGAAAAAAAGCGACTGGAAGATGAGTAGAAGAGACATACAGCACCTGAGCATAGAACATAACCGCGAGAACAGCGCTGAAGCGGCTAAGTCGCAGCAGGCCTATATGTCTGCAGAAGGTATTGCCATTAAACCATGCTACAATGAAGCAGACCTGCAGGGCCTTCAGCATCTGGACTTCGCAGCGGGAATCCCTCCTTATCTAAGAGGACCTTACGCTACCATGTATGTTCAGCGTCCCTGGACCATTCGACAGTATGCAGGCTTCAGTACAGCGGAAGAAAGCAACGCGTTTTACCGCAGAAACATGGCTGCCGGCCAAAAAGGACTATCAGTGGCATTTGACCTGCCCACTCACAGGGGATATGACAGCGACCATCCCCGCGTAGTAGGAGACGTTGGGAAAGCTGGTGTAGCGATAGACACTGTCGAGGATATGAAAATCCTGTTTGAAGGATTGCCCCTGGATAAGATCTCTGTTTCCATGACCATGAACGGGGCCGTGATCCCGGTCATGGCCTTCTATATTGTTGCTGCCATGGAACAGGGGGTTTCTCCCGAACAGCTGGCAGGGACCATACAGAATGATATCCTCAAGGAATTCATGGTCAGGAATACCTATATCTACCCTCCCACCCCTTCCATGCAACTGGTTGCAGATATATTTGAATATACCAGTAAGGCGATGCCGCGATTTAACAGTATCAGTATATCCGGCTACCATATGCACGAAGCCGGTGCCCCGGCCGATATGGAACTGGCCTATACCCTGGCTGATGGGCTTGAGTACGTCAGGACAGGACTGGAAGCCGGCCTGGATATCGATAATTTTGCCCCACGATTATCCTTTTTCTGGGGTATTGGGATGCATCACTTTATGGAAGTTGCCAAACTCAGGGCTGCCAGGTTGCTCTGGGCACAGCAGATGCAACAGTTTAATCCTAAAAACCCAAAATCCCTGGCCTTGCGCACGCACAGCCAGACCAGCGGATGGAGTTTAACCGAACAGGATCCTTTTAATAATGTGGCACGGACCACTATTGAGGCTGCAGCGGCCGTATTTGGAGGAACCCAGAGCCTGCACACTAACGCACTTGATGAGGCCATTGCATTGCCCAGCGAGTTCTCGGCCCGTATTGCAAGGAATACCCAGATATTCCTGCAACAGGAGACCGGGATGACCAGGACAGTGGATCCCTGGGCGGGAAGTTATTTTGTTGAATCGCTCACGGATGAACTCTGTAAGAAAGCGAAAGTCCTGATGGACGAGGTAGCTGAACTCGGGGGAATGACCAAAGCCATTGAAGCAGGTATTCCGAAAATGAGAATAGAGGAAGCAGCGGCCCGGAAGCAGGCAAAGATTGACAGCAAACAGGAATGCATTGTAGGGGTCAATAAATACCGGCAGGCCGAGGAGGATGAACTACAGATCCTGGAGGTAGATAACCAGGAGGTGCGCAGGAAACAACTGCAGCGGTTAGATACTATCAAGAAGCAACGGAATAAGGAGGAAGTAAAAAAAGCTCTGGAACGGCTCACGGAGGCGGCACGACAAAAGCAGGAGCAACCCAAGGCATCAGCCACTGCGGACTGGAAATCTGTGAACCTGCTGGCACTTGCCGTAGAGGCTGCAAAAGCCCGGGCCACCCTCGGAGAGATCAGCGATGCGCTGGAAGCGGCCTATGGCCGTCATACCGCAGAAGTTAAAACGTTTACTGGAGTATATTCTAAAGAAATGGCAGAAGACGAAGGATTTAAAAAAGCCCGCGAATTATCGGATCGATTCGCCGAATCGGAAGGCCGCCGCCCGAGAATACTGGTCGCTAAGATGGGACAGGACGGACATGACAGGGGTGCAAAAGTAATTGCTACAGGTTACGCAGACCTGGGCTTCGACGTAGACATAGGCCCACTTTTCCAGACCCCTGCCGAAGTGGCGCGGCAAGCAGTTGAAAACGATGTGCATATCCTGGGAATTTCATCTCTCGCCGGGGGACACAAGACCCTGGTGCCGGAACTGATCGGGGAGTTGAAGAAATACGGCCGCGAGGATATCATGGTGATCGTAGGCGGTGTGATCCCGAAACAGGATTACCCATATCTTAAGGAAGCAGGTGCCATTTCCGTATTCGGACCGGGCACCAGGATAAGCGAAGCAGCCATAGAAATCCTTGAGAAATTACTTACACAACGGGATTGAGTCTGACCAGCTGCTTTTACTGCAGTAAGCATGCAGTTAAGGCCTTATGGCAGGTATAGTTATTCACTTACTGTTAACAAATTACATTTTTTGTCAAGCTAATTAATCGTATTTTTAACCCCTAACTTGTACGAACATGGGCAAGATCATTGCTATAGCCAACCAGAAAGGTGGAGTAGGTAAAACCACCACCACAGTGAACCTTGCAGCTTCGCTCGGGGTATTAGAACAGAAAGTATTGATCATCGATGCCGATCCCCAGGCAAATGCCACATCAGGACTAGGTATAGACGTAGATGAAGTAGAACTGGGCACCTACCAGTTGATGGAGCACACCAAAACTGCAGAAGAAACGATCATCCAGACCTCTTCTCCCAATGTAGACCTTATCCCGTCGCATATAGACCTGGTAGCGATTGAAATAGAATTGGTCGACAAGGATGACCGGGAGGATATGATGAAAAAGGCCATCGGCCAGCTGAGGGAACAATACGATTATATACTGATCGATTGTGCGCCTTCCCTGGGGTTACTAACCCTGAATGCACTTACAGCGGCAGACGCCGTGATCATCCCCATCCAATGCGAATATTTTGCCCTGGAAGGCCTCGGGAAACTGTTGAACACCATTAAAAGTGTGCAAAGGATCCATAACCCGGACCTCGATATTGAAGGCATGGTCCTGACGATGTACGATTCGCGCCTGCGCCTCTCTAACCAGGTAGTGGAAGAGGTGAAAAAGCATTTCGGGGACATGGTTTTTGATACCATCATCCAGAGGAATGTTAGATTGGGAGAGGCCCCAAGTTACGGGGAATCGATCATAAAGTATGATGCTGCCAGTAAAGGAGCGACGAATTACCTGAACATGGCCAGCGAACTCTTGAAGAAAAACAAGGAGAAAGTATAATGGCGAAGGCAATCAAGAAACAAGCGTTAGGCAGGGGACTTTCCGCACTGCTGAAAGACCCTGAAAACGACATAAAGTCAGTATCTGATAAGAATGCCGACCAGTTGGTTGGGAATATCGTGGAATTGGAATTGGACAGTATAGAGGTGAACCCTTTCCAGCCTCGTTCTAATTTCAACGATGAAGCCCTGGAAGAACTGGCTTCTTCTATCAAAGAGCTGGGACTTATACAACCGATCACGGTAAGGAAACTGGATTTTAACACTTACCAGCTGGTATCCGGGGAACGAAGGTACCGTGCCTCCAAAATGATAGGGCTGGAAACTATCCCTGCCTATATCAGGATAGCCAATGACCAGGAGTCCCTGGAAATGGCGCTGGTTGAAAACATCCAGCGACAGGACCTTGACCCTATCGAGATCGCACTCTCCTACCAGCGCCTTATGGAGGAGATACAGCTCACCCAGGAAAAATTGAGTGAAAGGGTGGGTAAAAAACGCTCTACCATTACTAATTACCTCAGACTACTTAGGCTAGACCCCATCATCCAAACCGGGATGCGCGATGGTTTTATTTCCATGGGTCACGGTCGTGCCCTGGTCAACGTAGAGAAGAAAGAGGACCAGATAGACATTTACGAAAAGATCGTTGGTCAAAACCTTTCCGTAAGGGATACAGAAAAACTGGTGCAGACCTATCACGAGGGAGGTACTAAAAAAGAATCGCCCTCTAAGGAACAAAAATCCCTTCCGGCCTTTGCCAAAGAAAGTGTAAAGGACTTACAAAATGCCCTGGAGACCGATGTACAGGTAAAAGCATCGGAGCGTGGTAAAGGTAAGATCACTATATCTTTTGGTTCTAAAGATGAATTTGAGCGATTAAAAAAATTACTCACAGGTGCCTAAGAATCTACTGTTTTTCTGCCTGGTGATGATTCTGGGGCTTCCCATGCACGCGCAGGAAGTACAACCCGGAGAGACCGAGCAGGACACTATAGTAGACAGAAGCAACCCGGAGGTAGTTGTGAAGGCAGACCGGGTTAAAAAGAAAGCTATAAATCCTCTGGCACCAAGTAAAGCAGCTTTTTATTCTGCTGTATTACCCGGACTGGGCCAGATCTACAACCAACGTTACTGGAAAGTACCGATCGTATTCGGAGCTATTGGTACGGGGGTTTACGCCTATATCTACAACGATGATCTATATGATCGTTTCCGTGATGCTTTCAAGCGAAGAAGAGCAGGCTTTACCGATGATGAGTTTTACGACATCAATAATTCCGGAGTCGTACCTGGGAGTCCGGACCTTTCCGATGAGGCCTTGCAGGATGCACAGGAACGTTACCAGAGAGACAGGGATCTGGCGCTGGTGATCACCATCGGACTCTATGCGCTGAACATCATCGATGCCAATGTTGATGCCCACCTGAAACAATTTAACGTGGATGAAGATCTGAGTCTTGAGCTCAAACCTTACCTGGAATATCATCCCATTAATTCCGACCCTAACTACGGGCTGGCTATTACCATCAAATTATAGACTATGAAGATCGCCTTGTTCGGCTACGGCAAAATGGGAAAAATGATCGAAGACATTGCTGTGGAACGCGGCCACGAGATTGTCGCCAGGGTAGACCAGGCAGGTCTCTCTATTGACTACAGTAATATGGATGTCGCCATTGATTTTAGCATGCCCGATGCAGCCTTTGATAACATTACCGGTTGTTTCAGGAATGGGGTGCCCGTAATTTCAGGTACCACAGGCTGGTTACAACGCTACGAGGAGGCCGTTCGGATCTGCAGGGAAACCAGGAGTGGATTCATCTATGCTTCTAACTTCAGCCTTGGAGTGAATATATTTTTCGAGCTTAATAAGTACCTGGCCGGAATGATGAGCCAGTTAGAGGAATACAAGGTAGAGATGGAGGAGATCCATCATACCCAGAAACTCGACGCCCCCAGTGGGACTGCTATCACCCTGGCCGAAGGGATCATTGAACAGGGCAACTACAAGGAGTGGAAACTTGATGAAGAAGGGAAAGCGATCGTTCCTATTTATTCCAAACGGGAAGGAACCGTGCCCGGAACACATACAGTAACTTACAAAAGTTCTGTAGATTCGCTGGAAATAAAACATACCGCCCATAACCGGGAAGGATTTGCGCTGGGTGCCGTGGTTGCTGCGGAATGGATCGTGGGAAAGACGGGTGTCTACAGCATGAAAGATGTACTGAACCTTAAATAATTTAATTATCTCAACGGACCTCACGCAGGACCGGCAGTAAATATATATCGGAAATATGGACGGAACAGCCTGGTTACTATTTATCCTCATCATCCAACTGATCCATTTTGCAGGAACATGGAAATTGTATGTAAAAGCAGGCAGGAAAGCCTGGGAAGCAGCAATTCCTGTATACAACGCTATTGTACTGATGAAGATCATCGGCAGGCCCGGCTGGTGGGTAATTCTCCTTTTTATACCGATTATCAACCTCCTGATGTTTCCTGTTATCTGGGTAGAGACCATCAGAAGTTTTGGCCGTACCAGCCTGCTGGAGACCTGGCTGGTTATCCTTACCCTTGGATTTTACATCTACTACGTGAATTATGCCCTGGATGTAACTTACGTTGAAGACAGGAGCCTTAAACCAAAGACCGCACTCGGGGAATGGGTGAGCTCTATTGTCTTTGCGATCGTAGCTGCAACCCTGGTACATACTTATTTTATTCAACCCTACGTGATCCCAACCGGTTCACTGGAGAAAACTCTGTTAGTAGGAGACTTCCTGTTCGTCAGCAAATTCCATTACGGCGCCCGGATCCCTATGACTACGGTTGCCGCTCCCATGGTACATGACACCTTACCCGTATTGGGTATCCGGTCTTATTTAAAGAAACCGCAGTTACCTTACATGAGGCTTCCCAAGCTGCAGGAGATCAAACGCAATGATATTGTAGTTTTCAGCTGGCCGGCCGATACCGTACGGGTATTCTTTAAAAAAGAGGAAGGGGTGGTAAAACCCATCGACAAAAAGAGTAATTATGTGAAGCGCTGTGTGGGCCTTCCGGGTGATTCCCTGTCCGTAGTTGATGGTTATGTTCATATTGATGGTAAAAGGACCCAGCTACCGGGAAGAGCCAAACCCCAGTACACCTATACCATCTATTCTGACAAGGGCGTCTCGTCCAGGTTACTGGCAGAAGTGGGAATAACTGAGTTTACTCGGAAATACTTATCAGGGCCATTAAACCAGGCCCAGGTTGTGGCTCTCAGCGATTACCTTATCGGAGCCAACCAGACCCAGAACGGGGAGGTAGAACTTTACACCAATCATTACGGGATCCCCGTATCGGTGATACGTAAGGCAAAGCTGAATTTGAGGGAAGTAACAGAGCGCGAACGCAGTGTTACCATGACCGAAAAGGAGGCCGCTGCCCTGGAAACCAATGCAGCGATCGATTCGGTAAAAAGACAATTGGAAGGACCCGGGAAAGCCGGCTATAATATCTTCCCGCAGGACAAGGCCTTTGCATGGAATAATGACAATTTCGGGCCAATCTATATTCCCGAGAAAGGAAAGACAATTAACCTGGACGTAGAGGTATTACCCCTGTACAAGAAGATCATTCGGGATTACGAACACAATACGGTTAGCGTCAATGGCAACCAGGTTTTGATCAATGGGAACCCGACCAATACCTATACTTTTAAACAGGACTATTACTGGATGATGGGAGATAACCGTCACCGCTCTGAAGACAGCAGGACCTGGGGTTATGTGCCAGCAGACCATATCGTAGGGAAACCTGTATTTATATGGATGAGCATCGAAGGCATCAACGAAGGAATCAGCAACTGGAAACCAAGATGGGACCGCTTCTTTACCACTGTAGGAGGAGATGGGGAACCACGCTCCTACTTCCGCTATTTCCTGATCGCTCTAGCGGGCTGGTTTGTGTTCGACTATTTCAGGAAAAGACGGAAAAAGAAACAATAGCCATAAGTTTAAACCCTTGCCTTCCCTGGCTTTAAGAACTGAATAAGCTTATAACTTCTTATCTTCCCTGCGATGAGCCGTATCCTGATGCATCCTACTTACTTCCCTGACATCATAAGTTTTGCGCACCTTGCGCAATACGAGGTGGTATGGGAGGTCCAGGATCATTATCAAAAACAGACCTACAGGAACAGGACCTATATCGCCACCGACCAGGGAAGGCAAATGCTTAACATCCCGATTAAACATGTAGGCGGTTCCCAGGGAAGGCAGGATTACAGAGCTGTTAGGCTGGAGAATTCCTACCCGTGGCAGAGACAGCACTGGCGTGGTCTGCAAACCGCCTATCGCACATCCCCTTTTTTTGAATTCTACGAGGATGACCTGCTACCTTTATTTGAAAAAGACTTCACTTACCTGATGGATCTTAACCTGGAGACCACCAGGGTACTCTGTGATTGTCTGCAGCTCGATTTTCCGGAAGAGAAGACTACCCGCTGGGAAGCGGCTCCGGAAGGTATCATTGACGGCAGGAAGCTGGTGAACGCAAAAGCTGCCTTCCCGGTTGAAATCCCTGAATACCGGCAGGTTTTTATGGAACGCCATGGATTTATACAAAATCTCAGCACGCTGGACCTGCTTTTTAACCTGGGGCCCGAAGCCCCGAGCTACCTGGACGAACTGAAGCTAAGTCATAGAGATGCTTAGATTTTTACTGCATTACGGTATTCATATCCTTGTGCCAATTGGTATAGCCCTGGCATTTTATCCCAGTCAAAGAATCAGGGCAGCCCTTATCCTCCTGGCAGGTTTCCTGCTGGATGTAGATCACCTCTGGGCAGACCCGGTATTTGATCCCGACCGCTGCAGTATTGGGTTCCATGTTCTGCACTCCTATATCGCGATCGCGCTGTATACAGCATTACTTTTCTCAAAAAAATTACGGATAATCGGGCTAGCCTGCCTGGTTCATATGGCAGCCGATGCAGTGGACTGCCTTTTTATTCTGAACGCAGCTTAAAGGAAGCCATTACAGGGAAATGATCGGATAACTTCACATTGAAGTTCTTGTGTGCCCGGACCTCGAAATGCTCGTCTGCCAGGATAAAATCGATACGCAAGGGAAAGTACCGGAAATTATAACTGCGTCCATAGCCGGTACCGGCCTCATCAAAGGTATCGGTCATATCCTTAGCCACGGTCCTGTAGACATTAGAGAATTGGGTGTTATTCAAGTCGCCGCTGATAATTACAGGATAAGACACTTCCCTGCTGTGTGCCTTGAGAAGTTCCGCCTGTTGCTGTTGCTTTGGAAAGGCATCACTTAGCTTACCCAGGGCACGGCCGGAATATTTGTAGGTCAGTAAACGACGGGAAGGGATCACCTGGAACGATTGGAAGTGCATATTATATACCCGGATCGTATCTTTTTTATAAAGTATGTCAGCATAGATTGCATTATTTCCGGTCTCCGGAAAATCCAGTGATCCGGTTTCTACAATCTGGTATTTGGAAAAAATTGCCTGTGCAGATCTGTAAGGCTCTAGGTAGACGTGTTTATAAGGATACTGCCGGAAATTTTCAGTCTGCCTCCTGTCATATTCCTGGAAGCAGACAATATCCGGACCCATGCTATTGACGAAATCTATAATTTCGAGATCTACATTCTCTCGTTTTATCTTCCTGTATCCATTATTGAATCCATGGGCATTAAATGTAAGAATACTGAGATCTTCTTCTGCTATAGGTTTTTCCTTAAACCGGAACTGGAAGAAACTTCCCAATAGAAAATACCCCAGGACCAGGGCAGTAAGGGGCATAATTAAAATGCGTTTCTTCCGCAATAACCATAAGAAGAAAAAAAGCAGGTTTGTCAATACCAGTAAAGGCACCCCGAGACTGACAAAGCCGAAAAAAGACAACAGGCCTCTAACGGGTACATAAGGTGTAAGACAAGACAACAGCAACAAGCTACTGATCACTATAGTGATGATGCGCAACAGCCCATCTGTAAGTTTCCTGACGCCCACAGCCCTAATCCTCTTTACCTGCTTTGAACAGGAAATCCTTTTCAGCTTGGGACAGACTTTCGTAACCCGACTTACTGATCTTATCCAGGATGCCGTCTATTTTACGTTGTGTTGCCTCCTTATCGTACTGTTCCTTTGTGGGTGACTTCTTCCCCGGTTTTCTTCTGTAGACCGTTCGCAGTGGCACTTTCTTCTCACGTTTGCTGAATAGGTTTCCCATACCGTCCAACGTATTTGAAAATCCTTCCCCGATATCTTTCCCATGCAGCAATTGCCGGGCATAGATATACCCCAACAACGCCCCGCCCAGGTGTGCTATATGCCCGCCTGCATTTCCCATAGGGATCTGTACCAGGTCCATCAACACGAAAAACACCCCGATATACCAGAGTTTGACATTAAAAAACAAGAGGCGTACTTCCTGGTTGGGGATATAGGTACAGACAAAGATCAGCACGGCTGTAACCCCTGCAGAGGCACCGATGAGGGATGAATTTATTCCACTGAATACCGGGAATACATTATAACTGAGCAGGAACATCAACCCCCCTGCAATCACCCCGAGGAAATATACATTGGTAAACCTGCGGGGGCCGAATAAGTTCAGGAAGATCCGGGCCGAGAAATACAGCATGATCATATTCCAGAATAAATGCCAGAGACCAGCATGGAAGAAGGAATAGGTGACCAGGGACCAGGGTTGCACTATAAAGTCAAAGAAATCCTTCGGAAGTTCAAACCAGCGCATTATCGCATCGGCCGGCATTCCCATCAGAAAAGTAACCAGGCTGTTTACCAGGAATATAGCAACATTGATCGCGATGAGTTTTTCAGCGATGCTAAGCCTGGCAAATTGATATTTCAGGTTTCCTGCGTCCATTTTAATCCCATCGGTTATTACTGAATTGATTCTTTTTCCAGTACCACATCATCAGGAATCCAAACAGTGCTCCCCCTACGTGCGCAAAATGGGCAATACCGCTTCCGAAAATAGAATAGCCGGTAACCCCTGAAAACAGATCAAGCGCGATCAGTACGGGAATGAAGAATTTGGCCTTGATAGGCACAGGCAGAAAGATAAGGAACAATTCGCTGTTAGGGAAAGACATCCCAAAAGCTACCAGGATTCCGTAGATAGCACCGGAGGCACCAACTGCGGGTGTATTATAAGCACTCAAAAAATTATCTATGGTAGACTGTGAAGCCAGGTTGTACCAATCCGGGCTGTATTTACCCTGGGAAATGATACTCATCACCTGAGACCTGTCTAATCCACTGTTCACCAGGGCTTCCATCCCCTCATTAAAATAATAATAATTAACTCCGGAATGTATCAGTGCCGCACCAAGACCAGCAGAAAAATAGAAGAACAGGAATTTATTTCGCCCCCACATCCTTTCCAAGGGCGTGCCAAACGCCCATAAGGCGTACATGTTAAAAAGAATGTGCGCAAATCCACCATGCATGAACATATGCGAAAGGATCTGCCAGAACTCAAAATTTTCATTTTCCGGGAACCAAAGAGAGAACCATTGGTACATTTGATCCGGGTAAAGAGAAGCCGCTATAAAGAACAGCACATTGATGATCAGTAAATGTTTTATAGCTTCAGTTAATCTACCCATTTATATAAATTTTTTATCAATGTCTGATTCAGTTAAAGTGACATATGTTTTTTTTCCAAACGGACTCAGGGAAGGCTCCTTGCAAGCAAAAAGGTCATCCACCAGTGCCATCTGTGACTCGGTATCCAGTACTTCTCCTGATTTAACGGCCAGGGATTTACACAAAGTCTTGGATAAGACATCGGTTTGCGAAAAGCTTTCACCCTCCTGCTCCGACTGGTAATCCGAGATAAGGTGATCTAACACCATTCCTACCTCGCTGCTGCTGACCATAAGCGGGACTCCTGTCACCTGCAGTTGCTCTTCTTCCATCTCGCCAAAGGCAAAACCAATGGCTACCAGGCTTTCCTTTATCTCCCGGATCATCTGCATCTCAGGCGGACTAAAGTGCAGGACCATCGGGAAAAGCAGTTGCTGGCTTACCGCGTTCTTCACGGTAATACTCTTCAGGAATTTTTCGTACAGAACCCGCTGGTGCGCCCGGCTCTGGTCTATGACCAGCATACCCGATTTAATGGTCGTGACTATATACTTCCTCCGTAACTGGAAACTGCTGCCTCTCTGCTCCTTTTCCCCGTCGGCATCAAAGATTGAACTGGTATAGGAATCAGATTCAACCGTCAGTGAGGAAAAAGTGTTTTCATTGCCCACCTGGGAATCGAGACCCACGTACATACTCTCCCAACTGCTTTCCTGCTTGGAACTAAAACGGCTCGGCGCAGATTTCCTGCTGCTGTCTTCTCTGAAGGGGTTAAATCCTGCATCCACGGTTACCCTGGGCAACTGGGCCCCTTTTTCTTTATAATCATAGGGTGTGTCCAGGTTCTGGTCCCTTTCAAAATCCAGGACGGGGGCAATATTGAATTGTCCCAGGCTGTGCTTTACAGAAGAACGAAGAATTGCATAGAGTGTCTGCTCATCGTCGAACTTGATCTCCGTCTTGGTCGGGTGGATATTGATATCGATAGATCCCGGGTCCACCTTCAGGTACAGGAAGTACCCCGGGTGAACATCAGACCGGATCAGTCCTTCAAAGGCAGCGGATACAGCATGATGTAAATACGGGCTTTTTATAAACCGGTCGTTGACGAAAAAAAACTGCTCTCCCCTGCTCTTTTTCGCAAATTCCGGTTTGCAGATGAAGCCTGAGATCTCCACTACCTGGGTTTCTTCCGATACTGGAACTAATTTTTCGTTAGTCTTCCCACCGAAGAGATGCACTATCCGTTGCCGGTGATTAGTTTCCGGCAGATTATACAATTCATTCCCATCGTGGAAATACTGGAAACCAATCGCCGGGTGGGCGAGGGCAACCCTGTGAAATTCGTCGGTAATATGCCGGAGTTCTACCTGTTTGGATTTTAAGAAATTACGTCGGGCCGGGATATTGAAAAAAAGATTTTTAACTGCAACAGAAGTTCCTACCGGGGTAGTAATAACTTCCTGGTCCGTAACGCGGCTCCCCTGGATGCAAAGCAGGGTGCCGAGTTCATCGGTACCGGGCCGGGTTTTCATTTCCACATGTGCAATGGCAGCGATTGAAGCCAGTGCTTCACCCCTGAACCCTTTTGTGCTAAGGTGAAACAGGTCATCTGCGTTGCGGATCTTTGAGGTAGCATGCCTTTCAAAGCTCAGCCTCGCATCGGTCACGCTCATGCCCATACCGTCATCTACGACCTGGATCAGGGTTTTACCCCCATCCTTGATGATCAGCTGGATATTCTTGGCCCCGGCATCTATGGCGTTCTCCAGCAGTTCTTTTACGACGGAGGCAGGTCGTTGTACGACTTCCCCGGCAGCGATCTGGTTGGCTACGTGATCCGGTAAGAGTTGAATTCTGTCTGGCATTATTGGGTATAGAAAATTGAAAGATCAAAGTCTATGATGTACAGGAAGATCAGGATGAGTATGGTCAGGATGATATAGAATCTCCATTTCAGGTTGCGGTCGCCGGCATTCTTCATATCAGACATAGCCTGGTTCCACCTGCCTCGTATACCTCCAGGTGAATCTACGGTAGTACGGTACTTATCCAGCCGGTGTTCAATTTTGAACGGACTTCCTTCACCCTTGTCGTCAAAGTAGCGTGGTGAGTAATCAAACTTTTTGTTCTTACGTAATTTTGTGAATCTTCCCATGATCTGTCACTTCAAAGTTACTTAAAAACAAAAAGAGTGCCGAAACTTCGCTGCCAAATTTTGTTAACAGCAAAGCCTCGAAAGCCCTTAAAAATCGTAGTTGTGAAAGTATTCGGGCGATCAGTTACCCAGAACAGCCATTTTTAATGCGACAACAGCAGCCTCTGTCCCTTTGTTACCGTGTTTGCCGCCACTCCTGTCTTTTGCCTGCTGCAGGTTATCATCCGTAAGAACACAGAAAATAACAGGGATATTATACTGAATATTAAGGTCTTTAATTCCCTGCGCCACAGCGCTGCAGACATAATCAAAATGCTGGGTTTCTCCTCTTATCACGGAACCGATGGCGATCACCGCATCAGGAGCGTGCTTTTCGATCATGCGTTTACATCCGAAAACCAGTTCAAAACTACCGGGGACATTCCATCGTAAGAAGTTTCCCGGGAGGATCCCTGCGTCCTGCAAAACCTCCTCAGCTCCGCTGAACAGGCTTTCCGTGATCTCGGAGTTCCACTCAGATACCACCACCCCGATCCGGAGGGAGGCAGCATCGGGGAGAGCCGACTTATCGTAATCAGAGAGATTCTTATTTTCAGTGGCCATTAGTTACCACTTTTTGCCATTCCCAGGAAAACGTCGATAGAACCTGCTTCGGCAGAATTAGGATACTCTTCTTTGATACGCTCAAAATATTCAGCCGCTTTGGACTGTTCTCCAAGTTCAAGTGCAGTGATCCCTGCTTTCTGTAAAAATTTAGGAGTAGTATACTGGTTCTCGTTGTGATTAAAAGCCTTTTCATAATACGAAAGCGCTTCCTCAGGCTGATCCAGTTGCATGAATGCATCCCCGATACCCCCTTTGGCCAGTGCACCCAGAATAGCGTCATCAGACGAAAAATCTTCAAGGTAATCTATGGCTTCCTGGTATTTCTGCATGTTCAGGTATGCCATTCCTGCAGAATAATGCGCCAGGTTGGCTGCCTTGGTTCCGCTGTATTCATCAATGATATCAAGGAATCCGTATTTTCCTTCTGCACCATTCAGTGCCAGGAGGTAAAGGCTGTCATTTTCTGTCCCGCTCAGTGCCTGGTCAAAATATTGCTGCGGATAATACATCTCGTTGGCTGCAGTAGCTTCACGCGGAGCCTGAACAAACTGGTTGTAAGCAAGGTATCCCAGTACCGCTATCGCGATGACCCCGATCACCCCCAGGATATAGTTCTGGTTGCGGTAAACCCACTGTTCAGATCTGGAAGCACTTTCATCCAGGGTACTGAAAACCTCGGCGGTAGTACTGTTATCAACTGATTGCTGTTGTTCTTCGGCTTTGTTCTTTGGCTTAAAGCCGCGCTTCTTGTATGTTGCCATGGTTCTTGTTATTGGTCGCGCAAAAATAAAGTTTTTATCAAAACCTCAACCCTATTAATTCGTTATTTTTCGATAATTTGCACCTCCTTTTTAATTAATTTCTCCAAAACACTGCATGTTTTTAAAAAAGATCTCGCTTGTTAATTACAAGAATTTTGACAGCCGGGAATTCGAGTTCGATTCAAAAATAAACGCTTTCGTGGGCGCCAACGGCATTGGAAAGACCAATGTCCTGGACGCGGTATACCACCTTTGTTTCGGTAAGAGTTATTTTAATCCAATCTCCAGCCAGAATATCCGCCACGGGGAGGACTTTTTTATGATAGAAGGGATATTCCAGAAGGAAGAACGGGAAGAACGGATTATATGCAGCCTGAAAAAAGGCAATAAAAAGGTAATTAAACGAAACGGGAAGGCCTATGAGCGGTTCTCTGACCATATAGGTCTGCTTCCTCTGGTTATGATATCCCCTGCAGACAGGGACCTGATCATTGAGGGAAGTGAGACCAGGCGTAAATTCATGGATGGGGTAATCGCCCAATCTGACAAGGATTATCTCCAGGCCCTCATCCATTACAATAAAGTGCTCATGCAGCGCAACTCCCTGTTAAAGTACTTTGCAGCGAACCATCGGTTTGACCCTGCTACCCTCGAGGTTTATAACGAGCAGTTATCGCACTACGGATCAATTATCCACGAGAGAAGGAAAAAGTTCATTGCCGAATTCATAGATACTTTCAGGGAACAGTACCGGGTGATTTCCGGGGGGAACGAAATCGTGGGACTGGAATACGACAGTAAACTTCACGAGGAAGACCTGCAAGTCCTCTTAAAGAATAACCTGGAAAAGGACCGTGCACTACAATACACTAGTGTAGGCACACATAAGGACGACCTGAAGTTTACTATAGCTGAGCATCCCATTAAAAAATTTGGGAGCCAGGGTCAGCAGAAAACTTTCCTGATCGCTTTAAAATTCGCCCAATTTCATTTTATTAAGGCACATGCGGCTACTACCCCGGTGCTCTTGCTGGATGATATCTTTGACAAACTGGATGAAAACCGGGTAAAGCATATTATTGCCCTGGTTGAAGATGATAATTTCGGGCAGATCTTTCTGAGTGACACCCACAGGGATCGCACGGAAGATATCGTTAAATCCATCCATCAATCCTATAAAATATTTACCTTGTAGTATGAAAAAGGCATGGCTCTTAATAGTGATTTTTTCAACTGTTTCCTGTGGGGATACGGTACAAAGCGAAGACCTGGAGTACCTGGATGGCTACTGGGAAATTTCCGAGGTAGAGATGCCGGATGGTCAGACCAGGGAATACAAGGCCAGCACCACGGTGGATTATATTTCACTGGATGGACGTGAGGGCTACCGCAAAAAAGTTCAGCCTTCCCTCAGTGGGACTTACACTACATCGGATGACGCTGTCAGCCTTACCATTACCGAAAAAGAAGGTGTTTTTTACATCAATTACCAGGAAGCCGGAAACAACTGGTCTGAACGTATTACCATACTGCAACCCGGCACCTTAGAAGTGGTAAACGAGGAACAGGTAGTATACCGCTACAAGCGATATGAACCCATTAACATTCAATGACCATGAAGAAAGACAAAGAGAAAGACCAATCCCTGGGGGGCATCTTAAAAGATTTCATCAAGGACAGTCGCCTGGAGGGAGGGATCAACCGGATCAATGCAGAAGACGCCTGGAAAAATACCATGGGTCCGGGGGTGAATAATTATACAACAGGTGTGGTCTTCAGGAATAACACCCTTTTTGTTTCGCTCAGTTCCTCTGTTTTAAGGGAAGAGCTCTCTCTCGGGAAGAGCAAGATCATCAGGATGCTCAATGAAGCTATGGGGCAGGACCTCATCAAGAAATTAGTACTGAGATAAAAAAAACCGGGGTGCATACCCCGGTTGAACTTTATATCGATAAGAACGGTAGCGTCTTAGTAGATTTCCCTCCCGGAAAAGTGGAATGCCCCTTCTATTTGCGCATTCTCGTCACTATCTGATCCGTGCACGGCATTTTCACCAATATCCTTGGCAAATAATTTGCGGATAGTTCCTTCTGCCGCTTCTTTCGGGTTGGTAGCTCCGATAAGTGCCCTGAAATCTTCAACCGCGTTTTCTTTTTCCAGAATAGCAGAAACGATAGGTCCCCTTGTCATGAACTCCACCAGTTCCCCGAAGAATGGTCTTTCCTTGTGAATTGCATAGAACTCCTCGGCATCCCTCTTACTCAGCTGCGTGTACTTCATAGCCACGATCTTAAAACCTGCAGAGGTTATTTTTTCTAAAATTGCTCCTATATGGCCATTCTCAACCGCATCAGGTTTGATCATGGTAAAGGTTCTGTTTCCTGTCATTTTTTAAAATTTTGCGCAAAAATAAGCTTTCTGATCGCAACCCGCAACATTTAGAGGCCAAGGAATTCCCGGAGAGGTCCATAAGGGTTTTCCCTCTTCAAATTAAACCATTCTCCTTCTGCCTTTCGCATTAAATTGTATATTTGGGCGAATGAATCCACACGAGGTAAATACGGTACGGGCCCTGTTGGCAGAGCCTCAGCAGGCCGTAATAATTCCACATAAAAATCCGGACGGTGACGCCATGGGCTCCTGCCTCGGACTATATCATTTTTTAACAAAGCTCGGTCATAATGCAAGGGTGGTAGCCCCTAACGATTATCCCAAATTCCTGAAATGGATGCCCGGGAATAATTCGGTACTCATCTATGAGAAACAGCATACGGAGGCGCAGGCCCTCCTGGATAAGGCTACGCTGGTCTTCACTTTAGATTTCAATGAACTCGGCAGGGTTGGTCCGCAAATGGAAGCAGCACTGAAACAAGTTACCGCGCCTATGGTCATGATAGACCACCACCAGGCCCCGGCTTCCTATGCCAAAGTTACTTATTCGGATACCTCGATGAGCTCTACCTGCGAGATGGTATACAGGTTTATAGAATCAATAGGGTCAACCTCGATCATTGGGGAAGACATTGCCAATTGTTTATATGCCGGGATTGTCACAGACACAGGTTCCTTTAAATTCCCCTCAACCAGCAGTGACACACACAGGATCGCAGCAGAACTGATAGACAAAGGAGCCCGCAACGCTGAGATCCACAATAAAATTTTTGATACCAATACCGCCAACCGGCTTCATCTACTGGGTTGTGCCCTGAAGAATATGGTTATCCGGGAAGAGATGAATACCGCGTATATCACTTTATCCCAGGAAGAATTAGACATGTATCAATATAAAAAGGGAGATACCGAAGGATTTGTGAACTACGGCTTAACCCTTGACGGAATTAAATTTGCAGTGATCTTTATAGAGAACCGGGAAGAAGGTATTATTAAGATTTCGTTCCGCTCTGTCGGAGAGTTTTCGGTTAATGAATTTGCCCGGAACTATTTCAATGGCGGCGGCCATAAAAATGCTGCCGGGGGACGAAGTGAACGATCAATGGAGGAAACTATCACCTACTTTGAATCGCTACTAGAAAAACATAAAATGGAACTGACCTCATGAGAATTTACCTGCTGACAGGACTTGTCCTAATTGCGTTGATCAGTTGCGGGGAACCCGAACCCAGGAAACCTGTAAAAGTGAAATCAGGCAGCTTTATGAAAACCTCGGTGGAGCGGAACAAAGACCTTCTATCCCAGGAGGAAGCCCGGATCAAGGCCATCATAGCCCGTGACAGCCTCCATACTTATTTATCAAGTTCAAGTGGATCATGGTACCGCTACCTGGTCAGGAATGAACAGGATGACTACCTGCCAAAACCGGATGACCTGGTTTACCTTACCTACGACCTGATGACCCTGGACAACGACACTATTTACTCTCATGACGAGGTAGGCACAGTGACCTACAGGGTAGATAAACAGGAACTATTCCCCGGTTTACGCAATAGTGTGAAATTACTGAAAGTAGGGGAAAGCGCAATCTTCCTCTACCCCTCTTCACTGGGGTATGGGTATATGGGGGATAAGAACAAGATTGGCCCTAATGTTCCTCTGAAAGTACAGCTGACCATATTAAAAATCGAAAAACAGAACGACAGTATTTAAACTTTATACAACCCATGAAAAACGCTATTTATTTTTTACTCCTTTTCACTGCTATCCTTACCAGTTGTAAATCCAGCCAGCATGCAGACCTGGGTGATGGCATCTTCGCTGACATAGAAACTTCGGAAGGCGATATCATCATCAGGCTCGAGTACCAAAAAACCCCGGTCACCGTAGCGAACTTTATTACCCTTGCAGAAGGCACCAGTCCCTTTGTGAGTGATGAATACAAGGATAAGAAGTACTACGACGGAGTAACCTTTCACCGGGTGATCAAAGATTTCATGATCCAGGGGGGAGACCCTACCGGGTCCGGTAATGGAAACCCTGGTTATAAATTCAAGAACGAGATACACGACTCTCTGTCGCATAATAAAGCAGGGATTCTATCCATGGCAAATGCAGGTCCCGGAACTAACGGCAGCCAGTTCTTTATCACGCATAAGGAAACTCCCTGGCTGGACGGAAGGCATACTGTTTTCGGGGAAGTTGTGTCAGGGATGAGCGTGGTTGATACCATTGCCCAGGTTAAGACAGGGGAGAAAGACAAGCCGGTCAAGGATGTGGTGATGAACAAAGTAGAAATCATCCGCAATGGGAAAGCAGCCAAAAATTTTGACGCTGTGCAGGTAATGTCCGATTATTTCGCCGAAGAAGAAGCAAAAGTGGCCGCTGCCCAAAAAGTTAAATCAGAGTTTATAGCGACCATTGCAGAGCAAAGGGCTAAAGCTGACTCCCTGCCTTCTGGCCTGAAGATACTGCGACTCGAAGAAGGAACAGGTGAAAAACCGGCCATCGGGAACCAGGTGATGGTAGATTACGCCGGTTGGCTTACAGACGGAACGCTCTTTGACACCAGCGAGGCAGAGATCGCGGAAAAATTTGGGCAATATGATAATCTTTATAAAATGCACCGTGGAAACTTCAGCCCGGTTCCCATGGATTACAGCCCGGATTCCAGGTTGGTGGCTGGGTTTAAGGAAGGTTTGCTCTCTATGAATATAGGCGATAAAGTACGCCTTTTTATACCCCCGCACCTGGGTTATGGTGCCCAGGGAGGAGGTCCTATCCCTCCCAATGCAGAACTGGTATTCGATGTAGAGATCGTCGAGGCCGCGAAATAAAAAATAAAGCCCCCTCTACAGGGGGTTTTTTTATGGCATAAAACAGTAGACTTTTAGTTGGATTCGATCAAAAATAGAAGTTAACAGATTCATAAAATCGTTACCACTTAATTACATTCGGGGGGAACTAATTAATGTACCAATGCGCACCCCGAACCTAGCCATACTTACCATTATTCCTCTATTCCTGCTGTCCTGTACTGATGACTCACTGGACGAGATCCTGGAGGTAAGAGCACAGGCTGAGTCCCAGGAGGTGGTCAATATCATCACTCTAGATTTTAATGATTTCGAAGGCGGATACCCGGTTTCATCTTTGGGAAAGGAAGGTTGTGAAGGCATGATTACCATAAGCGCCCTTCATCCCGGAGCCCCGGCCGTCAACAGCTGCCTCAGTTTTGATTCATCCCTTCCCAACCCCGGGAACGAGGACCTCGGGAGTCCTAACGAGTTATACGGGGGGCCTGGAAGATCTGTAAGCGGTGATGAACCCAGTAACGATATTCCGCTGGGCAAGGTCCTGGTCATTAATGAAAATCCAGATGCCGCTGCACCGCTAATCAGCACGGCAACAGGCGCAAAATTTCTGCTCAGTTTTGAAAACTACGGGTCCGGAACAGCTACTGTTTATGGCTTTGATATGCTCGATCTCAATAAGACAAACAACGAGGCCGTCCCGGCCCGGGTTAAGCTCTATGACGAACAGGGACAATTGGTACAGGAAGTTATAGTTCCCTTCGGAAATGACAATGGCAAGCAATATATCAACCTGGGAGCCATGCCCGGTATTGCCAGGATGGAGATCGAAATGAACAACAAAGGTGCCCTTGACAATCTCAGGATCAGTTGCCTGGAAGGCACATCCACCTACACTCCTCCTTCCACTGAAGAGGAAACAGAAAATGAAGAAGAGGAGACTGATAACACCGATACCGGGGAAGAAGAAACTGATAACGGCAACACCGGGGAAGAGGAAGAAGAAACTGATAACGGCGACACGGGAGAAGAGGAGGAAGAGGAATCAGACGATGAGGATACAGAAAATGAGGATGGTGACGAAAATGACGACGAGGGGGAGGATGATGACGAGGAGGATGATGACGAAGATGACGATGAGGATGATGACGAAGAAGACGAAGACGACGACGAGGATGATGACGAAGAAGACGAAGACGACGACGAGGATGATGACGAAGATGACGAAGACGACGATGAGGATGATGACGATGAGGATGATGACGAAGATGACGATGAGGATGATGACGAAGATGACGACGATGAGGATGATGACGATAAAGACGATGACAAAAAAGGTAATGGTCACCAGGAGGGAAACAACGGGAACCAAAACGGGAACGGTCACCAACAGGGAAATAACGGGAACCAGAACGGGAATGGGCACCAGGGAGATAAAAGACCTTCCAGTTAAAAATATGGATCTTAAAAGAGCTCCTTTACACGAGCAATACTTACAAAAAAACCCGGGGCTGTTAACCCCGGGTTTTTAGTTTAAATTCGGAAATAATTATTTCCAGTTCTGTGATTTCAGCTTTACAGTTGCTTTGAGAATATCCTTCTGCGAGATCTGGCCGGCCAGTTTGCCGTCTTCCAGGATTGGAAAACGCCTTCTCTTGGTCTCCAGGAACTTTTTGGCAGCATCAAAAATATTCATATTGCCATCTATGGTCTCTACATCCTGGACCATGTGCTGTGAAACCTTACTGTTATCCAGGGGCATATTGTAATACCGGCTTTCGCTGATATGTTTGATACAATCCCCTTCAGAGATGATCCCTACCAGTTCATTCTTATCATTGACCACGGGCCCACCTGAAATCTTATACCTTATCAGCTTCTGTATGACCTCTTCAACGGATTGATCCGGACTGAACGTAATCAGTTTACGCGTCATGTAGTCACTAACTTTCAAGGGAACATCCGCTTCCTGCAAGGGCTGTCTGCGCCCCATAAAACTTTTAATACCCATAATTCCGCGATTTGTTGTCTATTAAATATACTGAATTCCAGAGACTTTATTCAATATTTGACATTAAATCGACTGGGGTGTTAAAAGCACTGAATAACTTGAAACAGCCTTATTTCTTAGGAATATGGCGTAAGACATCAAGCAAGAATGTCCAGAATTTCTTTACACTCGCAATATGAACCCGCTCGTCCGGGGAATGTGCCCCCCGGATGGTTGGACCAAAACTGATCATATCGAGGTCCGGGAAAGTGTTCCCGATAATTCCGCATTCGAGCCCTGCATGGCAGGCCACAACCCTGGGTTGCTCTTCAAACAAAGCAGTGTATCGATCTTCCAGCACTTTGAGGATCCTGGAATCAGGGTCAGGGGTCCATCCCGGGTATTCCCCGGAGAAAGTCACATTACAGCCACCTAACTCAAAGACAGCTTTAAGGCTGTCAGCCAGGACAGTTTTTACAGATTCTACCGAGGACCGCGTCAGGCAACCTATTTCCAGCTTACCATTATTAACCTCGACCCTGGCGATATTATTAGAACTTTCAACCAGCCCTTCAAACGCAGCACTCATGGTATACACCCCGTTATGCGCTGCACTGATCATTTTTAATAGTTTTTCCTGGGTAGCGGCGTTCATCACTTTGACCGGACCCGGTAGCGGAGATACCTCAATTTTCAGCCCCGGTTCCGTCACGGTCAATTCTGTAGCGATTTCAGTGGTTATTTCATTTAACATGGCTTCCAACTGAGCTGCCTTAGGTCCCGGTACCGCAATTATAGCTTTGCTTTCCCTGGGAATGGCATTCCTCAGTCCGCCGCCCTGTATGTCACTGATTCGGATTTCCAGGGCTTTCCACAGTTGATTTAGCACCCTGTTCATGATCTTGTTCGCGTTGCCGAGACCTTTATCAATATCCATTCCGCTGTGACCTCCCTGTAAGCCACGGACGACCACCTGGAAGAACTTGTCATCCTCCCCGCTTTCCTCTTCCTCGTAACTACAGCTGGCGGTAATATCTACTCCCCCTGCGCAGCCTATATCGATCTCGTCGTCTTCTTCCGTATCCAGGTTCAGCAGAATTTCTCCTTCCAGCGTTCCTGCCTCCAAGCCCTTGGCCCCTGTCATCCCGGTTTCCTCATCAATGGTGAACAATGCCTCAAGAGGAGGATGGGGAATATCGGTACTTTCCAGCAATGCCATGATCGCGGCTACTCCCATCCCGTTATCAGCGCCCAGCGTAGTTCCTTCTGCCTTTACCCACTCTCCTGCTACTTTCATCCGTATTCCTTCCTTCTCAAAATCAAATCGGGTATCGGCATTCTTCTGGTGTACCATATCCAGGTGCGACTGCAGGATGACCATCGGACGGTCTTCCATTCCTTCAGTAGCCGGTTTACGTATGATAACATTCCCAACACTATCTTTAAATGTTTCCAGTTCCAGGGACCTGCCGAATTCCATCATAAAGGCGATCACCCTTTCCTCCTTCTTGGAAGGCCGGGGTACTTCATTCAGTTTTGCAAAATTCTTCCATACTCCAGCAGGTTCCAGGACTTTGATACTTTCGTTCATAATAAAATCAATTTGGACGTAAAATTACTGATAGAAACAACACTGTGGAACTGAAATGGTTAATTTTAGGGCCGTGAAAAGCAAGATTAAAAATTATATCGCCCTCTCCCTTATTCCCCAGGTACTGCTAGTGCGATATTTACATTCCAGCCCTGAAATGGTTGAGAATTATTACAGCCGCGGCATTTATCCATATATATCATCTTTCCTCAGGTCCCTATACGGATGGATCCCATTTTCTATCGGTGACCTGCTGTATACTGCGATCGGATCGCTGGCTATCGGGTACCTGTGGATCAACCGCAGCGAGATCCGTTATAATTTAACCGGCCTGCTCCGGGACACCTTTATGGTCCTCTCCGTGGCGTATTTTACTTTTCACCTGTTATGGGGTCTTAACTACCACCGCGTTCCGCTTGCGGAAAGGCTGGAATTAAACGATGTGGCAAGCACTGAAGAAGTTGAATTCTTCACCCGCGAGCTGATCAAGCGCACCAACCGGCAACAACTGTCGCTTACAGGAGACAGCCTTCTTAAAGTCCATATCCCCTACTCTAAAAAAGAGATCACGAAGCTGACGTTACAAGGATATAAAGACCTGGCTGAACAAATGGATTTTGCGTACTATTCGCCGGCCAGCATAAAAACGTCACTCTACAGCAGGATGTTAAGCTATATGGGCTACGGGGGCTACCTTAACCCCTTTACCAATGAAGGACAGGTGAATCGCCTGTTACCGGCCTTCAGGGCCCCGGTGGTTTATGGTCACGAGATAGGTCACCAGCTGGGTTATTCCGCCGAGAACGAGACCAATTTTATCGGGTACCTGGTTACCCTGAACAACAGGGATCCTTACCTGCAATATGCCGCCAATGCCTATGCCCTCAGTTACTGCCTGGCAGAATTAAAACGCAAAGACTCTCTGATCACAAAGACGTTATACGCCCGGTTAAACCCTGGGGTCCGTAAAAACTATGAAGAGCTGGATAAATTCTGGCGTTCTTTTGAGAATCCGGCCGAACCGGTTTTTAAATCTGTCTTTAATTCTTACCTCCATGCCAATCAACAGAAAGATGGCATCCTCAGTTATAACCGGGTGGTTTCATTGATAGTAGCCTACGACCTGAAGAACCGGAATTAGTAGTTGTTTATTCCTGCTTAACCACTTCAGCATCGGGCGGCCTGGCAAAGAAATCAGTATTAAGAGGGGTTGATCTCAAATTGACCTCTTCAAATATCACCCTGTTTCTCATTTCGGTAGGCTTCCCTTCCTCGTAATTATACCAGGCGACAGAAGCAGGAAGGTACACCCCGTTAACCAACTGCCAGTCGTCATAACGGATCCAGTGTACGTCATCAGAAGGTCCGTCTTTCCCATAAGTCACCGTGTACCCCAACCATTGCATCCGCATGGTATCGGGGTCGTAGTATAAATAATATTCATCTTCCGGGCTTACTCCAACTCCGGCTTCGTATTGTATCCTGAATCCTTTATATTCCTTATCCCCGAATTTCAAAGGTTCTGCCTCGCTGTATCGTATCCCTTCGTCAGCAAGGACATACGGCATCGCGTAGAAGTAGAACATCAGGTTGTGGTAAAAGACCGGGTCACCCTCGTATTTTCCCTCCGGGTCAAGCAACCAGACATTTTCACCGTCAGACCCCATGCTGTATTCCGGCGCATCCACCCTGTCTTTCCTGGACTGCAGGTCTATGGTATGCACCTCTTTATTTCCATTCCTGGTGATCGTAAACCTCAGGGTCCGCTGTAATTCCCACATATCCAGTCCCCCATGGGCTTCAAAAACCTGTTCCAATGCCTCGGGATAGCTTTTATCCACCCTGGTAACGGAATCCTGAGATGTCGCCCCTTCGTCCCTGGTCTGTTTATTACTATCCTTACAAGAGATGCCGAACAGCAACAAGATCACAAATGTGAATATCAGCCTCATATATTTTCTTTCGTTAGTCGTTAATATTCCGTCATGTTTACGCTTTATACTACTTTTGTTGCTATGATCAGAATCACAGAGGTCAGCAGCCCCCAGAATCCCATTGTAAAAAAGATCACTGCCCTGCAGGAAAAGTCCAGGGACCGGCGTAAAAGCGGACTTTTCGTCCTGGAAGGAATCCGTGAACTGAACCTGGCATTGGGCGCCGGATACAAGGTGGAATCCCTTCTACTCTGTCCTGAGCTGGTTCCTCCGGGGAAAAAAGAAGAGATTTTACGAAACCAGGGCATTCCGGATCACGTCATACATGTTTCCTTACAAATTTACCGCAAAATTGCGTACCGGGGCGGTACCGAAGGTGTAATGGCCATAATGCAGGCCGGGAAACACGACCTGGAGGACCTCAGTTTTAATCGAAAGAATCCGCTGGTTCTCGTAGCCGAAGCCCCCGAGAAACCGGGAAATATTGGCGCTCTATTACGAACTGCTGATGCCGCAGCATTAGACGCCGTACTGATCGCCAACCCCAGGACAGACCTTTACAACCCCAATATCATCCGCTCCAGTGTCGGTTGTCTTTTCAGCGTCCCTGTCGCAACAGGTACCACCCAGCAAATTATTGATTTCCTGAAACTGCAGAAGCTGCAGATCTGGTGTGCCGCTTTAAGTGCCTCCAAACCTTACCACGAAGTGGATCTTAGCGTGGGAGGAGCCATTGTCGTGGGAACAGAAGCCGCCGGGCTCAGCGAACAATGGCTGAGCAATTCCGATTCCAATATTATCATCCCCATGCAGGGAGCCATTGATTCGATGAATGTCTCCGTATCGGCCGCAATACTTATATTTGAGGCGATGCGCCAAAGAGGATTTCCACGTGTTTAATTTTCCTTACCTGCATACAGACCAAAACCAATACAACCAGCGGAATGAATCACCAACTCTTATTTATAATCATTATCAGTCTACTTGTCCTGCAATTTGCGTGGGAAACCTGGCTGAATTTTCTCAATGCACGGCACTTTTCTGACCCTGTCCCCGAGTCACTGTCGGATGTGTATGAAGAAGAACAGTATGCCAAAAGCCAGGCCTATAAATACATTAATTACCGTTTTGGCCTGGTCACTTCTGCATTCTCCTTAGTGCTGACCCTGCTTGTACTTTTCCTGGGTGGCTTTGAAATCATCGATCAATGGGTCAGGAGCATTACGGACAGAACCATCCCTATGGCACTATTGTTCTTCGGACTGATCTTTATAGGTACAGATTTACTCACATTACCTTTTTCTTATTACCACACCTTTGTGATAGAAGAACGTTTTGGTTTTAATAAGACTACTCCCCGGCTGTTTTTTATCGATAAGCTCAAAAGCTGGTTGCTTATGGCTATGATCGGTGGGGGGATTATGACGGCAGTCATTCTTCTTTACCAGCTTAGCGGTGCGTGGTTCTGGCTCTATGCCTGGTTGCTGATCGCTGTCTTTACGGTCTTTATGAACCTGTTTTACAGCAAACTGATCGTCCCTCTTTTCAATAAGCAAACCCCCTTGGAAAACGGATCCCTCCGGGATAAGATCGAAGCATATGCCAAGGGCGTAGGTTTTGAACTGAAGAACATCTTCATCATTGACGGATCAAAAAGGTCCACCAAGGCTAATGCCTATTTCTCGGGCTTCGGCAAAGAAAAGCGCGTAACCTTGTTCGATACCCTCGTAAACGACCTGGAGGAAGAAGAGATAGTTGCGGTTCTCGCACACGAGGTTGGCCATTACAAAAAGAACCATATCCTCATCAACCTCGCTGTAGCTATCCTGACCACCGGTCTTACCCTGTTCCTGTTGTCGCTCTTTATCAACAACCCGGAATTCTCATTGGCCATCGGGGTTTCCCAGCCCAGTTTCCATGCTGCTCTTGTAGGGTTCGGGCTGCTGTACAGCCCGGTTTCGGAATGTACCGGCCTGTTGATGAATTATATTTCCAGGAAGTTTGAATACCAGGCGGATCATTATGCGAAAAGCACATACAGTGCGGAACCCCTGATCAGCTCTCTCAAGAAATTATCCAAGAACAACCTGAGCAACCTCACCCCGCACAAAACCTATGTTTTTGTGCATTATTCACACCCCCCATTAAAGGACAGGATCAGGGAGCTTAGGGCATGATTTTTGTTGGTTACAAGTAAAGATTGTGGTATTTTTATTTTATGAGGACGGAAGCGGCTATAGAGAAAGAAAACAAGGAGATTGCGAAGCAGTATAAGGAATTGCTGCGAATCAGTTACCAGACCCTGAGCAAAGAGGATAAACAACTGATCCGCTCGGCCTTTGACGTTGCTGTGGATGCCCACAAGAACCAAAGGCGCAAGTCTGGGGAAGCTTATATTTTCCATCCTATCGCTGTGGCCAAGATCGTGGCGTCAGAGATCGGGCTGGATGCTGTTTCTATTGCCTCTGCCCTGCTTCACGACGTAGTTGAGGATACAGAGTATACCCTGGACGATATTGAACGTATGTTCGGGGAGACCATAGCCAGGATCGTGGACGGGCTGACCAAGATAGCGCACCTGAATAAGGACATGAACATCTCCCAGCAGGCGGAGAATTTCCGGAAGATGCTGCTGACCCTGAACGATGACGTTAGGGTGATCATCATCAAGATCGCTGATCGCTACCACAACCTGCTCACCATGGACGCGATGCCGGAACACAAACAGGTACAGATCGCTTCCGAGACGCTTTATATCTACGCCCCCGTAGCACACAGGATCGGACTCTACAATATCAAGACCGAACTTGAGGATCTCAGCCTTAAGTATACGGAACCGGAGGTTTATAACGATATCCTGGGCAAGATCGAAGAGACCAAGGAGGAGCAACAGAAATATATCGATGATTTCTCTGCCATAATCCATAATTCGCTGGACAAGGAAGGGCTGAATTACGCCATCAAAGGACGTACGAAATCCATCTATTCCATCCGGAAAAAAATGGTGACCCAGAATGTTTCCTTTGACGAGATCTACGACAAGTTTGCCATTCGTATCATTTATAAATCGGACAGGCAGAACGAAAAGTTCCTCGCCTGGAAGATCTATTCCGTGGTCACGGATCACTTTACCCCTAATCCGATCCGCCTAAGAGACTGGATCTCATCCCCTAAGTCGACCGGGTATGAAGCCCTGCACATCACCGTAATGGGCCCGCAGGGCAAATGGGTAGAGGTACAGATCAGGAGTGAACGGATGCACGAAATTGCTGAAAAGGGGTATGCCGCGCATTTTAAATATAAGCATGGGGACCAGAAAGAACAGGGAATCGAAGTCTGGCTGAACCGCTTACAGGACGCTTTGGAAAATTCCAACGGCAGCGCAGTTGATTTTGTCGAAGAGTTTAAGCTGAACCTCTATTCCAAGGAAATTTTTGTTTTTACACCCAAGGGAGACCTAAAATCCCTTCCCAAAGGTGCGACCCCGCTCGATTTCGCCTTCCATATCCATACCGAAGTGGGGATGAGAACCAGGGGCGCCAAGGTAAACGGCAAGCTGGTGCCACTGAACACCGTCCTGAACAGTGGAGACCAGGTAGATATTATTACTTCTGAACATGCCCAACCCAACCAGAACTGGCTCAACTACGCTACAACCGCACGCGCCAGGTCAAAGATCCGTTCTGTATTGCGGGAGGAAAAGAAGGAAGTTGCCATGGAAGGCAAAGAGATCCTCAGGCGAAAACTGAAATCCCAGAAGATCAATCTTTCTGAAGAAGTGATCAATAAAATGGTTGTTTTCTTTAAACTGAAAACAAGCCTGGACCTGTTTTACAGGGTAGCCATCGGGGCGATAGATAACCAGAAGATCAAAGATTTTGCTTCGTCCTACAACAACGCCTTCATCAGTTTCTTTAAGAACAAGATCCGGAAGCCGGCGACTCCCGTGGATATCGATAAAGACGAGATCACTACCAAGTACGACCTGCTCGTTTTCGGCAAAGAGGAGGAACGCCTCAATTACACCCTGTCTCAATGCTGTAAGCCCATCCCGGGAGATGATGTATTTGGCTTTGTCAGTGTTAATGAAGGGATCAAAGTTCACAAGAAGAACTGCCCCAACGCCATTTCCCTGCAGTCCAATTACGCCTACCGCATAATCAGTGCGAAATGGATCGATTCTACCCAGGAAGAATTTACTGCCGAGATCAAAATGACCGGTATTGATAACCTGGGGCTGATGAACGAGATCACCGAAATTATTTCGGATAATATGCACGTAAATATGCGCAACCTGAATTTCAGTACAGACGGCGGAACCTTTACGGGAAGGATCACTGTGGTAGTGAAGAACAAGAACATTCTCAAGAAGCTGATAGACCATCTGAAAGGCATCAATGGAATTGATAAAGTCTTCAGAATTTAATTTTTAACCCTACATTTGCACCTCGATACTGTAGACGGTACCATGGACATTAACAACCAGGAAATTGTAAAGAATGTATTCACCGCTTTCCTAGAAGAGAACGGCCACCGGAAGACTCCGGAACGCTACGCGATACTCCAGGAAATCTACGAAAGTGATGAACATTTTGATATAGAATCGCTCTATATCAACATGAAGAACAAGAATTACCGGGTGAGTCGTGCTACTTTATACAACACCATAGAGTTGCTGCTTGAATGTAAATTGGTCCGGAAACACCAGTTCGGGAAAAACCAGGCGCAATACGAAAAATCATATTTTGATCGTCAGCACGATCACGTTATCCTGACAGACACGGGGGAAGTGGTAGAGTTCTGTGATCCCCGGATCCAGTCTATCAAAAAAACCATCGAAGAGGTCTTTGATATTAAGATCAATAATCACTCGCTTTACTTCTACGGTACTCGTAATAAAGACGAAAAAGAAACAAAATAATCAGCTATTATTTATGGCAGTAGATTTGCTATTAGGTCTTCAATGGGGAGACGAAGGAAAGGGAAAAATTGTTGATGTACTTACCACGGATTATGACATTATAGCCCGTTTCCAGGGAGGTCCCAATGCGGGTCACACCCTCGAGTTTGACGGGATAAAGCACGTTCTCCATACCATCCCATCGGGAATCTTTCATAAAAATGCGATCAATGTTGTAGGGAACGGGGTGGTGATAGACCCGGTCATCTTCAGGAAGGAATTACAAAACCTGGAGCAGTTCAATATTGATATCGTTTCCAAATTGCTCATTTCCCGGAAGGCACACCTTATCCTACCGACCCACCGTTTACTGGATGCAGCTTCAGAAGCCGCCAAAGGTAAAGCCAAGATCGGATCTACGCTCAAAGGTATAGGTCCCACTTATATGGATAAGACCGGCCGTAATGGCCTGCGTGTAGGGGACCTTGAAATGGACGACTGGAAAGAGAAATACAGGGCCCTGGCGAATAAGCATGAAGCCATGATCCATTTTTACGATGTTGACATTCAGTACAACCTCCAGGAACTGGAAGCCGAGTTCTTTTCCGCGGTCAAGGAACTGAAGAAACTGAAATTCATCGATAGCGAAGAATACCTTTACCAGGCGTTTCGCTCCGGCAAGAAGATATTGGCTGAAGGCGCCCAGGGATCATTGCTCGATATTGATTTCGGAACTTATCCCTATGTGACTTCTTCCAACACAACAGCTGCAGGAGCCTGTACCGGGCTGGGGATCGCCCCTACCGCTATAGGAGAGGTCTTCGGGATATTTAAGGCTTATACAACCCGTGTAGGAAGCGGGCCATTCCCTACGGAACTCTTTGACGAAACGGGGAAAACCATTGCCACCGTTGGTCATGAATTTGGTGCGACCACCGGCAGACCAAGACGTTGTGGCTGGCTGGACCTTGTTGCCTTAAAATACGCGGTACAGGTAAACGGGGTAACCCAATTAATGATGATGAAAGCCGATGTTCTTAGCGGGATAGAAAAGATCAGGGTTTGTACTGCCTATAACTATAAGGGAAAAGAAATCAAGCATTTGCCTTTTAACATAGAGGCAGAGAATGTGACCCCGGTATATACGGAAATGGAAGGCTGGAAAGAAGACCTGACCAAGATGACAGAAGCCTCCCAATTGCCGGATGCATTAAACACTTATATTGATTTCCTGGAAAAAGAACTGGGCGTGCCGATCGCGATCGTTTCTGTCGGTCCGGACAGGACACAGACCATCAACCGGTAAAAACCTGACTTCCCAAGGAAATCCTAAATCGGGCCTTCGGGTGGTCAACTCCTTTAAAATGTTCTACTTTTGGACCAAATTCTCGGTTTGAAGCAACTGCTGATACTTATCTGTATACTATTAGCCCCCATTGCGGGGTCTGCCCAGGACCAACCCTCCGAAGGGCAGCAGATCAATATTGTCTACGGCGCAAATTTCACCAAGGACGAAAGCAAGTATCCGGGAGCCGCCATCTTCAGCAAGGACGACAGGCAAGTGCAGTTTGAACACCAGGGTGCGGATCTCTATTGTGATATTGCCATCTTCTACCAAAAAGAAAACCGGCTGAAAGCCCTTGGAAATATAGTTTTAAAACAAGGAGACTCGGTTCAGATGACCAGTGGGAAGATCGAATACAACGGGGACACCCGGCTGGCGAAGGCTTACGAAAGAGTTGTGCTGAAAAATGCTTCTATGACCCTGCGGACAGACACCCTCTATTTTGATCGTGAAAAGCAGGAATCTTTTTACCGTAGTTCCGGTACTGTGGTGGATTCTGTAAATACGCTGACCAGCGAGATCGGGCGCTATTTCATGGAGCAGAAGAAATACCAGTTCCTGGAGAGCGTTAAGATCAATAACCCGGAATATCAGCTCGAATCCAGTCAGCTGGACTATTACACTACCTCCAAGAATGCCTACATGTACGGTCCTTCGACCATTACCGGGGAGACCTATAAGATCTATTGTGAAAGAGGTTTTTACGATACCAAAGTAGAAAGCGGTTACGGCATCAAGAATACCCGGATAGATTACAACAACCGTATCATTGAAGGGGATAGTGTCTACTTTAATAAGATGGCCCAATTTGCTTCTGCCACCAACAATATTAAGGTCACCGATACCATTAATAAGGGAGTGATCCGGGCGCATTACGCGGAGGTGTACAAGGATAAGGACTCGGTTTTTGCCACTAAACGTGCCGTTTCCATAAGCCTGGTCGAAAAAGATTCGCTGTATATGCACGGCGATACCCTTATGGTTACCGGTAAACCCGAAGACCGTATCCTCCGGGCCTTCCGGAATGCAAAATTTTATAAGACAGACCTCAGCGGGAAATGTGATTCTATTCACTTTGAGCAGAGAACTGGAGTTACCCAGCTTATCCGCAACCCGGTAATATGGAACGTTGACAATCAAATGACCGGGGACAGTATTCACCTGGTCTCGGACCTGGTAACGGAAAAGCTCGATTCCCTGAAGGTCATCAATAATGCATTTATCATTTCGCAGGATAGTATAGGAAAAGTAGGATTTAACCAGGCAAAGGGCAAGGATCTCTACGGGAAGTTCAAGGACAACAGCCTGGACTACGTAGACCTGGTCAAGAATACCGAGGTCATTTATTACATGTATGATGACGATGAGAAACTGATGGGCATCAACAAGACGATCTGCAGTGCCATCCGGATGACACTGGAGAACAACGATATTGAAGACATCACCTTCTTTACCAATCCTGACGGCGATATCTTTCCTCCAAAGGACTTACCTGAGAACAGTCGGAAACTGAAAGGTTTCATCTGGAGGGGGGACGAACGTATCTATAGTAAGGACGGTATCTTTGATGAAGACGACAACAATATTGAACTGGTCAAGATACGCGGGGTTGATCACCCGATAGACCTGGAGGGCACACAGGAAGATCCTCTGGAAGAGGATCCCCGGAAAAAGGATCAACCCACCACCGCCAATAAAAAAGCAGTCTTACCCGCAGACAACAGCGGGGCTGGCAAAAAAAAGCCTTAGTACATGAAAGAAGATTTTTTCAGATACCAGGCACAAACTACCCCCCACCCACTTGCGCTTGAGATCTCTTATGCCAGTGGGAGCTATATCTATGACACGGATGGCAGGGCACACCTGGATTTTGTCGCCGGGGTATCTGCCTGCAGCCTGGGTCATTGTCACCCGGCGGTAGTAAAAGCGATTCAGGAGCAGGCAGCCCGCTACATGCACGTTATGGTATACGGGGAATATATCCAGGCCCCGGCCGTGGAATACAGTAAAAAACTTGCGTCCCTGCTCCCTGAACCGCTGGAGTCCACCTACCTGGTGAATTCGGGTACTGAAGCCATGGAAGGAGCGATTAAATTAGCTCGCCGTGCAACAGGCAGGACAGGGATCATTGCGGCGAGAAACGCTTATCACGGGAATACCATGGGCAGTCTCAGTCTCATGGACTACGAGGAGCGACTGGCCCCGTTCCGGCCGTTGGTTCCCGGGGTTTCCCATATCTCCTTCAACAACCCGGAGGATCTTGATCAGATTGATGAGAACACCGCTGCGGTAGTACTGGAGACCATCCAAGGGGGAGCAGGTTTTATCATGCCCGAAGGGGATTACCTGCAAAAGGTCAGGGAACGCTGTGACGAGACAGGAGCTTTGCTGGTGCTCGATGAGATCCAACCTGGTTTTGGCCGAACAGGAAAACTCTTTGCATTTGAACACTACAACTGTATTCCTGATATCCTGGTCCTGGGTAAGGGAATGGCTTCCGGCTTGCCGGTAGGTGCTTTTACCGCCTCTCACGAGCTGATGCAATTACTGAGCGACAAGCCAAAATTAGGGCATATAACCACCTTCGGGGGAAATCCTGTCATTGCTGCGGCAGCACTGGCAACCTTAAATGAGATAACCTCCGGGCAACTGATCGAACAGACCCTGGAAAAAGAGCAGGTTTTCAGGAAAAAGCTTCAGCATAAACTGATCACCGAGATACGCGGAAAGGGCCTGATGTTGGCAATGATGGTCAAAGATCCGGAAACAGCCAACAAGATTGTACTGGAATGTGCCCGCCGGGGACTGGTGTTATTCTGGTTATTATTTGAACCAAGGGCAGTGCGGATATCGCCGCCATTGCCTATATCTATTGAGGAAATCGAAGAAGGATGCGATATCATCCTAGAAGTTTTAACGGAAATTGAGCAATAAAGCTGTTAACAATATTGTTAATATAAACAGGAAGATAAGAAAATGCATGGTATCAAAAATGTTATTTTTAATTCCATAGTATAACCAACCTTAGTAACTATGGCGTTTAACTCCAACGGAAAACCCAGCAAGCCCATAGCCAAGTTCGAATCCATGCTCAAAACTGATGACGTCTATTTCTTTGACGCTGAAGACTTTGAGGACATCATTCATCATTACTTGAACAACGGGAAAATATCGCTGGCTAAGAAAGCAATCAGAATTGGACTTCAGCAGCATCCAGATGCCATTGAATTACGGTTACTGGACGTAGAAGTACTGGTTTTTGAGAACAACCTGGATGTGGCAGAACGTATCCTGGATGATCTTCAGCTGCTCGATAGTGGCAATGAAGAGATCTACATACAGCGCGCCAACATCTATTCAAAGAAAGACAACCACGAAGCTGCCGTGCTCTTACTGCACCAAGCCCTGGAAATGGCTGAAGAGAGCTTTGACATCTACTCCCTGCTTGGGATGGAGTACCTCTTTATGGATGATTTTCAGCAGGCTAAGATCAATTTCATGAAGTGTGTTGCTTTTGACGAGGAGGATTATTCTTCCCTTTACAACGTCATTTACTGCTTTGAGTTCCTGGAAGACTACGAGGGCGCAATTCAATACCTCAATAATTTCCTTGAGCGCAATCCATACTGCCAGGTGGCCTGGCATCAACTGGGGAAACAGTATTTTACCATAGGTATGTACCCTGAGGCCCTTACGGCATTTGATTTTGCGGTGATCTCTGACGACACCTTTATCGGTGCTTATTTTGAAAAAGGGAAGGTCCTGGAAAAACTGGGAAAATTTGAGGAGGCTATTGAAAGTTATGAAACCACCATCGCCATAGATGACCCCACCTCCCATGCCTACCTGCGTATCGGGAAATGTCATGAAAAACTCGGGAACGAGGACATGGCCAAATACTACTACTATAAAACCGTTCACGAGGACCCCTTACTGGATAAGGGATGGCTCGCCATCACCCAGTATTATTACCGGCATGCGGATTACGAAAAAGCGCTTTATTATATCAACAAAGCCATCAATATAGACGAGGAAAACCCATTATACTGGAAAAAGTGCGCGAAGATCCACGCTGCCCTCGGCAATCTTGATGAAGCGGATTTCTCTTTTAAGCAGACGGTAGACCTGGGTAACTATGAACTGGAAACCTGGATGTTATGGTCCAGGGTAGTAAGGAACAACCAGGAACCTGAAGCTGCGGTACAGATCCTGAAGCAAGGCCTGGAATTCTTCCCCGAGGCCACCGAACTGGAATATATGTTGGCAGGAGCCCTGTTACTTTCTGATCAACCCGCAAAAGCGCGAAAGCGATTTATCAAGTCTATACGGCACGATATCAGCAAACTGTCCTTTTTCCAGGCAGAATACCCGGAAATTTATCATTCGGATTGGGCACAAAACATAATTACTGATATTAAGAAAGCTTCCGAATAAAAAACTACTTTTGTTTTTTATTTTTTATGGGAGAACGAAACCGCATTCAGTATACCGTATTAATTCTTAAAGGAATGGCCATGGGGGCCGCCGATGTAGTACCCGGAGTTTCAGGGGGAACCATCGCCTTTATCTCCGGTATCTACGAAGAATTAATAACCTCTATCAACAATATCAACCTCTCTTTGTTCCGCACCTGGCGCAATGAAGGCTT
The DNA here is from genome assembly GCF_004362865.1 of Zeaxanthinibacter enoshimensis. Lineage (GTDB taxonomy): Bacteria > Bacteroidota > Bacteroidia > Flavobacteriales > Flavobacteriaceae > Zeaxanthinibacter > Zeaxanthinibacter enoshimensis. The sequence continues at coordinate 420,994 of NZ_SNYI01000003.1, read as the reverse complement.
TATGGCCTTTTGGCGCCAACTGAACGGAGGATTCCTCCTTGCACTTTTCTCCGGGATATTTATAAGTGTTGCCTCTTTGGCTAAGATGATCAGCTGGCTGCTGGAAAACCAACCTATACTTCTATGGTCCTTTTTCTTTGGCCTCGTTCTGGCCAGCGTACTGGTAGTTGCCAGGGCTATTGAGCGCTGGACGCTGGCAAAGATCCTCTTTCTAATTGCCGGGGCCGCACTAGCCTGGTATATCACCTCGCTGCCTCCTATAGAGGATACAACCAGCCTGCCATTTCTGTTCCTTTCCGGAGCCCTGGCGATCTGTGCAATGATCCTGCCGGGAATTTCAGGTGCATTTATCCTGGTACTTTTAGGTTCCTATAAGACCGTACTCGATGTCGTACATGAAAGAGAATTAGGCCTGATCGTGACCGTTGGTATTGGAGCAATCTTTGGCTTACTCAGCTTCGCCCGAATCCTGAAATGGATGTTCAGCAATTACAAGGACCTGACCCTGACTTTACTGACGGGCTTTATCCTCGGAAGCCTCAACAAGATCTGGCCCTGGAAAGAAGTCCTCGAGACCAAGGTGTATGGTGAGAAGGTCGTCGCTATTGCAGAACAGAATGTTTCTCCATTTAACTTCGGCGGGGACAATCAACTCCTTTTTGCCATCGTGCTGGCAATCCTTGGTTTTTCCCTTATTTTTATACTTGAAAAATTAGCTGCCCGAAATTAAGCCATCTGCCCCTATGTACGAACCCAGGACATTAACAGACCGTTTCTTCCTGTTCATTAAAGGACTATGTATGGGTGCGGCCAACAAGGTGCCCGGGGTTTCCGGTGGGATCGTAGCTTTTGTTGCAGGGTTCTATGAAGAATTCATCTACTCACTGCAAAAGATAAATCTCAAAGCATTTAAACTGTTATTAGGAGGGCGTTTCAGAAGTTTCTACCGCTATGTGAACGGGCCCTTTCTCAGCCTGATCATCTTTGGGATGCTGGTGAGTTATTTCAGCGTTTCCAAGTTACTCGACTATTTCCTGGAGACCAAAGAGCTCTTTGTCTGGGCCACCTTTTTCGGGATGATCATCGGTTCTATATATTTTATTTCCAAGGATTTTGAGCATTGGAACCGAACTACAGTGACCGCGGGAATCATTGGGTTGATCGTGGGGATTTCCATTAGTTTCCTTAGTCCTGCAACTGAGAACGATAATTTGCTGTTTATCTTCCTCTGTGGCATCATCAGTGTTTCAGGAATGACCCTGCCGGGCTTATCCGGGTCCTTTATTTTGATCCTTTTGGGCAATTACGTCTTACTCCTGGTAGATTCGGTCAATGCACTATATGACACCATAGCCGAAATGATACGGGGTGATTTCAGTTTTATAAACGAGGAGGAAAGACTTGATACCTTGCTCATCCTTGCCGTTTTTACTGCGGGGTCTGCTACGGGCCTTGTGTCCTTATCCCATTTACTCGGTTATGTTCTGAAACATTACAAGAATGTGACCACTGCGGTCATCATTGGGTTTATCACGGGATCACTAGGGGTAGTCTGGCCCTGGAAAAGAACGATAATCCAAACCGCTGCAGATGGAAGCGTGGTGTATGATTCTAACGGCGACCCCATAATCCTGAACTATGAAAGATACCTGCCGGACACCTCTCTTGGGGAGACGTGGTGGGCTTTACTTTTCATTATTTTTGGTATTCTTATCCTGTTAGGGTTAGACTGGTATGGGAAAAACAGGAAAGACAATGCATAAATTTGGCCTGGTAGGTAAAGACATTTCGTATTCCTTCTCCAGGAACTATTTTTCGGAGAAATTCTCCCGCTTGCAGTTAAGCGACCATTCGTATGTCAACTTTGATCTGTCTGACATTTCAGAGCTGGAATCGTTGTTACAGTCCCCCGGTGAGCTGCAGGGATTAAACGTGACCATCCCTTACAAGGAAGCCGTTTTACCATTGCTGACTACAATAGACCCCGAAGCCGCAAAGGTCGGGGCAGTCAATACCATTAAATTTACTCCGGGCGGCACTACGGGCTATAATACCGATATTTACGGATTCGAAACTTCGCTCCTGCCCTACCTGGAACCATCACACAAAAAAGCATTGATCCTTGGAACAGGCGGAGCCTCCAAAGCGGTAGCGTATGTATTGGAAAGACAGGGAATCAGTTACACATTTGTGTCCAGGAATCCCCTTGGCAGTCAATACCATTACGAAGATCTGAACTCCCGGATCATAGCGGAAAACACCCTCCTTGTGAATTGTACGCCCCTTGGTACTTTTCCGGATACCAAAAGGAAACCCGATATTCCCTACGACGGAATCGGAGCAGGCCATCTCCTGTACGATCTCATCTATAATCCCCCGCTTACCGCCTTCCTGGCTGAAGGACAAAGCCGGGGGGCCACAACCATGAATGGTCACGAGATGCTGAAGCAGCAGGCAGAAAAGTCCTGGCAGATCTGGAATTCCTGAGCATGGCGGCTTGCCTGTGCGATATGACCCCATAAAAAGTTCTTTCCATACCTTTGCAGTGTGCGCCCTTGTTATTATCTTAGATATGCAATCAGACTAATGAGGCGCTTTAAACATCCAGATCATGTTGGAAGAGCAGAAGGACAAACTACAGGATGCTGTAGGGGGAAATGAAAAATCAGGAACTACCGGGACGGATACCACCCAGGAGAAAAGCACTGAAAATATACCCGAAAAGGAGCATTCGCTAGACACCCAAGGCACTGAGAAGGAGGATATCCAGGAGACTCCGGGCGAAGCTGCAGCTAAGCAGGAAGCGCCGGTCGAGTCTGAAGTGAAAGGCGGGAAAGAAACTTCAGAAGATTCCGCTGAAAAAGAGCTGCAGGAAGAGATAGACGAATCTAATGCAGAGGACGCCGAGGACGAAGACAATCACCAAAGGCATCATATTCCCATGCTGGACTACCACGAGATGTCCATGGAAAATCTTGTTGGAGAACTGCAGCGCCTGGTGCGTAACGAAAAAGTACAGGCAATCCGCAGACATGTGGAAGGTATAAAAACAGAATTTGATCTTAAGTTCCAGGAATTTTTGGAGGAAAAGAAGGAAGATTTCATCAGCAAAGGTGGAAACGAGATCGATTTCAAATACAACTCCGTAACAAAACGACAGTTTAATGAGGTTTATGCTGATTACCGGGAGAAGCGCAACCAGTACTACAAAAATCTGGAACAGAACCTGAAGAGTAATCTTCACAACCGGCTGGAGATCATCGAAGAACTCAAAAGCCTGGTAAATGTTGAGGAAGACATTAATACCACCTATAAGAATTTTAAAGATCTGCAGGAGCGCTGGCGTAATGCCGGGCCGGTTCCCCGCAGCAGCTACAATGATGTGTGGCGGACTTACCACCACCACATCGAGATCTTTTATGATTTCCTGCACCTGAACAGGGAATTGCGGGATCTTGATTTTAAACATAACCTTGAGGAGAAACTCAAGCTTATCGAGCGAGCTGAAAAGCTGGCCGAAGAACCCGACCTGAACAAAGCTTTCAGGGAACTGCAGACCCTTCATAAGATCTGGAAAGAAGATATTGGCCCGGTAGACCAGGAACACAGGGAAAAGATCTGGGAACAGTTCAGCAATGCCACCAAGGCTATGCACCAGCGTAGACAGGAACATTACAAGGAGCTGGAAAAGAGCTACGAAAAGAACCTGGAGAAAAAAGAGGAGATCATCGCAAGGATTTCGGATATAGCAAATAACGTGGCAAATAACCACAGGGCTATACAGCAACAGATCAAAGAGGTGGAAGCCTTAAGGGAAGCTTTCTTTAAAGCAGGAAAAGTACCCCAGAAAGTGAACGAGGCCACCTGGTCCAAATTCAAGACCGCGGTACGCACCTTTAACAGGAACAAGAATGCGTATTATAAGAACCTTAAAAAGGAACAGCAGGAAAACCTGGATAAGAAGCGGGCACTGCTGGAACTTGCCGTAAAACTTAAGGACAGTGAGGACTGGGAACAAACTACCCCGGAGATGAAACGCATCCAGAACGAGTGGAAACAGATCGGCCATGTTCCCCGGAAATATTCAGATAGCATCTGGAAAGAATTTAAAACGGCCTGCAACCATTACTTTGATCGTTTACATGCCAGGAAGAATAAGGATCATAAAAAGGAAGCTGAGAACTACGAACATAAAAGTGCATGCCTGGATCGGTTAAAGGAGTTTAAACTTTCCGGTGACCGCGAAAAGGATATCGAGTCCATCAAGGGCTTTATCACCGAATGGAAATCTTACGGCAGGGTACCATTCAATAAGAAGGCAATTACCAACAAATTTAATAAGATCCTCGATGCTATCTTCAGGAAACTGGACATATCACAACAGGAAGCTGAGCTTTTGAAGTACGGAAACAAGATTCAGCAACTGGCTAAAACAGAGGATGAAGATGCCCTTTATAAGGAGCGCACTTTTATCCGGAGGAAGATCTCAGATGCCAAGGACGAAATTCGCCAGTTGGAGAATAACCTGCAGTTCTTTTCAGGCGCTACAGACAGCAATCCCCTGGTACAGGAGGTTGTACAGAATATTGAACGACACAAGGAGGCGCTGGCCACCTGGAAAACAAAACTTAAGAAACTTAATATACTACAGAACGACCTTCTCCGTGCTGCCGAATCCGAGGAGGAAGAGACCGATGACTCCGAGGAATAAAAATTAAGCAAGATTCAATGTAAATCCTTCTCTTAGCTCAGCCTGCTGCTTTGCTTACAAAAGGCCTTTTGCTTGAATTGGGTCAACATTTCCTGTAAAACCAAACAACTTTTTATCCCTTCTGTAATTATTTTTGTCTTTTAAATGCGAAACAAACCGCGTATGACCGAAAGCTCACTAGATAAATTCCCGAAAACCGCATCAGGTATTAATGGCCTGGACGAGATCATGCAGGGAGGATTTCCTACCGGGAGACCAGTACTGATATGTGGTGGCCCCGGATGCGGAAAAACTTTATTTTCCGTCCAATTCCTCGTAAATGGAATTATAGAGCACGATGAGCCGGGCGTTTTCATGAGTTTTGAAGAAACGGCTAAAGACCTTAGTCTGAATGTTAAGTCCCTGGGATTTGACCTTGAGGAATTACAGGAATCCGGTAAACTCAAGGTAGATCATGTCCATATTGAACGTTCCGAGATTGAAGAAACCGGGGAATTTGACCTGGAAGCCTTATTCATCCGGCTTAACCATGCCATAGATAGTATCGGTGCCAAAAGAGTTGTGCTCGATACAGTGGAAGCATTGTTTGGAGGGATCGATAATGACGGTATCTTAAGAGCAGAGCTGAGGCGACTGTTCAGCTGGCTGAAGAAAAAAGGGGTTACTACGGTAATCACAGGTGAGCGCGGCAAACAAAGCTTTACAAGGCAGGGGCTGGAGGAATATGTTTCCGATTGCGTAATCCTGCTCGACTTCAGGGTGATAGACCAGATAGCTACCCGGAGATTGCGAATTGTCAAATACCGTGGCTCCATGCACGGAACCAATGAATACCCCTTTCTCATCAACGAGAATGGTATTTCAGTGATACCGGTCACTTCGCTGAACCTTACCTACGGCTCCTCCACAGAGGTAGTATCTACCGGCCTGCAACAACTGGATGAATCCCTTGACCAGGGAGGCCTATATCGCGGCAGCAGTACGCTGATCACCGGGTCGGCCGGTACTTCTAAAACTATCCTGGCTGCACACTTTGCCATGGCCTCTATTAACAGGGAAGAGCCGGTGCTATTCTTCTCTTTTGAAGAATCCCCGGAACAGTTGATCCGCAACATGGATAGTATTGGGATAGATTTCAGAACACATTTAGAATCCGGACTTCTGCACATAAAGGCATCGAGACCTTCGCTGCAGGGCCTGGAAATGCATCTGATCAGGTTCTACAATGCCCTGGAAGAGCTGAAGCCGAAAACTGTGATCGTTGATCCCATTAGCAGTCTGATTACTATAGGGAGCAGCAGCGAGGTCCGCGCAATGCTCATCCGCTTGCTTGATACCCTGAAGAACAAACAGATCAATGCTGTTTTCACAGCGCTGACTCAAGCTAATTTCAAGGATAAAGGAGATCTTACGGTAGAAGCGATCTCTTCCTTATCAGATGCCTGGATCGATCTTAATAACAACCGCAAGAACCGTAGACAGAACCGTACAATGAGAATTGTTAAGGCCAGGGGTATGGGACATAACCCGGAGGCCCAGGAATTCAGGATCACCGATAAGGGATTCCATTTTAGCATGCCAACAGAACAGATGACCGATACGACCAATTAATTTAGGTAATCCATGAAAAAAGAAAAGAAATGGGAATTACGCCTTTACATTGCGGGGCAAACTCCTAAATCGGTGGTTGCTCTTGAGAATATCACAAAGTATTGCAAGAAGCATCTCATCGACAATTACAACATTGAAATTATAGACTTACTGGAAAATCCACAATTGGCGGAAGGAGACCAGATCTTTGCCATTCCAACTTTGGTGAGAAGGGTTCCCGAACCCCTGAGGAAAATTATAGGGGATCTTTCTAACGAAGAGAAAGTCCTTGTAGGTCTTAATATCCGACCAATTGATAAATGATAGTGATTCAGAAAATATGGAGGTTACGCCGGGCCATACGCAGCGTATCTGCTGCTGGTCAATTCCCGGAAATAACCTTTTTACCCCGGATCAAAGCCGTTTTGTTTAAAATCTCTTCCGATCAAAGTTACCTACTTCCCTGTTTTTGCAACTACCACCCAGCGTACCAAATCCCGTACAGCCGTTACACCTACCCTGCCAAGGCATTAAATGTTTTACAAATTTCTTCATACCGAGCTAAATGACGGAGAAAGGTGCATCCAGAGATCGACTAATTGAACGAATCCAGGAATTGGAAATTCGCCTGGAGGAGTCTAACCAATTGGTAAATGCCATAAAATCCGGAGAAGTTGATGCTTTTGCCATTAACAACAATTCCAATGCAGAATCCGAGATATTCACCTTGCAGAGTGGCGACCACGCCTTCCGTGTACTTATTGAAGAGATTGGTGAAGGTGCGCTCAATGTAACGGAAGAGGGAATTATCTCTTTTGCCAATCCCCACCTTATAAAGCTTTTTAACAAAAGCAGGGATAAGATCGTCGGGAATTCCCTGTTCGAATTTATACACCCGGATTCCCGTGAAAAGTTCCGGCATATGTTCAGGAATGCACTGAAGGGACAGGCAAAGGGAGAAGTTTTCCTTCGGGTAGGGGATGAAAAAAGACCTGCCCTGGTTTCTATGACCTCGCTCCAACCCAAGCTTTCGACCATAGGGATCATCATGACCGACCTGACGGATTTTAAGAATAAGGAAAAATTAATCCTCCAATACCAGCAGAATTTAAAACTAAAGAACAAGGAGCTGAGTACTACGAACAAGGAACTGGCTTCTTTCGTCTATATAGCCTCCCATGACCTGCAGGAACCCCTGCGAAAGATCCAGACCTTTATTTCCCGACTGGAAGACAAGGAAACTTCTAACCTGAGCAGCCGCGGAGAGGATTACTTTCAAAGGATTACCCAGGCGGCTACCAGGATGCAGAACCTGATAGAAGACCTGCTGGACTACTCCCGGGCTTCTAATGAGAATAAGGTATATGTGAAGACAGACATGAACGAAATTGTCAACGAGGTGTTGAATGACCTTCATGTTCTGATCGAAAAAGCCGGGGCCGAGATCGAGGTGGGAGAACTTTGTGAAGCGGAAGTGATCCCCTTCCAGTTTAAACAACTCATTCTTAACCTGGTCAGCAACTCACTGAAATTTACGGTTCCGGGCCGGAAGCCCCGGATCACCATCGAAAGTAAGATCTATTCCGAAAGACCAAATGGTCTGAGAAAACTACCGAAAAAAGATAATTACTGCCATCTCGTAATTTCCGATAATGGCGTAGGCTTTTCCCAGAAGTATAGTGACAAATTATTTGAATTATTCCAGCGCCTGCACAGCCGGGACGAATATGAAGGCACAGGGATAGGCCTTGCTATCGTCAAGAAAATTGTAGAGAACCACCATGGGATGGTCAGCGCAGAAGGCAAATTAGGGGAAGGTGCTACCTTTAATATCTGGTTCCCCACTAATTAATGTTATTCATCATATTTACTTCCTTCGTTTTCAATCGCTAAAAATTTGTAACATTGATAGGACTAAACCACTCCTATGAAAAATCAAATACTGCTGAGCATTTTACTGGGTACCCTGTCTTTTACATCTGCAGCGGCCCAGGATAAAATTTCTTCAAAAAAACAAGCGGTCCTGAATTCCGTGGAAAAACACCGGAAATCACTGATCCAAATGAGCGACTCTATCTGGAAGTATGCAGAAACGGCTATGAAAGAATACCAGTCTGCAGAGATCCTGGCCGATTATGCCGAACAGAATGGGTTTAAGGTAGAACGAGGAGTGGCTGAGATCCCTACAGCTTTCGTAGCCTCTTATGGCAGCGGGAGTCCGATAATCGGTATCCTGGGAGAATACGATGCCCTGCCGGGTCTTTCCCAGCAGGCTGAACCCCGGAAGGCTCCTTTGGAAGCCGGTGCTGCGGGCCATGGCTGCGGGCATAATATGTTTGGCCCGGGAAGCCTGGGAGCCGCTATAGCCATCAAAGAACTAATCGCAACCGGGGACCTGAAAGGAACCGTGAGGTTTTACGGTACTCCCGCCGAGGAAGACCTGGCCGGGAAGGTTTATATGGCTAGGGCAGGATTGTTCAATGATCTTGATGTCTGCCTCGACTGGCATCCTGATTATAAGAATAAAGCCGGCACGCAAAGTTCACAAGCGGTGACTGATTACACCGTTTCGTTTAAAGGTAAGAGTGCCCATGCAGCGGCAGACCCCTGGAATGGAAGAAGCGCACTGGATGCGGCCGAATTTTTCACTACCGGTATCAATGCACTGAGAGAGCATGTAAAGCCAACGGTACGGATGCACTACGTCTATTCCAAAGCCGGGGATGTACCTAACGTAATTCCCGAAGAGGCAGCGGTGTGGATCTGGATCAGGGATTACAAGAGAAGCGGGGTTGCCGAAGTTTCGGAACGCATGAAAGAGATTGCAGCGGGAGCTGCATTAATGGCCGGAGTGGAGCATAAAGTGACCCTGAACAATGGTCTTTACGAGATCCTGGTCAATGAGAGGGGGGCAAAAGTATTACAGAAAAACATGGAACTGGTCGGACCGATAACTTATACTGATGAAGAGCGCACTTTCGCGGATACCATCATGGAGTCATACGGCTTAACTTCCCAGGGGCTGCATGGGGATATTAAAGAACTGGAACCTCATAGGGAGCTACAGGGCGGTGGGTCTACAGATGTGGGTGATGTCAGTTACATTGTCCCTGAGATCTCGCTGCTCGCAACCACGGCGCCCTACAATGCCCCCTGGCATTCCTGGGTGGTGGTAGCCTGCGGGGGAATGAGTATTGGTCACAAAGGGATGCTTTTTGCTGCCAAGAGTTTAGGACTTACCATGGTAGATCTTTTTGAGAACGCCGGCCTGCGGAAAGAGATCCGCGAAGAATTTCTCCGGAGGAAAGGAGATGAGACCTGGGAGGCCATGTTACCCGAAGGGCCACCTCCGGTTCCTGCAGTGACTAACTAACCCAGGGGTAAATCCCCTGTAATTACTGATCCACCAGGTTAAAAGTAATTGGTATAGCACCCGTATTTCTCATGTAAATACTGTAGTATAGGGTCAAATTAATTCCGGGGCATGAAAAAATTTTTAGGAGCACTCCTGATCGCAATACTGTTATTTATTGGGTTGTTATATATATCTCTCCACAGCACTTCCGGGGAAGAAGCAAGAAGTGTGATCCTGGAGCCAGGTCCTTCAGATAACCTGAACCTGCGGGACTACGATTCGGTTAAGCTTATGGCTACAGACCTCTACCAGGCCAACGCTCTGAAGAAGCTGATGCAGGGGCGGCAGTACCGGGATGCCTGGGCCAGCCCTGTAACCGTTCCTATCGTCTTCCTTGACACCCTGATGGGTGGCATGAAGATCATCGAGGAAGGTGGGGGAAAGCAAACCCATTCCCTGGAGATCGAATCCCCAGCCGGGGTACGGTATTCCCTCCGGAGCATTACCAAAAACCCAAAACCCCTGGTTCCGGATATCGCGGAGAAACTCGCCCTGGAAAACATCATCATCGACGGTGTTAGTGCACAACACCCTTACGCCGCCATCGTGGTAGCGGATATGGCCGAGAAGGCCGGACTGATGCACACCCATCCAAAAGTAGTGTTTGTTCCCGAGCAGCCCCTGTTGGGATCGCTCAATGAGAAATACGGGAACAGGCTTTTTTTGCTGGAGTATGAAACCGAAGGAAAAACGAATTGGACAGCCATGGAAAATGTCCTGGAGATCATGGACACAGAAGACCTTCAGGAGCTGAAGGTAGAATCGGCTAGGCAGGTCTCTATCGATAAACACATCCTGGTCAGGAACCGTTTGTTCGACCTGTTGATAGGCGACTGGGACCGGCACGCCAAACAGTGGGGCTGGGTGATTCAGGATACGCCGGACGGTTACCTCGCTACGCCCCTGGCCGGCGACAGGGATAACGCTTTTTTCCACCTGGGGGGAATTGTCCCAACCCTTATCTCTAACCGCCGCTTTTTACCCAACGTGCAACCCCTGGAAAACGATATTGATTATATGACGGGGTTGGTGATGGATTTTGACCGGTTTTTCCTGCTGAAGGTTCCTGAAAGCATTTTTTTGGAAGAAGCGAAGTACCTGCAGGAGACACTAACCGACGAGGTTATCCGGGAAAGTTTTAATAAATGGCCTGAAAATATTTACCGGTTAGATGCCCCGGAAATTATTAAGAAGGTGATCTCCAGGCGGAATAAACTGCAGGAATCGGCCAAAGCGTTCTATGAAGCCATACAGGAACAAGGTCCCATAAACGAACCGCTTAAAGGTTCTGAAGACAGCAGGGCAGGTACCAAGCTACTCCCCTGTTTTGAATGTCATTAAAGCGATGGCCGGAATAAAAAACGAGCCCCGGAAGGCTCGTTAAATTCTGATTTATTAAACTTGTTATTTTGCGACATTTACCGCCCGGGTCTCGCGGATCACGGTGACTTTTACCTGTCCGGGGTAGGTCATATCGGTCTGGATCTTCTGGGAGATTTCAAAAGATAGCTGCGAGGCTTTCTCGTCACTCACCTTTTCACTCTCCACAATAACTCTTAACTCTCTACCCGCCTGTATTGCGTAGGCTTTCTGTACACCTCCAAATCCAAAGGCGATGTCTTCCAGGTCTTTCAGACGCTGGATATAAGAGTCCAGAACCTGTCTCCTTGCACCTGGTCTGGCACCGCTGATGGCGTCACAAACCTGTACGATCGGAGAGATCAGGGTCTTCATTTCAATTTCATCGTGGTGAGCACCAATGGCATTGCACACATCAGGTTTCTCCCCGTATTTTTCTGCCCACTGCATTCCCAGGATAGCATGGGGAATTTCAACCTCCGCTTCAGAATTCGGAACTTTCCCTATGTCGTGTAACAATCCCGCTCTTTTGGCCATTTTGGGGTTCAGCCCAAGTTCGGCAGCCATGATACCGCATAATTTTGCGACCTCACGGGAATGCTGTAAAAGGTTCTGACCGTAAGAAGAGCGATATTTCATTCGCCCTACGGCTTTGATCAGCTCCGGGTGGAGCCCATGGATCCCAAGATCGATCACAGTGCGTTTCCCGACCTCTGCGATCTCCTGCTCTATTTGTTTCTCGGTTTTTTGTACCACCTCTTCGATCCTGGCCGGGTGGATCCTTCCGTCGGTAACCAATTTATGCAGGGATAGCCTGGCAACCTCTCTCCGGACCGAATCAAAACACGACAGGATGATGGCTTCCGGGGTGTCATCAACGATGATCTCTACCCCTGTAGCAGCTTCCAGGGCACGGATGTTACGACCTTCACGACCGATGATCCTACCTTTGACATCGTCAGATTCCAGGTTAAAGACCGAGACACAGTTCTCGACCGCTTCCTCGGTACCAATTCTCTGGATGGTATTAATAATGATCTTTTTTGCTTCCTGCTGAGCAGTCAGTTTAGCCTCTTCCATGGTCGATTGCATAAAGGCCATGGCATCGGTCTTTGCAGTTTCCTTGAGGGATTCGAGCAGCTGGCTTTTGGCCTCTTCTGCAGAAAGCCCCGAGATCACTTCCAGTTGCTGAACCTGGCTCTTGTGAAGTTTATCAAGTTCTGCCTGTTTCTTTTCAATGAATTCTGTCTTGTGATCTACTTCCTTGATCTTCTGTTCTAACTGGTCGTTGAGTTTCCTGCTTTTAGCCAGTTCGTTACTGATCTGGGATTCCTTATCCCTAGTACGTTTTTCTGCTTCTGCGATCTTCTTATCCTTTGAGATGATCACCTTCTCATGCTCTGCCTTAAGCTCGAGGAACTTTTCTTTCGCCTGGAATATCTTATCTTTTTTAATACTTTCTCCCTGCTTGGCTGCATCTTTTAATATATCTGCAGCTTCTTTCTTAGCATTAGCTATTGTTTTGGAAGCCTTCCCTCTTTCTATCAATTTAGCCAGGAGAAACCCAAGGATCAGTCCTGCGACTACTCCGATAATAATTGTTGTAATGTCCATTTTAGTTTGTTTTGTTTGCCCCCGCCATTAGCCGGGGAATACTTTAGTACCGCATATTACCGGCATTTCCAATAGCAGTGATCCTTTCAGCTTTAAACAAAAAAAGCCCACATTGATGGAAGTTTTGTACAAACTCCGATAAACAGGTTTAGGGCTAACAGGCTGATCAAGGATCCTTTCAAAGAAGGCTTGCTTTTACAACCTAAACTCACCCTTTTTAAACTAATTAGTGTTGAGTTTGTCAAAAATAAATTACCAATGTGGGCAGTAACTTTACGTATGTAAAAGAACTTATTTTATGCTTAAGTGCGAATTCACGAGGTCGTTCAGGGCTTTAAGCCTCTCCGTTACGTCCTTTGTGTCTTCTTGTTTTTCTATCCCGCGCTGCTCTATTTTAGAGGCAAACTGCAAGGCACACATGGCCAGTACATCCTGTTTGTCTCTCACGGCGTAATTCTGCTCAAATTTTTTGGCGAGCTGCTCAATATTCTTAGCTGCCTTACGCAATCCTTCTTCCTGACTTGGATCAATGGTCAAAGGGTACACCCGGTCTGCTATAGAAAGCTTTATTTTAAGCTTTTCTGCCATATATTCGAGATCTCATCATTCAGCTAACTGTTCAATGCAATAGTCCAGCTCCCTGATCAATGAATTTATTTTGAGCTTAGCTTCAGTTTTGTTTGTATCACTGCCCAGCATAGAATTCGCGAGTTTAAGGGCTTTATACTTCTCCTCCCAGGCCATGACTGAGTTCTGGATAGTATCTCGCTCAGCGGCCAGATCATTTAATTCACCTTCCAATTTTTTATTGGCCTGGTTCAGCAACTCTATTTTATGTAGCAGTTTGCTGATCTTGTTTTCAAGAGAATCAACGATCTCAACCAATTCACTCATTTACAGAATTCCATGCGTTCAACACAAAGTTAACATACCTGCATCGGATGCGCAATACTTTTGGGAATTATTATTAGCCGCTCCACAGCCTGTGAAGGCCGTATATATCGCTGAAAGTTTAACCATGCCGTGACTGTCTGATCATCAGCCACCTGGACATTCATAAGGCACAACTACCTGCAGTGTCCCAGGCCAAACCATCCGCCGGAAAGAAGGTTGTTCCTTTCCGCAAAAGCAACCATGATGCACAACTGGTTTTAAAATTTTAAAATGGCACGATCTTAGAACATATTTTGATCGCTATTCTTTAATTTCGCAGCAATTCCCATACTATGAAACTGAAAATTGCATTTTTTCTTTTGTTTGGCTTCCTTGTACACGGACAGTCACCTTACCCACAGGACGCTTTTGAATCCCCTTTGGATATTCCCCTCATCCTGGCCGGAACATTCGGGGAATTACGCTCGAACCATTTTCATTCGGGCCTGGATATCAAAACACAATCCAGGGAAGGATTGTCTGTAAAATCAATAGGACCCGGTACGGTAACCAGGATCAAGATCAGTCACTGGGGATACGGGAAGGTGATCTATATAGCCCATCCGAACGGCTATACTTCGGTATACGCTCATTTGCAAAAATTTGCCCCTAAGATCGAAGAGTATATCAAGAAGAAACAATATGAGAAGCAGACCTATGAAATAGAGTTGTTTCCTGACTACGGAGAACTTACCGTGGATAAAGGGGAACTCATCGCCTATGGAGGCAATACCGGGGGATCATCCGGACCCCACCTGCATTTCGAGATCCGCAACAGCCTTAATGAAAAACCAATCAATCCCCTGCTCTTCGGTTATAGCATAAGAGACGCTACAGATCCTACACTTGTGGGCGCTTACGCGTACCCCCTTTCCGAGGATGCCCAGGTGAACCGTGCTAATACCAAGATCCAGCTGAATATTAAAAGACAGGCAGACGGCACCTTCGTGGCAGATACTCTCAACGCTGCGGGTACTATAGGATTTGGAATAGATACTTATGACCGCCAGGATATGGCTGCTAATAAGAACGGGCCGTATGCCATTACACAGAAGGTTAACGGGGAGGTTTACAGTGATCTTGATTTTGATTCCTTTTCTTTTGCAGAGACCCGGTACCTCAACACCCTGATAGACTATGAACACTTTGGCAAGACCTATCAGCGGGTACAGCGTTGCTTTAAAGTGCCCGGGAATAATCTGAGCATCTATAACACCCTCAAGAACGACGGGAAGCTGGAGATCGCGGAAGGCGAGACCTACGATGTAGACCTGCAGATAAAGGACCTGGCAGGTAATACCACCGTCCTCAAAGTTCCGGTAAAGGGTAAAAGGATGCCCCTGGAAATAAAAGAGTCCCCGAAGAAGACTGATTACTACCTGGTAGCCCAGAAACCCAATAATTATGACCTGGGAATTGCCAGGGTCTATTTCCCTGCCAACACTTTTTATAACGACTTTTATATTGATCTCAGTTCCGATGAGAAGACAGTGACCATACATCAGAACACCGTACCCGCACACCGGAATTTTACCATAAGCTTTGATGTTTCGCACATCCCGATGGAAGAGAGAAAACAATGGTTTATCGCGCGGCTGGACAGCAGGCTCAGGCCTGATTACAGCAACACTTATAAGCGCAATAATACTTTTACAACCCGGACAAGACAACTGGGAACTTATACCCTGGCGAAGGACACCATCGCCCCCAAGGTGAGAACCAAGAACTTTAAACCCAAACAGTGGCTCACCAATTACAGGTACCTCAGCTTACTCATCTCGGATGACCTGAGTGGGATAGACAGTTATTCGGCCACCAACAACGGAGAGTGGATTCTGATGGAGTACGAACCAAAGACTAACACCCTGACCTATAATTTTGACGATAAGATCCTTGATAAAACCGAATGCGAGTTAGAAGTGGTCGTAAAAGACAACGTGGGGAATACCACCACCTTTAAGAGTACCTTCTTCCGGAAGTAACTGGTGTGGTTATCCATCCACATCCCTCCTGGCTGAGCTCCAGCAGGGCCTTGTATGCTGATGGTTAGAGGGATATAATTTGGGGATAGATTAAGAGCTTTGCCGCTGGAAATCAGCATATTTTCCATTATTTTTGCAGCGGTTTAAACAATTCATATGAAGCTGAAGAAGTTACTTACCGGGATAGCAGTGCTGTTTGCCCTGTTCGCTCACGGTCAGAAAAATATTTATGAAAGTGCTCGCTTTGAAGAGTATAGTGGTGAGCATACCGTGTTGGCTATTATCCCTTTCTTTACCCATCTTGAACTCGATGAGGGTGTATCCAGGACAGAACTGCAAAGGCTTCAGGAAAAAGAAGGCTACGCGGTACAGCAAGCCCTGGAAACCTATTTTGGTAGGGGAAAGAAGAAGAAGAAATTCACCGTGGATTTTCAAAATACCGAGAACACCAATGCCATCCTCGCCAAGAATAATATCAATTACGATAATATAGACACCTACACCATTAAGGAACTCAGTAAGCTCCTGGAAGTTGATGGAATCATCAGCGGGAACCTGGATCTGAACATACTGCTCTCTGAAGGGGTCCCTGCAGAATCCAGTATTTTCGACTTTATTCTAGGGGATGCAGATTACGGTCGGGTAGGCATAAAGATCAGCGACGGAGATTCCGGGAAACTACTTTGGAAATACGAACAGAAGATCAATAAACGAACCGGCAAGAACACCGATGACCTGATCGACCGGATGATGAAACAGGCTACCCGGAAATTTCCCTACGATAAAGAGCGTCAGCGCTAAACCTATTCCTCAGCAAATTCTTTCAGGGTGGCAATTACATGATCCAGGTCTTCCTTTGTATTGTACTTGGAAAATGAAAACCGGATCGAAGGTCTTTTAAGATGCTCTTCGGTAAGTATTTCATTCAGTACGTGAGATCCCTGGTTACTTCCCGATTGGCAGGCACTACCCTTGGAACAGGCAATCCCTTTCAGATCCAAATGGAACAGCAACATCAGCGCCTTCTGCTCGTCAAACGGCAGGCAAACGTTGACCAGGGTATAGGTTCCCCTGTCAGCCGTACCCGATAATCCATTAAAGTGCACTTCGGGAAGTGCTTTCTTCAGTCCTTCTATAAAGTAGTGCTTTAATTCTGCCACATATGCCCTCTCCTCCTCCAGGGATTCATAGGCAGCTACCATCGCTGCTTCCAGCCCCACAATGTTGTGGAATGCTTCGGTACCGGCACGGTACCCCCTTTCCTGGGAACCTCCCAGGATCAGCGGCTGAATACCTGAATTCTTCCGGATATAGGCAAACCCGATCCCTTTGGGGCCATGGAATTTATGGGCCGCTGCTGCCAGGAAATCGACAGGAGCCTTTTGTACATCCCAATGAAAGTGACCAATAGACTGAACTGTATCCGAATGGAATAAGGCCCCATGCTCCCGGCATAGTTGCCCTACCTTATCAATATCAAGGATATTACCTATCTCGTTGTTGACATGCATCAGGCTGACCAGTTTTTTCTTATCATCCTGCTTCAGGGCAGCCTCGAGCTCTTCAATATCCGGGTTGCCTTCCCCGTCCAGGGGAATACACTGTAATTCTATTCCGTATTCTTCCGTAAGCGCTTCTGCCGTGTGCAGCACCGCGTGGTGTTCAATCCGTGAAGTGATAATTCGCTGTACGCCCAAATCTTTGACCGCACTTCTGAGGATCATATTATCCGCTTCTGTCCCCCCGGAAGTAAAGATGATCTCTGAGGGCTGAGCATTGAGGATCTTGGCAATTGTTTTCCTCGCTTGTTCTATGGCTGTTTTGGCGCTGCGTCCGAAGCCATGGGTAGAAGATGGATTTCCGTAAGTGTCGCGCAATGCTTCCTGCATTTTTTCAATGACTTCTTCCCTGACCTGGGTAGTGGCGGCATTATCGAGATATACTCTTTTCATGAAAGATGATCGGATTTTAATGGTGGAGCCAAAAATAGCTGAAATTTGTCGAAATCTCCATAAAAATTAAGTCAAAGCTATAGGGTAGTCAGCCTGGATTCTATTAAATTTGGGACATGCGAAGATTCCTGACACTCCTGTCTGCAGTCCTGATTACAGCCTGCAGCGACGGCGACTTACAGATAGAAACCATAGATTTTGACGACACCCCCGTACAGTTCTGCGACAGCCAGACCACCACGGACAGCAATTTTTTCTTCAAGATCAGCGGGGACCAGGCCCTGATCCTGGTATTGCAGGACGGTGTGCTGGCCAACGAGGTATCAGACGGTACTATTGTGAGCACCGTTCCCGGCCAGTCCAGGCTTATCTACAGGATCTTTACGGACGATGTCAGCAAGACTTATTTTTGCGACGAGCTACCTCCTGCAGAACCCTCCGTACTGGAAGAAGTAGAAGCTGCAGCCGGGGAAATCCTGGTCACAACACTTCAGAGTGAAAGTGACAGCACGGTATTTGAGCACAATATTGTATTGAGTAATATAAGCCTTGTGAATGACAAGGGGGAGCGGATCACGGACCTCAGGATCAACAATTTCGGAACCATCACGACATCCGAATAGTACTCAGGCCTGTTGGGTGATATAAACCTCGGTAGCTCCCATGCCGTATTTCTGGTAATCCGCATCATAGAAGCGCACCCCTTCATACCTGTTGAACAGGTATTTTAATTCTTCCTTCAAAATCCCTTCACCTACCCCGTGGATAAACACCACTTTTTGTATCCGTTTACGAATGGCAAATTCCAGCTGTCTTTTCGCAGTTTCCAATTGCAGTTCGAGTATTTCAAAAGTCTCCAACCGCTTATAGCCCTGGGTAAGTTTCTCTATATGCAGATCCACCTCCATCTGGGGAGCATTACGTTCCTTAGGTCTTGGGGCGGGCTTACGGCGCTTTCCTGACCGTGCTTCCTCGTCCTTCACCCTGGAGATCTCGGAATTACTTATTTCTATAGGGGTCTCCCCGGAGATCCGTACCAATTCCCGCATCTCGAAATTCATAGGGAAACCATCATCAGTCAGGAGTGTAACCACACCACCCTCTATACGGGTCACCGTTCCTGAAATCAGGTCGTCTATAGCCTCTGCCCGGTCGCCCGGTCGCAAAGTGGGTCCTTTCCCATCCGAATTGTATTTGCTCATCCTTCTTCCGGTCTTTCACTGTTCCAGCCCCTGGACGCACGGTATATACCTAGCATCAGCAGAATGATCCCGATACTCATGGCGTATTCATTCTTCAGCAGGGAATTCCCACTGGCCAAAAGACAGGCCCCGGCGGCGATCAACAAAAAATTAATAATTCCTTTTATTTTCATTCCTCAAAAATAGTAGTAATTTTCGGTTGAGGAATCGACCAAGGGATGAAACTCCAACCAACCATACCTGCCATTGCAGGCCAGGAATATATGTTGCCTTGCCTGAACAAACAAATCTTTGGGTTTGAATGCCCCGGTTGTGGAGTACAACGATCCTTTTGGCTGCTGCTGGATGGAAAATTCGGCGAGGCCTTCCTAATGTACCCGGCTATCTATCCTTTAATTCTACTGTTACTTTTTCTCATCGCGGACCGCTTTATCCGGATCCGCTATGCCAACACTATCAGTATCACATTAATGGTCCTCAGCGTTGTAAGTATATTAACCAACTATATTTTCAAATTAATCTAAACCAAATTATGGAACAACAGAAACTACCAAATGTAACCATAGCCATTGTACTCTCTATCTTAGGCTATTTGTGCTGCTGTATCTGGGGAGTCCCCGGGATTGTACTCGGGGGTATAGCCCTCATACTGATCCGCGGGGATGAAAAAAAGTATATGGCTGCCCCGGAAACCTATTCCAATTATAAGCAGCTGAAGACAGCCAAGATCATGGCTATCATCGCTATTGCCCTGGGCGTCCTTACCCTGGTCTATATCCTGTTTACTATATCTCAAATGGGAGGATGGGATGCTTATATGGAGCGTTCTATGGAAATGATGGAAGAATGGGGAATAGAAGAATAAGAATTGTAAATAACTGATATGAACCAATCAACCTTACCGGGTGCGAGTACCACCCTGACCATGGGAATTCTATCTGTCGTGGGAGCACTGATGTGCTGCGGTCCCTTTGCTGCAATATTCAGTGTCATCGGACTTATCCAGGCGAAGAAAGCCAAAAAGCTGTATGAGTCCCAACCCAGCCTGTACACGGGATATGAAAACGTAAAGACCGGGAAGGTCCTGTCCTATGTCGGGCTGGGACTCTCGATCTTCATGCTCTTGTTACTGATCTTGTATTTCGGGGTTATCATTGCCCTGGTGACCACAGGCAATATTGACGATTTCTGAAGTAAAATGTCAGGAAACCTTAATACATAATCTTACAAAATGAAAACACCCCTGGTTTCCCAGGGGTGTTTTTATAGATGCCAACAGGAATCAGTTGGCGACTTCGCTCATAAATTTAAGCCGGTAGAGGCGTAGTTCCTCATCTTCATACTCGCCGTCGAATTCCTTCAGTGCTTTCTCTATATTATCGGAGTCCGCTTCCAGGAAATAATCGTGAATTTCTTCCTGCTGGTCCTCGTCCAGGATCTCGTCTATCCAGTAGCCGAGGTTCAATTTAGTACCGCTAAAAACGATCTGTTCCATTTCCTTGACCAGTTCGGGGATTTCCAGGCCTTTGGCAGATGCTATGTCATCAAGAGGTAATTTCCTGTCAATATTCTGGATGATGTAAAGTTTCAGTGCAGAATTCGCACCTGTACTTTTCACGACCAGGTCATCCGGGCGGACAATATCGTTCTCCTCCACATACTCAGAGATGAGTTTGATAAAGGGCTCGCCAAAGCGTTTGGCCTTTCCTTCCCCTACCCCGTGGATATTGACCAGTTCGTCCATGGTCACCGGGTATTTCAGCGCCATGTCCTGTAGGGACGGGTCCTGGAAAACTACAAAGGGAGGAACATCTCTCTTATGTGCTTCCTTTTTACGTAATTCCTTCAGTAATTTCAACAGGTTTTCATCTGCCACCCCGGCATTAGCCTTGGCAGCACTGACAATAGCATTGTCAGTTTCCTCGTTGTAAGAATGATCTTTTGTCATCATAAAGGAGCCCGGCTTTTCAAGGAAGGCGTGTCCTTTCTCGGTAATGTGCAGTACCCCGTACTGCTCTATCTCTTTTCGTAGCAGCCCTGCTACCAGTACCTGCCTGATCAGTGCCATCCAGTACGACTTGTCACGCTCGGCCCCGCTGCCGAAAACCGACTTGGTATCGGTCTTATGGGATGAAATCAGGGAATTTGTTTTACCGGTCAGGGTTTTAACGATCTCCTTAGCCTTGAACTTTTCACTGGTATCTTTGACCGCCTGCAGTAATTTAACCACGTTCTCTCCGGCTTCTTCTTTTTCTTTAGGATTACGGGAATTATCATCCATGTCTGCACCTTCGCCGTGTACTTCGTCAAAAGCCTCCCCGAAATAATGCAGTATGAATTTCCGTCTCGACATAGAGGTTTCAGCATAGGCTACGATCTCCTGCAATAGGGCGTTACCTATTTCCTGTTCCGCAACAGGTTTCCCGGACATGAACTTTTCCAATTTCTCTATATCCTTGTATGAGTAGAATGCCAGGCAATGACCTTCTCCTCCATCCCTTCCGGCCCGGCCGGTCTCCTGGTAATAACTCTCAATACTTTTTGGGATATCATGATGGATAACATAGCGGACATCAGGCTTGTCTATTCCCATCCCAAATGCGATGGTAGCCACCACCACATCCACTTCTTCCATCAAAAACATGTCCTGGTAGCGGGATCGGGTCTTACCGTCGAACCCGGCGTGGTAGGGAACAGCACTAACTCCGTTCACCTGCAGCACCTGCGCCAGCTCTTCCACTCTCTTCCTGCTGAGGCAGTATATAATTCCGGATTTCCCTGAATTCTTTTTTACAAAGCGAATGATATCAGCATCCACGTTCTTGGTCTTAGGCCTTACCTCGTAGAACAGGTTGGGACGGTTAAAGGAAGCTTTGAATACTTTGGCTTCGGGAATTCCCAGGTTCTTGATGATATCTTCCTGTACTTTTGGAGTAGCTGTAGCCGTTAGGGCGATCACGGGAATGTCATCCCCCAGCCTGTTGATAATACTCCTGAGGTTCCGATATTCCGGTCGGAAATCGTGACCCCATTCAGAGATACAGTGTGCTTCGTCTATAGCGACAAAAGACAGGGGAACAGATCTCAGAAATTCAACATACTCCTCCTTGGTCAGGGATTCGGGGGCTACGTAGAGTAACTTGGTAATGCCCGACTTAATATCGTTCTTAACTTCTTTGACCTCGGTTTTGGTCAGGGAAGAATTGAGTACATGCGCCACCCCGTTATGTGCAGAAACGCTGCGTATGGCATCCACCTGGTTCTTCATCAGAGCAATAAGGGGGGAAACCACAATGGCAGTGCCCTCCTGAATCAACGCAGGTAACTGGTAACACATAGATTTACCTCCTCCAGTGGGCATAACCACGAAAGTGTTATTACCCTTCACTACATTGCTGATCACATCTTCCTGCAGTCCCTTGAACTGCGAGAAACCAAAATATTTTTTTAGTGAGGCATGCAGATCAATCTCATTTAAAATCATGCTGTACTGTTTAATTGCCAATACTTTGTGTCATAGGGATAAAAACCCATTTCATAAAAGGTATGAACTATTTATGGAATTCAGGGTAAGCGGATTCAATTTTAAGACGAACTTTAAGAATCCCTATAAAATAAGTTTCCGTACTTTTGTTTACTTAAATATAAAATAATTCAAAGGATATTATTCCCTCTTAAAGAATAAAATCTGACGCAAATTAGCTAATTTTCAATCGACCTTGAGCAAAAATAATGCCATCCTCGAAATAGCACGAAAAGCTATAGAAACGGAAGCTGACGCTATACAAAATCTAACCTCCTTTCTGGACGATGCCTTCGCAGATGCCGTGACCACTATCCTTGACTCAAAAGGACGGGTCATTGTGTCAGGTATTGGCAAAAGTGCCATCATCGCCTCCAAGATCGTTGCCACCCTGAATTCTACCGGTACTCCCTCCATCTTTATGCATGCTGCAGACGCTATTCACGGGGACCTGGGAATCATTCAGGAGGACGACGTGGTGATATTGATATCTAAGAGTGGGAACACCCCGGAAATCAAGATGCTGGTACCCCTGATTAAACAGGGCCGTAACAAACTGATCGGCATGACGGCTAACCCGGAATCTTCGCTTGGGATACAAGCCGATTACGTGCTGAACACATTTATTGAAAAAGAGGCTTGCCCGAATAACCTCGCCCCTACCACCAGTACCACCGCACAACTGGTAATGGGCGATGCGCTCGCCATATGTCTCCTGGAACTCCGCGGGTTCAGCAGCCGGGATTTTGCGCGCTTCCACCCGGGCGGGACTTTAGGTAAGAAGTTATACCTCAGGGTATCAGATATTATCCTGACGAACATGAAACCCGAGGTCAGTGTAGGATCGGATGTCAAGAAGGTCATCGTGGAGATCTCCGAGAAAATGCTGGGCGTGACTGCAGTAGTTGACGGGAATGAGCTGAAGGGCATCGTAACCGATGGTGATATCCGGAGGATGCTGAACAAATACGACCAGATAAACGGCTTAACGGCCCGGGATATCATGACCACTAACCCCAAGACAATAGAAACAGATGTACTGGCTGTAAAGGCGCTGGAAATCATGCAGGAACATGGAATCTCACAGTTGCTTGCGGTAGACAATGGTGTTTATAAGGGCATAGTACACTTACATAACCTCATTAAAGAAGGTATCCTCTGATGGCAAAAAAGAAAAACAACCCGAACGAGATGTCTTTCCTGGACCATCTTGAAGAATTGAGGTGGCACCTTATTCGTTCTACTGTGGCGGTAGTACTCATCGGTCTTGTTGCCTTCCTGATGAAAGATTTCATCTTTGATACGGTCATTTTCGGACCAAAGAAAGCAGATTTCCCTACCTACGAGATCTTTTGCAAACTCTCTAAATGGCTGGGGTTAAGCGAGGCCTTCTGTGGAGACGGTCCCGCCTTCCGGGTGCAGAGCCGGGTCATGGCCGGGCAGTTCTCCGCCCATATCTGGACGTCGATCTGGGCTGGGTTCATCCTGGGATTCCCCTACATCCTTTACGAGATGTGGAAGTTTATCAGTCCGGGACTCTATGAAAAGGAACGCAGAAGTTCCAAGGGCTTCATCTTTATCGCCTCCTTCCTGTTCTTCCTTGGAGTATTGTTCGGGTATTACGTGGTTGCCCCGCTCTCTATCAATTTCCTCGGTAGTTATACCGTGAGCGATGAGGTATTTAACGACATCGACCTGGGTTCTTATATCTCCACGGTGCGGGCATCGGTCATAGCCTGTGGATTGATCTTTGAACTACCGATCATCATTTTCTTCCTGACCAAAATCGGCTTGGTAACCCCGGAAATCTTAAAAAAATACAGGAAAATAGCCCTGGTAATTGTCCTGATCATCTCTGCCATCATCACTCCGCCTGATGTAGCCAGCCAGATCATTGTCGCAGTGCCCGTACTTATCCTTTATCAAATCAGTATTTATATCTCTAAATTCGTAGTAAAGCGCGATGCAAAAAAAGAACGAAAATAAACCCGATCCCGTAAAGGAATTCAACGATTACCGGGCTCGCATGAATGAAAAGCTGCTCAATAATGACAACAAGATCATTAAACGCATCTTTAACCTGGATACAAATGCCTTTGCCCCCGGTGCCCTGGATGTAAAGACCAAGGAATTACTGGGGTTAGTAGCCTCTGCAGTATTGCGATGCGACGATTGTGTCCGCTACCACCTGGAAAGTTCCATGGAACAGGGAGCTACCAAGCAGGAAGTAATGGAAACCCTGTCTATCGCCACCCTCGTCGGCGGCACCATAGTGATCCCTCACCTCAGGAGAGCCTATGAATACTGGGAAGCACTCGAGGAGAACGAAGGTTAAAAAACCCGTAAAACTTTCGGCTTCCGGAATGAAAGTTTTAGATTTGGCCGAGCAGAACTTATGAAATTAAGGGCAGAAAATATCATGAAATCCTATCGCGGCCGCAAGGTGGTGAAAGGAATTTCGCTGGAAGTGAACCAGGGGGAGATCGTTGGGCTCCTCGGCCCTAATGGTGCCGGGAAAACCACCTCTTTTTATATGATCGTGGGTCTGATCAAACCCAATGGCGGCCAGATCTTCCTGGACTCCATGGAGATCACCAAGTTCCCCATGTATAAGCGCGCACAGAACGGGATTGGCTACCTCGCCCAGGAAGCCTCGGTTTTCCGGAAGCTGAGCGTGGAAAAGAATATCCTGAGTGTACTGCAGCTCACGGATCTCAGTAAGAAAGAACAGCATATGCGTATGGAATCCCTGATCGAGGAATTCGGACTGGGACATATCCGGAAGAACCGGGGAGACCTGCTTTCCGGGGGAGAGCGCCGTAGAACAGAGATTGCACGGGCCCTGGCGACAGATCCAAAATTCATACTGTTGGATGAACCCTTTGCGGGAGTAGACCCGGTTGCTGTTGAAGATATCCAACGGATCGTTGCGCAATTAAAGAACAAGAATATCGGTATTTTGATCACCGACCATAACGTGCAGGAAACCCTGGCCATCACGGAACGCTCTTACCTGATGTTTGAAGGTGGTATCCTGAAATCCGGGATCCCTGAAGACCTGGCAGAAGATGAGATGGTGCGGAAAGTGTACCTGGGCCAGAACTTTGAACTTCGCAAGAAGAAGCTGGATTTCTAAACCGGCATTGCATTTCCTCATTTTTCACTTTAACTATACGGTCTTGCTGGTGGTATCCGATATAAACGATGCGGCCAGGTAGAACAAAAGAATCGCCGGGATCGCCAGGAATTTCAATGTCAGTAACAATACAAAACTGACGATGATAAAAATATAGCGCAGCGAATTATCCCGGAAACTCCAATTTTCAAATTTAAGCGCAAACAGTTTCAAGGAGGAATTCAGGAGATAACTGCTCAGCAATGTTATTCCCAGCAGGAACCAGGTATTCAGGATAATGCTGTTCAGGTAATCATTGGCGTGATAAATTAAAATAAGCGGCAGAGAAAGGATCAGCAAAGCATTGGCAGGTGTAGGCACGCCCACGAAAGAGCTCACCTGGTTCTCATCGATATTGAATTTTGCCAGCCTATAGGCCGAAGCCATGGTGATCAGGAATCCTGCAAAGGGTAAAACAGAAGCAAACCAATCCTCTGAACCACCCAGCATCCCTTCATGATTCCAACCCCCTGTCACCGACATGGATAATAACTGGAACATTACAATACCCGGGACCAGCCCGCTGGTGATCATGTCTGCAAGGGAATCGAGTTGCAGCCCAAGTTCGCTTTTCACGTGTAATAAACGGGCAGCCATCCCGTCAAAATAATCGAAAAAGATCCCGAGAAATACAAATAATGCTGCCAGCTCCATTTGGTTCCGGACCGCAAAGACAACAGCGATACAACCGGATAGTACATTTAAGAGCGTAATTAAATTCGGGATGTGTTTTTTCATAAGGTTGGTATTATTAAAACGAAGATAAATAATAAAATCGCATTATAGCTTAACCGTTTCGGGATGCCACCCGATAACGACAGATCAGAATTAAGCCCTCTTTTGCCCGCAGACATAGCTCAATTATTCTGATATTTGCGCCAGAACCAAAAGAACAGATTTAATTTTTATGCCCATATCCCTGAGAAAGTTATTATTTGCTTTTTTGATTGTGTGGATAACCTCCACGACCTGGTGCAGGGCGCAGTTATCCCCTGAGGCCGAGATCAGCGTGATCACCTGTGGCCCCGGCAGCGAATTGTACGCCTCTTTTGGTCACAGCGCTTTCAGGGTCCGGGATCCTTTAAAGGGGCTGGACCTGGTCTACAATTACGGTACTTTTGATTTTAATACCCCGGGCTTCTATACTAAGTTCGCAAAGGGCCAATTGCTTTACTCCCTCAGCAGGAATTCGTTCGAGAACTTCCTCTATACTTACCAGCTGGAGGATCGATGGGTAAAGGAGCAGCTCCTTTCCCTGGACCAGGAGGAAAAAAACAAGGTATTGCAGTTCCTGGAGTATAACTACCTCCCGGAAAACCGGGATTACCTTTATAACTTCCTGGACGAAAATTGCTCTACAAAGATCCCCGAGGTTCTTGAAAGGGCGCTCCCGGGGCGATTAGCGCTGGACAATAACTACCTGGATCACCGGTATACCTTTCGCCAGCTTATCCAGCAATACCTCAGGACGAACTCCTGGGCCAGCCTGGGAATAGACCTGGCCCTCGGTTCAGTGATCGACAGGAAGGCAAGTCCCAGGGAGCATATGTTCCTCCCCGATTACGTATACCGGCAAATGAATCACGCCCAGCTGAATGGTGACAGCCTGGTAAAAAAAGAACGAAGTATATTGGAGAAGCAGAAGAAAGACCCTCCTGCTGCATTCATATTTACCCCGGCCTTCTGGTTAATTTTATTGTTCATTTTAACTGCCGCTATCACTTATATTGATCTGCGCAAAGGAAGCAGGAGCCGTGCATTGGACGGATTCCTTTTTCTCTTAACCGGGATATTGGGCGTACTGATCATTTTTCTCTGGTTCTTTACTGACCACACGGCCACGTTGTATAATTACAATATTTTATGGGCTTTCCCCTTAAATCTCCTGGCCGGGATAGTATTTCTCAGGAAAAAACCAGGGAGTGAATGGATACCCCGGTACCTTGTCACCATTACCTGCATGCTGTTATTGGCGCCCTTGCTCTGGATATTGAATATCCAGGTTTTCTCACCGCTGATGGTTATTATCTGGGCCTCTCTCGGACTGCGCTACGCTTATTTATACCGTTATTTTAAAACCGGATCAACCCCTGCTCTATGAACCTGATTACTGTTGAAAATATTTCTAAATCTTACGGCGAACGTGAACTCTTCTCCGGAATTTCATTTGGCATTAACCAGGACCAGAAGATTGCATTGATCGCTAAGAATGGAACAGGCAAGACCTCGATATTAAATATCGTAGCGGGGTTAGACAGCCCCGACACCGGCCGAGTTAATTACCGGAAAGGAATTCGAGTCTCCCTGCTGTCCCAGGAACCAGACCTGGACCCTGCACTGACGGTAGAAGAGACGATCTTTACTGCCGATACCGAGATCCTGAAAGTGATCAGGAATTACAACAAGGCATTGGCCGACCCTACGGATGAAACAGCTTATCAAAAAGCATTCGAGGCGATGGAGCGTTTTAATGCCTGGGACTTTGAAACCCAGTATAAACAAATCCTTTTCCAGTTAAAATTACAGGACCTGGATGCTAAAGTAGCGACCCTGTCCGGGGGTCAGAAGAAACGTTTAGCCCTCGCAAATGCCCTGATCAACAAACCCGATCTCCTTCTACTGGATGAACCGACGAACCACCTTGACCTGGAAATGATAGAATGGCTGGAACAATTCTTTGCCCGGGAACAACTTTCCTTCCTGATGGTTACCCACGACAGGTATTTCCTGGAAAGGGTATGTAACGAAATACTGGAATTAGATGATAACCAGTTGTACACCTATAAGGGCAACTACTCCTATTACCTGGAGAAGAAAGAGGCCATGCAGGAACGGCAGGCCATAGAGCAGCACAAATCCAAACTGCTTTACAAGAAAGAACTGGAATGGATGCGGAGGCAGCCCAAGGCCAGGACTACCAAGTCTAAGGCAAGGATAGACGATTTTAAAGACATCAAGGATAAAGCCCACCAAACCAAAGACAGGAGAACGGTAGAACTGGAACTGAATATGGACAGGTTGGGCAGTAAGATCGTAGAATTCCATAAGGTGAGCAAAGCATTCCCTGGCAAGCCGATACTTGACAATTTCTCCTATACCTTTAAAAAAGGAGAACGCGTAGGTATCATCGGGAAGAACGGGACCGGGAAATCTACCTTCCTCAATCTGCTAACCGGCAGAGAATCCCCGGATAACGGGAAGATAGTAGTGGGCGATACCGTCACATTCGGATATTACACTCAAAAAGGAATTACAGATAAAGCAGGCTATAAGGTTATTGATGTCATCAAGGAATTTGGTGATTATATACCTTTAAAAAAAGGCAGGCAGTTATCTGCCCAGCAGTTACTGGAACGCTTCCTCTTTGACAGGAAGAAACAATACGATTTTGTTGAAAAACTGAGCGGGGGAGAACGAAAACGGCTTTATCTCTGTACTGTACTGATACAGAACCCTAATTTCCTGATCCTGGATGAGCCTACGAACGACCTGGATATAGTAACCCTGAACGTGCTCGAGGAGTTCCTGCTCGATTTCCCGGGCTGCCTCCTGGTGGTTTCTCACGATCGCTATTTCATGGACAAGATCGTAGATCATCTCTTCGTATTCAAAGGAGAAGCGGAGATCAAAGATTTCCCCGGCAACTATTCAGATTTCAGGGATTCTGAATCGCTTGCCGCTGCCGAGGAGACCAACAACAAATCAGCCGCCAAAGAAGGCCCGGAAAAGAATACCTGGAGAAATAAAGAGGATGGCAAACTCAGCTATACCGAGCAGAAGGAATACCAGCGCCTGGAAAAAGAAATAGCGAAGCTGGAAAAAGAAAAGATTGCGATACAGGACAAATTCACAGATGAATCCCTGGAAGGGGAAGCAATTGATGCCCTGTCCATCGAACTGAAAACAGTTATGGATCAACTGGAAGAGCAGACCGAACGATGGTTTGAATTGGCTGCAAAGTTGGAATCTCAATAATATAAACCAGAGTAAAAGAGTTTGTTCTACCGTTTCTTAGCATATACCCGGTTTCTTTTCAGGTCGACCAACCAGCATGGAGTTCACTCTCCCTTTGTTTACCAGTATGTGACAAAGGGTCTGTACCGTAATAGTCGTTTCAAAGGCTCCAAAACGGCCAAAGTAGCCCTTAAAAGCCTGGAATATTTTGAGGTCGGCAATATTGATCTCGAAGAAAGTAAGCACGGTCTGGACGCACAGGTAAAATCACACTTCCCGGCCATCAAAAGGAACAGGATGCCGTATGACTTCATTTACCATCCCAGGCCGGAACTGAAAAGCGTGCGCAACCTCCTGGATACGCCGGGCAAAATTCATAACGACACCCTGCTCCTGCTAGACCAGCCCTATCGTAACCCTCAAAGTACCAAGGAGTGGGAAAGTATAAAAGAGATCCCCGGGGTGACCGTCACAATAGACATGTTTCATTGCAGTGCCGTATTCTTCAGAAAGGAACAGGTA
Source organism: Zeaxanthinibacter enoshimensis (assembly GCF_004362865.1). Classification (GTDB taxonomy): domain Bacteria; phylum Bacteroidota; class Bacteroidia; order Flavobacteriales; family Flavobacteriaceae; genus Zeaxanthinibacter; species Zeaxanthinibacter enoshimensis. The sequence continues at coordinate 391,062 of NZ_SNYI01000003.1, read as the reverse complement.
AAGGAGCATTTTAGGATTCGAATTTAATGGTGTAATTTTAACCCAATAGTAAAACGCTAATGGAAATCAACATCTATTATGTTCTGGGCGTAGTGATTGTTCTCTACCTGGTCATCACTGTTTACAATAAAAAGAAATCGACCAGGAGACGATCCAGGACCTTTATGGAAGGATACCAGCGCAAGGAAAGAAAGTCCAGAAAATCGCCGGAGACGGATAAAAAAGACCAATGAGCCGAGTCGCTTAATTACTGGCAATAAGAGGAAAACAGACCGATGAAGATATATACGAAGACCGGAGACCAGGGAACAACTGCATTGTTAGGAGGAAAGCGGGTAGCTAAACATCATATCCGTATCGAGAGTTATGGTACGGTAGATGAACTCAATTCGTGGATAGGTCTTATCCGTGACCAGGAAATCCCGGAAAACGCTAAGGACATTCTTAAGAACATCCAGGATAAACTTTTTACTATCGGTTCCATGCTGGCCACTGATCCTGATCAGAAGCCGGGAAAAGCGGGGCAATCCCTGATCAAAATTCCTTCTATAAAAAAAGAGGATATCAGTTTACTGGAAGAAGAGATGGACCGTATGAATGAATCGCTCCCTCCCATGACCCATTTTATTCTCCCGGGCGGGCATACCACCGTGTCATACTGTCATATAAGCAGAACGGTCTGCCGCAGGGCAGAGCGACTGGCATCGCTTCTGAACGAGCACGAGCCCTTTAACCCCGATATCCTTATCTACCTTAACAGGCTTTCTGATTACCTTTTTGTACTGGCACGAAATTTGTCGGATTTTCTCAAAGCTGATGAAGAAAAATGGATTCCTTAAGGAAATACCTAATAATTTTATTATTTCTTCGTTATCTTTTTAATAATTCCGGAAAATCAATCCGGACTTCACGAAATAATCGTGAATTTTCTTGGCTATTTGGCTTTTAAAATTATTTTTGCAAAAAATTAAAATCATACTTGAGCGATGTATTGGACTTTAGAATTGGCATCTTACCTGAGCGACGCACCCTGGCCCGCAACCAAAGATGAATTGATAGATTACGCAATTCGGACAGGTGCGCCACTGGAAGTTGTCGAGAATCTGCAATCCATGGAAGAAGAGGGCGGCGAGATCTACGAATCAATTGAGGAGATCTGGCCTGACTATCCTACAGAAGAGGATTATCTTTGGAACGAGGACGAGTATTGATCCCAAATAACGAATTCGAATTAAAAAGTCTCTTAGGAGGCTTTTTTTTTATGTAATTTTGACAGCCCTTAGGGCCAAAATTGGCATAATTACAATGTGGAATACCTTTTGAGGTTAGAGAAGCACATTATTTGAAATCGATTTTACTTCACAGCAGGTTTCTTCGGGGAGCAGGCTTAATTTACAAGATATACCTATGAATTTTTTAAATTCTGTTTTAAAAGCTTTTGTTGGGGATAAGGCAAAAAAGGATGTTAAGGAATTACAACCCTTGGTTAAAGCGATAAAATCGCACGAAGAAGACCTGGCAAAACTTACACACGACGAGCTTAGAGCAAAGACTACAGGTTTTAAGCAACAATTATCGGAAGCCTGCCTCGAGATCAACGAAAAGATCGCAGAAATAAGGGCCGGGGTTAAGGAGTCTGAAGATATTGATAAGAATGAAGAACTCTACGCCGAGATAGACAAGTTACAGGATGAAGCTTACGTCATACAGCAGAAAACACTTGATGATATTTTGCCGGAAGCCTTCGCAGTCGTAAAAGAAACCGCAAGACGTTTTGCCGAGAACGAGACAATATCCGTAACCGCGACCGAATTTGACAGGAGCCTGTCTGGAGAAAAGGATTACGTAGCACTTCAGGGTGATACCGCTGTATGGCAGAATTCATGGGACGCTGCAGGTAAAGAAGTAACTTGGGATATGGTACACTACGATGTACAGCTCATCGGGGGAATAGCACTGCACCAGGGTAAAATTGCCGAAATGCAGACGGGTGAAGGAAAAACTCTTGTCGCCACCCTCCCACTCTACCTCAATGCACTTACCGGTAACGGTGCTCACCTGGTAACGGTTAACGATTACCTGGCGAAAAGGGATAGTGCCTGGATGGCTCCTATCTTTGAATTTCACGGTCTCACCGTAGATTGTATAGACAAACACCAGCCCAATTCCGATGGCAGAAGGGCAGCTTATAACGCAGACATTACCTACGGTACCAATAACGAATTTGGTTTTGATTACCTGAGGGATAACATGGCGCATAAACCTGACGACCTGGTTCAGCGACCACATCACTATGCTATAGTGGATGAGGTGGATTCCGTACTGATAGACGACGCCCGTACCCCGCTAATTATTTCCGGTCCCGTACCTGAAGGTGACAGGCATGAATTTAATGAACTGAAGCCAAAGGTTGCTGACATTGTACAAAAGCAAAAGCAATACCTTACCGGAGTCCTTGCTGAAGCAAAGAAACTGATCGCTGCTGGGGATACTAAAGAAGGTGGTTTCCAGTTGCTGCGCGTACACCGTGGTCTTCCGAAGAATAAAGCTTTGATCAAATTCCTGAGTGAAGAAGGAATTAAGCAGTTACTGCAGAAGACAGAGAATGTCTATATGCAGGACAACAACCGGGAAATGCACCAGGTTGACGCCGAACTTCTTTTTGTGATCGATGAGAAGAATAACCAGATAGAACTGACCGATAAGGGGATCGAATACATCTCCGGCGACCAGTCCAAAGATTTCTTTGTCATGCCGGATATTGGAAGCGAGATCGCAAAGATCGAGAGCCAGGACCTGGAAATTGAAAAGGAAGCTGCATTGAAAGAAGAGCTCTTCAAAGATTTTGCGATCAAAAGCGAGCGGATCCATACCATGAGCCAGCTGCTCAAAGCCTATACCCTGTTCGAAAAGGATGTAGAGTACGTTGTTATGGATAACAAGGTCATGATCGTTGATGAGCAGACCGGTAGGATCATGGATGGGCGTCGTTATTCTGACGGACTTCACCAGGCTATAGAGGCCAAGGAGAATGTGAAGATCGAAGCTATGACGCAGACATTCGCCACGGTTACCCTGCAGAACTATTTCCGGATGTATAAGAAACTGGCAGGTATGACCGGTACTGCTGTAACCGAAGCAGGGGAATTCTGGGAGATCTACGAATTGGATGTGATGGAGATCCCTACCAACAGACCGATTGCCAGGGATGATAGGAACGATCTTATCTACAAGACCAAAAGGGAAAAATACAACGCCATCATTGATGAGGTGACAAAACTTTCAGAACAAGGCAGACCGGTACTGATCGGTACCACATCTGTAGAGGTTTCTGAATTGCTTTCCAGGATGCTTACCCTCAGAAAGATCAACCATAACGTACTTAATGCCAAATTACACAAGAAAGAAGCGGATATCGTTGCCGAAGCCGGTAAAGCCGGAATAGTTACTATCGCGACCAACATGGCCGGTAGGGGAACGGATATTAAGCTGAGTAAAGAAGTAAAGGAAGCAGGTGGTCTTGCGATCATCGGTACGGAACGGCACGATTCACGTCGTGTGGACCGACAGCTGCGAGGACGTTCGGGGCGCCAGGGAGATCCGGGAAGTTCACAGTTCTACGTGTCCCTGGAAGACAACCTGATGCGCCTGTTCGGATCTGACCGGGTTGCAAAAATGATGGACCGTATGGGGCTTGAAGAGGGCGAAGTGATTCAGCACTCTATGATGACCAAATCCATTGAGCGGGCCCAGAAAAAAGTTGAGGAAAACAACTTCGGGATCCGGAAGCGACTCCTGGAATACGATGATGTGATGAACGCCCAGCGTGAGGTGGTATATAAAAGAAGGAGACACGCTTTACAGGGCGACCGCCTGAAACTGGATATCGCCAACATGATCTACGATACTTCCGAGGTGATCTCCGAGTTTAATAAAACCGCCAATGATTATAAGAACTTCGAGTTTGAACTGATCAAGTATTTCGCTATCACGGCCCCGGTCACTGAAGAGGAATTCGGTAAAATGGGTATTGCTGAACTGGCGAATAAAGTTTACCACGAAGCCTATAAGAACTACCAGCTGAAAATGGAGCGGAGTGCTGCTGCTGCACTACCCGTGATCAAGAGGGTATACGAAGACAACTCGAATTCCTTCGAGAGAATAGTGGTTCCCTTTACAGATGGCATTAAGACCCTGAACGTTGTTACTAACCTGCAGGAAGCCTATGAAAGTAACGGGAAACAACTGGTCAATGATTTTGAAAAGAACATCACCCTCGCTATTATTGACGATGCCTGGAAGACCCACCTGAGAAAAATGGACGAATTAAAACAGTCCGTACAGCTGGCAGTACACGAACAAAAGGATCCTTTACTGATTTACAAGTTTGAAGCCTTTGAGCTCTTCAAAGAAATGATAGAGAAGGTCAACAAAGAAGTAGTTTCTTTCTTATTTAAAGGAGAACTACCATCGGCCAGTACTAACGAGATCCAGGAAGAACGCCAGGTAAGGCGTCCGAAAGAAAAACTGCAGACCTCTAAAGAGGAGATCCCTAACAGTGATGAACTTGCCGCCCAGAACAGGGCTGCAGGACAGACACAGGGTAACAGGCCGTCGGTAACGGAGACCATTACCAGGGAAAAGCCAAAGATCGGGCGAAATGACAGGGTCACTATAAAGAATATCCGCTCCGGGGAGAGTAAGGTTGTTAAGTATAAACAAGCCGAACCGCTGATAGACCGGGGAGAATGGGTCCTGATCGACCAGGATTAAAGCAGTGAACAGAGAAAAAAAGCGACTTTTGCCAGTCGCTTTTTTTATTCTGTGCTGTTGTGGGACAGCCCTGTCTCTCATAATTTTAGGTATAATACCAGGCTGGAAACCAATCAATTCTCCTGGTCATATTTGTAAGAAACTTCTTAAAAGTTTTTGATTATATGACAAAACATATTTAGCTTTACGCCATGTAATTACGTTGCTGCGCTATATTATATCGGTTCTTTTCGTATTTTGAGCAGGCCAATGAACGTAGAAAAAATTGCTCCATGCTTACAACCATACTAGACCAGGACAGGCTGAGAGATAAAGTAAGCCTGACCCTGAGGGTTAGTTATTTCTCTTCTATATTTTCATTTGTCTTCGGCTTGCTGTGCATTTTCTTACTGGATATCATGGAGGTTGTCCCATATATCTTCATAGGATTTGGTGTGCTTAACTTGCTGAATACCCTGGCGTATAAGTATCACAAGAACCTTACGCTTACCTATAATGTTATTTCGATCTCAGGGCTGATCTCGTCCATCATTATTACCCTCTTTACCGGGGGAATCAACAGCTCCTTTATTTTTGTACTGGCCGTGGTTGTCTTCGCAGGTTATACATCTACCCGGAATTACGGGAAGATCTACCTGTATATCAGTATACTCCTGATCATACTGATCTATGTGCAGGGAATCTCCGAGTACTCGCTCACGCAAAACGTGGTGCCTGCTGATTCCCAAAATCTCTTCAGTTTCCTCAGTATCCTTTTTTCTGTGTACCTGCTCGGAGGCGTACTGGGAAAGAACCTTTTAAGAGCGCATCATAACCTCTATAAGACCAAACACGAACTGGAGCAGCAGATCAAAGAGAAAGAGACGCTGCTGAAAGAGGTTCACCACAGGGTAAAGAACAACCTGCAGACGGTTTCCAGCCTGCTGAGCCTGCAGGCGCGCAGTATTTCTGATGAAAGGATGCGTACCCTGATAAAGAGCAGCCAGAACCGTGTGATCTCTATGGCCATGGTTCATGAAATGCTCTACATGCGCGAAGATATCTCGAAGATAGAATACAGCTCCTATGTCCAGGAATTAGGCGAGTACCTCGTAAAGTCAGTTAAAGGCGCTACAGATAATGTAAGTCTCCGCATTGATATCCCGGATATCCAACTGGGAATAGATACAGCTATCCCGCTGGGGCTGCTTATCAACGAAACAATAACGAATGCACTTAAATACGGGATTAAGGACGAGGAAGAAGGTGAGATCCATATTACCCTGAGGAAAGTAGCCCATGAGGAATACGTACTGATGATCGGGGATAACGGGGTAGGATACCCGGAAAACATCAATATGAAAAATTCCAAGTCTCTCGGTTTAAAACTGATCCATAACCTGGCGCGACAGTTAAAAGGGTCTATCAGCAGGGATACCTCGAAAAAAGGGACCAATTATATCCTCAAATTCAGGGAAGTAGGTGAAAATGTTCAATCGGTGATCTGAAAGCCCTGTCCCGGCACTATCATAACCCTTAGCTTCCATAATTTAATTGCTATATTTAAAAGCAAGAAAATTAATGAAAGTACCGAATGAAAAAACTATTACTATTCATGGCATTCTGTTGCCATGCTCTCCTGCCTGCACAAGACTACTTCCTTAAAAACTACCAACCTTACAACCCGGAAATACCAAGCCCTGAAACCTATCTCGGCTACGTGATCGGTGAAATGCATACCAGGCACGATCTTATTGTATCGTACCTGGAGAAACTGGCCGAAGTCTCCGATCGCGCCTCTATCTCCTATTACGGTAAAACCCATGAAGGCCGTAAACTGGTAATGCTTACGGTAACCACACCAGACAAGTTAGAAAAGCTCGAAGAGCTGCGGCAGCAACATCTTAAACTTACCCAACCTGAGAACCAGGAAGCCATACCAGAAAATATGCCTGTTTTCATTAACCTGGCGTACAACGTACACGGGAACGAACCATCCAGTTCAGAAGCGGCCTTACTGGCAGCATATACACTCGTAGCCTCGGAACATCCTGCTATTGCCAGGTACCGGGACCAGGCTGTTATCTTTCTGGATCCCACGATCAACCCGGATGGCAGGGATCGTCATACCCAATGGGCCAATTCTTTCCGGTCTAACCCCTTAGTCGCGGATCCCCAGGATGCTGAACATAACGAAATGTGGCCCGCAGGAAGAACCAATCATTACTGGTTTGACCTCAACCGGGACTGGTTACTCGGGATTAACCCCGAGAGCCGTGGAAAGCTGAACTGGTACCATCATTGGTACCCCAATGTTGTCACTGATTTCCACGAGATGGGAACACAGAGCACCTATTTCTTTGAGCCTATGAAGGCAAATGGAAGCCTGGACCCCATCATGCCTAAAGAAAATTATGAAGATCTCAATAATCTATTCGGGGATTATTTTGCTGCCGCCCTGGACAGTATAGGTTCCCTCTATTTTACCAAAGAAGTATTTGACGGTACCTACCCAGGCTATGGATCATCCTACCCGGATCTCCAGGGCGGGCTCGGTCTTTTATTCGAACAAGCCAGTTCGCGCGGACATAAACAAACCACAGCCTACGGTGAGATCACTTTCCCTTTCACTATCCGCAACCAGTATGTTTCCAGTTTAACTACCGTAAAAGCTGCGGTGGAGAACAAAGAATATTTAAAGGATTACCAGAGGAGATTCTTCAGGTCGGCCCTCAAAAACGCCGATGACTCGCGTATCAGGGGTTATAAATTCAATGCCACGAACGACCAGAACCGGGTAAAGGCTTTTATTGACAAGTTACTGCTGCACAGGATCAAAGTATATGAATCGGCAGATAGTGGGTATGTAGTTCCTACAAAACAACCGCAGTACCGCATGGTGCAGACGATGTTCGAGACCTATGACAAATACAGGGACAGCGTATATTACGATGCATCAGCCTGGTCTGTAGCAAATTTCTACAATATGAATTACCAGCCGGTGAGCAGCCTGAAACTGGGGAATGAGATCAGCAGTGCTGAAACCGTGGTCAATGTCAAGATTGTTGAAAGATCAGACTATGCCTATATCCTGGATTGGGATGATTACAACACCCCGGCAGCTTTGTATTACCTGCAGAAAGAAGGCCTGGTATTAGCCTCAGCATTTAAACCGTTTACGGTCAGGAGTGATAATGGCTCCAAGAAGTTTAATTATGGGGCATTAGTCTTACCTGTACAGCTGCAGAAAAAGGATTCCGGGCAGGTACATGAACTGGTAAAAAAAGCCCAGGAAAAATTCCAGGTACCGGTGCACGCGGTATCTACCGGCCTTAACCTTAATGGTGTGGACCTGGGGAGTCGCTTTATCAAACCTTTAAAGGAACCCAAAGCAGCGATGTTAGTAGGGAATGGGGTTAGATCCTATGAAGCGGGAGAAGTCTGGCACCTGCTGGATACACGGGTTCATATGCCGATCACCAAGATCCCTATGCGCAACCTGGGAAGGGCGGATCTGAGCAAGTATGAAAGTTTAGTGATGGTATCGGGGAATTACCACCTGACCGATGCTGAAAAAGACAAGATCGTTTCCTGGGTAAAGCAGGGAAATACCCTCATCACTATCGGATCTGCATCTGAGTATATCATAGACAAGAAATGGGTAGATGAAAAGCTCACAAAAGTTGAGAAAGACAGCCTGGCTATTCCGGAGCGGCTGCCCTACGTGGATGCGGATGAACACCTTGGGAAAGAAAGTGTAGGTGGTGTCATTTTAAAAGCATCGCTGGATACTACCCATCCCCTGGGCTTTGGTTACAGGGATCAGGTAATCCCGGTCTATAAGAATAACGAAGTTTGGTTAGCCCCCAGCAAGAATGAATACGCTACAGTGGCCAAATATACCGCTAACCCGCACATAGATGGTTTTATTACCAAAAAGAACATGGAAAATTATCTTAAGCCTTCAGCTTCGATCATAACGAGTCCATTGGGAAGCGGTCGGGTAGTCCTCTTCGCGGACAATCCTAACTTCCGGGGCTCCTGGTACGGGACCAACAAACTATTCCTGAATGCACTCTTTCTGGGAGAATATATCGAAATTCCAAACTAACATACTGATGAGAAGACCAATCATATTTGCTTGCCTTTTGGTACTGAACTTATCCTTTGCCTTTGCCCAACAAGGAGAAGGCCCTTTTGACCAGTTGATCATAAGGGGCGTGACGCTTATCAACGGGAATGGGGCACCGCCCCAGGGCCCGATAGATATTGTTGTTGAAGACAACCGCATCAAGCAAATTGAAGTGGTCGGATACCCGGGGGTCGCCATAAAGGATAAGGACCGGCCACAGTTAATACCGGGCGGCAGGGAACTGGATGCAACCGGAATGTATCTATTACCGGGGTTTATCGATATGCACGGGCACATCGGGGGTGTGGCCCAGGGAGCAGAGCCGGATTATGTCTTCAAATTATGGATGGGACATGGGATCACTACAGTTCGTGAACCCAGTGGCCGGGGTGTGGATTTTGCGATGGATCTGAAAAGAAAAAGCGTCAAGAACGAGATCATTGCCCCCAGGGTTATTGTCTATACGGGTTTTGGTCAGACAAGTGCTTCTTTTAATCCATTGAATGATATCCCTATAAGTACCCCGGAACAGGCCAGGAAATGGGTGCGCGCCAATGCTGAAAAAGGAGCGGATGGTATAAAGTTCTTTGGGGCAGAACCCGAGATCATGACTGCTGCCCTGGATGAAAACAAGAAATTGGGTTTAGGATCTGCGGCCCACCATGCGCAGCTCAGTGTAGCACGCTGGAATGTACTCCACTCGGCTCGTGCGGGACTTACGAGTATGGAGCATTGGTACGGATTACCGGAAGCTTTGTTTGATGATAGAACTGTTCAGGATTATCCCTTGGATTACAACTACCAGAATGAACAGCACCGGTTCGAGGAGGCCGGTAAATTGTGGGCACAGGCCGCCGAACCTTATTCAGAACACTGGAACAAGGTGATGGACGAATTGTTAGCCCTCGATTTTACACTGGATCCTACTTTCAACATTTATGAAGCCAGCAGGGACCTGCACCGTGCCAGGCGAGCCGAATGGCATGAAGAATATACATTGCCTTCTTTATGGGAATTCTACCAGCCCAGTAAGATTTCTCACGGATCCTACTGGCATGACTGGGGGACGGAACAGGAAGTAGCCTGGAAAAACAACTATCGTTTATGGATGACCTTTGTGAACGAATATAAGAACAGGGGTGGCAGGGTGACTGCAGGTTCAGATTCAGGTTTTATTTTCCAATTATACGGGTTTGCCTATATCCGGGAACTGGAATTGTTACGGGAGGCAGGGTTTCACCCGTTAGAGGTAATCCGTGCGGCAACCCTTAATGGCGCAGAGGCCCTTGGTATGGCAGACCAGATTGGAACAGTCGCTATAGGGAAACTAGCAGATTTTGTAATTGTGGAAGAGAACCCGTTAAAGAACCTGAAGGTTTTATACGGAACGGGAGCGGTACGGCTTACGGAGGATAACCAAGTAGTTCGTGTTGGCGGAGTTAAATACACCATCAAGGATGGAATTATATATGATGCCAGGGCATTATTAGATGATGTTAAGCAACAGGTACAAAAGGAAAAGGAAAAAACAGGCTACCAGATCAAACAGCCTGGGATCGAGTAATAGCGATTACGACAATTTAGCACTGTTTCTTTTGGTGCGGAACTGGAGTTCCTTTTTTACCAGTGAGTTTTTAGAACGGTAAAGTCTGGCTATGGTCTTTCCATTATCCGCTTCAATCTCTTTTTTATCGTCACCAATCTTATCACCAGCAAACAGAGCAGTGTCCACAGTATCAGCTTTAAGTTGCTCATTAGCATCAGTATTTTGAGCCAGCGCGTTTGCGCTGAAGATTAAGATAAGAGTAAGGGTAAAAAGTGCTTTCATCGGGGCTTTAATTATACTTTAAAGTTAAGTCCGGCGGGAGGCTCATCCCGATGAAAGTCGCTCTAAGCCCTATATTTTTCGGTATCTGACCGATAATCGGTTAAAGTGTTTTTTATCATCGATAAGTGGAAAGCGGGTAAAAAACCAGTGGCCGAAACTGTGTGCATTTCATCGATGCCCCGAGGGTATTAATACAGGGATTTTATTCATCACTGACGCTGAATTGATAATTTGAGAGTAATCGTGGATTACGGCCTGCCTCAGGCAGTATGCAGATCGAAGTTGAAGTTCGAGGTTCGAGGTTTGAGGTTTGATGGGCGCCTTCGGCTGTTCGCTGTTCGCAGTTCGAAGACTGCCTCCGAAAGGTGTATTCTAGCTATTTAGTTTGTGATTAATCTATTTGACGGCGTGACGGCATGACTGTATCCCGGAGTTTCCCTTCCGCGTCACCGCATCACCGCATCACTGTTTCACTAATTATAATAGTTCGAGGCCTGCCTTCGGCCCGTCCGACCGGCACGGGCGGGCAGGTAAATTTGAAGTTCGAGGGAAACCTGCGGTTGTTCACGGTTTGCGGTTTGATGGGCGCCTTCGGCTGTTCGCAGCCTGCCAGGGGCAGGCAAGTTTGCGGTTCGCCGTTCGCTGTTCGCGGTTCGGACTTTTGAAATCTGGGAAATTAAATAGTTTGCCGGTATGACCGTATCCCGGTGTGACTATGTCCGCATCACTGCATCACTGCATCACCCGCCCGAACGTGCCGTTCGGTACGGGCGGGCCGTTTCACTGAGTCGCAACTGTTTGCCGGCGTGACGGCGTGACCGTATCCCGATTTCAACAGTGTGCGACCCACCGTGTCCCCATTGTCCCCCCTGTCCCCTCTGTCCCCCTATGTCACTATGTACCTTTGTACCTATGTAACTGGATAGTTCGAGGTTTGAAGTTTGAAGTTCGAGGGAAACCTACAGTTGTTACGGTTCGCATTGCTTAATTATACTAAGAATTCCTATGTTGACTCTTGCTGCTTGTCCCTCTTTTCCCCCCTGTCATCTTTATCACCCCTATTAAGCCAATTTAGCTTTGTTCCTCTTAGTAGAGAAAGCCAGTTCTTTTTTGATCCTGGAATTCTTGAACTTGTGAAGACGTGCAACGCTGTTCTCGTTTTTAACGGCCATTTCTATTTGAGCGGCAGCAATCTCGACAGCTACTTTAGCGTCTTTAGCCTGGGCAGTGAATCCGATAAAAAGAACGAAGATGATGGTTACAATTGCTTTCATGACTTGGGGTCGTTTTATATAAATAAAACGGCCCCAGGGCATTTGAGCCGGGTTTCGAATCGCTGAAAAACCCTTATTTTTCGGTATCTGGCCGATTATCGGTTCAACGGCAAAAAATTATCGGTGAATGAAACCACCACCCAAAACCACTCCCCGGAAAAGAGTGCATTTAACCGATATAGATGAGGGGTGAAATGTGCAAATGAACCTATCCGGGAGGAATTCAGGGTACACTTAATCGCAATAACAATTCTTTTTGTCGGTGATGCGGCCCGCCCGACAGAACGTCGTTCCTGCCCGCACTGCATACATACAGGCGGGCGGGCGGGTGATGCAGTGATACGGTGATGCAGTGATACGGTGATGCGGTGATGCGGTCACACCATCACACTGTCACACAGTGATTCGGGTGTGCGAAAATACAGAGACATAGTGACTATGGTCTCTTTATCAAACTGCAAACCGTAAACTACAAACGGCAAACTGACCTCCGGGGTTCTTAACCCCGCCCCGGTCTTAAGTTATGGTGTTCTACTGCAAAAAACTTGCAGGGGAAGCGACTATTGTCACGCCGTCAAACCGGATAGAGGTAGGATCAGTGATGCGGCCCGCCCGTACCGAACGGCACGTTCGGGCGGGTGATACGGTGATGCGGGAAAAATTTACCCAGCAAACCACCAACAGTGAACTGCAAACCTCGAACCTCAAACCTCGAACCTCGAACCTCAAACTTCAAACTAACAAACCGGGGTTCTTAACCCCGCCCCGGTCTTAAGTTATGGTGTTCTACTGCAAAAAACTTGCAGGGGGAATCGGCATACCGTCACGCCTTCAAACCGGATAGAGGTAGGATCAGTGATGCGGCCCGCCCGTACCGAACGGCACGTTCGGGCGGGTGATACGGTGATACGGTGATACGGTGATACGGTGATACGATGATACGGAAAAAAGTTTACCCAGAAAATCACCAACAGTGAACTGCAAACCGCAAACCTCGAATTTACCTGCCCGCCCTTGCCGGTCGGACGGGCCGGAGGCAGGCCTCGAACTTCAAACTTCAAACCTCGAACTACCACCCCCCGCTCTACCTGTTTCGTAATTATAGACAGAAAGGAAGCCGGTTACGGGTTTCTTAACAAATTTTAAAACTATATCCGTCCGGATGTTCGTAAATTAAGAGTTTAAAAAAAAAAGACTATGAAATTACTTGTACCCCTGATGATGGCCTTCGCCTTTCTTCTGGCACCCTCCTGCCAGTCCTCTTCTAAAAACGATAAGAAATCCCAGGAAAATGATAACAGTCAGGAAACTGCAAAAGCCGATCTCCCACAGGATCTCTCAGAATACGATACGGCCTATTTCGCAAGCGGTTGTTTCTGGTGCGTGGAAGCTATTTTTGAAAGTGTCCGGGGTGTGGCCGAAGTGGTTTCCGGGTACGCCGGGGGAAAAGAAGAGAACCCAACATACGAAGCAGTAAGTTATGGCCGAACAACCCATGCAGAAGCCGTGAAGGTATATTATGATAAAGAAAAGGTGAGTTTCCAGGAATTGGTGCAGGTCTTTTTTGGATCCCACGATCCCACTACCCTCAATAGGCAGGGTCCAGATCGCGGTCCACAGTATCGTTCTATAGCCTTCTACCAGAACGAATCAGAAAAAGCTTTTATCGAACAGTATATCAAGGCCCTGGAAGAGAACAAGGTTTACGATCAGCCGATTGTTACCGAGGTTGAGCCCCTTGAAAAGTTCTATAAAGCCGAAGAATACCACCAGGATTACGAACATAAGAACCCCGACAATTCATATATCCGGAATGTTTCTATTCCCCGTCTCAACCGGTTTAAACAAAACTTCCCGGGCTACCTGAAAGAAAAGTCAGGTTCCGAACCCCATTAATCTAAAGTGCTATTTAAGTTGCTAGGCCATGCTTTCTTCGTGGCAGAATTATTTATTAGTACTACTTTTCTTACGTATTGCGTAATATTACTTATATTATAATTGGTATTTTTCGTATATTATAATCTGTTTCCCCCGAAACCTTATCCTAATTTTATAGGGTGAGTATAAAAAGTAATATGAACATAGCCCCAATTCTATGTTGAGAAATTACGTATTATTCTTCCTGGTCCTGGGTTTATACCTGGGTTGCAACAAGGGAATCCGCAAGGAAGACCACGATATTAAAGAAGTGGCCTATACCCGGATCCCGCCTGAACTTGATGGTATCGCAGATGATCCCTGCTGGGAAAAAGGACAGTGGCATCTGCTGGATCAGAACTGGAAGGGTGACACCTTCAGCCCGGATGATTTCCAGGGCCGCTATAAACTTAGCTGGAGCACAAATTCTCTTCACTTATTAGTGGAAATCATAGATGACAGTCTTTTTGATAAACAGGCAGACCCCTTAAAATTATGGTGGGATGACGATTCTGTCGAGATCTTCCTGGACGAAGATAATTCCGGAGGCCTCCATCAATACAGTCATAATGCTTTTGCGTACCATGTGGCCCTGGACGGTAACGTCGTCGATGTAGGCCCCAGCAGGAAACCCAGGCTGTATAACGACCACTTAAAGGTCGCCAGGCGAACGGTCGGGAAGAAGAGTACCTGGGAAATGTCTGTTGCATTATTCCCCGACACCTATAACGATGACCAATCACAAACCAGGGTACAACTTTATAAAGATAAGCGAATAGGATTCGCGCTTGCCTACTGCGACAATGATGGAAGTAAGGAGAGAGAAAACTTTATCGGGTCGGTCTTTGTTCCGGGAGATAATAAGAACACGGGATGGATAAATGCAGATATCTTCGGGACCCTGGTATTGGTAGAATAAGTATTACTGCAGGTTAACATCACTGTAATTAGTGCGAATAACTACAGAGTTCGTACTGTTCTTATCCAGGTGAAATCCCTGGAATTTCTGGAAGCCCCCGGATTCGTTTTGCCGGGCTTTGGTCATGAAATCCGGGAGACTCAGTTCATTGGAACTTCCTTCTATAGTAAATTTATAAGCAGATGCCGGTAAACTACATTTCAGCTCCCCGTTCTGCATGTTAATATCTACTTTGTTAAATCCTTCAGAGATCTTTCCGATATTCAGGGATCCCAGGCTGTTTACTATAGTAGCCGTTTTTAAGAGCCTCTCTATACTTACATCTGAAGAATTGGCCCTGAGATCAAGATTATGAACCTCGTCAAGAACGACGTCCCCTGCAAAATCGGTCTTCAGGGAACCGATTTTCCATAATTTTACAGCAACAGGGGAATAGGCCACGTGAATATTCGTGGCCGATCCGTCAATTGTTCTTGCCTGCAGCGAAGCATAGGACAGGTTCGCATCCAGGTTAATGGTCTGTGAAGCCAGCTTCACTTCCCCATGTTTTAGATTCATTTTTATTTTAAGATCCTTAGGCATTTTCACCCTGATAGTCTTCTTTATCTTGAATTTTTTATGCTCGCCTTCTCCGGAGTAATAGAACACATTGGGAGCATCTGAATTACCATCCCGGTGAATAAATACATTTTTCCTCGTCACCCTGGCTTCATCAAGAGCTTTCCTGGCAGCTTCCCTTGCGTACCCCCTGGCTGCTTCCATTTCATCCCGCATTTCTGCCCTGGCCGCTTCCATTTCCTTCCTGGCTTCGGCTCGTACGGCTTCCATTTCTTCCCGCCTCTGCTCTCTTTCCTCACTCATTTTTTCCCGCATTTCTGCGCGTTTCTCCATGCGCTCTGCATAAACCTCCATCCGGTCTGCCATCGACTCTGACCAGGCTTCGAGTTCCTTCTCGTATTTGGCATCAAATCCTTTACGGAATTCCTTTTGCCATTTCTTCATGTATTTTTCCCCGTCCTTTTTGAAAGCTTCGTAATCAAAGTTCTCCTTGGGCATAGGTGGCATGGGTGGCATTTCCGGCATTGGCGGAAGGTCCGGGATCTCCAGGTCGTGGAACAGTAGTTCCATCTGGGGATGCATTTCCATCGCAATATGTGCTTTAGGTGCGGTTGTGAAGTTATAGCTCATGGCCATGGGTGCCCCCATTTCCGTCCTGATCTGGATCTTTTGGCTGTTCCCCAGAATGTTGATGCCGTTTTTCTCAAAATAGGTTTTGGCTTCCTCTTCACTGGCTCCTTCCAGCTCTATCGTAGCTTCGACCAAAACTTCCTGCTTATCCCAGGTCTCGAACTCAAGATCTGCATGAGAGGTGTTTATATCAATAACGGTTTCCGGGTTTACTTTAAAAGACTCCTTGTAGGTCTTGGTTTGTGCCTGTATACTAAGTACGGCCATGAAAAATAAACCCAAGCTCCACGAGCTTGTTTTAAATACTGTGTGATGTAACTGTTTCATTTTTTGATGATTTTAAATAATTGATTTTATCCCTGAGTTTGTAGAGGAGATCCAGGCGCATCTGAAGATTATATATCAGAGCTTCTATGGTCTGGTCATTTGGTCCCAGTTCATTTAATTCTTTTTGTAATTCTTTATATGCATCATTAAGGGTGGCCAATCGGTCCATGTATTCCGAAACCATGACCTGGTTCTCCTCAGAAATCTCTAATTCGGCCAATTCCATGTTGATGCTTGCCAGGTAAAAATTTTCAAGCTTTTCCAGGTCTGGGGACAGATCTCCCAACGAGATGGCCTGATTTGTCTGGACCGGCTGTTCTTCCAAAACCACGGGTTGTTCTTCGGACACCACCCTATCCTCCATTGGGAAAAACAATATTCCGAGCCCAAGAAGAACAACGACTGAAGCGGCCACAGGCCACCAGAATTTTCTACCCTGTGCAGGACTTTTTTGGGCCAGGTCCAGCTTTTCAAGGAACCTTTCTTCATGGCCCTCTCTCATCTGCTTCTTGCTCCCTGTATCCTCCTTAAGTAATTCCCTAAGATCTCGTCCCATGTGTGATACTTTTTAATTGATCCTTTAATTTATTCTTGCCTCTTAAAAGCCGGGTCCGGCAATTGGTTTCACTGATGCCGAGGATTTCACTGATCTCCGAATGGTCATATCCTTCCAGCAGGTACAGCTGCAATACCAGCCTGTATTTAACCGGTAAACGTTCTATCTCCTGCCTTACCTGCTCCGCACTGATATCATGTTCTACCTCCCAGTCACCATCATCCACGAGGTATACCCCGTTTTCATTCAATTCCACGAAGAGTTCTTTCTTCGCCTTTAAAAAATCTATGCAGCGGTGAATTACGATCCGCTTTAACCAGGCTCCGAAACTTACTTCTCCCCTGTACTGCTCAATTTTCTGGAATGCTTTTATAAATGCTTCCTGCAAAACATCCTCCGCATCGTCTTGGTCTTTTAAATACCGGCAGGCTACAATAAACATCCCTTCACAATATTGCCTGTACAGGGTTAGTTGTGCTTTCCTGTCGTTTGCCTTGCAAAGCCTGACCAATTCTAATTGTTGCAGAAGGTTAGTTTCCAATTCTTAGATAGTTGTTATTTAAAGGACGACGCGGAAATCGCCGCGTTGCAAAAAAGTTTACTTTTATTTTATATTTTTTATTCCTTGGAACAAATTACAATTAAAAACCAATGCCTGCGGTTAAACGTCCTTTCGTATGGGGCCATAATCCAGGGGCTAACCCTGATCTCAGGAAACCAGGAACCCGTGGAACTTGTCGTGGGGCTGGAAGACCCTGAAGCATATAAGAAGGACGAAAAATCACTTGGAGCCTGTGTAGGTCGATTTGCAGGCCGGATCTCTGGCGGAGGTTTTATGCTCGATGGCACTTTTTACGAATTATATACTGAAGAAGGTGTTCATCTTCACGGCGGTAAGAAAGGGTTCGGGAAAAGGGAATGGGAAATCCTGGAGATCACCGAAGGCGAAGAACCCTCTGTCTGCCTGGGTTATAACAGTAAACACCTGGAAGAAGGATACCCGGGCAACCTGAAATGCAGGGTAACATATACGCTGAAGGATTGCGGGTTGGAAATATTACACACCGCAACCACGGATCGGCCCACCGTCGTCAACCTTACCAACCATTCCTATTTTCGATTGGATAATGAGAATTCTGTTGCACATTACAAGTTACAGCTTAACTGCCCCGCATACCTGGATACTGATACAAAGCTTATCCCAACAGGGAAATTAAAGGAAATCAGAGGCAGCAGGTTAGACTTTCTGCAACCCCGGCCTATAGGCCAGGTAAAATTAGACACTCCGTTTGTCACCGATAGGACGAGTAAATACGTAGCTATCCTGAACTCGGAACAGTCAGGGATCAGGATGACGGTACAGTCCAATCAGCCCGCCCTGGTCATCTATAGGCCGGAGAAATTAACAGCAATCTGTTTCGAAACCCAGGTTCATCCTGATGCCCCCAACCAGCCCGACTTTCCTTCCGCCGTGCTTCGGCCCGGGGAGAAATATGAAAATCGCACCCTGTTCCGTTTTGAACGATAAAAAATTTTACTTAATCCAGGAGTAAATTTAAATTCACCGTGATATTGTCCTGGGTGGCCTGGCTGAAAGTACATCTTTCATGTGCATCATTTACCAGGGCTTCTCCTGTTTTCTTATCCACTTCAGGGATATAGACATCCAGGGTCGCTTCCAGGAACATACCGTCTTCGTCTTCGTTCCCCGCTATATGTACGGTTACGGTTATATCCTCCAGGGAGTTGATTCCGTGTTCCCCGGCAGCACTCTCTAATGCACCGGCGAAAGAAGCAGCAAAACCGGCGGCCAGTAATTCTTCAGGGGTTGTTGCTTTATTATTATTTCCCTGGGCAGAAGAAGGCATAATATCGAGGTCAATTGTACCCGCATCACTTGCCACATGCCCCTTACTACCTCCTGTATGTGTTGCAGAAGTCTCAAAAATTGTTTTCATGCTATCAGATTTAGTTTGCTTATAAGATAGCATTTGATCCGCAAACGACCAGATGAAGAGAATTAAAAATCTGTGAAATATCGGGTAAAAAAGCTTATCCCTTTCACCACCAACATTTTATAGTTGTTCCCGAACCAATAATGAAATGCGATGGCTTTCAGCCGGATTTTGTAATTTTAATCCACATTCCGAAAACGAGCAGCATGAGAGTACTTAAATGGATAATTATCATATTGGTGGCCCTGGTGCTGTTGTTCCAGTTTGTAGCCAAGCCATATTTGAAAGAACAAACCAAAAAACACAGTCCTCAGATAACAGAATCTTTTGAAAGTGACCAGTTGAAGATAGAGGTTTCGTACAGCAGCCCGTTTAAAAAAGGAAGAGTGATCTTTGGCGAATTAGTGCCTTACGATGTCGTATGGCGAACCGGTGCCAACGAACCCACCACCTTCAGTACAGAAAGCGATATTTCTGTAAAAGGCAATTCCCTGGCAGCGGGCACCTATTCTTTATGGACAAAACCGGGAAGGGAGAGCTGGACCGTTTATTTTAATAGCGAGATCCCGGACTGGGGTGTCACCATCAGCAGTGGTGGCAGGGAAACCACCAGGAACCCTCAAACTGATGTCTTGGTGATAGAGGTCCCTGTAATTGAATTACAACAGACAGAAGAAAGCTTTACCATCGATTTCTCCGAAGAGGAGGTGGTTTACATGAACCTGTATTGGGACACCACGAAGATCAGGGTACCCATTACACCTTAACACTACACGTATCGACACTTCCGGTAACATCCGAAAAACAAGAAAACCCACTCCAGAAGAATTAATACAGGGTATTCGTTCCGGTGACCAGACCGCACTGGCACGTGCAATAACATTGGTGGAAAGCACCAAGGCTGAAGACAGGGAGCTGGCTCACCATATCCTCCAGAAGTCAGCCGACCCCGGAAAAAAAAGTGTCCGTATTGGAATTACCGGCGTACCCGGGGTTGGTAAAAGCACCTTTATTGAAGCCTTCGGGGGCATGCTCACCGCGCGTGGGGAAAAAGTAGCTGTATTGGCCGTAGATCCCACAAGTACCCTGAGCAAAGGAAGTATTTTGGGCGATAAGACCCGGATGGTGACCCTGGTGAATGATCCAAATGCGTATATCAGGCCTTCGGCCTCCGGGGCAAACCTGGGAGGAGTCGCCCGGGCTACCCGCGAGACCATAGCTTTGTGCGAGGCTGCGGGGTACGGAATCATACTGGTAGAAACTGTAGGCGTTGGCCAGAGTGAAACAACAGTACATGGCATGGTCGATTTCTTTCTTCTCCTGAAACTTGCCGGTGCCGGGGACGAACTCCAGGGCATTAAAAGAGGGATCATGGAAATGGCAGATACAATCGTCATAAATAAAGCAGATGGGGAAAATAAAGCTGCTGCCGATCAAGCCATGCAGGAGTTCAGGCGTGCGCTCCACCTCTACCCTCCAAAAGATAACGGGTGGAGTCCCAAAGTTCTCAGTTGCTCCTCTCTTCAAAAAACCGGCATTGAGGAAATCTGGGAGGTGATCGAGAATTATGTCCGGGAAACCCGGGCTTCCGGTAGTTTTGAGTTAAAACGTGAGCAGCAAAATAAAAGCTGGTTCCTTACCGCTGTTGAGGACCGCTTAAAAGAGCATTTCTATAATGATCCAAGGACCAAAAAGATCTTGAATGAGCTGCTGGAAAAAGTGGAACAAGGCAGGATGTCCCCTTTCAAAGCTGCGAGTGAATTGATGGAGAAGGTCTCCGGCATACTAAAATAAATAAACTAAATTTGCCCCATCAAAAACGCTTCCATGAAACCGCTTACCGACTCCCTTCTTTCTGTTGTAGTTCCACTGTATAACGAAGAAGAGAACGTGGTCCTGCTAACCTCGAAGATCCACGAGGCATTGGCAGGCTATACCTACCAGATCGTCTATGTAGACGACTTCTCCAGGGATAATACTAAAAAGGTGGTGAATGCTATGGCCGACCCATTGGTTCATCTGGTGGCGCTTAAAAAGAATTACGGCCAAAGTCTGGCGTTGGCAGCCGGGATAGATTACGCAGAGGGAGAATACATTATTACGATGGATGGAGATCTGCAGAATGACCCCGCAGATATTCCTCAAATGCTTTCCCATGTCATGGAAGGACCCTACGACGTAGTGACCGGGATCCGGCAGAAACGACAGGATTCGTTGGTAAAAAAGATCCCATCCAAAATTGCCAATTTCCTTGTCCGCCGGGTCACTAAACTGGATATTAAGGATAATGGATGCGCCCTTAAAGTGTTTACACGCGATATTGCGAAAGACCTAAACCTGTACGGGGAAATGCACCGTTTTATTACTTTGCTCGCGCACCTGGAAGGCGCACAGATCAAACAGGTACCCGTTAAACACCATGCCAGGCATGCAGGGGTTTCCAAATACGGCCTGGAACGCGTTTTTAAAGTAGTGGCAGATATGATGCTGCTGTTGTTCATCCGAAAATATTTTCAGCGCCCAATACACCTTTTTGGGATTTTCGGGGTGCTGCTTATTATCCTGGGAGTACTCGTCAACTTTTACCTTTTGATCATCAAGCTCGGATTTAATGAAGATATAGGCACCAGGCCCCTGCTGATCTTCGGGATGATGTTCATCCTGGCCGGTATCCAGTTATTTACCATAGGGATCGTCATGGAACTCCTGATCAGGACCTATTATGAATCCCAGAAGAAAAGACCATACCGGGTTAAAAATGTATCTGTAGGTGGGGACGTCTCGTAAAAAGATAACCACTGCCCTGAAGATCATTTTCAGCCTGCTATTGCTGTATTTTATCTTTACCAAGATAGAACCGGCGAAAATCTGGCAGGTTCTGAAAGGATCAGACCCCTTATACTTACTGGCAGCACTTTTATTTTTCATTGTTTCCAAATTCCTTTCTGCGTTCAGGCTGAACCTGTTCTTTCATCAACTGGGTGTCTTCCTAAGCCAGCTCAGCAATCTGAAATTATACTTACTGGGAATGTTCTATAACCTGTTCCTGCCAGGGGGAATTGGCGGGGATGCATATAAAGGTTACCTGGTGTGTAAAAAATTTGAAGTCAAGACCAAAAGAGTGGTTGCGGCACTCATCATCGACCGTCTCAGCGGGATGTTGCTGCTCTTTATCTACGCCTGTTTGCTTGCCATGGTCACCCTGCCATCCTTCCTGCCCGGTTTCGGCATTTACCTCGGGTTCGGGATAGTTCTGAGCATACTGGTATTCTGGTGGTTGCAGAAAAGATATTTCACTTACCTGTTGCCGGTGTTCTGGCCTACTCTGGGCTATTCTGCCCTGGTACAGCTCGCTCAGCTTGCTGCAGCTTTATTTATTCTGAAGGCACTTGCTGTAGACTATGCACACGCAACTTACCTCCTGATATTCCTGCTCTCTTCTATCGTTGCAGTATTGCCATTGACCCTTGGGGGCATAGGTAGCCGGGAGGTTGTATTTTATTATGGAGCGCTCTGGTTTGGACTGGAAGAACAAACCTCGGTTGGGATCAGTATGACCTTTTTCCTGATAACTGCCATGGTTTCCCTGGGCGGTGTGGTTTACCATTTCAGCAAGCCGGAATTGGAAGTGGTTAACCGGGGAGTTAAAAAAACATGAATCTTATGGAGTAAGATGTAACAGGTACATCTTATTCAGAACTTTTTCCCGGGAATCCGGGTTCAGGAAACGAGCCTGTAACCTTGTGATCCTGAACTGATCCACACTGAACTCCTGCCCCCATTGCAGTCCCTTCTTTTCCAGGTTCACCCGTTCTTCCTCTGTTACATATAACCAGGCATTATCCCGTGGTTGCAATTCCTGCAGGTCTACCTTGCTGACAGGCCGCTGATTGTAGAAATCCAGTGCCCACGTATGCCTGTCCGTAAGTTTATATATGTGGTCGACCGGGATTCCTTTACGTGCAACTACTTTGGCCATATTAGAGCCGCCCTGGTAATCCAGCAGCTGGGGATAGAAATGGATATTCAGCATAAGGTTCAACAGTAGTGAACTGGCTACTCCCAGGTACACCAAGCGCTTGTAAGCTCCTGCTTTAGTGGAAAAATACCATGTGGCGAGGCCTGTGATCACCAGTATCCCGGCAAGAATTTTCCCGGTAGTCGTGGGAAAAACATACCAGCCGATCAGCGCGATTGCCAACAGCACCAAGCCAAGGATAAAATACTGGAACCCCAGGAGCCAACGGAAGATCTTTTGATTATTTTTTTCGTGAAGTTCGTACAGGAATAAAGCAGACAGGATGGCGAATAATGGAATGGTAATATTTAAATAGTGCGGCAGTTTGAACTGTGCAAAACTGATAATAATAAAGATCAGGGTTATCCCTCCCAGCGTCAGCAGCTCCAGTCCGGGAAGCCTTGAGAACCGATTTTTCACAAGGGTCTTGAGCCGGTTGCCATACGCGGTAAGCCCAACCACAGTCCACGGCAGGAACACCCACAGGAAAGTATGGAAAAAGAAGAAGTAATCGCTGCTGTTCTTCCCTACTCCTTCCCCACTGAGTCGTTCAAAACTCTGTTCCCAGAAAATAAAGAGTATTCCACTGCGCCCTGAACGGCCGCGGATCACTTTTTCCGGGTGAAGATCAAATTGCTGGTAATAAGCATACAGCATAGGACTGATGGTGAGTCCGAAAACAAAGACCGCCAGTATTACCTTCCAATGGACCAGGGCTCCCCAGTAATTCTTATAAGCTATGTGACAGATCAGCGGTAAACCCAGGACCAGCAACGCTATCTGTCCCTTAGTCGAAAAAGCGATTGCCGCACCAAAAGCTCCTAACAGCACCGCCGTGAGAGATCTCGTCTCCAGGTAGGTTGCCAGTTGCCAGAGTGCGAAAACGGTGAAACCAGTAAGAACGGCATCCGTCCGGACATCTATCCCGGAAAGCACGATTGTCTGGGCAGAGAGAAAGATAAGTGCTGCCAGCCAGCCCACCTCTTTCCTGTACAGGAGTTTACCAAGCCCATAGCAACTGTAGGCCCCTAAGAATGTAGCAAGGATCGCCGGAATTCGATAAGCCCAATCGTGCAGCCCGAACAGTTTATAGGAAAACGCGGCAAGCCAGTAATGCATATGGGGTTTGTCCAGGTATTCTTCAGTACCCTTGATCAAAGTCAGGAAATCATTCTCCTGAACCATCCTCATGGCCATTACCGCGAACTGTGCCGAATCATTCTCAAAAAGAGTGACAAACAAGCCTGCCAGATATACCAGGCTTATAAGGAACAGCATCAGGCGGTATTGAAAAACTTTGATCATCATGCCGTTTTACGAAGAACAATGGTGTAAAGTCCTGAGAAGATCCAGCCAAAGGTTGTCCCCACAGCCATACCGGCCAGTACATCCAGGGGGTAGTGTACGCCGATATAGATCCGACTGTAACCCACCATCACTGCCCATAATAAAAGAAACCAGGCAAAATAGCGCCTGTTGTCCCTGAACAATTGAAAAAAGAATATTCCAACACCCATGGCATTGGCAGCGTGTGCCGAGAAAAATCCGTATTGTCCTCCGCAATATCCCTTTACCTGTCGCAGCACCAGGCTGAGATCCAGGTCGTAACAAGGTCTTGGGCGTGCAAACCCATATTTAAAAAAATTGGAAAGCTGGTCGGTACAGGTAATTAACAGTGCCACCGCTACCAACAGGATCAAAGTTCCTTTTACCTGGTATTTGCGGTACACCAGAACCAGTAAGATCACATACAATGGAATAGCGCTCCATTTGTCGGTCATAAACATCCAGAACCCATCCCAGGCAGGGGTACCCAAGCCATTGAGAAACAGGAAAAGGTCCTTATCATATTGAATCAGGGTATCCTTCATATTACTCTTCGTATCGGCTAACTTCCCGATCGTAAAATGCCGCAGCCTTCTCAATCAGGTCGGCTGCTTCTGTTTCCAGTTCGTTCTCATCCTCCTGTGAAAATTCTTCCAGCCATTCCACTTCATCGTTCTCCAGGTTGATAATAAACCTGGGGTATTCTGTGTGCACGACAAAAATTGCAGTCGGGTAATCCGTATTATCTCCTAGTAAAAATTTCGGGAGTTCCATATTGAGTACTTCTTATATTAATTTATTACGTAAACCTTCCGGGCAATTAAAAGCACTCGGTTTACTGGGGTTCACTTCCAAGCCTGATGAGTCGCTTCGTCATGAAATTGAATCGAATATACAACATAATGGCAGAAGCCGACAAGCCTGCCAGCAGGCCTATCCATATACCTGTGCTCGCCAGGTCTGTATACAATCCCAGGTAAAAACTTACCGGGAAACCGATCAGCCAATACGCGATAAAAGTGATCAGGGTTGGAATCTTCACATCCTGCAGTCCTCTTAATGCTCCAAGTATTACTACCTGCAAACCATCCGAGATCTGGAAAAATGCTGCGACAAGTAGTAATTGGGATGCAAGCAACAATACCTCCATGTTATCCACGTAATTTACCGGGTCCTGTACGTCCAGGTAAATGGTAGGGAACCAGTCTCTTCCCAGGAGAAATAGTGCAGCAAAAACGATTTCCAGCAGTAAGGTCAGTAAGAAAATGGACTGTGCAAGTCTGCGCAATTCTTTAAAATTCCTCAACCCCTTTTGATTTCCTACCCGGATCATGGCTGCCACTCCCAGTCCCATACCAAACATAAAGGTCATGCTGCTAAGGTTCAGCGCTATCTGGTTAGCCGCCTGCGGATTTTTACCAAGTACCCCGCTTAACCAGATAGCTGCAGTAAAAATGGCTACTTCAAAAAACATTTGCAGGGACGAAGGAAAGCCGAGGTCTATGATCTTACTCAGCACTTTCTTCTCCAGCTTCCTGAAATTGAAGCCAGTGACATAAGAAGTAAAGCGGGCATTCTTCTGGAGGATCAGCCAGATGAACAGCACCATGATCACCCTGGATACCAGGGTTCCTATCGCGGCCCCGATAATTCCCAGTTGAGGAAATCCCATTTTCCCGAATATCAGCAGGTAATTAAGTATAATGTTGACCACGTTAGCAATTACAGTGGCGTACATGGGGTACCGTGTCTGTGAAAGTCCTTCCGAAAACTGCTTAAATGCCTGGAAAATGATCAGGGGAATCAGGGAGACGGCTACGAGGTCCAGGTATGGCATGGCCAAGGCTACTACTTCTGCAGGCTGATCCATGAGGTACATCAGGGGTTTGCACAAGAGCATTAATGCGAACAGGGATACCGCCAGCAAGGTACAAAGCACCAAACCGTGTTTCAGTGCACTTTTAGCATCTGCGGCTTGTCCTGCCCCATCCGCTTCTGCCACCAGGGGAGTTATAGCCGTGGAAAACCCTATCCCGATAGACATAGCTATAAATACAAAGCTGTTACCCAGGGAAACGGCCGCCAGTTCTGCGGTACCCAACTGCCCCACCATGATGTTATCCGCAAAAGCAACAAAGGTATGGCCCAGTAACCCGAGGATCACTGGTGTGGCTAGTCGTATATTATATTTAAATTCTTTGGTGTAATCCCCGAACAAAGCGATGTCTTTTTTGGCGTGGCAAATATATGCCGTTAAACCGATTTTCTGGCTGGCCAGAACGTCTTATTAATCAGGCTTTTTTAGCCTCCTCCCAGAAGACATCCATCTCGGCAAGGCTCATTTCTTTCAGGCTCCTGCCGGATTCCTTTGCCTTGGATTCCAGGAACTGGAACCTCCTGATGAATTTCTTATTGGTGCGCTCAAGTGCATTTTCAGGATTAACATTCAGGAAACGGGCATAGTTTACCATAGAGAACAATACGTCTCCGAATTCTGCTTCTATGCGGTCTTCAGCCCCGGAATTGACTTCCTGCTCCAGTTCTGCAAGTTCCTCCTGCACCTTCTCTAAGACCTGCTCCGGCCGCTCCCAGTCAAAACCAACTCCGGCCACTTTATCCTGGATGCGGTTGGCCTTTACAAGGGCCGGGAGACTTGCGGGTACTCCTTCCAGTACGCTGCTCTTTCCTTCTTTTAATTTAATGTTCTCCCAGTTCTTCTTCACCTCTTCCTCGGTCTGGGCAGAAACATCCCCGTAGATATGGGGATGGCGGTGGACCAGTTTTTCCGAGATCCCATTGGCCACGTCAGCGATATCAAAATCCCCCGTTTCAGATCCGATCTTAGCATAAAATACTATATGCAGCAGCAGGTCTCCCAATTCTTTCCGGACCTCGTCCAAATCGTTATCCAGGATTGCATCACCCAGTTCATAGGTCTCCTCTATGGTCAGGTGACGCAGGCTCTGTAATGTCTGTTTCTTATCCCAGGGGCATTGCGCTCTTAATTCGTCCATTATGGTCAGTAGACGGTCTATTGCTTTTAATTGGGATTCCCTGGAATTCATATCGATCAATTTGGGCAAAAGTACAAATACACACAAAATAACGCTCGCATATTTTGCCCCATACTTCTATATCTGAAAAGGAATTGATCAGATATGCACTATTTGAGAGAGAAGGATTAGGTACCTTTATTAAACAATATAAATCTTAAAAGATGCTTATTACCAAGGTATTATTAGCAGCTATAGGAGCCTGCTTCCTGTCCGCCGCCCCAGGGAACCGCGATGCCGGGAAGTCAGACATGCAGGACAGTACCAGGCAGATAGTGAGCCATCTCCAGACTATTGATGTCACTACCCTGGATCGGCAAATAGTTCTGGATACAGCTGTTCACCTGGAAGCACCTAACTGGACCCCGGACGGGAAAAGTCTTATCTATAACAGCAAGGGACTCCTTTACCGGATTCCCCTGCAAGGTGGCACTCCTGAATTAATCAACACTGGATTTGCCAAACGCATCAACAACGACCACGGGATATCTCCCGATGGAAAGATGCTGGTGATCAGCGACCAGACCGAGAACGGAAGTTCGCTTATCTATACTTTGCCCCAGGAAGGAGGAGCCCCCGTTAAGATTACTCCAAAAGGCCCTTCGTACTGGCATGGCTGGTCACCAGACGGTGAAACCCTGGCATATTGTGCCGAAAGGAATGGCAATTACGATATATACACCATTCCTGTCACCGGGGGTGATGAACAACGACTGACAACTGCCGACGGACTGGATGATGGCCCTGACTACTCCCCGGACGGGAAGTACATCTATTTTAATTCGGTTCGGACCGGTACCATGCAGATCTGGCGTATGGAGAACGATGGAAGTAATCCCGAACAACTGACAACAGATGAAAAGAATGACTGGTTCCCCCATCCTTCCCCGGATGGGCGCTGGGTCGTCTTTGTCAGCTTTTCCAAGGATGTACCGCCCGGGCAGCATCCCCCGGAAAAGAATGTGGAATTGAGACTGATGAACCTGCAAAGCGGGGAGATCAAAGTCCTGGCTTCGCTCTTCGGGGGCCAGGGTACCATAAATGTGCCATCCTGGTCGCCGGACAGTAAAAGAGTGGCCTTTGTCAGTTATTCCTATACCCAACCATAAATTATTTCAAACCATGACCAGATTTAAGAAATTATCGTATACCCTGATCAGTCTCGTCCTGTTAACTTCATGTTCAGAAACCGTTGAATATGATGTGATAATCAGGAACGGCCAACTTGTTGACGGCACCGGCAACCCGGCCTATGCCGGGGATATCGCCATTAATGCAGACACCATCGCAGCTATAGGAAACCTTGACAATGCGGAGGGCAGAAAGGTGATCAATGCCAAAGGCCTGGTTGTTGCCCCGGGTTTTATCAATATGCTGAGCTGGGCGAATGTTTCCCTGCTGGAGGACGGGCGCTCGCAGGGGGATATCCGGCAGGGGGTTACCCTTGAGGTAATGGGAGAAGGCCATTCCATGGGGCCACTGAACGAACGCACTAAAAATGAAATGCGCCTTTCGCAGCAGGATATCAAATACGATATACCCTGGAACAGTTTGGGGGAGTACCTGGAATACCTGGAAGAAAAAGGGGTGTCAACCAATATCGCCTCGTTCGTTGGAAACGGGACACTAAGGGAATACGTGATGGGCTATGAAAACCGGAAGCCCAGCAGTGAAGAAATGGAAGAAATGAAATCGCTCCTGGAACAGGCGATGCAAGAAGGTGCTGTAGGACTATCCACTTCGCTTATATATGCTCCCAGCGGACATGCAGATACAGAAGAGATCATAGAACTGGCAAAAGTTGTTTCAGCCTATGACGGAATGTATATTTCCCATATCAGGAGCGAGGAGGACAAACTCCTTGAGGCGGTGGACGAGGTGATACAGATTGCAGCAGCGGCTGAAGTACCAGCCGAAATCTACCACTTTAAAGCATCGGGAACGGAAAACTGGGATCTCCTGGATCCCGCCATTGCCAAGATCGACAGTGCCCGTGCAGCCGGACTGGCCATAACCACGGATATGTACATGTATAACGCCAGCTCTACGGGACTCAATATCCTCCTGCCCGACTGGGCAAAAGAAGGCGGCCATGCGGCTACCATGGAAATGATCAATCAGCCGAAAAAACGGTCCGCCATGATCTCTGAAATTGATTTTCACGTGCCGCCGGAGAATATTTTACTGGTGGGATTTAAGAACAAAGCACTGAGAGGCCTGATCGGGAAAACCTTGCTCGAGGTCGCAGAGGAGAGGAACACTTCCCCGGAAGAAACAATCGTCAACCTTATACAGGAGGATGACAGCAGGATACAAGTGGTTTACTTTTCTATGGATGAAGCCAATATCGAGAAGAAATTAGCACTCCCCTATATGTCTATCTGTTCAGACGCAGGTTCTTATACCAACGAAGGAATATTCCTGGAACAAAGCACCCATCCCCGGGCATACGGGTCTTTTGCGCGTTTGCTGGGACATTACGTGCGGGACCGGAAAGTCATTCCGCTGGAAGAAGCGATCCACAGGCTGACAGGGCTGCCGGCCTCCAACCTTAAAATACAGCAAAGGGGAAGTTTAAAAGAGGGGTATTTTGCAGACATCGTGATATTTGATCCAGATAAAATCCAGGACCATGCCACATTTGAGAAACCCCACCAGTATGCTACTGGTGTAGAATATGTTCTTGTCAATGGCACCCCGGTGCTTGAGGAAGGAGAACATACGGGTTCAACCCCGGGAAGAGTAGTTCGGGGACCAGGGTATCAAAAGAAAGAGGAATAATGAAGATGAACAGAAATTTTGCAGCACTCCTGCTACTGCTGTTGGTTGGTTGTAATCCCTCTGATCATGGGCTGATAGCAAATGACGGGAGCCTCACCCTTGTGGCCGATGGGTTCCAATTCACCGAAGGACCTGCTTCGGACAGCCTGGGTAATGTCTATTTTACAGACCAGCCCAACAACAGGATACTGAAATGGGATTCCTCCACGGGAAAAGTCTCCGTCTACCTGGAACCCGCCGGAAGGGCCAACGGACTTTATGTAGACCGCCAGGGCCACCTGGTAGCAGCGGCTGACGAGGTTTTCCAATTATGGAAGATTGACCGGAACAAGCAGCATGAAATCCTGGCAGCCGATTTTGAGGGCCGAAAATTCAATGGTCCCAACGACCTGTGGATCGATAAGCAAGGCGGCATATATTTCACGGATCCTTATTACCAGAGGCCGTATTGGGATCGAACCGAAAAAGAAATAGAACAGGAAAGGGTTTATTACCTCAGCCCTGGTAAAAAAGAGATAAGAGTAGCTGCAGATAACCTGGTACAACCCAATGGAATTATCGGCAGCGCGGATGGAACTACATTATATATTGCAGATATAGGCGATAGTAAGACCTATGCCTACGAAATTGCAGAAAATGGGGAACTGGTTAACAGGAGATTATTTGCGGGCATGGGCTCTGATGGGATGACCCTGGATGAACATGGCAACCTGTACCTGACCGGGGACGGTGTTACCGTTCTGGATGCGAGCGGGAAAAAGATCCTCCACATTCCCGTCCCGGAAGAATGGACCGCAAACGTGACTTTTGGAGGAAAAGACCAGAAAACCCTTTTTATTACGGCTATGGACGCATTGTATTCCCTGCCCATGAAAGTAAAAGGCACGCGATTTTAAGTAAGACGGCATTTTTATATCTTTAGAGAGCCCGTACCGACAAACCCGAGATTACTATGTGTTATGATATAAAGAGCAGTAAGGAAGCACAACTGAAAAGGGCTAAGCGAAGCGGGGATGAGGATGCTGTAAAGGAAATTGAACAAACCATCCTCCCATTGACTGATCTCCCGCTCTTCCACGCTTCAGGCTTTCAGCATCCAAAGTTACTGATCTACACTGAAGAATCACCCTATATGCCCATAGTAGCACAATGGGGCCTGGTACCGCATTGGGTAAAAGACAGGGCGCAACAGCAGAAGTTCTGGAATAATACCCTCAATGCCCGGGGAGAAACGATATTTGAAAAACCTGCTTTCCGGGATGCCGCTAAAGAACATCGCTGTCTTGTTTACGTTGACGGTTTTTATGAACATCATCATTTTAAAGGAAAGACCTACCCTTATTTTATTTCTTTCAAAAGCGGGGAGCCAATGGTGTTTGCAGGGCTCTGGAATACCTGGACCGACCGTGACAACGGAGAACACCTCACCACCTTCAGTATCGTGACCACTACGGGCAATCCCCTGCTGGCCAGGATTCATAACAACCCTAAACTCGAGGGGCCCCGCATGCCTTTTATTATACCTGAGGGCATGGAAGAGGAGTGGCTGAGAGCTGCAGATACTCCACCGGATCAGAAAGCCCTGACCGATATGATCCGCAGTTACCCTGCTGACAGCCTACAGGCACATACCGTAAGAAGACTCCGTGGGAAAGAATATGCCGGGAATATCCCGGAAATATCTGAACCTTTTCACTACCCGGAACTGGAGGCTGTAACCTGAGCAAACATTAAAATAAAAACAACCAACATTGATATGAACCATGAAAAAACCGATTCTCTTTCTTCTTAGCTTCCTTCCTTTTCTTTTAACCGCACAGGAAGTCATTGAACTTCCGTATACAGAACCTAGCACAGTCAGCTGGACAGGAAGCGAAAAAGAATACTTTTCCCAGATCTGGGACACCGAAGTGACCACGAATGTATCTGTTCCCCGGATGGAAGTTTTTCGCCCGGAGAACCCCAATGGAACTGCCGTGATCATTGCACCCGGGGGTGGGTTATATGCCCTGAGTATTGAAAGCGAGGGAAGAATGGTGGCCGAATGGTTAAAGGATAAGGGTATCACTGCCTTTGTTTTAAAGTACAGGCTGGTGCCTACAGGAGAGGATGGAGTAAAGGAAATTACGACCGCATCCCAATCGAACCCAGCTGAGATCATGAAGAACGTCTCCGACCTTATTTCTTTTTCCGTGGAAGACGGGCTCAATGCTGTATCCTTCGTAAGAGAAAAGGCTGATTCCTTTAATGTTGATCCGGTAAAAATAGGATTTATGGGGTTTTCAGCCGGTGGTGCCGTGCTGATGGGAGTAGCCTACGGCTATGAAAGTTCTGACAGGCCGGATTTCCTCGTCCCGGTATACCCCTGGACGACTGCTATGCCTGTACAGGAAGTTCCCGAAAATGCCCCCCCTATGTTGGTGATCTGTGCCTCGGACGATCCGTTAATGCTCGCCCCCGGTAGTATTGCCTTATATAATTCCTGGTTAAATTCAAGTAGGGTAGTCGGACTTCATATGTACTCAAAAGGCGGCCATGGTTTCGGGATGAAAAGCCAGGGCCTGCCTGTGGATGACTGGATAGAACGCGTATATGACTGGATGCTCGCCGAAGCATTAACCACCAAATAGAATTATGATATAGATGATGAGAAAATTACTATCACTTCTTTTTACCATTGCTTTCCTGGCAACGTCAGCACAACAACAACATCCTTTCCAGGAGGAAGTCAATACGATAATAAAGCGATATGATACTATCTGGACCCCCCGGGACTCGACCATAGTTTTCACGGGCAGTTCCAGTATCCGCATGTGGCAAGGTTTACAGGATTTATTCCCCCGGTACCAGGTGATCAACTCCGGCTTTGGGGGTTCAATGACAGCCGACTTACGTCATTTTTCTGAAGATCTTATTTTCAGGTATGATCCTGACAAAGTGATCATTTACGAGGGAGACAACGATCTTAATGACAACCTGAGACCTGCTGATATCCGGAGGCAGATGAAGCAACTTGTTCACGAGATCAAGATCAGGCAGGAAGGAGTGCAGATACTACTGATCGCAGCGAAACCCAGCCCCTCCCGCTGGCACCTGAAGGGGCGATTTAAACGGTTGAACAGGAAATTAAAAAGACTTTGCCAGGGCGATGAACAATTAACATTTGTCAATATCTGGGATCCTATGATCCGGGAAGACCGGCAAGTGCGCACCGATATCTTTCTCGAAGATGGTCTGCATATGACCGAGGAAGGCTATCGTATTTGGCACCATGTCCTTAAAAATCATATAAATTAATTAAACCAATATTACCAGAAATGAAGCATCTCATCCTTCACCGAACTCTCCTCCTATTATTAGGGGTTACCATTCACCTCTCCTGTAATCAAAAGGAAGAGAAAGGAATAACATATCCGCCCACTGACCTGGAACAGGCAGCACTGATCCCGAAACCCGTCCACGTTGAAGCTACCGGGGACGCCTTTGGCCTTGACAAGAACACCAAACTGTTTATCGACACAGACCCTGTTGAGTTCAGGGAAGTCGGTCGTTTCCTTTCCGAAAAGATTGCAGCGGTTACCTCCCTGGAATTGCCATTAAAACCGACGGAACCCCTGATCTCCGAGCGGGGTATATTTATTATGAAATCGGAAGATACGCTTTATGACAACCCGGAAGCCTATAAGCTGAAGATCAGCCGGGATTCTATCCTGCTGGAAGCACATACACCGGAAGGCGCATTCAGGGGAGTTCAGACCATAAGACAGCTCATCCCGAATTTCGCCAATGATACCCTGGCCGAACACCCCATCTGGCCAATTCCGACTGGCGTTATCAAAGACAAACCATCCCTGGCCTACAGGGGAGCTATGCTGGATGTAGCCCGACACTTCTTTAGTGTTGATGAGGTTAAAAAGTACATTGACGCCCTGGCCTATTATAAGTATAACATTTTCCACATCCATCTTACGGACGACCAGGGATGGAGAATTGAAATTAAATCCTGGCCGAAACTTACAGAGGTAGGCGGGCAAACTGAGGTTGGCGGTGAAGCCGGTGGATTTTATACCCAGGAAGAGTATGTGGACCTGGTAAATTACGCGGCCAAACACTATATCACCGTAGTGCCGGAAATAGATATGCCGGGACATACGAATGCTGCTTCTGTAGCCTACCCCGAGCTCAATGGCAATGGAAAAAAACCAGAGTTATATGAAGGAACCAAGGTAGGTTTCAGTACCTGGGACACCCGCAAGGAAAAAGTTTATGAATTTATCGACGAGGTGATAGGGGAACTGGTCACCATGACGCCCGGGCCGTATATACATATCGGGGGCGATGAAAGTCATGCCACCAAGAAGAACGACTACGTTTATTTTATAGAGAAAGTAGAAAAGATCGTTGAAAAACATGGGAAGACCATGATCGGATGGGATGAAATTGCCACAGCCAACGTAAGCAAGAACAGCATTGCCCAATTCTGGGCAAGTGAAGAAAATGCCGCCGAAGCGGTTAAAAAAGGATTAAAGGTGATCATGTCTCCCGCCAAGAAGGCTTACCTGGATATGCAGTACGATCCTTCCTCCAAACACGGACTTCACTGGGCTGCCTATATCCCGGTAGACAGTGCCTATACCTGGAGCCCGGTCACCTACTCTTCAAAAATTCCCAGGGAACATATCCTTGGAATCGAAGCTCCACTCTGGTCGGAGACCATCAGCAACAGTGAAGAATTGGAATACCTGGCATTTCCCAGGGCCATCGGTTATGCGGAATTGGGATGGACCCCGGATGAGAAGCGCGACTGGGAAGATTACAGCAAACGTCTTGCCCGTCAATTACCTTATTTACAGCGAATGAATATTGCATACTACCCATCTTCCAGGGTCGATTGGGAACTGGGAGAACTTGAGTTAACCCCAAAATCGGAGGAAGATGAATAGCAGAGTAAGGATCTTAGCCGTATGCCTTGTCTTTTTTGGCATCGCATTACAGGCACAGCAATCGAAAGATACGATCCCTGAGGCGGAGGTCGCTACGACCATTCAGCAGGTGAACGTGGGTGGCAATACGATCTACCTCACCGCAAAAGCAGGTACTTTTAAGGTGAGGGATGAAAATAACAAACCCATCGCTCTGATGGGCTTCACCTATTACGCTAGGGATACCAGGCGGGGAGTCGCTACCAGGAGGAGACCTGTGGTTTTTGCCTTTAACGGGGGCCCGGGATCTTCATCTTTCTGGTTACATATGGGGGTGCTGGGGCCAAAACGTATTGTCGTGGAAGACCCGGTACCGACACCGGCTGCTCCCTACCGGATTGTCAATAACAACCACTCTATCCTTGACGTCGCAGACCTCGTAATGATAGACCCGGTAGGCACAGGATTAAGTATCCCGGTAGGCGAAGCAAAATTCGAAGATTTCTGGGGAGTAGATCAGGATATCCGGAGCCTTTCGTTGTTCATCACCCAGTTCCTTATTGAATATGACAGGATGAACAGCCCTAAATACCTGTTGGGAGAGAGCTATGGAACTTTCAGGAACGCCGGTCTTATGAATAAGCTCCTGGAGCAGGGAATTGCAATGAATGGTGTGATCATGGTCTCCGCAGTATTTGACCTTAGAACATTACTTTTCCCCCCTGGGGATGATCTGCCATATATTGTACACTTCCCGACCTATGCTGCAACAGCATGGTATCACGACAAGATCCCGGACAAATCAGAAGACGTTTATACTTTTCTCGATGAGATAAGGAATTTTACAGAACAGGAATATACTACGGCGCTCTTTAAAGGTGATCAGATCGATCCCCAGGCGAAGGAAGCCATTGCCGGGAAACTCGGTCAGTATACAGGGACCAGCAAGGACTTCTGGTTAAAAGCCGACCTGCGGGTGTCTGCCAGCGAATTCTTTGCGGAATTACTACGGGAAGAAGGAGAATTAGTTGGGAGGCTCGATTCCCGTTTCGTTGGCATCAACCAGGACCTGCTGTCCCAGGACGGGGATTACGATCCGCAAAGCCTGGCAATATCTCCGGCTTATATCGCCGGTTTCCTCGATTATTTTTACGGTGACCTCAAGGTAGACAAAGGACTGACCTATTCGATCACCGCCGGGAGAAGGAAAGGGTTTAAATGGGATTGGAAACACGAAGGGAATTCGCGCTGGGGAACTCAGGCCGCCATCAATACGGGGATCGACATGGCACAGGCGCTTTCAAGGGATCCGAATATGAAAGTATTAGTGCTTAATGGTATTTACGATCTTGCCACGGTATTCTTCGGGGTAGAGCACAGCATCAATCACCTGGGGCTCAAGGAGGAGATTAAGAATAATATCGAGATGAAGTACTACGAGGCGGGACATATGATGTATACCCACCAACCTTCCCTCGAAAAATTTAAGGAAGATGTAGCCGAATTCATTAAAAGGACTTCCCGTTGAAAAAGCCCATAAAAAAAGCCTTCAAAATGAAGGCTTTTTCTTTTATTCTTTTTCTTCCGATGTTTTTTCTTCTTCGGGCTCACTAAAATCCGTGATCCCATTATCGTGGAGCAGGTTGTACCATTGAACCACCTTCTTGATATCACTGGCATATACCCTGTCCTCATCGTAATTGGGCAGTACCTCAAAGAAGTATTCTTCCAGTTTTATCTTATCGTCCTTATGCTTCACACTGGTTTTTCCGCCGTTCTCCTTTTCCTTGATCTTCTGGAACACAGCCCTTAACGGCAGTTCTTCTTCCAGGGTATAGATCGCGATCTCGGAGAGGACGCTGACATTATTAGTCATTCCTACTGTGATCTTTTTACCATCCTGCAGGGATTCTGCGACAAAACCGGTCCTGGTCTGGGTCAGCAGCTTATACAATCCGGGACGTCCACCAATAGATAATATCTTTTCTAAACTCATAGGCTTTTTTGAAATAGGGGGCAAAGATTAAAATTTTGTATGGATTAATGAATTCGTTAACGTGCTTTTTTCAACTCCGGAAAACGCATACGGTAATCGACATTTACCTTCCCTTTGGAAATGTTGCTGAGCTTTCCTTTAAGCAGGCGTTTTTTAAGCGATGACAATTTATCGGTAAAGAGAATTCCCTCGATGTGATCGTATTCATGCTGGATCACCCTTGCCAGCAACCCGTCATAGGTTTCCTCGTATTGTTTAAAGTTCTCATCCATATAGCGGATGGTTATCTTCTCGTTGCGTTGAACATCTTCCCTCACTTCGGGTATACTCAGGCAGCCTTCGTTAAAAGCCCATGGATCACCATTTTCTTCGAGGATCTCGGCATTGATGAATACCTGCTTAAAATCTTCCAGTTGCTTTCTTTCCGCTTCCGGCAAATCTTCGTCTTCGGCGAAAGGAGATGCATCAACCAGGAACAAACGTATGGGTAAGCCGATCTGAGGAGCTGCCAGCCCTACCCCGTTAGCGTGGTACATAGTCTCCCACATATTTTCTATAAGCTCGTTCAGCTTAGGGTAATCCTGGTCTATTTCCTCCCCTACCTTCCTGAGTACTGGATCTCCGTACGCGATAATCGGTAAAATCATTCTAATAATATTTTAAATCATCAATGCCCTCCGGCTCCGGAGGATTGTATTATAACAAAACTAAGCGGGAAAGAACCCTACCTACTGACGTTCCATATAGGCCTGGAGAATGATCGTTGCACTGATCTCATCCAGTAACTCTTTTTTCCTCCGGTGCTTTTTCTTTGCACCACTGGCTATCATGGATTGCGCCGCCATTTTAGAGGTGAACCGTTCATCCTGCCGGTCTACCGGGATTCCCGGTAATTCTGACTGTAATTTCTCAAGGAACGGTTGTATCAGTGCTTCTGATTCCGAAGGCGTATTGTCCATCTGCCGTGGTTCCCCTACGACGATCTGGCTTACATATTCCTGCTGTACGTATTGCTTCAGAAAAGTCAGCAGCTCCTTAGTCGGAACTGTCGTCAAACCCGAAGCGATCAATTGCATTTCATCGGTGACCGCGATTCCGGTTCTAACCTTTCCAAAGTCTATTGCGAGGATCCTTCCCATATTTTTGGCAAAAATAGCGGTTTAATTGTTATAGCTGTAAAATTAGCCTACTTATTAGGGTTGCAGCACCTATATTTGCAGAAATTTTAACAGGTATGCAGGATCTACAGCAACGCATTGAGAAGGCATGGGAAGACCGTGATCTTTTAAAACAACAGGAAACCCAGGACAGTATACGCGAGGTTATCCGGCTCATTGATGAAGGAACCCTGAGATGTGCTGCCCCCACCGACTCGGGATGGCAGATCAATGAATGGGTTAAAAAAGCTGTAGTGCTGTATTTCCCTATCCAGAAAATGCAAACCCTGGAAGCTGGAATCTTTGAATACCACGATAAGATCCCGCTGAAGAAAGGATATGAAGCTAAAGGCATCCGTGTAGTCCCTAATGCAGTCGCAAGACACGGAGCATATATAGCACCGGGTACCATCCTGATGCCCAGTTACGTGAATATCGGGGCCTATGTAGACACCGGTACCATGGTGGATACCTGGGCGACAGTGGGAAGTTGCGCCCAAATAGGGAAGAATGTTCACCTCAGTGGTGGCGTAGGTATCGGCGGGGTCCTGGAACCCCTGCAGGCATCACCCGTTATCATAGAAGATAATGCGTTTATCGGCAGCCGCTGTATAGTTGTAGAAGGTGTCCGGGTGGAAACCGAAGCTGTATTAGGAGCAAACGTGGTCCTAACTGGCTCTACCAAGATCATCGATGTCACCGGCAAGGAAGCCAGGGAATACAAAGGAATTGTCCCGGCCCGTTCTGTTGTCATCCCCGGCAGCTATACCAAGGAATTTCCAGCCGGTAATTTCCAGGTTCCCTGTGCCCTGATCATTGGGCAACGGAAGGAAAGCACCAATAAAAAAACATCGCTGAACGATGCCCTCAGGGAGTACAATGTAGCGGTGTAAAGAGCCAACTTTTTTAAACATAAAATACTATTTTCTCTTTTAATTAGTTATAGTTTTGTAGGTCTTTAAGAAGAGACTACCTACTTATGCCAGTTTTATGAGTAAGACTAAAGAGAAAATATCGGCCCTCATCATTACCTATAACGAGATGGGGTACATACAGAAATGCATTGATTCCGTGAGCTTTGCGGATGAGATCATCGTGGTGGACTCGTTCAGCACAGACGGTACTTATGAGTACCTCAGCGCTCATCCCAAGGTGAAGGTGATACAACACCCATTTACCAATTTCACACTCCAGAAATCTTACACCCTTAAACAGGCCTCCCATGACTGGGTACTGTTCGTTGACGCCGATGAAGTAGTTTCTGATGCACTCAAAGATGAGATCCTCGCCACTATCAATAACAATACTGATTGTGTCGCCTACTGGTTTTACAGGAAATTCATGTTCCAGAATGAGCCCCTGAACTTCAGTGGTTGGCAGACGGATAAGAATTACCGCCTATTCCGTAAGAGTAAAGTGAGCTTCTCTGATAAGAAAATTGTACACGAGACCCTGAATGTCAATGGCAAGTCGGGTATCCTGAAAGAAAAGCTGACCCACTACTGTTATAAGAATTACGAAGACTACAAGGCTAAGATGCTCTCTTACGGCAGGTTGAAAGCTAAGGAAGATTTTTACCGGGAAAGCCCGTACAATGTATTGTACATGATCTTTAAACCCGCCTGGAAGTTCTTTAACCATTACATCCTGCGCCTGGGTATCCTGGATGAAAAAAAAGGGCTAACGATCTGTTACCTGAATGCCCTCGGAGACCTTGAGCGCTACCGGGAACTAAAGAAATTGGAGAAAAAGAACGAGCTTACCTATTATTTGGTGATGCCGTAGTGCGTCCATACCCGTTTTTCCTTTTTGGTCTTTTTACGGATAGACATATTCTTTTCTATTGATTCCTGGGTCTTGTACCCTCGTTTATGATCCAGGTGTACGCATACTGCACTATACCTCAGCTGCTTGGACTTTATACCGAAATTAAAAAGTCTTTCTCCCAGCTCCCTGTCCTGACCCCCGTACTGCATTCGTTCGTCAAAACCATTCACATTCATTATATCTTTCTTCCATCCGGAGGCATTATGCCCGTTCCAACTGGCATTGGTTGGCGTTATGGTATTCAATATCTTGGAGAGGATACCCCTGGAAGAAAGCTTGTTATTCTTAAAAGTCTTGGGGATGCCTTTTTCTTTTAACCAGGGTAAAGAGAAACATCGCTGCTGTTCTATGTCCTCCCGGGTGATCAGCTTGGAGATATTCATCGGCAACATATAATACCCGCCCGAAATAAAATACCCCTCTTCTTTGTTGATATAGTGTACCTCGACAAAATCCTCCCGCGGGATACAATCGCCATCGGTCATGATGATGTAATCCGTATTACAGGCCACTACAGCTTTGTTAAGGATTCGCGATTTCTGAAAACCCTCATCTTCCTGCCATACGTGGATAATGGGGTAAAATACCTCTTCCCTCATCTTCTCGATGAGTTCCCTGGTCTTTGGCCCCGAACCATCATCGGCAATGATCACCTCGAAATTCCGGAAGGTCTGGCAATTAAACCCCCAGAGCACTTTCTCCAGCCATTCTTCTGCATTGTAGGTACTTACGATCACCGAGATGTTTAATCCCTCCATGTTAAAGTGGTTATTTCCTGCCAAAAATATGAAAGTCTTATTGTTTATCTTTGCATCCGCTTTGTTTTTAAAACAATACATGCTTAAAAAACTCTTTTACGGCCTTCTCAAGAAACTAAAGTTCCTCCCCCAGCATCTTTACGTAAGGATCTATTATGAATATTACACAGGGAAGAAACTTAACCTGGAGGATCCCAAGGAATTCAACGAAAAGGTACAATGGCTGAAAGTGCATTACCGGCCAAAGATTCTCAACAAACTGGTCAATAAATACGAGGTCAGGGAATACGTCCGTGAGAAAATTGGTCCTGAATACCTCAATAACCTGCTGGCCGTATACAGGAATGCTTCCGCAGTAGACCTCGATACCCTTCCCGACCGTTTTGTTTTAAAAGCTGCACATGGTTATGGCTTTAATCTCATCGTACCTCAAAAATCAAAACTGAATTCCGGCAAAGCCCGTTACTTGTTCCATAAGTGGTTTTTGAGAAATCAATATTACCGGGGTGGATTGGAATGGGCATACAAGGATAGTACTCCCTACATCGTTGCCGAGGAATTCCTGGAAGAACCGGGTAAGAATGTATTGAATGATTACAAGATCTATTGTTTTGGCGGGAAAGCGAAATTTGTACAGGTAGACCGTGACCGGGGAGGAGATCATCACAAATATTTCTTTGATCGTCAGTGGTGCCTGATGCCCTTTTCAAAAGGCGTGGGCAAAGTATCTAAGGAAGCTATCGCTCCCCCGGAGAACTGGGAAAAGATGTTTGAGCTGGCTGAAAAGCTGGCCGACAAATTCCCGTTTGTGAGGGTCGATTTTTACAACCTTTCCGGCCGCATAATTTTTGGCGAAATGACTTTTTATCCAGGGGATGGACGCCAGGAATTTTACCCGGATATCTACAACAGGATCATAGGTGATTACCTGGAACTGCCGGATTTGGGTGATCGTGAATACATTAAGCAATATGGATAAGAAACCAACGACAGATCTCTCCAAAGAGATCAGTGAATGTGTAAAAGTCCTGCAGGAAGGAGGACTGATTCTCTACCCTACAGATACCGTTTGGGGAATTGGATGCGACGCTACGAACGAAGCCGCAGTGGCAAAAGTTTACGAATTGAAGAGACGGCCGGACTCGAAGGCACTCATCTGCCTGGTAGCAAATGACTTTATGCTGGAAAAACATGTGGAAGAAGTCCCGGACCTGGCCTACGATCTCATGGACATGTCTACCAAACCCACCACTATTATTTATGACCGTCCTAAGGGTCTTGCAAAAAACCTTGTTGCAGAAGACAATACTTTGGCGATCCGGGTGGCTAGCGATGATTTTTGTCGTAAGCTGATTGGCAAGTTCGGTAAACCAATTGTTTCTACCTCGGCCAATATTAGCGGGGAACCTACCCCAAAATCATTTTCTGAAATCAGCAGCGATATTTTAAAAGGAGTGGACTATGCCGTAAATTTGCAACGTCAAGTAATTAATAACACTCCTTCAGCGATCATCCGTTTGGCGACAGACGGCACCGTGAAGGTGATCCGTACCTGAACAATGCAGAAGAAATATCCAGAAGCCTTACAAGATCCGATTTTTTCCAACATTTCCTCCGTGGCATCCCGGGAAGGGGTAGCCACCTATGTGATCGGTGGGTTCGTGCGGGACTTCCTGCTGGATCGTGGGAAACCTGTTGATATTGATATAGTGGTGGTAGGCAGCGGGATCGATATCGCTAAAAAGGTTGCAGCCAGTCTTCCTGGCAAACCCGAGGTCAACGTATTCAAGAACTTTGGTACGGCGATGATCAAGCACAAGAACCTTGAACTGGAGTTCGTCGGCGCCAGGAAGGAGAGTTACCACCATGACAGCCGAAAACCTGTGGTTGAGAACGGCACCTTGGAAGATGATCAGAAACGAAGGGATTTTACCATTAATGCGCTGGCCCTTTCATTGAATGAGACGGATTATGGTACTTTACTGGACCCGTTTAACGGGATCTCGGACCTGGACAACAAGATCATACGTACTCCCCTGGAACCCGGGATCACCTATTCCGATGACCCACTCCGGATGATGCGTGCCATTCGTTTTGCCACACAATTGCGGTTCGAGATCCACCGCGAATCCCTGGAAGCCATTTCGGCGCACAAGGAGAGGATCAATATCATCTCCAAAGAAAGGATCGTAGAGGAACTACATAAGATCCTGCTCAGTCCGGAGCCCTCCATAGGATTTTCCCTGCTCCACCAGACCGGCCTGCTCCATATCATTCTTCCCGAGCTTACGGCGCTACAGGGCATAGAAGAAATTGAGGGGCAAAAGCATAAAGATAATTTCTGGCATACCCTCGAAGTTGTGGATAACATTGCCAAAGCCACCGATGATCTCTGGTTGCGCTGGGCAGCTTTACTTCACGATATCGGGAAAGCCCCCACCAAACGATTTGACAAGAAGATCGGCTGGACCTTCCATGCACACGAGTTTGTCGGGGCCAAAATGGTCTATAAACTGTTTAAAAGGATGCGTCTCCCCCTGAACGAAAAGATGAAATTTGTTCAGAAAATGGTACTGATGAGTTCCCGCCCCGTAGTACTATCCCAGGAAAACGTAACCGATTCTGCAATCCGTCGCCTGGTATTTGACGCGGGCGATCATGTTGATGACCTGATGACCTTATGCGAGGCAGATATCACCACCAAGAACCCCAAAAAACAAAAGAGATACAAGAACAATTTTAAGCTGGTCCGCAGGAAAATAGGGGAAGTGGAAGAAAGAGACCATATCCGGAACTTTCAACCTCCCGTCAGCGGGGAAGAGATCATGTCTACCTTTAACCTGAAACCATCAAGAGAGATCGGGGTTATTAAAGAAGCTATCAAGGAAGCAATCCTGGATGGCGAGATTCCCAATGAATACGAAGCCGCCAGGAATTTTATGCTCTCCAAAGGCAGGGCCATGGGGCTCAGCGTTCAGGATGAACAATAATACGATCCCCCGCAGGTCCTCTAAACGAAGCGGGGAATTAGTTTGCTTATGAAAAAGAATTACAGGAAAATTGCGAAGGTCTCCCTTATTCTGGTCTACCTGGTGATTATTGCCGGTGCAGTGGTGAGAATGACAGGTAGCGGGATGGGATGCCCCGACTGGCCAAAATGTTTTGGATATTATATTCCCCCCACTGAGATCACCGACCTGGAATGGCAGCCCGGCCGGGAGTATAAAGAAGGGCAGGTGATCATCCGCGATAAAACATTACAGGTCGCTGCAGGCGACTTTCGTTCCGGGGATACCTACAATCCCGGGCAATGGAATGGATATACGCGTCACGACTATGCTGAGTTCAACGCTTTTCATACCTGGGTGGAGTTCCTTAATCGTCTCATGGGTGCGCTGGCAGGGCTGGCTACCCTGGTCCTGGCTGTAGCTTCAATATCATACTGGAAGCAGGATAAGTTTGTGACCTTAGGCTCCTGGTTCGTAGTACTGGCCATGGGTTTCCAGGCATGGCTGGGAGCAACCGTGGTATACTCGGTGCTGGCCCCGGCCAAGATCACTATCCACATGCTGATGGCCCTGGCCATTGTTGCCATACTGCTCTTGCTCATTTATCGTACCTCCCAAGGGAATA
Source organism: Zeaxanthinibacter enoshimensis (assembly GCF_004362865.1). Classification (GTDB taxonomy): domain Bacteria; phylum Bacteroidota; class Bacteroidia; order Flavobacteriales; family Flavobacteriaceae; genus Zeaxanthinibacter; species Zeaxanthinibacter enoshimensis. Next base: position 346,743 of record NZ_SNYI01000003.1, on the reverse strand, counting down.
AAGAACATAAGAGAGATACATTATTACGTAATTTACTGATCCTGGGCTTAGGGATGACAGTGGTACAGGTTGTCCTGGGAACCCAGGTACGTCAATTAGTGGATCACAGCATAGATCTTGTCGGCGATGATGCCAAAGATCTCTGGCTGAACGATCCCGGGCTTTCATTTTACATCCATCGTTCGTTCTCCATCCTGGTCGTATTGCTCAATGCCTTTATCGCCTACCGCATATTTAAATTTCGGCTTGGTTACAATAAAATTAAATGGGTCCTGGGACTTATACTGACAGAGATCCTCACCGGTATTGCGATGGTGTACCTGGATTTCCCCTTCGCCTCGCAGCCGCTGCACCTGGTCCTGGCAGCACTCTTATTCGGGCTTCAGTTTTATTTGGTATTGGAGGTAGTATATGCTGGCAGGAACCTTAAAACTTTGTAACTTTGCCCATTCCAAAATCAGGAGCTTATGATCTATAAAATAAGGATAATTCTGGATGCGCCGGAAGACATTTTCAGGGATATTGAAATTGAGTCCGGGGATACCATGGAAGAGTTCCACAACGCTATAACACAGGCCTTCGGTTTCCTTGGAACCGAAATGGCGTCGTTCTATACTTGTGACGAGGAATGGAACCAGGATGAAGAAATTGCCTTATTTGACATGAGCGAGGGCGGCTCTGATGTCCGCCTGATGAATGAGACTACCCTGGATGACGTGATGACCGAGAACAGTCCAAAGCTGATCTATGTGTACGACTTCCTGAGCATGTGGACCTTCTTTGTTGAATTGGCCGACATTGTCGAAAAAGAAGATGGTCGCACTTACCCTAATGTGCTCTTCAGTTTTGGAGAACTGCCCGATTCCCCTCCGGAAAAGAATTTTGAATCAGAATCCGAAGTCGATTTTGATGATTCTTTCGAAGATTACGACGATATGGATTTTGACGAGCAGTGGAATTAATTCCTGCTGCCTTTGGAATCATCCCAGTAACATCAACTTTAACAATATTAGTATAACAACCTACATTTCCTGAAATGATTAACCTGTACCCCTCCCAGATCGAAAGCGTCTCTCTACACCGTGTAGGGAACATCAGCAAAGCCGAAGGATTATTCTTATCTGAAGATCCTTACCAGATGGACGACGAGACCAATGGTCTTTTAAAAGAATATTTCTTTAAACCATTCAGGGATAAAGAGGAGAACTATTACCACTTCTCCCACGAAGCTGACCTGGAATACAACCCTGTATTTATGCAGGCTACGGCCATCTTCGAAAACCCGGCCACTGTACACCAGGGTTCTGTGGAGATCGCAAAGCACCTTTTCCAGCAATCCAATCACCCCCACATTAAAAGCGGTGAAGTATACGTAGCCTACATCTCTGACGTCATGATCGACAACCAGAAAACACAGGCCATCGGGATCTTTAAGAGTGAATTGAAGCACGATTTCCTTCAATTCGAGGAAAAAGCTGCCAACCTGGACCTCAAAGTGTTACAAGGTGTGAACCTGAACAAACTGGATAAGGGATGCCTCATCTTTAATGTCAATAAAGAAGAGGGTTACAAAGTATTATCTGTAGACAGCAACCGTTACGACACGAAGTACTGGCTGGAGAACTTCCTGGGGATAACCGCGCTTGCCGACGAGAACTTCTACACCAAGAACTACCTTAAATTCTGCCAGAACTTCGCCAAGGATGTCGTTCTGCCTGCAGAGGATAAGCAGCAGGAAGTACTCTTTATGAACCGTGCCGTGAACCACTTTGCCAAGAATGATAATTTCGAGGAGACCAACTTCCTGAACGAGGTCATGGAAAATCCTGAACTGATCCCTGAATTCAAGCACTACAAGGTTGAAAAAGGACCAAAATACAGTGTCGAAGATGTTTCCACCTTTGATATAGCCAATAAAGCGGTTTCAGACGCCAGGAAGAAGATGAAGAACGTCATAGAACTGGATACCAACATCCAGATCAGGCTGGACTTCATCAACCCGGAATCCGCCGAGAAATTCGTGGAAAAGGGATGGGACGAGGAAAGGCAGATGTACTATTACCTGGTGTACTTCAACAAAGAACAGAAAAGCTAAACTGCTAAGGAAGTTTTATCCGACGCTCCAGGATCTGTTTCATACTTACATCCTGGTAATTCCGCTTAACAAAATCGAGGGCCAGGTGTAATATCTGGCCCATTGTTTTTGTCCTTTTAAACTTCACATCATGAGTCAGTTCATAGATCTCCCGCCCCAGGCGTTCCACGTTTTCCGGTAGGGAGATATCGTCATTCTTACAGATATTGACCAGTTTTTTAATACGTTTCCCGGAACTGATGATCCGCTTTGCCACGATAGAGCGTTCCTCCACCTTGTACTGATCAACGGAATCGACCAGCAACTTCCTGCGGACCAGCTCGACCATAACATTGTTCTCCTTAAAGAACTGGGGGCGATACACCTTTAGTTTTCCTTCAAAACATTGCTGATCAAAATCGATCGCCCTTATACGGTAGACCACGTGGTCAAAATCGTGCACCGGTACTATCACGTAATTATACGACCGCATATCTCCCAGGAGACGTATCATACAGCGTTCATTGAACTTTACAAATTCTTTTGCCAGCTGGGACTTCTCCGATTCTGAACAGGAGGGCAGAATATCCTTGATAAAGACATCCCCGGGGATCCCCGAGATATGTTCCTCTATCAGGGTATCCTTATAGACCAGGAAATTCAGGTTGTACGGGGAAAGCATATGCTCTAATTCTAACCCGTAGATACGGGAAGCATCGGTCTTTTTTACATAGAAATAGGTGAAGTTGTCGTTGAGGATATTCCGGACTCTGATCCGGAAAGGCTTCGAATTCCCGAACGTACAATAGTCGACCGCATCAATATTCAGGTATTGGAAGATACGGTCACTACCATCGGAATGTAACTGGGAATAAACCTTTTTGAGGCTCAGGTCTATCTCCTGCCTTTCCGAATCGGAATAATACACCCTGACCCAAAGCGTATCCTCCCCATCATTGTCATATACCACCACGGAACCCGCAAAGCGCAGCAGGTCTTCGTAGAAAATGGGAATCTCTATCTTCCGGTTGTAATTGTCGAGATAAGCATCGAGTTTTTCATTAACCGGGTAAGCCGGCTTCTTCTTAGACATCATTCTTTCCTCTGACATACCCTTAAAATCTAAAGCATTTAAGTAAATGTAACAAAATATCGTTTTCTTCGTCTTGTATAACAGATACAATCAAAAAATTCATCTTTGGAAACCATCCTGAGCGTAAACCACCTTACTAAAAAATTCGGATACCTCACGGCTGTGGAGGACCTCTCCTTCGAGATCAATAAGGGAAATGTCTATGGCATTCTTGGACCTAACGGCAGTGGAAAATCAACAACCCTGGGCATAGTCCTGAACGTGGTCAATAAAAGCCAGGGATCTTTTTCCTGGTTTGACGGGAAGCTCTCTACCCACGAAGCCTTGAAAAAGGTTGGAGCTATTATTGAACGCCCGAACTTCTACCCTTATATGACCGCGTTACAGAACCTTCGCCTGGTCTGCAAAATCAAAGAGGTTCCGGAAGATAAGATCCAGGAAAAACTGGAACTCGTCGGCCTCTGGGACCGGAGAAACAGTACTTTTAAAACCTATTCCCTGGGTATGAAACAACGGCTGGCCATAGCCTCGGCACTGCTGAACGACCCGGAGATCCTTATCCTGGATGAACCCACCAACGGCCTGGACCCTCAGGGTATCCACCAGATCAGGGAGATCATCAAAAAAGTAGCTTCCATGGGCACTACCATTTTGTTGGCTTCCCACCTGCTGGACGAAGTTGAAAAAGTATGTACCCATGTAGTAATACTGCGCAAAGGAAAAAAGATATATTCAGGCGAAGTGGACGGGATGCTTACAAGTTTCGGGTATTTTGAACTGAAGAGTAACGAACAGGAGAAATTATTTGCCTTCCTGGAGTCCCATGAAAGTTTTGGAACTATAAAAGAGGACAGAGGACTGCTTACCGTTTACCTGGAAGAGGAAATGGATGCTGCTGAATTGAATACCCTGCTCTATAAACAAGGTATTGTCTTGTCGCATCTTGTAAAAAGAAAGGAAAGCCTTGAAGAACAATTCCTCACCATTACCAAAAACTGACCCCACGGATGAAACGATTATTACAGATAGAGTTCATAAAACTTTGGAACAGCCGATCGAGCCGGATACTGATCCTCGCCTATTTTATACTGCTCACTTCTATAGCCCTGGTAGCAGCCATTAAATTCGATATTGGTCCTATACAGTTCCACCTGGCAGAGCAAGGGATCTTTAATTTCCCCTATATCTGGCATTTCAACAGCTTTATCATTGCATTCTTTAAACTGTTCCTGGCCATAGTGATCGTTTCTATGATGGCCAATGAATACAGCAATAAGACCATAAAGCAGAATCTAATAGACGGACTATCCAAAAAGGAATTCATCCTCTCCAAATTCCTGACCGTACTCACTTTTGCCGTGGTTTCCACCCTTTTCGTGTTCGTAGTTTCTTTGATCCTGGGACTGATCTATTCTGATTACAACGAGCTCCCTATTATATTATCTGACCTGGAATTCCTGCTTGCTTATTTCGTTAAACTGGTAGGTTTCTTCTCTTTCTGCCTGTTCCTGGGCATGCTGGTAAAACGCTCTGCTTTTGCCCTGGGATTCCTGATCCTGTGGCAGGTCTTTGAAATGATCAGCTGGGGCTTCCTGCGCTGGAAATTCTTTGATGAACCTACCACGGAAACCATTATGGGATTCTTTCCCCTGAACGCCATGTTCAACCTTATCGAGGAACCTTTCTCCCGCCTGAACGCGGTACAATCGGTTGCCAAACAAGTGGGTGAAACCCTTGTGCTGGACTACCAGGTAAAAGGGTACGAGATCCTGATCGTCCTGGCCTGGACCTTAATCTTTATTTACGGGTCTTATGCGCTTCTGAAAAAGCGGGATCTGTAAGCACGGTGTACCGGTTAATCCAACACCACGTATTTTACAGCTTTTGGTCGCCGGTGGAAGCCTTTATTCTGGGCTTTTCACTAACTTATCAGGCGCAACATTCCCGTGATGCTAAAAAAATTGCTACCCTATATAGTGCTGTTACTGGGATATGCCGTGATCGGGCAGGAATGCCCTACCCCGGTATTGATCGATCCCCTTGCGGGTGCCACGAACGTACCCGTAAACACAACGATCCGGTGGAACCGGGTAAACGGGGTTCCCGGTTATACCATCTCTATTGGCACAACCCCCTCGGGTACAGAAATCCTTAATAACCAGTCTGTCGGGAGTGCTACCTCCTACACCCCTCCCCTTGGACTTCCGGCAAATACCCAGGTCTATGTTACCATCACGCTGTTTTTCTTTGAAGAAGGCGTAGCCGACATCACATGTGCAAGTGAGACGTTCCGGACGGAGGAAGTTACCAGTCCCCCGCCCTGTACCTTGCTCTCGTTTCCCGAGGATGGAGCCACCGGAGTAAATGTCGGGGTGAACCTGCGTTGGTCCTATTCCCCGACTGCAACAGCATACAGGTTACAACTCGGGACAAGCCCGGGCGCTTCGGATGTTCTTGACGTGGATACCGGGAACACCTTATCTTACAACCCTCCTGCCGACCTCCCGGAAAATACCCTGCTTTTTGCCAGGGTCATCGCCCGTAATGAGAATGGATCTGCCACCGCCTGTACGGAAATTAATTTTACCACCGGCGCTATTGCCCAGTTACCCGGGTGCACTTCCCTGGTTAGCCCGCAGGATGGGGAAACCGGAATATCACTGACCCCCTTCCTGGAATGGCAGGCCGTAGCAGGTGCTGATGGGTACCGGGTTACCATAGGCAACTCCCCGTTCACGGCAGAGATCCTTGATGGAGTAAGATTCTTTACAAATTCCTCGGCGATCATTAACCTGGAGGCAAACCGTACTTTTTTCATTACGATCATCCCTTTTAACGAGGCCGGTGAAGCCATTGGCTGTGAGCAGCAGAGTTTCTCTACCATCCTTGGGTGCGGACCTTATTTAGACCCGGCATCCGGTGAACTTGTGACTCTGAACCCCGTACTAAGCCTTCCGGATACCATCTCCTTCTGTGAAAACGAAGCCCCCTGGGTCCTGGAAGCGCCGGACCAGGCCGATGGTTTTCGCTGGTACCAGGAAGGAAGTGATGGACAGTACCGGGTAATTTCCGATACTCGTGAGGTGACCTTATCAGGAACAGGAATGTACCGCTATGAAGCTTATAACCTCAGTAATGATCCTGTGGAACCGGCATCCTGCCCTTCTTTCAAAGAGTTTGAAGTAGTGTCATCCGAATTACCCACTATCACTAACCTTGACCTGCAGGAGGACGGAGAGAATATCCGGATCCGGATCGAAGTCAGTGGCTCAGGAAACTATGAATATTCGCTTGATTCCCCCGATGGGCCTTTCCAGGACAATCCCTTATTCACAGGGGTTACGCCCGGGTCATATACCGTTTATGTGAGGGACAGGAATGGTTGTGGAATCGTCTCTGCCCGGTTAAACGAACCGGAGTTGTCTGAAGGCTTTCCCAGGTTTTTCAGCCCGAACCAGGATGGGATCAACGATTACTGGCAATTTACTCCCGTTCCAGGGCTGGATGCGGTCCCCTTAGAACGGATCGAGATCTATGACCGCTACGGGAAATATCTCTTCCGGGTGCTGCCCGGTTCTCAGGGCTGGGATGGCAGCTACAACGGCCGGGCGCTACCCGGGGGGACATATTGGTATAAGGCCTTAGATATCGAAAAGAAAATATTTACAGGTTATTTTACCCTCAAGCGATAGTAGTTAAAATCTTCGTAAGGGAGAACAGCCCTAATCTCATGCTTTTGTAATTTTGTTTTATGAAATTCAACGTAGTATCCGATTTTAAACCTACCGGGGATCAGCCAAATGCTATTTCTGAACTTACCTCCGGGATCGAGTCCGGAGAAAAATACCAGACCCTCCTGGGAGTAACAGGATCCGGGAAAACATTCACTGTAGCGAACGTGATACAGGAGGTTCAGCGTCCTACCCTGGTCCTGGCACACAATAAAACCCTGGCAGCCCAGCTATACTCTGAATTCAAGCAGTTCTTCCCCGAGAACGCGGTGGAATATTTTGTCTCATACTACGACTATTACCAGCCGGAAGCCTATATCCCGACCTCAGGGTTATATATTGAAAAAGATCTATCGATCAACGAGGATATCGAAAAACTGAGGCTCAGCGCCACCTCCTCCCTGCTCTCGGGACGCAGGGACGTACTGGTCGTTGCCTCGGTGTCCTGCTTATACGGTATCGGTAACCCTGTTGAATTCCAGAAGAACGTGATCTCCATTAAGCGGGACCAGGTACTGTCCAGGACCAAGTTTATGCACCAGTTGGTTCAGAGCCTTTATTCCAGGACTACAGCCGAATTCAAGAACGGTAATTTCAGGGTTAAGGGAGATGTAGTGGATGTCTTCCCCAGTTACGCCGATCACGCCTTCAGGGTACATTTTTTCGGGGATGAGATCGAAGAGATCGAAGCCTTTGATCCCTTTAATAATACAAAGCTGGATTCGTATATATCCCTTAATATATACCCGGCGAACATGTTCGTCACCTCCCCGGATGTGCTTCATAATGCCATCCACCAGATACAGGACGACCTGGTAGCCCAGGTTAATTATTTCCAGGAGGTAGGAAAACCTATCGAGGCAAAACGCCTGGACGAGCGCACTAACTTTGACCTGGAAATGATACGGGAACTGGGATATTGCTCCGGGATCGAGAACTACTCGCGTTATCTGGATGGCAGGGAGCCTGGAACAAGGCCTTTCTGCCTGCTGGACTATTTCCCGGATGATTACCTGATGGTAGTTGACGAAAGCCATGTGACCATCCCACAAGTCCATGCCATGTACGGGGGAGACCGTTCCCGTAAGGAAAACCTGGTGGAATATGGTTTCAGGCTACCGGCTGCCATGGATAACCGCCCGCTAAAATTTGAGGAGTTCGAGGCCTTGCAGAACCAGGTGATCTACGTGAGTGCAACCCCGGCGGATTACGAGCTGCAAAAAAGCCAGGGTGTCTACGTGGAACAGGTGATACGCCCAACCGGTTTGCTAGATCCGGTGATAGAGGTACGCCCCAGTAAGAACCAGATAGACGACCTGGTAGAAGAGATACAGCAGCGCGTTGATAAAGATGAGCGAACCCTGGTTACCACCCTGACCAAACGGATGGCGGAGGAACTGGCAAAATACCTCACCAGGATCAATGTACGCTGCCGATACATTCACAGCGACGTGGACACCCTGGAACGGGTGGAGATCATGCAGGACCTGAGAAAAGGCATATTCGATGTCCTGATCGGGGTCAACCTGCTGAGGGAAGGACTGGACCTGCCGGAAGTTTCCCTGGTCGCTATCGTTGATGCGGATAAGGAGGGATTCTTACGCAGCAACCGCTCACTTACACAGACCGTAGGTAGGGCCGCCAGGCACCTTAACGGGAAGGCGATCATGTATGCGGACAAGATCACCGATAGTATGCAGAAGACCATCGATGAGACCAATTACCGCAGGGAGAAACAGATGGCATACAACAAGGAGCACAACGTAACCCCCATGGCCCTGAATAAAAGCCTGGATAATGTACTTGCCAAGAACTCGGTTTCTACCTTCCATTTTGAGAAGGAAGAGATGCGTGCGGCTGAACCCGACCTGGATTACCTCACCAAGGAGGAGCGGGAAAAACTGATCCGGAATAAAAGAAAGGCTATGGAAAAAGCGGCTAAGGAACTTGACTTTATGGAAGCTGCCAAGCTCAGGGACGAGATAAAAATGCTGCAGGAACAGGAGTGATATTCCTGCCCGCACCCTGTTTTTAACCGAGATTACACTCGCATTAAATTACTGAATATTAACATTTTACACCCAATAAAAACCGTACATTAGGGCTACCTCCGGAAATTTCCCCCGTGTTACTATCTAAAATCAACACGTTATGAGAAATTTTCTTCAATTATTCACTTTTCTTTTCTGTATCGCGGCCATTGCCCAGCAAGTGGTCACCCCTGCAGTATTGCCCGAGAAAACAGTTTCTGATACCTATCATGGAACAGTGGTCAAAGATCCCTACCGGTATGTTGAGAACCTCGAAGATCCGACGGTGCTCAGCTGGATGAGGGACCACTCTAATTATGCCCGCACCCAATTGGATGCAATTCCGGGAAGAAAGTCCTTACTGGATAAATTTTTTGAATTTGACAGCAGGGTTAGCTCTAATGTATCCACCACCCGTATCACTGAAAATGGTCGTTACTTCTATATCAAATTCCGGCCGGAGGATGATAACGGAAAGCTGTATTACCGTGACCGGTACCAGGGCAAGGAGAAACTCCTGTTCGACCCGGAGACTTACAGGCCGGATGCTGATGTAAATTATGTTATCAATAATATTTTTCCGGACAAAAAAGGAGATAAAGTTGCTGTTTTCGTATCCGCGGATGGTTCTGAAAACTCCGATCTCTTTATATTGAGTAAGGATGGTACTCGTTTTCCTGACCTGATCGACCGTTGCGACTACTGGGGATTTTCCTGGATGCCGGATAATGAATCGTTTACCTATCTCCGGTATAATTCATCGGACCTGAAGGATGTAAACCGTCAGATCAACATGAAAACCTTTCTGCATGTTATGGGTAGTGATGTGGATCAGGACAGAATAGCTCTTTCTGCGGATACCCACCCGGCTATGGAGATCGCACCCAAGGAAATTCCTATTTTCTATTATGATGAGCTTACCAGGAGGTATTTTGCGGCCCCCGTCACGGTAGAGAAAAACTACCGGTTATACATGTCAGAAAATAAAACACCCGGATTACCTGAAAATTGGGTGAAAGTGGTGAAGATGGAAGATGAAGTTGTAAATACCAGGACAGATGGTAAATACTTATATGTAAAAAGCTTTAAAAATGCCCCCAATTATAAAATATCAAGGCTTCCACTGGACAATACCAATAGTCCGGCTGAAACCGTAGTTCCCGAATCAAAGAATGAGGTTATCCGCGATTTTGAGGTGACCAGGGAGGGATTATATTATAGTACTACCGAAAATGGAGTAGAATCTAAGGTGTACTTTATTGCCAACGGTCAAACAAAAGCAAAGAGACTTGAGTTGCCATTTACGGCCGGGAGTATTGATCTGAGTAACGTCAGATCTGACCTGGCAGATATTTGGATGGAAATCACGGGCTGGACATCGCCCAGTAAACGATATCGTTACCTGGCAAATACGAATACCTTTGAATATGAGCCTCTCTCTTCGCAGGCTGAATACCCGGAACTGGATCAGATGGAAATAAAAGAAACCACGATCACCTCCCATGACGGGACCAGGGTTCCGTTATCCATCATCTATAAAAAAGGGTTAAATATGAATGGTAAAAATCCTACCCTATTATACGGATACGGATCGTATGGAGCTACCTTTACCCCTGTTTTCAGCCCCATTTTGCTGAATTTCGTGGTTCACGATGGTGTATTTGCCATTGCCCATGTCCGCGGAGGTGGAGAACTAGGTGACAAATGGCATAAGGCCGGTCAGAAGACGACTAAACCCAATACCTGGAAAGATGCGATTGCGGCAGCTGAGTACCTGATCGCGGAAAAGTACAGCAGTAAAGAAACTCTGGGAATCTGGGGTGGTAGTGCCGGGGGTATCCTGGTCGGTCGGGCGATGACAGAAAGACCGGATTTATTCAGTTTTGCAATTCCCGAAGTGGGTGCTATGAATACTGTCCGGATGGAAGCATCTCCGAATGGCCCTGTGAACGCCCCGGAATTTGGCACTGTTGAGGATCCGGATGAATTCAGAGCCCTGTTAGAAATGGATTCTTATCATCATTTAAAGGATGGTGTTTCCTATCCTGCGACCCTGGTGACCGCCGGATTTAATGATCCACGGGTGATCGCGTGGGAACCCGCCAAGTTTGCAGCCCGGTTACAAAAAGTACAAGCTGGAAATAACCCTGTTCTTTTTTATACAGATTTTGAAGCCGGTCATGGAATAGGAGATAGCAAGAGTAAGGTGTTTAATTCATTTGCAGACACCTTTGCTTTTGCCTTATGGCAAGGTAAACATCCGGATTTCCAACCTTCTAAAAAAGTAAAAATGAGATAAAAGAAAAGCGCCCTTTTTACGGGGCGCTCTTCCTAACTAACCAACTAAACAAACCAACCATTATGGAAGCCCGTTAGGAGGACTCCATAAAATCTTTCATCTTATTTACCGATCTGGATCAGGCGCTTTGGTTTTGGAAGTGCCTCTTCCTTTTTTGGTAAAGTGAATTTCAGGATACCATCCTGGTAATCCGCATTGATCTTATCTTCATCCACAGTCTCGGGAAGTGTGAAGGCACGTCTGAAAGAGCGGTATGAAAACTCCCTGCGTGTATAGTTGTCCTCCTTGGTTTCTTCCTCGTTCTTTGTTTCCATGGAGATAGTCAATACGTTGTTATCTACCTCGATGTTAAAATCTTCTTTTTTCTGTCCCGGGATAGCAAGTTCCAGTTCAAAATCCTTTTCGTTCTCCTTGATATTAACAGCAGGAAAACTGTTGTTTACGGTGTCCATGCCCCCAAACCAATCTGGTTTGAACATCTCATTCATCAGAGATGGAAATAAAAGGCTGTTTCTTTGCATTAAACTCATGATATTATTTTTTTTTGATCGTTGCACTTATTTTTTGTTCTCGCCCTATGTAAGGCAAAGGGTGTACCAACAGCAAAAAGGCGACGTTATGTCACCTAAAACCTGAAATCAACCGACATTTTGTCGGGTTTAAACGTAAAAATTAATTGAAATGGGCCTTGAATATGGAAATCAGCACATCCGGGGGTACGATCTTGTCCGGGTACTCGTGCATTACCTGCAGCACCTGGTCTATGGCCGAAGGCGGTAATCCCATACCGAGGCCGATATTGCGCAGCCTGTAGATCTCTGTGGCATGCTGCTCCTGGTCCACATTCATAAGTAATAATAAACGATGGAACTGCAGGATACGTTCTTCATGAGATTTAAGGGTGAGCGATGGTCCCTGTTCCCTGAACAAGGAGTCAAAGGTCTCCCGGTCTATTCCCAGCTGGTTACTCACTCCGAGAAGAAAATTATACTCGGCAACCCTGATCACATCATCTGCTTTGGCAAAGGCGATCATTTCAGTAATTATCCCTAATTTTTCTTGGTAGGTGCTCATGGGTGTAGGTTTATGGAATCCGGGAATATGTTATAATAACTGAAAATCAGCGGTTTTCGTATATAAAGCGCCCTATTTCTCCGGGCTGAACTCCTTACTAGCGGGAATTATCCTAACTTGCAAAAAAAAATCTAGCATGACCAATAATGACATACTGAAAAAGCTGAGGGTTGCCCTGAGTCTGAGAGATGACGAGATCGTTTCAATCCTGGAATTAGTGGATTTCCGTATCTCCAAAAGCGAGATAGGTGCTTTTTGCCGCAGGGAGGATCATCCGAAATACAAGGAGTGTGGAGACCAGGTATTGCGAAATTTCCTGAACGGACTCGTATTATTCCTGCGGGGACCTAGGGAAGACCCCAAAGATCCCAAAAAGGTCCGGGAACAGATCCGGCAGAAAGGAAAAGATACCGCACCAAAGCCTTCGGATGGCTAGCGGCCTAAAGACATAAAAAAAAGGTGGCAATTGAATTGCCACCTTTTTTAGTATATAGGTATTAGGCTTCTTAGGCCAGTACTTCTTTTACTTTATCAGCAGCTTCCTGGAACTGAACCGCTGAATGAACAGCCAGCCCGGAATTGTCTATGATCTCTTTCGCCATTTCGGCATTGGTTCCCTGCAGTCTTACTATGATCGGTACCTTGATGGCGTCTCCCATGTTCTTATATGCATCGACAACACCCTGGGCGACACGGTCACAACGAACAATACCACCGAAGATATTGATCAGGATCGCTTTTACGTTAGGATCTTTCAGGATGATACGGAATGCTTCCTCTACCCTCTTGGCATCTGCAGTTCCTCCCACATCCAGGAAGTTAGCGGGTTCACCCCCCGCCATTTTAATAAGGTCCATCGTCGCCATGGCAAGTCCGGCTCCATTTACCATACATCCCACGTTCCCGTCGAGGTCAACGTAATTCAGTCCTACGGCACGAGCTTCCACCTCAATAGGGTTCTCCTCGCGAAGGTCGCGCATTTCTGCGTACTGCTTCCTGCGGAACAATGCGTTATCGTCTATAGAAACTTTGGCATCCACTGCCATGATCTTGTCATCCGAAGTCTTCAGTACCGGGTTGATCTCGAAAAGGCTGGAATCACTTTGCTCATATGCCTTGTAGAGGGAAGTCACAAACTTGGTCATTTCTTTGAAAGCTGTACCCGACAACCCCAGGTTAAAGGCGATCTTACGCGCCTGGAATGGCATCAGTCCTGTAGCAGGATCGATCTCCTCTGTAAAGATCAGGTGAGGAGTATTCTCAGCTACGGTTTCAATATCCATCCCACCTTCCGTAGAATACATGATCATATTGCGACCAGTTGCCCTGTTCAGCAGAACAGACATGTAGAATTCGCTGGTTTCACTTTCTCCCGGGTAGTAAACATCTTCAGCAACCAGTACCTGGTGCACTTTTTTCCCTTCGGCAGAAGTCTGGGGAGTCACCAGGTTCATCCCGATGATATTTCCTGCTATCTCTTCCACTTCTTTCAGGTTCTTGGCCAGTTTTACCCCGCCTCCTTTACCACGTCCACCCGCATGTACCTGGGCTTTGATCACGTACCACTCGGTACCTGTTTCCTGGGTAAGTTGCTTGGCTGCATCAACAGCCTCCTTAGCGTTATGGGCAACGATACCTCGCTGTATGCGGACACCAAAACTTGCCAAAATCTCTTTTCCCTGATACTCGTGAAGATTCATATGATATATTCTATTTGGTTTGCGTACAAAAATAGGAAACCATGCTTATTTACCCTAATATAATAGCAGAAGGAAGGACTAAATTTTAAAATCATCAAAATCCAGCGCGTCAAAGTTCTTGAAATGGCCGTTCATATCGATGATCTTCTTGGTACGGTTGACCTCTTTCAATACCTTGATGGTAGTATGAAGGTGATCCAGGATATACTGGAGTCGTTCACTTTCCCTGGGCAGTTGCAGCAGTTCGTGTTCCTGTTCAAACGAAAGCCCCATTTTATGAGCCAGCATATAACTGTTGAACTTATCCGGGACGACATGCTGGAAGGGAACGTCCATCAGGGTATATAAGTCTTTGAGGCGGTGTAATACTTCTTCCCTGGTCTTAGGGTCGCCGTCATTGACATTATCCAGGAATTGAACGATACCTCCCGCATACAGTTTACCGTCCATGCGATTGTCAAAGGTCATGATCTTAAATACCTGCCGGGCCACACAAGCTACATCCATCTCACCGCCGTCATAGGTGGTCACCACTTCTACCAACTGTACTTCTGTGCCGTATGAGATGCGCTCATTGATGTACACCGGGATACCGAAAGTGAGGTTTTCCGTCCGGCAATCGTGTATCAGTTGCTTGTATCGTTCTTCAAAAATATGAAGAGGCACAGTCTCCCCGGGAAAGAAAACAGTTTGCAAGGGAAAAAGTGGTAATTTCATAATTCAAATTTTACTAAATCTACGACAGATTTAAATACCAGTCAATCCAACCAATTACGAATTGTTATAAATATAACTTTTTGTTGAATATTTTAGTATTTGGTTGTATTTTTTGGGTTCGATAGCAGAAGTATGCTAGATTTGTCCTAAAGTTAATACCTATGAATCATTCAGACCTGCTGCAGGTAGCCAAGGAATTCGGAGATCCCGTTTATGTCTATGACGCCAATAAGATCAGCAGCCAGTTCAACCGCCTGACCAACGCTTTTAGCGGAGTGCCCAAACTACGACTGAACTATGCTGTAAAGGCACTGTCTAATATATCTATCCTTCGACTGATGCAGAGCATGGGCAGCGGGCTGGATACGGTATCCCTCCAGGAAGTAAGGTTGGGCCTTATGGCGGGCTTTGCACCTGAAGACATCATCTTTACCCCGAACGGGGTTTCCCTGGAGGAAATTGAAGAGGCTTCTGCCCTGGGGGTACAGATCAATATCGACAACCTCTCCATATTGGAACAGTTTGGCAGCAGACACCCTAAGGTACCGGTTTGCATCAGGATCAACCCACACGTCATGGCGGGTGGCAACACCAAGATCTCCGTGGGGCATATCGATTCAAAGTTCGGGATCAGTATTCACCAGATACCACACTTATTGAGGATAGTGGAACTGACGAAAATGAATATTAACGGTATCCACATGCATACCGGCAGTGATATCCTGGATATAGAGGTATTCCTTTATGCTTCAGAAATCCTTTTTGAGACCGCGAAACATTTCCCGGACCTCGAGTTCATTGATTTCGGAAGTGGCTTCAAAGTTCCCTATAAGGCGGGGGACATCCAGACCAATATAGAAGAGTTAGGCGAAAAGCTCGGGAAGCGTTTTAACGATTTCTGTGATGAATACGGGCGCGACCTGACCCTTGCTTTTGAACCCGGGAAGTTCCTGGTATCCGAGGCCGGTTATTTCCTGGCCAAGGTAAACGTGGTCAAGCAGACCACCTCTACTGTTTTTGCCAGTGTGGATTCGGGCTTTAACCACCTCATCCGCCCCATGCTATACGGGGCTACCCACGAGATCATCAATATATCTAACCCGGAAGGAAAAGAACGCTTTTATTCGGTCGTAGGCTATATCTGTGAAACGGACACCTTTGCCAATAACAAGCGTATCAACGAGATCAGCGAAGGAGACATCCTCTGTTTCCGAAATGCCGGGGCGTACTGCTTCACAATGGCCAGTAATTACAACTCCAGGTTCAGGCCCCCTGAAGTACTTTGGTACAATGGCAAAGCCATCCTGATCAGGGAAAGGGAAACCTTCGAGGATCTTACCAGGAACCAACGGGATGTTAAGGATCTCTTCCAGCCTAAAAAGCAAAAAGCTGAGGCTAAATAGCCCTGTATTATTGATAACCCTGCTGAAATAAAGCAGCTGTTTTTTCGTTATTTTTGGTATAGTTCTTGAACTAATTGACTAAAATCGAAAACATGAAAAAGTTAGTACCGGGTTTAATGCTGATGTTCATGGCGCTGCTTTCTGCGGGACTGCAGGCACAGGACGTCTCCTGGATAAGCTGGGATGAAGCTGTTAAACGCTCCCAGACCGATAAAAACCCGAAAAAGATATTTGTAGATGTGTATACCGATTGGTGCGGTTGGTGTAAAAAAATGGATAGGGACACTTTCCAGAATCCTGAAGTAGCCGCATATATGGCGGAGAATTTCTATATGGTAAAACTGGATGCCGAAGGCAAGGAGCCGATCGAGTTCAAGGGAAAGACCTACAAGTACATCCCCCAGGGACGGCGCGGTTACCACGAACTGGCCGCTGCACTGCTGCAGGGAAGGATGAGTTACCCCACCGTGGTATTCCTGGATGAAGAGATGAATATGCTATCGCCGGTACCCGGGTACCAGAAAGCAAAACCGTTCCTGAAGATCGCCATGTATTTTGGCAGTGATATTTTTAAGGAAAAAGACTGGGAGACCTACAGTGGTCAGACCAAATAAAATAGAAACGGCCTTTTAAAAAGGCCGTTTTTTTTATCTGCTGTAGTTAGGAGATTCGTTTGTAATCGTCACATCGTGCGGGTGACTCTCGTTGATCCCGCTGGCTGTGATCTTCACAAAACGTCCTTTGTTCTTAAGGTCATTGATATCCTTGGCCCCGCAGTAACCCATCCCGGCACGCAGTCCGCCGACAAACTGGTGGATACTCTCGTACAGGTCTCCTTTATAGGCTACCCGCCCGACAATTCCTTCCGGCACCAGTTTCTTGATATCGTCTTCCACATCCTGGAAGTAACGATCCTTACTCCCCTCTTTCATCGCTTCCACAGAACCCATTCCGCGGTACGACTTAAATTTTCTTCCTTCGTAAATGATGGTTTCTCCCGGCGACTCCTTGGTTCCCGCAAGCAGGGATCCGAGCATCACGCAGTCAGCCCCCGCAGCAATGGCTTTCGGGATATCTCCGGTGTAACGGATACCTCCATCGGCAATAACGGGTACATCCGTGTCTGCAATCGCAGCAGCCACTTCAAGAACAGCTGAAAACTGAGGGAATCCTACCCCGGCAACTACCCGGGTCGTACAGATAGAGCCTGGACCTATACCTACCTTTACCGCGTCTGCTCCTGCTTCAACCAGGTATTTTGCAGCTTCCCCGGTGGCAATATTCCCAACGACCACGTCCAGGTCGGGAAAATGTTTTTTCACTTCTTTCAGGACATGTACCACACCCTTGGTATGACCATGTGCGGTATCGATAACAATAGCATCCACCCCGGCCTTAACCAGTGCTCCTGCCCTGTCCACAGCATCCCCGGTGACCCCGATAGCGGCAGCCACGCGTAAACGCCCGTACTGGTCTTTATTTGCAATAGGTTTCTGTGTAAGTTTTGTAATATCCCGGAAAGTGATCAGGCCTACCAGCTTATTGTCCTTATCTGTGACCGGCAGTTTTTCGATCTTGTTCTTCTGCAGGATCACTTCGGCCTCCTCCAGGGAGGTGCCTTCGCTCACGGTTACCAGGTTCTGGTGAGTCATCACTTCCGCGATGGGCCTGGAGTTATTTTTTTCAAAACGAAGATCCCTGTTGGTCACTATCCCAATCAGGGTATTCTTCTCGTCCACGATCGGGATTCCCCCGATGCGGTGCTCCTTCATGCTCTCCTTGGCATCCCTTACCACTGCATCTCTGTGCAAGGTTACCGGGTCCATGATCATCCCGCTTTCGGCACGTTTTACCTTCCTTACCTTGAGCGCCTGTTGCTCTATGGTCATATTCTTGTGCAGTACACCGATTCCGCCTTCCCTTGCCATGGCAATAGCCATCTTGGATTCGGTCACCGTGTCCATCGCAGCTGAAACAATAGGAACGTTCAGGCTGATATTGCGGGTGAATCTTGACTGAATACTTACTTCTCTGGGTAGTACGTCTGAAAATGCGGGGACCAGGAGTACGTCGTCATAAGTGAGACCTTCTCCTAAAATTTTGTGCAGGTGAGCTTCCATGGCAATTAAGGATTAATTGCGTGCAAATATACCACATTAAATACAACCTGCATACAGTTTATTGAATTGCTGGACAGTACAATCGTCCTAATAGGGTTAAAAAAAAGATAAAACTGGTCAAACTTAAGAAAGGCCCGCCGGATTTATCGCTTGCATTCGTTGCAAAAAGCTTGTAAATTTAAGAGACACCTTAAATGCAGCGTTATGAGTATCAGATTAGGAAATAGTTGCCAGAATTGTGAGAAATACAGCGAAGGGTTTTGCATGCACCATAAAACCAATGTAGGCACAGCCTACACCTGTGATAGTTTTGAAATGCAGGCTGCCCTGAAAGATGATCCGAATTGTGCGACCTGCGCCCGGTACCTCAACCCGGACTGTGCTAACCCGCAGAAAGCTGCCCCCGGCATGTTATGTAACCACTGGGCACCTCGTGCACAGGCATAAAAAGATTGAAAGCACCTCCTGTTCATAACAGGAGGTGTCCTGTGATAAGATTGCGCCGGGACCAAAAGTGGGCCGAAATATTACATTGCGAGCAGGAGGGTAATTATAGTTTGAATTGTACTCCGGTATAGAAAGTGCGGGGTTCTGCCGGGATGATCCCCGGTCCGGGGTAGCCCGTAGCCCTGCGTGTAAAATAAGTGTTCCCCAGAAGGTTATTAATGCCGGCTTCCAGTTTCCATTTCCGGTAGCTGTAAGACAATGAAAGATCCATAATATCATATGCGGGAATGGAACCTTCTATCCCGCGCTGGTTATCGTTGATGTCCCGGGGTGCGTTAGTGGCATCCGTAAATTGTTCAGACAGATACGAGTACTGCAGGCTTCCAAGGAAATTACCATAACCGAATTGTAAGCCCGTTTTCATATTGATCCTCGGGATAAATTCCACCCGCTTACCTTCTACCCCGGTTTCTTCTGAATTCAGGTATTCTGAATCGGTAAGGGCAAGATTCAGGTAAACGTTAGCCCGGACGCGTTCAGCCCCGGGAGCAAAAGTCTTTTTCAGGTTCCAGTCCAGGAAACTCTCCAGACCATACATAAAAGCAGTACCGATATTTCCCCGGAAACGCACTACCCTCCCGGTCTCCACAACCTCCCCGTTCGCATTGGTCCTGGTTTCATTCTTCAGGATCTCTCCCAGGCGATTATCGTAGAGCAGGCTGAAGACACTTAGGTCAAAGGAAAGCACACTCCTGTAATTACCCCTGAAACCCAGGTCGGCTGTAAATCCATCCTCATCCCGGATATCTTCAGCTACCTGGTAGGAGGGATTGACCACCCTGATATCACTAAAAGTAACGGAACGATAGTTCTGTGAAATATTGGCATACAGTTCGGCACTGTCTCCTAACTTATAAGCAGCACCCACCCCCAGCAACAGGAAATTACGTTCAAAGGTCCGGTTATCGGTCACTTCTTCATTCAGTAAAGGATTGCCTGCCAGGTCCAGAACAATGTTCCTGTAAGCCCCTTCACTCCTGGTCTTAATATATTCCCAGCGAAAACCGGGGGTAATTGAAAAAGCTGGACTCAGGTCGATGATGTTTTCACCGAAGACGGCCAGGTTGGCATTGGGCAGTTCAAAGGCAGATTGCCGCTCGTAATTCGGGTATTCTTCCGTGTAAAATTCGAAGTCCGGATCGGCGGCTGCGCTCCCGGGACCTTGTTGCTGCCGGTTGTCTGTCTGGTAGTACTTGGTCCCCAGTAATAAGACGGAATTCTTCCCTGATAAAGTATAACGAGTCAGGTAACGGAATTCCGCACCCCAGTTCCGAAAATCATCTACAAGTAATTCACGAGGCTCGGAGGGATCATCCGGCTGGGAAACGCGGTTGGTCCGGAAACCCAGGGCAGAGCGATTGGCCTCCAGGTTGAACAATTGCAAGCTGATATCGGAACGCTGGTTCAGACGATGATCCAGTCGCAGCGAAAAGAGTTTCCAGTCCACTGTAAACCAGTTCCGCTCACGGTTACTGAAGAAAGGGTCTTCTTCAAACTGGACATCTGTGAGCCCCCCGGCTTGTTTTGCCAGGTAATCGAGTACGGTTGCTTCAAAAGTCAGGCGGGTATCCTCGCTCAGCTGAAGGTTAAAGGAACCAAAATAATTGCGACTGTTGAATTCCGAGTTGGGCCGAAAGCCGTCACCTTCCTTGTAATTGAAATAGGTGTAATAACTAAAATCATCCACCGTTCCACTTAAACTGTTGAAACTGGTAAGGAGGTTATACGAACCAATGGTCTGCCGACTTGTCCACTCTATTGCTTTGTCAGTTACGGGGCGTTTGAATTTAAAATTCACCAGCCCCCCGAACTGGGGACCATACTGCAGGGATGCCGCACCGCGTACCACCTGGATCTCGCTGAGGGCCTCGGCAGGTGGCGTATAATAGCTTTCAGGATATCCCAGGGCATCAGCACTGATGTCATAACCATTCTGCCGGGTATTGAAGTTGGCAGTACGGTTCGGGTTCAATCCCCTGCCCCCGATATTGAGCTGCAGTCCGGCGTCACCATTTTCGTAAATATTGAGTCCTACCACCTGGCTGTATACCTGCCTGGGATTATTAGCCGCTACATTGGCCACCAGCTGATCCATGAGCACTACCTCGCTTTTCTTTCCGGCGTAAATAGCGGTGCCCTCAACTTTTTTAAGGCTTTTCAAGGCAAAAACCCGCTGCCGCTCCTGTATCAGTACCACTTCGGAAAGTGTCTCGCTCAGGGGTTCAAGGGTAATATTCCGGACCGTGGCGCCTTCAACGGTGACCTCGGTTTCGAATACTTTAAATTCAAAGGCAAAGACCACCATGTTATAGGTTCCCTCCCCAAGGTTGTTAAACACATAATTACCGTTTTGATCCGCCTCGGCCAGGGTATCTGTATTTTCGAGGTACACCTCGGCGCCGGGAACTGGAATCCCGTCTGCCCCGGTAATAATGCCCTGCAGGCTTCCCTGGGAATACCCAAAAAAGCTTAGCAACAGAATGCATATAACACTATAATCCTTTGATCGTATCATGAAACGGTAATATCCAGGTTTTAGGTTTAAATGAGTCCTCGTATTGGGTGAGGTCGGCCCCGGGATCGATGAAGGGCTTGCTCAGTCTCCCGTTCAGTGCAACCCTGCTGTCTACGTATACACCAACATTATTCCATCCCATCTCCTCGTAATGTTCTTCCAGGAAGTGAGCGAATTCCAGTATAAAATCCGGTTGAAAAGACATCTGCTTCTCCTGGAATGGTGTGAGGAATTCTGAGTTATCTACGTAAACCCATTTGCCGCTTTCCTCATCTACTACTTTGAACTGCGCATAACCGGATTTTTCCATCAGCATCACCCGCCAGGAAAACCGATAGCCCTCCTCTGTCCAGAACAGCTCACCGGGATAAAGAAGGTATCTCCAGGGAAAGAGCAACTGAAACCCGAAGAAGAGCAGCAGGAAAGTTGTTCTTAGTTTATGAGCAGGGCCGTACTTATTTACCAAGGTGCGCCCGTTATCAAAGCGTTTCTTGAGAATGCCTGTAAGCCGGGAAATAAACTCCAATATCCGGTGATGGACCGATGCCGGGAAAAAGATAAGGGCAGAAACGATCATGATATAAGGGAACATACCTATGGGGAAAAGCACGCGGGTCAGTACATGGAACACCACCAGGACAATAAATGCAGGTACCCGGGTCCGTTTATTCAGCAGAAGGAAAGGAACGGCCAGGTCAAACAGGGCGCCTGTCCACGAGAATGCGTACTGTACCCACTCCTGCCCCAACAACCCGCCGATCATCGGGATATCAAATTTGGAAGGAAGCCAGATCTTCAAGGGCATGGCCTCGAGCATCCAGTCTGAATTCAGTTTTGCCAGTCCGGCATAGAAATAGACAATTCCCAGCAGGAGCCGTAATGTCAGCACAGGCCAGGAAGGCACTCTCTGGTAAGCCTTGGCAGGGTTCTTCCAGGCGTCGATAGAAAAATACGTGTGTAAGGGCAGGAAGATCATCAGCAGGGATAAGACACTGATGAAATAATAATGATTCAGGTATGTGGTCTTATCCATAAGCTCTATATAGGTGAAGCTCAGGAAAAAGATAATCACGGCCCAGCGGTATTTATAACCCACTGCTATAGCCAGGGCAGAAAGGGCACAGACCAGGAAGAGCAGGTAGGTATAAACCCCCAGGGGCTTTACCCATTCAAAGCCGTAATATGAAAAGTGAAAACCAGGTTCAAGGTAGAGGGATTCGATCCAACCGTGGTACCAGAAACGGATAATAGAAAAAAGCATCATGAGTCCAAACAAAATGCGAAAGACTGCCAGTGGGGCAGCCTCACGCCGTAATTCGAGTTTTGTTCGGATGGATGCGTTCATCGATTAGTCGCCGTCTGCATCTACAAAATCCACACTAATGCTCATGGCAGACACCATATCTACTTTAAACAGGGGTACTACCCGTTGTACTTCATCATAGGCGAGCAGCATTGCTCTGGGAGGATCGTTGTTCTCTATCTCGGACCTGAAGTCACCCAGGGAGGTCACCTCAGTCATAGCCAGGTCTAACTGCTCGTTGATGATCTCATCAAGGGCAGCCCCATCTTTCAGGGAATTGAGATCCTGTAAGTAGGAAGAAAGGCTTTTACCGTAAGCCGACTTCCCGTAGTGCTTCCCGTTAAAGAAATCCTGTACTGCGACCATGGCAGCCAGGAAAAGTTCCTTACCTACGGATGCCCGGTAATATGCTTCCAAAGTCTGGGGGGCTTTTGAACCTGTAAAAACTCCTAAGGGAATCCCCATTTTACCTGCACGCAGATGTTTCTCGTAATAGAAGATAAAATCATTTACCATCCGGTCTGTTGAAGCCGTTGCAGAAGCGCCGTCATTAGCGACAAATGCATCCCGGAATCCTCCTTCCCAACCTTGAATGACATCGGATGTAAGCGTTTGCATATCCTCGAGAACGGCATCAATATAATCAAAATGCGCCTGCTGTTGGTCTCCCTGGTACCTGGCCACGATCTGGGAATCCGATGTAGCTAACCCGTTAATAAGATAATCCAAGGCAGGAAAACCTTTTACATCTCGGTTAGCCGGCAGGGTCAGGTCATAAGATCCCGATGCAAGATGTTGTTCCAGGGTGGTCACATCTGTAGGATAGGTATTCATTCCCAGGCGGTACCCCACCGATTCGGCAGGACCGATCTCGAACATGGCTACGGCCTGCCAGCCTATATAGGCATCCAACCAGGCATCTCGCAGCTTCTGTAGCTGGTCTTCCGATGGGTTAGCTTTAAAATCTACAAACACCGTGTTCATCGCATTGAGCCTGGTATTGAAATCCCGGTAAGAAGGCAGGATAATGTTATCCGCCCAGTTCTCCAGCATTTCGCTGCGTTCAAAACTTACAGGTGTAGGTTTCGGGTCTACCTGCGGATCCCCGGTGGCGTCGGAAGAACACGCCCAGATGGTCAACAGGATAGTCAAACTCAGAATAATTCTTTTCATCGGTCTACGTTTCATAAATTTTTCGATTTGCAAAGATAGGGAAGGGAACACCCAATCAGAAAACCGGGAGTCCCTTTTCCCATCTTCACCTAACTAACTCAAATAATTTCATTCTAGCTACCGGCTTCGGTTACCGTAAAGTCAAAACGGGCAGCTATAGTATCTGCTAAATTCTGCAGGGTCTGGGGCTGTACATTCCATAACCCATTGGCACCGTCGTCCATAAGATCGTCAAGGATCGCACGCACTTCGGTCCTGCTGAAATAGGGCTCCATAGTACCAGGCTTACGGGTAAACTGCAGGCTGTAGATAAAACCATAGGCCTCGGAAAGATCATGGAAAATAGTACCATATGCGGGTTGGGGTTGTTCAAGGAGTAATTTCGCCTGTATCAGATAGTACACAGATCTTATTCCTATAATTTCGGATATCTTTTCACGGATAACTGCTGCCTGCTCATCGCGCACCTCGTAATTACCGGCGACAATAGCGGCCCTTCCTAACTTGAAGGCTTCAAATATCTCGTTGGAAATCCCGGCAAAATCACTGTCTCCCTCTACCCTACCGAGATATTTGTTCAGGAAACTGTCTGCCCCGAGATCATTATTAGGATTGGCGGGATCCGCATTCAGACCGAATACATAACCGTAAGCTTCATCCCATTTGTGCTCCATAGTGGTGTAATTTTTACCCGCTACGGTAATCCCGGCTTCGTTCTCTGATATATTTTCTCCTTCGTCCAGTACGCTGGCCGACAGGTAATTATTAAGAGCCTGGTCTGCCATAACTGCTCCGATGAGTCCTTTTATGACCAACTGGTTGTATTCCAGTCCCTGGCCTGAAACATAACGGGTAGATGTACCGTCTGCTATCTGGCCTGCGCTCCCCGGAGCTGCTGCGCTGTTCCACCTGGGAAAGATCTCGTTGGCCTGTGCGTCTATCCACCCATCAAAATCTGCCCGGATATCAAATTGATCAGCCGTATTGGAAGCAAAGAAATCGGCTGAAGCTGCAGTTTTGGATTTTAAATTCTTATCAGAAAAATTGAGATCAGTATTTTCAAAATTTTCAGTTCCGGCTTCATGGGCATATATAGCCTGGAGTGAGGTAGCTGTTTCTGTGGGATCCATAAGGGCCCCGGAAAGTGCCTCTCCCATAAGGAGTCGGGTAGTCTGCCCGTTATAATCCACGGTAGAAGAACCGTCTCTTTCAAAGGTATAGTTGGCTGGCGCATTTACCTGCTCATCTATCGGGTTATTGTCATCATCATTGGTACAAGAGGTGAGTAGAATTCCACTTAAAAGTAGCGTTGATAAAAGATTTCTCTTCATCTATTTATATTTAGATTGATTTTAAATAATGTTCGAGCTGCAAATATATAGCAGGATGAAAAATCCTCAAACTTTATTTAGAATTAATTTAAATAAAAATATCAGTGGTACTTGGAAAAGAGGTCAGTTGCCTTATTATGAGCAGTTTCGAATGCCATCCACTTCACTCCTGTGTCGGCTTTTGCGGTTGTAAAATAGGAAAGCATCTTCTCGGTTGGCATATTTCCAGTTAACTCATCCTTGGCCATGGGACATCCTCCAAAGCCTTGAATCGCGCCGTCAAACCTACGGCAGCCGGCTCTATAAGCGGAATCGATCTTCTCGTGCCATTTCATGGGATTTGTATGCAGGTGAGCGCCGAACTCGATTTCCGGGTATGCAGGGATCAAATTAGAGAAGAGGTAATCTATATCTTCCGGGCTGGCGCTGCCCACGGTATCCGAAAGGGACAGGATCTTCACCCCCATTTCCGCAAGTTTCCGTGTCCATTCCCCGACTATATCCACATTCCAGGGATCCCCGTAAGGGTTCCCAAAGCCCATGGAAATATAAGTAACTACTTCCTTACCACTTTGACCTGCAATTTCCAGTATCTGTTGCAACACATCTATGGATTGAGCAATCGTCTTATGCGTATTCCTCATCTGGAAATTCTCCGAAATGGAAAAGGGGTATCCCAGGTAATCGATCTCCGGGTGTACGCTTGCATCTTCTGCCCCCCTCACATTCGCGACAATGGCAAGAAGCTTACTTTGGGTACGGGCCAGGTTCAGCCCGGCCAATACCTCTGCAGTATCTGCCATCTGCGGAATCGCCTTGGGTGAGACAAAGCTTCCGAAATCTATGGTATCGAACCCACAATTAAGAAGGGCCTGCAGGTAATGTATCTTCTCCGGGGTGGGGATAAAAGTCTTAATTCCCTGCATGGCATCCCTTGGGCACTCTATGATCTTAACCTTTTCGGGCATATGGCTTTCTTTGCTTTTCCAAAAGTAGTACTAATTCCCTGAAATTAACAGCCACATCCCTATGCCCGTGAAAACCAGTATCTGCAGCCATTTCAGGAAAAGGCCGGTTCCCCGGTGTGATTTCAGGTAGCCCGCAATGCTCCCGGCGAGCAGGGCGAGGGTTCCGAAGATCACAAAGGATACCGCCATAAATATGAAACCCAGGATATAGAACTGGTACACAAGCCCCATCGAATTGCTGAACAGGAAGCCCGGGAAAAAAGCCAGGAAAAATATGGTGACCTTAGGATTCAGGACATTCATAACAAAACCCTGCCGGAATAACCGGGATAATGATTTCCGCGGTACAGCGCCTGAATCCAGCCGGATATCGGATCCCGCCCTGAACACCATCCAGGCGAGGTAAAACAGGTAAAGTGCGCCAAATAATTTAATGACAAAATACAGCTGTTCGTTTTGCCGGATCACCATGGAAACACCAAATGCCAATAACGTGGTGTGTACTAGGCAACCTGAAATAAGTCCGGCGGTAGTCGCCAGGCCAGATTTCCGGCCATGGGCAATGCTCTGGGTAAGTACATATATATTATCGGGCCCCGGTGCGATAGCCAGTGCAGCTGTCGCGAAAACAAAAGCGGTCAGGATCTCGAAGTTCATGGATTAGGCTTTTGCCCGTTCTTTCTGAAGGATGGCTTTATTGATCCGCTTTACCAACGCCGGACCCTCGTATACAAAACCTGTCCATAATTGTACCAGGGACGCACCGGCTTCCAGCTTCTCAAGGGCATCCTGTTCGGAATGTATTCCCCCTACCCCGATAATAGGAAAAGCTCCATTGCTGCGGGTGTGCAGGAAGCGGATCACCTCGGCACTCCTGTCTCCCAATGGTTCCCCGCTGAGGCCACCCTTTTCCGAACGGAGTTCTTCCGCAGATCGCAGTTTACTACGATCCAGGGTGGTATTGGTCGCGATCACCCCTTGTATCCCGGTCTCCTCCACAATGGCTATGATATCCAGCAACTGTGAGTCGGTCAGGTCCGGGGCAATTTTAAGGAGGATGGGTTTTTCTTTGCTTTGCACGGCAACTGAGAGCTTCGTATTCTCTTCCCGTAATCCTTTCAACAAAGCGGTCAGTGGTGCTTTATCCTGTAACTCTCGTAACCCCGGTGTATTGGGAGAGCTGACATTGACCGCAAAGTAATCCACCTTGGTGAACAACTCACGGAAACAGATAAGGTAATCCTCCATGGCACGCTCATTGGGTGTCACTTTGTTTTTCCCGATATTCCCTCCTACAAGGATACGGGGATCCGGACTGAGTCGTTCTGCAGCCGCCTTCACTCCCCCGTTATTGAATCCCATACGGTTGATCAGGGCGTGATCAGCTTTTAACCGGAATAACCGTTTTTTAGGGTTACCCTGCTGCGGCTTCGGTGTGAGGGTTCCTATCTCCACAAATCCGAACCCAAAATCACCTAATTCTTTATATAAGAGCGCATCTTTGTCAAATCCCGCGGCCAGGCCTACCGGGTTCTTGAACTGCAGACCGAAAACTTCCCTGTGCAGTAACGGATCCTTCACCTCGTACATGGCCCTGAAGAGAGAACCAAATCCAAGACTGGAAAGTAATTTTATTAATCGAAAGGTAAAATGGTGAATGGATTCCGGGTCGAACAGGAAAAAAATAGGCCGGATGATGGTTTTATACATGGCGGACTGTCAGGTTTGAGCAAAAATACAAACTTAGACCTATTCCATAAGTATTCCCTAAATAAAATGAGTGCTGCAACCCGCTACTCTGATCGCAACATTGGTCTGCGTTTTACTTCTTCACAAAGTTCTATATACCGCATATACTGCCGGTCATTAAATAGGGCCAGTAATTTCCGGTCAATATTCCTGGACGCAGTGAGCAGTTCTTCTTTGAGCAGGGCGAATTTCTCTGACATCTGCAGCAGCTGGGAAGGGGTATCCTGCGGATGGGTATCAAACAACTCCCTGACGTTATCCCGGTGTTCTTTCTGGATCAGTAGGAATTCCCCAGACCATTCTTCCAGTTTCTGTTGTTGTTCCTGGTTGAGCTGGAATACCTGTATGATCACTTCATTATCCTTCCCTCCTACTCCCAGGGTACACTCCTGTTGCTGACCAAAGGAACTCTGTAAACTCAGCAGGATCACCACTGCGGGGACTAAATATTTAAAACATTGGAAATTCATCGTCTCTGAAAGATGGAAAAGGCTGTTTGCTGCAGCAAGATAAGGATGAATTTCTATTTAAGCGCTAAAATAAAAGGCTGCCCGGGAGAGGACAGCCTTTGTTTATTATACTAAGCAGCTTTTATTTGACGGTATAGCTTACCCTCGCAAACAGGAATCTTCCTCCGATCCCAAACTGCTGTGCACGACGGGACCAGTCGAACCTTCCTGAACTCCGGTTCCCAAAATCCGGGTCTGCCCTGTCCGGGTAGATATCAAAAACGTTATTCGCCCCAATGGTGAGGGTCAGTGCCGGCGATGCCTTGTAGCCCACAGATACATCGGTGACCACTTTGGTGCCGAACACCTGCTGGTTTTCCACGATGGTAGTGGCTTCTGTGACCTCCCCGAAATAAACGTTCCTGAGGAAGAAAACAAAAGCATCCGAGCTCAGGCTGTTACTCAGGTTTATTTTGGTCCTGGGAACAGCTTCTTCCAGGTAAACCCGGCTGTCTTCAGGAAAATAGGTATCTACCAGCCCGGCATTCCTGAGTACATCCGAAGCATTGATATCGCCTACTTTCTTTGTTTTGGAAAATGTACCTGCCAGATCGGATCGCAATCGCCATCCATCCCAGAGGGTCGCATTATGGGTAAGCACCACATCTAACCCTTTAGATTCTGTGTCAATGGCATTGGCAAAGAAAGAGGCCGCGGTTGCGTTGGCCTGTCTTAACAGGTTATCCAATTCGGTCCCGGTTCCCGGTCCCTGGAACTGGCCGGTATAGACAACGCGGTCATTGATCCTTACAAAGTAACCATCCACAGTGATAGATAGGTTGGCCTCAGGAATATTCCCGGTCAGACCAAGGCTGATACTCCTGGAAGTTTCCTCTTTCAATTCAGGAATTCCAAGCAAGTTCGCCGCCCGGCTGTCGTTCGCGAAAGTTCCGACTTCCTGGGGATTACCCAGGTTATCAAAGATGGTCGAGGTGGAATTAAAGTTGATCTGGTGCAGGGATGGTGCCCGGAAGCCGGTATTTACCGCCCCCCGTATATTAAAGTTATCCGTCACCTTGTAGCGCGAAGCCAGTTTAAAATTGATGGTAGAACCAAAGTCACTGTAATTTTCGAACCTGGTGGCAAAACTCATCAGGAAATCATCAGAGAAATCGGCCTCGATATCAAAATAACCTGCAATACTACTTCTTCCTCGTGCCAGCTCGTTATTAGGGCTGAAGCCGGGGAAGACCTGCGAACCGCCCGGCCTGGAATTCCCGAAGAAATCCTGTGCAGGGGTCTGGGAGGCGAGACGTACTACCTGCCCGTTAGCAGTGTACTGGGCGTAGGAAGCTTCTTCACCTGCGACGATCTCGTATTGCTCAAAACGGTATTCTCCTCCAAAGGCAATATTCACCCCGTTCAGCATGTCGTCAAAGAACTGGGTAATATCCAGGTTGGTGGTATTTTGTAAAAATGAGAAGCCACCCGCATCGAAAGTGGTGGGCGAAGCATTCTGAAGGGAAGCATTAAACGTATTCCCGATTGTATAGAGGAATGCATTCTTTCCATAAGTATTACTGAAATCCACGCCCCAGTCTCCGATACTTCCCCTGATCCCGACGGAAAGTGACTGGTCCTTGATATTAGAATTGATCTCCGGCAGGAAACCATTAGGGTATGCCGGTGTATAGGTCCTGCTCTGGTTAGGCAGGCGATAGAAGCCTGCAGAGTTACCGGTTCTTGAACTTATCCCTCCAAATGCGTAGATGGCGGTTCCCGCATCATCCAGGGGAAGCAGTAAATTAGTGAAGAGTCGGCCTCCCCTGAGGGAAGACTGTCCGACCCTCATATTGTAATCACTTCGTTCCTGCCCTCTTGCTGATAGTTCGGCCGAGGTATTATCTGCGGAAAGTATAGGCTGTAGTTCGGCCTTGGTCGATGCTCCGTTCAGGTTTATCCCGGCCTGGTTTGCGTATTGTATGACATCGTTTACATCATCGTCCAAAAGCAGGGAAGTATCATATCCATCGGCACGGGCGAAACGTTCAACGGTATTATAGAGGTTAAAGATATCGCCTTCCCATTCTGCCATACGACTGTAATCATCCCGGACATCAAAATCCCCCGAGAAGGTAACAAAGCCACCATTATCGCCTAAGGGCAAGCCGTAACTTGCGGCAATGTTCGTGGTTTCCCCGTCTACTCCACCCGTCTGGTCGTTTGCATTCTTGGTAAAATTAGCTCCCGTAGTTGCGGTCACCTGCAACTCGTTCACTTCTTTGTTGAGTACTATATTGATGACACCTGCGATGGCATCAGAACCGTACTGGGCTGCAGCACCGTCTCTCAGGACTTCTATCCGTTGAATGGCCACCGCGGGGATGGCGTTAAGGTCTGTACCCACACTACCTCTACCGAATGTACCGTTGACATTGATCAGTGAAGAGGTATGTCTCCTTTTTCCATTGATCAGTACCAGTACCTGGTCCGGGCCAAGCCCACGCAGGGAGGCCGGGTCTATATGGTCTGTTCCATCCGATATGGTTTGGGTATTAGAGGTAAACGATGGAGCTACGTAATTCAGGATCTGGTTCAGGTTCACCTGCGGAGCCACATCACTCAGTTGTTTTACATCGATCACATCTACCGGCACCGTACTTTCTGTAGCTGTACGGTTCGGGTTCCGTGAACCGACAATCACTACCTCGGATAGTGCTACACCGGAGGTTAGGGAAATGGTCATGGTTGTGCCGGTCACTCTTACACGTTTAGTTTCATAACCGATATAGGAAACAACGATAGTCTCTCCTACGGCTACTTCGTCCAGCGTAAAGTTACCATCAAAATCGGTGGTGGTTCCGATGGTTGTGCCTTGTTTGACCACCGAAGCCCCGGGCAGGGGTGCCCCTTCTTCATCGACAACTGTCCCCGTCACCTGGGCCTGTACAAAGGCTCCCAAAAGCAACAGGAATACAGTAAGGAAAGTAATTTTTGCCTTCATAATAGTTTGTTTTTTAGGTTGTTAGTTATAAGTAAGGTAGTAAATATCAGGATATAGCCCCCGAAATTGTATGAATTTTCTTTAAATTTTCCCGGTTTGACCGGCGCTTCCAATTATTTACCTTTACCCAAAAACTAAGCAAATGGAGCATATACTAGAGCGTTTCCTGACCTACGCCAGGATGGATACCGAGAGCGATCCCGAATCTGATACTACCCCCAGCACGGCAAAACAATGGGACCTGGCTAATTACCTGGCTGAAGAACTTGAGCGCATTGGTATGCAGGATGTTACCATCGATGAGAACGCTTATATCATGGCCACTTTACCGGCCACCACGGACAAGGAAGTACCGGTGATCGGTTTTATCTCCCATTTTGATACCAGCCCGGATTTTACAGGGGCAGGAGTCAACCCGAGGGTGATCCGAAATTATGATGGAAAGGACATCGTCCTGAACGAGGAAAAAAATATTGTTCTTTCCCCCTCGTATTTTGAGGAAATGCGACAGTATAAAGGACAGACCCTGGTGGTGACGGATGGCACTACTTTACTGGGCGCTGATGATAAGGCGGGTATTACCGAGATCGTCTCGGCTATGGAGTACCTGTTACAGCACCCGGAAATTGAACATGGCAAGGTCAGGGTAGGTTTTACCCCCGATGAGGAGATTGGCCGGGGAGCACATAAATTTGACGTTAAAGCATTTGGTGCGGAATGGGCTTACACCATGGACGGCAGTACCATCGGGGAACTGGAATACGAAAATTTCAATGCAGCTGGGGTAAAGATCAGTGTAAAAGGAAAAAGCGTGCACCCGGGTTATGCGAAAGGCAAAATGGTCAATGCAAGCCGGATCCTTAATGAACTGATCAGCTGCCTGCCTGAATACGAGACCCCGGAATTTACCTCGGGCAGGGAAGGATTTTATCACCTAACCAGCATTAACGGAGATATTGAACACGCATCTGCCCAGATGATCATCAGGGATCACGACAGCACCCTGTTTAAAAAACGAAAGAAATTACTGCGGAGGATCACGGCTGAACTCAATCATAAATACAACAATGCCATTGAGCTGGAGATCAAGGACCAGTACTACAATATGAGGGAAAAGATCGAGCCTGTATATCACATCGTGGAAACCGCGAAGGAAGCGATGGAATCCCTGGGAATTACTCCCATAATCAAACCGATCCGGGGAGGTACAGACGGATCCCAGTTGAGTTATATGGGATTACCCTGCCCTAATATTTTTGCAGGCGGTCATAACTTTCACGGCAAGTACGAATATGTTCCCCTGGAAAGCATGCAGAAAGCTGTTGAAGTTATCGTGAAAATTTGCGAACTTACTGCAAAGAAAGCCTGAGCGATGGATCATTCTGAAAAAGTAGAAGCTTATTACGAAAAAGAGCAGCCTTTTAAAGAGGCTATAGGAATACTGCGCGAACTGGCCATCAAATCGGGAGCCGGTGAAACCCTGAAATGGGGTTCTCCTGTCTATACCGTACAGGGAAAGAATATTTTCGGGATCATGGCATTTAAGGAGCATTTTGGTATCTGGTTCTTTAACGGCGTTTACCTCAAGGACTCCCTTGGGGTGCTGCAGACCGGGCAGGAAAAAACCAAGGCAATGCGACACTGGAAATTCCGCAGTGCTGAGGACATTGATCAAAATGCAGTACTGGCTTACATGAAGGAAGCCGTTAAAAACCAGGAGAAAGGATTGGAATGGAAGCCTGAGCGAACTGAACATACCATAATCCCGGCATTACTTAAGGATGCCCTGGAAAGTGATCCCGTATTAAAGGAAAGCTTCGGGAAGCTGAGCCCTTACAAACAGCGTGAATTCTGCGAACATATCGAGACTGCTAAGCAGGAGAAGACCAAGCAAAGAAGACTGGAAAAAAGCCTTCCTATGATACGAAAAGGAGTAGGATTGCATGATAAGTACAGGTCCTGAAATAAAAAACACCGCCGGTTGGCGGTGTTTTTCTTTAACCTGAAGGTATCAGGACTTCTTCTCTTTTTCTTTGGGAGGATTCAGTTTTTTACTCATCTCCATGGAGATAGCAGAGCGATCATACTTCAGCCGTCCTGCCATGGTCTCGATGATGCATGAAAAATCATTATCATTGAGCTCCACGATCTTGCCGTGCATACCACTCTTCGTAATTATCTTATCTCCTTTTTTCAATGCTTCCACAAATCTCTTTTCGTCTTTCTGACGTTTCATCTGCGGGCGGATCATAAAGAAATATGCCACCACGAAGATCAAGATCATAGGAAGAAACTGTCCTATATCACCCATTTTCTCTTTTTAATTGGTTTAATTATTCGTGTAATTATTTGATCGGACCCTGGGCCGCGTTTGCATTTTTAGGGTTGACGAAGGCTTTGATACGCAGTATCTCTGATCCCTGTGCAGTGTTAGCTGTAACCGTGATGGTCTTAGTAACCTGGTTCATCCCTGATCCGTTAAACTTCACCAGCATCGATCCTGACTCACCAGGAGCAATAGGAGTGTTTTTAGGATACTCAGGAACTGTACATCCACAGCTACTTTTAGCATCGGTAATGATCAGTGGGGCATTCCCTGTATTGGTAAAGGTGAAGGTAGTCTCCTGGGGAGTTCCCATTTCGATAGTACCAAAATCGTGTTCCTGCTTATCAAAGCTCATCACCGGAAGGTTCTTCCCGGCTTCATCTCTTTGGGCAGCAACTTCAGCCTTATCAGAATTCACTTTACTGGAGGCATCCTCTTTACAGGAAACCATGACCATTACAGAAGCTATGGCCAAGCTTAGAAATACTTTTTTCATCACAACTCGGTTTAAATTTAGGGCCAAAATTACACAATATTTTTACAACAACCCACGACCAATTTTCTTTAGTTTCCCCTCGGTTTTATATTCTTTCACCAGTTTGTCCAGTATTCCATTGATGAAAATACTGCTTTTAGGGGTCGAATATTCTTTGGCGATCTCCAGGTATTCGTTGATGGTAACGCGTTCCGGTATAGACGGGAAATTAAGAAGTTCAGAGATGGCCATCTTCAGAAGTACGGCATCGATATCGGCGATCCGGTCCTTGTCCCAATTCGGGGTCTTGCCTTCTATTTCCTTTACCAGGGAAGCATTGTTGAGCAGGGTCTTGACCAGTAATTTTTTAGCAAAATCCATATCTTCCTGGTCCTTCATCAGCTTGGGCAGGAAATAAGAGTCAAAATGATCTGGTTTTGCTTTCTTGATCAGTTTCAGGAGTGAAGTATTCACCAGGGGAAGGTCGTCTACCCACGTAAGCTGGTCGTCTTCAAAATATTCATAGATCTGGTCGTTAGGCGCAATCACTTCTTTAAAGAGCTCTGCCACCAGTTCCTTATCTGATTCAAAATCGCTGGAGGGTGCAGCCATGTAGTCTTTATAATAGGAGCTCTCCTCGATCTTTTTGAGAAGGATTCGCACGTATTCTTCGTGGTAGTACCAGTTCTTAAGCTTCCGCTTTTTCAGTTCCTCCTCCAGCATCTCGTTCCCGGCGATCCGGACCAGCAGCCTGTTCTTTACAAACTTTTCCCTGTCCGGAACATTTTCCGCCTCGTCCTGCAGGTATTTATTGGAAGAACGCTCTACCCTTTCCGCAGCCATGGTATGCAGCTCTTTCAGCAGGCTCAGCATCAGGAGATATAAGGTGTAGGTATTTTTAATACTCAGGGCCAAAAATTTCTCCTGTTTGTCCAGGGATTCTTCCTTGGACTGGGTGATAGCGTAAATGCATTGCATAACCTTAACCCTTATGTGCCTCCTTGTTAACATTTAAAAGAACTTTAGCCGGTGAATTACAATTTATTGAGGGGCAAAAATAAGAATATAGCTCGAATAATTGACCATGAAACCAAGTATCTTATTAGTTTTATAACATCGGGTTTGATCCCGAAGCCATATCTTTGCCATCGTGCTTTAACACAACCCATCCACTAGCTAAAAGCTTACATGAAGGAGCTCAAACATTTAAATAAATATTTCAGGAAATACTGGTTTAAACTATTAATGGGGGTGATCATCACCATCATTGCCCGGGTCTTCCAGTTAGTGATGCCTTCTTATGTTAATAAATCCATCCAGGTAGTCGAAGACTACGTGGCTAACGAGGTCGGGGAAGAGGCCGCCAGGTCCATGCTGCTGGAATATATCCTGATCATAGTGGGAGCTGCCTTACTGTCCGGGTTTTTCACCTTCCTTATGCGGCAGACTATCATCAATGTCTCCCGGTATATCGAATACGATCTTAAGAATGAAGTGTTTGATCACTACCAGTTACTGAGCCTGAATTTCTACAAACAAAACCGTACCGGCGACCTGATGAACCGTATCAGTGAGGATGTAGGGCAGGTCAGGCAATATGCGGGGCCGGCGATCATGTACGGCATCCAGACCCTGACCCTTTTTGTCTGCC
This sequence comes from Zeaxanthinibacter enoshimensis, assembly GCF_004362865.1. Lineage (GTDB taxonomy): Bacteria > Bacteroidota > Bacteroidia > Flavobacteriales > Flavobacteriaceae > Zeaxanthinibacter > Zeaxanthinibacter enoshimensis. The sequence goes on along the minus strand of NZ_SNYI01000003.1, from coordinate 311,051 downwards.
TCATACCCCTAATGTTTATCAAGGCACCAACCATAGCTTTTTATGCCCTGGTACCCCTGCCCATACTTTCTGTGCTGATTTACTGGATCAGCCGCATTATCCATCTCAGAAGTACTAAGGTGCAGCAGTTCCTGTCTACCCTTTCTACCTTTGCCCAGGAATCATTCTCGGGGGTTGCAGTAATAAAGGCCTACAGTCTTGAATCACAAGTGAACGAGGAAGCGGCCACGCTTGCCGAAGACGGCAAAACTAAAAGTATGGACCTTGCTAAGGTCCAGGCCTGGTTCTTCCCGCTGATGATCCTGTTGATAGGTATCAGTAACATCTTCGTGATCTACGTAGGTGGGATGCAGTACATAAACGGGGAGATAGAATCGGTGGGTACCATTGCCGAGTTCATCCTGTATGTGAACATGCTCACCTGGCCTGTCGCAATCGTCGGGTGGCTAACCTCTATTGTTCAACGAGCAGAAGCATCACAGAAACGGATCAACGAATTTTTGCATGAGCAGCCCAGTATTCAGAATCATTCGCACGAACCGGACGAGATCCATGGGAAGATCACTTTTAAAAACGTGACCTTCACATATGAAGACACCAACATTACGGCCCTGAAAGACATCTCATTTACGGTAAACCCCGGGGAGACCGTAGCAATACTGGGGAAAACGGGATCGGGAAAATCGACTATCCTTGACCTTGTCGCCAGGCTGTACGATGTAAGTTCCGGGGAGATATTGCTGGATGACCGGCCAATTACCTCGCTGAACCTGGAAGCACTTCGCTCCTCCCTCGGTGCTGTCCCACAGGATGCTTTCCTTTTTTCAGACAGTATCCGGAATAATATCAAGTTCGGGAAAGAAGATGCTACCGAAGAAGAAATTATCAAAGTAGCAAAGATGGCCGTGGTCCACGATAATATCATGGGCTTCACCCATGGATACGATACGGTCCTGGGGGAAAGAGGTATCACGCTCAGTGGTGGACAGAAACAACGGGTTTCTATTGCTCGCGCCCTCTTGAAAGACCCGAAGATCTATCTTTTCGACGATTGCCTTTCCGCGGTGGATACTGAAACAGAAGAAGAGATCCTGAACAACCTGAAAAGAGCTTCTAAGGACAGAACAACGCTGATCGTCAGTCACCGGGTGTCTTCGGCTAAGAACGCGGACCAGATCATCGTGCTGGAAGACGGACGCATCCTGCAGCAGGGAAAACACCATGGTTTATTAGCGGTAGACGGCTATTACAAGGAGCTTTACAACAGCCAGCTATCGGAGAAAGAAAACTAGAATTTTGTTGCTGAATTAGCTTTTTTTTTACATTTTTGGGAATCCCCTTTATAGCAAATACTAACTAGATAACCGATGTAATGAGCGAAAAAGAATTAATGGAACAGGAAGAAATTTATTCTAAAGTTTTAAGAGCTGGAAGGCGCACTTATTTTTTCGATGTACGCAGCACAAAGGCAGGAGATTATTACCTGACAATTACCGAAAGTAAAAAGTTCACACATGATGACGGATCGTTTCACTACAAGAAACACAAGATCTACCTGTATAAAGAAGACTTTGCTTCCTTCCGTGAGATCATGGAGGAAATGATGGATTATATCATCGATGAAAAAGGAACAGAGGTTATCTCGGAAAGACACCAGAAAGATTTCAAGAAAGAGGAGCTGGATGATAAAGCAGAGGCTAAAACCACTGAGAAATTCACCGACATCGATTTTGACGACATTTAAATCACACCTATACCATTTACAACGGCCCTCATCCACAGGGTCGTTTTTGTTTAACACCTTTAGTAATCAGTATTCTCATGCTTAAAAAAACATTTTTATGGGTCGCCCTGGCGGTGATGCCCCTGGTCCAGGGTCAAGAGGACCTCAGCCTTTCCTATTACCTGCCGGAAGGCACAACTTATAATTCCGAAATTCCAACCCCTAAGGAGATCATAGGGCATGAAGTTGGAGAATGGCATGTCACCCACGATAAGCTGGTGCAGTACTACCAGGCACTGGCAAAGAGCAGCGACCGAATCCAGCTGGAAAGCCGGGGATCAACCTACGAAGGTCGTCCCATTCTCCTGCTCACCATCAGTTCCCCTGCCAACCTGGCTAAAATAGAAGAGATCCGCAGGGAACACCTGGCGGCTACAGAAGCAGGTGGAGCCGAAAAGGGCACTGACCGTCCTATCGTAGTTTACCAGGGTTTCTCCGTTCATGGAAATGAACCCAGTGGTGCCAATGCTGCCCTGGCATATGCCTACCACCTGGCGGCCGCAGAGGGGCAGGACATAGAAAATAAATTGGAAAATATGGTGATACTCCTTGACCCTTCCTTTAACCCGGACGGGTTGCAGCGATTCGCGTACTGGGCCAATGCCAACAGGAGCATGAACCTGAACCCCGATAATAATGAACGAGAATATCACGAAGTATGGCCGGGAGGAAGAACTAACCACTACTGGTTTGACCTGAACAGGGACTGGCTTCCGGTACAATTGCCGGAGAGTAAAGCGAGGCTTGCCACTTTTCACAAATGGCTGCCTAACATACTCACAGACCACCACGAGATGGGCACCAATTCTACCTTCTTCTTCCAGCCTGGGGAACCGGACAGGGTTCACCCCCTTACCCCGGAGATGAACCAGCAACTCACCGCTGAGATCGGGTCGTACCACGCTAAAGCACTGGATGGGATCGGGTCCCTTTATTATACCGAGGAAAATTACGACGATTACTACTATGGAAAAGGTTCAACCTTTCCGGATGTAAACGGAAGTATCGGAATCCTTTTTGAACAGGGTAGTTCCAGGGGTCATATACAGGAAAGTGAGAACGGTGTTCTTACATTTCCGTTCACGATCAGGAACCAGTTTACCACCGCGGTATCGACTATCGAAGCTGCTGAGAAAATGAGGGAAAAGATCCTGAAATACCAGCAGGATTTCTATAACAACGTGCGAAATGAAGCCGGCAAGGACCGGATGAAAGGTTTTGTATTTGGCAGTCCTGAAAACCAGGCAGCCACCTGGGAACTGGCCAAGATCCTGGAACAGCATAAGATCAAGATCCACCCCCTCGAGAAAGACCTCAAGGTTGGAGGAGAATCATTTACAGCGGGAAAAGCATATATAGCACCGTCTAACCAGAAAAATTACAGGCTGCTGAAGGCTATGTTTGAAAAAAGAACGACCTTCAAAGACAGTCTTTTTTACGACATTTCTGCCTGGACCTTCCCCCTCGCCTTTAACGTTGACTACGCCTCCCTGGGATCCCTGGACGCAGCGGGCCAGCCTGTAGAGCAACTACAGCCGCTCAGTGGAAGTGTGGATAAGAAGAGTAATTATGCCTACCTGTTTGAATGGCACGAGTATTTTACCCCTAAAGCCCTGAACCGTATCGTTAACAAGGGGCTCCGGGCCAAAGTAGCGAAAGGGCCTTTCACCCTGGAAGGCAGGAAATATGACTATGGCACTATCATGGTCCCGGTGGCTAACCAGGATATGGATCCACAGGCCATCCATGATTTCCTTACAGAGGTTGCCATGGACAGTTACCTGCAGATCCACGGTGTGAGCACCGGTTATACACAGGGAATTGACCTGGGAAGTAATGAATTTGACCCTGTGAAAAAGCAGAAAGTAGCTTTGATCGTTGGCTCTGGTATTCGTTCCTATGATGCAGGAGAGATCTGGCATTTATTCGATACCCGCTATGATATGCAGATCACCAAGATCGGTACAGAATACCTGCAGCGAGTGGATCTGAGTGATTACACGGATATTATTATTCCAAGTGTGTACAGCACCTCCGTCCTGGATTCTGCAGCGGCAAAGAAACTGGACCAATGGGTGAGATCCGGCGGTACGCTGATCGGTTACAGTAATACAGCCAACTGGTTCAAGAAACACAAGATGATGAAGCTGGAAATGAAAAAGGACACTCTTGTCGCCAAGAATGTTCCCTTTGACCGCAGAAATGATTTCAGGGGAGCACAGGAGACCAGTGGTACTATATTTGAAGCCCGCTTAGACCGTTCGCACCCGGTGAATTTCGGCTATGCCGATGAACTCTTGCCGGTATTCAGGAACACGAATATTTACCTAGAGCCCGACAAGGACAGTTACAACAACCCGATCCGCTACACCGATAACCCACTCCTGAGCGGGTATGTATCTGAAGAGAATATGGAGCTGTTAAAGAACAGTGTACCTTTTAAAGTAGAACGAAAAGGAAAGGGACGTATCATGGTATTTACCGATAACACCAATTTCAGGGCGTTCTGGTACGGCACCAACAAATTGCTGATGAATGCTGTGTTCTTTGGACCGAGCATGTAATATGCGATTGTTCAGCGAAATTTTACGTACAGCTGGTTAAAAAGGAAATGCAGCAACAAAGCTCCCGGAATAAAACCCGGGAATGGTCCCCGGGGCAAGAAGATGAGCAGCAATATGTAGATAAGCGGGTAGATCAGTAAAGCAAATAAAAACCTGGTAGTACTGAGAAATTCAGGTTCGGATACCCGGGGCTTTACAACAAATTTCCAGAGTAGCACGACCGGCAGATTGAGGAGGATAAAGATTCCGTCCCACAATCTGCCGGTTATTTTTTTTGTTATTCCCACATTCTGCTCTGTAATCTTACCCCACATGATTTCCCTCACCATCCTGTTTGTGGCTACCGGGTCCGTGTAATCTACTGGCATACTATCAAGAACACTACTCACTTCTGAATAAAATTGTTCCGGGATATGCGTGGTTAATTCCCTGAGACGGGAAGAGACCTTGTCCCTGACGGCAAATACGGATGAACGTTCATCATCCGGCTTGTAAAAAGAACGGGTCGGGATGGGTTGATCAAAATAAAAAGCTACCCGATCAGGAAACCCTTCACCCCGGACAAAATTTATCCCAACCGGGACTACATAGATCTCCTTCCCGGGAATGGCCTCCAGTGCGCCAAAAAGTATCCGTGTAAACCCCTTGCTCAATGGTCTTACCCGGCGTTGCAGGTTGTGGTTCGCCTCCGGGAACATCACTATGCTTTTATCGTTTGCCAGTAACCGGGTACATTGCGAGAAAACTGCTTCATTCCTGCCCAGGGTATCCCTGCCGTCTCGCAGGCGATAGATAGGAATCATATGCAGGAAGCGGAAGAAGGATTCAAGCAGCCCTCCCGTGAAGACATCAGCCCGGGTTAAGAAAAACGGACTTTCATAAGCAAAGGCGGCGATAAGAAGGGGGTCGAGCAGGGCATTCTGGTGATTAGGTAAGATAAGCATGGGCTTATCCGTTGGCAGCTCCTTTAATCCGTGCATCCCGACCTCTTGGTAATAACAGGAAAACCCGAAGCGGATCAGTTTCTTAAGTAAGGCATATGAGAATTCTCTCATCCCGGAATATTTTTGGTTAGAGGTCGGGAACTCCAGTAGCCTGAAATGGCCAGCCCGGATACCAGGTGCCAAATCCCCCAGACCGCGGTAAGTAAGGCCATTGTTCCCAACTGCTCAAAGAACGTAAAGATCAGTAAAAGTCCCAAGCCGGAGTTCTGAATACCTGTCTCAATGGCGAGAGTCCTCCGGTCCTGCCCATCCAGTTTCATCAGGGTTGCAATAGTATAGCCCGCCGAAAGGGCCAGGGCGTTATGCAGCAGTACGATCCAGAATACACTTTGTAACCGGGAGACCAGTAGTTGACTATTGTCATACAGGGCCAGCAGGATGAGCAGGAGAAAGAACAAAAGGCTGGTCCATTTCAGTTTTTTGGCCAGGACATTCGCCAGGCGCGGATAATAATGACGGGTAAGCATTCCCAGTACCAGGGGAATAGCCAGTAGCAGGAGTACTAATTTCACCATCTCTGCCGGAGCCACCGCCACCTGTTCCAGTATCTCCTCCGTAGGTCCGTATAAACTACCCCAGAATTGTAGGTTAAAAGGTGTCATCATAACCGCCAGGAGGGTTGCCAGGGCGGTAAGACTAACAAACAGTGCGTTATTTCCTCCTGCAAGGTAAGTCATGAAATTTGATACATTTCCTCCGGGACAGGCCGCCACCAAAAACATGCCCAGGGCGATCCCCGGTTCGGGTCTTATCAGAAGTACCAGGATAAATGTAAGGGCCGGAAGTAACAGGAATTGTGATAAGAGACCGGTGAAAATTGGACGGGGAGCGATCCAGAGTCGCTTAAAATCGGACAGGCTGATCTCCAGCGCGATGCCGTACATGACAAAGGCCAGGGCTATATTCAGTATCCACAGGTTCTCCGGGCTGAAATTGATCTGTAAGGTGTCCAGTTGCTGTTCCAAGAAGTACGGCTCAGATAATGATTATAACCGTGGCAAGATAAGCTTTTGGTTACAGTGAAACCAGCGCCCGGGAATTTCAGTAGTCGATCTTTAGTTTCTGGACCATACCCTCGGGCATCTGACCGGAATATGCCCCGTAGGCGTCCACCAACAGTCCTTTTTCCCCGGACTTTGTTTCGATCACGTAAAGCACTGTATTATCAGCGGGATTGGTCATACCTTCAAAACGATAGTGCTTAACAACCTCCAGTTCATTGGCCGGGTGAACAGTCTTACGTTTTTTGTTCTCCAGGCCATCGTCACAAAGGTTAAAATCCTCTGTATATCCTTCTTTCTGCAGTGCAGAGATGGCGATAGATAGTGATGTATATGTTTTGTCCATAATTTCTTTTTCAATTAAGTTTAAAATACTCATTGTTCATGCAAAATGCAAATCCTGCACTTATGACATAAGATTTGAACTCCCGATCTTAATGATTATATTCCCGTTATAAAAATACGGATGGGGAAGCTGCATTCCTGACCCCATTAATTAAAATTTGAACCTGGTTCATAAAACCCATAAACTCTCAGATCATGGCAAGAACTCCCAGCAATATGCTCGCACTTGGCACTGTAGCGCCAGAATTCAGCCTGATGGATACCGTAAGCGATAAGACCCGTAACCTGCATTCCGTTAAAGGCGATAAAGGGACAGTGATCATGTTTATCTGCAACCATTGCCCTTTCGTTAAACACGTTAATCCTGAAATTGCTAAACTGGGCAGGGAATACCAGTCCAAAGGGATAGGGTTTGCCGCTATCTCCAGCAACGACGTGGAGAATTACCCACAAGACGCCCCCGACCTGATGAAAGTTACCGCAAGGGAAGAAGGATACACCTTTCCTTACCTTTACGATGAAACCCAGGAGACAGCTAAAGCATATGACGCGGCCTGTACCCCGGATTTCTATCTCTTCGACGCGGAATTGAAACTGGTCTACCGCGGCCAACTGGACGATTCCAGGCCGGGTAACGACATCCCCCTCAGCGGGAAGGATCTCAGGAATGCCCTGGACAAGCTGCTTTCAGGCGAGGCAATAGACCAGGAGCAGAAGCCCAGTATCGGCTGCAACATCAAATGGAAATCCTGAGCCTATAATTCCGGGATCCAACCTTCCCTTTCTGCCAGCCGTTCAATATGGGCATAGTGGTGTTTGCCGTGCCAGGCGTAATGACCGGTATTCACTTCCAGTGTAATACGCCTGTCCCCTACCGGGTGGATAAATTCTCTCTTAAAATCATCCGCAGACATTGCCCTGAGTAAATTCACCAGTTTTGAATGTACTACCTGCAGGTGGTCAAGGGATAGTTCTATGGATGCTGATCTTACATCGGGCAGTTCTGCCCAGGCCTTTTCATCATAGGCTTTGATCACAGGACTGTCTTCTGTCAGGGCCCATTTATAGCGAGTATAGCTGTGATGGTGACTGTCTGCCAGGTGGTGGACCACCTGTCTTACCGTCCATCCCCCGGGCCGGTAGGGCGTGTCAAGCTGCGACTTGGTACAATTTCGTACCAGGTCAGCCAGGTCTACCGGTAAGGCTTCCAGCTCTGCGATCCAGTCTGCCAGGATCATACCCGTGATGTTCTCCGGTTTAACAAAATGGCCTATGGGGTAGCGTAGTGTTTCGAGCTCATGTCCGTCCATTATATGAAAATTATTTACCGAAGCTGCACAAGGGCATAACTTCGCTGTTTCTAACCCACCAAGATTAACCAGAAAAACAGATGCCTGCTATAAATTTAATAGATATTTAACCTGCGGGATATGATTAACTCTATAAAGTCTATTAATTTTATAGGATATTAACCAGATAAACATGTAACAGATGGCAACTATACGTTTAGGGGATAAAGCCCCGGATTTTACGGCACAGAGTTCTGAAGGGCAGCTTAATTTTTATGAATACCTGGGAGACAGCTGGGGAATACTGTTCTCACACCCGGCGGATTTCACCCCGGTATGCACCACGGAACTGGGCACCGCAGCAAAGTTCAAGGATGAGTTTGATAAACGCAATGTAAAGATGATCGCACTCAGTGTTGACGGAATCACTTCTCACCAGGAATGGATCAAAGACATTAACGACACTCAGAAGACTACGGTCAATTTTCCTATCATTGCGGATGAGGACAAGAAGGTTTCAGACCTTTATGATATGATCCATCCGAATGCAGACGACACCCAGACCGTAAGATCGGTCTATATTGTCGCCCCGGACAAAACGGTTAAACTGATACTTACCTACCCCGCATCTACCGGAAGAAATTTTCACGAGCTGCTGCGGGTGATCGATTCGCTGCAACTGACCGCCTATCACAAGGTGGCTACTCCTGCCAACTGGAAGCATGGTGAAAAAGTAGTAGTAAGCCCGTCTATCCCTACAGATGAAGCCAAAGAAATGTTCAGCGGTGGAGTGGAGGAAATCAGGCCATACCTGAGACTGACCCCGGATCCTACAGCATAAGAAGAAGAGCGCCAGTTGGCGCTCTTTTCAATTTACTTCTACTTCCGTAATTCCGGTACCATGGTATAGATATAGTCGCCGTGAACCCCGGTGAAATACTTGGTAGCCATCGCCTGCATTTCCTCCCTCAGTTCATCGGTGTTCCATTTGGCCATGAATAACTCGTTATTCTTTTCAAACATTTTATCCAGGTCATCCATGGAATCCACGTAAAAGGCCTCCACCATTTCTCTACGGTCTGCGCCCCAGGCGTGCATTACAGGGTAATACCCCTTTACAAGATCATTCTTCTTAAAGACATTATTCACGTAGTCTGTATGAGCTTTATTGAATTCGTCGTAAGAGCCATCCTGTGGAAATTTGAGTTGACTACGGCGCACCAGTAGTATCTTTTCTCCCGGGCTGGTCAGCGGCTTTACGTTATCCATTGGCGCGTAGATCTCATCAGAATGAAAGTCCGAATAATAGGAATTACGATCATCGAAAAAAGCTTTTCTTGCCTGTTCATCCGGCCAGCCCTCCTTTACCAGTTCCCCGTCACGTGCTCCGGATTTATCGATAGCTTCCCAGCTTGGGTAAACCGTAACAGATATTAATTCCCTGTTATCTGGGGTAAAACGGTGCAGATAGACCCCTGAGCCTATGATGTGTTCGTTCTTGGCGGTAACTTTATCAAAGTATTCCTTTTCCATGGCCTTCCACTTATCCATATCAAAATCCTCCTTATCCATGTTCCAGTGGAGAGTAGTGACAGTTATATAGGCCGGTTTTTGTGCGCTTTCTTCCTGGGCATACAGTTGCATGTCGGGCATAAGCATAAGCCCGAGGCAGGAAATTAAAAATAGGTAGACTTTTTTCATCATATCACATTTTTGGTTACTAGCAATTCAAATTCCGGGGGATTTTGATGCAGGTCCGATATATGATGCGTACAGAGGGAATCCGACAATAAAGGTAACTGCCGGGGGAGGTATTAGAAAGATAAGGAAATTTTTTAACCAGTGCATATTTAAATTACGCCTAATCAGCATAATAACTTCAACCAGTATACTGTACCACAAATAATGAACAGTTATTGAAATTAAACAGCCAAAGTTGTTCAGATCCCTGATAGAACGTCTTGATAAGATACCGGATCCACGGAGCCCCGGCCGGGTAGTGCTAATTTTTTTACAATAAGAATCCCTAAAATGCCTTTTTTCAATTATTTACCGTATCTTCGCCAGATTATATATCAATATTTTTAATTATCTATTATGAGTAAAGGAACAGTAAAATTCTTCAATGACACCAAAGGATATGGTTTCATCAAGGAGGATGGTTCAGAAGAAGAGCACTTTGTACACATTTCCGGCTTAATTGACGAAGTACGTGAAGGTGATGTTGTAGAATTTGAACTACAACAAGGCAAAAAAGGAATGAACGCCGTAAATGTGACAGTAATCGACTAGGCACTAACGTTATTTTTTTTTATAGAATCCCGGCCAGTTGGCCGGGATTTTTTTTTACAAGCCCAATTAATAAAAATACAGAACTGCCGGTAGGGTTTCAGGTTCCCTGGTTGTTCTTTAATAAGAAATAGTTCCCCCGCTGTAAAACACAAACTATGTCTGTATTCTTAGAACTGCTTTGCCTGCTGGTATTACTAAACATCCTGATGCTGGGCTACAGTCTTTTCCGCTCCAAATAAAAAAACCCCCGGTCCGACAGGTCCAGGGGTTCAATGGGTTCGCTACCCCGCAGGGGCGAAATTTTGGATTATCCCACTTTCATTAATTCTACGTCAAAAACGAGGGTAGCATCCGGCGGAATCACTCCACCTGCGCCTGCACTTCCATAGGCCAGTTCTGAAGGGATCACAAAACGAGCTTTATCACCCACTTTTAATAGGGATATACCTTCGTCCCAACCCCGGATCACCTGCCCGATTCCCAGCTTAAAATCGATGGGCTGCTTTCTCTTGTATGAAGAGTCAAATACTCGGCCATCGGTCAGGGCGCCTTCGTAGTGCACAGATACAGTCTTCCCTTTCTCAGCCTGGGGACCATCTCCTTTCTGGATGATTTTATATCGCAGGCCACTGTCTGTCTTTTCAAAACCTGCTGCGATCTTATCCAGTTCAGCTTCTGCTTTAGCTTTCTCTGCCTGGCGTCTTTCTTCTCCTGAGCTTTCAAATTTGCGGAAAGCTTCCAGGGCATCCCACTCTGATGCTTTCTGCCCCTCGCGGATGATCTCTACTTCTTCAATCTTATCCCCCTGTGCAATGGCATCAACAACATCCTGGCCTTCAACTACCTTACCAAATACTGTATGCTTGTTGTCTAACCATGGAGTAGCACCATGAGTAATGAAGAACTGGCTTCCGTTAGTGCCCGGCCCGGCATTTGCCATAGACAATACTCCGGGTCCGTCGTGAACGAGTTCCGGATGGAATTCATCGTCAAACTTATAACCCGGGTCACCGGTCCCTGTTCCCTGGGGGCAGCCCCCCTGTATCATAAAATCAGGTATTACCCTGTGAAATTTTAATCCATCGTAATAAGGTTCCCCTTCGCCCTTAGCTTTATTAGGCATTTTACCTTCTGCCAGGGCAACAAAATTTCCTGCTGTCCCAGGTGTTTTTTCATAAGTCAGCTCCACCAGGATATTACCCTTGGCGGTTTTGAACTTCGCATATATTCCGTCCTGCATGTTATTTGAATTTTAAGGCGCAAAGATAATCAATTACCACCGTTCAGACACTGGCTTATTTCCCATTATCCATAGCAGTAGATTCATCTCCGTAGTTATCATAGAGGTAAATGAGGCTGGCCATGGCTGCTGCTCCCAATTCCAGTTCTCTTTTATTGACATGCTCAAAAGTATCGTTCTCAGCATGATGATGGTCAAAGTAGCGCTGCGAATCAGGCATTAATCCAGCCAGGATAACACCTTCACCCCTTAAGGGACCTATATCCGCACCGCCACCTCCACTTACGAACTGGTGAAGCAGGTACGGTTCCAACAATGGTTTCCAGCTCTCTACGGTTTTCATAAAGCCCTGGGGAGCATCAAAATTAAAACCCCGTGGGCTGAAGCCGCCGGCATCGCTCTCGAGGGCAAAAACATGTTTTTCCTTCTTTTTCGCTGCCTGGGCGGCGTATTCCGTGCCTCCCCTAAGACCGTTCTCTTCATTCATAAACAATACTACCCTTAGGGTCTTTTTAGGTTTATAACCCGTTTCTTTGAACAAGCGGAGAACTTCCATACTTTGAACGCAACCTGCGCCGTCATCGTGAGACCCGTCGCCTAGGTCCCATGAATCCAGGTGACCACCAACGACCATGATCTTTTCTGGTTCTTCAGTTCCACGAACCTCCCCGATCACGTTATAGGACTGAACATCTTCTAATTGCTTGCAATTCTGTTTCAGGTAGAATTTGATGTCCGGCTGAAGTTTAAGGGTGGTGCTGAGGAACTCGGCCCCATTCGTACTGATCGCTGCAGCAGGGATCCTTTCGGATACGGGCAGATCTCCGTAGCTCATAGAACCAGTATGCGGAAGGTCGTCCAGCCTCAGGTTCATCGACCTTACTATTACCGCTGCTGCCCCGAATTTTGCAGCTTCCATGGCCCCGCTGTAGCGCTGGTCCACACAACCGCCATATGCCTTAAAAGTGTTGATCTGGGTGGCTTCCATGGGTCGGTTAAAGAATACGATCTTCCCTTCTATATTCTTTCTTCCAAGTTGTTCCAGTTCCTCTATCCCTTTAACTTCTACTACGCCTGCCTTTATCCCTCCAAGAGGCGTGGCAACAGATCCGCCAAGGGCACAGACCGGTACATTATTGGTAAGACCCGGCTTTGTCTCTATAAAGGCATACTCGGGAGTACCACGAACCCATTTGGGAACCATCACCGGTTGAAGCCATACGCGGTCCAGTCCTAATTTTTCCAGTTCTTGCTTAGTATATTTCACTGCTTGCTCTGCCTGTACTGAGCCTGACAATCTTCCCCCGATCTGGTTAGATAAGTGATTCAACCAGTCGTAAGCTTTGCCCTCGGTCAGGGCGGCATCATATAAAGATCTGATTTGTTGTTCGTCCTTGGTCTGTGCCTGGGCAAATGTCGCCAGAAGCAGCAATACAAGTAGTTTTTTCATTCTTTTTCGTTTTCCAGTTGCTGTTTGTATTCAGCAATATTAGCCCTTATTTTCTCATCGAGTTCGGGCTCTACGATATCTTTGTATTTATTTAACGCTTCCCACAGTATTGACGCCACGATGACCCTGGCTGCATTCTTATTATCAGCAGGAACAACGAACCAGGGAGCGTGGTCATGGGTAGTACGCCTGATGGCATCCTGGTAACAGTCCATATACAGATCCCATAATTTCCGCTCTTCCAGATCTCCGGGGGAAAATTTCCAATGCTTGTGCTTCAGGCGTAACCGCCTAAGGAGACGCTGCCGTTGTTCTTCCTTGGAAATATGCAGGAAGAATTTGAACACAAGGGTACCGTTCTCTGCGAGATGTCTTTCAAAATCGTTTATCTGGTCAAAACGTCTGTCCCAGAATGCCTCGTCAATATCGGCCACACTCTCTACCCCGGGTAAATTCTCACCCAGGATATATTCAGGGTGCACCCGGGTCACCAGGACATTCTCATAATGGGTTCGATTGAATACCCCGAATTTCCCTCGTGCCGGTAAGGCGATATAGTGCCTCCACAGGTAATCGTGATCGCGTTCTAGTTCGGTAGGGACCTTAAAACTATGTACGACCACCCCCCTTGCATTAAAATCCTTAAAAACTTCACGGACCAGGCTGTCTTTTCCTGCAGTATCCATACCCTGGAGGCAGATCAGTACGGCGTATTTTCCGTGGGCATACATCGTATTCTGGAAGTCGCCCAGTTTTTTACGCACCCGTTGAAGTTCTTCTTTTAAGTCTTTTTTGTCCAGTTCAAAGTCCTGGTAGGTGCGGTTTTCTTTTAAAACCACATCGGAACTGGCCCTGTAATCTTCTGGTTGGATTGATTTCATACAAGAAAAATAACATTTTTTCGGGATGCACCTGCCTCAAGGCATAAAAATCACTAAACAGGACATCGAATCAGTATGTTTTTGTTTGTTTATCCCTACAAACTTCCTTTTTGACGATTAATTGAGGCCGCAAGCTCGTCCCAAGCTATCTTTAATCTTCCCAAATCCTACATATTCAAACACTTACGCCATGAAAAGAGGCCTTCCCCTACTACTGATCTGCCTGTGGGCAGTGCTGTCATCTTTCGGAAATAAGAAAGATTGTGCCTATGCCGGCTCCAATATTTCATTTATACAATCCCAGACCGAAAAGGCTATCGCTGCGACAGAGCTCAAAATGGCGCGATATTTTGCCTATAAAGCTATCAACGGCATAGAGAATTCAAGGAAACAAATGGAATCCTGTGGCTGTAAAGAAGCCAGGGATATTCTCCTGGAAAGCCTGGAACTTCTGAAACGGGCTGTCAAGGCAGACAACATGAGAGGCGGTAAGATCCTTTTATTCCAGTCCCTGGAACTTACCCTGGAAACCAAGGAAGCCATCAACCAGCACGACCTGTTCCATATCAGCCCTTATGCTGACGAACTGATCAAATTGGATCCGACAGTTGCAATAAGTGATCCCTCAATAAAGGATACTGTAGCCATGCAGGAACGCATAGACCGATCCTTACAGGGTTATAAAGAATCCCTTGAGCTGGTGGTAGAGACGGTGAATTGTGAAGAAGCCTTTGCTTTTGCAGAAAAGATCTATAAGCATTCGGAGCAGCAATTGCTCAGGAAAGACCTGACCGAGGCGCAACAGTATTACCATTATCGCACCCAGCTGATAACCTCGCGGGCCATGACTCGCCTGCTGGATTGTGCTAATTAATTACAACCGGTTATTTACTGGCAAAGAGTTTCACATCCTCTTCGGACACAGTATCTCCACCGAGAATGATGAGTCGTTCCACAACGTTCCTGAGTTCACGGATATTCCCGGTCCAGTTATAGCCTTTAAGAAGTTCTACCGCTTTAGCGCTGAACTTTTTGGGACTGCTGCCGTGTTCCTCGGCAATCTTGGAAGCGAAGTGTTCAATAAGTAACGGTATATCCTCCCTCCGGTCGTTCAGTGCCGGTACTCTAACCAGGATAACGGCGAGCCTGTGGTAGAGATCCTCCCGGAAATTACCTTCCGCGATCTCTTTCTGGAGATCCTTATTGGTGGCCGCCACTACACGCACATCCACCTTGATATCCTTATCCGTACCTACCCGTGAAATCTTGTTTTCCTGCAGGGCCCGTAACACTTTAGCCTGGGCAGACAGGCTCATATCTCCCACTTCATCCAGGAAGATCGTACCCTTGTTCGCGGCTTCAAATTTCCCCGCACGGTCTTTTACAGCAGATGTAAAAGCCCCTTTCACATGCCCGAAAAGTTCACTCTCTATTAGTTCTGAGGGGATGGCTGCGCAATTCACTTCGATAAACGGAGCATCACTACGATCACTTTTCTGGTGAATCCAGTGTGCGACAAGCTCTTTTCCCGTACCATTCTCCCCGGTGATAAGCACCCTTGCATCTGTGGGTGCCACTTTATCTATTATCTCCTTGATGGCATCGATCTCCTTGCTCTTGCCTACCATCTCGTAATTCTTGCTGACCTTCTTCTTCAGTATCTTGTTCTCCACAACCAGTTCCTTACGATCCAGGGCATTGCGCACAGTCGTCAGAAGCCTGTTCAGATCCGGTGGCTTGGAAATGTAATCAAAGGCGCCCAGGCGCATGGTATTGACAGCGGTATCCAGGTCACCATGACCGGAGATCATGATAAAGGGCACCTCGGGCTTTAGTTTTCGTGCTTCCTGTAACACTTCCACTCCATCCATCCGCGGCATTTTGATATCACAGAGGACCAGGTCGTAATCATTCTTCTTTACGAGGTCCAGGCCTGCAGCTCCGTGCTCAGCCTCTTCAACCTGGTAAGCCTCATTTTCCTCTGAAAGTATCTTCACCAGAACCCTCCGGATGGCGGATTCATCTTCTATAACCAGTATTTTTGACATTGCAATTGTTTTTTAAAATAATGAGACCTTAAATCCAGTCCTAAAATAGATATTTCCCTGGTCATTCAGTACGTATACATTCTTCCTCCGGTCGTCGCGGAGTACACCATCCTGGGTCACCGTGTATCCTGCCATTGCAAAAAGGGAAATATGCTTATCTATGTTATACTGGTAACCCAAAGCTGCAACCAAAGCGGATAATGAGATGGAGGCTGCCCGGGAATTATCATCAAAAATAAGGTCATCCTGTATGTTCACAAAATAGCCATCCAAAAACAGTGCCGTTTCCAGGGTATGGCGTTTATCCAGGTGGTATTTCAATTGGGATTTTGGTACCCCTAGGGCAAATGACCAATCCGGGTGAAAGCGCCTGTAGTAACTGACAAGTGGCAGAGGGAATGGCAGGCCGGTCGTTGCATTATAACTGAGTCCCAGTACCAGCCTGTAAGGTTTCTCAGCATCTTTCTTCTCCTTCCAGAACGTGGCAGTAGCATTCATTTTCAGGTCCCTTCCCTGTATCCCTCCAACCAGGTTCGATGCCAGCCGGGGACTGAGGATGGCCACGAATCTCCAATCTTCGTTCCATTTAAAAATATACCCCAGGTTCAGGTCGATCACGTGCAGTTTTTCTATCTGCTTTTCATCAAAGGGCAATTCCCTGTCACTTCCTACCACGACCTGGTTATATTCAGCCCCGGTGACCAGGTACTGGTCTTCGGTTACTTTAAAAGGAACATTCACCAGGAAGCGGTACCGGGCTACCCTTATGTCGGAATCATCTTTTGGCAAGATGGTATATTCTGCCCTGAAGAGGTCTGTACTTTGTGACCAGGCCGAACAGCAAACAAAAATCAAAAACAGACTCAGTAGGCTCCTGCTCATATCAAGACCCCTCCCCTTCCTTATTATTTCTTACACTACTGTGGCGAAAGGGCTGTTGCTGAAATATATGTACATCGCGCTGCGGGAAAGGTATGGTAACGTTGTTTTCACGGAATTTAGCATCGATCTTATAGCGTATCTGGCTTTTGATCCGCGGTGCACCAAAACTATCCGAAGTAAAATAGTTGATTGAAAAGAGCAGGGCTGAATCCCCGAAATCATTAAAGAGTACAAAAGGTTTGGGATTTTGTAATACCCCTTTCTGATCGGCCACGGATTGAAGCAGGAGATCGGTGACCAGATCCACATCACTTCCATAAGCAACTCCAACCGACACAGATTCACGGGTTGTTTTATGGTTCTGGGTATAATTATAGATAATATCGCTCAGGAACTTATGGTTAGGGATGATCAGCACCTTGTCATCCCGGGTAAGAGCCCTTGTGGAACGTAGTTTGATTTCGAAGACCTTCCCTACTTTACCATCCACCTCTACAATATCGCCCACATGGAGTGATTTATCTGAAATGATAAATATTCCGGCAATAATATCCTGGAAGAGTTCTTGCAATGCAAGCCCCAACCCGACAAAAAGGGCGGCTGAAGCTGTTAGCAACAAGGTTACATTGATCCCAGCTGCACTCATCGTCGCAAGGATCACTGCCACATAGACGATATAATTTATGAATTTAAAGACGCTGATGAATTTCATCTTGTCTTCCCCCTCCATTTTCCTGGTAAGTATCCTGCGTAACCACTTCAGGAGGAAAGATGTCACGATGAAAGCCAGGGTCAGGAGCAAGAGCAGTCCTATAGTAATATGTATAGAACCTTCTCCTTCCCCAAGGTGTAACCCGAGGTTGAGGAATTCCTTGATCGTAGACCAGACATCCTCTTTGATGATCTCCTTTACTTTTGAAGTCTCTGAATCCTGTAGAACCATCAGTATCTTAGCCATTTAATTAATTCCTTGTACGAAGGTTTCTTGCCGTACATGAGTATGCCCACCCGGTATATCTTGGCAGCCAGCCACACTATGCCCATAAAGGTACCAAAAAGCAGTACCAGGGACGTCAGGACCTGCCAAAAAGGTACGCCACCCTCCCCAATACCTCCCGGTAAACGCATCATCATGACGATGGGAGAGGTCAGGGGAAATAAGGAAAACCCGACGGCTATAGGTCCATGGGGGTTATTAAAGACAGAAAAGAATCCCACATAGATAGCCAGCATCAGCGGTAGTATTATGGGGAAAATGAACTGTTGCGTATCTGTTTCGTTATCCACTGCGGCACCGATAGCGGCATATATCGAACTATAGATTAGATATCCCAGCAGGAAATAAAGCACGAAGAAGGAGATCAGCATAAGCCAGGGGATCTGGAAAAGTTCTTCGGCATAGCGTTGCAGGGTAGCATTATCGGCAGCCGGATTTGGTGCCAGGCTGCTCATCCCGCCACCGGCCATTGACGCGGAATTATTAAGTCCAGAGGGATCTATATCCAGGAAGACGACCAATGCAGACATCAGTAACGCAGCGGAAATGATCCAGATAGCAAACTGAGTTATCCCTGCCAGTGAATTTCCGATGATCTTCCCGAGCATGAGCTGAAAAGGTTTCACCGAAGAAATGATAACCTCGATGACCCGGCTCGTCTTTTCTTCGATGACGCTTCGCATGACGAAGCCCCCGTAGATAATGATGAACATCATGATCATGTAACCAAAGCCGCCCCCGATGATCGCTTTTATTTCATTTATTCCCTTTACGTTGACTTTCCCGGTGAAGGTCGCGGTACGGATCTCGTACTGGTCCCGGATATCGGCGTATTGGGCACTGGAGACGCCCATTGATTCCAGCTTTTCTTCCCGGATACGTTCCTGGAAAACATCCTCGATGATGTCGACAACCGAAGAACTGGGCGTATCCCGGGTATAGAAAGAGGAATTTTCAGCAGCGGTGAGAAGGGAAGAACTTTCTGGTATATGCAGAAGGCCGTAAAACCCCATATTACTTGTACTGTCCATAGCTTTCTCCAGGCTGAGCCCCTTAAAAGTGACGTAAGAAGTACTGGGGGTGATCGTAAAATCATTCTGAAAATAACTGCTTTCGTTCAGGATGGCAATCACACGTTTGTCACTGTCATTCACTTTGGTCAGGTATGCGATCAGCACCACCATTCCCACCATCAGTATGGGAGAAAGGAAGGTCATGATCACAAACGATTTGTTCCTGACCTTGGCCAGGTATTCCCTGCGGATGATAAGACCCAGTTTACTCATCTAGATTCTTTCTTTGAATAGTTTGGATAAAAATATCGTTGGCCGACGGAATGGTCTCCAGGAAATTATTGATACTGGCCCTGGCTGCGATATGGGCCAGGAAATCCCGGGTATCATCGGAAGGTAATTGCACCCGGAAGTTAAGCTGCCTATCCTGGGGGTCGTAAGTAGTATCGGAGATCTGGAAAGTAAGGGCCAGCTCTTTCAACAAGTCGTCCCCGTTTTCAGTTTCCAGTCCAACTTTAAAGATATTGTTCTTATACGCCCTTTTGATCTCCGACAACTTGCCATCCAGGATCTTTTCGGAATTGTGCAGTAAGGCGATATACTCGCACAGCTCTTCCACGGATTCCATCCTGTGTGTTGAAAATATGATAGAGGTACCCTGTTCCCTGAGTTTCAGGATCTCGTCTTTTATAATGTTGGCGTTTATGGGATCAAAACCACTGAATGGCTCATCAAATATCAGGAGTTTGGGCTGATGCAGGACCGTGACTATAAACTGTATCTTCTGGGCCATCCCCTTAGAGAGCTCCTGTATTTTTTTATTCCACCAGTCACCGATGTCGAGGCGGTCAAACCAGAATTTGAGTTTCTGTTTAGCCTCGGCTTTACCCATTCCTTTCAGCTGGGCCAGGTAGAGCGCCTGCTCCCCTACTTTCATGCTTTTATATAGCCCGCGTTCTTCCGGCAGGTAACCTATCATGGCAATATGCTTAGGCTGCAAAGGCTCGCCATCAAAATATACGCTGCCCGAGTCCGGGTAAGTGATCTGGTTGATAATACGGATGAGGGTGGTCTTACCGGCGCCATTGGGACCCAGTAAGCCGTAGATGCTGTTTTTTGGTATTTCTAAGGAAACCTTATTGAGGGCAGTATGGGATCCGAACTGTTTGGAAACCTGCTCTGCAGCCAGGATAATACTCATGAAAGCAATTTTCCCAAAGATATAGATTTGCTCCAAAAAAGGTTGTGGATTAACACATTGTTTTAAAACAGCTGTGGGAAGTCAATATTCAACTCAAATATCACGCAAACAGCATGTTACAGTCATTTCAGTTCTGTTTGGGACAGCCCTGAAAAACAAAACCCACCCTTAATTGGATTAAGGATGGGAAAAAAATTGCTATGAAAAAGAAAATTAATATTGGTCTCCCAATATTATTTCAAATATACATTTTTTATTTTAATAGGATCAAAATCTTAGGAGAACATGTCTTTCACCTTCTCAAAGAAGGATTTGTCCGATGCCTCCGGGTTTGGCTCAAAATTTTCATGCTGCTGCATCTTTTCAAAGAAGTCTCGCTGTTCCTTATTCAGATCCTTGGGCGTCCATACATTCACATGAACCAACAGGTCCCCGGCACCATAGCCGTTGATGCTGCTGATCCCTTTACCGCGCAGTCTTAAGATCTTACCGGATTGTATACCGGCTTCGAGCTTAATACGAACTTTCCCGCCAACAGTATCGATCTCTTTAGACGTACCGAGTACCGCATCAGGAAAACTGATATAGAGATCATAATGCAGGTTATCCCCTTCCCTCTTGAGGGTAGGATGTTCCTCGGTCTCTATGGCAACCAGTAGATCTCCGGGGAATCCGTTCCCGGGAGCTTCGTTCCCTTTACCACTGACCTTTAACTGCATGCCTTCTTCAACTCCTGCTGGTATTTTTATGGATACAGTTTCTTCTTTCATCTCCAGCCCCTGTGCATCGGCACCTGCAGGCCTGTGATCTATCACTTGCCCGCTGCCACCGCAACTGGAACAGCTTGTCGCCGTCTGCATTCTTCCCAGGATGGTATTGGTGATCTTCGTCACCTGTCCGGCCCCGTTACAGGTCGGGCATGTTTTATAAGTGACCCCGGCAGCCTGCATTTTTCGCTTCACTTTTACTTTCTTCTCAACGCCGTTAGCTACTTCTTCCAAAGTGAGCTTAACGCGGATACGCAGGTTGCTTCCTTTGACACGTCGCTGACCTCCCCCGCCAAATCCACCGAAACCTCCGAAGCCTCCACCGAAGGCGCTTCCGAAGATATCACCGAACTGGCTGAAGATATCGTCCATGTTCATTCCGCCACCGCCGAAACCACCGCCTTCAAATGCAGCATGGCCATATTGGTCATATCGGGCTCTCTTGTCAGGGTCGCTCAATACCTCGTAAGCTTCGGCAGCCTTCTTGAACATCTCTTCTGCCTTACTGTCTCCCGGGTTTTTATCCGGGTGGTATTGAATGGCCTTCTTTCGATAAGCCTTTTTAATTTCCGCTGCACTGGCACCTTTATCGATACCTAGTATTTCATAATAATCCTGCTTCATCAGATGCTTTCAAATTTTCGTAATTCCTTTATACGAGTTTGGCTTCTACCAAACCGGATCTACTGACCGACCACCACTTTGGGATGACGTATGATACGATCTCCCAACCGGTAACCTTTCTCTACAACGTCAAGTACTTTTCCCTTCATTTTCTTATCGGGTGCCGGTACCTGGGTGATAGCATCGTGAACCTCGGGGTCAAATCCATCTCCCTGTTTAACCTCGATCTCCTCAAGGCCTTTAGATTTCAATGTTTCACGGAGTTTATTATCTATCAGCTCAACTCCTTTGAACAATTCTTTATCCTCAGATTTAGAGATCTCTTTCAAGGCACGGTCCAGATCATCCATAACCGGCAATAAAGAGGATATCACCTCCTGCCCAGCGGTCTTGAACAGCTCCATCCGCTCGCGGGAAGTACGTTTCTTATAATTCTCAAATTCTGCGAAAAGCCTTAAGAACTTATCCTTTTCCCTGGCTAAGTCTTCTTTTAGTCGCTCTTCCGAAGAAATATTCTCTTCCTGCTTCTCATCTTCCTGCCGGGCTTCATTTTGCTGCCCCTGCTCTTCCTTATTCAGTTGCTCCTCAGAAAGAGTTTCTTCCATTTGCTGCGTCTTATCTTTCTTACTCATCTAGTAATTCCGTTTTTTTAACCTTTTAGGGATGGCAAAAGTACTGCCAATTCTTTTAAAATGTCAAAATGTCATAAAAAAACAGCCGTTCATTACGGCTGCTGTGAGAATACTTTAAAAAACTTTTTAGCGGCTTGCTCGTTGTTCCTCCAGTCGAGCGGTGGAGATCGTTCTCTCCCCTCCTTGCTTTAAGAGGTCTGCCAGGGCATTCTGGATATTGCAGAATTCAAAAGTGTATCCTTTTTCCTCGATCTTTTTACTGCTGGCCCTCTGGCTGGAGAAAAGGATATACGCCATCTCCCCCAGGATGGTCCTCATCACCACCTGAGGAATATTTGGCAGCCATAATGGCTTATCCAGAGTTTTAGCAATTTCACGGGTCATACGGCAATTAGTAACCGGGTTAGGAGCCACGGCATTGTATATGCCGCTGTGCGAATTCTTAACGAGAAAAAGAAAGATGGAAGCGAGATCACGAATATGGATCCAACTCTGCCATTGTTCTCCACTGCCCAAGGCAGCCCCTACGTAATTCTCTACAGGTTTCACCATTTGAGGTAATGCACCACCGTCCTTTGCCAAAACCAGTCCTATTCGCACCTTGGACAGTTTAATATCGTATTTTTTAAGCGCATCAGCTTCCCGCTCCCAGGCTACAACCACCTCTCCGAGGAAGCTCTTATCGTATTGTTTTTCTGATTCTGAATAGTAATTGGTCAGGGAATCGGGGTAATAGCCAACTGCCGATGCAGAAACGATAGACCTGATCTTACTTCGTTCTACCTGGGCAAGCCCGATATCAAGGGTTTTAAGACTATTCACCCGGCTGTTCATAATGGCCTTTTTATGTTCCTTGGTCCAGCGCTGGGCTATACTGGTACCAGCCAGGTTAATTATGGCATCCACCCCTTTAAAGCAGTTGGTATCTATCTCGCGTTTTGAAGGATCCCAATAGAAACCCTGGTACCCTTTTTCCGTCTCCAGTTTATCTCTGGACGTTGTCAGGTAATTCACCTCGATATTCTCCTGCCGGCATAGCTGCACAATGTGCGAACCAACCAGGCCCGTTGCTCCTGTGATCAATATCTTCATCCCCGCAAAGATACCGGATTAGAAGGCCTTACCCTAAAGGTTTAAAACGCCTTTAACAGTAGAAGCAAGCGTTTTATCGGGTTTATGAGAATATTAAGATTTTGTAGCCCGTAACATTTCCCTTTTCCCGGGCGGGCCGGGTAACCGTTCTACCTTCAACCCCACTTCCTGCATTGCTCTCCTCACACTACCTTTAGCAGAGTAGGTGACCAGTATCCCCCCGGGTTTCATCGCCCGGGCGACTCTTTCAAAACAATCGACTTCCCACAATTCGGGCTGCACCCTGGCACCAAAAGCATCATAATACACCAGGTCATATAGTTCCTCATCGGCCAGGTCTTCAAATCTCATCTTCTTCTTCAGCAGGCAAAAATCTGCAGTAATATCCACTTCTTCCTCCCAGGCTGCATTATGCATGGATTCATAAAAAGATTGGAGGTCTGGGTCCTGTAGTTGTTCCACGTAATTCAGCTGGGACCATTCCTGTTTCTCTACCGGGAAAGCTTCTAACCCGGTATAGTGTATACGGCGCTGTACTGCCATGGTTTCCTTAAGGGTGATGAGCGCATTGAGTCCTGTGCCAAATCCCATTTCCAGGATACGGAGCTCACTGCCAGGGTGATGGGACAAGCCCATCGCTATAAAAACATGGTATGCCTCCTGTATCGCTCCATGGGTCGAATGATATTGTTCATTCCAATCCGTGATCTGGATGGTTTTGGACCCATCCCCGGTGGTAATTATGCTTCTTTTCATCCTGTAATCAAGAAATAACGCTATTTTACTGAATTCACCAGGCAACAAAACCCGCTGTTTACCAAACTATTAGCACACAGTTTGTTAATATTATCACGAATTATCATTATTTTATAAGATAGTGCAAAGCTGGCGATTTTAAATGTAAAAACGCCGGTCAACTTCTTATAAATGTGTAATTTTATTGCTCCAATTTAACAAATACAAGATGGAAAGTACAGTGAAAGATATCATCATAGAAAAGGCCAAAAGCTCCAAGATTGAGCAGGTCGATTTCAATAACCTGCCTTTCGGCAGTGTTTTTACAGACCATATGATGGTCTGTGATTACAAGGACGGTGCATGGCAGACTCCTAAGATCATTCCTTACCAGCCACTTACCCTGGAACCCTCCGCAAGGGTCTTCCATTATGGGCAGGCAGTTTTTGAAGGCATGAAAGCTTATAAGGATGACGATGGCAAAGTCTGGTTATTCCGCCCTGATGAGAACTTTCACCGGATCAACAAATCGAGCGCCCGTATGGCCATGCCGGAGTTCCCGGAAGACTATTTCTTTGACGGTCTTAACACGCTGTTGAAGATGGAGAACGACTGGATCAAGCCTGGCTTAGGTAACTCCCTTTATATTCGTCCTTTTGCCATTGCCACACAGGCGGGGATCATCGCTTCTCCTTCCCAGGAATTCAAGTTCCTCATCATCTGTTCCCCTGCACAGGCGTACTATGGCGGTGAAGTTCGCGTCAAGATCGCAGAAAAGTTCAGCCGTGCTGCTGACGGAGGGTTTGGTTTTGCCAAGGCCGCCGGTAACTATGCAGGACAATTCTATCCTACCAATCTTGCTAAAGAAGAAGGGTTCCAGCAGATCGTATGGACGGATGCCAAAAGCCACGAATTCATAGAAGAGGCGGGCACCATGAACATTTTTGTACGGATGGGGGATAAACTCCTTACCTGCCCTACCGGGGATCGCATCCTGGACGGGGTTACCCGGAAGAGTGTCATCGCCCTCGCCGAGGAACAGGGAATTGAAGTAGACATCCGCCCGATCAGGGTATCCGAATTACTGGAGGGTCACAAGAACGGCGAGCTGAAAGAAATGTTCGGAAGTGGAACAGCTGCTGTGATCAATCCTATCCTCGGATTCGGTTACAAAGGAGAACGCTACGAGTTACCCGTGATGACTGATTCCTACGCCACCAGGATCAAACAGCAACTGATCAATATTCAATACAATATAGCTGAAGACAAATTCGGCTGGAGGTACGAAGTTAAATAAACCAGCTACCTATTATAGATTCAGAAAGTGCCCTCCGGGGCACTTTTTTTATGATTCCAGGATAGCTTTTATGTCTGGTTTAAAATATGAAGGGCCCTTGAGCACCTTCCCATCTTCCCTGTAGAGGGGCTTCCCGTTTTCACCCAGTTTACTCATATTACTACGTTGTATCTCTTCAAAGACCTCTTCTATCTTGTGCTGCATTCCATGCTCCAGGATGGTACCGCAAAGAATATAAAGCATATCCCCCAGGGCATCGGCAACTTCGACCAGGTCATCTTTTTCAGCCGCTTCAAGGTATTCCCTGTTCTCCTCATCCATTAGGTTAAACCGCAACAGGTTCTTGCTTTGCCCCAGGTTGGCCTTAGGTTCTTTGGATATCCCCAGTCCAAAAGATTCGTGGAATAAAGAGACGGCGTGAAGTTTGCTTTTCATAGGTTGGTATTTTAGAGTAATTTTGCCTAAAAATAAACATATGTTCAGTACAGGGCAATGGATTTTTGCTGCAGTTTTCGTTGTGGTCTTCACCATTTTCATCATTCTTTCCTATAAAAAGGACCGCAATCTTCATCGAAAGAATTACAAAGGCGTTATCTGGGTAGGCATAGTGTTTATCACATTTATAATATTACTGTTCATTATCAAGCAATTACTCAGGTAATAAGTTAACAAGCTGTTAAACCCGTAAAAATGTTCGGAAGTGACATCCGGGTAGGAATTTTTCATCGTATAACATAAGAAATAGCGTAGTTTTGCGTTATACTGTTAAATTTACCCGATAAATGGTTACCTTTTTTGCGATATTTTCCTGTTTAGTAGTTTTCAATGTCGCCTTACTGGTACACAGTAGCCTTTATGCCAGGACTAGATCCCCCAGGCCTGCTAAAAGCACAGATCGTCCGGAAATTAAGATCTACCCCCTGGATCTGTTAGCTTCCAGCTATAAGAAAGCGATTTAACTGTAGATCAATCTGGCATGAAACCAATTTTGCTTGTTTTCTTAGGAGGCGGAATTGGCAGTGTCTTGCGTTACCTTATCAGCAAATCCCTTAACCCTTACTTTACTAATTTTTACCTCGGTACTTTTCTGGTCAACGTGCTAGGATGTCTCGTCATTGGAGCGGTCCTCGGTTACGCACTGAAGTCAGATTACCTGAACCCACATCTAACCCTCTTACTCGTCGCCGGTTTCTGTGGCGGCTTTACCACTTTTTCTTCTTTTGGCTTTGAGCAATATGAATTACTGCGCAGTGGTGCTTTCCTTCATTTTTCGTTATACATTATTGCCAGCCTTGCGACAGGACTTGCCGCCGTGGCTGCCGGTTTCTGGATCGTAAGACAAATCTGAGACCGGTTTAAGAAATACCACCGGATTCTCTGACCTTCTTTCGTTGAACAATTCCGTATAAGCCCTATAAACAGGCGTTTAAGACCTTTTACATCCTAAAATTTCTTCCTTGTTAAGTGATGCATGCTCTTCTCCCTGACTACATTCGAGATATTGATAATTTAACTCATTCTATTTGCACTACCCTGTAATTTAATAGGGTTATAACTTTCAATATCATAAAAATGAACAACAGACCCCCTTAATTTTAGGGGGTCTGAATTTTTATACGATATATTTGACGCGTTAACAAAATTTAACACTCCTCAGTTCTTCTTTAAAAGAGACTATGGGAAGAAAGAAAATTACCGGCCAGGCCGGACAAATGAAAACCATTAAAATCAAGCAAATGAAAAAAGTGGAAGCCATTATCAGAAAGTCAAAATTCGACGAGGTTAAAAAGGCATTGCACGCGATCGAGGTCAACTTCTTCAGTTACTGGGATGTTACCGGGGTCGGCAATGAAAAACAAGGGCACGTCTACCGGGGTATTTCATACAGTACCTCCGATATACAACGCCGGTACCTGGTAGTCGTGGTATCAGACGATTTTCTTGATGTCACCGTCAAAACCTTGTTAGAGACCGCTTATACAGGCAATGTAGGAGACGGTAAGATCTTCGTTTCCGAAGTACTCGAAGCATACAGGATCAGAACCAAAGAGAACGGCCAGGCCGGAATCAACTAAATGAATTACAAATAGTAACAAACAATTTTATTATGGAAGCAGGATTATTTACAGCTAACAACGTTTGGATGATGGTATGCACAGCCTTGGTATTCTTTATGCATACCGGCTTCGCCTTTCTGGAGATCGGCCTGACCCGTCAGAAGAACACCATTAATATTCTATTCAAGAACATCTTTATTATAACGGTAGGACTTCTACTCTACTACCTGGTCGGATTTAACCTCATGTACCCGGGGGAATTTAACGGCTTTCTCGGGGGAATCGTACCTGGGATCGCTCCTCCGGAAGGTGGCATGACCCCAGACTACGCTGACGGGGGGTACACCTGGTGGACGGATTTCCTTTTCCAGGGAATGTTCGCAGCAACAGCGGCGACCATTGTTTCCGGAGCCGTTGCAGAACGGATCAAGATAGGCCCGTTCATGGTCTTCACCGTGATCTATGTCGGTCTGGTATACCCAATAGTCGGATCATGGCAATGGGGCGGCGGATTCTTATCCACCCTTGGTGGTGACGAGGCTGGTTTCTACGATTTTGCGGGATCTACCCTGGTACATTCTGTAGGGGGATGGGCAGCACTTATTGCCATCACTCTGCTCGGTGCGAGGATCGGGAAATTCGGGGATGACGGAAAACCAAGGGCGATCCCGGGGCACAGTATCCCTATGGCCACCGCCGGGGTACTGGTACTCTGGTTAGGATGGTTCGGGTTCAACGGGGGATCCGTATTGTCTGCAGACCCGGAACTTACTTCCCTCGTACTGGTCACCACCAGCCTGGCAGCGGCCGCGGGCGGAGTCGGCGCAATTGTCACCTCCTTTATTACCACGAAAAACCTGGACCTTACAATGTTCCTTAACGGGATACTGGGCGGACTTGTAGGGATCACCGCCGGTGCAGACCTGATGTCACCCAATGAAGCAGTGATCATTGGACTTATCGCGGGAATAATCATCGTACTGGGGGTATCCTTTATAGACCGGATCAAACTTGATGACCCTGTAGGTGCCGTAACTGTTCACCTGATCTGCGGTATCTGGGGCACCCTGGCAGTCGGAATCTTCGGAGCCAAGGCCGGGATAGACCAGTTCATCTACCAGCTCACCGGGGTTGGGGCAGTGGCAGTCTTCTGTTGCCTTACCTCCTTCATCATAGTTTTCGCCCTGAAGAAGAGTGTTGGCATCAGGGTCAGTAAAGACGAAGAAATGGAAGGGCTGGACCTTCACGAGCACGGGATGGATGCTTATGATTTCAGCAATGGACAGCAATAACAACTAATAAAAGAAAACGGAGCGTTTGGCAGAACGCTCCGTTAAACAATCGAATCCAATAAAATTTCAACAACAAAAAATCCTCGGAAAAGGAACTAAATCATTGAATTATGAAAACGATCTTAAATACAAAGTACGTAAAAAAATTACTGTTTTCTCTATTCCTCAGCGGGATGACCCTCGGGTTTGCCCAGGAGGCTGAAACAGCGGAAAGTACTCCTAAATTTAAACTGAGTGGCTCTATTGACGCCTATTACAGGGCTAACCTTAACAGCGCCAATTCGGGCGCCAATTATTCGGCTCCCGGCAGTTCTTTTGCCAACCTTCCGGGCTTTGCCCTGGGGATGGCCAATGTCATCGCGAGTTACGAGGGAGAAAAGGTCGGATTTGTAGGAGACCTGGTTTTCGGCCCAAGGGGTACCGATGCCATATTTGCTTCCCCGATGTACTCCCTGACAGGGAACATAGTTAACCAACTATATGTTTACTGGAATGTGAGCGACCATGTGACCCTGACCTTCGGTAACTTTAATACCTTCCTGGGTTACGAGGTCATCTCCCCGGTAGCCAATTTTAATTACAGCACCTCTTACCTGTTTTCCTATGGCCCGTTCAGCCACACCGGATTAAAGGCTGATTTTGACCTGGGAAGCGACTGGTCCCTGATGCTGGCGGTTATGAACCCCACAGACCTGACCGAATTTAATCCAAACGGCAAATATGCCTATGGTGCACAATTGGGCTACAGCGGGCAATTCCTGAATTTCCTTGCTGATGACGGGGCTTTCGAGATCGATTATACCGGCGGGTTTGACCTGAGCGAGAGCTTTTACCTGGGGATCAATGCAGCCTATTTTGACGGCGCAGACGATACCGGATTTGCAGGTGTCGCATTATATCCACAATACCAGACCTCGGAAAATTTCACTATTGGACTCCGGGGCGAATATTTCGCAGAAACTGAGAACTTCGGCGCTATTGGTACGGGGGTTGCAGACAGCAGTGTCCTGGCACTGACCCTTACGGGAAGCGCTACTATCGGCGACCTCATCATTAAACCGGAACTAAGACTGGACAGCGCTTCTGACGACGCTTTCCTGGATTCGGACGGCCAGCCCATGGATAACCTGGCATCCTTCGTGGTTGCAGCAGTCTATGGATTTTAAGATTTTGCTTTAGTTTGGTTTTGGTTTGTAAAGGTCTGGGTACTCAATAGCCCGGGCCTTTACTTTTCTGGCCTAAAATCCCTGATCCCGGCCCGGATCGCCTTGTCCAGGTGGTTTACCTTCGGGACAATGGGGCAGGAATATTTCTTGTTGTAGACACAGTACGGATTATACGCCTTGTTAAAATCGATGAGCAAACTGTCTCCTTCCGGGATATCGAGGTCAAGGTATCGTCCACCGCTATAGGTCTCTTCCCCATTGGTCAGATCCGTAAAAGGGAGAAATAAGTAGGACGTATCCGCTTCATCTCCGGGCCCGGCTTCCTGGTAAACCTCTAATTGGTAAGGTTCCCCGTCCAATTCAAAATAGGCAATCCCGTAGACGACTTCTAACGCCAGGCGGTCCGTAGTAGTGGGCATGGAAAAAGGCATGGCGTCGGGTGTTCGCTCCAGGCGGGCGAATACCCTGAAATTCGTATCCGGTTCATAAAAATCAAGTGCTTCAAAGTCTGCGCGGTAACGATCCGGTAGCGGTGATGTCTCCGGATCCCGGAACTGTTGGTTCATCTCCTGTTGAAACAGTAAAATTTCCTCCTCCGGGCTGTCAGCCGTTTCCCGGGTAACCGCGGGAGCCTCATGATATTTTTTTCCCTCTTTACAGGCGGAGGCACCCAGGAGGATACACAGGAATACAAAAACTGCTTTCTTCATGCTCGTAATTTTGGCTAAATTACAATAACCACCGCGGAGCAGCAAGGTGAAGAATAATGCAAATTGAATACCTTTAATAATTTAAAGAGCAACAATGAAAATACGTCTACTGCCTATCTTCCCTTTAATACTGATCCTGTTATTAGGCCCGGCAGCCTGCCGGGAAGCTGTTGCGGAACCGGCTGAAGGAACATTCCCGAAAATCGACCCGGATAACTACAACGTTGCCTTCCTGGTGATGGATGGGACTTATAATACCGAACTCACCGCTCCCTTCGATATATTTCAACATACCAAGTACCGGGAAGGGATCAGGCCCATGAATACTTTCCTGCTCGCCAATACCCGTAACCCCATAACTACTTTTGAAGGAATTCGACTCTTACCGGATTTTGATTACACCAAGGATGAGCTGCCCAGGATAGACATCCTGGTGATTCCCAGTGCGGAACATCACCTGGACTCTGACCTGAAAGACACTGTAATGCTGAATTTTGTT
Organism: Zeaxanthinibacter enoshimensis; assembly: GCF_004362865.1. Taxonomy (GTDB): domain Bacteria; phylum Bacteroidota; class Bacteroidia; order Flavobacteriales; family Flavobacteriaceae; genus Zeaxanthinibacter; species Zeaxanthinibacter enoshimensis. The sequence continues at coordinate 280,190 of NZ_SNYI01000003.1, read as the reverse complement.
AGGCAGGTCGATAAAGAAGCGCAGTATATAACCTCGCACTGTGATGGTGCCTTTGTTCTCGCCGCGGCCGGGCTGCTGGACGATAAAGTGTCTACCACTTTCCCTTCGGATATAGACACCTACAGGGAAAAATTTCCCCAATTAGATGTAAGAGACAGTGTTTTATTTGTACATGACGGGAAATATATCACTTCCGCGGGTGGGGCCCGGAGTTTTGATGCCGCCCTGTACCTCTGCGAGAGGCTCTACGGTCCCGAGATCGCCCGCTCGCTTGCCGGGGGCCTGGTGATCGACTGGAACCTGAAAAAGGTACCCCACCTTATTCTTCAATGATCTCGTAACGGGCGTCCTTAAAGTATTCAGCAATGATACGGTTGAATTCCGGCGTGATCCTGAGCAAGGCTGTATGCTCTAAATTGTAAAGCACCTCTTTCTCACGGTAACCGGTCTTCAGCAGCTCTTCCAGGTAAAACAAGGCGGTCCCGTAATCATCCAGTTTCGCACTCTGGGAAATCACAGCAAGGTAATACTGCGGATCACCGGGTTCAGTGATCGTCTTCAGCATCTGCAATAAGAGTAAAGCCTCTTCATCTACATTTTCCTCCCTGCTTACGATCATGATATAATCTTCGATATACGCATTGATGTAACCCCGTAGTCTTGCCGCCATGTCCCTGGATTGATCGGAATCTTTCTGTTCCAGCTTATCCAGGGTCTCCATCTGGAATTTCCACCAGCCTAGGTTATTATAGTTGTAGGTGGCAATATCTTCTTCGAGGTAAAATTCATAATCTTCCCGCCTTAAGGTCTCCTGGAAGAAGGTGTTCTTCTCTTCCCTGCGCTGGGCACGGTACCGGGAATCCTTCTTCAGGCGCCTGGTCTCATCTTTAAGCGAATCCATTTCTATCAGTTTACCATACGCCTGTGTCAGGTCCTCCATTTGGCTGTAGGCATTCAGTAATTGGTTCTGTTGCAATTGCTGTCTTATCTCGATAAGCTGGTAGTCATAGCTCTGGCGCAGGAAAGATTCATCCCGCGGAATTATACCGTCTTCCATTGCCTGGACGGTCAACAGTTGGAAAGCTTTTTCCAGGTAAGGCTTTGGGGGCCATTCATTACCCCCGTCAAAGACATACAAGTGGTTAGGGAATTTCTTCCGGTCCAGTTCATCCATGGTCTTCCGGAGTGCCGGGTAATTAAAATCCCGTTTGCCAACGATTCCTATGAAATAAAATGGTTTTTTGTCATTGAGTACCTCCAAGGTGGGCAAAGCCGCTCCACATACTATTGTTCCGGCAAGTTTAGGCAGGAATACCGGAACCAGGGAAGCCAGCTGACCCCCTGTGCCAAATCCCCCGGTATACATCCTTTTGGGGTTTACGGGTAAAATGCCGGTCAATTGATCAATCATGCGGTTGGTGAGCAGTATATTCCGGGCGATAGCAATGCTGTCGTGCACGTTGTTAGATGCTGCGAGGATAAACCCCTCCTTTTCCGCTGCTTCCTGGAACATCCCGATGGCCTGCCTTCCCCTTCCTTCTTTTTCGAAGATGAACAGTACGGGCCATTGTTTCTCCATGGTGAAATCCCTTGGCAGGAAAACAGCCATAGACTCTGTACCTTCTGAGCCAACAGGAATAGAATCCGTAATGACCCCTTTCTTAATACTGGCGGTTTGACCCATACCGGGCTGAATGGACAAAAAAGCTAAAAGGAAGGTGAATAGTATGGTTTGCTTCATAAAATGCATTCATCAAAAATCCGGCCAAAATCCCGGACAGATATGCTGACCCGGGAAATTGCCGGGCTTTGCTATCCAATTTCTATAGAAAAGTACATAATAATTCAATAGCACTACAGTTCTGCGGGAAATTAAGGCAGCTGAACTTTCCAAAAATTTGCGCCGGTTTCGTTAACGAGCTTTTTTCAGGATGGGAGCTTGGGAAACGACATCCGATAAGATGATATGTGTCCGGGTTTCGCCGTACTGGATCAGTTTGTCGATAAATTTTTCAAGGTGAAACTGGTCTTTCAATACCACCTCCATGATAATATTTTCATTGCCGGTTATGCGGTAGCAATTGATGACCTCTTCCATAGATTTCACCATGTCCAGGAAAGGTTTCAGTTTTCCCATAAAGGCCCTCAGGGTAATGATCGCTTTTAATTGGTAACCCGCATGAATATGGGAGATCTTAGCCCGGTACCCTTCAACAATCCCAAGGTCTTCCATCTTCTTGATGCGTTCGGCTACGGCCGGGGGTGTCAGCCCTACTTTACGCCCGATACTGGCGAAAGATTCGCGCGAGTTCTCCTGCAAACATTGCAGTATTCCCCAGTTCAGGTCATCAATTCGTATATTCAAAACTTTTAGGTATAAAAAATCTTTAATTATATGTCTAAAATACAAATTCTCTTTTGATTGAAAAGATAATATTGCGATTTTGATGGTAATTTTAATATGCTAATTGCTCTGAAAAAAATGTCTTACAACAATTTACGATCCGTACCGGTTTACCGGAAAGCGCTGGAACTCTGCATTATGAGCAGGGAGCTGGCTTCTTATGTCTCGAATAAAGATCTTCTCCACCTATACCAGTCTAACAGTTTAAGGGATATTATGGCCGATGCGATCCTGACCGATGCCATCCTGATCCCACAGCAGATCGCCAGGGCAGAATCTTCCAATTCTCTTGCAGTGCGCAGGAAAAGCGCCCGCTTTATCAACATAATGACCCGCAATATACTTTCCTATTGCAACGGCCTGGAAAAGGACGGGGTGAAAGAAAAAGAATACCTGAACCTGTTACGGAAGGAGATCCGGAGTTTCCGGCGTTCCTTTAAAAAATGGAGAAAGTCTATTGGCCCTGCAGGCTCCAGCGGATCCTGGGGTTTCAATGACTACCTGTATTAAAAAATAGTATTATACCTGGAAAACAAAACCCAGCCGGTCTGTAATGAACAGTGGCTGGGTTTCTTATTTTTAAGCCCTGGATAATGAGCCGGAACTACATGTTCCTCCTGTACTGCCCCCCTACATTGAACAAGGCTTTGGTGATCTGGCCCAGGGAACAGAATTTGGTCGCTTCCATCAGCTGTTCAAAGATGTTCTCGTTGCGGACAGCTGTATCCTGTAACAGTCGTAACTGTTCTTCCGCAGAATCTTCGTACATCTTGTGAAGCTGTTCCTTGGTACTGATCTGCACCTTCTTTTCTTCTTCGGTCGCCCGGATCACCTCGGCGGGAAGGACTGTCGGAGACCCTTTGGAACTCAGGAAAGTATTTACGCCGATGATAGGGTATTCCCCTGAATGTTTCAGGGTTTCATAATGCAGGCTTTCCTCCTGGATCTTGGTTCTCTGGTACATGGTTTCCATGGCCCCGAGGACCCCTCCCCTCTCCGTTATACGGTCAAATTCTGCCAGCACTGCCTCTTCTACCAGGTCTGTCAGGGTCTCTATGATGAAAGATCCCTGTAATGGGTTTTCATTTTTGGCCAGTCCCAGCTCCTTGTTGATGATCAATTGGATAGCCATCGCCCTCCGCACAGATTCTTCTGTTGGGGTCGTGATAGCCTCATCATAGGCATTGGTGTGCAGGGAATTGCAGTTATCATAAATGGCATACAGGGCCTGTAGGGTGGTCCTGATATCATTAAAATCGATCTCCTGGGCATGGAGGCTTCTTCCCGAGGTCTGGATATGGTATTTTAACATCTGGGCACGGGGATCCGCCCCGTAGATATCGCGCATGGCCTTTGCCCAGATCCGCCTTGCCACACGGCCGATGACGGCGTATTCCGGGTCAATACCGTTGGAAAAGAAGAATGACAGGTTAGGCCCGAATTTATTGATGTCCATTCCCCTGCTTAGGTAATACTCTACGTAGGTGAGCCCGTTAGACAGGGTAAAGGCCAGCTGGGTGATCGGGTTGGCACCTGCTTCTGCGATATGGTATCCGGAAATGGAAACCGAATAGAAATTACGGACCTTATTCTGGATAAAGTATTCCTGCACATCCCCCATCAGGCGGATAGCAAACTCTGTTGAAAAGATACAAGTGTTCTGGGCCTGGTCTTCCTTGAGGATGTCAGCCTGTACGGTTCCCCTGACCTGTTGCAGGGTCTTCTCTTTCAGATCATTGTACACCTCGGCCGGCAGCACCTGGTCCCCGGTTACCCCGAGTAACATGAGTCCCAGACCGTTATGTTCTTCAGGGATCTTACCGTGGTATTTTGGTCTCAGGGATTCCCTTCCTTTATAGATCTCGGTGATCTTAGCCTCGACTTTTTCCTCCAGTCCTTTTTCCCTGATATATTTCTCACAATTCTGGTCGATGGCTGCATTCAGGAAGAATCCGAGCACCATCGGGGCGGGCCCGTTAATGGTCATACTCACCGAGGTCATCGGGTCGCTCAGGTCAAAGCCCGAATATAATTTCTTCGCATCGTCCAGGCAACAGATAGACACCCCAGCATTCCCGATCTTCCCGTAGATATCAGGCCTGTGGGCCGGGTCATTCCCATAGAGGGTAACCGAGTCAAAGGCTGTTGACAGTCGCTTGGCCGGCATATCCATACTCACATAGTGGAAACGCCGGTTGGTACGTTCCGGTCCCCCTTCCCCGGCAAACATCCGGGTAGGGTCTTCACCAGTGCGCTTAAAGGGATACAGCCCGGCAGTGTAAGGAAATTGCCCCGGGACATTTTCCTGCAGTGTCCATTTAAGGATATCACCCCATGCCTTATAGCCCGGGAGTGCCACTTTCGGGATCTGCAGCTGTGAAAGCGAAGTGGTATGGGTTTCTATCCTGATCTCTTTCCCCCTTACTTTGAATTTATATTCCGGGGCTTTGTATTTCTGTTGCAGGTCTTCCCAGCCACGGATACTTTCCCAGTGATGGGGATCCAGCTCTTTAAACGTCTTCTTAAATTCCTTTTCGAGCAGGTCTGCCAGTTCTTCCTTGTTCTTTGCAACATCCCCCTCATTCTGAATACCATGTTCACCCAAGGTGTAAGCATTATTGGTTGCTCCCTGCAAAGTGGTGTAGATGGCATATAATTTCTGGGCGACATCAGACTGGGAAACCGCTTTTTCATCGTAAGCCCTGATCCCTTCGGACACTTCGGAAAGGTATCGGGTACGTGCAGGCGGGATCACGAACATCTTTTCCGCCATTTCGTGTTCAGCCCTGAATTTAGAATCGAGTTCTGCCCCGGTTTTATCTTTTACCGCCGCGATGATGGCCTGATAGAGGCGGTTCATCCCCGGGTCGTTGAACTGGGAAGCAACAGTTCCGTAAATAGGAAGGTCTTCCTGGTCCACATCCCAGAGGTTGTGGTTGCGCATATACTGTTTCTTGACATCGCGTAGGGCATCCTGTGCTCCCCGCTTATCAAATTTGTTGATAGCAACCAGGTCTGCAAAATCGAGCATATCAATTTTCTCAAGCTGGGTGGCCGCACCAAATTCGGGCGTCATCACGTAGAGGGAAAGATCACTGTGTTCCACGATCTCCGTATCGGACTGCCCTATCCCGGATGTTTCCAGGATGATCAGGTCAAAATCGGCCGCCTTCAGCACATCAATGGCTTCCTGTATATGTTTGGACAGGGCCAGGTTAGACTGCCGGGTGGCCAACGAACGCATATACACCCGCTCGTCACTGATGGCATTCATACGGATCCGGTCTCCCAGTAATGCCCCGCCTGTCTTTCTTTTGGAGGGGTCAACCGATATGATGCCCAGGGTCTTCCCTGGAAAATCTGCAAGGAAACGGCGTACCAGTTCATCGACAAGGCTGGATTTTCCTGCACCCCCTGTACCTGTAATTCCTAGCACCGGGATGGTCTTATCCCCTGTCTTCACTTTCGCAAATTCTTTTTCAAAATCAGCCGGGCGGTTTTCAGCGAGACTGATCAACCGGGCCAGGGTCCCCGGTTCTTTTTCTTTAAGTAGCTCCGGGAGAGACGCTTCTCCATTAAGCTCCAGGGGTGGAGTAGCATAGTCACTCTGCTGCACCAGGTCGTTGATCATTCCCTGCAGGCCCATGGTTCGGCCGTCATCGGGAGAATAGATACGGGTGATCCCGTACTCCATCAATTCTTCGATCTCCTTGGGCAGGATAACTCCGCCACCACCACCGAAGATCTTGATGTGTCCTGCACCCTTTTCCTTGAGCAGGTCGTGCATATATTTGAAATACTCGTTATGTCCACCCTGGTAAGAGGTCATCGCGATAGCATGGGCGTCTTCCTGTATGGCGCAATCGACCACTTCGGCCACCGATCGGTCATGGCCCAGGTGGATCACTTCCACACCGGTAGATTGGATGATCCTGCGCATGATATTGATAGCGGCATCGTGCCCGTCAAACAGTGACGCAGCAGTAACGATTCTTACTTTATTCTTGGGGGTATAAACCTTGGGTTGTTCCATCTCTAATGAATAGGCATTTTAAGACCTGCAATTTACGGAAAACGCAAAAATTATAATGATATCTTTAGAATATTATAAAAATGAAGTTTTACCCGGGCTACGCAGCCTAAAGTTCTAATTTTATTGAGATTAAAGACCAGACTTTGAAAGCCACACTACTCATCAACTGCCCGGACCAGTCCGGCATCATCAGTTCTGTCACCAGCCTTGTACATAAAGAGGGAGGAAATATCACATACCTGGACCAGCACGTAGATATGCAGGCCGGCGTTTTCTTTATGCGACTGGAAACGGATTTTAACGGCAGGGATAATTTTAACCGGGATGAGTTTGAATCCAGGGTTGCCTCGGAGCTTGCTCATCCATATAATATGGCCTGGAATATACACTGGACGGGAAGCAAACCCAGGATGGCACTCTTTGTCTCCAAATACAACCACTGTCTCTATGACCTGCTGAGCAGGTACCACGCAGGGGAGCTGGCGGTAGAACTACCTTTTATACTGAGTAACCACCCGGACCTGCAGACCATAGCCGATCAGTTCTCTGTACCTTTCTTCCACGTTCCCGTCCAAAAGGGTAAAAAAGAAAAGGCTGAAGAAGAGCAATTAAGATTATTAAAAGAACATAAGGTGGATTTTATCGTACTGGCCCGGTACATGCAGATCGTCTCCCCCAGGCTTATCGATGAGTACCCGCACAGGATCATCAACATCCACCATTCTTTCCTTCCTGCCTTTGCAGGCGCTAAGCCCTATCACGCCGCATTTGAAAGAGGCGTTAAGATCATAGGGGCTACCAGTCACTACGTCACCGAAGAACTGGATGCCGGGCCTATCATTGCCCAGGACGTGATCCCCGTCACCCATGCGCACACCGTAAGTGATTTCATCACAAAAGGAAGAGACCTGGAAAAACTGGTCCTCTCCAGGGCGGTTCAGCTACATGTCGCCCGTAAAACCATGGTTTACAATAACAAAACCGTTATCTTCTCATAGGTGGAAGCCCCGGCTGGCAGTGCTACGATTTTTTTTGCTATTTTAAACCTTGCTAACACATTTCCTATGCTCCGTAAATTGGTAATGATCTGTTTTTTGGTAATCCTTTCTTCTTGCGCTGAACTGCAAGGCGTGGTGAACCAGTTACCCGGGGGTGGATTGAGCGATGAACAGATAGCGGCCGGATTACAGCAGGCCTTGCAACAGGGCATAGACCAACAGGTCAGCAAACTGGCACTGGAAGATGGGTTTTATAAGAACGAACTGGTAAAGATCCTTTTGCCAGAAGAATTGCAGAAGGTTGACAGAACTTTAAGGGATATCGGCCTGGGACACCTGGCGGATGAAGGATTAGTATTATTAAACCGGGCAGCTGAAGATGCGGTAAGCGAGGCAACCCCCGTCTTTATAGAAGCCGTAAAAGGAATCACCTTCCAGGATGCAAGGAATATCCTGCTGGGCGATGATAGGGCTGCCACCCAGTACCTGACGACTGCAACCAATGATGCCCTGTACACTAAATTTGAGCCAGTGATCAATTCTTCCCTGAAGAAAGTAAGGGCGGATGAAGTCTGGGAGCGGTTGATCACAAGATATAATTCATTGCCATTGACGCAGGATGTGAACCCCGACCTGACCGACTATGTAACGAAGGAGGCATTGAACGGGGTATACACCATGATCGCTGTTGAGGAAAAAGAAATCAGGAATAAAATATCAGCAAGGACCACCGAATTATTAAGAAAAGTCTTTGCCTTGCAGGACAAGAGTTAAACCTATGATCAGAATCGCTGTTTTGGGGCCCATCCCCAGGGATACCATTTATACACATAACCAGGAAATCATCAATAAATACGGTTGTGTATCACATCCCGTCATCGCTTTATCCAAGCTTTTGGGAGAAGACGGTGAGGTGATCCCGGTCTCCCACGTTCACAAAAAGGATCACCGGGCGATCTCGGAACTGTTTGCGCCCTATAAGAACATAAGGCAGGATCATATCTCGTCGGTTGATGATAAGGGAACGGTAATAGAACTTCGCTTCCTTGACCAGAATAACCGCGTAGAGAAGCAGACCGCCTGTATGAAACCGATCAGACCCGAAGACATCAAAGGGCTGGAGCAGGTGGATGTATTCGTTTTTGTGCCCATTACCGATTTCGAGATCTCCCTCAGCACCTTAAGGGCCATACAGGAAAATTACAAGGGCCTGATCGTCTTTGACGCTCATGGCCCGACCACAACCATGGGGATGACGGGCGACCGGTACCGGAAATTCTGGGTAGATATGGATGAGTGGCTGCCTTATATCGATATCCTAAAAATGAACCTCGAGGAATCCCAGGCCTGCTGGTTTAAGAATGAATACGATGCAAAGGAGATGAGCAGCTATGACGAAGAAAAAACGGATCACCTGGACGATATGGCCGAGCACGTTCTTGAGGGAGGTGTAAAATACTTTTATGTGACCCTGGATGCCAGGGGTTGCGTGGTGTACTTCAGGGAAAATGGAAAGACCAGGAAAGAATTCATCAAATCGATCTACATGGAAAACGTGGTTGACACTACCGGTTGCGGGGATTCTTTTGCGGGCGGACTCGCCTACGGCTTTTCCAAGTACAATGACCCCTTTAAAGCGGCACAGTATGCGAATGCACTCGGGGCTCTCCGTACCCAGGGAAAGTCCTTTGATGTCTTTAAGGACAAAGAAGGAACAGACCGGCTCATCAGTGAGCATTATTCCTGATCTATACTGCTTCCTGCCTTCATCCGGATATAGTCCGAAATAAAGACAGAAGTCCAGTTATGTATTTTATTTCCAACAGGTTACAATAATTCAAAAATATTTGCGTTCTAGCAATATCAGCATAAACAACCTGCTTATATAGTGTTGAACTAGCTGGTACCGGCTTTGGGAAAAACCGGGAACCATAATTATTTGAGTTAGTATTTTTGAGTTAGTTAGTTTGAAAAAACCGGTAGGAGTACCGGTTTTTTTAATGGGATAATTTCACCGAAATATCCTATTCATCAGTTCCTGACTTCTTTTGCCTGTACAGGCCATCAAAGATCACCGCGGTTACCTCTTCATTTTGTAATAGTTCCCAGAGCTGGCGTACACTGCCATCGGGGTTAGCTGTCCAGCTGATCCGGTTCACGTACAGCTTCCCGTCCTGCCGTCGGAATGGCGCAGAGGAGAGTATCATCCCGTTCTGAACCGGGTTCCCGCTGAGATCAAGGTGGTTCCCGGAATTATCAACCCATAACTGTTTCCATTGTCCTTTTGCCTTGTCGTAGTAATTCAGACTGGTACCCGTAAAAGTGCCATTAGCACTCTGCCACTCTTCGCGCAACGCACAGCCATCTTCTACCCTGGTAATGGTATTGGTCCCTGCCAAAGTACCATCCTTATTAGTCACCTCCCAGCTTCCTATCCAGAAATCAAAAGCCTGGTAGACTGCAGAACAGCATGGACAATCCTTTTCCTGTGCCTTTAGAGGCAAAATGAAGATGAGAACTAAAAACCATGGTATGAACCGGGTCATTAGGATAGCAGTTTAGATCCTTAAAAATTGCGGGATTTGTATAAAGATAGGGTTTCTCTGAATTATCGAAATGTAAATTTTTTGTCAATTCATTGAAAGCTAAGTGGTCCATACGTTAAAAAATAGACAAATCACCGATAAATTAGTTGAATCCTATAATTGTGTAACATCCAAATGGTACTTACAGACGTATCTTTGTATAAGAAGAAAAAAATTAAGAATCTATGGAAAATAAATATTGCAGGGTTGGAACGATCACACCGAACGTCAATGGCCGCCAGGCGGTCTCCCTTTTAGAGTATCAATACCAGAATTTAATGGATAAGGCCAACCAGTTGAAAGAACTCAATGACCAGTTGGGTGATTTCTTTGAGGCTAAGGCTATGCAGATCAAAAAGATTTTGGAAACCCTGGTACCGTAATATTACAATATATGGAACCTATCTTATAGGAGCTCCTTGGCCATCTGGTCGCGGAGCTCTTTTGCTTTTGCAGCGGCTGCTTCCGCGAAATCGGTTCCCTCAGAAGCATAAATGATCGCCCTGGTCGAATTCACCAGTAAGCCCACTTCCTCGGTCATTCCATACTTACACACCTCCTGCAGACTTCCTCCCTGGGCTCCTACCCCGGGCACCAGAAGAAAACTCCCGGGAACTATTTTCCTGATATCCTGTAAGTATTCGGCCTTCGTTGCCCCTACCACGTACATCAGTCTTTCTGAATGCTCATAGGCACTTGCAGTTTCGAGGACCCTTTCATACAAGGCTTTCCCCTCATAAGCTGTTGTCTGGAAATCAAAAGCCCCCTGGTTTGAAGTCAGTGCCAGCAGTATGGCATGTTTTCCAGGGAACTGCAGGAACGGTTCAACCGAATCGCGCCCCATATAAGGTGCCACGGTCACAGAATCGAAGTTCAGCTGCTCAAAAAAAGCCTTTGCATAACGCGTAGCTGTATTCCCGATATCCCCTCTCTTGGCATCCGCGATAGTAAAGATATCCGGGTGATGTTCATTAAGGTATTCTATGGTCTTCTCAAGGGCCTTCCAACCGGCAAGGCCATAAGCTTCGTAGAACGCGATATTAGGCTTATAGGCCACACAATATTCATGGGTGGCATCTATGATTGCCTTATTAAAACTGAATAGCGGATCCTCTTCCTGTTTCAGGTGCCCGGGGATCTTGTCCAGGTCTGTGTCCAGTCCTATACAAAGGAACGATCGTTTTTTACGGATCTGTTCGGTCAGTTCTCGGTTGGTCATAGATTTAAAAGATCTCGGAAGCTTCTTTAAGTTTTTCGGTGTTTTCTACGAAACGGAGTTCATCGATCAGTTTCTGTATATCCCCGTTGATGATATTCTGAAGATCATACAAGGTTAAGCCTATCCTGTGGTCGGTTACCCTTCCCTGGGGATAGTTGTAGGTCCGGATCTTTGCAGACCTGTCCCCGCTGCTTACCTGCGAATTACGTTTCGCAGCATCCTCTTCCTGTTTCTTGGCCAGTTCCATATCATACAGCCGGGAACGCAGTACTTTAAAAGCTTTATCCTTGTTCTTGTGCTGGGATTTTTCATCCTGGCACTGGGCCACAAGACCTGTAGGAACGTGGGTCAGACGAACAGCAGAATACGTAGTGTTCACCGATTGTCCCCCGGGTCCGGACGAACAGAAATAATCTATACGCACATCTTTGGGATCTATCTGCACATCAAACTCCTCGGCTTCCGGTAAGACCATCACCGTGGCGGCGCTGGTGTGCACCCGTCCCTGGGTTTCGGTCTGGGGTACCCGTTGCACCCGGTGGACGCCTGCTTCGAATTTCAGGGTACCGTAAACCTCTTCCCCGGTTATCTCGAAATGTATTTCTTTATAGCCACCGCTGGTGCCCTCGCTCAGGTCGATGATATTGGTCTTCCATCCACGCGATTCGCAGTATTTTGCGTACATGCGGTAGAGGTCGCCGGCAAAGATACTGGCTTCATCTCCCCCGGTCCCGGCACGGATCTCCATCACGACATCCTTAGCATCTTCCGGGTCTTTCGGGATCAACAGTAATTTTATTTCCTCTTCAAGGCCGGGCAGGGCTTCCTTGGCCTCCTCCATCTGCATCTTCGCCATTTCCACCATCTCGGGGTCAGAGCCGTCTTTGATGATCTCTTCGGCTTCCTTGATATTATTGGTAAGTTCTATGTAACTGTCCCGTTTCTCAACAAGGATCTTAAGGTCCTTATATTCTTTGGTCAGCGAGACATAACGTTTCTGGTCCGATATCACATCGGGCTGGATTATAAGGTCTGAAACCTCATCAAAACGCTGTTTTACTATATTGAGTTTTTCTAGCATCTACTGTTCTGCATTATGCTGCGAATTTACGATTTTAACACGGATTATGGATGTTTCGCAGAAATGAAATTTATTGCTGGCGAGACAGCATCCCGGTACTGTAAAAGGCCCGGCCTTCTTCATCCAGGAAGATGGCCTCGGTTCCCGGCAGCTCATTGACAAGCTCCAGTCCTTTAATCGGTCCAAGTACAAATAGGGCGGTGGAAAGGGCATCCGCAAAAGCAGCATCCTTATGGAAAACGGTGACCTTGGCAAGACCACGGACCGGTTGCCCGTTACGCGGATCGATGATGTCTTTCAGCTTCTCCCCGTTTACCCAGAGGTAACGCTCCTGGGTGCCGGTAATTGCCACGGACGATTCCACCAGGGGGATCCAGTTTTTCAGGCTTCCATTGGCAAGGGGATCCTCTATCCCGATCAGCCATTTTTCTCCTGTAGCCCGGGTACCCCAGGTAGTGATATCCCCTGCGGCATTGATCATCCCTGCCGGGACACCTTTTTCTTTAAGCAGGGCTTTTGCCCTGTCCGCTGCATAGCCTTTGCCAATGGCACCAAACCCGATCTTCATCTCCGGTAGGGGTAAGAAAACCGAGTAAGTATCCGGGTCAAGAACGATCTTCCTGAAACCCGTATTGGAAACAGCTTCCCCTATCTCGTAGGCAGCCGGGAGGTAATTCTGTGACTGGTTAAAATCCCAGACCTTATTCATCGAGGCATGGGTAATATCAAAGGCACCCTGGGTGAGTTCGGCCAGGGACTGGCAGTACAGGATCAGCTCAAATAACTCCTTATCCACGACAACCGGCTGAATGCCGGCATTGCTGTTTATAAGGGTTGTCTGTGAATCCTCTTTCCAGGAAGAAATCAGGGCTTCTATCCTGCTGATCTCGTCCACAGCCTCCTCTATATTGATCAGGGCAATAGATTCATCTTCGGCCAGGACGGTGATCTCGAAATTGCTGCCCATCAGGCTGACGTTCCGTGTCAGTGACAACAGTTCTTCCTGCTGGCCATAGGCCTGCAATCCGGGTAGGATGAATAAGAAGAATAATAAAATCCGGGGCACGGGGACGATTTTAGACCGGATAATTTTCCGGCATGAAGGACAAATATAAAATAAAGTGGATTACTTATTCAAAAACCCGTAAGATATTGCCTTCCAGGGAGGTTCTGAAAATTTTAAGCGGGTTGTTGGTGATGGAATTGAGGGGATTTCCCTGCTGGTCAAATTCGGACCCATGGGTAAAACAGTGAAATATACCGCCATTCTCCGGAAGGAAACGTACCTGGTCTGTTTGCTGATGGCTGCAGATCTGGCTGGCCGCAATAAAATTGCCCTGCAGGTTTTTGACCACTACCACTTCGTTCTTCAGGATAAAGTCGCCATTGTTCTGCAGGCCTGCACCTTCCTGGGAGTTGAGATCAATAGTGAAGTCGATCCCGCTTGGCACTCCGGTTCCGTCCTCGTCCTTGGAGCATCCCTGCACACATGGGAAAATAAGGGCAAAGGCTGCTCCTGCACCCAGTGATCTCAGAAATTCTTTACGTTCCATAGCAATTGTTTATAAAGTAAAAGCCCCTTCTTATTGCAGAACGGGGCTATTTCCAAAATCGTACACCGTTGAACGAAAAGCTACTCGTAGGTAAAATTGCCGTATTCGCTGCGGATACTGAGTTTTTTGACCGGGGAGCTTTCAACCCGACCGATGACCTGGGCAGCCACCCCAAACTTTTGGGAGATAACCATCAGTTCATCAGCAACTTGGGGGTTTACGTATAATTCCATCCGGTGGCCACAGTTGAATACCTGGTACATCTCTTTCCAATCCGTTCCGGATTGTTCCTGTATCAGCTTAAACAGCGGTGGTACCGGGAACATATTGTCTTTTACGATATGCAGGTTATCTATAAAATGCAGGATCTTGGTCTGGGCACCACCGCTGCAATGGATCATCCCGTGGATATCGCGCTGGTCAAAGCGGTCCAGTATATTTTTGATGATGGGTGCATAGGTACGGGTGGGCGATAGCACCAGTTTCCCGGCGTCCAGCGGAGAACCCTCCACTTTATCGGTCAGTCCGACCTTCCCGGAGTAGACCAGGTCTTCCGGGACAGCGGGGTCGTAGCTTTCCGGGTATTTTTCGGCCAGGGATTTTGTAAATACATCGTGGCGGGCAGAAGTAAGCCCGTTACTGCCCATCCCCCCGTTATATTCAGATTCGTAGCTCGCCTGCCCGTAGGATTCCAGCCCGATAATAACATCTCCGGCTTTAATATTCGCATTATCGATCACCCGGCTGCGCGGCATGCGGGCGGTGACGGTTGAGTCCACAATAATGGTACGCACCAGGTCACCCACATCGGCGGTCTCGCCCCCGGTGAGGTGTATCTTTACCCCGTGTTCCTCCAGTTCAGCGACCAGTTCCTCGGTCCCCTGGATGATCGCGGAGATCACTTCGCCCGGTACCAGGTGTTTGTTCCGCCCTATAGTGGAAGACATCATGATGTTATCGGTAGCCCCAACACAGAGCAGGTCGTCCAGGTTCATCACCAGGGCATCCTGTGCTATCCCTTTCCAGACAGAGAGGTCGCCGGTCTCTTTCCAGTACATATAGGCCAGGGAGGATTTGGTCCCGGCCCCATCGGCATGCATCACCAGGCAGTGCCCGGGATCACCGGTAAGGTGGTCGGCCACGATCTTGCAGAAAGCTTTAGGGAATAATCCTTTATCAATGTTTTTGATGGCATTGTGCACATCTTCCTTGGAGGCAGATACCCCGCGTTGGTTATAGCGTTGACTGGCAGACGAGTCCATGTAGCATAGTTTTTGGCAAAAATAGCCCAAATGAAAGAAGCTGTGCAACAAAGGAGGAATTAATTCCAACTTCCCGGTGCACAGCTCCTTTATTACTTAAATTAATTTAATGCCAGTCCGGCATATAAGCTTCTGAAAATAATAATCCTTCATCGTTCTGACCATCAAGATTTACTCTTAAAACAGATGGTATAGCATTATTGGTATTATTAGACCGGCTAAATATGATGGAGCCCTCTGATGGCGAAAAGCGACCGTCGTAATCGTTCTGGCCGGTTGCCACTCCTGTCTCCACTTGTGTAACTATAGCTGTGGAGGTATAATAAATAAAGATTCTACTTGAGAATAAGCGGTAAACGGAATTCTCAGCACCCGAGGTATCAAGGTTGTAGAGGATCTTATCCCCGTTGGCCGAGATATCTATACTGCCAGCTCCTCCCGTCACATTTTCCAGCACTACAGTTTCTTCTGAACCCGTAGACAAACGGTAGGTGAAGATCCGCACATTGTAACCACTCAGGTCGTTCGTCTTCAGAAGCAGCAAGTCCTGGTCCAGTTCAGCTACATCCACCTCGGAGATCAGGGAGCCATCCGGGGTCTGGTAAACCATGACACTACCTCCCCCATCAGGATTTACGCGGTACAACTTATCAAAGTTTGGATAATAAATAGCACCCCCGTTAGCCGCCCAGCTGAAATCGACCGCGCTTTGCCGAAATCCTGCGACTGGTATTGTACTGGTCAGTTGTCTGACATTACTTCCGTCGGGATCCATTGTAAAAAGGTGAGTTTCTGCTCCAACGGTGCGCAGAAATGCCACTTTGTCCGTATCATTATTCTTCCTTGGCCGATAGCTGTTACTTTGAAGGCTGCTTATCCGGATCACATTCTGGTCGCCTTCCGTACCATCTCCCCCTGAAAAAATTACATTTTTCCCATCTATGTTACGTACAAATAGGTAACTATTGGCACTTGTACCTTGTACTCTGAAGCTACTGATCTCACTCTGTACGGGTGTTGTGACGTCATCCGTAGCCGTCACCTGCCAAAAATAAACCTTACCAATTGCAAGGTCTTTCACAGTTATTGTTGTATCCTGTACTCTTTCAAATATGGTTATTTCATTAGTTTCACCATTTCTTAATTGGAGAGTATACAAGATATCATCATCATCATTCTTTGAGGAAGACCATATAAATGTCACATCTGGTTTTACCCCCTCTGCTTCATCGATCGGAGCTAATAGTACAGGTGATTTTGGTGAAAGATTCCTGGCTTTAAGAGAATCCAGTTCAAATACCACCTGCGATATCTTTCCTTCCAGAATATTTGCAGGTTCAAAAGCAGTTTCGTATTCGTCCAATTCTGCTTGCACCGAATAATCACCTATTTGAATATCCGATATTGTAAATTCACCTTGATTGTCGGTAAACACTGTAGTAGACACGGGATTGGTTGTGATCTTAACATTACCCAGGGGCATGTTATCTCCATTTATAACCACTTTCCCTTTTAGCGTACCAAAAGCATTCTCACCTAGTGTTTCTTCATCACAGGATGTGAAGAATGCAAACACCGAAAGAATGACCCCTGCTATTTTTAAAGATCTATTCATAATCCTTTATATTTTCTAAGATTTTCAATTTTTCCGGCTTCCAAAGCTGTAGTGGAGGCCTAAGCCAAAATTATAATAGTAATCATCCCGTTTACCATTTATTACTTCATCTATTGCATCAGATAAAGTGATATTGTTCTCTGCAAAAAGCGCTAGATCCATACGCGGACCAACTTTTACTTTGACCCCTAAACCATATTGAAATTTTATAGCCGTGGTATTCTCTGCAAGTGAAGGTTCGGTAGTGTGCAGGTCAAAGATGCCCCCTACACCCCCATATACATATGGCGAAATATGATCATACGGTAAGAATGTATAATCAAGGTTCAGTTCTCCGCTCATATACTCCTTAGAAAATCTGTTCCCTCCTTCAAAATATAAATAGCTACCACTCAGTACCAAGCTCCAATGAGGTTTAAATCGATATTGATAGCCTACAATACCACCACCTGCGAATTTCTTATTACCAAAATCGCCATTGAATAAGGTAGCGATCCCGGAAACCTGAAAAGTATTGGTTAAAAGCTCTGAACGCTGCTTACGACCATACAACAATGTAGATTCCTCGTCCTGCCGCACTTTTTGGTAAGCAGCTACTAATTTACTATCGTCTTCCTCGCCTCCGGCAGTTTTCCAAAGCCCATCTTCAACACCCTCAACAATTAAAGAGTGAACAGCGGTTTCAATCGCGTCTTTCATAGCTAATTGTACCGGCTCATTTTTTGTAAACCCTGTTTCTACCTCAAGGAGGCGTTGAAAACTTACATAACGAAAAAGACTCGCATCGACAGCCTGAGAGAGTACAGTTTTGGAAACATACACTGTTTTCAGGATTTTCCCATTAGAGGTAGAAACTGCCCTGAGGTATATGGTTAAACGATCTTGCCGGTACTGCGCTGCACCACCTACTCCAAAATACCGAGCTCCTGCCCCCCCTGTGAGAATATTGGAATCATAGGAAACCACCCCGCCTTCTAAGAGGACTCCTGCAAACAATAGTGGAGGCAGAATGGTAGAAGCCTGAGGATCATTGCGGCTGAACTCCTCGCGAGTAGATCGTATTATATTTCTTTCGTTCAATAAATGAGACAGGTTTTCCCGTTCGATGGGTGTGAACCATTTTGAATCCTCAAGGGCTTTAATCAGCATGGTAGTGGCTCCCTGCGAGACTGCAGTGCTGAATGTACTTCCATTCTCTACAGATTTATATTGACCGGTCTGATCCTTAAAATTATAAACCCCTACAATGACCGGTTTCTCAGGTAATGGCAAGGAATCCAGAACTTTAGTTTTAGGAGTAATTTCCCCTATTCGCGCCGGGGTAGTGGTCACCGGCTGGTTAAAATAGGCACCACATGACAAAAAGGAAACGGTAACGCTTCCTAGCAGGAGCATTGCAATAAATTTTTTCATAAAGTTCTAGTTGGGGACGATGATCTGGGTTTGCTCACCGGTATTGGTGTCCAGTATATTGATTACGAGACCTTCTCCGGTTTCAAATATTTCTAGCAACAAACTGCCTACATTAAAAACTCCTTCCTGCAGGCCTTCTCCGAACTCAGCGTTAAAAACATCACGAGTTAATTGGCCCAATAATTGGCGATTCAGACTTCGCTGAAAGTCCTCTAATTCACTCCTTTCTTGCCTCCCGGAGGATGCATCTTCAAAGGAATTCTGGGCATTAGCGGAACTCAACAGCCATTGATAATTGAAGGTATTTCCTCCAAAATTAGGATTTACCGGGGTGTATACCAATTGCTGGCAAAAGATTGAAGAACTAAATAAAAAGAGCAATAAAATTATGAATTTCTTCATAGGTCAGTATCGTTTTTGTTGGTTTTCATATCTTTCTAGCTGCGCAAAATACCTTCTCACTCGGGCCACCGAATTTTCGGCAAGTTGCTGTAAGTAATCACTCCTCGGGTTTACGACGAATTTTGCTATTAGTTGTTCTTCTACAAGAATTTTTATCTGAGTGTTTCCACCGATTGCCAATTCTTCGTCTACCCTTACTATTTTAGGGCCATTTATATTATTAGCAGTATAAAGGGAATAAAACATTTTATAGAAATCCCGGCCTGGTTTGGTCTTGGTATTTTCCAACACCATACCCCGGAGCATAGCAGCTTCCGGATTCTCTTTTTTAACAACAGTTTCGAGATCACGAACCACCATGGGAACCATATTGTCTTCCCCCTCCCGGCCATTAATAACTACCCGATCTTTGGCAATCACTCTCTCATCTTCCAAGATTAATAACAGGATAATGATGCGCTGGTCTTCTTCCACATTGATGGATTGCTGCGCCAGGATCTTTTGTTCCTCGGGTTCTAATATAAAATACCCTTCGGAATTCATTTTTGCTTCGGATTGTGCTTCGGAAGCTTTTTTAAAAACGGTAAGTTGGTATTTAAGGCTTTTACTGAATTCTGCTTTATTGAGTACTGTGGCAGTAACATCAATTAACTCGCCCCGGGATTCTATCACAGCTTTGGCCTCTACTTCTTCATTCAAAGCTTCTTGGGCCAGGAGTGAAGAGCAACATAAGACTATGAACAGAAATTGGGGATATAATAGCCTCATAAATATTGTTTAATTGAAATTTCTAATGATCAGACCTGTTACCCCACCGTTCATCTGGATACTCATCTGGTCCGAGAGTGAATTTCTTCCATGTATAATCAAATTATTTTTTTCGCCGTTCTGAACTACGGATCGCCTGATTGTTGCATTATCGTTCTTCCGTGCATATTCCAGTAAAAAATTATTATCACCATTTTGAAGAACATTGTAATTGATAGTGCCCGCCGTAAGATCAAGGTTGATACGATTATACATACCATTCTGAATAAGTTCAACCTGGCTGTTTTGAGCATTTATCATAGTATAACTTTCATTACCAGCCCCTACCTGGATAATTTCCACGCTATTGACTTCCTGTTGCTGTGGCAGTTCCAATACGCTTCTTAACCTTTCCGAACTGTAAATTGCCTGAGTAGCCGCATGGTTGGCGCCATTGATCTGCCCGTAAGAATAAATTGGATAGAGCGTAACACAGCAAAATATAATTTTAAAAATGTATTTCATCGTGGTCATATTATGGGCCCTGAGGCAAGACTAGGCCTATAAGCTTAGTTTATTGCAAATTAGGCTATTTATAATGCAATTCTCTGACATATTCTAGGTATTCGTTATGGACATACAAAACACCGTTCACAAACAAATAAAGTACTGTGTAAAATTTTGTTATAAAACATCTATTGGCAGGCCGTAAGACCCGCCAATAGTGCTTTCATCTTTTTTTAATTACCTTGAGTTACAATAATATTTTGATCTAACCCAGATTGAGTCACCCAGCTATCATGTGAGTCCCCTGTCTGGTTAACCGTTGCATCATGCAATCCATCTCCGCTTTGGAAAATATAGCTTTCCTGATAAGAACCAAATTGATTGACCGTCGCATTATCAGTAGCCAAGGAGTTCTGATCCACGCAACTGTGCTGGTCCAATCCATCCTGATTTACCGTAGCTGTTGCGTCAATCCCTGATTGAGTAACTTCAGAAGTACTAATATCCGAAACACGTTGAGTTACAGTTGCTGTGTTCAAGTCGCCATCCTGAGTTATTGTACTGATATTACTATCATCAAATTGATCAACATAAGCAGTATTTCCATCCCCGGATTGATCTATGTCGCTGTTGTTAGTAGTACCTTCTTGATAGACGTCAGCTAAATTGCCATCTCCCGATTGCCCTATGGTACTAGTATTATTGATACCGGGCTGATAATCTTGGTTAACTATGGCTGTATTATTATCGCCGGACTGGGTAATCCAGCTGTCGTTACTCCACCAACCCTGATAAACATCTGCACTATTACCATCTCCGGATTGAGTTACATAACTATTATTTTGCCAATCATACTGATAAACTTCAGTAAGATTCCCATTGCCCGATTGAAGTACATCACTGTGATTATCCCAACTGACTTCCGGTGCGTAAGGGGTTACATTGGCAACATTCTGATCTACAATTGCTATGTTTCCATCACCGCTTTGGGTAATATAACTGGTCATATCTGTAAATCCCTGGCCTACCGTGGCCGAGTTGCCATTCCCGGTTACATCGACCATGGAAAAGTTATCAGCTGTGTTTTGGGTTACAGACACGTCATTATTATCACCGTTGGTAATATCAATGTCACTTTCAAGGTTGGTACCCGACTGATCTACCATGATTGGAAGGTTATCCGTACCGGTTACATCCAGGTTGCTCAGGTTATTCAGTCCCGCCTGGCTTACAGTTGCGGAATTCCCGCTACCGTTCATAGTCGCATTACTCGTATTTTGAGCACTTGTAAAGCCCACTGCGAATAACGCCATTAATGATATATATATATTTTTCATTTTCGTTTGTTTTATGAAAACCAGGATCTAATTTTAAATTAGATCCCATTTTTTCCAAGGATTAGTTAGATTGTGTAACAATAATGGACTGGCCATACCCACCTTGTGATACCGAACTGAATTGATTATTTCCAGTCTGAGTGACCGTAGCAGAATGTCCTCCATCATCAAATTGGTTTACTAAACTAATATGAGAATTCCCATTTTGATTCACGTCGGCAAAATTCCCATTACCGTTTTGATGCAGGTCGCTATAATTATTATCTCCTCCCTGCCATACGTAAGCAGATGAATTAGTTCCCACTGACCACAAATGGCTATAATGATCATTTCCAGTCTGCGTTACACTACCATAATTACTGGAACCAAATGAGTCAACCCAGCTTTCATTCTGGACACCATCTTGGTATACATCAATGTGGTTATTATCACCCCCCTGGGTTAAATATGAATCATGATCATCATTCATTTGTGTTACATGACTAATATTTGTATCACCACTTTGGTTAACTACGCTGTTCTGATTCGTTCCAAATTG
The DNA here is from genome assembly GCF_004362865.1 of Zeaxanthinibacter enoshimensis. Taxonomy (GTDB): domain Bacteria; phylum Bacteroidota; class Bacteroidia; order Flavobacteriales; family Flavobacteriaceae; genus Zeaxanthinibacter; species Zeaxanthinibacter enoshimensis. The sequence continues at coordinate 258,496 of NZ_SNYI01000003.1, read as the reverse complement.
TTGCACATGTGTAATACCATTAATTCCATGTACATCTACATCCGAAACATGACCACTACCATCTTGGTAAACGATAGTTAAATTACCATCACCATCAACATAGATATCACTGATATTAAGAGAACCCATTTGATCAATATCTACCGTATTTCCGGATGCAAGATCAATCAATAAAGTACTTAAATTGTTTGACCCAGTTTGGTCAACGGTAGCCGAATTAGGACCACCGGTCATGGTCGCGTTACTAGTGTTGGACTGCCCCATGGCAACAACTCCGATTAGTAGCGCCGCAGCGCTTAACATCACTTTTTTCATAATAGATATAGTTTAAAGGTTAATATACTTAACTAAAAAGCGGGGGAGCTTTGGATGGGTTGGGTCCCGGATCCCGGGCATTATCGAACGACGACATATAACTAGCAGACCTATCGGTCATATAGGACACTATAGCCAAAGTAGCAGGGTCCGGAGGGTTGGGTGAACTCCGGGCATAAGTAGGACTGTTCTATAAAAAGAAGATTGCGTGGGGCGCAAAAATTGATTAATAATTAATGCCAATAATTGTACGGCGCTTTTTTATTAACGATGCTGAAGTTGAGAAAAAAATTGTAACAGCGTAGATTTTTTATCAATATTTTGATAAATGGTCAGGTTTGACCGATAAAATACACTAATGTTAAATTTTTTAATATCGCTGTGGTATTTTTAATAATTTACGGTGCCAATGCATAATCGTCAATAACTTTATTGATTTTTAGAATTTCTCGTAAAATAAAAAGCCCCTACAGGAGGGGCTTGAGTGTTATTTTCTATGTAGCATTAACCCTACACTAACGCGTAAACAATAACTCACGGTACTTCGCCAGTGACCATGATTTATCCTCTATGATGCGCTCCAGGCGATCCGAGTGGTACCTGATATCGTCAAAATACCCACGAACCGTATTGCAGTAAGCATCTGCCTTCTTATGGATATCTTCCATGGTATTGGCACGCCTCCTGGCATCGGTCATGGCATCGGTGTGCTTCTTCAGCTCCGCAATATGCTCACCGATCTTTTCGATGATCTCCAGCTGCCCCTCGGAGACCTTCTTATGGGCCGCCCCGTAGATCTCTTTCAATCCGGTCACGTTGCGGATCAGTTTGTTCTGATATTCCACGGCAGAAGGGATGATGTTGTTATACACCAACTCGGTGAACACCCTGCCTTCTATCTGGATCTGGAAGATATAGGTCTCCAGTTCTACCTCGTGCCTGGCACGAACCTCGGTCTCGCTCATCACCCCGATCTCGTCAAAGAGGTCCAGGGTTTCCTTGCGGGTCAGTACCTCCAGGGCAGCAGGAGTGGTCTTGTTATTGCTCAGCTTGCGGCGCTCGGCTTCCTTTTCCCACTCGTCACTGTAACCGTCTCCATCAAAACGGATCCGTTTGGACGATTTGATGTATTCACGGAGTACATTAAAGATGGCTTCATCCTTCTTCAGTTTTTTCTTCTTGATCAGAGAATCCACTTCCTTCTTGAACAGGCGTAATTGCTTGGCCATGATCATATTAAGGATGGTCATCGGCTTGGCACAGCTGCTCTTGGAACCAACCCCCCGCATCTCGAACTTATTCCCTGTAAAGGCAAAAGGTGAGGTACGGTTCCGATCCGTATTATCCAACAATACATCCGGGATCTTCCCTACCACGTTCAGTTTCAGTTCTGTCTTTTCCTCAGGGGATAGCTTGCCTTGCGATACACCTTCCAGTTCATCTAACACTGCACTTAGTTGTGTCCCTATAAATATAGAAAGGATTGCCGGGGGTGCTTCATTGGCGCCGAGGCGATGGTCATTACTTGCAGAAGCAATGGATGACCTCAGCAATTCCTCGTAGGAGTCGACCGCCTTAATGGTATTGACAAAGAAGGTCAAAAACTGCAGGTTCTTCATAGGGGTGGTACCCGGGCTGAGCAGGTTGGTCCCGGTATCCGTAGCCAGGGACCAGTTGTTATGCTTCCCGGAACCATTGATTCCGGCGAAAGGTTTTTCATGGAACAACACTTTGAAATTGTGCCGGTCTGCAACTTTATCCATCACATCCATTAATAAAAGGTTGTGATCCACAGCCAGGTTGGCCTCCTCGAACACCGGGGCCAGCTCAAACTGGTTCGGCGCTACTTCGTTATGCCTTGTCTTTACCGGGATTCCCAGTTTCATACATTCCAGCTCCAGGGATTTCATGAATTCCAGCGCCCGCTTCGGGATCACTCCAAAGTAATGATCATCCAGCTGCTGTCCTTTGGCCGCCAGGTGTCCTACCAGCGTACGGCCGGTAAGTAACAGGTCGGGTCGTGAATTGGCCAGGGCTTTGTCAACCAGGAAATATTCCTGCTCCCAACCCAGGGTAGCGGTTACCTTGCTGACGTTCTTATCAAAATATTTAGCGACTGCAGTAGCAGCTTCATCCACAGCACTCAGCGCTCTTAATAAAGGTGCCTTATTATCGAGGGCTTCCCCGGTATAAGCGACAAATATGGTGGGTATACAAAGGGTATCCCCGTACAGGAAGGCAGGAGAAGTAGGATCCCAGGCGGTATACCCCCTGGCCTCGAAAGTGTTCCTGATCCCCCCGGAAGGGAAACTGGAAGCATCCGGTTCCTGTTGTACCAGCTGGCCCCCACCGAATTTTTCAAGTGCTCTCCCGTCGTAATCCATATCAAAGAAAGCGTCGTGCTTCTCTGCGGTGGCGCCGGTCAAAGGCTGGAACCAGTGGGTATAATGTGTAGCTCCCATACTGATCGCCCAGGATTTCATTCCTTCGGCTACCTGGTCGGCCATTTTACGGTCTATCTTATTCCCGGAGTTCATTGCTCCTTTTACACTTTCAAACGCCTCCTTGGTAAGGAACTGGCGCATACGGCTTTCGTTAAAGACGTGTGACCCGAAAAATTCGGATCGGCGTCCTTCGTGCCGATCTGCGATCTTTTCCCGGTTATAACTTTCCTGTATGGCTTCGTATCTGATTTTAGACATTTAGTTTAGTTTAAAGATTTTGATTCCAGCTAAATTAAGCATTTCCAATTTTAAAGGGGCAAAATTTAATTATTCATAATACACCCCCTCAAAAAGGGGGGTGTTGATAATTATGTCGATGTTTTTGATATTTACCCCTATAATTTGCAAAGGTGTACAAATAAAAAATATATTTTTGACCCATCATGAAATTTAATTGATGGTATTATGAGCAAAGCAAAACTAGAGTACATTTGGCTGGACGGGTACACGCCCACCCAAGAGTTACGAAGCAAGACAAAAGTGATTGACGGATTTGACGGCAAACTGGAAAGCTGCCCGATGTGGTCCTTTGACGGAAGTTCTACCCTGCAAGCAGAAGGAGGTTCTTCAGACTGCCTGCTGAAACCGGTTGCGATCTACCCGGATCCTGAAAAGAACAACGGGTGGCTGGTAATGACCGAGGTACTGAACGCAGACGGAACTCCGCATGCTTCTAACCACCGTGCAAAGATCGATGATGATGATAATGATTTCTGGTTCGGCTTTGAACAGGAATACTTTTTAATGGATACCGAAACCGATCTACCCCTTGGATTTCCAAGAGGTGGGTTTCCAGGACCTCAGGGGCAGTACTACTGTTCTGTAGGAGGCCGTTATACCTGGGGGCGCGACTTTGTAGAGGAGCACCTGGATATTTGCCTGGAAGCGGGATTGAACATTGAAGGGATCAACCAGGAGGTTGCCCCGGGACAATGGGAATTCCAGAATTTCGCCAAAGGAGGAAAGAAAGCCGGTGATGAACTGTGGGTAGCCCGCTACCTGCTGAACAGGCTTACAGAAAAATACGGTTACTATATAGAACTGCACCCGAAACCTGTAAAAGGTGACTGGAACGGAAGTGGAATGCATGCCAACTTCTCTAACTCGACCCTGCGTACCGCGGGCAGTAAAGATGTTTACGAAGCGATCTGCGAGGCATTCCGACCTACTGCAAAAGACCATATCAAGGTTTATGGTGCACATAATGATCAGCGACTGACCGGTGCGCACGAGACGCAGTCGATCAACGAGTTCTCTTACGGGGTCTCTGACCGTGGTGCATCTATCCGAATTCCGATTGCCACCGTGGAAAGCGGTTGGAAAGGATGGCTGGAAGACAGGAGGCCTGCTTCTAACGCCAATCCGTACGAAGTTGCAGGACGAATCATTAAGACTGTAAAATCGGCCAAAGTAGAGGCTGTTGCCAATTAATTGCAACAAACTATCATAGCTTAAAGAAACCCCGGACCTTCCGGGGTTTTTTTATTGGAATGAGATATAGAGGAAGATGATATAGCCGAGGATGAGGAAGATCCCGTCTCGCCAACCCAGGCGCAGTCCACGGGGTAAGAATACCAGCGGAAGGACCAAGAAGGAGAACCCAAGCATCCAGAATATATCGGATTTCAGCAGTTGTTCATCCAGTACCGTGACCGGGGTGATGACGGAGGTAATGCCCATGACTGCAAGCAAGTTGAAGATGTTGGAACCGAGCAGGTTTCCCAGCGAAATGGATTTCTCTTTTTTAAGCACCGCTACCACGGATGCTGCCAGCTCCGGGATACTCGTTCCCACTGAAACGATAGAGATCCCTATAAGTCGCTCACTGACCCCGAGGGAGGAAGCGACTCCCACGGCTCCATTGATAAGTAATTCAGACCCGGCCCAGAGCGCAGTTCCCCCTATTCCCAGTAACCACACTGTTTTATATAAAGGTAATGGAACATCATCCTCGAGCAGGTTACCCGCAACGGCTACCTTCTGGAACCTCAGCAGGTAAATAAGGAACACGAACAAAGCAACCAGCATTATTATACCCTCTCCCCTGGTCAGTTCCTTGTCAAAATAGATAAAGCCAAAGAACATCAGCGAGGCCAGCATCACCATGGGCCAATCCACGGTATAAAAACTTTTCCTGACCTCGATATTTCCAAGGGTGATTGTAATAGCCAGTACGAGGCCGAGGTTAGCAATATTGGATCCTACCACATTTCCCAGTGCAAGGTCAGGGAAACCATTGAGTGCCGCTTTTACACTGACGATCAGTTCCGGTGCCGAGGTGGCAAAAGAGACTACGGTCATCCCGATCACGATCCTTGGTATGTCCAATTTAAGCGAGAGCGCTACTGCCGCCTTTAACAACCAGTTCCCCCCAAGGATAAGGATCAGCAGTCCGGCAAGAATAAAAAAGAAGTTCAGCATAGCGCAAGGTTACCCATTATTATTTATGGGAAGAATGATTTACCTCAGATCCCGGTTATGGAAAAATATTAGGACGAAGGATTCAAAACTAACTAATATACAGAATGCATTATTATCCTCTTAATAATATGAAAGAGCATACGAAAAGAAGATCGAATTATCTTACGCTTATAGAAAGAAAAAGACATGTCTAGCTACAATACCCGTCCTTTTCCCTGGATTTCTTTGAGGGAAGTAGGCTATTCCTTATCTTTCTCATTCCAAACGAATTATAACAATCGACCATGATCACCCTGGCCAAATTGGTATTGACCTTATTAATGGTATTAATTATTACCTTCACTTAGGAAAACCAAAATAAGTGTCCCGTTCTCTTCTGCCTGGCGGCGGAAAGATTACGGCAGCTGGATTTTAAAACCTGGTGAAGGCCGATGAAAAAGAAAATCTTCAGAATATTAGCGCGGATCAATAAGGCTGTTCTACCCTCTTACAGCCGGAAGCAGTTTGATCTGTCAAAGGCAACCAAGTTACAGATGATGATCATTGGCTGGAGGTATTATGTGACCAGGAATTCGCTGGACTAATACTCCATCAGGGAGGTCACTTTAAACCCGTTTAGTTTTTCTTCACCTTTTAGCGCTTTGATCTCCAGCAGGAATACACATTGCACTACTTCCCCGCCCAGTTTCTCCACCATATCACAAACAGCCCTTGCCGTACCCCCGGTTGCCAGCACATCGTCATGGATCAGCACCCGGTCTCCTTTACTGATGCTGTCTGTATGCATCTCCAGGGTATCATCCCCGTATTCCAGGGAGTAACTGGCGGTAATGGTATCATGCGGAAGTTTCCCGTTCTTCCTGACGGGAATAAAACCAGCCTGGAGCCTAGCAGCCAGCATAGGAGCAAAGAAGAATCCCCGGCTTTCCATTCCAACCACATAATCTATTTTCTGACTGTCCAGCAGCTGCAGCATCGCCTCGTTAGCTTTTTGTAATGCTTCAGGATTTTTCAGCAAGGGGGTAATATCCTTGAAGACAACGCCTTGTTTAGGAAAATCATTGACATCGCGTACAAATTTCTTAAAATCCATTTTTTTGAGCTGCTGTTATTTTGCCCTAAAAGTAAAAAGAAATATATTTGCAGCCCGAAATGATTGAAAGATCGGATCGGGAAACATCAAAACGGCCTCGTGGCGCAACTGAATAGCGCATCTGATTACGGCTCAGAAGGTTCCAGGTTTGAATCCTGGCGAGGTCACGAATAAATAGTTCAATAAGAAAAAACGCCAAGCTTGCTTGAGCGTTTTTTTGTTTGAACTGTTTTCAAAGCGGAGCTTTGCAGGATGTGCGTCAGCAAATCCTGGCGAGGTCACTACAAGCAGAAAGTCCATCACGCAAGTGATGGATTTTTTGTTTTACGGAACATTGAAAGCTTTGCTTTCAGAATGTGGAGTAAAACGAAAAGACATGGCGTCAGCCATGGACTTTCTATTTGCAAAGGGGGGCGTAAAGGATCACCGAAGGTAATCCGGGGGTTATGGCTCAAAGCCTGCCTACGGCCCGTCCGACCGGCACGGGCGGGCAGGTAAATTCGAGGTTTGAAGTTCGAACTCGAAGTTCGCGGATAACCGTTTACAGTTCACTGGCCAACCTTGTCACCGTATCCGCGCATCACCCGCCCGAACGTGCCGTCCGGTACCTGCCCGTACTGCGTACATGCAGGCGGGCGGGCGGGCCGCATCACGGCATCACCGTTTCACCGCATAACCGCATCACCACATAACGGTAAACTCTATTTTACATCCAGTAACACCCGGTTGGAAATATATTCCCAGATGGTAGGATGGTAATACAGACCGTCTTCATTAGTTGCCAGCTCTGAACCAAAGGTTCCGTCGCCATTCAGCATATCCTCTATTGCTCTTTTATATAAGGGCAATCCTTTAACTAATTGCAGGTAGGGATAAGTGTAGTAATTATCACGGTCCGTAATGTCTATGGTGTCCTGGTACAGGATGCCACCGGTATCGATACCTTCATCGATCTTATGAACCGTAACCCCACAATGGGCCAGGTCCTTGCGAACCAAGGCCCAATAGGCTCCATGCCATCCCCGGTAACCAGGTGTGATCCCCGCATGGATATTGATAAAATCTGCTTCCGTGGCCTTCAGGGTTTTCCCGGAAATGATCCTGGTATTAACTACTCCCACCACTTTCGGATTTTGCTTTCGTAATTCCTCCAGGCATTCTTCTGAATTCACAGAGGCCACCCTGAGGATCTTATCTTCAGGAATCGGGGAACTGTCCAGCTTTCCCAGCTCTTTAATTTCTTTAAAACGTTCTCTGGATGACCAGCGCAGAAACGGAACTACAAATATCCGGTTCAGCACTTGCCCGATCACTTTAACCCACCCGATGTTCCGGATTCTTCTCTTAAGAAACACTTTGGGACTGATGGGTTTTTCGATAATCACCTTGTCAATTACAATTCCATGCGAAGTCAGGTAATTGTAAACCATCACGGGGTAATCCCCTTCTCCAACCATCATGATCACTTTCTTTTCCATATAGCCAGATTCGGTCGACAAACAATTAGGCACTCGTAGGTTTTGCCCCGAAAATAGTATGACCGACTTTAGCTTATGTGCGCTATTCCAAAAGCTTTTTGCTGTTCCTTAGCAGGAAAACCCTTTCTGATCATCCCTCACAAGGAATATGGGGCGACAAAACAAAAGGTAAATTCATTAAATAATCGTTAAATAATAGCAATGCTTATAAAAATGATAGCATTACTATTATATTTGCACGGTTTACTATGAAAAGTCTCCCATTACATATAGAAATAGATCCGGCTTTCTATTGCAAGAACCCCGACTCCACCGAGCTGGGGCGCAAGATCATCACGTATAGTATTGACATGATCGATAAGCTGGGTTTCGAAGCCTTCACCTTCCGGAAGCTCGCCAAAAGCATCGGCTCTACGGAAAGCTCTATCTATCGCTATTTTGAGAATAAGCATGCATTACTCGCTTACCTCTTCTGCTGGTACTGGAGCTGGAAAGAGTATCAATTGGTTTTTGCCACGAATAACCTCGAAGATCCAGGCACAAAACTTAAGGAAGCTATCCGTATCTTAACTGAGGAGGTAACAGAAGACAGCTCTGTTTCCTATATTAACGAGGTGACTTTACATCGTATCATTATAGCCGAATCAGCCAAGGTCTACCTCACCAAGGCAGTGGATACTGAAAATGAAAAAGGGTATTTCCGAGTCTACAAACGAGTCGTTAGCAGAGTGGGATCATTTGCACTGGAACTTAATCCGGATTACGAATTTCCCCATATGCTCGTATCGACAATCATTGAAGGCTCCCATGCCCAACGTTTTTTTTCAGATCATTTACCAAGCCTCACAGATACTGAAACCGGGAAACAGAATATTGTACGGTTTTATACTGAAATGACCTTTAAAACTATTGCTCGTTGAGATCAAATCAATCTAAAACCGATTAACAGAAAGGCTGATGAAAAGCAAACTTATTACTCCCTGGATCCGTTTTGTAAGCTTATTGAAGCTAGACAGAAAGGATCTTCGCCAATTATTCCTGTATGCCATTCTTGCGGGAGTTGTCGCCTTGTCCCTGCCCCTGGGTATACAGGCGATCATTAACCTGATCCAGGGCGCCCAGGTCTCCACCTCCTGGATTGTACTGGTAGTCCTGGTGACCATGGCTGTGGCATTCCAGGGGATCCTGCAACTGATGCAGCTCCGGATCCTGGAAAATATACAGCAGAAGATCTTTATCCGTTCCTCTTTCGAATTTGCATACCGATTTCCAAAGATCAAACCGGCAGAACTCAGGAAGTATTACCCCCCGGAGTTGGCGAACCGCTTCTTTGATACCCTGACGGTGCAGAAAGGACTTTCTAAAATACTGATCGATTTCCCAGCAGCCCTGCTGCAGATCCTGTTCGGTCTGTTGCTGCTCTCATTCTACCACCCCTTCTTTATTCTCTACGGCCTGCTGCTGATCGGCCTGGTCTACCTGCTATTCCAGTTCACCGCCCGCAAAGGGTTGGAGACAAGCCTTGAAGAGTCAAGAAGTAAATACCGGGTTGCCCACTGGATACAGGAAGTGGCGAGATCACTGATGAGTTTTAAACTCTCCGGAACCTCTTCCCTTGCGATGAACCGCAACGATAAGTTAACCGTAGATTACCTGGATTCACGGGAAGGACATTTTCGTATCCTGCTGCTTCAGTTTGCACAGTTTATCGGTTTCAAAGTACTGGTAACAGCCGGGTTACTGTTGATCGGCGGTTTACTGGTTTTAAATCAACAGATGAATATCGGGCAGTTTGTCGCCTCAGAGATCATCATCCTGCTCGTGATCAATTCGGTAGAAAAAGTGATCACCGGCCTGGATACCTTTTACGATGTTCTTACCTCCCTGGAAAAGATCGGGGAAGTTGTCGATAAAGACCTGGAGCCCCAGGAAGGAGAAGACCCTTTTGAGCGAGAGGAGATTTTACACCTGGAATTGGATGAATTGAGGTACAGCAGCCCGGAAGGACAAGACATCCTGAGAGGGATCTCCTTTGAGATCAATGCCGGGGATCGTATACTTCTCCAGGGGGTATCGGGTTCGGGGAAAACTACTTTACTGAAGATATTATCGGGTGTCCTGGAGTACACCAGCGGGGCTTTCTATGTCAATGACCGCTCCTACAAAGGTGTATGGCCCAACAAATACAGGGCTAAATTGGGGCAGGTCCTTCCTGACCAGAGTCCCTTTGAAGGAACCATCCTGGAAAATATCACCTTTGGACGGGAAGATATTTCTAATGAAGATGTTCACCACGTGCTAAAACAGCTGGAATTACTCGATTTTGTACGGGAGCAACCCAAAGGCCTAAAAACAAAACTATACCCGGAAGGGCAATATATTCCTTATTCGGTAGCTATCCGGATCGTTCTTGCCCGGGCCATTGTTCACAAACCCCGGTTCCTGGTTCTTAAGGACCCATTGGAACTGGTAGAAGCAGGGATCGCTTCAAGGATAATCCAGTACCTCTCGGCCCCGGAAAGGCCCTGGGCATTGATAGTTGTAAGTCGGAACCCGGAATGGGAAAAGACATGTACACGCCTGATAGAGTTGAATGAAGGTAAAATTGTGACAAAATCCGGAGACCATGCTTAACATTTCATATAACAAGCTCAACCAGAAAGTAAACCTTGATCAATTTAAGTCATATAACAAGGTTTTTCACGACAGGCACTATGCGGTACTGAACAAATTTATCGCTGCTTTTGCCCTGATCGCATTTATCGTGCTTTTCCTCCCATGGACCCAGAATGTTGCAGGCAGGGGATACCTTACCACCCTGACTCCGGACCTGAGACCACAAACTATCCAGTCCCCTATCCCGGGCCGTATTGAAAAATGGTTTGTCCGTGAAGGTGATTATGTAAGTAAAGGGGACACTATCCTGTTCATCTCGGAGATCTATACGGAATACCAAGATCCTAAACTCGTGGAGCGAACTGCCCAGCAACGGGAAGCCAAACAACGCTCTGTAGGTTCTTACCAGGAGAAGATCATGGCGTTGGATCAACAGGTAAACGCCTTGCTGAAAGAACGGGAATTGAAACTCTCCCAGGCCAGGAACTACCTGCTGCAGTCCAAGCTAAAGGTTAAGAGTGACAGTATTGACCTGGAGGCTGCCAGAACCAACCTGACCATCGCGGAAAGGCAGTTCAACCGCACCCAAACCCTGCAACAGGAGGGCTATAAGGCGGTGACCGATGTGGAAGAAAAGCGACTCAAACTACAGGAAACCCAGGCAAAACTGATCTCACAGGAAAACAAATTACTGTCCAGTAAAAATGAAGTGCTGAATGCAGAAATGGAGATCGCCAGGATCGATGCGGAATATACCGATAAGATCTCAAAAGCCAGGAGTGAGAAGTTCACTGCGGCTTCAAGTCAATTTGAGGCCGAGGCCGAAGTTAGTAAACTGGAGAACCAGGAAAGTAATTACAGGATCCGCAGCTCACAGTATTACATTACCGCCCCTAATAACGGCTATATTAATAAAGCGATTAAATCAGGGTTGGGGGAAACCATACAATCCGGGGAAAAACTGGTGCAGATCATGCCAACCGGCTACGAGCTGGCGGTAGAGACCTATATCGAGCCTATAGACATTCCCCTCATACAGATCGGTGAACCGGTGCGCGTGCAGTTTGACGGCTGGCCTTCGATCTTTTTCAGCGGTTGGCCCAATGCATCCTATGGTACTTTTGGAGGGAAGGTAGTAGCTATTGAAACCTTTATCAGCGAGAATGGGAAATTCCGCGTACTTATTGCCCCTGATCCTGAAGACAGGCCATGGCCCGAAAAGGTCAGGGTCGGTTCAGGAGCTTATACTATAGCACTTCTCGAGGATGTCCCGATCTGGTACGAGATCTGGAGGCAGTTAAACGGATTTCCTCCTAATTACTACATCATGGACGGAAGCAAAGGATCAGAAACTCCGGTAAAGGGTAAATCATGAAACAGTTCTATTTATTACAAATAATCCTGATCCTGCTTTGCTTTAATGCCGGTATGGTATACAGCCAATCCCCGGGCACTATCTCAACGAACGTCCTCTCCTTTGAGGAATTTATCGGGCAGGTTAAAAGGCACCACCCGCTGATCAGGCAGGCAGATCTGCAGCTGGGTTTCGGGGAGGCAGAATTATTAAAAGCTCGTGGTAGTTTTGATCCCAAGGTAGAAGTAGATTACGATCGGAAAGATTTCAAAGGCACGGAATACTATGATGAGCTGAACGCCACATTTAAGATCCCGACCTGGTACGGACTGGAATTTAAAGCAAATTTCGAGGAAAATACCGGGGAATTCCTCGATCCTTCACTGACGGTTCCGGATGGCGGACTCTACAGTGCCGGGGTGAGCCTATCCCTGGCTAAAGGCCTGTTGATGAATGACAGGATGGCTACCCTGAAGAAAGCAAAATTATTCCGTGAGCAAACCAAAGCAGAGCGGGAACTACTTATCAACCAGATCCTGTATGAAGCCAGCCAGGCTTACCTGGGATGGCTGGAAGCCTATAACGAGCAGGAAATCTACCGTAGTTTTCTGGAAAATGCAGAGGTGCGGTTTCGCGGGATCAAACGTAGTGTGGAAACCGGGGAAAAGGCCCCGATCGACTCGATCGAAGCTAAAATAACCCTCCAAGACAGGTTTCTGAACCTCGAAGCAGCAGGCCTTAAGACCACTAAAGCTTCGCTGGAACTCAGTAATTACCTTTGGCTGGAAGATGTTCCCCTGGAGTTGAAAGAAACAGTGGTTCCAATGAGTCCTAACCCCGGGAATATGGCTGCAATTCTGAGAACAGATTCATTGTGGATTGCAGGCACGCCTATAGAAGAACATCCTAAATTACGCTCACTGGACCTGAAACTTGAAAGTCTCCGGGTAGACCGGGCGCTGAAGAGGAATCAACTGCTGCCCCAGCTGGATGTAGAGTATAATTTTATCACTGAGGATGCATCAACCATTAACAGCCTGGACCCGGATAATTATAAGGCCGGACTTACCTTCAATCTTCCTTTGTTTCTACGTAAAGAACGGGGGGCTTTAAAATTGGCGAATTTAAAACTGAGGGAAACCAATTTTGAAAGAGCATCTGCCACAGTCAGCCTGCAGAATAAAATAGAGGCTGCCAACCGGGAGATCATATCCCTGGGCACCCAAAACGAGTTAGTGGCAGCCATGGTAAACAATTACCGCGAACTGCTTCGTGCCGAAGAACGAAAGTTTTACCTCGGTGAAAGTTCACTATTCCTGGTGAACAGTCGGGAGCAGAAACTGATAGATGCCCAGTTAAAAGCCAATATGCTTACTGTAAAAGCACTGGAAGCCCAGGCAGGTTTGCTGAACGCGATTGGGAGGTCACCGATATCACCAATGGGAGACTAATCGGATTACAAATAAGCTGAGTACGTGCCTGTAAGTTTGAAATTACAGGCTCAGGGCTTATAGACGCGGATGTAATCGACCACGAATTGCTGGGGAAAAATGCTGTCGTCGATCTCCGGTCCGCCAAAATTACCTCCCACCGCTACATTCAGCAATAAATAAAAAGGCTGGTCAAAAGGCCATACTTCCTGAGAGCGCTCCCCGGGACTGAAGGTGTAAACCGATTTTCCATCCACGAAGAACTCGATCTTTTCCGGGCTCCAGTCTGCCACGTATACATGAAAACCCTCCTCTATTCCATCGATCTTCGTTTTACGGGTATGAATGGTATTCCCGTGGCTGTCCTGGGTATGTAAGGAAGTAAAGATAATCCCGGGTTCTTTACCGACATATTCCAGAATATCTATTTCTCCGCTAAGAGGCCATCCTACCTCGTCTATGTTAGCGCCGAGCATCCAGAAGGCAGGCCAAACTCCTTTCCCTGTCGGGATCTTTGCCCTGGCTTCTACCCTGCCATACTTAAATTCGAACTTGTCCTTTGTGGTGATCCGTGTGGAGGTATAAATACTGTCTTCTTTACGAACGGTTATATAAAGTTTCCCGTCACGAAGCTCATGGTTATTCGTGGTATATATCTGGGGCTCGTTATTTCCCCAACCACAGAGCTCAGGACAACCATCCCCAAGCTGGTAACTCCATTTGGAAGCGTCCAGTGTCTCACCGTTAAAATCTTCCTCCCAGACCAGTCCGGATTTTTCTCCGCTGTTACAGGCCGCTATGAAAAATAAGAGAAGGATATACCTCATAAATTATTCGTAAGTAAATCCGATTTCCATCGTTGCATTTGAACTCCCACCAATAAACACCTTGAATTCTCCCGGTTCTGCTTCCCAACGATCATTGGCCGTATAGTAACTGATAAGTTCCCGGTCTATTTTGAAATTCACAGTCTTTGATTCACCCGGCTGGAGGCTGACCAGCTCAAATCCTTTAAGTTCTCTCACAGGCCTGGTCACACTTCCGAAAAGATCGCGGATATACATCTGCGCCACTTCCGTACCCGCATACGACCCGGTATTTTTCAGGGTGAATGAAACTGTAATGGATCCGTCCCCGGAGAACGAGCTTTCACTTAATCTCAGGTTGCTGTATTCAAAATCCGTATAACTCAGACCATAGCCGAATTCATACAGGGGGTCATTGCTTTCGTCAATATAATGAGACCAGAATACCAGGTCAGGGGCCGGGATAGTTGGTCTCCCGGTATTTTTAAAATTGTAATAAATAGGAACCTGGCCTACACTACGCGGAAACGTCATGGGCAGTTTACCACTCGGATTGTAATCCCCGTACAGCACCTGGGCGATGGCATTCCCGCTTTGAGTACCTAAATGCCATACCTCGAGGATAGTGGGCACATTTTCCGCTGCCCAGTTGATGGTAAGGGGTCTGCCATTCATTAACAACAGAACAATATTCTTATTGACCTTGTACACTGCTTCGAGTAATTCCTGCTGCAGACCCGGTAGATCCAGGCTGGCACGGCTCCGTCCTTCCCCGGATTGGAACCCGTGTTCCCCTAAGACCATTAATACTACGTCCTTACCTTTAGCAGCCTCGACGGCTTCTTCTATCCCGGACCGGTCAGTTGTATTTATCTTGGTTTCCATGATAAAGCTGGCTTCCTCTGTAATGAGATCTACACCTTTTGCGTATGTGATCTCGTTACCCTTATAGGAATTTAATCCTTCCAGTACGGAAACCGCGGTGTTGGCATCTGCTGCTAACCGCCAGCTGCCCAGTGGGCTGTCCTTATCATCCGCTAAAGCTCCGATCACTGCTATCTTCATCCCATTCTTTTTCAGGGGCAGCAGATCGGTTTCATTCTTTAAGAGCACGATCGATTTCTTAGCCATATCCAGTACCAGATCCTGGTTTCCCTGGCTCCCGATCACGGTTTTCTCTCTCTCGGGATCACAGTAGCGATAAGGGTCGTCCATCAATCCCAGTTCATATTTTACCCGGAGGATCCGCCTGACCGAATCGTCAATCAGGGCTTCGTCCACTTTACCCTCTTTTACCAGGTCTTCAAGATGTTTTACGTAGAGATAAGACTCCATGTCCATATCCGAACCTGCATTGGCCGCAAGCATTGCAGCCTGTTTTCCGTCCCTGGCATACCCATGACTGATCATTTCACTCAACGAACCCCAATCGGATACAACGAACCCTTGGTAATTCCAGGCCTGTTTCAGCACATCCCGCTGTAGGAACCTGTTACCTGTCGCAGGAATCCCGTTCAACTCGTTAAACGAATTCATAAATGTCTTAACATCGGCCTCTATAGCGGCTTTAAATGGTGGGAAGATTATATTGTGCAACGTAGAAGTACCAACATCCACGGTGTTGTAATCCCGGCCGGCTTCTGAAAAACCATAGCCTGCAAAATGCTTTGCACAGGCAGCTACGGTATTCACTTCAGAAAGATCATCCCCCTGGAACCCCTTGACCCGGGCATATCCTATCTTCGCGCCCAGGAAAGGATCTTCCCCGGCACCTTCCATCACCCTTCCCCAGCGGGCATCCCTCGAGATATCCACCATAGGGGCAAAAGTCCAGTTAATACCACTTGCAGCAGCCTCTTGCGCTGCCACCCCTGCTGATTTCCGGATCGCTTCCAGATCCCAACTCGCAGCTTCTGCAAGGGGAATAGGACTGATGGTCTTATATCCATGAATAACATCGAACGCTATGATCAACGGGATACCAAGCCGACTCTCCTCTACAGCGATCTTCTGAACCTTCCGAACCTCCTCCGTACCTTGCACATTGAGCATTGAGCCCACAAGTCCTGAGCGCAGATGCTCGTATTTCTTCGCCGCATCTCCTTCATCAGGAGTTGGGCCGGTTACATCCCAGAAACCATTATACTGGTTCATTTGTCCGACCTTTTCCACCAGGGTCATCAGGCCCAGGAGAGAATCTACTTTTCTCTCTATTTCATCTTTATTTACCTGGTTTGGGCTTTGCTGGCCATACGTAAGAAAGCTCCCTGCCAGAAGACACAGGACGCAATAACTGACTAATTTTTTCATTTTGAGGTGTTTAAGCTTCGAATCTCTAAAATAATCATTCAATACTAATAACTCCTTGGATCAGACCTTCAGAAACAAGAAAGTGCATAAAATAAAAAAGGCCGGTACGGGGGCCGACCTTTTTTCGAATAAATAACCAAATCAAATATACTATTGATAAACCCTGATATAATCCACTTCCATGGTTGAGGAAGTAAAAGCAGGATCGATGGCACCACCAAAATTACCTCCCATAGCCACGTTCATAATAAAGAAGAAATCTTTATTAAAAGGCAGGGATCCGTTATTCTCTAGCGTACCATATACAGTTCCGTCTACACTGAACTTAATTTCAGAAGCGTCCCACTCTACCCCGTATACATGAAACTCATCTGAAGCTGTTGGGACAGTGGTTGTCACCGTGCGGGCATTTCCCGCAAAATTAGCGGGATCATGTGTAGAACCATGGATGGTATTCTGCTGGTTCCCCACATGTTCCATAATATCTATCTCCCCGGCCGCAGGCCAGGTATTCGTCTCGAAATCTGCACCCAGCATCCAAAGGGCTGGCCAGGTGCCTCCGCCGGATGGTAATTTGGCACTGATCTCTATCCTCCCATACTGGAACTCCTGTTTCTGGTAAGAGAGCAGGCGTGCAGACGTATAATCACTTCCCATATAGCTTTCAGTCTGCGCAGTGATCTTTAGCACCCCGTTCTCTACAATTACATTTTCCGGGCGATCTGTGTAATACTGGGATTCGCCGTTGCCCCATCCATTGTCTCCAGTTCCTATATCATAGCTCCAGTTATCAGGGTTCGGTGCACCATCCACATCGAATTCATCAGCGAAGACCAGTGTATCAAAAGGAGGTTCTGGCCCGCCGTTCCCAGCATTGGGATCAAAGTCTTCCGGAACAAAGGTGTGGTACCAGTATAATGGATCGTCCCCGTTAAAAGGCATACTGGTTCCCCGTACGCTCAGTCGGTTCTCTGACAATTCAATGATCTCGTATTGCCCGGGAATTACCGCGAAATAACTCAAAAAGCTGTCCCCGATATCCAGGGTACGCGTTCCGTCCCCATTGTCTATGATCACAAAACTATTGGCAAAGGAAGCCTGGTCAGTGATGTCCCTACATTCATCTACAAACTGCTGTGGACTGGCATCCGGAAAAAAACGATTCACTTCGGTCCAGTTAATAAAGGTCAGGTTATCTGTTCCGGCCTCCAGGCTGTACGAATAATTGTCGTTCTCATCATAACTGAAGACCAATACATCGTCATACAGACATGGATTCAACTGGTCGGGTCCGGCGCTAAAGAACTCCGGGAAGTTATTGGTCAGCGGTCCTACCCCGAAATGCCCTGCCTCGCTCTTATTCCATACCCATCTTTTTGTTCCATCCCCGGCGATCATCTGTAAAGTGGCTTCGTCGATGAACAACCGCACATCCAGGTCTACCCTGATCGTTGTACTGGAAGATATTCCCCCTGTACCGTAGGCTACCACTGTAATTGGTTGAGTATACTGTCCCGACCTGGTATAACGGAAGGTGGCACTGTCTCCCGGGTTCAGGATTACCGGGTCTCCTCCCGGCGTAAAGAACACCTGGAAGGTGATCACGTTCTCTGCGCTGGGCGTTATAGTGACCACGCCGGACTGGTCCTGGGCCACCGCAGCATCGACAGAGAGATTGGCCGGGGCCACCATAGGCTGTAGCCCGGGTATATCTTCCTGGCAGGAGAACAGTATAAAACATATTCCCATTAACCAGCTGTATTTCTTGATCATCGCTATCATAGCTTTACTTTTTATTGTTGTGTGATATCATCCATGTAAAAAGTACCGGCTGTTGTGCCCGGGCCGTCTACAAAGATGACCATAGTCGCGTACTGGCCGGTGGGAACAAACGGTTCCCCTACTCCCTGGGTTCCATCGATAAAACTTTTCACAGCATCGTTAGCGAAATCAAAGGTCAGTACTTCCCAACCGGTTCCACCGTGGGTAGCGGTAACTTCATTCTCGCGCTCACCATTTACCCCGCCTTCAAATTTGAGCAGCACAGGGACAGGGGTATTAGCCCAAAATAGAACACTGATGGTTTTGTTACTACCACTGAAATCAACCGGAGAATCCAGGTTAAATGCACCACCTTCCCAGTTCACACCGGCATTGGTAATAGCACCCACCTTAGAGGCTACAGCATTTGCACCTGACAGGTCAGGATTATCTACAACCTCGTAACTGGCTCCATTGAAAGTTCCGAAATCATAGCTAACCAAGGCATTGTCAAAACTGATCGGTAAGGCCAGTGGTTCAGACGGAATGATCTGGGTGATATCATCCATGTAGAAGGTTCCGGCTGTTGTTCCGGGTCCGTCAACAAAGATCACCATAGTAGCGTATTGTCCTGTGGGAACAAAAGGTTCACCCACCCCCTGGGTTCCATCGATAAAACTTTTCACAGCATCCGAGGCGAAATTGAATCGCAGTACTTCCCAACCGGTACCTCCGTGGGTGGCGGTGACTTCGTTCTGGCGTTCTCCATTTACACCGCCTTCAAATTTCAGGAGTACGGGTACGGGAACATTTGACCAGAAGTTGATAGTGATCATCTTGTCCTCCCCACTGAAATCTACTGGATTACCAAGATTAAAGGCTCCCCCTTCCCAGTTTACACCGGCATTCATTATAGCTCCTACTTTAGAGGCTACGGTATTGGTTCCGGAAAGATCCGGGTTATCGACCACCTCATATGAGGCGCCGTTAAATGTGCCAAAGGCATAATCTACAGCTGGATTATCAAAAGAGATCGGTAGTTCCAGTGCTTCTGCATCCGCACCCTCCTGGAGGATGTCATCCATATAGAAGG
Source organism: Zeaxanthinibacter enoshimensis (assembly GCF_004362865.1). Taxonomy (GTDB): domain Bacteria; phylum Bacteroidota; class Bacteroidia; order Flavobacteriales; family Flavobacteriaceae; genus Zeaxanthinibacter; species Zeaxanthinibacter enoshimensis. The sequence continues at coordinate 239,315 of NZ_SNYI01000003.1, read as the reverse complement.
TACCAGCAGTAGTCCCGGGACCATCTATAAAAATAACCATTGTTGCATACTGGCCGGTTGGCACAAATGGCTCTCCAACTCCTTGCGAACCATCGATAAAACTTTTAACAGCATCGGTTGCAAAATTAAATGTCAGGATTTCCCAGCCTGTACCGCCGTGACTAGCAGTAACCTCGTTCTGGCGTTCATCGTTTACCCCTCCTTCGAACTTCAGGAGAACAGGAAGCGGCACATCAGACCAGAATTTCATACTGATGGTCTTATTATCACCACTGAAATCAACGGGAGTTCCCAGGTTAAATGCTCCGCCTTCCCAGTTTACCCCGGCATTGGTTACGGCGCCTACCTTGGAAGCCTCGGCGTTTGCCCCGGATAGATCAGGGTTATCCACGACTTCGAAAGAAGCTCCATTAAAAGTTCCAAAGGCGTAATTAACTGCAGGATCATCAAAAGTGATCGGCAGGGAAACCGGATCATCGGCACCGGTGATCTCTACTTCCTCTGTAACTTCTATTGTTGTTGCACTGGCACCACGAGCTACGACACGTACCGGGTAGATACCTGCTGCTGCATATACGTGTGTGGCAGTTTCACCGGCCATGATGGTAGTCGGTTCCTCATTTTCCACATCACCATAGTAGATATCAAAGACTGTTGCGTTATCTGCGGCTGGAGCCACACTGATCTCGAACGGATTAGTTTCCGAGACAGAAATATTGGGCTGCAGGTTAGAAGGGGCAGTAAAAGTGATAGTCACTATCCTGCTCAATTCACTGGTCAGACCACTTGGCCCTACCGCTACGATCCTGAGGGTGAATTCTCCCTCCCCGTAAACGTGGGTGACAGTTTCTCCGGGAGCTACATCCTCCGGGGTCTCGTTCTCAACATCCCCCCAGTAAATTCTGAAGGCCGATGCCCCCGCCGCAGTAGGGGTCACGGTGACTGTACCGGAGTCGTCCTGGGCCACGTTAAAACTGGCTTCGACGTTGGTAGGTGCAGATACATCCTGTAAAGCATAGGATACCTCTTCTTGTGTACATGCATTAAAGAGGTTTACAACCAGGAATAATGCGATTAATTGCTTTATACTTTTCATCTGTTCAAAATTTATTTTCTGTTAATACCCGGGGTTTTGTTCCCAACGATTTCCTGCTAATTCTATCTCTATGGACGGGATGGGGAAGAGCTCGTGCTTCCCGGCGGTAAACCCGTCTATTTCCTGCGCTGCTCTGCCGGTACGGACCAGGTCAAAGAAGCGATGTCCTTCCCCTACCAATTCTACCCTGCGCTCGTTGTAAATAGCGGTGGTAAGATCACCTGCAGAAGGAGTTATACTCGGTAAACCGGCCCTGTTCCGTACCCTGTTCAGGTACTCCTGGGCCTTGGCCTCGTTGATGCCGCCCCTGTTATAAGCTTCCGCTGCCATTAAGAGCACGTCAGCGAAGCGGATGGCCCTGTAATTATTAGGGTTTGTCAGGTTGGCATCTCCTGTATTCAGATCGCCTTGCCTGGCAATGTATTTCCTGTTGTAATAACCGGTGTGTTCATAGCCCTCAACATAAGATACCTCGGGGTTCGCAGCAGCCCAGGCCTCGATATCCAGGATAGCAACATCCCTGCGCTGGTCTCCGTCCTCAAAGGCGTCGTACACTTCCTGTACCGGAACATTAAAGCTGAAGCCTGACTCAAATACAGGACCCGAATAATTACGTATCCCGTTAAAGCCAACAGCTACGTTTCCTTCACTGCACTGGAGGCAGCCAAATCCTGCACCCTCTATATCTGTATACTGTACTTCGAACACAGATTCTATATTATTTTCATTGTCGTTCTCGAACATGGTGGAATAGTCCTCGATCAGGTCATAAGGACCGTTATTGATCAGGTCTTCCAGTACGGTAGCTGCTTCGGTGAATTTATCCTGGTAGAGATATACTTTCCCAAGTAAAGCCTGTGCGGCACCCTTGGTGACCCGGCCGGTTTCCTCCTGTACATAAGGCAGGTTAGCGGCAGCAAACTGGAGGTCTGCCTCGATCTGTGCGTATACTTCAGATTTCGGGGTTCTCTCTATTACATCCTGGTCCCCGAAAAGGATACGCTCGTCCACAGCCAACGGAACATCCCCGAACCATTTTACCAGTTCAAAATAATAGTATGCTCTCAGGAAAGTTGCCTGGGCCAACACTTCTTCTTTCCCGGGGAAATCGGTCTTATCCTTAAATTCGAGTATATAATTAGCCCGGTTCACCCCCGCGTACATCCAACTCCAGATATCTCTCAGCTGGGCATTCACCGGGGTATGCGTCATATCATCAATTTCCTGTATCCCGGGGACATCTGTTGCAGATTCACCCCCGGCCAGGGTGTTATCCGATGCAATTTCGCCGAGCATTACATTGATATAGGTAGACTGTAACAGATCATATGCTGCTATCAGGGCACTCTGGTAATCCTCTTCGGAATTAAAGAAGCTTTCAGAGTCCTCGTCAAAAGAATCTACATCGACAAAATCATCACTGCAGGAGAATGGCAACATGGCCATGATGCAGAAGAACATCGTATTTCTAAAGAAAGTATTTCGGATCTTCATAGCATTAAAATTTAAGATTTACACCCATCAGATAGGTTCTTGGAACAGGATAAAAGCCTTGATCAATACCGGCCCCGATCGGAGCACCGGAAGAGGCACTTGGATCATACCCTTTATATTCGGTCAAGGTAAAAACATTGCTTGCAGAGAGGTAAAAACGCAATTTGCGGATTCCCATATCCTCAACGATCTTCCGGGGCATGGTGTAACCAACCTGTACATTCTGAAGACGTACGAAGGATCCATCCTCCACGAAGAAATCTGAGAACAAGGTGTTAGAGGTGGCTCCCGTGGTCATCCTCGGATAACTATTAGTGCTTCCCTCTCCTGTCCAACGGTTGAGAGTATAAACAGACCTGTTTACCCGAGGCTGGTTTCTCTCGTAATTACGGACAATTTCGTTACCAACCGAGGCAAAGGCATAAGCTGTGAAATCAATGGCCTTGTAATTAAGTGAAAGATTAAGACCCATGGTGGCATCAGGAATAGGATTCCCGATATCGGTCCTGTCCCTAGAATCGATCACACCATCCCCATTGATATCTACGAACCTCAGATCACCGGGTGCCGCATTCGCCTGGGTGGCATGAGCATCAACCTCGGCCTGGTTCTGGAAGATTCCGTCAGTCTGCAATCCGTAAAAATACCCCAGGGGTTTACCGTCTTCCATCCTGGCGGGCGGATCCTGGCCTACCCCGAAGGATCCCCCGGGAATAAACCCGACACCATTGTTTACAGAGATCACCTCGTTCTCCAGGAAGGTCATGTTATAATTGATGTTATAGTAGAAATCCTTCGAAGCATCACTGTTATACCCGATTGCAAATTCAAATCCTTTATTCTCTACAGTACCTGCATTGACCGTAGGAGATCCTGATCCCGGTGCAGCCGCTCCCAGTATCCCCGAGACAGGAGGGGAAACCAGCAGGTCCTCTGTACGTTTTTTAAAATAATCTGCAGTTATATCCACCCGGTTATTAAAGAGCTTCATATCTACCCCTATATCCAGGGTTTTTTGCTCTTCCCACTGTATCTCAGGGTTAGAGATAGCTCCCACGGCCTGGCCGAACAATAGCTCTCCCCCTAGTACATAAGCCCCTTCTCCGGAAAGCACTGAACGGAAAGCATTGCCCCCTATACGGTCGTTACCTACAATACCGTAACTTCCTCTTAATTTCAGGAATGTAAGCACATCACTATCCTGAAGGAATTGCTCCTCAGAAATAATATATCCTACTGAACCCGAAGGGAAGTACCCAAACCTGTTCCGCGGACCGAAATTGGTGGAACCGTCACGGCGGATAATTCCAGATAGCAGATATTTGCCCTTGTAGTTATACTGTAAGCGGGTAAAATATGAGAGTAAACGCGAATCAAATTTTCCAGCGGTATTGATGAAATTATCTACCACATCCGAGGCATTGGTCAGGAAGGCTTGCTGGAAATCATTATTAGGAATATCAAAACCGGTACTTCCTGAAAACAGACCCGTGGTCTTGAAGACCGACATCCCCAGGGTTGCTTTGATATTGTGATCGTCAGACAGGGTTTTCTCGTAATTGATGAAGTTATCCCAGGTAAAATCCCGGAACAGGTTTTTTCCTTCAACCACGAAATTCCGATCAATATTGAATACTTTACCCGAACCGTAGAATACCTCGGGGGCAAAGAACCTGCTATACACTTCGGCATAGTTGAACTGGAAGTTACTTTCTACGGTAAAATCGTTGAAAAACGTATAGCTTCCGCCGATCTTACCACTGATCCTGTCTACGTCGTTTTCATTATAAGTGTTACTGATCTGTGCCAGCGGATTGATCACTTCGTTCCCAAGCCCTTCTGCCAGGGTAAAATTACCATCTCTGTCCCTGATACCGAAAGTAGGGGCGTTGTTCAGGGAATTGAACAAAACAGAGCCGAGTGCGTTTTCAGGAAGTGTCTTCCGGTTGGTCCCGGTATAAAGAAGATTGGTTGTCAGTTTAAAATCCTTAAAGAGTTCCGTATTGAAGTTAATACGGGTGGTCCACCTCCTGAAATTCGATTTGGGTCCGCCGACGATCCCATTCTGGGTCAGGAAGGAGCTTCCGAACGAATACGTAGATTTCTCACTCCCGCCGTTAATGGTCAGGTTGTGATTGATGATAGGTGCTTTCTGGAAAACCTCATCCTGCCAGTCGGTACCTTCCCCCAAACGAGATACATTAGGAAAAGGAGCAGCATCACCCCCGGCCGTAAACGCCTCGTTGAGGATCAGGGCATATTCCGTCGCATTCAGTACCGGGATCTTCCTGGAAGTTTCCTGGAAACCTGCGTAGGCATCGTAATTAAATTGAAGATCACTATTGCGCTTCCCGGTCTTGGTCGTGATCAGGACTACCCCGTTGGCAGCTCGCACCCCGTAAATACCAGCTGTAGCATCCTTTAGTATATTAATACTTTCTATGTCCCCTGGATTGATCACACTGAGATCTTCGATCACGTTCCCGTCCACCAGGATAAGAGGCCTGTTGTCCCCATTTGTGGAGATACCGCGGATACGGATATTAGACCCGGCACCGGGTGATCCGGATTCAGAAGTCACCTGCACCCCGGCTACCTGGCCCTGCAGGGCCTGTTCTACCCGGGTTGGGTTCAGTTCTTCAATAGTTTCTGAACCTACTACCGAAACCGCACCTGTGATCTCCTTCTTGGTCTGGGTTCCGTAACCGACAACGACTACCTCATCTAATGCACTTACGTCATCCTGCAAGATCACCGTAATTGGGTCTGTTCCTTGTACTGTAACTTCCCTGGTCAGAAACCCTATGGAAGAGAAAACCAGTACATCCCCCGTGCTGATATTCTGCACGGTGAAGTTACCGTCAAAGTCTGTAGTAGTTCCCCTGCTGGTGTTCTTGATGATAACATTGACACCCGGTAAGGGTTCATTTAAGGTAGCATCCCGTACTACGCCACTGAGTGCGAATTCCTGGCCCCAGGAGATCGAAGTGGCAAAAACCAACAGCAATAGGTAAATGTGCTTCATGTGTTGTAGTATTTGAAATCTCAATCTACAAAAAAGAAGAACCTACATGTTATATCGCACCACTACAAAAAACATACATTATCAATAAAACTGAACCATAAATGACAAATAAGCAATAAAACCCCCAAAATATTACTATCTCATCATTTTTACCAAGCTAATTTAAATGAGCTATTTGCCTCATTTAAGCAGAATGTTGTGGTGATGTTGTGGTGAAGAAACAGCATGTAGAGTTTTTTCAGACGGATAGAATGTAGTCTGACAGACTGTTTTCGCGAGCTAAGTCAATTTTCTTGCGAAGACGGTAACGTTTTACCTCTACGCTTCTTACCGAAATGTTGAGGAGGGGAGCTATTTCTTTGGAGGATAAATTCAGTCGTAAATAAGCACAAAGACGGAGATCCTTAGAGGTCAGCTGGGGGTGCAGGTCTTTCATGCGTTTCAGGAAGTCCTTATCCGCATTATTGAATGCCTCTTCAAAGATTTTCCAATCGTCTTCATTATTAATATTCCTGTCTATAGTACGAATAACAGACTTGATCCGGGGATCTTTCCCGACAGTTTCTAACTGGGACTTAAGCTGACCAAGAAATTCGTTCTTCTTGATAAGGTTCATAGTAGAAGCGGCCAGCTCCCTGTTCTTGCTCTCAATTTCCTGTTTTAACTGTTCATTCTTCAGCTGGACGATCTTTCTCTTCGCTTTTATTTTTTTGCTCTTCTCCCTTTTCGCATTTTCCTCCAATATCCTGGCCTGTTGTTTCTTATAATATGTGCGGTAAACCTTGTGCACCAGGAAACCGAGTAATACCAATAAGAGTACGTACACTACTATTGCAAAATTAGAGAGATAAAATGGCCTCTGGACCCTGAATTCAAATACCGCAGCCTCCTCTGTAACGCCGGCGCCCACCCTGGCTTTTACCTCGAAGGTATATTTCCCGTAAGGCAGATTATTAAATGTAACCTCAGGATCCGCCGACCAGTTACTCCATTCATCATAAAGCCCCAATAACCGGTACTGGTACTGTACTTCGGTATATTTCTCAAATTCGGGCACTGTAAATTCTATCCTGAGATTGTTATCGGTAAAAGGAAAGGCTAACCCGGATTTAAGGGGTTGTTTCTTTAATGAATTATCATAGAACTCATTTTCAATGGTTGTGATAAAGACTTCGTATGTTACAGATTTTATCTTTTTGAGGTCCAGGGTTACATAACCATTAGAGGACCCTATCAGGTAACGATCTGCTCCTATAGGTGAAATACATTCAAAACCAAGAACACCGAGAGCTCTCCTGAAATCCGCTGGTACGGGAATCCTGGTCAGCTGCGGACGATTATCGAATTTTCCCGGACCTACATAGCTGATGGTATTCCGGGAGAAACTCCACAGCCTGTTATTCTGTGGATCACTAATGAGAATACCTATCGGGGGCTCATCGTCGGCATACATTAAATCGGTCAGCAAGGTATCCGGCTCCAGGGCATCCGAAATTGCATTATAACGGAAAACCCCGTTATTGGAGGCGTACAAAACCTGGTTGTTAAAGCGCACCAGGCTGGCACCAACCCCTCTGGGAGGTTCCCTTGCTATCTCCTCCAATACGGTCAACTCATCATCAATATTCAGCTTATAAAGCCCCTTGTATTCGTGATTCACCAGGATCTTTGAGCTGTCGAGAAATTCAAAGAACCGGCTCGAAATCTCGAATCCTTTAAGTTTATTTCGGAGCACCCACTCTGTCCCCTGTTTTTCGAGTATGCTTAGGCCGTTGTAATTACCCTGAAGTAATTTCCCGGGATGGCCAGAGATCTTTTTAATATCCCATGTACCCGGCAAACCAGAGATCAGCTTGGCTTTATTTCCATCTACAATAAAGCTACCCGAATTATGCCCACAGAACAACTGCTCATCAAAGACTCGAAGACACCAGACCTGCCCCGTAGTCCCTTCTACTAATTCAAAGGGCATCTCGGATTCCACAGGTTTCCTGAACAATCCTTGGTTCGTACCAAGGTATAAGTGTTCCTCAAAGACCTGTGCGGCATAAACCACCCCGAGTCTCCCTATCTTATCACTGAATTCGCTGAACGGGGAATGAAGGTTCAGGATGCTTATCCCGTTATCCAATCCCAGCCACAGGTTTTGATCCCGGTCTTCGTAGATGGAAAGCACCGTATTATTATTAAGGCCTTTTTCTTTGTCGATATGCGCCATCACATTGCCCTCCGGATCTAAATGGTATATCCCGGAGGATATTGTTCCGAGGATCACACTTCCATCCCTGAGCTGGGCGCTGCTGTAGATTTCAATTCCCTTTAATTGGGGACCATTCGCACTTCTCCATTCTTTTATGTCGTTACCCTCAAATTCATAAAATTGTCCATGGGTCGTGATAAGGACAGGAGTATCATCGAACGAGACCAATCCCGCTATGCCTGATTCCCCGATCGCGGATGAATCCGTAACCGGTACTGCCTGGCCCTTGTCCAGTTTAAAAAGACCTTTGCCGGACCTGTGGAAGAAGACACTGTCCCCGAATAAAAATAACTGGGCTCGTTTAGAACCGGAATCTATTATCTCGATCGTATTATCCCGGGTGTCCATAATATAGATCCGCTCCAGGGACTGGAAAAGCAGGTAATTTTCTATCGCCACAATCTTCCAGAACTGCTCGTCCTCTATCAAGGGCTCCGGGCTGTAATCTACCAGGGATTGATACTGAAGTGTACCGGCCTCATCCGCTTCCCAATACCCGAATTCCATATAAAAACCGGTATAGATCCTGGTTCCGACTGCCTCAACCGAGCGCATTATGGAACCATTCGGAGTGGGATACAGCTGCCAGTCAGAGCCGTTGAATTCCAGCAACCCGCTATTATTAGCGACATACACGAACCCGTTATCAGCCTGGGTGATTCCCCAGTTCTGGTTCTCGGCCCCGTAAATTCCGGGGGTAAAATTCTGTATAGGGGGTAATAATTGTGCCTGGACGGCGCTGCAGGATAGAAAAAGTAGTAAGAGGATAGGTATCCTGGCTACAAGCATACTTTGGCGGTGTTACCCGATAAAGGTACTAAATCTTACAGGATAAGGGAATAGTCCCGAAACAGCAGGTTTATTAAATGATCTCTGCATTAAGACCAGCTTGCAGCAACTTACTGCAACGAGGTTTCAGATCGGTGTATTCGCCGGTTTTAACAGTGCATTTCCCGTTGTAGTGAACGATCAGGGAGCATTGCTCTGCCTGTTCCGGGGTGTGGTCGCAAACACTGATCAGGGTATCAATCACATGATCAAATGTATTTACGTCATCGTTAAAAAGGACGATCTCGTTCTGTTTCAGGGTTTCTTCCTCGAGTAATAATTCTTCTAAAAGTTTTTCCTTGGTACTCATAGCACGGACTTTATTCACTTCCTAAATTACATATTTAGCTGAAACCCAATTGTTTTTTAAAATATTTTTTTGATGATTTAGCCCAAACTCGGCACACCTGCCGGTGATATCGTCCAGGTCTTCTTTGTAGAACCCGCTCAATAATAATATACCGTTTTCCTTCAGGCAGGAGGCATAGACGGGGATATCCTGCAGAAGGATGTTCTTATTGATATTAGCAAAGATAAGATCGTACAGCTTCTCCCCTAACAGCTCTGCATCGCCATGAAGAACACGGATATGTTCCTGCCCGTTGCGTTCTGCATTCTCCCTTGCATTTTCATAACTCCACGAATCAATATCAATGGCATCAATTTCGGCTGCACCTTTCATCGCGGCAATAATAGCCAACACGCCGGTACCACATCCCATATCTAAAACGGATAATCCATCAAAATCTACCTCCAGAGCCCATTGCAGCATCATGTAGGTAGTTTCGTGATGCCCTGTTCCGAAACTCATCTTCGGGGCGATCTCTATATCGTACTTGACATCCTTTTTTTCATGAAACGGAGCCCGTACCCTGCAAAGGTCGCCCAGCTCTATGGGATGAAAATCCGCTTCCCATTTGGCATTCCAGTTTTGCTGGGCAACACGTTTATAATTGTAGTTGATCCCTGCAGCGGCTTGTTTGAGGATATGAATTCCTGACAGTATATCCTTATGCCAGCTATCAGCCTCGATATAGGCCAGCAGGCCATCTTCATTTTCAACAAAACTGTCAAACCCCAGCTCGGACAGTTCGGCCACCAGTATATCCGAATACGGCTGTACAGGTTTCAGACTGAAGCTGTATTCAATAAAATATTCCTTTTCCATGATCTATTCCCTGTTTCCTTATCTCAATTTTTCCAACATCACAATGGGGAATCTTTAAATAGCCTCCACGATGGCCATGAAATCATCTGCCACTAAAGAGGCACCGCCAATCAATCCCCCGTCAACATCAGGTTTAGAGAAGATCTCTTTAGCATTCCCGGGTTTTACACTCCCCCCGTAAAGGATTGATATCTTTTCTGCCAGTTCTCCGTTATACTTGTCGGTGATCACTTTACGGATAAAAGCATGCATTTCCTGTGCCTGTTCGGGGCTGGCAGTTTCCCCTGTCCCGATAGCCCAAACCGGTTCATAAGCCAGGACTATCCTGTTCCAGTCATCGGCCTCCAGGTTGAACAACGCGTTGCGGAGCTGACTTTCCACAAGCTCAAAGTGTTTCCCGGACTTACGATCTTCCAGTTCTTCTCCGAAACAAAAGATCACCCTCATATTCTTTTCAAGGGCAGCGGCTACTTTTTTCGCCAGCAGTTCGTCAGTTTCACCAAAATACGCCCGTCTTTCCGAGTGCCCAAGGATCACTGTATCTATCCCGATACTGTTGAGCATTGGCGCCGAGATCTCGCCGGTAAAGGCCCCGTTATCGGCGTAGTGCATATTCTGTGCAATAACCTGTATGGTAGAGTTTTCCAGTAAACGCACCGCCTCCTGCAGGTTGACGAAGGTAGGTGCCACCATGACCTCGGCCGTGGTATCCGGAAGCTTAGCTGCCAGTTCTGCCAGCAGGACTTCAGTTTCTTCCCGGTCTTTGTTCATTTTCCAGTTCCCTGCTACTATCTTGTTTCTCATAAGTCTCGTATTAAAATTATATTCCCGCTAAACTTACTCCTACCCGTTTGATTGCCGGGTTGATTTAGCTCCTTATTTTTTAAAAGTCAGTTCATCAATATCGTTATGGTGCTTCTTCTGCACCACCGTTCCCTTATGCAACACCAGGATACCCGGGTTAGAACGGATAATGGTCTTCAGGGTAGTCTGGTCTGTAAAATAGAATTCGAAATCCAGGCCGTATTTCTTCCTGACAGTGGCCGCCTGTTCCTCATCGGAAGCCGACATCCCTATCACCTTGTAACCGGCAGATTTTGCCTCCTTAGCCATTTCGCGTACTTCCGTAAATGCATGCAGATTGCTTTTGGCCAGGTCGTAAGCGATCACCATAACCAGGCGATCTTCCTGCAACATGTTTGCCGCAAAGTCTTGCCCACCCTGCTCTATGGTAAAATCGTGGATAGGGGGTTCATAACCTTCCTGTATCTCGGTGGTTTCTACCCCGATAAATTCCCCTTCCACGCTTGGATATTCTCCCTGGGTGACTACGATCTTTTCCTGCCCGTCTACATTGAATTTCCAGGCGTACTCGTAAATTGGTTTGGGCGCATCTTCGGGAACATTCATGCCGTCCTCCAGGTTAGCACCTAGCTTATAGGGCCGGAAGTCCACCACGGGGAGATGGTTCAACACGTAATTGGCGTAGATTACTGAGGCAACCAGGGCCAGCAGGCACACCAAGCTTCTTACTTTATAGGTTGCTACTGCTGATATCAGGTCCCGTTTCACGAACAGGAATACGATGAGTATCAGCAGGATAATATCTTTAGTAAAGGATTCCCAGGGGGTGAGTTTGATCGCATCCCCGAAGCAACCACAATCAGTCACCTTGTTATAATATGCGGAATAAAAAGTCAGGAAGGTAAAGAAGATGATCATCAGGAGCAGGCTCCAGACTGTAAATTTCACCCGGAACCTAACCAGTAGCATCACCCCAAGTAAAACCTCCAGGATGACCACGAATAGAGAGATCGCCAGGGCATAAGGAGTTAAAAAATCCAGGTCCAGGACAGCAGGGCTGAAGTATTCTTCCAGTTTAAAGGAGAACCCCACAGGGTCGTTCAATTTGATGAGTCCACTGAAAATAAAAAGGATTCCAACAATCCATCGGGCTGCGCCCACCAGATATTTCATATCAGATATTTGCTTTTGAGTTTAGGTGGATCATGGCAAATACAGCGTAATTGACCATATCCTGGTAGTTTGCTTCAATCCCTTCACTTACCAGTGTTTTCCCCTTATTGTCCTCTATCTGTTTAACCCTGAGCAATTTCTGAAGGATAAGGTCTGTGAGGGAACTCACGCGCATCTCGCGCCAGGCCTCCCCGTAATCATGGTTCTTGTCTTCCATGAGCCGCTTGGTTTCCCCGACCTGTTTGTTGTAATGGGAAAGGGCCTCTTCTTCATCAAGGTCCGGTTGTTCCGCAATTCCTAATTCGAGCTGGATCAGGGCCATGACCGAATAGTTGATGATCCCGATAAACTCTGATCGCTCATCTTCGTCGATCTTGCGTACAGCGTTTTGCTGCAAACCACGGATTCGCTGTGCTTTGATAAACACCTGGTCTGTAAGCGACGGCAACCGGAGGATCCGCCAGGCACTGCCGTAATCCTTCATTTTCTTTTTAAATAACTCCCGGCACGTATGGATCACCGCGTCGTATTGTTCCGAAGTTTGCTGCATGTAGTTACTGGTAATTTGCGTAAATTTCGCTAAAATAATGAAATGTTCAAAAGTAGGGCTTTTAGAGGTCCGAAGCGCAAGAGAGCTGCACAAACTTCCACGAATATGACCCTGAATTGCCGAGGTGAACTGCTGGACCTCACCCAACCCAAGGTGATGGGAATCCTGAACCTTACGCCCGACTCCTTTTACGACGGGGGACGCTACAATGACCAAGAATCCATAGTATTACAGGCAGGTAATATGCTCAATGAAGGGGCGACCTTTATAGATCTGGGCGGCTACAGTTCCCGGCCCGGGGCTGATGAAGTGCCTTTGGAAGAAGAAATACAACGCGTGATCCCAGTGATCTCACTGCTTCGCGAAAATTATCCCGGTGTCTTAATATCTGTAGATACCTTCCGGTCTGAGGTTGCACGGAAGGCATTGGAAGCAGGAGCCGCGATGATCAACGATATCACCGCAGGCAACGGTGATGAAAAGATGATGCAGGTGGTGGGTGAGTTCCAGGCCCCGTATGTTATGATGCATATGCGGGGAAACCCGAAAACCATGCAGGAACTCACTTCTTACGACAACCTGTTCACTGCTATCGGGCACTACTTTTCGGAAAAAATAGCAGAGGCCCATGATCACGGGATAAAGGACTGTATCCTTGACCCGGGTTTTGGTTTCGCGAAGACCCTGGACCAGAACTACCATTTACTCGCCCAGCTGGAGGTTTTATCAGAATTCGGATTCCCCGTCCTTGCCGGGTTAAGCAGGAAATCCATGATCTATAAATTTCTAGGGGTGGATCCGGATCAATCCCTGAATGGCACTACTGTCCTGAATACCTATGCCTTGCAGAAAGGAGCATGTATTTTAAGGGTACATGATGTTCAGGCAGCAATGGAATGCATCACCCTGCACGAAAAGCTGAAAGAAAGCTTAACTGCTGTAAATTAACAGCTTACGACAGCGCATTTCATAACAACTCAAATTATTTTAACGGGTAAAATCTCAAATCCCTACATTTATGCGTGTAATTGCTAAATTTACCAAAAACGGCACGGATTGGATTTTCTGAACTTTCTTGATTTTAAGATCACGGACCTGATAGATATCGTCCTCGTCGCTATTCTACTTTACTACGTGTACAAGCTGGTTCGCGGTACGGTAGCCATCAATATTTTTATCGGGATCGTGATTATCTGGGCTTTCTGGAAAACCACCGAACTCCTGAACATGAAGATGATCAGCAGTATGGTGGGCGGCTTTATGCAAGTGGGACTTATCGCGCTGATAATCGTATTCCAACAGGAGATCCGGAAATTCCTGCTCATGATCGGCTCTACCAATTTTGCCAACAAGAGGCAGTACCTGCGTCATTTCAAATTCCTGAGAGAAGAGACGATCAATACCAAGGTAGACCTGGATGCCATCCTCAGCGCCTGCGAAAAAATGGGCAAGAGCAGAACCGGTGCAATCCTCGTATTTGAGCGGAGCAACTCCCTTGATTTTGTCAAGTCGTCCGGGGACAAGATGTACGCCGAGATCAACCAGCCCATCCTGGAAAGTATTTTTTACAAGAACAGTCCGCTCCACGATGGGGCAGCGATCATCCAGGACAATTATATCGTGGCCACCAGGGTTATCCTTCCTATTTCCAAAGAGAAGAATATCCCTCTCAGGTTCGGGCTACGCCACCGGGCAGCTGTGGGCATTACAGAAAAGACAGATGCTTTGGTACTCGTGGTCAGTGAAGAATCCGGGCAAATATCCTATATCAAGAACGGGGAATTTGTACTGTATAAGGATATCCCTGAGTTAACAGAGATGCTGAAGAAAGACCTGCTTTAAATTTCCAGTTAATGACCTGTAAAAATTGTTCTGCCCCACTTGAGCCCTCCAGCAATTTCTGCAACAAGTGCGGAGCAAAGGTTATACGTAACCGGTTGAATTTTAAAAACCTGTGGCAGGATATAGCAGAGCGCTATTTCAACCTTGATAACTCGATCACCCTCACCTTCATTCATTTGATCACCCAACCGGAAGTCGTAATCTCGGGATATATCGGGGGGCTGCGGAAGAAATACCTCAACCCTATCAGTTACCTGGGTATCGCCCTGACCCTGGCCGGTTTATTGCTTTTCCTGCTCCAGAAATTTTTCCAGGACCAGATGTCTTATGACATTTTTAATTCAGGAGTCAGGGAGGAAACCATGAATAAGATGATGGATGTGGTCATGGATATTTCCAGTTTTGTTTTCCTGCTGTATATACCGGTATTCAGTATTGCAGGCCGGTTGACCTTCAATAAAAAAGATTATGTGCTGACAGAACACATCATCACCTTTCTATATATCATGGCTCAATGGAGTATCCTATCCTTCCCCGTAAGTCTTGCCATTCTTATTTTTTCTCCTGACACCTATATGAAGATGGGTATTCCCATGATGCTGACGATGTTGATTTATTCTTTTTATGTACAACAAAGGATCCACCGCTATTCCACTACCGCATTCGTGGGTCGGGGCCTGTTGTTCAGCCTGCTGGCTTTTATGGGTTATATCGGGTTGATTATGCTGATGATGGTGTTCTTTTTCGCCAGTGGAATACTTTCGCTCAGCGATTTCAGACCTGCCTGAACTCAGGCAACCTCTTCGGCCAGGAACTGGGCTTCGTACAGGTTGCTGTAATACCCTCCTTTTTTCAGAAGTTCCTTATGGGTCCCGGTCTCTACGATCCGGCCGGCATCCATCACTAAGATTTTATCCGCTTTTTTAACCGTCGCAAGGCGGTGAGCAATGATGATGGAGGTACGACCTTCGGTCACTTTATCCGTGGCTTTCTGTATCAGCCGCTCTGTATAGGTATCCACGGAGGATGTTGCTTCGTCAAGAACCAGGATACTGGGGTTGCTCACATAAGCCCGCAGGAAAGCGATCAGCTGCCGCTGTCCGCTGCTAAGCATGGTGCCCCTTTCCTTTACATTGTACTGGTAGCCCCCGGGAAGGGTACTGATGAACTCGTGCACTCCGATCTGCCTGGCCGCCGCCTCGATCGTTTCCGGGGTTATATTGGGATCTTTCAGGGATATATTATTGGCGATGGTATCCGCAAAGAGGAATACATCCTGCAGGACAATCGCGATATGACTCCTCAGGGAAGCAAGCTTGTACTCCCGGGCATCGATGTCATCCACACAGATACTGCCCGACTGGATCTCGTAAAAACGGTTGAGCAGGTTGATGATCGTTGACTTACCAGCTCCGGTAGCACCAACTATGGCCATGGTCTGACCGGCCTTGACTTCGAAACTGATCCCTTTCAGCACCTCTTCATCAGGCAAGTAACCAAATCGGACATCCCTGAAGCTGATATCTCCTTTAACCTCTTCCTTGACCAGGGTCCCGGCATCCTCGATATGACTTTTGGTATCAAGGATCTTGAATACCCTGTTCGCGGCAACCATACCCATTTGGAGGGTATTGAATTTATCTGCAATCTGCCGCAATGGACGGAACAATTCACCGGAGAGCATAATAAAGGAAAAGATCATCCCGTACTCCTCCACATTAACATTGGTCACGTTCAATAACCCACCGTACCAGACGATCAGACCGACGGTTATGGAGGAAACAATATCGGCAATAGGAAAGAAGAAAGAGTTATACCAGACCGTTTTAAGCCAGGCATCCTGGTGTTTCTTATTGATTTCCCTGAACTTCCTGCTTTCAATTTTTTCACGGGTAAAGAGCTGTACGATCTTCATCCCGGTGATACGTTCCTGAACGAATGAATTCAGGTTGGAAACCTGTGCCCGCACATCGATAAAGGCCTTCTTCATGGCTTTCTGGAAAAGCCGGGTGGCATAGATGATCAGGGGCAGCAGGCTGAAAACGATCAGTGATAATTTCCAGTTGATCACAAGCATCGTAATGGCCACTACTAACATTTTCAGCAGGTCTGCCACGATCACGAAAAATCCCTGGCTGAAGATCTCCCCGATTCGCTGCAGGTCAGCCACAGACCTGGTGACGAGTACCCCGATAGAAGAATTGTCAAAATATTTCATCCGGAATCCCATCATATGACGGAACAGCCGGATCCTTACATCGCGGATCACTGATTCCCCGAGCCAATTCGCGTAGTAATTAAATAGCAATTGACTGATAACCTGGCCGATCAATACTCCTCCCAGGGCCAGCACCAGGTTAAGGAGTTCTTTCGCATCTTCCTGTTTGATGGCTTCGTCTACGATATCACCTACAAGGAGCGGGGTAAGAACAGCAAAGCCAGATATCAGGATAGCTGCCAGGGCAACACCGTAAAAGGTAAGTCGATAGGGCTTTGTATGCTCCATCAGCCTGTTAAATAACCTTAAATCAAATGCTTTCCCGCCTTCCTGGTCCATAAAAGAATATCGTCAATATGTGCTTTAACTGTGAGATTTGCCCGCCTGATCATCGCGGTAAATCATCAATGACTCCGGGTAATCGACCCGGGTCAAATATAATCCTTTTGCAGCTACGGAGGCTCCTGCCTCTCCCCTATCCTTACTTTTTATAATTGCATTAACATCTTCTTTCCCGATCTTCCCCATCCCTACCTGCAGCAAGGTACCAACTACTGCTCGCACCATGTTCCGGAGGAAACGATCGGCGGTTATATGGAATACCAGCTTTTGTTCTTCCTGTATCCATTCCGCCCTGCGGACGTCACAGATAAACGTTTTGACATCCGACTGCGACCTGGAAAAACATTCAAAATCCCGGTGTTCCAGCAACAGTTCAGCGGCCTTGTTCATCGCCCTCACATCCAGCTCCTGTTTTACCCAGAGCGCATGATCCCTCAGGAAAGGATCTTTCTGGTAACTGACCCAGTATTCGTAAGACCTTCCCGTGGCAGAAAACCGGGCATGTGCCTCGTCGGGTACCGGGAAAATTTCCCGAACCCCAATATCCTCAGGTAACAGGGAATTTAACCTGTATACCAATTGCTCACTGTCTTCTAACTTCTCTGTCTCAAAATGTGCATACATCTGCCGCGCATGTACCCCTGCATCTGTTCGCCCCGCTGCCGTAAGGGGCGTGTCTTGCCGCAGCAAGGTGCTCACAGCACCTTGCAGTACCTGCTGCACCGTAAGTGCATTGGGTTGCATCTGCCAACCGTGGTAAGCCGTACCATCATAAGAGAAGTGTATAAAATATCTCAAGGGTTATCGTTATTTTTGTGAGCCACAAAGATACCTGAATCTTTTATTTACTAACCCATCCTGGCTATGCCGTTGCTTTCCGGAAACAGTGGCACAGAGCATTTTTTAAAATATCCTGAATCAATGACCAACATCCTTCTTCTCTCCGATACCCACGGACACATGGATAAGACAATCCTTAAATATGCAAAACAAGCCGATGAGATCTGGCACGCCGGTGACATAGGCACGTTGGAGGTAACCGACGCGCTAAAGGAGCTAAAACCAGTGAGGGCCGTCTACGGCAATATCGACAACCACCAGATCCAGAGAGAATTCCCGCTGCACAACCGTTTTAAATGTGAAGAGGTTGACGTGTGGATCACCCATATCGGGGGATATCCCGGGGCCTACAATTACAGGATCAGGGAAATGCTGACCCAGGACCCCCCAAAATTATTTATTTGCGGCCACTCCCATATTCTTAAAGTGATGAACGACAAAAAATTAGGCTTGCTGCACATGAACCCCGGTGCCTGCGGTAAACAGGGATTTCACCAGGTAAGGACGATGTTGCGTTTTTCCATATCGGGAAAAGACATCCGGAACCTTGAAGTGATCGAATTAGGCAAGCGGGGCTGAAACGCAAAAAACCCTGACAAGCAATGCTTATCAGGGTCTTACGCACTAATACTACTAAGATGTTAGGTTTAACGTAAGCGATCAACAGATTTTACAAGATCTTCATCCTTCTTTATGGACTTGTTGGCCAAGACCAAGAAAACGATAGAAAATACAGGAATCAACATCCCAATACCCTTCTCTGAAACCGAAGTTTCTCCGGATAAGTTTAGCGATCGGTAAACGAAAAATCCCAGTAAAAAAAGATTCAATATGATATTAAAACGGTTTGCAATAAACTGTTTTTTTCGAAACTTGTAAAGGGAAATGGCAACTATGGCCAACAGGGCCGATCCAAAAAAGGCCGCTGAGATGAATACATCATCTTTTGCGAACATAGCATTACCATCAGCATCAGACCACAGGTTGAGCCAGAAAGGAAGTACACCTCCTAAAATCACAACGATCAGTAAATATAAGCTCTGAATTCTTTGGATCATGGTCTAAATGGTCATTCGAAGTGCAAAAATACAGGTCTTTTTGAATTTTACAGGGCAAATATTGAAAATTATTTGTAATATTGCTTTGTTATTAGATGCAACACTTACCGACTGGGATATCATTCCCTCGTAACACCCACAATAACATTACTTCATAGACTTTTTTACCAAAGTATAACTTATTCAATACTCGATGTTTGAGATTTCAGATTTAAAAGCAAAGAAGCTTCCCGAGCTTCAAAGCATTGCTAAAGATTTAAATGTTTCCAAGTACAAAACCCTGAAAAAACTAGACCTGGTCTACCAGATCCTCGATGTTCAGGCCAGCAATCCTAAAGCTGTGCAGGAAACTGTAGCTGCTGCTCCAACCGAGAACAAGGACTCTCAAAGCAAGGACTCCCAGAACAAGGAACCTCAGAACAAGGATTCCAGGAACAAACCTAAGAGAGCACGTGTCAGCAAGGACAATCCAAAGGACAGCCGCAGCAATGACAGCGCTTCACAGCAAAAATCTGAAGCTCCCACTGCCAAAGCTGAAAAACAGGAGAAGCCTGAAGAGAAACAACAGGACAACAGGCAGCAGAATACCGGTAACCGCAATAATCCCCCACAGAAATCAAGGGATAAAAGAGGTTCCCACCCTAAAGGCAACAGGGAAAAGAAAGACAATAACAATTTTGACAAAGACCTGAAGAACAAGTACAAGCAACCCGAGTACGAGTTTGACAGCATTATCGAAAGCGAAGGAGTCCTGGATATTATGCAGGATGGTTACGGGTTTTTAAGATCCTCAGATTACAATTATCTGTCTTCCCCTGATGATATTTACGTTTCCCAATCCCAGATCCGACTTTTTGGTCTGAAAACCGGGGATACTGTTTTAGGGAACGTCAGACCACCTAAAGAAGGTGAGAAGTATTTTCCACTGATCAAAGTGAACAAAATTAACGGGATGGATCCGCAGGTAGTAAGAGACCGCGTATCCTTTGAGCATTTAACCCCGTTATTCCCAAGAGAAAAATTTAAACTGGCCGAGCGCCAGAGCAATATCTCTACCCGTATCATGGACCTGTTCTGCCCTATAGGGAAAGGACAGCGTGGTATGATCGTATCCCAGCCTAAGACGGGTAAGACCATGTTGCTGAAAGATATCGCTAACGCTATCGCGGCCAACCACCCGGAAGTATACCAGATCATCCTTCTAATCGATGAAAGACCGGAAGAGGTTACGGATATGCAACGTAATGTACGCGGTGAAGTTGTTGCTTCTACCTTTGACAAAGAAGCTACAGAACACGTAAGAGTAGCCAACATCGTACTGGAGAAGGCAAAACGCCTGGTAGAATGCGGCCATGATGTCGTCATCCTGCTCGATTCCATTACTCGTTTGGCACGGGCTTACAACACGGTTCAGCCTGCATCCGGGAAAGTTCTTTCCGGAGGTGTGGATGCCAATGCGCTTCACAAACCAAAACGCTTCTTCGGAGCTGCCCGGAATATAGAAAACGGTGGATCCCTATCTATTATCGCGACAGCACTGACCGAGACCGGCTCTAAGATGGACGAAGTTATCTTCGAGGAATTCAAAGGTACCGGTAACATGGAATTACAGCTAGACAGGCGTATCAGTAACCGCAGAATTTTCCCAGCCATAGACCTGATCTCCTCATCAACCAGGAGAGATGACCTGTTACTGGACGAGAATACCATTCAGAGAATGTGGATCATGCGCAAATACCTTGCAGACATGAACCCTGTAGAAGCGATGGAATTCATGGAACAGCGTATTAAGCAGACCAAGAACAACGAAGAGTTCCTGATGACCATGAGTCAGTAAAACAGGATTCTTATAAAAAACTGATCCCGGTACTGTATGGTACCGGGATTTTTTTTATCCTGTAATATCAAAAATACAGACATATGAAAATAGTGATCATAGGAGGTTACGGAACTATCGGGAAAAAGGTTGCAGACCATTTCTCCCGTTCGCACGAGGTGATCCTGGCCGGCCGCAACAGCGGGGATGTTCAGGTTGACATCAGCAAGACCGAAAGTATCGAGAAAATGTACCGGGAGGTCCAGGATATAGAAGCTGTAATTTGTATTGCCGGGGAGGCAAAATGGGCGCCTTTCTCGGATATGGATGAAGCGGATTACACCATAGGACTACAAAGTAAATTAATGGGGCAGGTAAACCTGGTACGGTATGGTGCCAAATACCTCACAGAGGGATCATCTATTACCCTGACCACGGGAATACTGGCCGATGACCCGGTACCTATGACCACTAGTGCAGCTATGGTGAACGGGGGTATTCACAGTTTTGTAAAGGCCGTGGACCTGGAAATAAAAAAAGGAATACGGGTAAACGCAGTATCGTCAGGGCTGGTGGAGGATGCCGTAGAAAAATATGAATCCTATTTCCCGGGTCACAATCCTGTTCCCATGGATAAGGTAGTGAGGGCTTATGTCCGCAGTGTGGAAGGGAAAGGCAGGGGAGAAATTATTCGAATTTACGAATAGCTATAAACAAAAAAATCCTGGCCGAAAGGCCAGGATATATGCTTTGATATAATTTCCTTAATTAAAGGGTAGCAACCTGCTTCATCAGCTTGCTCTTAAGGTTTGCAGCCTTATTAGCGTGGATGATATTGCGCTTGGATAATTTGTCGATCATACTGACCACGGTTGGCAACAAGGTCTCGGCAGCCTTCTTGTCAGTTTCGCTACGCAATTTTTTGATCGCGTTACGGGTGGTCTTGTGCTGGTACCTGTTACGAAGGCGCACAGACTCGTTTCTTCTTATCCTCTTTAATGCAGATTTGTGATTTGCCATCTTTCTTCCTCTTATAATTTTTTCCGTCGCAAAAAAGCGAACTGTAAACTTGTAGCCCGTAGGGGAATCGAACCCCTGTTACCAGGATGAAAACCTGGCGTCCTAACCCCTAGACGAACGGGCCAATAAATAACTCCAAGTACCGCGAGCTGCAGTCCTTGGAAACTGCTAGTAGCCCGTAGGGGAATCGAACCCCTGTTACCAGGATGAAAACCTGGCGTCCTAACCCCTAGACGAACGGGCCAATAAATTACCGCTTAGCGGCGCCTAATTTTTTTCGATTAGGTGGGTGCAAAAATACAATTATTTTTTACTACCGCAAGAGGTATAGAATTTTTTTTAGTGACTTTAATACGCCTTGGCAAAAAGCACCCTCCTGGAGGAAGGTTTACCACTGATTATACACTCCCCTTCTTCCTCTTCCGCATCAATTGGAATACAACGAATGGTCGCTTTGGTCTCCTCCTTAATACGATCTTCCGTTTCCGTGGTTCCGTCCCAATGGGCTGATATAAATCCTCCCTTATTCTTCAGAACCTTTTTAAATTCCTCGTAACTGTCTACCCGGGTAATATGTTCGTCCCGGTAAGTTCTCGCCTTCTCAAAGATATTCTTCTGAATGTCTTGCAGCAGGAACTCGATCCTGTCGACAACTTCTGATGCAGCAACGGTCTCTTTGCTGAGCGTATCACGTCTCGCCACTTCGTATGTGCCGTTCTGCAGGTCTCTCTGCCCTATCGCCAGGCGGATCGGCACCCCCTTTAATTCGTATTCGTTGAACTTAAATCCGGGCTTATGGGTGTCTCGTTTATCAAATTTGACAGAAATGCCCTTGGCCCGCAATTCCTTTACCAGTGGATCTACGGTTTCCGCGATCTCATCCAGCTGCTCTATTCCTTTATAAATAGGAACAATTACTACTTGTATAGGCGCCAGCGTTGGGGGCAGTACCAGCCCGTTATCATCGCTGTGCGTCATGACCAGTGCACCCATCAGCCGGGTAGATACTCCCCAGGAAGTAGCCCAGACATGTTCCTGTACCCCTTCTTTATTAGCAAATTTTACATCAAATGCCTTGGCAAAGTTCTGTCCAAGGAAATGGGAGGTTCCTGCCTGCAATGCTTTCCCATCCTGCATCAATGCTTCTATGCAATAGGTTTCCACTGCCCCGGCAAAGCGCTCGCTCTCGGTCTTGGTTCCCTGTATTACAGGCACTGCCATATGCTCTTCTGCAAATGTGGCATAGATGTTCAATATGGTCTCTGCTTCCTCAATGGCTTCCTGTTTGGTGGCATGAGCCGTATGCCCTTCCTGCCATAGAAATTCTGCCGTCCGCAGGAAGAGCCGGGTACGCATTTCCCAGCGTACCACGTTCGCCCATTGGTTGATCAGCAGGGGAAGGTCCCTGTAAGACTGTATCCATTTGCGATAGGTATCCCATATAATGGTCTCGGAAGTGGGCCTTACAATAAGCTCCTCTTCCAGCTTGGCATCCTCATCTACGATGATACCACTGCCATCCTCTGCATTCTTCAGGCGATAATGAGTTACCACGGCACACTCTTTGGCAAAGCCTTCCACATGGCTGGCTTCTTTACTCAGGTATGATTTTGGAATAAACAGCGGAAAATATGCATTCTCATGCCCTGTTTCCTTGAACATTTTATCCAACTGTGCCTGCATCTTCTCCCAGATCGCGAATCCATAAGGTTTGATGACCATACAACCCCTAACCCCTGAATTCTCAGCCATATCGGCTTTCACAACGAGTTCGTTATACCATTTGGAATAATCTTCGCTGCGTTTTGTTAGATTTTTACCCATTAGCTATACTTTGGCATAAAACTTGTGACTTCCTTAACGGAAATAGTTCGGTAAAACTAACTATTTTTAATTGTTCAACAATATTAAATTTATCACCATGATACAATCCATACAACGCCCCATCCCACAGATACTGCTGCCAGTGGTCCTGCTAGGACTGTTGCTGCAATCCTGTGGTTCTTATCAACAGGCTTCCTATTACGACTCTGACGGTATTTATGCTGATGGAGGGGAGACTGTCCGAATTGAAAAAGGACAGCGACAGCCGGAAGTGGTAAGGAATGATACTAATGTATATGGTGACTATTTCGGGCAAAAAGCCGAGGAATACGATGAGATCCTTGAAAGCGAGGTTTTCACCGATATCGATTCCTATTACAGTGATTCCGAACAGGACAGCCTTGGTGTGGATACCAGCTATTATGCCACTGACAATACCTATAATGGTTATGGCGGCTGGGGAGACAATGCAACCAATGTAAATATCAATATCTACGATGATAACTGGGGCTGGGGCGGCTTTGGTTATGGATTGGGATTCGGCCTGGGATACCCCTGGGGATATAACAGGTTCCGCTGGGGCTGGGGATGGAATAACCCCTGGTATTACGGCGGGTTCTATGATCCTTTCTGGGGTGGTGGCTTTTACGGCTATGGATATGGCTGGGGCTGGGGTGGACGATTCTACTCCCCTTATTACTACCCGTATTACTACAATAACTATTACAGGAATTTTTACAACTGGCCATATCGCGGCAATACTTATGCCTACAACCGCACAAGGCGTGGCATCTACAGGGATTCGCGTTCCGCTACTGAACTCAGGGGACGATCTAACCTCCAGGGACGATCTGACAGCAGGTACAGGAGCAACAGTGGGAGGTCTAACCAGGACAGGTCTGCGGTATACAGGGATTCACGTAATTACCGCAGCGGGGCTACAACCCGTAGTTCCAGCCGGTCTGCCGTAGAACGGAACCGAGCCTACAGGTCTAGTCGCAGTACCCGAACTGCCCCTAAATACAATGGTAATACCCGGAGCCAAAATTACCGTAGCACCCCCCAACGCAGCGGTTCGTACCGACAAGGTACCAACCAGCGGACTTATCGCAGCACTCCCCAAAGGAGTTCCCCACAGCGAAGTTCGGGTTACAGGGGTTCTACCCGTAGCAGTTCCCGCAGTTCGGGATACCGCAGCTCTGGCCGTAGCAGCGGGAGCAGCAGGAGTTCCGGAACCATGAGAAGCTCTTCCCCGAGCAGATCGTCTTCCGGCACCAGGTCTTCCGGTAGTTCACGAAGTAGTGGCAGGCGTAATTCATAACCTGCGTGTTTCATCACCTTAATTTGAAAAACATGAAAAGAGTAAGTTTCTTATTCCTGGCTCTGCTTTGCGTTACGGCAAATGGCCAGAACATAAACGATGTGCTGCGATACAGTGGCGAAGACCTGCAGGGAACCGCAAGGTTCCAGGCGATGAGCGGTGCTTTCGGTGCCCTGGGAGGTGACCTTTCTGCCCTTAATATTAACCCTGCGGGGTCTGCGGTTTTCAGCTTCAGCACCTTTGGCGTTACAGCGAGTAACTATAACCGCGATAACCGGGCTACCTACTTTAACAGCACCAGTACGGATGAATCAAATTTCCTTGAGATCAACCAGGTAGGTGGAGTTTTTGTATTCAATAAACGGTCCGGTTCCTCTGATTGGAAGAAACTGGCCCTGGCGATCAATTACGACCTGGTCCAGAATTTTGACAATGAAATCTATGCCACGGGGAACAGCACCCAGGGTATTGACAATTATTTCCTCGAGAGTGCAGCAGGTGTTCCTTTCGGACAACTATTACTGCGTGATGGGGAATTTATAGAGGATGCTTACCTGGATATAGGTTCAAGCTTAGGATTTACGGAACAACAGGCCTTCCTGGGATATTACGGGGGAATCATCGATCCTGCTGATCCGGATGATGATAACAACACGACTTACCTGTCTAATGCCTCTTACAGTTCTGTGAACCAGGAATTCTTCCAGAGAACTTCAGGTTACAACAGTAAATTCACGCTGAATATGGCCTCCCAGTACAGGGAGCAGTTGTACCTGGGCGCATCCCTGAACTTCCATACTGTGCTGATGGACAAGGTTACCTTCTTTGATGAAAGAGGATATGATGCCGACTCGGAAATCCAGTTTACCACTTTTGATAACCTGCTGCATACCGAAGGATCTGGATTTTCATTCTCCCTTGGAGCCATTGCAAAACTCTCTGACCAGATCAGGGTTGGCGGTAGTTACCAGTCTCCCACCTGGTACAGGCTGACCGATGATACAGCCCAGAGGATCAATTCTGACCTGGCTGATACGGATATCGGGTTCATCGATTTTAATATTGTCAACCTCTTCGAGGCTTATACCATTAAAACTCCGTCTAAACTGACCGGAAGTGTTGCCATGGTCTTTGGAAAAGAAGGTTTGCTGAGCTTTGATTACGGCTACCAGGATATGTCCCAGGCAGAATTACGACCTTCTGCTGATCCCTTCTTCAGGGCGCAGAATGATGACATCCGGAACCTTCTTGGAGCTGTAAACAGTTACCGTCTCGGCGGGGAATACAGGATAGACCAGGTAAGCTTAAGAGCCGGGTACCGATTTGAAGACAGCCCGTTTGTAGACGGGAGTACTATCGGTGAACTGACAGGCTATTCCGCAGGTATAGGGTATTCTTTTGGCCCCAACCGACTGGACCTCGCTTTCAGTCGGTCCGAGAGAGACAGCAGCCAGCGATTCTTTGATATCGGGCTTACGACCCCTGCCAGTATTCAGGCGGTGAATACCAACGTATCGCTGGGATACACCCTGAACTTTTAATTTACCCAGATCTTATATACAGAAGAAAGCCGGAACCATCCCGGCTTTTTTTTATCGCCTCAGGCTGAAGTGAGATTGCAGTACTTGTGGTGTAGGGGTACCATTGAGATCGGCAGTGTATTCCAGGCGAAACCAGTAATCGGTAGAGGGCAGCCTCCGGCCATTGAAAGTACCGTCCCATCCCAGGGTAATATCATCCAATTGCTTTAGCAGCTTTCCATAGCGATCAAAAATATACACCACCGGATCCTCCAGGGTTTCTATCCCGAGGATATTCCAGAAATCATGGATTCCATCCCCGTTCGGGGTAAAGTATTTGGGATAACCCACGACTAAAAATTGTTCCGGTCCTACCGAACCACAACCATCCTTATCATTGATCAGTACAGTGTTAAGGCCGGGGGGGACATCCTGGAAGATCGGGGAATCTTGTAATTCACCCCCGTTGACAGCGTATTCGTATCTCCCGTTACCCTGCACAAATACCTGCACCGTATTGTTATCGGATAATTCGCTCAGCACTTCCACCCGGTCAAAAACAGGCGGTCCGTTAAAGGTGATCAGGATATCATCCATATAACTCTGCCCTGCAGTATTCTCCACGACTACGAAATAGCGCCCTGAATCTGGGCTGCTTACGGTATACTCGGTTTCAGTGGGTCCATTTGCCACAACGACCGGGTTGCCGTCATCATTATCATCATAGGACCAGGTAATATTGGCGATATCCGGGCCGGCGGGAGAGTTACTGACACTTAGTACAATATCGGGATCCCCTTCGCAAGCCGTAATATCCAGTCCCAGGAATTCATCCCTGATGGTACAGTCCAAAGCGTTGTTCTGGTCTGCATCCACACTGCTCCCCGTGAATGTGAGAGAATAGGGTTCCGGGTCCCCGTTAAAATTAGTATTGAAATTGTTGATCAGCAGGTAGTATACCTCCCCTGCCCTGACTTGCAGCCATTCGTCATAGGTGTTCTGGTTCTGGGTCAATGGTGGTTCACCTGCCTGGCCATTTTCTGGATTTACTCCAACCCCTGTAAACCTGGTATTATTGGTCTCGTAATTACAGCGAATCGGCTGGGCACTGCCATCACTGATCTCGGCACAGCTAACATCGGGACCGTAAAGGGCAAAATCCCATTCGGCCGTCACCGTATTTCCACTGGCCGGCAGGGCTTCAATATCAAACCCGATCTGGCCATCAGTCCCCGCACGGAAGACATACCAGGAAGTATTGTTTTCAATATTGTCAGAACTTACACTCCCTTTTTCCAGGCAACCGGTCTGGTTGATTAGGGCAGGATCA
The DNA here is from genome assembly GCF_004362865.1 of Zeaxanthinibacter enoshimensis. GTDB lineage: Bacteria > Bacteroidota > Bacteroidia > Flavobacteriales > Flavobacteriaceae > Zeaxanthinibacter > Zeaxanthinibacter enoshimensis. The sequence continues at coordinate 211,786 of NZ_SNYI01000003.1, read as the reverse complement.
AAATCTTCTATATCTCCCATTCCATCTGCCGCAGCAAAGGTGGGAGCATCAGCACATACAGGAATAGCAGAGCGGCAATCAGCCGAATTCTGGGCACATAGGCCCCATATACTGCAGAAAAATAGGAGTAGGCTTCCCAGGTAAGTGCGCATGGAGATCGGAGCTAACTTGTTCAAACAATTTTATAGTATAACTAGCCCTTTTGACTATTTATTATGTTCAGAGGGCTTTTTTCGAGCAAGTAACAGGGTGCATTTCCTGAACTACCAAACAATCAGCGGGTTAGTGAAAAATGAGCATCCAGGTATTTGGCTTCCACCCTCTGACCCCTGGGGTCGGTATAAGTAAGCCGGAACCAGTAGTCGGCCGCCGGAAGATCGTGCCCCTGGTATGTACCGTTCCATCCGGTACTATTTTTATCCATTACCCTGAGTACTTTCCCATAACGGTCAAAAATCTGCAGCTCCGGATCCTGCAGGGCATCAAGCCCAACGATCTCCCATTCGTCGTTTACCCCGTCCCCATTAGGGGTAAAGAATTTAACATAGCCTACCACGGTGATGGTTTCGGTGACCTGGCCACATCCTTTGATGTCATTGATGGTCACCGTGTGAATGCCGGGCACCACGTCGGTAAAGCGACCATTGGGCTGGAAGGGTCCGTCATCCATTTGATATTCGAATTCCCCTGTAATGTCTGTAATTATCTCCACGGAATTCTCGGGCCTGAGGTCATCGATGATCACCTCGGTGATCTTTGGTGCAAGGGAAACTACAACCTCTACAGTAGCTGTAGTCTCACAGCCGAGCCCATCAGCCGTATTGGTAATAAGTACACTGTATGTTCCTTCGTTGGTGATACCTATAGCGGGACTGTTTTCCCCTGTACTCCAGGAATAACTGTAATCCGGGTTTGGATCCAGGTCTCCAATAACGATCGCATCCCGGCTTTCGCAGATATAGACATCGGTCTCGAAATTTATTACCGGGCTGCTCCCTACCGTCAGCTGGAACTGCGTGGAAGCGTCAAAGCAACCGGAATTCTCTACGGAGGTCGTGCGGGCAAAGATGGTCTCTGTCCCGATCATCAGGGGATACTCCCTGGGCAAAGCATTGATCCCGTCTACAGCTTCGGAGAGGCTCCGGTGGTAACTCACCCGGACCTTTTCAGGATCTTGTGTACCTAGAACTTCACTATCCTTCATTGACAGATCAAAATACAGCTCGCCGGAGCAAAGGGTTTCATCGGTTGCAGGGAAGGCTGTGGGGGCTTCGGTAAAAGCAACCTGTACGTCACTCACTAAAGAACTACCGTCATCCAGGCTCACTACCACCCTATACATGGCAGATTCGGTCACTTCATAAACTGATGTTGTCTCTCCTTCCAGCAGCTGGTATCCTGCCCCGGTATCCCTGTACCAGGCATAGGTATCAGCGTTCTCAGTTTCGGCATCGATCTCAAAAGTTTCGTTATCACAAGCGACTACGGGAGGCCCCAGCAGGTTGTCAATGATAGAACAATCCAGGGCATCATAAGGATTGGTTTCAAATATCCTTCCTGTAAATTGTATGGAAAAGCCGGAGTTGGTGTTGCTGAAATTATTGATAAGCAGGTAATAATCTTCCCCGGGTTCTACCTGCAGCCATTCCTCGTAAAGTACGGTTTCCGGGTTCCCGGTCGGGTCTTCCCCTACCCCCATATAAGCCTCCTCGTCACTGTTGTCGAAGAAATTACAGCGAACAGGTTCCCCGAGAGAACCGCAGTCGGATGCTTTATACAGTGCAAAATCCCAGTCCTCAGTGGTATCGAAGCCAATATTAAATCCGAGCTCCCCGCTTGCCCCGGTTCTGAACCGGTACCATGCAGAATTAGACTCGATCGCCCCGCTGGTCGTCTCCTCCAGGCAGCCCGTCTCCGAAGCACCGTTAAAGTCATCTGTTCCAAAACCCTGGGTGCCGCCGTTTACAGGGGTATCATTACAAATAGGGATAGCACTCGCACAATCCGCAGAAACCTGTGCTGACAGGTTTTGGATTGCGAGTATGAGGCTCAATACAAGAAGCGCACATTTCCCCTTCATAAACGGTTGGTAATCATGATATGCGTTAAATGTATGCAGGGGACAGGGTTAACACTAATTTATGTTGTGAAGGCCGTGTTTAGGGCTATAAAGTGCCATATTATGTATATCTTTGGCTTTTGAAAAAGTCTATTTGACCAATGAAAATTGAAAGCCAATTGGAAGAGCAACTGGAAAGCATGGGAGACGATCATGAATCATCTACCGGTGAGACGCCATTAAGGAAAGACGCCTTTGATCTCAGTGATGAGGAAAAGATCTCCAAGATACAGGAGAATGTAAGACAGATCATGGAAACCCTGGGGTTAGACCTTACGGATGACAGTCTCCGTGGCACCCCGCTGAGGGTCGCAAAAATGTATGTTCAGGAAGTATTCGGAGGCCTGCACCCAAAACGCAAGCCGAAGGCATCGACCTTTGAGAACAAATACAAATACGGCGAAATGCTGGTAGAGAAGAATATCACTGTATATTCTACCTGCGAACACCACCTGCTCCCAATAGTTGGGAAAGCCCACATCGCCTACATCTCTAACGGGACCGTGGTAGGTCTTTCCAAGATGAACCGTATCGTGGATTACTTTGCCAAACGCCCTCAGGTACAGGAACGAATGAACAAGCAGGTCGTAAAGGCATTGCAGGAGGTCCTCGGAACAGAAGACGTCGCCTGTGTCATTGATGCCAAACATCTCTGCGTGAATTCAAGGGGAATCAGGGATGTGGAATGCAGTACCGTTACCGCTGAATACGGTGGTAAATTCAAAGAGGACGCCACCCGCAGGGAATTCCTGGACTATATAAACCTGGATACCAACTTTTAACCGCCTACATTCCGGATGCAACTATACAAGGATCAGACTTTAAAACTTTACAACTCCCTCAGCAGTACTAAAGAAGAATTCAGACCCCTGAACGAGGGTCACGTGGGCATGTACGTCTGCGGACCGACCGTTTACAGCAATGTGCATCTGGGGAACTGCAGGACCTTCATGTCTTTTGATATGATCTTCCGCTACCTGAAACACCTGGGGTATAAAGTTCGTTACGTTCGCAATATAACCGATGCCGGACACCTGGAAGATGATGCAGAACAGGGCGAGGACAAGATCGCCAAGAAAGCCAGGCTGGAGCAGATAGAACCAATGGAAGTGGTTCAACGGTATACCGTGGATTTCCACAATATCCTGCAACAATTCAATATGCTTCCTCCCAGCATTGAGCCTACTGCTACAGGTCATATCATAGAACAGATAGAGATCATAAAAGACATCCTAGAAAAGGGATTTGCCTACGAGCGTAATGGTTCTGTATATTTTGACGTGAAGAAATTTAACGAGGAACACGAATACGGCAAGCTCAGCGGCAGGAAGCTGGAAGATATGATCGCTAATACTAGGGAACTGGCAGCCCAGGATGAAAAGAACAGTCCCCAGGACTTTGCCTTATGGAAGAAAGCAGAACCCCAGCATATCATGCGTTGGCCCTCTCCATGGGGAGACGGTTTCCCCGGGTGGCACCTGGAGTGCACGGCCATGAGCACCAAGTACCTGGGAGAAGAGTTTGATATACACGGAGGTGGAATGGACCTGAAATTCCCGCACCACGAGTGCGAGATCGCCCAGGCCGAAGCCAGCAACGGGGTGAGCCCGGTCCGGTATTGGATGCATGCCAATATGCTTACCCTGAACGGGAAAAAAATGGCGAAATCTACCGGTAACAACGTCTTACCTACAGAGATCTTTACCGGGGAGAACAAGATCTTCAGTAAACCCTTCAGCCCTTCAGTGGTGCGTTTCTTTATGCTGCAGGCACACTACTCCAGTATCCTGGACCTGAGTGACACAGCCTTGTTAGCTTCTGAAAAGGGCTACCACCGGCTGATGGAAGCCATTGAAGCCATAGAATGGCTGCCGGCATCCGATCAATCGGATTTTGATGTTGCTGCCTGGAAGCAACAGTGCTACGATGCTATGAACGATGATTTTAATACCCCCGTGTTAATTGCACAATTGTTCGAAGCGGTAAAACATATCAACCAGATCAAGGAGCGCAAGGAGACGATCAGCCAGCAGGATAAATCACTGCTGCAGGAAACCATGAATGCATTTGTGTTTGACGTGCTTGGACTGGAAACTAAAGCCGGAAGCCAGGGCGAATCCGATAAATTACCCGGGGTAGTGGAATTACTCATCTCTCTTCGTAACGAAGCGAGGGCCAATAAAGATTTTAAGACCTCAGACAAGATCCGGGATGAACTCGCTGCCATGGGCATACAGTTGAAAGACGGGAAAGAAGGCACTACCTTCAGTATGAACTGAAAATCTTATCCAGATATAGCCGCCCTATGAAAAAGATCCTGATAGCTCCGTTCGTCCTGCTGGTCAGGTTTTACCAGCGGTTTATCTCCCCTTTAACCCCTGCCAGCTGCCGCTATGCCCCCACCTGTTCGCAGTACACCCTGGAAGCCCTGCAGAAGCATGGCTTATTCAAGGGAGGATGGTTATCCCTGAAACGTATATTCAGCTGTAATCCCTGGGGTGGACACGGCTATGATCCCGTCCCCTGAGAAGGGATCTTATCCTGGCCGGCAAGTTCTTTTCCCCCATAGCTGATAGCGGCAATATATCCCCTTTCAACACCCGTTTCCCTCTGGTCAATTTTATTATCTTAGGGCCTTAAAACAACCAGCATGTACGCATTAGGTTTTACCTGGAACCCCGACGACACCCTATTCAGCTTAGGATTTATCCAGATCAAATATTATAACCTGCTATGGATCATAGCCTTCGGTTTGGGATGGTACCTGATGAAGAAGATCTTCCAGAACGAGAAGAAGACCATGGAGCAGCTGGATTCTCTCTTCATCTATACCGTAGTGGCCACCATGTTGGGAGCACGGCTGGGACACGTTTTCTTTTATGACTGGGCTTATTACCAGGATCATCTCATGGAGATCCTCCTCCCGATAAGGGAAACCGCTGATGGTTATACCTTTTCAGGCTTTGCCGGACTGGCCAGTCACGGCGCGGCCATTGGTGTGATCATCGGGATGTGGTTATATACCCGAAAATACCCGGACATGAAATTACTCTGGATACTGGACCGGCTCGTGATCCCGGTTTCCATCGGCGCCTTCTGCGTGCGACTCGGAAATTTCTTCAACTCGGAGATCAACGGGAAAGAAGCGGATCCGTCTTTTGCCCTCGCTACCAGGTTTGTCAGGGATTCTGATGACATGCCCGCTTACCGGGCCATGGAAATAACCGGCGAAAGAACAGTGAATGCTGCCTACCACGCCCTGGAAAACAAGCCCCAGTTCTCGGAATACCTCCAGGCAATTCCCTTTCGCCACCCGGCACAATTGTACGAAGGCATCTGTTATATTTTCGTCTTCTTCCTCTTGTATTATTTTTACTGGCATACGGATAAAAAGAATAAATCAGGTTTCCTTTTCGGAACCTTCCTGGTTTTACTCTGGACGGTGCGTTTCTTCGTAGAGTTCGTGAAGAAGAGCCAGGGTGGTTTCGAGGAGTCCCTGGGCCTGCTCTCCACCGGGCAGTGGCTGAGTATACCTTTTATCATTATCGGGCTTTATTTTATGTTCCGTAAAAACCGTTTAAACAAACTATCCAATGGTTAGAGGTTTAATATTACTACTGGTTCTTTGTCTTGCTTTATCATGCAAGGAAGAGCCTAAAGCAAAAGTGGTCAGCAAAACGATCAGTTTTACCAAAGAAGGTGAATTACAGGTATACCGGAATTCATCAGACAGTCTTATCGGTAATTTTGACATCGAGATCGCTGACAATGAATATGAAACCCAGACCGGGCTGATGTACCGGGCATCCATGGAAAAGGACAGGGGGATGTTGTTTATATTCCCGGATGAACGTATTCACAGTTTTTATATGAAGAACACCCAGATCCCACTTGATATATTATACCTGACCAGCGATATGAAAGTGGCATCGATCAAGGAAAATGCCGAACCCTATAATGAGACCAGTATCAGTTCCGGCGTTCCTGTACAGTACGTACTGGAGATCAACGCCGGCCTGAGCCAGGAACTGGGCATTGAGGCAGGCGACAGTATCGCTTTCAGGAAGACGGCTCCCTAGACCGGTTCACTTCTTGAAACTTTAGAATTACAGCGTGCCGGCACTTAATGCTTCAGAATATGAGCAGACTTCCACATTGGGCTGTATTTACGGATAATAATTCCCGGAAAGGAGAATTTATTTCTTCCCTGATGGATGGTGAACCCCCGGAGGATTTTAAACCTTTTGCAGGAAAAGAAGGAGCCCTGTTTTCCAAAAGTGCAGTGGACCATTTCCTGGAAGAAGAAGCCCGGCACGATCAGCATATACTATCCGGCCCGGACCAGCAGGAGCTGAGAACCATGTCTAGCGGGGAACGTAAAAAGGCCTTGCTAAACTTCCTGCTCAACAAGCAACCGGACTACCTGATCATCGTAAATCCTTTTGACAACCTTGATTCTGACTCGGCCCGTTCCCTGGCAGATCTCCTGACCGAATTGTCTGCGGAATTACCCCTTATACAGGTGTTGAGCAGAAGATCAGATATGCTCCCCTTTGCTTCCCACCAGGCTTTTTTGGAAGGCGACCGGCTGGTAAAGATCGAAAATCAAGAATATGGAGCATCCACAGGAGTGAAGCCAGCTGCTCAGAGTAAGCGAAGAATCCCTCCACCCCCTGCTCGTTCAGACCTGGAGAAGGAGCTCCTGGTTCGATTTAACAAGGTATCGGTGGCCTATGGAAAGAAACCTGTGTTGAATAATATCTGCTGGGAGATCAGGAAAGGAGAATACTGGCAACTCAGCGGGAAGAACGGCAGCGGGAAATCTACTTTATTATCAATGATCAACGGGGATAACCCGAAAGCATACGGAGAGGACATAGAGCTGTTCGGGTACCAGAAAGGAAGCGGGGAAACGGTTTGGGACCTGAAGGAGCATACGGGCTATTTCAGCCCGGCCATGGTTGATCGATTCCGGGGATACCACAGTCTTGAAAATATGATCATATCAGGGCTGACCGATTCTATCGGGCTGTATACCCAACCCTCGGCAGCACAACAGCAACTGGCACGGGAATGGCTTAAATTCCTGGAGCTCGAGTCCCATAAGGATGATTATTTCCACGAATGCTCAGAGGGGGTACAACGACTGGTCATGTGTGCCAGGGCAATGGTGAAGCATCCACCCTTATTAATACTCGATGAACCAACTGCCGGATTGGATGACCAGAGTGCTGAACTGTTGGTACGATTGGTCAATACCATGGCACAACAGAGCAGCACCGCGATCATTTACGTCTCCCACAGGAAAGAAGAAGGCTTGCGTCCTGAAAAGATTTTTGAGCTCACCATGACCCCGGCGGGCTCAACCGGGAAAGTAATACTTCCCTGACCTCATAAAAAAACCGCCGTTCCCCAGGGGCACGGCGGTTTTATTTATATCTGAAAAAGAGGTTATTCTTTTACCTTTCCTTCCCTCACTTTAGCATTAAGAGTATCGAACATCACAGGAGTTGCGATGAACAAGGAAGAATAAGTACCCACAATGATACCTACGATCATTGCGAACATAAATCCTCTTAACGATTCTCCACCAAAGATAAAGATAGAGAGTAGTACTACCAGGGTAGTAAGCGAGGTGTTCAGGGTACGGCTTAAGGTACTGTTCAGTGCCAGGTTGGTGTTCTCACCGGCTTTCCAGCCTCGCTCCCCGATGATCTCACGGATCCTGTCAAACACTACCACCGTATCGTTCAGGGAGTATCCTATCACCGTCAGGATAGCCGCGATGAACGCCTGGTCTATTTCCATGCTAAAAGGCATAAACTTGCTGGTCAGGGAGAAAATCCCCAGTACGATCATCACATCGTGGAATACCGCTGCAACAGCACCCAGTGAGAATTGCCATTTACGGAATCGCAACAGTATATAAAGGAATACGACTGCCAATGAACCGATCACTGCAAGTAATGCGTTTTTCTTGATGTCATCCGCAATGGTAGGACCTACCTTACGGTATTTCATCACCCCAATATTATCGTTGGTACCACCAGGAACAAAATCCTCGTATGTTGCACCATCCGGAAGGTACTTCTGCAGGGAATTGAAAAGAAGTCCAAGAATTTCATTGTCTACTTCAGTACCCTGTACGTCTACCTTGTATTTTGTGGTCACCATGATCTGGTTGGCGTCCCCGTAGGTCTTAGCACTAGCGCTTCCCAACACCCCGGTAAGTTCACTGGTAATTTCTGACGGACTCACCGGGTCTACAAAACGGATCTGGTAGTTTCGTCCACCGACGAAATCAACCCCCTGGTCCAGTCCCTGGGTAACGAGAGAAACCACACCGACAACTACCAGGATAGAAGAGACTACGTATGCAATCTTTCGTTTTGCCAGGAAGTTTACGTTGATATTCTTGAACAGGTTCTTGGTCAGGGTAGTGCTGAAATCCAGGGAACGTCCTTTCCCGGAAATATACCAGTCTACCAAAAGCCTGGTGATAAAGATCGCTGTGAATAAAGAGGTAAGAATACCAATGATCAGGGTCGTAGCGAATCCTTTGATCGGTCCTGAACCGAACACTAACAGGATAAGCGCGGTAAGACCGGTAGTAATGTTGGCATCAAGGATAGAAGAAAGTGCATTCTCAAAACCATCGGCTATGGCCTGTCCTTTTCCTTTTCCTTTGGCAAGCTCTTCTTTAATACGTTCAAAGATCAGTACGTTCGCATCCACAGACATACCGATTGTCAGTACGATACCAGCGATACCGGGCAGCGTAAGCACAGCCCCGAGGCTGGCCAGTACTCCGAAAATGAGCACAATGTTGAAGACCAGGGCAACATCAGCAAAGGCACCTGCCTTACCATAGTACATGATCATCCAGATTAGTACCAGTACCATCGCGATCAGGAAGGATGTAAATCCGCTGTCTATAGCCTCCTGTCCCAGGGATGGTCCTACTACGAAAGAATCAATGATATCTGCAGAAGCGGGTAGTTTACCTGCCCTGAGTACGTTTGCGATATCCTTGGTCTCGTTTACCGTAAAGGTACCGGTAATCTCTGAACTTCCCCCTGAGATTCCTCCAACTTGCGATACGCCGGGAGCAGTATATACTTTATTATCCAGGACAATGGCGATCCCTGTATTGTTCAGGTTGGCCTCGTTAGTCAATTTTTCCCATTCCTTGGCTCCACGAACGTTCATATCCATTCCTACTGCAGGGCGGTTGAACTGGTCAAACTGGGCACGGGCATCACTAACCACATCACCACTGATGCGGGGCTCGTTGTCCCTGTTAGATTTAAGTGCGTATAAGGAAGCTACTTCAGCACCCTGGGTTGGGCGTTCCCAAAGGAACTTTGTGAATTGCACTTCGGCAGGTAATAATCTCCTGATCTCAGGCATTCTTAACCACTCACCTATCTGTGCAGTATCCTTCACCGCCGCTACACCAATGGCATAACCAGGAGCATTCAGCTGTAATTTCTCGAATAAAGGATTGTTCTGCGATCCAAGGTCCAGTGTATCCTGGGCTACATCAGACAAAAGTGAATCGATCTCTGATTCTTCCTTTACTGTTTTAGCTTCCGCATCACCCACGATGTTCTTTAACCGCTCGTTAGCTTCGATAAAGAAGCCGATCAAAGCCTGGTTACCGGGCTCGTATGTTTCCCAGAATTCCAGTTGGGCAGTACTTGAAAGCAGGTCCTGTGCACGGGCGATATCCCTTGCACCAGGTAATTCTACCAGGATACGACCGGAGGTTCCTTCACGCTGGATGTTTGGCTGGGTCACCCCGAAACCATCGATCCTCTCGCGCAGTACCTCGAATGCAGATACGATAGATTCGTCAATTTTCCTTCGGATGATTGGCTTAACCTGGTCATCGGTCATCTGGAAATTAACTTCGTCACTCAGTCCCTTATTGGCAAAGATATCAGGGGATGCCAGTTTGGTATCTCCTTTGATCTCGTCAAATGCATCAAAGAACAGGTTCAGGTAAGTATCATCACTGTCTTTAGAAGCAGCATCGGCCATAGCCAGCGCCTTATTAAAAACAGGATTTTTAGTGTTGTCTGCAAGTCCTTTCAGAATGTCCTTGACAGAGATCTGGAGAGTTACGTTGATACCACCTTTCAGGTCGAGTCCCTTATTCAATTCTTTTTTCTTGGCCTCTTCGTAAGTCGTATAACCCAGGACAGGCTCAGAGCTGATGGAATCCAGGTAACGAGCCTCCAGCGACTCTCGTTTGGCAACGTAATCTTCTTCGCTTGCCGGGATCACTGAAGCTGCATAATCTGCTGCCTCGTTTTCCACCTTACTGGTAATAAATGTGTAGGAAAGTTGGTAAATACTTACAATCCCGAACAAAAAAGCAAAAAGCTTTATCAGACCTTTATTCTGCATGGGTCACTCGTTTTTTTTATTAGATGGTGTTGGTAAATAGCGTGCAAATATATGATTTACACCAAGAATTGACAATTTATTTATTTTGCTTGCGGTCGAAGATAATATTTTAACACTATGCTTAAGTGGTCACCTTATATAATAAGGTATTAATTGCACTGAAAAGTGTATCAAATTGAGCGATTTTCGACAAAAAAAGCCGGGATTTGACCCCGGCTTCCTTATTTTATTATTTCTGGAAAATCAGAATTGCAGCAGCTCATTTACTTTGCTGACACCTTCTGCACTTTCTTTCATCTTCGCTTTTTCAGCCTCATCCAGTTCTATCTCCACGATCTTTTCAATACCGTTCTTCCCGAGAAGCACAGGTACCCCTATACAGATATCGTTAAGTCCGTATTCCCCTTCAAGGAAGGCCGAACATGGGAACATTTTCTTCTGATCGCATGCGATGGCCTGTACAAGTGCAGAAACGGCTGCGCCTGGAGCATACCATGCGCTTGTACCCAGTAACTTGGTCAGGGTCGCTCCTCCTACCTTGGTATCTTCAGCGACCTGGTTAAGCCTGTCTTCTGAAAGGAACTCTGAAACTTTTACACTATTCCTGGTGGCATGCCTTGTCAGCGGTACCATCCCGGTGTCACTATGACCACCGATCACCATCCCGTCTACATCAGAAATAGGCGCTTCCAGGGCTTGTGCCAGCCTGTATTTGAAACGTGCACTGTCCAGGGCACCACCCATTCCAATGATCTTATTCTTTGGGATATCTGTGGTTTTATGGACTAGGTAAGTCATGGTGTCCATAGGGTTACTCACAACGATAAGCGTAACATCGGGGGAATGCTCTAACAGGCTGCTTGCCACAGATTGGACGATCCCGGCATTGATCCCGATCAGTTCTTCCCTTGTCATCCCCGGTTTTCTTGGAATTCCCGAAGTGATCACTGCGATATCACTACCGGCAGTCTTGGAATAATCATTGGTAACTCCTGTGATCTTGGTGTCAAAGCCATTCAGGGAAGCGGTCTGCATCAGGTCCATAGCCTTTCCTTCCGCAAATCCTTCCTTGATATCCAGCAGTACTACTTCCGATGCAAAATCCTTGATCGCGATATATTCTGCGCAACTGGCCCCTACGGCCCCTGCCCCTACGATGGTAACTTTCATGTGTGGTATATTTTTAGGTTTATATTCTTGCCTGCCAAAAATACTGATTTTTTAACTAAAACCCCGGCAGAAATGCATTATAAGACTGCAGAGTTTTGTCCTGCAGCCACCCTTTAATTAATGCAGTTTATCGAGCAAAATTTGGACAAATGTGCAGTTCAACGAAAATTTTCGTAAAACCTGTGCAGTACATCGAATCGCGGCAATACTATGGAAAAAGGGTTCGTTCTAATAGGACCCAAATCATAACTAACCTACTTTAATGAAAAAGTTATTTTCCCTCGTTATGCTTTTGACCATTGTGGCCGTGAGTAACTGTACACGCGTCCCCGACAATAATGATCCTGTTATAGGGATCTGGGTCCAGGAGCAGATCAATAACAACAGTGATACCGAAAAGGAATCCGTAAAACAGGAATGGATCTTCAACGATGTTTACCTGGGCCGTTACCACAAGTATAACGGCAGTACGCTGGAGATCAAAACCGATTTCCGCTGGGAGTATGCCGATGGATTTTACACCATCACGTATCCAGGAACCGATCTTGAGAAACAGGTGGTGACCATGAGAGAGACCCCGGAAGGAACTTACCTGGAAGATGAGAAAGGCAATGTGATTGCCTTCAGAGAATAAGGCCCCAAATTTTCCCATATATGCCAAAAAGCAGTTTTCTACGGAAGACTGCTTTTATTTTGACCAGCTTCTGACTGGCTGTCTGGTCCGGGTAAAAAAAATCCCGGCAACACCAACAGGTGTCCCGGGAATTTAGGTAGCTTGGTTAAATACGATTAACGGAATCCGAAATTGACCCCTACTGAAAGATTGTTAAATTCACCCAGGCTGTAATCAGCATTCAGGCGGAAAAAACCGAGTTTAAGTTTGGCTCCAAGGTTTGCCGTAACCCCGCTTGCTTTTTTCTCGATACTGAAAGGATCTGTGTAGGATTCCTGGAATGGGCCTGACTGTACCCGGTAAGTTCCCAGAACATCGGTAGTCGAAGTACCACTAAGGTAACCAAGGGCGCCGTAAAAATTGATCACCGGCAACCTGGTGGAGACTATCGCCTGGAAATTCCATGAATTGATAGCGGCATCAATCCGTTGGTTCTCCCCATCAATAATACTTGTGTTTGTAAAGTCGTATGTACCGTCCAGGTGGGTATACCCTATCAGCCCGGATATTGCGATCGGGAGGAGCTTGTCTGCAGGGAGATGGGAAGTAAATTCGTGCTGCAGCCCTATCCCGTAGAGCCCGATACTCACCTCGTCTGTTTGTATCTTAGGCAGGAATCTCGCTTTGATCTCTGTACCTTTGACCAGTCCCACGCTAGCCTGCAAGTAACCTGAGGGTATAAAATCGATTCCCTCCGAGCTCAGACCTGTAGGAAGTTCAAAATCCTCCCTTGCCGTTATCCCGGGAGCAACCTCTGCTTCTACAAATACCCCGATACCTTCTATATCACCCAGGGCTGTAGACACTTCCTTGGAGGTACTACCGTCCTGGAACTGCAGGTTCTCGTATTCGGAGGTGTCCAGGATAAATGACTTTTTATCTTCTTTATTTTTAAACCCGGTAAGGTTCCCGATCACGGAGATCTCGAATCCACCCAAGGGTTTGGCGCTGGCCGAATTGAACCAGCCGGAAGAAATACTATAGATGGATGCCTCGGAGACGGGAGACAGGTAATCTGTCATAAACCGTTCTGCATCTTCGACTCCTGCAGCCAGAAGGTTATTGGCACTGGTTTGTGCACTTAATGCGGAACTGCCAATAATGGCAGCCGCCAGGATCATTTTTTTCATAATTACAGTTTTGACCAAAACTAAAAAACCCACACCAGAGGTGCAGGTTTTTGTTGTGTAACTATGGATTGTTATACGTCAATGTTCGCATAAACGGCATTCTTCTCGATAAATTCCCGTCTCGGCGGCACCTCGTCCCCCATCAACATGGAGAAGATACGATCGGATTCGGTGGCGTTATCAATAGTGACCTGCCTCAGGGTCCGGAACTCCGGGTTCATGGTGGTATCCCACAATTGCTCGGCGTTCATCTCTCCAAGACCCTTATATCGTTGAATGCTGACATTTCCGCTGAAGCTTTCTGCGATCTCGTCGCGCTCTTTATTGTTCCAGGCGTAACGTTTCTTATTCCCTTTTTTAACAAGGTATAACGGAGGCGTGGCGATATAGACGTGCCCGCCTTCGATCAGTTCGCGCATATACCGGAAGAAGAAGGTGAGGATCAGTGTCTCGATGTGGCTACCGTCCACATCCGCATCACACATGATGACTACTTTGTGGTACCTGAGTTTTTCCAGGTTGAGCGCCTTGCTATCGTCTTCTGTCCCGATGGTCACCCCCAGGGCCGTGTAGATGTTCTTGATCTCTTCGTTTTCAAAAACCTTGTGCTGCATGGCCTTCTCCACGTTCAGGATCTTACCCCTCAACGGCAGGATAGCCTGGAAATTCCTGTCCCGGCCTTGTTTTGCCGTACCACCTGCAGAGTCACCCTCCACGAGGAATACCTCGCATTTGGTAGGATCCTGCTCGGAGCAATCGGATAATTTCCCGGGTAATCCCCCGATACTCATTACCGTTTTCCGCTGCACCATTTCCCGTGCCTTGGTAGCCGCATGGCGGGCCTGGGCCGCAAGGATCACTTTCTGCACTATTATTTTAGCGTCATCCGGGTGCTCTTCCAGGTAATCCGTCAACATCTCTGAAACCGCCTGGCTTACTGCTGCGGAAACCTCGCGGTTACCCAATTTTGTCTTGGTCTGCCCTTCAAACTGGGGTTCTGCTACTTTAACCGATACAATGGCCGTAAGCCCTTCTCGGAAGTCATCCCCCTGTACTTCGAATTTGATCTTATCGAGCATTCCGGAAGCATCCGCGTATTTCTTCAGGGTAGTCGTAAGTCCCCTCCTGAACCCGGAAAGGTGGGTACCCCCTTCGTGGGTGTTAATGTTATTTACGTAAGAATGAAGGTTTTCCGTGTACGATGTGTTGTAGACCATAGCTACCTCCACGGGAATATCATTCTTTTCACCTTCCATGGAGATCACGCTCTGTATAAGGGGTTCGCGGTTCCCATCCAGGAATTTTATAAATTCTTTCAGTCCTTCTTCAGAATAGAACTCCTCGTGTACAAATTCGCCCTTATCATCCTTTTCACGTTTGTCGGTGATCGAGATTCGCACTCCCTTGTTCAGGTAGGCAAGTTCCCTCATCCGGCCGGCGAGTGTATCGTACATATATTCCACAGACTGGGTAAAGATCTCCGGGTCCGGGCGAAAGGTCACCACGGTTCCCCTCAGGTCAGTCTCCCCAATGCTTTTGACCGGGTACATCGCCTTTCCGCGCTCGTACTCCTGCTGCCAGATCGTACCATCACGGTAAACTGTAGCCTGTAAGTGGGTAGACAGGGCGTTTACAACCGATACCCCAACACCGTGGAGTCCACCGGATACCTTGTAGGAATCCTTGTCAAACTTACCCCCGGCACCGATCTTCGTCATTACCACTTCGAGGGCAGAAACCCCTTCTTTCTTGTGGTGGTCTACGGGGATACCCCGGCCGTTATCTTCTACCGAGATCGAATTATCTTCATTGATAGTCACCTTAATGCTGTTACAGTGACCACCCATGGCTTCATCAATGGAGTTATCGACCACTTCATACACCAGGTGGTGCAGACCTCTGACGCCTACATCCCCGATATACATGGACGGACGTTTCCGCACGTGCTCAATACCTTCCAATGCCTGAATACTGTCGGCAGAATATGTGTTCTTTTTTGCTTCTTCGCTCATGGAAAAAATGGTGTTGTTTCGTTCTATTTATTGCAATCCCACAAATATAAGCAATACCCTATGAAATATAGCCTTTTGACCGATTTTAGTGTGTCAAGTTATCAACATAAAATGTGGAAAATTGAACACGGGGAAAGCCAGGAAAAAGAACATAAAAAAAGCACCCGGGAAAGGGTGCTTTAAATAGCTGGTAAATCTATCGGACTAAACCGTGTACTTATTTGTGGTATGCATCAGCGTGAACCGCTGCCACAGCCCTACCGGAGGGTTCGTTCATGTTTTTGAATGCCGCATCCCACTCCAGTGCTATACGGGTGCTGCAAGCCACAGAGGGTTCCTGGGGAACACTCAGCGCAGCGGCATCACTCGGGAAATGAGATTCAAAGATAGACCGGTAATAAAATTCTTCTTTGGTCGTAGGTGTCTGGATAGGATACCTGAACTTGGCGTTTGCCAACTGCTCATCGCTCACTTCCATGGCTACCACTTCTTTCAGCGTATCGATCCAGCTGTAGCCTACCCCATCAGAAAACTGTTCTTTTTGCCTCCAGGCGACACTTTGGGGAAGGTAGGATTCAAATGCCTTACGAACCACCCATTTCTCCATCCGCTCCCCGTTGATCATCTTATCCTGGGGGTTGATGCGCATTGCGACATCCATGAACTCCTTATCAAGAAAGGGAACCCGCCCTTCTATACCCCATGCTGCCAGGGATTTGTTGGCACGGAGGCAGTCGTACATATGCAGCTTATCCAGTTTACGGACCGTTTCTTCATGGAATTCCCGGGCATTGGGTGCCTTGTGGAAATAGAGGTAACCTCCGAACAACTCGTCGGCACCTTCGCCGGACAACACCATTTTGATCCCCATGGATTTGATCACCCGGGCCATCAGGTACATAGGGGTTGCCGCACGGATGGTTGTGATATCGTAAGTTTCCAGGTTATAGATAACATCCTTGATGGCATCCAACCCTTCCTGTATGGTAAATTTTATCTCGTGGTGCACCGTTCCTATATGATCGGCAACCTTTTGTGCCGCAGCAAGGTCCGGCGAACCTTCAAGCCCGACAGAGAAAGAATGCAACCTTGGCCACCAGGCTTCGGTGGTGTCATCGCTTTCTATCCTCTTCTCTGCATATTTCTTGGCGATAGCCGAGGTAACGGAAGAATCTAATCCGCCGGATAATAATACGCCGTAGGGCACGTCAGACATCAGCTGCCGGTGTACTGCAGCTTCCAGGGCATCCCTGACAGCCGCTATACTGGTCTCGTTGTCCTTCACAGCCTCGTACTCCATCCAGTCGCGCTTGTACCAGCGTTTCAGTTCCCCGTCACTACTGTGCAGGTAATGCCCTGGCGGGAACAGTTCGATCCTGGTACAGGTTCCTTCCAGGGCTTTTAGCTCGGAAGCGACATAGAAGGTGCCGTTTTTGTCCCAACCCATATAGAGCGGGATAATCCCCATATGATCCCTGGCCACGAAATATTCGTCCTTTTCACTGTCGTAAATAGCGAACCCAAAGATCCCGTTCATCTCGTCAAGGAAGTCCGTTCCCTTTTCCTTGTACAGGGCCAGGATCACCTCGCAGTCCGAGGCCGTCTTAAACTTGTACCGCCCTTCAAATTGTTTGCGGAGCTCCCTGTGGTTATAAATCTCACCATTGGCAGCGAGTACCAGCTTACCGTCTTCACTGAGCAGCGGTTGTTTTCCCGACGCCGGGTCTACAATGGCGAGCCGCTCATGGGCCAGGATCGCTTTCTCATCGGCATAGATCCCGCTCCAGTCCGGACCGCGATGCCTGACTTTTTTAGACATTTCCAATAATTGGGGTCTTAAGACCTCGCTACTTTCCTTTATATCAAAGGCACATACTATTCCACACATGCTGTTATATTTTAAACAATATATAAGCAAAGATGAACTTATCATTTATAATTACAAACATAAAATCGTTTATTGGTTATAAATCATAATATATTAAATCGTTTTACAATCAGATCATTAGTGTAAAATACCCATAAGTGAAGAAATACGTATCTTTTGTAAGCTGGAAGACCATTGCAATTTGCAAGGGTATTATATTTATAGCGACAGAACAGCTCAGTATTAACGAACACTAAATTTTAACCATGAAAAAAATTGCAAGTCTTATCCTTTTAATTGCGGCCTTTGTGGCGAGCCCGGTTGCGGCACAGGAATTCAGCGGACTCGATAAAAGTCCGGCTGACATAGCCACTTATCCCTCCAGCTACAAGATCGCAGACAAGAAAGTGAAGGTGGTCTACAGCCGGCCACAACTTAAAGGCAGGTCCATGTCTGAACTGGCCCCCGTGGGAACCGTCTGGAGAACCGGCGCCAACGAATCTGCAGAGATCACTTTTTACCAGGACACCCAGGTGGGCGGAGATTCAGTAAAAGCAGGAACGTATTCGCTGTTCACAATCCCGGGCGAAAAAGAGTGGACCGTGATCCTTAACAAGAACCTCAACCAGTGGGGAGCTTATTCCTACGACGAAGCAGGAGATGTTGCCCGGCTAAAAGCCGGTGTCAGCGAGGGCTCTGAATCCCTGGAAGCTTTTTCTATTGCTTTTAAAGAAGTAGATAATGGCGCTCACATGGTCATGGGCTGGGGCAAGACCAGGGTGGCCGTACCTCTAAGTTTCTAACTATCGTTTACAGTACAAAAAAACCGGGGCAATTACCCCGGTTTTTTTTATGTCTTACAGTCTCCTTATTTAACCCATTCACCGCCCACACTGACCTTAACAGCTTTCAATTTTGGAATCTCGTTACCCGGCACCTCCATAATGTTCTTGTCCAAAATCACGAAATCGGCAAATTTACCTGCCTCTATACTTCCTTTTTCATCCTCTTCAAAGTTGGAATAGGCAGCCCAGATCGTCATTCCCTTAAGCGCAGCTTCCCGCTCCAGGAGCTGGGATGGCATAAAACCTCCTTCAGGATATTCCTCCAGGTCTTGCCGGGTCACGGCTGCATAAAATGTGTGGAATGGATTTACCTGCTCTACCGGGAAATCTGTTCCCAGGGCAAGTAAGCCGGATTGCTGAAGCAAGTCCTTAAAGGCATAAGCACCTTTCACCCTTTCTGCACCCAGCCTGTCTTCTGCCCAGTACATATCGCTGGTGGCATGGGTCGGCTGTACCGAGGGGATGATCTTTTCCCCGAAATAATCGAAATCCCCGGGGGCGATCACCTGGGCATGTTCTATTTTCCAACGTGGATCTTCTTTCTCCGCCAGCACCTCGGCATAGGTCTCCAGGATCACGGCGTTGGCAGAATCTCCAATGGCATGTGTATTCATCTGGTACTCTGTTGCCGCAATTCTTTTAGCTAATGCCCGGATATCGGCTACAGGAGTAACCATGGCGCCAAAGTGCCCAGGCTTGTCAGAATAAGGTGCTTTAAGTGCAGCACCCCTGGAGCCCAGTGCTCCATCCCCGTAAACTTTCACGGAGCGGACATTAAGACGGTCTGTCTTCAGTATCCCCTGTTCCAGGAAATGATCCAGGTTCTCAGGCTTGTTACTCACCATGGCATACACCCTCATGCGGAGCTCCCCGGCCTGCTGCAAGCTATCTATGATTTCGATCACGGAACGGTCGAGGCCCGCATCGTTTACCGTGGTAAGCCCGTAATCAAACGAAATTTTCTCCGCAGCTTTCAGGGCCCGCACTATGGTTTCCTTATCAGGTTTAGGCATAATGGCATCCACGAGAGCCATAGGTCCATCAACCAGGACCCCGGTAGGCTTGCCGGATTCTTTTACTACCTCGCCCCCAGGCACTGCAGTGTCCGGTCCTATGCCTGCCATTTTCATTGCCGCACTGTTCACCAGGTAAGCATGACCATCGACCCGTTCCAGGGCGACCGGGGTATCAGGAAATAATTCGTCCAATTCCTTACTCGTCGGAAACTCCTTTACCTCCCAATCATTCTGGTCCCAGCCACGTCCCCGGATAAAATCTGAATTCCGTTCCTGCTGGAAAGCTTTTACTCGCGCCAGCACCTCTTCGTAACTTTTGGTTCCGGTAAGGTCTACTACTTCCTGGTTAAGTCCCAGCCCGTAGAAATGGCAATGAGCATCGATCAGACCCGGGACGATAGTCTTCCCCCCGGCATCAAATATCTCCCCTGCGCTGAATCTCTCCTGCAGCTCCTCATCGTTACCTACAGCGATAAACCGCCCATCCTTTACAGCAAAAGCAGTTGCTTTACTGAAAGCACTGTCTACAGTATAAACGTTAGCATTAATGACCAGGGTATCGGCCGTTTCCCTGGAAGGTGAGCAAGCGGTGAGCCCCAGTAGCAGGAGCACCGTGAACCATTTTAATCGAATCATGTCTTGGATGGTTTAGCAGAAATTTCTTTCCACAAAAATTAAAACCGGAAGATAGTATTTTTTGGATACCGGGCGCAAGTGCACTACCTGCGTCCCTTGGATTTCTTTTCTTTGATCTTTACGTAGATGAGTTTCTTGCGACCCTTGGAATCTTCCCGGCGTTCTATTTCGAATTCGTCAATGGAATTGATCAGCGGGGTCAGTTTCTGGAAACCGTAATTCCTGGAATCAAAGTTGGGTTGTTTCTTCTGTAGCAAACTGCCCACATCCCCGAGGAATGCCCACCCGTCATCATCCGCAACATCTTCGATGGTATCGGCGATCAGTTTGATCTGCTTCGGAGTAATTTTATCAACATCACTTTTGGAAGAGGATTTGCTGGAACTCGGGGTCGAGGTATCCTGGGCCTCTTTCTTCAGGATCTCGATATAGATGAACTTATCACAGGCCACGATAAAAGGGTTCGGGGTTTTCTTCTCCCCTATCCCGTAGACCTGTTTCCCGGCCTCCCTTAAACGGGTGGCCAGTTTAGTGAAGTCGCTGTCACTGGAAACAATGCAGAACCCGGTTACATCCCCTGTATAGAGAATATCCATGGCGTCTATGATCATGGCTGAATCCGTAGCATTCTTGCCGGTGGTATAACCATACTGTTGTATAGGGGTGATCGCATTCTCCAGCAATAACTGCTTCCATTTCCCGAGCCTGGGATTAGTCCAGTCCCCGTAAATCCTCTTGATCGTCGGGTTACCGTACTTGGCGATCTCCTCCATCATTTCCTTAACATAGGCAGAAGGGATATTATCCCCGTCTATCAATACTGCCAGTCGATTGTCCATATTTAATATATTTCCTGCAAAATACATGGAATTCCGCAATTAACAGCGCATCCGGGGATAAAGCTTTGCCGGGTAGTTATGCTTTGATTTTCTCCTGGGGATTGTCTGCTTTAAGAGCTCCCACAGCCAGGAACAGCAGGAAGCCCATGGCCGGGTAAGCCAGTAATTTATACGATCCCAGGGTAGAAAAATACCAGCTGAAAACCGGTGGTGCCAGGGCACTTCCAAGGATGAGCAGCGACATCACCTTCCCGGTGATGGCCCCCAGGTTGCTCCGACCAAAGAACCTCGGCCAGGCTATGGCATTCAGGACGGCAAAGAATCCACCCAGGATCCCGATCCCGGCGATAACCAGCACAACTCCTATGGGAGCCGAGAGTAATAGTAAGCCGGTTGCGGCACAGAAACCGCCAAGGATCATCAGGTAGAGATACCATTTTAAGCGGACGTAATCACTGAGGAAATTGAACAGGGTGGATACCGAAACTGAGACCACCGAACAGGGAAGGAAAATAGCAATGGCTTCTTCTTTTGGCATCCCGGCATCCGCAAATATTGAAATTACGTGAAAAGTAAAACCGGTAATAAAAAAACTGTTGAAGGCCAGGATCAGGGCATACATCCAGAAAGCCCTTGTACGCCTCGCTTCCTTCAGGGTAAATTGTTTCTGCGCAAGTGCCCGGGCTATTTTCTCCTGTTGCTCTTCCTCGGAACGGGTTCCGTCAGGAAACAACCCATAGGCTTCCGGGCTATTCTTATAAAATACCAGTATCAGGAGAGCAATTACGAGCAGGCCTGCAGCCAGGTAACGCCAGGCCCCCGCCCATCCCTCTGTTTCGATCAGCGCATTCAGCCATAAAGGAGAAGCAGAGAAGCCAAAGGAGAGGGCAATGCTGCTGAACATATTCACTTTGCCACGGTGTTTGTCAAACCAGATCATGATCACATTACGCGAAGCCATGGTCAGAACCCCCTGCCCGGCAAACCTCAGCATAAAGAACAGGCCGATCATCAGTACAAAGGGTACCATCCAGCTATTTACATCCAGGAGCTCTTTTACAAATTCGCTCATATGAACTGCAAAGGAACACAGCACCAGGGCCAGTGCTAAGGTAAGGGCTGCGCCAAAGGCCACGATCCTGGCACCGTACCGGTCAAACCAGACCCCTGCCTTCCCGATTACCAGTGAACTCAGGATAGTTCCCAGCATATAAGCGTTACTGAACTGGTTACGCGAAAGTCCCAGGGCATCTTTTACAGGGTCTGTAAATACAGAAACCCCGATCGTCTGCCCGGGAACGCTGGCCCAGATACCTATGGTCCCGATCAAGAGGATCAGGTATCCATAGAAAAAGGGTGTTTGGCGCGGATCTATCAAGTATTTCTTAACCTGTTCGCTCATGAGTACTGGTGAAGGGCAAAAGTAACAGATTTAAAACGTTAGACGAAGCCGGCAGTTCAAGGCATCCTTAAGTGCAGAAATTACGTATATTCTAATACTATTACATGTATTGATGAAATTTACCACCCCACTTATCTTACTGTTGTTTTTTTGCCTCGCTGATTCACTTAGTGCACAGGCAACCCGGCAATACTACTTATTGGAAGACTACAGCTATAGCAATCCTACCCAGGAGGGGCTGATAGATTTTTATATGGAAGAGGCCCTGGTCCCTGCACTCAAAAGAAACGGGATCACTTCTATCGGCGTATTCAAGGATCGCCCGGGTGATAGCGACCCAGATAGTCTGCGACATATCTACGTTCTTTACCCCCTGTCTTCCCTGGATAAAATAGTACGATTGAATGAATCCCTGCAAAAGGATGAACTCTACCAAAAGACCGCGACCCCATTCCTGGGTGCGCCTTATGACAGCCCGGCTTTCTATAAACTGACTACAACGGTGATGAAAGCATTTAAAGGGATGCCGATCATGAAACAACCTGCATTGGAAGGGCCACGGAAAGACCGCATTTACGAGCTGAGAAGTTACGAATCTCCCACGCCCGATCTATACCGGAATAAACTCCATATGTTCAACGAAGGGGGTGAGATAGCCCTGTTTGAAAAGCTGGGATTTAACGCTGTTTTCTACGGAGAGGTGATCTCCGGTTCCAGGATGCCAAACTTGATGTACATGACCACCTTCGAGGACAGGCAGACCCGGGACCAGCTCTGGAAAGAGTTCTTTGAATCTGAAACCTGGAAAGAACTGGAACGCGATCCTAAATACCAGCATAATGTGAACAAGGCTGATATTATGCTACTACATCCTACTCCCTATTCGGATTACTGAACCTGGTTAACCCGTGGCTTGTCAACCAGCATAAACTCTACCCGCCTGTTGCGTTTCCGGCCGGCTTCGGTCTTGTTATCAGCAATGGGATGAGCACCTCCTTTACCTGACCACTCTATCCTTTCCCCGGACAATCCAAGGCTCTGCAAATAATCAGCCACCACCGCGCATCGCTTCTGAGACAGCGCCAGGTTATACTCTGCCGTCCCGATATTATCAGTATGACCCTTAATGACGACCTTTAAGCCGGGCTCTTCCTGAAGGAAATTGTAGAGCTGCAGTAATTCTGTTTCTGCTGCCTGCGAAAGTGCATATTTATCGAAGTTGAACAGCACGTCACGGAATATCCTTGACTCCCCTACCACGTAATTTTCGGTATTGTTCCTGGCCTCCGGCCGGAATTCCTTATCTGCCATCTCTAGCTTCACCATATCCAGGTAGTAATAGGCTCCCTGTTTTGCCCGCTTTTTACGATGGTGGATACGGGTACGTTTATTGCTCTTCAGGTTGCCAATGGTAAGGTAACGCTCATCACCCCCGGCCACGAATTCTCCCTGTATCAGGTGCCAGTCACGGGTATCGGAAAAATACCCGCTGTGTTTTATTTCCAGGAAGGTATAGGTATTTTCCACGTCCCTGTAGAGATGCATTTTGGACAATACCTTAGAGGTCTTTGCAGTGATAGGATTAACAGAAAAACACAGGTCAAAGTCTTTTACGGCAAAGTCGGATCTTTCTGCCAGGCTCACGTAAAAAGACACCCTGTAGGTGACGCCCTCCACCAGAGCTTCGGTCAAAGCCGCCTGTATGTATTCCCGGTAATCATTAGGCGCATAAAGGTAAAGCCCCGCGTAGCCTTTCCCGAAGTCGGCCCCCTGTTTCCCGTTAAAGTTAACAGGCGTACCCATGACTTCGCTGCAACCGTTAAAATAATCGGTTGAACCATCAGTAGGAACAGACCATCCTAGCACATCAGCATGAAAATTACCCAAGCGTTCAGGGCAGCTGTGATACTTTTCAAAACTGGGGTTCTGCACCAGGTTTTGCGCACTCAGGCAGAAGCTAAAGCACAAAAAGGTGAATAAGAATGTCTTATTTTGGTTGAGTTGCATCGCTTTAAAGCGTCTTTCACTGACCAATTTAGTCAATTATCTGCCAGCCAGCCGTACCTCATCGACGTAGGGTCTAAATAGCAGGGCAAACTTCACCAACAGTTTAAACCATTACAGATCAAACTTATAGGTCAATCCACCCAGGACCTGGAGACTCTGTACCCTGAAGTTAGCCCATCGCTGGTACTGGTTATCAGCGAGGTTACTTCCGCGGACAAATACTGAGAACTGGTCTGAGAAACGATAGCCTACATGGGCATTGGCATCAAAGTAGCTGTCCAGGGTAAGCAAGACGGCATTCGGCTCGCTTGGAAAGGTAGTTGTAACTACTTCGGTGGCAAGATCCTCACGCTCTCCTACGTAGAACAGTGTTCCACCTACGTACCATTGGTCTCCTATCTGGTAATCCAGGAAGAGGCTGGCTTCTGTATTCGGGAGGTTCCAGGCAGGGTTGCCGGTCTCGGTGTTGTAATCATAGATAGCGGCATTCACCCCCAGGCTGAAATTCCGGTTTACATCTACATTCAGTTCTCCGAAGAGTCCGAGAGTCTTAACATCATCATAGAAAACTTCAAAGGAATTCCCGTAATGGTAAGATTTCTCATCATCCCGGAATTCATTGATAGCGTTTAAGAGGTACAACGGCTTACGATTCTCCGCGGTGTAGGATCCTTTAAAATTGTAACTCAGGTTAGGTAAAAGTTGTCCTTTCAGCCCCAGGAAAGCATCGTACTGCCTGTCTGTTGGCACAATTTGCAATGTTGGCGACATGTATGGGTTCTGCACCGTATAATCGTAATAAGAGTTCTGGTCCAGCTCTCCTTCAACTCCAACATACACAATGGCAGATTCCTCCAGTAGCCTGTAGGAAGCCCTGACTGAAGGATAGATATAGAAATTACTGTCATTATTTTCCAGGTCCTGCCCGTAGACAAAATTGGCCCCGAGGTTCAGGGTATAATTATCACCTTTCATCTCCAGGCTGGGATTGAGACCAACCTGCAGAAGGCTGTAATCTATCCCGGTAGTATTCTCCGGGTTATTGACATCTGCATTAGCAAAGCTGCCTCCCACATAATCCAGTTTCCCACTGATGTAAAGGGCATCGTTTTCCAGGGGAACCTGGAACCGGGGTTTAAAAACTGCACGATCCTCACCAGAATCGGCGGCATCCCAAAAACGACGGTAAAGGATATCTCCTCTTTTAAAGAAAGAAGATTCGGTTTCAATATGGGCCTGCACCCCGGCGTGGTAATACTGCTGTAATTCGTCCATTCCCTGGACTGTGGCTTCACTGAAAATATCTGAAGGGATCCCATACCAGTTATACAGGCGGTGACCTCCTTCTATCCCGGCTCCCCAACTCAGGGAACTGGCTTTCTGGGTATAGTTCAGGCCAAGACTGCTGTTATAAAAATCGGTGTCCAGAGGGGTGTTCTCTATGTCTCCCCTGGAAGAAAAATGGTTGAGACTAACATCAAAACGCTTATCTCCCTGGTCCATTTCGTGGCTGGTATAAAAATCCACCAGAGCATTATTAAAATTGCCTACAGCAGCGGTCAGGTATGAATTATATAATGATTCCGGGGCCTCCTTTTCCACCTGGGCGGCACGGCCTTTGGAAGGGCTGAAAGTAGAGGCTACAGGCACAGAAAAAATAGTGTACTCTATAGGTTTTTTCTGCAGGGTGATCGAATCTGTCAACACCGGCTCCGGTCTGATTTTAAAGGCGTCAGAAACCGTGGGCGAATATGGTTTGACCACGGTGACCGTCTCCGTTCCTATGGGTTGTTCCTCCTGTGCCAGAGCACTTTTCCCTCCAAGGAAAAGCATGGCAAGTATCAATATGTTTAATGGTCTCATTTTCATTTCCACTTTTAGTTACCCCCGTTATCTATGGAGGAATTACTTTCAGACTCTTTTTGTTTGATAGCTGCCAACTCGGTTTTCGCTTCCCTGACGATCTCCGGGAACTGGCTGAAATTGGCGATCACACTCTCCAGGATGTAGGTTGCCTGGTAAGCATCCCCGAGGGCATAGTAGTTACGGGCCATCAGCACCAATCCTTTGCCACTCCAGCGTTTGTAAGCCGCGAAGTCTTTCACCAGTTTCTGTACAGCCGTATTGGAGGCTTCGTGCTTGCCGTTCTTATTCTTAAAATACGCATCGTAAAAGGTGGCCTCGGCTGCAAGTTCACCACTGGCGATCTTAAGGACCTCGGCATAGGCCGATTCTGCCCGGTTTTCGTTCCCGGTGGCTATGGCCGACCTGGCGATCATCACCTGGGCGTCACTCCGGATGCGGTTATCGATCCCGGGCGTAGCTAATACCTGCTCGGCATAGGCGATTGTTTTTTGATAATCCCCTTGCTCATAATACCCTTTCATAAGGTTTGACCGGGCAAAGGTTCGATTCTGGCCGATCTCGGCAGTTTTTTCCAATCTCTCCAGGTAAGGAAGTGCGCTGGTATAATCGTTTTTCGCCACGTAGATCGAGGCCACCCTGGTAAGGGCCTGTTCGTTGTATTCTCCCCTGCCCCCGTCTGCAACTTGTTTATAATGGGGTAGTGCTTTCTCGGTATTCCCGGCACCGAAGTACAACTGTGCAAGGTTAAAATGAGCCTCCTGGCTGTGCAGCCCGTTAGGGAAAGAACGGAGGTACTCCTCGTATCCCCTGATGGCGGCATCATTCCTGCCTTCCAGTTGCTGTTTGCTGGCCGACTCGTAGGTAGCGTTATCCAGCTCTGCATCGGTCACCTCTACAAAATCGAGTCCTTCCACCCACTGTGCATATTCATTGACACGGCCGGTATCCACATAGATCAATTTTGCGGTGGCTACTGCCTGTATGGCTTCCTGTGAGTTAGCGTAATCGCGGACGACCGACTTAAATTTCTCAAGGGCCTGGTCGTTCCGGTTAGCATTGTAATGGATCAGTCCCTGCCTGAGTAAGGCCTGCGGTACAAGGCTGCTCATCCTGTATTCCCTTACCAGCCTGTCATAGGCTTGTAATGCCTGTTGATCAGAACCAGCCCGCACATAGGAATTCCCCAGTTCGAACAGGGCATCGTCTTTGAGGGGCGAATCCGGGTACCGGGAAATAAAGGCGTTCAGTTCCTCCATCTTCTGGTCATTCCTGTCCACAAAGCCGTAGCTCAGAGCTTTCTGGAAAGCGGCATAATCCTTTTCCTTACTGTCGGTGGCTAACACCTTGTTATACGCTTCCATAGCCGGCCAGTATTTACTGCTGACAAAATAGCTGTCTCCCAGGCGGACATTGGCATCATTGACCATGGGCCCGGAGCCCCTGTTGTTCGCGTAACGCTCAAAATAGGTACTCGCACGGTCATACTGTTTCATCTTGAAAAGTGCGTACCCCTGGTGGTAATCCAGGTCTTTGTATTCTGTTGTAGAGGCCGCTCTCGGCAACTGTCTGAATGTATTGTAATCGGCAAGTGCCTCCTCGTAGCGGTTGAGCAGGTACGCGGATTCTGCTTTCCAATACCGGGCACGTGCCTGGAACAAGGCGTTTTCAGGGTACTGCAAGGATTTGGAGAAATGCTCCAGCGCCTCCCCGTACTGTGAATCCTGGAATAGTTCCAACCCACGGTAGAAAGCCACCTTCTGGTAAGTTTCCTTGCTGGCGTAGTCCCTGTTCTTTTCGAGCAGGTCCAGAGCTCCTTTAAAGTTTCTTGAAGTGATATAAGAATCTACAAGTAACGCCTGGATCTCGCGCGTATTTGGATCGCCAGGGTATTTCTGCAGAAAAGTTGTCAGCACCTGGGGCACGGGTTCGTAAGCGTTACCCAGTTCGTAACTCAGCCTGGCGTAATTCAGGTAAGCATCTTTTGCAATTTCTGCACTGAATTCCATCTGGGAAGCATTCCTGAAAGCATTCAGGGCCTCTTGTTTCTTACCCAGTTTCAGGTAACTGTCAGCCAGGTGGTAGTAAGCGTTTTGCGAAACGCTGTTGGTACCCCCGATGATCTTATTGAACTGTTGTATGGCATTGGCAAAATCTCCCTGCTTGTAATAGCTGTATCCCAACAGGTAATAATCTGTATTACTCCACTTGCCGCGTTTCCCTTTATAAGCTTCCAGGTATGGGATGGCATTCTGGTACTGACCCAGGTTAAAATAACTCTCCCCAATGATCTTATTTAATTCAGATACTTCCTGGGGTTCAGATCTCGGGATCTGTTTTTTGGCAAGGGCAATTGCTTCTTCAAACTTACCCTGCTTGAAATTCATATCGGCCTGGTAATAGGAAAGTTTCTCATCCAGTACTTCCTGGTCCTCAATCTGGTTGAACCTGGCATTTGCCTTTTCATAATCATCCTGTTGGTAGGCGATATACCCCAGGTAATACTTGGCCTGTGAGCCGTATTTATCAGAATTGACCACCTTATTCAGGTATTTTTCGCCTTCCCCGGGTTTACCGGTCGCGAAAAGCGAATACCCCATGTTAAAGTTGAACTCTTCTTCTTCCCTGGGCGACATGCTGCCCTGGTCTACCTTGGAATACCAGCGCAGTGCATTAGGATACTTGCCATTCCTGAAGTAGTAATCGGCAACATCGCGGTAAGCGGCATTCTGCTTGGTCGATGTCGGGTAATTGGTCACGAAATCCTCCATCATCCGGTCTGCCCCGGTCTGGTTGAGACGTACGGCGGCATTGGCAGCGTAATAGGCACTATTGGCTTCTGTCTCGCCATCCTTGGTCTGCTGCTGTACTTTCTCGAAGATGGTCTGGGCAGCCTGGTATTGCCCGTTATTATACAATGCCAGGGCCTCCTGGTACTGGCGATTATCGTGAGTATATATTTTTGATTCCTGGGCTATCCCGCTTGCAGATATGGCAAGAATTCCCAGGAAGAGGACCGATTTTGTGGTTCGCATAGTGTTCTCTGATTAGTACGAATTCCCGTATTTTCCATCATAACGTGAAAAATGCCATCACAGTATGTTGACCCCCTAACAATAAATTAAGTAGTCACCGGGGAACAAACAGGTGCTGGCAATTAAGCACTTAAGGCGGGAAAGCCTTTCAAAGAAAAGAATTTTGCGAGAGGTCTCCCTGATTATACTGTGGAACTTATTACATTTATATCAACAAATACTACTATGAACGAGAGTATACTGAGTTTGGAGGATGTAGCCGTATTTCAGCAGGAAAACATGGTGCTGAACGATATCACCCTGGAGGTCCGGAGAGGAGAATTCGTCTACCTTATCGGGAAGACCGGGAGTGGGAAAAGCAGCTTTATGAAAACCCTCTACGCCGACCTTCCACTTAAGGAAGGGAAAGGTGAGATCGTGGGATTTGACCTTAAATCCCTGCGAGAAAAAGATATTCCCTACCTGAGACGCAAACTCGGGATCGTTTTCCAGGATTTTAAATTGCTACCCGACAGGAACGTCAACAAGAATATGGAGTTTGTTCTCCGGGCCACGGGCTGGAAAGACCAGGCCCAAATAGATAACAAGATCCTGGAAGTGCTGGAGAAGGTCGGGATGAAAACCAAGGGGTTTAAATTTCCCCATGAACTTTCCGGCGGCGAACAGCAGCGAGTGGCTATAGCCAGGGCCTTATTGAATGACCCGGAACTCATCCTGGCCGATGAGCCCACAGGAAACCTGGATCCACAGACCAGCGTGGAGGTGATGAAAGTCTTGCAGGATATTAATAAGTCCGGCCGCACCATACTGATGGCAACCCATGATTACGCCTTATTACTGAAATATCCCTCCAAAACCCTGAAGTGCGACGGCAACAAGGTGTTCGAGGTGGTCCAGAAAGCAGTTTAAGCAATTGTTATCGGGGTATTTTCTTACATTTATGGGTGAATTCCAGCCGCGCCATGATCCTTAAAAAACTGACCTTTCGCCCTGATCGCAAAGTACACCCCCTGATCGGGCTGCTTCTTTTCAGCATATCCGTGCTCCTGATGATCATCACAGGACCCTTTGGGTTTGTTTATGGTGTCTTTCGGAGTCTTTTCAAAGAAGGGATCAAGGGCCTGGGAGAATACCTTTTGCAAATCGCCATTTCTATTGACCAGCTGGGCAATGTCCTGATGCAGCATTTACTGAATACGCTGTGGATTAAAAGGGGCGGATATCCTTTCGGGAACAGGGACGAGACTATTTCCAGCGCATTGGGCAGGAATAAAGAAGTAAAACAACTAACCGCATTGGGCAGGGCAATTGACCGGTTGCTGGATCTGATCGATCCCAACCACAGCCTCAATTCTATCGATTATTATATAGAACCCAGTCCCGGTACTGTCGACAGGCTGGTATGGGTTAATATCCGGGAGGGAAAACTGCTGGCGCTGCAGTTTAAGGAACATGAAGCAATGGAACTTCCCGGGGGAAGACGGATACCCGGCCGTTCGGATGCTGCCAACCTGCAAAACCTCCTCGAAATTGAGCTGGGGCTGCAGCCGGTGATGAGCACATTGACTTACCTGCACACTTTTGAAGACCAGGGTTCAGCAACAAGATCCGGGGGCATACTCCGGCAGACCTGTTATTCTGCAGAATTCAAAGGAACCATTCGTCCCCACCCCTCCGTACGATCGGTAGCCTGGCTGGGCAGGGAGGAACTGGGAAAACTAGTGCCATCAAGCGGAATTATTGCCGATTACCTGGTCTCCCGAGGTCTTTTGACCTAATATCCCGGGCAGGAACGTCCGGGAATTTGATTATTTTTACGTTTATTGCTTAAAAATTAATACACGTATGGAAGTCCTAGGGATTGATATTGGAGGTTCGGGAATCAAAGGAGCCCTGATCGATATGAAAACAGGGGAAATGCTCACAGAGCGTCACCGTATCCCAACCCCGAAATCAAGAAAACCCGAAGCAATGGCTGCAGTTGTAGGCCAGATCGTTAAGCATTTTGACTACAAGGGACCTGTTGGCTGTGGATTTCCTACCGTGATCAAGAACGGGGTCTGTAAGTCTCATGGCAACCTGCACCCTTCCTGGGACGGGGTAAACGTGGAAGCCCTCTTTGAACGGGTAACCGGGAATGAATTCACGGTGATCAACGATGCCGATGCAGCCGGTTATGCGGTTATGAACTATGGCAGCGGGCAGGGCGAAAATGGTTTCGTGGTCATCATCACCATTGGTACCGGCCTGGGGAGCGGGGCATTCTTCAACGGTAAACTGATCCCCAACTTTGAACTGGGGCAGATCCCTTACAAAAAATACGATAAGATAGAGACCTGGGCAGCAGGATCCGCAAAGGACAGGGAGAACCTCAGCTATAAAAAGTGGGGAAAACGCTTTAACCGTTTCCTGGAGCTGGTAGAACTGATCGCGGCCCCGGACCTTATTTTCCTGGGTGGTGGCGCTTCCAAGGACTTTGAGGAATACAGGAAACAGATCAAAATAGAAACGCCGGTGGTACCGGCCAGGTTACAAAACCATGCTGGTATCATCGGCGCTGCCACAGCGGGACTCCGGTTTAAAAAAGAATGTATCCGGACCCCTATCTAATTCCTGATTAAACGGCTTTACTCCGTTTCCTGTCTACTTCTTTCAGGTGAATTTTACGAAGACGTAAATGTTTTGGTGTAACCTCTACATATTCGTCTTTCTGGATGTATTCCAGGGCTTCCTCCAAAGAGAATTTAACCGCAGGAACAATCTTTGCTTTATCATCAGCTCCCGAAGAACGTACGTTAGACAGTTTCTTGGTCTTGGTCACGTTAACGGTCATGTCATCACCGCGCGAGTTTTCCCCGATCACCTGGCCTTCATAAATTTCTTCACCCGGATCTACGAAGAAGCGTCCACGCTCCTGTAGCTTATCGATAGAATAAGGAATCGCTTTCCCGTTCTCCATAGAGATCAGGGAGCCATTCTGACGCTGGGGAATATCACCTTTCATCGGCTGGTACTCCAGGAACCTGTGAGCCATGATGGCTTCACCGGCAGTGGCTGTCAGCAACTGGTTCCTCAACCCGATAATACCGCGGGAAGGGATCTGGAACTCGATGACCATACGGTCTCCACGAGCTTCCATTTTCGTCATTTCTCCTTTACGGACAGATACCATTTCCACAGCCTTCCCGGATACTTCTTCCGGCAGGTCTATCGTCAGGTGTTCTATCGGCTCACAAGCCACGCCATCGATCTTCTTGATGATCACCTGGGGTTGCCCGATCTGCAGTTCATAACCTTCTCTCCTCATCGTCTCGATCAGTACAGAAAGGTGTAATACCCCACGTCCGAATACCATGAACTTATCAGCACTGTCTGTCTCTTGTACCCTAAGGGCCAGGTTCTTCTCCAGCTCCCTTTCCAGGCGTTCCTTGATGTGACGAGAGGTCACAAATTTACCATCCTTCCCAAAGAAAGGGCTGTCGTTTATCGTAAAGAGCATACTCATAGTAGGCTCGTCAATAGCAATTGTTTTAAGAGCTTCCGGGTTCTCCAGGTCGGCCACGGTATCCCCGATATCAAACCCCTCAAGACCGGTAATGGCACAAATGTCCCCGGCTTGTACTTCCTGTACTTTTATACGGCCAAGACCTTCAAAAGTAAATAGTTCTTTAATTCGTGATTTCACGATCTTCCCATCTCTCTTTACCAAAGAAACCTGCTGTCCTTCTTTCAGGACACCACGCTGCAAACGACCAATAGCAATACGGCCGGTAAAGGAAGAATAATCCAGGGAAGTGATCAGGAGTTGTGTATTCCCCTCCGTGGTTTTGAACTCAGGGATGTGCTCCACTACCATTTCCAGCAGCGGCTCGATCGAGTCAGTTTGGTTCTTCCAGTCATCACTCATCCAGTTATTCTTGGCTGAACCATAGACTACAGGGAAATCCAACTGCCATTCTTCGGCACCCAGTTCAAACATCAGGTCAAATACCTTTTCATGCACCTCTTCAGGGGTACAGTTCTCTTTATCCACTTTGTTTACCACCACGCATGGCTTAAGACCAAGGTCAATCGCTTTCTGCAATACGAAGCGGGTCTGCGGCATAGGGCCCTCAAAGGCATCTACCAGCAAAAGAACACCATCGGCCATGTTCAGTACACGTTCTACCTCCCCGCCAAAGTCGGCGTGACCGGGGGTATCAATAATGTTGATCTTAGTGTCTTTATAGGTTACAGAAACGTTCTTGGAAACGATAGTAATACCGCGCTCCCTTTCCAGGTCGTTGTTATCGAGGATCAGGTCCCCGGTTTTCTCGTTGTCGCGGAAAAGCTGGCAGTAATGTAAGATCTTATCAACCAGGGTAGTTTTCCCGTGGTCAACGTGGGCAATAATTGCAATGTTTTTTGTTTTGGACATGGCCTTAATTTAAGCGCGCAAAGATAGTCAAAAACAATTGAGTACAAGCATTAACCCATAAATTTGTAAAAGCCTTAACTATTTGACTTTCAATACCTACGAATGCTCGTCTGCAGAGGGGCCATAGGTAGCAGGTACGGATTGATCCAGCAGGCGGAGGTAAACCCCTAATTGTGCCCTGTGGTGGGGCAGCTGGTTCATCACCGATCGAAGTACTTTGTATTTCTTGTCTACCCAGATCGGTTTCCCGCCCATCAGCATTCGCCATTCCTTTTCGGTGTATTCTGAATCTTCTTTCTGCAGGGAAGCTTTTGCCTCCTTTTCATTTTTCCGCAGTTTCTGCACCATTACCTCGACGGATTCGTCCAGAGGTTCTTTATAATCATCCATGGAGATCTCATCTGTTTCCATGGTACCGGAGACCCAGCTGGGGATCTCTGCCAGGTGGCTGCCCAACTGCCGCAAGGTCATGGATTTGGTGTGCGGCTTCCAATCCAGTTTATCTCCAGGGATGCGTTTTAGGAATTTCTCGGTCAGCGCGACCTCTTCTTCGAGTTCCGGTATTAAAATTTCTTTGAATTTCATGACTAAGCATTTATTTAAAGATACTATTTTCAAAGGTAGATATCGGCCTACTTCCTAATTCTAACCGAAATTCCTTCCAATAAATTATGCCTCCAATTTCCTACCTTTGCCCAAATTAAATTTCATGGAACTCTCCCTAATACCCCAGATAAAACATACCGATAGTAATAACTTCTTTTTACTCTCCGGCCCCTGCGCCATAGAGGGTGAAGAAATGGCCCTGCGGATCGCGGAAAAGGTCGTGGGCCTGACAGACCGGTTAAAGATCCCTTATGTCTTTAAGGGCAGCTTTAAAAAAGCGAACCGCAGCCGGGTGGATTCCTTTACGGGGATCGGGGATGAAAAAGCCCTTAAGATCCTGAGAAAGGTTTCAGAAACTTTTAAAGTTCCTACGATCACCGATATCCATGAACCTGCAGATGCGGCTATGGCCGCAGAATACGTGGATGTACTTCAGATCCCGGCCTTCCTGGTGCGGCAGACCGACCTGCTGGTAGCAGCAGCAGAGACGGGGAAAGTCGTGAACC
The DNA here is from genome assembly GCF_004362865.1 of Zeaxanthinibacter enoshimensis. Lineage (GTDB taxonomy): Bacteria > Bacteroidota > Bacteroidia > Flavobacteriales > Flavobacteriaceae > Zeaxanthinibacter > Zeaxanthinibacter enoshimensis. The sequence goes on along the minus strand of NZ_SNYI01000003.1, from coordinate 177,231 downwards.
TGAAGAAGGGCCAGTTTATGAGCCCGGAGAGCATGAAACACGCAGTGAACAAGATACAGGAATCAGGTAATAAGCAGGTCTGGATCACGGATCGTGGTACCATGTTCGGCTACCAGGATATGATCGTGGATTTCAGGGGAATCCCCACGATGAAGCAATATGCCCCCGTAGTACTGGATGTAACCCACAGCCTGCAGCAACCCAACCAGGCATCCGGGGTGACCGGCGGCCGCCCGGAGCTCATCAATACTATGGCACGTGCCGGAATCGCAGCGGGGGTGGACGGTATATTTATCGAGACGCATTTTGACCCAGCCAATGCCAAGAGCGACGGAGCCAATATGCTGGCACTGGACCGAATGGAACAGTTACTCACCAACCTGGTAAAACTTCGCAGCACGGTGAATTCGCTGGTCTGATTTACCCACTTACAGACCAGGAATGACTTATAGTGGCGTTAACAGGATTTTAATGCTAATCATCAGCGAATTAACCCTTTACGATAATTTTTAACGCTATCTCAATTAGTGTTAACCATAATGCCTGTGTCATTTTAACAAGCCTTTTGGAATTAATAAATTGAAGGATAATCCTAAAATTTAAAATTATTCCAATGGAAAATCAACTTGAAAATTTTGCAGACAGGGTGGTAGATTTCTTACCCGGCCTCCTGGGTGCACTTGTGGTATTATTAATAGGCTGGCTTATTGCCAGGGGCATCAAAATGCTGGTGGTCAAATTACTGAGACGAACCTCGTGGGATGAAAAATTACTCCGGGGCAGTAATGTAGAGGATTCCAATAAATTCATAGGGAACATCTTCTATTATATCATCATGATCATGGTGATCCTGATTGTCCTTGAAATTTTAGGAGTAGACGAAGTGCTGACACCACTTGAGAACATGTTAGGAGAATTCCTGATGTTTATTCCCAACCTGGTGGGAGCCGTTCTGATCGGGTTCGTGGGGTACCTGCTGGCCAAATTCGTTTCCAACCTTGTTACCATAGGCGGGAACTTCCTTGATCGCCTGGTAGATAAAACAGGATTCAAGGATACAGACAAGCTGGTATCTATTTTAAGAAAAGTTGTTTTCATTATCATTTTTATCCCCTTCCTGATACAGGCGTTCAATGCCCTGGAAATGGAGGCGATCTCCGGACCGGCCAATAGTATTCTGGCTGGATTTACCGAAATGATCGGGCAGATCATTATAGCAGCAGCCATCTTATTCGTATTTGTCTGGGGCGGAAAATACCTGGCGCGTTTCTTAGAGGACCTCTTTAACAGCATGGGAATGGACAGGCTCGCCGCGACCCTTAAATTACAGAACATGATAGGAGCCGGCCAATCCTTCTCCAAGCTGGTTGCCAACCTGATCTATTTCTTCCTGGTATTCTTCGGGGTGATTACCGCCGTAGAGATCCTTGGGCTGGACAGGCTGACGGAAACCCTGAACCAGATCCTGGAAGTTACCGGGCAGATCTTATTCGGACTGGTGATCCTCGCGATCGGTAATTACATCTCCGTGATCATTTACGATACGTTAAGAAAAGGAAATAACAACCGCTTTATTGCCGGGCTGGTCCGATGGGCTTCACTTGCCCTTTTCATAGCAATTGCGCTAAGGACCATGGGTATTGCCAACGAGATCGTGGAACTGGCATTTGGACTGACCCTTGGTGCCATCGCGGTAGCGGTAGCCCTTAGTTACGGGCTTGGTGGACGAGAGGCAGCCGGGGAACACTACAGGGAGATCATACAGAAGTTCAAGGAACCAAAAGGTCCTGAACAGGACGATGATCAGAAATTCCCCCCTACTCCCCCTAAAGACCGGTTACCGGGCGATACATTATAAATCGCATTTAAGAAAACCCTCCCTTCCCGGAGGGTTTTTTTATGCGTTAAAGTCTGAAGATAAGTTGAAGTGTACGGGTTATTCGTGTATGCGGGGCGTGTAGGGTCTCCTTGTAAAAAGGGAGCGGGCAAAACCCAGGTTCACATCCCGGTCAAAATCGCGTTTCAGCTTGGAACTGAGGATCTCGGGCTGAACATGGTTCATGATCACCTGCTGTAATTTCATATCGATCTCGAAATAGAAACCTGAAAAATCAGGCAGACCATCAAAATCCGGATGGGCGATAAGGAAACGGGTGATCTTTGGACGGAGTTGATATTCCAATTCGACACAGAACTTCCCGAGCTCTTCATCGATGCGTTTTCCGGATATCCATTGGAATTTCATGGGTTATTGTCTTGACTAGAGGGTAAGTTACTATTTTCCAGCCAATAAAATACCCAACAGCTGCAAATTATACCATCAAATAGCGAAAACTTCCTCCATCCCATCCAAACTTGGTAGACATCGCCTATTCAATTCCACACCTATTTCTGATGGCCTTAGTTGGTATAGCTTGCTGGTAATTTATGCAGGGTTTAAGCGAGGGCACAGTAAATATTCTATCATGAATGATTAGATTTAAGGTTAAAATCTTCTGATTAATGAAATTCGACCTTGTCTTATATTTACAAAAAACCAAATCCATGCGACCTATCCTGTTTTTTCTTGTGTTGATCCTTTCTGTTAACCTGGAAGCCCAACATCACCACCGGGGAAATGACCCTATAGTGTTCCCCGATATCCCGGGATACCTGAGCCTGAAGACCGATCTGCACCAGCACACCGTTTTCTCTGATGGTTATGTCTGGCCTAACATACGGGTACAGGAAGCCCTGAGGGATGGACTGGATGTGATCTCCCTTACAGAGCACCTGGAATACCAGCCCCATTCTGAGGATATTCCTCACCCCGACCGGAATCGCTCTTATCAATTAGCCCTGCAGGAAGCTGCCTCCCATGACCTCATCATTATACACGGATCAGAAATTACCAGGGCTGCCCCAATGGGGCATAGTAATGCTATATTTATACAGGATGCCAATCCTTTACTGGCCAAGGATTCGCTTACACCTTTCCGGGAAGCTAAAAAACAGGGAGCATTCGTATTCTGGAACCACCCTGCCTGGTACCCGCAGAGTTCCATGGGAATTCCCATTCTCAGTGCCTTCCAGGAAGAAAGAATTGCAAATGGCGCACTGCACGGGATTGAAGTGATCAATGAAAAAGACTACTCCGAGGAAGCGCTTGCTCTGGCCCTGGAAAAAGATCTTACCATTATGGGCACGAGTGACATTCATGGACTGATCACCTGGGATTACGAAGAGAAAGGACACGACCGACCCATTACCCTGGTCTTTGCAAAGGAACGCAATACGGAATCCCTGAAAGAGGCACTTTTTGCCGGACGCACCGTAGCAGTTTACAATAATATCCTGGTCGGGAAAGAAGAATATTTAAAACCCCTGCTAAAAGCTTGTATCAGCATAGAGAAATCGGGGTACATAGGAAAGACCCAGATCCTGGAAGTTATTCTTAAGAACGAAAGCAGTACAGAGCTGGTGTTTGAAAATATGATGCCCTATACCTTCTACAGCAATTCCCCGGTGTTCACAGTTCCGGCCATGGGCACCACAACTCTTAAGATCAAAACAATGGAACGCCTGCCAAACATTACCCTTAAACTTAAAGCACTAAAGGCCATCACTGCGCCTAAGACTAATGCTGTGGTGGAGTGGGATGTTAAGGGGTGACAAAGGGGACAGAGGGGACAAATAAAAGGACAAATCAATATTAGCAGTGGCAGGTATAGGATACTGCTTTTTAACTGCAGCCTGGCTGTCTAAATTTGTACTCCTAAGTTATATAGCAATGACCCACAAAAATCTACTGATCTGGAAGAAAAGTATGGAATTGGTGATGGTCATTTATCAAACAACCAGGGCTTTTCCGGAATCGGAAAAATATGGTCTAATACAACACCTGAGAAAAACGGTTATTTCTATACCCTCGAACATTGCCGAAGGAGCCGGAAGAGGTACAACGCGAGAATATTTGAGATTCCTGGATATTGCCACAGGATCTTTGGCAGAATTAGAAACCCAATTGATCATTTCGAAAGAATTAGGTTACATACTACATTCAGAGACCATCAATAAAGAGATTCGCAGTCTTAATCATTTATTCCGTAAAATGAAAGATTCATTGGGCAATAAACTCAATTCATAGGGCCGTCACCTTGTCCCCTTTGTCCCCCTTGTCACCTCATTCAATTCCATCAACATAACCCTGCAAATACGCAAACCTTTCGGTGAGTTGCCCGTCTTTGGTCATAAGTGCCCTGTCCAGGATACCCCTGGCATCATCATTAAAGAAGGATGGGATCACATGTTCCACGAAGGCGGCACCGAAGCCTTCACTGGAATCCCGGGGAAGTTCTGCCGGGAGGTTATCTACCGCCATCACAGCAATTGCTCCCGGTTTACGGAAGTCAATTTCGGTCTCCAGCTTTGGATCGTACCCGTAAATAGGTTCAGCAATGGTGGACGGCCTGATAGTAGAGGCTACGGGTCCGTCTATATCACAAGAGATATCGGCCACCACGCTGATCCTGAAGTCGCGTCTTTTTGCATCGGTGCGCGTAAACAGGTAGGGCGCTTCTTCTGCGTAGAAATGACCCGCTATAAACAGGTCGGAAACCCTTGCAAAGCGCATAAAATCTGATTCGTATTCATCGGGATGGTCGATAAAATCGGACATTCCCAAATGCTTCCCATCTTTTCGCTTATTGTAATCCAGGACCTCTAACTGGCAGAAGACAGGCTCATCAAAGGTTTCGTTCAGGTATTCCTCTACGTTCACCTGGCGCAGTTCCATTCCTGTCAGCATTTCCATGGCGCCTCCGCCGACCCTTCCTTTCCCGGTAAGGAGGATCTTAACATTGGGCAGGGAAATATCTCTCAGCACCTCTATCAGCGCTTTCTGGTCTTTCAGGGCTTCCGCCTTGGGAATATCATAGAGCTCGTGTTTCAGGCCAAAGGCCCTGAAACCGTTATAGGCCCCTACGATTCCGGCATAACGACCGAAAGCCACCAGGCGGGAGTTCCGTTCGTCCGTGATCACCTCGTGGTCATACATCTCGATATCCTTATTCAGGATAGCCTGCAGCAGGTCGCGGTTATAGGGTTGCTTTTTGATGGTATGCGAAAAGAAGAAATATTTTTTATGCGGGATCAATGCCGGGATGGGCACTTCTTTTACACCCAGCAGGATATCACATTCCTCCATTCTGTCTTCTACCGGGATCCCGGCAATCCGGTATTCCTCGTCTGTGAAGACCCGGATCGGAGAAGGTTCTACGATAATTTCGGCCTCGGGATAGGCTTTCAGGACTTTCTGGCAGGCTTGGGGAGACAATACCACACGGCGATCCGGCGGATTTTTGCGCTCCCGGATGATTCCGATTCGCATAAATAAAACTTGGTATAAATTTTGAACGAATGTAAGAGGAATTTAGTGAATTTCCGAATGAAAGAAGGTTTTCAGAAGCGCATTGAAAAATGTATCTTTGTGGGTTCCCACGGCGTGGCAACCAAGTTACAGCAGGGACAAAGTGATGAGCACATTTGCGAAGACCTTTGAAAATAGTTCTTTGATTTAATGGGGCCGACTGGTTTTGACAGCAAGACCAATGGTTATGTAAGCATGCCGAGCGCTGGGATACAGCTCGTAAATCTCATATTTCACACTTTTTAAATGGCGAAGATAATTACGCTCTTGCCGCTTAATCTGAATTATAGTAGGATTTAGCCTCGTCCCTGCAAGGCAGGGAAGCGAGATGTCCCTGGATAGCCCTTGTTGACGGCGATCCATTCAGGGGCACCATAAAAGTCAACATAGGGGGATTGTAGCTTCGGCAATTCCTCAAAACTAAAGAAGCTAAGTGCGTAGTAGGCTGGTTCTGGTCAGCTGCGCATCGAAAACCAATCAGGACCTAAGCATGTAGAAAGCATGGTTATTGCTTGTTTGGACGAGGGTTCGAATCCCTCCGGCTCCACCTACGCCCTCCGAAGCTCTGATTTTAATCAGAGCGAAGGGGGGCTTTTTTATTTTAAGTCCTATTCAAAATCTCTCCCGAGGGCTACGGTGGATGCCGATCCACCATACTCCGAGCCAAACCCGCATCCCCATTTATGCGCAGGAGGGTTTTTTATTTTATGCCTTATTTTAAATCTCTCCCGAGGGCTACGGTGGATAAGGATCCACCCTACTATTAACGACGCAGGGCGTAATTATTAACAGCCTTAATCAACTTCTTTCTCAAGGCTTTCGGTGGATGTATTTCCTTTGTACTTAAAACTTACTCGCTTAAATGTATTACTGCAAGGAAATTACATTGAAAAAATTTTCTTTTGATTTCCAAAAAAATGAATGACCTACCCTTTTGTGTTTATATCTTAAAATGTATTGACGGGAAACTTTATACAGGATTTACAAGATACCTGAAGAAGAGATTAAAAGCACACCAGTCTGGAGAAGTGCATTTTACGAAGAACAAATTACCGGTTCAGCTCATTCATGTTTCAAAATTTAACAACCCACTTACAGCATACAACTTTGAGCGGTATTTAAATCAGGGTCCGGGAAAGCATTCAGAAACAAACATCTGATCTGAAAGTTAGCTGGAATTTTATGACCTAGCATCGAGAATTTTGTATTTTGAGTATAGGAGTACGTACCACTTCAAAGGAATGCAATCCCCTAATTTAGACAATGGATGAATAAACTTCTATTTAATATCATTCTGTTGATAATGTGTTTGAATGGGATGATAGGTGTTGGGCAGATAAATGGGCCCCACACCAAGGATACCTTGTTTTTAAATTATGAACCTAACTACGTAGTGGATGGGGATCAGACTGCAATTAATTCCGATAAATATTTGACTGTATTCTATGATAGTATATCAAAGCACAATCCATTTAATGGATTTCTAGAAATAAAAAAAGCTACAGTATTCCTTTTAATAGATTCGAAAATTGAGGGTATAGATCCTAGTACATTGATTGAACAAGACAGTATGTATCTTGTAGGAGAATATAATTCCATAATCAGCATTGGAAAGTTGCGAAGAAAATTAACAGAGAAGTACCAGTTAGTATTTATAAGGGACAACCAATTAATTATACCCAAAGAAGTTAGATACAAACAATTTAAATCTTCAGGTAATGGTAATCTATTTTCAAAGAAGCCTATTCATAGAGACACCTTGGTCCTTTCCCTTCATGATGACAGTTTAGAAGATTCTGATCATGCTTCGCTTGGTGAATTATTTCTTCGGAACTATGGAAATAATGGTCAATTAAGTTTTATTCCCACAGAAGAGGCAATCAACTTAAATAAGGAGCCTGTAAATCTCATGTGTTGGTTGCAAGATAGACAAAAGGATCAAAGCTTACCACCTTATAAAGATGCCACCAGTGCGTTTGAAGTGCTAAATGATTACCTTGTGTTTATGTATGATGCGGAAAATGACAATTACAGACTGTTCAATGTTCGAATAACTTCCCTGTAAACCAAATATGTAGCAGCGCTTTTTTCGTCATTCTATCGTTTAGATCAAGAATTAACATGAAGGTGAATAAGTGGTTCTGCAGAAAACTTGCAGTATTAATCTGAATATCTGTTAGTAGTTCTCAAACGATTATTGGATCACGATAAAATTATTTTCTAAACTAGTAGAAAAAAATAAGTATTTCACTAACTTTCATACTCTCTTTTTATCTCCCCCAAGAGAACTGAGCGACTGAACCATGATCACTACTTTCTAAGTAAATCTGGTAATCCCCTCATCCTCATCAATTTCTTTTAAGTGATCAATTAAAACACTACTTCTATGAGAAGGATACGGCCTGTTTTCATACTTCTGACACTCCTAGTTACCATTAATGCATGTACATCTGACTCCCCAATTCAGTACGAATTCACATCTTCTGTTAATCCTGAAACTTCAGGAAAAATAGATCCGCAGAGTGGAACTTATGACTCAGGGGAAACTATAACAATCACCGCTATTCCCAATAAAGGATTTGAGTTTAAGAAGTGGCAGGGTGACCTAAGCGGAAATGTGAACCCGTATTCATTTAAAATATCCACTGACCTTAACGTAGAAGCTGTATTTGAAAGGAGTGATTCAGACCAGGACGGGGTTCCCGATGATAACGATCAATGTCCTGACACTCCAACCGGCCAGGGAGTGGATGGATATGGCTGTTCAGTTGAACAAAAAGATTCAGACAATGATGGTGTTACAGATAACCAAGATCTATGTCCGGAAACTCCATTCGATGAAATGGTTGATGATAATGGATGTTCAATTAGTCAGTTGGATAGCGATGAAGACGGAGTTAAAGATTTATTAGATCAGTGTCCAGGAACTCCGTCTGGAGAAAATGTTGATGACAATGGCTGTTCTTCTTCTCAAAAAGATTCAGATGGTGATGGTATTGATGACGCAAATGATCAATGTCAAAATACCCCAGAAGGAGAAGAAGTTGATGAAAGCGGATGTTCGGAAAGTCAAGTGGATTCAGATGGCGACACATTAACAGACGACCTTGATCAATGTCCTAATACCCCATCAGATGAATCAATAGATGAGAATGGTTGTTCTCCTAGTCAGAAAGACACTGACAGTGATGGTATCACCGATGATAAAGATCTATGCCCAAATACAGAAGAAGGAGCATTCGTAAATAGCAGTGGATGTTCAGAATCACAACTCGATACAGATGGGGATGGTGTTAATGATGGCATCGACGATTGTCCAAATACCCCAAGTGCTGAAGAGGTCAATGAAAATGGTTGTAGTTCAAGTCAGTTAGATTCAGACCAAGATGGAGTTATGGATAATACTGATGAATGTCCCGGTACACCTGGTGGAGAGACCGTAAACTCTGTTGGTTGTTCAGCATCTCAATCAGATTCAGATATGGATGGTGTAGTGGATAGTAATGACAATTGTAATAACACACCGCAAGGAGAAACAGTAGATCAAAACGGTTGCTCCGACAGTCAGAAAGACTCTGATGGGGACGGTGTCACAAATGACCAGGATCTCTGCCCAAACACAACTTCTGGGCAATCTATTGATAGTAATGGATGTTCACCGGCTCAACTTGATACTGATGGAGATGGAGTGTCTAACGACAGCGATTTATGTCCTGGAACCCCTTCTAATTCAAACGTGGATACTGATGGATGCGCAGATAGTCAGAAAGATTCTGATCAAGACGGAGTTAATGATGAGATGGATATCTGTCCAGATACAGTTCCTGGAGAAGCAGTGGATAATCAAGGATGCTCAGACAATCAAAGAGATACGGATTCAGATGGAATATTGGATATTAATGATAAATGTCCTGAGACACCTAGCGGAGAATCTGTGGACACAAATGGATGTTCAACATCTCAAAAAACCTTCGTACCTGATGACGTTTTCGAAGCTAAATTAATCGAATTAGGATACGATGATGTCCTCGATGACTATGTCATAAGATCAAATATAAGCTCGCTAAATACATTGGAAATTACAGATATTAATTTGGCAAGAAACCCAATCGATTTTACTGGCATTGAAGATTTTGAATCTTTACAGAATTTTGTAGTCAGTGATTATGATATTACAAACTTAGATTTAAGTAACAATATTGATTTAAGAACTGTAACATTCGAATTTGTAGATATATCTACGACTATACTATTATCAAGTATGCCAAATTTAGAGACTGTGAGATTTTGGAATATTGGAGGCAATGAAAGTGTCAGTATAACTAATAATCCGTCTTTAACCAATTTTTCTCAGGAGGATGCCAATTATGAAATATTAACAATTTCCGACAATCCAATTTTGGGCGATTTATATATTGAAGATAGTTCTCTATTACGATTTATCTCGAATAATAATGACGCGATGAGAGCTATTCAATTTAACACCTCCCGGAGTTCTACGATGGAGGTAAGGGATAATGACATTCTTGAAGTTCTAAGCACGGATTTGGGTATGCAGATCCAGGAAATAGAACTACAAGGAAATCCCTTACTCACATCAATATACTTGGGTAATAATTCATTGACATCACTCGATCTATCTGATATACCAAATCTGCAAGCACTATATATTAACAGTAATCAACTTAATTCATTAGATGTCTCAAATAATACTAAGCTCATCACATTGGATGCTCGATCAAATTTATTTTCGTGTGTTAAAGTTAATCAAGATCAACTCGACGGTATACCTTCGGGTTGGCAAGTAGACGGAGGGGTGACTTATGCTTTAGATTGTCCATAAACTTATTTCCATGTAAAAACAACATTGAAAACCCATAAATTCCATTGTGCTGGCATCATATGGTTTGGTTTTTAGATAATTTCCCTAAAGTATTGACATAGATGATACTCAAAAAAAACACTAATCATAGTATATTCTGGCCTACATTCCTAGACCAATTGCATGCATGATAGGTGAAAGTATATCCATTATAGGAAAATGCTGTGTATTTCATTGAAAGTTAATAGACTTGACCTTCTTGGCTTATAGAATCCGAGAAACCTTATTCACCAGACTGTAACTCAAGCTATTTATTAGCCAGCAAGAACTTCTCTATACTCTCTATTATTTCAGTAGGTAACTTTTGTATTTCCTGTTGGGAGACACGAATATTATTTATCCGAATATAGTTATTAACTATGTTCATTTTATCGCCGGATTTTATGGCGAGGTCAATGAATGCCTTAAGAGCGTTCGCATTTCGATTTATTCCACAAAGACTGTCTCATAACTCTTTCTTCTTATCAACTTCGAAATCTTTCAATACAAACCGAATAATTTTGCTTCTATCCGCGCTAATATTTTCTTGGAATGTGCCACTGAAAAACAGCTCTTTCCTATACATTACTCTCAAAGAGAAAAACATCCATTTAACCCCAAGAGAGAGAAAATGAAAAAAGAAGATTTATTAGGAAAAGAACTGAGCAACTTATACGCCATAGCCAAACAGGTAAATAACTATTTTAACGATAGTGATATCAGTTTCCTGTCGGAGAAATTCCAGCAGACCCTGATGGACTACGTCCGCTTCAGCTGTACCAACGAGGAGCAGGCTTCGGCCATGCTAAGGAAAATTGAAGTTAATCCCGGGAATACTGTCGACAGCATCGTGAATGAAATAACGGAGAATTTAACCGAGATCAGCAGGGAAGACTACGAGAGCGATGAAGTGAAAGAACTGAGTTACCTGATGTCGCTTAACCGGCTGATGGAATACCACTGCTCCAACCTGGACAATTTACAGTATCTCATCAGAGTGGTTTACAAGTCGCCCCAGGAAAAGGAGCTGGCTACTGTCTGATTTCACTTTAAAGGTAATTGGTTAAACCTGGGACACTTAAAATGTAACTGATACATTGCCGGGTATTTAACGCAATATTTTTTCGGTGAAGGGTCTATTTTTCTGATATAAAGAGACTCAGCCTCTATACATCGGGCTTTTTAAACCCAGAACGATAAGTTTACATTTTACAGAGTTTTCTTACCAATTTAAAGGAAAAGAAACCTGTATGAAGATGTTACTTACATTTATCCGGAAAGAATTTACTAAAGAGAACCTGGTCGCGGGCATTACATGTCTGATCCTTTCAATCACGATGTTCCTGCTGATGTCTATGAGTAACGGATAACCAGGAAAATTACAGTTATTGTATGATATCCATTCGTTTTTTTATGTATCCCATCCCTGTTTCTACAGCTGATGCTTTATATTTTCCCCAGTATTAAAACATAAAGAAACAATGGGAAAATCGTTACCACTATCTATAGCATCGACCCTTGTAAAAGGGAGAAAATATAAATTAGCACTTGTCGGACTTCAATTCGCGTACCTGGGTTACCAGGTCTTGAAGAAACGCAGGAAGAAAAGAACGGCTGCAGATCGCTCTGTCAGTAAATCCAAATGAAATATAAACCCCGCCTTAAAGCGGGGTTTTTTATTGATACTTAAGGAAGTTACTCTCCTATACTAGCTCTGTTTCGATAATTTGAGCATTACCACTTCTCCTGTGTTCAGGGTCAGTTGCAGAAATACCAGATTTGCGGAAGTCTGGACCGAAGAAAGGTCTATCCTCACCGTTCCTTTTCCTTGCCACTGTTTCCTGGACAACTGGGTCACCTGCCCATATACATCAGTCACTGTAACAGATTTCACCGTGGATTTACCGGATGCCAGTTCAACCTCCACCTGGTCCACAAAGGGATTAGGATAGACAGAAACAACGGTAGCTTCGTCCCCGCTGACCACCGAGGGGTCATCACCTGGTCCGCTGCCCGATGGGTTATCCTGGAATTCCCGGTTCACTTTTCCATTCCACCCGATATCATCAAATATGGACAATACAACAGACCCGGGATGATCGTAAGCTAATCCCCTGGACAGAAATGGAACCATTAAACCCTCGGTTCCCCGGGCGTAGGTTACAAAATCCAGGTGGGAATAACTGGATCCCGGAAGCCAGGTATCCGTAAACCCCGGGATATCTCCAAAAATATCAGAGTCTAATACAGTAAACATCTTAGCCCCCTTGCCATTGGTCGCTATCTTAATCCGGGGCCCTTTGGCGGTGAGGGGACCACCAAGGAGTACATCCCCCAAAGCTGTAGTGTTATTTCCGTAGCGATTCTCTTTCAGGATGGATTTTCCATCCGGGGAATTAGCCAGGCGGTCATAGATAGCGGGATACACCGGGTTCGGAATTCCGAATCCATAACTCCCGACACCAGTATTATTGTCTACCGTCATAGATCCAAAGAATCCTAATCCATGACCCAGTTCGTGTAGAACTACGGTCCTGAAATCAAAATCACCGGCAGGAGTCTGCCCGTCGGTTCCGTAGTACCAGTTTGGGAAGACGGTACTGAAATTGGCTACGATATCGTATGCTGATGGATCCAGATCTGCTCCTACAAGTTTATCCGCCAGGGCATTTCCATACCAACTGTCCCGTTCCAAACCCTCCGCATTCGCGTAGATACGGGTAGGACCTGCAGAGCCCAAAACTCCGGGACCCAGTTGCCGGAATACGGCAGCCACATAGATAGGGACATCCGAATCAATATTCTGTGCCCAGATATCGACGGCTGATTGAAAAGCCGTAGCCGCCTGGATAAACTGGTTAAAAGGAAAAGCCGGATCAAATAAATAAAAATCCACAAAGATCTCTGCCCCTCCGCGGGATTTATGGGATTTCCCCGGTTTAAGGGTCTTCCCGTTTACTTTCATGCCGCTCTTTTTCACACCTGCATTATAGTGTTGGAAGGAAGCCTGGTCATCTGCATGGATCTCGCAGAAAATATCACCTTTACTATCCAGGGTCAGCTGGCTAACTGGGCCATCCATTTCCTGGACCAGTTGCGCACTGAGGGTAGCAGTAAATAAAATAAGTGAGAGGGTAAAAAAATTTCTGGTAAGGGGGATTCCGAGCGTAATTTTCAAATTCATACGATGGTGGTTTATTAGGTTCAGAGAATAAGATAAGAAGGAAATGAAAATTTTCCGGGAAAGAGAGGTCCGTGGGGCTGTGGAATCGATTTATGGCAGAAATATTCGATGAATAACAGGGGGGGCAGTTCGAGGTTCGAGGTTTGAAGTTTGAGGCCTGCCTTCGGCTGTTCGCTGTTTGCTGTTCGCAGTTTGCAAGGTTTACCTAAACTCAGGATGCCTGTGTTGTCGTTCGCAGCTTGTCCCCTTTGTCACCCCCTTTGTCACTTTGTTCGCAGCTTGTCCCCATTGTCCCCATTGTCATCCGCTTTGTCACTTTGTAACAGCTTGTCCCCTTTGTCACCCCTTTTGTCACTTTGTAACCCGCCCGTACCGGACGGTACGTTCCTGCCCGACTACATCATTCCATCCTGGACTTTGTCCGGTCTGGCAGGCAGGCGGGTGGGCTATGTACCTATGTACCTTTAAACAAGCATAAAATCCTCCTTCAAAATCTTCCCGAGATAGAATAGCAGTTCATCTGCATTCTCCTTACTGAAAACCAATGGAGGTTTGATCTTTAGCACATTATGATCCGGGCCATCTATGCTCATCAGGATCCCGTGTTCTTTCATCCTGTTTACCAGGTAAGTGGCCTGTTCCGGTAATGGCTGAAGATCTGTGGTTACCAATTCTATTCCCAAGAAAAGTCCTTGTCCCCGTACATCCCCGATCACCGGGTGATTGGCGGCAAGCTTCTTTAATTCGGTTTTCAGGTACTCTCCTACCTGCAGGGCGTTCTGCTGTAATCCTTCATCCTTAACTATTCGCAGTACCTCAGCGCCTATTGCACAGGAAACCGGGTTCCCCCCGAAAGTATTGAAGAATTCCATCCCATTCGCAAAGGCCTCGGCCACTTCGCGGGTACAGGCTACCACCGCCAGCGGGTGACCATTCCCAAGGGGTTTTCCCATGGTGACGATATCCGGAACCACATCGTGCAGCTGGAAGCCCCAAAACGTTTTCCCCATCCGGCCAAGGCCTACCTGCACCTCGTCAGAAATGCAGAGTCCGCCTGCCTGTCTAACATGACCGTAAGCCTGCTTTAAAAATCCCTCCGGCAGCTCTACCTGTCCCCCGCAACTGATGATAGGTTCTATGATAAATGCTGCAGGCCTGCGACCCTCTTTTTCCAGCTTCCCAATAATTTGTTTCACCTCCTCCGCATAAGCAGTTCCACTGTCTGCACCCCGGTATTTTCCACGGAAGGCATCGGGAATAGGAAAGATATGGGTGTGTTCAGGGGCCCCGGATCCACCTTTCCCGTCAAACTTATACGAGCTGATCTCCGCGCAGGCATTGGTGTTCCCGTGGTATCCCACCTCGGAGGCAATGATGTCTTTATGCCCCGTGGCAGTCTTGACCATCCGTAATGCCAGTTCATTGGCCTCGCTGCCCGAGTTCACAAAATGGAGCACGCTGAGTTCGGGAGGTAAGGTAGCCAGCAAGGCTTCCGCGTATGCGGTTATATTCTTGTGCAGGTAGCGCGAATTAGTATTCAGCAAAGCCATCTGCGCCTGGCCGGCCCGGACAACATCAGGGTGCTCGTGCCCTACATGGGCTACGTTATTCACGGTATCCAGGTATTTTCTCCCGAACTGGTCCAGCATAAAAACACCGGCTCCACGAACCATCCGTATGGGTTCCTTGTATTGCAGGCTCATCCCTTTCCCCAGGTATTGCTGCCGTTGCAGGCGGAGTTCCTGGTCCGAGACAACCTCCAGAGGTTCCAGCTCCTTTGCCTTGAACAATAAATTAGGATCCGGGCAGATACTGCTCCAGACCGGGAGCTGCCGGTAATAGGTTACCCCCGGGAAGTCGGTTTCATAGTGAAGCATAGACAACATCAGCTGGAAATGCAGGTGGGGTGCCCAGTTGCCATTCTCCGGGTAATTGCCCAGCGGAGCGATCTCCTCCCCCGCCCGGATCTTATCGCCCGGTTTGTGACGGGTAGCCCCCGCAACCGTCAGGTGGCCATGAAGGGTATAAAAGATCATTCCTGCTTCATGGTGCTTAAGGATCACGAGTCCGCCGTATTCCTTTTCCCCCGCATCGTTCACGGCTGTAACCACTTCGCCATCCCAGAGGGTATGGACAGGAGTACCGGCCGGCAACCAGAAGTCGATCCCCAGGTGGATGGTCCTGTTCTCCCTCCCGTAGTTGCCCAGTTTATCATAAGCCCCGGATGTATACAGTGGCCTGGGTTCCAGGTAGCCCCCCGCAGGGATGGTGCCGGGGTATTCCTTTTGTAGTTGTTCTATTTTAAACTGGAACCAGTCCAGGTTATTAAAATCTTGCTGATGCCCGATCCAGGAACTGGACACGCTCAGATCCAGTCTATGCACCCGGCTGGCCTTCACAGTTGGAAAAAGTTGATTAAGGTCTATATCCTGCCGCTCTGCCCAGGATTTAAACTGTTCTTCCAAAGGATGAGGGGAATAGCCGCAGGCTTCCCTGAAAGAATACAGTGCAAAATCAGGATTAATGTCCCGCCACTTTTCCAAGAGGTCCCAGGCGGGGGCCTCGCTCACCTGCAGGTATTCATTAGCGGGTTCCTCTTTTTTATTGATAGCGCTCTTGGTCACCGAAATGACCAGTCGCATTGCAATGGCGGTATAAAGGTGTTCTAATTCTTTTTCCTGTAAGGGAGAAGATTCGTGATAACCCCGGACCAGGGGAAGCGCTGCATCCAGCGGATCAGGGTGGTGCATGATGGCATAGGCACAGGCCACTGCCAGGTTATTGATCAGCTGGGTATAAACGGCATCCCCGAAATCGATGATGGCAACCACCTCGGGCTGCAGCAGGTCCCCGGAAACCAGGATGTTATTGTCGTTGGCATCGTTGTGGATCACCCCTTTTTCTAGATGATCATAAGATTCTTTATGATGGAGGAACCTGTCCTGGAAATAAGTTATGATCTCCAATTGCTTCCCTGGAAACAATGCCCGGTATTCCAGGGTCCATTCCCCCTGGGCAATATCCCAGTGCAGGTCCCGGTGAGCCCTGGGGTGATCAAAGTGCTGTAGTGCATTGGTCAGAAGGCCGACTTGATTCCCGAGACTATGCAGAAGTGTTCCAGGGTGCGGATTCACTTTACTCCATAACCGTCCCGGGATCCAGCTTAGCAGTCGGACCTTTCTCTCCTTTCCCTGGGCGTCCCTGATATGGGAAAGTGTATTCCCCTCCCGGTCCCGCAGGATCCTGGGAGCATTAAGGTCAGGTTCATTCTCTTCGAGGTAGAGAAGTATTTGCTGTTGAAAATCCAGGTATTCCGGGTTCTCCCCGGGGCGGGAGATCTTTAAAAGGTATTTATCTCCTCCGGGGGTTGCGATCCTGAAATTGAAATCGATCTCTCCCGGCATTGGTTGAGCCGTACCGTTGATATTAAAGAGGTCGGAGGCAATTTTGGCAGCTTCCGCAGGAGAGATCCTGATCTGTTCGTATTGGGTTTTCATGTGGCTATACCAGGGTTGTTCAGCTACCAAAATAAGATTATTAATCTGAAGCATAAAAGGTAAAATCCCCCTGCTTTCATTTTGCTGGAACAGGTGATGGTCTGCCAAAAAACAATCAGTCCGAAATTATGGATATCCGGTACTAAGAAGACTGCCGGTCACACCTATGGCTATTTGACTTCGAGGAAAGAAGCATGCACTTCCTTTTATAATAAAAAGTTATTTTTACGGCTGACCGATTCCCCCATAATGTTTCACTTATGAGCAGGACCCCTGAAAGGCAAGTAGGTTTTGATATTATACAAGCTTTGCCTAAATCCGATTTTGAGAACATCGCATTCCTGGCCGCCAATAATTGCCAGGTATCTAGCGCGAGGATCTTTCTGGCAGACTCGGAGGTCAATAATTTCTGCGAATGCGGAAACTCCCAAGACCAAAGTGAGAGTTATGGACAACCGGTCTTCCAATTCTTGCTTTCCCGTATGGAAGGCGAATTCTATCAAACCAACGAAAGGGATATCCTGAAAGAAATTTTTGGAGATAAATATGAAATACCAGGAGAAATCGGTTACCTGGCAGCTTTACCCTTCGCTACCGAATTTCCAAATCTTAAAGGTATTCTTTGCCTGATCAATACCCAGCCCAGGAGTTTAAACAAATCTGAAGAGAGTGCTTTCAGAATGCTAGGAGATCAGTGTACCCGTATAATTGAACATACCCGCCTGAAACGCAATTTTCAAAAGATACAGGAGCGGTTAGATGTGGCTACCAGTTTGGGACATCTTGGGTATTGGGAATTAGACCTGGATACCTATCATCTGGAATGGTCTGCGGAGATCAGTCAAATGATGGAATTGACGGCTGCACCTGATCTTGCAGGTTATGAAGATTTTGCCCGTTTAGTTGTACCAGGTGATCGAGCCGTTTTTGAGAAAGAAATAGCCTTAATTTTAAATGGGGAAAAAGATACACTTGATCTGAAGCACCAGGTTAAACTCCCGAACGGAAACATTAAATGGCTGCACCAGCGGGGTCATCTTGTAAAGAGCAAAGATAATAAGGCCTTAGTTTTCCGCGGAACTACCCAGGATATAACCGATACGGAATTAAGAGAGCAGAGCATAAAGCATCATCTGGATTTCATCGAGACTACTCTTAACAATATTCCTCTCGGGATCATCGTAAACAGGATAAGTGATGGCAGGGTAACTTATTTGAATCCTAACTTCACAACCATCCTAGGATGGAAATTAGAGGAGGTGGGTGATATCGGCGATGTCATAAAGAAGTGCGTACCGGACCCGGAACTGAGGAAGAAATATTATCAAAAAATTGAAGAGTACCTCGGGAGCGGTCGCGACGGTATACTGGCATGGAAAGAGATAGAGGCATACACCAAGACAAATGAACGACTTGTAGTTAACATTAATACAATCCCATTATTTGATCAGGACCTCGTAATCTCTACGGTGGTTGACGAGTCTGAAGCCTATAATAACAAAGCAGCCCTTCGTGATATCAACGAACGATATGATTATGTTTCACAGGCAACATGGGATACCATATATGATTGGGACATTGAAAATAATGCCCTGTACTGGAGTGATAATTTCGCTGAAAACCTTGGGTATACCGATCATGTAGACCCAAATATTAATTTCTCTGAATGGTCCTCCCGATTACATCCCGAAGATAATGACAGGGTGCAGGAAAGCTTAGAGCAAGCCTTGCAGGGAAAAGCATTGAATTGGAATAGTTACTACCGGTTTAAACATGCAGATGGACATTACCTGAGATTGCAGGACCGTGGTTTTATTATCCGGGACCCGTCCGGGAAAGCGGTGAGGATGGTTGGAGCCATGCAGGATGTAACCGAGGAATACGAGAAGGAAAGGCGGCTTGAACTTTATGCTTCGGCCATCAAGAACACTAAAGACGCCATCCTGATCACTGAAGTTAAGCCAGAGATCTCACCTGCGGACTACCCTATTGTTTTTGCGAATACAGCATATGAAAAGCTCAGTGGGTACAAGTTGAAAGAACTCAAGGGACAAACCCCGCGCATTTTACATGGCCCCCGAACGGACACTTCAGTCATCCGGGAGGCCTTAAAAGTATTGGAGAATGATAAGCCAATGGACGTAGATATCGTCAACTACAGTAAAGATGGCGAGCCTTATTATGTGAATCTCTCAATTTCCCCTGTGGTTGACGATGATAATCATATTACTCATTATATTTCCATACAGCGCGAGATAAGCTTTCGGAAAGCGGAACAGGTAAACCGGGATCTGGTTCAGCAGGTCTCTCATATCTTTTCTCGTTCTCTGAGTGTTGGGGACACCTTGGATTTAGTGACCGAAGCCGTTGGCAGGACCGTAAATGCTGAAGTTACCGAAATGTGGCTCTTTGGAGACTACAACCAGCAATTGGAGCTTGTATCGGGTTATGCAATTAATGACAAATTCAGCTCCTTTTATAAAGACGTATCAACTGTAGACCTGGCTAAAGATGATGCACTATATGCCAGTATCTACCAACAGGTTTCAAATATTTATGTTAGGGGTATCGGAGCTGAAGATTCGGGCTTTACAAGGTACCGCCAGGCTAAAGAACTAGGACTTGATGTAGCATACGGAATTCCTTTGCTTGCTGAAAAGAAAATTATTGGTGTACTGGTAGTATTTAATATCAAAGCAAACAGTTCATCTGAAGATCTGATGGATCGCCGTCTACAGGATATGCCCTATTACCTGGGATCGGAAATCCGTCGCAAAAAGCTGCTGGACCAGTTGGAACTTATTTTTGCCTCGGTGCCCGATCTGATCTGCACCGCTGATTCTTCGGGTTATATTAAAAAAATCAACCAGTCTGTTACTGAGAATTTCGGATACGAGATCTCTGAGGTCATAGGCAGGCATTTTACGGAATTTGTATACCCGGAAGACCTTGAAAAATCAGTGGAAGAATTTAAACGGGTAGTTGTCGGGGATGCCACACCTTATTTTGAAATTCGGTATATGACCAAGGCCGGTGAGCCTCGTTGGCTTGCCTGGAGTATTAATGTTCCTGACAAAGGAGGTGATATTTTCTGTGTGGCTAAGGACATTACGGATAAAAAATCCATCGAGAAAGAATTATTGCTGCTGAACAAGGAATTGTATGAAAAAAACAGCCAATTAGCAGCATCTAACACGGAATTAGAACACTTTGCTTATGTGGCATCTCATGATCTCCAGGAACCGTTGAGAATGATCGGAAGTTTTCTAACCCAATTAGATAAAAAATATAAACCCCAGCTGGACGAACGAGCCCAGACCTATATCAATTTCGCGGTGGATGGAGCTAAGCGGATGCGAACCATTATACAAGACCTGCTTGATTATTCCAGAGTCGGGCAGTTCGAGGAGGCCAAGGAGGAATTCCCGGTTCAGGAAGTCATTGACGAGATCCAGATCCTGTACAAGAATTTACTGGAAGAAAAGGAGGCAACCCTGGTTATCCCGGAACCTCTGCCCACGGTTTATACAGTCCGAGTGTTATTGTCACAGGTAATCCAGAACCTT
This sequence comes from Zeaxanthinibacter enoshimensis, assembly GCF_004362865.1. Classification (GTDB taxonomy): domain Bacteria; phylum Bacteroidota; class Bacteroidia; order Flavobacteriales; family Flavobacteriaceae; genus Zeaxanthinibacter; species Zeaxanthinibacter enoshimensis. The sequence goes on along the minus strand of NZ_SNYI01000003.1, from coordinate 156,716 downwards.
ATTGATAACAGTTTAAAATACAGTAAGGAAGAAGTGCCGCCTGTGATAACACTTCGCTGGAAGGACTCAGATACACATTGGATCTTTGAAGTAACCGATAATGGGATCGGGATAGAACAGGAATTTCGTGAAAAGATCTTTATTATCTTCCAACGCCTTCAGACCAAAAAGATCCAGGGTTCAGGGATGGGATTGGCAATCACGAAAAAAATTGTGGAAAAATTAGGAGGCACTATAATGGTAGAGAGCGAAGTTGGGCAGGGAAGTACGTTCCTGTTTAGTATTCGTAAGAAATAAATACACTAGATTCCGGGCTCCCAGTATTCAGTAGCAGCTTCGAGAAGCTCTGCAGCTTTGGTTTCTGTCAGGGGTTTGGATACAAACTCCTGGACCAGGGGATAATTTTTCGCCTTATCCTTATCCAGTTTATCAATAGAGGACGTCACAAGAACAATGTAAGTTTTTGAGGTAAGGGAGAGCGCTTCCAGTTCCTGCAAAACATCCCAGCCCGATTTTCCAGGCATATTGATATCCAGAAAGACCAGGAAGAAAAAATCTTCTGAATTGCGCTGAGAAATGTAATCGAGAGCAACACAGGGCTCTGAAAATGTTGTAGGATTAGGCAGGCTGGCTTTGCCACAGATCCTTTTATGCAGGTAACATATAACCTTATCATCATCTATGATGAGTGTTTCCGCGGTCATCTGCTCGTAATTTCCTGCGACATTTCTGCCTTATTTACAATTGTGCGGATAATATCATCCAATTCCCTGGCGGAATTTTCTATTTGTTCGTGGCAAAATTTCAGTTCCTCAGGATCATCCGCATTTTGTACGTCCTTCAGCACATCCAACAACCCCATCATACGGGATAAGGGTGCACGCAATTTGTGTGACTGGATCCATGCTATCTCGCGCAATAATTCGTTCTGATTTTGGATGGCCTCGGTATGTTTGAGGGATTTGGTGATATCATTCACGGTAACAATCCGGGCATATAGTCCATCATATTCCATTTCATTACCGTGTACTTCTACGGTAATGAGGGAACCATCTTTCTTCATATGAGTATAAACCCCATATCCGTAGGTGCGTCGTGTATTCTTAATGATCTCGATATTCTCCTGTAAGGTCATTCGCTCTTCCGGGGGGCGCAACCCAAACAAGTCCAGGCCCAGGAATTCCTCTTCGGTATACCCATAATGACGTACCGCAGCTTCATTCACATCCAGTATACGCAGGCTGTCCAGCTCATATACCCACATAGGCTGGGGACTCAAATGAAAAAGATCATTGTAGCGTTTCTCAGAAGATTTAAGGTCCAGGTAATATTTTTTTCGCTCAATATTATGGATGATATTCTTGTAAAGAGACAAGGCGGAAAGTTCGTCTTTCAGGATATAATCAGACACTCCCAGCTGCAATGCCTTTACACTGAATGCAATGTTATTCACTCCTGTTAATGCTACAACAGGTATTTGGGGTGCAAGTTCGAGAATTCTGACTACAAGCTCTTCCCCCTGGAGGTCAGGTAAGGTAAGATCCAGTAAGATAAGGTCAAAGGTCTTGGAGGATTGGAGAACAGTACGTGCCTGCTGGTATGTCTCTACTTTGTGAAGAAGTACGTGGCTAAAACATTCTTCCAGGTAATCTTCTATAAGAACTGCATCCCCCAGGTTATCTTCAATGATCAGTAAACGGTAGCTGTTCTTATCCTTAAGCATATTTCTTTACGGGTAAGGTAGCTACAGAATTCCAGAAATACTGGATCTGGGTTACGACATGATTGAGATCCTCAAATATAAAATCCTTGACCACATAGGCATTAACGCCATTGGTATAGGCCTGTACAATATCGTTCTCAGCTGTAGAGGTGGTTAGTATGACCACGGGAATTGCCCTGTATTCCGATGTTTTAATAGCCTTAAGCACTTCGTGCCCGTTCATTCGCGGAATATTAATATCAAGAAGGATCAGGTCCGGACTCTCTGCTTCCGCATATCGATTTCTTTTAAAAACATAGTCCAGAGCTGACTGCCCATCCCTGACAATTTTTAGGTCTATTTCAGAATCATTCTCAAACAAAGCCTCCTGGGTGAGCAGGATATCACCTTCATTGTCTTCAACCAATAAGATCTTCATATTTTCCATTCGTTTGGGGGGATGTGGGGAACGTCAGAATGAAATAATCTTCTACTTTACCCTATTATAACAATTTATTTTTCAAAAAATTATCGTTAAAATGAACATAAAAGGGCGCAAAGAAAGTTAACCTGTTGTAATAAAGCAACTTAATGCCCCGGAAACTTGAAATATTAACATTTCCAGGTATCAATTGGAAAATATAATCTTCATACGGATATTATATTCTATAGCTATCTTTTAATTATCTCGTTTCTAAATCTATGGCGCGTTTGAATCGTGGCAGTGCAGGATTTTCATTCCCCTTTTTCCAGGCGGCGAAAAGTTCGGTCTTTTGGGGAATATCGGTAAGCTCAATAAACTTGACCTTGTATTGTTGTTTATCCCGTAACGAATTCGGAATAATAGAGATACCCATCCCGTTTTCCACCAGGCTGAAAATAGTAGGCCCGTGAATGGAACGGTGGGCGATCCTGGGGCTAAAGCCATGATCGGCGCAGAGGTTCTGGATCTGCTGGTAGTAACGGGGGCTGTTCTCGTTCGGGAAGAGCACGAAAGATTCCTCGGCAACCTGGCTCATATCCCTGAAACTGGAAGCATCTAAAGGGTGGTCCTGCGGGAGCACCAGGCAGAGGTTCTCGGTGAAAACCGACTGCAGTTGTACATCCTCCGGAACCCGGTTAGAGCGCATGAAAGCGATATCGATCAACCCGTGTTCCAGTCCCTCCAGTTGCTCGGCATTGGTCAGTTCCTCCAGCGTAAACCGGATCTCCGGGTGGCTGGCCGAAAAGGATTTTAATAGGGGAGGAAGATATGATTGCATGGCAGAGCCCACGAACCCGATATTCAGCTGCCCGGCCTGCCCGGCCATGGTACGCTCCCAGGAACTGACAGAACTTTCCACCTGCTGCAGGATTCGCCCTGCTTCCGGCAACAAGAGTTCCCCGGCCTTGCTAAGGGCTACCCGCCTGTTGGTGCGGTCAAATAATTTGTGACCAAGCATACGCTCCAGCTGCATGATCTGCTGACTGAGGGCACTCTGGCTCAGGTGCAGTTCTTCTGCTGCCCTGCCATAATGTAATGTCCCCGCCAGGACGACAAAAGAACGCAGTTCGCGCAGCTCTAATTGATTTGATTTACTTATCATTCAATCAATAATAAGAATTGGTTCCGATTAAAACTACGTTTAATTTTGGAGTAACACAAAAGATAATGACATGATCACCATAGATAATACCCCCTTAGATTCCGTTTTTGATGTGCTTTTTGCACCCTACAAAGAACGGGTACCCGATGTAAAGAAGATCAGCAATGCCATGATCGCTGAAGGCATCATTATGGATGAAACCGAGATCGTCAATGACCATATCGCCTTCCGCACCCTGGGAGTACCTAACCTAGGGATTTCATCGTTAGAAAAGATCTTCCTGCACTACGGCTACTCCCGGAAGGATTACCATAATTTCCCCGGCAAGAAGCTGGATGCCTACTGGTATGCCCCGCCCTCGGCGGAATACCCCCGCATCTTTATGAGCGAATTACGGGTAGAAGAACTATCCGAAGAATCCAGGAAGATCATTAATAAATATACCAGGGACATCACTGCTGACCCGGTAGACCAGTTAAACCTGGACAACCCCGAAGAGGTGGGCGCATTCTTTCACAAAACGTTATGGGAACTGCCTACCGTAGAAGAGTATAATACCCTCGCTGCCGAAAGTGAATACGCCGCCTGGGTGATCTATAACCGCTATTACCTGAACCACTATACCCTGAGCGTGCACGAGTTCGGCGATAAATACAATACGGTAGAGAAGTTCAACCGTTTCCTGGAAGGCATAGGAATAAAATTAAATACGGCCGGCGGGAAAGTAAAAGTAAGTAAAGACGGACTCCTGAAACAGAGCAGTACGGTGGCGAAGATGATAGAAGCCGAATTCGCCGGGGGTGAGACCATGGAGATCCCGGGAAGTTACGTGGAATTTGCAGAGCGACTCGTGCTACCCGAATACCGTCACCTGCCGGCAACTGAGATCAGGAGGGAACACCGCCGCGATGGTTTTGAATCGGCCAACGCCGATAAGATCTTTGAGAGTACGTATAGGGAGCAGACGGGACGGTAGTTTGAGGCCTGCCTTCGGCAGGTAAATTCGAGGTTTGAGGCCTGCCTACGGCAGGTAAATTTGAGGTTCGAAGCCTACCTACGGTAGGTAAATTCGAAGTTTGAGGTTTGAGGTTTGAGGAAGTGGTTTGCGGTTTGCGGTTCAAAGCCTGCCGTGCCCACATCACCGCATCAATTCTCCACGGCTTAACTATGTCCCAGGTGTACCCTTTCTGCGTCACCGTGTCACCGTATCACCGCGTCACTTATTCGTGCGTCCCAGTATGACCTGGAAGTTTGAAGTTTGAAGTTTGAGGTTCGAAGCCTACCTACGGTAGGTAAATTCGAAGCCTGCCGTGCCCACATCACCGCATCAATTCTCAACGGCATAACTGTGTCCCAGGTGTACCCTTTCTGCGTCACTGTGTCACCGCATCACCGTATCACCGCACCACCGCATCACCGCGTCACTACTTCGTGACGGTATCCCGGTGTGACCTGGAAGTTTGAAGTTTGAAGTTTGAGGTTCGAGGTTTGAAGTTCTAGGCGAGCCTTCGGCTGTTCGCAGCCTACCTTTCTGTCCAAAAAAGGCTAGCTGGGCAGGAAAAATGTGGAGATTGGGGTTTGGGAGATATTCCCCTTTTTGCCTACATAACATTCCCAGAATATTTGCCTCAACGCCTATAAGAACACTTAATATTAATAATGGATCAGATATCCTCCTGAAGTTTTGGGAATTCAGAGGCTATTTGTTCCGCTGCCTGTTGATGCCCATAACAAGACCAATGAGGATCTTCACTGCTTATTGACCAATTGTCCTCTTCCGATTTATATAGACTAATAGTATTAAATCCAGCGTTTTTCGCGAGTGATTGAATATTCGGATCTGTGTTAGGATGAAAAACTAAAATTATACGATTAGTATCAAATTCATCCTCACAAAACTCAAAAAGATCTATCAAAGCCTGGTGGAACTTTTTATTATCTGTTTTATTTATGACCACTTTATTCTTGTCCTGATCACTCACGAATAAGGGAAACCTTAAATAGAGATAATACAGGAACTTATTCGAATATAGAATTTGTTTCGCAACAGGTGATTTAAGTTCCGCTTGTAATATTCTTTTCTGTTCCAAATCTATTTGTACCCTGTCTTTATACCTACGTATTCCTGCTATACTTTCCTTGAAATCCCCTTCATTCACATATATCAGGTGGTATTTAGGGTTTATCTTAGGGTCTAGCAATTTTGAAATCTGTAATGCTTCTATAAAAGTGACCCCTGATCTACCTGCTTCAAAGACAGAATAATCTTTCAGTAAATTTTCCAGGAGATACCCCTGGTGACATCGTAGGGGATTCATAAGATTCTCAATATAAGAATCGCCAATTACAGAAATCTGAGCCTTTTTTCCTGAATTGGCGACCCCTACCCATCCATGCTGGTTAACCTTCCATTTTTCCTCAGCCATTGTATAGTAACCACTCTGTCCGGGTTCATAAATCTGCAGTCCCATTTCCGGTTCAATAATTCTTTTAGGAATATCTGGAACTAGGTGAAACACGCGGATAATTATCTCACCCAGAATCCACGCGCAGAAAAAAAATATTAAAATATTCAACAAATATTTTCTCATATTACTGTTAGAATTGAAAATAAATGAATTGTTGCTGATTACCGGTATAAATAAACATCAGTAGAATTACCGCCATGTAAAAGCCCCATCTCAGCGAACGATAAGGTGCAAAATGTATCTTCTCCAAAGCGAATTCATTTTCTCTCCCCAACCATTCGATAAAGACAAGAAAGATGATTAAATAAAAAATTATTACTGCATGATTAATCTCTGTAAAGTCGGGCACTGTCCAATTACTGAATTCGAAAATCCCTCCAATATAGCTCAATGCATGTGTGACGTTTTCTGCCCTGAAAAAAATCCATGCCAAAACTGTAAGAAGGAAAGTAGAACCCATAGCCAATATTTCACGGGGTGAGGGAAATATTTTTCCTTCAGCCACTACATCAGTGTGTACGCGATTTCTCTTTAGTAACAAAAGAGGAAGAAAATAAATTGCATTTAATCCCCCCCAAACGATAAAAGTCCAGTTGGCCCCATGCCAAAAACCGCTAACTAGAAAAATAATGAAGGTATTTCTTACCTTGAGCCATGTACCCCCTCGACTCCCACCGAGTGGAATATAAAGGTAATCCCTAAACCATGTCGACAACGAAATGTGCCATCTCCGCCAAAATTCTGCTATATCCCTAGAAAAATAGGGATATGCAAAATTCTTCATAAGGTCGAAGCCAAACAACCTTGAGGTTCCAATTGCAATATCCGAGTAACCTGAAAAATCACCGTAAATCTGAAAAGTAAAGAAAAATGCACCTATCAATAAAGTAGGTCCGGAATAGACGTCTGAATTATTGAATATTTGATTGGCAATTTCCGCTGAATTATCTGCAATAACAATTTTCTTAAACAAACCCCACAAAATTTGCCTGGAGCCCAAGACTGCCAGAGTGTAATCGAATTTTCGAATTTTATAGAATTGAGGTAATAGATGTGTTGCCCTTTCAATCGGCCCAGCCACTAATTGTGGAAAGAAGCTGACAAAGGCTGCAAATGATATGAAATTACGTGTAGGTTTTAGGTTGCCGCGATAAACATCAATGGTATAACTGAGAGTTTGAAAAGTATAAAAACTGATCCCTACCGGTAAAATAATATTCAGAGAATTGGCATTTAACTGATAGCCAAAAAAGGAGAATGCATTATGAAAATTATCGAGGAAAAAATTATAATATTTGAAGAATCCAAGAAATCCGAGATTAACACTTATACTTATCCATAATAGGATCTTTTTCTTAATCGCATTATTGGCATTATTTAAAGCTAAACCTACACCGTAATCCACTATGGTGCTGAATAATATGAGAGATAAGAACCTGTAATCCCACCAACCATAAAAGAGGTAACTTGCAGCTACTATTAATAAATTCTGAGCTTGTAATTTGGTCCTGAACAAGAACCAATATAATACGAATACTACCGGTAAAAAAATGGCAAAATCTAGAGAATTAAAAAGCACAGAATTCTAGCATTAAAGTTAAGAGATCCAACAAAATAATTGCAAATAATTTTTTGAGTTGGACGATATGGAGATTTTTTTTGACGGGCAAAAATATGGAAAATTCAAGAGTTTCTGCAGGCCAATTTTAACTCAAATAAATATTAAATTTATTTTACCCTATTACAGCATTGAACAGGGCTTTAAGTTTGAATGAGATATGGAAAACATGAAAGAGAGAAATAAACATTCTCTTAGCAGTTAATTTTATAAGTCTTTAAAGAGGGCAATCCTAACAGCATCCTTTTCTGAAGGCATATTCACAAAATTGAATACCGTGAGACTTTTAGAGCAGAGCAGACAATGGCGAATATGATAGTAGCGGAATTTACTAGGGTTCAGACCATTCAAATCCCGGGGTGTTCGCAGAGCGACTCGTGCTACCCGAATACCGTCACCTGCCGGAATCGGAGATCAGGAGGGAACACCGCCGGGACGGGTTTGAATCGGCCAACGCCGATAAGATCTTTGAGAGTACGTATAGGGAGCAGACAGGCCGGTAGTTTGAAGTTTGAAGTTCGAGGTTCGAGGAAGTAGTTTGCGGTTTGCGGTTCACGGTTCAAAGCCTGCCGTGCTCGTATCACCCTCCAAAACGACGTTCAGTTGGGCGGCCCGTGTCACCGCGTAACCGTCTCACTACTTCATGTGGTAGTTAGAGGCCTACCTGCTCGCCTGAAAGTTGGCCAAGTAGGTAAATTAGCAGTCGACATATAGAAATCATGTCACCCCAGAGCGTACTATTACGCTATCAATAATTCAATGTCTGCTTATTCTTCCTCCTGGAAACCCCGGTAAAAATATCAATTACTACACCAGTAGTAACACCACCTAGAACCGTGGCCCCTAAATCAGCATTATCCCATCCATTATAATTTTTCTGGTCAATAGCTTCTTTAGCCACACCAACAAGCAGACTCGCAGCGACTGAGCCGGTAAAAGTCCAAAATCTATTATGGCCTGATAGCTCAGAGGCTATAAAGGCCCCTCCTGCGCCCGCCACCGCACCGGCTGTAAAATGCAATACTTTGTCTTTTTCTAATTGAGCATATGAGTTGGTAAAATTTAAAAAGATAAAAAGACTTAATACTGTTATTATTCTGCTCATAGATTATTGCTTAAATAAAGAAGATTTCCTTTTATAAAAAGGATTAGACAATAAAATTAAATTAATTAGAGTGAAGAAGGGAATTTTTTAGAGGAATTCGCACATACTCGAGAAAGAGTGAATAGGTAATACAAAAGAGACCGACACCCTCAAAGGTGCGAACCCATTCCCCCAACAGATTCACGACCTTATATACGGATATCGGTCTTAAATTTTATTTAATAATATTGGCCGGAACATCACTAACTTAATTGCAAATATCCGTACCAGAATTTTTTGCGAACATAGAATATATTCATTTAATCGAGCACATATTTTCTTCTCAACGGTTCATTTTAACAGTTAAACGGTCCTTTTGTAGTACTTTTCCGATAGTAAAATTCCATAATCTCATTTACGCCATGTTTTGATTATGAATTTGATAGCCCTTTTTTAACATTTTTTACTACCTGAGCAGATCGGTTTGTCAGACTATTCTTCAGTTGTAAGATTATTCTTTCGAAAATTAGCTATGGAATATCGATGAAAGGGAAGGGGGTTCGAGGCCTGCCTTCGGCAGGTAAATTTGAGGTTTGAGGGTGTAGTTTGAGGTTCGAGGGGAGCCTTCGGCTGTTCGCAGTTCGCTGTTTGCAGTTTGCAGCTTGCCTCCAATGGCCTGTCGGCAGTATGCAGTTGGAAGTATTTCTTTGTCCCTTCTGTCCCCATTGTCACCCTATGTCACTGTGTACCTATGTACCTTTGTAACTAGATAACTTGAGGTTCGAGGGGCGACACCGGCTATTCGCAGTTCGCGGTTCGCAGTTCGGAATTTGAATGCTGGTAATAATCTGTTTGCCGGCATGACCGTGTCCCGGTATGACGTCATAGTTTGAGGTTCGAAGTTTGAGGTTTGAGGATGTAGTTTGCAGTTTGAGGTTCGCTGTTCGCAGACTGGAGTATGGAGGCCTGGGGTATAAAATTGTTTGACGGAATGACCGTGTCTCGGTATGACGTCATAGTTTGAGGTTCGAAGTTTGAAGTTTGAGGAAGTAGTTTGCGGTTTGCGGTCCGCAGTTCGCAATTCGGAATTTGAGCTGGTAATAATCTGTTTGACGGCGTGACCGTGTCCCGGTATGACGTCATAGTTTGAGGTTCGAAGTTTGAGGTTTGAGGAAGTAGTTTGCGGTTTGCGGTCCGCAGTTCGCAATTCGGAATTTGAGCTGGTAATAACCTGTTTGACGGCGTGACCGTGTCTCGGTATGACGTCATAGTTTGAGGTTCGAAGTTTGAGGTTCGAGGATGTAGTTTGCAGTTTGCGGTTCGCTGTTCGCAGTTCGGAATTTGAGCTGGTAATAATCTGTTTGACGGTGTGACTGTGTGACGGTATGACGGAATATTACCGCTCCCCCGACTCCCGGTTTCTCGCTATTTTCCGCAGGATCACTTTAGCCCCCCTCCACATATAGGGAGCGAGCATCATGATGATCAGGATAAGGCACAGCAATGCCAGGAAAACACCGATGTATTCTTGAAGGGTCAACATTGTACTTGGTTGGTTCGCCCCTGGGGGAATCATGCTGGTCAGGCACGAAAGGGTTTTCGTTAAACGCTGCCGAAAATAAAAAAATTATAGGTATAACCTCATAATCAGCACATAAAAATTAGTGATTTCCCTAAATCGTTAGTTTTTTCGCAAAAAAGCTGTAAGACAAAACTTCGTGTTGTAAGAAGACTTTTTCTTCCAACTGCAAAAAGACCTACCTTTGCAAGGCTCAGCAGCCTTCATCAGTGTACACCATCATAGACATAGAAACCACCGGGAACGGGATACGGGGAAACCGCATCACCGAGATCGCTGTTTTCCGCCATAACGGGCAGGAGATCACCGATCGTTTTACCTCCCTGGTGAACCCCCAATGCCCCATCCCCGCCTTTATCACCGGGCTTACCGGCATTGATGATGATATGGTGCGCAATGCCCCTACCCTGGAAGAGATCGTACCCCGGATCCAGGAGATTACCAAGGATTCCATCTTCGTGGCCCACAGCGTGAACTTTGACTATTACGTTATCAAAAACGAATTCAAGGACCTGGGTATAGATTTTAGTCGGAAAAGACTTTGTACTGTCCGCCTCTCCCGGAAATTGTTTCCCGGCTATCACTCCTACAGCCTGGGAAAATTATGTGCCGCCATGGGTATCCCCCTGAAAGACAGGCACAGGGCTGAAGGTGACGCCCATGCCACCGTTCTTTTGTTCGAAAAAATACTACGCGCCCCGGATTCCGAGTCGGTGCTGCATAATTTCCTGAATTCCAGGTCGCAGGAGGCCACAATGCCCCCCGGTTTATCCAAACAGACGTATGATGAACTGCCCTCCAAAACAGGCATCTATATTTTTAAGGATGCCAAGGGTTCTATCCTTTATGTTGGGAAAGCAATCAATATCAAAAAAAGAGTTCTCTCCCATTTCTACGACAAGTCCGATAACGAAGTCCGGCTCTGCCGCGAGACGGCCCATATCGATTTTGAATGCTCGGGGAACGAGCTGCTGGCCCTGCTGATGGAATCGGCTGCGATCAAAAAGCATTACCCACCCTTTAACCGGGCACAGAAACGGAACGTGGTGCCCTACAGTATCTTCAGCTATGAAGACCGGTTGGGAATTAAACACCTGGCCTTTAACAAGACCAAACTGGTACCCGTACCCCTGGCCACCTTTTACAGCACCACGGATTGCCGGCTCTTCCTGGAACAGGTCTGCAAGGAATACCGCCTCTGCGCCAAGTACTGCCACCTGCAGGATAAAGTTACCCACTGCTCCCACTTCCGCATCCCCCAGTGCGATGGTATCTGCCGGGAACAGGAATCCGTGGAAGACTACAACACTAAAGTCGCTGCCGCTATTCAAGACATGCAGGACAGCCACGAAGACCTGGTCATCCGCGAAAAAGGACGCACCCCGGAAGAAGATGCCTTTATCCTGGTCCAGGGCGGTCGTTACAGCGGTTATGGTTTTGTCCCCAAAGACAGCCCTATCCAGAACCTGGACGACCTGATGGCCTTCCATACCCCGCAAAAGAACACGATCGAAACCGAGCGGCTGGTGAAGAGTTACCTGGTGAAGAATCCGGGGAGGATAGTTCGAGGTTTGAAGTTTGAGGTTTGAGGCCTGCCAGAGGCAGGAAGTTCGAGGTTTGAGGTTCGAGGTTTGAGGTTTGAAGTTTGAGGCCTGCCAGAGGCAGGAAGTACGAGGTTTGAGGTTCGAGGTTTGAGGGGCGAAGGGCGCCTGCGGCTGTTCGCAGCCTGCCAGGGGCAGGCAAGTTTGCGGTTCGCCGTTCGCGGTTTGCTTAATTAAACTCAGGATGTATGGATTGATGTTAGTAGCATGTCACTATTGTCCCCATTGTCACCATATGTCACTCTGTACCTATGTACCTATGTCACAGGATGGTTCGAGGTTTGCGGTTTGCGGTTTGCGGTTTGCGGTTTGCGGTTTGCGGTTTGCGGTTTGCGGTTTAAAACTAAATCATTTAAACTTACTGCCCTTAAATCTTGATCTATTCAGGTAATTTATCAAGGTCTTTATCTTTTTAATAAGGGTCAGCGCACTCTCGTCCAACTCTTGGAATTCATTTTCATTCACGTGATCACGATCGTAAGCACGCATCAATTGTGATCTCCATTCCCCACATGACCCTTTCGCAACACTCAGGAAATAAATAAACTCCTTGTTTCCTTCTCTTTCAAATCCTTCAGCTATATTATCCATTACAGAACCGGCACTCTTATCAATTTGATTCCGGAGAACAAAATCACTACCGAGGGAGGTGGTCCTGATCAAGAGATAGGTACGGTGATTGAGTTTTCGTGCCAACGTCCATATTGCCAATTTTTCAAAGCGCTGTACTGTCCCCATATCATTCAAATTTCATGAAGAATATAGATTTACAGTGCAATGAAAAAGCAGGGAAAAATTAACCGTGAACCGCGAACTGCGAACCAGGAAATTAAAAAGCCGCTGAAAGCGGCTCATTTTAATTTCCTGTACATCTGTATAACAAACACCAGCCAGACCATGAAGACCACGGTCACTACAATGGAATATCCTAATATAAAGTCCATCACCGGTGTTTTTTAAGGTAGATCATAAATCCTAAAATGGTGGGAGCCCAGAGACCAATAAAAATGGCATCAAGCTTATTCCCTTGGAAAAACATGATTTCCGAGACGATGATGATGGAGATCACCAGCAACAACATCACGAAGTTTAATCCGCCAATACCCTTAATAAAATCGCGCATGCAATGGTTTTAGCGGGAAAATTAGAAAGCAATCCCATATTTACACAGAATCCTTTTATGAATTATGATTTATTTAACAATTGCAAATTAATCAAAAGGCGCAGATAATGAGGCAGGTAGCTGTTAAAAAATTTAACGTTATACGATAAAAAAACGCCCCTAAAGGGGCGCTGTTATATCTTCCTTTTCAAGGTTTAAACAGAAGAGCTGCACTGGGCATCCGTCACCTCTATTCCACCTTTCTTCATAGCCCCGAATCCACCTGCGATATCCACCAGGTTGTGTATGCCACGGCTCTTTAAGATCGAAGCTGCGATCACGGAGCGGTAACCCCCTGCACAATGCACGTAGAACGGCTCCTCCGAAGGAAATTCTTTCATATAACTGTTCAGCTCAGACAGCGGGGTATTATGAGCTCCCGGCAGGTGGCTGTTCTCGTATTCGCTCTCCTTACGGACATCATAGACCGGTTTAGCAGCTGCCTGCAGGTCTTTCCTGACCTCATCCACGGAAAGGGAGGTGATAGCATCCAATTCCTTCCCGGCGGCTTTCCAGGCTTCGATGCCCCCTTTGAGGTATCCCAGGGTATGGTCAAAACCAACCCGACTAAGCCGGGTCACCGTTTCTTCTTCTTTTCCTTCCGGGACAACCAGTAAAATGGGTTGCTTTACGTCGGCGATAAGGGCTCCTACCCAGGGCGCAAAATCCCCGTTAAGCCCGATGAAAAGCGAGCGCGGAATGTGTCCTTTCACAAATTCTTCCTGGTGGCGTACATCGAGGACGATCGCCCCGGTCTCGTTCACCGCTTCTTCAAATTCGTCGGGGCTGAAAGCGGTGTTCCCACGTTCCAGCACTTCCCCTATATCTTCATACCCCTCTTTATTCATCTTCACGTTGAGCGGGAAATATTTTGGCGGAGGCAGCAGTCCGTCTGTCACCTCGGCAATAAATTCCTCCTTGCTCATATCGGCACGCAGGGCGTAATTCATCTTTTTCTGGTTCCCCAGGGTATCCACGGTCTCCTTCATCATATTCTTACCACAGGCAGAACCGGCACCATGAGCAGGGTATACGATCACGTCATCGGCCAGGGGCATGATCTTGTTCCGCAGGCTGTCATATAAAAGTCCGGCAAGATCCTCTTTTGTCATCGTGGCGGATTTCTGTGCAAGATCCGGTCTTCCTACATCCCCCAGGAAAAGGGTGTCTCCTGAAAAGATAGCGTGGTCTTTCCCATTCTCATCCTTCAGCAGGTAGGTGGTACTTTCCATGGTGTGACCGGGAGTATGCAGGGCAGTAATAGTAACTGCTCCCAGTTTAAATACCTGTCCGTCTTCAGCAATAATGGCATCAAAACTCGGGTTGGCCTTTGGTCCGTAAACGATGGGTGCCCCACTCTCCTTCGCCAGGGTCACGTGCCCGCTGACAAAGTCGGCATGAAAATGCGTCTCGAAAATATATTTGATCTCGGCTCCATTCTTCCTGGCACGTTTCAGGTAGGGCTCTACCTCTCTCAGCGGGTCAATAATGGCCGCTTCCCCTTCGCTTTCTATATAATAAGCGCCCTGGGCAAGGCATCCGGTGTATATCTGTTCTATATGCATGATGATTGTTGTTTTCTTACCCACAAAAATACATTAATTAAAGCAGCCTTCCTGTAACCTTAGTTACCCTTTCCCTTTCTCTGGTAAGCAATGCGCTCCTGCAGTTCTGTCGCTGTATGTTTCTTATCGTAGTAGTCTACCGCCTCCTGTATACGGAGAAAGAGGTGTTCCTTTGGCAATTTATCAATGATACCGCTGTTAAAGATGATATCCCGGGTGGGGCCAATGGCACCGGACATGTAGAAGGAAATGTTCTGCCGGTGCAGTTCATCTATCAGCTGTATCAGCATTGAAGTGGCAGAAGAATCGATGTAATTGATCGCCTCGGAATTCAGTATCACGCATTTCAGTTCTTTCCCCTTATCCCTCACAAAACGGCTCAGTTCCTTTTTAAAATAGTTCTTGTTCCCAAAGAACAATTGCCCATCAAAGCGAACGATCAACAGGTCGGGCCGCAATTCAACGTCCGCGGAAAACCTATCGACATTCTTGTAATATTCCGAGTCACGGATCTTCCCAAGCACGGCGAAATGCGGCTTGGAAGTGCGGTAAAGCATCAGGATAAGTGAAAACAGTACACCAAGGACGATCCCCTGTAATATTCCCATGATCAGGGTGGCCAGGAAGGTGGCCAGCAGAAGGTAAAATTCGTCTCGCTGGTGCTTCCAGAGTTCCCTGGGGTAGTTGATCTCTATCAGTCCCACAACAGATACCATGATGATGGCCGCAAGGATGGCATTGGGCAAGAAGTAAAAGATGGGCGTCAGGAACAGCAGGGTCAGGATCACCAGTATGGATCCAACTAAGAGCGAAAGCAGGGTTTGTGCGCCGGATTTGTAATTGATAGCCGTGCGCGAGAAGCTTGCAGTGACCGTATAGGACTGGAAGAATGATCCTATGATATTTGCCGAGCCCAGGGCGATAAGTTCCTTGTTCGGGTCTACGGCATCCCTGTTATTCTTCTCCTCCAGGGACTGCGCGATGGAGATGGCCTGGGTAAATCCGATCACCGCCAGGGTGATCGCTGTCGGGAACAGTTGCTGCATGTACTTGAGGCTGAAGGATGGAACATTAAAAGTAGGCAGGCCTTCAGGGATGGCACCTACAACTTCGACTCCGTACCCGATCCAGTCAAAGGCCGAGGCGCCAATGATCGCCAGCACCACTACAATGAGAATTCCCGGGATCCTCGGAACGAACCTGCGTAACAGGATGATTGCAACAATAGCTGCCAAACCAATCACCAAAGTGAAAACATGCGTATCCGGGATACTTTGGATACTCTGGATGAAGGTGTTTACAAAATCCGCCCGTGCTGCAACTTCCGTTCCAAGCAGGTGCTTTAACTGGCTGAAGATGATGATGATCGCTGCAGCAGATGTGAACCCGCTGATCACCGGCCTGGAGAGGAAGTTGACCAGGAATCCCATCCGGGATATTCCCAGGATAAATTGCAGGGCGCCCACCATGAAGGTAAGCAGGATGGCCAGGGCGATATAGTTCTCGATGCCGTTAATGGATAATGCGCCGAGACCTGAGGCAAGTAAAATGGAATCCATGGCCACCGGCCCTACCCCGAGCTGCCGGGAGGTACCCAGCAGGGTGTAGACAATTATGGGGAATACTGCGGCATACAGACCATAGACCGGGGGCAGTCCCGCGATCATGGCATAGGCCATCCCCTGGGGGATCAGCACGATCCCGATGGTCAGGCCGGCAAGAAGGTCCTTGGGCAGGTCTTTCCGCTTATAGGAACCCAGCCAATCCAGGATAGGAAAAACTCTTTGCATATGCTAAAGTTAGTATTTAATCTACAACCCCTTGCGGTGATGATTGCAATCCTTAAAGACTAAGAACGGTCACCTGGTTACGTCCTAACTGAATCTTTCCCGCTCTTTCTAATTGTTTAAGCATCCTGGAAACCACTACCCGGGAGGTGTGCATGTCGTTGGCGATCTGCTGGTGGGTAGTTTTGACGGAGGCATCATGGGTCACCATGGCCTTATCCTGCAGGTATTTCAGCAGTCGTTCTTCCATGTTCATAAAAGCCACGGTATCCACGGCATCCAGCAATTCCATCATCCGGGAGTGGTAACTGTCCAGGATGAAGCGTCTCCAGCTTGGGTATTCGGCCATCCATACTTCCATCTGCGAGACCGGGAGCATGAGGAGCCGGGCATCGGTTTCGGCCACCGCCCTGATCTCGCTTTTCTTTTGTCCCATACAGCAGCTCAGGGTCATCGCACAAGTATCCCCGTGTTCTATGAAGTAGAGCAGCAGTTCCTCCCCTTCCTTATCCTCCCGCAGGATCTTTATGGCTCCGTTCAACACCAGGGGGATATGCAGCAGGGGCTGGCCTATATCCATAAGGATCTCTCCTTCTTTCACCTGTTTTTCTACAGCCACCGCGGCAATGGCGGCTATCAGTTCGGGCTCAAATATGCCCTCGTATTTATTTTTAAAATCATCTGGGAGCATCGGGCGAGCTTTGAAGGATTCGTGGTAATAATCTAACTGAAAACTCCCGGGCTTTATCTCCGAGTTTCATCATTCCATCTGTCAGGTTCTCCTGGGAAACAGCGTAGGGATAGAACGTGATAGGTTCCAGGCACACCATATTATCTACTTCGGTCCAGCACATAAAATGTCCAAAGTCCTGGGTACGGATAGTGATGTGTTCTATATCCTGCAAGGTCACCGCCTGGCAATCGGGTACTTCCAGGGCCCTACTGCCGGCATCCAGGATCGCTTTCAACGGGATCTCCTTGTCCCCTGCCAGCACAGTAGGGTTATCCGTATATAATTTAAAGGCAGGATGATAACCCAACATAAAGGGCATTCCCTCTTCGCCTTCTACAATAAATTTGATCTCGAGTCCTTCCCGTAACAACCGGAATCGTTTAGTGAAACGGAACTCGTACGGCCACCGCAGCCATTCGGCGGTCGACTTCAGCGGGAATTTAGAATTCCGCACCCAGTCCCCGGCATCGTAGGTTTTGGTGAAAACGAGCAGCTGTTCCTCCTGTTCTTCTAAGGTATACGGAAGCTCTCTCAGCAACCCATGCTGATCCTGTACCGCTTCCCCCCTTGGGGTTGCCACTTTAAAACCGGCCTCATCCGTAGGGCCGATTATGGGGAACATTTCTGTATCGGACTGCCGCCAGCCGGGACTCCCCTTCTGGTGTATATATTCGTGTCCTTCTACCTCGTATCCTACTAATTCTCCCTGGTCGACTCGGACTCGTTGCGCACCTGCTTTTAACTCGATCATTGTTTCTGGTTTATCAGCCTGTAAATTAACAGGGCGGTTCGTTGGGTAAGCGCTTCCATGGTCTTCAGGTTTACGGTCTCTTCCGGGGTGTGGGCGCCGGAGCCCATAGTTCCCAGCCCATCCAGGCATGCCACATATTCTGCAACGAAGGATACATCGGCGGCACCTCTTCTGCCCGGGTCATAGGCCAGCACTTCTCCTTGCCCCAGGTCACGGCTCACCTCGTTAAGTACCTCCAGTAATTCGTAGTTCTCATCGGTCGGACCCATTGCAGGGTAACTGTCCGTAAAACTGATGGTCGCACTCGTCTGGGGCAGGTTCTGTGATACTATTTCCCTCATTTTTTCCCTGGCCGATTCTTTCTGTTCTTCAGAAATAAACCTCAGCCCTCCATTTACCATGGCAGTCTGGGCCACGACATTGGTCTTCCCGAATGCCTCACCTTTTCCTGTGGTAGGGTCGTAGTCGGTAAAGGTACCCCCGACGATGATGCCCGGGTTAAAGGTCAGGAATTCTTCTCCCCTCACCTCTTCGTAAAAATCATTAAGGATCCTGCCCATTTCAAAAATAGCCCCGGCCCCGGTCCTCTCACTAAACACCCCTGATGAATGGGCGCGTTTCCCCGTGGTTGTCACTTCCCAGCCCGAGGAGCCCCTCCGGGCTACCGTGGCATAGTTAAAGCCCGTGGAGGTCTCGAAACCCAGGGCCACATCACTGCGTTTGGCAGCATCTATAAGATCTTTGCGACTCAGTTCAAGGGGATCGCCGGTATCTTCCTCATCGCCGGTAAAGGCCGCGATGATCTGGGCATCGTCTAAAAGGCCGTTTTCCTGCAAGGCTTTCAGGGCGTACAGGATGATCACGTTCCCTCCTTTCATATCGTTGCCCCCGGGAGCGTGGGCCAGGCTGTCATTGATGCGCTTGAACTCCTGGAAGGGGCTGTCCTCTTCGAATACCGTATCCAGGTGCCCGATCAGTAAAAGCTTTTTCCCTTTGGAACCGGATGTTTCGGCAAAGAGGTGCCCGGCTCTTTTCATTTCGGCCGGCATGGGAATCCAGCTGGTCTGGAAACCGATCTCGTCGAAGGCCGATTTAAACTCCATCCCCACCTCTTTTACACCGGCTGTATTAAAAGTACCGCTGTTGATATTCACAACCTTTTCCAGGAAGGCAATCGCCTCGTCGTTATTTTCACTGACCGTTTTCACGATCTTCTTTTCTGCCCGGGAAAGTTTCTGGGCATTTAAAAGTGCACCGGCTAACAGAAAGCACAGCAAAGGAAGGGTAAAGCGTAATTTATTCATATGATGTTACTATTTGAAGTGTTCGATATGGTGTATGATCGCTGATTGCAATTTACATATTCGAATATAAGAAAAAGGATGGGTTGCGAGGTTCGAAGTTTGAGGTTCGAGGTTTGAAGTTTGCGGTTCGCTGTTTGCGGTACGCTGTTTGCTTTTTGACCGCTCACTGCATGACTGCTTCACCGCATAACCGTATCACTGCATCACCCGCCCGAACGTGCCGTTCGGTAACTGCCCGTACTGCGTACATGCAGGCGGGCGGGCGGGCCGCATCACCGCATCACTGCATCACCGTTAAAATGAATTGTTATTGCGATTAAGTGCACCCTGAATTCCAACAGGATAGGTTCATCTGCACATTTCACCCCTCATTCATATCGGTTAAATGCACTCTTTTCCGGGGAGTGGTTTTTGCAGGTGGTTTCATTCACCGATGATTTTTTGCCGTTGAACCGATAATCGGCCAGATACCGAAAAATAAGGGTTTTTCAGCGATTCGAAACCCGGCTCAAATGCCCTGGGGCCGTTTTATTTATATAAAACGACCCCAAGTCATGAAAGCAATTGTAACCATCATCTTCGTTCTTTTTATCGGATTCACTGCCCAGGCTAAAGACGCTAAAGTAGCTGTTGAAATTCCTGCCGCTCAGATAGAAATGGCCGTTAAAAACGAGAACAGCGTTGCACGTCTTCACAAGTTCAAGAATTCCAGGATCAAAAAAGAATTGGCTTTCTCTACTAAGAGGAACAAAGCTAAATTGGCTTAATAGGGGTGACAAAGGGGACATGGGGGACAAGATGGACATGCTGCTAACAGCAACACAGGCATCCTTAGTATAATTAAGAAATGCGAACCGCGAACCGCGAACCTTGAACAACTGTAGGTTTCCCTCGAACTTCAAACCTCGAACTTCGAACTATCCAGTTACATAGGTACATAGGTACATAGTGACATAGGGTGACAGGGGTGACAATGGGGACATGCTACTAACATTAACTTATGTATCCTTCTAATTGAGCTCTGCAAACCGCGAACTGCGAACCGTGAACAACCGAAGGTTTCCCTCGAACCTCGAACTTCAAACCTCAAATTTACCTGCCGAAGGCAGGCCTCAAACCATCAATAATCCTGCACGCAGGATTTATTGATTACAGCCACCCCTGCTGTTTCATCCACTCGTCGTTAAAGATCTTGCCAACGTATCGGCTTCCATGGTCATGGAATAATACCACCACCACATCGTCGGGACCAAAATGCTCTTTCAACTGCAATACCCCTTTGATGGCAGCACCGGCAGAATTACCTAAGAACATTCCTTCTTCCTTCGCCAGCCTGCGGGTATAGACTGCGGCATCCTTATCCGTTACCTTGGTAAACCCATCGATCACATCAAAATCTACGTTCTTGGGAAGGATGTCCTCCCCTATGCCTTCTACCTGGTAAGGATAGATCTCGTTCTTGTCAAAGATGCCTGTCTCCTTGTACTTCTTAAATACCGAACCATACGCATCCACTCCCCAGACCTTTACATCCGGGTTCTGTTCCTTCAGGTACCTTCCAACCCCGGAGATGGTACCTCCCGTACCTACCCCGACGACGAAGTGGGTAACTTTTCCCTCTGTCTGTTCCCAGATCTCGGGGCCGGTGCTTTTATAGTGTGCCTTGGTATTGGAAAGGTTATCGTACTGGTTCACATACCATGCATTGGGAATTTCCTCTCCCAATCTCCGTGCAGTGGAATAATAACTGCGGGGGTCGTCCGGCTCTACATCTGTAGGGCATACATGAACCTCGCTGCCCATGGCTTTGAGGATATCTATCTTTTCTTTGGACTGTTTATCGCTGATCACGCAGATCATCTTGTACCCTTTCATTATGGCCGCCAGCGCAAGCCCCATCCCGGTGTTTCCCGAAGTACCCTCAATAATGGTTCCCCCCGGTTTCAACAATCCGGATTTTTCCGCATCTTCGATCATCTGCAGCGCCATCCGGTCCTTAACCGAGTTGCCGGGGTTAAAGGTTTCATATTTAGCGAGGACCAGGCACGGAAGTTCTGCCGTCAGTTTGTTTATTTTCACCATTGGCGTATTCCCGATAGTCCCAAGTATGTTTTCAGCGTATTGCATAAAAGAATTCAGTAATGATATTTATTTAAAATTGAGTTTTCGCGATTCGTTTATTCGAATTTTATTGCCTTTACCGGCTGTATCCTTGTAATGATATAAGAGGGTACCAGCAACATGACCAGGCAGAGGAGGAGCACCCCGATATTTAATACTACGACCGTGAGCACATCCAGGTGTACAGGAATATATTCAATATAGTATTCCTGCGGGTTTGGAAATTTCAGGAACCGGAACCGGTCCTGCAGCCAAAGGAAGCCAAGACCTACCAGGTTACCCCAGAATAACCCTACCAGGATCAGGTATGCAGCATTGTAGAGAAATACCTTCCTGATACTCCAGTTACTGCTCCCCAAAGCTTTGAGGATCCCTATCATCTGCGTGCGCTCCAGGATGAGGACCAATAACGCGGTGATCATATTAAAACCGGCTACAATGATCATGATCCCGATAATCACCCCGATGTTGAAATCGAACAACCCGATCCATTCGAATATCTTATAATATTTCGTCTTTATCGTCTGTGTATCCAGGTCAGAATGTGTCTTTCCGTAGATCTCGGCACTCTTCTCGTCTATAGTGTCAAAATCATCCAGGAACACCTCGAAATTCCCTACCTGGTCTGCCTCCCAGCCATTCATCCGCTGTATATGCCGGAGATCTGTCATCAGGTAAGTAGCATCAAATTCCTCGAACCCACTGTCATACAACCCCACTATCTCGAATTTCCGCTGGTTGGGGGTTTTGGAAGGGTCGTCCTCTTTAAGAAAGAAGGCGAAAAATGTATCCCCCGTTTCCAACTGTAACTTATTAGCCATCAACCGGGACATCAGCACCTCGTTATTCAGTTTGCCATCGTATTGCGGCAGCCTGCCGGAAACCAGGTATTCCCTGAAAGCGGTCCAGTCATAATCATCCCCCACCCCCTTTGCGATGATCCCTTCAAACGTTTCCTCGGTCCGGATGATCCCGCCTTTGGTCGCAACGGCCTGTACATGAGAAACCCCGTCGACGATCCTGAATTCGGGGTAAAAGTCCTGCCGGGTACTCACCGGGGTAACCGATACATCGCTAAGGTTGTTATCGTAATTATAGATCTGGATATGCCCATTAAAGGCGGCTACTTTTTCCCTGATCTTATACTTAAGCCCGACCCCAGTGGCTATTGCAACCAACATCATGATCAACCCCAGGGCAATAGCTGTAATTGCTATTTTTATTATCGGGGCCGATATACTAATTTTATGCGCCGTGCCCTTGATGAGGCGCTTGGCAATAAAATATTCTAAATTCAACAGATGGGTCTTTTTTCAGGTTTCAAAAATACGGTTTTCTTATGGCTTTTTATCATCTTATCCTGCGGAAACCGCGGGAAGGCTGTTGCCGACAGCGAGGTTTCTGACCCCGGTAATCCTCTCCCTCCTGCTGTAGTGGTTGCCGCAAACAAAACCGGGAGCTATATCCCCCTGCTGAAAGACAAAAATACTGCCGTAGTCGCTAACCAGACCTCGGTCATTTTTAAGGACTCCGCCGGGAAAGACAGTTTGCTCTCCCACACCCACCTGGTTGATTCTTTACTATCCCTTGGGGTTCCCGTGAAAAAGGTGTTTGCACCCGAACACGGTTTCCGGGGAGATGCCGATGCCGGGGAAAAAGTGAAAGATGGCGTAGATAAGACTACGGGCTTACCCATTATCTCCCTGTATGGTAAGAACAGGAAGCCGACCCCGGAACAGCTGCAGGGGATAGATATCGTACTTTTTGATATACAGGATGTTGGGGTGCGCTTCTACACGTATATAGCGACGCTGCAACTGGTTATGGAAGCCGCAGCTGAGGCCGGGATCCCGGTTCTTGTTCTGGACAGGCCTAACCCAAATGCACATTATATTGACGGACCAACAATGGAAAAGGAACATACCGGTTTCCTGGGCATGACCACCATCCCCCTGGTATACGGAATGACCATAGGTGAATACGCGACGATGATCAATGAAGAAGGCTGGCTGGAAGACGGACAGAAGGCGGATCTTACAGTGATCCCGCTGGATAATTACACCCATCAAACTACCTATCACATTCCCATCCGACCTTCCCCGAATTTGCCCAACGATCAGTCCATAGCCCTTTACCCGAGTCTTGGCTTGTTCGAGGGTACAGATATCAATGCAGGAAGAGGAACGGAATTCCAGTTCCAGCGCTATGGCGCCCCTTTCCTGGATAGTACGAAGTATGACTTTAAGTATACCCCCAAGCCAAATTTCGGGTCCAAATATCCGAAGCACAGCGGGAAGACCTGTTATGGAAAAGACCTTTCTTCCGAACCCAGGCCGGACCGGGTCAACCTGCAATGGCTGATCGACGCCTATGCGAATGCTACGGATAAATCAAAGGTGTTCCTGACTGATGGGTTTACCCGGCACGCCGGGACAGCGCTTCTGCAGGAACAGATCACCTCTGGAGCTACAGAGGCAGAAATAAGGGAAAGCTGGAAGCAAGACCTGGAAAAGTTTAAACAGACCCGGGAGAAATATCTTCTCTACGATTAACCGGACCATTGGCCTCTGTTGTAGGCCTGCGGTACTTGTGAAATGGCTGTTTTAACAGCCCCCAGATACTCTCGTTCTGTTTTCGGTCCGGGAAAGTATCCACCCCGTAAGTGATGTCCTCAGGATGCAGCACCATGAAGGTGCCAAAAATCCTGTCCCAGACAGAAAAGATATTCCCGTAATTAGAATCTGTGTACGGCAACTGGAAATGATGGTGCACCTTGTGCATATCCGGAGATACAATGATCCAACTCAAGGCTTCATCCACCTTTCTCGGCAACCGTATGTTGGCATGACCAAACTGGGTCGCAACCAGCGAAAGGGATTGATATAACATGATGATACCGATAGGGGTTCCTATTAAGAACACTCCTGCCAAGGTAAAGACAAACCTGATCATGCTCTCCAGGGGATGGTGCCGGTTGGCAGTGGTGGTATCCACTTCGTGATCGGTATGGTGCACGAGGTGGATCATCCATAATGGCCGGACCTTGTGTTCCAGGTAATGAGGCAGGTAAGCGCCTACCAGGTCCAGTAACATTACCCCGATGATGACGTAAAGCCAGAGGGGCATGCCAGGTAACCAGTTAATAACGCCAAACTGGTTATTCGCCACCCAGTCGCTCGTTTTTAATAACAAGAACGCCAGGGCAAAATTGATAATGACCGTAGTGAGCGTAAAGAAGAAATTGGGCAGGGCATGACGCCATTTTTTGTAACCAAACCTGACCAGAGGGACTGCACCTTCCAGCACCCAGAAAAAAGTGATCCCAAGAACCAGGATCAGGCTGCGGTGAGAAGAAGGTATTGTTTCAAAATACCGGAGAATTACTTCCATTCCCTAAAGATAGTGTCTGCGGTCATAATTTTCCAAATGGGGACTCAGACTTTAACGCTGGCCTTCATTTTTTCCACGATATTATAGGCGGCCGGGCAGATTGCTACATTTTGCAGGGTCAGTTTCCCGATCTGGTGAAACTTCTTGCGATCCGTATGGGGATATTCCCGGCAGGCTTTTGGCCGTACATCGTAAATAAAACATTTGTTATCCGGCCCCAGGAAGGTACAGGGCACTTGCTGCAGTACATGGTCCCCATCTTCATCTATCCGGAGATATGTTTCCACGAAAGCTCCCGGTTTCATTCGCAGGTGCTTGGCAATGCGCTCAATATCCGTATTGGTGAACAGCGGCCCGGTGGTCTTACAACAATTAGCACAATCCAGGCAATCTGTGCGACTGAATTCTTCCGAATGCAGCTCCACCATCACCTTATCCAAATCTTTTGGCGGTTTTTTCTTGAGTTTTGCGAGGTATTTCGCATTCTCTTTCCTCTTTTCCTTAGCTTTTGCAGGTAATTGCCGTAGCTCCTCTTCCATAGCGCTGTTCGTTGAATTCCAGGTATATCCCTCCAGGGAACACGACCGTTTTGCGACTGCAAAGTAACCACTTTACTACTGAACAACGGCTAAGCGAAAGAAATAAATAGGTAGTTTTGAACCATAAAACCTATTCATGAACAAGGATGTCCTGGGCACAGCCCTTAGAGACCATTTTAAAGGAAATAGCGGTGACCCATTGATCACTTACATGAAACTCAACGGTTACGAGGAGTGGATAGAAGACGAGATGCCATTGGAATACCTCTTTCGTGACTTTAATGGTATGCCTGTCATAGAACAACGGGCACTGGAATTATGCCGCGGAAAGGTCCTGGATATAGGTTCGGGTGCAGGCAGCCATGCGCTGTACCTGCAGGAGAAAGGAATGGATGTAACAGGTCTCGACCAATCCAGGGGTGCCATTGCTGTAAGCCGGCTTCGGGGTTTGAAAAAAAGAGCCTTAGCAGAACTCAAAGATTATAATGGTACAAATTTTGATACCTTGTTACTATTGATGAATGGCATTGGCCTGGCGGGTCGCATGGAGGAGGTTGACGCATTCCTGCAGAAATTGAAATCTTTGTTAGCCCCTGGCGGTCAGATCCTGATCGATTCCAGCGACATCATTTATATGTACGAGGAGGATGTCGATGGAGGATTCCTGGTGCCGGATAACGATATTTATTACGGAGAGGTTATCTTTAAGATGGAATACAAAGGGCAGGAGTCGGCTCCTTTCCATTGGCTTTATCTCGATTTCAGATCGCTTGAAAAAGCGGCAAAGGCAAACAGATTTATCTGTGAACTTGTAAGTTATGGCGAACACTACGACTATTTAGCCAGGTTAATTCCGGCTGAAGACTAAATTGCTATTATCCCCGTTATCCTATTTTAAGGGGGTCTTTGAAAAAGAAAATTATGTTTAGATCATTGAAGAACTTTAATAAGCTGGCATGGGTGATCCTTATCCTGGTGATGGCGTGCTCAAAGTCGAGCAACCAGGACGGTGTACCCATGCAGACCGTGGACCCTGAACCGGTAATAGACAAGACCGCAAACCTGAAAGCCACCGGGGCGTCTGCCAATGATATACTTTCCAACGCGGAATTTGACAACCTGTTAATAGAAGTCGCTTACGTGGAAGGATTTAAGCCAACAGACGAAGCTATGGCTAATTTTGTAAGCTTTTTGCAGGAAAGAACCTTTAAGCAGAACATCACTGTAGAATACCTTTCACTTCCTTCGCCCGGGGAAGAAAACCTCACCACCCAGGAGATCGCTGACCTGGAGTCTGAGAACCGTACGGCATACAACTCGGGCAACACCCTTGCCATTTACATCTACTTTGCAGACGTTCCTTCTGAAGGTGATGAAGAGGAAGAAGGGCGTGTCACCCTGGGAGCGGTATATCGCAATACCTCTATGGTCATTTTTGAGCAGACCATCAGGAACCTGGCCGCCAGGAGTGCATTTATCTCGAATGCCGACCTGGAAACAGCCACCCTGCACCACGAATTTGGCCATCTCTTTGGCCTCGTAAACCTGGGGACAGAAATGGTCAATGATCACGAGGACCCGGATGCGGGGAGTCACTGTGTTACCGATGGATGCCTTATGCGGGCCGAATTACAATTTGGGAACGCGATGGCTAAAATGCTGCAATCCCGCGCCAGTAAAGGCCTCGCCGCAGTTCCTGAACTGGACAATGAGTGCCTGCTGGACCTGCAGGCCAACGGGGGCAGATAGGTTATAGCCCGAGACGGCAAATATATATTTCCTGCCACAACCCCCTATTTTAAGAAAGAATTTATCTACAAATAATACGGATTTTATATCTTAGCTTTCTTTTTCTTCTTACAATTTGTAAAGTCGAACTAAGAAAACCGACTCAGATAATAATAACATCCTTCATAAAGATCTGAGGTCGCGAGGCATTTTTTCATAAAGTTTAAAGGTTAAGAAATTATTGCTGTTTCCCTGGCTTATGCCGGGAACGCGACCTCTCTTTTTTCAACGGGGGACAAAGTTACATAGGTACACAGTGACATAGGGTGACAATGGGGACAGAGTAGACATGCTACTAACATCAACTTATGTATCCTGAGTTAAGTTAAGTCTTGCAAACCACAAACCGCGAACCGCGAACAGCCGAAGGCTCGCCTCGAACCTCAAACCTCGAACTTCAAACCTCGAACCCCTACGGTATATTCAGATACTTATGCGTCTGTAAAGACACTTTCCATTTGGGGTTAGCCATTACATAATCGACGATCATAGGGGTTACTTTGTCCCTGACACTCCATTCGGGTTGCAGATATAGGATACAGTCCTTATTGACCTTGGCTGCCTGTTCTTCGGCGAAGATCAGGTCGTGTTTGTTATAGACGATAACTTTGAGTTCGTTCGCCTTATCGTAAACCGGCCCTTCCGGGAGTTTATTCTTCTTTGGAGAAAGACAGATCCAGTCCCACTGGCCGGTAAGCTCGTATGCCCCGGAAGTTTCAATGTGAATTTGCAGGCCTTTATCCTTGAGCGCACGGGTAAGCGGCCCCATGTCCCAGGTTAATGGCTCACCGCCGGTAACCACGATGGTCTTGGAATATTTGGCGGCATTCTCAACGATCTGTTCAATAGCCGTGGGCGGATGGGTCTCGGCATTCCAGCTTTCCTTTACATCGCACCAGTGACATCCCACATCGCATCCTCCTACCCGTATAAAATAAGCAGCCGTACCCTTGTGGAACCCCTCGCCCTGTATGGTATAGAATTCCTCCATCAGCGGGAGCATAAGCCCCTTGTCTACCTGCTCTAAAATCGTTGTTGTAACCATGGCGCAAAGATAAGGTTTCAGCTATAGTTTACAGGTCAATTAAGCCTAATTTTCGGCCCGGTTCATGGACGCTACAAACAAAAATTACCCTATTTTTATCAAAAATAACCAAATGACCACCAAAGAAGAATTCAAAACCCATATTGAAAAGGGTTATTCCACTAAGGGTGATGCCATTATTATGGGGGCGGCCATGTTGGATGGTGAAGCTGTTACCGGTGCGCATGTCCGAATTCCTCTAAAAACCCTGAACAGGCATGGTTTGATCGCCGGGGCCACCGGGACCGGTAAAACAAAGACCTTACAGGTACTTGCAGAAAACCTCTCCAATAAAGGGATTCCCGTACTGCTGATGGATCTCAAGGGAGACCTCAGCGGACTTGCCCAGCCCAGCCCGGGACATCCTAAGATCGACGAGCGCCATGAAAAGATAGGCCTGCCTTTTACCGCCAGCTCCTTTCCTGTTGAGATCCTTTCACTTTCTGACCAGGACGGGGTGAAATTAAGGGCCACCGTGTCCGAATTCGGGCCGGTATTATTGTCCAGGATCCTGGACCTGTCCGTTACCCAGGAAGGTATCGTTGCAGTGATCTTTAAATATTGTGATGATAATAAGCTGCCTTTATTAGACCTGAAGGATTTTAAAAAGGTACTGCAATACGCTACCGGGGAAGGGAAGAAAGAATTTGCCAAAGATTACGGGAGAATTTCCACAAGCTCTACGGGGACTATCCTGAGGAAAGTGATCGAATTAGAGCAGCAGGGCGCAGATCTTTTCTTCGGGGAAAAATCCTTCGAAGTTGACGATCTTACCCGGATCGATGAAAACGGGAGGGGATATATTAATATCATCCGGCTGACCGACATACAGGACAAACCAAAGCTGTTTTCCACTTTTATGCTCAGCCTGCTGGCAGAGGTCTACGACCGTTTCCCGGAACAGGGCGATAGCGACAGGCCGGAACTGATCCTCTTTATCGACGAGGCGCACCTCATTTTCAAGGAAGCCTCCAAAGCCTTACTGGAGCAGATAGAAAGCATCGTTAAGTTAATACGATCCAAAGGTATAGGCTTGTATTTTGTCACCCAGAACCCAACTGATGTTCCCAACGAAGTGCTGGCGCAACTGGGTCTTAAAGTACAACACGCACTCCGTGCTTTTACCGCACGGGATAGGAAAGCCATTAAACTTACTGCCGAGAATTACCCTGATTCTGAATATTACGATACCAAGGAGGTTCTCACCTCGCTTGGAATAGGAGAGGCACTGATCTCTGCCCTGGATGAAAAAGGCCGGCCCACACCCCTGGCAGCAACCCTGCTCAGGGCACCAATGAGCCGGATGGACATCCTGACCTCATCGGAGCTGGCCGAAGTTATCGACAACTCCAAACTGGTTAAAAAATATAATGAGACCATAGACAGGGAAAGTGCCTATGAACTTCTCAATGAAAAGATTGAGCTAGCTGAAAAAGAGGCAGAGAAAGAAGCCGAACAAGAAGCCAGTGAAAAGAAACGACAATCACGTTCCGGCACCTCCCGGCGAAGGAGTACCCGCCAGGATCCGATTGTTAAAGTTTTGACCAGTGCCACATTTATCCGTGGAGTACTGGGTGTATTAAAAAAAGTTATCCGTTAATTACCAATGAACAAAAAAACCATGACGGCAGCTGTAGCTGCCCTGTTTGCGCTTTCAGCGTGCCAAAACGAAAAAGAAAATAAATTTGAGATCGGCGTTGATCATGTTGGGTTATTACAACATACTACTCCCTTGGGAGAATTGGATGCCGTCTATTCGGGAGACTCACTAGTGAGGGATTCGGCAACTCCAGGTTTTGGATCCACAGATCCGCGGGTTAAGGTCTATGAAAAAGGCGGGAAACACCTGCTGACCCTGACCCCGGGATCTGACAGCCTTAAAACCATTGAAAATATCAATATCCATGACCCCCGGTTCAGGACAAAAAAGGGCATCAGCCTGAATAGTACATTTAAGGATATCAGGGACAATTACACCATTAAAAAACTGGTGACTTTCAGAAATAACGTGGTAGTCTTCATTAAAGAAAGCGACGTTTATTTTACGATAGACAGGAAAGAGCTCCCGGAAAACCTGCGCTATAATCCCAATATCCAGATAGAAGCGGTACAGATCCCCGATGCTGCCAGAATCAAATATATGATGGTAGGCTGGGAATAATCCCCCTATAAAAGACACACTGTATGAACCCATTCTTACATTATTTCCTGCTTGAAAGAGCCAAACGCAAACTCGGTAAAAAACATCAGGGTGTCTATACACAGAAAGACCTGGTCAGTGAAATTCGGTTGGAACAGGTAGAATTGGTCCATTTTTTAAAGGAATTACTTTACCTGATGATCGGGGTCGCGGCTGCAGGTTTTGGGTTAAAGGGTTTTTTATTACCGAACGATTTCATCGATGGAGGCGCTACCGGTCTCTCGCTCCTGATCCGGGTGCTTTCGGGCTGGCCGCTGGGTCTCCTCCTGCTACTTATCAACCTGCCGTTTCTCTTTTTAGGCGCCAGGACCATAGGTCGGAAATTTGCAATCAAAAGTATCGTAGCTATCCTTGCCCTGGCAATTGTAGTTCATTTTATACCCTACCCTGTAGTTACCGATGACAAATTACTGATCTCCGTCTTTGGTGGATTCTTCCTGGGTCTCGGGATCGGGATGGCTATGCGGGGTGGCGGTGTCATTGACGGTACGGAAGTACTGGCGATCTACCTGAGCAGGAAATGGCATATTACCGTCGGGGATGCGCTGCTGCTGATCAACCTGCTGATTTTCTCCGCGGGAGCCTATTTACTGGGTGTGGAAACTGCTTTATACGCTATTCTCACCTACCTTGTGGCGGCCAAAACGGTTAATTACGTAGTAGACGGGGTAGAAGAATATATTGGAGTTACCATTATCTCTGACCAACACGAGGCCATCCGGTTGATGCTGACCGAAAAAATGGGCAGGGCGTGTACCATCTACATGGGGAAACAAGGCTACAGTAAATACGGGGGAAGCCGGAAAGAAACTGAAATTATCTATACCGTAGTAACCAGGCTGGAATTAGCAAGACTAAGTACTGAGATCGATAAGATCGACAAGAAAGCTTTTATTGTCATGGACCTCGTAAAAGACCTGAAAGGCGGGATGATCAAGAAAAGACCTTTGAATATCTGATCCCTTCCGGGAATGCACGTTGGAAGGTGTGGTGCAGTGGTTACTTATACGTGCCACTTGTTGAACGGGCCTGGGGACAAGCCCCCTCCCCTGCCGGAAATTTACGGTTTTTGGCTGCAGCAAACATGCAGCCGGATCCGACTGAGAATGGGCGGCATTTCGTATTTTTGACCGTTCAGAAGGTCTCATGAAAAAACACATCCGGAAATATGTCCCCCGCGCCTATGGTATTTTTTTCAATACCGTATCGCACCTGCATCCCGGCCTCGCCGCCCGGCAGGCATTTAAAACCTTTTCCAAGGTCAGGAAAGGCAGGCCTACCCGGGAACAACAGGAATTCCTAGAACAATCCAAAACAACTACCGAAATTGTCTCCGGCCACAAGATCCAGGTGTATCATTGGCCTGGGCCCGGTAACACTGTCCTCCTGGTACACGGATGGGAAAGCAACAGCTCTCGATGGAAAAACCTTATCCACTACCTGGGGGACGCCGGTTTCAACATCCTGGCATTTGATGCCCCCGGGCATGGAAATTCGAGCGGGCAGTACCTGCATGTTCCGCTTTATTCCGAATGCCTGGGGTATATGGCCGGGAAATACCAGCCGGAATACATCATAGGGCATTCTGTGGGCGGAATGACCACCCTGTATACCCATTACCGCGCTCCACAGCTCCCGATACAAAAGATAGTGACTATCGGATCCCCTTCTGAATTCCACGAGATCATGGAACACTTTAAGTCACTCCTGACCTTGAATGAAAAGGTTATGGAATCGCTGGAATCTTATGTGAGACGCAGGTTTGGGGTGAGGATAGAAGAATTCTCCTCCTCAAAGTTTATCAGGGAAAGCCAGGTTCCAGGATTGTTGTTCCACGATCGGTTTGATACCATTACCCCTTACCACGCTTCGGAAAGAGTTCACAGGCACTGGAAAAACAGTATTCTGGTTACCACAGAAGGCCTGGGTCATTCCATGCACCAGGAAGAAGTGAACCAGAAGATCATATCATTCCTGCAAGAGTGAAGTGCCTGTCCCTTTAACAGTAGTTTTAGAATATGACCTCTTGGCAATTATTATATTTAAAATAAAAACGAGATGCCAAAAGATAATATTCCATCAGTAAAGAACGAGGAGCAATACGAAGCCCTCAGGGACAAAGGGTACAGCAAGGAAAAAGCAGCCCGGATCGCCAACACAGAAAACTCTGGAGAAAAAGGAGGCCATGCCTCTAAATACGAAGAGCGAACCAAGGAGGAACTTTACCAGAAAGCTAAAGAAATTGGTATTGAAGGCCGTTCCAGGATGACCAAAAAAGAATTGATAAAAGCATTAAGAAATAACTGATTACTATGAGCACCATTACACCTTTCCATGTCGCGATTCCTGTCCACAACCTTGATGAATGCCGGGCCTTTTACCGGGATGTCCTGGAATGCGAGGAAGGCAGAAGCAGCGATCACTGGGTAGATTTCAATCTTTTTGGACACCAGCTTGTCATCCACTACAAACCTAAATCTGAAGAAAAACAACATGCCAATCCCGTTGACGGGAAGCAGGTTCCTGTTCCCCATTACGGTGTAGTGCTTCCCTGGGACAGCTTCCAGGCCTTTGCCGACAAATTGCAGGCTCGGAATATAGAGTTCGTAATAGAACCCTATATCCGTTTTAAGGGAGAGGTCGGAGAGCAAGCCACCATGTTCTTTTTGGACCCTGCCGGAAATGCCCTGGAATTCAAGGCTTTTAAAGACATGGATCAACTGTTCGCCAAGTAGAACGCACCTGTCAGATTTCCAAGCACTTAAAGGTTAAAATCATTGATTTTCGCATGATTATTGTTTACCTTAAATAGGTATTCTAAACAACTAAATCATGGAGAAAAAAATTATTGCCGTAGTGGGGGCTACAGGCGCACAGGGAGGGGGACTCGTAGAAGCGATCCTCAATGATCCCGATCACGAATTCGCGGTCCGTGCACTGACGCGTGATCCAAAATCTGACAAAGCAAAGGCTCTTAAAGCCCGGGGAGTAGAAATAGCTCATGCAGATGTCAATGACAAAGAAAGCCTGGTAAAGGCGTTTAAAGGAGCTTATGGAGTCTTCTGCGTCACCTTTTTCTGGGATCATTTTTCCGCGGAAATAGAATTGGAACAAGCCAGGTTAATGGCGGAAGCGGCGGAAGCGGCCGATGTACAGCACCTCATCTGGTCTACATTAGAAGATACACGGAACTGGGTACCCCTGGAAGACAACCGTATGCCGACGCTGCAGGAAAAATACAAGGTGCCCCATTTTGACGCGAAAGGAGAAGCAGACAAGTACTTTAAAGATTCAAAAGTTCCTGCAACGCTTCTGAGAACTTCTTTCTACTGGGAAAACTTCATTCACTTTGGAATGGCCCCGAAAAGAGGCGATGATGGAAAACTGGCGCTGGTTATGCCAATAGATGAAATTAAAATGCCCAGTATGGCCGTCCGGGATATCGGCCGGTGTGCCCTTGGCATCTTCAAGGCTGGTAAACAATACCAGGGAAAGACCATAGGCATCTCCGGGGAATTCCTTACCGGGAAAGAATTTGCAGATATTTTCAGCAAGGTCTTTGAGGAAGATGTGAAATATGTTTCCGTACCGCACGATGTGTACCGGGGATTTGATTTTCCCGGCGCGGACGACCTGGGAAATATGTACCAGTTCAAGGTAGATTTTGAAGAAGTCTTCTGTGGCAACCGGGACCTGGAATTATCCAGGAAACTGAACCCGAAACTGGAAACATTTCACGGGTGGCTCGTACGACATAAAGACCAGATACCCATGGAAACCCAAACCGCTTAAATATGGGCCCGGAGCTAGTTTAGTTTCCGGGTCTTTTTTAATCATACAACTAAAGTCCCCCTTCTTTCCAAAATCTCCACACGCATTGAATACATTTTCCAGGTTATCTGATCCTAGATAAGGAGTTATATTCCCAGGAAATCATACCAAAACTCTTATGATCCACGTTATAGTATAGTAACTCGGTAATAATACCTGCTAAATTAGTGAGTGATGAGAATCCTGATTATCTACGTGATCCTATTGCTGTGTTCTGTCCTGGCATTCGCCAGCTGTACGAACAATGAAGGAAGTAAGGATTTAGATGTTATTACGCCCACCGATTCTACCATGGGCATAGCGATGAACCTTGATTTAAGGTCATAAAAAAACCCTCTCAGGGAGAGGGCTTTTAGCATATTGTTATTCTTGTTACCAGATCTTGACGCGTTCTTCGGGAGCCAGGTAAAGTGAATCACCTTTTTCCACGTTGAATGCGGTATAGAATTCGGGTATATTCCTTACAACCCCATTTACACGGAAATCCCGCGGAGAATGAGGGTCTGTACTCACCTGTACGCGCAGGGCTTCATCCCTTGATTTCCCCATCCATCCCTGGGCCCAGCCCATGAATACACGTTGTTCCCCGGTGAACCCGTCCAGTACCGGACCTTCCTTACCATCCAGGGACATTTTGTAGGCTTTTAAAGCTATGCTTAATCCCCCGAGATCCCCGATATTCTCACCCAGGGTAAATTCACCGTTCACATTTAACTCCGGCAATACTTCAAAACCATTATACTGGGCAACAAGGGCATCGGTACGTTTCTTGAATTCTTCCCGGTCTGTCTCTGTCCACCAGTTACGCATGGTACCGTCCCCGTCAAAGGTGCTGCCTGAGTCGTCAAAACCATGCCCTATCTCGTGCCCGATCACAGCACCTATGGCCCCGTAATTCACAGCATCGTCTGCGTTGAGATTAAAGAATGGTGGTTGTAAAATGGCAGCCGGAAAAACGATCTCGTTCTTGGAAGGATTGTAATATGCATTTACCGTCTGGGGTGTCATTCCCCATTCTTTCCTGTCTACCGGTTTTCCAAGTTTATCCACGTTGCGCTGGTACTCCATCGCGTTGGTCCTCATAATGTTCCCCATCAGGTCATCTGCGGCAACTTCGATATCATAGGTCTTCCATTCCTCCGGATAACCTATCTTTGGATCGAATTTGCTGAGCTTATCCAGGGCTTCTTTCTTAGTATCTTCGCTCATCCAGTCTAATTCCTTAATACTGGCTTCGTAAGCTTTCAGCAGGTTCTCCACTAATTCCTCCATCCTTTCCTTGGCTTCCGGCGGAAAATGTTTCTGAACATATACCTTTCCTACAAGTTCGCCCAGGTTCCTGTTTACAACAGATACACCCCTTCTCCAGAGTGGTCTTTGCTCTGGGGTGCCGCGAAGTTCTTTATTGTAAAATTCAAAATGCTCCTGGTCTATTTCTTCACTCAGGTAAGGGGCCGCAGAGTTCAGGGCGCTCCATTTAAGGTAAGTCTTCCAGGTGGCCAGGTTGGTCCTGCGAACCAGCTGATCTAGCGATTTCGTATAATCCAGCATCATTACTACCAGCTTATCCTGGTCTTCGAGACCTGCTGCTTCAAGGTAGGTGTTCCAGTTAAAACGCGGCATCAGGGTATTCAGCGTATCTACCGTCATCATGTTATAATTGGCCACCCTGTTCCTGCGCTGTTCTTTTGGCATCTGCTTTTCTGCAAGTGCAGTTTCTAATTTCAGGATAGTTGACGCGGCTTTTTCCCCGTTCTCAAGTCCGGCCAACTGGAACATACGACTGATATGCTCCTGGTATTTCTGGCGGATCTCTTTGGAACGGTCATCCTCCTTCAGGTAATATTCCCTGTCCGGAAGTCCAAGCCCCCATTGCGCGGCATATACCACGTAATTCTGCGGATCTTTGTAGTCGGGGGAAATATAAAAGCCAAGGGGAACATCTATTCCCATTTTATTGGCGTAGGCAAAATAACGGGTCAGATCTTCGTAGTTACTGATCTCTTCAATTTTGGAGAACTCCTCTTGCATTGGGGTAATCCCTGCAGAATTCCTGGTCTCAAGATCCATATAGGATTTGTAAAAATCCCCTAATTTCTGCTCATCAGATCCTTTTTCAAATTCACCAGATGCTGCTTCTTCTATGATCTTCTTTACATTTTCTTCTGCTTCTTCCCTTACGATAGTCATAGTACCGTAGGAAGATTTATCAGCCGGAATTTCGGTTTTTTTCACCCAGCCCCCGTTAACATAGGCTGTAAAATTATCACCTGGATCTACGGTAGTATCCATGTTTTCGGTGTAAATACCTGAAACCAGCTCTTTGTCCTCACTGGTCTGGGCATCATTCTTACATCCCACTACTGCCAGTCCGGCACAGACCAGGGAGATGTTCTTAAGTTGATACATTTTCATTTAGTTGTATTTGGTTTTTGAATTAGCTATACGGGGATTAGTCGGCATTAGAAGAATGCCGTTACAGTATAAGGTGTTAAAATTGTGATGTTAACGTTCACCGCGGTGTTGTTCCCTTGCTAAAAGGGTATTTTTAAGCAGCATGGCGATGGTCATCGGCCCTACTCCTCCCGGGACAGGCGTAATGAATGATGCTTTTTTACTTACGTTTTCAAAATCCACATCTCCTGCCAGGTAGTATCCTTTTTCCCGGCTCTCATCCGGTACTCTTGTAATTCCCACATCGATCACTACAGCATCATCCTTTACCATTTCCGCCTTTAAAAAGTGCGGCACCCCGAGTGCCGAAATAACGATATCTGCCTGGGAAATGATCTGGGTAATATTCTTGGTGTGACTATGGGTAAGGGTCACGGTCGAATTCCCCGGCCATCCCTTTCTTCCCATGAGGATACTCATCGGGCGGCCTACGATGTGGCTCCGGCCTATAACCACTGTATGTTTCCCCTTGGTTTCCACGTTGTAGCGCTCCAGGAGTTCCAGGATACCAAAAGGGGTAGCCGGGATAAAGGTGCTCATATCCAGCGCCATTTTACCGAAATTGGTCGGGTGGAATCCATCCACATCCTTATCGGGATCTATTGCCATGATGACCTTCTGGGTATCGATCTGTTCCGGCAGGGGCAGTTGTACGATAAAACCGTCGATATCATCATCCTGGTTCAGCTGGTCGATCTTTTTCAGGAGTTCCAGTTCCGAGGTGGTACTGGGGAGGCGGATCAGGGTAGATTCAAATCCGACCTTTTCACAGGAGCGTACCTTGCTATTGACGTATGTCATGCTTGCCCCGTCGTTACCCACGATGACTGCCGCAAGATGGGGCACTTTCTCACCCCTTTCTTTCATCTGTGCCACCTCAGCGGCAATTTCTTCCTTGATCTGGTTAGAAATTTTTTTTCCGTCTAGTATTTCCATGAAAAGGGGTATGTATTATTTGTGATCTGGATCTTTATTCGCCGGGGTCCGGCTTGATATTACTCCTGTTTAAAAATTTCAAACCCCGGGGTTCATAACCCAGCCCCGGAGTTTAAGTTATTTCATCCTCCAGCAAGAAACATGCAGTGGGATGATAAATATTCATTCTAGATGTAAAGCGCCTTCCATGCTTTAACACCTATACTACTTCAAAGTTATAAATTCACCTGTTGACTGTAAACTTCTGACTACCTCGGCATATTCTGCATCATCTGCATCATTTTTTTGCCGCCGCCGCCCTGCATCATCTTCATCATCTTGCTCATCTGGTCAAATTGCTTAAGCAACTGGTTCACTTCCTTTATCTCCCTACCGCTGCCTTTGGCGATCCGCTTCTTACGACTTGCGTTCAGTAAGGATGGATTAGAGCGCTCTTCCGGGGTCATTGAGTGGATAATGGCTTCTATATGCTTAAAAGCATCATCATCAATATCCAGTCCCTTCAGAGCCTTTCCGGCGCCGGGGATCATCCCGAGCAGGTCCTTCATGCTACCCATCTTCTTGATCTGCTGTATCTGGTTCAGGAAATCGTCAAAACCGAACTTGTTCTTGGCGATCTTCTTCTGAAGTTTCCTGGCCTCTTCTTCATCAAACTGTTCCTGTGCACGCTCCACAAGAGATACCACGTCTCCCATGCCCAGTATCCTGTCTGCCATACGGGAAGGATAGAAAACATCGATAGCATCCATTTTCTCACCCGTACCGATAAACTTAATGGGTTTATCTACGACCGATTTGATGGATAATGCCGCACCCCCACGGGTATCACCATCCAGCTTGGTAAGTACTACCCCGTCAAAATCGAGTACCTCGTTAAATGCCTTGGCCGTATTTACGGCATCCTGTCCTGTCATGGAATCTACCACGAAAAGGGTTTCCTGTGGTTTGATGGCGTCGCGGATATTCGCGATCTCGGTCATCATCTGCTGATCTACTGCCAATCGTCCCGCGGTATCAATAATAACCACGTTATGGCCGTTTTTCCTGGCGTAATCTATACCCGCCTTGGCAAGTGAAACAGGATCCTTGTTGTCCTTATCCGAGTAGACCGGCACCCCGATCTGCTCCCCGACCACATGTAACTGGTCTATCGCCGCAGGTCGGTAAACGTCACAGGCAACCAGCAGTGGATTTTTGGTCTTCTTGCTCTTTAAAAAATTAGCAAGCTTACCGGAAAAAGTGGTTTTACCGGAACCTTGCAGACCCGACATCAGGATCACAGCCGGATCCCCGGCAAGGGATATCCCCTCAGATTCCCCGCCCATCAGCTGGGTCAGTTCATCTTTTACGATCTTCACCATCAACTGCCCGGGCTGTAACGAAGTCAGCACATTCTGTCCCAGTGCTTTTTCCTTTACCGTATTCGTAAATTCCTTGGCTATCTTAAAATTGACATCCGCATCCAGTAAGGCACGGCGTACCTCTTTCGTGGTCTCTGCCACGTTGATCTCCGTAATTTGCCCATGTCCTTTCAGTACATGCAGGGCTTTATCTAACTTTTCACTTAAATTATCAAACATCGTCGTATCCTGTTTTCAAGAGTAGCAAAAATAAGAATATCAGACGGATGAGGGAAGGATGGGAAGCAGTTTTAAAAAAGAAAAGGGCGGCTCCGTTTCCGGGACCACCCTTTTCAGCAAAATTGGGGCTAATCTTAGTTCCTTTCAAATACCAGGATCTTGACCTGTCCGTCGGCATCAGATTCACTTCTCAGTTCTATTCGGCCTGCATCGGCAGAGTAAAAGTCCCAGTCATCGGTAAGTTCATTCAAGGGTTCATTCTCACCGCCATTCAGGTATACTTTCAGTTTTCCTTCACTGTTCCTCAGTACTCTCCATAAGCCGGCTTCTGTAGTCCCGGTCTCACCAAGAGTCATGCTCATGATATGCTCAGCTTCGAAAGCAAAACTGTACAGCGTATACAAATCGGCCTCGTCAATCTCGCTATCTATAAAGCTGGCAACTCTCCAGGGTCCGTCCTTCATCAGTTCCCTGATCTCTACAACATCTCCGTCAGCACCGTTGTCCTCACAAACTCTTTGAAGAATTAGTTCGTACCCTATATCTTCTACCTCGAATTTGAGACGTTGGTTCATCAGGTCGCGTACCGGCCATTCAAAGTTCACCGCAGGCTCTGCTCCCATGGCAATGGCCAGGACCAGTATCCCCTGGTCATTAGTAGAGACTTCCCACTCCCCTTCGGAGATATTGATACTATTGCTCAGGGTAACTACGCCTTCAGCATGGAAATTGAATTCATATCCTAACAGGCGTTCTATCTCCTCGCCCTGGTTCTTTACCTTCTTGATCACCCAGGCACATTCCTTAAGAATATTCCTCAGGGTTGCTCCCGGGTCCGGAGCGTCACAGAAGCGTTTCATGATGATCTTGTTTCCTCCTTCAGAGAAGAGTTTAATGGTACCTTCCCCGATCTCGTACACAAACCACTCCAGGTTAAAGTCGACCAGCACATCAAATTCGAGCTTCAATAACACCCTGTTGTTATCTGACACCCTGGTAGTCCAGGTACCGATGAGGGTATTACCAATACGGTCTTTTACATAAACTTTCCCGTCTTCCCCGAAATTCATCAGGTATTCAAAATACTGGTCTGTCTGGTTTACCTGGTCACGTACCATCTCGTGAACTAACCAGGGACATTCTACCAGGTATTCGTTCAGTCGTTCCTGGGTAAAATCGTCATCATTATAGTCGTTGTCATCATCCTCGTCACAGGCATCCTTAGTCTCCTCGATCAGGCGTGCCAATTGCTCGTTACTATTTACTTCGACCACGGTACCATCATATAATTTCAGGCTGATAGGAAAACTGAAACTGGCCAGTTGATCTTCACCAAGTTCTTTGAAGAAGAAACGCAACTGCCTGTCATTTTCAACGGTAACCCTGCTGGTTTGCTGTAGGGTACGATCAAAAGTGAAAAGTGTGAGGGGGTATACAAAATCTATACACTCAATATCATCATCTTCGCCGTTCTCAATACAGTCGGCCGCGAGCTCTCTTAGTCCTTCCCTGCTGTTTATGGTAATATCAGCATAGGCTCCCGTGGTAACGGTTATCGGGAAAACCAGTTCCAGGAAGTCATTATCAATATCAGAGGCATCAAAGATATCTTCGATCAGCTGCAGGTCTTCCCTCGATTCTATAATTAAGATCTCCCCGTTGACATTAACTTCATAAGGAAACTGTATAGCCAGGCAACTTGCCTGGTCCACTATATTGTCAAATGAGCCGTCATTAGATGCTGTGCGCTCTATTAATACGGCTGTTGAAGAATTAGCCTCCAGGGTTTGTTGCTGGTTATCTTCCGGCAGTTCTTCAAACTCGGACTGGCAGGCTGTGAAAAGCAGTGTCATTCCCAACAGGAATGTATACAATGCAAAATGGATTCTATTTTTCATAACGATTTGGATTTTTAACGCTAATTCACATTAAAAACACCTGGGATAACATTTACCCTACCCTGATTTTTAATTTTTTTTCAGATATATTTGGGCTAACCAAATCCGGGCGTTCGGTATTATAAGGGATTCAGGAGCCTGAACCTTTATTATTATAGAACGCAGAAAGACAGAATTATTACCACCTTGAACATAGAAAATCACGACAATGTATGTAAGGAAGAAGTATTCAGCTTCCTTTTCAATGCTCATTCCAAAGCCATTTTCAGATCTATATTCTATAAATATGGAAATGAGGAGAAAGCTTACGATGTAGTACAGGAAGCCTTTGTCAAATTGTGGGAGCATTGTGCCAAGGTCACCCCGGGAAAAGCCAAGTCTTACGTTTATACCATTGCCAACAACAATTACCTGAACGTACTGAAGGCAGAAAAGGTACGGCTTAAGTATAATAACAGCGGCCTGGAGAATGACCGGACACAGGAATCACCGGAATACCTGATGGAGGAAAAGGAATTCCAGCAGAAACTGGACAACGCTTTAAACAGTCTGCCGGAAAACCAGCGGCAGACTTTCCTGATGAACCGGGTAGAAGGCAAAAAATACGCCGAGATTGCCGACCTGGAAGGGGTAAGTGTCAAAGCTATTGAAAAAAGGATGCACCTGGCACTGAAGACGTTGCGGGAAACTATTGATGGGATTTAGTGTGGTAAGTACATAGGTTAATAGGGACAAAGGAGACAGAGAAGCGGGTCTCGGGGAACCGCGAACTGCAAACCGCGAACCTCAAACCTCAAACCTCAAACCTCAAACCTCAAACCTCAAACCAAAAGGTAGGGTATTTTAAACCTCGGTTGTTATAAAGGTGTAAAGAAAGGAATCATGAAAGAAAATTATTTGGCAAAATGGTTGAACAACGAGCTGAGTGAGGCTGAGTTGGCAGCGTTCAAGGAAACTGCCGAATATGCCACATATAAGAAGATCGTTGATGCAAGCGCCAGGATAGAAGGCCCCGCGTATGACTCCGCCAAGGCTTATAAGAACCTCCAGGCCAGGCTTGCAGCTAAACAAACTGAGACTCCCGGGAAAGGTAAAGTCATTAATATGAAGCCGGTGCGGAAGCTGATGAAAATTGCTGCAGCGATCGTATTGCTCATTGCTGTTTCTTTCTGGTTCGCCAACTCCCAGGATGAAACGGTTAGCACCTTGTATGCAGAATCTACAACCCACACCCTGCCCGATGCTTCAGAAATTATACTGAATGCCGGATCGGAGATATCTTACAGTAAAAAGAAATGGAACAAGGAACGCGTGGTATCCCTTGAAGGGGAAGCGTTCTTCAAAGTTGCCAAAGGAGAAAAATTCAGTGTTGACACCGATCTTGGGGAAGTTTGGGTTCTCGGCACCCAGTTCAATGTAGAACAAAGGGGCGATTATTTCGAGGTCAGTTGTTACGAAGGCCTGGTACGCGTGATCTTTGATGGAGTTGAAAAAGAATTACCCGCAGGTAGTTCCTTCCTGGCGATCAACGGGAAAATAATTCCTGTAGAAGGGCCGGTGACTGATGGTCCTTCCTGGTTAAACCAGGAAAGTTCCTTTAAAAGTATCCCCCTGAAGTATGTTTTAGAAGAGTTTGAGCGTCAATTCAATATCGATGTAGAAACCCGGGACGTGGACCTCAACCAACTATTTACAGGGACATTCAGCAATACAAATAAAGAATTGGCGTTGCAGAGTATAAGTTCACCTTCCAGGTTAACCTATGACCTGGATGGGGAGAATGTGATATTCTATGCCGAGGAAACCCCTTAAAAAAATTTTCTGCTTAATGCTGTTCCTGGTCTGCGGCCTCTTGTCGTCTATGGCCCAGGAAGTAACCACCCAGGGTACGGTTAACATAATTACCTACCTGCAGGAATTAGAACGCCGGTACGATGTAAAATTCTCCTACGTGGATGAAGACCTGGAAGATGTCCGGGTACAACTGCCCGCAGAAGAGGACCTGGATACCATACTTGCCCGGCTTACAGACCAGACTCAACTTAAAGTCCAGAAACTGAGTGATCGGTATTATACCCTGTCGCGCAGCAGGCTGATCGATGTCTGCGGTACGGTGCTCGACAATTATGAGAAGAACACCATAACCGGGGCATCAGTAGAAGTACTGGGAAGCAGCATCAGCATGATCACCGATTTTGACGGGATGTTCAGGCTGGAACAGATTCCCCGCGGAGCCACCCTCCGGATCCGCCATATTGGATACAAGCCCTTATACATCAGTGCCTCCGCTTTGGTTCAAAGCAATCCGTGTACCCCTATCCCCCTGGCACTTCTCTATGAACAGCTGGACGAGGTTGTGGTATACAATATCCTGACCACGGGAATTTCCGAAATGCCCGATGGTAGCCTGCAACTTGACCTGGATAAATTTGGGATTCTTCCCGGCCTGAGTGAACCTGATATCCTGCAATCCGTACAGGCTCTGCCGGGGATAAGAAGTATTGATGAAACCGTTTCGGATATCAATATCCGGGGTGGAACAAACGACCAGAACCTTATCCTGTGGGATGGAATCAAAATGTACCAGTCCGGTCATTTCTTCGGGCTGATATCGGCCTTTAACCCTTACCTAACAGAAAAGGTAACCCTAATAAAG
The DNA here is from genome assembly GCF_004362865.1 of Zeaxanthinibacter enoshimensis. Taxonomy (GTDB): domain Bacteria; phylum Bacteroidota; class Bacteroidia; order Flavobacteriales; family Flavobacteriaceae; genus Zeaxanthinibacter; species Zeaxanthinibacter enoshimensis. Next base: position 113,299 of record NZ_SNYI01000003.1, on the reverse strand, counting down.
AACGGGACTTCTGCCCAGTATGGAGATGGGGTAAGCGGGATCATCCTTATGGAGACCCATGACCGTGTTGATGACAAAATATTCGGGGGCGCTGGGTTTAATCTTATCAGCGGCGATGCTTATGCTTATCTTCCGCTCTCAGAAAAACTGGGTTTCCAATGGTCTGCAAGGCGTTCTGTGACCGATTTTCTCAATACCCCGACCTATAAACAGTTTTTCAGCAGGGCCTTCCAGGATACAGAGGTAAAGAGTGATAATGGTGCGGATACTGATATATCACAGGAAGAGAATTTTTACTTCTATGATTTTACAGGGAAACTGTTGTATGATATTAACGAGCGTCATAAAGCAAGGTTAAGCTTTATCCATATCAATAACGACCTGGACTATACAGAGACCGCTAACCAGAGTGGCCGTGAAAACCGGAGCACCCTGGACCAGACCAACCTGTCTTTCGGGGCGGTACTGCACAGCGACTGGTCTGATGACTTCCACAGCACCATCAATACCTATTATACCCGTTATAACCTGGATGCGAGAACAAGTACTAATGACGAAGAACAACAGTTATTCCAGAATAACCGGGTACTGGAATCCTCCCTGAAGCTGAACACACGGTACAAGGTCTTGACAGAGCTCAACTGGCACAACGGCTACCAGTTCTCCGAAGTAGGAATCACCAATACCACCACGGTGACCCAACCGCCTTTTAACAGCAATGTAAAAGGGGTGATCCGGACCCACGCACCCTTCTCGGAACTGGAATACAGATCGGCCGATGGAGATATGATGGCCAGGGGTGGAGTGCGGGTTAATTTTATTGAAAACCTGGATACATTTTCAGAGATCATCGTAGAACCAAGGATCAACCTGAACTATGCCCTTACCGACAGCTGGCGGATTTCCGCCCTTGGAGAATTCAAGAACCAGACTACCAACCAGGTCATAGACCTGGAGCAGAATTTCCTTGGGATCGAGAAACGGAGGTGGATACTTTCCGACAACCAGGACCTGCCTGTGACTAAGAGCAAGCAGGGATCCATGGGACTGAATTATGACAAGAATAAATGGTACCTGGGTCTCGAAGCTTTTTATAAACAGGTGGATGGGATCAGTACAGCTACCCAGGGTTTCCAGAACCAGGACCAGTTCAACGGGGAGATTGGCAGTTACGATGTCAAGGGGATAGAATTCCTGTTGAATCACCAGGCAGACAGGATCAGCGCCTGGATCAGCTATACCTACAACGAGAACACCTACACTTTTGAAGACATTGATCCAAGCCGTTTTCCGAATAACCTGGATATCCGGCATGCAGCTACCCTGGCAGGTACTTACACTTATAATCGCTTAAAACTAGGGCTAGGGTTGCATTACAGGACGGGTAAACCGTATACTGAGCCGCAGGAAGGGAATAATATTATAAACCTGAATATATTCCCAAACCAGATCAACTACCAGGACCCAAACAGCAGCAGGCTGCCGGATTATCTCAGGGCAGATGCATCGGCCATATACGAATTCCGGATTAGCCCGGGTGTTAATGCTTCCGTGGGAGCATCTGTACTGAACCTGCTGAACAAAAAGAACCTCCTGAACGTTTATTACCGCATCAATGAACAGGATGAAGTAGAAAGGATAGAGAGCGCTTCTTTGGGACTCACCCCAAATGTCAGCGCCAGGATAAGGTTCTAAGAGGGGTTCAGTTTCCAGACTGAAAATCCTGGCAGCACGATCACCATAGAGGATGGAGATCTATCATTATTCCGTATCTAAGCCAAAAACCGGCAATCCCACGAGCCCGATGATCTTTGCAGATCTTTTTTTTAGATCGTGGGCAATCGGGTATTACATCCGCTCCGGAACATCAATACCGAGAAGTCCAAAGGCCGTCTGGATGACCTGTGCAACCTTATCCGCCAGCTGTATCCTGAAGATCTTGATGTTTTCATCGGCCTCACCCAGGATAGAGACCTGCTGGTAGAACGAATTAAACTCCTTCACGAGTTCGTAGGTATAATTCGCGATCAGGGCCGGGCTGTAATTCTCTGCCGCTTGCTGAACGGCTTCCGGGAATCCTTCTAACCATTTCAGTAATTCTTTCTCCTTGGGGTGCAGCTCCAGGTCTGTGGCAACGTCCTGCTGCATACCTTCTTCCGGGGCTTTCCTCAGGATAGACTGTATCCGTGCATAGGTATACTGGATAAAAGGACCCGTATTTCCCTGGAAATCCACCGATTCCTCCGGGTCAAATAAAATCCGTTTTTTAGGGTCTACCTTCAGGATATAATATTTGAGCGCTCCCAGCCCGATCATATGATAGAGCTGTTGTTTTTCCGCTTCCGAATAATCTTCCAGCTTGCCAAGCTCGCTGGCAATAGCTCCCGCAGTCTCGCTCATCTCGAGGACCAGGTCATCAGCATCAACAACGGTTCCTTCCCGGCTTTTCATCTTCCCGCTTGGAAGGTCGACCATCCCGTAACTGAGATGATAAAGATGATCTGCCCAGTCAAACCCCAGTTTTTTCAGGATGAGGAAAAGGACTTTAAAGTGGTAATCCTGTTCGTTCCCTACCGTGTATACCATTCCGTTTATATCAGGGAAATCTTTCACCCTTTGAATGGCAGTACCAATATCCTGGGTCATATAGACTGCAGTACCATCAGACCTGAGTACGATCTTTTCATCCAGTCCCTCTTCGGTAAGGTCTATCCAGACACTACCGTCATCTTTCCGGTAAAATACACCTTGCTCTAATCCTTGTTCTACAACATCTTTTCCAAGCAGGTAGGTATCACTCTCGTAATAGAGTGTATCAAAACTGACCCCCAGGCTCTTATAGGTCTCTTCGAACCCCTCGTATACCCATCCGTTCATGGTCTTCCAAAGCTGGACAACCTCCGGATCTCCTGCTTCCCATTTTCTAAGCATTTCCTGGGCTTCCTGAAGCAGTGAAGCTTCTTTTTCTGCTTTTTCCTTCGGAGTACCCGCGGCCACCATCTCGGCAACTTCTTGTTTATACGCCTTATCAAAGGCTACATAATAGTTACCTACCAGTTTATCGCCTTTCAGACCGGTGCTCTCCGGGGTTTCCCCGTTTCCGAAGCGTTTCCAGGCCAGCATGCTCTTGCAAATGTGGATCCCGCGGTCATTTATGATCTGGGTCTTATATACTTTTTTCCCTGCAGCTTCCAGGATAAGCGATACCGAATGACCGAGCAGGTTATTCCTGATATGCCCCAGGTGTAAGGGTTTGTTTGTATTGGGAGAAGAGTATTCCACCATCACCGCGTTATCATCCTTTTGCGCTACTTTACCATAGCCTTCCTGCCCACGTACCTTATTAAAAAACTCAAGGTAATACGCGTCGCTGATCACCAGGTTAAGGAAACCTTTGATCACGTTGAATCCTGAGACCTCGGCTACTTTCTCCTGCAGGAAAGTTCCGAGCTGTTCCCCTATCTTCTCAGGGTTGCCTTTCACATACCTCAGCATCGGGAAGATCACCACGGTGATATCTCCTTCAAAATCCTTCCGCGTGGGTTGTAATTCTACCGATGGCAGTTGAACTTCGTATAATTCCTGCAGGCCGGCTTTGACCTGCTCCTGTATAACGTCTTGCAAACTCATAAATAATGGGCGAATCAGGCTGCAAAACTAATGATTTTTTGCGCTTCTATTACATAGATTAGCCCGGTTTCCGATTGGCCTGGCTTTTGGTTATCTTTATAAGAAACAGGATTTATGCTCGCCAACGTATCGTACAACAACAAAAAAATCACGGCAGAAGTAGACTCCCTCGTAGGTAAACCTTTTGCACTGAAAGAGCGATGGGCCATGGGAGGGATTGGATCCCCTAAATTGTGGATCACCGAAACCAGTATCGAGATCAGGAACCTGCTTATTCTGGACAATAACCTGGATAGCTGCAATGTTGAGATCCGTCCTAAGGGTATCATTGTACGCTTCCGCTCTTTACTGGAAACTTTTGCCCTGGTAATCCCCTACTACAAACTCACGCTTTTTAAAGGAGATGCTTTTGTATACAGCATGTATATGGATCATCATTTTATCAAGGTAAAGGCTGATAGGCCAAACATTCAGAAATTCTTTAAAAAGGTAATGGAAATTAAAAGCAGGAACACCCCTACTGCCCTGGAAGACCTCTGATCTATCCTCACAGCGAATAATCTTAATCTGACAGTTCATGAAAATATTGCTCACAGGTGCTAACGGCTATATCGGGATGCGTTTATTGCCCAGACTCCTGGAACTGGGACATGAGGTAGTATGTGCAGTCAGGGATGAGAACCGGCTCTCCGTGGACGAAGAGACCCGGGCAAGGGTAAAGATCGTAGAGGTCGATTTTTTAAAAGAACCGGATCCAGCTATCCTTCCGGATGACATAGAAGCAGCTTATTACCTTATCCATTCCATGAGTTCTTCCACCAGCGATTTTGATGAACAGGAAGCGCTCTCTGCCCAGAATTTCAACACCATGGTCGCGGGTACCGGCATTAAGCAGGTGATCTACCTCAGCGGCATCGTCAACGAGGAAAAATTATCCAAGCACCTGAGCTCGCGTAAGAATGTTGAGGATATCCTGTACCAGGGGAATTACCATCTTACGGTATTAAGAGCAGGAATCATTGTCGGTTCGGGCAGTTCTTCTTTCGAAATTATCAGGGACCTGTGTGAAAAACTACCCATCATGATCACTCCCCGCTGGGTGCTTACAAAGACCCAGCCTATCGCGATCCGCGATGTGATCAATTTCCTGACAGGGGTTTTAGGGAGAGAAGACTGTTACGATCAATCTTTTGATATAGGGGGGCCCGATGTACTTACCTATAAGGAAATGCTGCACAGGTATGCCAAGGTAAGGGGATTTAAGAACTGGATCATTACAGTCCCGGTAATGACCCCGAAACTATCTTCGTACTGGCTGTATTTTGTCACTGCCACATCTTACAAACTGGCCGTCAACCTGGTAGACAGTATGAAAATGGAAGTAGTGGCCCGCGACAATAAACTTCAGGAGATTCTGGGAATTAAGACGCATACTTACGAGGAAGCCATAAAGATGGCTTTCCGCAAAATAGAGCAGAACCTGGTGATCAGCAGCTGGAAAGACAGCATGGTCAGTGGGCGTTTCCAGCGGAACCTCGAAAAATATATCCAGGTTCCTAAATACGGGGTACTTACCGATGCAAAAAAAATACAATTAGAAGATCCCAAAGCCGCATTGCAGAATATCTGGCAGATCGGGGGAGCCAGAGGGTGGTATTACGGCAATTGGATGTGGCAGTTCCGGGGTTTCATGGACAAACTTAACGGGGGCGTGGGCTTACGACGCGGTCGTACCCATCCCGATAAGATATTCCCGGGAGACTCGCTCGATTTCTGGCGAGTGCTGCTGGCGAGTAAAGAACATAAACGACTGCTGCTATTCGCGGAAATGCGGCTCCCGGGTGAAGCCTGGCTGGAATTCCGGATAGACGATAAGAATGTCCTCCACCAGACAGCGACGTTCAGGCCAAGAGGATTGTGGGGGCGACTTTACTGGTACGCTATGCTGCCCTTTCACTTCTTTATCTTTGAAGGCATGATCAATAATATCGCTAAATCCAAGCCGGCGTCCTTTCAACCGGTTCCGTAATCCTCGTCAGTTATTATGATTTACCCCGGCTTATTCTGCCTTAGGCAGGAATATTTCGGCCATCATGCAACGGGCACTCCCACCCCCGCATGTTTCTATGGTCTCTAAAGAACTGTGTAGAATAGGACAATGCTTTTCGATACGACTGACCTGCTCCCTGCTCAGGCTGTGGTAGGCGGCTGAACTCATTACCAGGTAAGGTTGGTCATCCTTTCCCTTTACCTGCAACATATTGCCCGCGAAGCTGTGCATTTGCTCCTCGCTGATCTCTATGATCTCCTTACCAGAGTTAACCAGCTGGGCGACTACGTTCTTACGCTCTTTCTTATCATCGATTGTATCAAGACATATTACCGAGAAATTCTGCCCGAGGCACATCATCACGTTAGTGTGGTAGATCGGCATTCTCTTTCCATCGACAGACTGGTATGCAGTAAAAATGACCGGCATATATTCAAAATCTTCGCAGAACTCTATAAACAGTTCTTCATCAGCACGATCAGACAATGCGCAATAGGCTATCCGGTGTTCCCTGTCCAGAACAATACTACCCGTTCCTTCCAGGAATAAACCGTCCTCTTCTGCCGAGGTATAATCCATGAAGTTCTTAATGATAAAGCCCTCTTCCTCCAGCTTTTCCATGATATCTTCACGGCGCTCCAATCTTCGGTTCTCTGCGAACATAGGGTATAGTCCTACCGTCCCGTCACTGTGAAAGGAAACCCAGTTGTTTGGAAATATAGAATCAGGGGTGTCCGGGTCCGGGGTGTCTTCCACAACGACCACATGTACTCCTTTAGTTCTCAGTACCTGTACAAAAGCGTCAAATTCTCGCTGCGCTTTATGATTGATCGCTTCTTTCTGTAATGCGAGGTCTTCCTGGAAGTAATTGTTCACCGCGGTCTGTTCGTTCATGCGGAAACCCACGGGTCTTACCATTAAGATGGCATTGGTAATCTGCTTCATAACTCCGTTCAATAATTTTTCGGCCCGCAAATTTAATTCTTTATTTCTCTTCTGCAGACAGTCTCCTGAGATTTATATGAAGTGGAACGAACTTATTCCCGGATCAGCGGTAGTGTACTACAGCGCAGCAGGCCTTCCTGCTTTGCTATTTCTGAATAGGGAATTTCTTCTACGGTAAAACCTTGTGCACGCAACCAGTCATTCAGCCTGGTAAAACTCTTTTCAGATACCACAACCTCCGGTGAAATGGAAAATACGTTGCTGAACATCTGGTACATCTCGTCCTTGGTAATCTCGAATATGTTTTCCTTCCCGAAGAAATTAACCAACCAGTCGTATTCTTCCTGTACGAGGAAACCATTCCGGTGCAGGATCGCCTTGTCTTTCCCTACTGGCTGGAAACAGCAGTCGAGATGCAAGGCATTCTCCTTGGCATTTATGTTGGACTTTCGCAGTTCAAAGCTTTTGACTTTCTTATCAGGGAATTGGCGCTGCAGGTATTCTACGGCAGCCTTATTCGTCCTGGCCGTTATATACTCCGGGTAATCCGGTTTCGTATACGTACCGACAAATAAATAATCGTTCCACGGCATTACGTCACCGCCTTCTACGTGTACTTCCTCCGGTGGGTACAATATGTTTTCCGGGGCTATAGCATCCAGTACATGCATGATGGCCTGGAATTCGTTCTCCCTGTCGGGCAGGATATTCGCTTTTACCAGTTTATTATCGATAACAAACGCTATATCCCTGGAAAATATCTGGTTACAGTCTTTAATGACTTCCGGCCGGTATACCTTGACCCCATGCTTCTTCAACACCTGGTCAAACGCATCCATCTCGCGGATCATATCCTCTTCGGTAGGGTAGGTTCCTGCCAGGATATGCTCCAGTGATTTTGGATCATAAGCTGATTCCGGCGTAGGCACAGGCCCGGGACTTTTCGCAGTACCAAGGACTACCGCCTTTAAACTGTCGGTCTCGTTAACTACGTTTAAATGTAGCATGTAATAAAGGGGGTTTAGCGTTTTTCTACAGGAACGAATGCGCGTTTTTTGGCACCGACATAGATCTGTCTTGGCCGTCCGATTGGCTCGTTATTTAAACGCATTTCTCTCCATTGAGCGATCCATCCGGGAAGTCTTCCCAGGGCGAACATCACGGTAAACATATCAGTGGGGATACCAAGTGCACGGTAAATTATCCCGGAATAGAAATCCACGTTAGGGTATAATTTCCTCTCTACGAAATACTGATCCTCGAGGGCTTCCTTTTCCAGTCCTTTGGCAATTTCAAGGATAGGATCCTCTATTCCCAGGTCTCCTAACACTTCATCTGCTGCCTTTTTGATGATCTTCGCTCTTGGGTCAAAGTTCTTGTAAACTCGGTGTCCGAAGCCCATAAGCCTGAACGGGTCATCCTTATCCTTGGCCTTGGCCATGTATTTTTTAGTATCTCCACCGTCAGCCTCAATGGCTTCGAGCATCTCCAGTACTGCCTGGTTTGCACCTCCATGCAATGGACCCCACAGGGCAGAAATACCGGCGGATAGTGAAGCGAACAACCCGGCATGTGACGAGCCTACGATTCTTACGGTAGAGGTTGAGCAGTTCTGCTCGTGGTCTGCATGAAGGATGAGTAATTTGTCCAGAGCTTCTATTACAATCTTATTGGTCTTATAGTCTTCGTTAGGTTTTTTGAACATCATTTTATGAATGTTCTCCACGTATCCTAAAGAATTATCCCCATAATCCAGCGGGAAACCTTTTTTCTTCCTTAGCGTCCAGGCTACAAGCACAGGGAATTTGGCAAGTATGCGGATAATAGCATGGTACATATCCTTTTCCGAGGATACGTTCACTGACATCGGGTTGAACGCGATCAAAGCTGAAGTCAACGATGACAGAACCCCCATCGGGTGTGCCGATTTAGGGAAGCTATCCAGGATCTTCTTCATATCCTCATCCACATGAGACTCGGCCTTGATGTCTTTATGGAATTTATCCAGCTGCTCTTTATTGGGAAGTTCCCCGAAGATCAGCAGGAAAGCTACTTCCAGGAATGATGCATGTTCTGCAAGTTCTTCAATAGAATAACCACGATATCTTAAAATACCTTTCTCACCGTCGAGGAATGTGATGGCACTCTCACAGGAACCGGTATTCTTATAACCGGGATCAAGGGTTACGATACCCGTTTTGGCTCGTAATTTCTTGATATCTATGCCTTTTTCATCTTCTGTTCCTTCAACGATAGGAAAATCATACTTCTTGCCTTGGTATTCCAGTGTAACTTTATCTGACATGTATCTTAATCTGTTTAATTTATTCGACCGTAAATTTAAGAAAAATAGACCCATCTTAACAATTGAAAAATGGATTTAAGGGTTTATTAACAAACGCTCGGAACTACCGAAAAAACGGTTTATTTGCGCACCGGGAGTGCATAAAGGTACTTGTAATAATCATCGACTGATTTCGCCCAGGTGAACCTCATTTTTTTTGCATTGGCCTGTATCTTTTTCCATTGTACGGGATCGTTGAAGAACAGGTGTAGAGCAAGGTCAAAACTTTCCAGCATACTCGCTCGTTTTTCCTCAAATGTTTCCCCGTCAAAAGCGAACCCGGTTTCCAGGTGGGTCACCGTATCCTTGAGTCCCCCGGTATGATGCACCAGGCAAGGGGTCCCACTTCTCATCGCCAGCATCTGGCTGATGCCACAGGGTTCAAACTGGCTGGGCATAATATAGAGGTCTGCTTCCAGGTAAATGGAATCGATCAGGTCTTCTGACTGACCATTGGTAAAAATGAAGTTGGGGTGTTTGTAACTCATCTCCCGGAACAGTTGCTCATAGCCGGGGTCCCCGGTACCCAGCAACATAAATATCCCCCCGACCTTGTCCAGCCGCTCCAGCATTTCAGCCAGTAATTCCGGGGATCTCTTAAAGAAATAAAACTTCTGCTCCGTCAGCCGGGCTACACTCGCACAGACAAACCGCGGGGGCTGGTTGAGCAGTCCCACGACCTTCTCGCCGGTATGGGCCAGGAAATCGGCCTTGTACTTCTTGGATTCTTCTTGTAACCATTGGAATATAGCGCGAATGGTATTCCTGTAGATATTCTTTTTCTGCGCGGTCCGGATATTTTTATAATTAGACCCGTTGAGGATTCCGAATAACCTGCCTTCCATATCGGCGTGTTTCAGATCCTCTTCCAGACTTTCACCTCCTATGAATTCCGGCGGCCTGCTGGGCTTCAGCACATCTTCCTTATACGAAGGAGATACAGTATGAACTGCATCTGCAAGACGTATACCCGTTGCCATCAGGTTGATACAATCCTGGTAACGGTAATCTTTAAGCGCATCCCGGTCATAATCTACCTCCGGGAACCAGTTTCTAAGTGATGAATAGTTGTCATCAAAGGGTCTTATCCCTTGTATGGCCAGGTTATGGATACTGTAAACAAAGCGGTGTTTCTTTAACGAGCTGTACTGGGGATGGTAGGTCTTGAGGAAAAGCAGCAAACTGGTATGCCAGTCGTGCAGGTGAATGACGTCCAGGGACCCGAATACCTCCTGCCTGACAGCTTCGGCCACTGCGGTACAAAAGACTATAAATTTGATGGCATCCGTATAGAACGGCTCCGCAGGATCATTATGATATATATGGCCTATTTCCCCGGCTGTTATTTCCGGGTGATGTATCACGTAATGGGTCAGGTTATCGAAAGCTTTTTTGGGCGTAACCTCGTATAATTCTGCCGTATATGCCTGCCCGCGTAGCTGAAAATCCAGGTTCATGATAAATTTACCCCCAACATGTAAACGGGAATAAGCAGGAACCACCACATGTGCTGTATCTCCCCGCTCCGAGATTTGCCTGGGTACGTCGCGCACCACATCACCCATTCCCCCGGCTTTACACTTGACAAGTCCGTCGTTTTCTGCTGCTACTATAAGAAAATTGTTCATAGGTTTTAATCTAATGGATAAGGGAATCAAAAGATACTTAATAAATTATTCTCCCTGCAAACCCCAGGTTAAAGAAAGCATAAAAAAAGCCGGGGAAGTTATTTCCCCGGCTTTGATCCAAATTTTTCCTGTCGCTGCTAGGCAGGAAAATTATTTTTATGCTTTTACTTTAAAAGCATTGCCTTGCGGATAATATGCTACATCGCCCAACTCTTCTTCTATTCGGAGCAGTTGATTGTATTTCGCCATACGGTCACTCCTGGAAGCAGATCCTGTTTTGATCTGCCCGGTATTTAGAGCTACTGCAAGATCGGCGATCGTATTGTCTTCCGTTTCACCGGAGCGGTGAGACATTACCGAGGTATAACCGGCATTCTTAGCCATATTCACGGCGGCTATGGTCTCTGTAAGCGTACCGATCTGGTTTACTTTGATAAGGATAGAATTGGCAATTCCGTTTTCTATTCCTCTTGACAGACGTTCCACATTGGTCACGAACAGATCGTCCCCTACCAATTGAACTTTATCCCCCACCTTATTGGTAAGGGCCTTCCAGCCATCCCAGTCATTCTCATCCATACCGTCTTCGATAGAGATAATAGGATATTTTGCACACAGGTCTGCCAGGTACTGGGCCTGCTCTTCAGAGGTTCGTACAGCACCATTGCTGCCTTCAAATTTCGTATAGTCGTACTTACCATCCACGTAGAACTCAGCTGCTGCACAATCCAGGGCGATCATTACATCATCACCAAGAGTATAGCCTGCATTCTTCACGGCTTTCCCGATAGTATCAAGAGCATCTTCGGTTCCGTCCAGGGTAGGTGCAAATCCACCTTCATCCCCTACGGCAGTACTAAGTCCACGGTCATGGAGCACCTTTTTCAGGTGGTGAAAGATCTCTGTCCCCATCTGCATAGCATGGGAAAAGTTTTTGGCTTTAACCGGCATTACCATGAATTCCTGGAAAGCGATAGGCGCATCTGAATGCGACCCCCCGTTAATGATGTTCATCATTGGGACAGGCAGCGTATTGGCGCTTACTCCGCCAACATAGCGATAAAGGGACTGGCCCAGTTCGTTCGCTGCGGCCTTTGCAACAGCCAGGGAAACCCCCAGGATTGCATTAGCACCTAATTTTGACTTATTCTTGGTACCGTCCAGGGCTATCATTGCCTGGTCTATCTGGTTCTGCTCATAGACCAACATACCGCGAATCTGGTCAGCGATAATATCGTTTACGTTATTTACGGCCTGGCTTACACCTTTGCCCATAAATTCCTTGCCCCCATCGCGGAGTTCAACAGCTTCATGCTCCCCGGTAGAAGCCCCGGAAGGAACTGCAGCTCTTCCCATTACCCCGTTCTCGGTGATCACATCTACTTCAACTGTTGGATTTCCGCGCGAATCCAGGATCTGTCGCGCATGTACGTCTATTATGATACTCATTTGTTTTCTGTTTTATCGTAAAAAGGTTAGCTCCAAATATACAAAAGACTGCCGATGATCCCTTTCGAAGGCGGGCTATTGCGAGGAATATAACAATTAGTTAAACCGTAGCTTTATTATTAACACGAGACTGTATCAGTTCAAAGAACTGGTCAAAGAGGTAATCCGCATCATGAGGCCCCGGGCTTGCTTCCGGATGGTACTGTACAGAAAATACCGGTTTCCCTTTCATTCGCATTCCCGCTACGGTATGATCGTTCAGGTGCACGTGGGTGATCTCCAGGTCCGGGTGTGATTCTGTTTCCTCCCTGTTCACTGAAAACCCGTGGTTCTGGGAAGTGATCTCGCCCTTGCCTGTTTCCAGGTTCAGTACCGGGTGGTTGATCCCGCGGTGCCCGTGGTGCATTTTATAAGTGCTGACCCCGTTGGCGAGGGCTATAACCTGGTGTCCGAGACAGATACCGAAAAGGGGCTTGTCTTCTGCTATTATATTCTTCGCCACTTCTATAGCGCTTTTGAGGGGCTTAGGATCCCCAGGGCCGTTGGAAATAAAATAACCGTCAGGGTTCCAGGATTTCATTTCCTCATAGGTCGCGTCGTAGGGGAATACTTTTACGTAAGCGTCCCTTTTTACCAGGTTCCTCAGGATATTCTTCTTGATCCCGATATCGAGGGCTGCGATCCGGACCGGCGCATTTTCATCGCCAACGTAATACGCTTCCTTGGTCGATACTTGGGAAGCCAGTTCCAGGCCATCCATGTCCGGCACCTTTTTCAATTCCTCTTTCAGGGCATCGATCTCATCAATCCTTGTAGAGATAACTGCATTCATCGCCCCGTGTTCACGGATGTACGCTACCAGCGCACGTGTATCCACGTCAGAGACCGCGAAAAGGTTATTCTCTTCAAGGAATTGCTGCAGGCTCTTGTCTGCTGCCGGGCGGGAATAGGTGTAGCTGAAATTCTTGCAGATCAGACCCGAGATCTTTACCGAATCCGATTCTACTTCATCCTCGTTGGTACCGTAATTCCCGATATGGGCGTTAGTGGTGACCATCATCTGCCCGTAATAGGACGGATCTGTGAAGATCTCCTGGTAACCGGTCATCCCGGTATTAAAACAAACTTCGCCAAAGGCGGTTCCTTCCTTCTCTCCTACGGCCTTACCATAAAAAATGGTGCCGTCTGCCAATAATACTAGTGCTTTTTTCCTGGTAATGTACTTCATCAGTCTTCTTGCTATAAAAGTTTCACAAAGAAACACAAAAAAAGGATAAGCTTTTAGGCCTATCCTTTTTCCGTATTTTAAAAGTTCTCAACATCTTATTCTTCTGAATCGTCAGTTTTCGTCTCTTTTGTTGCTTCCGGTGCCGGAGCGGTTTCTGTCTTCTTGCTTCGGCTTCGACGGGTAGATTTCTTCTTCTTGGTCTCCCCGGCGTTGTAAAGCTCGTTAAAATCTACCAGCTCTATCATCGCCATATCAGCGTTATCTCCCATCCGGTTACCCAACTTGATAATTCGGGTATATCCTCCCGGGCGATCTGCTACTTTCTCAGCAACGGTATCGAAAAGCTCGCTAACCGCGTGCTTGTCTCTGAGGTTCCTGAAAACGATACGCCTGTTGTGGGTACCTTTTTCTGCAGTCTTATTGTTTTCTGCCTTTGATTTTGTGATCAGAGGTTCAATGAACTGCTTCAACGCTTTGGCCTTGGCCACAGTGGTATTAATTCGCTTATGTTCAATCAGGGAACAAGCCATGTTGGCCAGCATTGCCTTTCTGTGAGCTGTCTGTCTTCCTAAGTGATTGATCTTTTTTCCGTGTCTCATCGTTCTATTCTATAATAATCCCTACTCCGTCGGTAACGGGCTCAGGGCCAAATTTAATCTTTATCCAATTTATACTTTGACAGGTCCATGCCGAAGTTAAGGCCTTTGTTGATGACCAGCTCTTCTAACTCGGTCAGGGACTTCTTACCGAAGTTCCTGAATTTCATCAGGTCGTTCTTGTTGAAAGATACAAGGTCTCCCAGGGTGTCTACCTCGGCTGCCTTCAGGCAGTTAAGGGCACGTACGGAAAGATCCATATCTACCAACTTGGTCTTCAGCAACTGGCGCATATGCAGTGACTCTTCGTCATAGGTCTCTGTCTGGGCGATCTCGTCTGCTTCCAGGGTGATACGCTCGTCAGAGAAGAGCATGAAGTGGTGGATCAGCACCTTGGCCGCTTCTGTAAGCGCATCCTTAGGGTGGATAGATCCGTCTGTCATGATCTCAAAAACCAACTTTTCGTAATCGGTCTTTTGCTCTACACGGAAGTTCTCAATGCTGTACTTCACGTTCTTCACAGGAGTGAAGATAGAATCAACAGCGATACTACCGATTGGTGCATTAGACTTCTTGTTCTCTTCTGCAGGAACATATCCCCTACCTTTTTCAATGATCAACTCCATGTTGATATTGACCTTAGGATCCATGTTACAGATCACCAGGTCAGGGTTCAGTACCTGGTACCCGGAAATGAATTTCTGGAAGTCACCGGCGGTAAGCTGTTCTTTCCCGCTTACGGAGATGGAAACAGTTTCTTCGTTCACATCTTCGATCTGCCTTTTAAAGCGAACCTGCTTCAGGTTCAGGATCATTTCGGTTACATCTTCTACAACACCTTCAATGACCGAAAACTCGTGCTCTACTTTATCGATTCGAACAGAAGTGATAGCAAAACCTTCCAGAGAGGAAAGCAGAACTCTTCTGAGCGCGTTCCCGACAGTCAGACCGTATCCTGGTTCCAAAGGGCGAAATTCAAATTTCCCTTCGAAATCGGAAGAATCAATCATTATAACTTTGTCGGGCTTCTGAAAATTAAATAATGCCATAGTCAGATCTGTGTTGTTTTATTTCGAGTATAACTCAACGATTAATTGTTCTTTGATGTTCTCCGGAATCTGAATACGTTCTGGAACCGCAACAAAGGTACCTTGCATTTTTTCTGAATTCCAGCTCAGCCATTCGTAAACACTGCTGTTAGCAGCTAAAGCATCCTGGATAGTCTGCAGGGATTTGGATTTCTCCCTAACTCCTACAACGTCTCCTGCTTTCAATGAATAAGAAGGAATATTTACTACTTCACCGTTAACGGTGATATGCCTGTGAGAAACCAACTGGCGTGCTCCCCTCCTGGAAGTAGAGATTCCGAAACGGAATACTACGTTGTCCAGTCGTGATTCACACATCTGTAACAGAACCTCACCGGTAACTCCTTTACTACGGTTTGCACGTGCAAAGATGTTACGGAATTGGCGCTCAAGAATACCGTAGGTATACTTCGCTTTCTGCTTCTCCATCAGCTGGATAGCATATTCTGATTTCTTACCACGACGACGGTTGTTACCGTGCTGTCCCGGTGGATAGTTTTTCTTTTCAAAAGACTTATCGTCTCCGAATATCGCTTCGCCGAATTTACGAGCGATCTTAGTTTTTGGTCCTGTGTATCTTGCCATCTTCTATAAATTTGGAAGTGTGATTATGAATTAAGGCTAATCCTTCGATAATCGTAACTACACCCCCGGTGAAAAATTAATTATTCAGGTTTATTATATGTAATTATACTCTCCTTCTTTTTGGAGGCCTGCAGCCATTGTGTGGCAGCGGAGTAACATCGATGATCTCGGTAACCTCGATCCCGGAATTGTGGATAGAGCGGATAGCGGATTCACGTCCGTTACCTGGTCCTTTTACATAGACCTTCACTTTCCTGAGTCCGGCTTCATGCGCAATCTTTGCACATTCTTCGGAAGCAACCTGGGCAGCGTAAGGAGTATTCTTCTTAGAGCCCCTGAAACCCATTTTACCAGCGGATGACCAGGATATCACATCCCCCTTCTTGTTGGTCAGGGAAATGATGATATTGTTGAAAGAGGCAGTGATATGCGCCTCCCCGGTAGACTCTACAATTACTTTACGCTTTTTTGCGGCTTTTGTGCCTGCTTTTGCACCTGTCTTTGCCATACTTCTATTTATTATTTAGTTGCTTTCTTCTTGTTAGCAACCGTTTTTCTCTTTCCTTTCCTCGTCCTAGAGTTATTCTTGGTACGTTGTCCTCTTAATGGAAGTCCAGAACGGTGACGGATCCCACGGTAACAACCAATATCCATCAAACGCTTGATATTAAGCTGTGTTTCAGAACGTAATTCACCTTCAATCTTGTATGAAGATACTGCATCACGAATGCTACCGATCTCGTCATCAGACCAATCAGAAACAGTCTTGTCCTGGTCTACTCCGGCTTTCTCCAGAATTTCCTGGGCCCTGCTTTTACCGATACCAAAAATATAGGTAAGGGCGATGACCCCTCTTTTTTGCTTTGGTATATCTACCCCTGCTATTCTTGCCATAATTACCCTTGTCTTTGTTTAAATCTAGGATTCTTTTTGTTAATCACGTAAAGCCTGCCCTTTCTGCGTACAATCTTGCATTCAGCGCTTCGCTTCTTAATGGATGCTCTTACTTTCATCGTTCTAAAGTCTTAATATCTATATGTAATTCTTGCCTTGCTTAAATCATACGGACT
This sequence comes from Zeaxanthinibacter enoshimensis, assembly GCF_004362865.1. Lineage (GTDB taxonomy): Bacteria > Bacteroidota > Bacteroidia > Flavobacteriales > Flavobacteriaceae > Zeaxanthinibacter > Zeaxanthinibacter enoshimensis. Next base: position 96,686 of record NZ_SNYI01000003.1, on the reverse strand, counting down.
CATCTCAAGTTTTACCTTATCACCGGGTAACAACTTAATGTAATGCATTCGCATTTTCCCGGAAATGTGAGCCGTAACCACGTGTCCATTTTCCAGTTCCACTCGGAACATGGCATTAGACAACGCTTCTATAATAGAGCCGTCTTGTTCTATGGGTGCTTGTTTGGCCATATTATTATGCTACTTTTCTGTTTTTTCCAGTTTTCATTAATCCGTCGTAATGCCTGTTCAGCAGGTACGAGTTCACTTGTTGTACAGTGTCTATTGCCACCCCGACCATAATCAGCAGGGAAGTACCACCGTAAAACAATGCCCATCCGGGCTGTATGTCCATCAGTTTCACTACCACGGCAGGTAATACGGCAAGCAATGCCAGGAATACCGCACCGGGCAGGGTTATCAGAGACATCACCTTATCCAGGAAATTCGCTGTCTCTTTTCCGGGTCTGATCCCGGGGATAAATCCGCCACTTCTCTTCAGGTCATCTGCCATCTTATTCGTTGGCACGGTGATGGCCGTATAGAAGTAGGTGAATATGATAATCAGCAGGGCGAACAAGATGTTGTAAGCCAGGCCAAATATATCCTGAAACTGTACTTCCATCCATTGACCCACGGCGGTATCGTTGAATGTACGCCCCAGTAAGCCGGGTGCGAACATGATCGCCTGGGCAAAGATGATTGGCATTACCCCTGAAGCGTTAAGCTTTAAAGGGATGTACTGCCTGGAACCGATAACGTTCTTCTCGTATCCTCCGGATGCTGTTCTCCTCGCGTACTGTACCGGTATACGCCTTGTAGCCATTACCAGTAATACGCTTGCAAGGATGACCAGGAACCAAAGAATTACTTCGATCAACATGAACATCAGTCCCCCGTTGTTATTTGTTGTCCTGGAAATGAATTCCTGGACAAAAGACTGGGGCATAGTGGCGATGATACCGATCATGATCAGGAGAGAAATTCCATTCCCGATCCCTTTATCCGTAATACGCTCTCCCAACCACATGGCAAATACGGTTCCTGTAACCAGGATAATTACCGCGGGAACCATGAAGTTAAGTCCTTTCCCCAACAGGAATGCACTGTCCGGCACTCCCAGCGCACTAAGGCTGTAAAGGTAAGCCGGAGCCTGTACAATACAGATCCCGATGGTCAGCCATCGGGTGATCTGGTTTTTAGTTTTTCTACCGCTCTCACCTTCCTTGTCCAGTTTCTGCAGGTAAGGAACCGCGATTCCCATCAGCTGCACAACAATAGAGGCCGAAATATAGGGCATGATCCCTAAGGCGAAAACAGAAGCATTGGCAAAGGCGCCTCCTGTGAATGCATTCAGAATTCCCAGGATACCTTGCTCGGTATTGGAAGATAACTCTGCCAATTGTGAGGTATCTATACCCGGAAGAACTATCTGCGCACCAAAACGGTACACCAACAGGAGCCCCAGAGTAACCAAAATCCTTGCCCTCAGCTCATCAATCTTCCAGATATTGGATATAATCTCAAAAAACTTCTTCATAGTTTGTCTTCTTATAAATTTATAGCCTCACCACCTGCTGCTTCAATAGCCTTCTTTGCGGTAGCTGTAAATTTATGAACAGTGACTTTCAACGGAGCTTTCAACTCCCCGTTGCCTAATATTTTTACAAGGTCGTTCTTACCAGCCAGGTTGTTGGCGATAAGGTCCTCCAGGGTAACGCTGTCCTTGATGGCCTTATCATCTACCAGTTGCTGCAGGGTAGCCAGGTTGATTCCCCTGTACTCTACACGGTTGATGTTGGTAAAACCAAATTTAGGAACTCGGCGCTGTAATGGCATCTGGCCCCCTTCAAATCCGATCTTCTTAGAGTAACCGGATCTTGATTTGGCACCTTTATGACCACGAGTAGCAGTACCGCCTTTTCCTGAACCTTGTCCACGACCTACGATTTTCCCTGCTTTATGAGTAGCACCTTTTGCTGGTTTCAAATTGCTTAATTTCATCACACTGTATTTTTTAAGCTTCCTCTGTGGAAACCAAGTGTTTTACTTTATTGATCATGCCAAGAATCGCGGGCGTGTTTTCATGTTCCACGACCTGACCTATTTTTCGCAAGCCCAGGGCTTCCAAAGTTCGTTTCTGGTTCTGTGGTCTTTTAATCCCACTCTTCACCTGTGTTACTTTTATCTTTGCCATTTGATTCTCGCTTATCCTTTAAATACTTTTTCTAAAGAGACACCTCGTTGCTGTGCTACAGTCTGTGCATCCCTTAATTGTAAGAGTGCATCAAAGGTAGCCTTTACTACGTTGTGCGGGTTAGAAGATCCCTGGGATTTAGAAAGTACATCCTGTACTCCTACTGCCTCCAATACCGCACGTACGGCTCCACCGGCAATAACCCCGGTACCGTGAGATGCAGGCTGGATATATACCCTGGCTCCACCAAATTTCCCTTTTTGCTCGTGTGGCAGTGTTCCCTTGTTCAGGGGAATCCTGATCAGGTTTTTCTTGGCGTCTTCGATTGCCTTAGCGATCGCGGTTGCCACTTCCTTAGATTTTCCTAAACCGTGGCCAACGACACCATTTTCATCACCTACGACAACGATCGCAGAGAAACCGAAGGCTCTACCACCTTTGGTTACCTTTGTTACACGTTGTACTCCCACCAAGCGATCTTTCAGTTCAAGACCTCCGGGTTTCACAGTTTCTACATTTTTGTATTTCCCGTACATACCTTTAATTAAAATTTTAATCCAGCTTCCCTGGCACCTTCGGCCAACGATTTAACCCTTCCGTGATATAAATTACCTCCACGGTCAAAGGCAACCTTTTCGATTCCGGCTTCCTTCGCTTTTTCAGCGATGGCCTTCCCTACTTGGTTGGCAACTTCCATTTTGGTCCCTTCTGCTTTAACTTCCTTGTCCCTGGAAGAAGCAGCTGCAAGGGTTACCCCCTTGTTATCGTCTATCAACTGGGCATAGATTTCCTTGTTACTCCTGTAGACAGCCAGACGAGGCTTCTCAGCGGTTCCAAAGGATACCTTTCTAATTCTTCTTTTGATGCGTAGTCTACGCTCGGTCTTTGATAATCCCATGATTCAGTTATTAAGCTGATTTACCTGCTTTTCTTCTTAATATTTCGCCTTTGAACTTGATTCCTTTTCCTTTGTAAGGCTCTGGCTTACGGAAGGAACGAATTTTAGCGGCGATCTGCCCTACAAGCTGCTTGTCGTGAGACGTCAGTTTGATCGTTGGGTTCTTTCCTTTTTCAGAAGTGGTCTCGATCTTTACTTCCGGGGCCAGTTCCAGAACAATGTTGTGGGAAAAGCCTAAGGCAAGATCCAATTTTTGTCCCTGGTTACTGGCACGGTATCCAACTCCGACCAATTCTAATTCCTTTGTCCAACCTTCAGATACACCCAGTACCATGTTGTTGACAAGGGAGCGGTACAGTCCGTGCTTAGTCTTGTGCTCAATACTATCAGAAGGACGGTTAACGATGATCTCGTTGTCCTCTATCCGGATGCTCACCCCGTCAAAGTTCTGGGTCAGTTCTCCCAGCTTTCCTTTAACAGTGATCACGTTATCCGTGATGGTTGCTGTAGTACCCTCGGGCATTACGATTGGATTATTCCCTATTCTAGACATTTTTCTATCCTTTAATTCTCATTAATAAACATAGCACAATACCTCGCCGCCAACATTTTCCTGCTTGGCACGCTTGCTGGTCATCACCCCGTGAGAGGTAGACACTATGGCTATTCCCAACCCGTTCAATACTCGTGGCATCTCGTCAGAAGACGCGTACTTTCTAAGACCGGGCTTACTGATACGTTGTATTTTCTTGATGACAGGCTCTTTAGTCTGCTTGTCATACTTCAAGGCAATCTTGATGGTACCCTGTACCTCGTCCTCTTCAAATTTGTAGCTAAGGATATACCCCTGATCAAAAAGGATCTTGGTTACCTCTTTCTTCAAATTGGAAGCAGGGATCTCTACTACCCTGTGGCCCGCCCTACTGGCGTTCCGTACTCTTGTTAAATAATCTGCTATAGGATCTGTAAACATGTTCTTCCCTTTTATCTTTTACCAACTTGCTTTTTTAACCCCTGGAATCAGCCCGTTGTTCGCCATTTCGCGAAACATGACTCTGGAGATACCAAACGTTCTCATATATCCCTTAGGTCTTCCCGTAAGTTTGCAACGGTTGTGCATACGTACCGGGGAGGCATTTCTGGGTAATTTCTGTAGGGCTTCGTAATCTCCCGCTTCCTTCAGCTCCCTGCGCTTCTCAGCGTACTTTGCTACTGTCTTTGCCCTTTTTCTTTCACGGGCTTTCATTGATTCTTTAGCCATACTAGTTCTTTTTAAAAGGTAAACCTAATTCGGTTAACAATGATTTTGCTTCCTTATCTGTTTCCGCAGTGGTAACGAAAGTGATATCCATTCCGTTAATACGGTTTATCTTATCGATATTCACTTCAGGGAAAATGATCTGCTCGGTAATCCCGAGGTTGTAGTTCCCCCTTCCGTCAAATCCTGTAGCGCGGATTCCCTGGAAATCCCTTACCCTTGGAAGTGCAGTAGTTACCAGACGATCCAAGAATTCATACATCTTTTCTCCCCTGAGCGTAACCTTGGCACCGATAGGCATTCCCTTACGCAGTTTAAACGCCGCGACATCTTTTTTGGAAATGGTAGCTACCGCTTTCTGACCGGTGATCATGGTAAGTTCGTCTACTGCATGGTCGATAAGTTTCTTATCAGCCACAGCAGCACCAACTCCCCTGCTCACAACAATCTTCTCCAATTTAGGTACCTGCATTACATTGCTGTACCCAAACTCTTCCTTAAGCGCCTTGATTACGCGCTCTCTATACTCTTGTTTTAATCTTGGAACGTACCCCATAACTAAATTACTTCGTTGGATTTCTTAGAAAACCTTACTTTCTTGCCATCCCTTACCTCGTATCCTACCCTTGTAGTATCCCCGGATTTCGGATCAACCAACGCCAGGTTAGAAATATGGATAAACGCCTCTTTCTTTACGATTCCCCCCTGCGGGTTCTTCGCGCTTGGCTTCTCATGCTTGGAAACCATATTGACGCCTTCGACAATCGCTTTGTTCTTCTCACGGTCTACCTGTACCACTTTACCTTCTGAACCTTTGTGGTCCCCGGCAGTGACTTTTACGGTATCCCCTGTTTTTATTTTTAATTTCATCTTGTTGATGCTTAATATCTGTTATCTGTTGCAAGCTTCCGGCTTCTGATCACCGGTTTCCTCACATTTATTTACAGTACCTCAGGTGCTAGTGAGACAATCTTCATGAACTGCTTATCGCGAAGTTCCCTGGCAACCGGTCCAAAGACACGTGTTCCCCTCATCTCCCCTGTCGGGTTTAACAACACACAAGCGTTGTCATCAAAACGGATGTATGATCCGTCCGGTCTGCGCACCTCTTTCTTCGTGCGAACTACTACGGCCGTTGAAACTGCACCTTTCTTGATGGTTCCGTTCGGGGTAGCTTCTTTTACCGATACCACGATCTTGTCTCCAACAGAAGCATACCTTCTCTTGGTACCACCTAGCACTCGGATGGTAAGAACTTCCTTAGCCCCGGTGTTGTCGGCCACTTTTAATCTGGATTCTTGCTGTAACATATTATTTGGCTCTTTCTAGGATTTCAACCAGTCTCCAACATTTGGTTTTACTCAATGGACGTGTCTCCATGATCTTTACAGTATCACCAATATTGCAGTCGTTGGTCTCATCGTGTGCAACATATTTTTTTGTTCGCAGTACGAATTTACCGTACATAGGATGCTTAACCCGCTTAACTTCTGAAACCACGATAGATTTCTCCATTCTGTTGCTGGTTACAACGCCTACTCTCTCTTTTCTTAAATTTCTTTTTTCCATAAAGCAGAACCAATTATTGGTTTTCCCTTTTTGTTAATTCAGTTGCCAATCGGGCTACAGTTCTTCGCGCGCTTCTCAATTGAAGCGGGTTTTCCAGCGGGGTTACGGAATGGGCCACTTTCATTTCGGCATATTGCTTCTTAAACTCGGCCATCTTATCCCTCAGTTCCTCTACCGATAATTCTTTTATCTCTGATTGTTTCATGGTCATTCTCAGTATAAATTATGCGGCCTCGTAATCCCTAGCCACTACAAACTTTGTTCTCACGGGTAATTTCTGTGCAGCAAGGCGTAATGCTTCCTTTGCAATGTCCATTGGTACCCCGGCAACCTCAAAAAGGATCCTACCTGGTTTTACCGTAGCGACAAAATATTCCGGCGCACCTTTACCTTTACCCATACGTACTTCCAAAGGCTTCTTGGTGATAGGCTTGTCCGGGAAGATCTTGATCCACAACTGACCCTGCCTTTTCATATATCGCGTTGCCGCAATACGGGCAGCTTCTATCTGCCTCGAGGTCACAAAGCTGGTATCCATAGATTTGATACCGAACATACCGTTAGACAGCTGATGCCCTCTTCCGGCATTTCCTTTCATCCGGCCTTTCTGCGCTTTACGAAACTTAGTTCTTTTTGGCTGTAACATTTTCTTACTGCTTCTTTAAATTACTTTCTGCGACGTTTTTTAGCGCCATCCTGTTTTCCTTTCCCACCTTGGCCTTTATTTGACATTCCAACCAGGGGAGACAATTCTCTCTTGCCGTATACTTCACCTTTCATGATCCAAACTTTGATACCAAGCCTACCGTAGGTAGTGTGTGCTTCGTGCAAAGCATAGTCGATGTCGGCTCTGAAAGTAGACAACGGAATACGCCCGTCTTTATACGATTCGGAACGCGCCATCTCTGCACCGTTCAAACGGCCGGAGATCTGTATCTTGATGCCCTCTGCATTCATTCTCATGGCCGCAGCGATCGCCATCTTGATAGCACGTCGGTAAGAGATCCTGTTCTCGATCTGTCTGGCTACACTGGCAGCGACTAGATTGGCGTCGACTTCCGGCCTCTTGATCTCGAAAATATTGATCTGTACCTCCTTATCGGTGATCTTCTTTAACTCTTCTTTCAGCTTATCTACCTCTTGCCCGCCTTTCCCGATAATGATACCAGGACGTGCAGTGGTAATGGTGACAGTGATAAGTTTCAGGGTACGTTCTATGATAACCCTGGATACACTGGCTTTCGCCAGACGTGCATGCACGTATTTTCTTATCTTGTCGTCTTCGGCCAGTTTATCTCCATAATCATTTCCTCCGTACCAGTTAGACTCCCAGCCTCTGATAATCCCAAGACGATTTCCTATCGGATTAGTTTTCTGTCCCATACTAAGCTTGTGTATTATTGTTAGATCCCAAAACCAGTGTTACGTGGTTGGAACGCTTTCTTATTCTGTGAGCCCTACCCTGAGGAGCAGGTCGCAAACGTTTCAGCATACGCCCACTGTCTACTTTAATTTCCTTAACGATCAACTCTGCATCTTCGATGTTCGCATCTTCGTTCTTTGCCTGCCAGTTAGCGATAGCAGAAAGCAACAGTTTTTCTACTCTCCTGGAAGCTTCCTTAGGACTGAATCTCAAGATAGCCAGCGCTTTCTCAACTTCCTTACCTCTTACCAGGTCTGCGACCAAACGCATTTTCCTTGGTGATGTAGGGCAATTATTCAGTTTTGCAAATGCAAGCTCCTGCTTCTCTGCCTTAATTCTTTCGGCCATTTGTCTTTTTCGAACTCCCATAGCTTACTTTTTTCCTTTGTTTTTAGCTCCAGCGTGACCCCTGAAAGAGCGTGTCGGAGAAAACTCTCCTAACTTATGCCCTACCATGTTCTCTGTTACATATACAGGTACAAACTGTCGTCCGTTGTGGACCGCGATCGTCTGACCCACGAAGTCCGGTGTGATCATGGAAGCTCTTGACCAGGTCTTGATGACGGTCTTCTTTCCGCTTTCCACGTTTTTCTGGACTTTATTCTCCAGGCTGTAATGAACGTAAGGTCCTTTTTTTAGTGAACGTGCCATTTCTAATTCTTTTTATTTCTTTCTACGTTCTATGATATATCTGTTGGTGTCCTTGGTCTTGGAACGGGTTCTGAATCCTTTTGCAGGAATACCGTTTCTAGATCTTGGATGACCTCCGGAAGCTCTACCTTCCCCACCACCCATCGGGTGATCTACGGGGTTCATGGCTACCGGCCTAGTTCTTGGTCTTCTACCTAACCAGCGACTTCTACCCGCTTTACCGGATACGATCAACTGGTGATCAGAGTTAGATACAGCTCCTATAGTAGCAAGACACTGTGCAAGGATCAACCTTGTTTCCCCGGATGGTAACTTAATAGTTACAAACTTCCCGTCACGAGCCATAAGCTGCGCGAAAGTTCCGGCGCTACGAGCCATTACCGCTCCCTGTCCGGGACGTAACTCGATGCAGGAAATGATTGTTCCCAACGGAATATCACTTAACGGAAGTGCATTCCCGATTTCCGGAGCAGCACCCGATCCGGCAGTGATCTGCTGACCGACCTCCAGGCCGTTCTGTGCGATCACGTAACGCTTTTCCCCGTCTGTATACTCTACAAGAGCAATAAATGCAGATCGGTTCGGATCGTACTGTATTGATTTCACCTCGGCAGCAACTCCTTGCTTATCCCTTTTAAAATCAATAAGACGGTATCTCCTCTTGTGACCACCACCTCTGTGGCGCATGGTCATCTTTCCCTTGCTGTTCCTACCTCCTGATTTTTTCAGGGGCGCTAACAAGCTTTTCTCCGGTTTGTCGGTAGTAATAGCATCAAAGCCATTTACTATCTTGAAACGCTGTCCCGGAGTGATCGGTTTTAATTTTCTAACTGACATTTCGTGTCTTTATAGATTACTGTAAAAATCAATAACATCACCTTCCTCAACATCTACAATAGCCTTCTTGTAGGCATTGGTCTTTCCGTGCTGCACACCAGTCTTGGTGAAACGCGTTTTGCGCTGAGGACCGTAGTTCATAGTTCTGACCTTGGTCACTGATACACCATAGGCTGCCTCCACGGCGTCCTTGATCTGTATTTTGTTTGCCCTGGGATTTACAACAAAACCGTAGCGGTTGTTCAACTCGCCTTCAGCTGTCATTTTTTCCGTTATAATTGGCTTAATCAATACACTCATCTCCTTACGATTTGCTAAGATTCGATTCTATTCCTTCCAGGGAACCCTCGAGAAGCACTACATTCTGAGCATTCAGAATTTTGTAAGTGCTTAATTCTGAGTTGGTTACAACTTCAGTGCGGGTTAAATTGCGCGACGACAAATATACGTTATTATTTGAATCGCCCAATACTATAAGGGACTTTTTATCCTCCAGTCCCAGGGACTTAAGCACCTGGATGAAATCTTTGGTCTTCGGGGCCTCAAAATTGAAATCCTCGATCACCATCAGAGAGTTCTCCTGGGCTTTGATGCTAAGGGCAGATCTCCTGGCAAGACGCTTAACGTTCTTGTTCAGTTTCTGGCTGTAATCCTTGCTTCTCGGACCAAAAATTCGACCCCCACCCCTGAAGATAGGCGACTTGATACTACCGGCCCTTGCGGTACCTGTACCTTTTTGTTTTTTGATCTTCCTGGTACTACCCGCGATGGCTCCACGCTCTTTAGCCTGGTGAGTTCCTTGACGCTGGTGCGCCAGGTACTGCTTTACATCCAGGTAAATGGCATGCTCATTGGGCTCTATCTTGAAAACAGCATCGGAAAGGTCTACCTTTCTCCCTGTCTCTTTTCCTTTGATATCTAAAACTGCTACCTTCATTATTTCTCGATCGTTATGTAAGCGTTCTTATGACCGGGCACACAACCCTTTAAAACCAAAAGGTTCTTCTCTGGAACCACTTTCAGTACCCTGAGGTTCTGAACTGTGACGCGTTCACCACCCATACGGCCGGCCATCTTCATTCCTTTAAATACCCTTGATGGTGTAGATGCAGCACCGATAGATCCTGGTGCACGCAGACGGTTATGCTGACCGTGAGTGGCCTGCCCGACTCCGCCGAATCCGTGGCGTTTAACAACACCCTGGAAACCTTTTCCTTTAGATGTAGCACATACGTCTACAAAATCACCTTCCTGGAAAAGATCAACGCTTATTGTTTCTCCCAGTTTAAACCTACCCTCTTCAAAATACTTGAATTCCTCGACCTTTTTCTTGGGAGAAACGCCTGCTTTCTTATAATGCCCTTTCTCGGCATTGTTAGCACGCTTTTCTGCCTTGTCATCGAAACCAAGCTGAAGGGCAAAATACCCGTCTACCTCTTCGGTTCTGACTTGGGTAACTACACATGGTCCAGCTTCGATCACAGTACATGGAATGTTCTTTCCATTTTCATCGAAAATGCTGGTCATGCCTACTTTTCTTCCTATTAACCCAGACATACTTTAATTAATTAATTGATTACATTTATTTATAACTGCTTCTCTTTGAAGCAAAAAAACAGGGTCAAAAATAATTCGACCCCGAATTTATTTTTGTTACCGTTTTTCCCTCGCGAAACGCTCAGGACATGTTTGGAAAGACTATCGTCTTTCACCAGCTGTCAGCCTCACACCTTGATCTCGACCTCTACACCACTGGGAAGCTCTAACTTCATCAGTGCGTCGATGGTCTTGGAAGAAGAGCTGTAGATATCGAGCAGCCTTTTGTAAGAACTAAGCTCGAATTGCTCCCTACTCTTCTTGTTCACGTGAGGTGAACGGAGCACCGTAAAGATCTTCTTGTGTGTTGGAAGAGGGATTGGACCCGTAACCACTGCACCGGTAGTCTTTACCGTTTTCACGATCTTCTCTGCAGACTTGTCTACCAGGTTGTGATCGTAAGATTTCAGTTTTATTCTAATTTTTTGACTCATCTACCTAAATTTTAAGCGGTTACGCCTTTAGCTGCCTTAATAACTTCTTCTGCAATATTGGAAGGGGTCTCTGCGTAGTGAGAGAACTCCATGGTTGAAGTCGCCCTACCTGAGGATAGTGTACGTAACGAAGTTACATAACCAAACATTTCAGATAATGGCACATCAGCCTTGATCACTTTAGCACCGGCACGGTCAGACATGTTGTTTACCTGTCCGCGACGACGGTTAAGGTCTCCAACGATATCCCCCATGTTCTCTTCCGGGGTAAGCACTTCCAATTTCATGATCGGCTCCATCAATACTGCTCCCGCAGCTTTAGCCGCCTCCTTATATCCCAGCTTGGCCGCCAGCTCAAATGATAACTGGTCAGAATCCACAGGGTGGAAAGATCCGTCCTTCAGGGTAACTTTCATGGCGTCCATTTCAAATCCGGCCAATGGCCCGTTCTTCATGGCTTCCTTGAAACCTTTCTCTACAGATGGTACAAATTCCTTAGGAATGTTACCACCTTTAATTACGTTGACAAATTCCAGTCCTGACTTACCTTCTTCAGCAGGCTCAAGGGTAAATACGATATCTGCGAATTTACCTCGACCACCGGTCTGCTTCTTATACACCTCGCGATGGTTAGCAGCTTTGGTAATAGCCTCCTTGTATTCCACCTGTGGTTGTCCCTGGTTTAACTCAACCTTGAACTCCCTACGCATACGGTCTACAATAATGTCCAGGTGCAACTCTCCCATTCCTGAGATGATCGTCTGTCCTGAAGCCTCATCGGTCTTAACCTGGAAAGTAGGATCCTCTTCTGCCAGTTTGGCAAGAGCCATACCCATCTTATCCACATCAGCCTTAGTCTTAGGCTCTACTGCAATACCGATTACCGGGTCCGGGAAATCCATACTCTCTAATACAAGAGGATGTTTTTCGTCTGTCAGGGTATCCCCTGTCTTAATATCTTTAAATCCTACAGCAGCACCAATATCACCAGCGTTGATAAAATCAACAGCATTCTGTTTATTGGAGTGCATCTGGTAGATCCTGGAGATACGCTCTTTGTTACCTGAACGGTTGTTCAGCACGTAAGAACCGGCATCAAGTCTTCCGGAATATGCTCTGAAGAATGCAAGACGACCAACGAACGGGTCAGTTGCGATCTTGAAAGCAAGGGCCGCGAAAGGCTCTTTAGGATCAGGATTTCTCTTTTCTTCTTTCCCTGTGTCAGGGTTTACTCCTACGATCGCATCCTTATCGATTGGCGAAGGCAGGTAGCGACATACAGCATCCAATAAGAACTGTACACCTTTATTCTTGAACGAAGAACCACAGATCATCGGAATGATGCTCATGTCCATAACCGCAGCACGTAGTGCAGCGTGTACTTCGTCTTCTGTGATAGAGTCTTCATCTTCGAAGAACTTCTCCATCAGGGTTTCATCGTATTCAGCAACTGCCTCGATCAGGTGAGCACGGTATTCTTTTACTTCATCTACCATATCCGCTGGGATATCGATCTCGTCGAATGTAGATCCGTAATTGTCCTCATGCCATACGATCGCGCGGTTCTTCACCAGGTCAACGATTCCACGGAAATCCGCTTCATCACCAATTGGAAGAACGATTGGCACTGCATTAGACTTCAACATTTCACGAACCTGCTTACACACGTTCAAGAAGTTTGATCCCTGGCGGTCCATTTTGTTAACGAACCCGATACGTGGCACCTTGTAGTTATCAGCAAGCCTCCAGTTGGTCTCAGACTGAGGCTCAACCCCGTCTACAGCACTGAAAAGGAATACCAATCCGTCAAGTACACGTAAAGAGCGGTTTACCTCTACGGTAAAGTCAACGTGACCGGGGGTATCAATAATGTTAAAGTTATACGGCTTGGTCTCATCAACGACCTGTCCGTTCTTCATCGGGAAATTCCAGGTACAGGTAGTAGCAGCCGAAGTAATGGTAATACCACGCTCCTGCTCTTGCTCCATCCAGTCCATGGTCGCAGCACCATCGTGAACTTCTCCTATCTTGTGGCTAACACCAGTATAGAAAAGGATACGTTCCGTAGTCGTCGTTTTACCGGCATCAATATGCGCCGCGATCCCTATGTTTCTTGTATATTTTAAATCTCTTGCCATTTCAGTAATTAAAATCTAAAGTGGGAAAATGCTTTGTTCGCTTCTGCCATCTTATGAGTATCCACACGTTTTTTAACGGCAGCACCTTCTTCTTTGGCAGCTGCAAGGATCTCGTTAGCCAACCTGAGGGCCATCGATTTCTCGTTTCTTTTACGCGCATAAAGGATCAACCATTTCATCGCAGTAGAAATCTTCCTGTCCGGACGGATCTGCATCGGGATCTGGAAGGTAGCACCACCTACACGGCGGCTTCGCACTTCTACGTGAGGCATCACGTTAGACAACGCTTCTTTCCAATGTTCCAGGGCCGACTTCTCGTCGTCCGTCTTTTTTTCCTCCACGATATCCATTGCATCGTAGAACACTTTAAAGGCTACGGATTTTTTACCGTCCCACATCATCATATTCACAAACCTAGTTACCAACTGGTCATTGAATCTTGGATCCGGTAAAAGAGGCCGCTTCTTTGCCTGTCTTTTTCTCATCTCTTCAACTTAAAAGTTCAAATTACTTTTTAGGGCGTTTTGCTCCGTACTTAGATCGTCGTTGGGTTCTCCCGGCAACTCCTGCCGTATCCAAAGCACCTCTAACGATGTGGTATCTAACTCCTGGCAAATCTTTCACCCTTCCGCCTCTAACCAATACTATCGAGTGCTCCTGCAGATTGTGTCCCTCACCCGGGATGTACGCGTTAACCTCTTTACCGTTGGTCAACCTTACCCTTGCTACTTTACGCATAGCAGAGTTTGGTTTCTTAGGCGTAGTGGTATACACACGTGTACACACCCCTCTTCGCTGGGGGCACGAATCTAAAGCAGCCGATTTACTCTTCTTGGTAATTGTGGCCCTTCCTTTTCGTACTAATTGTGAAATTGTTGGCATACTATAATTTATGTCTAATATAATCCCCTCTTTTAAGGGCTGGCAAATGTAGGAATAATTCATTATAATTCAAATGCTAAGCCATTAAATTTCTCATTTTTTTACTCGCCCATGGATTTAGGATGAAACCGCCTACAAAAAAGAAGAGTGTTACCTATATATATAAGGTATTGATCCCGGGAAGAGATCAGCAGGCTGCACCTGCAAAAAATCCCTCTTCACTACCTATACATATTCTGGATAAACTTTAATGACTGAACGCCGCGTTGCCACCCCGCCCGTGCTTATCCCAGATAATAGCTATTTATTTCTTTAACACTATTGGTCAAATATCAGGAAGATGAAGGCATTCCTTTCTGATATGCGCTTAAACTATTCATAATAATTTGTGAAAAATCCCTTGGTTTATTAACGGATTATTAAGATTTTGCGGCTACTAATTCAAAAACCATATAAATGAAATCTAAATTAACTTGGATGCTGATGCCTTTACTGGCGTTAGCAATGAGTTTCTCCTATGCCCAGGAGAAAACGATTTCGGGTACGGTCACGGACCAGTCCGGCGAACCACTACCTGGAGTTAACGTGATCGTAGCGGGTACGGTCACCGGAACACAAACGGATTTTGATGGTAACTACACCATCATGGCCAATACCGGCCAGACCCTGCGCTTCACTTACCTGGGTCAGAAAACCGTGGAGAGAACTGTCGGCGCCTCTAACACCATAGATGTGCAGATGGAAGAAGATGCTGAAGCACTGGAAGAGGTTGTCGTAACCGCACTGGGTATCCAGCGGGAGACCAGGACCCTTGGTTACGGTACAGACATCGTAAAAGGTGAAGAACTTGTAAAAGCAAGGGAAACCAACATCGTTAACTCGCTCCAGGGAAAAGTAACCGGGGTACAGATCACCAATACCGGTGGTAACCTGGGCGGATCATCCAAGATCATCATTCGTGGAGTATCTTCCTTATCAGGACGTAACAACCCACTTTGGGTTGTAGACGGGGTACTGATCAACGACGCACAGACTCCTGGTAACGGGAGCAGGATCTCTGGAACCAGGGATTTTGCCAACGGGGCATCCGTTATCAACCCTGATGACGTAGAATCTATCAACGTACTTAAAGGTGCGGCTGCGACAGCACTTTACGGATCAAGGGCTGCCGGTGGAGCCATTATCGTTACCACCAAGAGAGGAGCTTCCGGCGAAGGCGGGGGAGCTCAGGTAACCATAAATTCCACTACCAGGTTTGAAAACCTGTTCAGGACGCCTGATTACCAGCAGGAATACGCCATGGGATCTAACGGCCAGTACGACGCCGGTTCCGTCGGATTCGACTGGGGACCAAAGATCGTCGGCCAGACCGTAGACAATCTGCCGATCACCGGCGAACGAGGACAACTCAGAGCAGTAGACAATAATGGTATAGATGATTTCTTCCAGACAGGGATCACCCGTATCAACAACTTTGCAGTAGCAGACGCCAACCAGCGATTTGATTACAGGCTTAGTTTAACTTCGACCAACCAGACCGGTATCCTCCCTGGATCCAGCCTGGACAGGATCACTATCGGACTTAATGCCGGAGTAAAGCATAACGAGAAACTTGAATCCAGGTTCAGCGTACAGTACACCACCACCCAGAGTCGCGGTACAGGTGCTACAGGAGCAAACGACCCAAACATTATCAGCTACAGCTCATTCAGCAGCACGCTGGATCAGAGACTGTTCCGCCCATGGATCGATGAAAGCGGAAACCAGATCAACCTGGTAACAGCAAACAACGGGAACCAAACCAACAACCCATTCTGGATCAGGAACGAAAATTCGAACGACAGGGATGATGACCGTATCTTCGGTAACTTCCAGGTCACTTTTAAGCCCTGGGAAAAATTCAGCCTTACCGCGAGGGTAGGTGCCGACTTGCAGGACGACCGACGACTGATCGAGAACAGTAAAGGAACTGTAGGAAGGTTATTCGGAGACTTTATCTCTGATAACATCCGTCGGAACGAACTTACCTCTGATGTGATCGCCACGTACGACACAGACCTTGGAGAAGATTTCAGCCTGAATATCCTTGGAGGTATGCAGTACAACTCCAGGATCTTTGAAAGACAGCAGATCCAGGGTGTAGATCTTTTGATCCCTGAACTCTTCAGCCCTGCAAACGCAGCTCAGACCATCCCGGTCCGTGATTTTGCAGAGTCAAGGCTGTTTGGTATCTACGGATCCGCAGAACTTCGTTATAAGAGCTGGGCAACTTTAACGCTCACCGCGAGGAATGACTACTCTTCCACATTACCGGAAGACAACAATTCTTACTTCTATCCTTCAGCAAGTTTAGCACTGGTATTCACCGATGCACTTGGGATAGACAGCGACTTCCTGACCTTTGGTAAGATCAGGGCCAGTTGGGCGCAGGTTGGTAACGATACCAACCCATACCTGCTGAACTTTAACTTTAACCCGGTAACCACCGCTACAGGACAGTATGGATTAAACCTTAACTTCCCATTCAACGGGGCGTTAGCCTATTCGGCATCCAACACTATCCCGGCAGAGAACCTGGTTCCCGAGGAGCAGACCTCTTATGAATTTGGTCTGGACCTGAAACTGTTCAACGGAAGACTGGGAATAGATATGGCTTACTTTAAGAACCAGAACGAAAACCAGATCCTGAACATCCCGATCCCAGAATCCACAGGCTTTGCGTTTAGGACACAGAATGTTGGTCGTGTAGACCAGGAAGGTTTTGAGATCGCCATAGATGCGACCCCGATAGTTGCGGGCGACTTTTCATGGAACACTGCACTGAATTTCTCCAGGGTTGAATCTGAAGTAGTTTCCCTTACTGAAGGATTAGAGCGAGTAGTAATCGCTTCCGCCTTTAACAGTGTACAGGTTGTTGCTGTACCCGGGGAAGAGTTCCAGCTTTACGCTTTCCCTCATTTGAGAGACGAGGAGACAGGACGCCCGATCATTGATCCCAATACAGGACGCCGGCAAGCCGGTGAAGCTACAACGCTTGGTTCCGTACTTCCTGACTGGACAGCAGGCTGGGTAAACAGCTTCTCTTACAAGGGATGGAGCTTTTACGCCACTGCCGATGTCAAGTGGGGCGGTGTCATCAAGTCTTCTACTGTAGAGGCTTTACAGACCGGAGGTCTGGTAAAAGAAACTTTACAGAATCGTGAGGGAACCTTTATCGACACAGAAGGTGTAATCGTAACCAGGGATGGTGACGGAAACATTATCGACCGAAGAGACAATGATGTACCTTTGCTGAACGCCCAGGATTTCTGGACGTCGCTTAATGACAACAGTGTAGCCGAGCCTTACGTATACGATGCCTCTTATATCAAACTGAGAGAAGCGGGATTATCTTATACCTTCCCTTCAAGATTACTGGGAGACGGCTTTATCAAAGGCCTGTCTGTAGGTATAGAAGGACGTAACCTGCTCCTGATCTATTCTGAAGTACCACACATTGATCCTGAAGCAACACTTTTCGGGTCCGGTGCAGACGGTTTTGGTGTAGAAAGAGCAAGTATTCCTTCAACCAGGAGTGCCGGTTTCAATGTTAAGTTAACGTTCTAAAAAAAATAGAGATGAAAAGATTAAAATATATATTACTTTCATTTGTATTCGCTTTCGGCGCTCTGTCCTCTTGTGACGAGAAGCTCGATATCAATACAGATCCGTTGGCAGCGACGTCTGCCGACCCTAACGCGGTACTTCCGTTCGTGTTCGTACAGTACTCGTCCAGGAAGGTGACCGAATTAGGCACCAGGATTCCTGATGTTTCCCAATACATTTCGGACACCTTTAACAGTCCGAAGAATGGAAACACCTCTATCTTCCTTACAGGGAACACCTGGGGAATGATGTACAACCAGATCCTGGGTAACCTGTCCCTGGTTAAGGCTGATGCGGAAGCAGCAGGCCCGACCAGCAACAACGTAAATGCCATTGCTACTATCCTTAGTGCGCATATCTTTTACGAGCTTACCAGCCTCTGGGAAGAAGTTCCTTTTACCCAGGCTTTGAACGGGCAGGAGTTTCCTTCACCGGAATTCGATGACCAGCAAACCGTTCTGAACGGGATTGTAGCCATGTACGATGAGGCCATTGCCCTAATCGACAATATGCCAGCCGAAGGAAATTTCTCCATTACCGCAAACAGTGATATGTTCTACGGGGGCGATATGGCCAGCTGGAGGATTTTGGCGAATTCACTTAAATTGAGAGCTCTGATGATGCTGAGGAGCGGAGGCGCCAATGTGGATGCACAGATCAATGCCACGCTGAACCAGCCACTGATGGAGAGCAATGGTCAGGCAGCATACCTGGAATATTCCGGCCAGCCCGGGGCACAGAATGGTATGTTAACGATCATTACCGCCTTCTTCGGACCGGATAACGAAAGTCAGAATGTATTCGGACCTGGAGATCCTATTGACGAATTGCTAAGGGGCTCAGGGGATCCAAGGTACGACCTGTGGGTGGCCAGGAATGATCTGCCTGCACCGGGTATCGACCAGTTTCCCGATCCGTCAACCTCTGTTTTGAGCAACAACATCATTAGAGCCACTTTGCCTGATATGTTTATGTTGCCATCGGAGATCGACCTTTACAAAGCAGAACTTGCCCTTGATGGGTTTGCCGCTGCAGGGTCTGCCGATGAGAACTACAGGAATGGTGTAAGGAACAATATCAAGTGGTGGGGTCAGGATATCCCGGGAGTCATTACAACGGTTGGTGATGCCGAGATAGATGCCTATGTTGCCAGCCTGGCACCTCCTACCGCCAACGATGTTTTCGAGCAGCAATACCTGGCTTCTTTCCTGATGCCCGTGAGAGCCTGGAATGAAGTAAGAAGGAACCAGTTCCCGGTTCTTGAGACACCTCCGGCGTCTACAATTTCTACCATCCTGAAGCGATTCAACTATCCTCCGGATGAAGTTGGTAGTAATCCTAACACCCCGGCAAACAAGAATACAGACGTACCCATGTGGTTTGAAAACTTATAAAAATTGAAAAAGATGAGAAATATACTTTATACAGTAATCGCAATGGCCCTGGTCTTTACCGGGTGTACCGAAGATTACGACCTTGATGAGAGAGGCCTTTCGGTCGAGGAATTACCGGCTTATGTCGCGTTCAGCGCTCCTGGAGCCAGCTCCTCCATCGCCCCTGTGGATACCGCGGAGGATGCCGGAAGTGTCAGCCTTAATGTAGAGATTCCCGGCGGAACAGTGAGTAATGTCACCGTTACTTATGGTTTCAGCGGCTCTGCAGTCTTCGGGGAAGACTTTACTGTTGACGGAGCTGACAGCGCAGGTGGTACCGTGATCATCAGCAAGCCCGGTCCTGAAGCTAACCTGGATGGTTTACCGCCAAACGCGGATATCGACATCACCTTGTTAACTGATGGAGTTGCGGATGGCGCCAAGACCTTGGAGGTTACGCTACTGAGCGCGTCCAATGGACAGGGAACTGTAGAGGTTGGCCGTGGTGGTACAGCTTCTCTACGGAGCCAGACCGTCAATATTGCTGACGTAGATTAAATAAGCTATAGCCGGATCCGGATTCAGGATCAGCTGTATTAAATAGTAAAGTGGGGTTTGCATAAAAATGCAGACCTCACTTTTTTTGTTCACATCCCTGCAAGATTGAACTCCTAAATAATACTTCCAAGGCAGATTTTAACCTGCAGCAAGCTTTAATTACCCTTTTCTTAAAAATTATAATGCCTGAAAAAGGGGTGAAAATTTGATGATCTCAAAGGATTAACGAGGGCATATACCCCATATGTTAATTTTTTATGAACTTATCAGCTGCCCCCCCCTGCCCTGCCCTGTTTCTACCTAATTGAAGCATAAACCTGATAATCTGAACTTTATGCATTTTATACATATAATACCGCAATTAACCTTCTTATTTACAGTGATTTATGAGTATAACAACAGTATCCGCAAAGGTTTTAACATATATCCTTAAGGATATGTCATCAGACCCCTGCTTACAATGCTAGATTCGCACTCCAAACCATAAAATTTTATTAAAATTAGTTTGGATTATTAACACAGAATTAAGATTTTAGCGGCTAGCTAATTCAAATAATCATACAATGAGAACAAGTTTTAATGGAATCTTAACGCTATTATTAGCGTTTGTTGTGCATCTATCGTTTGCACAAGAAAAGACGATTTCAGGTACGGTTACAGACCAAGATGGCCTGCCCTTACCTGGCGTTAACATCGTTGTCAGCGGGACCACAGTGGGTACCCAGACCGATTTTGACGGTAACTACTCGATCAGTGCAGCTGAGGGGCAGACCCTGCTTTTCACTTACATTGGACAAAAAGAGGAGACCCGGACTGTCGGCGCAGGCAACACTATTAATGTGCAGATGACCGAAGACGCACAAGCCCTGGAAGAAGTGGTTGTGACCGCACAGGGTATCAAGCGTGAGAAGAAAGCACTGGGATATGCGGTAACTTCCGTAGGCCAGGAACAGCTGGAATCACGCTCTGAAGGTGATGTTGCGAGGGTACTATCTGGTAAAGCTGCCGGGGTAAACATTACCTCTGCCGGTGGTGCTTCCGGATCTGCGACCAACGTAACCATCCGGGGTCTTAGTTCATTCAGTGGTAGTAACCAGGCTTTATTCATTGTAGACGGCGTTCCGTTCAGTAACGACACCAACGCCACTGGAAACTTTATCGGTGGTAACACCGGTTCTTCCCGTTTCCTTGATATTGACCCTAACAACATCGCGAGTGTTGAGGTACTTAAAGGACTTGCTGCTGCAACCCTTTACGGAACCCAGGGTAAGAACGGTGTTATCCTGATCACCACGAAAGCAGGTGCTGCTTCCGGGGGAAAGAAAAAGACCGAGATCACCGTGAACCAATCTTTCTACACTAACGAGATGGCTTCAATGCCTGATTACCAGGATTCTTATGGTAACGGATTTGACCAGTCTTTCGGATGGTTCTTCTCTAACTGGGGACCTAGCTTTGACCGAGGCGGTACCGCAGGATGGGGAGCGCAACCAGCAATCGATGACAATGGAACACTGGAGCATCCATACTCCACAACAGCAGTAGCCTCTACAAGGGCCGCTTTTCCTGAGTTACAGGGAGCGCGTTATGACTGGAAACCTTACAACTCTGTAGAAGAGTTCTTTCGTCCTGGTCATGTGACCAACACCTCTATCAACATTGCCGGGGGTAGCGAAAATGGAAAAACAACCTATAATGTGAACCTTGGTCACCTTGATGATGTCGGGTTTACCCCGGGTAACTCCCTGAAGCGTACCAACCTTTCTATTGGTGGTCGTTCAGAACTGACAAACAAGTTTACCGTGAGTGGTGCAATGAACTACTCCAGGACAGATTACAGAACGCCTCCTATCGCCTCCTCAAGGGGTAACGGTACTGACGGACTTTCTGTTTACGGTAACGTACTTTTTACACCACGTTCTGTGGACCTGATGGGACTTCCGTTCCAGAATCCAATTGACGGATCCAGTGTTTACTACCGTAACGGTAACGACATCATCAACCCACGTTGGACTGCGGCAAACGTAACTTACCGCCAGTTGACCAACCGTATCTTCTGGAACGCACAGTTGAGCTACAACATCAACGACAACCTGAACCTTAACTGGAGAACAGGTCTTGATTTCTACAACGAGCGTAACGTAAACGGTGGTAACAAAGGTGGGGTAGAATTTACTCAGGCTATCTTTGGATTCCTTCAGACTTATGATAACAACAACACTATCTGGGAGCATTTCCTGTCATTGAATGGTGATTATGAATTATCAGAGAAGTTAGGGATGACTTTCACAGTAGGTGCAACTTCCCGTTCTGATGAATTTGACCGTTCAGGGGTTTCCTCTACCGGACAGATCGTTTACGGGATCAAAAGGCACTTCAACTACGCGAACCAGACTCCATTACAGTTCACTCAGAAGAGGAACATTGTAGGGATACTTGGACAAGCAACTCTTGATTATGACGATTTCCTTTACCTGAACGTTTCAGCGAGGACTGACTGGGTTTCTAACCTTACCAGCGAGAACAACAATAAAACGTATCCTGGAGTAAGTTTATCTTTCCTTCCAACCACTGCCTTTAACGGGCTGCGCAGCGAAGGCGGACTTAACTTCCTTAAGTTACGTGCCAGCTACGGTACCTCGGCTACCTTCCCAACAGGGTATCCTACAGTTAACGTAGTTCAGCAGAATACACTAGTATACAATGACCCGATCACAGGTGGATCGATCACGACCAACCAGACGGATAACTTCCGTGCGAACCCCGACCTGAAGCCTGAACTTCTGGAGGAGTACGAAATAGGTCTTGAATCACGTATCCTGAGAAACAGGGTTTCTATTGACCTTACTTATTTTGACAGGAGAACAAATGACCTGATCGTTACCGAGCCTCTTTCTCCTTCTACCGGATTCTCTTTCACCCAGAGTAACATCGGGGAGATAAAGAACAGCGGTTTTGAAGCAGATCTTGGGGTTGATATCTTCAAAGGACAGAACTTCAGCTGGAACTCCAGGGTGAACTTCTTCACCAACAACGAGATCGTTACAGAGCAGGAGCAGGATTTCATCGCTTACGCCGGTAGTTTGGCCGTAGGAGGAGGACTGTTCAGAGGTTCTAACGCGGCGATCAAAGGAGAGTCACTTGGTACCATTGTAGGTACTGCTATCGGTAGAGATGCAGACGGTAACTTCCTGGTAAACTCATCAGGTAGCTATGTTGTAGTTGAGCAGGATCTTGACGGAAATGTACCGATCGTAGGGGATGCTGTTCCTGATTACACAATGAACTTCATTAACACGCTTAAGTATAAGAACTGGAACCTTGGGTTCCAGGTGAACCACACCAAAGGAGGGGATATCCTATCCAGTACCATCGGGGTGCTTCTGGGTCGTGGTCTTATCGTTGAGACGGAAGATCGTCTGGCAACGTACATCCTTCCGGGAGTACAGGAGTCTACTGGTCAGCCAAACAACGTACAGATCAATAACTCTACTTACTACTTCAGCAACCTGTTATTCGGACCAACCGAGACCAGGATATATGACGCTTCTGTGATCCGTTTACAGGAAGTTTCGCTGGGATACACTTTCCCATCTAAATTCCTTGACAGAACACCATTTGGGTCACTGAGCATCACAGCTCAAGGATTTAACCTATGGTACGATGCATACAACACTCCTGACGGGGCCAACTTTGACCCTAACGTACAAGGTGTTGGTATTGGTAACGGGCGAGGATTCGACTTTATCAACGGACCTAGCTCCAGGAGATACGGAGTCAGCATCAAAGCCTCTTTCTAATAAAAAATTGTTAATGATATAGAAATTATGAAAAAACTATTTAAATATATTACGATTGTCCTTGTCACAGGAGGGTTATTCCAGGCCTGTGAGACGACAGATTTGGACTTACGTGTAAGTCCGAACGACCTTGCCTCTGACCAGGCAGACCCTAACCTGTTGTTGAACTCGATTCAGTTGGCCTATGCCTCTAACCAGAGTTCTATCAGTGATATCGGGGCACAGGTAACGCGAATTGACTATATGTTTGGTCGTAACTACTTTAATAACTATTCAGGAGCTACTTTTAATGGCATCTGGGAACGTTTTTATAGTAGCGGCACAAACATTCCTGGTCGACCAGTCGATGTAGGTATACTGACAAACATCCAGAATCTTGAATCTATCGACGCTCAAACCGACGTGGATTATTCCTTCCATATCGGGGTCGGAAAAGTTCTTGCAGCTCATGTACTGTTCCAGTTGGCAGATTACCTTGGGCAGGCAGTTTGGAGCGAGGCTCTGCAGCCCGCAGAATTCCCTGCTCCTACCCTGGACGACGGACCTGCTATCTACGCAGCTGCCCAGGGCTTACTGAACGAAGGAGAAGCTTTATTAGCCTCCGGACCTGCAACCCAGGGAGCTACTGATATGTTCTACGGGGGTGACACTGATAAGTGGATCAAACTGATCAACACCCTTCGTTTAAGAGCAGCTGTTCTTACTGGCGATACTGCCACTTTTAACAGTATTATCGCCGGCGGTGATTTTATCGCTGAGAATGATGATGATTTCCAGTTCGCTTACGGAACAAGTGAGTTACAGCCTGACGATCGCCACCCGGATTACGCAGCAGATTACACTCCATCAGGAGCCAATATCTACCAGTCTAACTGGTTGATGGAAACTATGCTTGATAAAGGAGATCCAAGGATCCGTTATTACTTCTACCGACAGGTAGATGCTACTCCAGGGGCTGATGCTCCTGCCAACGAGGAAGACCTTGCTTGTTCTCTGGCTGTGCCACCACAGCACTTCCAGGACGGAGGCTATACTTACTGTAGTGTTCCAAACGGATACTGGGGTAGAACTCACGGAAACGACGAAGGAACTCCTCCGGATAACTTCAAAAGGGTCGCTGTAGGGGTTTACCCGGCAGGTGGTCGTTTTGATGACAGCAGCTTTGGAAACGTAGGATTAGGACTTGGTGGCGGTGGAGCCGGAATTGAGCCAATCATCCTTGCCTCTTACGTAGATTTCTGGAGAGGTATCATGGCCACTAGTCCTGCACAGAAAGCCGCCTTTATGGAGGCCGGACTTGAAAAGCACATTGCAAAGGTTCAGAGCTTTGGTTCTCTTGATGGTAATGCAGATGCATCTGTAGCTCCAACCGAGACAGAAGTTGAGACCTATATCTCTGACACGGTAGCAGCATATTTAGCTGCCAGTGGAGACGATCAGCAGAACATATTTGCAGAGCAGTATTTTATCACCCTATTTGGTGGTGCGACCGAAGCCTACAACTATTACAGGCTTACAGGTTTCCCAACCACATTAGTTCCTAACTGGGAACCAGATCCGGGAGCATTCCCTAGATCATTCCTGTACGCCCAGAACGAGGTGATCACTAACCCAAATATCCAGCAAAAGACAACATTGACTGAGCAGGTATTCTGGGACACCAACCCTGCGAGCCCAACATTCCCACCTGCTAATTAATAACTAAGAAGAAAAATGAAAAAGTTTCAAAATAAACTATTAGGAAGTATACTAGCTGGGATCGTTTTGGTATTCGCAGCTTGTGAAGACAGTAATGAGATCGTTGACCAGATCGTTTCTGGTACTGAACGTGGCGCTGTCTTAAGAACTCTAAACGTACTCTCTAACGAGATCGCCATCCAGTCTGATGGTAGTATAGCTCCCGGCCAAAGTTTTGGGGTCGAGCTGGAATACCAAGATCATGAAGATGGAGACCTCTTAGCAGAAGTCGAAGTATATGTCGGTTACCGTGACAACACGGCCGGCGGAACAGACAATGATAAGGCACAGGTTTTAGCTACCACTATTCCTGCCTCCTCGTTCAGCACAGGAGAGCGTGGTTTACCGGTAGTATCCTACTCTATTAGCGGAGATGAGATGCTTAGTGCTCTTGGCCTGCCTTCCAGTGAAGTAGAAGGGGGAGACCAGTTCGAGATCCGTTTTGAAGCGGTCCTGACAGACGGAAGAAGGTATTCTTTCGCCGATAACTCAGGTACCATTACCGGGTCTTATTTCAGTTCTCCATTCCTGTACACTGCCACTGTGGTATGTGCACCTTCTAAGCCGACTGCCGGTGTATGGTCTCTGGCCATGCAGGATTCTTACGGAGACGGATGGAACGGAGCAGCAGTACTGGTAACTATTGATGGTGAGACCACTGCTTATTCCCTGGATAGTATCGGGGAAGCCGTTGCCGGAGTAGCTACATTTGTAGTGGATGCCGATGACGAAGTGATCTCAGTACAGTACCAGTCAGGAGATTGGGATTCTGAAGTTACCTTCCAGTTAACTTCAGCCAATGGTAACACCGTTGTTGATGCAGGACCAAGTCCTTCAGCAGGTGTTGAATTGTTAGATTACTGTCCTGACAACCTGTAATAAGGTTCAGATTCAATAATTATCAAACCCGGGCAATTGCCCGGGTTTTTTTTATTATCTATATTCTTACCCTACCCCAACATCTATGCCTATTTCTTAATATCTTAACACAGGACAGCTTCCTGATTCACACTAAAAATTGTATTTTTAGGGCGCTTACACCATCAATCAAAACTTCATGCACGAGTATAGATTAACGAAGACCTGTCTTCCCTGTACCCTAATCACAAAATACATCCCGGCAATTTTACTACTGGCCTGGCTGGGCAGTTGTCAACAGGATAAACAGACTGACAACTCAGCAACAGAAAGCACCCGGAGCACCGTATTTAAAAGGGTTGATCCCGCCTCCAGCGGACTTTGGTTCAGCAATGACATCAAAGAGGATCTCAACACCCTCGAAAATCTCTTTAATTTTGACTACTTCTATAATGGCGCCGGGGTTGGCGTAGAAGACCTCAATAATGACGGGCTGCTGGATGTGGTTTTCTGCGGGAACCAGGTGGCCAACAAGATATTCCTCAATAAAGGAGACCTGCAGTTCACAGACATCACCGAAAGCTCGGGGATCAATAAAGGGAAGAACTGGTCTAATGGGATCACCTTCGCCGATATCAACAACGACGGATGGATGGATATCTACATCTCCCAGGGGGGACCTAACCCAAGGCTAGCACGCAAAAACCTGCTCTATATTAACCAGAAGGACGGAACTTTTACCGAGGAAGCTGAGACTTACGGCCTGGCAGATATGGGCATCAGCACCCAGTCCGCATTCTTTGACATGGATAATGACGGCGACCTGGACTGTATAGTGATGAACGAGAACGAATTGTACGGTGTAGACCCGGTCAACCTTTACAAAATGATCGATGGCAACAGCGAGGCAGAGTACTTTAACAGTGCTCACCTTTATCGCAATGACGGGGGGAAATTCACCGACATCTCCCGGGAGGCCGGGATTCTCCGCCCGATCTTCGGCCTTGGCCTGATGGTTTCGGACATCAATACAGACGGTCTTCTCGACATCTATATAGCCAGTGATTATTACATTCCCGATGCCCTCTTCATCAACCAGGGCGATGGAACCTTTGCTGACAAGATAAAAGAATATACCCAGCAGATCTCCTATTACGGGATGGGTATTGATAAGGCAGATATCAACAATGACGGTCTGGAAGATATCTTTGTCCTGGATATGGCTTCCAGTGACCACGTCAGGGCCAAAACCCTTATGGCCTCCATGAATACGGACCGTTTTGATTACCTGGTCAAGACCGCCGGTTTCCACTACCAGTATATGTTCAATTCCCTGCAGTTAAACCTGGGAAACAACCATTATAATAATGTTGCCCAACTTTTGGATATGGGAAGTTCTGACTGGAGCTGGACGGTTCTTATGAACGACCTGGACCTGGATGGAGCTAAAGACATCTACATTACCAACGGCTACCGGCGCTATGCCCTCGATAACGACCTGCAGCAACAGGTATTTTCCGCAAGGCAGCGATATGGGAACAATGTGCCATTGGAAGAAAAGAAAAGATTGTACGACGCCATGCCCTCGGAGAAACTACCTAACCTGGTATACCAAAATACAGGCAGGCTTGAGTTTGAGGAGAAAGGGTCTGAGTGGGGTCTAGGAGATCTTTCCTTCAGTAACGGGGCAGCTATGGCAGACCTGGACAATGACGGGGATCTGGACCTGGTCGTCAATAACATGGATGAGAATGCTTTTCTGTACAAAAACCTGTCCCGGGAAAATACGGCAGCAAACTACCTGAAAGTAAAGATCGAGGCTCCCGGAACTGAATCATTTGCTACGGTCCGGGTGAAGATGGGTAACCAATTACAATTTTCAGAAATCAAAAGGGTACGAGGCTATATGTCTGCCCAGGAAAACAATGCTCTTTTCGGGCTCGGCAACGCAACTTCGGTCGACACCTTAACCATCGAATGGCCGGATGGCAGTATCCTTGAAGAATACAATGTACCTGCCAACACTACTTTTGTTGCAGCCAAAAGTAAAGCGGTTAAAAAAGAATTCACAGAAGCTGACACCCCACTATTTACATCGGTGGACCCAAAACAAAGCGGGCTGAATCACAGGCACCGCGAAAACAATTATGACGACTTCCGCACCGAAATACTATTGCCTTACAAACAGTCCGTAACCGGCCCGGCCATGGCCTCAGGTGATGTCAACAATGATGGATTGCAGGACCTGTACCTTGGGGGTGCTTCGGGACAAGGCGGGGTCCTCTACCTGCAGACAGCAACGGGATACAGAAAACAAACAACTCCGGCATTCGCAAAAGATGAAGGTCACGAGGACACAGCTGCGGTCTTCTTTGATCTTGAAGGCGATGGAGACATGGACCTGTATGTTGTCAGTGGGGGGAATGAATACGAACAACACTCCTCCTATTATTCAGATCGTATTTACCTGAACAATGGACAGGGTATGTTTACAAAGGCCGATATCCCGGTATTGAATAGTTTCCCTCAAAGCGGGCAGTCCGTAGCTACGCTGGACTTTGACGGGGACGGAGACCAGGACCTTTTGATCGGCAACCGCATCATTCCCCGCAACTACCCGCGACACGCCCCTTCCCTGCTCTACAGGAATGATAATGGCAAGCTCACGGATGTTACCGGGCAAGTTGCTCCCGGACTGCCAGATTTCGGGATCATCAACGATCTGCTGGTTACCGATTTCAACGGAGACGGACAACCCGATTTTATTGCTGTGGGCGAATGGTCAGAAATCGGCTTTTTCACAAATAAAGACGGGCGTTTTGTACAGACAAAGGACAGTAAGAATCATTCGGGTACCCGGGGTTGGTGGTTTTCCGTGACCGAAACTGATGTCAATAATGACGGGCTCCCGGATTATGTTTTAGGGAATGCCGGTGAAAACATCAAATTCAAGGCCAGCGAGGAGAAGCCATTCAAGGTATTCGCTTCTGACTTTGATAAGAATGGCACCAATGATGTTGTCCTCAGTAAAAAATACCACGGGGAATATGTACCTGTCAGGGGCCGGGAGTGTTCGTCCCAGCAAATGCCGTTTATCAAGGAGAAGTTCAAGAGTTACCGCGAATTTGCGGGTGCTACCCTGGACGAGGTATACGGGGAAGAACTCGAAAAATCGTATTCAAAGGAAGTGACAGAATTCCGATCGATGGTTCTTCTCAACAAAGGGAATATGGTCTTTGACAAATTCTATCTTCCCAAAGAAGCCCAGCAATTCCCGCTGATGTCTGTTGCAGCCGGTGACCTGAACAATGACGGCCATGAAGACCTGGTTCTCGGTGGAAACATTTATGACACAGAAGTTGAGACCCCCAGGCTCGATGCTATTTCCGGACTTGTGTTGTTATCGGATAAAGCAGGCGGGTACACACCACTGGCTTATTCAGAATCAGGTATTTATCCCCGGGGCGATGTCAGGAAGCTCGCATGGCTGCCCGGCGAAAAAAATAACAGGCTGATGTTCGTCAGAAACGATGATTTTCCTTTACTTTATGAGCTTAACAGATCTCATTCCCCTATAACCCAGAAATAATAAACATTGAAAAAGATCATTTTATTCGCAACTACGTTCTGTGCCGCGGCGGCCATGAGCGCACAAACTTCGGGACAGATCCCGACCAACCTCTCCAGCGGTGGCTCAAGTTTCGGTGGCAATGCGGCCCAGATACAAGGACTACTGGGGAATATCAATGAAGCCCAACGGAAACGTACGTTTGAGAAAGACGATTTTAAAGGGTCCCCTTATACCGCCGATATATTTCTCCCTACTACTTTGTTTTACGGGGAAGAGAAGATGGGAGATTTGTTCTATCGCTACAACGCGTTGAACGAAGAGATCGAGATCAAAGTAAATAACCTGCCAGACGAACCTATACAAGGTCTTGCCAGGGACAAGAAAATTCGCGTAATGGTAGGCGATTACCCCCTGTCTTTCAAGACATTCATAGACAAGACCGGCAAGACCATGAATGGTTACCTTCTCACCCTGGTTGACAATGGCGATTATAAACTTTACCGCCGGACACGTGTCAAATATACAGAGGGTATGAAAGCCCAGAATTCATTTGTAAAGGCAGTGCCCAGTAAATTCACTCAATTCACGGAGTACTTCTTACAAGTGGAAGGGATCGACCGTATAGACGAGATCAGGAATAAGAACAATGCTTTACTCGGCAGGGTGAAAAATGATGATAAGGCAGCACTAAAAGCCTTTTTAAAAGAGAAGAACCTGAACGTAAAGAACGAGGAAGAATTTATCATCGCTGTTCAGCACCTTAATTTAAATTAAGTCACTGTATTTTAAAGATCATCACAATGAAAGCCTCCAAACTGACGATTCTAATTATACTAAGCATAAGCTGTGTTTTCTTGCTTTCATGTGAAAAAGATGATGCGGTCGTAAAAGAGGAAATTGCCGTGCCGGAAGAGCCCGTTCTCGAAGAAGAGGAGGAAGAGGAAGAAGAACAGGGAGAAGATGATAGTCCGGAAAGCCCTGTAACATTCTTTTACCCCGACCTGGTCATGGACCATTATATACTGATAAATAATGCAGCCTCTAACGAAGTATATCTAATCAATAAACAGGGCGAAAGGGTATTCGATTGGTCTTTAAGCAACAATATAGGTAATGACGTATATCTTTTGCCCGACGGCAGGCTGTTAGCTTCCCTGGAAGCAGACGATGTAAAAATGGCTTTAGGAGGGCAGGGAGGTAAATTACAATTCGTGGCGGCTGACGGTACTATCGAGTGGAATTTTGATTATTCTTCTGAAGAAGCAGAGCTGCACCACGATGCGGAATTACTGCCTAATGGAAATGTGATCGCCATGGTCTGGGAAAAAGTTCCGCAACTAGATGCAGAGGAAGCAGGTTCTGGTCATGGAATGGATATTTTCGTGGAAGGTATAATTGAAGTTAATCCCGAGACTAACGAAATTGTCTGGGAATGGCATTCTATGGATCACCTCGTACAGGATCAGAATCCTGACAAACAAAATTTCGGCAGTGTAGCAGAGAACCCGAATAAAATTGATCTCAATTATGTCACCCATGAAAAAGGGGATATTATGCACGCTAACGGGATATCCTATGACCCGGTAAATGACCTGATCTTCCTGAGTGTTAATTTCTATTCCGAAGTATGGGTAATAGACCATAGCACCACCACGGAAGAAGCAGCCGGAAGTAATGGCGGCAATTTTAACAAGGGAGGTGACCTGGTATACCGCTTCGGTAACCCGGAGGCCTATCAAAACCCTGCAGGTACCCGCTTATTCAACAACAATCATTATCCGAATCTCCTTACGGGGGATGACAGCGGGAAAATGCTGATATTTTCTAACGGGATATCGCAATCCACTGTTTATGAGCTGGAACTCCCTGCAACTTACGACCTGGTCCAGGGAATTGATAATGAACCTGTAGTCAGCTGGAGTTTTACGGATCCTGAACTATATTCACCAAAAGTTTCCGGTGCTGTTCCATTACCCAACGGGAATGTCCTTATCACCGAAGGTGATTTTGGATTATGGGAAGTTACCAGGGATGGGAAAGTAGTGTGGCAGTATCAAAGCCCCGGTTTCTACTGGAGAGCCTACCACTATGATAAAGATTCCCCGGAGATCAACGCCCTGGGCCTGAGTGAATAATAGTTTTGGCGAAGAATCCATAGACCTCTATTTAATTGAACAGCCTGTGAATTTCACAGGCTTTTTTGTTCTCATGAAGATGGAATCTGTGCCAGGTTATTAAAATAAGATGACAATTTACATACCTTTGCGGCATGGAAAAAAATACCGAGATCTATGGCCTTCGTGCGGTTATAGAAGCTATACAGGCAAATGAACCTATTGACAAGGTTTACCTTCAGAAAGGATTACAGGGCGCACTTTACAAGGAACTTGAGACCCTTATAAGAAAGAATGGAATCAGTGCGTCTTACGTGCCTTTACCCAGGTTGAATCGATTTACGCAAGGGAATCACCAGGGTGTCGTTGCATTAACTTCCCCTATCACGTTTCATACCTTTGAAACCCTTGTAGAGCAACTGGGAGAACGGGAAACCCCTCCCCTGCTCCTGTTACTGGACCAGATCTCGGATGTTCGTAATTTCGGGGCCATCATCAGGACGGCCGAGTGTACCGGGGTGGATGCCATAGTGATCCAGAAAAAAGGAGCTGCTCCTGTTTCAGCAGACACTATTAAAACTTCGGCCGGTGCCGCTTTCCGCGTACCTATTGCCAAAGTAGACCATTTAAAAGATGCTGTTTTTTACCTGCAGGCTTCGGGATACAGGGTCATAGCGGCTACAGAAAAGACCAACCAGTCCCTCTATGAGGTTTCCTTTACAGGACCTGCAGCCATCATAATGGGATCCGAGGATACCGGTATCAGTCCGTCTATCCTGAAAAGTGCGGATGAACTGGCGAAGCTGCCACTCAAAGGAGAAATTGGCTCGTTGAATGTATCCGTGGCCTGCGGTGTTTTCTTATATGAAGCTTTAAGACAAAGGCAGGGCTAATCCTCCTTTCCCTTCTCCTTCTCTGAAGTTTTATAGGTATAATGATAACGGACCTGCGGGGGTTCTTCCTCAGCGTCCTCTTCAGCGCGTTCTATAAAATTGCCATCCTCATCAAATTGACGCATGAATTCGTCAGACGATTCATCGTAATCTTCTGCTTCCCATGCGTATTTCCTGCTTTCCGGCACCCTGGCTTTTAATACCATAGCCAGGAGAAGCCCGCTGAGAAAACCTCCGAGGTGGCCTTCCCAGGACATCTCCTCTTTTAACGGGAAGATGTACCAAAGGAGTCCGCCGTAGATAAATACCACAGCTAAGGAAAGGGCTACCAGCCGGTAATGCCTGGTGCGTATTCCTTTAAAAAAGATAAAACTTGCAAGGACATAGATAAGCCCGCTCGCTCCGATGTGGTAAGAAGGTCTGCCAATGCCCCAGGTGATCAGCCCGGACAGTATTATTCCCCAAAACAGCACTTTAAAGGAAATATCCCTGTAGAAATAGAACAGGGAGGACAGCAGGATGATCACGGGAAAGGTATTGTTGTAGAGATGCCTGGCAGAGCCATGGATAAAGGGACTGAACAGCACTCCCTTCAGGCCGGAAAGCGTACGGGGGTAGACACCGTATTCATTCAGGTTAAGACCAAAGCGCACTTCGATGTAAAACACCGTCCACATAAGCAGAACCATGACCATTGGGACAAGGATCACTGCCGGAGTATATTGGAACTGGGTCTTCACTGCCATGGGCTGAAGTTACATTTTTTCAACAAAATTCTTAAGTTCTAACGGTAAAGCCCAGCATTTTTTGTCGGGCTATTTATGTTATTTTTGCCCTATGAATAAACCTCTTGCAGAACGGGTCAGGCCAAGGAACCTGGACGACTATATTAGCCAACAACACCTGGTGGGGCCCACCGGTGCCCTGAGCACACAGATCAAAAGCGGCATGTTGCCATCCCTCATACTATGGGGACCACCCGGCACCGGGAAAACCACCCTGGCCCAGATCATGGCCGAAGAGAGCAAGCGCCCGTTCTATACACTCAGTGCGATCAACAGTGGCGTAAAGGACATCAGGGAGGTCATAGAGAAAGCGAAGAAAGGAGAAGGGCTCTTTACCACCAAAAACCCAATTCTATTTATAGACGAGATTCACCGTTTTAGCAAGTCACAGCAGGACTCTCTTTTAGGCGCGGTCGAAAAAGGCTGGGTCACACTTATCGGCGCCACCACCGAAAACCCAAGTTTTGAGGTAATCCCGGCCCTTTTATCCAGGTGCCAGGTATATATCCTTAAAGCCTTCGGAAAAGAAGACCTGGTAGCGCTCCTGGACAGGGCGATGGCGAAAGACGACTACTTGAGGAAAAGGCAGATAGAACTCAAGGAGACCAAGGCTTTGCTGAGGCTCTCCGGGGGCGACGGTCGTAAGCTGCTGAACATCTTTGAACTGCTGGTAACCTCCGAAGCCGAGGACCCCGTAATGATCACAGACGAATTGGTCCTGAGCAAGATCCAGAAGAATACTGTGCTGTATGACAAGACCGGGGAACAGCATTATGATATCGTTTCCGCATTTATAAAATCGATCCGGGGAAGCGATCCCAATGCCGCGGTTTACTGGTTAGCGAGAATGATAGAGGGCGGTGAGGATGTGAAGTTCATTGCCAGGAGAATGCTTATTGCCGCGTCAGAAGACATCGGTTTGGCCAATCCTACGGCCCTTGTAATGGCCAATACTACCTTCCAGGCCGTAACTACTATAGGATACCCGGAAGCAAGGATCATCCTCAGCCAGTGCGCCATTTATTTAGCAACCTCTCCAAAGAGCAATGCGAGTTACATGGCGATCAATCGCGCCCAGCAAGTCGTGAAAGCCACCGGGGACCTGTCTGTACCTCTGGCCCTCAGAAACGCTCCAACCCAGTTAATGAAAGACCTGGAATACGGTAAAGAATACAAATATGCCCATGATCACCCCAATAATTTTGTAGACGCAGAGTACATGCCGGATGATCTGGCCGGGAAATCACTGTACGAGCCAGGTAATAATCCCCGGGAAGAGGGTATTAAGACCTTCTTAAAGAACCGCTGGAAAGATAAGTATAAGCTTTAGAACTTGATGTTTAGTTCTTTGGTAACTAAAGTATCGCCGGTATAATATTCCCAGGTCCAGGTCCCGTCCTTCTCATAGACCAATCCCTGGAGTTCTCCATAAGTGGCCAGGTATACCTGGGGCATAGAGGTCTTAAAAAGCCTGACGCGGATTGCAGG
The DNA here is from genome assembly GCF_004362865.1 of Zeaxanthinibacter enoshimensis. GTDB lineage: Bacteria > Bacteroidota > Bacteroidia > Flavobacteriales > Flavobacteriaceae > Zeaxanthinibacter > Zeaxanthinibacter enoshimensis. The sequence goes on along the minus strand of NZ_SNYI01000003.1, from coordinate 62,002 downwards.
AGTGCTGTCCACCAGCTGGTAACCGGTATCTGTGGTTTGCGCATACAAAACTTCCGAAGAAAGATCATCAGCTTCCCTGGAAGAACCCGTGGCAATACCCCCTGCTTTGGTATAAGTAGAGGGAACCGGCCTTTTATCTTCATAACGCTGAGCTTCGGGTGTAGCTTCCTGTATCACTGCCTTATCCCCGGCAGTCTTTTCCTCCACACTTCTAACATCGTCCTTAAAACTCACCGTAACCCCTTTATCTTTGTCCTCTGCCGCGGGCTGGTACTGATAGCCCAGGGCACTTACAGACTGCAGTGCTTCCCGTATCGCAGCGGCATAAGCTTCTTTATAATCTTTTATTTTATTGGAACCCGTTTTGGTGGTAAACACCTCAGCCCCGTTGCAATCCCTGAAGATAAACCTGACCTTGGTACTGAACATGCCGGAATTATCCTCCATCTTCAGCTTGAGACCCAAACAGCGGTTAGATGCTAAATCGGCCGGCAGGTCATTGTCATATGCGACTAGTATTCCTTCCTGCTGCAAGAGATATTTTACCAGGGTACTGCTCGAATACTTGTTAGTTTGGTCAAAAGCTTCGAACTGGACCGGTACGATCACATATTTATAAGGATTCAATTGGGCTGATATTGAGCCACACACCGTCAGCATTATTATAAAAGACAGGAGATTTCTGATCATGGGGTACCTTTAATTATTGCGTCCCCAAGATATGATATTTAAGCCTAACTGGAAAGAGGCATATTGCGCTCCACTGACATCCCGTAATGCCAGCAGGTTGTCTGCCATCAGGTAAAAATTCACCGGTCCTGCCTGCGCAGAGATTCCGGCACCGAGATTAGTATACGTAAACTTACTCGCCGTATAGGTCGCTTTAAGGGTAAGGGTGTTTCCAAAACGACGTTGGTAGAAAGCTGTAAGCGCCGCTTGTGGCCCACGGGGCCTGTTGATCATATAGAGCTGCCCGCCCACGGCATTGCGATAATAGATTGCCGCTTTCCTGCCCGGGTTCCGGTAATCACAATCACAGGATCCCAGGCCCTCCCCTGGCTGCCCGAAATCATACCGCAGAGAAGCGTATAACTGCGTAGGGCGGAAACTGATGTAGGAATTCCGGTTATCTCCGAAGGGAACGATCCCTTCTATATCGTCGACAAGGTTCTGCCAGAAATCAGCATCGGGATCTAACAAAGCATCCGGGAGGATCACTTCTATTCCTTCTACCGTAGCACTTCCCTTTAACGTGTAACTAAAGGGATCTCCGGCATGGTACATCAGGCCGATATCCAGGATACTGCCGGTTATTGTTGTTTGCGGGTTCAGGTTATAGGAAAAACCTAGATCCAGTCCCACCCCCAGGTCGCCTCCCAGGAAGGCTCTTTTGATCAGGTGCTGCCGGATACCGGTTAAATCATCTATGCTGTCATCATCCAGGACTTCCCTGATCCTGTCCCAGCCCGACGTTCTCAAAGCCATATCAGCAACAATGGTATTAGCCCTCAGGTTGTTCTGCCCTTGTTCTGTTACGAAGTACCCAGAATTGCCTATACTAGAATAACTGAGCATTCCCGAGTACAACTTCCCCCTGACGCCTATACTCAATTCTTCGTTTACCGTCCTGTTCAGACCAATATGGAACACATTGAGGAAATCCCCCCGTGTCTTAAGGTGTTCTAAACTGAAACGCCTTCCCAGCTGGTCTGCGTTACCTTCAAAGGCGAGAATTGCCAGGTCCTGCGGCCAGTAGAGTATAAATCCCCCTTCGTGGTAGAGGCCCATGGAATAAAAATTCTGCGGCCTGTTCCTCCCACGCCATCCCAGGTTAAACACCTCGACCTGGTAGGTAGAACTGAATTCATCCCTTTTTGTTAGATTGTATACTGCATTATCGCGGATCTTAGTAGTGAAATCCAACCCATCCGCAGCAAAAATATCATTCACCGCAATGCCGCTTGAGCCACCATACGCAGAGATCCCGGATAGCATGGGTATCCCGGCATACCATTGAAAATCATGCTGCATCCCCGGGTTCAGTAACAGGGCCTGGGGCACAGACCTGAGATCGTACAACAATTGCTTTTGTTGGCAAAACGCATGCACAGTCCCGAGAAGGATCAGTATGAGAAACAGTTGCTTTCTCATAGAATGCTAAGCCTGAATTTTGCGCTGGAGCGGAAGATGATTTTCGGATCCGGAAGTGAAGATACACTAGAAGTATCCCCCTCGTTATCCGCAGTAACCCTGAAACCAGAGGTATTCCGGATAATATTGATATCCTGCCCGGAAGGGGTGCCAAAAAATACTTCCCTGTAAAGAATGGCGGTGGGGGCAGCATCCAGCTCAAACACCTGTGTAAAGAGGGTGTTACCACCTTCATCCAGGAATTCAAGAGTGATGGTAAATGGCTTGCTGGTGGTATTCTCCAGTTCAAAAGCGATCATCCCGTCGATCAGGTTCTCAGATACGAATTTTTCTCCGAAAGCGTCAAAATTGAAGTCGTATGTAAAACTGGTAAAGTCAGATTCATTGATCACCTCTTCCGGGGATTCGATATACAGGATACTGGCCTCAACGACAGGCTCGAGCATAAGGTCGTCTGCCTGGTTAAAATCCGTTGGCTCCGAACAAGCGGTCAGGAGCATTAGAAGAAGGATCATGAATCCTTTTATATCCCCGGTAGTGCGCATCATGAGAGGCCGATATTTAAATTAGAACAGGGTATTTCCTGCCTCTTTCCTATTGGATAACTCTATAAATATGATTTTATTTCACTGAGACTGTGAATCATATAGCCGTGATCATGCAGGGGATCATTATGCACATTCAGGTGGATGGTGTGAAACCCTAAGGCCTTGGCTCCCAGGATGTCCGCTTCCAGGTTATCCCCGATCATCATTGACTGCCTGGGATTTGCCCCTGTTCGTTTCAGGGCGAGCTGGAAGATCCATGGATTAGGCTTCTTAACGCCTGCCATCTCCGAGTTGATCATATGTTCAAAATAGTCGAAGATCTTAGACTGCCTCATCTTACGCTCCTGAACTTCCTGGAAACCATTGGTGATGATATGCATCCGGTAGTGCGGTTTCAGGTATTCCAGGATATCCTGGGTATGGGGAAGTAAGTGGTTAAAGGACGCCAGGTGTTCTATATACTGGTCAGATAAGCGGTAGATCAGGTCTTTTTTTGCCGGGTACTTCAGAGCTTTAAAGGTCTTTTTAAGGCGTTGGTAACGAAGATCTGCCTTCCCTATACGCTCTTCCCTATACTTCTTCCATAACGCCATATTAATAGGCGCATAGGTCCTCATAAACTCGGAGGTATCTATCTGCACCTGGTTCTCGGCAAGTATTTTCTCGAAGGTCAGGGCAGAATTCTTCTCGAAGTCCCAAAGGGTATGATCCAGGTCAAAAAATATATCTTTTATCATTTCTCTATACATGGTATCGTTTAATGACTTTGCCATACAACCGCAGCCAGTCAACCTGGTGGCTGCCGCCTAACAGTTCGTTAGAAAAAATGGTATTGAACTGACCGTCCACATTCTTTACCTCTGTCCAGAGTTTATCCATTTCGCTGAGAATCTCAGCCTCTGTCAGCATATTCTGGAAGGCGTAATCGTGGAAGGCAAAGGGATGGATCTTTATGGGTTGCTGTACTTCAAGTGGAATGTCATAAAAATAAAAAGGAGTACAGGTTCCTGCTCGGAACCCTGGTTCATGGGTATATCCCATGGTAAAATCATCGGTAAATTCCGCTTCTACCAGGTTCCGGTAAGTTACCGGGATATCCACCCTGTTATAACGTAACCTGGAGTAATTCACCGGCCTGTGGATCACGTTGCTCAGGCTCATTTTCTCAGCTTTCAGTAACTGAATATCCATGAAGGAACTGTATGAGGCCGCCAGGGCTACTTTGCTGTAATCCGCCACCGATTTTATGAGGTGGCGGAACTTATTATTATTGGGTGATACGTTCTTGTCATAGGTGGAGTACTCCGCAAACTGGAAAAAGAACATGCTCTTTACCTTATGAACCTTGTGCAACGCCAGCAAGGCAGAGAAATTATCGAAGGGATCCCTGCGCAGGCGCATCCAGACTGACAGCCGTTGAATCACCCGTCGGAACCGGAAATAGCCGAGATCGAGGAAGAAACCAGCAATACTCCTGATCAGCCCCCGGTGTGCATAACTATGAGAGGTGGTCACATCAATAATGCTGGTATGCTGGTATTTTCTTTCCTTACTTTCCAATTCCGGGAATCGCTCTTTCAGGGCTTTGTGGATTTTCCTGGCCCAAATATCGACTACCGGCAGATGGAGGAAATTATGCTGGAAAGAGACGCTCTCACTCGGAGGGAAACGTCCGTGTATATCTTTAAGGTGAGGCAGGTATTCCTCATACCTGCTCAGCAGGAAGAAGCTTGCGGAAAAAACGTCGTAAGGGAGGTTGCTGCGTTCCCCTGCCTTAAAAAAGCAGGGTACCCCATCCCAGTCCTCGGGCTTTATCTGGAAATCATTTATACCCTGTTCAAACAGCAGGTCGTTACTGCGCACAAAGAATTCGTTCTGCAGCGGCTTTTTTGTATAGGTGATCTTGGGCCCTGCATGCTTGATAAAATCTTCTACCTTGGTAGTAAAGCTTACTTCTATACCCAGGATACGAGTGAATACCTGCTTCATCGTATAACTGAATCTCGGCGTGATTTTATGGGTGTAGATCAGCAACATACCTATAAGATGTTTTCATCTGCGAAACTAAAGAAATTCGTTTCAGTTATAATAAGGTGGTCCAGGACTTTTATATCCAGAGCCACTGCTGCTTTTTTTAATTTCTCTGTCAGTTGTTTATCCGCAGCACTTGGTTTTAATGTTCCTGAAGGATGATTATGTGCCAGTATCAGGGCCACCGCTCCCAGTTCCAGGGCCTTCTTCAAGACTAACCGCACATCGACAAGGGTCCCGGTAATACCTCCCCTGCTAAGCTGCGAATGAAAGATCACCTTGTTGGCATTGTTCAGGTATACGATCCAGAATTCCTCGTGCGGAAGCTCCCCGAGTACGGGTTGTAGCAATTCAAAGACATCCCTGCTGCATTTGACAGCACTTTTAATTCCGGTATCGGCCATTTGGCGGCGTCTTCCCATCTCCATTGCTGCCGAGACCAGAACGGCCTTTGCCTGCCCTACCCCCTTGTAAGACATTAACTGGTGTATGGATAAACGTCCCAGTTTTCCCAGGTTGTGATCATTATCCCCCAGGATTCTCCGGGCCAGGTCCAGGGCACTTTCATGCCTACTCCCCGAACCTAAAAGGATTGCGAGCAATTCCGTATCTGAAAGAACTGTTTTTCCATGCCTGACCAATTTCTCCCGGGGCCTGTCAGCCTCAGACCAGTTTTTTATAGACAAGGAAGCAGTTGGTTGTCTCATGAATTAAAGATAGTCAACAATCAAAATTAAAACCCTTTTATCGGTATTATTCAGTTACCTCTGAAACTACCCACTGGGATCGTATATTCTCAGTGGTTCTCAACTGCTGTCTTCACTTCCTCCAGCGACAGGCCACCGTAATTCCCGGAACTCATAAGCAACAGGGCAGAGCGGTGTAATTCTTGTGCCATCAGGAATTCCCTGAAAGCTGCGGGTTCCGTAAACACGTGCAGGTTATCCCTTCCAAAGGCTGCTGCTATATCCGCTTCGGATACAGCTTCCAGTCGTTTAATGGCTACTGATTCCGGCGCATAAAAAACAGCAGCGGTATCGGCACTATCCAGGGCACCGCGATACTGCTCCAGGAATTCTTTATTCAGGCTGCTGTAGGTATGCAGTTCAAGGCACGCGATCAAAGGTAAGTCCGGAAACTGCGATTTCACTGCAGTGACAGCAGCATTTACCTTACTGGGCGAATGTGCAAAATCCTTATAAGCAACCCCATTGCCGGTTTCAGCTATTTTCTCCAGTCTTTTGGAAGCGCCTTTAAAGGTGGCAATAGCTTCATAAAAGGCGTCTTCGTCTACACCCATATGCTGACAGATCCATTTTGCCCCGGCCAGGTTACTCAGGTTATGTCTTCCGAAAACCTCTATCGGCATCGGACCTTCCGGGGTCTCAAGCAAAGTGACCCCGTTTTCGACGGTATATTCCGGTGTGCTGTATCCCAGTTTACGGATAGGATTCTCTGAAGCCATGACAACTTTCTTTACTTCCTCGTCTTCTTCATTGTAGTTGATGCTGCCCCCTTCCACAATGCTATCGACAAATATCCTGAACTGTTCCACGTAAGATTCGTAGGTAGGAAATACATTGATGTGGTCCCATGCAATACCGCTGAGCAAGGCTATATTGGGTTTGTACAGATGGAACTTGGGTCTCCTGTCGATGGGAGAAGATAAGTATTCATCACCCTCCAGCACTATAAAATCGTTCTCCTCGCTCAGGTGTACCATCCGGTCAAAACCTTCCAGCTGGGCGCCTACCATGTAATCGACAGCCTGGTCGTGGTATTTTAATACGTGGAGGATCATGGACGTGATAGTGGTCTTCCCGTGACTCCCGCCGATAACCACCCGGGTCTTGTCTTTTGATTGTTCAAAGAGGAATTCCGGGTAAGAGTAGATTCGGATTCCCAGTTCCTGAGCCCTGGCCAGTTCGGGGTTATCCGGTTTGGCATGCATTCCAAGAATGACCGCATCCAGATCAGATTGAATTTTTTCAGGAAACCAGCCGAATTCTGCCGGCAACAGGCCTGCCTGTTCCAGCCTGGTCCTGGAAGGTTCAAAGATCACATCATCACTTCCACTGACCGTATAACCTTTGTGTTGTAACGCAAGGGCCAGATTGTGCATTGCACTCCCCCCTATCGCTATAAAATGTACTTGCATGCTCTTGTGGTATTAGCGCGTAAAGATAAGGATTGGCGGCAGGTCCGCAAACTGGTCTCCTGCCTGCTTTTCTATTATCTTAGCGGGAAAAATATTATGGATATAAAACTTTCAGAGGTTCCAAGTAAGGAGATCATGCCGGGCTTTCACGGGAAATTGATCCATACAGAGAAGATGACCCTGGCCTATTGGGAGGTAGAAGAGGGCGCGGAAGTACCCGAACATTCGCATATGCATGAGCAAATTATGCAGGTGCTCGAAGGAAGATTCGAATTCACCCTGGACGGCCAGACCAAAGTATATGAACCGGGGCAGATAGTACCCATCCCATCGCATATACCCCATAGCGGTAAAGCCCTGACCCGTTGCAGGCTGATGGATATTTTCAGCCCGGCCAGGGAGGAATATAAATAGAGCGAAACCAAATACTGGCAAAATTATGAAAATTGATCTGACAGGGAAGAATGCCCTTATAGGTGGCAGCAGTCGCGGAATAGGAAGGGCGATCGCCGTACAGATGGCCCTGAGTGGTGCCAATGTTACCGTTGTGGCCAGGAGTGAGGGTCTGTTACAGAACCTGGTTCATGAGCTGGATACCTCAAAAGGCCAGCATCACCAATATATAGTTACCGACTACAGCGACTTCGAAAAGTACAAGAAACAAGTAGATACATATTTCCAGAACAACCGGGTAGATATCCTTGTCAATAACACCCAGGGACCATCGGCAGGGTCCAGCCTTGAAAAGGCTACTGAAGATTACCAGCAGGCCTTTGATCTTTTATTCAAGACGGTGCAATATACTACACAGGCTGCGCTGGAGCAGATGATGAAAAAAAAATGGGGTCGTATTATCAACGTGGCTTCCATTTCGGTAAAGCAGCCTTTGTCTTACCTCGCCTTGTCTAATACCATCCGTGCCGCAGTCGTCACATGGGGCAAGACCCTTGCAACAGATGTTGGCCCTTCAGGGATAACAGTGAACAGTGTTTTGACCGGGTATTTTGATACCGAGCGGATAGAGCAGCTGAATCAGAAGAAAGCAGAACAACTCGGGATAGCAGAGAAAGAGGTTCGCCGCGATATGGAACAACAGGTTCCGGTGAAAAGGATAGGACTACCCGAGGAATACGGTTTCCTGGCAACCTTCCTTGCCTCTGACCAGGCAGCCTATATAACAGGCACTGCCATACCTATAGACGGCGGACTGTTAAAATCTATATGATCAGGATCCCGCAGCTCTTTTTGGAGGATATTTCGCAAATACTTTCTGAACCATGGCGTGGAAAGCTTCCTCCCGTTCCCGGGGGGTGGCTTTCTCCCTGAATTTATCAGTAGCCACAGCCTGCCAGAAGAGGGTATTATTATGAAAGTCTACAAAATCGAAGCTGATCTCCCGCTCTATAAAGTTACGACCAATGGGTAAGCCAACATTGACACCTCCCCCGACATTACGACCGGTTCCCCCGACGCCAACCCCTATTGTATTGCGCGGAGCGGGCTGGTAATCCCTGCTGTAAATATGCACCAGGAAATCAGGTTCTTCGGCAAACTGGAATCCTTTGGCCTGCATGGCCGAATCAACGGCTCTCAGCAACCGGTTTTCATCCAGTTCACTCAGGCCGGTGGTCATGACCTCCGGGTAATTATAAGTGGTATAATTAGAAAAATCGGCTGTCTTATCGTAATCGTGCCGCACCCTGATCACGGAACAGGAAGAAGATACAGACAACGCGATCCCTAATATCACAATGAACAGTAATCTCATGATGAAGCATCTAAAATGGTCCTTACATATTCTAATGTAACGAAAATTATGGGGCTGTTCCAGCCTCGGGGGTATTAATCGTTAAGTTGCTTCCAGAGGCGGTCTTTCAGTTCCTGAAGACCGGTCTGGGCCACGGAAGAGATAAAGAGGTAATCTGTCTCTTTAAAATAGGCATCCAGCTCCTCCTTCATTTCAGATCTTAATTCTTCATCCAGCAGGTCACTTTTGGAAATAGCCACGATGCGTTCTTTATCCAGTAGTTCAGGATTATATTTCCGAAGTTCGTTCAAAAGTATCTCGTATTCCTCCACGATATCCTTAGCATCTGCTGGGATCATGAATAAGAGCGAAGAATTCCGTTCTATATGGCGCAAAAAGTAATGCCCCAGTCCTTTGCCTTCTGCCGCTCCTTCTATTATCCCGGGAATATCGGCGATGACGAAACTTTTAAATTCCCTGTACTGGACGATCCCCAGATTCGGTTTCAACGTTGTAAATGGGTAATCGGCGATCTTTGGTTTAGCCGCTGTAACTGCAGACAGCAAGGTAGATTTTCCTGCATTGGGAAAACCGACCAGGCCTACATCAGCCAGCACCTTCAGCTCCAGCGTCACATCTTTTTCCTGTCCCGGGATCCCCGGTTGTGCATATCGCGGAGTCTGGTTGGTTGAAGTTTTAAAATGCCAGTTACCCCGGCCACCCAATCCTCCTTCAACAACGATCTTTTCCTCCCCGTCTTCAGTGATCTCGAAGAGGACTTCGTTTGTTTCGGAATCACGCACCACTGTTCCCAACGGTACGTCCAGGTAAATGTCTTCCCCATCGGCCCCGGTACTCCGCTGCTTGGCACCGTGTTCGCCGTGCCCGGCCTTAAAGTGACGTTTGAATTTGAAGCTCAGCAGGGTCCAGAGGTTCTTATTCCCCCTCAGGATGATATGACCACCCCGGCCTCCATCACCCCCGTCAGGACCTCCTTTAGCCACATACTTCTCCCGTCTCAGGTGAGTTGAGCCTTTCCCGCCGTTCCCGGAACTGAGATGTACTTTTACATAATCGACAAAATTTCCTTCGGTCATCTAGGGAATAAATTTATAGTGAATAGTAATACCGGTTAAACCGGGCTGTTTTCAGCTCAGGCTTCCTGCAGGCCTTTGACAACCTGGTGCAGTCTGTCGGTGATCTCCTCGATATCACCTATCCCGTTAACGACGTGCAGTTTTCCCTGGGCTTTGTAATAGTCTCGTAAGGGCGCTGTCTTCTTAGTGTATTCCGCAAAACGGTTCCTGATCTTTTCTTCGTCCTGGTCGTCAGGACGCCCACTGATCTCTCCTCGCTTTAACAAACGCTGAAGTAATTCCTGGTCATCTGCTTCCAGGGCAATGGTTGCATCGATCTGCATATCCTTCGATTCCAGGAAATGGTCCAGCGCTTCAGCCTGCATTGCCGTCCGCGGGAAACCATCAAAGATAAATCCATTGGCTTCCGGGTGCTTTTCCACTTCTTCCTGCAGCATTTTAATAGTCACCTCATCAGGTACGAGGTCTCCTTTATCCATATAGGATTGGGCCAGCTTACCTAATGCTGTTTCATTTTTAATATTATATCGGAAAACATCCCCGGTAGAGATATGGATCAGGTTATAGGCTTTTTTCAGGAATGCAGCCTGGGTCCCTTTACCGGCACCAGGTTTTCCAAATAATACAAGATTGATCATCTTAGGTTTTTTTAGTTCGTAAACTTCTCTCAAATTTCTCCCCAGCTCCAGGTAATCCAGACCATAACCCACTATGAACTTATTAGGAATTTCCATTCCAAAATAATCGATGGAATATTCCCCGTTATAGATCTCTGATTTATAGAAGAGGCTGGCGATCTTGAAATCCTTAACATTCGTTTCCGAGAAAAGGTGAACCAGTTCCTGTAACGTACGCCCGGTATCTATAATATCCTCCAGGATTATAACACTTCTGCCTTCGATATTATCAGGGAGGTCTAGCAGTGTTTCCACGATTCCTGTAGAGGTCAGGCCCTGGTAGGAACTCAATTTTACAAAGGAGACCTCGCAGGGGTGAGGATAACACTTTAAAAAATCTGACACGAACATGAATGACCCGTTCAGAACACCAACAAATATGGGCACTTGGTCCTTGTAATCACGGGCGATATCACCCGCGATCTTGGCTACTGCGTCCAGGATCTGCTGCTCCGTTAAAAAGGGCTTAAATTGTTTGTCGTGCAGTGTTATCAATGGTTGTGATATTGCTGAACGCCAAAGATAACATTTTGATTTTTCTTTTTTGAGCCGCCATCCTTTGAATCTGAGATTTAGCTGTATTTTTGTGGTCATGATGAACGGTTTACCAAAGAAAACAACAGGAACGAGCACAAACTTTTTTTCTTCAGACTTTAAACTGGGTATACTCGGAGGTGGTCAACTCGGCAAAATGCTGCTGCAGGAAACCAGGAAATTTGATATTCAAACCCGGGTGCTCGACCCCTCGGAAGAAGCACCATGTAAAGTAGGAAGCGACTATTTTGAAGTTGGAGACCTGATGGACTACCAGACGGTGATGGAATTCGGCCGAAAGGCAGATGTGCTTACCATAGAGATAGAAAATGTTAACCTGGATGCACTGGCAGCGTTGGAAGACGAAGGCATAAAGGTTTACCCCCCTACAAAGTCATTGGGGATCATACAGAACAAGGCTACCCAGAAATTATTTTATACCGATCATGAAATCCCAACGGCACCCTATTCCCGCTATGCCTACACCAGCGAGATAGCAGACAGTATTCGCAATGGCGGGCAGGAATTCCCTTTTGTCTGGAAGAGCGCCCGTTTTGGTTACGACGGGCAAGGCGTAAAGATCGTCCGGAACGAAGCTGACCTGAAAAGCCTCCCCAATGTAGAATGCATTGCCGAGGAATTAATCCCATTCAAGAATGAACTCGCGGTTATCGTTGCCCGTTCCGCATCGGGTGAAATATCCTCCTACCCTGTTGTTGAAATGGAATTTCATCCAGAGGCGAACCAGGTAGAATATGTTATTTGCCCGGCGCGGATAGCCCCGGAAGTAGAGAAAAAAGCACGGGAAGTTGCCTTAAGAGTTTCAGAGGCGATCGGGCAGGTCGGGCTGCTGGCCGTCGAGCTGTTCCAGACCGAAGAAGACGAGATCCTCGTTAATGAGGTGGCGCCAAGACCTCACAATAGTGGACACTTCTCCATAGAAGGCAGTTTCACCAACCAGTTTGAACAACACCTCAGGGCTGTTTTAGGATTTCCCCTGGGCAACACGGATAGTAAACTAGCAGGGGTAATGGTTAACCTCGTAGGTGAGGAAGGATACCAGGGGCCGGTGGTCTATGAAAATATCGAGAAGATCCTTGCCATGAAAGGTGTAACTCCCCATATTTACGGGAAGCGTCTCACCAGGCCATTTCGTAAAATGGGCCATGTTACCGTTGTAAACCACGACCTCAGCACGGCAAGGGAGATCGCAGAAGAAGTAAAACAGAAAATCAGAGTAATCAGTAAAGAGAAGTAAGAATGAAAAAAGTTGCCGTAGTAATGGGCAGTACCAGTGATCTGCCTGTAATGCAGGATGCTGTAGACATACTGAAGGAATTTGGCATAGAGGTGGATGTTGACATCGTTTCTGCACACCGTACCCCGGAAAAGATGTTCGATTTTGGACAGAATGCCCATTTACGAAATTATGCTGTGATCATCGCCGGTGCAGGCGGGGCCGCACATCTTCCAGGTATGCTCGCTTCCCTTACCCCTCTTCCCGTAATTGGTGTTCCCGTGAAGAGCAGTAATTCTATAGACGGCTGGGATTCGGTCCTTTCCATACTTCAGATGCCCGGAGGAGTCCCGGTAGCCACGGTTGCCCTGAACGGCGCAAAAAATGCCGGTATCCTGGCAGCCCAGATCCTTGGGAGTAGTGATGCCGGGGTCCTTGAAAAGATCAGCCAGTACAAACAAGGCCTTAAAAACAAAGTGATTGAAGGCGCAAAACAAGTGAGCAAGAAAGGTTAGACTTCAGCCATTCTTATCATCCCCAAAACACAACAGCATGAATCCATTATTATCTCCTTTTGATACCGCACCATTTTCCCAGATCAAAAACGAACACTTTATGCCGGCCATCGAAAAAGCGCTTGCAGAAGCTCGTGCAGAAATAGATGCGATCACCGGGAACAAGGAAGAACCAACATTCGAAAACACCATAGAAGCTCTTGAATTTGCAGGACAGCAACTGGACAGGATATCGAGTGTGTTCTTTAACCTGAATTCGGCAGAGACCAACGAAGAAATTCAGAAACTGGCCCAGGAGATCTCTCCCATGCTTACGGAGTTCGGAAACGACATCACCCTGAACCAACCTCTTTTTAAAAAGGTTAAAAAAGTCTACGAACAAATAGATTCATTAGAACTGACAGCAGAGCAACGCACCCTGCTAGACCGGAAGTATAAGAGTTTCACCCGCAACGGGGCTAACCTGCCGGAAGAGAAGAAGTCGCGCTTAAGAGAAATAGATGCTGAGCTGGCAAAACTAAAACTCACTTTCGGGGAACACGTACTCGCCGAAACCAAGAAATACGAATTACATCTCACTGATGAGAAAGACCTGGACGGTTTACCAGAAGATGAAAAAGATGCAGCCAAACAACTAGCCGAATCCAGGAATAAAGACGGCTGGCTGATCACCCTTGATTATCCCAGCTATATTCCCTTTATGAAATACGCTAACAACCGGGAACTTCGCAAGGAACTTGCCATAGCTTTCGGGAGCAAATGTTTTCACGGGGACGAACTGGATAACAGGGAAATTATCCTCAGGATCGTAAACCTTAGACAGGAAAGAGCAGAACTGCTCGGCTACGACAACCATGCCCATTTTGTCTTAGAAGAACGAATGGCAGAAACCCCTGACAAGGTTGCGGAATTCCTTGACGAACTCGCGGAGAAAGCTAAGCCCGCGGCCGAAAGAGAATTTAAAGAGCTGGCCGATTTTGCATACCAGAGAGATGGAATCGAAACCCTGCAAAAATGGGACGGGGCTTATTACTCTGAAAAACTCAGGCAGAAACTCTTTGACCTGGACGATGAAAAACTGAAACCTTATTTTAAGCTGGAACAAGTAATTTCAGGGGTTTTCAAAGTAGCTGAAAAACTCTTCGGTTTGCGATTCCGGGAAGTAACAGATATAGATACCTACCACGAGGAAGTAAAAACCTACCGGGTCTATGACCAGGAAGACCGGTTTATCTCTGTTTTTTACGCAGATTTCCACCCCAGGGAAGGCAAGCGCGGTGGGGCATGGATGACCTCTTATAAACCCCAGTATATCCGGAATGGAGAGAATGTAAGACCCCATATCTCTAACGTCTGTAATTTTACGCGTTCGACCAGCAAAAAACCATCGTTACTGACCTTTAACGAGGTAACAACCCTCTTCCACGAATTCGGGCATGGCCTTCACGGCATGTTAGCTGACACCACCTATCCCAGCCTTTCCGGGACCTCGGTTTACTGGGATTTCGTAGAACTGCCCAGCCAGATCATGGAAAACTGGTGTTATGAACCCGAAGCCCTTCAACTTTTTGCCATGCATTACGAAACCGGGGAAGTGATCCCATCGGAGCTCGTCGAAAGAATTAAAGAATCAGCGGCTTTCCAGGAGGGAATGGCTACACTGAGGCAACTTAGTTTTGCGAAACTGGATATGGCCTGGCATAGTGAGGATCCTAAAACCATTAGCGACGTAAAGGAATTTGAACTGAAAGCGTTTGAAGGCACCCAGTTGTATCCTGAAACACCGGAAACCTGTATGAGTACTTCGTTCTCACACATCTTCCAGGGAGGATATGCTTCCGGTTATTACAGCTATAAATGGGCTGAAGTACTGGATGCAGATGCTTTTGCTGTATTTAAGAAAGAAGGAATTTTCAGTGCTGCTACCGGGAGCAAGTTCAGGGAACATATACTCTCGAAAGGCGGAACCTTACACCCCATGGAGCTATATAAGAAATTCAGGGGAAGTGAGCCCAGCATTGAACCGCTGCTGGAACGAGCAGGACTGTTGCAGAAAACAGGATCGAACTGATCAGGGCTTTGCCGGCAGGGCACTGTACCCACCTAACAGGTCAACCGTTTTGTATCCCAGGGAATCGAGAAACTTGGAAGCCCGAGCGCTTCGGCCCCCTTTCTGGCAGTATACATAGACGGTCTTATCCTTATCCAGGGACTGGAATTGCGCGAGTACCCCTTCCTGGAGAATATCCATGTTCACGGCACCCGGCAGATGACCTGCCCTGAACTCCTGTGGCGTACGCACATCTATCAACTGATCGTCAGGACTGGCACCCTTTACATATTCTGTAATAGACATCGTATTCTTATCCTGGCAGGCCATGCAGATAAGTAGTATAAATAAATATTTGAGTTTTCCCATAGAAGTGTTAAGCTAAGCTTCAAAAGTAGCAATATTGCTGAATTTTCATTTACATTTGAGTATAAGATTAAGGATATGAGCGAATCGGTATTAAAACCGGAAAGCTGGGTAGACCTATACGCGGACTACCTCTACAATTACGCCCTGGTGCGGGTAAGTGAACCAGAGATTGCGAAAGATCTGGTACAAGAGACCTTTTTTGCCGGATTAAAATCGGCTGTGAATTTCAAAGGCAATGCAACGGAGCGCACCTGGCTCATCGCCATCCTGAAAAGAAAAGTGATTGATCACTATCGAAAGATCAACTCTAAAAAAGGTAAGGCCGAAGTTCGTATGCAGTACAAATCTTCTTATGACAACGAGGGGGAATGGCTGGAAGAACAGGTGGCAGACCCCGACAGCCTCCAAGAAAATGATGCTATCGAAAATGAAGAACTGGGACTTGCCATTCAGGAATGCATTTCTAAGCTCCCTAAAAAACAGTCCAGGGTTTTCACCATGAAAACGATTGAAGGACTTGAAACTGAAACCATTTGTAATGAATTGGGAATCAACCCGTCTAACCTTTGGGTCATGATCCACAGGGCACGCGCTGCTCTGATGGGTTGCCTTAATGAAAATTGGTTCAGATCATGAAAATAACTTGCCAGGAAGCTGCAATCATCAGCAACAAAAAAGAATACCGGGAAGCCAGTTTTAAAGAGAAACTGATGCTGCGTTTTCACCTGTTCAGGTGTGCGCTCTGTTCAGGTTTCGTGAAAAAGAATGCTCAGTTATCCGCCTTATTCAGCCGGGCCAGCCTCCGTTATCTTTCTGAAGAAGAGAAGGATGAAATGAAGAAGAAAATGTTTTCGCATTAAATTAGTTGCCCCAGGATCAACAGTATTGCCCACCACACCAGGGGTGTTAATTCCACCCAGAAAGATGCAAAATATTCAGATTGCTTTTCCCGGGTTAACCACATCACCAGGACCAGAAGTACAGCAAATATTATTTTAGAATAAAGTTCCGTTGCGGTATAAGCATCCTTGAAAAAGGTTGCTAATACAAAGATTACGGACAACAGTATACCAAGCCAACGGCTACCCCTGACACCAAGGCGCTGGGGTAAGGTTTTCAAAGCCGGCTGATCAATGAACATATCCCTGATCTCAAACGGTATCATCAGTACCAGGATCACGATCATCCGCTGACCTGCCTCCACCTGTATATCCCAACCCAATGGCAGCCCGGAAGAGACGACAGGTAATATAACCGTGACCCCGGCCCACACAAAAGCCACCATTAATACTTTAAGTATACCGAGATTCCTGAGATTTCGGGCATGTGGCAGTACAGGCAGGGCATAGAGCCCGATAAGGACTGTGAGCAAGACCAGGGTAATCCAAACTTCCCTCTCCAGGAAGTACGCATGGTATGCCCCAAAGATCCCCGCTATAAAACTGAAGACCTGTATATAGCGATGGTAGCTATTAGACACAAAAAAATACTTCCTCGCCTCTATCCCGTACTTGATAAAATTGTAACAGACAATTGTGGCAAAGAACATGAAATAGCTTAAATGTTCATCTTGCCCCAGGTTGAAGAAACGCGCCGTAATATCTATCAAAGCTACTACAGACAGGGCCACGTGAACACTGGCATCCAGGTAAAAATCCAAGCTCTGTTTAAGCGCCCTCATTGAACAAAAGTAGGCAAAGTGTTAATAAGCTGTTATTTTGGTTAAAAACTTTCAAAATGTTGGGGTTAGCTATATTATGATTACGAGATTTAATACCTAATTTTGCACAACATTTCGCAAAAAGCTATAGCAGTTATGAAGACAGACTTGTTCGCATCACGCCATATCGGTATCAGGGAAAATGACTTACCCCATATGTTCCAATACATTGGCGTAGAGAACCTGGAGCAATTAATGTATGAAACCATTCCGGATGACATCAGGTTAAAAGAACCTTTAGACCTGGATACCGCAATGAGTGAACACGAGTTCCTCAGCCACATACAGGAACTGGGTGAAAAGAACAAGGTTTTCAAAAGCTATATCGGTCTGGGGTACCACGAAAGCCTCCTCCCTTCTGTCATCAAAAGAAATATACTGGAGAACCCGGGTTGGTACACCGCCTACACTCCTTACCAGGCTGAAGTTGCCCAGGGCCGCCTTGAAGCGCTCTTGAACTTCCAGACCATGGTCTGCGACCTGACTGGGATGGAACTGGCCAATGCATCCCTGCTGGACGAAAGTACAGCAGCTGCCGAGGCAATGACCATGTTATTTGATCTGAGAAGCCGGGACCAGAAGAAGCAGGAAGTTTTAAAATTCTTTGTTTCCGAGGATGTACTTCCGCAAACCCTGGCAGTATTGAAAACCAGGTCTAAACCATTGAACATTGAGTTGGTTGTAGGATCCTATGAAGATTTCACTTTCGGAGATGATTTTTACGGGGCACTGCTGCAGTACCCGGGAAAATACGGACAGATCCATGACCTTAGTACATTCATTGCCAAAGCCAATGAAAAAGACATAAAAGTGGCCGTAGCTGCTGACCTGATGAGCCTTGTAATGCTCACTCCTCCCGGCGAATTCGGGGCAGACGTGGTAGTAGGTACAACACAGCGCTTCGGGATACCCCTGGGGTATGGAGGTCCGCACGCAGCATACTTTGCCACCAGGGATGCATTTAAAAGGAGTATTCCGGGCAGGATCATAGGCCGCACCAAAGACCTGGATGGCAAGCCTGCTTTGAGGATGGCTTTACAGACCAGGGAACAACATATAAAAAGAGATAAGGCTACTTCTAATATCTGTACGGCCCAGGTACTGCTTGCAGTAATGGCCGGAATGTATGCAGTGTACCATGGTCCGAAAGGGTTACAGTATATCGCCGGTAAGATTCACCGCTCAGCGCACACCCTTTCTGAGTCATTAAAAGCTATGGGTGTGGAGCAGCTGAACGACCAGTATTTTGACACCCTGCTGATCAAAGCAGATACTTCTTTAATAAAACCTGTCGCAGAAAAAGCGGGGGTAAATTTCCTTTACATTGATGGGGAAACCCTGTCTGTGGCTGTCAACGAAGCCACATCACTGAAAGATGTTCAGCATATTATCGGGATTTTCAGCGAAGCTCTTGGAAAAGACGGGGTAGAAGTAAATGAATTGTCCGCGGGCCTTTCTTTCTCAGAGGCTATCAAAAGAAAATCTGCTTTCCTTGAGAACGAGATCTTCAACACCTACCATTCAGAGACAGAACTGATGCGTTACATGAAGAAACTGGAACGCAAGGATCTCGCCCTGAACCACTCTATGATCTCCCTGGGATCCTGTACCATGAAACTGAATGCAGCTTCAGAGATGCTGCCCTTGAGTATGGCCAGGTGGGCGAACATACATCCTTTTGCTCCTGTAGAGCAGGCAGAGGGCTACCAGTACATCCTGAAAAAACTGGCGGATGATCTATCCGTTATCACCGGGTTTGCAGGCACTTCCCTCCAGCCAAATTCTGGCGCGCAGGGAGAATACGCCGGTCTGATGACCATTCGTGCCTACCACGAGTCAAGAGGTGAAGCGCATCGGGACGTTTGCCTGATCCCGGCTTCAGCTCACGGTACTAACCCTGCTTCGGCTGTAATGGCCGGGATGAAGGTTGTGGTAACCAAGACGGACCAAAACGGGAACATAGACCTGAAGGACCTGGAAGAGAAAGTTGAAAAACATTCGGAAAATCTTGCGGCACTCATGGTCACTTATCCTTCTACCCACGGGGTATTTGAATCCTCTATCCGCAAGATTACACAGATGATCCATGACCATGGCGGGCAGGTTTATATGGACGGGGCAAATATGAACGCACAGGTGGGGCTTACCAACCCTGCTACAATCGGTGCAGACGTTTGCCACCTGAACCTGCATAAAACATTTGCCATTCCCCACGGAGGAGGCGGACCCGGGGTCGGCCCGATCTGTGTTGCCGAACAACTGGTTCCTTTCTTACCGGGTAACCCTGTGATAAGTACCGGCGGAGAAAAGGCAATAGAAGCGATATCCGCAGCTCCATGGGGCAGCTCACTGGTATGCCTGATCTCGTATGGATATATTAAAATGCTTGGGGTGAATGGCCTGACGAATGCCACGAAGATGGCAATCCTTAACGCCAATTATATCAAAGGTCGCCTTGCCAATAAATTTGATGTGCTCTATACAGGAGAACGAGGCCGAGCGGCACACGAAATGATCATCGACTGCAGGCCATTCAAACAAAAAGGCATAGAAGTAACTGATATTGCCAAGCGACTTATGGATTACGGTTTCCACGCGCCTACGGTTTCATTCCCGGTAGCCGGAACCCTGATGATAGAACCTACTGAAAGTGAAAGCCTGGACGAACTGGATCGATTCTGCGATGCCATGCTGGCCATCCGTTCGGAAATTGATGCCGGGAGCGAAGATGCCCCGAATCCTGTTTTGAAAAATGCGCCCCATACTCTCGATATGCTTACCAGCAATGATTGGGATTTCCCATACAGCAGGGAAGAAGCAGCATACCCATTACCATATGTCCAGGAAAATAAATTCTGGCCTACGGTGAGAAGAGTGGATGAAGCGTATGGAGATCGTAATCTTATATGCACCTGCGCACCCATCGAGGCCTACGCAGAAGCATAAATTTCTTTAAATATTTATTCAGACCCGTTCCAAGAACGGGTCTTTTTTTATCTTACCGTCATGTTGGGCGTCGTATTGTCTTAAAGAAGTACGTTGCGATAATTATTTATTTTAATAGCTTGATAAGGTTTTACTTCAATTTTCAAATATGAATATCGGAATTACAGGAACAGGCAGTTATATCCCTTCAGTGATCACCCCAAACCAGGCATTTGACCAAAACGTTTTTTTGAACGCTGATGGCACCCCTTTCTCATATCCCAACGCGGTGATCATAGAAAAATTCCAGGCCATCACTGGTATTGGAGAAAGACGGTATGCAAAAAACGAGTATAACACTTCTGACCTCGGCTTCTTTGCAGCTCAGAAAGCGATCGATGATGCGGGAATCGATAAGGAGACCCTGGATTATATCATCTTTGCCCATAATTTTGGTAATGTCCCTCATGGAAAAGCACAGGCCGATACCGTACCCAGTCTCGCCACCCGTGTAAAACATCTCTTACAGATAAAGAATCCCCGCTGTGTTGCGTATGATATGCTGTTTGGATGTCCAGGTTGGATAGAGGGAGTGATACAGGCTCATGCTTATATTAAGAGCGGGATGGCCAGGAAATGCATGGTGATAGGTGGTGAAACCCTGTCAAGGGTGATAGACCAGAACGATCGTGATTCCATGATCTATTCTGACGGGGCCGGGGCCTGCATATTGGAAGCTACCTCGGATGGTGGTAATATTCTTGCCCACGAATCTGCTACCTACTCCCAGGATGAGGCCTATTATCTGTTCTACGGAGAATCTTATGATAAGAAAGCTACTGATACCCGGCAGTATATCAAGATGTATGGCCGAAAAATTTACGAATTTGCCGTATCTCACGTGCCCAAAGCGCTGTACGACTGCCTCGAAAGCAGCGGTATCGGTATAGAGGAAGTAAAAAAGATCTTTATTCACCAGGCCAATGAGAAGATGGATGAAGCTATTATAAAGCGCTTTTATAAGCTCTACAATATGGATGTACCGGAGGGAATCATGCCGATGAATATCCACGAGATGGGGAACAGCTCGGTAGCAACGGTCCCCACTTTATTCGACATGGTTCGGAAAGGCGAAATGAAACCGCATAGTGTACAGAAAGGAGATGTTGTTATCTTTGCCAGCGTTGGCGCCGGCATGAACATCAACGCCATTGTATACAAGATCTGAAATGTACGAGAAAACCTTTCCCCACAAACGATATCAGAAAACCATACAATTCCTCGAAAGTCATATCCCGAAAGAAGACCGGATACTTGACCTTGGGGTAAAGAATCCATTATCCGGGATTCTTAAAGACCGGGGATACCAGGTTGAAAACACCGGGGGCGAAGACCTGGACATCGATTTCTCGGCAGTACAGCAAACAGATGCCGAAGTGGTTACGGCTTTCGAGATCTTTGAGCACCTGCTCGCTCCGTTCAATGTACTCCGCAATATCAGGTCAGAGAAACTCGTAGCCAGCGTTCCGCTGAAGTTATGGTTCTCACCGGCCTATAAAAGTGATTCAGATCCCTGGGACCGGCATTACCATGAATTCGAGGACTGGCAATTTGACTGGCTGCTGGAAAAGTCGGGCTGGAAGATAGAGTCCCGTACCAAATGGTGCCACCCTGTGAACCGAATTGGGATCCGTCCATTCCTTCGACTTTTTACACCCCGCTATTATATGGTGTACGCCACCCGGTCCAAAACTGGGTAATTCTGTTTATCATCCTCCCAGAATACGTATTTTTATTTTATGCATTATTATGTTGTAATTCCCGCCCATAATGAAGAAGCTCATCTTAGAGCTACGCTCACTTCGCTATGCGTTCAGAAACTCATGCCTAAAAAAATAGTGGTGGTCAATGATAACTCGACCGACGATACTGAAAGAATCATCGATCACTTTATCACCAAACATCCCGCTATAGAAAAGGTGAACACCAGCTCCTCTGACCTGCATTTACCTGGCAGCAAAGTGATCAATGCCTTTAATGCAGGGCTGGAACTGCTGGATGAGGAATATGATTTCATAGTAAAGCTGGATGCAGACGTTATTCTTCCCGAAAATTATTTCGAAGAAATTGCACTCACTTTCAGGACCGATGAGAATGTAGGTATAGCGGGTGGCTTCATCTACGAAGAAGACAGTAATGGACAATGGAAGCTTAACCACCCGATGAATCACGACCATGTCCGTGGGGCCATCAAATCGTACAGCAAGAAATGTTTCCAGGCCATAGGCGGACTAAAAAATGCCATGGGTTGGGACACCATAGATGAATTACTGGCACAGTACCACGGCTTTCGCATCGTTACCATAGATGAATTGCATGTAAAACACCTCCGCCCTCTTGGGAAAGCTTATAACAGGAA
Organism: Zeaxanthinibacter enoshimensis; assembly: GCF_004362865.1. GTDB lineage: Bacteria > Bacteroidota > Bacteroidia > Flavobacteriales > Flavobacteriaceae > Zeaxanthinibacter > Zeaxanthinibacter enoshimensis. The sequence goes on along the minus strand of NZ_SNYI01000003.1, from coordinate 39,824 downwards.
AGCCAGGTTATTACAGGGAATGGCTATGTACCAGATGCGGTATGGTTTTATGATCACGGTGATAGCATCGTTAAAGATGGCGTGGAAACTGAAGAACCCGCTCGTATTTCTTCACAATATGCAGGGATTTTTCAAGGCAGCAGATATCGGATCCCCATACCTGGTAAGCCCTGATGAAGGAGCATTCACCAGAGCACTCAGATGGCGAAATATCCGGAAGAAATTATTCTAAGACTTCACCGATAGGTTCACCGGTGGTACCATTAGGGTATGCAATTCCCAGCAGGACAGAGATCGTAGGTGCTATATCGGGAATTTCAGTCCTTTCAGTGGTTGAACCCTGCCGGATCCCTGCACCATAGAATAACAAAGGCACATGGGTGTCATAGATCTGAGCAGAGCCATGTGTCGACCCGGTTTTTCCGTAAGAAATATAACCTGCCTTGGGAACATAGAGAATATCCCCGGACCGCTTCTGGTTATACCCATTTTGCAGGATGTAAGGAATTCCACTGGTGAAATTGTTATGCTGCATCTGGTAAGCCGTATATACCTGGCTGATATCCTCGTAACCCAGCAATTCCCTCGCCAATTCTTCCTGAATCTCCCTGGGGTTCAGGTCAAGACTTTTAACCACTTCCTGGTCCAGGAATACCTGGTCATTGGAGATGTTCTTGATCAGTTCGGTACCACCATACTTGTATTGCAGGAAATCCTGGAATTGTTGTTTCCCCATGAGCGAGCCGGTATAACCCGCAGGCATCTTATTGGACGAAAGATAGGAAGGCACGGGGATAGCCCCGTGATCAGCAGTTAAAAACACAGTATATTCCCCTTCCCCTACTTCCTTATCCAGCTTCTCAAATAATTTCTCCAATTCTATATCTAACCGTACGTAGGTATCCTGGACCTCCTTGGAATCTACCCCGAACTTATGTCCGGCGTAATCCGTGCTGGAATAACTGATAGCAAGAAAATCCGTGATATCGTCCCGGCCCAGCTCTTCTCCTTTCAGCGCCTCCAGGGCAAAATCTGTGGTCATGCTATTGCCATATGGTGTAAATCTCAGGATATCATATCCCCCGTTAGCCTCCCAAAGGGCAGGCAGGTCATAAGGGAACACAGGTCTTTCCATACCCTCAAAAAGTCCTTCATACGCGTTGTCGTCAACGGTACTTTCCCGGTAAGATGTTATTTTCTTTATGGTATTCCATGGCTTTTTATACTGGTCTACGGCCTTGGATTCGTTGTAATGCTGCACCCAGGCCGGAAGCGCATTCATGTAATAGGAGCTGCTTACCCATTTGCCTTCATCCCCGCCTACGAACCAATACGCCGCGTTGGCCATATGACCTCCCGGTAAAACTGCCCCCCTGTCTTTCAGAGCAACAGCCACTACTTTGCCTCGCATCTGTGTATGCAGCCTCAATTGGTCTGTAATGGTACTTACTAATAAACGATGTGGAGAAGCCTGTCCGGCAGATCCTTGGGTTCCTACGGAATTATAAGAAGGATCGTCTACGCAGTAAACACTTATATCGTTTTCCTTATCGTACCAGTTATTCCCGATAATCCCGTGCATGGAAGGGGTTGCACCCGTATAGACCGAAGCATGTCCAGGACCGGTACTGGTTGGTGCATAATTAAAGTGGTGATCCTTGCAAAGGAAGCCGTCGCCAACCATACGTTTAAACCCACCATCCCCGTAATGAGACCAGAACCGGGTTAGGTAATCGTATCGCATCTGATCGACCACTATGCCTACTACCAGCTTCGGGGATTTGAAAGGTGTGGCATCACGGTTATCTTTTTTTTGCGCCCATATGTTATTTATACAAAAGACGGTGATCATCACCAGCCCTAATACCTGCCTCTTAGGAAAAACCATAGTTCATTATTAAAGGCCCAAAAATAATTAATTAAACCCTTAATCAATAATAGAAGGTTATTTGAAGTTGAATATTATTATTTTTACGAACACACGATTATACCAACTGCATGAATTATTTATCAGCGATTGGCAGTTATGCCATTATGATACGGGAAGTATTTAAAAAGCCGACCAAGTGGCGGATCATGAGATCCCTGATCCTGAAGGAGATCGATGAGCTGATATTTAACTCCCTGGGCATTATCATTTTTATCGCCATTTTCATCGGGGGTGTTGTCGCCATCCAGACCGCTCTCAACTTAACTAACCCGCTGATCCCTAAGAATCTTATCGGGTTTGCCACAAGGCAGTCGGTCATCCTGGAATTTGCCCCCACCTTTACTTCCATCATTATGGCCGGGAAAGTAGGTTCATATATCACCTCGAGCATCGGGACCATGCGGGTTACAGAACAGATCGACGCCCTCGAAGTAATGGGGGTAAACGCATTGAACTACCTGGTCTTCCCCAAGATCATCGCCATGTTATTTTATCCTTTTGCCGTAGCGATCGCCATGTATGTGGGAGTTTTTGGAGGTTATCTTGCCAATATTGCAGGGGGCTACAGTTCCAGTGGAGATTTTATTGAAGGTCTGCAAATGGATTTCATTCCTTACCACGTCACCTATTCCTTTATCAAGACCTTTGTTTTTGCATTTATCATTGCCACCATCCCATCCTTTCATGGGTTTTACATGACCGGTGGTGCATTAGATGTTGGTAAGGCCAGTACAACCGCTTTTGTCTGGACCAGTGTTGTGATCATCATTACTAATTTTATTCTCACCCAACTCCTTTTAGGCTAATGATAGAAGTAGATAACTTACACAAATCTTTCGGAGACACTCACGTACTCAAGGGTATTACCACCAGCTTTGAAAAAGGTAAGACCAACCTTATCATTGGCCAGAGCGGATCCGGTAAAACGGTTTTTCTCAAATGCCTTTTAGGTCTATTGACCCCGGAAGAGGGGACCATATCATATGAGGGACGGATCTATTCCAAATTGTCGGGTGATGAAAGACGGGACCTGAGGCAGGAAATGGGAATGGTATTCCAGGGAAGTGCATTATTTGATTCCCTGACGGTGGAAGGCAACGTGATGTTCCCCCTGGAAATGTTTACGAGGCAATCCTATGCCGAGATGAAAGAACGGGTTGATTTTGTTCTTAACAGGGTCAACCTGGTAGACGCGCATGACCGATACCCGGCAGAGATATCAGGCGGAATGCAGAAACGGGTGGCAATTGCACGGGCGATCGTCATGAATCCTAAGTACCTTTTCTGTGATGAGCCAAACTCCGGCCTTGATCCTAAGACCGCGATCCTGATCGATAACCTGATCCAGGAGATCACACAGGAATACGAAATCACGACTGTGGTCAATACCCACGATATGAACTCCGTTATGGAAATAGGCGAAAAGATCGTATTCCTTAAAAATGGCAAGAAGGAGTGGGAAGGATCAAACAAGGAAATATTTAAAACAGATAACGAGGCCGTTACCAATTTCGTTTACTCATCGGATCTGTTTAAAAAAGTCAGGCAGATGTATATCGAAGAGAGGAACTGATCATTCTGACGACATTTGTTTTACCTGTATCCTGTTGTCATTTAAACGCAATTTCAACCATTCATTTAGTTTCTTGCTCTCCTCCTCTATTCTTGACGGGGGAGTCGATTCTTTCCATTTCACTTCGAAGACTGGGATAGTATCCATTTTTTCAAAGTTGGTCATAATGGTATAGGCAAAGCCCAGGCCAGCCAGGTTATCGTAATTGGTCCTTGCTTCCGCACTGATCTGGTTAAAAGGAATCTGACCCATGGTCAATTCGCTTAAACTGGCCACCTCGGCCTCCAGGATACGGATACGTTCGTCCTTGGTCAGCAGTTCAGCCTTTTTAGATTCGTACAGTTCGTTCACGTAATTGAATTTCTCCTCAGAGTCATCCCGACCGCCTTGTACGATTTTCAGATCGGTATTCTTTAACCTGGAATACTGATTCTTCTGTACCCTCCAGGTATCGATCACGTTATCCGGGATCACTTCATTCCCCATGGTCACTAATTCGATCGTGGATTCCCCATCATCGTTATAGTTAATATCGGTGAGGTTATCCATATAACGGCCCGGTCCTTTAAACTGGTACACCGCGATAGTCTCACTGATGAGTTGATTTGCCTGGATCATATACCTGGATTCTTCAAAGACCTTATAGAAGGTATACCCGGCCGGGATCATAACAAGGATGGCAACCACCGAAGCCACCCGGGCTATAAACCTGCGCCTTTTGGAATTTGCATAGCGCACCATTGGGAACTGTAATAGTTTCAGCACCAGGAAAGTGGCCAAGGCAATAAAAATAGTATTGATTATAAAGAGGTACATGGCGCCGCCGGCGTAGGAAATATTGCCTATAGCGAGCCCAAACCCCACCGTACAGAGCGGCGGCATAAGTGCTGTAGCAATCGCCACCCCGAAGATCACACTGGCGATGGTTCCTTTTTTTGCCCGCGCAATAACCAGGGCGAGACCACCAAAAAATGCGATCAGTACATCCCTGATATCCGGTGCTGTCCTGGCCAGGAGTTCAGAGGATTCATCTCTTAAAGGGAAAAGGACAAAGAAAAAGTAGGCCGTAAGCACACTGAGAAAGACCATGACTGCAAAATTCTTCAACGACCGGCGTAAGGTATCAATATCGTTGATCGCAATAGACATGCCTATTCCGAGGATTGGTCCCATCAGTGGCGAAATTAACATCGCCCCGATCACCACCGCTGTGGAATTCGCATTGAGCCCTACTGACGCGATGAAAATAGAACAGACTAAAATCCAGGACGTGTGTCCCTTAAAAGGAATATCTGCGATTATAGCCTCCATGGTAGCTTCCCTGTCCGTATTCTGCCGGATATCCAGAAGCTCCTCCAGGAAGTGTTTAATACTCCCAAGCAGCCCTTTAAAATCCTTTTTTACTTCTTCTGCACTACCCTCATCCTTACTGGTCGGGGTCAGCTGATCCTGGTCTAATTTCTGGCTCATACTTAGATGTATTGATCTCCGAAAGCGTCCTTAACCTTGCTGACCACTTCCTTGATATGTTGTTCTTTCTGTTTGGGATAGATCAGGAGGACATCCTTCTTATCTACAATAATATAATCATTTATACTGTCTATAACTACGAGTTTTCCTTCCTCGGTCCTGATCATATTTCCTGATGAATCCTCGGAAAGCAGGGTGCCGTTAACTATCGCATTATCCCCGGCTTTATCATGCATCTTTTCGTAAAGGGATCCCCAGGTTCCCAGGTCATTCCAGTCAAAAGAAGCGGGCAACACATAGATCCTGTCCGACTTCTCGAGTATTGCGTAATCGATAGAAATATTTTCTGCCTTTGGGTAATTCTCCTTAATAAACCGGGCTTCTTCATCGGTATTATAGACCTCCAGACCGCTTTCAAACAGGGAATAGGTGCCGGGTTGGTAATTTTTAAAAGCGTTGATAATGGTTTCTACTCCCCACATAAAGATACCTGCGTTCCATAAGAAATTACCCTGCTCCAGGAAAGATTTCGCTGTTTGGTAATCCGGTTTTTCCCGAAATTGCACCACTTTTTTAAGCCCAGGTTCTCCCTGTTGATCGGTTTTATCGAACTCGATATATCCAAACCCGGTATTGGGAAAGGTAGGGGTTATACCCAGGGTACAAAGGGCATTTTCTTCTTCACACCTGGCAAAACATTCCTTTACATCTTGTTCAAAAGCTTTTTCGTCTTCGATCCAGTGATCACTGGGAGCCACGATCATAGTTGCATCAGGATTCTTTTTCTGGATCTTTAATGCAGCGTACAAGATACAAGGTGCTGTATTCCTCATCGCCGGCTCTAACACCACCTGTTCTTCGCTGAGCATAGGTAATTGTTCCAGGACCAGGGACAGATATCTCTGGTTCGTAAGGATAAGGATATTCTCAGTGGGTATAAATTTGGTAAGCCGATGTACGGTCTTCTGGATGAGTGTCTGCCCGGATCCCAGCATATCGTGGAATTGTTTCGGGTTCTCGGTCGTACTCAATGGCCAGAACCGGGATCCGACACCTCCTGCCATTACAACGGCATAATAATTCTTATTCATGGTTTGTTGTTTAATTATAAAATGGTGATCCTGCGTCAGGACTTTACTATTAAAACTGAAGACAGAAAGATGTCATTATTCAGCCTTCAGCAATTCTACCTCTGCGTTGGGTTGAAAAAGGTAGACTTTGCCTGTAGCCATTTCCACACATTCATAGCGCTTTACTCTCCTGTTCCCTTTTTTAAAGATCTTACCGTTATAAATGCTGAAAACACTTCCAACCGGTAATTCAAATATAAAGCTCTTATCGTTTGGTTCATCATAGGCCATCAGGGCAATCGAGAGATCGGCATCCGTACCGCTACTCGCCTTAGGATTCCTGAAGTGCCGGGCCAGCAGTGGAAGCAGCTTGGCCGGGAATACTTCGGGCCGAATGAAGGGAACCATCAGCAACTGGAATGTTCTTTTCCATTCCGATCCATGAGGTTTGATCTGTCTCCCATACTTTTCAAATGCGACTAAATGAGCGATCTCGTGAATTAGGGTGATCAGAAACCGGTACTTATTGACTCCGGCATTGACTGTGATGAGATGTTGCCCGCCTGGTAATCGACGGTAATCGCCATGACGCGTAACCCGCTGGTCAACGACCTTTAGGTGGACTTCATATTTCCTGATCAAATCGAAACAAGGAACTACAGCGGCCGGCGGAAGATAGCGTTGCAAAGTATTGTTCATCAGGTCAAAAATAGTATAATTCTCATTTTGCACAAGCCATCCCGACTCCATAGGCCAGCGGAGACTTATAGAGGATCAGATCAGGGCGTAGAATTACTTACCTGCAATACTTTCCCATTATAGAATTTATGCCCGTTCAGCGCAAAATCGGCGATATAGGAGGCCATTTCAGCCGCTGAAGTTGGTGCCTGGTAACCCGGGAAGGCCGCTTCGAGCATTTCGGTCTGTACAGCCCCCAAAGCGAGTGCGTTGAAGGAAGGTCCGGAATCCTTGAATTCTTCGGCGAGCAGTTCCGTAAGCGTGATCACTGCACCCTTACTGCTACTGTAGGCGGCGAGCCCCGGAAACTTACTGCTTCCTTGAATTCCTCCCATAGAACTTATGGTAAGTACATGCCCGCCAGACCCCATAAACGGAATAACGAGTTGCGTTAAGGCCGCAAGTCCGAAGACGTTTACATCGTAAACCTTTTTAAAATCTTCCGGCGTAGTTTCAAGAAAAGGTTTATTTACAAGGGAGCCCGCATTATTGATCAATATATCTATAGCAGCGCCTTCTTTTTCCAGATACTCCCTGAATTCTTCCAGGTCTTCAGAACTGCAGATATCAAGAGACAAGGCTGTAATATTCGGATTGTTGAGTTCCTTTACAGGTTTATCATTCCTGGAGATCGCAAGGATCTTATGTCCGTCTTCCGCCAGTAATTTGGCCAATTGGAACCCAATACCCCGGCTGCTGCCGGTAACTATAATATTTGCCATCAGTTATATTTTATTTCACGCTCCTCCGCATTCGCGATACGCTCTACTACCGGGATCATTTTATTAATGACCTGGGCCATGAAAGCGGGGTTCATGGAAGAAGCCTCGTCTCCCACCTTGTGATAATGATCAAAATTGGTGAAGTCAAAACTGCTAAAGGTCTGAGAGGGAACCATGAAAGCCTCGTGGAAAGCTAAATTATCGGAACGCCGGAACAAGTTATAGGCTTCCGCCTGTGGAAGGAACCCCACAAGCTTGTCCCCTGAATACCGGTTCACTGTTTCGGCAAGGTTAGATCTATTGTAACCGGTCAGGTAAACCAGGTGATCCTTACCATTCATAGGAACTCCGATCATTTCGTAATTCAGCATAACGTACAAGTCCAGATTTTCTGCCTTTAGTTTTTGAGCGAGGTGTTCAGATCCCAGAAGTCCTTTCTCTTCCGCGGTAAAGAGGGCAAATATCAGGCTTCGTTTGTTGGTTCGTGACCGGCCAAAGTACCGGGCGAGTTCCATGACCGCAGTAGTGCCCGAGGCATTGTCATTAGCCCCGTTGGCAATCGAGTCACCTGCTACCTCCTTTTGCACCCCAATGTGATCGTAATGCGCCCCTATCACAATGTACTCATCCTTCAATTCAGGATCATTACCGGGCACAACCCCCACTACGTTATAGGCCGTTTCAGGGAAGTTCGAAAGGGTATCCCTGTAGCCCTCAAAATAAGGCAGGACGTCATATTTCCGGAATTCCTCTATGATAAAATCGGCTGCGGCTTCAATCCCCGGAGTACCTGTTTCTCTGCCCTGGAGATCATCCCCGGCGAGGTAAGCCATAATATTCCGGGTCCTGGTACTGTCTGTAACCAGTTTTTCTGCTGCAACCGGACTTGTCTGTATTGACCCGCAGGAGGCCAGAAACAATGATCCCCAGAACAGCAGGGTCAATACTGCTGTTCCGGGGATCTTTTTAGATGAGACATTGCTCATTGAATTATGCATATATTTCCAGATTAGGCTAACATGGTTACCGGGTTCTCAAGGTATGCCCGCAGTGTTTGCAGGAACTGTGCACCGGTTGCACCATCTACGGTACGATGGTCACAGGCCAGCGTTACTTTCATCGTACTGCCCACTACGATCTCGCCATTTCTCACTACCGGCTTTTCTACTATTGCTCCCACAGAGAGAATGGCGGAATTAGGCTGGTTAATGATCGAAGTGAATTCAAGTATTCCAAACATCCCGAGGTTAGACACGGTAAAAGTACTTCCCTCCATCTCTGCCGGGGTCAGCTTCTTGTTCCGGGCTTTACCTGCCAGGTCTTTAACGGACGCCCCTATCTGGCTTAACGTCATCTGGTCTGTAAATTTCAGAACGGGTACTACCAGTCCGTCTTCAACTGCAACTGCGACACCAACATGCACATGTTTATTGTAAAGGGTGGTATCTCCTTTCCAGGTTGTATTTACCTGTGGGTGCTTTTTCAGCGCCATGGCACATGCTTTCACAACCATATCATTGAAAGACACTTTAGTATCCGGAAGGTTGTTGATCTGTGCCCGGGAGGTTTTTGCATCATCCATATTTACCTCAATGGTGAGATAATAATGGGGAGCACTGAATTTGGATTCTCCAAGGCGTTTAGCGATCACCTTGCGCATTTGAGAGTTTTTAATCTCCTCAGTCTGCTCTTCCCCGGCTGGTAAGGCCATGGATACAGCAGGCGCTGCCGGTGCAGACGAAGCCGAAGGCTTAGCTGCCTGTTCTGGCTGAGCAGAGGGCTTAAAGTTCTCTATATCCCTTTTAACGATCCGTCCATTATCGCCGCTGCCTTTAACCTGGGAAAGGTCGATTCCTTTCTCCTCAGCAATTTTTCTTGCCAGGGGCGACACAAAAATTCGCTGCCCGTCCTGGGTCTCAGGAGCGGCAGTTTCCTGCCGGGTGTTATCTGCAGTAGATTTGGTTTCAGAAACCTCCTCTTTAGATGTACTTCCTGATTCCTGTTTTTTATCTCCTGAAGGTTTAGCATTAAGTATGGCATCAACATCGGTGCCTTCCGGGCCAATAATGGCCAGCACTTCATCCACAGGCGCAGACTCTCCTTCTTTGATCCCTATATACAACAAGGTACCCGAGTAGAAAGATTCGAATTCCATAGTTGCCTTATCGGTTTCGATCTCGGCCAGGATATCTCCTTCTTCCACACTATCTCCGACCTTCTTTAACCAACTTGCGACGGTACCTTCTTCCATGGTATCGCTTAGCCTTGGCATTTTCACGATCTCCACACCCTCGGGCACTTCGGAACTTGCAGCGTTATCTGCAGGGGAACTCTCTTCAGAAGCAGGTTTTGGCTCTTCTTTGGATTCCTCTTTAGCTTCGCCACCTTTGTTATCCAGCAGGGCTGAAATATCTTCTCCTTCTTCCCCGATGATGGCCAGTAGAGAATCTACGGGAGCCCCATCGCCTTCAGCTATCCCAATGTGCAACAAGGTCCCTTCATGGAAGGATTCAAATTCCATCGTTGCTTTATCGGTTTCAATCTCTGCAAGGATATCACCTTCTTCTACTTTATCTCCAACTTGCTTGAGCCATTTTGCCACGGTACCTTCTTCCATGGTATCACTCAACCTAGGCATATTAATTATCTCTGCCATTACTTATAATTTGTGTTGCAAAAACGGATAGTCTTCTTGTTCGTATACGGTATCGTAAAGCTGTTCGATCGGAGGATAATCTGAATTATCTGCAAATTCCTCGCATTCTTTTACCAGGTCTTTTACTCGCTTATCGATTGCTTTGATCTCTTCTTCGGTAGCGTATTTCTTATCAAGGATCACTTCTTTCACCTGGGTGATAGGATCGATCTTCTTGTACTCTTCCACCTCTTCCTTGGTCCTGTAGTGTTGAGCATCAGACATAGAGTGACCGCGGTAACGGTAAGTTTTCATCTCAAGGAAAGTAGGTCCACCTCCGCTTCGGGCACGCTCTATAGCTTTGCTCATTTCCTGTGCAACCGTGGCGGGATCCATCCCGTCAACAGGGCCACAAGGCATTTCGTAACCCAATCCCAGTTTCCAGATCTCTGTGCTGTGTGAGGTACGGGCAACAGAGGTTCCCATGGCATAACCGTTGTTTTCACAAACGAAGACCACAGGTAATTGCCACAACATAGCAAGATTAAATGCTTCGTGAAGGGATCCCTGCCTAACGGCACCGTCTCCCATGTAGCACAAGGTGACAGCATCTCTCTTAAAGTACTTATCTGCAAATGCGAGTCCGGCTCCCAGGGGGATCTGCCCTCCTACAATTCCATGCCCGCCGTAAAAGCGATGTTCTTTGGAGAAGATATGCATCGAGCCTCCCATTCCTTTAGAAGTACCGGTCACTTTCCCGTATAATTCGGCCATCACCTTCCTGGGATCAACTCCCATTCCAATCGGCTGAACGTGGTTCCTGTAGGCGGTGATCATCCGGTCCTTGGTCAGGTCCATGGCATGTAGCGCACCGGCCAGTACGGCCTCCTGCCCATTGTATAAATGAAGAAAGCCCCTCACCTTCTGTTGTATGTACACCGCTGCTAACTTGTCCTCGAATTTTCTCCAGAACAACATGTCTTCATACCATTTCAGGTAGACTTCCTTGGTAATTTTTTCCATTAATACCGATTGTTTTTAATATTCTTCTTCTAAATGAAACTGACCGGAACCCCCTAAAGGCCCCAGATTTTTGTAGGAGAACAAAAATACACATTAAATCAATAGTGAAAAAGAATTGATAAAAAAGCTTAAGACAGCTAAAGGAACCTTTATTAATCGGGGAATATTGTACAGATACAAGTAATCAATCCAGGTATGATTTACCGAAGGCCAGCGGAAGCAGGTCCGTAATTGATGCGCTTTTATAGACCTCACCCGTACTGCCCATCATCAGTATTTCTATACCCTCGGTTTGCCGTTGCTCATACTCGGCAATGGCCTGCCGGCAGTTTCCGCAGGGAGCCGCAGGGGTATCAACTACTCTTCGAACAGAGTTAACACTGATAGCAATGGTTTTCACAGCTATTCCTGGGAAGCGGGCCCCGGCCTGGAAAACAGCAACCCTTTCCGCACAAAGTCCCGAGGGATAAGAGGCATTTTCCTGGTTATTCCCGATCACGATCTCCCCATTGGCTAACAATACCGCAGCTCCCACCTTAAATCCGGAATAAGGAGCATATGCATTTTCCCTGGCAAGAACTGCCGCTTGCATTAATTCCCGATCCAGGACACTTAATTCCTCCTGGCTATTATAGATCTCGAGCTCAAAGGTTACTTTTTTTTTCTGCATGGCTATATTTACAATTACCCCGTAATAATACTAAAAAAACCTGCCGATGGCAGGTTTTCTTATATCATATAAACTTTGTACGGTACTGCTATTCGTTAAAGAACTCCTCCCCAAGATTGAAAGTAAGTGAGAACCTCAGCGTATTTTCCAAAGGGTTACGCACCTGGGAAGTTGAAAACAGGTACGAGAGGTCTATCTGGGCCGACTGGTACCTGAACCCGGCACCAAGGGTGAAAAACTGCCTTGACCCCTTAAGTTCACTCTCATTAAAATACCCGGTTCTGAACATGAATTTCTGTTGGAAAGCATACTCCGCTCCCAGGGCCCAGGTAAATTCCTTTAACTCCTCGCTGAATCCATCAGGAGCATCCCCGAAAGATTTGAAGACCCCGTCAAAAAAACTTATTTCCTGGTATTCTGCGTTATCTTCTGAATCAACGTCCCCGTCTCCATCAAAATCCTGGGGAGTCGGAACCAGGAGTTTATTGAATTCGGTGTAGAGCCCTACCACGTTATCCTGGTCCAGGATAAAATCGAATCCAGCACCAAACCCGAGATTGGTTGGAAGGAAATTCTCTTGTCCGCCTTCATCGTATTTGATCTTTCCACCCAGGTTAGAGATATTGAAACCTGCTCTCCATCTTCCGTCAAAATTATCGTAGGCAATTTCGCGCGACTGGTAATACCCGGCAACATCTACCGCAAAAGAGCTGGCAGCCTGGGAATCCACAGAACCGTTATCCGGTAACTTGAGGTTAGAACGGATGAACCTACCGGCCACAGCCATAGAGAACGTATTACTAAGTTTCAAGGAATAGGATCCGTCAATGGCCAATTCATTTGGTTTGGCCACTGTCCCGGGATCGTTCGCAAATTGTCGCAGTTCTATTTCTCCCAGGGTGAAATACCGCAGGCTCGCTGCAAAGGCGCTTCGATCATTTAGCTTATTAAAGTAACTACCGCTCAGCAGGGAAATATCCGTTGTGATACTTTCAAGGTATGGTGTATAACTTAAACCAATTCCCATCTTTCGTTCTGCAAAAGCAAACTTTGCGGGATTCCATTGTTGGGAAAAAGCATCCATGGAAGTTGCCACCCCCATATCACCCATCCCGGCTGACCTCGCATCCGCAGCGATGGTAAGGAATGGAACTGCTGTGGTTATTACTCTATCCTCTTGAGCCGCAACTTTACCGATCACTACCAGCAAAGTAAGCATCCATAATTTTTTCATGTTTGGTATTTGGTATATTAAGCGAGTAAAGTTGCCAATAATAAAGGTTTTACTCAAATTAATTAGATGTATGACACGCTAACGGCGTTTTTAACAAAATCTTATGTGCAATCCCTATTTTTCTACAAACCACTATGATCATTGAAGATACGAAGGTTTGACTACCAATAATACGCGTTTAATTTCTTTTTCGATTCTACCACTGAAAACATCTGAAAAAATACCCCGTCAACCATACTAGAATAGCATTTAGCCCGTTATGACTTTGGATGGCGAACAAATTTTTCCTTTCTGTGACAGCGAGGGAATTAAATTGCGAAAAGCAAAATATTCTATTGAAATTGTCGTTTTACTAGCCAAATGCGACTACAAGTTGGATTGAGAAGACATTCCCGGTCCTCTTTTAAATTGATAATTAAGGGAATACCCTAATTGGGCATAACCGAAGGAAGTCTCGTATGGCTGCCGGAAATTATCACAACATATTAAAATTGACTAATAACAGATGAAAAGACAGTTAATCAAAGTTACACTCTCTTGTGTGGTGATTGCAGGAACCCTTACAGCCACCAGTTGTAAGAAATCTTCCTCCTCCAAAAACGTTTCAAGAGCTACCGGCTGGAAAGTCAATGCCAAGGAAGGTGGCTTTCAGTACAACTCGGATTTTAAGGAGCAGGAAACCGCTCCCGGGCTTGTATTTATAGAAGGCGGTACATTCACCAAGGGAAAAGTACAGGATGATGTGATGCACGAATGGAACAATACTCCTACCCAGCAGCATGTTCAATCCTTCTATATGGATGAAACTGAGGTGACCAACGTAATGTACCTGGAATACCTTGATTACCTGAAAAGTGTCTATCCACCGGAAGATCCGAAATATGCAAACATCTATAAGGGAGCATTACCGGATACATTGGTGTGGAGAAACAGGTTGGGCTTTAATGAGACCATGACCAATAATTACCTGCGTCACCCTGCCTACGCAGAATATCCTGTAGTCGGAGTCAATTGGGTGCAGGCAGTTCAGTTCGCAGAATGGCGTACCGATCGTGTAAATGAAGCTTTGTTAGAAAGAGAAGGATACCTGGCGAGCGATGCTAAATACGCTCCGGTAAATGGCGAAGTTGCAGGTACGTTCAGTACAGAAGCCTATTTAAATCGCCCTGAAACTACCTATGGTGGCCAGATCGATTCACTGCAAGGAAAAAAACAAAAAGATTCGGTTGCTGTTTACGCTAATCGAAACAGCGGAATAATAATGCCGGAGTACAGACTGCCTACTGAAACAGAATGGGAATATGCAGCCCTGGCACTGATCGGGAAAAGAGAATATAACTCTTACCGCGGTCGTAAAAAATACCCTTGGGATGGCGAGTACACCAGGAATGGTCAGCGTGTAGGTCGAGGAGACCAGTTGGCAAACTTTAAACAAGGGGATGGTGACTACGGTGGTATCGCAGGTTGGTCTGATGACGGGGCCGATATAACTGCCCAGGTAAAATCATATAAGCCAAACGATCACGGGTTATACGACATGGCCGGAAACGTTGCCGAGTGGGTTGCAGATGTCTACCGACCTATTGTTGATGACGAGATCAGTGATTTCAACTATTACCGTGGAAATGTCTATATGAAGGCAGCTATCGGTGAGGACGGGAAGGCAGAAGTTCTATCAGAGAATATCGTTTATGATACACTTCCAAATGGTAAACTGGTTGCAGTAAACCTTCCGGGAGAAGTAAAAATGGTCCCGGTTGATGAGAACGAAACTTACCTTAGGACTAATTTCTCGGACAGCGATAACCGCTCCTACAGGGACGGAGATCCGGGATCTTCAAGATTCTACGATAAGTTCGATGACGAGGATGAGGAAGGAAACGATAAGTTAAGCATGTATAACGCTCCTAAACATAAGGTAGAGCGAGATGAAGACGGTAACCTTGTACGGCAGTACGACACCTCTAACAGCAGAACTTCTTTGATCAACGATGAAGTAAGGGTATATAAAGGTGGGTCCTGGAAAGACCGCGCCTATTGGTTAGACCCCGCACAGCGAAGGTATCTGCCACAATACATGGCTACAGATTATATCGGCTTCCGATGCGCCATGTCCAGGGTTGGATCTAAATCTACCGGGAAGAATAAAACGGCACGAGGCAAGAAAGCCAGATAGTACCACTGTTTATAAAAGCAGGGAAAGCCTCGATCGATCGATCGGGGCTTTTTTATATATTTATCCCATGACCACAGAGCAACTGCACCAGTACTTCCTGAAATCTTCGGGAGCATGTACAGACACCCGGAAAATATCTGAAAACTGCCTGTTCTTCGCCCTAAAGGGTGATAATTTCAACGGCAACAAGTTTGCTGCTGAAGCTATTGAAAAAGGCGCCGGGTTAGCCGTGATAGATGAAGAAGAATATCATACAGAAGGTAAGACCATCCTTGTAGATAACGTACTTGAAAGCTTACAGGATCTGGGACGCTTTCACCGGAATTACTGTAAGGCCAAAGTTATTGCACTAACCGGAAGTAATGGAAAGACCACCACCAAGGAACTTATGCACTCGGTTTTGTCCCAATCTTACCGGGTAATTGCAACCCATGGCAACCTGAATAATCATATTGGCGTCCCCCTAACATTACTCAGGATCAAAGAAGATACTGAAATTGCCATTATTGAAATGGGCGCCAACCACCAGAAGGAGATCGCATTCCTCTGCAGTCTCGCAGAGCCGGATTTCGGGTATATTACAAATTTCGGGAAGGCACACCTGGAAGGTTTTGGCGGTGTAAAAGGGGTGATTGCCGGGAAGAGCGAACTGTACGATTACCTGAAAGATAAGAATTCACCCATTTTTATGAATGCTGATGACCCGGTGCAGCGGGAAAAACTGGAAAATTACATCAAGAAAATAGGGTACAGTACAGAGGACAAGAATTACTACCGCATAAATTTCCTGGGAGCGTCACCTTTTGTCTCCCTGGAAGCAGAGGGTACAGTAATCAAAACCCAGTTGGTCGGTCAGTATAATTTCAATAATTGTTGTGCGGCTTTACTGCTGGGCAAATATTTTAATGTCCCGATGGTGCTGATACAGGATGCATTATCGGAATACATCCCGGAAAATAACCGTTCCCAGTTAATTGAAAAGTCGGGCTACCACATCTTACTGGATGCCTATAATGCCAATCCTACCAGTATGAAAGCTGCCCTTGAAAATTTTCACCAGCTACAATCTCCTGCCAAAAGTGTCATCCTGGGGGATATGTTCGAGCTTGGTGATGATGCAGAACTGGAACACCAGGAGATTGCAGACCTTGCCGCCGCCAGTAATTTTTCTGAAGCGCTGCTGGTCGGTGAGAATTTCAGCAAATGCAAAACGGGGTTAATGCAATTCAAAAGTTTTGAACAGTTGGCAGAATACCTGCAAAAGACAAGGCTGCCTGAAGGAGATTTACTGATCAAAGGTTCCAGGGGAATGGCCCTGGAGCGGGTACTGCCCCTACTCTCCTGATACCATAAAAATTTAATAATAACACTTTGAAGACATATCGCATTGGCGACCTTGCTACGCCCGGTGATCCAGAGAATCCCGCTCCTGCAAGTACAAAACCCAAACCCTGCCAAGGCAGGGTTCGATTCTTTTATTCCCTCCCAACGCTAAAGCAAGCTTGGCGTTGTCCGGATTACCGAGCTACGCCCGGTGATCCAGAGAAACCCGCTCCTGCAAGCCTGCCTACCTGCCGGTTATGGCAGGCAGGTACAAAACCCAAACCCCGCCAAGGCAGGGTTTGATTCTTTTATTCCCTCCCAACGCTAAGGCGAGCTTGGCGTTGTCCGGGAATAAAAAAACCCACGCATGTCTGCGTGGGTTTTGTGAGTGATGTGGGATATACTGGATTCGAACCAGTGACCTCTGCCCTGTCAAGGCAGCGCTCTAAACCAACTGAGCTAATATCCCGGGAAATCGTTTTTGAAACGGGCTGCAATATCGGAAATTTATCGGTTCCAGGAAAAACAACATCGTATTTATTTACTCTTCCTTTTACGCAGTGAGCGCTATATACTGCTTAAAGGTAAACTCTCCTGCCACGGGAAATCTTTCGGGCTAAAATACTATGGTTCACAATTAAGATAGTTAATGATTTAGTCTTTTCTTTCCTGAGTATTGTGGCAAAGAATATAAAACGAATATGGAGTGGATCCAGATAATAATTGCAGGTCTTTCGGGCACCATCTTGATGACCTTGTTCAGCCATATTTGCGGCGCGGTATTTAACGAGGAATTCTCGGAACCCACATTACTGAACCGTATGATGCGCAATTCCCGGATGTTTTCTTCAGAAATTACAGACAATGACAGCAGAGGCTGGATCATTCACTTCGGGATCGGGCAGCTTATGGGCTTTTGGTTGTGGTTTATGTTTTGCTACAGCGGGTTAGGACAAGCCCCGGTAATAGGAAGTCTTTTAGGCTTCCTTGCCGGGATGGCCGGAGTACTGGGCTGGCTTTTTCTATTTAATACGCATTCGAATCCGCCAGAAACAGACTTAAAAGGATATATTGTACAACTGGTCATCGCCCACACTATATTTGGATGGTCTGTCTACCTGCTATTTCAACACTGGAATCCATGTTGGGTCCAACTATAAAATTCTATAAAAATGAAAGATTGGTTTAATTTCTCCTGGGGCGACTCCCTGGCTATATTGATCACTGCTACCGTTATTTACCTGGCAGTTATTCTTCTTACCCGGATATGCGGAAAAAGGAGCTTTTCAAAGATGTCTAGTTTTGATTTTGCCATGACCGTTGCTATCGGTTCCATAATCGCCACAACGGTCTTGTCTAAAAGTGTAAGTATGTCTAACGGTTTAGTCGGGTTGATAGGCGTATACCTTCTGCAGATCAGCGTGAGTTATGCCAGAAGGATGAGTTGGGTAGCAAAAATGGTAGATAATCCTCCCTTACTGCTGATGGATGGTCATGTGATTCTCCATGACAACCTAAGGAAAGCCAGGGTCACTGAAGACGATCTGCGCTCCAAGCTGAGAGAAGCAAATGTCATTGCCCTTAGCGAAATTAAGGCCGTAGTCTTCGAGGCAACAGGTGATGTCTCCGTTCTGCACAGTTCAGACGACACCCCACTGGACGACTGGTTATTAAAAGAAGTAAATCGAAATTGATATTATATTATCAAATCCATCCTCTCCTTTACCGGACAGATAAAAAGACACTATCCACGACTACGAGCCTATGATCTCTCCTCCATTCACATGGATAAACTGTCCTGTAATATAGCTCGCATCCTCACATGCCAGGAAAACATACGCAGGACCTACTTCACTTGGCTGCCCCGCTCGGCCAAGGGGAGTATCCTGTCCAAAATCCGACACATCGTCAAAAGTAGCAGGAATTAACGGGGTCCAGATCGGTCCCGGTGCCACCCCGTTCACACGGATATTCTTTGATGCCAGCATTTTGGCCAGTGACCGTGTAAAACTTACTATGGCACCTTTGGTACTGGAATAATCGAGCAGGTGTTCGCTACCCCTGTAGGCGGTAACCGAACTTGTATTGATGATTGTGTCCCCCTCTGCGAGGTATTTCAGTGCACATTTACTAAGGTAGAAATAGGGGAAAATGTTGGTGTCAAACGTCTTCCTGAACTGGCTTTCACTTATCTCTTCTGCTGAATCTTTTGGAAACTGTATTGCAGCGTTGTTTACCAGGATGTTGAGCTGGCCTAACTCGGAAACACATTTTTCCACCGCGGATTTGCAGAAATCATAGGAACTGACGTCCCCTTGGAGAAGAAGGCATTTTCTCCCTTCCTTCTCAACTAATTCGCGTGTTTTTGAAGCATCTTCGCTTTCTTCAAGGTATATGATACCTACATCAGCTCCTTCTCTTGCAAAATGAATTGCTACACTTCTTCCTATCCCACTATCTCCGCCGGAAATTAGTGCAACTTTACCATTCAGTTTATCACTGCCCCGGTAAGAGTCCCTGATGATCTCCGGGCGTGGATTCATTTTATGCTCGTCACCGGGCTGTGATTGTTCCTGTTCCGGAAATGTACTTGGCTTGCTCATAGCTTTGATAGATTTAATAGGGTTGAACAATTGATCATTTAAAATTAATTTCCGGTAATGGTTTAAATGGATTCAATCAATAAGTTCATTGACTTTAATCCAACTGGCTTCACGGAATTTTTTAATTCTCATTTAAAACTTATACCAGAAGATGTTTAACCTCAAAGCTCTAGGGATAAGGGGAGTCGGAACACGATTTGCATCTCTACCCGATAAGATTAATTTGGATCATTAAAAACCCAAATAAGGCGCAGAAAATGCTTAATTTTATAGGAGCATATCTATTATAGATACGAATTGACCTTGACACAATTAATACTTTTATCTTAAAAGAAGGAAAGTGCGAAGTAATATAACCACAGGTGCGGGATACAGTGACAGCCCGGAAAAGGCACAGGCTATAGCCACCAGCTATGGCACGGATATTCTCGATAATGTACCTGCAGCCATATACACTTGTGATACCCAGGGCCGGGTTACCTATTTTAACAAGGCTGCGGCTGAACTTTGGGGCAGAGAACCCGAGCTGCACAAGGATCTCTGGTGTGGTTCCTGGAAGATATTTACCACGGAAGGAGAAAATCTTCCGCTGGATGACTGCCCTATGGCCATTGTATTAAAGAACGAGGCCACCATCCCACCCCAGGAAATAGTGGTGGAGCGTCCTGATGGAAAACGACGTAACGTGATGGTACATCCCAAAATGTTATACGATGCGAATGGTACTGCCATTGGGGCGATTAATATGCTTCAGGATATCACCGAAAAGAAAAAACAGGAAGTAGCACTAAAACTGAGTGAGAGTAATTACCGGAAGCTCGCAGAATACCTTGAAAAAAAGGTCGAGGAAAGGACCACTAATTTAAAGCAGAGTGAGCAGCGATATCACCGTATGGTGGAAGAGGTGCAGGATTATGCCATAATCCTCCTCGATCCCGAAGGGAATATCCTGAATTGGAACAAGGGAGCAGAACAGATCAAAGGCTACAAGGAATCCGAAATAATTGGCAAAAATTACAGGTTGTTTTACCGGGAAGAAGACCGGAAAGCATTGCTGCCTGAAAAACTGGTTTCTACCGCTATATTGGATGGAAGGTCCACGCATGAAGGCTGGCGTGTAAAAAAAGATGGCAGTCAATTCTGGGGCAGTGTGGTAATTACAGCCCTGCACGATGACGAGGGACAAATCCTTGGATTTTCCAAAGTCACCAGGGACCTGACCGAACGTAAGCTGGCAGAGGATCAGAAAGAAAAATATGCGCGTGATATCGAGGTTCGTAATACACAACTGGAAGAATACGCCCATATCGCATCTCACGATCTGCAGGAACCCCTGAGAAAAGTGCAGGTTTTTAGTGATCTCGTGAAAAGTAACCTGGATAATAAGGAGAAAGCGATCCTCTACCTGGACCGGATGCGAAATTCTGCCCAGCGAATGGCCACCCTTATCAAAGATGTCTTAAAGTACTCCAAGGTATCGGATTTTGATGAATTCTTCGATTCCGTGGACCTGAATGAAGTGCTTACCAACGTAAAGGAGGATTTTAACCTGCTCCTGGAAGAAAAGCAGGTTAAACTTACCGCTTCCAACCTCCCAACAATTGAGGGAATTCCTGTTCAAATACACCAATTGCTTTCCAACCTTTTGGGGAATGCCATTAAATTTTCAATTGACTGCCCGGAAATCAATATTTCCTCCACTGAAGCATCAAAGGCGGAGTTAGAAGAATTTCCCGAGCTCGATCCCACCAAATCCCATATTAAGTTGCGGGTATCCGACAACGGCGTAGGTTTTGAGCCCCAATATTCAGAGGCTATTTTCACCATGTTTAAAAGGTTACGCAGCGATGCGCAGGGAAATGGTATCGGCCTTACGCTTTGTAAAAAGATCGTGGAAAATCACAAAGGAAAAATACTCGTAGAAAGTTCTCCCGGAGCCGGTACAACTTTTACCATTTACCTGCCTAAGAAATATGCAGGTAAACATGCGAAAAAATAAAAACTCCCATCTCCTCTTCTAATTAACTTTTAGCTCAAATTATCGGGGATAATAGGATATGCCATTCCACAACTTATTTCATCCCCTGTATCGAATCCACGCAAGAGCTTTGCCAGGTCCTACCATCGAAGTTCACTGCTTCAACGTGCACCATAAAAGTGGAAGCTCTACAGCGCTCCCTTTAAAGAAATGACACAAATAATATCTCAAGATTAAAAAGTTACTGATATTTTACCCCTGATATAAAAAGGCGTGCCGGGTGTAAAATGTATTTCCTCAGCAGGAACAGATTCATCTAACAGACGACTTTCAGTAGCGAACTGGGTTTCGTTCCACTCGGTTCCGAAAAGATTCTCCACTATAATTCCATACGTCCAGTTCTTCCAGTTGTAATTCAGATTAAAATCGGCAATGAAATACCCTTCTGCGGTTATGGAATTATCTTCGTTTGCAGGCCTGTCATCCAAATATCTGTAGGTTAAGGCCCCGGAAAACCTGTCCAGACCTTCTATGATAATACCCCCGGAGGAAGTCAGGTCAGGCGCAAGCGGGATAAAATTTTCCCCATGAGGTTCCTCGGTGCTTCTCCCATAAGTAAAATTAATATCTCCATACAGGTACAACCAATCCAGAGGTTGGTAGCGTGCTCCTAACTCAGCGCCTAAACGCCTTGTCTTTCCGCTAGGCTCCACAATACCTGCATCACCTACGTAAACAAATTCCTGTTCCAGAAACAATCCCCATACCGTAGCGTTCAGGGCCAATTTAGGGGTCGGTTTAACTATTGTCCCAAAATCTATCCCATAGGCTGCAGGGAGGATATCCTCACCCTTGTTGGCAACTACAACACGCGTATCATTGGAATGAAAACCGATACCTGATTTAAGGAAAAGCTGCCAATTCTTAGTCGGGGAATAGATGGTATTCAGTTTTGGGCTGAAAGCTACTTTAGACTCGCTTTGGTTATCATAGGTCTCCGAAGTCCTGTTCACATAGTCGAACTTGAAATAATCCAGGCGTAATGCAGGGTTGAACGTCCATTTACCGGTTTTGAATTCAGTATTTAAAAAAACATATGTATTTATTTCGTCCACATCGCCCAAGGCAATCCGTTCAAGGGTAGTTTGCCGGTTCAGGGTACTGGAGAGTTCAACATCATCGGAGTTGTCATACCGAAAACCTATCCCCGTCTCCATCTCAAACTGCGTATCATTACCAAAAGCCATATTTTTCTTTTGGAAGATGCTTTCCGCACCTGCCATGACACGATCTTCCTTTTGGCGAATCTGGTCGCCATTAACCGGGTCTTCCAGGAAAAAGGTAAAGTTAGAGTACAATTCAAAATCATAATCGACCAGGTAGGCCTTCATCTTGAAAGATTCGTCATTATCGATTACTTTGGTGTAATTGGCCGAAAGGTTAGTTCTACTGGTCTGTCCACCCTCGGTATCGTCTATCGCTCCAAACCTGCCGATCAAGCCCTGGTCGACCGCTCTTTGAGGAATTTGCCCTGACGCATCCCATTTACTCTGGAAATGGGAAGCCGTGAGGTTCAGTACCTGACTGCCGGGCAAATTAAGGTTATACCTGGCCATTATATTGATACGGTTAAAATCCTGTGGGGAATCAAAATAGCCATCAGTCAGGTACAGTTCTGATGCAATATAGGCATTGCTGTTTATCGATTCCAGAACCTTGAACATTCCCACCAATCTAGAGGTTCCAAACTGGCCTGCCTCCAGCGATACCAGGCTTTTGTCCAATGCTTTTCGCAAGCGCAGGTCAACGTAGCCTGCAGTATTAAAGTTTCCTTTTTCAGCATAATATGGCCCTTTACCAAAATCTACATTTTCTATGGTCTCCGGTATCACAAAATGGAGGTCTGCATAGCCTTGTCCATGGGCGTGACTAACCATATTCACGGGCATGCCATCCACACTTATAGCTACATCCGTGCCGTGATCAACATCAAATCCACGCAGGAATATCTGTTCGGCCTTTCCACCTCCCGCGTGTTGGCCAATTATTAGCCCTGGGACTTTCCGCAGGATTTCCTGTGACGATTTAACCGGGTTCGTTCGTACATCAACATCCACGATCCGGGTAAGCGTTTTAATTTCTGAAGTTACAATTACCTGGTTCAGTGAAATGCTGGATTCTTTCATAACTATGGTCATAGGGGATTCCAGGTTTTCAGGAACAATTTGAATTACCTCTGTGCTGTAGCCCAGGCTGGTAAAATAGACCGAATCTCTTATCGATGTATTGGTCAAGGCAAAAGTTCCGGTTGCATCCGTATGGCTATGATGACTGGTATTTTGATTAAAGACACCGACATCTGCCAGAGGTTGGTTCTTTTCATTCACTACTCTACCCTTTAAATTCTGGGCATAAGTAATACTGGTTAAAAGCAATACTATTGCTGATAATATATATTTCATCTTCTTGATATTATGAGTTGTTACGTAGGCTTTCAAAAAAGGAAGCACGGTTTATGATGTAGTTGAGACGATAAGGCGTGAAGTTCTCCAGTTAGCTATCAGATTCAATTTAATATGGCAATAGAAGTTGCACCCCATTACTATATGAAGGGGTAAATGAATACCTGGCTCATTTATATGATATACCTGAAGAGATAAAAAGGGCGAATGCCTTATGAGGATAATACCCTGGGTGGAGGGACCGTAATTTCCGGTCGAAGGTTTTCTGTTAAAGTGTTATGGAACCAAGTACTGGTTCTATCAAACGTTATAAATCCCCCCTGAATTTCGTGTTGAATTGGAACGAGATGTTTCTCTACTTTAACCTCGAATAAATTATCCT
Organism: Zeaxanthinibacter enoshimensis; assembly: GCF_004362865.1. Taxonomy (GTDB): domain Bacteria; phylum Bacteroidota; class Bacteroidia; order Flavobacteriales; family Flavobacteriaceae; genus Zeaxanthinibacter; species Zeaxanthinibacter enoshimensis. The sequence continues at coordinate 15,835 of NZ_SNYI01000003.1, read as the reverse complement.
TCTCGTTCGGGGAATCATGGGTATCAATAACTGTATTAATAAAGGAAAGCAGCTCGTGTGAGTGTTCTTTTATATGATCATCAAATATATTGGCGCCTCTTTGATAAGACAGGAAAGCGTGGTCGTGATGATGATGTTCATTGTTATGATTTGATTCCGCAGCAAGATGGTGCGATATTTTATGGAGAAAATTATAGGCCTGAGTCTGCATGGGCCTCAGTACATAAAGGAGAGATAGTCCCACAAAAATGGTGACTAAACACATTGACCCTATCCTTCTCAGTTTTTCCAATTTGAACGCTTCTATAATAGTTACGGAATTCCAGGTACCAGGGTTTTATTTTCCAACATGTATTTTTTGTATTATAATAAGTAGGGCAGGAGGTATGAAGTCGGGATAAATGAGATATCTATGGTAGTGCCAGCTTATATGGGCCTTTGCCCTACACATCTGGATCCGTAATTTACGATACTCCTCCAAATCCAGATTTAGTTGATTAAGACCTTGGCATGGATTATCCCGCTACGCCCGGTGGGTAGGGAGGAAGAGCGTGACGGCAGTTCTGCCTACCTGGCGGTGATGGCAGGTACGAAACCCAAACCCTGCTAAGGCAGGGTTGGATTCTTTTATTCACTCCCAACGCTAAAGCAAGCTTGGCGTTGTCCGGATTACCGGGCTATCACCCGGTGATCCAGATGGGAAACCCCGGTTGCAGTTACAAAACCCAAACCCCGCCAAGGCAGGGTTTGATTCTTTTATTCCCTTCCAACGCTAAAGCAAGCTTGGCGTTGGAAGGGAATAAAAAAACCCACGCATTACTGCGTGGGTTTTGTGAATGATGTGGGCCCTACTGGATTCGAACCAGTGACCCCCTGCTTGTAAGGCAGGTGCTCTGAACCAACTGAGCTAAGAGCCCCAAATCGGAGTGCAAATATAGAATAGATTTTCGTTACCCAAAACAAAAAATGAAAAAAAATATCATAGAACATCGGCAACGGTGAAAGTGCTGCCCCCTACGTAAATCATATCTCTGACATTTGCTCTTATCAATGCCTGATCAAGTGCTTCGGGTACAGATGCATACACATCTCCCATTAGTCCGTAGGCCGCTGCCTTTTCCTTTAACACTTCAACATCCAGTCCCCTGGGGATATCAGGTCGTGAAAAGTAGTAAATAGCATCTTTGGGAAATAAAGGCAGGATCAGGTCCAGATTTTTCTCTTTTACAAAACCTAACACCAGATGCAGATCCTCGAAGTCTTCGGACTGGAGTTGCTGCATAGTCAGGGATAGCCCCTCCATGTTATGGGCCGTATCATATACCAGTTTGGGTGCTTGCTGCACAACTTGCCAGCGGCCCATAAGACCTGTATTCTCTATAACCTTTAAGAACCCTGCTTCTATATGTTGAGATGAGACCCGGAAATTCTTTAACTTATCCAGAACTCCTATGACCCCTTTCATGTTCTTATCCTGGTAAGTTCCCAGTAAGGCGGTCTTATAAGAATGCTTTACTGTTTTATCGGCATAGATCAGGGGGGAACCCATGGCCTCTGCAATTTCTTCATAAACCGGTACTGCTTCCTCCTGCCACTCGCTTACTACCACAGGAACACCTGGTTTAATGATCCCGGCTTTTTCCCTGGTGATCTTGCTTATGGAATCCCCGAGCATTTCTGTATGATCTAGCCCGATGTTGGTTATCAGGGAAACTTCCGGGATAATGATATTGGTAGAATCGAGGCGTCCCCCCAGGCCCACTTCTATGACCGCAACATCTACCCTCTCCCGGGCGAAATGATCAAATGCCATCCCTACAGTCATTTCAAAAAAAGAAAGTCGGTGTGCGTCCAGGAATTGCCTGTTCTCTCTAATAAAATTGACCACCTGTTCCTCGGTGATCATTTGTCCGTTGATACGGATCCTTTCCCGGAAATCCTTTAGATGTGGTGAAGTGTAGAGACCTACTTTATACCCGGCTTCCTGCAGTACTGAAGCGAGCAGGTGACTACTGGATCCTTTTCCATTGGTTCCTGCCACGTGGATACTGCGAAACTTACGTTCCGGGTTATCGAGATGATCAGCAAAGGCGCGGATATTATCGAGCTTGCCATTATAGGCAGATGCACCTTTCTGCTGGTACATCGGAAGTTGGGAAAACATCCAGTCTAATGTTTCCTGGTACGTCATAGGAGAACCTTGAAGGCCCAAATGTACATAATTAGACATTTAGTTTAAAGCAGGTCTTAGCGATGCTTATTCCCCAAGTTTGAAATTGACAACAACAAAGCCGATCTGTTGTCCCGGAGCTTTGGAATCGAGGTTCCATTTATGAAGGAATGCCGTTTTTGTAGCCGGCTCTAACAGGCATGGGTGATTATTCGTGGTGCCTTTTACCCCGGGGGTAGCATCTATCACTTTTCCGCTGCGGTCCACAACGATCCGGACCACTACCCTGCCTTCCTGGTTACATTCTTGCTGCACTTTTCCCTTGCTGACAAGCGATCTGCCGCTGAGACCGTAACCGCCTGTTCCGGTGCCGCTGCCCGGACTGCCGTAATACGTAGAGGAGTAAGGATCCCCATCCGGCTGGCCTTTGTCCCCGGGTTGCCGGTCATCACCTTCACTACCACTGGCTTGTCCCTCAGAATTATTGATCCCACCGATCATAGCATCAATCTTCCTTTTTTTGGCCTCTTGTTCCTGCCTGGCTTTCTCTTCTGCAGCTGCCTTTTCCCGGGCGAGTTGCTCTGCTTTAGCTTTCTTAGCTGCCTCTGCCTTTTGTTTTTCAGCCTTTTCCTGGTTGATACGGATCGTCTCGGCCTCTTCTCTTGTGAGCAGTTTTTCCGCAGGTTCATCGGCCGCAACTTCTTCACTTGCTTCTACAGCAGGTTCAGCTTTCTCTTCTTTGACCGGTTCTGGTTTTTCTACAGGAGTTTCAGTAGCCTGGGAGGCCACTTTTTCCCGGGGCTGTTCTTTCCCCATACCGAATTCCATGGTGCCAAAATTCACGGTGATACCATTCTCTATTGGGGGGTCCATATAGGTGAGGCCTATATAGAACATCAATAGCAGCAGCACACTTAACAAAACTGTAGTAAGTGTAAAGGACTTCTTTTTGTGTCTCGTATCTAGCAGCGACATTAATTAGGGCGCACAGCGAGGATCACTTTGTAATTATTCCTATTGGCAATATCCATAACGCTTACTGCCTCTTTAATAGCAACGCTCTCTTCTGCCCTAAGAATAATTGTAGGGTTCTCCTTATCTGCCAGTGCTTTTTTTAATTCAATTTCAACGTATTCTCCGTTAATTCGCTCATTGTTCACAAAATATTCCAGGTTGCGATTAATAGTCACTGAAACATTCTGGGTATTGGTCGATTTACCTTTAGCCTTAGGAAGCAGCAGGTCTAATGCGTTTGGCGAATTTGCCGTGAGCATGAAAAAGATAAGCAACAGGAATACGATGTCTGTCATGGACGACATACTGAATTCCGGGCTGATCTTATTTCTTCCTTTTAATTTCATAGCGGTGGATTATACCGGTTCGTTCAAGAGATCCAGGAACTCTACAGCGTTAGCTTCCATCTTGTGGACTACCTTGTCTGTCCTTATCACCAGGTGGTTGTACCCCATGTAAGCTATGATACCCACTACCAGACCTGCTACCGTGGTGGTCATGGCCGTATAGATACCGGATGCAAGGGCTCCCATTTCTGCCTGGCCGCCACTACTGGCCATCTGGTGAAACGCAAGGATCATACCAATAACTGTTCCCAGGAACCCGATCATCGGGGCTGCCCCGGCTATAGTTGCCAGTATATTTACGTTCTTTTCTAACTTATATACTTCCAGGGTTCCGGCATTTTCAATCGCCGTATTAATATCATCCAGGGGCTTCCCGATCCGGGAAATACCTTTCTCGGTTAAACGAGCCACGGGCGAATCGGTCTGGGCACAAAGGATCTTAGCAGCCTCCAGTTTCCCGGTCATTACATGGTCCCTGATCTGGTTCATAAAATTCTTATCGATCTGGGATGCAGCCTTTACCGCCAGCAGGCGCTCAAAATAGATATACAATGCCACTGCCAGCATTGCAAATAACACAGAAATGATGACGATACTTCCTGTACCCCCATTGAATATCAGATCGATGACAGAGAGGGTCTTCTCCTCCGAAACCAGTTCCCCAACTTGAGCTTCGTCAACGAGTTCTTGAAACAAAACCATATATGCAAAATTAAGTTCGCCCTATTAACGGCAAATAACGGAATAAATTATGCGTGAATTACAAAATCACGTAATAACATGAATACCACCGCTCCTGCAGCAAATCCAACAAACGCCAGCCATGCTATTTTTTTCAGGTACCAGAAAAAATCAATTTTTTCCATCCCCATAGCTACAACTCCTGCCGCAGAACCAATTATAAGCATACTACCACCTGTTCCTGCTGAATAAGCGATGAAATGCCACAGCGGGCTGTCCATACTTTGTGAGAACATTCCCATACTGGCAGCTACCAGAGGTACGTTATCAATTATGGCAGATCCAATACCCAGTAACATGACCACAATATCCGTATTCGGAATGGCCGCATTCATGCTTTCAGCATAATTAAAGAGGTAACCCAGGGATTCCAGCGCCGCCACTGCCAAAAGTATACCCAGGAAGAAGAGAATACTGGGTAACTCAATTTTAGATAATGCCTTATGGACCGGGCTGTGATGAGCAGCTGCTTCACTTTCCTCGTCCACGTTGGATATACTGAATTTTGAACTACTGTATATTTCAGCAAATGTTGCCACGAGGGCAAGAGACAGCATCATTCCCACGTAAGGAGGCAGATGGGTGATTGTTTTAAAGAAAGGCACAAATACGATCGAACCCAAACCAAGGTATAACATGGTTGCCCCATGCGGAGAAGCAGGCGCCTCTATCTCTGATACATTATTCTCAATATGACCCTGGAAAACCTTCATTTTACTCACGATAAAGGTCGGCACCAGCATACATACAATAGAAGGCAATAACACGTGAATCACCAATTGTCCGGCAGATACTTTGTTGGCAATCCACAGCATAGTAGTGGTTACGTCCCCAATAGGAGACCATGCACCCCCTGCATTCGCATTTACAATGATCAGACCCGCAAACCACAGCCGGGTCTCGCGGTCCTTGATCACCTTCTGCAGTATGGTCACCAGCACAATGGTTGCCGTAAGGTTATCAATTATGGCAGAAAGTATGAATGCCAGGATAGAGAACAGCCATAAGAGCTTAGTTTTCTTGGTGGTCTTTATGTAGCCTTTAATGGTAGCAAACCCGTCAAAATAATCTATGATCTCTACGATGGTCATCGCACCCAACAAGAACACCAGTATCTCGGCCGTTTTCCCCAGGTGATGCAATAACATTTCATCCAGGTGAGATGGCTCAAGCTGTTTCAGCTCCGCATTGACCTCGAAAACAGGGAGGTGCGCCAGCGCAATAATAGCCCATAAGATAGCCATCATTGCTAATGCGGGGATCAGTTTATCGATTTTTAGATTATGTTCCAGCGTAATGGCGAGGTATCCCGCCAGGAAGACGATAATAATAATGGTTTCCATAAAGTTGGTTTTTAGATGAGCTGTTTCAGGGCTATTTCAAAAGCCGTGGCGCTCAAATCAGTTTTTGACGCATTTTGTTTAAATATATTCAAAATTGCTTTTCTAATGGTATCTGAAGTATCATTAAATATGGATTCATCTTCCATAGATACTCTTTTCTCCATAAAATAAGCAAATACCCGTGCCATACCGCAGTTAGAAATAAAATCCGGAATCAGGCTTACCCGCTTATCCGTGAATTCCATAATAGGTCCGAAAAAGATCTCCTTATCTGCAAAAGGGACATTCGCACCACAGGAAATAACTTCTAAACCGGAGTCTATCATCGTTGATATCTGGTCCTTGGTGATTAACCTGGAGGCCGCACAAGGCGCGAAAATCTCGGTCTGGATTTCCCATATCCTTTTGTTCATCTCGTCAAAGGGAATCATCTGATCAGGATCGGCTACCAAGGTGTTTCCTTTTTTCTTCAGGAAGAAATCTTTGATCTCATCAAAAGAATATCCCTCCTCTTTAATTACTCCCCCGTCACGGTCAATAATCCCCACTACCTTAGCTCCCATTTGAGCCAGGTAATAAGCAGCCGCAGCGCCAACATTTCCAAAGCCCTGAACCACGGCCCGTTTCCCGACCACGGTACCGCCGTAGATATCGTAGTAGTGTTTTACTGCCTCTGCCACTCCGAATCCTGTGATCATGTCGGCTACAGTGTACTTTCGCCTGATGTCTGGGGTGTACTTATTATTTTCGAGCACCTTGATCACTCCCAGCCGCAATTGGCCAATCCTGTTGATCTTATCAGCTTCATTTGGTTTAAAATGCCCATTAAAAACTCCTTCCTGCGGGTGCCACACTCCTGCTTCTTCAGTGATCGGGATTACCTCGTGGATTTCGTCCACGTTCAGGTCTCCCCCGGTACCATAATAACTTTTCAGTATAGGAGCCACCGCGTTATACCAACGCTCCAGCACCCCCCTCTTTCGGGGGTCATTGGGATTGAAATTTATTCCTGATTTCGCTCCTCCGATTGCCGGACCTGAAACCGTGAATTTCACTTCCATGGTCTTCGCTAAAGACAGGACCTCGTTCATATCCAGGCCCTCCCGCATACGGGTTCCGCCTCCTGCAGCACCACCCCTGAGAGAATTAATGACCGTCCAACCTTCAGCTTCGGTTTCGGGGTCTTTCCAGTTGAAAACTATTTCCGGTGGTTTATTCTCATATTTCTGCAGTAAATCTTTCATGATATCGTGTTATCGGATTTGATAATTATTCCAGTAAAACGGGCCTGTAAACCCATTTTTTATTTTGTTGCCAGGTCTATCCGGGCAATACAGGCAAATATAAAAATAATGAGGTGCTATTAAAGAATTTCAGAGGGGATAAAGACAGGCTTGATGACATACTGGTCCAGGCCAATTAGAATTTCGTAAAAGATTGGACCAGTGATTGAATATCTTATAACATAGCTTTATATTTGTCAGGCTTTTTTATCAATATCTTAATTGAACATACATGAACTTTGAATTGACGGAAGAACAGCAGATGATCAGGCAGGCTGCCAGGGATTTTGCGAACACCGAATTATTACCCGGGGTAATTGAACGAGATGAAAAACAGGAGTTCCCAAAAGAACTGCTGAACAAGATGGGGCAGGCAGGCTTTATGGGCATGATGGTCTCCCCGGAATACGGTGGAAGCGGGCTGGACACCCTGTCCTATGTTTTAACCATGGAGGAACTCTCCAAGATTGATGCCTCTGCATCTGTAATAGTTTCCGTGAATAATTCTTTGGTCTGCTGGGGGCTGGAAACCTATGGTACTGAAGAACAGAAAAAGAAATATTTGACCCGACTTGCAAGCGGCGAGATCATTGGGGCTTTTTGCCTTTCCGAGCCGGAAGCTGGTAGCGACGCAACATCCCAGAAGACTACGGCAATTGATAAAGGCGATCATTACGTGCTGAACGGAACCAAGAACTGGATCACCAACGGTGCCTCCGCAGATGTTTACCTGGTCATTGCACAGACAGACAGGGAAAAGGGTCATAAAGGTATTAATGCCCTTATCGTTGAGAAAGGCATGGAAGGCTTTGAACTGGGTCCTAAAGAAAATAAGTTGGGGATCAGGGGTAGTGATACGCATTCTCTACTGTTTAATGATGTTAAAGTTCCAAAAGAAAACAGGATAGGGGAAGACGGCTTTGGTTTCAAGTTTGCCATGAAGACGCTTTCCGGGGGACGAATTGGAATTGCCGCCCAGGCACTCGGAATTGCTGCCGGCGCTTACGAACTGGCTAAAAAATATTCGCAGGAGCGCAAGGCCTTCGGAACGGAGATCTGTAACCACCAGGCCATTGCCTTTAAACTTGCCGATATGCACACCGAGATACAGGCCGCCAGGTTACTGGTATACCAGGCAGCATGTGACAAGGACGCTAATCGCAATTACGATATGTCTGGCGCTATGGCTAAGCTATACGCTTCTAAGGTAGCGATGGAAACCACTGTAGAAGCCGTACAGGTTTTTGGCGGAAATGGTTTCGTCAAAGAATACCACGTGGAAAGGCTGATGAGAGATGCCAAGATCACCCAGATCTACGAGGGGACTTCAGAGATACAGAAAATTGTGATCTCCAGGGGTATACTCGATCGCTAATTTTACACCTTCACATAACGAAACACCTCCTTTTTAAGGGGGTGTTTTTGATTTAATAGCATTTTTCACAGTCTAATTCAGTTTTTCAGAGGGGTTAACGTACAAAATATTACATTTTAAGGCCAATAAACCAGAATAACATCTCCAACAGCAGTTCTGGGTACTCAAAATTACTGATCTGCTAATTTGACCAGTTACAAAATTCGGGATTGAGAAATATTTAACATCTCATTAAAATACCTGCATTTCTTTCATACTTCTAATCAATAATCGATTTTTTCTTTATCCATATAGGTATTTTAGTAGAAATATCTCAACAAAATGGCTTTAAAGAAACAAGGATTATACCTGCCGGAATTTGAACATGACAACTGTGGTGCCGGGTTCATCTGTAGTTTAAAGGGAAAGAAATCGAATACAATTATCCACAAGGCCCTGGAGATCCTGGTCAAGTTAGAGCACAGGGGCGCGGTAAGTGCAGACGGAAGAACAGGAGATGGCGCCGGAATACTCATCGACATACCCCACGAATATTTCACAGATGTATGTGATTTCAGCCTGCCTGAACCGGGGCAGTACGCCGTTGCTAACATCTTCCTACCTCAGAAAGAGAACCAGCGAAATTATTGTATGAATGTTTTCGAAGAAGAAATTCTTAGACAGGGCTTACAATTGCTGGGTTGGAGAAATGCCCCGGTGAACCGGAGTATCCCGGGCGCAATGGCGATGAAAACAGAACCATTTGTAAAACAGGTTTTTGTTGGCAAACAGAAGGAACAATCCGAATTTGACTTCAACCTTAAACTATTTACCGCCAGGAAGATAAGCGAGCATAAGATCCTGGGGTCAAGGCTGTCTGAGGCAGGATATTTTTACCTGCCCAGTCTTTCAACCCGCATCATAATATACAAAGGACTCCTTATGCCGGAGGATATTAAGCTCTATTATGAAGACCTGGTTGACCCGAGGGTGGTTACCCGGCTTGCCCTCGTTCATCAGCGTTTCTCAACCAATACCTTCCCCACCTGGGATCTCGCGCAGCCCTTCCGGTATATGTGCCATAACGGGGAGATCAATACGCTGAGAGGAAATGTTTCCAGGATGCGATCGCGTGAAGAATTGCTGGAAAGTGATCTTTTCGGGGAAGACATCAAAAAGATCATTCCGGTTGTGCTGCCCGGAAAATCGGATTCGGCCAGTCTTGATATGGTCGTGGAACTATTACTGATGACCGGCCGATCCCTCCCGGAAGTGATGATGATGCTGGTGCCGGAAGCATGGGAAAAGAACCCGGACATGTCTGAAGCCAAACGCGCGTTCTATGAATACAACTCCTGCCTGATGGAGCCCTGGGACGGGCCTGCTTCTATCCCCTTTACGGATGGTAATTATATCGGGGCCGTATTGGACAGGAACGGCCTGAGACCCTCGAGATATTCGGTCACCAAGGATGGTTATGTGGTCATGTCCTCTGAAACTGGGGTTCTTGACTTAGCTCCTGAAAACATCGAGATGCATGGACGCCTGGAGCCCGGAAAAATGTTCCTGGTAAACATGGAAGAAGGAAGGATTATTAACGATGAAGAGATCAAGGAAAAAATTGCCCAACGTTTCCCATATAAGAAATGGCTGGACAAAAACCTTATCCACCTCAGAGATATCCCTTACACTGATTGCCCGTTATTCCTGAACGAAGCACCTCTTGAACAGCGGAAGGCAGCCTTTGGTTATACCTTAGAAGATATCAATACCATCATTTTACCGATGGCTAAAACTGCGAAAGAACCAATTGGTTCCATGGGATCCGATACACCTATAGCGGTACTCTCTGAGAGGCCTCAACTCTTGTATAATTATTTCAAACAACTTTTTGCCCAGGTAACCAACCCTCCATTGGATGGAATCCGTGAAGAATTGATCACAGACATCAGCCTTACCCTGGGCAGCGATCATAATATTTTTGAATTCTCAGAAAAACATTGCCAGAAACTCAAGATCCAGAACCCGGTGATCTCGAAAGAAGACCAGGATAAGATCAAGAACTATGATTCCAGCCCGTTCTATAAAGTAGTTTCTATCCCTATGCTCTACGATGTAGCCAAGGGCCACAACGGTTTGGAAGAAGGGCTGAATGCCATGCTTTCCGAAGCGGAAAAGGCAATTGATAATGGAGCAAATATCCTAATCCTCTCTGACAGGAATATAAATAAGGACAATGCCCCCATCCCTGCTCTCCTCGGTTGTTCGTTTGTTAGTAACGGGCTTCAGAAGTTGCGCAAGCGCTCTAAGGTTAGCCTGATCATAGAATCAGCAGAACCGAGGGAAGTTCACCATTTTGCCCTCCTTTTCGGATTTGGTGCCAGTGCAATTAACCCATACCTGGTAAACGAAATAATCGGCGAGCAGATCAAAGAACAGGATATTACTGAGTTCGAGTTTGACCAGGCTATAAAGAATTACAATAAGGCAATTGGAAAAGGAATTCTCAAGGTGATGAATAAGATCGGGATCTCCACCTTGAATTCCTATCGTGGATCCCAGCTGTTCGAATGTATCGGGTTAAACACCAAGGTAGTCGATCAATATTTCCCGAATACTCCAACCCGAATCCAGGGAATAGGGCTGTACGAGATCGAAAAAGAAATTGCCAAACGGCATCATAAAGCATTTACGAAGTCGAAGATCGCCTCAGAGCTCGACCTCGAGATTGGGGGAGAGTACCGCTGGAGACGAGATGGTGAAAAGCATATGTTCAACCCTATCTCTATTGCCAAGCTTCAGAAAGCGGTCCGTAACAATGAGCCGGACACCTATAAAGAGTTTGCCGAAATGGTCAACGAACAGTCTAAAAACCTGATGACCATACGAGGGTTATTCGAATTCTCGAATTATGACCCTATTCCCCTTGAGGAAGTGGAGCCTTGGACAGAGATCGTCAAGCGTTTTAAGACAGGAGCGATGTCTTATGGTTCCATCAGCAAGGAAGCCCATGAGAACCTGGCTATAGCCATGAACAGGATAGGCGGCAAAAGTAATTCGGGTGAAGGAGGAGAAGATGCTGAACGATTTTACAAGAACCAGACCGGTGATTGGAGGAACAGTGCGATCAAACAGGTAGCCTCGGGGCGTTTTGGCGTTACCTCGGATTACCTTACCAACGCCAGTGAAATTCAGATCAAGATGGCACAGGGAGCTAAACCCGGAGAAGGCGGACAGCTCCCCGGTCCTAAAGTAAATCCATCTATTGCAAAAACAAGGAATTCGACGCCATACGTCGGACTTATCTCTCCTCCACCCCATCACGATATTTACTCTATTGAAGATCTTTCACAATTGATCTATGATCTAAAATCGGCTAATCGAGAAGCGAGGATCAACGTAAAACTAGTTTCCGAAGTAGGAGTAGGAACTGTGGCCGCAGGTGTTTCCAAGGCTAAGGCCGATGTCATCCTGATATCAGGTTTCGATGGGGGAACCGGGGCTTCACCCCTCACCTCCCTTAAGCATGCTGGTTTACCCTGGGAATTGGGAATTGCTGAAGCCCAGCAAACCTTAGTTCTTAATGATTTAAGAAACCGTGTCAGGTTAGAGTGTGACGGACAGCTAAAAACGGGGAGGGATGTAGCGATTGCCTGCTTGCTCGGTGCCGAAGAGTTTGGTTTTGCCACAGCTCCCCTGGTTGCTTCGGGCTGTATTATGATGAGGGTTTGCCACCTGAACACTTGTCCTGTTGGGATCGCAACACAGAACCCGGAACTCAGGAAGAAATTTGAAGGTAAACCGGAGCATGTTGTAAATTATATGTATTTCATCGCAGAGGAATTAAGAGAGATCATGGCATCCCTCGGATTCCGTACCGTAGATGAAATGGTAGGCCAGGTTCAGAAGCTGGACAGGAATAAAGCCATCGAACACTATAAAGCTAACGGGATAGACTTAAGTCCGATCCTGTATCAACCCCCGGTCCCGGCGGGTACAAAGTTGTATAATACCGAAACGCAGAATCATCATATAGAGGAATCAATCGAGTTCAAGATCATAGAACAGGCACATCCTGCGCTCTTCCGGAAGGAGAAAACCCAGCTTCATTTTCCAATTTACAACACTGACAGGGCTGTAGGAGCCATTATCAGCAACGAAATATCCAAGATCTATGGTGCAGAGGGTCTTCCTGAAAACACGCTTAAAATCCAGTTTAACGGGTCTGCCGGTCAAAGTTTCGGGGCTTTTGCCACTAAAGGCTTGACAATGGTGGTAAGTGGGAGCACCAATGATTATATGGGGAAAGGACTTTCCGGTGCTAAACTTATCATCCGGGTTCCCGATAAATCCACTCTTAAACCAGAGGAGAATGTGATCATAGGAAATGTGGCATTGTATGGCGCAACCTCCGGGGAGGCTTACATTAATGGTAAAGCCGGGGAACGATTCTGTGTTCGTAATTCAGGCGCCAGGGCTGTCGTTGAAGGCATCGGGGATCACGGGTGTGAATATATGACCGGCGGTGTAGCAGTAATCCTGGGGAAAGTCGGTCGGAATTTCGGTGCGGGAATGAGTGGCGGAATAGCATTTGTACTGGATGAAGATTCCACTTTTGAAAAGATGTGCAACAAGGAAGCACTAAACCTACTGAAGGTGGAGGAAAAGGAAGATATTGATACCCTGCGCGAAATGATAGAGAACCATTACAATGCAACGCTGAGTCCAAAAGCCCAGCATATTCTTGAGCGTTGGGATGAATACCTTCCAAAATTCACAAAAGTATTCCCCGAAGAATACAGGCAGGCATTGATACGACTGGAAAAGGAAAAATTAGCATTGACATAATCGGAGTTATGGGAAAGATTACAGGATTTTTGGAATTCGACAGACAAGAAGAGAAATATGCTCCTGTAGAGGAGCGGGTAAAACATTTTAAGGAATTCACTATCCCTTTAAAGGAATCCGAGCTTAAAAAACAAGGGGCCCGATGTATGGATTGTGGCATACCATTTTGTCACAGTGGTTGCCCCCTGGGCAACCTGATCCCGGATTTTAACGATGCGGTGTACAGGGGTAAATGGGAGAAGGCTTCTGAAATTTTGCATTCGACCAATAACTTTCCTGAATTCACGGGCAGATTATGTCCTGCTCCTTGTGAAGAGGCCTGTGTGTTAGGCATCAATGAAGATCCTGTCTCTATTGAGAATATAGAAAAGCAGATTGCCGAAACTGCTTTTAAAAAAGGATGGATAGAAGCCAGGCCGCCGGAGGTAAGAACCGGAAAAAAAATTGCCGTGGTAGGATCCGGCCCGTCAGGTTTGGCTGCTGCACAGCAATTAAATCGCGCAGGGCATTTGGTAACTGTTTTTGAAAGAGACGAAAAACCAGGGGGGCTGCTCCGATACGGGATCCCTGATTTTAAAATGGAAAAAAATGTAATCGACAGGAGATTGCAACAGCTCAAAGACGAAGGCATTGAATTTAAATGCAACAGTCATATAGGAAAGGACATCTCCGCAAAAGATCTGAAAGATGATTTTGATGCCATTGTTCTCTGTGGTGGGGCAACTGTCCGTCGGAATTTATCTATAGAAGGGGCCGATTTAAAAGGGGTGGTACAGGCAATGGATTTTCTATCTCAGAACAACCGCCGGGTAGACGGCGCCAAGGAACCGGCAGAACCCATTATCGCAGAGGGCAAGAATGTAATTGTTATCGGGGGAGGTGATACAGGCTCTGATTGTATAGGCACTTCTTTCAGGCAAGGCGCTAAGTCGGTCAGCAATTTCGAGATCCTCAGCAAGGGAACCCCGGAACGGCCTGCAGACCAGCCATGGCCATTCTGGCCAATGAGACTGAGAACAAGTTCTTCTCACAAAGAGGGCGCTCAACGATTTTTCAGCATTGCCACGAAGAAGTTCGTGGGAGATGAAGATGGGAATCTTAAATCCCTTATCACTGCTGACGTGGTCTGGGAAAAGGAAGAAGGCAAGAGACCGGTATTAAAAGAGGTACCAGGAACTGAAAAAGAATGGCCATGTGAACTTGCGCTACTTGCCCTCGGTTTCACAGGATCTGAAATGACTATAGCAGAACAACTTGGTCTTGAGGCGGATCCCAGGACCAATATCAAAGCTTCCGCCAGGGATTACCAGACGAACGTGCCTGGTGTATTCGTCGCCGGGGACCAGCGCCGGGGGCAATCCCTGATCGTCTGGGCAATCTCGGAAGGCCGGCAGGCAGCGCACCATGTAGATCGTTTTCTGATGGGGTCCTCAGAACTACCTCTTAAGGGCGAAGGCGACTTACCAAGGATTTGAATTAGCTATATATTACTAAAAGTAAAAGCCCCGGTTGATCCGGGGCTCTTCATTTTTCCGGCATTGGGGACTACCGGGGTTTAGTCAAAAACCGATTGAAGTTTACAAAAGTGATGCCAAAACGGTTTTTTCGGTCTCCAGGGAGTTAATAAACAGTTAAGGACTTTGAAGGTTGAATTCCGGCACGGGTTCTCCCGCCCTTTAGCTGGTGAATAATATTAATAAGCAATTGTAGTGTTCCAATATTTTACAATGTGGGTAAAAATGTATCATTTTGTTTACTGTTCCTGTCTTTTCTTGTGAATAAATCTTGAGTAGACTAATAAGAGATAAGCGCCAACATGCTCTTCCTGACAGTTCTGGGATGTAACAATGAACTGCAAGGAAAACATCGGGTGAGATCTGGGGATCACAGATCCCACCCCGGTAATAAGTTAGTTTTGTCTGCTGCAGTTTTAAAGCAGTATATAGATTATTAATCTCTCCGGCACTGCTGTTTTCCTGCAGGGAAGGCGGTTATCTTAACTCTGGGGAGGGATTAGTACAATCCCACACCTATCCCCTGACCCCTGATCACAATGCAAGTTTCCTGCAGGGAAGAAAGATATCTTTAACCTTAGGGAGGGACTGATAGGTCCCCGGCCTGTTAACCCAGTGTATGCTTCTTGCAGTCTAATTCTATAACTTGACACTGGGGAGGGATTAGCACAATCCCCCACCTATCCCCTGGCCCCTGTCCACCATGCAAGTTTCCTGCAGGGAAGAAAGATATCTTTAACCTTGGGGAGGGATCGGTAGATCCCCGACTCATTAAATACTGTGCATGTTTTCTGCTGGGAGAACGATTATCTTGTTCTTGGGGAGGGACTGATAGGTCCCCGGCCTGTTAACCCCATGCATGTTTCTTGCAGCGTAATCTTATAACTTGACCCTGGGGAGGGACTAAGTAGTCCCCGGTTCTTCTTTTACTGGATGAATACTGTGCAAGTTTCCTGCAGGGAGTACAATTATCTTATTCCTGGGGAGGGACCAATGGGTCCCCGGCCTGTGTATTCCTCTGTGCATGTTTCCTGCAGGGAGAAGCACTATCTTGACTCTGGGGAGGGATCAGGATGATCCCCGGTTCCTTTGGGAGCGACAGAAGGATTAAGCTCCGCTGTCATAGGTTGAGTATAGGGCAAAAAAAAAGACCCCTACATTGCTGTAGAGGTCTTCAAAGAAGGCGGCGGCCTACTCTCCCACCTAGTGGCAGTACCATCG
>NZ_SNYI01000002.1:710098-1233726 GCF_004362865.1 Zeaxanthinibacter enoshimensis | reverse complement strand
CGATGGTACTGCCACTAGGTGGGAGAGTAGGCCGCCGCCTTCTTTGAAGACCTCTACAGCAATGTAGGGGTCTTTTTTTTTGCCCTATACTCAACTCAATGTATTGGAACGGCGCCTGATATTTCTGTCGCTCCCAAAGTAACTGGGGATGATCCTGATCCCTCCCCAGGATAAAGATAACCGCCTTCCCTGCAGGAAACTTGCACAGTATTTATCCAATGAAGGAAGGGCGGGGTATTACTTAGTCCCTCCCCAGTGTCAAGTTATAGGATTACGCTGCACAAAACATGCACAGAGGAATACACAGGCCGGGGACCTATCGGTCCCTCCCCAGGAACAAGATAACCGCCTTCCCTGCAGAAACCATGCACAGTATTAATGACTCGGGGATCTACCAATCCCTCCCCAAGGTTTTAGATATCTTTCTTCCCTGCAGGATACTTGCATTGTGATCAGGGGCCAGGGGATAGGTGGGGGATTGTGCTAATCCCTCCCCAGAGTCAAGTTATAGAGTTACACTTCATTAAGCATGCACGGGGTTAACAGCCCGGGGACCTATCGGTCCCTCCCCAAGAACAAGATAATAGTTCTCCCTGCAGAAAACATGCACAGTATTCATCCAGTAAAAGAAGAACCGGGGACTACTTAGTCCCTCCCCAGTGTCAAGTTATAGAATTAGACTGCAAGAAGCACACACTGGGTTAACAGCCGGGGACCTATCGGTCCCTCCCCAAGAACAAGATAATCGTTCTCCCTGCAGAAAAACATGCACAGTATTTAATGAGTCGGGGATCTACCGATCCCTCCCCAGGATAAAGATATTTTCCTTCCCAGCAGGAAACTTGCATTGTGATCAGGGGCCAGGGGATAGGTGGGGGATTGTGCTATTCCCTCCCCAGAGTCAAGTTATAGGATTACGCTGCAGAAAACATGCACAGAGGAATACACAGGCCTGGGACCCATTGGTCCCTCCCCAAGGTTAAAGATATCTTTCTTCCCTGCAGAAAACTTGCATTGTGATCAGGGTCCAGGGATAGGTGGGGGATTGTGCTAATCCCTCCCCAGAGTTAAGATAACCGCCTTCCCTGCAGGAAAACAGCAGTGCCGGAGAGATTATTAATCTATACACTGCTTGAAAACTGCAGCAGACAAAATTATCTTATTACCGGGGTGGGATTTATGATCCCCCCGTTGTTACTGATTATCTCTCCTGAAATACAAAGTCGAAGAACTAGCATACAATTCCTGCCATTAATTGCTGATCAAAGTAATCAGTTAAGGACTCGGCACTCACGGCTTGGAGGTATTCGCTATAGGGATCACAGTGCCCAATAACCATGATCATCTTATCTTCCCTACTAGATTAAATGATAAATTTCCTGACAAAGCAATTGCGTTCACCCAATACACCTGCACCTATTTCACTATTTTTGACCTTATCCTATATGGTAAGAACAATATCATTGGTAATGTCCGGGTTCTTGCAGATCAACCGTTCACATCAATATATTGTTCCATTAAATCTCAATGTTTGAAAGGAAATCGTCTTAACCCCCGTAGCAGCAACCCCGTAGAGGAAAAGCTGAACACCTGGTCCCATGCTGTAGGTATTCCCTTTGGAATTATCGGTGCTGTGTTTATGCTAAGAGCACTCTCCATAGAAGGTTTCTGGCCGCTTTTCAGTATCCTGCTGTACAGTTGCTGTTTCGTAATGCTATTTGCAGCATCCACAGCTTACCATGCCGTGAATAGCCCGGGGTCCAAATTAAAATTGAGGATCCTGGACCATATTTCCATCTTCTTCCTGATCGCTGGCACCTACAGCCCGGTTGCATTGATCCTGATGGCCAAAGGAAATGGTTGGTTTATTTTTTATACCGTCTGGGGCTGTGCTTTGGTCGGCACCGTCCTTAAACTTTTCTTTACGGGGAGATTTGAAAAATTTTCCCTGATGATCTACCTTCTGATGGGATGGCTTATCGTTTTTTACTTCCAGGAATTGGCAGATCAGCTTAGCTTCAGGGGAATAGTATTGCTATTCACCGGCGGAATCTGTTACAGCCTCGGAATCGTTTTCTATGTAATGCGACACGTACCCTTCCATCATTTTGTGTGGCACATATTTGTCCTGGCGGGAGCCCTGAGCCATTGGTTTATGATCTACCTGGATGTCATCTGATACCTGGTATTGCCCTTACATAAAGTAGGCCACGGCGATCCCCAGTATAATAACACCGATCTTGCGGATATTAAAGCTGTGCCCTTCAGAACTCTCAAAAAGGATAACCGTCGAGATGTGAAGGAAAACCCCGATGACCAGGGATGTCAGCGGCAGGTAATAGGTGTCGGCCCAATCGGAATTGGCCGCAAAAAAAGTTCCCAAAGGGGTCATCATGGAAAAGAATAACATAAACATGAAGGCGAGGTACCTCTCCATTTTTGAGTGCAGTAAGAATATACTCAAGACCAAGGCTATTGGTACCTTGTGAACGATGATCCCGTAAAGAATAGACCCGTGCTTCTCTACTGGAATTCCTTCGAGGAAGGAGTGCAGAGAGAGGCTGATAAACAGTAACCAGGGAAATGTGTTGGATTCATTCTGCATATGAACATGGCCGTGTTCCGCGCCTTTAGAAAAGAATTCTAAAAAAATCTGTAACAAAATACCCAGCATGATGAAGATCCCGGATAACCTGGGATCCGGGCCGGCAAAAACCTCGGGCAATAATTCAAATACAGTAAGCGCAAGCAGAAAGGCCCCGCTAAATGCCAGCAATAAACGAACTTCCTTGCGGGAACGTGGTTTGGTCAGGAATATAAAAGCAAAACTGAGGAGAACCGCCAGTACAGGTAATAAATAGTTCATTAAATAATCGCTAAAAGGCTATTTGTGTTTGGTAAGGATTAGGGGCAAAATTAGTGTATTTTTGTACTTCACACACATTGGATTATGGGTAATTATAAAATGCTGGCCAAAACGTTGCACGGATTTGAAGATCTGCTTGCCAAGGAACTCCGGAACCTAGGAGCGGGTAATGTCACCCAGGGAGTGCGTACGGTTTTCTTTGAAGGGGATAAAGGATTTATGTATAAGGCTAACCTTTGCCTGAGAACCGCGATCAAGGTTCTGAAGCCAATTACCTCCTTTACCATTCGGCAACAGAATGATCTTTACAACCAGATCTATGCGATGGATTGGGAGGCGTTCATGACCAAAGACCAGACCTTCGTGGTTGATACTGTCCTGCTCTCTGACGAATTTTCCAATTCCTTGTTTGTTTCTCAAAAGGTTAAGGATGCTATAGTAGATAAATTCCGGGACCAGTACGGAACCAGGCCCAGTGTAGATACCAAACATGCGGATATCAGGATCAATATCCATATCCAGGGCTCACTTTGCCACGTATCCCTTGATAGTTCCGGAGCATCCCTGCACCATCGTGGATATCGCCTGGCGACGAATATCGCGCCTATCAATGAAGTACTTGCCGCCGGACTCTTACTGATGAGTGGCTGGGACGGCAGGAGTGATTTCCTCGACCCGATGTGCGGGAGTGGAACATTTCTTGTAGAAGCAGCAATGATCGCTTGTAATATCCCCCCTAACATTAACAGGAAGGAATTCTGTTTTAAGAACTGGAAAGATTTTGACCAGGAGCTCTATGATAAGATCGCAGAAGCCAGCCTTAACAAGGCCAGGGAATTTCATTTTAAGATCAAAGGGTATGACAAGGCCCCATCAGCAGTGATGAAGGCTAAAGATAACGTTGAGAACGCCGGCCTGTCGGAATATATTACTATTGAGGAAAAAAGTTTCTTTGATTCTAAGAAGGAAACCGATGCTCACCTGCATATGGTCTTTAACCCTCCCTACGGAACCCGGCTGCAGATCGATATGCCGAAATTCTATGGGCAGATCGGTGATACACTGAAACAAAATTATCCGGGTACAGAAGCATGGTTTATCAGCTCTAA
The DNA here is from genome assembly GCF_004362865.1 of Zeaxanthinibacter enoshimensis. Classification (GTDB taxonomy): domain Bacteria; phylum Bacteroidota; class Bacteroidia; order Flavobacteriales; family Flavobacteriaceae; genus Zeaxanthinibacter; species Zeaxanthinibacter enoshimensis. Next base: position 1,229,751 of record NZ_SNYI01000002.1, on the reverse strand, counting down.
TATGGAATCCCTGAAACATGTAGGACTCAGGACTTCCAGGAAAATTAAAGTCTACAACAGCCAGCTGGAATCTCGTTTTGTTAAATACGAAATATATTCAGGAAGTAAAAAGGCAAAACATCAAACGGCTGATTAGAGCAGTAGCTTAAGATTTTACTGACTTATCTCCGGTTTTTTCTTCTTGACTTTTTTGTAGAGTGGGATCATATACGAGATCGTATAATTGTAATTCACCCCAAAATTGCTGCCGTCAGTTACTTTAGTAAACCCGGGTATCCATAAATTAGTCATTACCCCGGAATCCTTGTTACTTACCAGGAACATCAGACGGGCGCTGGCTCCCAGGTAAAGGTTTTTGAACATTTCGACTTTTACTCCGAATAAAAATTCGAGCCACGAGGCGTTCAGACCGGAATATTCCCCGGTCAGCTCCCCGCTGCCTGCAGTGAAGCCATCAGCATTCCAGTACCTGTTGGTATCGTAAATCTGGTAAGCGTTCAAGGTTTTTTTAAAGGTGCTGAAAGCATATCTTCCCCCGATATAGATCGAATTATTCATCCCGTACCAGTTATCATAGGTATTCAGGTCCACCCCGAGCTTAATGTAGTTACCACTGGGAGTAAAATCATAAAGCAGGATGTCGCCCTCGTTAATCCCGTTCCCGAGAATCTCTGTCTGTCTTTTTTCCTCCCGGCCTAACTCTCCTGCCAGGTACAGGTTCTGTGACAGCCTGTAATCCCCTACAATCTCTAAACCGGTATAATCATCATTAAAATAGGAGAGCGCGACTTTGCTGAGATCAACCCCAACACGGAGTCCGTAGGGCTGTTTATATACCAGGCTATCCTTTTGATTTGCGACCACGGCAGATTCCTGGGTATACCCCGTAAACAGGCAGGAAAATAATAACAGCCTAGTGATATATTTTAACATGCGTGGTGTTTTGATTTGTAACAGTTGGTTGCTCAATTAATACCTCCTGGATCCAGTTATCTGTATCTGCAGTAACAGCAGCATTGAGGTTATTGAAATTCGCTATAAAACCGCAAGCCCTCGACACAAAGACTTCCTCAGTATCATAAGATAGAGTGATCGTATCCCTGTTCCCGGTTTCCACTTCGTTTTCATCCGCAGAATCCTTGATCATGATAAAGCGTGTCTCCGCGTTATTGATCCTCAAAGGAAGCCCGATGGAATCCTGAACGCTGCGATCAGAAAATGTATTTACCACCTGCCCCTGTTCTAATCCGATAATTCTCAGGTTATTGACGTCTTTTGAAGTGGTGGAATCGGCCAGGTCATAAAATGTCACAACGAGTAAAGGGGTATTACCGTCTACACAGATATCGTCCTTTTCACAGGCGTTAAAACTTATAATACACAGCAGCGACAGTAGTACCCCGGCTGCTAATCGTTGTGATGTTTTATTACTCATGTAGCTATGGCTGCTTTTTTTCTAAAAGTACAACATTTTCCACGTGGTGGGTCTGCGGAAACATATCCACAGCTCTCACTCTGGTAATGGTATAATCTTCTTTTAATAACGCCAGGTCCCTGGCCTGCGTTGCACTGTTACAACTTACATAAACGATGCGGTCCGGATGAATATTTAGAATCTGTTCTACAACAGCAGGGTGCATTCCTTCCCGTGGCGGATCAGTAATGATAACATCTGGTTGCCCGTTTCGTTCTATAAATTCTTTATTGAAAATTTTGCGCATGTCACCGGCAAAGAAACTGGTATTGCCTATACCATTATCTTTTGCATTGGCTTTGGCCGCCTCGATAGCATCAGGTACCGCTTCTATGCCCACTACGTGCTTTGCTTTTTTTGCGATGAATTGTGCTATGGTCCCGGTCCCGGTGTAAAGATCGTATACCAGTTCATCGCCTTTCAGGCCGGCAAATTCCCGCGCAATTTTATATAACTCGTAGGCCTGCTCCGAGTTCGTCTGGTAAAATGACTTTGCGTTGATTTTGAATCGCAATCCCTCCATTTCCTCGAAAATATGGTCTCGCCCGGAATAACATAGGATTTCCTGGTCATACAAAGTGTCGTTGGCTTTCTGGTTGATGACGTACAGGAGGGAAGTTATTTCCGGGAATGTAGTTGCTATGTGATTTAACAATAGTTCCCGTTTTTCCTTGTCATCTTCATAAAACTGGATGAGTACCATAACTTCTCCGGTAGAAGAGGTTCGGATCATGAGAGTTCTCAGCATCCCTTCCTGCCTCCTGGGGTTAAAGAAACTAAGCCCGTTGTTTTCACTGAAATGTTTTACCTCAAGCCTGATAGCGTTAGAGGGTTCCGGTTGCAGGTGACATTTTTCTATATCCAGGATCTTGTCCCACATCCCGGGGATATGGAAGCCCAGGGCATTCTTATCTGTAATTTCCTTGTCACCGCTTATTTCGGTAGGGGTCAACCAACGGCTGTCAGAGAAAGAGAATTCCATCTTGTTGCGGTAGAAGTACTGCTTTTCTGAGCCGAGAATGGGCTCTACCTCGGGTAGTTCCAGGTGACCGATTCTCACCAGGTTCTCAGTAACTTCATTCTGCTTGAATTCCAGTTGATGTTCATACCCCATATGCTGCCATTTGCAACCCCCGCATACTCCGAAATGCTTACACTCCGGGGTAGTTCGCCGTTCAGAGAGCGTATGAAAGTTGGTAGCTACCCCTTCGTAATAGGATTTTCGTTTCTTTGTGGTCTGGATATCGGCCACATCACCGGGTACGGCATTGGAAATGAAAATGACTTTCCCATCGGGAGCTTTAGCAATCGCCTTGCCTTTTGAACCTGCACGATCCACGTGAAGTTTCTCAAAGGTTTTCCTTACATTCTTTTTTCGCATGCCGCAAAAATACTAATCCCAACGCACATTATAAGGACAGTTTTTATCGAAAATGAATCAGAATAACTAATACCCGGATACCCCGAAATCGTTGAAGTTTTCGTAATTTAGCGACACTCCGATGGATGATTTCTCTCCTTAAGAAGGAATTGCCAAAGTTTTACTTAAAAATTATTACATCATGTCAGTTTTGGAAAAAATGACCTCTGCCGACGCAATCGCATTAGAGGATAAATACGGTGCTCATAACTATCATCCCTTACCTGCTGTATTAAGCAGGGGAGAAGGTGTCTTTGTCTGGGATGTTGAAGGAAGGAGATATTACGATTTCCTCTCGGCTTATTCTGCGGTGAACCAGGGGCATTGTCATCCGGACATCGTAGGAGCAATGACGGAACAAGCTAAAACACTAACGCTTACTTCAAGGGCATTTTACAACGATATGCTCGGGAAGTTCGAAAAATACGTCTCTGAAACTTTTCATTACGACAAGTTCTTACCTATGAATACCGGGGCTGAAGCCGTGGAGACTGCCCTTAAGATCTGCCGCCGGTGGGCTTATGAGAAAAAGGGAATATCCCCCAATGAAGCACAGATCGTCGTTTGTGAAAATAACTTCCATGGACGAACCACCACGATCATCTCTTTTTCCAACGATCCTGTGGCGACCAAGAATTTTGGTCCTTACACCCAGGGCTTTATTAAAGTAGAATATGATAACCTGGAAGCACTGGAAAAAGCATTTAAATCTAACGACAAAATTGCCGGTTTCCTGGTAGAACCTATACAGGGCGAGGCTGGTGTCTATGTGCCAAGTGAAGGTTACCTCGCTTCAGCCAAAGCTTTGTGTGAGAAATACAACGTCCTGTTTATTGCGGATGAAGTTCAGACTGGAATTGCCCGGACCGGTAAGTTACTGGCTACCTGTGGTAATTGCTCGTGTCCTGATCGCCACTGCAGTGGTGAACCTGAAATCAAGGCTGATATTGTAATTCTCGGGAAAGCCCTTTCGGGGGGAGCTTACCCGGTTTCCGGTGTAATGGCCAATGATGATATCATGGATGTTATTATTCCCGGAAGCCACGGGAGTACTTTTGGTGGTAACCCGGTAGCAGCAGCAGTTGGTATGGCTGCCCTGAACGTGGTCAAAGAAGAGCGACTTGCAGAAAACGCCCATGTGCTGGGCGAACTGTTCCGTTCAGAAATGCAGAAATTCATTGATAATTCAACTATCGTAAATGCGGTAAGAGGAAAAGGATTACTGAACGCTATCCTTATTAATGACTCCGAGGATAGTACTACCGCATGGGATATTTGCATGGCATTTAAAGAAAAGGGATTGCTGGCAAAACCAACGCACGGAAATATTATCCGTTTTGCCCCTCCATTGGTTATGACAGAAGATCAGCTTATGGAGTGTGTGGAGATTATCACTTCTGTCCTGAAGACATTTGAGAAATAAAGAAATATACAGCAACAAAAAAGCCCCGTTTTACAACGGGGCTTTTTTAGTTTTAATTCTCTTCGGTTATTTACGAACTTCTTTAATTCTCGCTTTTTTACCGGTAAGGCCTCTGAAGTAGAAGATACGTGCTCTACGTACTTTACCTTTCTTGTTGACCTCAATTTTCTGAAGGGCTGGCATGTTGATAGGGAAAATTCTTTCCACACCTACAGTCCCGGACATTTTACGGATAGTAAAAGTCTCGGTAGCCCCGGTACCTCTTCGTTGAATGACTACACCCCTGAAAAACTGGGTACGTGTTTTTTCACCTTCCTTGATCTCGTAGTATACTGTAATAGTGTCACCAGCTGAAAAAGAAGGAAATTCTTTTTTGGATACAAATTCGTCCTCAACGTATTTTAGTAAGGCTTCCATGATAATATTTTGTTAGAGTTTATCAAAACCAACATTCACGTACCTCGTCAGAGGTTGATTTTAACCGTGTGCAAAATTAATGATTAATTGGATACTCGCAAGTATTTCAAAAGCTTTTTTACCCTGACGGGAAATTCGTGTTTCCCCTTATTTTAAGAGGTCCGGACGTAATTGTTCTGTTCTTTCCATAGCCCTGTCTTCCCGCCATTGTTCAATCTTCGGAAAATCCCCGCTTAATAATATCTCAGGTACTGTATGTCCTTTGTAGTCTCTCGGCCTGGTATAAACCGGGGGGGCAAGCAGGTTATCCTGGAAGGTGTCTGTAAGTGCAGAAGTTTCATCATTCAGGACTCCGGGCAGTAATCGGATTACGGAATCGCACAGAACGGCTGCTCCTAATTCACCGCCAGACAAGACATAATCCCCAATAGAGATCTCCCGGGTGATCATGGTATCCCTCACTCTCTGGTCTACCCCTTTATAATGTCCGCAAAGGATTATTATATTCCCTATTAATGATAATTGGTTCGCAATTTTCTGGTTGAGTGTTTCCCCATCAGGCGTCATATAGATAACCTCGTCATAATCTCTCTCTGCCTTAAGTTTACTGATGCATTTATCTATGGGCTCTATCATTAATACCATTCCTGCACCGCCACCAAACTGGTAGTCATCAACCTGTTTGTATTTATTGGTCGAATAATCCCGAAGGTTGTGAAAATGCACCTCGACAAGTCCTTTTTCCTGGGCACGTTTCAGGATAGAGGCCTCGAACGGGCTTTTCATTAATTCTGGTAAAACGGTGATAATATCTATACGCATGATGTCCTCTTATGGTGCAAAATTACAGCTTCCAAAAGTAATGAAAACAATGGGAATCCTTTTCCCATCCCAATCGTTCATACAGCTGTTGTGCTGGATTATCCGTCGCAGTCTCCAGGGCCACCCCTTTATATTCCATTTCCCTGCATAAATCCTGCGCTTTCAGTAGGAGTGCAGCCCCGATACCCACTTTCCTGTGATCTTTATGTACATACAGGTCGTGCAGGATAAAAAGGGGTTGCAGGCTTACCGAAGAGAAACTGGTGTACAATTGAGTGAAACCGACAGGAATATCTTTATAATAGGCCAGGAAAATCACTGATTCCTGCCTGTTTATCCTGGCTTGGAGAAATTTCCTGGCTGCTACAGCGTCTGGTGCTTGCTTGTAAAAAACACGGTAGGCGTCCATCAGCGGAACCAGGTCATCCAGTTCCGCAATGCCGGCCTTGACAATTCGCAGACTTTCCATAATTAAAAAACCCCCGGTGACGGGGGTTGATATTATTTAGATTTTTTATACTTATTGATCTCATCCTGCAGTTGCCTGCTGATCCGCTGCTCCCTTTCCAGGGCTCTTCTGCGGTGATCCTCATATTCTGTTTCCAGTTCTGCCAGGTTGGCCTTGGCTTCCTGTGTCAGGTAATTGCTGCGACGGAACCTGTAGATAAATAATAACAGCATTAGTAGCAGTGCCAGTATAATTGTCCAGAGGATAAAGTTATAGGTGCCCTTGGAAACCTGTATACCTATAAAAGACATACTGTCTTTTTCTTCGGTAACAGAAGCAAGGCTTTTGGTGGTTTCTTCTAATTTTTGGTTGAGGGAAGTGATGGTAGACTCGTGGCCAGCAATGGTGGCATTCAACTGAGCAGCTTTCGTCCTGGCTGCGTTCATTGAATCCTTAACATTGTTCCTTAACTTCTCCAGGTTATTCGCGCGAACAACTTCATAGCGTTTTCCATCAGCCCTGTAATTCCCGGCATTCTTAAAGATGAACTCAAACTGGCTGTCAATGGTTCCTTGTTCCAGTGAAAGTTCCGGTTCACTGTCTTGTCCAAAGCTTATTTGGAAGGCTAACAAACCTGTGAGTAATAATAATCGGCTTAACCCTTTCATTGCAATCTAGATTAGTTTATTATACGATTCAGAGAGGCCCCTAAAGTACTTCAATTAAATTAATTAATAAAAAAAAACGCCACTAAGGTTCTAACCGCAGAACCCTTCGATTTACGGTTAGAACGCATAAAGTGGCGAAATCTTATATTAATAATAGGTATACCTGCGAACTTTGGCGATATACTTGGACAATCGGATCACCTGGTGGGCATATCCATACTCGTTATCATACCATACATACAGCACAATGTTCTTTCCGTCAGGGGATACTATGGTTGCAGTACTATCATATATAGAAGGTGCAGAAGTCCCGATAATGTCGGTAGAAACAAGTTCATTGCTGAGTGAATATTTGATCTGTTCTACCAGGTCCCCCTCTAAGGCATATTTCTTCACTATGGTATTCAGGCTCTCCTTGGTAGTCTTATTCTTTACTTCCAGGTTCAGGATAGCCAGGGAGCCATTGGGTACAGGAACCCTGATCGCATTTGAGGTCAATTTTCCTTCCAATGCCGGTAATGCCTTGGCTACTGCCTTCCCGGCCCCAGTCTCCGTAATTACCATGTTCAATGCTGCTGCACGTCCCCTGCGGTACTTACTGTGCATGTTGTCTACCAGGTTCTGGTCGTTGGTATAAGCGTGAATCGTTTCCAGGTGGCCCTTCTTGATACCAAGCGAATCGTCTACTACCTTCAGGATTGGTGTGATGGCATTGGTGGTACAGGAAGCCGCGGAATATATCTGGGTCTTATCAGGATCAAATTCCAGTTGGTTCACCCCGTGCACGATATTAGGAACATTCTTGCCTGGTGCTGTCAGCAGCACCTGTGCAGCTCCTTTACTCTTAAGATGCCTGGCCAGGGATATATCATCGCGAAATGCCCCGCTGTTATCAATGATCAATGCATCTTTGATCCCGTACTTGGTATAATCTATGGTGTCCGGATCCTGGGATGAGATCATGTGAACGGTAGTACCATTAATAAGTAAGGCATGGTTCTTAAAATCGGTATCCACAGTTCCGGAAAATTGTCCGTGCACCGAATCTGTTCTGAGTAAGGTGGCTCTTTTTTCAAGTATTTCTTCTGTAAGTGCCCCCCTGGTAACCACTGCTCTCAACCGCAGTTGATTGCCCTTCCCGGTTTTGGCCATCAGCTCGCGGGCCAGCAAACGTCCTATCCGTCCAAATCCGTACAGAACCACATCCTTAGGCTTGATCTCCTCAGTTTCATTTGCCCCTTGTAATTTATCAAGAACAAAGGATTTTACATTGTGATACTGGTTGTTATCATTGGTATGGTACTCGTAAGTGAGTTTACCGATATCCAGTTTGGAAGGAGGGAGGTTGATATCGTTGATCGCCCTCAGTAGCTCGACCGAGTCAAAGATCGAAATCGGTTTTTGAACAAATTCACCGGCATATTCATGCAGGTTAATGATCTCACTGACGTTTTTATCAATGATCTGGTTTTTGAATAACACTACTTCGATAGACCGGTCATACCATAGGTCGCTGATGATCTTAATGAATTCTGTGGTGGCTTTTCGGCGGTCAGCCTGGAAGGCCAGTTCCTTTTCATAGGATTTTGCGGTATTCATTGATGAGGTTTAAAATTTTTCAGTGCAAAAGTAGTTATTTCAAACGTTTTCGTACAAGGAATAGGCAACAAAAAAAGCACCCTGTTCAGAGTGCTTTTATTTCTGTATGAAGTCCTTATTGAAAGATCAGACGTTCCCGTTCTCCCTTTTCGTTGATCATGGTAATAACGGTCTTTCCATAGCGGGAGATGGCTCCGAACAGGGTCCGTGCATCCTGTATATCTCTTACCTCTTCATCACCAATAGCCATGATTACTTTTCCTTCGAGGTCATACCCCCGGTAGGTTTCCGGTACGCCCGTGATCTTCACCCCGTATTTGGTCTTGTACTTCTTCTTATCTTCCTCGTTCAGGTTCTTTACCTTTAATCCCATTTGGGGTACTACCAGGGATTGCCGTTCCTTGAGTTCCACTTCTACTTCCAATTCATCCCCGTTACGGTCTATAGCCAGTAAAACCTTATCTCCGGGACGTTTGGTAGCTACATACCCCGTCAGGTCAGCGAACCTTCTCACCCGGATATCGTCTACCATTTTAATAACGTCCCCGGACTTTAACTCAGCCTCTTCAGCACCGGAATCTTCTTCAATACCATCTATATATACACCTTCTATCTCATCGATACCATTTTCTACTGCGTATGGCGTATTCAATCTCGGAGAACTTATCCCCAGTATTCCCTTCTGTACATTCCCGTATTCCATAATATCCTCAACCACCTTCTTCGCTATATTACTTGGAACGGCAAAGGAATAGCCCACATAAGAACCGGTTTGCGAGGTAATGGCCGTATTGATCCCGATAAGGTCTCCATTGGTATTGACCAGTGCACCTCCACTATTTCCCGGGTTTACCGCGGCGTCTGTCTGCAGGAAGGATTGATCGGTCCTGCCCAAATCACGGGCTTTTGCACTAATGATTCCTGCTGTTACAGTAGAGGTCAGGTTAAATGGGTTTCCAACGGCAAGTACCCATTCCCCGATCCTCGTATTATCAGAATCACCAAAGGCCAGGTAAGGCAGGTTTCGGTCTGCATCAATCTTGATCAGGGCAATATCCGAATTCGGATCAGTACCAATGATCTCGGCTTTATAACTCTTATTATTATTCAGGGTCACGCTCAGCGCATCCGCTTTTGCGATCACGTGGTTGTTGGTCACTATATACCCATCCGGCGAAATAATCACCCCGGACCCGGTGCCCACCTGGGGGCGTTGGCTGCCCTGGGAACCATAGAAATATTCCCAGAAATTGTTGGGAACCTCGTTCACCGTAACATTTTTCACGTGAACCACCGCATTCACAGTCTTCTCTGCAGCTACCGTAAAGTCTACTTCGTTTATCCCCGCACCTCTCACAGAGGCGTCCAGATTACTGGTGGTGAAATATGGGGCTCCCTGGTCTTCTGTTACCACGGCGAATTTAGAGTTCTCAAAAAATAGCTTGTAAGCCCCGAGAGTGATTGCCCCCCCAAGGATGGAAACCATTAGAAGATGTGTTAATCGTTTCATAAATACTTAAAATTTTAATCGACTTCTTCGTAAAATTAATTGAAAATGGTACTGCGATTAAGGGTTTAACCCTTTTTTAACCGTTCATTTCTCCATAAATAAAGTCATATCTTTGACCCCTATATTCACTATGGACATCAATTTCTACAAATACCAGGGTACGGGAAACGACTTTATCATGATCGATAATCGTCAATCTCTTTTTAGCAAAAACGATACCAAACTCATTGCCCGGCTTTGTGACCGTCGATTTGGCATAGGAGCAGACGGATTAATATTGTTAGAATCCGATCCTGAGTATGACTTCCGGATGGTGTATTTCAATTCCGATGGGGGTGAAGGCAGTATGTGTGGTAATGGCGGAAGGTGTATAGTGGCATTTGCCAGGGACCTGGGAATCATCCGGGATAAAACCCGCTTTATTGCCGTAGACGGACCCCATGAAGCAAGTATCGAAGGAGATCTGATCAGCCTGAAAATGCAGGATGTCAACAATATAGACCGCAACTCCGGTTCTTTTTTCCTGGATACGGGTTCTCCTCACCATGTTCAGGAAATTACTGAACTTGAATCATACCCGGTAAAAGAAGAAGGTGCCAGGATCAGGTACGATCTGTATGGAGAAAAAGGGAGTAATGTGAATTTTGTCAAACCGGAAGGGGAAAACCAGTTTTTTGTGCGAACCTATGAGAGGGGAGTGGAAGATGAAACTTATTCCTGCGGCACCGGGGTAACAGCTGTTGCCTTGGCCATGCACGGAAAACGGAACGACCACCCGGAGGAATATGTGATCAGGACCCTGGGCGGAGAGCTTAAGGTGCGATTTAGATGGACAGGCGATCACTATGCTGAAATTTACCTGGTAGGCCCGGCAGACCAGGTTTTCAAAGGAAAGTTAGTATGCTGAAACTGAGGGGAAATCATATCATCCTGAGGGCTTTGGAACCCGAAGACCTGGATTTCCTATATGATTTGGAGAACGCTCATGAGGTATGGGAAGTGAGTGGTACCACTACGCCATATGCCAGGCATGTCCTGAAATTATACCTGGAAAACGCTCACCGGGATATTTACGATGTTAAACAATTACGTTTGTGTATCACTTCGGTGATGGGTGAACGCTTAGGGTTGATAGACCTGTTTGATTTTGACCCTAAACACAGGCGGGCTGGCTTAGGAATCCTTATTGCCGAAGAGAAACACCGCAATAAAGGTATTGGCAAGGAAGCAGTAGAGTTATTATGCAATTACGCCTTTGATACTTTAGACCTTCACCAGCTGTTTGCGAATGTGGGGGCGGACAATAAAAGAAGTATACACCTGTTTAAAAAATTAGGCTTTGTGCAGGCTGGCCTGAAAGAAGACTGGAACTATATCAACGGCCGTTACCAGGACGAATTATTATTTCAAAAGATCAATAAGTAAATGTATATCAAAAAGATATTATGGATTGTCGCCATCCTAGGTTTGGTGGTGATGGGTTGGTTCTCTTATCGCATTTATGATGCCTTATTCACACCAAATACACGGTTTTCTGAGGAACAGGTCTATGTTCATATTCCCACAGGAGCAGATTTCAGCCAGGTATACGAGCAAATTTCACCTTTGCTCGAAGATCCGGAGTCCTTTGCTGCAGTTGCAAGGCAAAAGAAATATAGTGTAAATATAAAACCCGGGCGGTATGCCATAGAGCGGGGTATGAATAACAATACGCTCGTGAATGTACTGAGGAGTCGCAACGCTCCTTTAATGGTTTCCTTTAACAACCAGGAGACCCTGCCTGAACTTGCGGGAAGGATAGCTGCCCAGATCGAAGCTGACAGCCTTGAACTTCTTGCCGCATTCAGAGATACTGAGTTCCTGGAGGCTCAGAACCTGGATTTGCGTAACGCCATCGTCCTGTACCTCCCCAATTCCTATGAATTCTTCTGGAATACATCTGCCGAGGAGTTCAGGGATCGTATGAAGCGGGAATACGAGAGATTCTGGACAGAAGAACGTGTAAAACAAGCGGAGTCACAAGGCTTGACACCCACAGAAGCAACTACTTTGGCTTCTATAGTTCATAAAGAGACCGCGAAAGTTGATGAAAGACCGCGTGTAGCTGGGGTTTACCTGAATCGATTGCGCCGGAATATGCTGCTGCAGGCAGATCCAACCGTCATCTATGCGATAAAAGAGCAAACCGGCGATCACGATACCATAATTAAAAGAGTCCTTTACAAAGACCTGGCGTTAGACTCACCTTATAATACATACAAATACGCCGGCCTTCCCCCGGGACCTATCGCAATGCCCGATATATCGGCGATCAAAGCTGTGTTGCAACCCGAAAAACACGACTACCTGTATTTTGTTGCGGATGTCGAGAATTTCGGGTATCATAAGTTTGCCAAAACCTTATCACAGCACAACAGGAATAAGGCACAGTACGTCCGGTGGATCAATGAGCAGAATATAAAACGATAGTAGTTTACCCCTCAAATTGCACACTTTATCCCATCGAGGCAATATTTTAATAAATTCTTACAATTTTATCAGAGAATGCAATCTATATTTGTAGGGTGAAATTTAAGTAGGCCCTCCGGGGCTGTAATTCTTAAGAAATCATCTTTAATGAGAAAGCGGATACTGTTGAGTAGTCCTCTTATCATGATCGCTATTTTCGGAAGTTTTGGGCTAAAAAGGCCGGTTAACACCACCCTGCCGGAAACTTTGAGAATAAAAGAACCTACTGCGGTATTGTATCCCCAATACGAGATCGCGCCGATGCCCCAACGAGTAGCGCCTCCTTTTTTAGGAAGTTCCTACGTCGGTTTTAAAGAAGCTCTGGCTTTCAAAGAATCCCAAGGTAATTATTTCGTGATCAATACATTAGGATACTTAGGTAAATACCAGTTTGGTATAAATACCTTACAACTGATGGGTGTTTACAATGCAAGTCAGTTCTTAAATGATCCGAGTTTGCAGGAAAAGGTCTTTATGACCAACCTTGCAAGGAATAAGTGGATTCTCAGGAAGGATATAGAGTGGTTTGTTGGCCACAAGATTCATGGAGTAGAAGTTACTGAATCAGGGATCCTGGCGGCTGCCCACCTGGCAGGTGCTGGAAACGTGAAGAAGTATCTCAGGTCTTATGGAAATTATGATACCAAAGACGCCTACGGAACAAGCATTTCTGAATATATGCGTAAGTTTTCCGGGTACGATGTCTCCAGGATCATGGCCCGTAAAAACCCCAGGATATAAATAATTTTAAAAATAAGAACCCCGGTTGTACCGGGGTTTTTTTATGCCTGGATGATAAAGATTGTCGGTCGTTTATGAAGGGATTCTTCATTATCCTTCCATTCAGATACCACCTTAGAGCGTATGTATTCTGTAGGCAGGGTAAGATCGCATGCCACGCACAGGCGGGTACCCTTATTGAGGGTCCGGATCAGTTCTGATAATAATTTATCATTCCTGTAGGGTGTTTCAATGAATACCTGTGCCTGCTGTTGTTCCCTGGAAATTTTTTCGGCTCTCTTAATGGCCGATTTTCGTTCTGATCCTTCAATGGGTAAATACCCGTTAAAAGCAAAACTCTGACCATTCATCCCGCTGGCCATCATTGCCAGTAAAATAGAAGATGGCCCGACCATAGGAACTACCCTAATGTTCTTTTCGTGTGCTAAACGAACGATTTCCGCCCCTGGGTCAGCTATCCCCGGGCAACCCGCCTCGGAGAGGATACCCACGGGTATACCTGAAAGACAAGGATCCAGGAACCCTTCAATTTCTGATGGCTCCGTAAATTTGTTCAGCAGCGACAACTGGAGGCCCGGCTGTGATTTTCGCGGGCTGATCTTTTTGATAAAATGCCTGGCAGTTTTTTCATTCTCTACGATATAGTGGTCTATTTTTTCAATAGCTCCCTTAATAGATATGGGAAGTACCTCCAAAGGCGCAGTATCGCCAAGGGTAGAAGGAATCAGGTATAGATTTCCGTAGTTATTGCTCATACATCTTTCTTTTCATTTTCCAGGCGATTCAATAAAGCTTTACAGGCCCTGGATACCAATTGGAAAACATTTTCAAAACCGTCTTGCCCCCCGTAATAAGGGTCGGGAACTTCGTCCGGTCCATCAGGCAGTTCCTCCATAAGCAGGCGTACTTTTGCATAATGATGCTCGCCATTCGCCAGTTGCAGAATGTTCCTGTAATTACTGCGGTCCATAGCAAGAATCAGGTCAAATTCCTCGAAATCAGAGGGCCCGAATTTCCGGCAACGCTGTGTGCTGATATCGATACCGTATTTAGATGCGATGGAAACTGAACGGGGATCAGGTGGATTGCCTACATGGTACCCGGCTGTTCCCGCAGATTCGACCATGATTTTTTCCGGGTCTGCCATTTCTTTCAGGATCCCTTCAGCCAGGGGAGAGCGGCAGATATTTCCCAGGCATACCATTAATATTCGGATAGGCGGTTCATTCATGATGAGCTCAGCTTTTGCTGCTACAATATAAAAAATCCTTTGGGCAAGAGTGCTGGGAGTTTCTGCAAATTGCACTTTAGAAAAAGAAAGCTGTCGATAAACGATCGGTCAACGGCCTGATCAGGAGAATTTCTTCGTGAGATCGTCGATATACTTGCGGAATTGTTTGTCTGTTTCGGCAAGGTTGTCAACGGTCTTACAGGCGTGGAGCACTGTAGCGTGGTCTCGTTTCCCGATCTGTGAACCGATACTGGCAAGGGAAGCCTTGGTAAACTTCTTAGCAAAGAACATGGCTAACTGTCTCGCCTGTACGATATGTCTTTTCCTGGTTTTGGATTGGAGCGTGGCGACATCCATCTCGAAATAATCGGAGACAACCTTCTGGATGTAATCAATAGAAACTTCCCGTTTGGTGTTCTTAACAAATTTCTCGACCACTTCCTGCGCCAGTTCTAATGTCACTTCCTTTTTATTGAAGGATGACTGGGCGATAAGTGAAATGATAGCCCCCTCCAATTCACGGATATTACTCTTGATATGTTTGGCCACATAATCAATGATCTCTTCAGACATTTCTACACCGTCCCTGTAAAGCTTATTCTTTAGTATAGAGATCCTGGTTTCGAAATCAGGACTCTGCAGTTCTGCAGAAAGGCCCCATTTGAATCGCGAAAGCAAACGCTGTTCAATATCCTGCATATCCACAGGCGCTTTATCAGAGGTAAGGATCACTTGCTTCCCATTCTGATGAAGATGGTTGAAGATATGGAAGAATACATCCTGGGTCCCGGATTTCCCTGAAAGAAACTGTACATCATCTATGATAAGTACATCTATGAGTTGATAAAAGTGAATAAAATCATTCCGGGTATTCTTTTTAACCGATTCAATATACTGTTGTGTAAACTTTTCTGCAGATATATAGAGTACGGTACGTTCCGGGTATTTATCTTTTATTTCCACACCGATGGCATGGGCTAAGTGAGTCTTACCCAGACCAACACCTCCGAAAACCAAAAGAGGATTAAAAGAAGTTCCTCCGGGCTTATTGGCTACTGCCATTCCTGCAGAACGAGCAAGCCGGTTCGAGTCCCCTTCTAGAAAATTGTCGAAATTATAACTTGGGTTGAGTTGCGATTCAATCTTTATATTCCTGATGCCGGGAATCACGAACGGGTTCTTTAATTCGGGATTCTTGGACTTGATCGGCACATCCATTTCCTGTGGAGATACCTGGCCCCTGTTGGTACTTGGAATTTGTTCCGTAAAAGGTTCCTTGTTGCCGTAAGTGTTCTCCATCTTTATGATGTAGACCAGTTTTGCTGTGTTTCCCAACTCTTTGGTCAAAGCCACTTTCAGTAATTTTACATAGTGCTCTTCCAGCCATTCGTAAAAGAATTTACTGGGTACTTGTATGCTTAAGGCGCCTTCGGATAACTTAATGGGTTTGATGGGCTCAAACCAAGTTTTGAATGCCTGCGGTTGGATGTTGTCCTGAATAAATTCCAGGCAATTATTCCAAACAGAATTGGCAGTAACACTCATTTGAAGTTAGTCTTATTAGTTGGTTAAAGATGTCTGTGCTTGTTGGTTTGGCAAGGTCTTGGCGTGACCTCCAGCGTGAGACAAAGATGTGAACAAATAACCTAAAAAAAAAACCAATCATGGGTTGATTTTTCTGTTTTTTTTTCGCATGTTCCAATGCCTTATAACTCCTCCTTTAAATATAAATGATTTTAATTAGCCAAACATGGATTTTAACAAAATATCTTTCCGGATCCGCTATGCTGAAACGGACCAAATGGGTGTGGTCTATCACGGGAATTACCCGCAATATCTGGAGATGGGAAGAGTTGAGTGGCTCAGGACATTCGGGGTTTCCTACAAAAGCATGGAAGAAAATGGCATCATGTTGCCGGTGATTTCTCTGCAGCTGAATTTCAAGAAATCTGCTGTCTATGACGACCTTATTTCAGTGTCAACCAAGCTGGTGAAGACACCTTCTGTAAGAATCGAATTTGACTATGAAATCCACAACGAGGAGGGGGAACTTCTGGCAACAGCCAACACAGTTCTTGCCTTTATGGATATGAAATCCAAACGGCCAATTAAATGCCCGGATTATCTGCTGGAAAAAATTGAAAAAGGAAATTAAAATACTGGCGTGAGCCTGCTTATACCGACTCTATCTCCATCAGTTCGACCCCAATATAAGGCTTCATCAGGGCAATAAATTTATCAGCTTCGCTCTCCCGGATAGCTACCTCGATGGTACAATCCATCTCCATTCTCTGGGAGAGGATCTCAGCGTCTACCTGGCTGATGGTTCGCATAACCTTATCCATTTCAGGGTATGCAAACCTCAACCGGAATTCTTTCATAATTGTTTTTTCTATGATCGCAGATGCTTCCAGGGCCTGCTGGGCCGCGGTTTTATATGCCTGGATCAGTCCGCCCACCCCTAGTTTCGTACCCCCGTAGACCCGTGCTACTGCCACCAATACCTGGGTCAGTTCATAGGATCGGATCTGACCGTAGATAGGCATCCCGGCCGAATTATTAGGTTCCCCATCATCATTGGCACGGTGTCTTTTTTTCCTTATTCCCAGTCGCCAGGCATAGCAAACATGACCTGCATCCTTGTGTTTCTGGCGGATATTTTCGATGATGTCTTTGATTTCTTCCTCAGTGCGTACCGGGAAGGCGTAACCGTAAAATTTGCTCTTACGATCTTTAAAGAGTACTTCTGGCGAAGCTGCGCCCAGGGTTTTATAGGTGTCTGTTGGCGAATTTTCCATCAGAACAAAGCTACCAACAATATACTGACCACCGCAAGTGCAATTCCACCCCAATTTCTCGGACTGATCTTTTCCTTAAAAAGCACAATCCCCAGCAAGGTGGAGAACATTACAATGGCAACGTTGTTAATTGTAAATATTGAAGCACTGTTCAGAGTTTCACTCTGCAGCGCTCTTAACAGGAAGAATATGGAAAAGTAATTCGGGACTCCCAGCACTATACCCCCGGCTACCGCCCTCCAGCTAAGTTCTAGCCGGCCTTGCAAAGCATGAATTGCAAGTATGATCAGACCAACACTTCCGGCTGCGGCAAACAGTGAAGTGGTGAAAAGAGGGAATTCTTCGGTAGTCACCAACCGCTCTTCCAGGTATTTTATGGTGGTATCAATTATACCGGACCCCAGGAAGACCAACATAGGCCAGAGGAGCGAATCTTTTTGTACGGTGATCTTCTTTTTTTTGACAGAGGCAAAATAAACAGCAGCCAGGGCGAGTATGATCCCCAGGATCTTTAAGGGGCCTAATTCCTCTTTATAAAGGATGACCCCGGCCATAACCGGGATGGCCAGGGACATTTTCGTGGCTACGGAAGCCACGGAGACCCCTAACTTCTGGGAAGTTGTGGCCATCAGGTTGAATACGATTATAAACATCAATCCCAGCCCCAGTGCTACAGGGAACCAGGGGGTTGAAGGCACCGCAGCGAAATCCGGAGTTCCCTTGAAAAAGAATACTCCCACCGTAGCCGCAGTGATGTAATTGAATACGATAGCATACAAGGTGTGTACCCTGTAAATGGAATATAGCTTAAAGATCACGAAAATAAGACTGGAAGACAGTATACTGAACGCTAGATCTACCATATCAGAGCCTGGATTTAAGTTCAGTTACATCTTCTTTTCCTACCTGTAAATGCCAGCCCTTGATACCCAGCCGGCGTGCAGCTTCAACATGTTCCAGGGTGTCGTCGATAAACATAGTTTCCTCGGGATTAAGCTTATTTTCTTCCAGCACATAACGGAAAACTGCCTCTTCCGGTTTCCTGAGGCCTATCTCATGGGAGAGGTAAAATTGTTCAAAGCAGTTCTTAAAACGTGAAAACCTCTCCATACCAATACTGGCTTTAACATGGGAGATGTGTAATTCATTGGTGTTACTCAGAAGGAACAAACGGTATGGTTCTTCAGCGGATAACTTTTCCAGGAATAGCAGTCGCTCTTCCGGGAGGTCCAGCAACATCGAATTCCACAATATTTCCAGCTCATGCGAAGAACGCCCGTTAAAAAGCTGTCGCATTTTTTTTATAAAGGTCGGACTGTCTAAAGTTCCGATCTCGTAGGCGGAATTGATGGCGTAAAGCTCGGGCCCGGCCTGGACCAGTTCCTGTTCAGTTAGGTCCCTGTAGGGTGCACTTTTATCAAGATTTAAAAATACATCCCCAAAATCGAATATAATGTTACTGATCATTCCGAACTATTTTTAGATGGTCCGTACCTATCTTAGATTCCCGAATTATTTTTCCTTTTATCTCCGGGGCTTTAAGCCCGGTACCAAATCTGGTGGTCCCTGTGAATACCCGGGCTTCGTCCCATAACCCGGCTTGAATAAATGCTTCGAGGGTCCTCGCTCCCCCTTCTACGATAACACTGTTAATATTTTCCCCGTACATGAGTTCACATAATTGGAGGGCAATATCCTTGTCAAAATCGATAGTCCAATGCTTTAAAAGATCAGTTTCACGGGTTGAGATGCCTTTTTTAGTAACCCTGAATGTCAAAGGGGGCGGCTGCAGTACATGGTATTCACCGTCTATTCTCAACTCCGGATCCAGGAAAATCCGGGTTGGTGAACGTCCATGCCAATCCCGGACATCCAGCCGGGGATTATCTTCAAGCACTGTATTAGTTCCCACCAGTATTGCCTGTTCCTGGCTTCTCCACTGATGTACAAGTTGCCTGGAGCTCTTGCCGGTGATCCAGTACGGACTGGGATCCTTGGTCCGCGCCTTTTTGTCCGGGGCCATAAAGCCATCAAGGGTCTGGGCCCATTTCAGTATGATATACGGCCGCTTCTCTTCATGGAAACAAAGGAACCTTTTATGGTGTTCACGGCATTCCTGCTCCAGTATACCCGAAATCACCTCAGCTCCTCCTTCTTTCAGGTGTTCAATTCCTCTTCCTGCCACCTGTTCGTAAGGATCTTTCAGCCCGATAACTACACGTGGGATCTTGAGTTTCCTGATTAGATCTGCACAAGGAGGCGTTTTCCCATAGTGGGAACATGGTTCAAGTGTCACATAAAGGGTGGATCGTGATAACACGGAGGGATCGCTAACTGTGTTAATGGCATTTACCTCGGCGTGGGGGCCCCCGTAAGGACTGGTATACCCCTCAGCAATGATCTTTCCTTCACAGACGATTACACACCCGACCATGGGGTTCGGAGCTGCCGTTCCCATGGCATTCCTGCCCAGTTCTATGGCTCGTGAAATATATTTTTCGTGTATCTTCACCTCGCAAAAATAGGATATTAAAGTAGAATATGGAGTCGGTAAAAATACGGCAGATCAGAGCAGCTGATAACGAGGCTTTAGCGGCCCTGATCCGATCTGTTCTTGTGGCACACGAGGTGCCGGCAACAGGGTCTACCATGGCCGATGAATCCCTGGACCACCTCTTTGAATTCTACAGCCAGGAGCGTTCGGTCTACCTGGTCCTGGAAATTGACGGACAGGTAGCGGGAGGTTCAGGGATCTCACAGCTACAGCAAGTGGAAGAAACCGTGTGTGAATTGCAGAAAATGTATTTTTTACCTGCTGCCAGGGGCAAGGGCCTCGGAAGTACTATGCTGGAAAAGTGCCTGGAATACGCCCGGTCTTTCGGATATGAGACCTGCTACCTGGAAACCATGCCGCAGATGAAAGCTGCATTGGCCATGTACGAGGCCAAGGGGTTTAAGTACCTCGATGCGCCAATGGGAAACACCGGGCATTGTAACTGCCAGGTCTGGATGGCCAGAAAACTATAATGCTACATGCTGTTAAAGTCAATCAAGGATATTTACCATAAAGAATTAGACGGGATCTACCCCAGGGAAGAAGTATCTGCCTTCTTTTCCCTGCTTACAGAACACTACCTGGGGTTGGAGCGCTTTACCCTGGTCATGAAGCCCGACCTGCTTATCAGTAAGGAGGAAGAAGCACCACTCTTCATGGCTTTGAGCAAATTAAAAGAAGAATTCCCGGTACAGTATATCACAGGGAAAGCACATTTTATGGACCTTGAACTTACGGTAAATGAATACACCCTTGTGCCCCGGCCGGAAACAGGGGAACTGGTTCAATGGATCCTGGAGGACAGCCATAAGGCAGAAGCCGCACTGAGAATATTGGATATCGGTACGGGTAGTGGTTGTATCGCGATTGCCCTCTCACACCGGCTACAATCTGCATCTGTGACCGCAGTAGACATTTCTGCAGTAGCACTGGAAATTGCACAGCAAAATGCCCGCGCCCACGGCTGTAATATTAATTTTGAACAACTAAATATCCTGGAAGAGCAACCGGAAGGACAGCCATGGGATGTGATCGTTTCTAACCCCCCTTATGTCAGGGAATCAGAGCAGGAAGGCATGCCTGTTAACGTCAAGAAATACGAACCGCATCACGCCCTTTTTGTTCCTGATGAGGATCCGCTTAAATTTTATCGCAAGATAACAGAACTTGCTGCTGCTCATCTGAAAGAGGGGGGCAGACTGTACTTTGAGATCAACGAGGCATTAGGAGATGCCATGACAGAACTTCTGAGAACCCACGAATTTTCGGAAATTCAGCTGCGAAAGGATATTTTTGGTAAAGACCGGTTTATAAAAGGAATTAAAAAATAGCTAGAACAAATACCGCTTTCATGACAGTCAAAGAACAGATAGAGGCGCTGCGGCAGGAACTCAGGGAACACAACCACAAATACTATGTCCTTGATGAGCCAACCATTTCGGACTACGAATTTGATATGAAGCTGAGACAATTACAGCAGTTAGAAGCCGCTAACCCCGAATTTCATGATCCTACCTCGCCAAGCCTGAGGGTTGGGGGAGCGGTTACCAAGAATTTTGAGACGGTAGTCCACGATTTCCGGATGTACTCCCTGGACAATGCCTATTCTAAAGAAGAACTGGCCGAATGGGAAGCAAGGGTACACCGGCTGCTGGGAGTGGACAATGTTTCATATACCTGCGAACTCAAATACGATGGTGCCTCCATTAACCTCACCTACGAAAACGGTAAACTATCAAGAGCAGTTACCCGTGGGGACGGGATACAGGGAGATGAGGTGACGACCAATATCAGGACCATCCGCTCTGTTCCATTGCAGCTGAAAGGAGATTACCCTGAGAAATTTGACGCTCGGGGAGAGATCGTATTACCTGTTGAAGGCTTCACCCAGATGAACAAGGAACGGGTAGAAAGGGGAGAAGACCCCTATATGAACCCAAGAAATACGGCCTCGGGCAGCCTTAAATTACAGGATAGCAGCCTGGTGGCACAAAGACCGCTGGATTGCCTGGTGTACGGGTTTGCGGCCAGGTCCCTTGGCGATATCAAGACCCAGTACGATATCCTGGAGCAGGCACGGTCCTGGGGTTTCAAGGTGCCTGCAGAAGCGAAGCTGTGCAGCTCTATTGACGAGGTGATGCAATTTATTGATCACTGGGATCAGCAGAGGCACCAGCTACCTTATGAAACAGACGGGGTGGTTGTAAAGGTCAATACCCTGGCTCAGCAGGAAGAACTGGGGTATACCGCTAAAGCACCCCGCTGGGCAATTGCATACAAGTTCAAGGCCGAACAGGCTTCTACCATGCTTCGGGAGATTACCTACCAGGTGGGGCGTACAGGGGCTATTACCCCGGTGGCTAACCTGGACCCGGTCCTCCTGGCCGGTACTACCGTTAAAAGAGCTTCTCTGCACAATGCGGACCAGATCGCCAAACTGGACATCAGGGAAGGGGATACGGTCTTTGTTGAAAAAGGAGGGGAGATCATCCCGAAGATCGTTGCAGTCGATTTTAATCAGCGAACCCAGGATTCGGAGCCAACCTCCTATATCGCTCACTGCCCGGAATGCGGTACCCAGTTGGTTCGCAACGAAGGGGAGGCCCAGCATTTCTGTCCGAATGATACCGGTTGCCCGCCGCAGATCACCGGACGTATCCAGCATTTTATTTCCCGTAAGGCCATGGATATTGAAGGCCTGGGGGGCGAGACGGTCGAATTGTTATTCAAAGAAGGACTGATCGCCAACTATGCGGATCTCTATACGCTGACCGTAAAACAATTATTGCCGTTAGACCGGATGGCTCTGAAATCAGCGGAAAACCTCGTACAGGGAGTGCAGGCTTCTAAAGAGGTGCCTTTTGAAAGAGTGCTGTTCGCTCTCGGAATACGACACGTAGGGGAAACCGTCGCCAAGAAACTGGCAAAAGCCTTCAAGAATATCGATGCTATAATGGCAGCCGAACTCGCTGCGCTAACCGCCATAGACGAGATTGGCGAGCGGATCGCTGAGAGTGTGGTTTCCTTTTTTCGTGACCCTCATAACCGGGAAATAGTAGACCGACTCAAAGATTACGGACTGCAGTTTTCGCTCTCACAGGAGCAGCTGGAAGGGCAGACAGAAGTTTTAAAGGGTAAGACCTTCGTGGTGTCCGGTGTTTTTGAAACGCTCGGGAGAACCGAATTAAAAAAGATGATAGAGGATAACGGGGGGAAGGTTGCTTCTTCCATATCATCCAAGACCTCCTTCGTTGTCGCAGGGGATAATATGGGACCCAGTAAAAAGACCAAGGCTGATAAGCTGGGGGTACCCATTATCACGGAACAAGATTTTCTAGATATGCTTTAAACTGAAAAACCCTCCGTAACGGAGGGTTTTTTATTCTGTATAATTTTGGTTATTCGCCGCTAAGCTTCTTGTTGTACACCCAGATCTCATCCCAGCTATTGGAAAAGGTCATTTGGTTGTTCTTGATAAAAGCGTCCCATGTATTTTCTCCGTGCATCTCGTTGTACGATTCCCGGAATTTATTGGGTTCATCCAATTCTGCCCATTTCTTGTGGAAGCTCACAGTAGCAAGGTGGCGACCTGCCTCTCCCTGTCGGAATTGGTTATCATAGACTCCCCATGTATTATCGCCCGGCATATTTTTAATAGTACTGCTCACGGTCTCCAGGAATTTATCCACGTTATGACCCTGACCTTTTTCAACATCCCAGTAGCGTACATAGATAATTGGATACTGCCCGGGCGTGCCATCCATCATAGACAGGTTAGACAACTTACTGTCTGCCTTCCAGTATTCTGCGGTACCTAGTTCATTTATATAGGGCATAATATTATCTCTCCAGTCTTCATCGTGACCGCCCTCGGCCGGACGCTTGTCAAGGTCAGCAAACTTCATGGGTCCCATCATCCATATCATTTTACCTGCATTTGCCCCTGTCGAAATATTGTAGACATTGGCTGAATAAGGAGCCGTGCTATGATATTTCTGGTTGTGTTTCTGCATATTTTCGCCCAGCACCTTTAACTTGGTGTTATTCGGCGTCAGGATGATACTTTCATACATCACATAATCGTTGTTCTCTTCCTGGGCCATCAGGCCATAGCCTGGAATTAATGCAATGCTCAGAACCCATAACAGGTAAAAATTTAGTTTTTTCATGGTTGATCAATTTAAAGGGTTAAACGCCATCATTTGGCCAATAAATCAATTTTCGTCCTAATCGGCTGCAGATTTTGGGACGAGGCCATGGTATCTTTGTCCGTAGGACTGTAAATATTTATCAAAGATGATGAGCGTTGTACCTAAAACACTGGAAGAATTCAAAAAGTCCCTGGATAGCGACTTGCCTGTGAACTCGTGGCCGCTGGCCCTGAAAGCAATGTGGTGGGATTTTAAGAATAACTGGGAAAAGTCTCATGACATAGCCCAGGAGCTGAATACGGAAATGGGTAGCTGGATCCATGGGTATCTTCACCGGAAGGAAGGAGATCGTTTTAATGCCAACTACTGGTATGGCCGCATAGGGAAGCCCTATCCGTCAGAAAGCCTGCAGGAAGAGCAGGACCGATTGGTAAAAACTATCCTGGGAGATTACGCCTGATGTTGTTTTGCCGATGCCTGGATGCGTACAACTACAGATTTAGAGGTAGGGCAATTGCTGTATTTCGCCGTGCTGCTGTGTGGCACCAGCACATTGGCTTCCGGGAAATAAGTGGCAATCATCCTGCGTGGTATATCGTAGGCAAGGGCAATGAAATTATGTGCTATCCTGGATCTGCCCCCGTGGTTGTTATAAAGATTGACCACCGTTTTGTTTTCCAGGCCAGCCTCTTCCATATCTTCCCGGTTCATCAGAACTACCCTTCTTTCATTCCGGATACCCCTGTACCTGTCATTTAACCCGTAAATAGTAGTATTGTACTGGTCATGCGAACGTATGGTCATCATGAGGTATTCTTCTTTCTCTAAAGGGATAGGGGAAATTTCTGAAACCGTAAAATTTGCTTTCCCGCTATCTGTATCAAAATTACCTTCCCTCGCACAGTTTGGGAGGTAGAATCCCCGTCCCCGCCGTACCCTCCGGTTATAATCATCAAACCCGGGAACGCACTTTTCTATAGCATCCCTGATATGGTCGTAGTTTACATTGAAATGGGCCCAATTGATCTTGCTGCCCGGGAGTACCGCCTGGGCCATCCGGCATATGATCTCGGGTTCACTGAGCAATTTATCGGATACAGGTTTTAATTTCCCCTGGGAACTGTGAACCACACCGGTCGAATTTTCCACGCTGACAAATTGCTGCTGCCCGTTCTTATAGTCCACGTCTGATCTTCCCAGGGTAGGGAGGATCAGTGCTTTCTTACCATGTACCAGGTGACTTCGATTCAGTTTTGTGCTTACGTGAACGGTGAGGTTACACTTCCTCATGGCTTCTGCCGTATGATGTGTATCCGGCGTAGCCGAAAGAAAATTACCCCCCATCCCCATAAAGAACTTCGCTTTACCCTGGTGCATGGCCTCTATACTTTTCACGGTATCGTAACCGTATTCCCGGGGTGGGGATATTCCAAATACCTTCTCCAAGTTATCGAGAAGTGTGTCTGAAGGTTTTTCGTATATACCCATGGTCCGGTCTCCCTGTACATTACTATGTCCTCTTACAGGACAGGTGCCTGCCCCCGACTTTCCTATGCTTCCTTTTAAAAGGAGCAGGTTGACAACCTCTTTGATGGTGTCCACCGAATTCTTATGCTGTGTAAGCCCCATAGCCCAGCATATGATCATTTTATTCTTGAAACGGATGGCTTTTACAACTTCCCGGATCTTTTCTTCAGCTATGCCGCAGTTCTCGACCAGTGCATCCATAGATAAAGTGTTGAGGTGCTGCAGGTATTTCGCAGAACCCTCTGTTTTTTCCCTGATGAACTGGTGGTCCAGAACTTTTCCGGGATGTGCTTCTTCCTCTTCGAGCAGCACTTTGGCTATTGCCTGCAGAAGCGCCATATCTCCGTTGATACGAACCTGCAGGTAATGATCAGTCAGGTCTGTCGACATTCCAAGCAATCCCCTGATTTCCTGGGGATTTTTAAATGCCCGGAGCCCTGTTTCAAAGAGGGGATTGACGGATATTATTATCGCGCCGTTTCGTTTGGCTTTCTGAAGCGCCGTTAACATACGCGGGTGGTTAGTACCCGGGTTCTGGCCCATGATCACAATGACCTCGGTTTCGTAGAAATCTTCGAGCTTGACCGATCCTTTCCCGATACCAAGGGTTTCTGACAACGCTACCCCTGTGCTTTCGTGACACATATTACTGCAATCCGGCATATTGTTAGTGCCGTATTCGCGTACGAAAAGCTGGTAGAGGAAAGCAGCTTCATTACTGGTTCGCCCCGAAGTATAAAAGATTGCTTCATCAGGAGAAGCCAGACCCCGCAATTCTTCGGCGATAACTTTAAAAGCATCGTCCCAACTGATCTCTTCGTAATGTTGCTTGCCTTCGGGTAAATACATGGGCTGGGCGATGCGGCCGCTTTTGCCCAGTTCGTGATCATAAAGCTGTGCCAGTTCGGAAATGCTGTTAGATGAGAAAAACTCGGGTCCTGCTTTCCTGGTGGTCGACTCCTCTGCGATGGCTTTTGCGCCGTTCTCGCAGTATTCAGCCACCGGGCTGCGTTTGTCATCCGGATCAGGCCAGGCACAACCCGGGCAATCGATGCCACCCTTCTGGTTGAGGTTCAGCAGGGCTTTCATACCCCGTTGCAATCCCATAACACTGAAAACGTGTTTTGCCGACATAAGCACAGCCGGGAGTCCCGCCGCTGAGCCGGATTCTCCGCCTGTTTTGAGGCCTGTAAACTCTTCCGGGCTAATTTCTTCCGGGGTCTCCTGGTCGGGTCGCTCACTCATGAATAGTGGCTTTTGGATTGGGATAGTTGTCCGATTCGTCCTCGCTGCGTTCGTCTAAACAAACAAAGTCCTTTTCCAGCAATAACAGCAATGGCTTCCCGCTATTCAGGGTATAGCTGTTCGCAAGACCTACTTTGTCTGTATTCGCCCATTCTTCTGCAAGATTAATTGGCACATACAAGGTTATGGTGTTATCAGTGAACCCGGCCTGTAATTCGCTGATCCCGTCCTGAACCTGCAGGGCATATCCAAACTTTGAACCGTTGAATTCTGTATGCGAAGCGTAGTGCCCCGTGTTTCCAAACTCCTCAACTTCAGACCTGGTGAGTCTGAAACGAACCGAATTATCTTTTATCCTGATTTTCATAACCTGAATTTAATCAAATTTTATCCTGTTCTCCCCGTGATAGATGTTAAAGCCGTTCGATTTTAAAAAGCCTGCAAGTGTAATGTCGTACTCCCTGGCCAGCTGCAGGGCCTTGCTGGATGGTGCACCGACGGATACCACCATCCGGATTCCCCCCATGGCTGCTTTCTGGACAAGCTCAAAGCTGGTCCTGCCACTCAGCAGGAGGACCTGGTGCGACAGGGGAAGCATCCCGGCCATCAGGGCAGCGCCCAGCAATTTGTCGAGAGCATTGTGTCTGCCTACATCTTCCCGGAGCAACTGTAAGTTACCCTCAGCATCAAAAAGCGCCGCGGCATGCAGCCCTCCGGTACGTTCAAAATTGTGTTGGGCAGCCCTCAGGTTCTCGGGGAGCTCCTGGAGCACGCTAGACTCTATGGGTTCAAAAGAGGCGTTTTCCCGGTATGCAGGCTCCCGGCGAATGGCGGATGCACTCAGTTTCCCGCATACGCCACAACTGCTGCTGGTGACAGAACGTCTCTCGAGGACGCTGAGGTCTCGCTCCTGGTCAGGCTTAAGGACAAGGGTGACCAGGGCCGGTAAATCCAGCACCTGTATAATCTCATCGCGCTGCCTGATAATACCCTCGGTAAATAAATAACCGGCAGCCAGTTCCCGGTCATTCCCCGGGGTTCGCATGGTAAGCGAGATGGTCTGTGCCGGGACAGGCGGAATCTGGCCTGGGATCATTATCCCGATCTCCAGTGGGTCTTCGACAGCCAAAGCATCTTCCACAGCCTCCAGTTTCTGGTCCCGGAATCTAAAGATACCGGCCTTTAATATGCTTTTATGTGGATCCGCTTGTTTCAAGGCTTTTTAGAGCTGAGGTTATATGTATTATACACTGACAGTGGTGCCATTGGCCCGGATACCATCATTATCAAAGTAAAAATCGATCCGGCCCATGTTAACTCCGTAACACCCGGCCTGGTTAACCAGTACATCCTGCTGGTCGCGGTTTTTCTTCACTACCGGCCTGTCCAGGAAGGTGTGGGTATGCCCGCCAATGATAAGGTCGATCCCGCGGGTGGCCGCTGCCAGGTCCAGGTCACTGGGCAATTCACCTCTCTTGTATTCATACCCCAGGTGGGATAAGCAGATCACGACGTGGCACCGCTCCTCCTTTTTCAGGATGTCAGACATTTCTTGAGCCATTTCTATAGGGTCCAGGTAACGAGTTTCTCCATAGAGCGCATCGTTCACTATTCCTTTTAACATGATCCCTAATCCAAACACCCCGATCTTCAGTCCATCGCGTTCAAAGACCTTGTAGGGCCTTACCATCCCGTCAAGGATGGTGTCCGTGAAATCATAATTAGCGGAAAGGAATGGGAAATTGGCATGGGGTAATTGTGCAAGGAAACCTTCCAGTCCATTGTCAAAATCATGGTTTCCTATGGTGGCGGCATCATATCGCATCATGCTCATCAGCTTGAATTCCAATTCTCCCCCGTAAAAATTAAAATACGGAGTTCCCTGGAAAATGTCACCGGCATCAAACAACAAGGTATTTGGATTTTCACGCCGGATCTCTTCGATCAGGGCAGCCCGCCTGGCGATTCCTCCTTTCAGCGGAAAAGCGCTGTGGTCTGCCGGGAATGGATCTATATGGCTGTGAACATCATTGGTATGCAATATGGTCAGGTGTTTTACTTCCGGGCCGGAACAGGCCGACAAGCCAAGGCCTCCCAAGCCTATAAATGCAGAAGATGCGCCGGTGCGCTTTATAAAGGACCTTCTTTCCATATTAATTAATTTGAATAAAGCGGTCATCAACTGATGCCCGCAAAGTGTCAACGCGTTTAAAGTGGTCTATCATGGCATTCCTCAGGTAATATCCGGTGTCGATCAGTGTGTCCCGGGATTTGAAAAAGTCCATATAATCTCCTCCCTTAGCCAGGTAATCAGACGTGGCCACATAATAGGTCTTATCTTCGTCAAATGGGGCTCCCTGAATCAGGAACGACTTTAGTTCCCGGTCTCGCCCGATGCGGACCTGCATACCTGAAAGAGGGTGGGGCTCCCCGGAGGAAACCAGGTAATCTACGAGGTCGCGGACCGCCTGTCCTTTCATAGCAAGGATCACGATGACATTTTCAAAGGGCATAACCTCGTAAGCGGTTCTTGCTGTAACCTCGCCCTGGGAAATCAGGCTGCGGATCCCACCGTGGTTCAGCATCACAAAGTCGATCTTCCGCCCGGTGCGCGCCTCCACTATAGGATTCGCTTCCTGCATGACAATATCGGCCAGCAGGTTGCCTTCTGAACTATTAAGCGTACCATCAGTCCTGGTGATGGGATGAGGGGCATAGGCCAGGGCACTGTCCAGCACCGAGTTCAGGTGTTCCCGGTAAGGTCTTACAAAGGCCTCGACTGTCTCTGATGCGGGAAGTTCTTCGTGTATCAGCAGCTGTTTACCACTGATCGCCTTTATGCTCTGCGGTTGCTGCCTGCAAGAGTAAACACCCAATAATGTTATAATTATAACAAAATGTTTTATTTTTAAACTCATTATGCGACGTATCTTAGCGGCGTATTTGGAAGGATATTATTTACATTTGTAGAAATGTAAATGTACATGTTTTTAAAGGGACTTAAAGATAAATTCAAACACAAATCAGGGCTGAAATACCTGAAAGCAGAGATGCAAAGTCCCTCTAAAGTGGTCTCCAGGGGCAGGGGGATAAAGCAGATCGGGGTTATCGTCAACCTGGATCAGTTTGACAAGGCCGAACGCTTTTCGGAATTCGTTTCGGACTTTAACTTGCAGCCCAATGCGATCAAGGTGATCGGTTACAAGGGGTTCTACGATAAGAACTCTCCCTACGCCACCCCGGTTTTTTCAGATAAGGACCTGGGATGGAAAGGGGCGATAGAGAACAGTTACGTACTCGAGTTCCTCAGCAGGGAATACGATCTGCTGGTGAATTATTACGACCAGGAGAACCTGATGTTGCAATTGATGACCATTAAGACCAGGGCAAGGATCAATGCCGGTTTTTCTGGCGTAGATAAGAACCTGAACGATCTTATCCTGGAAGTACCGCTTGATGATTTTAAATTGTTTAAACAGGAATTACACAAATATTTAAAAGTACTGAACGAATTAGACTGATGGAAGCATTATACGGAACAGGAGTTGCATTGATTACCCCTTTTAACGCTGATTTTACCATAGATGTAGAGGCTTTAAAACAGGTGGTGGAGCATTGCATTGCGGGAGGAGTAGATTACCTGGTGGTCCTTGGTACCACTGGAGAATCAGTTACGCTTGCCAAAAGTGAAAAGCAGCTGGTTATCAAGACCGTGATCGAGCAGAATTCCGGCCGGCTTCCCCTGGTACTTGGTGTTGGAGGTAATAATACCTTTCAGCTGGTCGATGAGCTTAAATCTACCAACCTGGAGCCATTTAAAGCAGTTCTTTCCGTTTCTCCATACTATAACAAGCCAACACAGGAGGGTATCTACCGGCATTACAAAATGCTGGCTGAAGCTTCGGCCATACCTATCATTCTGTATAACGTGCCCTCAAGGACAGGGAGCAATGTTCTGCCCGAAACCGTGCTCCGGCTGGCTGAACTGCCTAACATCGTGGCGGTCAAGGAAGCATCCGGGAATATGGAGCAGGTAAACAAGATCATCGGAAAGAAACCGGAAGACTTTATGGTTATTTCCGGGGATGATATCACCGCACTGGAAACAGTGCTTTCAGGAGGCTCGGGGGTTATATCCGTAATCGCGCAGGGATTGCCTTCTGAGTTCAGCAAAATGATCCGCCTGGGGCTGGAACATGTCGAAGACGAGGCGTTTGCCATGCACGAGGAAATGAAGGAAGGGATGGAGCTTATTTTTAAGGAAGGGAACCCTGCCGGGATAAAAGCCATGATGGCGGCACAGGGACTGTGCAACCCTGAGGTCAGGCTGCCCCTTGTACCGGCAACCCGTGAACTTACGGCCCAGATCGCCGGATTTATGAAATCATTTAAGACCATCCAGGCCTGAATGCTAATCTGACTTATTCGGCTTGCAGCCCGAAGAGAGATTATGTTAAATCTTCCCCAATCGCGGATTGGAATAGAACTGGCTGTTTAAATTAGTCTCCTGCTTTGTCATCTCTTTGATAAAGAAATTTTATATTCCACCAATATTCCGTAATTTTGCAAAATATTTTTTAGCATGAGGCGAATCCTATTCCTACTTTTTGTAACCGGCTTTCTTTTTTCTTGCAGTGATTACCAAAAGGTACTCAAGAACGAAGATGTAAAAGCCAAGTACGAAATGGCGGAGAAACTGTATGATGAAGGTGATTTTAAGCGTGCCAACCGTTTGCTGGCACAAATAGCACCCCAGTATGTAGGGAAGCCACAAGGAGAACGGGTGATGTTCTTTCTTGCGGATTCATATTACCAGATAGGAGATTACAATTTTGCAGGTTACCAGTTTGAGCGTTTCCTGAAGTCTTATCCTAAAAGTGATAAGGCATCACAGGCGGCATTCTTAGGAGCTAAGAGTTATTACGAATTGTCCCCGGCTTATTCCCTGGACCAGACTGATACCGACAAGGCCCTTGTAAAGCTGCAGTCGTTTATCAATACGTATCCGGAATCTGAATACCTGGAAGAAGCGAATGCTATGGCCAGGGAACTTACGACCAAAAAAGAGCGTAAAGAATTCGAGATAGCCAAACAATTCACTAAGTTAGGAAAGTCTTACATCCTGGAATACAACATTTCCGCGATCGCGGCGCTTGATAATTTTGTGTCCGATAACCCCGGTTCAGTATTCAGGGAAGAAGCTATGTACCTGAAAGTAGTGGCTAGTACAAACCTGGCGATGAACAGTACTGTTCAGAAAAAGAAGGAAAGGTTGCTTGCGGCCAAAGCTGCTTACCAGAACCTGATAAAGAATTACCCTGATACCAGGTTTGCAAAAGAAGCGAACAAGCTGGCAGAAGATATTGAAAGTGAATTAGCGCAAGTACAAAAACAAGAAAATCTCTCAAAATGAATATGAACGATTTAAAGAATTCTAAAGCTCCCGTTTCTACGGTTACAGTGAACCGTAACGAGTTTGATAAGCCAACGGAGAACATCTACGAGGCTATCTCTATAACGGCCAAAAGAGCTATCCAGATCAATTCTGAGATCAAGAAAGAGCTGCTAGAAAAACTGGAAGAGTTTGCTACTTACAGTGACAGCCTTGAAGAAGTTTTTGAGAACAAGGAACAGATCGAAGTGTCCAAATTCTACGAAAAACTACCAAAACCACATGCACTGGCCATCCAGGAGTGGTTAGAAGACAAGATCTATTACAGGAATACCGAGAAAGATTCAGAGTAGAATGCTGAGCGGTAAGAATATACTCTTGGGAGTCACCGGAGGTATTGCTGCTTACAAATCTGCATTTCTCGTACGATTACTCGTTAAAGAGGGCGCCAACGTCAAAGTAATTCTGACGAAGGACGCCCTTTCTTTCGTTACCCCCCTGACCATGGCTACACTATCCAAGAACCCGGCTTTGGTCGATTTTATCCGGGAGGAAGACGGAAGTGTAGACTGGAATAACCACGTGGAACTGGGCTTGTGGGCTGATCTTATGCTGATTGCTCCGGCCACGGCCAATACACTTTCTAAGATGGCTTCCGGGACCTGTGATAACCTGTTGCTGGCTACTTATCTCTCGGCTAAATGCCCGGTCTTCTTTGCCCCGGCAATGGACCTTGATATGTATAAACACCCATCCTCCAAAGCTTCTTTCAGTACCCTGGAGTCTTATGGGAACGTTATGATCCCCGCAGGGGCAGGAGAGCTGGCCAGCGGCCTGCACGGAGAAGGCAGGATGGCTGAGCCCGAAGACATAGTATCAAAACTCAGGGAATATTATACGGAGCGCATGCCGCTTCGCGGTAAAAAAGTACTGATCACTGCCGGGCCTACATATGAACCTATAGATCCTGTCCGCTTCATCGGAAATTATTCCAGCGGGCGAATGGGATTTGCGCTGGCTGACGAAGCCGCTGCCCTGGGGGCAGAAGTGGTCCTGGTATCAGGACCTACAGATCTGCAGGCAGGATTTCCGGGAATAAAACTGCTGAGGGTTACTACGGCAAATGAAATGTACAAGGCAGTTCATGACGAGTTCGGCGATAGCCATATCGTGATCTGTGCTGCTGCGGTAGCCGATTACAGGCCACGGGAGACAGCAGACCAGAAGATCAAAAAACAGGAAGATCAAATGCAGATCGAGCTTGTAAAAAACCCCGACATCCTTAAATCCCTTGGGGAAAAGAAGCAAAAACAATTCCTGGTAGGTTTTGCCCTGGAAACCGAGAACGAGGTGGTACATGCCCGGGAGAAACTGGCCAGGAAGAACCTCGATGCCATCGTCCTGAACTCGCTGAGAGACGAGGGGGCCGGATTCGGGGGAAATACCAATAAAATATCATTCCTGGACAAGAATTCAGGGATTAAGGCGTTTGCATTAAAAAGCAAGGCCGAGGTGGCCAAAGATATCTTCAATGAAATCATCCAAAGGATTCAGAATTAAGGTAGTTGCTCTAATTTCAGGGCTTTTTTGTTTTATGCAGATCGGTGCCCAGGAGTTGAACTGCACTGTTACCGTAAATTCTGAGCAGGTTAGCCAGACCAACCAGCAGATCTTCAGAACCCTTGAACGATCACTCAGTGATTTTGTTAATAAGAGCAAATGGACCAATAAGGTCTACCAGGAGAATGAAAGGGTCAATTGCAGGATGTTCATCACGGTACAGGAGTACGAGAACAACCGCTTTAAGGCCAACATACAACTGCAGTCTTCCAGGCCGGTTTTCAATACCTCGTATGAGAGCCCGGTATTCAATTACAAGGACAATGATTTCAATTTTGAATATATAGAATTCCAGCCCCTGGTCTATAACGAGAATGTATTTGGATCTAACCTGGTGGGGGTAGTGGCGTACTATGCCTATATTATGCTGGGCCTGGATGCCGATACCTTTGCGCTGGAAGGCGGAACCGAATTCTACGAAAGAGCCCAACAGATCGTCACCCAGGCCCAGGGAAGTGGTTTCTCCGGCTGGGGGCAGACAGCGGCAGAGAACAGGAGCAGGTTCCAGTTAGTCGATAACCTGATGTCTAATACTTTCCGTGAATACCGTATCGCCCTCTATAATTACCACAGGAAAGGATTAGATGTACTGGCAGATAACAATACTACGGGGAAACAGGTGGTTGCGGGGACCCTCCGGTTGTTCGAAACCATGATCAGCCGCCGCCCGAATGCCCTGCTGATACAGACCTTCTTTGATGCCAAATCAGAGGAGATCAAGAATATCTTTTCAGATGGCCCTAAAGTGGACATTGTGCAGTTGAAGGAAACACTGAACAGGGTAGCTCCGTTTTATTCGGGAACCTGGAATGAAATTAATTATTAGCCCCTTTTTTTTACATCACTTTATCATTTACCTTTATCGTCTTAAAAATACAGACGATTGCTCACCCATCTTTCCATAAAGAACTTTGCCTTAATCGATGACCTGAATGTCAGTTTTTCCAGGGGATTCACTACGATAACCGGGGAAACCGGGGCGGGGAAATCAATTCTGCTGGATGGACTTTCCATGGTCCTGGGAAAACGCGCCGATCTGTCTTCGCTGCGCGATACTGAACGTAAGTGTATCATCGAGGCAGGATTCGAGGTAGGTAGTTTTGAACTGCAGCCCTTGTTTGAGAAACTGGACCTGGATTACGAACTGCATACCATTATCCGCCGTGAGATCCTACCGAGCGGGAAATCCAGAGCATTTGTCAACGATGTGCCCGTGACACTGGATATCCTGACACAGCTGGGACGTCGTCTGATCGACATCCATTCGCAACACCAGACACTGCAGTTAACAGAGCAGGACTTCCAGTTGAAGGTGATCGATGCCATTGCTGATAACCGTAAATTATTGTCGGCTTACAGCGATAAGCTGAAACGATTCCGGAAACTACAGGCCGAGCTTGAAGACCTGAAGGAACAACAACAGGCAGCGCTGAAAGAGCAGGACTATAACGGTTTTCTCCTGCAGGAGTTACGCGAAGCGCGCTTAGAGCCCGGGATACAGGAGGAACTGGAATCTGAATACGAAGCCCTGAATAACGTGGAGGTAATCATGGAACAGCTTGGGGCAGGGGACCAGCTGCTGAATGATGAGCAGGTGGGGGTGCTGACCCTTCTCCGCGAATTGCGCAATGCTTCCCAGAAACTGACGGGATTCGGCCCAAAATACCAAAGCCTGAACGAACGTATACAAGCGCTTATCATCGAGGCAGATGATATTGCGGATGAGTTCAGTGCGCTGGAGCGATCTGTGGAATCCGATCCCCGGCAACTGGAATTGGTGGGAAACCAGCTGAGAACATTATACGACCTCCAAAAGAAACATGGCGTAACAGGGATCGATGACCTGCTCGCTATACGGGAAGAGCTGGAGAAGAAGGTGTCTTCTTCAGAAGACCTGGAAGAGAAGATCAATTCCAGGGAAAAGGAGTTATCTGCCCTGGTGTTATCGCTGGATTCCCTGAGTGATGAATTGCACAGCAGGCGATTGAAGGTATTACCCGAATTTGCTGAGCGGATGGAAAAAAGACTGCACCCGCTGGGGATGCCCAATGCCAGTTTTAAACTGGAGCTCGTGCCTAGCCGGGAATATAAGTCGAGCGGTAAGGAAACCCTTTCCTTACTTTTCTCTGCCAATAAAGGTACGGGCTACGGAGACCTGAAGAAAATTGCTTCCGGGGGAGAACTTTCCAGGATCATGCTGACCATCAAATCCATACTGGCCGAATATGAACCCCTGCCAACCATGATGTTTGACGAGATAGATACCGGGGTTTCCGGGGAGATCTCCAGCAGGATGGGGGATATCATGATGGGAATGAGTAAGTCCATGCAGATATTCACCATCACGCACTTACCCCAGGTGGCATCCAAAGGGGACCAGCATTTCAAGGTTTACAAGATTGATGAAGATGGGGTAACCCATACCAAGATGAAAGCGCTGGACACGGAAGAACGAATCCTTGAACTTGCCCAGATGCTCGGGGGGAACGATGTGTCAGATTCTGCCGTCGCCCACGCCCGCCAATTGCTGAATTAATGCTTTGATATCTCGTATAGTGCCCTGAGACGGCGGTAATTCCACCCCCTCCATTACCTAAATTTATCTCGTTACAACTCCAGGCGTAATTCGCGCTAATATGCGGGCCTATTTATCTTTTTTGGATATCTTTGACCAACTAACGATATCAAAGACATTTTAATATGGCCAACGACTTACTAAAGGGAAAAAGAGGGATAATTTTTGGCGCCCTGGATGAGAATTCTATCGCCTGGAAAACCGCGGAACGCGTTCATGAAGAAGGAGGTACTTTCGTCCTTACCAACGCACCTATCGCTATGCGTATGGGAAAGATAAAGGAACTTGCCGAAAAGACAGGATCAGAGATCATTCCGGCAGACGCCACAAGTGAAGAAGACCTTAATGAACTGGTTACTAAAGCCACTGAAGTGCTTGGTGGGAAGCTCGACTTTGTACTGCACTCGATCGGGATGTCAGTCAATGTTCGGAAAGGACGTCACTATACCGATGAGAACTACGATTTCACGACCAAGGGATGGGATGTATCAGCTCTTTCCTTCCACAAGGTCTTACAGACCTTATACAAGAACGACGCCATGAACGAGTGGGGTAGTATCGTGGCACTGACCTATATGGCAGCCCAGAGAACCTTCCCTGATTACAACGATATGGCCGATAATAAGGCTTACCTGGAATCTGTAGCCCGTAGCTTTGGATATTTCTTCGGGAAAGACAAGAAAGTTCGGGTAAATACAATCTCTCAATCTCCGACACCTACAACAGCAGGGCAGGGGGTGAAAGGTTTTGACGGGTTTATCAGTTATGCGGAGAAAATGTCTCCCCTTGGCAATGCCACTGCCCAGGAATGCGCAGACTATACCATTTCCCTGTTTTCCGACCTGACCAGGAAGGTGACAATGCAGAACCTGTTCCATGACGGAGGATTCTCTAACATGGGTGTGAGCCAGGAGGTTATGGAAGCATTCTCAAAATAAAAAAGTTCAAAAACAGTTAAGCCATCCCAGCAGTGGATGGCTTTTCTGTTTAAACACCTATTGTATGGAGCTGAGATATTCCTTTATTGTCCCGGTATATAACCGGCCCGGGGAGCTGAGCGAGCTGCTCCAGAGCATGAGCGCTCTTGAGGGTGATCTGGCTTTCGAAGTGGTGGTGGTAGAGGACGGATCCTCGGAAACCTCGGAGTCAGTGATCAGGGATTTTAAAGATAAACTCAACATACAATATTTTTATAAGAAGAATACGGGGCCCGGGGATTCCCGGAATTTCGGAATGAGGGTGGCTTCCGGGAATTATTTTATCATCCTGGATTCAGATTGCTTATTACCGCGGGAATACCTGCAGGTGGTTGATGACAGCCTGGAAAAAGAATTCCTGGATTGTTTCGGAGGTCCGGATACTGCTCATCCTTCTTTCAGCCCGGTGCAGAAAGCCATCAATTATGCAATGACCTCTATCCTTACCACCGGCGGTATTCGTGGAAAAGGGGCCGCAAAGGATAAATTTGAACCCAGGAGCTTCAATATGGGGCTCTCTAAAAAAGCTTTTGAAGCGACCGGGGGGTTTGGGAACATTCATCCCGGAGAAGATCCGGACCTGAGTATCCGCTTAAAGCAAATGGGCTTCAGAACCGGTCTGTTACCGGGAGCTTACGTGTTTCATAAACGCAGGGTGGATTTCAGCAAATTTCACCAACAGATCAGGAAATTTGGGATGGTACGCCCCATTCTCAGTTCCTGGCATCCTCATACCAGGAGAATTACCTACTGGTTTCCCAGCCTGTTCTTATTGGGTCTGATTGCAGCGATCATCCTTGCTTTAATTTTTCCCGGACCATTAAGATGGGTACTCCCCGGTCTGTACGGAGGTTATATCATTCTGCTGACCGCAGATGCTTATTTCCGAACCAAAAGTCTGCAGGTGGCTTTGCTGGGAGTTATCGCGGTATTTATTCAATTCATTGGATACGGATATGGTTTTCTGAAGTCAACTATCTTGGTTAATTTTAGCAGAAAGCAACCAGAAGCATTATTTCCGCATTTGTTTTTTCAAAGAACCACAGATACATGAACCAGACAGAGAATCGTTTCCCGAGGAGAAAGGTAAATACCTTCCTGTTATTCCTGCTGGCATCTTTCATGGCATGGCTGATCAGTAAACTATCTGATACCCATACGGACCAGGCAACCTTTGAACTGGAGTATATCAATGTGCCGGACAGTCTTATCCTGGCCGGGGCCTCTAAACAGGAGGTTGGAGTCCGACTGGAGGCAACTGGCTTCCAGTTCCTGGGGTTTAACTTCAATAAACACAAGGTCGCTATAGATCTTACAGAGCTTACCCATGACGGTAATCGCTTCCTTATACCTGCAGCTGTTTACCGCGAACAGGTAGAAAAACAACTTCCTGCATCCATGGAGATCCGGGGAATGGACCGGGAAAATATTTACCTTGATTTTAATGAAATATCTGAGAAGCCGCTGCCGGTGGTCTCCAGACTAAGTATCAGCCTCGGGAAGAACCACATGATGGACAGCATCCCGGTCATAGATCCGGATACCGTGATGATCAGGGGACCGATCAATGAAATAGATACCATAAAACATATCTATACCCGGAAGAAGAAGCTTACAGATATCACTGAAGATTTTACGGAGGAGGTAGCCCTTAAAATGCCTGATGGACTAAGGAATACCCGCCTGGACAGGGAAAAGGTGCAAGTAAGTGCTAAAGTGTTCCGTTTTTCGGAACTGATCCTGGAAGTTCCTGTGGAAGTACAAAACCTGCCCGAAGGAACAGAGATCAAAACTTTTCCGCCAAACTTACCGCTGTTAATAAAGGCAGATGTGGAAAGGCTAAAGTCGTTGTCTCCTAATGATTTCCGGTTAATCGCCGATTTCAGCGCCCCGAGGGAAAATGAAAACTTCCTGTCGGTCTCCCTGCGTAAAAAACCCTCCGATCTCCATTCGGTGGAAATAGAGGACAGGGAGGTAGAATTTATACTTAAGCGGCAATGAGGATCATAGGACTCACAGGGGGTATAGGAAGTGGTAAATCGACCGTGGCATCCATGTTCCGTGATCTTGGTGTCCCGGTATATAATTCTGATCTCAGGGCGAAAGAACTGATGACGGAATCGGCTGAATTAAGAGCTGCCGTTATAGATCTGTTAGGGCCGCAGGCCTATGCAGGATCAAAGTTAAACAGGTCATATATCTCCCAAAAGGTATTCAACGACCGGGATTTGCTGGAAAAGCTCAACCAGCTGGTACACCCGGCGGTGCGGAAAGATGCCGGGATGTGGGCCCGGGCCCAGCAGAATGTGCCCTATGTTTTACAGGAGGCCGCCATTCTTATCGAGAATGGCAGTTATAAAGACTTTTATGCTATAATACTGGTCACGGCCCCGATAGATACCAAGTTGGAACGATTATTGAAACGAGATGGCAGTAAGCAGGAAGAGATACTGGAGCGGATGAAGAACCAATGGTCTGATGCAGAAAAAATTCCTTTTGCCGATTTCGTCATTGAGAATAACGAGCTGGAAACTACCCGCCGGAAAGTCTTGGAAATTCACAGGAAACTCCTTGAAAATTAGGGGAGGCCGAATTTTAACATTTTTGTTAAGGTTAGGTTAAACAGGCAATTCCCTAAATGTTAAATTTTTAATTTTACCCTAGATGAATAAGCGATTATTTGTTCTTCTTGTCATATTGATGAGTCTGTCCCTGGTTGGAATTATTTCTGTCCAGCTTTATTGGATCAAAAGTTCGGTAGAGGATAAAGAAGAGCAATTTACCAACACGATCTCCGAAGTCCTTATCAAGGTTACCGATAAGATCGAAAACAGGGAAATGAAGGAGTATTCCGACCGTTTCCTGAATCTTAAGGATAGTATCGGGGAGCTTAAAGGGTCGCAGCTCAGCAATATATTTTTCATCGATAGAGACTTAAATTCCAACGAGATACTGTTCTATTCTCACGGTATCCTGGAGGAAGATTACAATATAGCTTCCACGTTCTTTGACAGTGGTACAGGATCTGATACAACCACCATAAAAAATTACACCAGCAAACGCACCAAAGCTGTTTTCCGGGAAGAATACGGCCTAGATGGTAAAAGCTATAAGTTGAACCCCATCCAGAAGCTCGAGAAGATCGGCGGGATGTCTTCTATAGACAAGGCTATTTTTGACGATGTGTACCGCGAATATGCAGAGCGGGTGGCCATCCATAAAAGGGTAAGCCGCCAGGAGATCGAGCTGATGCTGGAGAATGAACTTCGTAACCGGGGTATTGATATCGAATATGAATACGGGGTTTACAGCAGGGGACTGCCAACCAAGGTACGCTCCAGGGGATTCCAGTTCAGCAAGGATAATATCTATAAGGCGCCTTTATTTAAGAACAGTGAGGGTGAAAGTAATTTCAGCCTGATGCTGACCTTTCCCAAACAGAAAAAGTTCCTGCTGCAATCTGTGATCGGGATGGCGATCCTGTCGCTCTTGTTTACCCTGATCATCGTTGTGGCTTATGCAGGTGCTATCTACCAGCTCATCCGTCAAAAGCAGATCTCCGAGATCAAATCGGATTTCATCAATAATATGACCCACGAATTCAAAACGCCTATCGCTACGATCAACCTGGCGGTTGAAGCCATAAAGAATCCAAAGATCATCGCTGACCACGAAAAGGTGAACAGGTACCTGCAGATGATCCGTGATGAAAATAAAAGAATGCATGCACAGGTTGAGAATGTACTGCGGATCTCAAAGCTGGAAAAGAACCAGCTGGATATCAGTAAAGACCGCGTGGATGCCCATCAGATCATTGAGGATGCCATCGCACACGTAGACCTCATCGTCGCTGATCGCGGGGGATATGTTAATACACACCTGGATGCTGAAAGGTCCGAGGTGCTGGCTAACGATATGCACTTTGAGAATGTGATCGTCAATATTTTGGACAACGCGGTGAAGTATTCGCCAGAAGCGCCCAAGATTGATGTGTATACCGAAGTGGCTAACAATTATATTATCATCAAGGTCCAGGATCAGGGGGCCGGGATGAGCAAAGCAGTTTTGAAAAAGGTTTTCGAGAAGTTCTACAGGGAACATACCGGGGACATACATAATGTAAAAGGACACGGGCTTGGACTGGCCTATGTGAAAAAAATAATTGATGACCATCAAGGCGAAGTATATGCTGAAAGTGAGAAAGGAAAAGGAAGCACTTTCTACATTAAACTGCCTTTAATTTAGAATTCTATGGAAACAGCAGAAAAGAAGATATTACTAGTTGAAGACGATCCCAATTTTGGAATCGTACTCAAGGATTACCTCTCTATGAACGAATTTGACGTCACCCTGGCGAAGAACGGGATGGAGGGTTTTGAAAAATTCAAGAAAGATAATTTTGACGTCTGTATCCTGGACGTAATGATGCCCTATAAAGATGGTTTCACGCTGGCTAAGGAGATTCGGGAAAAGAATGAGAATGTACCGATCATATTCCTTACCGCAAAAACCATGAAAGAGGATGTGTTAAAAGGTTATAAGGCAGGAGCAGACGACTACCTGAATAAACCTTTTGATTCTGAGGTACTGCTGATGAAACTTAAAGCAATACTTCAGAGGAAAGCATCTAACACACTGGTAGATAGTAATCAATTTGAATTTGAAATTGGTAATTTTCATCTGAATTCCAAACTGAGATTCCTGAAATACAAAGAGGAAGAGGCTATCAAGCTTTCTCCAAAAGAGAACGAACTGCTCAGGCTCCTCGCATTGCATAAGAATGACCTGATGCCCAGGGAACTGGCCTTAACCAAAATATGGAGAGACGATAACTATTTTACATCCAGGAGTATGGATGTCTACATCGCGAAACTCCGTAAATACCTGAAACGCGATGATACCGTAGAAATCCTGAATATACATGGAGAAGGTTTCCGACTTGTTGAAAAGACAGCGGATAGCTAGAACCCGGTAGCTTCAGGATAAATGAAATAAGACTTGGTATCAGCTGATACCAAGTTTTTTTTTGAGTTCCTGCAGGATTTCTGCCGGAGGCGGACTTATGCTTACCGTGATGGCATCTGTGGGTATTTCCAGGGTGTCAAACTGCGAACGCAGTAATCCGGCCGGCATAAAATGGCCTTTCCTGGACCTCAGGCGATCGTGGATCTCCTGGAAACTGCCCTGGAGGAAAATAAAATGTGCCTGGTCTTCAAGTCCCCGGGATAAGATGGCCCGGTATTTTTCCTTAAGGGAAGAACAGACGATAACCACTCCGTTTTCCCGGTGTGACCTGGCTATTTCATTAAGGGCCTGTAACCAGCCTTTTCTGTCATGGTCATCCAGGGGATGACCGGCAGCCATTTTCTCAACGTTTGCCGCTGGATGGTAATCATCGCCGTCATAAAAAGGGAGTCCCAAGGCTTCCGCAAGCATTTTTCCAATGGTAGATTTTCCGCTGCCGGAAACCCCCATGACATAATAGATGTTTCCTCTTTTATGCTTCATGCTGTTGCGTTTTAAGCTGCTCTATGATCTCAACGACTCGTTCGGGGTTCGCATCATACGGAATCCAGGTGATCTCCTTGTTCTTCCTGAACCAGGTGAGTTGCCTTTTGGCAAACCGCCGGGTATTCTTCTTGATCTCCGAAATTGCTGTGTCCAGGTCCCATTCCCCTTCAAAGTACCTGAAAAGTTCTCGGTAACCAACGGTCTGAAGTGCATTGAGATGTTTGAGCCCATGTAATTTACGGGCCTCTTCCACCAAACCCTCTTTTATCATCAGGTCTACCCGTTCTTCAATTCTCCGGTAAATGAGGTCCCGTGGTGCATCTAAGCCTAAATAGATAGTTTTAAAATCCCTTCTGGCTTTCCTGCGTTTCCTGAAGTCGGAATATGGCCGTCCACTGGCCTGGCATACTTCGAGCGCCCGGATCACCCTGTGTGGATTCTCCAGGTCTACTTCCTGGTAATAAACGGGATCCAGTGATCTTAATTCGTCCTGTAAAACTTCCAGGCCTTCCT
The DNA here is from genome assembly GCF_004362865.1 of Zeaxanthinibacter enoshimensis. GTDB lineage: Bacteria > Bacteroidota > Bacteroidia > Flavobacteriales > Flavobacteriaceae > Zeaxanthinibacter > Zeaxanthinibacter enoshimensis. The sequence continues at coordinate 1,186,627 of NZ_SNYI01000002.1, read as the reverse complement.
CCTCCAGTCTCTTGTTCAGCTTCTCCCTGGTATGCGGAGGTACTTCGGGGAATTGATCCAGGCCTTGAGTTACTGCGTCGACATATAAACCGCTGCCTCCTACAAGCATTACCTCTGTATGATGTGAAAAGAGTTGATCCAGAAGTTCCAGGGTCTCCTTTTCAAAATCTCCCACGCTATAGTGGTCATGGATACTCTTGTGCTGTATCAGGTGATGCCTGGCCGCTGACAGTTCCTCTTCACTCGGTACCGCGGTGCCTATGCGCATTTCACGGTAAAATTGCCGGCTGTCTGCGGAGATTATCTCTGTCCCGTAGTGGCGGGCCAGGGTGATACCCCAGCGTGTCTTTCCTAATGCGGTAGGGCCCACTACAGCGATAAGCCATTTCTCAGCCATCAGTCTTCTCTTAATTGGGTACCGCATTTCCGGCAATACCTCGCATCGATCATCACAATATGGGCATGACAGTTAGGGCAATGCTGTTCCGCGTCGTCTTCTTTCTGATCTTTCTTCTGGAGTTGAGTACTGTACTCTGCCGTTACAATTCCCGTTGGCACTGCAATAATTCCATAACCGATGATCATGATCACTGTGGCAATGACTTGTCCAAGTCCAGTCTGGGGAGATATATCCCCGTAGCCCACAGTGGTCAGGGTAACTATGGTCCAGTAAACACTGTGCGGAATACTGTTAAAGCCATGCTGGGGTCCTTCAACCATGTACATTATGGTGCCCAGCAGGATGGAAATGATAAGGATAAAGAAGATAAAAACGAAGATCTTGGTCCTGCTTGCTTTTAGTGCCCTGAGCAGGTTGTTAGATTCCCCTACGAACCGGACCAGCTTCAGGATCCGGAATACGCGCAGGAGGCGCAGCGCCCGGAATGCAGTGATATATTGGGAGCCAACTACGAAGAAGGATAGGTATTTGGGGATGGTGGATAACAGATCAACTATTCCGAAAAAACTGAAAATGTACCGGCTGGGTCTTTTGATACAAATTATCCGTAATATGTATTCGATGGTGAAGAGAATGGTCACTACCCATTCTGAAACATTCAGGAAAGAATGGTATTTGCTGTCTATGGCCGGGATGCTTTCCAGCATTACGATGATCACACTATACAGGATCACGACCAGCAGGATGATGTCGAACATTTTACCGGCAGGCGTATGTGTTCCGTAGATCACCTCGTGCAGTTTGGCCTTCCAATGTTTTTTGGGTGCTTTGACTTCCAATAGTTAAGGATTGAGTTCTATAATTTTCATGACCTTTTTCTTATCGAGGTACTCCCGGATCAACCGGCTGCTTTCCTCCCCGGCTTCCATGGGGGTAATAATAGATTCCAGGATGTTCATATTATTGATCTGGTGATTAAGGTCGTAAAAGCCCAATCCCTGGAACTGTCCCTCTTTGATCAGGATGGCGCTGTATTCACCTACTTCTCTTCCTTTATCAACGATGAGGACATTCTTTCCATCGAGAAGGGTTCTATCCGTAATTGGTTTTCTCCGCTTGCCTCGCCGGTTGTTAAACTTGGGATTGTTCCGTCTTAATTCCTCTGCTTCCTTCAACAGGGCCACAAGCTCGCTCCCGGTACGTTCAAAAGTAACTTTTTTGGTTTCTTTCTGCAGTTCCCTGGCCCTGCTGGCATTATTTGTAAAATGTTGGTTCACCCTTTTTTTTATGTTGCGGCTCTTACCGAGGTAAATGATATCCCCATCTTTATTGTGCATGTAATACACGCCAGTTTCTGAGGGCATCTGTTCAACTATGTCCAGCTGCCTGGGAGATAGTTCTCCCTGGGTTTCTTCCCTGATAATTTCCCGGATGATGGTCTTGTCAGAATCTTTACTCAGTAAGAGTTTAAAGAGTTTCAGCGTAGCAAGGGCGTCCCCATTAGCCCTGTGCCTGTCGCTGACAGCAATTCCCAGGGACCTGACAAGTTTTCCCAGGCTGTGAGACTCGGCTTCGGGAATCAGCTTCTTTGAAAGGTCTACCGTGCAAAGGGTCTTTCTTTCAAAATTATATCCCAGCCTTCTGAATTCTGTTCTCAGGATACGGTAATCAAACTGTGCGTTATGAGCAACGATCACGGTGTTCTCAGTAATTTCCACGATCCGCTTGGCAACCTCGTGAAATTTCGGTGCTGTACGCAGCATTTTGCTGTTGATACCGGTAAGGTTTACAACGAAAGGCTGTATTTCCCTCTCGGGGTTCACAAGGCTTATAAATTGGTCAACTACCTTATGACCGTCAAACTTATGAATGGCGATCTCGGTAATCCCTTCTTCGTTGAATTTCCCTCCTGTGGTCTCTATGTCGAGTATGGCGTACATATATTCTAATTCCTCGCACCAAAGATACTACTTCCTATGCGTACCATAGTGCTGCCTTCCTCGATACCGATCTGGTAATCGCCACTCATACCCATGGATAGCTCCCTGAAATCCGGCAGTCGCTCTTTAAGACGATCGTAAAGTTTTTTCAGGCCACGGAATTCCCGCCTCACTTGCTCACTGTCCTCGGTGAACGTGGCCATTCCCATAAGCCCCAGCAGTCGGACGTTCTTCAGTGATTCTAATTTCCCGGAATCAAGAAGGTCGATGATCTCCGCTTCGTCAAACCCAAACTTTGATTCTTCTTCCGCGATATGCACCTGTAACAGGCAGTCGATAATGCGCTCGGAATTCCGGGCACGCTTATCAATTTCTACCAGTAACCTGTGGCTGTCTACTCCGTGAATGAGAGAAACGAAATCTGACATATATTTAACCTTGTTCCGTTGTACATGCCCTATCATATGCCAGCGGATATCCTTTGGCAACTCTTCCCATTTAGCAGTCATTTCCTGTACCTTGTTCTCCCCGAAATCACGTTGTCCTGCATTATAAGCTTCCATGATCATGGATGTAGATTTGGTCTTGGAAACGGCCACAAGGGTAACCTCGGCAGGCAGGTCTTCTTTTATGGATTTCAGGTTCTTTTCAATATTCATAGTTTGTTTCAGCTGTAAATTGTTCCTGTATTATAGTTCATACACTGTAAACCCACTCCTTAACTTAGGTTCAATATACGTACTTTTCGGGGGCATTACCAGCCCGGCATCGGCAACTGCCTTGAGCTCATCCACGGTTATAGGCAGCATTCCAAACCCCAGTGAAAAGTTACCTTTATCAACCTCCTGCTTCATCAGGGCGGTGTTTTCTTTCCCATAACCATACTGGATCCTCTTATCGTTCCTCAGGTCCCGGATCCCAAGGATCGGGTCGAGGACAAGTGTTTTCAGGATATGTGAATCCAAGCTACTCAAAGGGTCACTGAAGTTGTATTTGTCTTCCCTGAGGGTGAGCAGGTAAAAATTACCTTGCAGGTACATACTGAACTGGTGTTTCTGTCCTGGTTTGATTACAGCAGTTCCTTTGTTTTCAACTTTAAAGTGCTCATCCAGTAATTCGAGAACAGCCCCTGCAGAATGACCATTCAGCCCCCTGACCATCCGGTTGAACTCGTAGATCCGGACCTCTGACTCGGGCACCAGGTAACTCATAAAATAATTATAAGCTTCGTTGCCTTTATGCTCAGGATTCAATTCGCTAAGTTCCCTCGCCAGCCTGCAGGAAGAAGCACTCCTGTGATGGCCGTCAGCGATGTAAAGGGACTTAATCTCCTTAGCGGCTTCCTGCAGCTGCCTGATCTTGCCAGGGTCATCTACCACCCATAAGAGGTGTTGCACCCCATCAGGGCTTTTAAAATCGCATTGGGGCTTATCCTCAGACGTTTCCTGCAGGATCCCTGCTATTTCCATGTTGTCCGGATAGGTCATGAGGACAGGTTCCGCGTTAAAACGTACTACCTTCAGGTAGCTGGCGAACAGGGTCTCTCTTCTCAACAGGGTGTCCTCGTGTTTACGGATGATGTTATTTTCATAATCCTCCGTACTGGTGGCGCAGAAAAAACCGAGGCAGCTGAAGTTTTCTTTGATCATCCGGTATACGTAGAACGAAGGCTTCTCATCCCGGATCAGGATCTCACGGTCCAGGAATTCGCGGTATTGCTCCCTGACCAGGTCAAACCGATGTTGCCCGGTTACCTTTTCCGGTAATTTGAACCCGGGTTGAATGATGTGCAGGAAAGACATGGGATTGCCGGTCAGGGTAGCCTCCAGTTCATGCTTGGTATAGCGTTCGTAGGAGCGGGAGGTAACCTGGGCCTCCTTATCCCTGGCCGGGCGTACAGCTCGGAAAGGTCTAATTTTGGCCATTTGCCCGTGTACTGAACTGTGCCGCCACTGTTTCGGCCTTCCTGGAAGCTGAGTAATCGTAAAATCCTTCGCCAGACTTTATACCTTTCTTACCTGCCATGACCATATTCACCAACAGGGGAGAAGGGGCGTACTTAGGATTCTTGAACCCGTCGTACATCACGTTCAGGATAGACAGGCATACATCCAGCCCGATAAAATCGGCCAGCTGCAGCGGCCCCATAGGATGAGCCATACCCAGTTTCATTACTGTATCTATTTCTTCCACCCCCGCAACTCCGTGATGCAGGGTTTCGATGGCCTCGTTGATCATAGGCATTAATATTCGGTTGGCTACGAACCCCGGGTAGTCGTGGACCTCTGTAGGAACTTTTCCCAGCTTCTCAGATACCTGCATGATGGTTTGAGTCACCTCGTCAGAAGTACTGTAACCCCTGATGATCTCCACCAGCTTCATAATGGGTACAGGGTTCATAAAATGCATCCCGATTACCTGCTCCGGGCGCTGGGTTACTGCAGCGATCTGGGTGATCGATATGGAAGAGGTATTCGTTGCCAGTATAGTTTCGGGGCCACAGGCCTTGTCCAGTTCCCTGAAGATATTAAGCTTAAGTTCCACATTCTCGGTGGCCGCCTCAACCACGAGTTCAGCATCCTTTACCCCCTCTGCCAGGACGGTAAAGGTGCTAATGTTTTTTAGGGTATCTTCTTTAACACTTTCATCTATACTTCCCTTGCTCACCATACGATCCAGGTTCTTGGTTATGGTGGCAATTCCTTTATCAAGAGCTTCCTGTGAAATATCAACCAGGTGTACTGTGTGTCCGTGTTGTGCAAAAACATGGGCTATTCCATTTCCCATGGTTCCCGAGCCAATCACTGCAACTGTATTCATATGTATATGTTTCTTTGGTTTATGTTCTTTAATTGTCGTTTACTCAAAAGGCGTCGATGACCTGCAGGGCTACCCTCAGGGCCCTGGTGCCCTGTTCCAGCGTCACCACCGGTTCTGTGTCTCCTGTGATGGCATCTGCGAAGGTCTCCAGCTCGTCAAGAATAGCATTATTGGGCAGAATTTCAGGGTTCTCAAAATAGATCTGCTTCTTAACCCCTTCCGCATTCTGTAGGATCATATCAAATTCGCCTGCCTGTTTCGGGGCATCCTTCATTTTGACCACCTCTACTTTCTTTTCAAGGAAATCCACCGATATATAAGCATCCCGTTGAAAAAACCTTGATTTCCTCATATTCTTCAAAGAGATGCGGCTGGCAGTCAGGTTGGCTACACAGCCGTTTTCAAATTCGATTCGGGCATTGGCGATATCCGGGGAATTACTGATTACCGAGACCCCGCTGGCACTGATATTGGCAACCTCGGATTTCACCACACTGAGGATAGCATCAATATCGTGTATCATAAGGTCAAGGACTACCGGGACATCAGTTCCCCTGGGGTTGAATTCCGCCAGGCGGTGTGTCTCAATGAACATAGGATTGTCAATACTGTCCTTTACGGCGCTGAATGCCGGGTTAAAGCGCTCCACATGGCCTACCTGGCCCTTTACCTTCTTTTCCCTGGCCAGTTTTAAGAGGCTTTCGGCTTCCTCCAGGGTATTGGTGATCGGCTTCTCTATGAACACGTGTTTCCCGTGGTTCATCGCCATGCTGGCGCAATCAAAGTGAGAAAGTGTGGGGGTTACAATATCCACAACATCTACGGATTTGATCAGGGTCTCCAGGTCATCAAAGTAAGTGTAGCCAAACTCTTCCGCTACTTTTTTACCTGTTTTTGTATCTGGATCGTAAAACCCTACCAGCTTGTATTTCTTAGATTCCTTGAGTAGCCGTAAATGAATTTTACCCAAATGACCGGCTCCAAGTACTCCAACGTTCAGCATTATATCTATTTTCCCCCAAAAATAAACATAGTTTGGCAGTTAAGAAGCCTGCTGGCATAAAAGTTTGCCGTGGTGCACGGAGTGCTGTTATGATTGTCAGAACGGGAGCTGCACTCCGCTATTTTCTCCTTCCATCTTCTTCTAAACTTCATTAACTTCGTACTCCAAAACCAAACTGATGAAAGATACGCTGAAACACCGTGGCATGCGCAATCAACTTGCCGAAGTGGTTGCCGCCAAAGGGATAGAGGATCCCCGTGTGCTTCAGGCCATTAGGGCCATTCCCAGGCACCTGTTTATGGACAGCAGCTTTGAAGGGCATGCTTACCAGGACAAAGCCTTCCCGATTGCAGCAGACCAGACCATATCCCAACCTTATACGGTGGCGTTTCAAACCGAATTGCTCGAAATTCAGGCGGGAGATAAAGTACTGGAGATCGGTACGGGCAGCGGGTACCAGACTGCGGTTTTGCTACATCTTAAGGCCAAAGTATTCACAATTGAACGTCAGTTAGAGCTCTTCAAAAAGACAAACCTGTTTTTTAAAAAGATGGGATACCGTCCTAAAAAATATGTCTTTGGGGATGGATATAAAGGTCTGCCGGAAGAGGCGCCATTTGATGGGGTTATCGTCACGGCGGGTGCACCGGAAGTGCCTAAAGCGCTGTTATCCCAGCTGAAAATAGGTGGCAGGCTTGTGATCCCGGTGGGTACAGATAACCAGGTGATGATGCGGATCACCCGGAAATCTGAGAAAGAGTTTGAAAGGGAATCCTTTGGGACCTTCCGTTTTGTTCCCCTGTTGGAAGATAAGAACTGATCAGTTGTTAAAACTTTTTTTAATGCGGGCCAGGTTACGCTTGTTATCCCTGTCTTTAATGGCATCGCGCTTATCGTAAAGTTTTTTACCCTTAGCCAGGGCTATTTTGATCTTAGCCAGCCCCCGGTCATTGATAAAAAGGTTCAGGGGTACAATGGTCAGCCCGGATGTCTTCACTTCCTTTTCCAGCTTTTTCAGTTCCTGGCGCTGCAGCAGTAATTTCCGTTCGGCTTTAGGCTTATGATTAAAATGGTAGGCATGAGTGTACTCATCTACCTGCATATTAATAATGAATAGCTCCCCCTTTTCATTGAATTCACAGAAACTTTCCGCGATAGAGGCTTTACCAAGCCGGATCGACTTGATCTCGGTTCCCGAAAGAACAATTCCCGCAACATAGGTGTCCAGGAGTTCGTATTCAAACCGGGCTTTTTTATTCTTTATATTGATATTCTTCTGCATACCTCACAAAAATAACAAGATTTACCACACTCTAAGGGTAATAATTCGCGCTAAAAAGAACGCTTATACAATTGGTATTGGTATTTTGCACAGTAAATAACTGATTTCCATGAAAAGATTAAGCCTGATAACCTGCCTTTTACTCATATTTGCCTGTAATGACGGGCCTGATAAACCTAAAACGGCCCAGGAGATCGTTGATAAAGCTATAGAGAATGCAGGAGGAGATCTGTATGACCAGAGTTTCATCTCTTTTCACTTCAGGGATAAGAACTACGTCCTGGAGAAACAGGATGGACGTAGAATCATGAAGCGAATTTTGGTTACTGACAGTGCTGTGATCGTCGATGCCATAACACCCCGGGGACTTGTCCGGGAGATCAATGACAGCGTGGTGGCACTACCAGATTCCCTGAAAAACACCTATACGGAATCGATCAACTCTGTACATTATTTCGCCTACCTGCCCCATGGTCTCAACGATAAGGCAGTGAATAAAGAGCTGATCGGGGATATCCGTATCGCGGACAAGGATTATTACAAGATCAAGGTGACCTTTGACCAGGAGGGTGGCGGTAAAGATTTTGAGGACACTTATGTCTACTGGATCAACAAGGAAACCTTTGAGCCCGATTACCTGGCATATGAATACCATGTTAATGGCGGGGGTATGCGCTTCAGGGAAGCTTATAACCCGAGAAGGGTAGGAGGTATACGGTTCGTGGATTATAATAACTACAAGCCCGAAACCGGCACTTCTCCGGAATTACGGAAACTGGATAGTCTGTATATGAATGATAAACTGGAGCTGCTCTCTAAAATAGAGATCAGTGAGATCATCGTTAATCAGGACAATTACAATTAAACTGTAATACCTGCGAGGTGATTTTGTTCCCTACTCTCTGGACGATGTACAGGCTGCCGTTGTCATAATCTTTCATATCCGGGTATTTCTTTTCCCCGATCATCTGGTTCACCATTTTCGGGGTCGTATTACTGTGGCCAACGATCAAAACATTCATCCCTTCTGTTTGCTGCTTGAATTCCTCCATATTTAAGGTAGAAGGGTCGTAATACTGAACGGTGATATCCTGTTTAACTGCAGCAGGGGCAGCAGTCATGGAGGTTCTTTCAAAATCTGTACTGTAAATGGCATCCAGGGACACTTCTTTCAGGATTTCTGCCCAATGCATAGCTCTTCCCAGCCCTTTCTGGGTCAGCTCCGGGTCAGAATTCTGGGGATTAGATCGATCTTTTTCGGCATGCCGGATCAGGTAATAGGTAGAAACCGTAGGCTCTTTTTCTACCTGGGGTGTTGTTTTTTCATCTGCACAACTGCTGTTTAAAACCAGTAATAAAAGAGAGAAGCTGAGTAGTTTTAAGGATTTCATATTAGATTTGTATAAATTTACCTACATACTATTTAACACGTTAGCTGTAAAAATAGTATAAATAACTTTGTGATTCCCCGGATATGTTGAGACCTTGGCTATGGATTTCCGTGTTTTTTGCCCCGCTGGCTGTTGTGGCCCAGGTTACAGGTTTGCCTGAGGACCTGAGGCAGCACAACCTTACCCAGTACAACGAAAGCCTGCTTAATCCTACCTCGTCCCTGGATACAGAAAGTGAACATTCGCTGGCCTTGTGGACCCGGTGGCAGTGGCAGACCATAGATGGGGATCCCACCACCCTTTTCTTTAACTATTCTACCAGGCTCAATAAGGCTTCCGCAGCAGGATTGGGGTTTTTTCAACATAACACCGGATCTTTTATACAAACAGGGGCGGTGCTGAATTACGCTGTATCTGTGATACCGTCTCCGGGTTCCACCTTGGCTATTGGGGTAAACCTGTTCGGATTCCGGCAGGAGGTTGGGGATGCCCGGTTCCAGCAGAACCCGGATATGCCTCTACCACAGTTCGATGTTCCCAACGAGACACTTGTCCGGTTAGCACCCAGCCTGCGATACACAATTAACGATTTTAGCCTGGGATTGGTGGCAGAGAATTTTATTGATATCAACCTGACCAATAATGGACAGGAGTCCGGTTCCAATAACGTATACACGGGGCTGGCAAGTTATAAAATACCCCTGGCCATGGGCATTGATGGTGATTCATACCTGAGACCGCTGGTGTATATGCGTTCGCTTCCCAATACAGAAAACCAGGTGGGATTTACCACCCTGCTTTCCACTACACGCTTTTGGGGTCAGTTGGGCTATAATAATTTCTATGGTCTGTCTGCAGGTGCCGGTGGGCGTTTCCTGAAAAATTTTTCAATCGGGGCCCTGGTCGAGTTTGGAGGGGACCAGCAATTGCAGGGTAGTTCCACGACCTTCGAATTTGTCACCGCCTATTCTTTTGGCCCTAATGATCTGCGCAGGAAAGTTGTCGGTTTTGAAGAGGATGACGAAGACCAGGTTTTGTTAAGTCTTGAATCCTCAACAGAGGTAACGGATGAAAAAGCAGTAGCCGAGTCACAGGATGAACAAGAGGCTGAACCAGGAGATGATGAACTCAGCCGGCTGGAAAAAGAGCGGCAGGCGTTTATCGAAATGGCGCGGATTGCGGAAGAGACTGCCAGGGCGGATGCGGAAACCCGGAAGAAACGAAGACAAAGAGAACGCGATTCCATAGCGGATGCAGAAACCACCAGGAGGGTTGTACAGCAACAAAAAGTAAGGCAGGAACAAATTAAGGATTCCCTGGCCCAGGTGAGAAGAGAAGCGGCCCTTGCCGAAGCTCAGAGACGAGAACAGGAGACAGAAACGGCAAAACAGGAAACTGCCCAGGCAGCTGCCAGTACTCCCGAGGTAGTTTCGCGAAGGCCCGGTGAACGCTACGAGGAAGTTGAAAGAGCTGGAGGACTTCTTCCCGGCTTTTACCTGATTGCGAATGTCTTCGGAACAAAGAAATACCACGATATCTTTGTGAATAAACTGAACGAGATGGGATTGGACCCGAAGTCGTTCTACCGTTCTGAAAATAAGTATAATTACGTCTACCTGGGTCGATTCCGAACCATTGACGAAGCACGCTCTCAACGCGATAGTAAGATGAATGGAAAATACCCGGACAAACTCTGGATCTTCAGGGTGGTAGGGGAGTAGGGCAATAGTTGCCGTGGATACTTATTTACCGATCTCTTTCCGGATCAGAATTTCAAGGTAAGCTATGGTATTTAATAAATATTTCCGGTCCCTGCTGATGGTAGCCACGGAGACCGCACCCAGGATCATGGTGTAGAGCTGTTTGGCAAATTGCAGCGGAGGTACAGGCAGCTTGATCTCGTTATTCTTGACCCCGTTTTCCAATACCAAGGCGATCTTCCCCTCGATGGTAGACAGGGTCTCTCGCGCAGCTGCGGCTAACAGCCTGTTGTTGTGTTCTGCATCTACCCCGGTATTCAGGATAGGGCAACCACCCATTTCACGGGTAAAGTCATCGTAATGCCTGAAAAATGAAGTGAGGGAATACAGCTTGTCCATCGCAGTACCGGGGACCTGCAGTTTTTCTTCCACGGCCTGCAGCAAGAGATTGCTGTTGTGCTGAAAGGCCGCTAATGCCAAGGCTTCCTTGTTTTCGAAATTCCCGTAGATAGCTCCTTTGGTAAGACCTGTGGCTTCGGTAAGATCACTCATACTCGTGCCAACGTACCCCTGTTTATTAAAGATGGGTGCTACGGTCTCTATGATAAATTGGGTGGTCCTTTCGGCCTTTGTGGTCATACCCGGCTATTTCTTACGAATATAAAAAATCTATATACTGCATGGTATATAATCTAAAAAAAAATACCCCTGTTTTATGAACAACAGGGGTACTTAACATTCTACGGATATTTCACTATTCAGGAGATCATCTCCGTCTGGTTTCGGAATACTAATCCGTCGTCAAAAGAATCCAGTAGGATTATGCTTTCCGCGGTTATCGCACCACTGAGCAATTCTTTAGAAAGCTTATTGAGCACTTCTTTCTGTATGACCCTTTTTATCGGTCTTGCACCATACTGCGGATCAAATCCTGTCTTGGCGAGGTATTCAATTGCATCCTCGGTGGCATCCATCGTTATGTGCTGATTTTCCAGCATCTTCTTTAACTGGTTCAGCTGCAGCCTGACAATCTTGGTGATGTCTTTCATGTTCAATGGAGTGAACATGATGATATCATCGATCCTGTTTATAAATTCAGGCCTGATCGTCTTCCTCAGTAATCCCAGCACTTCTACACGTGCAGATTCTGTCGCACTGAAGAAATCCGGGTTATCCTCGAAATTTTCCTGTATAATATGACTTCCCAGGTTGCTGGTCATGATGATAATGGTATTCTTGAAATCCGCAACCCGGCCTTTATTATCGGTCAGGCGCCCTTCATCAAGGACCTGCAGAAGGATGTTGAAGGTATCCGGGTGAGCCTTTTCAATCTCGTCCAGCAATACCACGGAATAAGGACGGCGTCTTACGGCTTCGGTCAACTGACCTCCCTCGTCGTACCCTACATAACCCGGAGGCGCACCCACAAGCCTGCTGACGGAATGCCGCTCCTGGTATTCGCTCATATCGATACGCGTAATGGCGTTTTCATCATTGAACAAATAAGCCGCGAGTGTCTTGGCCAGCTCTGTTTTACCTACCCCGGTTGGCCCGAGGAAAAGGAAAGAACCTATAGGGCGCTTACTGTCCTGCAATCCGGCCCTGCTGCGCCTGATGGCGTCAGAGACGGCGGTGATGGCTTCTTCCTGCCCGACGACACGCTTGTGCAATACATCTTCAAGTTTCAGCAATTTATCACGCTCGCTCTGCAACATTTTTGTCACAGGGATGCCAGTCCATTTGGCGACAACTTCAGCTATGTCTTCGGTAGTTACTTCTTCTTTGATCAGGGTGCCTGCATCCTGCTGTTTATCCAGCTCTTCCTGCAGCTGCTCCAGTTTTTCCTGGGCATCTTTGATCTTCCCGTAACGAAGTTCAGCTACTTTGCCATAATCGCCGTTGCGTTCTGCACGTTCTGCTTCGAGCTTGTAATTCTCTATTTCCTGCTTGGTCTTCTGGATATTGTCGACCACGGTCTTTTCGCTTTCCCACTTGGCAAATATTTCGTTGCGTTCTTCCTTCAGGTTGGCAAGATCTACATTCAGGGCTTTTAACTTTACTTGGTCATCCTCCCGTTTGATGGCTTCGATCTCGATCTCCAGTTGCCTTACCTTCCTGTCCATGACATCCAGCTCTTCCGGTTTGGAGTTGATCTCCATCCGCAATTTGGAGGCAGCTTCATCCATCAGGTCGATCGCCTTGTCCGGCAGAAAGCGGTTGGTGATATAGCGCTGTGAAAGTTCTACCGCCGCAATGACGGCCGAGTCCTTTATGCGTACCTTGTGGTGAGCTTCATATTTTTCCTTCAGACCCCTCAGGATAGAGATTGCACTTTCGGTGTCAGGTTCATCTACCGTTACTTTCTGGAAACGACGTTCCAGGGCTTTGTCCTGTTCAAAATATTTCTGGTATTCATCCAGGGTGGTTGCACCGATGGCGCGTAATTCTCCCCTGGCAAGGGCAGGTTTAAGGATATTAGCGGCATCCATAGCGCCTTGACCGCCTCCGGCTCCTACCAAAGTATGGATCTCGTCTATAAAGAGCACGATGTTGCCGTCTGAAGTGGTCACTTCTTTGATCACTGCCTTCAGGCGTTCCTCGAATTCTCCTTTATACTTGGCTCCTGCGATCAGGGCTCCCATGTCCAGGGAGTAGATCACTTTATTCTTCAGATTCTCCGGGACATCTCCCTGGATGATCCGGTGTGCCAGGCCTTCAACGATGGCCGTCTTACCCGTACCCGGTTCCCCGACCAGCATAGGGTTATTCTTAGTACGCCTGGACAGGATCTGTAAGATCCTGCGGATCTCTTCATCACGGCCGATCACAGGATCCAGTTTACCTTTATCAGCAAGTTCATTAAGGTTCCTGGCATACTTATTCAGGGAATTGTAGGTATCCTCCGCGCTCTGGGAAGTAACTTTATCGCCTTTGCGCAGCTCCTGTATGGCCGCGTTCAGATCCTTTTCTGTAACTCCCTGGTCTTTCAAAACCTGGGCGATCTTGCTCCTGGATTTGAAAATGGCGAGTAAAAGGTGTTCCACTGAAACGTATTCATCCCCCATTTTACGGGCAACCGCACTGGCTTCATTCAGTGTCTTACCGGCCTCCTTGGAGAGCATGATGTCTGCTCCCGAAACTTTGGGCATGTGTTCCAGTTCCCTGTCCAGCACCTGTTTTACCAGTTGGAAGTTTACATTCAGTTTCTTTAAAATGAAAGGCATGACGTTCTCATCAACTTCAGAGATCGCCTTAAAAAGATGTTCGTTCTCAATCTGCTGGTGTCCCATGCCCTGGGCCAGGACCTGTGCTTGTTGCACAGCCTCCTGAGATTTGATAGTGAAATTATTTATATTCATCCCGTTATTTTATGTTCGTGTTATTGTCTATTTTTGATTTCCTAGTCAACAACCCTACCAACTATTAGGAGCAGACAAAATGTCTGCTAAACTCAGAAAACGCAAGACATAACGGCAGTCTGGCTGCACGGCTATGTCTCATATAAATTAAGAATTAAGTAGATGCTATGGGAATATTCAATCAATTATTTGGCAATAAGAATGAAGACACTGATCCATCCGGGAAAGAGCTTCCCTGGATCCCTCTCCGGTCTGTTGATATGCTCGAAGAGATCAAGGAGAAATCAGGATCAAGAACACAGGTTATCTTTAAACATTCTACCCGTTGTGGTATCAGCCGGATGGCTTTAAGGATGTTCGAATCCGAGAAACTAAGTGCCGGGCTTCCTGCAGATTTTTATTTCCTGGATCTTCTGGCTCACAGAAATATATCCGATGAAATTGCACGCAAGTTTGGTGTGACCCACCAGTCACCACAACTTATCGTGATCAGGAACGGGGAAGTTGTAGCTCATACCTCCCACGGGGCTATCGCGGAATTGTCCCTGGAAAAATACGTATAAAAAAACCCCGGCAAGTGCCGGGGTTTGTGTTTAATTGAATTGCTGCCTGCTGATGATGTCTTTGAGGCGGAGTTTAAGATCTTCCCCGGCATCATACACCATCTGTTCATTAGTGGGGAAGGGCACCGCCCTGACGTTGATCAGGGGTAGCAGATCTGTCCCCAGTGCTCTTTTATCGCCATCGTAATCCGCATAGATATGCTCAAAGATAAACTCGGTCGTCAGCGGGTAACTGTTGACTGCTTGGCGGGTGTTCAGGTCAATATATGATACCTGCCCGGTTACTTGTGCGGCTTTGTGCTGCGTAAATTGGTAGAACCTGCACTGCACGGTTTTCATGCGATCTATCTTGATCTCGTTACCCAGGCTGTCTTTCACTAGCTCACCGTTCTCATCCTCCAGGTAGGTATACCCGTCTTTTATCTGTTTTTCTTTGACGAATTCCTTTTCCCGGATCTGCTCAGGAGTGACCAGGATATCCCGGAAAGCCACTTGCATCTCGTAATTGTAGTCTACGTCTTCCAGGGGATTGGTATGGTACTGTGTCCAGAAATCATTGATCCCGTAGGTGTTGAAATTCAATAACTCCTCTTCCAGGCGTTCAGGTATGATCTGCTGGCTTTCGTTGGCGATCTGTACTTTTACGTAATTGATACCAAGGGCATGGGCTTCATCCATTTTCAGCCTGCAGTCCCGGTATCCCGGGTTGATCTCTTCCAAATAGGCAAAGTCGTCGTAAGCTACCCTGAAGTCCATCTTATGAGTTGCTTCCTCCATCAGCCTGGATGCATTCGCATACAGATACTCGGATAATTTATCCTTGGAAGCAAGGATGCGTTCGTCATAGTTCCTGAACTGAAACTCGGCATCCCTGCCTTCATCCTGTATATATAAGGGTAACAGAGGTCTGATCCTCTCCTGGACCTGATTTAATCCCAAGAGTCTTTTGTAGATCGTTTCGTAATTAGCAGGGTTACCATCTTTCTGCAACAGGTTGATCTGCCGCAGTTCACGATCTGCATTCTTACGGAAAGCTTCCTCCAGGAGCAGGATATAATCCTGGTGCCCCTTCTTGGTCTTATTCTCTGCAAGGTTCTGTATCGCACGGTTCATGGCATGGTGGTAGTTACCACTATTCAGAGCCTCCTGGGTCTTTTTGACCCCTCCGCAGGCTACTAAGGCCATGATGGCGATTCCGAAAAGTACTGATTTCTTCATGTCGTTTGGGTATTGGTTGATTTAGCGATTTTCAAAGGCCGTGCCAAAACGACCTATACCCATAACGAATTCCGATAACAGTTCGTATAATTCGGATTAAATGTACTATTTATTCTTTTTTGGAGGGTTCGACTCTATGGCCGGGAGTAATTTGGAAGCCACTTCTCCAAAACCGATCCTCAGACCATTCTTGCTGCAGTAACCCCGCATGGTTATAGTGTCGTTATCGGCTACAGATTTCCGTTCTTCTCCGCCGTTCAACTTCACCGGCTTTGTACCCTGCCAGGCCAGTTCCAGCATAGACCCGAAAGAGTCCGGGGTCGTTCCCGAGATGGTTCCGCTACCCATCATATCCCCGCTGTTCACTTTACAGCCATTTACAGTATGATGTGCCAGTTGCTGGGCCATGGACCAGTACATGTATTTGAAGTTCGACTTACATACCGTGGTGCTTTCCCCGTTTTCCGGCGTAACATCGACCTCCAGGTGGATATCAAAGCTATTGTTCCCTTTATGCCTGAGGTAAGGAAGGGGTTCCGGGTCTTGTTTCGGACTCTGAACCCTGAAAGGTTCCAGGGCATCGAGGGTTACGATCCATGGGGAAATGGACGACGCAAAGTTTTTCCCTAAGAATGGCCCCAGCGGAACGTATTCCCATTTCTGAATATCACGGGCACTCCAGTCGTTGAACAGCACCAGCCCGAAAATATAATCCTCGGCCTCCTGAACATCTATGGGTTCTCCCAAAGCATTGGCATCCGTGGTGATAAAAGCCATCTCCAATTCAAAATCCACTAGTTTTGAAGGGCCGAATACCGGTTTATCTTCTCCTTTGGGAATGGTTTGCCCGTAAGGTCTCCTGATAGGTGTGCCACTGGGAACAATGGTAGAGCTCCTGCCGTGGTAACCCACCGGGATATGAAGCCAGTTGGGCAATAAAGCATTGTCGGGATCACGGAACATTTTACCAATGTTAGTCGCGTGCTCTTTACTGGAGTAGAAATCTGTGTAATCCCCGATCTGCACCGGTAATTGCATTTCTATTTCGTCCATGGTGAAGAGGATAACCTGTTTGTGGTCTTCATTGTGCTGAAGTTCGTCGTTTCGCACATCAAAGAGTTCGGCTATCCTGTTCCTGACCAATCTCCAGGTCTTCTTGCCGTCAGAAATAAAGTCGTTCAGGGTGTCCTGCAGGAAAATATCATCCGTAAGGGGAATATCCTTAAAATAGCCCAATTGATGCAATGAACCCAGGTCGATGGCGTGATCACCTATCCTGGTACCGATGGTAATCACGTCGTCCCGGGTCAGGAACACCCCGAAAGGGATATTCTGAATTGGGAAGTCCGAATTTTCAGGTACTGGAATCCAGGATTTTCTGTTTGGGTCATTAGCTTTAATAGGCATAGTATAATTGTTAATTTTTATTTAATAATTTCCTGATCAAATATATTATTTTCTTCCAATAAGAGATTGTCAATTTGTACTTTTGCAATTCATTTAACAGTAGATTATGGCGATGCAACGTGACCAGCAGGTATTTGACCTGATAGCCGAGGAAAAGGAACGGCAGATCAACGGAATCGAATTAATAGCTAGCGAAAATTTCACCAGTGAGGCTGTAATGGAGGCAGCCGGCTCTGTTCTGACGAACAAATACGCGGAAGGATACCCCGGGAAACGCTATTACGGAGGCTGTGAGGTGGTAGACAAGGTAGAACAACTGGCCATTGATCGGGCGAAAGAGCTTTTTGGAGCAGAATATGCCAACGTACAACCCCATTCGGGTTCACAGGCCAATACGGCGGTTTTTGCGGCATGCCTGAAACCCGGGGATACCATACTTGGGTTCGATCTTTCTCACGGGGGGCACCTGACCCATGGTTCGCCGGTAAATTTCTCAGGGAAATTATATAACCCTGTATTTTACGGGGTAGATAAGGAAACCGGTCTTATCGATTACGACCAGGTCAGGGCACAGGCAGAGAAACATAAGCCAAAAATGATCATTGCAGGAGCCTCGGCGTATTCACGCGATATGAACTTTAAACTCTTCCGTGAGATCGCAGACAGCGTGGATGCCCTGTTACTGGCAGATATAGCTCACCCGGCTGGACTTATAGCCAAAGGTATCCTGAACGACCCGCTTCCACACTGCCACATTGTAACCACCACTACCCATAAAACGCTGAGGGGCCCAAGGGGAGGCCTGATCATGATGGGGAAAGATTTTGAAAACCCCTTCGGGATAAAATTAAAGAACGGAAATCTCAGGAAGATGTCCGCACTCTTAGACCTGGCCGTTTTCCCGGGTAACCAGGGAGGGCCGCTGGAGCACATCATTGCTGCCAAAGCTGTGGCCTTCGGGGAAGCCTTGACCGATGACTTCCTTCATTACATGATACAAGTGAAAAAGAATGCCGCCGCAATGGCCAAGGCCTTTGTGGAGAGGGATTATAAGATTATTTCCGGGGGCACCGACAACCATATGATGCTGATCGACCTCAGGAATAAGAACATCACGGGGAAAGATGCCGAGCAGGTACTGGTAAAGGCGGATATCACCGCGAATAAGAACATGGTTCCTTTTGATGACCAGTCACCTTTTGTCACCTCTGGTATCCGGTTTGGAACTGCTGCCATCACCACTAGAGGTCTTGTTGAAAAGGATATGGAAGTTATTGTCAAACTGATTGACAGGGTTCTGAAGGATCCTGAAGATGAAGATCAGATCGCAGCGGTGAAACAAGAAGTAAACCAGATGATGCGGGGATTACCATTGTTTAAAAGCTAAATAAGGCTGTACTGAATAGTAAGATGGGGCGGGAAGAAATTCTTGCCCTTTTTTATTGGTTCAGCATAAAGAGTTCCCCGGAGATCAGGGATCGACGTTTCAGGTCATAGATATAAGCATCCTCCTCCCTCTCGGAGTACATAGCCCAGAAACTTAAGAAATCCGGACTTTCACCGGCTGTTTTCGGAAGATAAAGGTCTTGTTCTATCTCCTCTTCGAATACGGGAATATAGATCTCGTATGGAACTTCACCTAATTGGGAAGTAATATCCAGGTAGTGGTTGCCGAGAGCTTCCAGGATCAGGTCTAAATTAGAGACTATGCTCTGGGGATAGATGCTTTTGATCACAATGGCGGTATCATTCAGGAAGATTGAAAATTCTTCCACATCTATTAACTCAGAGTTACAGGCATTCAAATCTTGCAGGGCCTGTCGGAATGGAGATTGTTTACTGTTCCTGTTTCCATCGGGAATCTTCGCCCCCCAGCATTCGAGGTCTAAATGATACAGTATATCTGATAGGTACATATTACACTGCATCCCGATCACCAGGTTAAAGTCATCGGCATCCTGTTGGTAATTGCGTACGGAAACCTTGGAAAAGTAATCCTTTTCCAGCTGTCTCTGGAACCCGAGTATCCCGTTAAGACGAGGTATCTCTTTGAACTGGAGCCCTGATTTATTTGAATTTTCGTTGGGGTACATGGGCAAGATTTCCTGATGGTTACGGATCATTCTTACTCAAAATTAATTCTATTAATTAAATAGGGATTATATAAAAACCATAGAATTATTATGGTTTTTGTATAATTCGATGAAGTGCACTCCAAAGAATAATCGCTTGATTTATAAGCGGATAGTGAATCAGATAAATCCCCTCCGACGCGATTCGGTGATCAAGGCCTGGTCATTCTGTTTATCGATTCCGAATATGGATTTAAGATGTCTTTTCCGGTTTTCGATGCTGGGCAGGGAAAGGGAAACGTATTGGGTGATATCCTTTGTCTTGGTTCCGATAGAAAGGTGGTAAAGGATTTTGCGGTCATTTTCATCCAGCGAGATATCATTTGCCATTTTTTTCCGGATGGCAGCCAGCGCTTTCTGGGTGTAATAGGGGGGCTGCTCAAGTACAGTACGCACCATGGCCTGTAAAGATTTCTGGTCGATCTCCGTTTTAACCATGTAGCCGTCCGGGTCAACGGACTGCAGTATACTGTTGATGCGGTAATTGTCACTGAATGATGACATAAATACGATCCTGGTCTTTGGGCATATCTCCCGGGCGTAAATACCGAGGTCTTCTCCCGTGCCAGAGGTTTCATCCATGGGACCGGATAATTGTATGTCTAGTAGCAGTATGTCGTAAGGGCCATATTTAACTGACTCGAGTATGCGCTGTTTGGCAGCATCAAAGTTCTTTTCGGTATCCATCCGAATTGTGTACTTCTCAAAATCGGTGTCTTCCAGGATGAATTTATATCCCAGGGTGGTCATTTCGTGATCATCTACAGCAAGTATCCTAATAGTCTTCTTCTCCATTTCTATCGGTTCTTAGTCCTATCTATCTCATGACAACTCCGAGGCAGCGGCCTTAATTTTCATTTCGTGGCTACTCAGGGGAACAAAGATATGTACTGTTGTGCCTTTCCCTGGATTGCTCTTGATCTTCCAGCTACCATTCAATTTCTTCACTCGTGATTCTATATTCCGGTGACCAATTCCTTTCTTACCCCGGCCAGTTCTGAAACCGATCCCGTTATCGGAATGTTCCAGGTGAAGTTGAGTAGCATTACCTTGCAGTTCCAGTTTAATTTCGGTAGCCTGTCCGTGTTTAATGGCGTTCTGTATGCATTCCTGCAGGCATCGGTATAAATTGATCTTAATCTCCCCGGAAAGGTCATCCCAATGTACATCTTCATCGTACTTGAGTTTATACCGGATTCCGGCGTCCTCTGAATTTTTCTTCAGCAATTCTTCCAGGGACAAAATAAAGTTATGAAATTTCTGGTAGGAAGCGTCGTTCAGCTCGTGAGAGATGGTCCTCACTTCTTCCTGCAGCTCCTGCAGCCGGGTTATTGCTTTGTCCCGCATCTCCATGGAAGCCTTATCAGTTTTGTTATTTAGAGCCAGCAACACCATCCGGATACCATTCATCTCGCCAAGGACAGCATCGTGTAATTCTTCGGATATTCTTTTTTGCTCCGATTGTTTACCTTCTTCCATTTTCTGGTTCTGGGCCAGCATCAGGTTAAAAATTTCAAGGTTAGCTTCCTGTTGCTGTCTTTCAAAGTTCAGTTTCTGGTTCCTGACTCTTTGGGAAATAATAATAAATATGGCCAGGGCAAGCAGGATGATCCCCGCGGCTATACCTATCCACAATTGTCGTTGCCTTTCGAGCAGCTGGTTCTGAGCTTTGAATTCATCCGTTTCGAACCGGATCCGGGCAAATTTGTTCCGGATAGCTCTCTCTTCCACCGCCAGGCTATCGCTCAGGTTTATATATCGCCCGGAATACACCGAGGCATTTTCGGGGTCCAGTACGGCAAGTAAACGGATACTTTCTAATAATCTCTTGTTATTATCGCTTTCCAGGGCAAACCCTTCTGCCTTCCGGATATGGTCCAGTGCCTGTTGATTGTCGTCGTTTTCGTAGAAATATGTCGCCAGGTTATAATGGCTACGGGATAATCCGCTCAGGTCAGCCAAACTGTCCTGCAAGGCGATGGCCCTGCCAAAGGTGTCCATGCCTTCGGTCGTAGCCCCTGTCCGAAGCAGGCTGTAGGCCCGGTTGGCCAGGAGCCTGGCATACTGGCTTGTATAGGGAGCTTCCATTCCTTGATCCGCCAGTACTTTATCAAAATATTCCAGCGCTTCCCTGTCTTTTCCCTGTTCCTGGTACAGCACCCCGATATTATTGAGGATACTTCTTTCCAATGCCTTATTTTCCGGAAGTTGCTGGTAATATTCCATCGCCTGGTTGTAGTAAGCGATGGCCTGGTTGTACTCTTCGAGCTCTTTGGTGATCGATCCCAGGTTATTATAGCAGTGGCCTAAATTTCGTATTTCATTAAGCGGTTTCAGGAGATCTATGGCCTGGAACGTAGAAAGCTCGCTCCCGGTATAATCTTTAACGCTGGCCTGTATTACCGCCATATTATACAATACCCTGGCCTCGTTCAGGGGTTTGTTCATGAGACTATACAATTCTTTAGCCTTATAAAAATGGTAGTAGGCCGAATCCGGTACAGATTTGATATTGAAGAAAACGGCCAGGTCCCAGTGCAAACCGGCCAGGGAGGCGGAATCTTTAATCTGCCGGGCCATCTTCATTGCATCGGCATTGGTCTTGCGGAACCAAAGTGAATCGTTCAGGTCAAGGAAGGCCAGGGATAAGCGAGACATCGATTGGTTAGCCAGGGAATCAACATCTAATAAGCTGTTAGCCTCGTAAGCTTTTAACAGGTATTCTTTCCTGGTTACAGGCGATAATTCATCGTTTCTGCCCTGGACAATCCAGGTAGTAATGCTGTCCTTAGCGGGAGGGGCTGTTACGTGTTTATTTGTGTTTTGGTTACATCCGGCCATTGTGCAGAGCATTCCCAGGAGTAACCAAAATAATTTATACCTGCAATTCATCAGGGGTTGTTTGTTCTGCTGTAAATATACTCCAAAAAAAAAGCCTTAAACAATCCGTCTAAGGCCATTCTGTATTACCTGGTATAGTACCAGTATTTTATACTAAGGTGCAGGTGTAGGCTTAATTCCCGCCCGTGATATCATCGTCTGTTCTTCTGTCAATGATCACGATATCTCCATCTGTTCCTTCCTCATCATCATCATCCGGATCATCTCTCCTGATTATCGGAACAATATCCCCGTCAGTAGCTTTCACGCTTTCATATAGTGCAGAGGTTTCGTCCATGTTACTGTCTGCAGTACAGGAAAAGAATTCCAGGGTTAATAATACCATTGCCAAAATGCTGAATACCTGTTTCATCGTATTTGTTTTTTAAATTGGTTACTTCTTGATTTTTCTAAACTACTGCCTCACCCGGAAAGACTGAAGTTTTCAGGCTTTCATTTAGTGTACGCACTGTTTTCGTGAGAATTACTCTCATTTCTGAGAGAATTCTGTCAATTGAGGGTGGTGATCGAATTTTTGGAGAGGACCTTCTTCAGGCTATCGATATTTTCCCGATAGGTTTTTGAAAAAGGCAATTGCATTTTACTTGTTTTCAGTGTGCAAAGACCTTTGCCATAGTTAATGCGCGAGACAAAATTCATGTTAAGGATATAGCTCTGGTGTACCCGGATAAAATTCTTCGGTAATTGGCTTTCAAAAGTTTTCAGGGTCTTAAAAGCGCTGATCGTACTACCGTCTTTCATGAAAAAGTCGGTCGAATTATTATCTGCTTTCAGGTATAATATTTCATCTGTATCCAGGTAGTGGAAATCCTTGTAGGATTTTAAGCAGAGGGTGGTACCGGTATGCTCTTTGGGTAACTGTTTTTTAAGCCGTAACAGGGTCTTGCGCATATCAAATTCATTGAACGGCAAAAGCCAGTAATCAAAGAAATCATTCTTGATAGCGTCATATGCGTGTTCTTTCCCACTGGAGATACCGATCAATACCGGGAACTCGGTGATGTACAGGTGCAGTTCTTTTACCATCTGGAAATACAGGGAAGCCCCGTGATCCAAATTCAGGAAAACTATATCCGGGTGATGTTTAAGGATAGTGTTCAAGCCGTCTTCGTGATCTGTGGCCTGGGCGACACATTGGAAATCGCCGTAATCCTCCAGGTAGTGCTGCAATTGCAGGCTGGAAGTCGCGTCCTGATCAATTATGGTATAGGTATAATCCATGCCCAAGATAACTAGGTTAAAATTAGTCATGTTATTTCATTGGGGGTTATATAAAAACCATAGAATTTCTATGGTTTATATACCTAAAGTACTGATAATGACCTTTATCTCGGAATTTACTCGATGAATGGTGCGTTAAATATTCTACAGGAAAGCGGGTTCAGAGGAATAAATTCTGCACATCAATGCCAATCCTCGCAGGTTTCAGGCTTGCCGGGTCGAGCATGCACCATTTGGTAAGCGATTCCACCAACAATTCGTTATCTTCTTCCAGGTACATTTCCACGACCCTTTCAGAGATGGCGCCCCGTGCAGATTTTATATAGGTTTCCATCCGGATACGGTCGCCCAGTTTTGCGGCGCTCTTATATGTAATATTGTGGTTAACCACCACCCAGATAATGCGGTCGAGCAGGGCAGGGGGGGCTACTGAAAGCCAGTGGTTCTTGGAAATATCCTGTATCCATTGTACATAACGTACATTATTTACGTGCTGCAAATCGTCAAGATCGTCCTCTGTTACGGTATGGCTCTGAGTGAATCGCTGCATTATTCCCTTGGTTTAATCCTGACTTCGAAGATCTTGTCCCAGTATTTACCGGTGACAAACAATGTCTTCCTCCCGGGATGGTAAGCTACCCCATTAAGAACATCCAGTTGCGGGTGTTTACCTACTTTTTCCTCGAGCCCTCCAAAATTGATGACTCCTTCTATAGCCCCGGATACCGGATCGATGATCATCATACTCTCTTTTTGCCATACGTTGGCGTAGATCTTACCCTCTGCATATTCCAACTCGTTGGCCTTATTAAAGACTGACTTATTGGTAACGATCTGTATATAATCCTCTTCAGCCAGGGTTGCCGGATCCAGGATCCAGATCTTTTCTGTCCCATCACTCTTGTAGATTTTTTCCCCATCATTGCAAAGACCCCAGCCCTCCTTGCTTTTGCCATATTTAAAACTCCCTGTTTTTTCAAATTTATTTAGGTCGTAGGTGAAACCTATCCCACTCTGCCAGGTCAGCTGGTAGATGGTATTATCCAGTATGGTGATACCTTCCCCGAAATAGGCGTTGTCCAGGTTGATCTGCTCCAGGATCTCCCCGGTGGTATAATTGACTTTCATTAAAGCGGATTTCCCCTTTTTTCCCGTCCCTTCATAAAGCGTATCGTTATGAAATTCCAGCCCCTGGGTAAATGAACTCTTCTTGTGGGGATAAGTATTCACTATTTCATAGGTGTAGATCTCCGGGGCATCTTTGGCCAGGACCAGGATATCTTTGTTTATTTCTGCTTCTCCACCTTCAAAGGTGATCTTGGCTTGCAGGGTCCTGTTTCCCAGTTTTTCAATATCCAGCCTTATCCTGTTATCTTCCAGGGGGAGCTTTCTGCCATCCATGGAATATTCTATGTCCCGGATCTCTTTATCTTTCTTATTCGCTACCCGTACCTGTATCTCATCCTGCAGATGATATACTCCTTTCTCCTCCTCGATTTCAATTTCGAAAAGGGAAGATGGCTTATCGTTTCCTCCGCAGGCGAGGAATAATAATAAAAAGCTGCTGCAGCTGATCAGTTTTAAAAAACTCATGAGTTTCTGGTTTATAGGCAATTGCGGTATTATGCAATGGCGGGCCCCGTGATCAAGGCAATATTAACATTTTAAGAACACCACGCAAAGATAAAATAAGAGGGGAATTTGATTGCCTCAAATATAAAAGATTGTATCTTTGCACGAGGCAAGTCCTACACGACCAGCTCCTGCAGAATCCCCCAGGGCGGGAACGCAGCAAGGGTATGTGGTCGTAGCGGTGCGATGTAGGTAGCTTGCCTTTTTTTTATGCCCAAAAGTCAGATCTGCAGGGCATTTCCTTTTATTTCCAGCGACCCGAAAAGGGCGTTCATTTCTTCCACAGCCGGTAACTTTCAGCCAAACCCCAATTTGTTTTTATTTAGACTGGCCACTTGTCACCCGGGGTATTAATTTGTTAATTTGCAGGCTATGAAAAACAAGGTTGTCTTGATTACAGGCGGGAGCTCGGGGATCGGCCTGGCCATTGGAACATTTCTTTCCCAGAAAGGCTATACCGTATACGGAACCAGCAGGAACCCTGAAAAGAACAAAGATTTTTCGGCTTTTAAACTACTGGAACTCGACGTTTGTGACCGGCAGTCTATAGTGTCGGCCACTGCGCAGCTGCAACAGTTGGAAGGGAGAATAGATATCCTGATCAACAACGCCGGGGTAGGAATTACAGGTCCCATAGAAGAAACTCCGGAGGAGGAGGTGCAGAAGGCGTTTGATACTAACCTGCACGGCCCGCTGGCAATGATACAGGCGGTGCTGCCCATTATGCGACAGCAGGGAAGCGGACTGATCATCAATATCACTTCTATAGCCGGTTATATGGGGTTACCGTACCGGGCTTATTACTCCGCAAGCAAAGGAGCTCTGGAATTGATGACGGAAGCCTTACGGATGGAATTAAAAGATTTCAATATTCAGTGCACCTCGGTGGCTCCGGGAGATTTTGCTACCAACATTGCTGCAGGTCGTTACCACGCACCTGTATCGGAACAGTCACCATACCGCGATGCCTATTCCAACACGCTCAGGCTCATGGACCAGCATGTGGATGCGGGGCAGGATCCGGTCCGGGTAGCGGAAAAGGTATACCGGGTCATACAGACCAAACGGCCAAAAGTACATTACAGGGTGGGCAGCCCCTTGCAGAAATTCTCCCTGGTATTAAAGAGTATCCTTCCGGATAAACTGTACGAGAGGTTATTGATCAATCATTATAAATTGTAGCTAAGTATCCCTATCTTAGGGGACTTATATTCCATAGAGGAACAGAATTGAACAAAATACACAATTATGAAATTTTTTATAGACACAGCTAATCTCGACCAGATCAGGGAAGCCCAGGAATTAGGGGTTCTTGACGGGGTCACCACCAATCCTTCACTGATGGCCAAAGAGGGCATCACGGGAAAAGACAATATTCTTAAGCACTACGTTACTATTTGTAATATCGTTGATGGGGATGTTTCTGCCGAAGTGATCTCGACCGAGTTTGACCAGATCGTTAAAGAAGGAGAAGAACTGGCAGAATTACACGAGCAGATCGTGGTGAAAGTTCCGATGATCAAAGACGGTGTCAAGGCGCTGAAATATTTTTCAGATAAAGGGATCAGGACCAACTGTACCCTGGTGTTTTCCGCAGGGCAGGCTTTACTTGCCGCTAAAGCAGGGGCTACTTATGTTTCTCCTTTCCTGGGCAGACTGGATGATATTTCTACAGACGGACTCAACCTGATCTCGGAAATCCGGCTGATCTACGATAATTACGGCTTTGAAACTGAGATCCTGGCGGCATCGATCCGCCATACCATGCATGTGATCGACTGTGCCAAGCTGGGAGCCGATGTTATGACTGGCCCGCTTTCTTCCATTACAGGTCTTCTCAACCATCCGCTGACGGATATTGGGTTGAAAAAATTCCTGGAAGATTACAAGAAGGGAAACTAAGAATCGGTATTAAGAAGTAACAGCCCGGGAATTTTCCCGGGCTTTTTTTGTTATGGCCCTGACGCTTTCCCGGTCTTAAAATGAAGTGTACAGGTTGGCGAAGGCATCTACGATCAGGCTGTCTTTTGCAATAATAACCTTGTTCATAGGATAGATCACCAGGGTGTTGGTCAGCTCTTCAAAATTCCGTGAACGGTACTGGTTTTCCGGATCCAGGCCTTTGCTGGCTACAAGGTTCTGCCAGGTGTCATCTTCCGTATTGAAATTAAGACCGATAAAATGATAGTCGGGATATTTCTTTTCTAGTTCCCTTATCCGGCTTACCATATTATCAAAGTGCCCCTTCTGGTTCGCAGACCAGAAATAGAATACCACGTCCTTACCTCGGGCAATATCCTTTAACTCGACCATATTACCGCTGTGGTCTGCAACCCGGATGGCAGGCAGCTCTTTATTTGGCTGAATGTTCCTTATGCCTTCGTAAAGGTTATTGATCTCCTTGATATGCTTATTATTCCCCGACAGCTGGTGGAACTTCTCTATGAACTGTTGATTGTTCTCTTCGTTGTCCTGTACTTTGAGCAGGTAATCAATGGCTACATAGCGAAATACGTTGTCTCTGAGGTCTTTCTGCGTAATGAGACTATCGATCAGGCCAAGTTTGTGAGCGTTAAAATGTAAATAACTCTTGATAGCCGGGTTCGCCATATCGCAGTTCTTGACACACTGCATATACGTACGGTTAGAAAGGTGGTAATTGATGTATTTGTAATAAGGCCGGAAATAGGTCAGCTCCTCGTTGTTCAGGTCAAGGTCATCCCTGTAATCATAAAAATCCTCAGGCAGATCGGGAACCTGGCTCATGCCCTGTCTTTTCTTGTGGAAGAAGGGGTAAAGCTCTTTGTAGATATAGTAATCGAAATCGATACTGGCCTGTGCGATCTCCCTGGTCTTATCTGTGAATTCATGCTCTTGCATTAAACGCTGCAGGTACTCTAATTTTACACTGCGAAGAGAATCTATCTCGCGGCTGAATTCATCCGGAGACAAGGAATACAGGGTATTGATATACTCTTCTTCATCCTCGTGCGCTAGGAACATTTCTATAAGAAAATTATTGATCTTTTCGCCCGTTCCGGAGAATACGAGCGACTCATCGAAGTCGGTGGTATTTAATCGCAGCGCCAGGCTGTCACCTTCCTGCAGGTATACATACTGGTATTCCGGGTTGTGTTTAAAATTGTGAAGTCCTTCGCTGATAGAATCCAACCTGAAGCTGAAACGGTTGTTCTCATCGAGCCTGGCAGAATCTATTTCAATATCGTTCTTAAAAAGATAAACGTAATCCCCTGTGGGATTTACGATCTCACCAGTGAATACGACTGAAGGGGATTGACGGTGGTCATCCCTGCACGAAAAACTCAATAAAATAAAGAGACAAAATAGAATTTTGTTCATATATACATTTCTGCCAAACTCAAACAAATCTAATAAAACCGCTAGGTCAAGGCTGTTAATACGCCGTTAAAATAAAGAACGGTCTCTTTCCCTGGAAATTAAATGCGCTCCCGGTTTCTTGCTGAAGCAGGTTTATTTTGACTATTTTTGCAAAAATTTTAAAAGCAGCAATATGTTATCGGTCTCTAATCTATCTGTTCAATTTGGCAAAAGGGTCCTTTTTGACGAGGTCTCTGTGACCTTCGCCCAGGGCAACTGCTATGGGGTTATAGGCGCCAATGGTGCGGGTAAATCTACCTTTCTCAAGATATTAAGTGGCAAGCAGGACCCCACTTCAGGACATGTACACCTGGAACCCGGAAAACGTATGTCTGTTCTTGAGCAGGACCACAATGCTTACGATGATAATACTGTTCTGGAAACCGTGGTCATGGGCAACAAGCCCCTGTACAAGATCAAGAACGAGATCGACAAGCTTTACGCTGATTACAGTGATGAGAATGCAGACAGGATTGGTGAACTGCAGGTGGCTTTCGAGGAGATGAACGGATGGAATGCAGACAGCGATGCGGCGGCTTTATTGTCTCACCTGGGGATTCCCGCAGGGATGCACGACACCAAGATGTCTGATATGGATTCCAAGTTAAAGGTACGTGTGCTGCTGGCACAGGCACTCTTTGGAAGCCCGGACGTACTGGTCATGGATGAGCCGACCAACGACCTGGATTATGAAACCATCAGCTGGTTAGAGAACTTCCTCGCGGATTACGAGAATACAGTGATCGTGGTATCGCATGACAGGCACTTCCTGGATGCTGTATGTACCCATATAGCAGATATCGATTTTGGGAAGATCAATCTCTATTCCGGAAATTACTCTTTCTGGTATGAGAGCAGTCAGCTGGCCTTGAGACAGCGGGCCCAGCAAAATAAGAAAGCTGAAGAGAAGGCAAAGGAACTCCAGATGTTCATCCAGCGTTTCAGCGCTAATGTCGCCAAGAGTAAACAGGCGACCTCGCGAAAAAAGATGCTGGAGAAGCTGAAAGTGGAGGATATAAAACCTTCGAGCAGGAGATACCCGGCCATTATTTTTGATCGTGAGCGGGAGGCCGGAGACCAGATCCTGAATGTTGAGAAATTACAGGCTACCAGTGAGGACGGAGACCTGCTGTTCCAGAACGTCAGTTTTAACCTGGCAAAAGGTGATAAGGTCGTGGTACTGTCCAGGGATTCAAGGGCTACTACTGCTTTTTACGAGATCGTGAATGGCAAACAAAAAGCTGATAAGGGAGAGTTTCAATGGGGGGTTACCACCAACCAGAGTTACCTGCCGGCAGACAACTCGGCTTACTTCGAGGAAAATATCAACCTGGTAGACTGGTTGAGACAATACGCAAAAACCGAGGAAGAAAGAGAAGAGGTGTATTTGAGAGGTTTCCTCGGGAAAATGTTGTTCAGTGGAGAGGAAGCCCTGAAGAAATGTACCGTGCTCTCCGGAGGTGAGAAAGTGCGTTGTATGCTGAGCCGGATGATGCTGATGCGGGCAAACGTACTTATGCTTGACGAACCGACAAACCACCTGGACCTGGAGAGTATTACCGCTTTCAATAATTCCCTGAAAACCTTTAAGGGAACGGTGCTGCTAACCACCCATGACCATGAATTTGCCCAGACCGTGGCAAACCGGGTGATCGAACTTACTCCTAAAGGAGTGATCGATCGTTACCTGAGTTTTGATGACTATATGTCTGATGCCTCGATCCGGGAACAACGGGATAAGATGTACGCCGTTCCTGTAGGGTAAACCGGAGTATTGATGATATAAGAAAGGGATGATTTAATGTCATCCCTTTTTTTATGTATCCTGTTTGTTTCTAGGCATTGAAGTATTTACTGTTCCAGATCGCAGGGTTAAAATTTTTGCCCAAAGCAAAACCGTAAAAAATCACTACTGCCGCAATGGACTTGAACATGAAGAAGAAGATGATCCAGAATTCTGCGGCGGTCCCTGATTTGGAAAAGAGGCCTGATGGGACCATAAGGGTAGCCAACATGCTGACCAACACTACAATTGCAGCCAGGTTGATCACGTTTTTAAACGGCCATACAAGCATTTTGCGAAGCGGGTGAAGGTCATTACCCCAGGTATGTATCAGGTAGTAGTATCCATTACCGATGGGGGCAAATAAAAGGGGATCATCCTTGTCTTCCAACTTGAATAACCTGGAAGGTGCCATCAATTTAAAGCCCTTGATCTCTATCCCATGGTCTTTTTCCAGGGCCTTGATCTTTGAGATGCCTTCCCTGGGCACCTCTCCTTTAAAATACCTGATGTCCAGGAAGCGCAGCCGGTAATTGATACAGGTTTTTCTGATCTGGTCCAGGTGGTAGATTTTCGAGGTGTCCAACAGTTCAAAATCAAAAGCATTTCCCCCGGGATTTTTACCTCCTTTCAGGTTTTCCGAGATACGCTGTTCCTGTGCCTCATCTTTCCTGAGGATCTCGTAAACTTCTTCAAGTAATCGGGTTTCGTCAACCGAAGCTGTCCTGGCACCGGATAAGCGCGACTCGATATTAGTTCTCTTCAACTTCATTCTTTTTCATTTTTTAGCAATTACCTCAAAATTAAGCAAATGAAGGTTCGATTCCAATAAAGGCCAAATAGCCTAAATTGTTAATTTTTTGTTAAAACAATTTTGAAGGATGCCCGGCATTGTATTCAATTCCCTCAGAATTGTATATTGTCGATGAAATCGCACCTTTGGTCGATAAAACACCACGCCCCGATGAACACTATGAAAGCCATGCTGGCAGGCTCTGCCTTGCTCTGTACCCTGCTGACCAGCGCCCAATATGACCCTTCTACCTATGGGGAAATCGGCCCGGCTTATTCTATAGTGGAAACCACCGTGGAATCTGATAAACATAAGACTTTAATGGCGGCTGTCATGGCTGCAGGCTTGGCGGACCGCTTACATAGCGGGGGGCCTTATACCGTATTCGCCCCTTCTGATGAGGCGTTTGAAACGCTTACCGAGGATCGCCTTAAAACGCTGCTTCGCCCTGAAAACAAGAAAGAATTAAAAGCCCTGTTAACTTACCACATGATCGCTGGGAAAATTACGGCTTCGGATATACTGAAAGCGATGTGCAGGGGAGAGGGAAGTGCTTCTTTTACCACCTTACAGGGCAATAAACTAAGGGCTACCATGGACGGGATAGATATTGTACTGACCGATTGTCTCGGTAACTCTGCACGGATCACGAATGCTGATTCCGACCAGTGTAACGGGGTTATTCACGTCATAGACCGGGTGATCGCCCCGCGTTAACGCAGTTCTGCTCCAAGTTCCGTCTCGAACCTGGACTGTAACTTCTGCATGATCTTATCAATCTGTTTATCCGTCAAAGTCTTCTTTTCGTCCTGCAGGGTAAAGCTCACCGCGTACGATTTTTTGCCGTCCGGCAGGTTTTTACCGGTATAGACGTCAAAAAGGTTAACCTGCTTCAGTAATTTCTTTTCCGTGTTATAAGCCAGTTCGTATACTTGCTTAAAGCTCACCTCATCATTGAGTAAAAGTGCAAAATCGCGCTTAACCTCTGGGTATTTAGATACTTCCTGATACACCACCTTGTTCTTCGATGCAAGTTTGATAATGGCTTCCCAGTTCAGGTCGGCATAGAGCACCTCGTTTTTAATATCAAAGGCTTTTGTGATATTCTTTGATACTAATCCCAGCCTGGCAATTGTGGCTTTCCTGGTGTCCAGGGAAAGTCCCTCAGAAAATATCTCATCTTCTACCGGGACGGCTTTATAATCATTTACCCCGAGTCGTTGTAAAACGTGCTCTACAACAGCCTTAAGGAAGAAGAAATCGGATTTCTTTTTTTCAGAGATCCAGCTGTCTTCGCTACGGTTTCCCGTGACCCAAAGGCATAAGTGTTGTTGTTCGTTATATTCTGAACCATCCTTCTGGTAGGTAGCCCCGAACTCAAATAATTTGAGGTTGGGTTTCTGGCGGTTGATATTGTGCGAAATAGATTCGAGCCCAGAAAAAAGCATCGACCTGCGAAGCGCTGACAATTCAGTGCTCAGGGGATTCAGGATGGCCACGGTGCGCCCGTCATCTTCCTGGAGTAGTTCCTGGTATTTAGGATTTGTAAGGCTGTTGGAAAGGGTTTCGAAGAATCCTTTGGAAGCCAGCAGGTCGCCGGCGATATTCTGGAGCCGGTAATCCTCGAATTTTCCACTGGGTGCCACAGAAGCATTCAGCTTGGAGTCGAACTGTATATTGTTGTAACCGTATACCCTGAGGATCTCTTCAATAACATCTACTTCCCGTTCCACGTCTATCCGGTAAAATGGGATCAGCAGTCCCAGTCCGGATTCGGTGACACTCTTTACCTGAATATCCAGCGATGCCAGTATAGATTTGATGGTATCTTTCGGAATTTCCTGCCCGATCAGATTATTGATCTTTTCAAAAGTTAAGAATACCTGCCGGTCTTCTTTTTTCTTGGGATACAGGTCTACGATCTCGGAACTGATCTCACCACCGGCCAGTTCCCTGATCAGCAGTGCTGCCCTCATCAGGCAGTATTCTACATTGTTGATGTCTATTCCCCTTTCAAACCTGAAGGAAGCATCGGTATTCAGGCCGTGCCTTTTTGCAGTTTTCCTAACAGCAACGGGATTAAAATAAGCACTTTCCAGGAATATGGACCTGGTATTTTCTGTCACCCCGGTATTGATCCCTCCGAAAACCCCGGCAATACACATGGGCTTTTCCGCATCACAGATCATCAGGTCATCTCCGTGAAGGGTACGTTCTTCTCCATCAAGGGTCACAAATTTAGTACCTTCCTTGACCGTACGGACCCGGATCTTTTTTCCGTGGATGCGATCGGCATCAAAAGCGTGCAGCGGTTGTCCCAATTCGTGCAAGACGTAATTGGTGGCATCCACTACATTGTTGATAGGTTTTACCCCTATAGCCCGTAACCTGTTCTGTAGCCAGTCCGGGGATGGCTGCACGATCAGGTTGCTCATACTCACCCCACAATAACGGGGCGCAAGTTGCGCATCCTCTACTTCTACCTCGAACTTCAGGGAACGGTTATCTATATGGAAATTACTGACACTCGGTGTATTCAGTGGAATCTGTATCTCTTTTTGCAGTAGTCCTGCTTTCAGGTCCCTGGCCACCCCGTAATGGCTCATTGCATCCGCCCGGTTCGGAGTAAGACCGATCTCGAAAACCTCGTCTTTTTCTATACTGAAGATCTCTGAGCAGGGGGTGCCTGGTTTCAGACTGTCGTCCAGGACCATAATACCGTCATGACTTTCTCCAAGTCCAAGCTCGTCCTCGGCGCAGATCATACCCTGGCTTTCTTCCCCACGGATCTTTCCTTTTTTAATGGTCCATGGCTCTCCCTCGGCATCGTAAAGCGTAGTTCCTATAGTAGCCACAGGTACTTTTTGTCCTTTGGCGACATTTGGTGCACCACAGACGATCTGCAGTATGGTATCATCTCCTACATCTACTTTGGTAAGCTGCAATTTATCTGCGTTCGGGTGCTTTTCGCATTCAAGTACATGACCCACAACGATACCTTCGAGCCCTCCTTTGACCGATTCAAATGCCGTTACCCCTTCTACCTCCAGCCCGAGGTCGGTTAAAAGTTCTGCAGTTTTATGGGATTCCCAGTTGATCTGGAGGAATTGTTTAAGCCAGTTATAGGAGATGTTCATCGTTGAAATTTAAACGCCCAAAGATAAGATAATGCATGAAAGGATTCAAAATCCCGGGGATTCAATTGGTTTATTTTTTATTTTGAATATTCTGATAGATATTTGATGGTTTAATCCCTTAAAATCCCCCCGATATGCGAACACTTCTCATACTTATCCTGGCGACAGTTTTATCTACCTCCTGTAACGACAAAAAGACTGCTGAACTTCGCCCGGGCCCATGGCATGCTACCCTGGAGGTACAGGACGGCAAAGAGCTGCCATTCTCTTTTGAACTGGCCGCACAGGATGATTCTTATAACCTTACGGTATTCAATGCCGGGGAAGAGATTGCTGTAGACGAGATCCGGACCATAGGGGATTCTATCATTATCAGGATGCCTGCATTTGACGGGTACATTGCCGGTCGCTACACCTCGGAAGAGATCACCGGAAATTTTATCAAGGAAGAACTGGACCGGTCCCAGCCCTTTAGCGCCATTTTCGGGGAGAGACCTAGGTTTACCGTGGAGCAGGAACCGGGATTTGATGTCAGTGGAATTTGGGAGGCTACCTTTGGGAATGATTCGACGGATTTCTACCCCGCCAAGGGAATTTTCAGCCAGGAAGGGTACAAGGTTAAAGGTACCTTCAGGACCACTACGGGAGATTACCGCTACCTGGATGGGGTAGTCAGGGGAGACAGCCTTTTATTGTCAACCTTTGATGGTGCCCATGCCTTTCTTTTTGCCGCCGCTTACAAAGATTCTGTCCTGCAGGGTACCTTCTATTCCGGGAACCATTTCCAGGAGCCTTTCAGCGCGAAGCGTAACGAAGGTTTTGAGCTGCAGGATGAAGAGAATATCACTTACCTGAAAGAGGGTTACGACAGTTTTCAATTCGCTTTTCCCAACAGCTCCGGGGATACTGTTTCCCTGGAGGACGATCGTTATAAGAACAAAGCGGTAATTGTACAACTGATGGGAAGCTGGTGCCCGAACTGCTTGGATGAAACCAGGTTCCTGGTAGACTACCTGGAAAATAACCCGACCGAAGGGTTAGAGATCGTGGCCCTGGCCTTTGAATACGCAAAGACAGAGGAGAAGGCTTTTAATAGTATAAAGAGGCTGGAGGAAAGAGTAGGAATTACCTACCCGGTGCTATTAGCCCAGTACGGAAGCAGCAGCAAGACCAAGGCCCAGGAGAAATTACCTATGCTTAATCACGTGTGGTCTTATCCCACTACTATTTTTATTGATAAGAAAGGAGAGGTGCGAAAGATCCATACCGGGTTCAACGGCCCGGCTACGGGGGAGAAATACACCGAATTCAAAGCAGAATTTGATACCCTGGTTAAAGAATTACTGTCGGAATGATTGATTGATCCCCATCAGATGATGGTCGATTTCCCCAACCCGATATTTTCCTTGTTCATACTAAGGTGATCATCAGCATCCACTATATTGTTGGCTATATATTCTCCTACATGGTCCGTCCCGTATTTGCCTTTGGCATTGAGGTCCGGGGTAACAATATTCTGTTTCATGGACTGGTAGATCGCGTTGACTATGGCCTGCGTCTCTTCCTTTAGTCCAAAGTGTTCCATCATCATGGCTGCGGAAAGGATAGAAGCGATAGGATTGGCTATGTTCTTACCCTTGGCTTGCGGGAAAGACCCGTGTATCGGCTCAAACATCGCGTGTTTTTCTCCCACTGAAGCAGAAGGAAGAAGCCCTATGGAGCCGCCGATCACACTTCCTGCATCAGAGAGTATATCCCCAAAAAGGTTTTCGGTCAGGATCACATCAAAAATACCCGGATTAAGGATCAGTTGCATAGCGGCATTATCGACGAACATAAAATCGAGTTCCACTTCGGGGTAACTTTCACCGATCTTCCGGACAACCCTACGCCAAAGGCGAGAGGTTTCCAGTACATTGGCCTTGTCAACCAGGGTAAGTTTGTTGCGACGTACCTTGGCAGCTTTAAAAGCTAGGTGGGCTATGCGGCTGATTTCCTTTTCAGAATATTCGCAAATATCAGAGGCGATTGTACCGGCTTCATTAAGCTTTTTCTCACCAAAGTAAATTCCCCCGGTCAGCTCACGGTAGATCACAAAATCTGCCTTCGCAATAATATTTTTTTTCAGGGGTGATTTATCCAGGATGGTCGGGAAGGCTTTTACAGGCCTGATATTGCCGAAAAGTCCCAATTCCTGGCGCAGCCTTAAAAGCCCTTGCTCAGGCCTGGTCTTGGCATCAGGGTCGTTATCGTATTTGGGATCCCCGATAGCCCCGAAAAGGATGGCGTCAGAATTTTTACAAATTTCCAGGGTTTCCTCAGGCAATGGATCACCTCCTTTTTCCATGGCGACAGCACCAACCGCGGCCTGGGTAAAAGTAAAACTGTGACCAAATGCTTCTTCTACTGCCTGCAGGCATTTCACTGCCTGAGCTGTCACCTCCGGACCAATCCCGTCCCCCGGTAACAATGCTATATTCAACTTCATTTAAGCTAAGCTTTCTAATTTAACCTTACAGCCTTCAATAATTTCGTGGATATCTTCATCCATTATTTCTTTCTTGCGATCTGCATACTGTAGAAACTCCTGGTATACTTCGTCTAGTTGAACCTTGGTTAATTCGTATCCTACTTTCTTGGCCCTCCATGCTAAAGCAGCTCTTCCGCTGCGGGCGGTAAGTACGATAGAGGACTCGGTGACTCCCACCTCTGCAGGATCGATTATTTCGTAAGTCTCACGTTTTTTGATCACCCCGTCCTGGTGGATCCCGGAACTGTGGGCGAAGGCGTTAGATCCCACGATAGCCTTATTAGGCTGAACAGGCATGCCCATTTTATTCGAAACCATCTGGCTGGTTTCATATAACATTTCGCTTTTAATATTGGTATCGAGATTCAGGTAAGGGTGTTGTCTCAGGATCATCACCACTTCTTCCAGCGAGGTATTCCCGGCCCGTTCTCCTATCCCGTTGATAGTACATTCTATCTGGCGTGCTCCATTGATAACCCCTGCGATCGAATTGGCGGTCGCAAGTCCAAGGTCGTTATGGCAGTGACAAGAGAGAATGGCCTTCTCAATACCTTTTACGTTTTCCTTCAGGTATTTCATTTTAGCGCCGTACTCTTCGGGCAGGCAGTAGCCTGTGGTGTCAGGAATATTCAGGACCGTGGCCCCGGCTTTAATGGCAGCCTCACATATCCTGGCCAGGTATTCGTTATCTGTACGCCCGGCATCCTCAGCGTAAAATTCAACATCTTCCACAAATGTTTTTGCATAGGCCACGGCCTCGTAAGCCCGTTCAAGGATCTTATCCTGAGTAGAGTTGAATTTATATTTTATGTGCGATGCCGAGGTGCCAATACCGGTGTGAATCCTGGGCCTTACGGCTCCCCTGAGTGCTTCGGCAGCAACTTCGATATCCTTCTTTACGGCCCGGGTTAAACCACAGACAGTGGCGTTTTTTACCAATTTCGCGATCTCATGTACGGATTGGAAATCACCTGGACTAGAGATCGGGAAACCGGCTTCTATCACGTCAACACCCAGCTGATCCAGTTGTTTCGCAATCACCAGTTTCTGTTTGGTGTCCAGTTTACAACCGGGCACTTGTTCGCCATCCCTTAACGTAGTATCAAAAATTTGTACCTTATCTTTACTCATGATAATTTCCTAATTTAGAAAGATCCTTAAGCACGAAGTTAGAATTAGCTTTAAGAAACAGGGTAGCAGGGAATTGTCATTTACAACGTTTAGATACTTTGTGCTTTACACAAATACCTGACAATCAACTAATTAAATAGTGTATTTTACGATGACAAGTGCCCAAAAAGATGCATTGTTCGTACTGGTTAAATCCCTTTCCAAATCTGAAAAAAGACAATTTAAACTCTATGTTGGCAGGTTGGGAGTGAACACGGATGCCAAGTTCCTGGCTCTTTTTAATCTTCTCGATAAAATGAGGTCCTACGATGAACAGGTTATCCTGGAGAGTGGTATTGTAAAAAAATCCCAGCTTTCTAATCTCAAAGCCCATTTGTACAAGCAAATACTGGTAAGCCTGCGACTAAACCCGGTAAACCAGAATATCAGGGTGCAGATCCGTGAACAATTGGATTTTGCCACCATCCTTTACCAAAAGGGACTTTATAAGCAGAGCCTTAAGATCCTGGACAAGGTAAAAGCAATAGCCATTGAAAACGAGGAGAAGAATATTGCTTATGAAATAGTTGAACTGGAAAAGGTTATAGAAACCCAGTATATAACCAGGAGTATCCCTGACCGGGCCGATGAACTTGCTATGCAGGCAAAAGAATTGTCTGCCCATAACGTGATGACCAGCAAACTTTCTAACCTTTCATTACAGCTTTACGGCATGATGTTAAAAGTGGGTTACGTCAGGAGTGATGAGGATTACCAACGGGTGAAAAGGTATTTTGATTCCCACTTGCCTGAATACCGCCTGGAAGACCTGGGATTCCGGGAAAAGTTATGGTTGTATAAAGCCCATCTCTGGTATAGTTTCCTGGTGCAGGATTTTCTCTCCTGTTATAAATATTCGAGTAAATGGGTAGACCTCTTTGATGAACATAAAGACATGATCTCCCTGCACCCGGTATTTTACCTGAAAGGGAATCATTACCTGCTGGAATCTCTCTTTTACGTGAAATACAGTTCCCAGTTCAGGTATGTACTGGAGAAACTGGAGAAAAAGACCCGGTCCCCAGAATTTCCGCAGAACGACAACATCCGTTCCCTTTCTTTCCTCTACATTAACCTGAACAGGCTGAACCTGCACTTTATGGAAGGTACCTTTGAACAGGGTCTGCAATGGGTTAGGCCTATAGAAGCCGGAATAATGGAACACCGGGAACGTATCGATGAGCATCATGTCATGATCTTCTATTACAAGATCGCGTGTCTTTATTTCGGGGTTGGGAAGAACAAAGAATGTATTACTTACCTGAAAAAGATCATCAATAATAAGAACCTCAAAATGCGTGAAGACCTCATGTGTTTTGCGAGGGTTTTGAGCCTGGTGGCACACTACGAAGCAGGAATGGATTATCACCTGGAGGTGCAGCTTAAGAGCACCTATAAATTCTTACTGAAGATGAATGACCTGCACGCTGTGCAAAAAGAGATGATCAAATTTCTGAGGGGATTAGGAGATATTTACCCGCAGGATCTAAAAAATGAATTCCGGAAACTGCACGCCGAATTAAAGAAATATGAAGACCATCCTTACGAGAAGCGAGCTTTCCTGTACCTGGATATTATCTCCTGGTTAGAAAGTCACCTGGAAAACAAACCCGTGGGTCAGATCATTAAAGAGAAGGCCAGCGTTCTTATTCGCTGACAGGTGTCATTGGCTTGAATTCGAGCAGGAGGCTCGAGGCAAATTTATCAAATCCCTGGGTATTGGCCATCTCCCGGATCTTTTCCGGGGCAAAATCGCCGCTGAAATAAAGAATGGATCCCGTGTTCAGGTCGCTGGTATATACCAGGACCTCCTTTACACTCCGGCCATTTTCCCGGATAGAGACAACGTTCTTACCCATCTCGCTATTTCTCCTGTAGATCTCGATATAGGAACCGCTGTCCAGGTTATCGACCCAACTATTGATCTCCTTTTCTCTTTCCTCTGCCCCCAGTGGAAGTTTCATATAACGAATATCACGAGCATTACCAACTAATTCGCGCATCTCCGGGGAAGCGGTCCGCAGAAAAGAAAGCATGACTTCGGGTACTCTGACCGCCATGACCTCAGGATCATTCTTATGAGCTTTATAAAAGGAATCTATACCTTTTGACCCGGAGCAACCCCCCAGGGTTACGGCAAGCAGAACTAACAAGAGACGGTTCATATCGTTGGCTGTTTTGAATTAAAGATAATCATTTAGAGACACGCATCCCACAATGGATCCCGGGGTGGGGGTGCGGTGATCGACACCTCTTCGTTACGCACGGGATGGGTAAAAGACAGTTTCCGGGCGTGCAGGCTGATGCTTGCATCCGGGTTGCTGCGATCAAAGCCGTATTTAAGATCACCTTTGATCGGGCAGCCGACAGCGGCTAACTGTGCCCTGATCTGGTGATGCCTGCCTGTCTCCAGGCTGATTTCAAGCAGGTAATAATTATCAAGTTTCTTCAGGAGGGTATAATGAAGAATGGCCTTTTTACTGTTAGGCTTTTCTTCCTTGTGGGCGTAAGATTTATTTTGCTTATTATTCCTGACCAGCCAGTGGGTTAAGGTTGCGCTGGATTCCGGGGGAGGATTCTTCACCAGGGCCCAGTACGTTTTATCTGTTTCCTTCTCGGCGAACAATTTGTTCATCCTTGGCAAGGCTTTGGAGGTCTTGGCAAAAACCACCACTCCACTGGTGGGTCTGTCCAGGCGATGGGTCACTCCCAGGTAAACATTTCCCGGCTTATCATATTTATCTTTTAAATATAATTTGACGACTTCGCTGAGTGGAAGGTCTCCCGTTTTGTCGCCCTGTACAATATCACCGGGTTGCTTATTGACCGCGATCAGGTGATTGTCTTCAAAAAGGACGGCTAAGTTGGTAGCGTTAGAGGCCATAGGGAACAGGCAGACTAATATTGTTCGTCTTCATTCGGGAAGTCCTGGTTCTTGACATCGGAAACGTATTTGGAGATCGCGTTCCCCATTTCTTCGTACAGGTTCATGTACCTGCGGAGGAAGCGGGGGTTGAACTCGTGGGTCATTCCCAGCAAATCGTGTATGACCAGTACCTGCCCGTCTGCATGGGGTCCGCCCCCGATGCCTATAGTGGGAATAGAGATTTGCTCCGACACTCTTTTAGTCAGCTCGGCAGGGATCTTTTCAAGAACGATGGCAAAGCATCCCAGTTTTTCCAGCATTTTGGCATCTTCGATCAGCTTTTCTGCCTCATCTTCTTCTTTTGCCCGTACTGAATAAGTACCGAATTTATAAATAGACTGGGGAGTGAGACCAAGATGTCCCATTACGGGTATCCCGGCATTGAGGATCCGTTTTACGGATTCTTTGATTTCACAACCGCCTTCCAGTTTAACCGCATGGGCGCCACTTTCTTTCATGATCCTGATCGCCGACCGCAATGCCTCCTTTGGGTCACTCTGGTAACTGCCAAAGGGAATATCGACCACCACCAGCGCGCGGTTTACTGCCCTGATCACAGAGGTGGCATGGTAGATCATTTGATCGAGGGTGATCGGCAGGGTGGTCTCGTGACCGGCCATGACATTACTGGCCGAATCGCCGACCAGGATCACATCGACCATGGCAGCATCCACGATCTTTGCCATGGAGTAATCGTAGGAAGTAAGCATAGAGATTTTCTCTCCCTTCTGCTTCATATCGACCAGGGATTTCACCGTGACACGTTTATACTCAGATTTTGCGGTTGACATAAGCTGTTCTTTAGCGGCCTTAAAGGTAAGGAGTTTTATTGTAAACCCCTACCCGGTACTTCCCGGCATCATAGTATAATATCCGGCTTAATTCCTATCTTTCTGCAACAAAATCGATCCTATGCGAACTCTCCTTCTCACCCTCAGTTGTTTCCTCCTCGGTTGTGCTGTTTACAGCCAACCGGCTGCTGATGATCCCAGGAACACCATCAAAGAATTTTTTAAGGCTTTTCACGCCCGGGATACTTCCGGGATGGGGGCGCTGATGGCTGAAGGAATGAAGCTTCAGACCATGAAAGTATCGGATTCTGCACAGTTCGAAGTGGCAGAGCAGACCCGTCGAAATTTCCTCGCTGGCATGAAGCAGCTTCCGGATACCCTGCGGATCGAAGAACGTATAAAAAGTTACGACCTCAAGGTAGACGGTCCAATGGCACAGGTCTGGACACCTTATGAATTCTATGTGAACGGGAAGTTCTCGCACTGTGGTGTCAATGCTTTCCAGCTCGGTAAGGTAAAGGGAAGATGGAAGATACTATACCTGATCGATACCCGTCGGAAAACGGATTGCCCTTAGGCATCAGCAGTCGCTCAGGAAAACGCCAACAGCCAGCCCGCCCTCGGAGGTCTCCTTATATTTGGAGCTCATATCCTTTGCTGTCTCCCACATGGTATTGACGACCTTGTCCAGGGGCACCTTGGTATTCTTAGGGTCGGCGTCCAGTGCCAGTTCTGCAGCATTGATCGCTTTAATGGCACCCATGGAATTCCGTTCTATGCAGGGCACCTGTACAAGTCCACCAATGGGATCACAGGTCAGACCGAGGTGATGCTCCATTGCAATTTCGGCAGCGATCAGCACCTGTTCAGGGGTTCCGCCCAGCAATTCTGTCAGGGCTCCTGCAGCCATAGCCGACGAGACCCCGATCTCTGCCTGGCAGCCTCCCATGGCTGCAGAAATGGTTGCACCTTTCTTAAAGATACTTCCAATCTCCCCAGCCACGAGTAAGAATCGTTTAATATGCTCAAAACCCGCGTTATGATTTTCGATCACCAGGTAGTACATGAGTACCGCCGGGATGACACCCGCACTCCCGTTGGTTGGCGCAGTCACCACTCTTCCAAGGGATGCATTAACTTCGTTAACGCTCAGCGCAAAACAACTGACCCATTTCAGGATCTGTCTGAATTTTACTTCTGTATGCCGGATGCCTTCCAGCCACTCCTGGGGAGTTTCATAGGGAACATCGGATTTCAGTTTCTGGTAGGTGTCAAAAGCACGCCGCCTGACATTGAGTCCGCCCGGCAGGTTTCCTTCCGTATGACAGCCGATATACATGCATTCTAACATGGTGTCCCAGATGCGCTTTATCTCTTTGTCTATGGTCTCATCATCCCGCAGGGAGCGTTCATTCTCCAGGACTATGTCCGAAATCGGCTTTTGTTCCTGTTTACAGTATTCCAGGAGTTCTGTCCCTTTCTCTACCGGGAATGGGAAGGTCCTGAAGACTGCTATCTTCTTTTTGGCATTTACCCGCTCTTCTTTAACGACAAAGCCACCCCCGATAGAATAATATCGTTCCATTTCCGAAGTCCCATCTTCCAGTATGGCTTCAAATTCCATCCCGTTGGCATGTACCGGCAAAAATTCCCTTTTAAATTCGATGGCTGTGGCAGGATCAAACGGAACTTCTCTTTTCCCATCCAGCATGATCTTTTTACGGTCGCGGATTTCCTGTACGGTTGGAGCGATATTTTCTATAGGCACGTATTCAGGATCTGCACCTGTTAATCCCATCATAATGGCCAGGTCAGTGGCATGTCCCTTCCCGGTAAGGGAAAGAGATCCGTAAATGCGTACCCTGACACTGCTGACCCTGTCAAAGAGCTCGTCCTCCTGGAGTTCCTTCAACCATCTTTCAGCGGCACGCCATGGTCCAAGGGTATGCGAGCTGGAAGGCCCGATCCCGATCTTTAACATGTCAAAAACACTGATGCATTCCATAATTCAGCGATCCTTAGGTTTCAAAGGTTTTCGTAAGTACAAAACTGTGTTTTCCTGTGGCATTATCCAAGAGAATTCGGTCAAATCTTTAAACAGTTTACCGCGAGCACGCGAAGGCAATCCACAAACAGGAGGCAGGTCCGGGGAAAGGTGGTAGAGGAGTACTTTGCAGTACTTAAAATGACATCCTGTCATGTTTGACCGGTTGGCATGTTGTTTGACATTCAGTAAGCGATCATAAATTTTGGATACACTAATTTAAAGTAAGATATAATGAGCAAAATTATCGGAATTGACTTGGGTACTACCAACTCGTGCGTTTCTGTTATGGAAGGGAACGAACCGGTTGTAATCCCCAACGCAGAAGGGAAAAGAACTACTCCGTCTGTGATCGCTTTTGTTGAAGGCGGCGAGATTAAGGTCGGTGACCCGGCTAAGAGACAGGCGGTGACCAATCCCAATAAAACAATTTATTCTATCAAGCGCTTCATGGGAAACAAGTTTTCCGAAGTGAAGGACGAAGTAGAACGCGTACCTTATAAGGTTGTTAAAGGAGATAACAACACCCCTCGTGTTGATATCGACGGCAGGCTTTATACGCCACAGGAACTTTCGGCCATGATTCTTCAGAAGATGAAGAAGACTG
The DNA here is from genome assembly GCF_004362865.1 of Zeaxanthinibacter enoshimensis. GTDB lineage: Bacteria > Bacteroidota > Bacteroidia > Flavobacteriales > Flavobacteriaceae > Zeaxanthinibacter > Zeaxanthinibacter enoshimensis. The sequence continues at coordinate 1,142,478 of NZ_SNYI01000002.1, read as the reverse complement.
CGGAGGATTACCTGGGGCAGAGCGTGAGCCAGGCTGTGATTACAGTACCGGCCTACTTTAACGATGCGCAGCGCCAGGCTACAAAAGAGGCCGGTGAGATCGCGGGTCTGAAAGTGGAGCGTATCATCAACGAGCCGACAGCCGCATCTTTGGCATACGGACTGGATAAAAAAGATAAAGACCAGAAGATCGTAGTATTCGATTTCGGTGGAGGAACACATGATGTTTCTATCCTGGAACTCGGGGATGGCGTTTTTGAAGTGCTTTCTACAGATGGGGATACCCACCTTGGAGGGGATGATGTGGATCAGAAGATCATCGACTGGTTGGCTGAAGAATTCAAAAAAGAAGAGGATATAGACCTGCGTAAGGATGCCATGGCATTGCAACGTCTCAGGGAAGCTGCTGAAAAGGCGAAGATCGAACTTTCTTCTTCAAACCAGACAGAGATCAACCTGCCTTATGTAACGGCTACCGCATCTGGACCTAAGCACTTGGTAAGGACCTTGTCCCGCTCTAAGTTCGAGCAGCTGATCAGTGACCTGGTAAAACGAACTATTGCACCATGTGAGGCAGCACTTAAGTCTGCCGGACTCTCAAAAAGCGACATCGATGAGATCATCCTGGTAGGTGGATCAACAAGGATCCCTGCAGTACAGGAAGCAGTTGAGAAGTTTTTCGGAAAGAAACCATCTAAAGGAGTCAACCCGGATGAGGTAGTAGCTATCGGGGCTGCGATCCAGGGTGGTGTACTTACCGGTGATGTAAAAGACGTATTACTGTTAGATGTTACCCCGCTTTCACTTGGTATCGAGACCATGGGTGGTGTAATGACGAAGCTGATCGAAGCTAATACGACCATCCCAACTAAGAAATCACAGGTCTTTTCAACGGCAGCTGATAACCAGCCTTCTGTTGAGATCCACGTGTTACAGGGAGAGCGTCCAATGGCAAACGATAATAAGACCATCGGAAGGTTCCACCTGGATGGTATCCCGCCAGCACCAAGAGGAACACCTCAGATCGAGGTAACCTTTGATATTGATGCTAACGGTATTATCAAAGTATCTGCTACAGATAAAGCGACAGGAAAATCTCAGGATATCAGGATCGAGGCCTCATCAGGTCTGACAGAAGAAGAGATCCAGAGAATGAAATCTGAAGCTGAAGCAAATGCCGAAGCAGATAAGAAAGCCAAGGAAACTGCTGATAAGCTGAATGAAGCGGACAGCATGATCTTCCAGACGGAAAAACAGCTCAGCGAATTTGGTGATAAGTTGTCTGATGACAAGAAGAAGCCAATAGAAAGCGCCCTGGAAGAATTGAAGAAGGCTTATGAAAGTAAGGATGTAGCGGTGATCACTCCTGCACTTGAAAAGATCAACGAAGCCTGGAAAGTAGCATCTGAAGAGATGTATAAGGCCCAGGCCGAAGCCCAGCAGGGCGGAGCTGCTGCAGGCGGTGAGCAAGCCAGTGCAGAAGGATCTTCTAAGGAAGGTGATAACGTTGAAGACGTAGATTTTGAAGAAGTGAAATAACTTTGATCAAATATCAGTAATAAGAAAGGGCGGATTTAATCCGCCCTTTTTTTATTTCGGCATGTAAATTGTTGTTTCTAAGTATTATTATGCAGTAATTTTGCACTATGTTAAAACCAAACCATCCACTTTTTATCATACTTGCCTTCATAAGCCTCTTCACCGGGCTTGCTGCTGCCAGTGCCCAGGCGCCGGAAGTACTGACGCTGGCCGACTTTGATCTTCGTGGCCCAGTTCAGCAGTGCATCGTGACCACTGATTACGGGCGTGAAGAATATACATTTGACAGGAAGGGCAGGTTGGTTAAAGCGGTTACCCGTTACAGTGATACCGATTACGACGTGACCTACTATAAATTGAAGGATACCCTGCTGGTAGAACAACGGGACGAGGTATACCGGGACGAAATATTTGACGAGCAGACTTCCATAGCCCGTTTTTTCAGTCGTGATACGACCAGGGGTATCCGGATCACGGAAAAGATATTTTCCTATGACAAGGAGTTCAGGGAGCAGAATGAATACCATTATGATCTGAAACAGCGACTGACCAGGATCATCAGTGCCGACCAGGATGGGGTTGATGAAACCATACTGACCTACGAACAAAACGGGGGAGGGCAGACGGTGATCTATACGCTGAATGATAATCTTCAGAAAACCACCAGGACCTATAAGCGCCCTTCGGTACAAGGCGATACCGTAAAAGTGGTGTACACCAAAGAGTACCAGGACAGCATTCCACGGCAGGCCACAGAAAACATCTATAACCTGAAGGGTCAGAAACTGGTAGAAAATCAATTCGGTTTCAGGAAATCAGACAGTACCCTGGTGCCTGTTAAAAAAACCAGGTATCAGTATGGGGATCAGGGTTTATTATCTGCGGTGATCACCCAGCAGGGCAAATCCGAAAAGAAAGTTTCCTATATCTACCAGCTGGATGGCAGCAGCTATCATAACTGGATCCGGGAGATTATAACTCCGGCCAACACCTACACCAGCAGGAAACTAACCTATTTCAAGGCATCTCCATCACCGAAAAAGGAATAAAGATCACGGGCTGGGTGTGCACCTACTGAGTGACGAAGCAGATTCTTTTTGTAAGCGCTGAAGTAAATTCTTATAGAAGTTCAGTGTTTCCTCAACAGATTCGGACTCGAGCTCCTCCAGGCTCCGGGAGGTCCTTTTCTGGAATACCTCCAGGGCGCTTTCACAACCTAGTAAACCGGAAATATCTTCAATAGACCGCTGCATGGAATCCAGGCTCTTTTCGGCCTGGTCACGGATGGCCAGTTGCTGATCCAGTTCTTCTTTACTTTTCTGGGTTACAGGTTTTTGTTCCGGAGTTCCCGTATTTTCACTGCTGCAGATATCAAGGGCGGTCAGTAAAATCTCTATGTCGGCGATGGCTTTTTGTGTATAATGCCTGCCCATGTCCCAATCTTTAGGCTCGGCCGCTTTAAGTAAGCTCTCTATCCCGTTATAGACAGGGTCTTCGGCCTGGGTACAGCCGCAAGCCGAATTCAGTTCCCGGGTCTTCTTCAAGGCTTTTAATGCCCGCTCGGCATAGTAGACCTGGTGGTCGGCATTATCTGCTTTCAGGGCTCGTTTGCTGTGAGAGAGGCCATAGGTGGCCGATGCGTATACATCTGTACATTGAGCCTGGAGGTTCGCTATGGCAAACAGGCTTGATAATAGTAATAGGAAATATTTCATGATCAGGGATTTGGGGGTTCCTTGCTGGGTGGAAAGATGGGGCCTCTGCTTAGTATGGACAAAAATATGTTGTAAAAAGCTGTTTTGATGTAGTGTGGTAGGAAGATTATGGCCAGCTAAAAAGGTGAATTGAGGCAAAAATAAAGCGGGGAAAGTATTCCCCGCTTTACATGTGTCTGATGGAGTTTTTCACATTCCATACATGCTATTTTCATAACATGTTGCCCTCAGAATCACACTTCAGAGTCTTCTTCTGCTTACCTTTCTTAAGTTGCAGTTTGTAAATCTTCTGAACTTCTTCAAGATCTTCATAATAAGAAACGATATAGGCATCTTTCGTGATCGTCCATCCTGGATGTTTCAGGTAGACCATTTCCCGGATGTGTACGGGGAGAGCTACATTTTTAAAACGCTCCAAAGAGCTGGTAATTTTGCCTTCCCGGTCATAAGTGGCTACAATACCACCATCCGTTTGTTCAAAAATTACTTCATAAGCTTCAAAACTCCCGTCAAAGACGTCGGATCGCTTAATATCATACCGGGCCGCAGTATTCTCTAACTGTACGACTTCTTCAGGAGTATGAGGATCCTGTACCTTATTGAGGTAAGAAAGATTAAGCGGGGAAATGGTTACCCCTGTTAATTGCACTTCTTCTACATCGCTGTCATTACCATTCTGAGGTGTGGTTTGCGCGAACGCCAGGCTGGTCAGACCTAAAAGGCAAAGACCTAACATTACATTTTTCATGATGATATGGTTTTGAGATTAATAATTCTAAAAGGGCACTACACGATATGACCCCGGTTTAACCGGGAGTTCATCTTATTAGCATTAGGGAGGGAGAGAACAGTTTGTTTGCTAATGGCTCTGATCTTACCTTGAAATTAGAATACAATCCCGGCAATAAATGTGACCTGGGTCGCATTTCCAGAGATTCTGACTCATCTTAACATAGTTTAACAATGGGTTATATAGGGTATGTCCTAAAAATGGAGAAAACAATTTGTAATAATGGTGAAATTCCGGGGTAGGGTCAGGGGTTCAGGGAGATCTTCTGTTGCAGTAGTTCCAGGTTGGTGATCTCTATTTCGCGGCGTTCTGTTTTCAGGATGCCTTCCTCCTTGAAGGACTGGATGTGTCTCCCCACCATTGTCCTGGTAGTGCCGATCAGGGCGCCAAGTTCGTCATGGGTCAGCCCGTTAAGGATCTCTACCTGGTTAGAAGCGGGATCCACATGGTTATAGAGTAGCCGTGCTAAGCGGATAGAGGTATCTTCCATAATGAGGTTAGAGATGTAATTTTCCATCCGCATCATTTTATCCGTAGTATATTTCAAAAGCGCTTTATAGACATCCTGGTTATCCTGTATCCACTCTTTAAGTTTGTACATAGGAATCCTCAGTACCTCGGTGTCGCACAGGGTCTCGTACCTGATGTCGTGAACCTTACCATTGATCAGGGTAAAAACATCAAAAACGTCGTTCTGGGTCAGCAGGAATAAAGTGAGCGGGCGGTCGTGTTTGTCATCAAACACATAGCCCTTCACCTTTCCGGAAAGAATTATATAGAAAGTGTAAAGTGTGTGTGTGGGATCGAGGATGCAGGTTTTCTTGGGCCAGTACTGTGCCGAAGCAATTTCCAGGAGTTGGTCTAAGGCGTCGTGTGATATATCACTGAATAAATCATTTTCCCTCATGAGCTCTGTATAATACCTGTATTTTTCTAGGCCTATATTCATGATTCTGAATGATTTAACGGGGCACTTTAGAATATTACGTAAAGCGTGCCATAATCATTCTATCACAATCGATAAGCTTTGGGTCTGGATGAAGGAGCTCATTCATCTTCATCTCTTTTTAAGATAGATATTATCCGGCTCCTTTCAAAAGAATAGACTGGATACCTTGAATAATGTTACATAATTTAACATTTAATTAGTGATAAATTTAACATTAGTGTTAAATGATTGATATTATTAAATAATTGTTAAACAAGAAGTTAGAGATCATCAAAAAAAAAGCGAGACCAGTGGTCTCGCCCGTGAATATTCAATAAGTAGTTCAGAACAGTTTGCCGTCTGTATCACAACGGATATTCATCTTCTTTTTCCCATTCTTTAACTGCAGCCGGTAACTTTTTTTGATTACAGGTTCATCTTCATAATACGAGACCAGGTATACATCCTTTTCAATGCTCCACTCCGGGTACTTGGTGTAAACCGCATTCCTGATATGGAATGGGAGGGAGACATTCTTGAATCGCTCCAGGGAACTTATGATCTTCCCTTTCTGATCATAGGTTGCTATGATAGAGCCATGGGTCTGTTCAAATACCACCTCGTAAGCTTCAAAATCATGTTTAAAAACTTCCGATTCCCTGATATTATACCGCGCTACTTCGTTCTCCAGGGTTCTCACAGATTCCGGAGTATGTTCGTCCTGTACAGCGTTAATGTAGGTGAGATTAAGTGGTCTCACGGTGACACCGGCCAATTCAACGGCCCCGATCGGCAGTTTGGTTCCGTTACCCGGAACCTCCTGCGCGTACATTAGGTTGGTCAGACCCAGGAAAAAAAGACCATACAAGGTTGTTTTCATATAGTTGTAGATTAGGATTTCGGGTGCTCACCATGGGCTTTTACCCCAGGGGGAAAACAGACAATGTTGTCATAAACCAGACAGTACTAAGGGGGGTTTTTAAGGACCTGCGTTTTAGGGTAGTGTTGTGTAAGCAAAATTAGCAGCAGAAGTCTTCCCGGGTTAATACCACGGTCACATTTTATGAATTAATGGACATAATTTAACAGGATTCTATTCAAAAAGGTCGACGCCTTTATGAATTTAATTCCTTTGATGGAAATTTCCGGCGGAGGAGATCGGGAGCTTTGATCACGGTTTCAAACTTGGAATGTGTTAGTATTCCTTCTTCCCGCCATTGGAACAGGTGTCTTCCTATAATGGTCCTGGTCGTCCCGATCAGGGCCCCGAGTTCGTCATAATTTAAGTCGTTCAGTACAGGAACACACCTGGAAACCGGATCCATATGGTTAAGCAGGAACCTGGCAAACCTGGCCGAGGTGTCATCGATCACAAGTTCGGAAATATAGTTCTCCAGGGCACACATTTTCTCCGTGGTGTACTTTAGTAAGGCAGTATTGACAGCGGGATTGGCCAGGATCCATTGTCTCAATTTATGCAAGGGAATACTCAGTACGGTAGTATGGCTCAGGGTTTCATAGCGGATGTTATGTATGCGGCCATGGACCAAGGTGAAGATATCAAAGACGTCATGCGTTGAAAGCAGGAAAAGTGTAATGGTCCTTCCCCTTACATCATCGAATACAAAACCTTTGATCTTTCCGGACAAAAGGATATAAAAGGTATACAGGGTGTGTGAGGGATCGGGAATACAGGTTTTTCTCGGCCAGTACTGCAGGGAGGAGTAACCCAGTAATTTTTGAACAGCATCTGCTGGTACATCAATGAACAGGGCATTTCTGCTGAGAAGGTCCTTATAATGCGCATAATTTTCCAGATCTGTATTCATAGATTACAATATTTTATTGGTCACTAATCATTGCAGGATCTTGCTCTTACGCTTCCACGGCAATTGCGCTCTGGTATGGCTGACAGAATCAGTATTCGTGCATAGTGAAGGTATCAAATTTCCCAATGATTTAAGAAGGAACAGGTCGGATAAAATGCTCCCTTTCAAATATTTAACATATTTTGATTCTCCGACCTCTTCCCGAGTGGATTTAAAAGGCGGGGGAGGATGGCCTGGAAATAATCGCGAATCCTTAATTTTACAAAAAGCAATTCATGAATCAGCATAAAGAAGAGATCCTCCGGGTGTGTAATGAGAGTTCCAAAGGAACGCTAATGGAAACCCTGGGTATAGAATATATAGATGTGGGTGAGGATTACGTAGTGGCGAGAATGCCGGTAAATTCGCGCGTCCACCAACCCGACGGAGTTTTGCACGGGGGAGCTACCGTAGCACTGGCAGAAAGTGTAGGCAGTATAGCTTCTTATATTTTTATCGACGCAAATAAATATTTTGTTCGGGGGATTGAAATTTCAGCTAACCACGTAAAAAGTATTAAGGAGGGGGATGTATTTGCTAAAGCAACCGTGATCCACAAAGGGCGTACTACCCAGCTCTGGGATATCAGGGTCACCGATGCCGGGGATAATCTTATTTCCCGTTGTAAGCTGACCACCCTGGCCCTCGAAAAAAAATAAGCTGATGGATTCCCTGCTTAAAATCCTGGAAGACCGCCTCGGGAATGATCTCCCTTTCGTTGTTTACCGCCTTCCCGGGGAGGATACCCTGGTGTACATGGCGGGAATGGTAGAACAGCTGACGTCTCATCAAGCGGTTATTCCGCCGGGGTTCCTGATGGCGCCATTTGATAGCAATGAAACTTCCTGGTTTATGCACGCCGAGGAGTACAGGTGGGAGAACCTGGCTGCCCCGGTTACGCCGGAAGTTTCGGCAGAAATGATTCCCCGGTTGTTGCGGCCAGACGACAGGCAGCAGCACGAGCAGAAGGTTTCTGCCGCTGTGACAGCGATCCGGCAGGGTCTGTTAAAAAAAGTGGTTTTATCCAGGAAAGAGCTAACAGTATTTGAACAACCCCTGAGCGAGGTCCTCAGGACTTTGCTGAACCTTTATCCGTCTGCTTTCTGTTACTGGTGGTTTCACCCGGAAACAAAATCCTGGATGGGGGCCAGTCCTGAATTGTTATTGGAAACCAGGGGTTCTTCCTTTAAGAGTGTTTCCCTGGCAGGAACCCAGGAATACCTGGGCAACCTGGATGTAAAATGGGGAGATAAGGAAAGGGAAGAACAGCAGATCGTTACGGAATACATCATGGATCAATTGCAACCCGTAACCCGGGCTGTCTCCAGGGAAACAGCTTCAACGGTCAGGGCAGGGCGATTACTGCACCTGAAAACTAAAATAAAGGGGGAAATGCGCACGGAAGGATGGCAGCCCCTGGTAGCTAAACTACACCCAACCCCCGCCGTATGTGGCTATCCAACGGAGGTTGCAAGGAAGTACATCCTGGAGCACGAAGGTTATGAACGGGAGTTCTATACCGGTTACCTCGGTCCTGTTGGCTTCGAAATGAATCCATTGGATCATCTTGCTCTTTTTGTCAACCTAAGATGCATGAAGATAGACGGGGAGCAGGCTACTGTTTTCGTAGGTGGGGGAATTACGGCTGACTCGGTTCCCGAGAAGGAATGGGAGGAAATTGAAGCGAAGAGCAGTACTATGATGAAGGTGCTGGCGAATTCCGTGATATGATTCGCAATTGTTCCGCTTCCGTCGTATTTTTGCACTGTCTATGAAATATTCAAGCATACCATTGGCCCAGACAGTAGTATTATATTGTAAGGCCTGGGGCATTAGAAATATCGTGATCTCACCCGGTTCCAGGAACGCCCCCCTGACCATCGGATTTACAGAAGACCCATTCTTTAAATGTTTCAGCATTGTGGACGAGCGCAGTGCAGCTTTCTTCGCCATGGGATTGTCGCAGCAAAGTAAGGAAGGTGCTGTCCTGGTATGTACTTCCGGCAGTGCTTTGCTGAATTATTACCCCGGGGTTGCGGAAGCATTTTATAGTGACATTCCCATGGTAGTGATCTCCGCAGACAGACCTGGCTATAAAATTGATATTGGGGACGGGCAGACGATAAGGCAGCCAAAGGTGCTCGAGTCTCATGTAAATTACAGTGCAGTCCTGAAACAGGATGTTGCACACGCAACTACAACTATTGAAAAATTACAACCCAGCATGATCACCGGTGCTGGGATAAAGCGTCAACAGGAGGGAATACAGCGATATAATGAAGAATGTATACAGGAAGCCCTCAGGATCGCTTTCAACGAACAGGCCCCTGTACATTTAAATTGCCCCTTTGAAGAACCCTTGTACCAGACGCAGGCATCTCCGGATGTTTGGGAGCCCTCAGGACCCTTCTCTGTGTATCGCCCACAGGTACCGGAAGAACTGCAGGCCTATGCTGACCAATGGAACAGTTCCGCTAAAAAGATGGTCCTGGTAGGTTCGCTGTCCGCGGGCGCAGTATCCCAGCTGCTTTTAGACAAACTTGCAGAAGATCCTTCAGTGATAGTTTTGACAGAAACCACATCTAACCTTTCACATCCCAACTTTTTCCCCAGTATTGACAGTATAGTTGCGCCCATTGAGAAATCAGAGAGGAAAGATGAACTCTTCAGGCAGCTGCAGCCCGATATACTGCTGACCTTCGGGGGAATGATCGTCTCCAAGAAGATCAAGGCATTCCTGCGGGAGTACCGTCCCCAGCACCACTGGCACCTGGATCAGAAAAAAGCCTATGATACTTTTTTCTGCCTGGAACATCATTTTAAACAAGACCCTGCAGATTTCCTGCGTTCCTTCCTCCCTAAGACTAAAAAAACTGAGAGCGGGTACCAGCCTTACTGGGCGGCTGTTAAAAGGAGGTATGAAGAGAAAAGACAGGACTATCTATCGCAGATCCCATTTTCTGATTTTAAGGCGTTTCACAGTGTTGTAAGAAATATTCCCACAAATATCAGTTTACAGCTGGCTAACAGCTCCACGGTCCGTTACTCCCAGTTATTTGATCTTCCTCCATCGGTCCGGGTCTACTGCAACCGCGGAACCAGTGGGATCGAAGGAAGTACCAGTACTGCGGTAGGAGCTGCCTTCAATGCTGATACACCTACCGTGCTGATCACCGGTGATCTAAGTTTCCTTTATGATACCAACGGGCTTTGGAATAATTATTTAAGAAGCGATTTCAGGATCATTGTAATGAACAACGGGGGTGGGGGTATCTTCCGTATCCTGCCCGGCGCAGAAGAGACGCGGAATTTTAAAACCTATTTTGAAACAACCCAGGAATTAAACCTGGAGCACAGTTGCGAGATGTACGGGTTGCAGCATGACCGCGCGACGAATGAATCTGAACTGGACAGCCTGCTGCAGGATTTTTTTACTATCTCTGAAAAACCCCGGTTGTTGGAAATTTGTACGCCCAGGACGCTGAATAATAAAATTTTGCTAGCGTACTTCGATTTCATATCTTAGAAACATCATTAACGTTTTAATCCTAAGTAAACAACGCCATGAGTAGTAAAAGAGATGAATTAGTACAGAAGTACGCAGCCCATGTAAAAGAAAAATTTGGAGCTTCCCCGGACATGAACTTATTAGAAGACGTAGCGAAAGGTCTGGGACCTGCAATTTATAACCGGGATGCATCTACGGTTTCCGGAACTGATGAAAAAGAACTGGAAACGGTTAAAAAGAATTTCCTGATGAAGAAACTGGGAATGAAAGACAGTCCTGAACTGATGGCAGGGATTAAAAAAGTAATGGACAAATATGGTTCCTCTGAAAGGACAAAGTACCGTGCAGTGGTCTATTATATGCTGGCTAAGCACTTTAATAAAGAATCTGTTTACAGGTAATCACTAACCTGATAATCTTAAAAGCTGTTTTCTTCCGGAAACAGCTTTTTTTATCACTGTAATTTAGACGTACCTTTGCGGCATGATAGAAATAGGAAACTACAATAAACTCACCATACTCAGGAGTACCAGCGTTGGATTGTTCCTGGGGGATGAAGACGTGGACGATCTTCTTTTACCCAATAAATATGTTCCGGAAGATTATGAAATAGGGGATGAGATCGAGGTGTTCTGTTACCTGGACCACGAAGAGCGGCCTGTGGCCACTACCCTGAAACCACGGATCAAACGGAACGATTTTGGTTTCCTGAGGGCTGAAGAAGTGAATAATATCGGCGCCTTTATGGACTGGGGGCTCGAAAAACATCTATTGGTACCCTTTAAACAGCAGCGCAGCAGGATCGAAGCGGGGCAATGGTACGTGGTGTACTGTTTCCTCGACGACAAAACCTTTCGCCTGGTGGGATCCACCAAACTGGATGGATTTCTCAGCAATGATGAATTAACAGTGGCCGAAGGAGACGAGGTATCTTTACTGGTCAGCAGAAAAGCAGACCTGGGCTGGGATGTGATCGTGAATAAAAAACACAAGGGGCTGGTATACAGCAGTGATGTCTTTAAGCAGATCAGGGTAGGTGACGAACTTAAAGGATATGTAAAAACAGTTCGGCCGGACAATAAACTGGATATCTCCCTGGCACCCCTGGGTGACAGAAACAGGGAAGAGTCTGCAGATAAGATCTATCGTATCCTCCAGGAGTCTGATGGTGTACTCTGGTTACACGATAAATCGGACCCGGAACAGATCAAGGCCCAGTTACAGATGAGCAAGAAAACGTTTAAGAAGGCTATTGGAACGCTCTACCGTGAACGGAAGATAGAAATCCGTGAAGACGGTATATATAAGGTCTGATCGATGAAATGCATCTTTCTGTTGCCAAACTTGGAACAAAACATTTATATTTGTTTACAACCTTGATTATTTTGTTGAAAGTTAGCTTTTTAGTTAACTTTAGACTGAACTCCAACTAAAGAACAACATATGCCATTCATTGAGGAAAGCGATCTGCTGGAATTGCACAAGGATATTGACAAGGCCCAGATCATCAACGAACGCCTGCTGGATCAGATCAAGTTCAAGAATAAAGAACTGAAGCGGAGTAAGATCCAGAGGAATATTCTTGCCGGGATCACCGGGGTCTTCCTGATTGGAGCGCTGGCATTTACTTCATTTTCTGCCGGGTACAGCAGCAGTAAGCAACAGCAGAGTTATAGTTCTAATAATATGGTAATGTCCCTGGATAGCCTTGAAGCTGTGAAGACAAGGATCGATAACCTGAGGAGACAGAACGAAGAATTGAGCCTGGTAAAGGAGTTCTACCTGGCAAAAAAATTCCTCGAAAAAGACCTTATCTATTCCGTGCAGATCAAATCCTTTGTCGATAACAATGTCACCCTGGCTTCCGAGGCCCTGACCAATACCATGTTTGTTAAGACCAACCCGTTCTATTCTTATTCTCTTGGAAATTTTGAGACTCTAGACGAGGCACAGAAATTCAGGAAACAATTGGTGGATATGGGATTCCAGGACGCTTTTGTCGCTTCTTATAAGGACGGAAAACGAATCAAAATCGAAAATCCGTATTGATTCCAGGCAAAACCAGATCCTGGTTCTACGCAGCCAGGTTACGAACCCTCCCGCTTTCCCTTTCCGGCATCTTGATGGGTACGGCGCTCGCGGCATTTTACCATCAAACAAATACGGCTGTATTTATATTAGCCCTGCTGACCACCGTCGGACTGCAGGTGACCTCTAACTTTGCCAATGATTACGGGGACGGGGTAAGGGGGACGGATAACGAAGACAGGATAGGTCCCAAACGGGCCCTGCAGGCTGGGATGCTCAGCCGGGCAGAGCTGAAGAAAGGAATCATCATTTCTGTGGTTATCAACATTGTCCTCATCACACTTTTACTGTCCACCGCCTTTACTTCTTCTGAATTCTGGACCTTTGCGGTATTCCTGGGCCTTGGCCTGGCAAGTATTTGGGCTGCCATCCGGTATACGGTCGGCGCTTCTGCTTATGGTTATAGGGGACTGGGCGACCTGTTTGTTTTCCTGTTCTTTGGACTTCTGAGTGTACTGGGAACCCTTTACCTGTATACACAGGAACTCACTATGCTGGCATTACTACCGGCGGTCACTATAGGTGCATTGAGCACAGCTGTACTGAACCTGAACAACATGAGAGATTTTCATTCTGATAAAAAAGCAGGCAAAAATACCCTGGTGGTGAAACTCGGTTTGAATCGTGGTAAAATTTACCACTTCCTCTTGCTGGGTACCGCTTTACTGTGTATGGTTATCTTTGCGGCGCTGACCACAGGTGTAAGCTGGACTAGTTTTTACATGCTGGCATTTATTCCGCTGGCATTGCATACACGTACTGTTTCCCGGGTCACGGACCCACTCTTATTTGATCCGGAACTCAAAAAATTAGCCCTCAGTACATTTTTGCTGGCTTTTCTTTGTTTTATCGCGTTCAATTATTTTTTGTAATTTTGATATGAGGACAACCCACTAAACCTTACAAATTTGGAACAACCTATTAAGATTCTTATCGTCGAGGACAACGTAATTATTGCCGACGATATGCAGTCAATGCTAGAGGAGATCGGTTACGAGATCGTCGATAACGTGATCGTTTATGAACAGGCTGAAGAGGTGCTGAAGACCAAACAAGTAGACCTGGTACTGATCGATATCATCCTGGCGTCTGACAAAACCGGTATTGATCTCGGGAAGCATATCCGGGAAAACTATAATATCCCCTTTATTTTTGTTACCTCTAACTCCGACAGGGCAACTGTGGAGAATGCTAAGACCGTTAAGCCAAATGGCTACCTGGTAAAGCCTTTTGAGCAGCAAGACCTTTATACCTCTATAGAAATTGCACTCTCAAATTTCAGCTACAGCGATAAAGGAACAGATAATGCACCCCAAAGTGAAGACGACGAGGTGGTTTCTAACTCCGTCCTGAAGGATTCTATTTTTGTAAAGAAACAGCACCTGTATTACCGGATCCAGTTTGGAGATATCCAATTCATCAAAGCAGATAATGTTTACCTGGAAGTTAATACTATCGACAAGAAATTCCTGGTGCGTTCACCTCTGAAGGATTACCTGGAGAAATTACCTAAGAATAAGTTTTACAGGGCCCATAAGTCCTATATCGTAAATGTAGACCATATAGATGCTATCAATTCTAAGGATATCATGATCAACAATACCCTGATCCCTATTTCTAAAGAATTTAAAGAGTTCATAATTTCGTCCATGAACTCCTGAACATCTCTTTATAACAATTTACTACGGCCCTTGAAAGGGTCGTTTTTTTTGGATATATATCCACTGCGGCAATTACACCACAGTTTTGCCCAGGTACACAACATTCATTTGGCAAGGCCTGATTCACGGCTTATTTTCGGACTGTAATTATTCAGAAAGTTTTTTTCATTTTCATATAGTGTTCTCGTAAAAGGGTCTCGTCTTACCAGATGAGGCTCTTTTTTTTGTACACCCCGGGAGCTAAACCGGGTCTGTGAAATGTCTGAAATTTCCGTTGAAATACAACATCCTTATAATGGTGATTCATTTGACAACAACATTCCGGGGATTGACAACAATTTCAGATTGTACATCTTATCTATAATTACCTTTGAGATGTTGTTCGCAACGTCCCAAATTTTACCTTAATAACCAAAACCTGCTTAAGGCTGTGCAATCATTGCATAGCCTTTTTTTGCATGTGGCAGGAGATGGTAATTGTGCATACCCCACACCAGGAAGTGCACTCGCCACATACTGTAACCCCGTCAACAACAATCACGGCTAATAATCGTTAGGAGTTAACGGGTATGGAACAAAAAAAAGTTGTTTTTTTGCCTGCTCATCCGGGAAAGGAGTATTCCCGGGAGTATTTAAAGTTGTCAAGTAACCCATGCTAAAGTACGCTGCTTTCATATTTTTTTCCCTGCTTATTGTCCTCCAGGCCACGGCTGCACAGGATTATAGTGGAGATAATAATATGCTGAAACGCTTTAAGGAAACCGAGGATCCGACAGAGAAATTCAATTTCTTTTTTGATTCTCCTAACCGCTATAATGACAATTCGGCCTATGACTGGCTGGATGTGGTTAATTCTTACCTGAACATTACGGAAAAGGTAGGGGACTCCCTCGCATCGCGGCAGTTCCGACTCATGCAGGCCCAGATCTATTACGATATGGGGGATTATGACAAAAGTATTGCGATCGCCAATGTCCTCTATGCCAGTAAGGATACGATGCAGCCGGAGACCAGGGAGGTCTTGCTTGACCTGATGGATGAGACCTATGCACAGTTGCAGTTCTTTGACAAGCAGATCGACATCAGGAAAGAAAAGCGTGAACTCGGGCTAACCGAGAATATCGCTTTTTATGATATTTATTCTAACCTCGGTTTGCACCGCAAAGCCATGAACGATTACATCATGGAGGTCAAGAAAACGATTGCTGAAGACGATTTTTACGGCCTGGCCGCTTACCATAATAATGTGGGGAATTACCTGAGGCTGGATAAATCCCCGTCCACCGCAATTACCAACCTTTCCAAAGCCAAGGGGTTTATAGAGGTATACCTGAACGATCTCAGCCGGGTTAAGACCGAAAAAGAGATTGTCAAAGGAAAAATATTAAGAGGGGTAATAGAAGGGAATATCGGCAAGTGTTACGTGCAGCTCGGTCAGTATAAAGAAGCCATACCTTACCTGGAAAACGGGATTGCAACAATTGATGAAAACCTGATTGGGCAGTATTCCTCTGATGTTGTAGAAAACTCGCTGGCCTTGGCAGAAGCCCATCTGCAACTGGAGAATTACGAAACTGCAAAGCGCTACCTGGATAAGGATTTCCAGTTTAAGAAGGTTGAGAATATCCTGAAAAGGAACAGGCTGCTGGCAGCTTACTACAATAAAACGCAGGATTTCAGGAACGAGAGTTTTTACCTGAGGAAGAATTTCCGCTTACTGGATTCGATTGATTTTAACGAGTCCTCTATAAAAAAACAGCAACTTGTTGCCGTGGTTGCCCAGGAAGACCTGGCTAATTCCAGGCGGATGATCGATGCCCAGAAACTGGAGATGGAGCGGGCGAGAAGTGAAATGCAGGCCAAGGACGAACGGATAAACCTCGTATTTATCAGCCTTATCTTTACCTTGCTGGGCTTTGCCGGCCTGGTCTATGCTTACCTGAAGAGTATCAAGAACCAGCGCCTGATCGCGGAACAGAAGCACATTATTGAAAATTCCCTGGTTGAGAAAGACTCCCTGCTGAAAGAGATCCACCACCGGGTCAAGAATAACCTGCAGATGGTTTCCAGCCTGCTGAGCCTGCAAACCAAGAACACCAGGAGCAAGGCTGCCATCGAGGCCCTGGAAGAGGGCAAGAGCCGGGTAAAGGCAATGGCACTCATCCACCAGAAACTTTACCAGAACGACGATCTGTCGGTTATTGAAATGCAGGGGTATATAGAAAGCCTGGTCAACAGTGTACAATCTGTCTTTAAAAAAGGTGGCCATAATATAAACATCACTATTGATGCCGAAGGGGTTGAGCTGGATATAGACCGTGCAATTCCTTTTGGACTGATCCTTAATGAGCTGGTCTCCAATTCCTTCAAATATGCCTTCCCGGAAAATATGGAGAATGGTAAGATCTATATCCATCTCAGAAAGAACGGGGAGCAGGGATTCTTTGAATATACGGATAACGGGGTGGGGCTTTCTGAAGACTCTGATGAACGTGCAAGTTCTTCGATGGGGATACGCCTGATGAACCGCCTGGTTAACCAGCTGCAATCTACCCTTAACATAGATAACACTACTGAAGGTGTTCGTTTTTGGTTTAACTTTAAATAGTTAAATTAAGCCAGAAAACGACGACTTATGAAGATTACCTTTCTAGGCCACGCCTGCCTTTTGATCCATTTAAAGAATTCTACAATCCTGGTAGACCCTTTTATAACAGGGAACGATAAAGCCAAAGACCAGGTCGATATTTCGGAACTGCAGCCTGATTTTATCCTGCTCACCCACGCACACCAGGATCATATCCTCGATGCGGAAACCATTGCCCGACAAAGTGATGCTACGATCGTCAGCAATTATGAGATTGCCAGCCATTACGAGGCAAAAGGGTTAAAAGCACATCCTATGAACCATGGGGGGAACTGGGAGTTCAGTTTCGGAAAGCTTAAATACGTCAATGCCATTCATACCTCTTCTTTTCCTGATGGGAGTTACGGGGGACAACCCGGGGGATTCGTGTTATGTGCCGATGGAAAACAGGTATACATAGCCGGGGATACGGCCTTGTGTACTGATATGAAACTGATCCCGCTTCAATTCCAGTTAGACCTTGCGATCCTCCCCATAGGCGATAACTTTACCATGGGGATAGATGATGCCGTGATCGCCGCTGATTTTGTGGATTGCGACCGGGTTCTTGGGTATCATTACGACACTTTTGGATATATAGAAATAGACCACGAGCAGGCCCTGCAAGCCTTTACAAAGGCAGGAAAAGAACTGTATCTTATGGATATCGGGGCCTCCCTGGAGTTATAGAGATACTTTTTAACTAAGGCCGTGGATTAGGATGTGGTGTCCATTTGCATCCCCAATCCCTATGGAAGTTGGCAGGTGGCCTGCTTTTCATCCGGAGCTCTGCATTTCTCCCCGGGGATACCTTTATGCCTTTAGTACAGTAGGGAAAATTACTTAAATTTGGCCGTATTGAATGAAAGCCACTTACTATAAATACATTCTCGATTTTAAAACTCCGGGTGGAACTTCCAGGGGTGTACTCAGGCAGAAAGAAACCTGGTTTCTTCTGCTGGAAGAAGATTCGCGGGTGGGTATAGGGGAGTGTGGTTTGTTCAGGGGATTGAGTGCCGATGACCTCCCGGATTATGAAACCCGGCTTGGCTGGCTCTGCGCTAATATTCACAGGTCGCCGGAAGAGATACGATCCGTATTGATCAATTACCCCAGTATACTGTTTGGCTGGGAACAGGCGACAAGATCCCTTGCAGCCGAACATCCTTTCCGCTTATTCCCCTCTGCATTTACTGATGAAGGGTCCCCGATCCCTATTAACGGGCTCATCTGGATGGGTGATCCCGGGTATATGCAGCAGCAGATAGAACAGAAGATAAAGCAGGGTTTTAAATGCCTTAAAATGAAGATCGGGGCCATAGACTTTGATTCAGAACTGGCCTTGCTCCGGGGAATACGTAATGTGTTCCCGGAATCCGAACTTGAGATCAGGGTGGATGCCAACGGGGCTTTCGCGGCGGATGAAGCTTTGGATAAACTGGACAAGCTCGCACCCATTGGGATACACTCCATAGAGCAACCTATTAAGCAGGGGCAGCATGAACAGATGCACCAGCTTTGTGCAAATACCCCTATCCCTATTGCCCTGGATGAAGAGCTCATCGGGGTGGTGAGAGCGGAAGAGAAAGAAGAACTGTTGGCCAGGGTTAAACCGCAGTACATTATACTTAAACCCAGCCTGGTGGGAGGCATACAGGGAAGCGAGGCATGGATCCGCTTTGCGGAGGAACAGGGCATCGGGTGGTGGGTCACCAGTGCACTGGAGAGCAATGTGGGACTAAATGCTATTGCGCAATGGACCTATATACTGGGCAACGATATGCCACAGGGGCTGGGGACAGGCAGCCTCTTTTCAAACAATTTTCAAAGTCCGCTCACGGTTCAGAACGGATGTTTATCTTACAGTCCCAATAAAGAATGGGATCCTTTAATTATTAGTAAAATATGTACATAGAACAAGGTTACCGGGGCGATCTCGGACTCTGGAAATACTGGGTTCTCCCGGTGGGCTTTATCACCTTTATGATCTTTAATTACATTTCCATGCTGTATTCCCCGGTAAGTGTGGATGTAATGATGGCCGATATCATAGATAAGTTCGGATCAAATACCGTGCTGGTTATGTTACTCGCTCCTCTCGCGGTTGGACTCTTTGTAGTACTCGGCTGGACCAAACTGGTGCACCCGCAGTCGGTCACTTCCCTGACCACCTCCAGGAAGAAGATAGACTGGAAAAGGATAATTTTCGCATTCCTGCTCTGGGGAGGGTTGACGGCCCTGCTTACAGGGGTGGATATTCTGATGTCTCCCGAAGATTATGTATTTAACCTGGAATGGGGACCTTTCCTGACCTTGCTGGTGATAGCTGTATTATTGATCCCGCTGCAAACGAGCTTCGAAGAATATATGTTCCGCGGTCATATGATGCAAGGCCTGGGGATCATGGCCGGAAATCGCTGGGTGCCTTTGCTGGTTACTTCCCTGCTTTTTGGCCTGATGCATTTAGGGAACCCTGAAGTAGGTAAACTCGGTTATGGCATCCTGGTATTTTATATCGGCACCGGCCTTTTTCTTGGTGTCATTACCCTGATGGATGAAGGCCTGGAACTGGCCCTTGGTTTTCATGCCGCGAATAACCTGATCACGGCGCTGATGGTGACAGCAGACTGGACAGCGTTCCAGACCCATTCTGTTTTCAAGGACGTTTCTGTACCCGGTCTTGGCTGGGATGTCTTTATCCCTGTCTTTGTCGTATACCCGATCCTGTTGTTTATAATGTCCAGGAAATACGGGTGGAGGAATTGGAAAGAACGTTTGACCGGGCGGGTTATGAGCAAAGAGGAGTTCAAAGAAGTAAGCAGTACAGATGCAAAATAATGAACTTCTTCACCCATTATTCTCATTTATGGGACGTCCTTGCGACGAATCCGTAACTAAGGACCTGGCTTACGAACTCATCAAAGAAGGGACAGAGGAAGAAAAAGCAATTGGAGATTTTTTGCTCGACTGGCTTTCGGGGTCAGACTACGTGGAGCTCACTACCTCGGGCTCTACCGGGAAGCCAAAAAAGATCCGGGTGGCAAAACAGAAGATGGCAGCGTCTGCAAGGGCGACCGGTCAATTTTTTGAACTGCAACCAGGTCAAAAAATCCTGCTGTGCCTGCCTGTCGCCTATATTGCCGGTAAAATGATGCTGGTAAGGGGGATGGTTCTGGGACTGGATGTCTGCTACACCGAACCCACCTCTGAACCTTTGACAGGTTTTGACCGTACCTTCGATTTTGTTGCCATGGTCCCTAAACAGTTACAAAAGTCCCTGCGGGAGCTGCATAAGGCAAAGACAGTGATCGTTGGGGGTGCCCCGGTACCCCAGGAGCTAGCTGCAGCCTTAAACGGAGAAAAGACGCATGTCTATGAAACCTTCGGGATGACAGAGACCCTGACCCATATCGCGGTACGAAAACTGGATACTGGCGGTGATCCCCGGGAAGCGGGACCCTTCAAAGCCCTGCCGGGGGTGGAGCTGGGGAAGGATGACAGGGGTTGCCTGCTGATCAAAGCTCCCTTTCTCCTTACAGATGAGCTGCAGACCAATGACGTGGTAGAACTCCTGGATGATAATTCTTTTTACTGGGTGGGAAGATATGACCATATAGTGAATTCAGGAGGGGTGAAGCTTTTTCCCGAGACGATCGAATCCAAGATCCGGCAAGTGTTAGACCAACCTTTCTTTGTCGCTGGGATGCCTCACCAGGAGCTGGGAGAACAACTTGTGCTGGTGGTCGAGTCCCGTCAGCCAGAACAAGAAATACAGGAACTACTTGATTCCGTAACTGATTTTTCGCGATACGAGAAACCTAGAAAAGTTTTTACCCTGGCCCGTTTTCAGCGTACTCAATCGGGGAAGATCCGCAGGAAGGCCATACTCGATGAGCTTTTAAATTGATAATGAACCAACCAAATACGAGAAAATGAATAAAGTATTACTACTCCTTTTTACCTTTTGTTGCATTCAGATGGCTGCCCAGCAGGTTCTCAGTGAGGCAGAGAGGGCAAGGGTCCGGGATGAGATCCTGGAAGACCGCTTTACCAACCTTCTTCCCGGAATCATGGATGAGACGGGTATAGACATGTGGATCGTAATTGCCCGGGAATACAATGAAGACCCTGTGATCCGAACCATGTTGCCAGCTACCTGGCTTAATGCAAGGCGGCGGACCATGCTGTTATTCTACAGGGATAAACAAAAGGATACCGTGGAAAGACTGGCTGTAGCCCGGTACGATGTGGGGCGTTCTATCAGGTCTGCCTGGGATAAGGAAAAGGAACCGGACCAGTGGAAACGTCTTGTGTCCCTTATCACAGAGCGTAACCCACAAAAAATTGGGCTCAATTTTTCTGACGATCATAATATTGCAGATGGGCTCGTGAAAACAGACTATGAAGCGTTTATGCAATACCTGCCTGAAAAAATGCATTCACGAGTGGTTTCAGCCGAAGAACTTGCAGTTCGCTGGATAGAGACCCGGACCGATAGGGAAATGGTCTTGTTTAGTCAACTGGTCAGTATTACTCATAACATTATTGCCGAGGCATTTTCGGAAGACGTTATCACTCCCGGGGTTACAACCACGACAGAAGTAGAGTGGTGGATGCGGCAGAAGGTGACCGATATGGGGCTGGACACCTGGTTTCACCCGACAGTAGATGTTCAGCGCTCCCAGGAAGAACTGGTGGGGCACCTGTACTCGTTTTCCGGCAGGCCCGATGATATGGTGATCCTCCCCGGGGATCTGCTGCACTGCGATTTTGGGATTACCTACCTCGGTTTAAATACCGATTGCCAGGAACTGGCCTATGTCCTTAAGCCGGGAGAAACCGAGGCGCCTGCCTTCCTGGTCAGTGCCCTGGCTGACGGCAACCGTGTACAGGATGCACTGACTTCCAATATGAAAACCGGTCTCAGCGGTAACCAGATCCTCGCGAATTCTTTAAAAGAAGCCCGGGATGCCGGGCTCCGCCCTGCCATTTATACGCACCCATTAGGAACGTACGGGCATTCGGCAGGAACTACCATCGGGATGTGGGATTCACAGGAGGGGGTGATGAAAGACGACGGGGAAAATTATCCTCTACGCCCCCGGACGGTCTATGCTATTGAGCTGAACACCACGGTCAATATTCCCGAGTGGAAGCGCGATATCCGTATCATGCTGGAAGAGGCGGGCTATTACGGGCCGGAAGGATTTCGTTATGTGAATGGCCGACAAAAAGAATTACTGCTCATTCCCAGGGTTAATCCTTCCCAGGGAAACTGAAAAGGCAGTGAACCCGATTAAGAAGTGCTCCCGGTCTATACCTGGAGCACTCCCATATTAAAGGGTTTTTCGATGGGCGCATGATCTGCAGCCTCTATTCCCATACTGATCCATTTCCTTGTATCCATGGGGTCTATGATCGCATCGGTCCAGAGATGGGCGGCGGCATAATAGGGCGATATCTGCTCGTCATACCTCGCCTTGATCTTATCATACATCGCTTTCTCGTTAGCCTCGGTGATCTTCTCACCTTTTTTCTTCAGGGAAGCTTTTTCTATCTGCAGCAGAACCTTGGCAGCCGAATTCCCGCTCATCACCGCTAATTCTGAACTGGGCCAGGCAAAGATCAGCCTGGGGTCATAAGCCTTTCCGCACATGGCGTAATTACCTGCCCCGTAGCTGTTGCCGATTATCACGGTGAACTTGGGGACTACCGAATTACTGACCGCGTTCACCATCTTGGCCCCGTCCTTGATGATACCACCGTGTTCACTTTTGCTGCCTACCATAAATCCGGTCACATCCTGCAGGAAGACCAACGGAATTTTCTTCTGGTTGCAGTTGGCAATAAAACGGGTAGCTTTATCCGCACTGTCAGAATAGATGACACCTCCAAACTGCATTTCGCCCTTCTTGGTTTTAACCACTTTCCGCTGGTTGGCGACAATCCCCACGGACCAGCCTTCAATTCGGGCATAACCTGTAAGGATAGATTTGCCGTATCCCTCTTTGTACTGTTCAAACTCAGAATCGTCAACCAGGCGTTTAATGACTTCCAGCATGTCATAGGAATCTGTCCTGGATGCCGGGATAATTCCATAGATATCCTGCGGGTCCAGGCTTGGTTTTTTGGCAGCTATCCTGTTAAAACCGGCCCGGGCAGGATGTCCCATCTTCCCGATCAGGTTCTTGATGGTATCCAGCGCGTGTTTATCATCTTTTGCTTTATAATCCGTTACCCCGCTGATCTCGCAATGCGTTGTGGCGCCCCCGAGGGTTTCGTTATCGATGTTTTCACCTATGGCTGCTTTAACCAGGTAACTCCCTGCCAGGAATATACTGCCTGTCTTTTCCACGATAAGGGCTTCGTCGCTCATGATAGGCAGGTAAGCTCCTCCGGCTACGCAACTTCCCATAACCGCGGAGATCTGGGGTATGCCCATACTGCTCATCACCGCATTGTTCCTGAAAATGCGACCAAAATGTTCTTTGTCCGGAAAGATCTCGTCCTGCATTGGCAAATATACTCCTGCGCTATCGACAAGGTATATGATGGGCAGGCGGTTCTCGATGGCGATTTCCTGTGCCCTTAAGTTTTTCTTAGCCGTGATGGGGAACCAGGCGCCGGCTTTTACGGTGGCGTCGTTAGCGACCACGATACATTGCCGCTTCTGGATGTACCCAATTTTAACCACCACACCGGCAGAAGGGCATCCTCCGTGTTCTTCGTACATTCCCTCCCCGGCAAAGGCGCCGATCTCTATACTGCGCTCTTTGGGATCTAAGAGGTAATCTATCCGCTCCCGGGCGGTCATCTTTCCCTGGGAATGATGCTTTTCGATACGGCTTTTCCCGCCTCCCAAGGCAATTTTAGATAGTTTATTTTTCAGCTCGGACACTTTGAGCTTGTTGTGGTCTTCGTTCTTATTGAAGTTCAAATCCATGCGTAATAATCGGTTTGTGAAGTGATGCTAAAGATAAGGAGTTATATTGATTAACTTTGGTCAAAATCAAACTTAGGATGAAACAGAAGATACGGTGGGGGATCATCGGCCTGGGAAAAATTGCCCATAGTTTTGCCAAAGACCTGCAATTGGTAAAAGATGCGGAATTATACGCAGTTGCATCACGGAGCAAAGAAAAGGCGGAAGATTTCGGAAGCGCTTACGCAGTCTCCAGGACCTTTGGAAGTTACGAGGAATTGTTTGCCTGTCAGGAGGTAGATGTGGTATATATCGCTACCCCTCATACAGCCCACTGCAACTGGAGTATCATGGCGATGGAAGCAGGTAAGGCAGTGCTCTGTGAAAAACCCCTTGGAGTGAATACCCGGGAAGTAGAAGCGATGATTGCAGCTTCGGAGAAGAATAATGTATTCCTTATGGAGGCATTATGGAGCAGGTTTAACCCCAGTATTTCCAAGGTAAAGGAAATAGTGGATTCCAGGGAACTGGGTCCGGTGCAGTATCTCCATGCTGATTTTGCTTTTTATGCCCTTGACCGGAGTGAAGAAGGCCGGCTTTTAAATCCTTCCCTCGCAGGGGGATCCCTGCTCGATATCGGGATATACCCCATCTTCCTGGCCTACCTGATGCTGGGAGTCCCCGACAGCATACTGTCTACCACAAAGAGTCATGCTACAGGCGTGGAAGTACAGGCGGCTATGATCCTGGAATACCCGGGATGTATGGCACTGCTGTACAGCGGGCTTACATCAAGATCCGAGATGAAGGCCGAGATATCATCTACCCGGGGAAGTATTTACCTCCACTCGAGATGGCATGAAAGCCAGGGATATACCATCGATCGTTCAGGGGAGCAGGAGTACCACGAATTACCCACCCTGGGCAAAGGGTATTCTCACGAGATAGAGGAAGTTCACCGTTGTATCGGGGCCGGGAAACGGGAATCAGAGCTCTGGTCCCATACAAACAGCCTGGAATTAATGAGTATACTGGACCAGGTACGACAGGAAAATAACCTTTTGTTTCCTTTTGAAGCATAAAGTTATGGCTTCGGACCTGTAAATATGGGATATTTTACGATATTTGAGCCCTTCCAAAACTAACTAATATGGGAATGAACAAGAACACAGTACTGGCCTGGGCTACCTTTATTATGATTATTGTCGGCTTATTAATGATAGGGCTTGGCGCATTTATCTACGATGAAGTAGCAGGCTGGGGATTCGCAGCTATTGGCGTCGGTTTCTTCGCCGTGGCCTGGGTTTTTAACGCCCTCAAAGGACGCGTCTGAAGCAGCAGGATACCTGACTTTCAGCTGTTAGATTATATTAAACTATCACTTTAATTGATACAATTTATTTACTTCTATGTCAGACGATAAAAAAGTAATTTTTTCCATGTCCGGGGTCACCAAGACCTACAAGAATGCCAATACCCCGGTACTGAAGAACATCTACCTGAGTTTCTTCTACGGAGCCAAGATCGGAATCCTCGGGCTTAACGGTTCAGGAAAATCGACCCTGCTCAGGATCATCGCCGGGGAGGATAAGAATTTCCAGGGTGATATGGTATTTTCACCGGGTTACCGGGTGGGATACCTGGCCCAGGAGCCGGAGCTGGACGAGTCTAAAACGGTACTCGAAGTTGTCAAGGAGGGCGTTGCGGAAACGGTCGCCATCCTGGATGAATACAACAAGATAAATGATATGTTTGGCCTGCCGGAGGTCTACGAGGATCCCGATAAGATGCAGAAGCTTATGGATAAGCAGGCTGCCTTACAGGACCAGATAGACGCGGCCAATGCCTGGGAGTTGGATACCAAGCTGGAAATTGCCATGGATGCGCTCCGCACTCCGGAGGCTGATAAGAAAATATCCGTACTCTCCGGGGGTGAAAGACGCCGGGTCGCCCTATGTCGCTTATTGTTACAGGAGCCGGAGATCCTTCTCCTGGATGAGCCTACCAACCACCTGGATGCCGAATCCGTGCATTGGTTAGAGCATCACCTGGCAGGGTATAAGGGAACGGTGATCGCGGTAACGCACGACCGTTATTTCCTCGATAATGTGGCGGGATGGATCCTGGAACTGGACAGGGGTGAAGGTATCCCATGGAAAGGAAACTACAGCAGCTGGCTGGACCAGAAATCAAAACGTCTTGCCCAGGAGAATAAGCAGGCGTCTAAGAGACAGAAAACCCTGGAGCGAGAGCTGGAGTGGGTAAGACAGGGAGCCAAAGGCCGGCAGACCAAGCAAAAAGCCCGTCTGAAGAACTATGACAAGCTTCTGAGCCAGGACCAGAAACAGCTGGATGAGAAACTGGAGATCTACATCCCGAACGGGCCAAGGTTAGGTACCAATGTTATCGAGGCCAAGGGTGTGAGCAAAGCATACGGGGACAAATTACTCTACGAAGATCTTAATTTCACCTTGCCACAGGCAGGGATCGTAGGTATCATCGGTCCTAACGGGGCTGGTAAGACCACAATCTTCCGAATGATCATGGGAGAGGAAACCCCTGATAAAGGCGAATTCAAGGTAGGGGAGACCGCTAAGATCGCCTACGTGGATCAGAGCCATTCCAATATTGATCCTGAAAAGACGATCTGGCAGAACTTCAGTGACGGGCAGGAGCTGGTCATGATGGGGGGAAGGCAGGTCAATTCCAGGGCTTACTTAAGCCGTTTTAATTTTTCCGGTAGTGAACAGAACAAGAAAGTAAGTATGTTATCCGGGGGAGAACGCAACAGGCTGCACCTGGCAATGACACTGAAAGAAGAGGGGAACGTACTCCTTTTGGATGAGCCGACGAACGACCTGGATGTAAATACCCTGAGGGCTTTAGAAGAAGGCCTGGAGAATTTTGCCGGTTGCGCAGCCATCATTTCGCACGACCGTTGGTTCCTGGATCGTATCTGTACCCACATCCTCGCATTTGAAGGGGATTCGCAGGTATATTTCTTTGAAGGATCTTTCTCTGATTACGAGGAGAACAGGAAGAAAAGACTTGGCGCAGATATCATGCCTAAACGGATCAAGTACAAGAAGCTGATTCGCTGATACTGCAGCAGAAATAAAAAGAAAGGACGGTTCTGTAACCGTCCTTTTTTATTTTATCCGGCAACCAATGGTTAATAGGGTTCTGCGGGGTACCAGTCTAATTGTATCACTTCTATCCCGGAATCACCTTTATTCACCAGTTCTTTAAACCTGGAGACATCACTAACATCGGGCCGCCCCCTGTAATGGTAAGGATAAACCTTGGCCGGTTTAAAATCGACCACTGCATCTGCCGCCTTTTCAACCGTCATGGTATAGGGCAGGTTCATGCAGACAAAAGCCTTATCGATGTTTTTTAGGCTTCTCATCTCTGATATATCTTCTGTATCCCCGGAAAAATACACCCGCTCTCCCTGGTAGTTGAGCACATAACCATTGCCCCGTCCTTTCACATGGAAATCTTTAGCCTCCTCGCGAAGGTTATACATGGGAATGGCTTCTACGGTAATTCCATAGTGTTCTTTGCTCTCCCCGTTGGCGAGCACATCTACCTGGGATGTAAATTCTTCCGGCAGTTTCTCAGCAACTGCAGCCGGGGCAATGATCTTCGCCTTGCTGGTGTCCAGCCCTTCCAGGGTGGCCACATCCAGGTGGTCTCCGTGGATATCCGTAATAAGGATCAGGTCTGCCGGTTTATAGACTTTGTAAGCCTCGGCCCCGCCTACCGGGTCTATATATATAGTGTTATCATTCCAGTAGATCACCGCGGAGGCGTGAGACACCGGGTTGATCTCGAAAGAGGATTCAGTCCTGGTTTCTGTAACCTCCGTGGCAACAGCTTTCTCGGTGACCGATCCCTTTTTTTCTTCTTTACAAGCTGTAAAAAGCAGACAGCTGATGGCAAGCGGTAAGATGATTTTCATATCGTTTTAATTTTTTTTTGGATTAGGATATTTTTTTTTGATCTCGTCAGGGCCTTGTCTCACTATTACAACTTGCTGTGAGATCCTGGCGCCGGATACCCCGGACCCCTCGTAAAATATACGCTCCCGGGGGTTGTCACCCGTTCCGGGCACGCGGTATCACCTTTAAAGTTACCATATTAAAGGGATAAGGAATGAAATCCGGATCGAAATTCCGGCCGTCCGAATTGAAAAATTTTATTGAAAAAAATCTAAAAGGATAGTTAACTCGTATATAGACTGATACAAACAAATACTTTTCTTTGAAAAGGTAAATACTAAAGTTAATTTTTTACACTATGACTGAAACTAAAAGTAACAACGGATTAAAGGTGATAGCAGGTCTGCTTGGGGTGGTATTATTAGGTACCATTATCTATACAGTTACCCTGTACCAGGACAAGAAAAAGACTACCGAGATCCTTACACAGGAGAAAGAACTGGTAGTTGATGACCTGACCAGCTTGAAGTCTGAATATGACAAAGCAATCCTTGAGAGCAATGCCACGAATGAAGAGTTGGTAGCTGCCAGGGACAGGATCGCTAAATACATCGATTCTGTACAAACCATGAAGGCTGATATTTCTGCTCTTTCCCGTTACAGGAGACAAGTAAATGTTCTGAAGGAAGAGCGCGAGCAATTACTGCGCCAGGTAGATTCCCTGAAGCAGTCTAACGCTCTTATCGCTATGCAGAGAGACAGTACTTTCGTAGAACTGGAAAAACAAACCGTATTCAACGATTCTCTGGTAGTACAGAATACTCAACTGGCTGATGCTGTTGAGAGAGGTTCTGCACTTAACCTGAACAAGTTCAATGTTGATGCCGTTAAAGAAAGAAACAACGGGAAACTGGTTTCTACTTCCAGGGCTAACAGGACTGATAAGTTTAAAGTATGTTTTACAGTTGCGGATAACGTGATCGCCGAAGCCGGTGACCGTGAGTTCCTGATCGAAGTATTGGATCCTCAGGGGAATGTCCTTGGCGGAGCCCAGACTAAGAGCAACGAGGAAGGCAATACCGTAACTTTCAGCAAGAGCACTAATTTTTACTATGAGAACAAGAACCTGGATGTATGTGATTATATCAACAAACCTTCAGGAGATTTCAAAGAAGGTAATTATATGGTAAACGTTTATGACGATAACCTGAAATTACTGGGAACTTCCAAGTTCACCTTGAAGTAAATCATAGTTGACCAAGCATAAAAAAAGGGATGATCATTCGATCATCCCTTTTTCATTTTATTACTTAGAGGACTTTTCTGCGGGCATACTCCCCACCATGTCTTCCGGGCGAACCCAGGCGTCGTACTCTTCCTCGGTAACATATCCCAGCCTGACTGCTTCTTCACGCAGGGTAGTGCCGTTTTCATGAGCGGTATTGGCAATTTCTGCAGCCTTGTAATACCCGATCTTGGTATTAAGAGCAGTAACCAGCATCAGCGAGTTGTTCAGTAACTGTTTGATCACCTTTTCATTAGGCTTGATGCCACTTGCACAATGCGTATCAAAACTGATGCAGGCATCTCCGAGTAATTGTGCGGATTGCAGCAGGTTGGCTGCCATCATAGGTTTAAAGACATTCAGTTCATAATGTCCCTGTGTGCCCCCGATGGTAATCGCTACATCGTTCCCCATAACTTGCGCACAGACCATGGTAAGTGCTTCGCACTGTGTGGGGTTCACTTTCCCTGGCATGATAGAACTTCCAGGTTCATTAGCCGGGATGGTGATCTCCCCGATCCCTGAACGCGGTCCGGAAGCCATCATCCGGATATCGTTGGCAATCTTGTTTAATGATACCGCCAATTGTTTCAGAGCGCCATGGGTTTCTACGAATGCATCGTGAGCTGCCAGGGCTTCAAATTTATTTTCTGCGGTCCTGAAGGGCAGCCCGGTGAATTCTGCGATGTATTTGGCCACCAGTACATCATATCCTTTTGGAGTGTTCAGTCCCGTTCCTACGGCAGTTCCTCCAAGGGCTAGTTCACTCAGGTGATCCAGTGTATTTTTCAGGGCCTTAATCCCATGGTCCATTTGGGATACATATCCGGAGAATTCCTGTCCGAGGGTGAGGGGAGTGGCATCCATTAGGTGGGTACGGCCAATCTTCACACAGTCTGCAAATTCCTCTGATTTGGCATTTAATGTATTGCGGAGTTTGATGAGCCCGGGCAGGGTGACCTCCATGATTTTCTTATAGGCAGCGATGTGCATCCCTGTAGGGAAAGTGTCATTCGATGACTGGGACTTGTTTACATCGTCATTTGGCTGGATGGCTTTTTCACCTTCCCCGATCTTGCCGCCGGCCAATTCCTGGGCGCGGTTGGCAATAACCTCGTTCACATTCATATTGCTCTGCGTTCCTGAACCGGTTTGCCAGATCACCAGGGGAAACTGGTCATCGTGCTTGCCATTCAGGATCTCGTCACAGACCTTGGCGATCAGGTCACGCTTTTCTTCAGACAAGACGCCCAGCTCGCAGTTGGTGTATGCAGCAGCTTTTTTTAGATAGGCGAAGCCATATACAATGTCTAGAGGCATCGAACCTGCCGGCCCGATCTTAAAATTATTCCGGGAGCGCTCTGTCTGTGCTCCCCAGTATTTGTCGGACGGGACCTTAACCTCGCCCATAGTGTCTTTTTCTATTCGGAAACTCATAATTCAGGCTGTTTTGTGTACACGCAAAGGTAGCGCTTTGGCACCATAAATTCCAGTAGGGGACAGTTCAAAATTGCCGGGTTGTTTTTTTTCGCTTTTTGATTTGCGCTTTTTATAAAAATCAAAGTATCTTTGTTCCGCAAAGAATAATATTATGTTTGAATTCGATCAATACCTGGGATTTTTAGCATTTGCCACCATTTTAACCATCGGTTTCTGGTTAATGATGTTTTTACTGCTTTTCGTGGTCCCTTATTGGTTAGGAGGAAATCTCCTGGAAATCTGGAAAGAAAAACGTGAAGCTAAAAAAGCAAAACGCGCTCAGCAATAGGGTGAAGCTCGTTTTACCATATAAAAAAAGGCCTTTTTCAAGGCCTTTTCTCGTTTTATGAAGTAGCCTCAGGACTACTTTGCTCCTCCTTCAAATTCTTCTCCGTCATCATATCCATTACCCCTGCCTTGCCCGTTGCGTTTCTTTTGCTCGTTAAAGCGGTAGATAAAAGCCAGGGTCACTGATCGTTCCCTCCACTGGAATTCGCTCCTTGAAGTAAAGAAGTCCGTTTCGGTAAACGATCTTCGCTTCCTGGAATTAAGCAGGTCGCTCACATTTAATGAAATAGTTCCGTTATCGTTGAAAACATCCTTACTCATAGCGACGTTCAGGGAGAATATGCCCTCGGATTCGGTCTGGGCATTCTGGGAAGGCCCGCGGTAAAATGCATTGGTCTGCAGGTCTATCTTAGCCGGTAAAGTTACCTTGGAGCTGAAACGCGCAAACCAGCTGGTATTCTCTGTTCCGTAATCTACCCCGTTAAAAACGCCTTCTGATGAAAACCGGAAGAGGTTAAAACTGCTGTTCAGTCGTAACCAGCGCGTAGGGCTGTAAAGAAGTCCCGCTTCGGCGCCAATCCGTTCGTTAGTTGCAAGGTTGATAGGGATAGACCGGACGATCTCAATACCGTCTGTAGTAGTCTGCCCTGTTTGTTCCTGTACCCGTTCAAAAGAATTGGTTTCTTTCTGGTAGTAGACAGAACCAGTCAGGGTCAGTTCCTGCCATCGTTTAAGGTACCCAAGATCAAAGGCATTGGCAAAGGCCGGGTCCAGGTCCGGGTTCCCCTGGAAGATATTGGTCCGGCTGGACCGCGAAGGGAAGGGGTTGATGAACCATCCTCTAGGCCGGTTGATCCGCCGGTTATAGCCCAGGGAGATCTGCTCCATTTCACCTAGTTCATAGATCAGGTTAACAGTAGGGAAGAGGCCCAGGTAGTTCTTATCAAAATTCACATCCACATCTACACCCAGTTCTTCCTGCAAAGCCTCACTGTCAAATTCAGACTCCAGTTTCCCGATGAGTTGGGTGCTTTCCAGTCTTAACCCCAGTAAGAATGATAATTTGCCAAATTTGTTCCCGTACTGGGTGTAGACGGCATGTACATTCTCATCATAGGTGAATTTATTGGTCAGGTTGCGGTTGATCACGAAATTTCCGCTGGACTGGTCCAGGGAATCCAGCTGGTAGTCGGTGATCGTATTCTCCAGGGTTCCGCGGTAACCCGCTTCGAACTGGGCATTCTCCCCGATAGGTAAAACGTAATCTGCCTGTATCAGGTATTCTTTTTCTTCTTCATCGTTGATCACATTTTCCCTGACGATCAGTTCACTATCAGGAAATATGCTGTTTTCCTCTATCCTGGAGGTTTCAATTTCATTCCCCGTGGAATATTGGAAATCCGCGGTCAGTTTATGTCCATCATCATTAAAATCCTTGGTGTAATTCAGGGAAAGCTGGTAGCTCTCATCGTCTTCCAGTTCTTCTTCTACGCGGAAGGTTCGACTGTCCAGAGCGCCGTTATTGAACCTGCTGTTACTGTTATCGGTAGTATCATCTCCTTCCGAGAACCTCATAAAGATGCTACCAGTGATCGAGGAATTGTCGGAAAGGAAATATTCCATTCCCAGGTTGGTATTGAAGTTTTTGCCACTGCGGTCGTAATCACGTACTTCCAGGATACGGTCAAAACTTCCGGAGGTGTAGGTATTGTCAAAAAAGGCATTCCCGGGAGATTCATTATACCGAACTCCGGTCGTGTTGAAAATGTTGAACTTATCGGTACGGAGGTTGGCATTGGCAGTGATCCCACTCTGGATGGGATATCCCGCGTAAACATTCACTGACCCGTTAAAACCAAGTGTTTTTTCCTTGCGCAGGACTATGTTGAGTATCCCGGCGGTTCCTTCGGCATCATAACGGGCTGAAGGGCTGGTGATCACTTCCACTTTTTCTATAGCATCTGCCGGAAGCTGCCGGAGGGCGTCGGTAGACCCAAAACCTGCCAGGGCAGATGGTTTGCCGTTGATCAGGATACGAACGTTGTCATTCCCGCGAAGGCTGATATTTCCTTCCACATCCACGTTGACCGACGGGACGTTGTTCAGGGCGTCCGAAACGGTGGCGCCACTGGTGGTAAGGTCTTTTCCAATATTATAGACCTTTTTATCCAGGCGGACCTCTACGGTGGTTTTTTCGCCCACGACTTCCACCGCTTCCAGTTGTTCCACGTCAATCCCTATCCGGATCGTTCCGAGATCCCGGGACGAATTGAGTTCCTGGTTGTTAAGCCTGTATGTTTTGTAGGAGATATATTCTACGCTGATATTGTAGGTGCCGGGCTTGGTCTCTACGGAGAAATTCCCGTCAATATCTGTGATGCCACCTGTTACCTGCCCCGGGTTGTCAACACTCTGTAGTACCAATGTGGCGTATTCCAGGGGTAAGCCGTTGTCTTTATCGAGGACCTTCCCACTTAAAGTGATCTGGTTGGGTCCCCTGCCGCTCTGGGCAATTCCGAATGTCAAAGAAGTAAATAGGAGTAGGTAGGTAAGTAGCTTTTTGTTCATCTTAATCTTTAGGCTTTTTGCCCTTCTTTTTTTTCTTATTCTTTTGTTTCGCTTTCTTAAACCCATTTTCCTGCAGATCCATCAAGGCGGCGAATTTGTCCGCCGGTAAACCGGCTTCCAATTCCGCTTTCTGATTGATGCGGATCTTTTCCATGCCTTCCCTCATTTTATCAGCTTCTAACCCCAGGATCCGGAGCTCAATACTCTGCTGAACATACTTGGTCAGGATAGAACTCACTACGGCCTCTTCAAAAGCGTTCAGGGGAACAACCTCCATGATCTGGGGCATTTGCTCCGCTACGATCTCTTCTGCTGTAAGAGGTTTCGCTTCTTCCTGCTGTGGCTCAGGACCTCTCGGGAGGCCGCTTCGCTGCCTGCCATAGCGGCTGCCGTTGCCGTAGCCGTACTGGGCTTCGGCCCAGCTGATACTGAGTAATGCAAAAACAAGCGTCAGAAGTGATAGTCTACAGTTCTTCATGATGTTTAATGTATCTAAGATTAAGATGAACAATATAGGTTTAACCGACTTTGGTTAAATGTTTGTTAAATGAAAATATTCTCCCGACCACCTGTTTTTAAGGTGTTGGTGATCAGAGTATTTCGTGGATTTTCTCAGCAGGCCTGCCAATGACAGCCTTACCGTCTTTCCATATTATAGGGCGTTCAATGAGTTTGGGATGGGTCACCATAGCTTTAAGAAGCTCTTTCTCAGACAGTGATTTTCCTTTGTACTCACTTTTCCAGATCGCTTCGTTCTTCCGGATCAATTGGTCGGCACTGATACCAAGTGCTTTGATCAGGTCTGCCAGCTGCTCTTCGTCCAGGGGTTCGTCCAGGTAGCGAACGATCTCAAAAGAATTGCCGCTGTTCTCAAGCAGGGCCAGGCCTTCCCTGGACTTCCTGCACCTGGGGTTATGATAAATTCGTATCATAGGGTATAATATAATTCAACAATCAGATCTCTTCCTCTTTCTGCCCGGCCATCATCAGGTAGGCTTTCAGGAAAGGATCCAGGGCACCATCCATTACCGCATCCACGTTCCCTGTCTCTTCTCCGGTCCGCACATCCTTAACCAGCTTATAGGGATGCATTACGTAATTCCTGATCTGCGAACCCCATTCTATCTTCATCTTTGACGATTCGATCGCCTCCCTGGCTTCCATTTTTTTCCGCAACTCGATCTCGTAGAGCTGGGATTTCAGCATTTTAAGAGCTGTCGCCCGGTTGTCATGCTGGGAACGCGAATCGGAACACGAAATCTGTATTCCCGTTGGTTTATGATACAACTGTACCTTGGTCTCAACTTTGTTTACGTTCTGTCCTCCTGCACCACTGGAACGAGCGGTAGTGATCTCAATATCTGAGGGGTTTACATCGATCTCGATGGTGTCATCTACAAGCGGGTAAACATATACCGAAGCAAAGGAGGTATGTCTTTTGGCATTGCTGTCAAAAGGGGAGATCCGCACCAGGCGGTGTACCCCGTTTTCACCTTTCAGCCAGCCAAAAGCGTAATCCCCTTCGATCTGCAGGGTTACGGTCTTGATCCCGGCAACATCTCCTTCCTGGTAGTTCAGTTCCTTGACCTTGTATTTATGCTTTTCCGCCCACATCATGTACATCCGCATCAGCATAGAAGCCCAATCGCAGCTTTCTGTCCCACCAGCACCTGCAGTGATCTGCAAAACCGCTGTCAGGTCATCTCCTTCATCGGATAACATATTACGGAATTCGAGTTTCTCCAGGGCGTCCAGGGCTTTTTCATACTGTTGCTGAACTTCTGCTTCAGAAACATCGCCCTCCCTCTGGAATTCCAAAAGAACTTCAAGATCGGCAGCCAGGGATTTTGCTTCATCAAAATCTTCGACCCAGCTTTTGATCGATTGCAGTTTTTTCATCTGGGCCTGGGCTTCCTGGGGATTATCCCAGAAATCCGGTTCCAGCGTTTTTTCTTCCTCGTTCTCTATTTCGACAAGCTTGGCATCAATGTCAAAGATACCTCCTTAACGCGCCAAGGCGTTCTATAAGACCTTTATGAAGATCTGTAGTAACCATAATTCAGAATTTTATGGCTCAAAAATAGCGTTCTTTTTTAAGAATAAATAGCAGTTACGTCCCTATTATTGGCAGGCTACTCCCACAGCATGTGAAGTTCGGTTTTCGCCCAGGGTGTACAGGACCCCGGTAAGGGGTGAACATTCGCTGTAATCCCTGCCGTGTGCAACTTTTATGTGATCACTGCCCACCAGCAGGTTGTTGGTAGGGTCAAACCCGATCCACCCGACCCTGGGAATATAAACCTCTGCCCAGGCATGCATCTGGGAATCCCCGAAATATCCGCTTCCCTGGTGTAAATAACCGGAGACATACCGGGCGGGGACCTTATGTTTTCGGACCAAGGCGAGGAAAAGGTGGGTGAAATCCTGGCAGACTCCCTTCCTGTGCCCGAGTACGTCCTGCAGGGTGGTTTCCACGGTGGTAATACCGGGAGTAAATTTTAAGTATTCATATACCCAGCTGTTCAGTGCCTGTATATTGGTAAATATATCCTTCTCATTGTCCCATTGAAAAGTGAGCTCTGCTGATCCGGGAACTGTGGTGTAGGAGGTCGGTCGGAGATAGCTGTCGTGATCCACCCTGAATTCAAGACTATCCAGGGTTAAGTAGTCTTTACCGGGATCTTCAGGTGGAACAAAATCAAAGGGATTCATCTCGTCTTTTACCAACCTGAAGTTTGCGGTGAAAGAGATGTCATTAAATGGTTTAACGGGGGTTACCCTGATTGTCCTGAACCCTTTGCTGTTCTCCGAGTAGGATACGGGAGCATCCAAGGAATTATTGAACTGAACATCGGTAACTCTTTGATTGTCATTATCTTCCGGAATTATCAAAAATTGCCAAATTGCATCTTTAACCAGGTTTTCGTAGTGGTTTTCAGCGGAATAGGTTACGGTATAATCTAAGGCCATATGTGTATGATTGTCTCCGGGGAGATCAATATCAGTAGTTAAAAAATTCTTTTTCGAGTTTGTCCGCAACCATTACCAGGTCTTCCAGTTTTGTTTCTATAAATTCCCGGATATTCCCCTCTATTTCTTCGATATGTTTAAACTTCAGTTCTGCTCTTATTTTCTCGATAAAAAAAGCTGCAGACTCTTTCCCCGGGTTTTTACTTTTCTCAAGGACCTGGATGTGCTTGTTTACCTGGTCCAGGCTGTTCATTACAGATCTCGGGCAATTGCCGTTCAGGATGAGGAATTCCAGTGTACTTAGACTGCTGGGTGCTTTCTTGTAATACCGGCGCATCATATCATATGACTCTGCACATTTTAAAAGGGTAACCCATTCAAAACTTTTACTGACATCGGGATCATACCCATTCCGGGCCAATAAAGCATCGTTGTATTTGGCATTGATGATCCTGATGATCTGTGTAGCGCGCTCCAGGTTCATGCCCATCATGATAATGGCGTAGACCTCGTCGTGCAGCAGGGTGGCCCGGATCTTTCCCCTGAGTATGGTGGTCATTTCCGTAATATTCATGCAGAAATCATACAAGCCTCGCTTGACGTACAGCTCTTTGTCGTAATTCAGGACAAAATGATAGAACTTATTGATGGCCTCGTACAATTCCGTGGAGATCAGGTCCCTGGCACTGTTGGCGTTCTCACGTGAAAATTTTACATTGTTGATGATGGAGTATCCTTTTTCCGGGTTCAGGCCCAGGTCGTGAAGAACTTCCGCTTCGTCCAGTTGAATTTCCAGGTCGGTTACCGGGTCACCAACCATAAATTTCATCGACCGCAGCACAAACTGCCTGTCTTGTGATAACTCGTTAGGGGCATCCAGGGAAGAAAAATAATTAACATGCATATACCGGGCCACATGTTCTGACCTCTCAATATAGCGCCCCATCCAATACAGGTTATTTGCTACTCTTGCCAGCATACGTTTATTGCTTATCTTTTAATACCCAGGTGTCTTTAGAGCCACCTCCTTGTGAAGAATTTACGACCAGGTTGCCTTTTTGCAGGGCTACGCGACTTAATCCGCCCTTCAGCACAAATTCTTCATTGTGCCCGAGCAGGGTAAAGGTCCTCAGATCTACATGTCTCTGTTCAAAAGACTGGCTCTCATCTATATAGGTCGGATGGACCGATAGTGACATGATCGGTTGTGCAATATACTTCCTGGGTTCTTTTTTGATCTGTTCCCGTACCTCGGCTATCTCCTGCTTGCTAAGTTTATTCCCGATAGAGATACCATAGCCTCCGGACTCATCCACAGGTTTCACTACCAGTTCAGAGATATGTTCCAGCACGTACTTTAATTCCTCAGGCCTGCTGCAGTGATAGGTATGAACGTTATTGAGTATGGGCTCTTCATCCAGGTAATATTTGATGATCTCAGGCATATAAGTATAGACCGCTTTATCATCCGCAACACCTGTTCCGGGCGCATTGGCCAGGCAGACGTTGCCTTTCCGGTATGCAGAGAACAGTCCCGGAACCCCCAGGCTGGAATCGGCACGAAACTCCAGCGGATCTATGAACAGGTCGTCCACCCTCCTGTAAATAACGTCAACTTTTTTAGGGCCATTGATCGTCTTCATGTATACGAAATCATTCTCCACGTACAGGTCCCTGCCTTCCACGAGTTCTACGCCCATGGCCTTAGCGAGGTAAGAATGTTCGTAGTAGGCCGAATTGTACATGCCCGGGGTAATGACCACGCAGGTCGGGATATCCACCCCTCTGGGTTTTACACTTTGCAAGATCTCCAGGAGATTTTCAGCATAATTGGTTACTGTATGGGCACGGTAATGGTTAAAGACACCGAAGAGCGCTCTTTTGAGTGCCGTCCGGTTACAGACCACGTAGCTGACCCCCGAAGGACAGCGGATGTTGTCTTCGAGCACATAATATTCCCCGTCCGAATGCTTGATGATATCCGTACCGGAGACATGGTTGTAAACTCCGCCGGGAGGATCCACCCCGATCATCGCCTGCAGGTAATTTGCCGATGACCCGATAAGGTCAACAGGGACAATGCCTTGTTTAAGTATCTTCTTATCGTGATAAATATCCCACAGAAACAGGTTAAGCGCCTTACTGCGCTGCAGTGCGCCTTTTTCTATGTGATCCCATTCTTCCGCCCCGATGATCCTTGGGAAAAGATCGAATGGGAAGATTTTTTCTTTGGTTTCCTTCTCTCCGTAAACCTGGAAGGTGATCCCCTGGTTAAAGAAAGATGATTTCGCCTTGTTGTTCAGGAGTATATAGTCCTCGATAGAATGCCCGCAGTAGAGTTCAAAAAGGGTTTCGTACATCTTCTTGATCTCGCCCTTGGCATTAAATACTTCATCGTAATGGGCCTGGTCGTGTTCGTAACACGAGAAGATTGGGTTGGTAGCCGTAATCATACTGTTGGTTTTTCTTCTCTTAAGATAGGGTAATTTTCAGCAACTACCAGACTGTATTCCCATGGAAAAGAGATTATTGTGGGATTGTCTCAACAGGAGGGTATATTTTTGGAAATTGCCGACTTGCACCTGCATGTTTTAGTAAATCCATATTTCGATGATTTTATATACTTTTAGACGCAAAACCACCTTATGACTCGTTTTTTTATAACCGCCATCCTGCTATTTAGCATCAGCTGGGTAAATTCACAGCAATTCGAAAAAAGTAAAAACCTTGATAAATCAGAAGGGCTTTTTACGTATTACTACGACGCTGCTTCAGATAAGATATACCTGGAAGTTTCTGCTTTAGAAGAAGAATTCCTGTACGTGTATTCCCTCAGCAGCGGGATAGGCAGTAATGATATCGGGCTGGACCGCGGTCAGCTCGGTAACGAACAGGTGGTGTATTTCCGGAAAGCAGGGAACAAACTGCTCTTGGTGCAGCCGAATATGAAGTTCCGGGCTATATCGGATAATGAACTTGAAAAGAGGTCGGTAACCGAAGCCTTCGCAAAATCTGTCCTGTACGGCTTTAAAATAGAAGAGGAGAAAGAAGGCCGCTACCTGATAGATATCACCGATTTCCTGATGCAGGATATGCATGGGGTTGGCCAGCGGTTAAAGAGCAATGGGCAGGGTTCTTACAGTGTGGATAGTAGCAAAAGTGCTATTTCCCTGGAAAGGACTAAAGCTTTTCCGGAAAACGTTGAATTTGATGTGACCCTCACTTTTAAAGGAAACCCGGAGGGTGGTTATATCCGGTCGGTGACCCCGGATGCACGGCTGGTGACGGTGAACCAGCACCATTCTTTTATCGCATTACCGGATGCTGATTATGAGAAAAGGGAGTACGATCCGCGTTCGGGATCTTATCCATTTTCCTTCTATGATTATGCCACCCCGGTTAATCAACCCATTCTTAAAAGGTTTGTAACACGGCACAGGCTGCAGAAGAAAGATCCTTCTGCTGCGGTCAGCGAGGCTGTAGAACCCATAATTTACTACCTGGACAACGGTACCCCTGAACCTGTACGGTCAGCTTTACTGGAAGGAGGAAAATGGTGGAACCAGGCTTTCGAGGCCATTGGCTATAAGAATGCCTTCCAGGTAAAAGTACTTCCCGACGATGCTGATCCGCTGGATGCCCGTTACAACGTGATCCAATGGGTACACAGATCGACCCGGGGATGGAGTTATGGCAGCAGTATCACCGACCCCAGGACAGGAGAGATCATCAAAGGGCATGTAAGCCTTGGAAGTCTCAGGATCCGGCAGGATTACCTGATCGCCCAGGCATTGAGTAATAAACCCTTTGCAGAACGGGACGATAATGACCAGGCCATGCTGGACCTTGCACTGGCAAGGATAAGACAGTTATCTGCACATGAGATCGGGCATACCCTTGGTTTTGCTCATAATTTTGCCGCAAGTACCAACGACAGGGCATCGGTGATGGATTATCCCCATCCCACGATTTATCTAGAGGACGGGAAGGTACAGTTCAAAGATGCCTATGATACCGGGATCGGGGAGTGGGATAAAGTTACGGTGGCATATTCGTATTCTGATTTTCCCGAAGGCACTGATGAATCAGCTGCCCTGGATAACATACTTGACGAAGCTTCCCGGCAGGGACTTCGCTATATCTCTGACCAGGATGCCCGCCCCATGGGGGGAGCCCATGGTCTTGCCCATCTCTGGGACAACGGCGGGAAAACCTACGAAGAGCTGGAGAATGTTTTGGCAGTAAGGCAGAAGGCGATCTCTAATTTTTCAGTAGATAATATCCGTACCGGGGAGCCGTACTCATTGCTCGAAGATGTCTTTGCGCCATTGTATTTTTACCACCGCTACCAGACTGAAGCCACGAGCAAGGTAGTAGGCGGACTGGATTATAACTATGCCGTAAAAGGGGACGGACAGCTGACAGTGGCCCAGATGCCCAGGAGAGAGCAGGAACAGGCCCTGAACGGTGTTTTAAGGACACTGTACGCCCGGGTAATTGCGATTCCCGAGGATAAACTGCCCTTGTTCCCACCGCGGGCTATAGGTTACCCCAGGACGCGTGAATCAATTGAAGGCCGGACCGGGGTTACCTTTGATGCTCTTTCAGCTGCCGAAACAGCCGCTGATATGACCCTTGAGCTGCTGCTTCACCCGGAGCGTGCTTCCAGGCTGGTACACCAGAAGGCAGTCAATCCGGGCCAATTAGGTCTTAAGGAAGTGCTAGACCGCCTGGTTGAATCGACCTTTGAAAATTCTCAGAAGAACGCGTATTTG
This sequence comes from Zeaxanthinibacter enoshimensis, assembly GCF_004362865.1. GTDB lineage: Bacteria > Bacteroidota > Bacteroidia > Flavobacteriales > Flavobacteriaceae > Zeaxanthinibacter > Zeaxanthinibacter enoshimensis. The sequence goes on along the minus strand of NZ_SNYI01000002.1, from coordinate 1,101,525 downwards.
AAGGAGGTGCAGCAGGTGATCAATTTCAGGGTATTGTTCCACCTGATGGCGCTGGCAGCCAACCAGGAAGTTCACCCTCAGGTTAATGCGCTGGTACACCAGGAACTAAAAGTTCTCCGCAAAACTTTACAGGCCAGTTCCAATGACGCTATGGCCGCGGAAATGGTTCGGAGGATAGACCGGTTTTACGGCCACCCGGAATTGTTCAAAGTTCCGGATGCCCCGAAAATTCCCGATGGATCACCCATAGGGATGGATTGTATGAACTAAGAAATGCTATGGAAATAAACTTAATAAGCGATACGGTTACCAAACCGTCGCCCGGCATGCTGCAGGCCATGTTCAACGCAGAAGTAGGCGATGATGTCTTTAAAGCTGATCCCACGGTCAATGCCCTGGAAGAAAAAATTGCAGCCTTGTTCGGAATGGAAGCTGCACTGTTCTTCCCCAGTGGAACAATGGCTAACCAGACAGCTATAAAAATACATACCCGTCCCGGAGACCAGTTGATCTGTGATAAATACGCCCATGTGTATAATTACGAAGGGGGCGGAGTAAGCTTTAACAGCGGGGTATCCTGTAAACTGGTAGATGGACATCGGGGGATGATCACAGCCGAATTAGTAGAAGCCGCCATCAATCCACCTGATTTTTATCACAGTCCGCGTACGGCACTGGTCTGTATGGAGAATACCACCAACAAGGGCGGGGGAGCTTGTTATGATTTTTCTGAACTTCAGCGGGTAAGAGAGATATGTGACCGTCACGGACTGGGATACCACCTGGACGGGGCAAGGCTTTGGAACGCTATGGAGGAAAAAGGAGAATCACCCGAAATGTACGGGCAGTTGTTTGACACCATCAGTGTCTGCCTCAGCAAAGGATTGGGTTGCCCTGTGGGTTCTGTACTCCTAGGTTCCAAGGAGGTTATGAAAGAGGCGCTGCGCATCAGGAAGGTCCTGGGAGGAGGAATGCGGCAGGCAGGATACCTGGCTGCGGCAGGTATTTACGCCCTGGACAACCACAGGAAACGTTTGGCCGAGGACCATGAAAAAGCCCGGGAACTCGGGCAGGTATTACAAGCCCTTCGATTTGTAAAAAAGGTAGAGCCAATAGAGACCAACATAGTGATCTTTGAAACGGATGAGTCGCAGATGAGCAGCGAGGCCTGTATGGAAGCCTTAAAACAACACCAGATACATGTTATTGGTATGGGGCAGGGGAAGGTTAGGATGGTTACCCATATGGATTATACGGACCAGATGCACAAGGAGGTTATTGCACGCTTACAGAAGCTATAGCTGAGAATGATCAGCCATCCCGTCCAGAGTTTTGCGGATATTCTTGATGCCGTTTTCCAGTCCAGATTCTGAAAGGTATTCCTGGCTCCTGCCTATAAGGTTACCTTGCTCATCTTTCAGGTCAAAGACGAATTTCCCGTTGTGGTTGGTCTTTCTTTCAAAAACCATGTGTTCCTCGATCAGGGTTGGTAATTTTTCGACCGTCTGTAATAAGGTCTGCTTATCCTCGTAGGGAATACTATTTAACAAAACACTTCCACTCCCGGTCCTGAGGGTGAAGAGGTAATGTTGTTCCTTATTCTTTTCGATCTTTATCATGCTGCCTTTTCTCTAAATGTAACAAAAATATTGAATTAAGGGCTTTCCTGTAACCCCGGAAATTTGTTATATTGTAGATAACACCTTGTTGCTCAATTGTTTGTTTGTCCTGAATTTGTAATACGCGATATTTCCAGGATAAAACAGCTGTATTTCCGGGTTGCAGAATTAGCTGTTGCAACTACAAAGTCCGTTATAGCGGTCAGATTCCGGACCTACCGTGCATCGGCCCGGGAATTATAACTTTCAAAGCGACCCGGGTGTCTTTAACTAGAAAAGAGCTCATCATCCCGATGTGAAAACCGGGACGGTGAGCTCTCTGTATTTTATATGGTAAGCGGTACCTATTTCAGGAATGAATCCATTCCCGGAATATCGGGCATCCCTTCTTTCGCAACTGCTGCCAATTCTGTTTCATTTACATTGGTTGCTTTGGCAATGGCCTTATTCAAAGTGATGACGAGGTAATCCTCCAGTTTCTCTTTGTCAGACAAGAGAGAATCGTCAACTTCAATACTCTTGATATCCCTGTTTGCCGTAATGGTCACTTTCAGTAAGTCCTCAGGGGATGTTTCCTCGATGAATACTGAATTTAGCCGTTCCTTGGTAGCTTTCACTTTTTCCTGGGTTTCCTTGAGTTTACCCATCATTCCCATCATATCTCCGAACATAATATTTCTTTTAGATTATTGTGCACACAAATTTACTAATTTGTGGGGCAATTCCGTAACAAACCAATCAAGCTGATGTATACTACTGCTATTCACCTTTTAAGTCTTATTTTTGCCAGCGTTTTTCAGTCTCAAATACATCCTATGCAAGATACTATAGCGCCAGACGTTAAAAAGCAACCCAAAGAACTCAGTATTCATGGTGATACCAGGATAGACAACTACTACTGGTTGAACGATCGAGAGAACCCCGAAGTGATTGCTTACCTGGAGGCCGAGAATGCCTACTACCATGAAATGACCGCACATACGAGGGATTTCCAGGATAATCTTTTTAAAGAAATGCGCAGCCGCATCAAAGAAGATGATACCTCCGTTCCATACAAGTATAATGGCTACTGGTATATAACCCGCTACGAGACAGGAAAGGAATACCCCGTGTATTCCCGGAAAAAAGAAACATTAGAGGCTGCAGAGGAAGTGATGTTTGATGGCAATGTGATGGCAGAAGGGCACGACTATTTTAACCTAAGGGGGATATCGGTCAGCCCGGATAATTCCCTTGTGGCTTTTGGTACGGATACCGTATCCAGGAGGCAGTATAATATACAGGTGAAAAACCTTGCTACAGGGGAGTTATACCCGGAGATCATAGAGAACACTACCGGGAGTGGAGTATGGGCCAACGATAACAAGACCCTGTACTACACCAAGAAAGACCCGCAAACCTTGCGTTCAGATAAGATCTATAAACACGTCCTGGGTACATCTCCCGAAGAGGACCAGCTGGTCTACCATGAGGAGGATGAAACCTTTAATACGTACGTGTACAAATCCAAATCGCGCAAATATATCATCATTGGTTCCGGTAGTACCATGACCACGGAGTACAGGGTGCTTGAAGCCGATCAACCCGCCGGGAATTTTAAGGTATTTTCTCCCCGGGTCAGGGGGCTGGAATACAGTATTTCGCATTTTGGGGACAGCTTCTTTGTGCTGACCAATAAAGATGGGGCCACGAATTTTAAATTAATGAGAACCCCGGAAGACAAAACTTCTTCGGAGCATTGGCAGGAATTTATTCCTCATCGTGATTCTGTGCTACTCGAAGATGTCGAGATTTTTAAGAACTATTACGTGCTTACCGAGCGGGACCAGGGCCTTAATAAGATGAAGATCACGCGCTGGGATTCCGGGGAGAGTTATTACCTTCCATTCGATAATGAAACATATGTTGCTTACCCGTATATCAACCCGGATTTTAATACGGATACCTTGCGATATATGTACAATTCCCTGACCTCTCCGTATGCCGTGATAGACATCAATATGACCACCAGGGAGAAAGAGATCAAGAAAGAACAGGAAGTCCTGGGTGGGAAATTTAAAAAAGAAAATTACCGGTCAGAGCGGATATGGGCAGAAGGACGGGATGGTACTAAAATCCCGGTTTCCCTGGTCTACCACAAAGACACGGAACTCGGCGCGAATACACCATTGCTGCAATATGGATACGGCGCCTACGGCTATACTTCCGATCCTTACTTTTCAACCGTTAGGCTCAGCTTGCTCGACCGTGGATTTGTATATGCCATCGCGCACGTACGGGGCGGTGAGTATTTGGGCAGGCAGTGGTACGAAGATGGCCGGCTATTTAAAAAGAAAAATACTTTCTACGATTTCATCGATGTATCCAAACACCTGATCAAAGAAGGGTATACGAGCAAAGGGCATCTCTATGCCTACGGGGGATCTGCGGGAGGCCTGCTGATGGGCGCTATTGTAAATATGGCTCCGGAACTTTACAATGGCGTGATAGCCGCTGTTCCTTTCGTGGACGTGATCACCACAATGTTAGATGAATCTATTCCGCTTACAACAGGGGAGTATGACGAATGGGGTAATCCCAACGATAAAGAATATTATGAGTATATAAAATCCTATTCGCCATATGATAATGTAAAAGCTCAGGATTACCCCAATATGCTGGTCACTACAGGATTACACGATTCCCAGGTCCAGTATTGGGAGCCTGCCAAATGGGTAGCCAAGTTACGAGATGTTAAGACCGATTCTAACTTCTTGTTTATGGAAACAAATATGGAAGCAGGCCACGGAGGCGCATCCGGGAGGTTTGAGGCCCTGAAGGAAACGGCCAGGGAATATGCGTTTTTACTTGATTTAGAGGGTAAAACCGATTAATTAAAAAAAAAATGTAATTTTGACCCCGGAATCTGCTCCCTTTTGGGGGCTGTTCGATTAACCACGCTTTATGGAACATAAGATACAAGCTTTTGACAGCGTCCTTGACCTTATAGGAAATACCCCATTAATCAGACTGAACAAAATTGCATCTCCTTTCAAAGGAGAATTCTATGCGAAAGTTGAAGCTTTTAACCCGGGTCATTCTTCTAAGGATAGAATTGCTGCTTATATCATCCAGGAAGCAGAGAAAAAAGGTATACTGACCCCGGGAAGTACCATTATAGAAACTACCTCGGGCAACACCGGCTTTTCTATAGCTATGGTCAGTATCATTAAAGGATACCAGTGTATCCTGGCTGTAAGTTCAAAATCTTCTAAAGACAAGATAGATATGCTCCGTTCTATGGGGGCCAAGGTCTATGTATGTCCTGCCCATGTGAGTGCAGATGATCCCAGGTCTTATTACCAGGTGGCCAAAAGGCTGCACGAGGAGACCAAAGGCTCTATCTATATCAACCAGTATTTTAACGAGCTGAACATGGAGGCTCATTACCAGTCGACCGGGCCGGAGATCTGGAACCAGACCGGTGGACAGATAACCCACCTGGTAGCCTGCAGCGGTACCGGGGGGACGATCTCAGGAACCGCGCGTTACCTGAAGGAGCAAAATCCGGATATCAGGATCTTAGGTGTGGATGCCTTTGGATCTGTCCTGAAAAAATATCATGAGACAGGCGAGTTCGATGCCGATGAGATCTATCCTTACCGCATCGAGGGGCTTGGAAAAAACCTGATCCCTGACGCGACGGATTTTACTTCCATTGACGAATTTATGAAAGTGACGGATGAAGAATCGGCCCATATGGCACGGGAAATATCCAGGACTGAAGGTATTTTTGCAGGTTATACCTGCGGAGCTGTAATGCAGGCTGTCAAGCAGTTTGCTGCACGCGGCGAGTTCAATGAGAAGAGCAGGGTAGTTGTCATTTTCCCGGATCACGGTTCCAGGTACATGAGCAAAGTGTACAGTGACCAGTGGATGAACGACCAGGGCTTCTTTGACAGTAAGCACGTAGGGGAGGGGCAGCAAATCCAGTTCGTTAAGTAAACAGAATTCATCAGCAAGCCATAACTGTTTGAGGGTAAGGAATCCTGCAGGAAATCTTGAGTGGGATTTTGTTATGAATCCAAATAGAAATTCCATAATTTTACAACTTTGTGAATTAACGTAACGTTGCGCCCCTGGCGCTGTCCTTCCCGGGACTGAATTCACGTCAACATCAAGCTAAACTACATGAGAGATTTATTCGAAAGAATTATTGAAAACAAGGGCCCTTTGGGTAAATGGGCATCACAAGCAGAAGGATATTTTGTGTTTCCTAAGCTAGAAGGACCTATCTCTAACCGAATGAAATTCCAGGGTAAAGAAGTGATTACCTGGAGTATCAATGATTACCTGGGGTTGGCAAACCGACCTGAAACTAAGAAAGTAGACGGCGATGCCGCCTATGAGCATGGTGCTGCATATCCAATGGGTGCGCGTATGATGAGCGGTCACACGGATTTTCACGAGCAACTGGAGAACGAGCTGGCTGATTTTGTTGGAAAAGAGGCTGCTTACCTGCTGAACTTCGGTTACCAGGGTATTATGTCTGCAATTGATGCTTTGGTTTCTAAGGACGATATCATTGTTTACGATGTGGATTCTCATGCCTGTATCATTGATGGGGTGCGCTTACATGTCGGGAAACGATTTACGTTTAAGCATAACGATATTGAGAGCCTCGAGAAAAACCTGGAACGCGCCACTAAGATGGCAGAGCAGACCGGTGGAGGGATACTGGTGATTTCTGAAGGTGTTTTCGGGATGCGTGGAGAACAAGGAAAGTTAAAGGAGATCGTTGAACTTAAGAAAAAATTCAATTTCCGTCTGCTGGTAGATGACGCACATGGATTTGGTACCCTGGGAAAAACAGGGGCCGGAGCCGGTGAAGAACAAGGTGTACAGCAGGATATCGATGTGTATTTTGCAACCTTTGCCAAGTCATTGGCCGGTATCGGTGCATTCCTTGCAGCAGACCAGGAGATCATTGATTACCTGAAATATAACCTGCGTTCACAGATGTTCGCTAAGTCGCTCCCGATGATCTATGTAAAAGGAGCCCTTAAACGCCTGGATATGCTGAGGACAATGCCAGAGCTGAAAGAGAAGCTTTGGGAAAATGTAAATGCATTACAGAATGGATTAAAGGCCCGTGGGTTTGATATAGGTACAACCTCAAGTTGTGTAACCCCGGTATACCTGAATGGTAGTATCCCTGAGGCTATGGCCCTGGTGAAGGACCTGCGCGAGAACTACGGCATTTTCTGTTCTATAGTGGTGTATCCTGTGATCCCGAAAGGACTGATCTTACTCCGGATGATCCCAACGGCTTCACACACTATGGAGGATATCGAAGAAACCCTGGAAGCTTTCTCCGCAATTCGCGACAGGTTGCAAAATGGAACCTATAAACGCCTCTCTGCCGCAGTAGCAGCAGCCATGGGAGAATAAGTTTACAATGACATATATAAAAAAGGACCCGTTTTCGGGTCCTTTTTGTTTTTTACCTCAGGGGTTTCTTATACGTTCTTCTCCGTTTGTAGATCTCAGGGTTAAAGTGTTTCCACATCTGCCGGATGGCTACATTCTCTTCCAGTTCCGGGGTGCGGATACAGTTGACAATGCCTTTCTCGGTAAAGGTTTTATGGTATTCATTAAAGATCACCGAGGTAACACCCTTATTCTGGTACTCCGGGTGGATGCCTATAAGATAGAAGATGACGTCCTTGCTGTGCTTCTTGGCCTGCAGCAGGTGATAAAACCCAAAAGGGAAGAGTTTCCCGTTAGCCTTTTGTAAAGCTTTGGAGTAGGATGGCATCACAATGGCAAAGGCAACGAGGTTCTCGTCGCTGTCAACCACGAACTTAATGTATTCGGGATTGATAAAACCGAGGAATTTCTTTTTAAAATAGTTCTTCTGAACTTCTGTAATAGGGACAAAGGAGGATAGTTTACTGTATGTTTCGTTAAACAGGTCGAACATCTTATCAGCATATGGCATGATCTCGCTGGTCTTGCTGAAATTCATCGCCTTTAAGCCATATCGCTGCTTGATCAGTTCGTTGAGCTTTACAAAAAGTTTAGGGTCCGCATTACTTGCTGGAAAACGGTTTTCCATGTATTCCTTTTCCTTGACCATTTCCCATCGCTCATAGTGTTTCTGGTAATACTCGTAATTATACCATGTGATCATGGTGCCGATACTGTCAAAGCCTTCGGTAAGTACTCCTACTTTGTCGAGGTTAGAGAAACCTACGGGTCCTTCCATGTAATCCAGCTGGTGAGCTTTCCCAATGTCAGCTACCTGCTGTAAAAGCGCTTCCGAAACAGCATAGTCATCGATAAAATCGAACCAGCCAAAACGCATTTTCCTTATTTTCTGATCTTTAACCTCGATCCAGTTGACTATCGCAGCAATTCGTCCTGCCAGCTGGCCGTTTTTGTATGCCAGGAAAAACCGCGCATCTGCATTTTTAAAAACAGGATTTTCGTTTTTGTCAAAGGAAGACAGTTCTTCCGCAATGATGGGTGGAACCCAGTAGGGGGAGTCTTTATATAAGGTGAAGGGAAATTTGACGAATTTCTTCAACCCCGCCTTGTCGGTCACTTCTTCAATACTTACCATAGCTCAGTTTTGTACGGTCAATATTAGGAATAATTGCTTTTAGATTAAAGCTGCGCCCACAAATTATTAATGCGAAGATCAGAAATCGATCTCGTCTTTCCTGGCCTTCTTTTGTTTCTTTTTAAGCTGCCTCAGTTGCTTTTTGGTCGGTCCAAGGTCTATATCCTCTGCTCCACGGCCTTTACGGTCTCTTTTACCCCCTTTACCCTTCATGGCATTACGTTTGATTAGTCCCCCGTTCTGCCCGGCGTCCTGGTCCTCTATTGCCTTCATCTCGTCCTTATGTCCGTCAACCCGGTAAGACATACCAAGTCCGGTAAATATTCGGCTGGGCGTATTCTTAAAGCTCGCACCCAGGTACAGGTCGGCCTGGAAATTTTCTGAAAACAGGTGAGCTGCACCCCCACGGAGTAACTGGTCGGAGTAGCGGTCACTCTTTATACCCTGGTTTTCAATGAATATACTCCACCTCGGGTTTTGTAAGGCATGTGATAGAGATACGGTATATGAAAGTTCGGGATCGTCTGTACTGATCCTGTCATAAGCGATATTGGAAATAAGAACCAGCCTGGAATTCACCTTGCTCTGGGTGGCGATCATGGCGCGGTAAGACAATTCAGGGTCACCGGCATAGAATGGGTTTTCCCCAAAGAGGTAATTCACACCCCCGTAAACAGATATTGCTGGGATAAGGTTCTTTAGCTGGAAGACATTATTGGCACGCCAGCTGTATAGATTAGGTTTATTCTTCTCCGGATCCTTGAAGGGATCAAAGATCAGGTACTTTAAGCCTATCCTGTTAGTGAGAAAATCAGTTCTGCTGTCCTCGGTCTCAAATGGAATGAAGATACGGTCCTGTTTTACAAAAGTACCCTCGTAGATCACTTCCAGGTTTTCAAAGAACAGGCCGTAACGCAGTGCGAGGTCGGCCCCCATGATATCAGATTCGGTTTGCAGCAGGCTGTGGTCCTGCTGTTCGTAGAAGAACTCGAGTTCTCCCTGTATTACACCTTTCCCAACCGCATAAGCGCTTACGGAAAGCCCCGGTCGGTTAGAATTGATCACTTCGGTATACTGGGCCGATACTAAAAACGGAATTGTGAAGAAGACAGAAAGCAGGATGGTTTTTGCTGCCATTATCATTGAAATAGGGGTCTGGGAGGACTGTTTTGACATTATTTTATAACTTTTCTTCCCTATTTACAACGCTCAAATTGTACTTTTGTTTCGTTAGAAAGTACGATATGGGTTTTATTAAGTTTATATTCATCATGATCCTGGGGTATTACCTGTTAAAGCTGATCGCCAGGCTTGTGGCTCCCAGCCTTTTCAAGTATGCAGCCAGGAAGACCGAGGAGCATTTTAAGCAGCAGTTCGGACAACATGGCCAGCCGGGGAATGAATCGCAGAATATCGGTGAGGTCACCGTCGATGCCAGGGGTAAAAAGAAGGACCGTGGAAAAGAAGAGATAGGTGAGTATATCGAGTTCGAGGAAATAGAGTAAATCCCAGTCGCAACCAAACCAACCTATGAAAAACCGCATACACCCACTATTTAACCATTTCTTTGCTTTAGTATTATTTGTCATCGCCGCCCTGGCTTATTTTCACCCGGTACTCCAGGGGAAAGTGATCCAGCAGTCTGATATCATCCAGTATACCGGGATGGCCAAGGAACAAAACGACTTCCGGGACAAAACGGATACAGAGCCCTACTGGACGAATAGCGCCTTTGGCGGAATGCCCACCTACCAGTTAGGGGCTTACTATCCCCATGACTATGTTAAAAAACTTGACCGCAGTCTGCGGTTCCTGCCCAGGCCGGCTGATTATCTTTTCCTGTATTTCTTAGGTTTTTACATTTTGCTCTGTTGCCTAAAAGTAGACTACGGGGCCGCGTTGCTTGGAGCGATGGCCTTTGGATTTTCTACTTACCTGATCATCATCCTGGGGGTGGGGCACAATGCCAAAGCCCATGCCATCGCTTACTTACCCATGGTGCTGGGCGGAATTATCCTGACTTTCCGAAGAAAATATATTTGGGGATTCCTGTTGACAGCTGTCGCAATGGCCCTGGAAATAGGGGCCAACCACTACCAGATGACGTATTACTTTATGCTCCTGGTGCTGATCCTCGGGATTACATACCTGGTATATGCGGCTCGTAACGGGCAGCTAAAGCATTTCTTTATGTCAGTCGGACTACTCCTCGTTGCAGTGGTGCTGGGCATCCTGGCAAATGCTACCTCTATCATGGCAACCAAAGAATACGCGGATTGGAGTACCCGGGGGCAGTCCGAATTGACCCTGGACCCGGAAGGGAACCCGTTGAAGAACAGGGACGGACTGAGCCGGGAATATATCACCCAGTATAGTTACGGGATCACGGAATCCCTCAACCTGTTTATCCCCAGGCTCTTTGGTGGATCCAACAGTGAGAACCTGGGAGAGAATTCCAAAACCTTCGAGTACCTGACCGAACAGGGGCTCCCCAGGACAAGGGCGCTCGAATTCACCACAGGACTTCCCCTTTACTGGGGGATGCAACCCGGAGTTGCGGCCCCGGCTTATATCGGGGCAATAGTGATCCTATTATTCCTGATGGGCTTGTTCCTGGTCAGGGAAAAGCATAAATGGTGGCTGCTCGCAGGTTCCCTAATGGCCTTATTCCTGTCCTGGGGTAAGAACTTTGGTTTGCTCACCGATTTCATGATCGATTTTTTCCCTTTATACGATAAATTCCGGGCCGTCTCCTCCATCCAGGTGATCCTGGAGTTATGTGCCCCTATCATGGCGGTACTGGCCCTGATGAAGCTTTTTGATAAGGAAGTTGCTGTAAAGGAGAAACTCGGTGCACTTAAGATCAGTGGTGCAATTTTGATCGGGCTCTGTGCCATTCTGTTGCTGCTTAAAGGGACATTCAGTTTTTCAGGTTTAAATGATGCTATGTACCAGCAGTATTTCGGGGATGAGATCCTGAAGATGATAGAACGCGACCGGGAAGCTGTATTCGTGGATGATTTGCTGCGTTCCCTGGTATATGTGTTGCTTGCCTCTCTTGTCCTCTGGTTGTATATAAGGGATAAGATCAAAAAGAATATCCTGACCTTGCTTTTGGGCTTACTGATCATTTTTGACCTGGTAGGCGTCGACCTGAGGTATGTGAATGAATCAGATTTCGTCCGCAAGCGCTTAATGGACAGGCCTTTCCAGCAGACAGCTGTCGACAGGCAGATTGAACAGGATTCGACCATATTCAGGGTGTATGACCCAGCGGAGGGACTTAACGGCGCCAGGACATCGTACTTCCACATGTCGATCGGGGGCTATCACGCCGCTAAACCCGGTCGTCTGCAGGATCTCTTCGACTACCATATCTACAGGAACAACAAGGAAATACTGGATATGCTGAATGTAAAATATATCGTTCAGCAAGACCAGGAAGGCAAACAGTACGCGGCCCTGAATTCCGAAGCTTTGGGTAATGCCTGGTTTGTAGACCGGTTGATCCCGGTAAACAGTGCAGATGAGGAGATACGTGCTTTGGATACCATAGATGTCGGAACTTCTGCTGTACTTAATACCCGTGAGTTTCCGGGGATTACCCTGGAGGCGGGAAGGGATTCCCTGGCTGAGATCCGGCTGACTGATTACCAGCCTAACCGCCTGGTATATGTGTCCAGGAACAACGAGGATGGTCTGGCAGTATTCTCCGAGATGTATTACCCGGAAGGATGGCAGGCCACCATTGATGGAAAGCCGGTTCCCCATTTCAGGGTTAACTACACACTGAGAGCAATGCAGGTACCTGCCGGGGAACATGAGATCGAATTTAAGTTCAGCCCCAAAGTCGTGGAAACAGGGAGTACTATTACCCTGGTCAGTTCTTTGCTGCTCGGTATCTTAATTCTTGGCGGGATCCTATACAGTATTAGGCAAAGCAGGCGTGAATCATGAAAAAGGTATTGGTCATCTGCTATTACTGGCCCCCGGCAGGAGGGCCCGGAGTTCAGAGATGGCTTAAATTCGTAACCTACCTCAGGGATTTTGGGATACAACCGGTGGTGTATGTACCGGAAAACCCGGAATACCCGCTTATCGACCCGTCCCTGCAAGAGAAGATCCCTGCAAATGTCAAGGTCTACAAAGGAAAAATACGGGAGCCCCTGCGATTTATATCCCTCCTGGGGAAAGGAAAGGCCAGGGAGATAAGCAAAGGGATTATTCCCGGTAAAAAGGCTTCCCTGGCCGAACGCCTTTTGTTATGGATCCGTGGTAATTTCTTTATCCCGGACGCCAGGGTGTGGTGGGTATCCCCTTCGGTCAGCAGGGTGAAACAAATATTGGCGGAAGAAGGGATAGATACCCTTATTACTACAGGCCCGCCTCATAGCGTTCACCTGATCGGCTACCGGGTCAGGCAGCAATACGATGTAAAATGGGTCGCCGATTTCAGGGATCCATGGACCTCTATCGGCTACCATAAGGATCTTAAATTGAGTGCAAGGGCCGAAAGAAAACACAAGAATTTAGAACGGGAGGTGCTGGGATCCGCAGATAAGATCCTGGTGACCAGCAATACCACCAAAGAAGAGTTCAGGGCACTTACTGCTAAGCCTATCTCGGTGATCACCAATGGATACGACAAGGAGGAGTATGACAAAGTCAGGCCTGAAAAGGATCAGTATTTTTCAATTTCCCATATCGGGTCACTGCTGAGTGAAAGAAACCCGGTGCATTTGTGGTCGGCACTTGCCGAATTGCTATCGGAAAAAGAGGAATTTTCTGAAATCCTGCGGATCAGGCTAGTGGGAGTGGTCAGCGGGGAAGTGCTGGACAGTATCCGGTCTTTCGGATTAGAACCGTATCTTGAGTTGGTGGGTTATGTGTCGCACGAAAAAGCCATTGCGTTCCAGAAAGGTGCCAGTGTTTTACTCCTGCTTGAAATTGACAGGGATGTGACCAGGGGAATAATTCCAGGTAAGTTATTTGAATATATGGCCTCGGGACGCCCGGTCATCGCCATTGGTCCCGACCAGTGGGAAGCCGGAAAGATCCTTGAGCAGCAAGGCAGGGGCAAGGCTTTTGGATACGGGGAGAAGCAGCAGATAAAAGAACAATTGCTAGCCTGCTACCAGTTATTTAAGAAAGGTGAATTGGTTTTGGAAAGTGAAGCCCCTGTTGCATTCAGCCGGTATTCACTTACGGCTCAACTCGCAAAAGAACTCAAATGGGAATAGTCTTTAAACAATCCTTGAGTAATACGATTACTACTTACCTCGGATTTGGTATAGGAGCTATCAATACCCTGTTCTTATATACTCGTTTCCTTACAGATGAATACTACGGGCTTGTAGGTGTGATACTTTCTACCTCGGCCATCCTGATGCCTTTACTGGCTTTTGGAGTGCCCAACACGCTTGTGAAGTACTACAGCGGTTTTAAACAGGGGGAAGAGCTGCAAGGGTTCCTGGGTATGATGCTGTTATTGCCCCTGGGCATGATCCTGCCGATAGCCCTGCTGAGTTTTGCGGCCAATGAAGCGATTGGAGCCTTTCTTTCCCGTGAAAATCCTATCGTTGCGGGTTATGTCTGGCATATCTTCCTGGTGGGGATGGCTATGGCGTATTTTGAAGTGTTTTATGCCTGGGCAAGGGTGCATATGCGCACAGTGACCGGGAACTTCATGAAGGAGGTTTTTGTCAGGGCAGGGGTGAGTATCCTGCTCTTCCTGGTCTACCTGGACTATATCAGTGTACAATTATTCCTGGACCTGCTCGTTGCCTTGTACCTCTTCCGAACGCTCCTGATGACATTGTATGCTTACCGGCTTAAACGGCCCTCTTTCAGTTTCAGATGGCCGGGGAACAGCAAGGCAATCCTCACTTACAGTTTGCTTATTATCCTTGGCGGATCGGCTGCTGTTATCCTCCTGGAGCTGGACAGGTTTATGATCAACCAGTTTATTCCCATAGAGAATGTCGCTTATTACAGCGTAGCGGTATTCATCGCTACTGTAATTGCGGTACCTTCCAGGGCCATGCACCAGGTAACTTATCCTTTGACCGCGGAGCTCCTGAATAAACAGGATACTGCCGGCCTTAAGGAACTTTATCACAAGAGCTCGGTAACCTTACTGGTGGTTTCAGGCCTATTATTCCTGCTGATCATACTCAATCTGGAAGACCTGTATCTTTTGCTGCCAGAATCGTACAGGGGCGGCTTTATAGTCGTATTCCTCGTGGGCCTGGCCAAGGTCTATGATGCGCTGTTGGGGAATAATAATTCTATCCTTTTTAATTCGGAATACTACCGCGCTGTCCTGGTCATGGGGGTCTTTCTTGCGCTGCTGACCATTGTTCTTAACCTGTGGTTTATCCCTTTACTGGGAATTAACGGGGCGGCCTTGGCTACCTTCCTGTCTATAAGTGTATACAATACCGCAAAGATGTGGTATGTAAAAGTAAAATTCGGCATACATCCCCTGGGAGGAGACACTTATAAGATTTTCCTGGTCATCGTCGCCCTGGGGCTTTTGTTTTTCTGGCTTCCACTTCCTTTCCACCCTATACTGAATATGATGTTGAAAAGTATATTACTTGTCCTTTTGTACGGTGGACTGATCATAAGGTTCCGCTTATCACCGGAGATCACGGAAGGCCTCAGGTGGTTACTGAGATTAGGCAGAAAATCCTGATAGAAAAAACCCCGCAGGGATAAATCCACTACGGGGTAAACAACTAACCAACCTAAAATTCTTATTGTTGCGGAGCTCTTGAACTGCGACTCCTTGTATTCATTTTGCCTCGGCTCTGGTTACTCCTGGAAGAGACCTTTGCCGGCGAACTTTTTCTTTGGCCTTTACTGTAAGTACTCCTTGCCGGTGATGAACTCCTTTGTGGAGATCGGGTTACCGTTCTTTCTGAACGCGTAACGCTTTTTACCTGGCGGCCATTATCAGAAGACGATCTCCTGGTATCGGTCTTCCTGGTCACATTTCTTTCCGGGGCAGAAGAACGTTTACGGATAACGTCTTTTCGTGAAGCCGGTTTTACGGACCTGGACTGTGGCTGGGCAACACTTCTTCTTTCCGGGGATCTTCGCTCCACCTTAGAAGACCTGCCTGCATCTGTAGTTTTCCTGACCCTGGAATTCTGATCGTTTGATCTGCGGCTGATCCCTGAAGACCTGCTAACCTCAGATGACCTCCTGACCCGTGAATTCTGGTCATTCGATTTACGGTTGATATCTGAAGACCTTCTCTGGGTTCCTACCCTGGAGTTCTGGTCGTAATTTCCGCGGGAAATCCCTGTAGATCTCCTCGAGTCCCTGCTGTCACGGTTTGTCACCTTACCACGCCTGTCATTGTCATAGCGCTCCCTGGTATAGCTCCTGTTATCCCGGACACTTACACGCCTGTCATTTCTGTAGACGCTCTCCCTTTTACGGGATGGCTTGTATTTATACTGCTGACCGATCCTTGCGTATGCGTGTCTCCTGTTATACTGGTAAGGCCTGTAATACGTATATCGTACTGGCTCATAATACCTCCTGTAAGGCCTGTTATATACCAGGCAGAATCCTACTGCAGGTCGGGCAAAGTAGGCATGCCATGGCCTGTATACGTAATGCCTGTTATAAATGTTGATAAATCCGGAGGTGTGGGTGTAAAAACCACGGTTGTTATAGTAGACATTCAGCCCTCCGATTCTTCGCACACGTCCATTATTATAACGGATTCTTACATCGCCGATCTGGCTCACGCGTCCGTAGTAATCATAATAGATAGGAACGTTCTCTACCTGGATCACGGCACCATAATCGTCATATTGTACAAATGGATCGTAATTGTACCCGGAGTTGAAGGTTACCTGGGTGCGTCCGAAATTGACATTGGCACCAAAGTTCACCCGGTCGTCTATAAAGAAGTCGAACTCTCCATCGGGATAGACAGAAAATGTAATACCATTTTCAACAAAGATAAAGGAGTTGTCATATCGGACGGCCCTGTCTAAAGCCAACCCGTCTTTTGTAGTTTCCGCCCGGGCACCAAAGGTCCCCATGACGATCGCTGTCAGGATAAGGATTACATTTTTCATACGATCTGGTATTAAGTTCAAGGATGCAACTATTTACATCCGTCCATGTATTACCAAACAGCGTGCCAAAAATATAACTTTCTGATTTTCAGCTAATTACTATAATTCCGTTGAACGATAAATAGCAGAAGTGATCAGCCGAGTTTTTCCTTCAGGTATTTTCCGGTTACAGAACCCGGGTTTTTTGCAACTTCTTCAGGGGTGCCGGCAGCAACAAGGTGCCCCCCTTTATTACCCCCTTCGGGTCCAAGGTCTATAAGGTAATCGGCACATTTTATCAGTTCTATATTGTGTTCAATTACCACGATAGAATGGCCTTTACCCAGAAGGGCATCAAAAGATTTAAGTAGTTTCTTGATGTCGTGGAAGTGTAATCCCGTAGTAGGTTCATCAAATATAAAGAGTGATTTTTCCCGAGTTCCCCCCTTAACCAGGAAGGATGCCAGTTTGATCCGCTGGGCTTCCCCGCCGGAAAGGGTAGAGGAGGACTGCCCGAGGGTAACGTATCCCAGTCCTACATCCTGCAAAGGTTTCAGTTTGGTGACGATCTTCTTCTCCTCGTGTTTCCCGAAGAATTCGATCGCATCATCAATGGTCATATTAAGCACATCGTCAATATTGGCATCGTGAAACCTCACTTCCAGGACTTCCTTTTTAAATCGCTTGCCATGGCAGGCGTCACATTCCAGGTGTACATCGGCCATAAATTGCATCTCTACGGTAATCTCTCCTTCCCCTTTGCATTTTTCACAACGCCCACCATCAACGTTAAAGGAAAAATGTTTGGTCTGGTAGCCCCGGATCTTACTCAGCTGCTGAGAGGCATAAAGCGCACGGATATCGTCATAGGCCTTGATATAAGTGACGGGGTTAGATCTCGAGGATCGCCCAATGGGGTTCTGGTCTACGAATTCTACATTTTTAAGAGTGCTGAAATTACCACTTGCATCCGTGAATTGCCCGGCTTTTTCCCCGTAACCCCCGATCTCTTTCAGTACGATGGGGTACAGCAGTTTTTTTACCAGGGTACTTTTACCGCTACCCGATACCCCGGTGACCACTGTAAGTACGTTTAACGGGAAGGTGACATCTATATTCTTAAGGTTGTGCTCCCTTGCACCCCTGATCTCTATCTTATTCTTAAAACTCCTTCTTTTCTGAGGAACTGCTATTTCCAGTTTACCGTTAAGGTACCCGGCCGTAAGAGATTCGGATTCCAATACTTCTTCCAGTGTCCCGTGGGCAACCACTTCTCCGCCGTGAGTTCCGGCATAGGGGCCTATATCTATAACTTCGTCCGCAGCTTTCATAATATCCTCATCGTGTTCTACCACGATGACCGTATTACCAAGGTCCCGTAAAGAGATCAGTACTTCAATAAGATTTTCGGTGTCCTTAGGGTGCAGACCTATACTGGGTTCATCCAGGATATACATAGAGCCAACCAGGCTGCTGCCGAGCGAAGTCGCGAGGTTGATACGCTGGCTTTCCCCTCCCGACAGGGTATTTGATTTCCTGTTTAGGGTCAGGTAGCTGAGGCCCACTTTACTCAGAAAACCCAGCCTTGTATTGATCTCCATCAGCAACCGCTTTGCGATCTGCTGTTCGTGTTCCTCCAGCTGTAATTGCTTAAAGAAACCGCTTAATTCGTCAATGGGTAAACTTACCAGGTCTGATATCGCTTTCCCGGCGATTTTCACGTAGTTCGCCTCTTTTCTCAATCTTTTACCCTGGCAAACACTGCATTTGGTTTTTCCCCGGTATCGCGACAACATCACCCGGTTCTGTATCTTATAGCTTTTTTCTTCTAACTGCCCGAAAAAAGCATGTAACCCGGTGAAGTACGAATTGCCATTCCACACCAGCTCTTTCTGCTGTTCTGTAAGTTCAAACCAGGGTTTATGAATAGGAAAATCAAATTTGTAGGCATTGTTGACCAGTTGGTCCCGGTACCACGACATACTTTCTCCCCTCCAGGGAAAAACAGCATTCTCATATACGGAAAGTGCCGTATTGGGTATTACTAGGTCTTCGTCTATGCCTATAACGTCCCCGTAACCTTCACACTTAGGACATGCCCCGTATGGGTTGTTAAAGCTGAACAGGTGTACATTAGGCTCCAGGAATTGCATTCCATCCAGTTCAAACTTATTGCTGAAACTGGCCTGGTCTTCACCATCCAGTCGCTTGATAATAGCTTCACCCTTACCCTCGAAGAAGGCAGTGTCCACGGCATTTGCCAGGCGATTGTAGAAATCTTCATCGTCCTTGGTAATGATCCGGTCTACCACCAGGAAGAAATTCCTGCCCAGGTCTTCCGGCACCTCTTCTATGCGGATCACTTCACCGTTATATAGGATCCTCGCATATCCCTGTTTGGACAAGAACTGGACCGACTTGATCACATCCCTGTCGCCGGGAATCTCTACAGGAGCCAGCAGTAGTAACTTGGTCCCTTCTTCAAAAGAACGCACGTAATCTACCACATCAGATACGGTATGTTTCTTTACCTCTTTCCCTGAAACAGGGGAGAAAGTCTTGCCGATACGTGCATATAGTAATTTCAGGTAATCATATATCTCCGTGGTAGTCCCTACGGTTGAGCGTGGATTTGTAGCATTCACCTTCTGCTCAATGGCGATGGCAGGTGCGATACCTTTAATATAGTCCACCTTGGGTTTATCGAGCTTCCCCAGGAACTGCCTTGCATAAGAAGAAAGACTTTCCACGTACCTGCGCTGTCCTTCTGCGTACAGGGTATCAAAGGCCAGGCTGGATTTTCCCGAGCCGGAGAGACCGGTGATGACGACCAGCTTATTCCTTGGAATTACCACATCTATATTCTTTAGATTGTGGAGTTTGGCCCCCTTTATAATGATATTGTGCTTTGGATTAACTTCGGTAATGTCGGGCATAGGAATCGTTAAAGTTGCAAAGATACGATAGAAACAATTCAATAACCAGAGCCGGTGATATAAGGCAAAAAATGGCTGCAATCGGGACGTTTATTTTGGTGGCATAAAATTTTGTTTATATTTGATGCAGCAAACCACAAGAAGAAACGCCTATACGCGCAACATTACTTTTTTGATTTAATACTAAATAACCAACGTCCCGTATCCTTATACCGGGACCGGTATTTTAACCAAAAAAGTAAGCCGTATGGAAGTACAGATCGATGATTCGATATTAGTAAGAGACTACATTCAGGGAGACGAAAAAGCACTGGAGCTCCTTTTAAAAAAGCATAATCAACGTATTTTAAGTTTTATCTATTCCAAGGTCCGGGATCGCGACATTGCGGAGGATATTTTCCAGGACACCTTTATCAAAGTGATCAGGACCCTGAAGAAGGGTTCCTACAGCGAAGAGGGGAAGTTCTTGCCCTGGGTGATGCGTATTGCACATAATCTGATCATAGACCATTTCCGGAGAAACAAAAAAATGCCCAAATACCAGGGTAACAAAGAGTTCGATATATTCTCAATTCTCAGTGATGGTGAACTTAATGCCGAACGCCGGCTGATCAAGGAACAGATAGAGGCAGATATAACCGTTTTGGTGGATCAATTGCCTGAAGATCAGAAAGAAGTGCTTACAATGCGTATCTACAAGGACATGAGTTTTAAAGAAATCGCCGATATCACGGGAGTTAGCATCAATACCGCCCTGGGTAGAATGCGCTACGCGCTGATCAACATCCGTAAGATGGTGGAACAGAATAATATAGTTTTAACGAATTAATTGGTAGTAGAACGATAAAAACCAAGGTTTGCATACGCCGGTACGTTATCCTGATATATAACAAAACTATCGTATGAAACATTGCTACCCCCAACCCGTTCCTGCTTGTAGATTAGTTAAGGCCCGCCCGGAAACCATCAATTTCCTGTTGTCCTATTCGCGTTCATTACATGTGAGCAGGCATAAAGACCTGGTCTTTACGAACCACAAGAACTGATACCCGTTTATACCTTATATATATAAAGCCCTCCCTGAGGGCTTTTTTTGTTTCCCGGCTTAAGGCTCGCCTGCTTCATTTATTCCCGGGGGAGATGGTCCGGGACCCGGCCTAACTCTTAAAATTCCCTTTTAGTATACCTACAAATGATAATATTGCGTGTTTACATCAAAAAATCGTTGTTTGACAACATACTTTTTTCGCCGGGGGGGCAATATGGTACTTTTAAACTGTGATTAAGACAAAGAGTCACGGCAGCCTTTTAAAAGCGACCATCAACCTTTAATTAACATCCCAGGTTTCTGACCTCGAAAAAACAACGACACATGGCACAAGCAATTGATGATTCAGTATTAGTAAGAGATTATATCAGCGGAGACGAACATGCGCTGGAAATACTGATCCGCAGACACAACCAGAGAATCACGAGCTTTATCTACTCTAAGGTCATGGATCGTGACATCGCTGAGGATATCTTCCAGGATACTTTTATCAAAGTGATCAACACCTTGAAAAAAGGGAATTACAGCGAAGAAGGGAAATTTCTACCCTGGGTGATGAGGATAGCTCATAACCTGATCATCGACTTCTTCAGGAAAAACAAGCGGATGCCTAAGTTTGAAGGTAGTGACGATTTTAATATTTTCTCCGTGATCGGGGATGAGGATCTCAATGCCGAAGGGATGATCATAAAAGAGCAGATAGATACCGACCTTGAACTCCTGATCGATGAGCTGCCCGAAGATCAGAAGGAGGTTTTGGTGATGCGCATTTACCGGGATATGAGTTTTAAAGAGATATCAGAAAACACCGGAGTAAGCATAAACACAGCCCTTGGACGTATGCGTTACGCCCTTATAAACCTGAGGAAGATCATTCAAAAACACAATATCGTACTGACCGATATGTAATACCAAAAATCTCTGAGCAATATTTCCATATTGGTTGCGTTATTAAAGCGTAACTATACTATAAGCACATGGAAAAAATTTACTCCGAGGAAAAAAATCTTTGCAGGCTGGCGAAGGCCCGCCCAGAGACCATACGTTTTTTACTGGATTACTCCAGGTCGTTAAAGATCCTAGCTTATCAGGGTTTTAAATTCGAGGCCAATATCAACTAGAAAATTTCAGAGACCCGTTAAAAGCGGGTCTTTTTCTTTTTGTTATACTCGTCAATTACCTTCCTTCTTCCAATTGTTCTCGTTATAGGATCATTTTCCAGGTTCCAGCCACGCGCCTGGCAATACTCTCTTCCATACCAAATTATCTGCAGGTGCAGCTCGTTCCACAGTTCCTCCGGGAAAAGTCTTTTGGCATCTTTTTCGGTCTGAACCACGTTTTTGCCATTAGAAAATCCCCAGCGATACATTAACCTGTGAATGTGTGTATCCACGGGGAATGCGGGGATTCCGAAGGCTTGCGAAACCACTACGCTGGCGGTTTTATGACCAACACCGGGAAGGGTTTCCAGTAATTCCAGCTCCTGGGGTACTTTTCCATCAAACTTCTCTATAAGAATTTCTGACAACCTGTGAATTGCTTTTGCCTTGGTGGGAGAAAGTCCGACAGGTTTTATGATCTCCCTGATCTCGTCTACCTCTAAGGTGACCATTTTATAAGGGTTGTCAGCTCTTTGGAAAAGGATAGGGGTAACCTGGTTAACACGGATATCGGTGCTTTGGGCAGACAGGAGTACGGCAATGAGTAGGGTATATGGGTCCTTGTGATCCAGGGGGACTGGAATTTCGGGATAAATTTCCCGGAGTGTCTCTATTACAAAGGCAACTTTTTCGGACTTGGTCATTTTCGTATTTTTATGGCTGAATTGCAAAAACGCGAAGTTAAAAAAAGAAACTATGAAAAGATTAGAAGTAGGGGACAAGGTCCCGGAATTCAGTTCTAAGGACCAGGATGGAAACACGGTAAAGCTCTCCGATTACAAGGGTCAGAAGCTTATCGTCTTTTTTTACCCCAGGGCTAACACTCCCGGGTGTACAGCGGAAGCCTGTGATCTGAGAGATCACTACCAGGAGTTTAAAGACCAGGGATACGCCCTGTTAGGAGTAAGCGAAGACACCGAAAAAAAACAAGCCAACTTTAAGGAAAAATTCGACCTCCCGTTTCCTTTACTAGCCGATACAGATCATACGGTCCTGGAAACCTTCGGGGTCTGGGGAGAAAAGAAATTTATGGGCAAGGTCTATGACGGGATCCACAGAACTACTTTTGTGATAGATGAAGAAGGAAGAGTTGAAAGGGTTATAGACAAGGTGAAAACCAAGGCTCACGCGGCCCAGTTACTCCACTAAAAAAAAGCCCCGCGATAGCGGGGCTTTCATATGTTAATCAGGTCAGACCTGCTCTTTCTTTTTAACAAGCTCCCTGGTAAACAGTTTCTTGGATTTGATGATCTCTGCAATACCTTCAGGCAGCATTTCTTCCCAACCATCCTGTCCGCTGATGATCTTTTTAAGAACATCCCTGGAGAAGATATGCATGATCTCCGGGTCGTAATCAATGATATCCATAACCTTCCCATTGTACTTAAAGAACTTATAAAGCTCTTTCATACGAGGGTGGACCTTGATGTTGTTACTGGTCATGATCTGCCCGGTGTCAGGATTTTTCATGGGGTAGAGGTACACCTTGAGGTCTTTAAAGAATAATTTTCCAAACGCCTCCAGGATACCCCCACTGAGGTGCCTGTAATATTTTTCATCAAAGATGTCGATCAGGTTGTTTACACCCATGGTAAGCCCGATCCGTGATTTCGTATAATTGCTGAAATACTCCACCAGTTTGTAGTATTCCTGGAATTTTGAGATCATTACGCTATGGCCCAGCGAGCACAGTAATTCTGCCCGGTCCATAAAGTCGCGCTCATCGATCTCTCCCGAGGCTTTAAGGTTAGACAGGGTGATCTCGAAGATCACAATAGTATTATCTTCCTCAACGGTCTGTTCCCGTATGAAAATATCATAGGATTTCTGGAACATGTCCATGTTCACTTTGGTCACCGGTCTGAAAGAACCGCGCAATGCAAGGATGTTCTTTTTGTAAAGTACAGCGGCAGGCAACAGGTTATTACCGTCAGGCCCGAACATTACAGCGTCTGTCATATCATTCCTGATCAGCTGCAGGCTCATCAGGCGGTTATCCACACCTTTAAAACTAGGACCCGAAAAGTTGACCATATCAATTTCCAGTGTATCCTTGTCTATGTGGTCGTATAGATATTTCAGAAGTTTACGAGGTTTGTGGTACTTGTAGAAAGCCCCGTAGATCAGGTTGACCCCGACAATACCGAGAGTCTCCTGTTGCAGCCTGGCCTCGTTCTGTTTAAAACGGATGTGCAGGATGATCTCATCAAATTCTTTCTGTTTTGGATCCAGCTGGAAACGGATTCCTACCCAGCCGTGCCCTTTATATCGCTTGGAAAAGTCGATCGTGGCCACAGTATTTGCGTAAGTGAAGAAAAGCCTGTCAGGGTGTTCTTCCCGGCTGATCCGCTCTTCCATCAGCTGCATTTCATGGGACAGCATGTGCTTCAGGCGTTCCTGGGTCACATACCTGCCATCTTTCTCCACCCCGTAGATGGCATCACTGAATGCTTTGTCGTAGGCACTCATAGCCTTGGCTATCGTACCTGATGCACCCCCTGACCTAAAGAAATGCCTGGCGGTTTCCTGGCCAGCGCCTATCTCGGCAAAGGTACCATAGATATCGGGGTTCAGGTTTATTCTCAGCGTCTTCGCCTTTATAGAGGGAATGTTTTCGAACGCGTCATCTTTCTTGAGGACAGATGCCATTATATATACTGGTTTACGGTAAACAAAGTTAAAAAGAATCGCCTATCTAGATAAATAAATTAGCTGTAATTTTGGAATAAATAGACAAGGGGTTGAAAATAACATTTTTGGGAACAGGAACATCTCAGGGCATCCCGGTAATAGGGAGTAACCACCCGGTATGTCTCAGTGATGATCCTAAGGATAAAAGATTGAGAGTTTCTGTGTTGGTCAGTTGGGACCGGCAGCACTACGTGATCGATTGCGGACCTGATTTCAGGCAGCAGATGCTCCGGAACCCGGTAGACCGTTTAAACGGGATTCTTTTTACGCATGAACATGCGGACCACACTGCCGGGATCGATGATATCCGGCCGTTTTTTTTCAGGCAGGGCGATATCCCTATTTATGCCCATCGCCGGGTAATCAGTTCTCTTGAGAAACGTTTTGATTATATATTTGTACAGGACGATCGCTACCCGGGTGCCCCGGCTGTAAAAGTGAACGAAGTAAAAGCGGATGAACCTTTTTTACTCAGGGATACAAAAGTTGTCCCCATCCAGGCGTATCATAACAGGTTGCAGGTGTTCGGTTACAGGATAAAAGACTTCGTTTACCTGACTGATGTAAAAACCATAGAAGATAAAGAAATAGAAAAGATAAAAGGATGTAAACTTTTGGCAGTCAACGCATTAAGGAAAGAGCCTCACCATTCTCACTTTAACCTGGATGAAGCGCTGGAATTTATCGAAAAGGTGAACCCGGAGCGCGCCTACCTGACTCATATCAGTCACCATATGGGTTTCCACGAAGAGGTGGAAAAAGAACTGCCAGCAAATGTCCGGATCGCCTATGATACCCTCACCCTCGAGATATAACCCAAGAACAATTAAATCAATCTGAACACTTATTTGACCTTATGAAACAGCGGATCTTTTTGTATTTATTTATTTTTTCCTCTTTGATCGCCTTATATTTCTATGCCAGTGGCAGCAACCAGGTGGGAAGTATGCGAGAGCGGGTAGATTCCCTAAAGGAAGAAACGAAAACCCTGAAAGACAGCTTAAAATCCACTAAACTGCAGTTAATGGACATGCAGTATTTCTCCCTGGAGAATAATGATGATGCAATGGTTTATTACGATGACCTGGACCTGGAGAACCCGGCCCGGTATATTGCGGACAAATTACTCGAGACCAATGAACAGAAGGGGGATAATCCTTTGGTTCCTTATGAAGGAATGGAAAGTGATTTCAAGATCAACAAGATCAAGGTCCTGAACCATAAATGGATCATCGCCGATTTTTCTGATGGAAAATTCTGGGGAGAGATCCTGATCCGATACGAGTTAAAGGATGATCTTGGGGTCGATTTCACCTTGATCGATCACTTACTTTACAGGCAAAGCAATTATTAGACCCCTGAGTGATCGCTCAGCCATTGGCTGAATGACCTGAAATTGGCAGGGGATACTCCGTGGCCTACAGGAAATTCTTCATACGTGTGATCAATTCCCATCTCTTCCAATAATTCCGATGATTTCTGGGCCCATTCCGGGGGTATGACCATGTCCATTTGACCGTGGCTCACGTATAACCGGAGGTGAGAGTGATCTTTCTGATCGTACCCTTCCGCTAAAACGGATTCGTCTATGTACCCGCTTAAAGCCACCACGTTTCTGACCTTTTCAGGGTATGAAAGGGCAACGGCATAGGAAAGGACCGCCCCCTGGCTGAATCCCAGCAGGTTTACATTCTTTTCGTCCAGATGATAGGTTTCACAGGCCTCATCCATAAATCTCACGATCAGCTCTCTAGAAGCTTTTGCCTGTTCATGGTCACTCCATTTACCCTTGCTTGCTTCAAAGTTAATGGCATACCATGCGTAACCAAAGGGTTGCAGGGTATAAGGAGCCCTGGCTGCGATTACGCAATAGAAGCTGGGCAGCTCCTCGGCAAATGAAAAGAGGTCTTCCTCATTACTGCCGTAGCCGTGGAACAGGAAAAGCACAGGGGCCTTACCTTCTGTAATATCGGACGGACGGATCAGGTGTTCTAACGAGAGTTGTGCAGTAGTCATATCAGGGTATAAATTTGAACCATTTTTGAAAATAAGTTCCTACCAGGGGAACCAGTTGTTCACGGTAACCGATCGCAGCTAAAAAACCATAGAACCAGAGGGTGATATAGGCGATATAGAGACCGTACCAGGCATACTGGTTAAACCATACGCTCAGGAACAGAGAAAAGCCTAGAAAACAAACGTGCAAACCGAATGCCTGCCGCGTGTGAAAACGTGCAAATGGGTGACGGGGCTCACTGTTCATACTCATGGCGATCAAAGAACCAACGATCGTAAAATAGGCGACGATTGCCGTGGTCCTTCCCGGTTTTTTATCTTCCATCTTTCTTTTTCTTTAATTCGGTCTTGCCGTTGGCAATTACACCGTAGACATATCCTTTCATTTTTTCGCCAAGGAACATGCTGTTCTTAGAAGCGGACAGTATCTGTTCTTCGCTGAAGGTAAATTCCCTGTCCGGGTCAAATAAAGTTAATTTCGCTTCTTCTCCTTCACTGATCTCTACCTTATCTATCCCGTAGCGATCCCTTCCCCTGGTAAGAAGCTCAATTGTGGTTTCCAGGCTGAACAATCTCTGCAGGCTTCCGAAGGCAGTTTCCAAACCAATAGTTCCGTAACCTGCCTGCTCAAATTCTACCCGCTTCTCCTCGATGTTCAGGGGAGAATGGTCTGTAGTCACCAGGTCTATAATCCCTTTTTCCACTGCCTTAACAAGTGAACGGGCATCGGAAGCAGTCCTTAAAGGAGGATTGGTCTTGTATTCACTGTCAAATTCTAGTAGCTTCTCGTCGGTAAATAAGAGGTTGTGTATAGGAACACTGCAGCTGACATCGAGTCCCTTCTTTTTGGCTTCCTGTACCAGTTGTACCGCCTGAGGTGTTGAGAGAGTTGGGATATGCAGTTTCCCCCCTGTGTATTCCAGGATATATAGATCCCTGGCCACCTGTAGCGCTTCTGCCAGTGCCGGAACCCCTTTAAGTCCCAGGCTGGTCGCAATTTTTCCTTCATTTGCTATACCGTTCCCGGCGATCTGGTTATCCCTCGGAAAAGAATGGACCAGGCCGTCAAAATTGCGGGCATAGAGAAGAGCAATTTTAAGCAGGTTGCTGTTGCTGATCGCTTGCTTGTAATCGTAGAACCCAACTGCCCCGGAATTTCTCATGTCAAATAATTCCGCCAGGTCAGATCCTTGTCCTTTTACGGTGAGGGTGCCCAGGGGATGCAGTGCTGTCGCCCTTCCTTTTGCCTGGTTCCTGAGGAATACGATATCGGAGCTGCTGTCGGGCACCGGCATGGTATTTGGGTTGAGGACTACGTCTGTAAACCCGCTTTTACCTGCTGTTCTCAGCCCGTTATCTATGGTTTCCCGCTCTTCATAGCCTGGTTCCCCGAAACTTACACTGCTGTCAAACCAACCTGCCGAAACATGGAGGTTTTTAAAATCGATAAGTTTTACAGATTTATCCGCTTCGATCGATGCAGCGATCTGTGCGATTTTTCCATTCCTGATCAGGATATCACGCTTTTTCAGGTGTAGCTGGGAATTAGAGGGCGCGATAATCTTCGCGGATTTCAGAAGTAGATTCATGGAATGAATTTTTGGATGAGAATCTCAGCGAGCAAAAACAGCAGTGCTAAAATAACAAACCATTTCCAAAGCTCGGTGACATGACCCGCTTTTTCAAGTGAAACAAAATAGGAGCGGATACTGTCGGTTATTTCGTGATCTCCCAGTGTTCCCGGGTCAATGAATGTCTGCGAATTCTCTGTCCTTTGGTAGTTAAAGGACAGCTGTCCTAGTAAACTATCCCCGCTTCTCAGCTGGTAGTTCCCGGCATGCTCCGGTTGGTCATTAAAATACAACCTGGTCTGTTTGGCAAAGGATTGTTGCAGGGGAATGAACTCCTCATTCCCCAAAGCGAGTTTTACGATCTGGTCTTTGGAGAACGAAACAGGGATATCCACTTCGGAAGCTCTCCCGATTGTGTAGTACAATTCCGGTTCGGCCAGGCTCTTTTTCCCCATGGAGTAAAAGACCGGGACTATAAGGGGGGAGCGCTGAAAACTGGAATGGTCCAGGTCTAATGGAGCGGTAAAGAGGTAGACCCTGTCACTGCCCAGAAGAAATGGCTGGTCTCCCTGTAACCCCAGGACCTCCGGTTTCCGGGAATTGACCCGGTAAAATGAGTTTACCTGTGGGTATTGGAAATTCGTGATCTCTCTTTCAAACAGGTTGAGCAGTAAGGGGTGCCCGAATTGTATGGTTGTAATTTCGCGTGAATCTTCAATTTTTCCAGTGATCTCCGTATTTGCCAGGCTCTTCGTAAGTTCGTTATAGGAGTTCAGGTCGGCGACACCTGAAGGGATCACCAGTACACTGCCGCCACTTTTATGGAAAGAAGAAATGCTGTTGCCCAGGGCCCTGCTCAGTTCCGGTAATTGGTTTAAAATTACGAGATTCTGATCCGGGATATCGCCAAAGTTCAATTCACGGGCAGAACGTATGGTCAGATCAAATTCGTCCCCGGTATAGATACGTGAGAGGTAGCCTGTCGGCTGGTCGCCAATTACCATTACCTTGATACGCCGGTTGTCATTGATCGTAAAATAGATATCATTGTCAAAAAGCAATTCGGTGTCATCGATGACCACCCGACCCTTAACCGATTTTCCGGCTGACAGGCTGAAAGGCACACTGGCCTTCCTGCTATTGTTGAATGCTGCGGCCGTTTTAGCAATAAGGGTATCCCCATTGAACAAGGACACCGGAATGGTCTCGATAGGTTCGGAGCTGCTTAAAATGGCCGTAAGCTGCGGACTGCCCGGGATAGAAGAATCGAGGTAAACCGAATCTACAGCGATATTCTTTCCCTGGGAACGCCTGGCGGGTACCAGGTGCAGGCTGATACCTTCGGTTTCCATGGGTTCTCCTGACATCCTGGCCTGGAAATCAGAAATAACGAGCAGGTTTTTTTCTGATCCTTCGTCGTTGAAAAGAGAGCGGGCCTTGAGCAGCACCTGGGCCAGGGTTAGCTGTTCCTGGGTATATCCCATGGCCAGGAGATTATTGCTCAGGTCCTTGGAGGTCATCTCCCGGAACAGCTCAGTATTGGAGAAAACCGTGATTTCCATATCCCGGGGGATTGAGGCCAGTAGTTGTTGTACCGCAGATTCGAGCAGGCTTCCCTGATCGTCTGTTGCCTGCATGCTGAATGAATTGTCGAGATAAACAACCGTTTCTTTTTTGCGTTGCGCCTCTGGATTAGTCAGGTAAGGACCCCTGAATGCCAGGACGAGGCATGCCAGCAACAGTAATCGGGAAGCCAGCAAGAGATATCTTTTCAGGGATTTACTGCGTCTCGATTCGGTGACCACCTCCCTGAGGAAACGCACATTGGTAAATGGGGTTTTCCTGAATCTACGAAGCTGAAAAAGGTGAACAATGAGGGGAATCAACAGCAGTAATAAAGCCCAAAGAAGTTCCGGATGTGTAAAGCTCATTCCCAATTTTGATTTGACAAATATAGGAATTTTGGCACAGGGGAAACAGTAAAGAACAACGGCTTAAATTTACTATCTCAGCGGGGTTGGGTGTCAGCAGAAAAAAAAATAATCGTGCATGAGATGCTGTTGTAATCCGTCCAGGAATTTGCGGATCTCTGACTGGGCTTTACTATTGGCTACGGTAACGATACTCTGAGGTCGTGAGAGGTCTTTTAAATGCTTGTAATGCCGCAGGGGAATTCCGTAAATACGCTTTCCTATCTTATTCGGGTTATCGCACAACCAATGAAAGGAAATTTTATTCTTCTTCAGCAACCTGGCCACTTTTTTCCCTTTCTGGCCTGCGCCCCAAACCGCCAGGTCCCTTGTCTTGTCGTGATCCAGTTGCAGGAAATAGTGGGTCTTGATCTCCAGGAAATAATTAAGAGCGTACCTGGGATCTGTCCTTGAGGTGCGGGTGTCATAGTCCCTCCATTGATGGAGAACCTCCAGGCATGGGATTACTTCTAATTTTTGCCGGTAGAACCGGAATGTCAGGTCATAATCTTCCGGGTACCTGTTTTCGTTAAATGCTCCGCAGGCATCAAGGTCTTGTCGGAATACCATCCAGCAGGGGGAAGGGATAGCACATTCTTTATAGATTTCCTGGTAATTATTTCCTTCGGCGGTCAGCTTGTTCAGCCATTTCTCGTAACGCGCATACCCATTACTGATCCCCCGGGAAGAAAAATAGCGTACCTGCCCGGTCGCCAGGTGTCCGGGACCTTCAGATCTCAGCATGCTCACCATGCTCTGCAGTTTATGCAACGGCATCAGGTCATCAGAGTCCATCCGGGTTACCAATATACCTTCAGCCTTATTGTAAGCAGTCCTCAGGGCGTGTATTATCCCCATTCCCTTGTTCTTAAGCAGCTTTATCCTGGGATCTTTATCACTGTATTCCCCGACGATCGATGCTGAGGAATCTGACGAATGATCATCAACCGCGAGGAGTTCCCAATTCTCGTATTCCTGCGAAATGACAGATTCTATACATGCCGGCAAATAAGGTGCCGTGTTCCTGAAAGGCATCAGGATGGATACCAGGGCCGATCGTGACATGGAATTTAGGTTTGGGCGAGTGCTTTTTTGATGGCAGTTTTGACCAGGGGAACCATGATCTCGTAACCTGCCCGGGTAGGGTGTACCCCGTCGGTTGCCAAGGTCTTGTCCATCCCGTTTTTACTGTTGGCCAATGCCCGGAAATAATCCAGGTAAATAAAATTATTTGCCGCAGCGTAATCCTTTATCATAGTATTTAAAGCGGGAATCTTTTCATTAGGTCTCAAGCCCGGTCGCCAGGGATAGTCTTCGGCAGGTAGCACAGATGACAGTACCACCGCGATCCCGTTAGCCCGAGCAAGTTCGGCCATGGATGCTATGTTGTCCATGATCATTTTAAGCGAGGAAGGTCCTGTATTCCCGGCAATATCGTTGGTTCCTGCAAGAATCACCACCACTTTAGGTTGCAGGTCGATCACGTCCTGCCTGAAACGGATCAGCATCTGGGGCGTGGTCTGCCCGCCGATTCCCCGGTTGACATAAGGGTTGTTCTCAAAGAATTCGGGCATGGCATGCTGCCAGCCTATGGTAATGGAATTCCCCATAAAAACCACCCGGTTCTCGTTGTCTTTCAACGCTGGTAGATCTGAGTTGGCCTCCCTGAAATGCTCCAATTGTGCCCAGTCTTGTGCCTGCATATTTTCCATGGTTAATAGGGTGCAAGATAGCACTGCGGTAAGAAGTAGCAATTTCATCCGGTGAATATTAAGTACATCTAAAGATAATCAGATTATCCGTATCCGGACGAAACAGCTGGTTGGCTATTCCAATAAACGGAGTTCCTCCGTGGTCAAAGGCAAGGCTTCTTTTAATTTCTTAACTGTAGGTTTCCTGGAATACATATAGAGGATCAGGAATGCTGCGATAGCCAGGTGCAGGACAAAGCCGTCGTATAAATAGGCGAGCAGGGCGCATAGGGCAGGGATCTCCAGGCAGGTGTACTGCAGGTAAGAAGCCGACTGGAAGCGTGTAAGTTTCTGGGATAAGGGGTGATGGGGCCTGACAGAGACCAGGAGCTTCCGGTAGACCCACTGGCTGCCAAAATAACCAGCCAAGCCAAGTACCGGCACCAGGTATATCGCCATACTGCCACCGCTCATGGCATCCAGTCTTAGGTTTTCCTGGATAAAATAGGTAAACACGGCAAAGGCAAACATTCCGAACACCAGGATGAGATGAACCAGCTGTAAGGTTTTGAAAATTTTCCGTGGGTCTCTTAATTGTTCGTTGCCGTGTTGCATTATTCTTCTGTAAAAAATTCGCTCCAGTATATAGTCTCTCCCCGGGCTGCAGATGCTTTGGCAGCTTCCAGGATCTGCATCACGAGCAGGTTATTCTCCAGGCTGCTCAGGTCAAATTCAGGGAGTTGATAATCTTCCAGGACCACTTTGGCCAAAAGGGAAAAAGGGTCATCACTTCCTTGGGGCAGGGGTTGAGGCTGCAATAATTGTTCAGGCTTGTCGCCC
Organism: Zeaxanthinibacter enoshimensis; assembly: GCF_004362865.1. Lineage (GTDB taxonomy): Bacteria > Bacteroidota > Bacteroidia > Flavobacteriales > Flavobacteriaceae > Zeaxanthinibacter > Zeaxanthinibacter enoshimensis. The sequence continues at coordinate 1,069,301 of NZ_SNYI01000002.1, read as the reverse complement.
GCCTTCCTGCTGATCACGGTCTTACCATCCGGGCAGCGGAGGGAGCCTAGTGTGCCGTAGATTTCCATATCTTTCACTGCATGTGGCCAATTCCAGGAGGCCTGTATGATCACCTGGATATCCGGGTAGGTCAGGACAATAGTTGCTTCATCTTCCACATCCGGATATTTCTCCGGTTTAAACTGCTGGGTAGTACAACTTACAGAAAGCGGTGCCTCCCCATTTAACAACCAGGTAGTGATATTCGCCCCGTAACAACCAAAATCGGTAAGCGCACCACCGCCATTCAGCACCGGGTCTGTCAACCACTCCAGGAATTCCTTGTTTACGCCGATCTCCTCAGGTCCCTGGTGTCCCGTATGAAAGACGATCTTTCTTGGAATACCAACGCTTCCTGATCCCTGAAGCAGGGTATAAGCGGTATGGGTACTCGGGTACCAACTGGTTTCATAATTGGTCAGCAGGGCTATCTGGTGTTTGTTCGCCAGGCGTGCCATTTCTTCAGCGTGTTCAAAATTAACTGCCAACGGTTTCTCTACCATCACATGGATGCCTTTTGGTGCACAGTACTTTACAGTTTCCAGGTGGTCGTAGATAGTGTTGAAGGCTGTAACCGCCTGGGGCTCTGTTGCAGTTACCATTTCTTCGAGGGTATCATAGACCAGGTCCATACTATAACCGTGTTGTGCAGCGTATTTTTCTGCCAGTTCCCGGTTCGGCTCCACGATCCCTACAATGGTAATATCTCCTTTATCCTCCCGTCCCAGGATCCAGTGCACGTGCGTATGCACCAATCCCACTACACCTACCCGCAACGGACCATCTTTCCCTGGACTGTCAGCCATGGAATTGGTTTTATCGTTATGAGCAGGCTGACTATAGCCTATCATTATCGCTAAAAGTGAAAGCAGGAGGAATATCCCCCTGCTTTTGCTGTGTCCCATGAGGACCATATTGTTATTAAAAGGAGTCATTAATATTTCGCTGGTTTACCCTGGGTGCTGGTACGTATGATAAAATCACGGATATCATCATTGGCTTTTTTAAGATCTTCCCTTCTCAGGTACATCATATGACCACTCCTGTAACCTTTAAATTCAAATCGATCTTTCATCTTTCCGCTAGGATCTACCTGCCACATGGTATATTTGGCATTAAAATAGGTAGTTGCCCCATCGTAGTAACCGGATTGAATAAGGACATTCAGGTAAGGGTTTTGCGCCATTGCCTGCCTCAGGTTATCCCTCGTATTGTCATCATCATTATTCCAGGGTCTTACCGGTCCGAACATATTGTACTTGATATCAGTCTTAAAATTAAGCTCTTCCTGCAGGTAATAATTAATAGCAGGGGTAAAGCTATGGAGCCAGGAGGTTAGTTCGGCCGAATAATCCGGTCTGGTACCCGCCAACTCACGGTCTATACCGAGGTACCTGCTGTCCAGCCTTCCCAAAGTATATCCACTTTTATCTCTTAACAGTGATTTCCAGAAGTAAGCGGTAGGCACGTCCAGGTTCAGGCTGAGGATCTCTTTCTTACTCAGGCCGGAATAATAGGACATCTTTTCCGCAACTGCCTGGCGTTCCTCATCAGGAATAAACCCACCTTTTGCAAGTGCAGGGATCAGGGTGTTGATGGTGTATTCCTCAGATTCAGGTAAGATCTCCAGCAGGTCCTTCTGCTGCAATTCCGGGGATAAAGCTTTCTGGTACCAGGCTGCAGCTGTATAATAGGGCAGGTTAAGGGCACTGCTGACCGGGCCGCCCACCCGTATTACTTTGTAATCTGCCGGGGAGACCATTATCACCCCGTTCAGGTACATCCACTGCTGGTTCTGCAAGGCCAGGGATAATCCCATAACCCGTGTACCGCCGTAACTTTCTCCTACGATGTACTTAGGAGATCTCCATCGGTTATTCCTGGTCACGAAGGTATTTAACCATTCTGCCAGGTATTCAATATCGGCATTGATCCCGAAGAATTTTTCCCGATCCACTTCTTTCCCTGTTTCAGGGATGGTCCTGGAATATCCTGTATTCGCCGGGTTGACATACACAATATCGGTAACATCGAGAACAGAGTAAGGGTTCTCTTTAACACCGTAGGGTTGTACGGGATAACCTTCATCGTCTATTTTCAGTACCCTCGGACCGGTATAAGCCAGGTGCATCCATACACTTCCCGACCCCGGACCTCCGTTGAAAGAAATGAGGAGTGGTCGTGATGCACGATCAGAGACATTATCCCTGGTATAATAAGTATAATGCAGGGAAGCTATGGGTTCACCTTTTTCGTCCCATACAGGTTGCGTACCTGTTTTGGCGGTATAGTTAAAAGAGGTCCCGTTAACGGTTACACTGTGTTTGGTGGTAACTACGGTATCAATGGGTAGTTTCCGGTTCTGGGCAGTCAACAGTCCTATACAGAAAAACAGGACTGCAAAAGGGGTAAAATTCTTTTTTATCATGGTATGTTTTGGATTAGTCCGCCTAAAATAATGAAATAATCCGTGGCAACCGATTCTTGTTTAAGCTCCCTTTGAGGGATACAGTATAAAATGAAACAGACCTCAGGATCTGCTTTTTGCAGCCTGCTCTTTACCCCATCCTTCAAAAACACCTAGTCCAAATAAGGCGAAGTCATATTTTACCGGGTCTGCAGGGTCCCAGCTCCTGAGGTGTGCATCCAGTTCGGCCAAGGCTTTGGCATCGTTCTGTTTTCTGTGGATGAGTCCCAGTTGCCGGGCAACATTGCCGGTATGTACGTCAAGGGGGCAGGAGAGGGCAGAGGCTTTTACACTGTCCCAGATCCCAAAGTCTACGCCACAGTGGTCCTTTCTTACCATCCAGCGCAGGTACATATTAAGTCGCTTTGCAGATGACCCTTTAAGGGGATCCGATATGTGTTTCGTGGTCCTGGGTTCGTGTGGGATCTCGAAGAATTTTTCTTTAAGTACACTGATAGCGGGCTGTAGTGATTCCCCGGTTGCATGATCCCGGAAAATACCCTCTAATCCGTCATAATGGGTGTATATATGATGGAGTCCACGGACAAAGGTGCGGAAATCCGTGGTATTAAAGGTGCGGTGAACAAAAGGCTCCAGGCGATCAAGGTCTGATTCCTGGTGTGCCCGGACAAATTCAAAGGGGGCATTATCCATCAGTTCCATCATCCTGTAAGCATTATTGATGATGCTCTTCCGGTTGCCCCAGGCTATGGTTGCGGTTAAAAAAGCACTGATCTCTATATCTTCTTTTGATGAATAGCTACGGGGGATCCGGATGGGATCGTCCTGTACGAATTTCGGGTGGTTGTACTGTTCCACCTTGGCATCCATAAAATCTTTGAGTTCCTTCTTTGTCATAGGGAATGCAAAGATAGGGATAGGTACAGAAACAAGGACGGGCTAACCCGTTATCAGGCCGTCGACCATTGTAAGCGTTCTGTCTGCCATAGCTGCCAATTCCTCGTTATGGGTAACGATGACAAAGGTCTGGCCGAATTCGTCCCTCAACCGAAAAAACAGCTGGTGTAATTTATCTGCACTGTCGCTGTCCAGGTTTCCACTAGGTTCGTCAGCAAGGATGACGGCGGGATTATTGATCAGGGCGCGTGCCACAGCAACACGCTGCTGTTCACCCCCCGAAAGTTCAGAAGGTTTATGGTGCACCCGGTGGGTTAATCCCAGGAACTCCAGTAATTCCATCGCTCTCTTCTCAGCATCTGCCTTAGCAGTTTTCCTGATCAATGCCGGAATGAGTATATTTTCCAAAGCTGTAAATTCGGGTAACAGCTGGTGGAATTGAAAAATAAAACCAATATTCTCGTTCCTGAACCGTGCCAATTCCTTTTCACTCAGCGAGGTGATGTCGACATCATTGATCAACAGCTGGCCATCCTTGCGGTTACTCTGGGTGTCCAGGGTACCTAGGATCTGTAACAAGGTAGTCTTTCCTGCACCCGAAGCCCCTACTACGGAGACTACTTCCTTCTTTTTTATATGTAAGTTCACCCCTTTAAGGACCTGGAGATCACCATAGTATTTTTCAATATTGGAAGCCTTGATCATGCTTGTCTTTTAGGGGCATGAAAGTAATCATTACCCCTAATACTACAAAATGTTATTGGAGCAAGGCTATCTGTTAAAAAGCTGTAATTTTGCCGGGTGTGCTGTTTATCTTACCAAGGAAACGTTAAATAAAATTGTGCGTGCTGACTAGTACGTACATTTGTTTAACGAATCGAAGAAAAGTATAAACATGACAGAAACTGAGATTTTGACCATGGGACCATACAGAAGTTTAGAAGAGTATAATATAGAACTGACCAACGAAGTCAGGAGTCATTTTCAACAGATCATCACAGACCTGGGGGAAGATGTGGACAGGGAAGGACTGATAAAGACCCCGGAGCGCGCAGCCAAGGCGATGATGTTCCTGACCCAGGGGTACAAGCAGGACGCCGAAGAGATCCTCAGAAGCGCAATGTTTGCCGAAGATTATGACGATATGGTCATTATCAAGGACATAGAATTATATTCTTTATGCGAGCACCACATGCTGCCCTTCTTCGGGAAAGCACATATTGCTTACATACCTAACGGACATATTGTCGGGCTGAGTAAGGTTCCCAGGATTGTCGATGTTTTCGCCAGGAGGCTGCAGGTACAGGAAAGACTTACACATGATATCCTGGAATGTATCAATAATACCCTGCAACCTAAAGGAGTTGCGGTAGTTATTGAGGCTTCCCATATGTGTATGATGATGAGGGGAGTACAAAAACAGAATTCGGTCACCACAACCTCTGGCTTCCGTGGTCAATTTCAGAAAATTGAAACCAGGAATGAATTCCTGAAACTTATCAGCTCTGACCTGTCATAATTTCTTTGGCATCTTTATTGCTAAATTTGTTTCAAAGCAATGAGTATGCCTGCAAATCAAAAAAAGAAACACCTAATCCTGGGTATAGTACTGGACCTGGTGGGGATGGCAAGTTTTTTTATCCCCGGAATAGGGATGTTCCTGGATATTATCTGGGCTCCCATCGCGGCCTGGTTTATGACCCGGATGTACAAGGGCCAGGCCGGTAAGACTGCTGGGGTGGTTACCTTTATTGAAGAGATCTTACCGGGAATGGATGTAGTCCCGACCTTCACCCTGATGTGGATCTATACTTATGTCATCCGTAAGCAGAAAACGGTAGAAGCACTCTAGATTCAGAAGCAGATCATGTTAGAATATTTCCAAGCTTTTTACGATGCCTTCCTTGGCAACCTGAACTGGACATGGAAGTCTGTGCTTTTCCGTGTGCCCTGGTATACGAATTATTTCTGGGGCCTTATCCTCATTTCATTGCTGGTGTGGGCCGGCGAGATATTTTTTCCCTGGAGGAAGAACCAGTCGATTTTTCGCAAGGACTTCTGGCTGGATGCCTTTTACATGTTCTTTAATTTCTTTGTTTTCGCTATTGCGATCGGCGGCATCTACAGCATGATCGAAGTAGCGGCGGGAGACCTTGGAATTTCCTTACAGAGTATTGCCCTTATTCCCATTAACGAACTCCCGGTATGGGCCCAATTGCTGTTGTTTTTCATTATCCTTGATTTTCTACAATGGGTCACCCACATAATGCTGCATCATTACAGTTTCCTGTGGAAGTTCCATCAGATTCACCACAGTGTAAAAGAGATGGGTTTTGCAGCACATTTCCGATTCCACTGGATGGAGAATGTACTGTATAAACCATTGAAAACCCTTGGAATAATGTTATTAGGAGGTTTTGAACCGGAACAGGCTTATATTGTTCATTTTGCTGCTATTGCCATTGGTCACCTGAACCATTCCAATATAAAATTATCTTACGGCCCGCTGAAGTACCTCATCAATAATCCTGTCATGCATCTTTATCACCATGCTTACGAGATTCCGGAGGGCAGGTCAGGGGTTAATTACGGTATCAGCCTGAGTCTTTGGGATTACCTTTTCGGTACTACTTATATACCGGAAAACAGTGGGAACATCCCCCTGGGTTTCCAGGGAGATGATGAAGTTCCAAAAGGTTTTCTGGGGCAATTCTTCTACGGCTTCCGTAAGACCAGGAAATCTGGAGATTAAAGGGTGAGTGTTGCGCCCAGGCTTATATTTCTTCCCATGTTTGCCCATCCATCCGGCTTTATGCGGGAGAGGTGTGCAATGTAATTCTTATCCAGTAAGTTGGTGGCACTTAGCCTTAACTGCAGTACATTTTGTCCTAGATTGAAGGTACTGCCGGCACCCAGGCTCAGCAATGAGTAAGCCGGTGTCTCCGTTTCAAAAGAACTTACACGATCTTGCTGCAGTACAGAATTCAGGGTGATAAATGCGTAGCTCTCACGGGAACGCATCGGTCCTTTGTCAAACTCTACCCGGAGGGTGTTGGTAAAACTATTGGCTGGGATAAGGGGTAATGAGGTGCCGTTATCCAATTCCCCGATCACTGCTTCAAAACTACTTTCCAGGTGAAGCCAGTCCAGGGGGTGGGGGTGGATATGAAGTCCTACCTCACCACCGTACAGTGAGGCATCCTGCTGTTCGTAATTAAATACAGCATCGCCATCACGTAACTCCCCGGTAGGTCTTAGAAATATATAATCTGATACCTGGTTATAGAACCCGTTGGCATACCATTCAAAATGTTCATTCTTATATTCCAGGGCAAGGTCTACCTGTATATTCTTTTCATTGGCGAGGTCTGCATCTCCTATTTCGTAACGGTTGGTACCCTCATGGGTTCCGTTAGAGGTCAGTTCTGCCAGGTTAGGTGCCCTGAACCCACTGGCGAGGTTAACCCGGCCTATCATGGATTCAGAGAGGTCGGTTCTCCATCCCAGTGCAGCATTAAAACTGTTAAACTGCCTGTTCACCGCTTCTATAAACTCTTCCTGTCCGGGCTCGCCGGTTCGCTCACTTTTTAGGGACCTGTGATCATAACGAAGTCCGAACTGCAGATCGTTATTCCTGAGATGCCAGTGTGATGTGGCCAGGACTCCTATATCATTAGTAGTAGCATCCGGAATCAGGATCTCTTCCCCGAAATTACGATTGGTCTGGCTCATCCCTTGTACGCCTATAATGGTCTCAAGAGAGGAAGTCCGGGGAAGCTGGTACTGTAAGTTATAATTGAAAGTACTCAGTTTCATATGCAGAGCTGCTCCCTCTTCTTCCTCCTCCTCCATACCGGGTAATAATTCTTCTTCTTCATGCTCGTGGTCTTCAAATTCTTTCCGGTCATTGAAGATATACCCCAGGGTCATTTTAAGGCTTGAATTTTTGAAGAACGCCTCGGAAACAGAGCTCAGGATATGTTGTCCTATCTCCTGGTTAGGCAGGAGCGGGCTGCGGTCCCCTTGGTCTGCACCTATCCCGGATGGGATCCCGAGTTCGGCCAGGTTATAATTATACCGGAGCGAGGAAATGAACCCTTTTTGCTGGAATCCTATTCCTGTTTTAAGGTCATAAGTTCGGTAACGGCTGTTAGTGACATATAAACCGTCTCCCGTTTCGTAATCATTGTGGCTGTTCAGGGCTGCCCGGACCAGGTATTTCCATGAGTCACCGGAGGCCTTGGTCCCCACATTGGCAGAATATCCCTGGGTGTTCCCGTGATAGGTGGTGCTGGCATCCGTTTCAGAATCCCCGGCATCTGCGAATTTCTCCGGGTTCAGGTATAAGACACCCCCTAGAGCATCGGACCCATAGAGAAGAGAAGCAGGCCCTTTAATAACCTCTACGCTTTCTATTCCTGCATCATCAATGCCCAGCCCATGTTCATCACCAAACTGCTGGTTTTCCAGTCTTATCCCCTGGGTATAAACTAGAACACGATTTGCACTAAGCCCCCGGATAACCGGTTTCCCGATGCCGATCCCGGTAGATACACTTTCTACTCCCGGGATATTGGTTATCCCGTCTGAAAGATTCATGCTCCCCCGGTTGCGTAACTCGGCCATACCTGCCTGCTCTACCTTCATCACGTTCTCGCGTTGTAGTTTATGGAAAGGGGTAGACACGATGACTTCTTCCATTTCAATGGCAGAAGGGGATAGTGTTATCTGCAGCATGTCCGGATGCCCGGGAAAATCTATAGTCGCAGAATATGTTTTAAATCCAATATATGATGCAATAAATTTATAAGACCCGGCTGGCACGTCATTAAAAGAAAACTCACCGTTCTCATCGGTGGTTGTCCCTTTTTCAAGTTGTGGAAAATAAACGGAAACCTGTTCCAGTTCTGTTCCGTCGTTTTTGGCGGTAATTTTACCATTAAGTTGGTATTGTGCTACGGCAATAGAGCCCCATAGCAGGAATGCTATAATTATAGGAAACTTCATAACTAATAAGAATTGATTAATTAAATCTCGAAAATCACTTGTTAATTATGAAAGGGAGGGGGGTGCCCGTAAGGAGAAATACCGGGTTAAGGATTGATATTGATAATGGTAAGTAGAAGGAAATAAGCGGATAGCGATTAATTCGCGGAAAGTCTCAAGTTGGGCCGGCAGCTTGTAGACAAATACGGAAAACTTGAATTTCTGCAATTCACAATCCCATTCAGCCTCGTGGAAATGAAGGGATATCCCATCCTTACAATGAATTTCCTGGTGTTCACGCAGGGAGTGTTCTAATTTCAATACAGAAGGCAGCAGTAAAAAGCCCAGCAGCAGGCAGGCAGTGATCCTGACCACAATTTCGCTCACCTTATATGCTTTTCTCTGTAACACTAAAGAATTAAGATTATTTCAGAATAAAACCGAGGCCCATCCTTTGGAGCATTTTTTTCTCGAAATTCCAGAAGAAACGGAATTGTCCGAACAGCCACCCATAGAGTACCAGTAACACCTGGTAGAATGGAAAAATAAGCAGTAAGCGCAGCGTCCAGTACAAGGTAGAGCTCCACCATGCATCAGGAAAATTAGTTCTTTCCAAGCCTATAAATTCCAAAAAGGGTTTCGCGATGTAGACCGCTGAAGAGCCGGTGATTCCAAATACGATAAAAACCAGTACTAGTTGGAAGTTTGAATGTATCCCCCAACGTTTTTTAAGTTTCTGCATATTTCTTTAAAAGTATCCGGCAAATATAAGGGTTAAATCCTTGGTAAAAAAGGTCCAAGGCGCTGGTTATATTTTCTCTGGAAATAAATAAAGTAATTATAGAGTTTATAATTCACCTCGTAACCATAATCGATATTAGGTTCATAGTTGATCTGCATCTGGTAAAGATTAGGATCAAACTGCATAGGGCTTAAGGCCCGGTTATTCCAGTTAGTTACGTAAATACGGTTCCTGGTCTCGAGGAATGTCTGGCTGTAATACCCTTCCGGCCTGGCAATACTCTGCAGCCAGGTCTGGAAACCAGGTTCAATAATAATGATTTCGTATTCCGTCTCTTCATCCGCTATTTTGAGCGTATCTCCCTCTTCTTGCTGGAAGGCTTTCTTCTCTGCCTCCGTGATGCTTACGGTATCTTTTGTACCTCCACAACTTCCTATGGTGAGGGTGGTTACCAATAGGAGACCCAGTACGTAAAATATGCGTTTCATAATCTTAGTTTCTGCTTTACAATAAGATACAAAAAAACCATTTGGGTTAGCAAATGGTCTTGTTAAAGAGTGTTAAGCCGACTGGCGTTACTTACCGAATAACCCCCTAAGCATACCGCCTATACCGCCATTCTTTTTCTTATTACCCAAAACCATCCCTGCAACATCATCCAGGACACTACCATCGCCATCGGAATCGATCAGGCTCATGAGTAAACTTTGATTCTGTTCCGGCTGGCCTCCCAGCAGTCCACCCAGAAGCGAGTTCATACTTCCTGTATCGCTGACATTATGTTTGGATTTCTGCTTGGCCAGGTATCCCATAACTATTGGAGCCGCAACCTTCAGGATACGGGCTATTGTGTCTGTATCCAGGCCGGATTTCTGGCTCAGTGCTTGTTCAACGGGGGCTTGTTTACTTCCGAATACATGACCCAGAATTCCTGCCCCGTCTTTTAATATATCCTGGTTGACACCTCCTTCAAATAATCCACCCAGGTTATTCAGAATACTGCCGTCGTGTTTATTGCTGTTCAAGGCTTGCATCAGGTTTTTGGCACCTTCTTCGGAAGTAGCATTCTTTTTCATTCCTCCAAGTAGCAGGGGTAATGCCATGCTCAGTACATCAGCTGTTTTATGAGCCGGGGCACCGGTTTCCCGGGAAAGCCCGTCTATCATTTGTCTTCCTTCACTGCTTTGTAGTAATTCTAGAATTCCTGTCATCTGTATGGTGTTAGTTGTTAATCACAATGTGTAATTCAGGCCTGTAATCGCTGCAGGATCTGCTCTGCCAGTTGTTGTCCTATCCTGTCCTGGGCCTCTTCGGTCGCTGCGCCTATATGTGGTGTCAACGAAATATTCGGATGCATCAGGATCCTTATTTCGGGGGATGGTTCGGATTCATAAACATCTAGTCCAGCAAATGAGACCAGGCCTTCTTCCAGTGCTTCTACTAGCGCTACTTCGTCAATAACTCCCCCTCTCGCGGCATTGACAATTCCGATGATCGATCCTGCTTTCTCCAGTTCTTCCTTGCCGATCACGTACTTGTCCTGGGCAGGCAGGTGCAGGGTTAAAAAATCTGACTTTTTTAACACCTCGTCCTTAGAGAGACTTTCCAGGTGGAAAGATACCGATTGCCCGTCAAAGAATGAAACCGTGATGTCTGCCTCTTCAACGTACGGGTCGTGATAGACAACCTGCATCCCCACACCCAGGGCAATCTTCGCCGTAGCCTGTCCTATGCGTCCGAAACCAACGATGCCGAGGGTTTTACCCCGAAGTTCTATGCCTTTTGCGTAGGATTTCTTCAGATTTTTAAAGTTACTGTCTCCCTCCAGCGGCATATCCCTGTTCGCATTGTGGAGAAATCGTACCCCTCCGAAAAGGTGAGCAAAAACCAGTTCGGCCACGGAATCAGAGGAAGCTTCCGGTGTATTGACCACATGTATCCCTTTTTCCCGGGCATAAGTGACATCTATATTATCCATACCGACACCCCCACGCCCTATTAATTTCAGGCTGGGACACTGATCTATCAGCTCTTTGCGTACCTTGGTAGCACTTCGCACCAGCAGTACGTCTATCTTATTCCGGTTGATATAGGAAGCCAGTTGTTCCTGGGCCACCCTGGTGGTGATCACCTCGTATCCTGCCTTTTCTAGAAGGGTGATCCCTGTCGTGGATATTCCGTCGTTAGCAAGTACTTTCATTAGCTTTTTAATTTTATTAATTATATCAGGCTTTACGCTCCAGGTCGCTCATTATATCTACCAAAACCCCCACACTTTCCAGGGAGAGCGCATTATACATAGAGGCGCGGTATCCTCCGACAGAACGGTGGCCATTCAGACCATTGATTCCTGCTTCCTTCCACATTGCATCAAAAGTGTCTTTCAGTTTCTCATCTGCAAGCGTAAAGGTAGCGTTCATATTTGAACGGTCTTCCTTGGCTGCAAAGCCTTTGAACAATGGGTTCAGGTCTATTTCTGAATAGAGCAGCTGTGCCTTTTTTTCATTGACCTCCTTGATTGCAGCTATACCTCCGAGGTCTTTCAACCATTGAAGGGTAAGCATGGATGTATATACAGGAAATACAGGAGGAGTATTGAACATACTGTCCTTGTCTATGTGCACCTTGTAGTCCATCATAGATGGAATTTTCCGGCTGACTTTTCCTAACGCATCTTCTTTGACCACGACCAGGGTAACCCCGGCAGGGCCCATGTTTTTCTGTGCCCCGGCGTAGATCAGATCAAATTGAGAAAAGTCCAATTGACGGGAGAAAATATCAGAACTCATATCACAGATCAAGGGAAGATCTGTCTTCGGGATCTCCTTAAACTGTGTACCATAAATGGTATTATTTGAGGTTATGTGAAGGTAATCCAGGTCTCCTGGTATCTTGTAATCCTTTGGAATAAAATTATAGTTTTTGTCCTTGGATGAGGCAACTTCTACCACCTCGCCAAAGAGGCGGGCTTCTTTGATCGCTTTATCACTCCAGGTACCTGTGTTCAGGTATCCTGCCTTCTTTTCCAGGAAATTATAGGCAACCATAAGGAATTCCATACTGGCACCCCCGTGAAGGAAAAGAGCCTGGTATCCCTTGTCCTTAAGCCCCAGTAATTCCAGTGCAAGTGACCTGGCCTGTTCCATGATATCCACAAATTCCTTACTACGATGAGATATCTCTATCAGGGACAGACCTATATCATCCAGTTCAATTACTGCAGAAGCAGCTTTTTGCATCACCTCCTGGGGCAGAATACAAGGCCCTGCACTAAAATTATGTTTTTTCATAGTAGATTCTATTAACATTTAAAGATCTGAAATTACAGCCAAACAGGGGAATTCCCGTAAAGCTATTTATGCGTTATTTTTAACATGAATTCAACCGTGTCTATCCCGTCGGCATAATCTGAGAGTCCCGGAGACTGAGCCTTACCCAAGGGTAAACCTTCAGCTGTAGAATTGCTTACAATACATTGTATCTGGTCCTTATCCTGCTCCAGTTTAATATTCAATTCCTCCTTGGTCCTGTAACGCTCGTAAAATACCGTACCGATGGGGGAGCTGTAAGAGCTGTCTTCTTTCAGTAAAAGGAAACCATTGTCCAAGATGGGAAATTCACTCATGAGATATACCGCCTTATTGTAATCATAATTATTGGCATACTTGGTATGGTTGAGGACATCGGAATAACATTCGATCGACTCGTAGAATTTATCAAACTGATAATTTTGAGGGACATAGAGCTTGGAAACATTCCTGCACCCCATTCCAAAGTAATCAAATATATCTCTCCCCAGGGCCTTTAACTCTTCTTCACTCTCCGTACCATCCAGGATGGCAACAGAATTCCTGTTTCTACGGATGATGTTGGGTTTACCTCCAAAATAATACTCAAAATACCTTGCGCTGTTGTTACTGCCTGTGGCAATTACTGCATCGTAGTCGGTCAGACGACCATCGGTAAATTCTATCGCATCTTTCAGTGAAGGTTCCGTATCCTCCAGGTATTTGGCAATGAAAGGGAATAAAATTTTGTCTTTGGAAGATAATTTTACCAGCACCGAGTTGCCTGTGATCAAAGCCGAAAGAAAATCGTGAAAACCAACCAGGGGAATGTTCCCTGCCATGATGAGGGCAACCCTTTTAGGTTCACCGTTCGCCCGCGGGTACGCTGCCAGCCAGTCTTGCAGGGATTCTTCTTTCAATGCTTCTCCCCAGTTTTCTATAGCCTGTAACTGGAACTCCTCCGTGAACCACGGGTTCTGTTGAGATGCGAGCGTGATAGCTGTCTGGAATTCCGAGATCCAGCCATCTTTAGAAATTACATGTTCCTTATCCTGTGTTACAGATGATATAAATTCCCTGAAGAATGCTCCAAGTTTAACAAAAGCTTTTAATCTAAGTGAGTGGTCGCCCATTATATTTGTAAGGGATTGGATTAGCATTTACCTTTGTGCAAAAATAGGAAATGCGGGAGAACCAAGAGCCCGCTCTCCCAGGAATAGTGAAGCTATTCTCCGGAGATGTATAAGAATCAGTTTATAAAACCGTTTTGGTTTTATAAACTTTAATGAAAGAAGGAGCTTATGGCAATTATAATAACAGACGAATGCATCAACTGCGGAGCATGTGAACCGGAGTGCCCGAATACCGCTATCTATGAAGGAGCGGACGAGTGGCGCTACAAAGATGGTACATCGCTTTCGGGTAAGGTGGTCTTACCTGATGGGAGCGAAGTGGATGCCGAGGAAGTTCAGGAGCCTATCAGCGACGAAATTTACTACATAGTGCCGGATAAATGTACCGAGTGCCAGGGCTTCCATGAAGAACCCCAGTGTGCTGCCGTTTGTCCCGTGGATTGTTGTGTACCTGATGAAGACCATGTGGAATCTGTGGAGACTTTAATGGCCAAGCAGCGTTTCATGCACCCGGAATAAATTATTCTATCGCTTCAAAATTCTTCATTTCCTGCAAGGGTTGGAGTATCTCCGAATCCTGCCACATCGTGGGATCGTACTTCTTTAATTCCAGGAATCTTACCTTTTCGGGCTCCTTTAGTGCTTGGTAGTCACCCGGGGGCATGGCAGCAGCTGAACTGATCAGTAATTCGGAACGTTCGATGAAGTTTCCTGCCATCTTAAAATCAAAACGAACCTTGTTCCTCGCAGGACTGTTTTCAATGAACTTGAAAGGCCTGTGAACATAAACATAGATACCTTCGTTATGAAGGATATAGGAGGGACTGTATTTACCCAGTTCATCGCGTTTATAGAGGATGGTGCCGTTTTCAATGTTTTCCACAACTTTCACTCCTAACAATAGCTTAAAATTGAATTTCGCCCCTCTTTTTCCGGGAGCATAGGCATATTCTGTTTTCACCAGGGCATAATTGTCGGCATTGACATAGAATTTCCCGCTGTATTTAGCTTTACCCCTGTCTGGTCTAAAAGTGATCACGTGAATGAGTTCATCTCCGAGCATGGTCGATCTCAGGTATTGGAATTCGTACAACCCAGGATCCATTAGCTGCAAGAGGGTGGAGCCTGAATTGAACCTGCTATAATTAAAAAGCGATCTGGTCTGTGATCTCAAGGAAGCGGTACTGTAATGCCCCTTGTCTTTATCATCCGAGTCGTCCTTGAGATTCATTTCATCGTCAATTTTGATGATCCCGGTCTTAACAGTGTAAGTTAAATTGGTATCCAGGTATTGCAGTACAATGTTCTTTGCCTTGTTTTCCACCTTATCCATGGAAAAATCCTTCCTGCTGTCGAGCAGTTCAGTAGCTTTAAGAACCGCTAGTTTGGTGGTATCAGCATCCCGGACCAGGAAATTCCCGAGAAAATCTTTGAAGTTTTTGGATTGGCTATCCTTTACCAGTTGAGACAGAGCCCGGAGTTCCTGGTTGGTCTTTTCCTGGTTTTCTTTTTTAACATGAGTTGCTTTTTCTACTTCCATATCCAGTTCCTCAAAATCTGCTTTGGAGGTTTCCCTGAAGAATAAACGGTAAGAACGGTTATCCAGGACATAGTTTTCCGGTATTCGCTCTTTCACTTTCCTGAGGATCTCATAGGGATCCGGTCTGCGGTTACTAACCATAACCTCGTCGAGTAAAACCACTGCCTCCTTTAAATAAATAATGGGTTTACCGGCTTGCAGGCTTTTTAAGGGCAGGGTTTTGGTTTGGTAACCCATGCAGGAAACCGTAAGCGAGCCTTCGGAATTATTTAGTGGCAGCGCAAAATAACCCTCATCATTGCTGATCACACCTTCAAAACGGTCAGACTGTATCGTGGCAAAAGCTATAGGCTCCCTGGTCTGTTCATCCAGGACACGCCCGCTTATCTCCTGGCCAAATACCCCGGTCCAAAGGAAAAGGCTAAATCCAAGGCTTAGTAGAAAATTTTTCAATCTTGTATGCTTTTGACAACCAGACGAACGGTAGCTAAAAATGTTACACCCGGGCGACCATTAATTATTTGATCATCAATGCGACCAGCTCTTTAAATAACTTACCACAGACCATCGCGGTTTGTTCGTTAAGATCGTTGAGGGGATTAAATTCCACCAGGTCTGCACCGATAACAGGTGACTTGATGGATTGCAGGATAGACAGCAGCTGCCGGGTACTGAAACCTCCGGGTTCCAGGTGAGAGACCCCAGGGGCAAAGGCCGGGTCCAGTGCATCAATATCCAGGGAGATATAAAGCGGGTTCTTAAATTCAGGTAGCAGGGATAAATCCCAGTCTTTCATCTCAATGATCTGCACCCCAAATTTATCAGCCTGTTTCCTTTGATGGGCATTCAGGGTTCGGATTCCCACTTGTACCAGCTTATCCGCGAGTTGCTCTTCCATGATGCGGGCAAAAGGACAGGCATGTGAGAACCGATCCCCTTCAAAGTTGTCATACAGGTCTGAGTGTGCGTCAATATGCAATATATCTACAGGACCATGCACCAGGTGCATCGCTTTCAGCAGGGGGTAGGTAATGGAATGATCACCTCCCAGCGTTAACAGGGGAAGCCCTTCGCGAAGGTTTTCCAGGGTATGGCGTTCAATCTCAAAATGATCTTTAATGCTGTAATCTCCCTTATCTTCGATGATATCCTCCGATATGTCTGTCCCGTTCTCCGCACAGGTGTTGGAAGAATCATTTAGGTAGGCTAGGCGGATCAGGGGAGGAGCAAGGGCGGGCCCCTTCTGGTAAGAAGACTTATCGTCATAGGCCATGCCTTGCAGTACAATTCTTTTCATGGCTCCTAAAATAAAAAAGAGCTGCCTATTAAAGCAGCTCTTGATGGTTTCTTTTAGGTTTTCTCAGAAATTAAATCCTAACCTCGTATAGTAGAATGTTCCGCTGAAACCCATCTGCACAGAGTCCCAGTAACCACCGGCTTCTGTCCAATCGTCCTGCTGGTCAGGGTAAACATTGAATAGGTTATTGGCACCTACATTCAGTTTAAGATTGTCGCATAGCTCAAAGCCCAGTACCAGGTCAGTAACTATTTTAGGGTCATAAGTATCGGTTGCCGCTATGATCTGGTTCTGGAAGCCCCCGTAATCTGCAGGATCTTCAAAAGTCTGGAAATCCAGTAATTCTATCCTGCTAAAGCGAGTGAACCCAAGCCCGGCATTGAACCAGTCTTTGTCATAGTTCAGGTTCAGGGTAAATTTACTGTCCGGGGCTGAAGCCAGTAAGAAGGCCTTATCCCTTTCCCCGAAAAAAGTCTGCTCATCCAGGTTACCATTCTTTACTTCCGTAATGGTCATGTTGTTGATATTCCCCGTAAAGGTGGCCGAGACCCTGCTGTCTGCGAAATTCTTTCTCCACGAAAGAACCACATCCAGTCCCACGGTCTCTGTATCCGCCCCATTGGCGAAGAACTGTGCTGCTTCCACATTTGGGATCTGTGGAGCATCAAAATTACCTGTAAGCACGATCCGATCCTGTACATTGATGTAATACCCGTCTATAGTTGCATTAAATGCTCCGAAGGTAGCTGTAAAACCCAGGCCGGCATTCAGCGCGGTTTCCTCCTTAAGCTGGTCTATTCCAAACGAAGCCGTTACCGGGCTGTTGTTAGGGGAGAGGAGCGATTCCAATGCCTCACCACCGACAAAGTTCGTAAAGCGAAGGTTGTAGTAAATCTGTGCCAGGGAAGGTGCACGGAATCCGCTACTCAGGGATCCCCGTACATTGATATTATCCGAGGCTTTAAGCCTTGCGGCTAGTTTTCCGTTCAGGGTGCTCCCGAAGTCGCTGTAATTCTCGAACCTGGCAGCCGCACTCAGTAAAAACGATTCACTTAGGTCAAATTCTCCGTCTGCGTATAGTGAGAAGTTAGAACGGCTGCGGTCTACTTCATTCGCCGGTCCATACCCGGGGAAACCCTGCGAGCCACCCGGTCTCGGATCACCACTGATAGGATCTACAGGTTGAGTCTGGTTAGCCGGATCTGTGATCAGGATGCCATTCTCATCATAGGTGCCGTAAGAGCCTTCTTCTCCGGCAAAGATGATAAAATTCTCGGTGCGGTATTCGGCACCAAAGGCCAGGTTCATCCCGTAAAGAACATCTTCATAGTATTTGGAGAAATCAAGGTTGGTCGTATTCTGGCTCAGGCTGTGACCACCGGCATCAAAATCTGTTGGAGAAACTTCACCGAGGGAAGCATTGAGAGTTCCTTTAATAAAATAGTGGAAATTGTTCTTCCCATAGGAATTACTCAGGTCAACCTTCCAGTCGTTATCCAAAACTGTACGAAATCCGGCAGTAATGGCATTATCGGTAATATTGGAAGTGATCCTGGGTGTGAAGCCATTCGGATAGATTTCCGGTATAACCCTGGCACCGCCGTTCCTGGTAAATGCATAAGCGTCCGTATCCCGGTAGTTTCGGCCTCCAAAGGCATAGAACTCTGTGTTCTCAGATACAGGGATGGCTGCATTCACCATAAGGTTCAGACCATCGATCGCCGCTTCCCCAAAACCTTTCCTGAAATCAAAAGCAGGTCTTAAGGTCTTGTTCTTACTAATATATTCCATAGTAAAATTGGCATAGCCTTTTTCACCAATACCTACCCCGTAATTTACTGCGGCCTTTACAGACCCACCGTCAAAATTCTTGTCTTTACCAATGGCATTACCATCGCGTTCTGTATCGAGACGGAATCCATCAGTGTTCCAGACCCCGTAATCATCTGCTTCGTAGTCTGAGACATCCACATCCGCATTGGTATTGTATGCGCCGTAGCTTACGACTCCGGATACACCATCGGTGCGGTCTTTCAGGACAATGTTGATCACACCTGCAATAGCGTCCGAACCATACTGTGCCGAGGCCCCGTCACGAAGAATTTCTATACGCTTGATCGCAGCGGCCGGGATGGCATTAAGGTCGGTTCCGGTATTTCCCCGTCCCCGGGTTCCAAAAATATTGATAAGGGAAGACTGATGCCTTCTTTTTCCGTTGATAAGAACCAGAGTCTGGTCGGGACCAAGTCCTCTTAACGTTGCAGGGTCTATATGGTCTGCACCGTCTGATCCTGATTGCTTGTTAGCGTTGAAGGAGGGTGCGGCATATTGCAGCAGTTCATTTACTTCTATCCGGCCACTTTGGGTAGTGACCTCGGCCACATCGATCACATCTACCGGAACAGCGGTATCGGTGGAAGTCCGTTTCGGGCTTCTCGAGCCAACGATCTGGACTTCGTCCAGGGCGACGCCTTCCATCAGCGTAACATCAACTGTGCTGCGGTTGTTTACCGGTTCTTCAATTGTATTGTACCCTATATAACTGAATACAAGCACGTCATCACCGTCAGCATCGATCCGGTAGATACCGTCAAAGTCGGTCGTAGTGCCCCGCGTAGTTCCTTTGACAACTATATTAACACCGACCAGGGGTTCGCCGGCATCATCTTTCACTGTTCCTGAAATACTTTCCTGGGCTCTTATAAGGGAAACTGCCGAAAGAAAACTCAGAAGAAACAAAATTGAAATTTTCATATATAATCTGTTAATTGGTTAAGCGGTTAAATTAGTAAAATTCCTTAAGTAGGGATACATAACTGTATTAATCATAAGAAGCACTATATTTGCGCCGTTAAAAAAATCCCTTAATGAAAGCAGGAATCGTAGGATTGCCCAATGTGGGTAAATCAACCCTTTTTAATTGTTTGTCAAACGCCAAGGCCCAGAGTGCCAATTTCCCTTTTTGTACTATTGAGCCTAATATCGGGGTGGTAAACGTACCGGATCCGAGACTCGAGAAGCTGGAATCTCTTGTGAACCCGGAGCGGGTAGTGCCTGCAACCGTGGAGATCGTAGATATTGCCGGGCTGGTAAAAGGAGCAAGCAAAGGCGAGGGATTGGGAAACCAGTTCCTTGGAAACATAAGGGAAACCGATGCGATTTTGCATGTATTGCGCTGTTTTGAGGACGATAACGTGGTTCACGTGGATGGTTCTGTTGACCCAATCAGGGATAAGGAGACCATTGACATGGAACTGCAGTTGAAAGACCTGGAAACTGTTGAAAAGAAACTGGAGAAAGTTGCCAGGGTCGCTAAAACGGGGAACAAAGATGCCCAGAAGGAGCAGGTAGTGCTGCAGCAACTGAAGACCGGGCTGGAAGCCGGTAAAAGTATCCGTGCTATTACCGTAAGTGAAGAAGACCGGGAAGAATTCGTAAGGCCATTACAGCTAATTACAGATAAGCCCGTACTTTACGTATGTAACGTAGATGAAGGATCTGCCGTAGATGGCAATGCTTACGTGGAGAAGGTAAAGAAAGCAGTTGCTGAGGAAAATGCGGAAGTATTAGTACTTGCCGTAGGTACAGAAGCTGATATTACGGAACTGGATACTTATGAAGAACGACAGATGTTCCTGGATGATCTTGGGCTTACAGAACCAGGATCGGCCAAGTTGATCCGTTCAGCTTATTCCCTGCTCAATCTTCAGACCTACTTTACGGCAGGGGAAAAAGAAGTAAGGGCCTGGACCATCCCTATAGATGCTACTGCACCCCAGGCAGCCGGAGTGATCCATACCGATTTTGAAAAAGGATTTATCCGTGCCGAGGTCATCGCATACGATGATTACGTAAATTATGGCAGTGAAGCTAAAGTAAAGGAAGCCGGGAAAATGCGGGTAGAAGGAAAAGAGTATAAAGTGAAGGACGGTGATGTGATGCATTTCCGTTTTAATGTCTAAACTTTTATCACTCTTTTACATATCTGACACCCGGATTAAATGATTCTGTACCAGGGCCTATCAACAAATGGCGCTGGCATTGTTAATTACTTTAATTTTGATTATTCCCCCGAAATTTTATATTAGCGGGGTTAACCCCCTTAAACATGTCGGATACCCAGTATACAGAAGATAACATAAGGTCATTAGACTGGAAAGAACACATCCGGATGCGTCCCGGGATGTACATCGGTAAACTCGGTGATGGCTCCTCGGCCGATGACGGGATCTATATCCTGCTAAAAGAGGTCATTGATAACTGTATCGATGAATTTGTGATGGGCGCAGGGAAGACCATTGAGATCTCTATCAATGGCGACAGGGTTACCGTACGCGACTACGGCCGGGGTATACCCCTTGGAAAAGTTGTCGACGTAGTCTCCAAGATGAACACCGGGGGTAAATACGATACCCGGGCGTTTAAAAAATCGGTTGGGCTTAACGGGGTAGGTACCAAGGCCGTGAATGCCCTTTCTTCCTATTTTAAGGTAGAATCGACCCGGGATGGAAAATCCAAATCAGCAGAATTCAGCCAGGGTGATCTGCAGGATGAAGAGATGCTGGAGGAGACCTCCCGCAGAAGGGGAACCAAAGTAATGTTCTGCCCGGACGAATCTATCTTTAAAAAATATAAGTATCGTAACGAGTATGTGGAACGCATGCTTAAGAATTACGTCTACCTGAACCCCGGACTGACGATCATCTTTAATGGAGAAAAATTTTACTCGGAAAACGGGTTAAAGGATCTGCTGGAAGACAATAACAGTGAGACAGATCTCCTGTACCCTATCATTCATCTTAAGGGGGAGGACATCGAAGTGGCACTTACCCATAGCCGGACGCAGTACAGTGAAGAATACCATTCTTTTGTTAACGGACAGAATACCACCCAGGGAGGTACACACCAGGCTGCCTTCCGGGAAGCGGTTGTAAAGACCTTCCGGGATTTCTACGGTAAGAATTACGATGCTTCGGATATCCGTAAATCGATCATTGCAGCGATCTCTATCAAGGTCATGGAGCCGGTATTTGAAAGCCAGACCAAAACAAAACTGGGATCCACGGATATGGGAGGAAACCTGCCTACGGTCCGGACATATATCAATGATTTTATCGGGAAGCAGCTGGACAACTACCTGCACAAGAACCCGGAAACGGCAGAAAAGATCCAGCGAAAGATCATGCAGGCCGAGAAAGAACGGAAAGAGTTGTCCGGTATCCGGAAACTGGCCAGGGATCGTGCTAAGAAAGCCAGCCTGCATAATAAGAAATTAAGGGATTGCCGGGTACACCTCGGGGACATGAAGAACGATCGCCGACTGGAGACCACTCTATTTATTACGGAGGGAGATTCCGCCTCGGGATCTATTACCAAATCCCGGGATGTGAACACCCAGGCAGTGTTCAGCTTAAGGGGGAAGCCTCTGAATTCTTTCGGGATGTCTAAGAAGATCGTATACGAGAACGAGGAGTTCAACTTACTCCAGGCTGCCCTGAATATTGAGGAATCCATGGAGGATCTTCGTTACAATAATATTGTGATCGCTACGGATGCGGATGTAGACGGGATGCATATCCGGTTACTGCTGATCACCTTCTTCCTGCAGTTTTTCCCGGAACTGATCAAGGAAAACCATTTGTATATCTTGCAGACTCCACTCTTCAGGGTCAGGAACAAGAAAGAGACCATCTATTGCTATAGTGAGGATGAAAAGAGAGAGGCTATCCAGAAATTAACCGGGAAGCCCGAAATTACCCGGTTCAAGGGATTAGGAGAAATCTCCCCGGATGAGTTCCAGCATTTTATTGGGGATGATATCCGCCTGGAACCTGTCATGCTGGATAAGGCGCTTTCCATAGAGGAATTATTGAAATTTTATATGGGGAAAAATACCCCTGACCGGCAGGAATTCATCATTGAAAACCTTAAAGTAGAAGTAGATTTAGTAGACGAAAACCAACTATAAATCAAATAAATACGATTCTCATTGAATGGAAGAGAATGAGGAAGTGAACGAACATCACGAGGATCCACAGGATAGCTCGCAAGACAGCCTGACGCGGGTAACCGGCATGTATAAAAATTGGTTCCTGGATTACGCTTCGTACGTGATCCTGGAAAGAGCGGTGCCTGCTATTGAAGACGGATTTAAACCGGTGCAACGCCGGATCATGCATGCGCTTAAGGAACTGGATGACGGTCGGTATAACAAGGTGGCCAACGTGGTTGGTCATACCATGCAGTACCACCCGCACGGGGATGCCAGTATCGCGGATGCGATGGTGCAGATAGGTCAAAAGGACCTGCTTATCGATACCCAGGGTAACTGGGGGAACATCCTGACCGGGGATGGCGCCGCAGCTTCCCGTTATATCGAGGCTCGTTTGTCTAAATTCGCACTGGATGTGGTCTTTAGTCCTAAGATCACCGAATGGCAGATGTCTTATGACGGGCGTAAAAAAGAACCGGTAAACTTACCGGTTAAATTTCCCTTATTATTAGCCCAGGGTGCTGAAGGTATCGCGGTGGGACTATCAACCAAGATACTCCCGCATAATTTCAACGAGCTGATCGATGGCTCCATTAAACATTTACAGGGCAAGCGTTTTAAATTGTTTCCCGATTTCCCTACTGCCGGAGTCATAGATGTTACTAATTACAACGACGGAATGCGGGGAGGGAAGATCCGGGTGCGGGCCAAGATCGAGCAGCTGGATAAGAACACCCTTGTTATTAGGGAGATACCCTACGGGACCAATACTTCTTCTTTAATTGATTCTATCCTTAAAGCGAACGATAAGGGGAAGATCAAGATCAAGAAAATAGAAGATAATACGGCGGCTGAGGTGGAGATATTAGTCCATCTGCCTTCCGGTCTTTCACCGGATAAAACCATTGACGCCCTGTACGCATTTACTGCCTGCGAATCTTCTATTTCACCTTTAGGTTGTATTATCGAGGACAACAAACCGCTTTTTATCGGTGTTACCGAAATGCTGGAGCGTTCTACGGATTATACGGTAGAGCTTTTGCGGCAGGAACTGGAGATACAGCTGGAGGAACTGGAAGCGCAATGGCATTTTGCGTCCCTGGAGCGCATCTTTATCGAACACCGCGTATACCGGGAGATCGAAGAAGAAGAGACCTGGGAAGGCGTGATCGCAGCAATTGACAAAGGTCTTAAGCCGCATACCGCTCACCTTAAAAGGGAAGTTACCGAGGAAGACATCGTCAGGCTTACAGAGATCAGGATCAAGCGGATCTCGAAATTTGACCTCGACAAGGCGCAGCAACATATCGAAAGCCTGGAGGATAAACTGGCCCAGACAAGGCACCACCTGGCACACCTGGTTGAATACGCTATAGATTATTTTAAAGAGCTTAAAGCGAAATACGGCAAAGGCAGGGAGCGAAAATCTGAGATCAGAGTATTTGATGAGATAGAAGCTACTAAAGTAGTGATCCGCAATACCAAGCTCTATGTAAACCGGGAAGAAGGATTTATCGGGACATCTCTTAAAAAAGATGAATATGTCACGGACTGCAGCGACATAGATGATATCATTGTCTTTACGAAGAGTGGAGAAATGATGGTGACAAAGGTAGATGCCAAGACGTTTATCGGGAAGAATATCATCCACGTGGCTGTCTTTAAGAAAAAGGATAAGCGCACCATCTACAATATGATCTACAAAGATGGTCGGGGAGGTGCAAGTTATGTGAAGCGCTTCAGTGTAACCAGTATCACCCGGGATAAGATGTATGATCTTACGACAGGCAAGCCACAATCCGAGGTGCTTTATTTTACTGCAAATCCAAATGGAGAGGCCGAAGTGGTCACTATCCACCTGAGACAATCAGGTAGTATAAAGAAACTGAAATGGGATCTCGATTTCGCTGATGTACTGATCAAAGGAAGGAATTCCAAGGGAAATATTGTTACCAAATATGCTGTCAAACGCATTGAGCTTAAGGAAAAAGGCCTTTCTACCTTAAAGCCACGTAAAATATGGTTTGACGAAACGGTACGCAGGCTCAATGTTGATCAAAGGGGAGAGCTCCTGGGGGAGTTTACCAGTGAGGACATGTTGCTTATCATTACGCAGAAAGGGATGGTGAAAACAGCTATCCCGGAACTCACTATGCATTTTGACCAGGACATGCTGGTGCTGGAAAAATGGAAGCCCAATAAGCCGATAACTGCTATTTATTTTGACGGAGAAAAGGAGAGGTTTTATGTGAAACGCTTCCTGATCGAAAAAGAGAATAAGGAAGAGCTAATTATCACGGATCATCCGAAATCCTACCTGGAACTGGTGTTTACAGATTGGAAGCCTGTGGCAGAACTGGTCTTTTCCAAACCGAGAGGGAAGGAGCAAAAGCCTAACCAGGTCATAGCATTGGAAGAGTTTATTTCTGTCAAAGGGATCAAGGCGATGGGCAACCAGCTTACTCCGGAAAAAGTGAAGCAGATCAACGCATTGGATCCCATACCCTATGAGGAACCTGAACCTCATAAGACAGAAGATATAGAAGTAGTTGATGAAGAGGATGTTAAGGCAGATGGAAAGAATTCAGGAAGCCAGCAGGATAAAGCCAAAAAAAATCCTAATAAAGGCAGTGAGGAAGACGATTCACAACCAACTTTGTTCTGATCAGTAAAAGATTAACGGAATACGCATGAAGAAGTTCTTTACGGAGTTCAAAAATTTTGCCGTCAAAGGTAATATGATAGACATGGCGGTAGGTATCATCATAGGTACTGCTTTCAACAATGTAGTCAATACCATAGTAAAGAAAGTGGTAATGCCGCCCTTGTCACTTATGACCGACGGGGTGAACCTGGCAGATAAGAAGCACGTTTTAAGGGAGGCCTCGGATGACGCAGCTGAAGTTGCAATAGGATACGGAGAATTGTTAGAGGTGTTAATTGACTTTCTCATCATTGCATTGACTATATTTGTGGTCATCAAATTCATCAACCGGCTTAAAGAGAAGTCGGAAGATCCGAAGAACCAGGAGCAGCCTACGCCTAAAAACATTGAACTCCTTTCTAGTCTGGAGAAATTAATGAAAGAACAGAATGATCTGTTGCGCTCCGGGAAAGACTCTTAAAAATAATTGGATCACTAACTTAAAATGCTAGGCCACATGGTTCTGCCTTACCATTCTTAAATTAATACTTGACCTAATCAATGGATTTTACAAACCCCTTAGTTTACGGAGTACCCTGTTTTATCGCGTTTATTTTGTTAGAACTTACCTACAGCAAAACCCATGGCGATGACGATCTCTATCATTGGAAAGATCTGTTCGCAAGTGGATTTATGGGTGTGGGTTCTGCTATTCTCGGACCGCTGTTCAAGGTTGTGTTCATGGTATTCTTATTTGAGTACACCTATGAATTATTCAATCCTATGGTAGATGGAGTACGTACCCATTTACTGGGTTACGAGTCTTTCGGCTACGCCTGGTATGTCTGGATCTTCTGTATGTTGGCAGATGATTTCACCTATTATTGTTTCCATCGCGCCAACCATGAGATCCGCATTCTCTGGGCAGCGCATATCGTTCATCATTCCTCTGATAATTTTAACCTGGGAACTGCCGTGAGAAACGGTTGGTTCACCATTCTTTACAAGCCGCTCTTTTACATGTGGATGCCCGCAATTGGTTTTCCGCCGGAAATGGTGATCGTTTGCCTTGGGATCGAAGCCCTTTGGCAGTTTCAGCTACACTCGGTTTACGTGCCTAAACTAGGCTTCCTGGAAACATTTTTAAACACCCATACCATGCACCAGGTTCACCATGCCCAGAATGTGGAATATCTTGATAAGAACCATGGTGGAATCCTCAATATCTTTGACCGGATGTTCGGCACTTACAAGGCGCTTGATGAGAGTATTGATGTGAAATACGGGGTGATCCACGCTCCGAATTCCTACAACCCGGTGGTCATCCTGACCCACGAATTCAAGGATATCTGGAAGGATGTAAAGAAATCCGGGAATTGGTATCATAAGTTCATGTATGTCTTTGGACCTCCGGGATGGAGTCATGACGGCAGTACGCTTACCGTGAAACAGCAACAACGCGAATTCCAGGAATACAAGCGGAAAAATCCTAAGCTGGCTTTTAGCAGGCCAAATTAAAGTTCGAACGAGCTATAAAAATGAACTGCAGCTTTTAAGGCTGCAGTTTTTTTTTGAACAAGTCCGAAGGCTGTATCAGGCTTCCGGAAGTGTGCTCCTTTGCTGATTCAGGAAGCAGCTGGTCAATTCCGGGATAATTAGGAGGAGCTGGTTAGGTCCGTAGCAGGGCGCCGGGAGAACGATCTTCAAAATAGTAACCCTCAAAGGTATTTCGCCACAAGTATTAAAGCTATAAAATCCCAATTTTGACGGATGTTCCCGCCAGGTTGGTGGTGTCCGGGGTATTATCCCTGACTGAGCTGGGGACGGGGGCAAGCTCCCGCCTCCCCAATCGAAAGATAGCAGCACTCCCTGCAGGAAAGAAGCAGTGGATTTCCTTTATTTATTCCGCCGGTCCAACATCCCTGACTTCGGTATTGTTATTCTTCCGCATTCGCATATTCAGGAATTCCACCAGTAACGAGAAGGCTATAGCAAAATATAGGTACCCCTTAGGAATAGCACCGATCTGCTGGCCGAATATCTCTGTGTGGCTCAAATGTGCGGCTTCCGCGATAAGCATAAAACCGATCAGGATCAAAAACGAAAGCGCAAGCAGCTGCATCGAAGGATGTTCGTTGATGAATTTCCTGATAGGGTTAGCGAATACCAGCATTACAATAATTGAGATCACCACGGCGATGATCATTAGTATCAGGGCATCACCCGGTTTCTCGCCTATCCCGTTGGTCATCCCGACTGCCGTCAGGATCGAGTCTATGGAGAAAATAAAGTCGATTATAATGATCTGTACTATAGCCCTGGAGAGCGTGGTCAGATTCTTTGATTTCACTTTGTCGGGGCCGTATTCCGGTTGATCTACCTTGTCGTGGATCTCCGAGGTACTTTTATATAAGAGGAAAAGACCACCGAAAAACAGTATCAGTGCCTGTCCACTCACTCCAACGTGAATCCAGGAGGCATCAATTTGGTAAAATGGCTCGGATAGGCCGATTAGGGCTGTTACTGCAAACAATAAGATGATCCGTTGCACCATGGCCAGGATCAGTCCCCAGTTGGTCGCTTTTTTCTGGTCTTTTTCCGGTAGCTTATTGGCGGCGATAGAAATAAAGACAATATTATCAATGCCCAGTACTATTTCAAGGAAAGTAAGGGTAAGTAAGGCTACCCAGGCATCGGCGGAGGTGAGGATTTCAAACATGCTAGTTAGTTTTTACGGCGGTTCCTTTAGATTTGTTTTTGCTCCCTACTATATTGTATTCAAAAGTATAAGAGCTGTCCGTGGTAGACAGGATCTTCATGTGGATTGAAGCTTCTTCCGATCTGTCCTTTGGATTCAGTTTTTTTACAATGTATTCACAGTCATTCAGCCATCGCACTTCCGATGTATCAGCTTTTCCTTCAAAATAGTCGATCTCCATATTGCCAGATCGCACAAACCTGGTTGTTTTGCTTTCACCATTAATTTCGGTGGTAAAAGTGAAAGTACCGTCTTTAAAGGACTTGCAATCGCGCTCCGGCGAATAACAGCTGCTCAGGGTGAGTATGGCCAAGAAGGCAGGTATAAATCTCTGGATCATGCTACAAAATAACTAAAAGGGGTTGAATTCGCCTAATGCCGGAAGAGGATAAACGAGCCTATTTCTGATCGAGTTCTAAATTTTTCTGATAACTCTCAAAACTCCCGTCTTTGTAGAAAATAATGATCTTATCGATCACCTTGTTTGAAGTTGATCCTGATGCCTGGTCTGATGGTTTAATAGAAGCGGTGGAGGGGGCAGGTAGATTTTGTCCGGTGTTTTGTTCTGCCGGGAAGCTACCTTTCCCGTTCAGGAGCCAGTACAGGTTTACCTCCGGGAAGGTTTTTACCACCCTCAGGACAAAATCGAGGCTGGGTTTATTTCGCCCGCTTAGGAGGTGAGAGATCCCGGATCGCTGAACTCCCAGTTGGTCCGCAAATGCTGCCGCTGTCATGTCGTAATGAGCGATGATTCGCTCCAGTCTCTTTATGAACTCCTCAGTGTTTACCATGTTAAATTTAAGTTGTTAACCTGAACATTCCGCTCAGCGATCCATCTGAACTAATTGCCAATATATATTGAATCATAAATTCACATCATTAACTGTAATACATTGAAATGCAAATAATTGAGTATGTACTATAGTCAATTTAAATCAAGTGTTAAAATCAAGTTACAATCGTAAACAACTTCAGGGAAATTCATTGATGTAACTGTTTACGAAGTTAAATAATCGTGTTGACATTTGTGAATTTTAAACAAGTTACTTTTGTAAACCAATAGCATTATTAAGTGTATGGCAACAGCATTAGATTATAAGGACATTAAGGAGGTTTCAGTTAATGGAAGATACCTGCCTCCCAAAAAAGTGAACCAGGTTTTGGCGATCTGGTCTCATCTGTTCTTTTTGGAGAAGATCGGGTACTCCGTCGAAGACCGCCCCATCCAATTACTCACTCTTGGCCAGGGGCCTTTAAAAGTTCTGATGTGGTCACAGATGCACGGTAACGAATCCACGACTACGAAAGCTGTCCTAGACCTGATTGCATTTTTCGGGAAAGGGGGTGGTGGTGATATCCTTGACCGCTGCACTATTAAAATAATACCTCAGTTAAATCCGGATGGCGCTTTTGCTTATACCCGGGTTAATGCAAATGGTGTAGACCTGAACCGCGATGCAGCCGAACTTACTCAACCTGAAAGTATCGTTCTTCGTGAAACTTATGATGAATGGCAGCCGGATTATTGCTTTAACCTGCATGATCAGCGTACCATCTTTAATACAGGTAACAGCAATAGCCCTGCAACATTGTCCTTCCTGGCTCCCGCAGCCGACGCTGATCGCAGTATTACCGAATCCAGGGCAGAGAGTATGCGCCTCATCAGTCATATATATATGGAGCTGGGTGAAAGCCTTCCGGGAAGGATAGGGAGATATGATGATAGCTACAATATGAACTGTGTTGGGGATACCTTCCAGTCCATGGGTACACCTACCTTATTATTTGAGGCCGGGCACAGCCCGGGGGATTATTCCAGGGAGGAGACCCGGGAATTTGTTTACCGGGCGATCTGCGCCGCACTGCAGGGCATAGGCAAAAGCTTGCATAAGTCGCACCGTGTTGATAGTTACAATGACATTCCCGAAAATAACCAGCAGTTTTTCGATATCCTGATATCGCATGCGGAGATCCTGCTTCCCGGTGCCCGGGATAATACAAGGGTGGGGGTGATGTATAAGGAGGTGCTGAAAAATAACCAGATCGTTTTTGAACCATACCTGGCGGAACGCGGGAAATTGTCTCAATATTATGGTCATATCCAATATGACTGTAAAGTGCCTTCTGAGCTGGATACCCTTCGAAAAAATAAAGAAATTATGCAAATTCTGGCGTAACTATTTTTCTCTGATTTTACCCGTTCGTTGAGCATATTTCAAATATCTGCAATTTTTGTTAAGATTAATTTCTTAATTTTCTATTTTTGCCCTAAATAATGTCAACATGGGAAAAATTAAGTTAGACGAAATTGATCACCAGATCCTGGACATGTTAATCGACAATACCAGGACTCCGTTTACGGATATTGCTAAAAAACTGTTGATCTCTGCAGGAACGGTTCATGTTCGTGTAAAAAAAATGGAAGAAGCCGGTATCATCAGGGGATCGTCCCTGACCCTTGATTATGTAAAACTGGGCTACTCCTTTATCGCTTATGTCGGAATTTTTCTTGAAAAGACACACCAGACCAAGTTTGTATTGGAGCGATTGGTCCAGATCCCTAATGTCACTGTGGCTCATATTACCACGGGCAAGTTCAATATTTTCTGTAAGATCAGGGCAAAAGACACTACCCATGCCAAGAATATCATTTTTAAGATTGATGATATCGATGGGATCAGTCGGACAGAAACTATGATTTCTCTTGAAGAGAGCATCAACGATAAAAAACGTCTGATGCATACGATCTTCAATGAGCTCTAGAAGGTACTCCGCAAAACTACATATTATAAGGTATGAAGGTATCTGATTTAAAGGAAGGAGATTTTCATCCCTACTACCAGGCATATATTGATACCTTGGGAGAGGCTGAATTAATGCAGCTCCTGCGCAGCCAAATTGATAACTTTCCCAAGTTTATACAAAGCATTCCGGCTGATAAATGGTTACATTCTTATGAACTTGGAAAATGGACCATCGCAGAAGTATTGCTTCATGTGCTGGATTCTGAAAGGGTTTTCCAGTACAGGGCATTGAGAATAGCCCGGCAGGATACCACGCCTTTACCGGGGTTTGAGCACGATGCCTACGTGCCGGTCTCAGGGGCAAATAATCGTACTAAAGAAAGTGTGATCAATGAATACAGGGCAGTGAGGAATAGTTCGATCACCCTGTTTGAAAATCTTGGGCCTGAAGAACTGCGGCTTAAAGGAACAGCCAGTAATTCACCAGTGAGTGTTGCAGCCCTGGGTTTCCTGATATGCGGTCATCAAAAGCACCACCGGAATGTGATCAGGGCAAAATACCTATAGATCCTCGTCCGAATCATCATCTCCTTCGTGGTCCAGATTGAGTTCCAATTCGGGAATTTCTTCTTCGAGCTCTTTATCATCAGGATTTGCTGATTCTTTAACGGATTTGGAATCCAGCTCTTCTTCTATCGCAGCATCGAAATTGGCGATAAAATGAGAAAAACTCTTACTGATCTTAACCAGGTACAGGATATCCCCGGTACGTAATTCCACTGCTTCTATATATTCCCCGCCGGCGGTTTTAAAGGCGATGATATCATCATCACCGTAGCCGTCCGGGTAAGCTTCGATCAGGAGTGCTGCCACTTCGTGCGGTAGCCTTTTGTAGTCGATGAGTATTCGTTTCATAGTTCACAGGGTTAATGTGCTGACAATGAGGTTTGAATCATTGTCTCAGTGGTTATTCCCTTCTAAACTATTGTAATTTCTTGTTTCAAAAATATAAGAGTTGTAAAACTGATGGTTTATGTACATGTAATGCTTATTCCATGTAGTAAGCGAAAGAAGATTTTAAAAGATCTTCAGGCACCTGTACGTCAATTACTGGTTCCCCGATCGATTTCAATAGGACGAAGTTTACCCTCCCGTATGAATTCTTTTTATCATACCTGAGGAGATTTAAAATTGATTCTATCTGTGAAGCCGTAAAGACCACACTCTTGAAAAACCGCTTAAATGTTGTCTTGATATCTGAAAGCTGATCTTCCGGTAATCCAGTGAGCTTAGAGGAGATATAGGCCTCCAATACCATACCTATGGCTATCGCTTCCCCGTGCAGCAGGGTCTCCTGCTCACTTTCGTTTAGGAAATAAGACTCGATGGCATGCCCAAGCGTATGTCCGAAATTCAGGATTTTTCGCTCATTCTTTTCGGTAGGATCTTTCATCACCACCTGGTTTTTCAAGGATACTGAGCGATGGATGTGTTCTTCCAGTGTACCAAACTGCTGAGTTTTGCTTAATTGCTGCCAGTACGAAAAATCCTGGATTAGCCCGTGCTTGAGCATCTCGGCAAAACCACTGACCAACTGTCTTTCCTCCAGGGTCTTCAGGAATTCCGGGATAACCAATACCATTACTGCTTCCCGGATCACCCCGACCTGGTTCTTGAGGGGGCCGAGATCGACTCCCGTTTTTCCGCCCACCGAAGCGTCAACCATTGCGAGCAGGGTAGTAGGGATGTTGATAAAATCTATTCCTCTTTTAAAGGTAGAAGCCACAAATCCACCCAGATCCGTGAGGACACCTCCTCCCAGGTTAATCATTAAACTTTTCCGGTCTGCATCTGCCTCCGAAAGCGATTCCCACAACTGCAGGCAGGTTGCGATATTCTTGTTTTCTTCGCCTGACGGTATTCGCAGTATGGTAGCCTTCTGAAGTTGCTCAACCTTCTCTAAGAGGATGGGAAGACAATCTTTTTCAGTATTCTCATCCACCAATACAAAAACACTGGAATAATTGGATCCCTTTAAATGGTTACTAAGTTGAGCATAAGCCTCTTGGTAAAAGTATACCTGTGCTCCCAGGGTCTGAATTGATTGCATACTCAAAAAATCTCTTGATATGAGCAAAATAAAGGCAATTTTTAGTGAATTGCTTCAATAATCTGTGTTTATATTTGGCGCAATGAATAATTGCTAATAATGAAGAAGATATTTGAGGATACCGCAACGGCTTTCGCATTAAAAACAGACGCGGAGCTGGAACGAGCCTATTTTTTGTTTAAAATGATTGCCAATGAACCCCTGGTCAAAATTGGTACCGCGGTGACCAACCTGGCGATCAAAGCACATTTGCCGGTTGAAGGTCTTATCAGGGCTACCGTATTTGATCACTTTTGTGGAGGTATCAGCGAAAAGGACTGTATGCCGGTGGTTGAGAAATTATGGGAAAAGAAAGTATGTTCTGTGCTCGATTACTCCGTGGAAGGAAAGGATACGGAAGATCCCTTAGATGATGCTCTTGAAAAAGTCCTTTATATCCTGGATTTTGTAAAGGAAAAAGGCGCGATTCCATTCGCGGTTTTTAAACCTACCGGCTACGGAAGGATGTCTTTATTTAAGAAGGTCAATGCTGGGAAAACCCTTACTAAAGATGAAGAAGCAGAATGGGGCAGGGTGGTTAACAGGTTTGATAAGACTTGTAAAAAGGCTTATGACCTGGATGTCTCTTTACTGATAGATGCCGAGGAAAGCTGGATGCAGGATGCCGCAGATGAATTGGTAGAGGAGATGATGCGCAAGTATAATAAGAAGAAAGCCATTGTTTTTAACACCATACAGTTCTACAGGTGGGACAGGTTGGATTACCTTAAAAAATTACACCAGCGAGCAACTGAACAAGGTTTCAAAATCGGTATAAAAGCGGTAAGAGGGGCCTACCTGGAGAAAGAAAACGAAAGGGCAGAAGAAAAAGGATACCGTTCCCCGATCTGTGCTTCCAAAAAGGAAACCGATGAGAATTTTGATGCAGGGGTGAAATACGCTCTTGATAACCTCGATTCCATTTCCATCTTTGCAGGGACTCATAATGAACAAAGCAGTTACCTGCTGATGGAGCAGATGGAAAATAAGAAAATAGAAAAGAATGATTCCAGGATCTGGTTCGGTCAGCTTTATGGAATGAGTGATCATATTTCTTTTAATATGGCTGCAGAAGGGTATAAAGTGGCAAAATACCTACCGTTTGGACCGGTTCGTGACGTAATGCCTTACCTGATCCGCAGGGCCCAGGAAAATACGTCAGTAGCGGGACAAACCAGTCGGGAACTGGAATTATTGAAAAAGGAAAGAAAGCGAAGGAGAATGTAGTTTTCCTGCCCTAAGGCAAGGCTGCATCGGGTACCGGATCCATCTGAGATTCAGTGATAGCTTTTAGTAAGAATGGCCAGACGGTTTTAGCCATGACCTTATGACCCTCCTCTGTAGGATGGATTCCGTCTTCCTGGTTTAATCTGGAATCCCCGGCGACCCCTTGCAGCAGGAAGGGGATCAGGATTACGTTTTCCTGTTCCGCAATCTCGGGATACATATTCTTAAAACTGCCTGTATATTCCGGACCCAGGTTGGGCGGAAGCTGCATCCCTGCAAGTAGTATGGCCGTTTCCTGGTTCTGCTCACGTACCGTTCGGATCATGTTTATTAAATTCTTCCGTGATTCACTTAATGGGATACCTCTTAAGCCATCGTTCGCTCCCAGTTCCAATATAAAAATCTCTATATCCTGTTTCAGGATCCAGTCCAACCTGCTCCGCCCACTGGCTGTGGTATCCCCGCTAAGCCCGGCATTGACTACTGTATACTGGTAACCTGCAGAATCTAACATTTTTTGCAGCAGTGCCGGGTATGCATCTTCCTGGGCAACACCTAATCCTGCGGTCAGGCTGTTCCCGAAAATAAGGATGATATTCCTGTCATCCGTCACCTGGCTGCCTGCCACCTCTTCCGTATTCTCTTCTGTGTTTTTTTCCGGTTCTTTCTTAGGTTCCGGGCCACAGGAACAGAGTAGGAAGAAGACTATTGGGCAAAAATATTTTACAAGGGGATTCATGCGAAATCTGCTTATCGGAAAAATTCTTCTTATTTTGTCTCCGTACAATTATACGATAAAAGGCAATAGGATGGCAAACATTTTAAGCGTGCGCAACTTGTCAAAGACTTACCAGAGTGGAACCAGTGAACTGCACGTCTTACAGGATATCACTTTTGATATCAGGAAAGGAGAATCATTTGCCATTGTTGGTCCCTCGGGAAGTGGTAAGACCACATTGCTCGGGCTCTGCGCCGGCCTCGATAAAGCTGATACCGGAAGCATTGAACTATGCGGTACGAAGCTCGAGACGCTAAACGGGGATCAGCGCGCACTTCTCAGGAACGAACATGTAGGCTTTATTTTCCAGGACTACCAGCTGTTGCCCACCCTGACGGCCCTGGAAAATGTAATGGTCCCGATGGAACTCAGGGGAGTGAAAGAAGGTGATGTCCTGGCGCTCGAACTGATGGAACGGGTAGGGCTGGGAGAACGAATACATCATTATCCCTCTCAGTTATCGGGCGGAGAACAGCAACGGGTTGCACTGGCAAGGGCTTTTTCTAATAACCCATCGATCCTTTTTGCTGATGAGCCGACAGGCAACCTGGATGAAGAAACAGGTGATAGGGTAGTGTCGCTTCTCTTTGACCTGAACCGGGAGGCCGGTACCACCCTGGTCATCGTTTCACACGACATGGAACTGGCTGATAAATGCGATAATATCCTGCGGCTAAAAGGCGGTAAGATAATGGAAGAAACAAGTCATCCCTAACGACCGTGAGCTGGAAAGAAAAAATTATTTCTAAAGCCGGGTTTTTCTGGCTGATCAAAATGGCCTGGAGAGACGGCAGGGCGAGCCAGGGGAAGCTGTTCCTTTTTATGGCTTCTATTGTCATTGGTATCACCGCGGTAGTATCAATCCAGTCTTTCAGTGACAGCCTGAAATCCAATATAGACCTGCAGTCTAAATCCCTGATAGGAGCAGATTATATTATAGACAGCTCAAGCCCTGTCAATCAGAGGGTGCAAGAAGTCATCGACTCCTTAGGGGGTACAGCCGGCGAAGAGATCAATTTTGCCTCTATGGTCATGTTCACCCAAAGCGGGTTGTCTAAACTGATGAAAGTACGGGGCATCACGGATGGTTTTCCATTCTACGGGAAACTCGAAACCCGGCCGGGCTGGGCTGCAGATGATTTTAAAAAACACGGCGGAGCTCTTGTAGATGCTACCGTAATGCTCCAATACAACCTGAAACGGGGGGATAGTATCAAAATCGGGAATATCACTCTTCCGATAGCAGGCGCTTTAAAATCAGTACCCGGTGGATCTGCCCTGGCAAGTACCGTGGCCCCCCCTGTACTCATACCGCACGAAGTGATAGAGGAAACCGGTTTGATCCAATTGGGAAGCCGTATCGCTTATGAATATTATTTCGTCGCTGAGAATGAGAATATGGATATGGAGGTCCTGGAAGATCAACTGGACGCTATGCTGGATGCTGAAGGTGCAGACCTGGATACGCATACGGCAACCAGCCGGAGCCTGGGACGGCGTTATGGGAATTTTACGCGATTCCTGAACCTGGTCGCTTTTATAGCCCTGCTTCTGGGCTGTATTGGGATAGCCAGTTCTATCCATATTTATATGAATGAAAAGCTCACCAGTGTTGCGGTGTTAAAATGCCTGGGGGCTACCCGTATCCAGACCTTTGTGATATTCCTTTTACAGATTACGGCAATGGGCTTTTTGGGAAGTGTCATCGGTACGCTGGCCGGACTGCTGCTTCAGTTGTTCTTTCCCCTGCTGCTTGACGATTTTCTGCCTGTTGATATGGTGGTTCGCCTCTCTTACCCTGCTGTATTCACGGGCTTGCTCCTGGGTCTTTCCATGTCTGTACTCTTTGCGCTACTGCCTTTGATGGGAACTTTGCGAGTTGTGCCTTTACAGGCTTTGAGAATAGAAGCACAAGGACCAGTGCGCGCAAAAAGAGTGCGTGTTCTAATATTATTTCTCATATTCCTTGCGATCTACCTGTTCTCCCTGAGAATGCTGGAGAACTGGATTTACGCTTTCTTCTTTGTACTTGGACTGGTAATTGCCTTTTCAGCTCTTGCCGGGGTGGCTTACCTTTTTGTGAAGGGCATCCAGAATTTTTTCCCTGAAAACTGGAGTTTCTGTGCGAGACAAAGTATGCGGAATCTGTCCCGTCCCAGGAACCAGACCCTGACCATGATCCTCGCGATAGGGGTAGGAACATTTTTGATCAGTACGCTCTATTTTACAAAGGACATGTTGTTAGCCCGGGCCACTATTGACCGTACCTCGGAAAGTCCGAACCTCCTGTTGCTCGATATCCAGACAGACCAGACTCGCCTGGTATCCCAAAGCCTGGAACAGCAGGACCTGGTGGTAATGGAAAATATACCCATTGTTACCATGAGGGTACATAGTGTAAAGGGGAGGGAGTCAAAAGAATTAAGAGATGATCCCGATTCCAAGGTGGGTCGGTGGGTCTTGAACCACGAGTTCAGGACTACCTACAGGGACAGCCTTATTGGTTCAGAATCCATTGTTCAGGGGGAATGGATAGGGAAATACGATTCTACCGGTATTGTCCCCATTTCTGTCGCAGAGAACTTTGCATCAGATGCCAATGTCCAAGTAGGTGATATGGTGACCTTTAACGTGATGGGGGTGATACTTCCTACCAGGGTGGCGAGCATAAGAGAAGTTGATTGGGGCAGGATGCAACTGAATTTTTCCGTGGTCTTCCCCGGGAATGTACTGGAGCAGGCACCTCAATTTCATGTTATGACCACTAAAACAATGGATGAGGAAGCTTCTGCCAGGATTCAGCAGGAGATCGTTATGAAATATCCCAATGTTTCCGTAATAGACCTCCGTCAGATACTGGATACGGTGGAGAATATCCTGGATCGAATTGGCTGGGTGATCAATTTTATTTCGTTCTTCAGTATAATCACCGGTATCATTGTACTGATCGGGGCTGTACGGACGAGTCGTTTGCAAAGGATCAAAGAAAGCGTATTGCTCAGAACTCTCGGAGCCAGTGGGAAACAAATCACCAAGATCGTTGCCCTGGAATATCTTTACCTGGGAATTTTAGGAAGTCTGTCCGGAATCCTGTTATCACTTTTAGGTAGTGAATTACTGGCGCGCTTCGCTTTTGAGACAACCTTTATACCTTCCTGGATACCATTTGTTGTCCTCTTCCCTGCAATAACTGTCGTAGTAGTGCTGATAGGGATCACCAACAGCCGTTCTGTTTTACAAAGTCCACCTTTGGAGGTGTTAAGGCGGGAAGTACGCTGATGACTTAATCCCCGGTTATCATTCCCGGTAATAATTATTGAGAATAGACGCAAGTTCCTCCTTCCCAGAAACGACCGCTTCAATCTGTTTAAGAACCTTGGTTTTCAACAGGGGCTTCAGGGGCTGGTCTAAGTCAGGGATGCGGTGAAACACCGCTCCGATCTTTTTGTCCCAGCTCTTATAATACCGCAGCAGGTCGTCCGGGTATACTGTTTTCCGGCGTGTTCCTTCATCGATACCGCGAAATGGCGCCTGTATATTCAGGTAACCATAATCATCTGTTAGTTGCTCCCCGGGGTGAATATCCCTGATGGCTATTTCAAAATCATAAGCGGTAGTGAGGCAGTTGGAGTTAAAGCTGTGGTTAACGAACCTGCCGTTATCCCAGCATAATATATAGTTGCCCTTGTTGTTCCTGTAGGTATAAAAGTCCAGGATCTCCTTGTAGGGAGAATTCATTTTCTGGTATTGCTTCGGGGTAAATTCCCTGTCCAGGTCATCGAGTACCCAGGTGATCGTACCGGCAGGAATAAACTTTGTGGCAACCACACCGTGGCCAACTTCTTCACTGATAAACTCAAGGCGAGTATTCGGATGGATCATAGTGATACATAAACATTAATGGATCTAATGTAAGCTGAAATTCAATTTCTCAGGGAAGAATATCGTCTTTCTTCTTTTTATTTTTTGATCGGATAACATCGTAGATATCCCGTCTCCGGTCCCGCAGGTTTTTAACACTGCCGTACTGATTAAGTTCCCGCAAAAGATCGATGTCTACGTCCGCAATCAGGGTCATTTCCGTGTTAGGAGTGGCTTCGGCTTTGATCCCGTTAGAAGGGAATGCAAAATCACAAGGGGTAAAGACCATGGATTGGGCAAACTGGATATCCATGTTGTGAACATTGGGTAGGTTTCCTACACTACCTGCGATCGCAACATAACATTCGTTCTCTATGGCCCTGGCTCTGGCGCAATTCCGTACCCGCGAATAACCGTTCTGGGTATCCGTTAGGAAAGGCACAAAAAGTATATCCATTCCGTCATCCGCCAGCAACCTGCTGAGTTCGGGGAATTCCGCGTCGTAACAAATGAGAATCCCAATCTTACCGCAGTCAGTGTCAAATACCTTTAAGTCCTGCCCGCCCTGCATTCCCCAGACCTTTGCTTCATCCGGGGTTACGTGAATTTTCTCGTACCGTTCAACTGTTCCGTCCCTTTTGCAGAGATAGCCCACATTATAGAGTCGCTCATCCCGGATCTCCGGCATACTGCCGGAAATGATGTTGATGTTATAGGAGATTGATAATTCCGAAAATTTCTGAACGATCTCTTCGGTATATTTTGCAAGCTCACGAATGGCATCAGGCTCGGAAAGGTGGTTATTCTCTGCCATCAGCGGGGCGTTGAAGAATTCCGGGAAAAGGGCAAAATCAGATCGGTATCCTGCAACAGCATCTATAAAGTACTCCGCTTGTTCCAACAGGTCTTCCAGTTTTTTATAGGGGCGCATCTGCCACTGGATCAACCCGATCCTTACCACTTTTTTCTTGGCAGAGGCTTTTTTTGAAGGTTTATCGTAATAGATATTATCCCATTCCAGCAGGACGGCGAATTCGTTGGAGTCTTCGTCTCCTTCCAGGTATTTATGAAGGATCCTGGAAGGGTGGAAGTCATTGGATATCTGGAAATTCAGGACAGGGTCCTGGATCTCTTTTCTCCGCACCTTTGCAATATATTCTTTGGGGGTGAGGGTATCTGCATGCTTGTGGTAATTAGGCAATCTGCCCCCGAAGGCAATACCTCTTAAGTTGAGTTTCTCACAAAGCTCTTTCCGATAATCGTAAAGCCTTCTTCCCAATCGGAGTCCCCGGTATTCCGGTTTTATAAATATATCTATACCATAAAGGGTATCGCCCTCATCCGTATGGGAATCAAAGGTGTAATTTTCTGTAATCTCTTTATAGGTATGCTGATCAGAGAGTTTCTCGTAATCCGTAATAATTGAAAGGGCACATCCTGCGATCTTCTCATTGATCTTGATTACTACCTGGCCTTCCGGGAACTTGCGTATCAGGCTTCTGATTTCTGCCTCTCTCCAGTATTCATCGGGCATAGAGGAGTAAGCTTCGATCATAGCTGCTTTAAGCTCTTTATAATCTTTCAGCTTCAGGTAAGTAAGTTCAATATTTTCAATATCTTCTATGTTCATTGCAATCATGTCTTTTTAACGCTCAAAGATAGGTGCTAAAAGTTCACCTTTTACGGAAATTCACGGTAGTTCGGGAGACATTCGGTGCCCTGTACCCTGTTCAAAATCGTAGGCGATCTGTAATAAGACAGGTTCGGACCACGGTTTACCAAAAATGGATATCCCGACAGGCAGGCCGTCTAACTGGCCCATGGGCAGGGTAATATTCGGATATCCCGAAATGGCCGCCGGGGAACTGCTCGAAAACTGGAAGTTGTCACCATTGGTAAGGTCGGTCTTCCATGCGGGACTGCCGGTGGGAGCAATGATGGCATCCAGCTGCTGTTCTTCCATTACTTTATCAATACCTTCTTCGCGGCTTAATTTAAGCATAGTGGCGAGCGCTTCCTGGTATTCCCTGGAGTTAAGGTCT
Source organism: Zeaxanthinibacter enoshimensis (assembly GCF_004362865.1). GTDB lineage: Bacteria > Bacteroidota > Bacteroidia > Flavobacteriales > Flavobacteriaceae > Zeaxanthinibacter > Zeaxanthinibacter enoshimensis. The sequence goes on along the minus strand of NZ_SNYI01000002.1, from coordinate 1,028,757 downwards.
CCCTTTTCCTGGGCCTGGTTCAGAAGATCGTGATCAAAGTACTGCATCTCTATACTATCTGCGGTGGTCTGCTGAATAAGATCCTCCAGGTCTTTAACAGGAGAATCAGGCCCCAGGGAAGCGAAATAGTTATTTAACCCTTCCTTAAATTCATAGAGTAGCACCTGGAAGGAATGTCTCCTGGCTTCGGAAGGCATGATCTCCTCAATAGGAACCAGTTCGCCCCCCCTGGATTCAAAATATTCTTTTGCTTTTTCCATTACGCCCTGCATGCGCACATAACCATCCAGTGGTGCAGTATAATATCCAATACGTTTGCCCTGGATTCCATTTGGATCCAGGAACTGGGTGTAATCTTCATAGGCTTTCCTGCCAGGCTGGGTTGTCTTGGAATCCGTTGAATCTACTCGGGTCATAGCGCCCAGGATGATAGCGGCATCTCTGACCGTCCGGGCCATAGGGCCCCCGGTGTCCTGGGAAAAGGAAATGGGAATAATTCCACTTCTGCTGATCAGTCCCACAGTGGGTTTTATTCCGACAATTCCGTTGTTGTTCGATGGACAGACAATAGAGCCGTTGGTCTCAGTCCCAATGGCAACAACAGCTAAATTAGCCGCTACTGCTACGGCAGAGCCTGAACTACTGCCGCATGGATTGCGGGTTGTGTCATATGGATTTTTGGTCTGTCCTCCCAGACCGCTCCAGCCACTGGAAGAAAAGCGGGAATGGAAGTTGGCCCATTCGCTCAGGTTGGCCTTGCCCAGGATCACAGCGCCTGCTTCTTTTAACTGGGCAGCGAGCGGACTATCTGCCCCGGGATAGGATTCTTTCATGGCCCTTGCTCCGGCGGTGGTCGGCATATTGTCTGCAGAATTGATATTGTCCTTTAGAAGAACCGGGATACCGAAAAGAGGACCTTTTCTCTTATTATTTTTCAACTTATCATCCATGGATGCCGCGATGTCCATCGCATCCGGATTCAGGCTGATCACCGCATTCAATTCGGGCCCGTTAAAACTCAGTTCGTTGACCCGGTCCAGGTAGAATTTTGTCACTTCACTAACAGTAAAGCTGCCCGATTCGTATCCTTTATGGATATCCTGTATTGTAACTTCATTGGGTAATTCGAAGTTCTTGGAGGATTCTTCTTTTGTGTCAGGATTACAGGAGGCATTAAACAATAAAAGACACAGGGAGAGTGTCATAGCCGGGATTGCCGTAACTTTCATTCAGGAGTAATTTTAAAGCTGTACAGGGGTGTCCCGGTGACAACTGTTTTTATCCCCTGAAGTTACTAAAAATTATCAGCTGTTAAAAGCAGACTGCTAGTACTGCAGGCTTTGCAATATAACGAGGGAGTCACAATTCTGCACTTCGAGAACAGCTGGCCTGTCCTTTATTATTCCTTCGATACTGTAGGTCTTACAGGGCTTGGTCTTAGTGTCGCTGTTTCCGAAATCAATATCCCCTTCTGTGAAGAAATATGCGACGGTGGCAGAATCCAGTAGTCCGTCCAGGCCCTGGTTCCTGATTTCATCAGAATAAGAGTATTCTTTAGACCTGATATCTTTCAGTACCCTGCAATTAGGTAAATAGCAGAAAGAGGTCCCGGTTTCTTCCGATTTTTTCCTTAAAAATATGGCCAGGAAGATCAGTCCGATAGATAAACCGAACAGGAAGAATCCAAGACGTTTAATAAATGGCATGCTTAAAATATAAGAAAGTTAATATCACTGTATTTTAGATCGAACCATTCGCCCACAGTACGATTAGTCAATATCCCGTGGTACATATACAGGCCGTTCCTCAGACCTTTGTCAAACCGGAGCGAATTCTCCAGACCGCCTTCTTCCCCGATCTTCAGTAAATACGGTGTAAAGATATTACTTATGGAGAGGGATGCGGTTTTCGGAAAGCGTGCCGGCATATTAGGTACCCCGTAATGCAGAACGCCATATTTCTCACGTATCGGTTTATCATGGGTTGTAAGCTCACTGGTTTCAAAGCATCCTCCCATATCGATACTCACATCAATGATCACCGCACCTTTTTTCATGTGCTCCACCATGGTCTTGGTCACCACCACCGGAGCCCTGTCTATGCCACGCATGGCACCGATCGCAACATCACAACGCTTTAAAGCTTTAAGCAGGTTTTTTGGTTGCAGGGTCGAGGTATAAAGGGTCTGTTTAAGATTAGTCTGAATATTTCTCAGTTTTGTGAGCGAATTATCAAAGATCTTCACATTTGCACCCAGTCCGATGGCCGAACGGGCAGCATAGTGCCCAACGGTGCCGGCACCCAGGATCACCACTTCTACCGGCGGAACCCCGCTGATGTTCCCGAACATGAGACCGCTTCCGTGCTGGTTATTGGCCATGATCTCTGCTGCAAGAAGGATGGACGAGATTCCCGCGATCTCACTCAGAGACCTGATGGCGGGGAATTTGCCGTCTTCATCACGGATATATTCAAATGCTATGGCAGTTATTCTTTTCTTGGCGAGGGCCTCGAAATATTTTCTGGATTGTGTTTTGATCTGCAGGGCAGAGATCAGGTTTGCCTGCGGGTTGAGCATCTCTATCTCGGAGAGGGTAGGGGGCTCTACTTTAAGCACTATGGGGCAGGAAAATACTTTTTTAGTATCCCGGGTCATGGTCGCCCCGGCATTCGTGTAATTCAGGTCGGAGAAATTCGCTCCTTCCCCTGCACCGCATTCGATCATTACCTTGTGTCCGTGTGCTGTGATCGCATTGACGGCATCGGGGGTTAGACAAATCCTTTTTTCCTGGTGCTGGCTTTCCTTGGGAATCCCTATAAAGAGTTCCCCTTTCTGTTTAAGGATTTCAAGGGTTTCCTCCTGGGGCAGGAGTTGTTGTTTGCTGAAAGGCGATGAAGGTTGGTTCATAGGTTGTACATCTGAAAATACCCGTCAGCAAGCAGTATTTGTCTGCGGGGAGCATTTCAAATTTACGACTTTTTGTAGAATGTAAAAGGAAGATCTTATAGGGTAGTCTCGCGCTCAATGGCACGTTCTACCTTCTGGTTTTTCTTGGCCTCTCTATCGGCTTCTTTTTCCCGAAGCGCTTTCAGCTCGGCATCCATAGCGTCCAGGTCTATCCCGTGAACATATTTATCGTAGAGCTTGATACGAATCAGGTAGACGAAGGGGATTACGATCATACAAAAAGGAAGAATCCAAAGTATATTATCAGTATCAATAAATTTATCGTCAGATATAAAAGCTTCGAATATTTGGAAGGCATACATCAACACCGGGATAATAATTATATGGTACCACCAGTGTTTGCAGGTGAAGAACCAGATCAACAGCAAGTAAAAAGGGACCACCTTACCCAGCATAAACCATATGAATATATTCACATTCGGAAACCCATTACTATCAATTGTGATTCCCAATATATTAATGGTGTCAGTCTCCGAAACATATTCATGAAGCTTAAAAACAAAAGGAGAGATTACAATAAGTAGTGCTAAAAATGACTCTACTATTAATCTTCTTTTTGCCTTGGAACTTCTATCTGTCAATTTAGCTCTCATTAAGGGGAATTATGTTGTTTAACCTCTTAAACGAAAAAAAGGGCAATTTATGATTGCCCTTTTCAATTTTCTCAATCTTTTTCTGATTAAGATTTCTTGTCACCGTTAATAATCTTCGTCCGGTCGACACTTTTTTTGTCGCCATTGATGATTTTTGTGCGGTCAACACTTTTCTTGTCCCCGTTAATAATCTTTGTTCTGTCAACTCCTTGCTCATAAAGACCATCCTCTGCGGCGGTGTTTTGAGTACAGGAAGCAACTAGAAAAAGACTGCAGGCGAACAAGCCAAAAATCGTTTTTCTTGTGTTCATCGTACAAGTTTTAAGTTAATTATTCGGTTCCATTTTCACAACAAATGTAGGAAAAAAATTACTAATCATTTGTTATTTATCGGGAAATTATAACATTTCATCGATAAAACCTAGCATTTCATCGATTAAATAGATTTACAGTGGCTTGAAAGGCAATAAAATAGGGGGGTGCCGTTGTAGGAAAAAAAAGAGAAAAAATTGTACACAAAAGTGTTTAGGAATGAGAAATATACACTTTTTTGTTATAATCAGCTTCTTACGCTCAATTTTTTTTATTAAATCTGTTGGCCTGAAGATTATTTAAATCCATACTTCGGTGTTCCGGGTCCAGTACTTGTAGGGTAATTTCCGTACGTTGCTCAGGTAGGAGGGAGGCGATCTTTTCCGGCCACTCTATAAAGATCCAGGCATCCTGGCTCAGATAATCCTCCAGGCCCAGATCCAGGGCCTCCATTTCATCATTTAGCCGGTAGAAGTCGAAATGATACCCCAGCAGACTGCCGTCCGAATTGTGATATTCGTTTACAATACCAAAGGTCGGACTGTTGCCAGGTTCTGTTCCCCCCAGCTCTTTTACGAGTTCCTTGATCAGGGTGGTCTTCCCTGCGCCCATCGCGCCATAAAAACACAACACATCGGATTCAGCATTCCGAAGGATTTTTTCGGCCACGGAGGGGAGTTCTGTTAGGCTGTAGGATTTTGTTGACATTTGAACGGATAATTATATAGTGAGTGTGTAAGATTAATTAGTTTTATCCAAAATTCATTTGTGTTACTATTTCATAAGCCCAAAGTTAGAGTAGAATTTTTTACTGCACTAGCTATTGTATTTATACCTTTCTTAATTTTCATCCATTTAGCTTTCTCAGAAAAGAGCACGCTAAATATTTTAGGTTGGCAATTTGAACATGGTTTTGGCTCTAATGAATTATTTATTTGGATGATACTCCTCAAATTGATACCAATAATTATGTTGTCAATTTGGTTTGTAACCAATTATTTTAAGTGGCGTTATTTCACACTCATTCCTATTATATTATTTAGTGATTCTCTTATACGCTATAATCTTTTCGCTTTTATTCAAAATGACCTCTTATCTGTAATTTTATCCTTATTCATCAACAGCATTATAATTTATGTTTTATTTCGATTAAATCAGTCTTATTTATCGAACATAAATGAGGTATTCGACAGGACTAGTCTTCAAAAATTAATCATAAACGATTCTAAAAAATTTTACGAAGGATTGCTGGACACGTTGAGAGAAGAAAAGAAATTTCAATCAATGAGAAAGATTGATGATTATAAAAATAGATTAGTCTTTACAAGAGGCATGATATCTGAACGTCTTTTGGCTGGTTCCATTGGGAGACCTTCTGTAAGTAGAATTACCAAATTGATTGCAATATCCATTTTGCTAATATTGCCCATTATTTACAATTTACATCGTTTTATTCCTTCTGGCACCACAACATTAAATTTATACCTTGTCGAGATCGGAACATTTGATTTTCCTGATATTAATACAATGGTATGGCTAGTGATGTTGAATTTAGTATACATATTACCACTGTTTATTTGGTTTATTACATGTCCATATTGGTGGCGATACGCAATTCTAGCCCCAATTATATTATCGACATTTCAGCTTTGGGAGTTGTTTTATGAAATAGATATATATGAATGGCGTAATCTCAATACCATTCCTTACTTGCTGATCATCATATCTATTCTCGTTTACGCTTCGGAAAAAGTAAAATATGAAGTAAAACTTTCTGAAATCCAGAATGAACTTGATATTGAATTGACCAATCTCATAAAATTTTTATCAGAAGATTCTACCCTTACAACAGTTAGAAATAAATTGGATAGAATACGAGATAAAGAAAACCTCAACGAGGCGGATAAATTAGAAGAGTTGATACGCTTACGGGAACAAATTTTAACGGTAATCCGACAAAAAGAAGGCGAATAGACCAGCTCCTCTGGGAATTACTTAGAACTCCAGGCCACTATGAAGCCGCAGTAGATGTCCTTAATAAAATAGGAAGTCAGCAGGGGAGATGCCCCTCAAATTATAAAAGAATTCTGGAAGATGATCGGTGTGATCTAAAAAGAATACCTGGTAGTACACTACATGGCAAGATGAAGCTGCCCGCATGGTACTGCGGGCGCTTTATGAAAATTATCAGAAAATCTCGGATCTATTAAAGGAAAGCTTATTTCTTTCCCTGGTTCCTTTCGATCTCCCGGGTTACTTCCTTGAGCAGGTACTGGAGTTGCTCGTCCTGGCGTTCCTTTACCTTCTGCTCGATCAGTCGTTCAATTTCGGCCTGTTTTTCACCGGGTAACTGCTCGTAAGATGAGATGGCCGGCTGTTTCTCCGGAAGAAGCATGTCACCTTCACCAGTCAATAACCACACCACGTTTAACTGGGGGTAAGTTCTCAGAATCGTTTCGATCACATCACTCCCAATGGAGGCGTGATTCTTCTTCATCCTCAGGGTATATCCATTACTGGCACCTATAGACAAATCAAATTGTCTTGCGCTTAACCCTGCGTACTGTATAAACTGCCAAAGGCGGTCGATAGTTTTTAACATATTAAGACTATATTCGATGAATGAGTTGTTTAACGGAGTAAAGATACGAAATTAAATGATTTGTTCCCTAACGAATGCATTTATTAGCAATGGATTAACTTTTGTGTTTAGTAAATTAATTTGGATATATAGACTATAATCGATATATTTGTTTCTCATTTACACCCCGAGATCTATAATAAACTCTATACGCTATGGAGATATTACGGGATAAAAGGAGTGTTCGATTCACAGTACAAGGCTATTCTGCGCATCTTTCGCAAAGATGTAAAATAATCTACAGCCTGGTGTTATTTTCCTTTTCGAGTTTTCTGCTCGCCATGCCCTGGATCCGGGTGCCGGTAAACAGTTCTGTAAGAGGCATGGTCCGTTCCGAACAGTCCCGTGCCACCGTAAAAGTCCTTGCCACGGCCCCTGTTCTCCGCAGCGAGGTAGAACATAATCGATTTGTTTATAAAGGTGATACTCTGCTTGTTCAGGATCCGGGCAACCGCTGGTTGCGTGTACGGGAACTGGAAATTCGTTTATCGGACTACAAGCTGAATTTAGCAGACCTGGATGTGTTGCTAAACAACAAGGATGCTTCAGTACAAAATTTAAAGACTGCAAACTATCAGAATTCGCAGGAGAAATATATTCTCAATTCTCATGAACTACGGCAACAACATCTTGCAGTTAAACAAAAATTACAACGTTTTTCCCGCCTCGCTGAAAAAGGGGTTATTTCTGACTATGATTATCAGAATCACCTCAACGAATTGCGGAAAAAGAGATTTGAATATCTACAGTACAGATCCCAGCAGCGCGAAATCTGGATACAGGAACGATTCACCTGGCAACAGAAAATTGATAGGATACAGGCAGAAATTGAATTCCTGAGAGGAGAATTAAAGGACCTGGTCATTCTTTCACCCCTGACCGGGCATCTATTGTCTTCACAGCTTTCCCAACCGGGTACAGTCTTATACAGCGGTTCCCTCCTGGCTGAAATCTCCCCGGATACTTCCAAGTTGGTCGAATGCTTTGTCAATTCTTCTTTGATAGGATTCCTTAAAGAGAACGCTCAGGTCCGCTTCAGCATTGATGCCTACAATCATAATTTATGGGGAATGGCAGATGGAAGGATCAGGGACATTGGTAAGGATGTGGAACTTATTGATAAGTACCCATACTACCGAGTGTTATGCAGCCTGGATACAGAATTTCTTCAATTAAAAAATGGTGTTAAAGGTCAGATAAAGAAAGGAATGTCCCTTTCAGCTCATTTTCTCCTGGCGGAAAGAAGCCTCTATGATCTCTTGTTTGACAGCATGGATGATTGGATAGATCCCAGCAATTTATGAGAATATATGGTAACAATAAATGTCGAGTATTATGAGAACAATCAAGAATTTGGAACGATTAGAACGTCTGCACTCATTAATTGAGCAGGAAAAAACGGGGTCACCGACAGAATTGGCAGAAAGACTTCATATCAGTGTAAGATTATTATATCACCTGATAGAACAATTAAGAGACTACCATGCACCAATCCTCTATGACAGGTCAAGAAAGACCTATTTCTATGACGATGATTTCCATTTGAACGTAGAGATCAACGTCTCAGTGATCAGCCGGGATGAAACCACCCATATTTTTGGGGGTAGCTACTGGATGCCTGAACGCCTGAATTCGGATGATAGTTGGAATAAAAGACCAAAATTTCGCCAGAATGCATTGACTGCAAGTTTTTTGCAGTGAACGCATTTAACTTGCGATCATTAAATGAATTGATACCTTCTGTAACAACAGGTGAACATTGTACGAATAGGTTGGTTATTTGGTTCCATTAAAATGACGCCTTGATCCTTGTTCAGCTTAAAATGAGAGGTTTAAGTCCTGGGGTTCGGAAAGTGAAGGGTGCTGAGTTTTTGAGTTATGTCCGTCATTTCTTGGTGGTGTTTACAGACGGTGATGTGGCTTGCAAACAAAGGCACCCTATTTTTTAGCATTCCTCCCTATCCCTTTCCGATTTAATCTTATTATGAATGTTTCCTGCAGTGAAGGCCTTTAATTTAGGGACCTGAAATGATGTAAGTGCACGACATTCATTTGTAAACGGAAACATGAATTAAATAGTTTAACAATGAAAGATTTAGAAATTTTATCGCAGGAAGAGCAATGTATGATCAGGGGAGGATTCTGGATAGGTCCGCCTCCTAAATGGGCAATTGATGCAGGTATTGCCATAGGGCAAAGTGTTCAACTTTTTATCGAGGGGTTTAAAGATGGCTCCAGGGAAATCTGAAGATGAAAGTCATGAAAGAGTTGAGTTCATTTGAATTAGAACAAGTAAGAGGAGGTGAAGAACCTGCCTTTTACCACACAGCGGCATACATTGCCGGCCATGCCCTGGGCAAGGGCGTTGACCTTTTACACGGGCTATGGGATGGTCTGATGGGAGTTGATTCACATTAATGTCAATTGATTTATCATGGAAATACAATTATTAAATGCCCGGGAAATTTTGGAAATTTCCGGCGGTAACGATAGCGACTATAATTTAGGTTATACGATCGGAAATCATCTAAGGCATGGGATAAAAGCCTTTGGGGAATTTCTTCAGGGGGTGTCTAGTATATTGAGCCCTTTTGATTAAGCAGGTTTTAAAGACCGGTCATTCTATGGCTGGTCTTTTATTTTCCAGTCACCTTTCCATCGATAAAATGTGGAGTCCTACACTATAAAATATTGTTTTAAGAATTTAATCCGGTTTGCACTACATCCAAAGGGAATGAATCGGGAAAAGCTCGACTCCGTGAATGCCTTCCGGGTATTATGGGCATCCTTCCTGATTAATGTAAGTATTTCCATTTCTATTGCAGTCCTGCTTTTGCTTTTTATCACTCCCCAACATACAGGAATTGAACTGATCAATAAACGATATAGTGGCTTGGATTTAATCCTCGTGGTGGTCTTGGTACTGCCCTTACTGGAGGAGTTTATGTTTAGGTTACCCCTTGTCTTTAAACCACTATACCAAGCTGTTTCGGTTTCCATTGCAGCCTATTGTTGCAGCTTTATCGCATTAGAGGCTTATACAGATTTTCAACCCTGGCCTTGTATACTGATCTCCACGGCCACGTCTTTCTGCCTGGGATCAGGCTGTTATTTTTGTCTTAAGAAGTATCAAAAAAAAGCTGCATTGATCTTTTCTAAATTTTACCCCATAATTTTTTACCTGCATGTAGCCTTATTCGGATGCCTGCATGTCTGGAATTACGGGGCGGAACCTGGATCATCGCCTGTATTACTGCTGCTTACTTTACCACAGGCTGTTTCGGCAATAATCCTGGGTTATCTCCGGGTAAGATATGGGCTGTTTTACGCCTTCGTCCTGCACAGTATGGTCAACATTCTTCCCGTGCTCATGGTTTAATGGATCCTATCACCAAGAAATTGCAGTCTGCAGGATTATCTTGAAGCTATATCCCCAGACTATGGCTCACAAGTGTATAAAACAGCATGATGTAACCGATTGTGGAGCGGCCTGTATCGCCTCAGTCGCTGCCCATTATAAGCTCTATTTACCCATAGCCCGAATTCGTCAATATGCGGGTACAGACAAAAAAGGAACAAACGTTCTGGGTCTGCTCGAAGCATTGGGCAGGCTCGGGTTCACAGCCAAGGGAGTACGCGCAAATGCAGCATCACTAACCGCGATTCCATTGCCGGCAATAGCTCATGTAGTACTGAATAATGACAGGCATCACTACGTAGTCCTCTATGCCGTTTCAGGTAAATCTGTACGATTAATGGACCCCGCCCAGGGTAAATTGATCCGGAAACCTTTTGAGAGATTCCAAGCTGAATGGTCCGGCATCCTGGTCTTAATGGAACCGGATACCGGTTTTACAGCAGCCAACAAAAAGGTATCAGTGGTACGGCGTTTTTACCAGTTACTGAGGCCTCATAACACAGTAATTGCCCAGGCTTTTTTTGGAGCGGTGGTATATACGCTGCTCGGTTTTTCCACGGCCATCTATATCCAGAAGATCACCGATTTTGTGCTGGGAGGAAACAACCTGAAACTCATGAATTTATTAGGGGTACTTATGCTCTTGTGTATTATCCTTCAGCTGGTGGTAGGCATATTTAAAGATATTTTTTTAACCAAGACCGGTCAGCAGATCGACATGCGCCTGATCTTGGGGTACTACAAACACCTGCTCCACCTGCCGCAATCCTTTTTTGACACCATGCGGGTGGGGGAGATCATTTCCAGGGTGAATGATGCCGTTAAGATCCGGCATTTTATCAACGGGGTTGCTTTAAACCTTAGCGTTAACTGTCTCATCTTGCTGTTTTCCTTTCTTTTTATGTTTTCTTATTACTGGAAACTGGCGCTTGTAATGATGCTGGTCATTCCAGTCTTTTGTCTTCTCTACTTTTTGGTCAACCGGTTGAACAGGAACACCGAAAGGAAGGTCATGGAACATGCGGCCGATTTAGAGAGTCAGTTGGTAGAATCTCTATCAGCAGTTGGTACCATTAAAAGGTTTGGCCTGCAGCGATCTTCCAATGCTAAAACAGAATTTCTATTCGTCAAACTTCTGCAGTCAACCTACCAATCAGCCATGAACCGTATTTTTTCAGGAAGCAGCAGTGGATTTGTTTCCCAAGTGTACGTCGTATTGCTATTCTGGTGTGGTTCCTATTTCGTGGTCGGGCAGGAGATCACTGCCGGGGAACTGATGTCTTTCTATGCCATAATAGGATATTTAACCGGGCCCTTATTGGGACTCATCAATTCCAATAAAGATATCCAGAATGCATTCATAGCCGCTGACAGGTTATTTGAGATAATGGACCTGGAAATTGAAGATCAATCCGGTAGTTTATCCCTTGATAAAAAAGATTTCGGTCAGATCGAATTCAGGAATGTGAGTTTCCGATATGGCAACCGGGCGCTGATCGTAAAAAATATTGATCTCAGGATTAATAAAGGGGAGGTGATCGCATTTGCAGGAATAAGCGGTTCAGGCAAATCAACCCTGGCTGCATTGATGCAACGTATTTACCCGGTAAATAAAGGAAGTATCCGGATCAATGATTTTGATATCAGCCAAATCAAGGCATCGTGTCTGCATTCATTCATAGCCTCCGTGCCTCAGAACATTCACCTGTTCAACAGTACAGTGATTGATAATATAGCCTTGGGCGATCCTAATCCCAGGATCGAAGATATCATCAAAATATGCAGGCAGTTAGGGATATCCGATTTTATTGAAAAGCTGCCGTATGCCTATAATACAGTGCTAGGGGAAAATGGGGCCACGCTTTCCGGGGGGCAGAGACAAAGGCTGGCCATCGCACGTGCGATCTACAGGGAACCTGCCATCCTGATCCTTGACGAAGCTACCTCATCGCTCGACAGCCGGGCGGCCCAATTCGTGAACAGCACTATCAAAAATTTAAAGAAACAAGGGATGACTGTTGTAATTATTGCACATCGGCTGAGAACCATTATTAATGCTGACAGGATCGTTGTCCTGGATAAGGGCAGGATAATTGAAACTGGTGACCACCTGTCCCTGCTAGGGAAGAAAGGTGCTTATTACCAATTGTTCCGGGACCAGTACTTCCATATTAATTCCCAAGGGGATACCGTTTTTCCAAATGCGAACAACCGGGCCCGGATCTTACCGGGGATCTAATACCACAAAGGGGATAATCATCTCTTCAAGGGAAACCCCGCCATGCTGGTATGTATTCCTGTAATAGCCTACAAAGTGGTTGTAATTATTGGGATAAGCAAAGAAGAGATCGTTCTTGGCGAAAATAAAAGAACTGCTCATATTGATACTGGGAAGATTGATCTTCGACGGATCTTTAGCCTCCAGGACATCCTTTTCTTCGTAAGTAAGACTGCGACCTGTTTTGTACCTCAGGTTCAGGCTGGTGTCCCTGTCCCCGATCACCTTTGATGCCTGCTTTACATTAATGGTGCCGTGATCCGTTGTGATAATAAGCTGAAATCCTAAAACCTGAGCCTGTTGTATCATCTCTAATAGGGGAGAGTTCTTGAACCAGCTTTGTGTCAGGGAACGGTAGGCTTTATCATTACTCGCCAGTTCCTTGATCACCTCCATCTCTGTTTTGGCATGCGATAGCATATCCACGAAGTTATAAACGATAACGGTGAGGTCGTTGTTCTTCTGGGACCTGAAGTTTTGCGACAGGTGTTTTCCTTGTTTAAGACTGCTAATTTTATGGTAGGACCAGTTGAGATTCAGCCCCAGTCTTTTGATCTGTTCACCAAGGAAATCTTCTTCGTGTAAATTCTTACCCCCTTCATCGGTATCATTCTTCCACCATTTCGGGTATTTCTTTTCCATATCCAATGGGGTCAGCCCGGAGAAAATAGCATTCCTCGCATACTGGGTAGCTGTTGGGAGGATGCTGTAGTAGGGTACCTCTTTCCGTTTCCTGTAGAAGGGCGCAATGATATCTTCAAAAGCCAGCCACTGGTCATACCTCAGATTATCTATCACTACGAGAAGCGTTGGTTTCTCCCTGATCCCGGGCGCAACCAATTCCTTGAACAGGGTATGTGACATCACAGGACCATCCCCGGCGGAGAACCATCCCGGGTAATGCTGATCGATAAATTTCCCGAACTGGCTGTTGGCCTCAGTCTTCTGGGATTCCAGGATCTCGAACATTCCTGAATCCTCTATCTCTTCGAGTTGCAACTCCCAGTATATTAATTTCTTATACAGTTCTGCCCACTCCTGGTAACTATTGACCATGGAAAGGTCCATCGCGATCTTTCGAAATTCCTGCTGGTAATTGGCGGTGGTCTTTTCGGAGATCAGCCTGGAATGATCCAGGTTCTTTTTGAGGGAAAGCAGGATCTGGTTAGGATTTACGGGTTTTATAAGATAATCGGCGATTTTAGAGCCAATAGCCTCTTCCATGATGTACTCCTCTTCACTCTTCGTGATCATAACCACGGGAAGGGAAGGGGAGTGGACCTTGATCTCGTTCAGTGTTTCCAGGCCCGATAACCCTGGCATATTCTCATCGAGGAAAACAATATCAAACTGATTCTGTGTGATTTCTTCCAGGGCATCCTGCCCGCTTTTGCAGGTCACCACTTCGTAATTTTTAGCTTCCAGGAAAAGGATATGGGGCTTCAGCAGGTCTATCTCATCATCTACCCACAGAATGGTAATTTTCTTCATTTAGTCCGTATATTTACACGTTTAAAGAGAACGTGATCTTGCGAAAATCGAAAAAGCTCAAAATTTTCAATGATCCAATTTACGGATTTATTGGAATACCGAATACGCTTATTTTTGACCTCATTGAAGCCCAGTACTTTCAGCGGCTGAGGAGGATCTCCCAGATGGGACTTTCCTACCTGGTGTACCCCGGTGCACATCATACCAGGTTCCACCATGCCCTTGGGGGGATGCACCTGATGCGGCAGGCCATACAGGTCTTGCGCTATAAACAGGTAGAAATTACAGAGGAAGAAGAATCCGGGTTGCTGGTCGCTATCCTTTTACACGATATCGGGCATGGACCGTTCTCTCATGCCATGGAGCACAGCATCATAGAAGGTGTTACCCATGAAACCCTTTCGGCCGAATTTATGAAAGCGCTGAACCAGGAGTTCGGGGGCAAGCTCAGCCTGGGAATAGAGATTTTTAAAGGCAACTATTCTAAAAAGTACCTCAACCAATTAGTGTCGAGCCAGTTAGATATGGATCGCCTGGATTACCTGAAGCGCGATAGTTTTTACACCGGTGTTGCCGAAGGAAACATTAATTCTGAACGCCTGATCACTATGCTTAACGTGGTCGACGGGCAGCTGGTAGTGGAAGAAAAAGGGATCTACTCCGTGGAGAAATTCCTGATGGCAAGAAGGTTTATGTACTGGCAGGTCTACCTGCATAAGGCCAGCCTTGTGGCAGAGCAACTCCTCATCAATATCCTGAGAAGAGCCAAGGAGCTTTATGGTCTCGGGCATAAATTACAGGCAAGCGTCCCGCTGTTGTATTTCCTGGAAAACAGGATTACCGGGTCTCACCTGGATAAAGAAGTTTTAGATCGTTTTGCTGCCCTGGATGATATAGACATCCTGTCTGCTATAAAAGCCTGGCAATACCACGATGATTTCGTCTTGTCTAACCTTTGCGGCATGCTGCTGCATCGCAAACTGCTTAGTATCAAGATAAAGAATAAACCAATAGACCTGGATAAGTTAGAAGCGAAATTCAGTAAGGTACAAAAGCGGTATAAGCTGTCAGCTGAAGAGTCCGCTTACTTTGTTTTCCATGGGGCTATCGAGAATAAAGCATACGACCTGGAACAACAGAATATTAATATTTTAAGGAGTAACGGGAAGTTGACTGATGTGGCCAAGGCATCAGACCACCTGAACCTCAAAGCACTCTCTAAAACCGTCACTAAATACTACTGCTGCTACCCTAAAAAGGGACATATTGGGCTCTGAACCAGCTCTTGCCGCCAGTTGATTTGTGGTAATTGACAGCCTGTTAAAAGAAGCGGGAGTTGCTGAGATACGGCTTCATTTCCATTCGGCATTTTTTCTTACTTTTGTCCCCATCATAGCGATATGAACTAAAATTTTATCATTGGAATTTACAGCGAGTCAGATTGCCGGAATTTTGGAAGGAAAAGTCGTTGGCGACCCGGAAACGGCCGTCCATAAACTGGCTAAAATAGAGGAAGGGGAGGAAGGTTCCCTGACCTTTCTCGCCAACCCCAAGTATACCCAGTACATTTACAGTACAGAAGCTTCTATCACGATCGTCAATAACGATTTTGAACCTGAACATGAGTTGAAGACTACCCTTATCAAGGTAGAGGATGCGTACAAGTCCTTTTCTAAATTACTGGAATATTACAACCAGGTTAAGTTTAATAAGAGCGGGATAGAAAATCCTGTTTTTATTTCGGATAGTGCCAAATACGGAGATGATCTTTATTTAGGTGCCTTTTCATACCTGGGTAATAATGTATCCCTTGGTAACAATGTTAAGGTTTTTCCGAATGTTTATATCGGAGATAACGTAGTGATCGGGAACGATGTGATCATTTTTCCCGGGGCTAAGATATATTCAGAAACCCTGATCGGGAATGGTTGCGTTATTCATAGCGGGGCTATTATCGGGGCAGATGGGTTTGGTTTTGCTCCCAACGCTGACGGAGAGTATAGTAAAGTACCGCAAACAGGTAACGTTATACTGGAAGATAACGTGGATATCGGGGCAGGTACTACTATAGACCGAGCTACCCTTGGATCTACCATCCTGAGGAGGGGAGTTAAGCTGGACAACCAGATTCAGATCGCGCATAATGTGGAGATCGGCGAGCACACGGCCATTGCAGCCCAAACAGGTATTGCCGGATCTACCAAGATCGGCAAGCACTGCATGATAGGCGGGCAGGTGGGAATCGTAGGACACATCGTTATCGGGGACCGGGTAAAGATTCAGGCACAGTCCGGCGTAGGTCGTAATGTGAAGGATGATGAAGTTCTTCAAGGCTCTCCGGCAATCAATTACGGGGATTATAATAAATCATATGTTCATTTTAAAAACTTACCAGGGATCGTGAACAGGATCCAGGAAATAGAAAAAAATATTAAGAGGGATTAAGAGAATGGCAAAGCAGAAAACTATCGCTCAGGAGGTAACACTGGAGGGTGTAGGCCTTCATACCGGGGAAAACGTAACAATGAAATTTGTACCTGCCCCGGAAAACCACGGTTTTGTTTTTAAAAGGGTAGACCTGGATGGGCAGCCCCTGATTGAAGCCGACGCTAATTACGTGGTCAACACACAGCGGGGAACCAACCTGGAAAAGAAAGGGGTCAAGATCCAGACATCGGAACATGTCCTGGCGGCCTTAGTAGGTATGGACCTGGACAACGTGCTGATTGAACTCAATTCTTCCGAACCCCCGATCATGGATGGTTCATCTAAATTCTTTGTTGAGGCCCTTGAGAAAGCGGGCATTGTAGAACAGGAAGAAGACCGGGATGAATACGTGGTTAAAGATGTGATCACCTATAAGGATGAAGTTAGTGGCAGCGAGATCACTGTTATCCCGGCAGATCAGTACCAGGTAACAACCATGGTCGATTTTGGCACCAAGATCCTGGGGACACAGAATGCCACCCTGGAGCAAATGTCGGATTTTAAAGAGGAGATCGCTTCGGCAAGAACCTTCAGTTTCCTGCATGAACTGGAAATGCTACTTGAAAACGGCCTGATCAAAGGAGGAGACCTTAATAATGCCATCGTATACGTAGATAAGGAGATCTCTGATGAAACCATGGTGAAGCTCGAAAAGGCTTTTAAGAAGAAGAAGCTATCGGTGAAGCCAAATGGTATCCTGGATAACCTGACACTGCACCACCCGAACGAAGCTGCAAGGCATAAATTACTGGACGTGGTAGGTGACCTGGCCCTGATCGGTACACGTATCAAGGGTAAAGTAATCGCTAATAAACCCGGGCACTATGTAAATACGCAGTTTGCCAAGAAGATCTCTAAGATCATCAAGGCAGAGAAGCGCAATAATATTCCGCAGTATGACCTGAGCCTGCCACCGCTTATGGATATCCACAAGATCATGAGTATGCTGCCCCACAGGCCGCCATTCTTGCTGATCGACCGTATCCTGGAACTTTCTGACGAACACGTGGTCGGAATGAAAAATGTTACCATGAACGAACCGTTCTTTGTGGGACATTTTCCCGGAGCACCCGTAATGCCAGGTGTATTGCAGGTAGAAGCTATGGCCCAGACGGGTGGAATCCTCGTACTAAGTACGGTGCCTGACCCGGAGAATTACCTGACCTTCTTTATGAAAATAGACAAGGTTAAGTTTAAGCAGAAAGTACTTCCCGGAGATACCCTTATCTTTCACTGCAGCCTGATCACCCCTATCCGCAGGGGAATTTGTCATATGCAGGCATATGCCTACGCTAACAATAAACTGGTCTGTGAAGCCGAAATGATGGCCCAGATCGCAAAAAAGAAATAATATGAATCAACCCCTGGCCTATATACATCCCGGAGCTAAGATCGCGAAGAACGTGGTCGTAGAACCCTTTACGACTATCCATAATAACGTGGTGATCGGGGAGGGAACCTGGATCGGGTCTAACGTCACCATCATGGAAGGTGCCAGGATAGGTAAGAACTGTAATATATTTCCCGGTGCTGTAATCTCTGCACCTCCCCAGGACCTCAAGTACAACGGGGAGGAAACGACAGTTGAGATCGGGAACAACGTAACGATCCGGGAATGTGCGACAATAAACAAAGGAACATCGGACCGGATGAAGACCGTGATAGGAGATAACTGCCTGATCATGGCCTACTGTCATATTGCTCACGATTGCCTGGTAGGAAAGAACTGTATCTTTTCTAACAATTCAACCCTTGCAGGGCACGTCACCATAGGTGATAATGTCGTACTGGCCGGTCTGGTAGCAGTGCACCAGTTTGTGGCGATCGGGAATCATGCCTTTGTGACCGGGGGATCCCTGGTGCGTAAAGATGTGCCCCCATTCGTCAAAGGAGCGAGAGAACCCATGTCTTATGTGGGGATCAACTCGGTTGGACTCCGCAGGAGAGGCTTCGCATCTGAAAAGATTCGGGAGATACAAAACATTTATCGTATACTGTACCAGAAGAATTACAACAACTCACAGGCGGTTCAGATCATAGAGGCCGAAGTAGAGGCCACCCCGGAAAGGGACGAGATTTTGCAATTTATCCGTGATTCACAACGCGGTATTATGAAAGGATACTTCAGTAACAATTAACACATTATGGCAAGCACATCAGATATCAGGAAAGGACTTTGCATCCGTTATAACAATGACATTTACAAGATCATAGAATTCCTGCATGTAAAACCCGGGAAAGGCCCTGCCTTTGTCCGGACAAAATTAAAGAGCGTAACTAACGGGAAAGTACTGGAAAATACTTTCTCTGCCGGTCATAAGATAGAGGACGTGCGGGTAGAGACCCGTTCTTACCAGTTCCTGTATGCCGATGGCAGCACTTACCATTTCATGAACACGGACGATTACAACCAGATCGCCTTACAGGAGAGCAGCCTGGATACACCACAGTTGCTGAAGGAAGGGGAGATTGTT
The DNA here is from genome assembly GCF_004362865.1 of Zeaxanthinibacter enoshimensis. Lineage (GTDB taxonomy): Bacteria > Bacteroidota > Bacteroidia > Flavobacteriales > Flavobacteriaceae > Zeaxanthinibacter > Zeaxanthinibacter enoshimensis. Next base: position 1,010,095 of record NZ_SNYI01000002.1, on the reverse strand, counting down.
ACCATTCTTTTCAACACCGAAGATAGTATGCCGCTTTCTGTTGAAATGCCTGCCAGCGTGATCCTGGAGGTTACTGAAACCGAACCCGGTGTAAAAGGAAATACGGCTACCAACGCCACTAAACCGGCAACAGTGGAAACCGGTGCCAGGGTGAACGTACCTCTTTTTATTAACGAAGGGGATAAGATCAAAATAGATACCGAAAAGGGTAACTATATGGAGCGAGCCAAGGAATAATCCCGGGCTTTCCAGAAAACACAATAAAATCAGCTTATGAAATTTCCAAGAACCCATTCCTTAAAGGAAATAGCAGCGTTAATCGACGCAGGTTTCGTGGGTTCTGAAGATTTCCCGGTACAGGGCATGAACGAGATCCACGTGGTAGAACCCGGGGATATTGTCTTCGTGGACCATCCTAAGTATTACGATAAGGCGTTACAATGCGCCGCCACTGTAGTACTCATAAATAAAGAAGTGGAATGTCCTGAAGGAAAAGCCCTGCTAATATCGGATGATCCGTTCAGGGATTTCAACAAACTGAGCAAACATTTCAGACCTTTTAAACCCGCTTCCGAAGCTATTTCCTCCTCGGCCGTGATCGGGAAGAATACGGTCATCCAACCCAATGTCTTTATAGGGAATAACGTGGTGATCGGGGACGATTGTATTATCCATTCTAACGTTTCCATTTACGATAATACCGTTATCGGGGACAGGGTAAGTATACATGCCGGTACGGTACTGGGAGGCGATGGATTCTATTACAAGAACCGACCAGCCGGGTTTGATAAGCTGCTGTCCGGGGGTCGGGTAGTGATAGAGGATGACGTGGAACTGGGAGCAATGTGCTCCGTAGATAAGGGAGTTACTGGGGATACTACCATTAAAAGCGGGAGCAAACTGGATAACCAGGTACAGGTTGGTCATGACACGGTGATCGGAAGAAAGTGTCTTATTGCCTCACAATGCGGAATTGCCGGTTGCGTGGTCCTGGAGGACGAAGTCACTCTATGGGGACAGGTAGGAATTACCAGTGCTGTGACTATCGGAGCGAAAGCTGTACTTCTTGGGCAGTCAGGGGTGTCTAAAAGCCTTGAAGGGGGGCAAACTTATTTTGGAAGTCCTGCAGAACCGGCCCGGGAGAAAATGAAACAACTGGCCGCAATAAAACAGATGCCGGCTATAGTAAAAACAATTAGATAAACAATTGGTCTGAGAATTCTTTACCAATTGTCATCAAACCCATATTTTTGTGAAACTTTAAAACAAACAAAAAAATAATGAGTGTATTAGTCAACAAGGACTCCAAGATCATCGTCCAGGGATTTACCGGAAGTGAAGGAACCTTCCACGCCGAGCAAATGATAGAATATGGCACCAACATTGTCGGAGGGGTAACCCCCGGTAAAGGTGGGCAGGAACATTTGGGGAAACCTGTTTTCAATACAGTGGCAGAAGCTGTTGAAAAAGCAGGAGCCGACACGACTATTATCTTTGTTCCACCGGCATTTGCTGCAGATGCAATAATGGAAGCTGCCAATGCAGGAATCAAGGTGATCATTACCATTACCGAAGGAATTCCTGTCGCCGATATGGTGAAAGCATACGCTTACATCCAGGATAAAGACTGCCGACTTATCGGCCCTAACTGTCCGGGAGTTATCACCCCGGGTGAAGCTAAAGTGGGAATTATGCCCGGTTTTGTATTCGAAAAAGGGAAAGTCGGGATCGTCTCTAAATCCGGAACCCTTACTTACGAAGCTGCAGACCAGGTAGTGCGCCAGGGACTTGGAATAACAACTGCTATCGGTATCGGGGGAGACCCGATTATCGGTACTACTACTAAAGAGGCTGTTGAACTTCTTATCCAGGATCCTGAAACCGAATGCGTTGTCATGATCGGTGAGATCGGCGGCCAATTAGAAGCTGACGCTGCCAAATGGTACAAGGAAAGTGGAAGTAAGAAACCTATCGTCGGATTTATCGCCGGTGAAACTGCGCCTGCTGGAAGAACTATGGGTCATGCCGGTGCTATCGTAGGTGGAAGTGATGATACTGCCCAGGCGAAGAAACGCATCATGCGCGAATGCGGTATCCACGTAGTTGATTCTCCGGCAGAGATCGGTAAGAAAGTAAAGGAAGTTTTAGGATAAACTACATTCGAAATTTTATATAAAGATCCCGCATAACGCGGGATTTTTTTTAGCAGTCTGTAGAACAAGACTTATATTTGAGTAAGCGATCTGCTGCGGAACACAGGATGCCATGGTGCATTATATGCAAGAGGTCGGAAAACAGAATAACCAAATACAATTACAATGAAACTTTTAGACGGAAAAACAGCCATCATTACCGGGGCAAGCAGGGGGATCGGTAAAGGAATAGCCGAAGTATTCGCCGATCATGGCGCTAACGTTGCTTTTACTTACAGCTCCAGCGAAGGGCCGGCTCTCGAATTGCAGAAAGAACTTGAAGGAAAAGGGGTAAAGGCAAAAGCATATAAAAGTAACGCTGCAGATTTTAAAGAATCTGAAGAACTGGTGAACCTGGTGCTCGAAGATTTTGGCAGCATAGATATCCTTATAAATAATGCGGGTGTCACCAAAGACAATTTGCTGATGCGGATGAGCGAAGAGGATTTTGACAAGGTGATCGAGATCAACCTGAAATCGGTATTTAACATGACGAAGGCCATCCAGCGTACTTTCCTTAAACAGCGCAAAGGTTCTATCGTGAACATGAGCAGTGTAGTGGGTGTTAAAGGAAATGCAGGGCAGGCAAATTATGCTGCCTCTAAAGCCGGGATGATCGGTTTCACAAAATCTGTGGCGCTGGAACTGGGATCGCGGAATATCCGGTGTAACGCTATAGCCCCAGGGTTTATTGAAACAGAGATGACTGCGAAACTCGATGAAAAGACCGTCCAGGGCTGGAGGGATGCAATCCCGCTTAAAAGAGGAGGGACCCCGGAAGATATAGCCAATGCTTGTCTTTACTTGGCTTCTGACCTTTCAGCATATGTCACCGGCCAGGTGTTGAACGTTGATGGCGGAATGCTTACCTGATAAGGTACACATATAACCTCTCCCCGGAACAGGGGAGAGGTATATTTTATTCGCAGAGAACAGTATTACATGCAAACAGGTACCCTGGTTCTGATCATTTTAGCACTCCTACTTGCCCTGGTTTTAGCCTGGTTCCAGTATGGAAAACTTCGTGCTAATTTAGGAAACACGCTGTCCTGGATACTGGCAACACTTCGTTTTATTACCATAAGTATTATTCTCCTGTTGCTGATCAATCCGCAAATGATCCGCAATACTTACCAGGAATCCCGGCAGAACCTGGTCTTGCTCAGGGATAATTCCTCTTCCCTCGCAGATTCAGCTGCTGCAGAGCAGTTACAGCATAGCTATGAACTCATAACAGCGGACCGGGAAATACAACAGCGTTTCAACATCCATGAGTTTACGTTTGGCACAGAGTTGTCAGCCACCGATACGCTCAATTTCTCTGAGTCGGCCACGAATATACATGCAGCATTACAAGGTGTAATTGAACTCTTCAGAAAACAGGAAACAGCCGTAGTTCTTTTTTCTGATGGTAACCAGACTCTTGGAACGGATTATGAATTTCCTCCGGAGAAAGACCGTTTCCCCGTTTATACGGTCGCAGTGGGCGATACCACCCAATATGCAGATGTTTCTGTAGACCAGGTAAATGTCAATCAGTTCTCATTCCTGAATAACCAGTACCCGGTCGAGGCGTTTGTCTCCTATTCGGGTGACAGCCCTGTAAGAACCACACTTACTTTATTAGTTGATGATGTACCGGTTCACCGTGTAAACCTGGATCTGGACCCATCCGTTAACAGCTATTCTTACAGACATCTTCTGACGGCGGATAAAGTAGGATTTAAGAATATCAGTTTCGTTCTCAGTGCGTTGCCTAATGAACGAAACCAGGTTAACAACAGGCGTAAGGTAGTGTTGGAAGTGGTCGACGAACGGACAGAGATCGCTTTGATTTCCGAGCGTATGCATCCAGACCTGGGAGCCCTGATCAAGGTGATAGAGAGTAATGAACAACGGTCTGTATCTTTTTTAGGTCCGGATACGGATCCCTTATTACTGGAAGAGAAAGACCTGCTTATCCTATACCAGCCGACATCCCGGTTTAACAGGTTATATGAGTGGATGAAAAATAAAAATCCCAACCGGATGACCATCTCCGGTCCAAATACCGACTGGGATTTCCTGAACAATGCCCAGGATAACTTTCAGAAAGAGGTATTGGATGAGACCGAGAATGCCGTACCAATTCTGAATCCAGGTTTTGAGAAGTTTGATATCAGTGACTTTGAAATACGAAATTACCCGCCCCTCGATGTCAACCTCGGGGATATCCTGATCACAAAACCCCATGAGGTGTTATTAGGTCAGCAGATCCGGGGGATAGAGATAGAAGAGCCGCTCCTGGCGGTGATCACTAACGACCAGGCGCGTGAAGCGGTACTTTTTGGCGAACATATCTGGAAATGGCGAATGCAGGATTACAGGAACAATAATTCCTTTGAGAACTTTGACCAGTTCTTTAATAAGATCCTGAGGTATTTGAGCGACACCGCCTCCAGGGAAAGGCTGTCACTGGATTATAAAAATCTCTTCGAGGGAAATTCCCGGGCAATGGTTCGGGCCTCCTTCTTTGATGAGACCTATATATTTGATACCGGGGCTGAGCTATCGCTCAGGATAAGGAGATCAGGTGAGGAGAGCTATACCGAGATGCCCATGCTTCTGAAAGGGTCTTATTTCGAGGCAGATCTGAGCAACCTGCAGGCAGGAGATTATGAATTCACAGTGGCCGTACGGGGATATCCCAACAGCAAGTCGGGTCGATTTACCATCCTCGATTACGAAGTGGAGGACCAACTGGTTTCCACGAATTACAAAAAGCTGCAGCGGCTCAGCCAAAGGACCGGGGGAGGCCTTTACTTTCCTGCCCAGACCGACAGTCTTTTAAGGGTTTTGCAGGAGGATCCGGGCCTGAGTCCCGTACTTGAAAGCAAACAAAATGTCGTATCTTTGATAGAATTCGCCTGGTTACTGGCAATCCTTGCCCTGAGCCTGGCAGCCGAATGGTTTATTCGGAAATACAACGGACTAATATAAAATCAAAACAATCAATGGACAGACTCCCAAAAATTGCGTTACCCGCAGTATTTATTATCATTTTACTTATTATTCTTATCTCTAAATCAGCTGTCACCATCGGCTCCGGTGAGGCTGGAGTACTTTACAAGACCTTCGGTGGCGGAGTTGTGACCGATGAAGCTCCTTTAGGGGAAGGATTTCACATTGTCGCCCCCTGGAACAAGGTGTTTATCTACGAAGTAAGGCGGCAGGAACTTTTCGAAAAAATGAAAGTTCTTTCTTCGAATGGACTGGATATACAACTTGACGCATCGGCATGGTTTAAGCCCAAATACGATGAACTTGGAAAATTACACCAACAGATAGGAGACGGATACGTACAGCGGATCTTGTTGCCTACGATCCGTTCTGCGGCACGAAGTGTTGTTGGTCGGTATACCCCGGAACAACTTTACAGCAGCAAGCGTGATGCCATACAAAAAGAGATCTTTGAGGAAACCAAGAAGATCGTGGATAACCAGTTTATCGTTCTTGATGAAATCCTGGTGCGGGATGTCACCCTTCCTCCGACGATCAAGGATGCGATCGAACGTAAATTAAAACAAGAACAGGAGTCGCTGGAATACGAATTCCGCCTCGAAAAGGCTGACAAGGAAGCGCAGAGACAGCGTATAGAAGCCCAGGGAAAGGCTGACGCGAATAAGATCCTGAGTGCCTCTTTGAATGAGCAGATCCTTCAGGACAAAGGAATAGAAGCCACCCTGAAATTGGCGCAATCCCCTAATTCTAAGGTAGTGATCGTGGGCTCCAGTAAAGATGGGCTTCCCTTAATTCTGGGAAATAATTAGGATATTATTTTTATCAAATAAAAATATGTTATAATTTTACTTGCCTAATGAGAAACCAGATCACACATCATCATTTCTATACTTGCCCTCAAGCGAGCTAGAAGTGTATTGTTGTACATCAAAATATATTCTAACCCGTTTGAGCAATCAAACGGGTTTTTTTATTGGTAGTGGGAAAAAAATTAACAGCTATAAAGAGAACATGAACAAGATCAGAATTGCTATCCAGAAAAGCGGAAGACTGAATGAGGACTCCCTGGCGCTCCTTAAAGACAGCGGGATCTCTATTGATAATGGTAAGGACCAGCTAAAGGCATCTTCCCCGAATTTTCCTATGGAGGTATTTTACCTCAGGAACGGGGATATCCCGCAATACCTCCGTGATGGGGTAGTAGATATAGCTATTATAGGGGAGAACGTGTTGGTCGAAAAAGGAGAGGATATAGAGATCGCTGAAAAACTGGGTTTTTCCAAGTGCAGGGTCTCCATGGCTGTCCCAAAAGGACAGTCCTATAAGAGTATGGCCGATCTTTCAGGGAAGCGGATCGCCACCTCTTACCCGAATACCGTGAATTCCTTCCTTGAGAAGAACGGGATAGAAGCAGACCTTCATATTATTACCGGATCTGTGGAAATAGCACCGAATATCGGGCTCGCCGATGCGATCGTAGACATCGTATCCAGTGGTAGTACCTTGTTCAAGAACAACCTTAAAGAAGTAGAGGTACTTTTAAAAAGTGAAGCCGTGCTGGCAGTTTCCCCGGGCATTAAACCTGAAACCAGGGAAATCCTGGAGCAATTGCGTTTCCGGATACGATCCGTACTTAAGGCGCAGCAGTCTAAATATGTTCTGATGAACGCTCCCAATGATAAACTTGACCGCATACTGGAATTATTACCAGGAATGCGTAGTCCTACTGTTCTTCCCCTGGCTGAAGAAGGGTGGAGTTCAGTACATACGGTTATCAACAAAGATACTTTCTGGGAGGTGATAGATGAATTAAAACGGGCAGGAGCAGAAGGAATCCTGGTGTGCCCAATTGAAAAGATGGTGTTATGAAGGTAATCAGAGAACCGGGAAAAGAACAATGGGAAGAAATACTTGCCAGGCCAACCCAGCGTTTTGAGCAGTTAGAAGATACTGTCAGGGAGATATTTAAAGAGGTTCAGCAACAAGGCGATAGAGCGGTATTAAAATTCACCGCTAAATTTGATGGTTTAGAGCTGGACCACATGAAAGTACCCTCCGATGTAATAGAATCAAGGGCCAAAGACGTGCCTGATGCCCTGAAACAAGCTATAGAACTCGCCAAATCTAACATTACTAAGTTTCACAAAGCCCAAATCAGCGAAAGGGTTTCTGTGGAAACCAGTCCAGGTGTCCGGTGCTGGCAGGAAAAGCGACCTATAGAAAAGGTAGGGCTTTATATCCCGGGGGGAAGCGCCCCTCTTTTCTCTACGGTTCTGATGCTGGCGATACCCGCCAGGATTGCCGGATGTAAAGAAATCATTCTTTGTACACCCCCGTCCCGGGACGGAGAAATTGACCCGGCCATTTGCTATGCAGCAAAAAGCTGCGGGATAGATAAAATTTTTAAAGTAGGGGGCATCCAGGCCATTGCGGCCATGACTTTTGGCACCGAAACTATTCCTGCGGTATATAAGATATTCGGGCCAGGCAACCAGTACGTTACCGTTGCAAAACAATGGGCAACGCGTTACGGTATTGCTATTGATATGCCCGCCGGACCCAGTGAATTAATGGTGGTTGCCGATGAGAGCGCAGATGCGGCATTCGTAGCTTCAGACCTGCTGAGCCAGGCGGAACACGGTCCTGACAGCCAGGTGATCCTTGTGGCTACCTCTGAATCCCTGCTCAGCTCAGTGGCAGGAGAGCTGAAGGAACAATTATCACTATTGCCAAGGAAAGACATTGCGGAAAAGGCAATCAGCAACAGTAAATTCATTTACGTTACAACAGAGGAACAAGTGGCGGAGCTTATCAATGCATACGGCCCTGAACACCTCATTGTCTGTATGGAGGCAGAGGAGTTTATCGTAAACCGGATCATCAATGCAGGATCTGTATTCCTGGGGAATTACACTCCCGAAAGTGCCGGGGATTACGCCTCGGGCACGAATCATACCCTGCCGACAAATGGGTATGCCAGGCAGTACAGCGGGGTGAACCTGGATAGTTTTACTAAAAGCATCACTTTCCAGAAGATCACGGCGGATGGTATGGAAACTATAGGTAGTGCCATAGAGATAATGGCCGAAGCAGAAGGACTGCAGGCGCATAAAAACGCTGTGACCCTCCGGCTACGCGAGATCGCAAAGAACAACCCTGAATCCGCTTTAAATAACTAAAAGATGTCTCAAGTATTCAATATTGAAAAGCTGGTCCGGGAAAATGTCCGGAAGATGAAGCCCTACGCTTCTGCCCGGGACGAATATCATTCGGATGGGTCCGAGATGGTATTTCTCGATGCGAATGAAAATCCTTTCGATAATGGCCTTAACCGGTACCCGGATCCCCAGCAATGGAAGGTGAAAAAAAGCTTGGCCTCCATCAAGGACGTTTCGGAAAAGCAGATTTTGCTTGGAAATGGAAGTGATGAAGTCCTGGACCTGTTGTTCAGGGCGTTTTGCGAACCGGGGCAGGATAACGTGATCACACTCCCACCTACCTACGGGATGTACCAGGTGCTCGCTAATATCAACGCTGTGGAAAACAGGGAAGTATTACTGCGCAAAGATACACTGGAGCCCGATGTGGAGGGCATCCTGGAAGCAGCTGATGAGCAGACCAAACTTTTATTCTTCTGTTCCCCTAACAACCCAACCGGGAACCGGTTTTCCGATGAAACCATCCGGCAATTGCTGGGTTCGTTTAACGGGCTCGTGGTGATCGATGAAGCCTATATCGATTTTTCAAAGGAAGGCAGTTGGCTCCGGGAACTCGGCAACTATCCTAACCTGGTCATTACACAGACATTTTCAAAAGCCTATGGTCTTGCAGGTCTGCGGCTTGGTATATGTTATGCATCCCGAGATATCATCGCGGTCCTGAATAAGATAAAACCCCCTTATAATATTAATGCCCTGACCCAAAGAAGGGTAGTGGAGGCCCTGGCTGATACGGGATCGGTAAAACGGGAAATTGAAACCATCGTTTCTGAGAGAATACGGCTCATCCCACTGCTTGCTGAAATTCCTTTTGTCAGTGATATCTATGACTCTGATGCTAACTTTGTACTGCTCCGGGTAGATGATGCGAACAAGAGGTATACACAAATGCTGGAACGTGGATTTGTACTCAGGAACAGGTCTACGCAACCCCTTTGCAATAATACCCTCAGGATAACTATAGGTACCCCAGAGGAAAATCAGAAGCTGTTGAATGCTTTAAAAACATTGAGGTAATGGAAAATCAATTAAAAAAGAAAGTACTTTTTATAGACCGCGACGGAACCATGATCAGGGAACCTGCGGATGAGCAAATAGACAGTTTTGAGAAGCTGCAGTTCTATCCCGAGGTATTCCGCTACCTGGGGAAAATAGCTTCTGAACTCGATTATGAGCTGGTGATGGTCACTAACCAGGATGGTTTAGGTACAGACTCTTTTCCCGAAAACACTTTCTGGCCTGTACAGGATTTTATAGTGGAAGCTTTTAAGAACGAAGGAGTAGAGTTTTCAGAGATCTGTATAGACCGTACTTTTCCAAAAGATAATGCGCCAACCCGGAAGCCAGCTACAGGACTGCTTACAGCATTTCTTGAAGGCCCATACGATCTGGAAAATTCGTTCGTGATCGGGGACCGGCTAACCGATATCGAGCTCGCCAAAAATTTGGGAGCACAGGGCATATTTATAAATGACAAAACCTTTTTGGGTACCGATGAAATTTCTGTCGATGAAAAAGACCTGGATCAGTATATCGCACTGGAAACCAATTCCTGGAAACGCATTTACGAATTCCTGAAATTAGACGACAGAACCGCGGCCATACATCGCAAAACCAACGAAACCGATATAAAGATAGAGTTGAACCTTGATGGAGCGGGAAAGAGCAAGATCAGCACAGGATTGGCCTTCTTTGACCATATGCTGGACCAACTGGCTCGCCACGGGCAGATGGATCTTACCATCGATGTCAAGGGAGACCTTGAAGTAGACGAACACCATACCATAGAAGATACTGCAATTGCCCTGGGCGAAGTCTTTCACAAGGCACTCGGTAATAAACTGGGAATGGAACGTTATGGGTTCTGCCTGCCTATGGATGATTGCCTGGCCCAGGTCTCCATAGATTTTGGCGGCAGGAACTGGTTGGTCTGGGAGGCCGATTTTAAACGTGAAAAAGTAGGCGACATGCCTACAGAAATGTTTCTGCACTTTTTTAAATCATTTTCAGACGGAGCAAAGGCAAACCTGAACATTAAGGCCGAAGGGACCAACGAACATCACAAGATCGAAGCTATCTTCAAGGCCTTTGCCAAAGCAATTAAAATGGCGGTTAAACGGGATGCCGATAAGATGGTACTTCCCAGCACAAAAGGAGTACTCTAATATTAAATAAGGAGCAGGAAAGCATTCCTTAGTAGCAGACCTATGAAATTAGTTATTATAAATTACGGTGCCGGGAACATCCAGAGCATCAAATTTGCATTCGAACGGTTGGGATACACAGCAGTACTCAGTGATGATCCTGATGAAATAGCCGCTGCCGATAAGGTAATATTCCCCGGGGTCGGCGCTGCAGGCAGTGCCATGGAAAAACTTAAAGCCAGTGCATTACATACGCTGATTCCTGAACTCACCCAGCCCGTGTTAGGAATATGCCTTGGCATGCAACTAATGTGTAATTATTCCGAAGAAGGAAATACGCAAGGGCTGTCTATCTTTGACGTCCCTGTGAGACGTTTTAACCAGGGACAAAAAGTACCGCAGATAGGCTGGAATAATATCGAACAACTGTCGTCGCCATTATTTAAGGGGATAGAAGAGGGATCTTATATCTATATGGTGCATAGTTACTATGTACCTCTTTGCGAACAGACTATAGCCCGTTCTGAATACGGACCGGTATACAGCGCTGCCCTGAGAAAAGATAATTTCTACGGGGTACAGTTTCACCCGGAAAAAAGCAGTGAAGTGGGTGAGAACATATTGAAAAACTTTTTAGCATTATGAGGATAATTCCGGCCATAGATATCATAGACGGCAAATGTGTCCGTCTGTCCCAGGGAGATTACAATACCCAGAAAGTATACGATAGCAATCCCCTGGAGGTAGCGAAACGCTTCCAGGATCACGGGATTAAATACCTGCACCTGGTAGACCTGGATGGCGCTAAAGCCAGCCATATCGTTAACCACAAGGTCCTGGAAAGAATTACGTCGGGCACTTCGCTCAGAGTTGATTTTGGTGGAGGTATCAAAACTGATGAAGACCTGCGGATCGCATTGGAGAGTGGTGCATCCCAGATCACCGGGGGTAGTATAGCGGTAAAGGACCCGGAAACCTTTGAAGGCTGGATCTCTACCTATGGCCCTGATAAAATTATTCTCGGCGCCGATGCCCGGAATGAACAGGTAGCCCTGGCCGGATGGCTGGAAGATTCCGGGGTAGACCTGGTTCCTTTTATTCAGAAATACCTGGAGAAAGGAATACAATATGTTATCTGCACGGATATTTCCAAAGATGGTATGCTGCAGGGGCCGGCCTTTGATTTATACCGCAAGATCATTGACAAAACTGCGAAACTGGAGACCAAAATAGGAGCTAGCGGGGTTGAGGATTTCCTGGTGCCCCAGGTCAGGTTAATCGCCAGCGGTGGTATCTCATCCTTCGGGGAATTACCCAGGCTGCAGGCCATAGGATGTGAAGGCGCTATTATCGGGAAAGCGATATATGAAAACCGGATAAGTCTTAAAGAACTGGAACAGTTTATCTTAGCCCAATGAGAATGATAATAGAAGACTTCAAAGAAAGCAGTTGCCATTACCTGGACCAGGGAGAAGAGAAAGTAAGGAAGAGCTTTGATTTTCTTGATGAGGAGGATGTCTGGAAAAAACCAAATACAGCCCTCAACAGTATGGGAAACCTGCTGTTACACCTCCAGGGAAATATCAGTCAATATATCATTTCATCTCTTGGAAAAAACCCGGATACCCGGCAACGGGATGAGGAATTTCAAAGCAACCCGGGTTATTCCAAAAAGAAATTACTAGAAGATTTTTCCGGCACTGTTGCCAAAGCCAAAGAGATCATCAGAAATTGTCCGGAGGAAGAGCTACTGAGGATCCGCCGGGTACAGGGTTTTGAATTATCCGGTACGGCCATTGTGATCCACGTCACGGAACACCTGTCTTACCACGCGGGGCAGATTGCTTTCTGGACCAAATTCCTGAAAGAACAGGATCTCGGTTTTTACAAGGGGACTAATTTAAATAGGAAGAACGAATAGCATGCTGACCAAAAGAATTATACCCTGCCTGGATATTAAGAACGGCCGTACTGTGAAAGGGATCAATTTTGTAGACCTGAAAGACGCCGGTGATCCTGTGGAACTTGCCGCTGCTTACGCCAGGGAAGGAGCAGACGAACTGGTTTTTCTGGATATATCGGCAACAGAGGAACGCAGGAAGACACTCGCAGAACTGGTACTGAAAGTAGCTGAAAAAGTAAATATCCCGTTTACCGTGGGTGGCGGGATCTCTTCAGTAGAGGATGTGGACATCCTTTTACAGAACGGGGCTGATAAGATATCAATAAATTCATCTGCCGTTAAAAACCCGGATCTCATCAATAAGCTGGCCGATAAATTTGGCTCCCAATGCGTCGTGGTAGCAATAGATGCCAAACAGGTCAATGGGAAATGGAAAGTTCACCTGGTGGGAGGAAAGGTACCTACGGATATCGACCTGTTCGAATGGGCAGCAGAAGTTGAACAAAGGGGCGCGGGGGAGATATTATTCACTTCGATGGATCATGACGGGACGAAGGATGGCTTCGCCAACGAGGCTTTGTCAAGGTTGTCTGTGAGTCTCAATATCCCGATCATTGCTTCAGGTGGAGCGGGAAATATCGATCATTTTGCAGATACCTTTACTACAGGGAAAGCCGATGCTGCTCTTGCGGCAAGTGTCTTTCATTTTAAAGAAATTGGTATCCATGAACTGAAATCTTCCCTCAAAGCAAAAGGGATTCCAGTTAGGATATAGTAAACAAAAGACGGAAGGAATAACCAGATACAAAAACAGAATGAGTATAGATTTCACCAAGAGCGAAGACGGGCTGGTACCCGCGATCATACAGGATGCCGATACCCGAAACGTCCTAATGCTGGGTTATATGAACCAGGAGGCTGTTTCAAAAACGCTGGAATCCCGGAAGGTCACTTTCTTCAGCAGGAGCAAGCAACGACTCTGGACCAAAGGTGAGGAAAGTGGGAATTTCCTGAACCTGGTATCCCTGAAAATGGATTGTGACCAGGACGCCCTGCTTATTAAAGTAAACCCGGAGGGGCCTACTTGCCATACCGGCAGCGATACCTGCTGGAATGAAGACAACAGCAGCAATGAGAATTTTTTATCAAAACTGGAATCTGTGATCGCTTCCAGGAAGGCAGATATGGAAAACCAGCAGAGCTATGTGGCTTCATTATTCAGGGACGGAATTAATAAGATTGCACAGAAGGTTGGGGAAGAAGCGGTGGAGACCATCATTGAAGCTAAAGATGAGAACGAGGAACTTTTTCTGAATGAAAGTGCAGACCTTCTCTTCCATTATTTGATCTTATTACAGGCCAAGGGCTACCGGCTGGAAGATGTGGTTAAAGTCCTGCAATCGCGGCATTGACCGCAGTTCTTAAAGGTTAAGGTTTCTTAAATCTTAGAACCATTTTATGAAATGTCTTATTTTTATGAAATGGCTATGAATATGAAAAAAGGGTTCCGGTTCTCCTCCTACGAAGCACCGGAACTATCTCCCTTTGATAAACTTTTCGAAATTTTCCAGGAACTTATCACTCACACTTCCGGGGACGTTGAGGAGGCATTAGACTGGTTGCGTGAACTGGATAAGGAATACGAACTCACCACCGAAGAATATACCATAGATGATTTTATCGAGGACCTGAAGGCCAAGGGTTTTATCCAGGAAGAATTTGAGCCCGGTGATGGCGATGGGAGTGAAGGTGAAGAAGGAGACGGAGGTCGTGGTGTTAGATCAATTACTGCGAAAATGGAACGACTGATCCGGAAAAGAGCCCTGGACCAGATCTTCGGAAAATTGAAACGAAGTGGATCGGGGAATCACAAGACCGGTGCGTCGGGTCGTGGTGACGAACACACCGGCGATTTTAAGGAATATCATTACGGAGATCCGCTGGAGCGAATCTCTATGACCGAGAGCCTGAGAAACGCCCAGATCAACCACGGGATGGACGAGTTCACTATGAACGAGAACGACCTTGTGGTCGAAGACACGCACCACAAGGCACAAATGAGTACCGTACTCATGATCGATATCAGCCATAGTATGATCCTTTACGGGGAGGACCGGATCACCCCGGCTAAGAAAGTAGCTATGGCGCTAGCCGAATTTATTACTACGAGGTATCCTAAAGACACCCTGGACATCCTTGTCTTCGGGAACGATGCATGGCCTATCTCCATCAAGGAACTACCATACCTGAAAGTTGGCCCTTATCATACCAACACGGTAGCCGGTCTTCAATTAGCCATGGATATGCTCAGGAGGAAACGGAACACCAACAAACAGATCTTTATGATTACGGACGGGAAACCGAGTTGCCTGCGTTTACCGGATGGACATTACTACAAAAATAGTGTTGGTCTGGACGATTTCATTGTCGAGAAGTGCTACAATATGGCAAGACAGGCACGGAAACTTCACATCCCGATCACCACCTTTATGATCGCACAGGATCCTTACCTGCAGCAGTTTATAAGACATTTTACGGAAGCGAACCGGGGTAAGGCTTTCTTTACCGGCCTGAAAGACCTGGGTGGAATGATATTCGAGGATTATGAACAGAACCGGAAAAGAAGGATCAAATAAATAGTTAGAAAAAGAAAGAACTGAATATGAATATAGATCATACTACGATAAATACCCTTGGGGAACTTAAAACAGCCGGGTATACCCCTAAATCAATAAAAGACGAACTGCGGGATAATTTACGTGATAAGCTGAAGAAAGGGGAAACTACCTTTGAAGGCATCTGGGGATACGAGGACAGCGTGATCCCGGAATTGGAAAGAGCTATCTTGTCCAGGCACAATATCAATTTACTTGGCCTCCGCGGACAGGCAAAGACCCGATTGGCCCGCATGATGGTAAACCTCCTGGATGAATATATACCTTATGTGGAAGGCTCAGAGATCAATGATGATCCCTTTAAACCGATCTCAAGGTATGCCAGGGAGCTTATCGCAGAAAAAGGAGATGACACCCCTCTGAGCTGGCTGCACCGGTCAGATCGTTTCTTTGAGAAACTTGCCACCCCGGATGTAACTGTTGCCGACCTTATAGGAGATGTTGATCCGATTAAAGCCGCAAACCTTCGTTTATCCTATGCCGATGACCGGGTCATTCATTTTGGAATGATCCCCAGGGCGAACCGGTGCATTTTTGTCATTAACGAACTTCCTGACCTGCAGGCAAGGATACAGGTGTCTTTATTTAATATACTCCAGGAAGGTGATATCCAGATTCGTGGTTTTAAACTGAGGCTTCCCCTGGACCTGCAGTTTGTTTTTACAGCAAACCCGGAAGATTATACCAACAGGGGAAGTATAGTAACTCCCCTTAAGGACCGGATAGGATCACAGATTCTTACACATTACCCGGAAGATATTGAGACGGCCAGGAAGATCACAGAACAGGAGATACAGGTAGACAGCAGGCAGACAGATGCCGTATATGTTCCTGACCTGGCTAAAGATCTGCTGGAGCAGATCAGTTTTGAAGCGCGCGAAAGTGATTATGTCGATGCGAAAAGCGGGGTGAGTGCAAGAACAAGTATTACGGCATATGAAAACCTTTTGAGCACCGCTGAGCACCGGAGCTTACAATCAGGTTCTGACAGAACCACAGTACGGTTAAGTGATTTTATGGGAGTTATTCCTTCTATCACCGGCAAAATTGAACTGGTATACGAGGGAGAACAGGAGGGAGCGGATGCAGTCGCCATCATTCTCCTGGAAGATGCTATTAAATCCCTGTTTGAAACCTACTTCCCCAGGATTGATAAATTACAGCGAAAAGATGCGGAATCACCCTATGACGAGGTGATCCAATGGTTCTTTGAAGGAGAGGGATTTGATCTATCTGATGAAGGACCGGATGAAGATTACCGTAAGGCACTGGATAGTGTTCCTCCTCTCGAAGCATTAGTTAACAAGTACCAGCCGGATACAGCTAAAGAAGATCGTTATTTTCTGAAGGAATTTATCTTGTGGGGGCTAGTGGCCAATAATAAGCTTAGTAAACACAGGTTTACGGATGGCTACCAGTTCAAGGATTTGTACGGTAGCTATATCAGTAAATTATAGCAGTAGCCATCTTTATAAACCCGGTCTCTGGCCGGGTTTTTTAATCCCAGGGCTCCAGGTGATCATCGAGGTAATCGGTCTTATAATCACCGATCAGCCGCTTTCTGTGACCAAAAGTGAGCAGGGTAAGGATGAGTAGCAGCAACTGCAGTCCAATGATGACAGCACCAACAGGGTAAAAGGTGGCGGGTATCAGGTGATCTGCAAACTCCCCGGAACTAATCAGGGTATTCACAGTTTTTACAGTGTTGAAGATGTAAATTACGAAGATTACGTACAAGGCGTATTCCAGGTTCCGCATGCGCGGATCCGGGTATTCGCGTTCTTTGATCTTGAACCAGAAGACATACAGGAAGGTGAAATGAAGAAGGCTCAGGATTGGAAAAATATAATTATCCGGTTTAAAGAGGTAAAACCTGTTGGAGTATAATCCATAAAAATTCAGGATAATCAGAGATGACAACACTCCGACTGAAAGTATTAAACATCGTTTCCAACTAAGAATCGAGTAAAGGTATTGCATAAGACAACTGAAAAATTGTGTATGTTCGAACAGCCTTCGATGGGGATAAAACGGAGTGTGTTTTTCTTTATTTTACAAATTTTAAAAATTTAGGTTCCATGTTGTGAACCGCTTGGCATACGGTGTGAAAGAAGATAATGCTTTACTTTCAACAATCCAGGAATCTAATATAAAAAATAATCTATATTCTTATCACCAAGTCATGAAAAAAGATAGGACAACCCCAGCTTGTGAATTATGAAGTACCAGTATGTCATCCGTATGCAATATCTCGGTTTCCGCTATAGTGGGTGGCAGCGGCAGCCCGGGCAGAAAACGGTTGAAGGAATGGTGAGAAAAACCCTCAAATTTATACTCGGGGATATCCCTTTCAGGGTGTTGGCAGCCGGTCGCACGGATGCCAAGGTCTCAGCACTGGCCGCTGCCGTTGCCCTTTACCTGGATGAAGAACTTCATATGGATGGGGAGGAATTTATCAGCTTGTTTAACCGCAACCTGCCCCCGGATATTCGTGCTCTGGATATCAGCTCGGTTCCCACAGAATTCAACATAATAAAAGACAGCAGCATCAAGGAATATACCTATCTCTTCTCTACAGGACAAAAGATCCATCCTTTCTGTGCTCCCATTATGGCTTGTATCCACGAACAACTGGATATTCCTCTGATGATCAGTGCAGCCTCCTTGTTTGTCGGCACCCATGATTTTAGTGCTTATACCGTAAAACAAAAAGGACTTAAGGATCCTAACAGGACGGTTACCCTATGTGAGCTAGCTTTAAATACCCGCTGGCAAGCCAGTTTTTTTCCTGAGCAGTCCTACCTTTTGCAGATCAGGGCAGAGGGATTCATGAGGTACCAGGTCAGGATGATCATGGGAGCTTTAATAGAACTAGGGCGTGGAAACATAAGCCTGGACCAGGTAAGAGCATCTTTGGAACCTGGGAATGATACTCGCTGGACATACGTGGCACCCGGATCAGGGTTAGCACTAAACCATTTAGAATTCGGGTAAAAACAAGACCGACTTTTTTATCTTTATAAAAACTATTGTCCATGACCAAGCGAAAGATCAGGCGGAAATTAAATATCAAGACCAGGGCCATCAGACCGAGAAAAATCGCCCAGAAAAAAGGAAAACAACCCGGGGCTATTATCTATGTAGGGGATCGCGAGGGAATGGCCAGTTCAGTGAATATCATGGAGTATAATTGGGATCACCTGCAGGAATACTCCCTGGCGTCCATGACAGAACTGGAGAAACAAAGAGATAGCAATACCAATTCCTGGATCGATATTATTGGGATCAGCGACGAAAAATTTATCGAAGATCTTGGAAAGAAATTCGAGATCAACAACCTCGCACTGGAAGATGCGATAAATACCCAGCAGCGGCCTAAGATCGATGAGTACGATAATTATATCTTCGGGGTCTTTAAGATGCTCTACCTGGATGATAACCAGCAATTGGTGGTGGAACATATTGCTCTTACGCTGTTTAAACATAATGTCCTGGTGTTCCAGGAGCTGAAAGGTGACGTTTTTAACGGTGTCAGGGAAAGGTTGCGCAACAGGACTGGGAAGATACGGGCTAAGGGTGCAGATTACCTGTTCTTTGCACTGATCGATGCGGTTGTGGACAGTTATTTTGAAGTCTCGGAAAACATATTTGAACGAATTGACACCCTTGAAGATGAAGTCTATTACGACCCCAAACCCGATACGGCACGTAAGATTCAGGAACTGAAAAAGGAAGTGATCCGAATGCATAAATGGATCTTCCCGGTTAAGGAAATGATTCACCGCCTTATTGAAACGGATAACCCGATGATCTCTAAAGATACGAGGTTGTACCTCCGGGATGCCCTGGATCATTGTATCGAAATAAATGAAACCCTCCAGATATACAGGGAAATGTCTATCAGCCTGATGGAAATGTATATGACCAGTGTTAGCAACAAAATGAACGAGGTGATGAAAGTACTGACGATTATGGCCTCTATCTTTATTCCTTTAACCTTTATCGCCGGTATTTATGGGATGAATTTTGAATATATGCCCGAACTCAACTGGCGATATGGTTATTCCGTAGTGCTTGCCCTGATGCTTATTATCCTGGTTGGGATGTTAATTTTCTTTAAGAAAAAACGCTGGATTTAACATTCATTATGTTAAGATTCGTGAATTAGGGTTAAAGGCCGTTAAATCCCTTGACTTAGCCTCTCTCAGCCTTATATTACTAGTGTATTTATTGGAGATCACAAGGGGTTGCAAGCCCCGGAACCAAGAAAGGTTTCTGGCATCCTGCCACATTTCGCAAGGTCTTATATGACCACTATGCACGATCTCCTATTCATAGCATAGTTTTCACGTACTTATTGAATTAAAACAGCTAAGAAAGAACGATGAATTATTTAAATATCAACGAAGATAAATTATTGCCGGTAGTGGTGGAACTTAATACCCTCCTGGCAGATTACCATCTGTATTACCAGAAATTACGCAATTTTCACTGGAACATACTGGGTAAGAACTTTTTTGATCTTCACGAGAAATTTGAAGAATTATATTCCGATGCCCGTATAAAGATCGATGAGATCGCCGAGCGTATCCTGACCCTGAGGTACCACCCGATGAGTAATTACACGGAGTATTTAAAAACCTCTAACATCGAGGAAAGTGCAAGGGATCTGACAGATACCCAAATGGTGGATGAGATCTTGGAAGCCCATGGAATTTTACTCAAACAAATGTCCAAGGTCATCTCGGAAGCAGATGGCATACAAGATGAAGGTACCATAGATCTGATAGGTGCCTATATACGAGAATTAGAAAAAACCAGCTGGATGCTGGATGCATGGAATAAAAAGAATGAAGAGCGCCTGAACAGTGCTGAACTTGTCAAGTGATGTACTGAAAGGCCTGGAGCCTTGCCTTGAGCGGCAAGCAGATGAATGTTAATTAATTTTTAATCCTAAAACAAAACAAATGAAAAATTTCAAAAATATTAGATTAGCCCTTTTAATGACCGGAGCATTTTCCGTTACTGCTTTCACTATGAATGCGCAGGAAAACCCTGAGAAATCCACGATGGATCAGCAGGAGGAAATAGCATCTGAGACCACCAAAAAAACATATAAGTTGTGGAGGAATAACGAGGTCATTAAAAACTCAGTAAAGATCAGTACCGAGAAAAAAATGGCGGTTATGCTGGCCGATAAAGACAGCAACGATATAAACCAGGAAAGGGTACTGCCTAAGAAGCAGGTGATGAAAACCGTTGAGATAGATAATGATGCGGATGATGCATATGATGAGCGAATCAAATTTCGCTATGATGCAAGTGCAACCTCAGATTTTGTCCTGATCAGTGATAAGGACGAGATTCTTGTCGCACTGGAAAACGGTGAAAACCTGGAGATCCTGGAAGATCAGCATATAGCCAAAGATAATTCCTCGGACAACAAGGATTCTTACGTATTTACCGATAAGAATGGGAAAGAAGTTGAATTCTTCATCGAGACCTATGAAGATCTCGATTCCCTAAGCAACAATGATAACACGAAGAAATCAGAGAAATAATAGCTGGTTAACTTAGAGAGAATCAACCGAAAAAAAGAGCACAATTTGTGCTCTTTTTTTTTATTGGAATAGGTCGGAAGAAAGATAGCGGTCCCCTCGGTCACAGATAATACTGACGATCACACCATGATCTAATTCTTTAGCGAGTCTAAGAGCAGCCTCGGTTGCGCCCCCGCTGCTCATTCCTGCGAAGATGCCTTCTTTGGCGGCAAGAACGTTCGCCATTTTCCGGGCATCAGATTCGCTGACATCCAGTATCCGGTCAACTTTCCGGGGGTCGTAGATCTTTGGCAGGTAAGCCTCCGGCCATCTCCTTATTCCCGGGATACTCGAATTTTCAGTGGGCTGAACACCTACGATCTGGATAGCGGGATTTTTTTCTTTAAGATATGTCGAAGTTCCCATGATGGTACCTGTAGTACCCATGGAGGAAACAAAATGAGTCACTTTTCCCTGGGTACCTTCCCAGATCTCCGGCCCTGTGGTGTTATAATGGGCACGCCAGTTATCATCGTTTGCGAATTGATTCAACATGAAATAACCCGGTTCTTTGGCCTTGGCTTCTGCATAATCGCGGGCACCTTCGATCCCTGTATCCGAGGAAGTAAGGGTTACTTTTGCTCCATAGGCCCTCATGGTCTGTACCCGTTCTTTAGTGGCATTCTCCGGCATAACCAGTTCTATTTGTAATCCATAAATACCGGCGATCATGGCGAGTGCTATCCCGGTATTACCACTTGTAGCCTCAATAAGCTTGGATTCCCTGCTAATGGTACCTCGTTCCAGGCCATTCCTGATCATAAACAAAGCCGCCCGGTCTTTTACACTTCCGCCGGGATTTTGTCCCTCCAGTTTGAAGAATAATTTAACGTTCTTATTGGGATTCAGGTGGCTCGAAAGAACAAGCGGGGTATTCCCGATCAGGTCGGTCAGATTATGGGACATTGGGAAGCGTTTTAATTTTAATTTCCGGGGTATGAAATACCGTAGAATTTGGCGGGACCGAAGAGGTAATCCAAGCATTTCCCCCGATGATTGAATTTTCCCCGATGATGGTATTGCCGCCTAATATGGTGGCATTAGCATATATTGTAACATTGTTTTCGATGGTGGGATGCCGTTTGGTCTTTTCAAGATTCTTTGCCACGTACAAAGCCCCGAGGGTAACTCCCTGGTATATCTTCACATGATCCCTTATTACAGCGGTTTCGCCGATTACCACTCCCGTGGCGTGATCAATAAAGAACGAATTCCCAATGCGTGCCCCCGGGTTAATATCAACCCCGGTCTTACTGTGGGCGTATTCTGTCATAAGCCTGGGGACCAGGGGGAATCCGAAATTATAGAGTTCATGTGCCAGCCTGTAAATAGCAATGGCATAGAACCCGGGATAAGCCATATAGACCTCTTCCAGGGACAGGGAAGCCGGATCGCAATCAGCGATAGCCTCCGCATCCAGGTTAAGTTTTTCAAGGATGACGGGTAATTTCTCCAGGTATTGTCCCCACAGTTCCTTGCAGGAATTTTCCGGGTCCCAGCAAGCCAGTTCAGCAAGGGAGGTGAATTGCGCTTCCAGTTCAAGAAGGGAGGGCTCCACCGGTGTCTCCATGTCAAAGAGACATAGAAAGAGCTTATTGGAAAATTTCTCGACCTCCGTCTTCAGGCGAAAACGAAGATTGGGTTGTTTCTTGTGGTCCTTTATTTTACGGACTATATCATCCTTATCCATATTACCTTTTATCATTCAAAATTAACCAATTAATAAAAAGAAGGCTCTCTAAAATGGTTAACTTTAAACTAAATAGGATAAAATTTGTGGTATGAGTAACGCTAAAGTCCCCCGGGAATCCTTCAGTTTCCTGCAGCGTTTGGGGGAGAAAAATAACCGGGAATGGTTCACGGAACACAAAAAGGAATTCAAAGCAATAGAGACTTCTGTAAAGGATTTCTATAATGCATTACTTGAGAAAATGAAAATGCACGATGAGATCGAAAAACTGAAAATGTTCAGGATATACCGCGATGTGCGCTTTTCCCAGGACAAGACTCCCTATAAAACGCATTTTGCCGGTTCCTTTGCCAGGGCAGGAGAACACAGGCGAGGTGGGTACTACCTGCGGTTAAAACCAGAGGAGACCTTTATAGCCGCCGGTTTCTGGGAGCCCAACAAGGAAGACCTGCTGCGGATCAGGAAAGAACTGGAACGCGATGCTGCCGAATTCCGTGAGACCATAACAGCCCCCGGGCTCAGTGATAAATGGGGGAGTATAGAGGGCGAGGAACTAAAGACGGCACCTAAAGGGTTTGACCGGGAACACCCCGATATTGATCTGATCCGCAAAAAGCAGTTCATATTTGTTCGGAAATTCTCAGACAAAGAAGTTATGGCTCCCGGCTTTATTGATGAAGCCAACGATTCCTTTAAAGCCATAAGACCTTATTTTGACCTGATGAGTGATATTCTCACCACGGATCTGAATGGAGAATCCTTGTTAAAGTAAAGGAACCAATTCAAAGACCTGGACCTGGTCTTTAAGTCGTTCAATGACCATGTTCATCATCCGTTTGTTTAATGCGGAGGAATTCAGAATATATATTTCGTATTCTTCCACGGTGAACTGACCAATGACCATTCCTTTAAGCGAATTCCGGAATTTTATATCCTTGTGGATAGCATTGTCTATGTATTCCAGCCTGCGCTCTACAGACAGTTCATAAAAACCATTCTTGTGCTTCGCTATATAATTCTTGAAAGCAGCGAGCAGCAGCTGGTTCTGGAATTTGATGATGGGTCTCAGGGTTACATTCTGAAATCGTTCGTCATCACTCATGTTCGGGTTAATTCTTGCGGAGGGAATCTCTGGACGGAATCGCAGGAGATCGGTTGATCTATTGTTCATCACAGGTAGTTTTCTTAAAATTAGAGAGAATATGGGCCCGAGATGGCCGGGGGGCGATTAGTTTTTAACTGCTTTATGAACAGTTTAGCGCCTAGTTGATATGCCCGGCAGGGATTGAATTAAAAATCATCACGGAAGCCAACAAACATGGAGTATTAGCTTGTTATCTTTAAGAAAATAAAAAATCTATATGAAAAAGTCGGTCAACCCCTACAATAACAAAGTACTCTACGAATTTGAAGAATTATCGGAAAAGGATATTAAGGAGTTCATAAAACGCGCGGACCAAGCTGCCCGAAAATGGAAAAAGGAATCGTTTCCTGACAGATCGGCACTCCTGTTGAAAGCAGCGGCAGAACTGGAGAAAAACAAACAAGAATATGCCCGAACAATTTGCGAGGAAATGGGAAAACCGATATCCCAGGCGATCGCGGAGATAGAAAAATGTACATGGGTATGCGAATATTACGCGGAGAATGCAGCAGATCATCTGTCAGACGAGCTCATAGAAACTGATGCCGGTAAAAGCTATGTCCGTTATGAACCCCTGGGTGTGGTTCTCGCCATCATGCCGTGGAATTACCCCTTCTGGCAGGTCTTCAGGTTTGCAGCACCCGCTTTAATGGCCGGGAATGTCGGGCTATTAAAACACGCTTCTAATGTGATGAAATCTGCAGAAATGATCAGTCGTGTTTTCAGAAGAGCAGGATTCCCCGAAGGCTGTTTCCAACACCTGGTGGTGGGTAGTGATGCTATAGAGACCATACTTAAAGATCCTGTAGTTAAGGCGGTGACCCTTACGGGTAGTAAACCGGCCGGGTCCTCAGTGGCAGCAATAGCCGGCAAAGAAATAAAGAAATCAGTACTGGAACTGGGGGGAAGTAATGCCCTGGTAGTATTTGAAGATGCAGAACTTGATTCGGCAATAGACACTTGTATCCAGGCACGCTTCCAGAATACCGGCCAAAGCTGTATCGCAGGTAAGCGATTACTGTTGCATGAAGCAGTTGCCGATGACTTTACTAAGGCGTTTTTGGAGAAAGTTAAGAATCTCCAATCCGGTGACCCGGCAGATCAAGATACCTATATAGGGGTTATGGCAAGGGAAGACCTGGCCAAAGAGCTGGAACAACAGGTGAAGGATTCCGAGGCCATGGGAGCAGTAATTCTTACAGGGGGCAGGAGGGAAGGCGCCTATTTTGAACCCACGGTATTAGACCGCGTCAGCGAGGATATGCCTTTATTCAAAGAAGAGACTTTTGGCCCGGCTATCGGGATCACACGATTTAAAGATGAAAACGAAGCGGTACAATTATCCAATGCTACCGAATTTGGACTGGGTGTATCCCTCTTTACGCAGGACCGGGAGCGGGCAGAACGCCTGATCCCACTGTTCGACGAAGGTGCGGTGTTTATCAACGAGTTAGTGAAAAGTGATCCCCGGCTGCCCTTTGGTGGAGTCAACACCTCGGGTTATGGACGTGAATTATCACATCACGGGATACAGGAATTCGTCAACAAAAAGACCGTTTACATCAACATGTAGTTGAAGAGCAACTATTGCTGCTGGCTGCCGGGTTAAGATTGATCAGGCGTATATCCCGTTGCCGGATCCTGGCTTCCTTTTGCAGCGAAAAATGCCTGACCTCCTCTACTACCCATGGAGAATTCAGACTGGTTGCAGAAGCTTCGCGAGAATCGCCGGTGACGATATATCCGAAAAATGAGAAAATTGCGGCAGTAAAATATTTGACTACGGTTTGCATGGCTCAAGAAAATAGTTTGTTGATTTAAAGCTATTTAATAAATCAATCGGGCGGATCTGCCTTAAGAAAAGTTTAATTGATCTTAACAAACTTTAATAATCGTGTCTATCTTTACGGCAATAGATATAAATAGTAACCTATGAGATTTCATACAAGGAAATGGGTAAAACCTGAAGATCTGAACGCCAATGAAACGTTATTTGGAGGAAGGTTACTGGGCTGGATCGACGAGGAAGCAGCACTGTACAGTATTATCCAGTTAGAGAACCGGAAAGTAGTCACCAAGTATATGTCGGAGATCAACTTTATGAGTTCTGCCAAACAAGGAGATATCGTGGAAATAGGTATCGAAGTGGTGCATTTCGGTAAGAGTTCGATCACCCTGAAAGCAGAAGCCCGTAATAAGATGAACCGGGTAACCATCCTGACCATAGACCAGATCATCATGGTGAACCTGGGCGATGACGGGAAGCCAAAACCTCATGGAAAGACCAAAATAGAATACGTGAAAGACAGGCTGGGTGAAGCTAGTTAAAGCTTCTCAGCAATTTCGCTTACTTCATCCAGTACCCTGAGCAGGTTACCGCCCCACAGTTTTTCGATCTCCTCTTCTGTATAGCCGCGTTTTACCAGTTCGACAGTGACATTTAAGGTCTCAGAAGCGTCTTGCCAGCCTTCGATACCTCCACCGCCATCAAAATCTGAACTGATTCCAACATGATCGATCCCGATCAGGTCAACCATATAATCAATGTGGTCTACCAGGTCTCCCACATCTACTCCTGGCGGAACATCCTTGCGTTCCTTGAGCAGGCTGTCTGCTACCTGCTGAATCTTTGCAGCATCTTCCCTGTAAGCCTCCTGTTCCGCTTCGCTAAGTGCGTAGCGCTCCCGCCTGCTGTACCATTGTAAACCCAGGGAATCGGCCACTTCGTTATAAAGTGCCTGTAAATACTCAGATCTTGCCTCGTGCTTCCCGGTATTCAGGTAAGAAGAGAAAGCAACGGTCTGTACGACCCCGCCATTCTCTTTCAGGGCTTTCAGTTGTTCATCGTCCAGGTTCCTGCTGTGATCACAAAGGGCTCTTGCCGAGGAATGAGATGCGATCACCGGTGCCTTGGAGCGCTGTACGATCTGCATCATAGATTCTTTGGATACATGAGACAAGTCTATCATTATTCCAAGCCTATTCATCTCATCCACAGCCTTTTCACCTAATTCACTTAAACCATTATATAGCCATACGTCATCTTTTTCGCCTGTATTGGAATCACAGAACTGGCTGTGGCCATTGTGCGATAGGGAAATATAACGAGCGCCCAGGTTGTAATACTTTTCAAAGTTTGCAAGATCAGTACCCATAGGATAGGCATTCTCTACCCCGATCATGGCAACCTTCTTTCCGGAACTATGTAGCTCCCGGACTTCTTCTGAGCTTACCGCCAGCCCGATCTGTTCCGGGGCGTATTCCTTGGTGAGCCTGTGAATGGCTTCAAATTTCGCCATGGCATTTTCTTCGGCTTTTTTGTAACCTGAAGGACTTAAAGTGTCCTGCCCGGTATAAACGATGAGGAAGACCACATCCAAACCACCTTCTATCATCTTTGGCAGGGTTACCTGGGTGTCCAGGTCCTGGGTGTAATTAATACTATCCGTGAAGTTTTTAACATTAATATCATCATGAGTATCAATGGTGATCACATTTTCGTGAATTTCTTTTGCCTTGCTCATCAGGTCCGTATCGTTTTTATTCTCTGGCTTTTCAGCGCAGTTTATCGATAATATGCATAAAAATAAGGCCAAGTAACGCATTTGTTAAAATTTTAAACCTACAAAAAGAGGGATTTGACAACAGCTTTCAGGGTCTAGGTAACATATAATTGCCCGCCCCCGACGAATATAAGATTTTTAGACAGTTAATACACCTATTCACTTTCATCTAAAAATAGAAAATCAGCTCCCTTGAAATCAGACCACCTACTAGACCAACTTAACCAGTTAGAAGCTCACCTGAATCATTTCTCCTTCGACGAATTGTCATCTGAAGAAGCTTCTGAACTTAAAAATTCCTTTCAATCGTTCAGAGAACAGCTCGAAAAGAAGATCTGGGGTGAAAGGTCGACCATGATTCACCCGGGAACAACGGAAATTACAGAAAACACCTTGGCAGACGACCAATCCCTGGGAACAGATCTGCAATTGATCAGCATGCTGAGCAACGAGTTCCAAAGATCCCTGAACGGCATCAGTGCCGCTGCAGACCTATTGAAGGATGGTAAACTGGATAAGTCGCAACTACAGCAGCTCCGTACCATAACAGACAGCTCTGAAGGACTGATGAATATCACCAACGAGCTGCACGAATATGCTAAACTATCGTCAGGATCAGAGAATTTTGAAACGGTAAGTTTCAATCTTCCCGGTCTTGTGAACGAAGTTGTTTACCTGGGCAGGACCTTGATCGTAGATAAGAAGATCTCTCTAACCCTGGAAATGGATAAAGATGTACCCGAATTCATTGTGGGCGATCCCTCCAAATTATCCCAGGTATTGCTTACCCTGCTCGGAAATGCCATAAAGTACATCCGGAAAGGAGAAGTAAAGCTGATCATTGAGGCCAGGCGTAAAAACTTGACTACTACAGAAATCGATTTTAAAATTACGGATACGGGGCCAGGAATGGGGGAAGAGGAATTGGAGCAGTTGCTGATAGCCTTGAAACCCGGCCTTGGAAACAAGTTGCCGAACCTAAATGGTCCTGGTTTAGGATTGTGTATCGTCAGGCAGATAATAGAACGACAGCAGGGGATATTCGGAATCGATAGTATACCGGGAAAAGGTACCACCTGCCACTTCAAGATCTCTTTTCCATTGGGAAAAGAGAGTGGAAAGGCAGTCACCAGGGAATCAAGCCCTGATCCAGGGTTGGTCAGGGGAAGCAGGATCCTGGTCTTCGAGGATAACTTGCTGAATCAAAAAATAATAGACCAACGCCTTAAAACCTGGGGATGTATTCCCTATATCACGGAAAATGTACGGTACGGGCTCCAGCTCCTGGAGGAAAAAGACATAGACCTGGTACTTATGGACCTGTGCATGCCGGTAATGAATGGTTACCAGGTTACAGAGATAATAAGGAACCATGATAATAAACATATCTCACAAATACCGGTTATTGCGCTTACAGCAGATTTTACCGCCCAGGACAAATCGGATTGTGCCAAAGCGGGTATGAATGATTTTCTGTTAAAGCCCTTTAGTGCCGAGGAATTGCTGTCAAAACTGACCCGGTTTATAAAGCATGAGACCCGCAAGACAAAACAAAGGGAAGAGAATCCAATAAAACCACAACCTAAAACTGAGATCAGTAAGGAGTTGGACCTGGAAGAAATGCTGGCCGACTGTATGGGCCAGATGGCTCTCTTGGAAGAACTGGTACTTCTCTTTAAGCAAAATGCCCTGGAATTTATAGGGAAAGTGAAAATGCACTTGGATAATAATGACTATGAAGGGATTGCCCAGGCTGCACATAAGATCAAATGCGGGTTAAAAATGTTCCATGCAGAACGTCTGATCCTGCTGACCGAACAGATTCACCAGAATGCACGAACAGACAAAGACCCAAGACACCTGAAATTCCTGTACGAATGTTTTACCGAGGAATTCCCGGTGATGGAATCCAGGATACAAAAAGCACTGGATGCATTAAAATAAAAGATTATGGTTCCCCCAAAAAAACAATTACTGCTTGCAGAAGATGACGAATTACTGGCATCGTTGCTCAATTTCCGACTGAAGAAGGCCGGTTACGAAGTATTACTGGCCAGTGACGGGCAGGAAGTGAAGGAATTGCTGAAGAAGCAAATACCTGACATCATCGTCAGCGATATCATGATGCCCTATTTTTCCGGTATTGAGCTGATCGACTTTGTCCGGAACGATCTGAAATCCCAGGTGCCTGTCATCATAATATCCTCCGCCGGGAACGAACAAAATGTATTAAGCGCCTTTGAACTAGGAGCTAATGATTTTATTTCCAAACCGGTGAGTCCCTCTGAACTGCTTGTAAGAGTAGGCAGAGAGCTGAATAAAAATTAATTATTTCTCTATGCAAGCTGCTATAGTTCCCCGCTATATACTGAATGCGTCCCCGTTCTATCTAGAAATGACGGGGTACCTGACAGTGGGCTTTGCACTGATTGCCATTCTGCTCTTGTTCATCGTTTTCCAGAACAGGAGGTCACATTCTAGGAAAACAAAGGATACCGCTGCCCGAAAGAAGACCCTGGCTCCTATGGTAAGCACCTTCCTTTTCTACGAGAACGAAGGCAGTAAGGAAGATAATGTGGAATACGTTGAAATGAAAATTGGTATTCGCGAGATGCTTAAAGATAAAGGCAATAGGGTAGTGCTGGCTGAAATATTGATGGATCTTCAGAAAGATATTTCCGGGGATGCCCAGGAAAGGTTGTTAGCACTGTATACGGACCTGGAACTACATTTTGATGCCTTTAATAAGCTGTCCAGCTGGCGTTGGGAAATAATATCGCAGGGAATCCTGGAACTGAGCCGGATGAAAGTAGATAAAGCTTACACCTTCATAAGACCTTTTGTAAATGACAGGAGAAGTGTGATCAGGAAACAGGCGCAGATCGCTACGGTTTCCCTGAGAAAAGAAGGAATAAATTATTTCCTGGACACCGCAAAGTATGCTATTTCCGAATGGCAGCAGTTGAAGTTGCTCGATATAATCCGCGAGAAAGAAGATTTTACTCCGCCGAAATTCCGACTGTGGCTCACCTCCCGGAACACTGATGTGGTCCTCTTTGCATTACGACTGGTACGCTTTTACAAGCAAACTGATGCTAACAATGCCTTGCTAAGGTTACTCCGCCATAAGAATGACCAGATCAAGCTGGAGGCATTGGAATGTATAAAGGAATTCTGCGTACTGGAATCATTAGAGGTGCTGAAGGAAATATATCCTGATAATAAGGCAGAGATCAAGCGTACGATACTGGACACCATTGGTTTCCTGGGCTCAGAGGACGAGATTCCATTCCTGGAAAAAGTAATCTTTGAAGAAAAGGATTTCATGGTCAGAAGCAAGGCCATCAGTAGTCTCAACGAGATACGCCCGGATAGCGTTCTGCCCGAGGACCATCTTAAAAAACCTGCAAATGAGGATCTAACCGTTGAAACTGAGACGCCAGAAGAGATCGATGATCAGGTCCTGGTGGAAATAGAAGAGCCAGGTATTGAACTTGATACGGTAGAAGATAGCATTACTGAAGATCACCTGGAAGAGGAAGCTGTAGCTGAAGAACCTGTTTTGGAGATGCCTGTAGAAATACCCATTGAAGCAGAAGAAGACCTGGAGATCTTTGATATCTGTCTTCGTGAATCCCTGGATGAATTGATACTGGAAGCCCGGGAGTCAGAAGGTCTTA
The DNA here is from genome assembly GCF_004362865.1 of Zeaxanthinibacter enoshimensis. Taxonomy (GTDB): domain Bacteria; phylum Bacteroidota; class Bacteroidia; order Flavobacteriales; family Flavobacteriaceae; genus Zeaxanthinibacter; species Zeaxanthinibacter enoshimensis. The sequence goes on along the minus strand of NZ_SNYI01000002.1, from coordinate 979,286 downwards.
TGAATCCCAGGGGAATACTGTCCCTGGACTTCTTGCCATTCATCAGTGAGGAAGAGAGTAGTGAACAACAGAATCCAGATCTGAGTGCGGATGAATTTGAAGCGATCATGCACATGGAAACTGTTTACGAGATCCTGGAATCCCAACAAGCGGACACATCTGCAGAGGAACTCGAAGATATCCCGTTAGACACGCTTCTGGAGCCTCATGGTATTGCCCTGGAAGATAATAGGGATCATGAAGCTGCAGATGTCGCCGAGGCCCCGGGAAAAGGGGTAGAAGAGCCCGGGATGGTAATTGATTTTTCCCCGGAACCTGCCTTTCATCAAAGTATTTTTTCAGAGCTCTTCCTTCGCTGTGATATGGACTCTAAATTGATGCTGCTGGATGAAATGCTGGCCGTAGGGGATGAGAAAGAATTGGAATACCTCGATTTCCTGATAGCAGAAGAAAAAGGCCCGCTGAGGGAAAAGGCCATCGCCGTTCGTAAAAAGTTGGCAGATCTCCTTGAATCATTCCCCATCCTTGCCCAGGATCCGGAAGCAATCGGTGAGAATGAGGTAGATGAAAGCTCTTTTGGTGATGAAAAATATGAAGACGCAATAAGCGCAGGAGGATTTTTAGAATTGAATTTTGAACCCGGGGCTAGTGCACCCGGTTGCAATGAAAATGCGAAGGAAGAGTCTGCTGATACCGTAGCAGGATCAATTTTTAACTGCCTTATGAAAATGATGAAATAGGCATGGAAAGAGATTTACTGCAGATCGTATTTGAATACCTGAACATAGTTTTCTTTGTGTTCACGGCTACGCTGTTCTGCATGTTCGCCTTTATGGCATATCTCTCCTCCAGGAGTTCCCTTCATTATAAGCATAAGAACAGTTTTGGAGATCTGTCTAAGATCATGGCATCCCCTTTAGCCCCAAGTATCACTATCATTGCACCGGCCTATAATGAAGGCCCTACAATTGTAGAGAATATCAGGTCCCTGTTGTCATTACAGTATGTGAATTTCGAGGTCATGGTCGTCAATGACGGTAGTAAGGATGATACCTTGCAAAAAATGATAGACGCTTATGACCTGGTAAGATCGGATGAACTGACAGACCCTGATCTTAAATGTAAGAGAATTAGAGGGATCTATAAATCCACCCAACGCTCCTTCGGGAAACTGACCGTGGTGGATAAGGAAAACGGGGGTAAATCGGACGCCCTGAATGCAGGGATACACCTGTCTACCAGCCAATATGTTGGTTGTATTGATGTAGATTGTCTTTTGCTGCCGGAAGCCTTACTCCACGTGGTAAAATCTTTTTTCCAACGATCTAAGAAAAGAGTCATAGCCGTTGGGGGTGTGATCAGGATCGCTAATTCGTGTAAAATATCGGGTGGAACTCTGGAAGAGATCAGGATGCCCAAGCACTGGCTGGCCAAGTTCCAGGTATTGGAATACACCCGCTCTTTCTTACTCGGCCGGATGGCATGGGGACGGATAGATAGTCTTCTTATCATTTCCGGTGCCTTTGGTTTTTTTGACCGGGAGGTGGCTGTCGCAGCAGGCGGTTATGATACCAATACCGTAGGTGAGGATATGGAGATCGTTTTCCGGATGCGGCGGTTTATGCATGACCGGGATCTGCCGTATTCCATTGAATATATTCCTGATCCCCTTTGCTGGACAGAAGTGCCCGAAGACCTGGAAATGTTTGTCAACCAGCGTGACCGCTGGTCACGGGGTAACCTGGAAACGCTGTATACTCATAAGGACATGTTCTTTAATCCCAGTTATGGCAGGCTGGGAATGCTCAGTTACCCGTATTGGTTCTTTTATGAATGGTTGGCACCACTACTGGAATTCGCAGGTTTCCTGTCTGTTATCCTTTTCTGGTATTTAGGAGTACTGAATACAGAATTTTTCGTCCGTATCACCCTGGCTGTGTATATGTTTTCGGTCATGTTCTCCTTTTACGCCATCCTGGCAGAAATGTATTCCTACAACCAGTATAATAAGACCAGGGATATACTTACCCTGGCCTTTTGTGCCATGATTGAGCCTTTTATTTTCCATCCCATTGTTGTTTATGCGGCGGTCAAGGGAAATTTTAAAAAGCTGTTTAAGATACGTTCCGGGTGGGGAACCATGGCTAGAAAAGGATTTGCAAAAGCATAGGTAATGATCGCAGATATAAATGACAAAAAACCTAAAGAGCAGCGACCCCTCCGGGACTATATCCGGATGGTACTTGCCTTTTTTATCTGTCTTTGCGTTATATCATTTTGGCAACATGCCCACCTTTATCAACAGGGCCTTCTGGATACTGTATTAAACCGGAGCCTGTTCCTGCTTCTGGTGCACCACACCGGTTTTGCTTCCCTGGCAGGTATCATCCTAGCCTTTATTTTTAATCTTCTCGAAGGGGTAAAGAGATCCTTCGGACTTTACTGCTGTGGAATACTTTTTATTACATTGATATTCACCGAAATACTGACTACCCTGTATTTTACGGAACAACACGAATTGCTGGGTTCAGACTTTTTAGCCGTCTATTCTAGCCGATATTCTACCTTCCGGCTAATGCTGAGGCTCATCATCGGACTGCTGTCTGCAAGCCTCGGGTTCCTGCTTATGTACAGGTTGATGGCCAGGGTGTACCATCATATTTCGAGGATGTATCCTTTTACATTGATCTTGCTTACCATCTTTCTCAGCACCCTTATGTCTCATAAGAACCCGGTGAATGAAAATAAAACCCAACACCTCCTTGACAATGCCCTGGCTGAGTTACTGGATCGGAACCCGTATGAAGGAGAGGCAGAATATCCACTGTTACGTCCCAGGGCAACTTCAACTTCGTTAACCCCGTTTTTTCAACTAGGGGAGGAGAGGCCTAATATCGTTGTCCTCGTCGTTGATGGTCTTGGAGCAGATTTCATTGGCCAGGAGGCCAGGTATGCAGCTTTTTCTCCCTTTTTGAATTCCCTGGCGGAGAGCTCACTGGTATGGGATAATTTCCTTAGTAACCAAGGGACAAGTTACGCTGCTATCCCCAGTGTTACCGGTTCACTCCCTTTTGGAACCAGGGGTTTTAATAAAATAGAGCAGCGGCTGAACAGGCATACCCTCTTTAGCCTTCTTGGTTATAATGGTTACAGGACCTCTTTTAACTACGGTGGCAATACTGCATTACATAAGTTAGACCGCTTTTTGGTCGATGAAGAGACAGACGAGATCATTGGCCGGAAAAATTTCGGTAAAAATTACAGCCAGCAACCCCAAGATGACGCGGGAGTTTCTAAAGGCTACCCGGATAAAGCTTTGTTTACACGCTGGCACAGGCAGGAAAAAGACTGGAACAAACCAAGGCTGGATGTATTCCAGACCCTGAGCAGTAGTAAGCCCTTTCTGATTCCGCAGCAAGCAGTCTATGAAAAAAAAGTTGACCAGACCCTGGAAACAGGGAATTTTTCCGAGGAAACTGAGAACAGGATCAGGCGCAATACAAGACTTTTCTCTTCCGTTCGCTATATGGATGATGCGATCAGACATTTTATCCGCCAGTACAAAAGATATCCCCAGTTTGACAATACAATTTTCATCATTACAGGAAGCCATAACCTGACCGAATTACCCCATGACAACAATTTAGATCGTTACAGGGTTCCTTTACTGGTCTACAGCCCCCTTATAAATGCCCCCCGCAGATTTCAGAACATGGCATCTCATGCAGATATCGTTCCTTCTGTACTGGACTTAATTGATCAGCATTACGGCCTGGACCTGCCTTCAGAGGTAGCATGGCTTGGAGAGGGGCTTCTGGATCATACAGACCGGAAAACAATTCCGCTCTTTCGCTACCAGAACAGCATAGAGGATTTTATTATGGGCAGCCATTTTATGAGCAACGGGCAGATATATAAAATTGGTCCATCCCTGGAGCTGGCCGATAATTACAACACAGAAGCCGCCACAGATGTAGAAACCGCATTCCAATATTTTAAGGCCGTTAATCGTTATGTAACCATGGAGAACAAGCTCATCCCCCCGGCTCAGCCAGGTTTATATACGAGTACACGCCATAGCTTTAGCAAAGAAGAAATGATCTGGTTGCAAAGTGTTTTCAACGGTGTTGATTTCGATAAGGCCTATAAACAGGCAAGGCAGATTGCTTTTGACGGAGACTGGGACAGGGCAGACCTGTTGTGCAGGTTCATCCTGGATAAAGTGCCAGGGCACGCAGATACAGAAATTCTCAGGGGACGGTTAGCTGCATGGCAGGGAAAATATGAACCTGCGGAAAAGATACTTAGCGAAGCGGTAAGGAAGTACCCTGTGTATTCTGACGCTTACGCTGCGCTTCTCGATACCTATTTCTGGAATGCTAAACACAGGGAAGCACTGGAATTGCAAGCGGATATAATAAAATATCACCCGGAGAACATAATTCTCCAGGAAAAACTTCAGCGAGCTTCATCAGGGCTGAAGAAACAGCTGGTACAGGAAAGAAAAAAAGCCCGGGAAGATAAACCGAACAAACCTATAGCAGCAAAAACATGAAAGGATCTACCAACCATATCATTATTTTGTTCCTGTTATTGCTCGGAGTGGCTTACGGACAGGAAGGCCAGGCAACAGAGCTGTTATTTTCTGAGGCCAGGCAAATGGCCTTTAATGGCCAGCATAAAGCCGCGAGGAGCAAACTGAATACTATACTCGCTTATGATCCCGGTCATTCTGATGGTCAAACCCTGCTGGCAAAAACCTACAGCTGGGAAGGAAATTACGAGGAAGCGAGGAAACATCTGAACCGGATGACCTCCGGGGAAAGGGAAAACCAGGAAGCATGGGTGGCAGCCATCAAGAACGAGATGTATGCCGGGAACCTGCACATCGCCCTGGGACTCACCAATAAAGCACTTTCATTTTTGCCCGCAGATCCAGAACTTATCGGCCTGAGGTCCGTACTGCTGGCGCAAAATCAAAAAGAGGCCCAGGCCCCGGGAATTAAAGAGGATAACATTGATGATATCATTGCATTACAACCAAAAAAACAGAGCTGGAAGGGAAAATACGACAAGGCTCGTATCCGGTTCAATACTTATACTTCAGAAGATCCCCTTCATCAACAGGCCTGGGTAGGAGCTATCAATAATGAAATGGATGCAGGCAACCTGAACATTGCCCTCGGCTTAGCGAATAAGGCACTTATAAACCTGCCCGGAGACAGGGAGTTGCTGGTACTCAGGGCCCACCTTTTAAAATTGATCGATCCTGTAGCTGCCAGGGAGAATGAAGATAAAATAACGGTGGCCCAGGAAAAAAAAAATATAAACAGGAGTAACCGGATAATACTGTCTAACCAGGTGGATGTCTTTGACAAGGCATTTGACCCGATGCTCTACGGGAGTGTTGAGTATGTAAAAGAGACCGCGTACGGTAAGATCATCCCCAGGCTCTTGTACAGTAATCGGTTTAATACAGACGGGCTGCAGTACGAACTGGAAATTTATCCCCGGTTTTCGGCAAAAACATACGCAAATCTAGCTTATGCTTATTCTTCTTCACCAATTTTCCCGGCACAACGGGCAGGGGCAGAGGTATTTTCCAATCTTCCTAAGGGGATAGAAGTATCGCTGGGAGCCAGGTATTACGATTTTAAAGAAACAGACGCTCTGGTCTACACCGGCAGTATCGGGCTGTATAAAGGGAACTATTACATTTCCTTGCGGCCCTACCTGACACCACAAGCCGGGCAACCGATATCCTTTTCCGGTTCATTACTGGCCAGGAAATATACTCGCACAAAAGAGGATTACTGGGGTATCAGGGCAGGGGTAGGGTATAATACAGACCTTAAACAGCTGAGGAGAGATGATGTATTGTTATCAGAAACCATATTATTCGTGAGTTCACAACAATTACAGTTAGAACACCAGTTCCGGCCCGGGGGGAGAACATCGATGTACAGGGCCAACCTCGGTTTGCTACGGCAGGAATTCGCCGCTGATCCGGGAAATTTCTTCTACGCCGTATCCGGGGGATTACAATATTTCTTCGATTTTTGATTTGATTCACCATGCTAATTGCAGGGTTTAACCACAAAAAAAAGCGGGTACACCACAATAAGTTGTGATAAATTCTATTATTAAATATGTTTACTGTAAGCAAATTTGACACCAATCAAACCACTTAAACCCCACTTACCATGTTGTATGATACCTACGGGGAGGAATATTTAATTTTCCTTCGAGAATTGAATGAAATTTTAAGTTTAAACGAACTGGCCGAATTGGACTATCTGTAATCGGTTTAACCCCTAAAACCTATTTATTATGGCAAATGATCATCAAGACCAAGCAGCATATCTGAATTTCATTGAAGACCTCAATGAGATCCTGATGAATTTTAATATCAACAGGCTTAACTGTTCTTAATTGTGTTTAGTGTATAGTGTAAAATAAAAAAGGGAGCTGCAGAGCTCCCTTTTTTTATTGTAAATCTTTATCCTTTATCCAAGGTAATTCTTCAGAAGTTTGCTCCTGGAATTATGCCTGAGCTTCCTTATTGCTTTTTCCCGTATTTGTCGTACCCGTTCACGGGTCAGGTCAAAGGTCTGCCCGATCTCAGCAAGGGTCATGGATTGCTGGTCACCTATCCCGTAATATAATTTAACAACATCCGCCTCGCGGGGAGACAAAGTGTCCAGCGCGCGGTTGATCTCGGTGTTCAGGGATTGCTGCATCAGGGATTTATCAGGTTTCGGGGATTCGCCGGAGCGCATCACATCGTATAAGTTAGAGTCTTCTCCTTCTTTTAACGGGGCATCCATAGAAACGTGCCTTCCTGAGTTTTTGATGGATTGCTTCACCTCGTTTACGCTCATATCCAGTTCTTTCGCAATCTCTTCTGCGGAAGGCGGGCGTTCATGGGCTTGTTCCAGGTAGGAAAATGTCTTCTTGATCTTGTTGATAGACCCGATCTTGTTCAGTGGTAGTCGGACTACCCTAGACTGCTCTGCCAGGGCCTGAAGGATCGATTGACGGATCCACCAAACTGCGTAGGAAATAAACTTAAACCCCCTTGTTTCATCAAAACGCTTTGCGGCTTTAACTAAGCCCACATTCCCTTCATTGATAAGGTCAGGTAATTTTAATCCTTGGTTTTGATATTGTTTGGCCACGGAGACGACGAATCGTAAATTGGCGTTGGTGAGTTTTTCGAGTGCGGCTTGATCCCCTTCCCTTATTTTTTGGGCCAGCTCAACTTCTTCATTAGCAGTAATCAGATCTATTTTACTGATATCTTGCAGGTATTTGTCTAATGATTTGGATTCTCTGTTAGTTACCTGCTTGATAATCTTTAGTTGCCTCATATGTCTAAAAAGGGGTTTAAGGGTTATATCCTTTCATTATAACATTTTATTCTGTCTTTTCCAAAACCAAGGGGGTTGTAATCCTTATTTTATCAAAAGTTTAGCAAATAGAGCACATAAGCATCCCCTCAGGGGTATATTGAAAGTAGCCTCATCAGATTATAGCCCTGATATCATTATCTTCGAGGCATGAGTAAACGCGCATTGAAAAAGTACGTGACCGAGTTGCCTAAAGAGGAATTGGAGCTGCAACTCATCGCTTTATACGAGCGATATCCGGAAGTCAAAAAATATTACGATTTTATATTTAATCCCAAAGAGGAGGCATTGGTACAACAAGCCAAGACAAAGATATCTTATGAGTATTTCCCCACCCGCAGGAAAAGGGCTAGGGCGAGACGCTCTGTGGCCCATAAGTACATTAAAGAGTTCAGGAAGTTAGAGATGGACCCTCAATGGGTAGCCGAGGTTATGCTCTTTAACCTGGAGATCGCCCAGGTTTACGAGGAGAAAAGACCCTTGGCTGACGCATTCTATAAAAGTATGTGGAAATCCTATTCTGAAGCCGTGCAGTTTATTACTTACCATCACCTGAAAGGTGAATTTGAAACACGGCTTAAAAAAATCCTGGAAACCGTTCAGCAGCGGGCATGGCCTTTTGAAAGTGAATTTACCAGGGTTTATGACCTGCTCGAAGAAGAAACCGGGCTGACTAATTAAGATTAAAGAACCTGAGACCGATATGGCAATAGTGATCATCCGGCAGGATGGAAAATCAGAAGAATGGAGAGAAAGTTTACACAAAGCGGCTCCAGGTATAAATATCTACGTACACGGGAATGAATTTCCGAAAGAAGAAGTGATCATGGCCCTGGTCTGGAAACATCCGGTGGGCAGTCTGAAAAATTATCCCCGGCTGCAGTTGGTAAACTCTATGGGCGCGGGAGTTGATTTTATACTCGATGATCCCGATTTGCCACCGCAGGTCGCCGTTTGCAGGGTTGTGGATCCGTTATTGGCAGAAGATATGTCCGAATTTGTGTTGTCCCTGGTATTAGGACATATCAAGAATCTGAACACCTATCACGGGGATCATCGGAGGAGATGGTGGCAACCCTTACCTTACCGAAGGATTAAAGAGACCAAGGTGGGAATAATGGGGCTTGGAGCCTTGGGAGCAACAGTAGCCCACGATCTCAAAGACTTAGGATTCGCTGTAAGCGGCTGGTCCAGGACCAAAAAAGATCTGCCGGGGATTACGACCTATGAAGGACCGGGAGGTTTTCAGGAATTTCTCGGCGGGGTCTCCGTTTTAGTCTGTTTGCTCCCCTTAACACCCGAGACCCAGGGCATCCTCAATACAGAACTATTTTATGCTCTTCCTCAGGGCACCTACCTGATCAATGTGGCTAGGGGAGGGCACCTGCAGGAAGAGGACCTGTTACAGGCCATAGATAACGGCCAGATTTCCGGGGCTTCCCTGGATGTCTTTGAACGGGAACCCTTGCCGGTCAACCACGCTTTCTGGGATAATGAGAACATTTTGATTACTCCTCATGTGGCCAGCGTCACCGATGTTGATTCTGTGGCCTCTCTACTACTCGAGAATTACCGCAGACTTAAAGCAGGCCAGGCCCTGCGCTTTGAAGTTTCCTTAAGCCGGGGATATTAAAGGACCATTTTCACCCTTAGAATTTCTTTTAAGCTTAAAAAACTGCTAGTTTTGCAAAATTGATGTTGCCGTATTTATCAGGGCATCTGACCTCAAACCTTAATCCAAATCTCGATTTGAACCTGCAGACCCGAAACATAGAAAAAACACTTTACGATTACCAGGCAGACGATCTGAATGCCATTTTTGATTACCTGGAGGAGGCGCCGGATAACGTTAACCTGTTGTACCAGCTGCCGACGGGAGGAGGTAAAACCGTGGTATTTTCAGAGATCGCAAGGAGATTTATACAGAAAACCGGCAAGAAAGTCGTTGTACTGACCCATAGAATAGAATTAAGCTCCCAAACCTCGAGAATGCTCAGGGGCTTTTCAGTGAAAAATAAGGTGATCAACAGCGAGGTCAAAGAATTGGGAGCAGACGATGACCATATGTGCTATGTCGCTATGGTAGAGACCCTGAATAATCGTCTTCAGGATGGGATGATCTCTTTGAACAACGTGGGAATGGTGATCATAGATGAGGCTCATTATAATTCGTTCCGGAAGCTCTTTAAATATTTTGAGAAATCGATCATTTTAGGAGTCACGGCAACTCCCCTTAGTTCCAACATCAAACTCCCGATGAAGGACAATTACAAGAAACTGATCGTTGGGGAATCCATCGAATCCCTGATCAAAAAGAATTTTCTTGCCCGGGCCAACATGTATAATTACGATGTCAGTCTTAAATCCCTGAAATTGGGAGTTAGCGGGGACTATACCGTCAAATCATCAGACGAGCTCTACGGGAACCAGAACATGCTGGGAAAACTGTTGGGAGCCTATGAAGAGATTGCCAAGGGCACCAAGACGCTTATCTTTAATAATGGGATCAGTACTTCCCGCTACGTTTACGAGATCTTTAAAAAGGCCGGATACAATATCAGGCACCTGGACAATAAGAATACTGCCTCTGAACGTAAAGATATACTGGAGTGGTTTGCGAAAACTCCGGATGCAATCCTGACATCGGTTAGTATTCTTACCACCGGTTTTGATGAACCAACGGTAGAGACCATTATCCTGAACCGTGCGACACGGAGTCTTACCCTTTATTTCCAGATGATAGGCCGGGGATCACGGGTGCTGCCAAATAAAAAAGAATTCACCGTAGTTGACCTGGGGAACAATATCGCCCGGTTCGGACGCTGGGATGCCCCGATCGACTGGCAGGAGATCTTCCATTTCCCTGATTTCTTCCTTGAGAACATCAAGAATGACGAAGACATAGAACGTGAATTTGTATACGAGATGCCCAAAGAACTCAGGGAAAAATTCTCGAAATCAGAATCGATCGAGTTCGATGTCAAGGAAGAGTATAAAAAAGTCTTCGCTCAGGGATTAAAATCCAAAACTGTTCTGGAACGGTCTATTGAACAGCATGCACAGATTTGTGTGGAGAACAGCAGTGATGTATTTGATGCCCGCTTACTGGCCAAAGAACTGAAGGAAGAGATCTCTTACCGGGTAAGACAGTACTCGTACTGCATTATGAACAACACCAAGAGTTATAAAGAATGGCTGGAGGAAGATTACGAACGTAAACTCCGGTTGAGCATATCACAGAAATTCGCGGCGAGGATGTAGGCGTACTGTTCCCGGAATAAGACTGCGTTATCCAACCCCAAATTTTCCTTATGAAAAATCTTCTGATCATCGGGTATAACTGGCCGGAACCGGCTACCACGGCAGCAGGAGGCAGGATGATGCAGTTGATCAGATGTTTTAAGAAGGCAGGTTACCGGCAGATCTTTGCCACCACAGCCTCCCGGACTTCATATACCACAGACCTCGAAGCGGAGGGAGTTCAGACCAGGACCATACACCTGAATGATCCCTCCTTTGATCATTTCCTCGCAGAACTGCAACCTGATATAGTACTCTTTGACCGTTTTTATACCGAAGAGCAATTTGGCTGGCGGGTACAGAATATCACCCCAGACGCTTTGCGGATCCTGGATACCGAAGACCTGCATTCATTGCGTTTTGCCCGGGAAGAAGCTTACCGTGAAAAAAAACCTTTTTCAAAGGAAAGGTGGTTGCAACAAGATCTTACCATGCGAGAACTGGCAAGCATCTGGCGTTCAGATCTCACCTTGATCATTTCCTCCTTTGAATACTCACTGTTGCTTAAGGAGGCAAAAATTGATCCTTCGCTCTTACTGCTGATTCCCTTTATGACAGAAATTACAGGGGATAAGAACTTGAAGGATTTTGATTCGAGGAAGGATTTTATCTGTATTGGAAATGGTAAACACCGCCCGAATGTAGATGCGGTACATTACCTGTATCAAAAAATATGGCCCGGGCTGAAAAAATCGCTCCCCAACGCAACGCTGCGAATTTACGGGGCTTATTTACCTGAAGCATTACTTCAACTGCACCGCCCTGCCCAGGGATTTAATGTGGAGGGCTGGGTAGAAGATGCAGCCGCCGCCATGGGAGAAGCCAGGGTACAGCTGGCGCCATTACAATACGGTGCAGGAATAAAGGGAAAATTGTTGTTGTCCATGCAGGAAAGCACTCCCAGCGTCACTACCCGGGTAGGAGCAGAAGGGATGCATAACGGATTACCGTGGAATGGGATCATTACTGATGATCCATCAGATTTTATTAATGCTGCCGTAAAACTGTATACCGATGAAGCTCTCTGGAGTAAAAGCGTGGATGCTGGGAATACCCTGCTACACGAAATTTACGATCAGGAGCTGCTTTGCCAGCGTCTTCTGGATGCCGTGGAGACAAACCGTCGATCCATGGAGCAACAGCGCGCTAAAAACCTGTTCGGGAATATATTGAGACACCAGAGCATGGGTGCCACCATGTATATGAGCAAATGGATAGAGGCGAAGAACAAAAACCAGGAAAGGGAACAGGAGTAAGTTTGTTCTAAAAGTATCATATCTTTAACCCTCATTAAAATGATCACAATGATGAAAGCAAACTGGACAACCGTTAAGGAATACCAGGATATTACCTATAAAAAATGTGAGGGTGTAGCCCGGATTGCCTTTAACCGGCCAGAAGTAAGGAATGCATTCCGCCCGCAGACGACGATGGAATTATATGATGCTTTTTACGATGCCCAGGAAGACACGAGTATAGGTGTGGTGTTGCTATCAGCAGAGGGTCCTTCACCCAAAGACGGCGTGTATTCCTTCTGTAGTGGAGGGGACCAGAAAGCCAGGGGCCATAAAGGCTACGTAGGAACCGATGGTTACCACCGTCTGAATATCCTGGAGGTACAGCGACTTATCCGCTTTATGCCCAAGGTTGTCATTGCTGTTGTTCCCGGTTGGGCCGTTGGGGGCGGGCACAGCTTGCACGTGGTTTGTGACCTCACCCTTGCCAGTGAAGAACATGCTATATTTAAACAGACAGATGCAGATGTAACCAGTTTTGACGGAGGGTACGGATCTGCTTACCTGGCTAAAATGGTCGGCCAGAAAAAGGCCAGGGAGATCTTTTTCCTGGGACGCAATTACAGTGCAAAGGAAGCCTGGGAAATGGGGATGGTAAATGCCGTAATTCCCCATGCTGAACTAGAGGATACCGCTTACCAATGGGCTAGGGAAATCCTGGAAAAATCCCCCACCTCTATTAAAATGCTGAAGTTTGCCATGAACCTGACGGATGACGGGATGGTGGGGCAACAGGTATTTGCCGGGGAGGCCACACGTCTTGCTTATATGACGGATGAGGCCAAAGAAGGCCGGGATGCCTTTTTGGAAAAACGCAAACCGAACTTTGGAAAAGATAACTGGATTCCCTGATACTACGGAGTCGATCAGGCTGCTTTTTTCTGTTTGAATTTTCTAACCAGAATATTTTTGGTACGCCATATAAACTGGTAAGCTACCGGTAAGGGGTCTTTAACTATATAAGGTAAAGGAGAATGATTCCATAAGTATGACGGTCTGAATACAATACGGTAATCCTTACTGATACTTGCCACAATGCCTTTCAGGTTTATAAAATCCTTTTTTTCATAGCTGACGGCAGAAAGTTGCGTTCCAAGCACTGCCTGGCAATAGATCAGCGGGAAATTAACCCCTGCGACCAATGATCCCAATAGTGTATTCCAGTACCTTGGGTTGATCTCCAGGATCTTGTATTCCCGGCTGTTGTTATCATAAAAAAGGTCTACGTTGGCAACCCCGGTCCAGTTCAATGATTTCATAAGCCAGCTCACGGAATCTATCACCGAATCTTCCTGTACCATGGTCAACCCTATCTGTGGTGAAAAAGGTTTGGGGTTGTATAAAAAACCTTTCTGTATAGTAAATGCAAGAATTTTCCCGTCTTTACAGATCACGTTACAGCCAAGGTCATGACCCTGCAGTTGCTCTTGTATCAGTACGGGTAATTTAATGGTGCTATCGGAAATTTTTTCTTTGAGTTCATCCGGGTCTTTCACCGGCAAAATGCCTTCTCCACCTCCTGAGACCAGGGGTGGTTTGGCCAGGACCGGGAATTTTATTTCCTGTTTGTCCAGTAAAGAAAAATCTTTTTCCTCCATCAAAAAGGATCGAGGTCCCGGGATCTGCTCCTGGTATAAGCGCTCGGCTAGTTTGCCTTTGTCATTGGCTGTATCAAAATCGGCCAGGGAGGAGGGGAGCAGTGTTTTCTCGGGGTACAACAATTTTTGCCTGTGCTCTACAAGCTTCCGGATACCCACCTCAAAAATGGGCATCAGCACATCGATGCGGTGCTCTTTCATCTTCCTGTTGATCAGTTCTATCCATGCCGAAGTATCCTCTTTAAAATCATGATGTTCATACCGGTGAACATAGCGCGAAAAACGCATGGGAGTGTAACGGGCAGATGATAAAACGAAAATCCGGACGCCTTTGATCCGCGAAAGGCAATGCAGAACTGTCCGCAGGTAAAAACTTTCACCATCTGGGATGAGAACGGAAATGGAGCGCAGTTCGTCAGCCATGATATGGGATTGGGTTAGGGGATACTTTTGATAATAAAAAGGTAATTAACTTCTTTCAGAAATCAAAAAGAGCCCTGTTCTTACGTCCAGGACTCTTTTACGAGAACACTATATGAAAATGAAAAAATTAACTCCGTTTTTTATTACATGGTAAACATACGAACACACCTGCCAGTCTCAAATTAATTGTTGTCAACTGAGGAAAAGTTGTGGTGAAATAAGAAATGACTGATATCTGTTTTGGATTAAAAGGCCTTAAACAACACATTGAAGAAACCATCAGCATCGAATTCCGGCGTTTCGGCCAGGCCTGTACGAACAATTACCATGTCGTGGGAAGGAATTATAAATACATGTTGTCCCTGGTAACCATTTGCGGAGTAGAGATCTGCCGGGGCATTGGGATAGGTCTTGCCCCTGTTCAGCCAGAAATGCCCGCCATACTGGCCTTCTGAATCAGGTACGGGAGTGCTTATAAAATCGATCCAGGAGGGGTCAAATATCCTCTCCCCGTTCCATTCACCGCGATGGAGGTAAAGCAGCCCGAACTTTCCCCAGTCGCGTGTAGTAGCCCAGGCATAGGAAGATGCTACAAAATTCCCTTCCCAATCGGTCTCTATCAGCATACTGTGCATCCCGATTCTGTCGATAAGGGCGGAATATGGGAAATCCAGGTATTCCTGATCTGAATCAAAATAATTTCTGAGCAATCCTGACAGGAGGTTAGAAGTACCTGATGAATAATTCCATTTGGTCCCCGGGGGGGCTTGCAGCTCCTTATCGCGTTGGGCCTGGGTCATGTCCGCATCAAAAAAGAGCATTTTAGTAACATCCGAAATTTTGGTGTAATCTTCCTCCCATTCCAGGCCGCTCTGCATCTGTAACAGGTTTTTCAGGGTGATCTGGCTGCGATCATCTCCCTGCCATTCTTTAATATCGGCCTGGTCTTCAATATTCAGGACTCCTTTCTCCTGCATGATCCCGTATAAAGTGGATAAGATGCTTTTGGTCATCGACCAGCCGAGAACCGGGGTGTTTTTGTCAATTCCATCGGCATAGCGCTCTGCAATTATCCTGTCCTTGTAAAGTATCAGCAGGGTCCGGGTCCGTTGTTTATCGTTATTACTGAAAGCATGTTCCACCGCTTTTTCAACGATCTTATAATCGATCTCAGGGAACACTGTATCCCTGGGTGTAAGGGTGCCAAAAGGATAGGGCAGGCTGTGAGGCCTCCGATCACGCCTGGGAACGAGCCAGTTCTCCCGCTCCCCGAAATCCTCATGGACCAGGACACATCCCTGTCCATCCCTGCAAATCGCATACCTGTCGGCCAGCCCAAATACCGCACCCCTTGCTTTTTCCGAACTCTCCTTTATTTCCGCGTCTGCATATTTTATCAGTGGAACCTGGAAGTCATTGTTGGTAATATCCCCGGGGGAACGGTCGGTTAAATGCACCCCGGATGCCATGTATTTAGCAGCATATCCTGAAATGATATCCAGTTTTGGTAATTGGAACAGGATGAGGACTGTAAGCAACAGCAACACCGCTGCGAGAATCTTTAAGGTCAGTTTCATAAGAATTATTGTAACTTTCGATTTACAATATACACTTTTGCTCCAGCTGAAGGAAGTAAAAATTATGAACCCGTATCCCCTCTTATCAACGTGCCTTTAGTGTCCTGTACATTGTTCTGTAATAATAAGCTGCGTTCTGCAGTCTCTTTGATTTCCTTTAGAAATGGTTATCTCCTCTGGATTATGCTATTCCTGGCCTTCTCCTGTAATCCCGCAAAAAAGAAAAGACAGGTAGCCCTGTACCAGTCTTATTGCGGCAGTTGCCACCTTCCGCCGTCCATAGAAGACCTTCCCCGGGATCTCTGGGCCGGGAGCGTGTTACCTGATATGGCCGCAAGGCTGGGCATTGCAGAGGCGGGTTACAATCCCTACGAGGGATTAACCTACCGGGAACAGGAAGAGATCATGAAAACGGGGATATACCCGGGTCAGCCCCTTATCGCCCGGGAAGATTGGGATTTACTGAGAGCTTATATACTGGAGATGGCCCCTCAGGAATTAAGGGGTTTGGAGAACAGGAATGTAGATCCGGAACAGCTGCGTTTCCGGGTAAAAGTATTGCAAAGCGACAGCCTGCCAGGTAGTTATATCAGTGCCTTAACCTACAAGCAACAGAATTCCTCGCTCTGGGTCGGTGATTTGAGTGGCGGCTTACGGCATTTTAATTTTAAAGATTCAACCTGGCACGATATGGGTACTTACGGGAGAGGCATTACGAACTATTCGGGTACGGATTCCCTGCCATTGGTGACCAGTGTGGGAAAACTTGATCCATCAGAGATTGCACAGGGGAATTTGTTCAATGTACAATCCGGGGAAAGGTTAGCGATAACCGAACCCCTGCACAGGCCCGTTCATTCGCTCGTTGCAGACCTGGACCAGGATGGGTCAGAGGAGATCCTGGTCAGTGAATTCGGGAACCTGGGGGGGAGCCTGAGTCTTTTTAAAAGAAATGGTCATAATTATGAAAAGAAGATATTAATACATCAACCGGGGGTGATCAAAACATCAGTCCTGGATATGAATGCAGACGGACTCCCCGATATCGTTGCCATGACCACCCAGGGAGATGAAAGCATAACGATACTCTATCAACAGCAGAACGGCGAATTTTTACAGGAGAAAGTTATCCGGTACAGTCCTCTTTACGGAAGTAGCTGGTTTGAACTTATGGATTACGACGGCGATGGGGATATGGATATTGTTTCGGTGCATGGGGATAACGCGGATAAAACATATGTCCATAAGCCATACCACGGGATGCGGATCCATATCAATGATGGTCAGAACCGTTTTGAGGAAGCTTACTTTTTCCCCATGCACGGGGCCACAAGGGTAAGTGCCGACGATTTTGACCTGGACGGGGATATGGATTTTGCCCTGATCTCCACTTTCCCTGATTACGAAAAAGAATCACTGGAAACTTTTATTTATCTTGAAAACCAGGACAGTAAAAGTTTCACTTTCAAAGCCACGGGGCAGGCTGTTTCTGATATGGGTCGATGGTTCCTGATGGATACCGGTGATGTGGATGAAGACGGGGATACAGACCTGATCCTAAGTAGCTTTACCTACGCATTCACCCCAATACCCGAAGAACAGATGAAAGCGTGGGATATGTACGGTATAGACCTGCTGCTGCTGGAAAATCTTACCGTGGACTGATGCCTATAACCATGAAGAGAATTCCGACATTCTTATTTCTGCTGCTTGGAGCAAGTTGTGCCCGGCAGGAAACTCCGCCTGAATACAACTGGCAGACCCTGGAAGTGAAAGCATCTGCCTATAACTCGGTAGAATGGCAAACTGACGAGGACGGGGACATAGCGGCCTGGGGGGATACCCTAAAACCCACGATGCGTGCCATTGCCGTTTCCCGCGACCTGCTCCGGAAAGGACTGGACCATAATACCCCGGTATTTATAGAAGGACTGGATGGAGTCTTCCTGGTAAAAGATAAGATGCATCACCGCTGGCGCAACAAGATCGATATCTATATGGGAAAAGACATTAAAAGAGCACGTAAATGGGGAGTGCAGAAGGTGAAGATCAGTTACCCTGTAAAAGCAGATACGCTAAACCCGAAAACAACTGGCTGACCTGATAGCTATAATCCGGACATTTACCAGTACGAATATTTACCAACCTGACATAAAAAAGATCACCTGCATTTTTTTTAGCCGGGGTCATAAAATAGTATTTTAGCCAGTATCTAAAAAAACCAGCAAATGTTGAAAAGACTGCTCGCGCTCCAGGCGCTATTATTTTTCTCTTGTGCCTCCGAAGCCCAAACCATAAATATCACGGACACCCTGTATGCCACCTATGGTAATTACCAGGAAAGCAGTATAAGGAAAAGGCGTATCAAACACCAGGATATACAGCCGCTGATAGATCAGTACAGGGGTAAAGAAGGATACGAGATAACCAAAGTGGGAACTTCTATTGAAGGGCGCCCTCTGCACCTGATCAGTCTTGGAAACGGGTCTACCGATGTCTTTCTTTGGTCCCAGATGCACGGGGACGAACCGACAGCAACCCAGGCAATTTTTGATATCCTGAATTTCTTTGACAGTAAGGACTTTTCAGGAGAAAAGAAGGCGATGCTTGACGAACTGAGGATCCATTTTCTGCCGATGCTTAACCCGGATGGTGCAGAAGTATTTCAACGCCGGAATACCCTGGGGATAGATATCAACCGGGATGCACTAAGACTACAGTCCCCGGAAGGCCGGACCCTTAAAAGGGTCAGGGACAGTCTTGAGGCAGATTTTGGATTCAACCTCCATGACCAGAGTATTTATTACAATGCGGAAAGAACTCCTAAGCCGGCTACCATCTCATACCTGGCACCGGCCTTTAACTATGAAAAGGATATTAACCAGGTAAGGGCCGATGCAATGAGAGTGATCGTGTTCATGAACGATATCATCCAGAAATATGCCCCTGGCCAGGTGGGTCGCTACAACGATGATTTTGAACCCAGGGCGTTCGGTGACAATATCCAGAAGTGGGGGACAAGTACCATCCTGATAGAATCAGGAGGATTCCCGGGGGATACGGAAAAACAGGAGATCCGGAAACTGAACTACGTTTCTATTCTTTCCGCGATCTACACGATAGCCACCGGGCAGTATAAAGATATCCCGATCGAAGCTTACGAGAATATCCCGGAAAATGATCGCAAGCTTTTTGATCTTAAGCTGGAAGGACTCTCTTATAATTTACTGGGTAATGAATATACCCTTGACCTGGGGATCCAACGAACAGAAATCGATAATTCCGCCCATTCTGATTTCTGGAACAGGAGTACTATTGCAGACCAGGGAGACCTTTCTACCTTTTACGGGTACCAGGTATTAGATGCGAGTGGTTATACTGCCGTACCCGGTAAAATTTATCCCAAGACATTGAACAGCCTGGAAGCGATAAAGGGGCTGGATCTGCTGCAGGTATTAAAAGATGGTTACCTCTACGTCCGCGTTGCCGATCTGGCAAAATCCAATAAGTTCGTTCAATACCCTATCAACGTGTTGAGTACTAATTATAAAATACCAGAATTCCGACTCACCGTGGACAGTAACCCGAATTTCTTATTACAGAAGAATGGTATAAACGAGTATGCTGTCGTTAATGGTTTCCTGATCCCTTTACAAGGGCAGCAAAAGGATTTCAGGTTCAAAAATGCCCTGATATTACGGTAAAAAAACAATGCGCCCCTGGGGGCGCATTGCGAAGACCTGTAATATTATAGTTTATCTCTTTTCCCCCGAAGATAAAACAATTTACAGGTCTCCCGGGGTTATATATAGGAAGGCAGTTATGGGATGACTGCCGTGTTATTAGAAAACAACTCACCCCGGTTTTTCCCTACCTCGGAACAAAAAAAAGACCCTCGAAAGGGTCTTTTAACATTGTAGTGATATAAGTTCTTACTCGCATCCGCCGGTAAAACCCTTAGCGCTGAACTTTGTCTGTACAGCACCCTGGCGGTTCCCGTCTTTCACCTGTATAGCCAGGTTATTCTCGCCACTACCATCTCTTTTCGGACTGCAGTATTCGAACAAGTAAAAACTGCTGGCCTGTTCCGAAACACGGAAAGAAATATCGTTGAAAGTAGTCTCTAATTCTTCTTTATTCCCGGCGAAAACACTGAATGTCTTCCCGATCTGGGAAAGAATGTCTGCATCGATCTCCGCCCCAAGGCCTATAGAGAAGAAAGAAATATTACGATCGGCATTCTCCACTTTATCAATGGCTGCTTGTTCGGTATATCTTGACGCCTGGTCTGTACCATCCGTAAATACCACTACAGAAGCAGCGGCGATAACATCGTCATTGCTGCTTTCTTTCAGCAGGTTTTCAGCAATATTAGTCGATTTAATCACTGCCCCGTACAGATCGGTGGATGGGTCAGTGCTGATATCCTTAGTGATCCCGTCTATAGAAGCGATAAGTTCTGTTTTAGAACGGCTGAGTGGGTTCAGAAGATGTAATTTATCTTCCCCGTCAAACCAGTAGATCGCCATCTTGTAGGAATCAGTTTCCTGGGCCGGCATCACGTTATTCACGAAACTAATGGATGCTGATTTAAGTTCTTCAAGACTACTGCTGAGAACACTGTTACTGAGATCAAGTACCAGCAGGGTATTATTCCGGAATATTTGCGAATTCGGAGAAATACGTGCCTGCGATTCTGAGGTGGAAATGGTGTTAAAACAATCATCATTTCGCCCTTGCTCGTAAATGGTGAACTGGTTGGCCTGTAACCCGGATACAGGGTTGCCATTACTGTCAGATACTTTGAAAAAGATGGAAACTTTTCCGGGAAGTGTTGTAAACTGGTCCTGTATAGAGAGGATAAGATCGTTTTCTCCCAAGCCCAGGCAGTCGTCAACAGGCTTTCCCTGTCCCAGTTCACCCTGGTTAAAGTTGAAATCGACATCGTTATCAGCATTTCCACAGGATACCACCAGGGCAGCAAGGCTGAGAATTGTAAAAAAGGAGCGTATTAATTTCATAGACATTAGGTTTATTGTTCTGCGTCCTTAACGCATGATTGGCCACAAAAGTATAAAGCCTTGTAAATTCTTATCCGGTAGAAGTAGAATTTATTTTCGTAGCTTCCTTGTACTATTAAAAACTTGTGATCATGAGACTGATATGTCTGCCAATCCTCCTCTTTGCCGCCGGTGCCATTTACGCCCAGCAACCAAGTATTGCCTCACGATTGGGTTACCCGGATAACGCAAGGCTACTCATTATACACGCTGATGACCTGGGGATGGCTCATTCAGAGAACCAGGCCAGTATCATAGGCCTCGAAAACAGCCCGGTCAATTCCGCCAGTATTATGGTTCCCTGTCCCTGGTTCCCGGAAATAGCCGCTTACGCCCGTAGCAATAAACAAGCTGATCTCGGTTTACATCTTACGCTTAACAGCGAATGGAAGCACTATAAATGGGGCCCGGTCAGTTCCCGGGATGCTGTTGCCTCCCTGCTGAATAAGCAGGGCTATTTCTATGCCACGGTAGACAGCACGGTACAGAAGGCTAAACCGGGAGAAGTGGAACTGGAATTAAGGAACCAGGTTAAAAAAGCCTACGAAGCCGGTATAGATGTAACACACCTGGATGCTCATATGCGAGCGGCCCTCAGCACACCCGAATTCATTGCCGCTTATATGCGTGTGGGTAAGGAATTCGGTTTACCACTGTTACTGCCCAGGAGGGTCTTGGAGTACGACCATCCGGAAATTAATGCCCTGTTTGATGAAAATACCGTCCTGATGGATGGTATCCATACGGTGGTGCCGGAGGATTACCGGAAAGGTCCGGAGAAATACTACGATAGTTTAATGAAAAATCTACCGCCGGGTCTGCATTCCCTGCAGATCCACCTGGCTTATGATAATGATGAAATGCAGGCAATCACTGTAGACCACCCGGATTGGGGAGCAAGCTGGAGGCAGGCCGATTTTGATTACTTCACCAGTGATGCTTTCCGGCAATTGCTGGAAGCAGAAGATATTATCCTGGTCACATACCGCGAGTTACGAGATAAGATCAGCCGGGCGGAGTAGTTTTTAACATTTAACATATTGTTAAAACAGTACTTCCGGCGCTAAATTTTGATAACTTGTAAAGACAACCAATTTCATAACTAACAATCCTTCTATGCCAACTTATCAAATTAAAGTGAACGGGAGCGTCCGTTCCGTGGACGTAAGCGAAGATACGCCCCTGTTATGGATACTCCGGGATCACCTGGACCTTGTAGGTGCAAAATATGGATGCGGAATTGCCCAATGCGGGGCTTGTACCGTTCACCTGGACGGACAGGCAGTTCGCAGTTGTGTTCTCACCGCGGCCCAGGTCTCGGGGAAAGAGATCACTACCATAGAAGGGCTTTCTGAAGATGGCTCCCACCCGGTTCAGCAGGCCTGGAAAGAGGTAGATGTGCCGCAGTGCGGATATTGCCAGGCCGGGCAGATCATGACGGCAGCGGCTTTCTTAGATAAAAATCCCAACCCCGATTCCGCTGAGATCAAATCGGCCATGCAGGGAAATCTCTGTCGCTGCGCATCATACAGCCGTATCTACAAGGCAGTTGAAAAGGCCGCTTCCAGGATGGGATGAGGCTGTTATCATTAAAGTCCGGGTTAGAGGCCCGGAATAAGAACAACAATATCATACAAAACCAACGACATGTCAACTTCCAAACCCAATATGACCTTCAGCCGTCGCGATTTTATGCGTACCAGTTCACTGGCAGGCGGGGGAATCCTTATCGGTTTTAATCTGTTTACTGCCTGTAAGCCGGAGGCTTCACCTCCCGTGGACCTGGCATCACTGAATTACAATGATTTTAATGCCTTTATCAAGATCGCGGACAATGGTGCGGTCACTATTTTTTCTCCCAACCCGGAAATAGGGCAGGGGGTTAAGACTTCCATGCCTATGCTCATCGCAGAAGAACTGGATGTGGCCTGGGATAAGGTGTTGGTGGAACAGGGTGTCCTGGATACAAAGAATTATACAAGACAGGTGGCAGGTGGTAGTCAATCCATCCGATTTGGCTGGGATCCACTCCGGCAGACGGGGGCCACTGCCCGGCAAATGCTTATCAATGCTGCTGCATCCAGGTGGGGGGTAGAACCCTCTGAATGCACCACGAGCGAGGGGGTAATTAAAAATGCATCCGGGGAAACCCTTACATACGGAGATGTGGTAAAAGATGCGGCGGGTATGGAGATCCCCGAAAAAGTAAAACTTAAGAAAAGATCAGAATATAAGATCATCGGGAAAGACACCTGGAATGTGGACCTCGATAAGATCGTCACCGGGCAACCTCTGTTCGGGTTGGATTATAAAAAGGAAGGAATGGTCATCGCATCCGTCATGCGACCACCGGCATTCGGCCAAAAACTGGACTCTTATGACGATGCCGGTGCAAAAGAAATACCCGGGGTTATAGACGTGATACGTTTTGGGGACAAAATTGCCGTCCTTGCCAAGGATACCTGGACAGCTATGAAAGGGAAAAAAGCATTGAAAGCCAGCTGGAAAGATGACGGTACTTTAGAAAGTACATCAGACCACGATCGAATTCTGACCGGTTTACTCGATGGAAAAGATTTCCAGACGCTCAGAGCAGACGGCGATATTAAGAAAGCCTTTGCCAGTGCAGATAAAGTTCTGGAACGCACATACGAATCCCCTTTCCTGCCCCATAATTGCCTGGAGCCCATGAATTTCTATGCCGATGTGACCAGTGATAAGATCCACTTAGTCGGGCCAATACAGACCCCGGAGCGCACCGCCCAGGAGATCGCTGAAAAATTAGATCGGAGCCCGGAGGAAATCCACCTGGAAATGACCCGGATGGGAGGTGGTTTCGGGAGAAGGCTTTATGGTGATTTTGCCATGGAAGCAGCTGAAATCTCAAGCAAAGCGGGGAAACCCGTAAAAGTGGTCTTTTCACGGGAGGACGATATGGCCGCGGGTATTTACAGGCCTGCCATTAAATACAGGATCAAAGCTGCGGTCAAGAACGGGGAAGTTACCGGTTACCATCTCAAGGAAGCAGCAGTCAATAGTAATATGTATGGGTTGATCCCAAACTTTTTCCCTGCCGGTGCCATCGAGAATTACCAGGTAGATGTAGCCAAGCATGACAGTAATATCACTACCGGGGCCTGGAGGGCTCCGTATACCAACTTCCTGGCCTTTGCCGAACAGAGTTTCTTTGATGAACTCGCGGAAATGATGGAAGTAGATAAGGTACAACTGAGGTTAGACCTGTTACAGAAAGTGAAAGGAAC
This sequence comes from Zeaxanthinibacter enoshimensis, assembly GCF_004362865.1. Taxonomy (GTDB): domain Bacteria; phylum Bacteroidota; class Bacteroidia; order Flavobacteriales; family Flavobacteriaceae; genus Zeaxanthinibacter; species Zeaxanthinibacter enoshimensis. The sequence continues at coordinate 955,361 of NZ_SNYI01000002.1, read as the reverse complement.
CACCGATGAACGGATACAATATTCCCCGGAGCGTATGGAAGAGGTCATTAAGACCGCTGTAGAAAAATCAGGTTGGGGAAAACAGCCCGATGGTGTATACCAGGGTTTCGTGAATTACTACTGCCACAACAGCCACGTGGCCGAAGTAGCTAATGTTGAAATAGAAGATGGTATGCCTGTGGTCAAAAAGATCATCTGCGTGGTTGATTGCGGAATAGTGGTTAACCCCCTGGGCGCACTCAACCAGATCGAAGGCGGGGTGATCGATGGCGTAGGCCATGCCATGTACGGGGATTTTGCATTTGAGAACGGCGTACCCCAGTCGGGGAATTTTGATGCATACCGACTGATCCGTATCAACGAGGCTCCGGAAGTGGAAGTACATCTTATGGAAAATGATCATTCCCCTACAGGCCTGGGTGAACCAACTTTACCCCCGGCAGGAGGGGCAGTAGCCAACGCCCTGAAAGCTGCAACAGGCAAGCGCTTGTACAAGCAACCTTTTACAAAATACCCGGAATTACTAATCGTACCGGAAAAGGAAATTATAGGATAATATGACTGTATTATTATTTGGGATTACCAGGGATATCGTAGGTACCGGGGCCCTGGAAATGCCTGCTGACAAAGTTCGTGACATGTTGACCGTGGGCGACCTTCGTTCTTACATGGAAGATTCTTACCCGGCTTTAAGAAATCTTTCTTCGCTTATGGTGGCGGTCAATAATTCCTATGCGGAAGATGACATTAAACTCGATAATTTTGATGAAATTGCATTAATCCCACCCGTGAGTGGGGGTTGACCCCGGGGAATAGTGATTTCCCGAAGACAATTATCCAATTATTCATTCCTTTAGCAGTTGGTATGCTTATAGACAATCATAACAGAACCATTAATTACCTGCGACTTGCCGTCACGGATCGCTGTAACCTGCGTTGTAATTACTGTATGCCTTCAGAAGGTATCCGTTTTGCAAAAAAGGAGCAGCTGCTGACCACGGAGGAACTTTGCAAGGTAAGCGAACTGATGGTGGCGGAGGGAATAGACAAAATAAGAATCACCGGGGGAGAACCCTTTGTCCGTAAAGACCTGATGCAACTGCTGCGATTCCTGGCAGGGCTTGAGGGATTAAAGGATATTTCAATTACCACCAATGCCACCCTTATAGGCCCTCATATTGAGGAATTGAAGGAACTGGGGGTTACCAATGTCAATGTCAGCCTGGATGCTATCGACCGGGAAAATTTTAAGCGTATCACCAGGCGGGATCAGTATGATCTTGTATTTCATAACCTTCACCAGTTGATCAGGGAAGGTTTTAATGTACGTGTGAATTGTATTGTCCTGGATGGACAAAATACAGACGAGATCATCCCGATGCTGCAATTAGCCAAAGAATTTCCCGTATCTGTACGATTCCTGGAAGAGATGCCTTTCAACGGGGGTAGCAAGAGTTTTGATCATATCCGATGGGACCACCGAAAAATATTGGAGACTATCCTTGCGGCTTACCCCGACTATGAAAAATTGCAGTCCCCGGCCACCTCTACCTCGGTCAATTATAAGATTGCAGGCCATAAAGGAACCTTCGGAATTATACCGTCTTTCAGCCGTACTTTTTGTGGCAGTTGTAACCGGTTGAGGATTACGGCGAAGGGCGATGTGATCACCTGTCTCTACGGCAAACCTAAAGCCAATATCAGGGACCTGATCCGGGGAGAAGACAGTACAGAGGCTGTTAGCAGGGCGGTAAGACAGGCCATTGGAAACAGGGCAAAAACAGGTTTTGAGGCCCAGGAGAATTTTGATACCGTTTTTGAGAACTCGATGACCTCCATAGGGGGATAAGATTTAAAATATGACAACCGGAACACATATAAAACCACCCTTGTACGGCTTAGTACTATGCGGTGGCCAGAGCAGCAGGATGGGACAGGATAAAGGACTGATCTCATATCACGGTATACCCCAGCGGGAATTCCTCTATAAACTCCTATCTGATCGTTGTGAAAGAACATTTATGAGTATCAGGTCTGAGCAACTTCAATCCTTAGGCAGCCGGTTTAATACCATTACCGATAAGAACCAATATCGTGGGCCTTATAATGGCCTGCTCAGTGCGCACATCCAATTTCCGGAAGCGGCATGGCTGGTCCTGGCCTGTGACCTGCCCCTGATGGACGAGGAAGGAATTCGCGCTTTGATCGATTCCAGGAAACCAGACCAGGTGGCTACTGCATTTACAAGCTCAGGCTCTGAATTGCCCGAGCCCCTGGCTGCCATCTGGGAGCCTGCTGCATTGAAAGCATCCATCGCTTACCTCCGGCATGCAAAGAGTAGCTGCCCGAGGAAATTTCTCATCAACTCGGAAACAGCCCTGGTAAAAGCGCAAAAAGATGAATGGCTTACCAATGCAAATTCCCAGGAGGATCTTAGAGAAGTAAATGAGAAAATTAAAATGTCGTGAATACCAACCGCTACACCAGGCAAACCTCGCTTGAGCAATTTGGCCCCGAAGCACAGGAGAAACTGTCTAAGGCCAGGGTGCTTATCGTAGGGATGGGGGGCCTGGGAATTCCCGCAGCCCAATATCTCAATGCTATGGGGGTCGGAACATTGGGGTTGGTGGAAAGCGATACCGTAGAACTACATAACCTTCAAAGGCAGGTATTGTATACTGAAGAGGATTGTGGATCTTCTAAACTGGAAGCTGCGGTCAGGTTCCTGGAGAAACAGAATTCGGGAACTGAACTCAGAGCGTATCACACTTTCCTGGACCGGGACAATGCACTGCAAATACTCAGAGATTATGATGTAATTATTGATGCTACAGACAATTTCCCGGCACGCTACCTGATCAATGACGCCTGTGTTCTTCTCAAAAAGCCTTTGGTATATGGGGCTTTACACGCTTTTGAAGGCCAGCTGAGTGTTTTTAATTTCGAGAATGGCCCCACCTACCGCTGCCTTTTTCCCAGTATGCCCGGAAACGGTGAAATTGCAAATTGTGACCAAAACGGGGTCTTAGGGGTCATACCTGGTATTATAGGAAACATGCAGGCGCTGGAAACTGTCAAGGTCATCACCGGGATCGGGGAAGTACTCTCGGGTAAATTATTGCTTTATGATGGTCTTTCACAGCGAATGCAGCAAATCAGCTTCCCGGCAAGACCAGAGAACAGGCAGATCACTTGCCTGGCAAAAGACTATGGCAATGACAGCTGCGAAACAGGCATGCGAACCTTGCGCATCGAAGAATATATGCAGATGGCCGGGAATCCCGAAGGTATTCAATTGATCGACGTTCGGACTGAGGAAGAATACAGGGCAGACCATTTGCCCGGCGCAGTAAATATCCCACTCAATAGTTTAGAGCGTTCCCCGGAGGCCTTACAAACTGATAAAATCATTTACTTGCTCTGTGCTTCAGGAATTCGGTCTATAAAAGCCTGGCATATCCTGAAACGGCGAGTAGGACCCGACCGACTGATCGTGATCGCTGGAGGTATGAACGATTTACGGGTAGCGACAAAGAGTTAATAACATAATAAGTTTCCATAAAGTTGCAGACGTAATGACAGAAACAATGATATCCTATAAAGAAGCATTGCAAGCAGTACTGGAGCAGGCATATTATTATGGCGAGGAACGGGTTTTACTTAAAGATGCCTGTGGACGCATCCTCGCCGAAAATATCTATGCCGACAGGGATTTCCCACCTTTTAACCGGGCTACCAAAGACGGCATCGCAATCCGTTATGAAGCCTTCCAGGGCGGCCGGAAAGATTTTGAAATAGAGTCCGTGGTTCCGGCGGGGGAGCCTCTTACGGCGCTCAGGGAATCGGATCACTGCGTGGAGATCATGACAGGTGCCGTGGTCCCTATGGATACAGATACCGTGGTGATGTATGAAGAAGTTGAGATAGAACACCAGGTAGCGACCTTAAGATCAACACCGGTCAAAGGGCAGAATATTCACCGCAGGGGTAGCGACCTGAAAAAAGGGGATATCCTGATCACTGAGAACAGCCTTATTACCCCTGCCGAGATAGGCATACTCGCTTCGGTAGGATGTGAACTTGTGCGAGTCAGGAAACTTCCAAAAGTGGCCATAATCTCGACAGGGAACGAACTTGTAGAGGTAGGGGAGACTCCTTTGCCGCACCAGATCAGGAAATCTAATGCGCATACCCTCTATGCTGCATTAAAGAATGAATGTATCACTCCTCTCTTACTACATGTATATGACGATATAGATATGATCCGTCAGAAACTGCAATACGCCATTGAAGAAATGGATGTCTTGTTGCTGAGTGGCGGGGTCTCCAAAGGTAAATATGATTTTATACCCGGGATTATGAAAGACCTGGGTGTGGAAAAGATCTTTCACCGGGTTTTACAGCAACCGGGAAAACCTTTCTGGTTCGGAACCAGGAAAGAATCAAATACACGGGTATTTTCTTTTCCCGGGAACCCTGTATCAACCTTTGTCAATTATCACTTATACTTCAAAAGTTGGTTAAAGCGCTCTATGGGCGTAAGGACAGAAGATTTGTGGGTCGTATTGGAAGAAGCAGTGGAAATGAAAGGTGATCTCACCAGGTTTATCCAGGTGAAGACTTATTGGGACCAGGGTTGCCTGAAGGCCAGGGTAGTCCATGGTAATGGTTCCGGGGATCTGACAGGCCTTGCACGCACCGATGGATTTATTTGTCTTGAACCCAGGGAGGAAGGATATAAACCGGGGACAGCTGTACGCTTTATACCCACGAGAATCTTAAATTAGATGTTACACGAGTTAAAACAGATCGTCCTTGAATATGAAAAGGCCAGGAAAACCGGGAAGAAAACCGTTCTGGCCACGGTAGTTAATCTAGAAGGATCTTCTTACCGAAGACCTGGAGTGCGGATGTTACTCAGTGAAGATGGTACCATGACGGGTGCTGTCAGCGGGGGATGTGTAGAGAAAGAGATCTGGAGACAAGCACAACAGCTTTTTAAGTCTGCTGTACCCCTGATGATGACCTATGATGGAAGGTATCGCCTGGGTTGTGAGGGGATTCTGTATATCCTGTTAGAACCATTTGACCCCGGGGAAGCATTTATCCGGAAATTCCGGCAACATCTGCAACAGAGAAAACCATTAAAGATTGATTGTTCTTATGAATCCGGGGAAGGAATATCCACGACCTCCGGCACCGTGGTAGATTTCGGGGATCAGCAATTACCCCTGAGGAAGGGATATAAAGTTGTTCCCGGCGGCCACCGTTTCAGCCAGGAATTACCTCCCTGTTTCCGTTTACTGATCATCGGTGGGGAACATGATGCAGTGGAATTATCACGCTTCGCAGCCTCAACGGGTTGGGAAGTTTTCGTGGTTGTTAATCCTATGGAAGAGAAATCTATATCTGATTTCCCCGGAACGGAACAATTAATTCCGGCTATCCCGGAAGAACTCGATGTTTCTGCGGTCGATTCCAGGACTGCCGTGGTACTGATGACCCATAGTTTTGTGAAAGATCTGCAGTACTTGATAGCTCTGCGCAACTGCCAAACTGCTTATTTCGGGCTATTAGGGCCTTCTTCACGAAGAGAAAAATTGCTGGGCGCCCTGATAGAACATGAACCGGATGTTGCTGATCATTTCATGGACCATTTAAGGGGGCCGGCAGGACTGAATATCGGTGCCGAAACTCCGCAGGAGATAGCGGTATCCATACTGGCTGAGATCCTGGCCGTTGTCAGGCAGCAGCAACCTATCCCGCTTAAGGATAAGAAAGGTAGCATACACCATTGAATAAGGATATAGCCATATTGATCATGGCCGCCGGTGCTTCTACTCGCATGGAGCCTGTAAAACAATTACTTGCCTGGAAAGGAAATACCATGCTAGAGCATGTTTATCAACGCTGCCGGGCCTCCAGGGCGGGGCAGACCTATATTGTACTCGGTGCTTACGCGGAAAAAATTAAAGGAAACTGTACAGCCCCGTCCGCAGACATCTTTATAAACCCAAATTGGCGAAAGGGGTTGGGAAACTCTATAGCCTTCGGAGTCAATAGCGTACTTGGTGTTCAACCTGGTCTTAAAGGTATCCTGATCGTACTGGGAGACCAGCCCAGGGTTAATGCTGATCACCTGGATAAATTGATATCGCTTTGGGAAATGAAGGGGGTAGCCGTTGCTGCTACACAATACAGAGAAAAGACCGGGGTTCCTGCATTATTCGATAGAAAGCTTTTCGATGAAATCAGGGTTCTGGACGGGCCTCGGGGTGCACAGCCATTACTTTCCAATACATTAAAGGATATTGAAACCATTGATGGTCGTGAATATATTGCAGATATAGATACGCTTGAGGATTACGAGCGCTTAAGGAAAGAACAAGGTTAGCCCCTGATACTCACTGCAGATCATGGGATGAAAAAAACATTTGTCCGATTGATCAAAAGATTCGAAATTGTAGGAAGAAAACTACTTTATGTGTACCGCAAAAACCTGTTTTATCATCCCTCCGCATATCCTTGAAGCGCTGGCAAAACAAGGTAATATATCCTGTAAAAAAGCCTTGAATGACACTAAGAGGATTCTTTCTGAAAGAAATGAAGCCCTGAATTACCTGCTTTTGCGAACAGAAGCAGAAAAAGATGGAGAACGGTTTGTGTACGATTCCCAGGGTCAGTACAAACAAAGAGTGGAGCTTTCCAGGACCGAAGACGGGGAACCTTCCGGGGACACGGTGGTTAACCAGGCCTTTGAGACCTCAGGCTTTGTGCGCGACTATTTTGAAAATACCTTTGGTCTTAATTCCATCAATAATATGGGGATGCCGGTGATCTCTAATGTGCATTACGGGAAAGCCTACAATAATGCTTACTGGGATGGTGATGAAATGACTTACGGCGATGGGGATGGAATAGAGTTTAAAAATTTTGCCAGTGCCATAGACGTAGTCGCGCATGAACTTACCCACGGGGTAACCCAGTTCCTGGCCAACCTGGAATATGAAGGTCAACCCGGAGCGCTGAATGAACACTTTTCGGATGTATTCGCTACCATTGTAAAACAGAAATACTTTAACCAGAGTATCGAAGAAGCGGACTGGCTCATAGGTGACAGCATAGTGACGCCAGCTTTTCCTGGCACTGCGATCCGCTCCCTTAAAGAACCCGGCAGTGCGAACGATTTTGACAGGCAACCGGCGCACATGGATAAGTACTACAACGGCCCGGATGATCGCTACGGTGTCCACATCAATTCCGGGATCCCTAACCGCGCTTTTTACCTTTGCTGCCAGGAGATCGGGATAGAGCAGGCATCACTGATCTGGTATCATACCTTAAAAAAATTATGGCGTACCAGTAATTTCCAGGATATGGTTGATATTATTTCTGATGTCACTCAGAAATTAGCTTCGGAAGGGAGGGTTTCGGACAGTGCACCCGCAGCGGTAAGCCAGAGTTTCAGATCGGTCGGACTTGAAACCCAGTTAGTATGAAATATAAAGTAATAATCGACGGGGGCTTTACCGGGATCAGGAGAACCTACGAAGGCGATGTTTCCCTTGAAAAAGAGGAATTAGAATCCCTGGTTTCCGCACTAAAGGAATCCCACCTGCCTACCAAACCACCACTGAACGATGGTGAACAGTACCGTTGGATCCTGGAGAGTGGTGAAGATACCATCGAAGCCGTATTCGATGAACAAAACCATCCCCCTACACTCCGCAAATTCCTCGACGAGATCAAAGCGAAGCAATAAGATTTCCTCCATCATCCTGCCATGTGGACCGGGTTTTAAAAAAAATAGAGGTTTAATGTGATTTTTTACAGAACCTGCTACTAATTAGGTGTAACTAACCATTAAATGACAAAGGAAGAAGCTTTTGTTGCCATAATCCAGGACCACGAAGGAGTGATCTATAAGATTACCACGGTATATACCAACTCGGTTTCTGAGCAACAGGACCTGTACCAGGATATAGTGTACCAGTTGTGGAAAGCCTACGATTCATTCAGGGGTGAATCCAAAGTCAGCACCTGGATGTACAGGGTTGCTCTCAATACTGCTTTCAGCAGGCTTCGGAAAGAGAACAGGAGACCAAGGCCTGTAGCCTTGGATCATGTAAATATATGGCCGGCAGAAACATATGATAAGGAATTCGAGCTTCGGCTCCGGGCCATGTATGAGCAGATCCACCAGTTGAATGATCTGGATAAGGGATTGATCCTGCTGCTGCTGGAAGGAAAGAAATACGAAGAGATTGCAGAGATCACAGGACTTTCCAGGTCTAATGTAGGTACGCGGATCTCCCGGATCAAAGAACGATTAAGAAAAAAGATGACCAAAAAGACGTAAGCATGGAACTCGAAGAATTACAGCAGGTCTGGGCAGAACTCAGTCAGGAGGTAGAACAACAGAAAAAATTAAACCATAAGATTATCATGGAAATGACACAGCAAAAATATCAGCAGAAATTTGACAAGATATCCAGGTATGAAACCGCCGGATCGGTGGTATGTATCCTGGCGGCAGTATTCGTTCTTTTTAATTTTGAAAAACTGGACAGTTTATTTTACCAGCTTTGTGGAATAGTTGCCATTGCGTTCCTGGTACTCTTACCGATCGCGGTGTTAAGAGCATTGAAGAAAATCCGATCCATAGACCTGATCAATACTACCTACAAGGAAACAATGATTGCTTACAACAAAGCCAAAGACCGGCTATTGCTTCTCCAGCGGATCGGGTTGTTCAGCAGTTTTATATTCTTTTTTATTACGCTCGCCTTAAGCGGCAAGATTTTTAATGATAAGGATATATTCCAGGAGACCGGGATCTGGTTCCCGGTGACCGTGGTTCTTGTCGGGCTGGGGCTCTTCAGCTGGTGGGGATACCGTAAATATCTAAGTATCACCGGGTCCGCTAAAAACCTGATTGAGGAATTGGAACCATGAAGACAGGGGTAGTTTATTAATATTTACCTGAGATTCTGTACTTTGTGGAAACAGGGGAGAAGAGGCAATCGCATCCAACCCGTAATAATTAATCATACAGTATGCGCAGTCTATCCTGGATCATACAGCACCTGGTACCCGCCAAACATTATGCTTGGGATATCCTGCGCCTGGTCATGCCTTTACTCCTGGTGCAATATGGTTTTACGCAAGAATCCTGGAATGTTGCCCGTGAGAACATGGTGGTACAACAGATCGAGAGCAGGGGGATAAAAGACGCTGCAACCCTGGCCGCAATGCGGAAAGTGCCCAGGCATCTCTTTGTACCTGAAAACATCTGGGTGGTGGCCTATGCTGATCGAGCACTTTCGATAGGGGAGGGACAGACCATTTCGCAACCCTATATAGTGGCCTTTATGACAGAAGCAGCTCATTTGGGGCGCGGGGATAAGGTGCTTGAAATTGGTACTGGCTCTGGTTACCAGGCGGCAGTCCTTGGAGAGATTGCAGCCGAGGTTTACACCATTGAAATTGTTCCCGGCCTGGGTGAGCAGGCCGCTGAATTACTGTCAGACCTCGGTTATAAGAATGTACACGTGAGGATAGGAGATGGATATGCCGGTTGGCCTGAACAGGCACCTTTTGATGCGATCCTGGTTACCGCAGGGGTAACAGAAGTTCCTGAACCCCTGTTACAACAGCTTGCTGATGGCGGGCGGATGGTCATCCCGGTGGGCCCCCACAATGGTGTACGCCAGCTTACCGTGATCAGCAGGAAAGGAAATGCCTTCAGGAAAAAGCAGGTAATGGCCGTCCGTTTTGTCCCGTTTACCAGGCATTGAAGTACATCCGCAGGTTAATTGGCCAGAATGCATTGATCGTAAATAGACACTCAGAAGTACTAAAAGCATCCTAAGTACGTTTACATATCAAAACCTCAAACAATTACCAGATGAAAAAAGTTCAATTTTTTGGAAAGTATACGGGCATGATCCTGTTAACTGCGCTCCTGGCTATAGGCTGTAGTAAGGATAATGATACTCCGGCCTTGCCTGAAGAGCAGCTTTCACCAGAAGATTTAGAAACTGTAATGGAATCCAGCGAGTATACAGGTGCTGTCGATGCTGTTTTAACTGATATCTTTACCGATGAAGGTAATAGTGGCAAATCAGCAAAGAGCAATGAGTGCTACCAGGTAGAATATACAGAAACAGGGTACATGGTTACATTCAACAATTGTGTACTGAACGGTACTGATAATGCCAACGGAACCCTGGAGATGACATTTGACAGGACCACGAACAGTAAATCGTTCACTGCGATCTTTACCGACTTCTATGTTGGTGAAATAAAAGTTAACGGTAGAAGAACGTATACCATGATCGACCACGAGGACCAGTCTAAATTCTGTTTCTCTGTGACCAGCGAAATGAGTGTTGTCCTGGAAGACGGTTCTGAAATAACAGAAGAAGGTACCCGTACACTTACCCTTACCCTGGGTGAGAGTTTTGAGACCACGACCATTGAGATCAGTGGTGAATGGACGGTGACGGCAGATGGTCATACCTATTCGGTAACTATCCCGGAAGGAATAGTGGGTAACCTCGGATGTGAATATTTTGTGAGCGGAGCAATGACCCTGGATAAGAATGGTCTTATTGTTGTGGTGGACTTCGGTGACGGGGAATGTGATAATATCGCCACCCTGATCTACCCGAATGGTGCGACCCAGGAAATAGAACTGGATTAAAATACAGACCTTTCTAAAATATGATCCCTGTTGTTTAATAGCAACAGGGATTTTTTTTTGTCCTTTTCACGTTTCTTCAAGTTGCAGCCATCGCTCTATTTACCCAGTATATATGCCCTTAATTAATCCTTAAATCCCGTGGAAACACATCATAAGTATCTCATTTAATTGAGGTTATCTGGTAAAACAAAAACAAAAAAATGCTATCTTAATGGAGCGCTTTCTGGCCAATAAACCATTACTCGACCAAAAACCATCCATTATGAAAGTATACGACGATAAACACATTAAAAATGTGGTTTTCGTAGGGGCACATTCCAGTGGTAAAACCACCCTCGCAGAAACCATGTTATTTGAAGCAGGCCTGCTGAACAGAAGAGGGACAGTAGAACAGGGGAACACAGTTTCTGATTACCATGAAATAGAACAACAGCGGGGCACATCGGTCTTCGCCACTCCCCTGCACACCGAATGGAGAAACTATAAGATCAATATTATTGATACCCCCGGCCTGGATGATTTTGTGGGGGAGATCATTTCATCCATAAGGGTAGCGGATACAATTGTGACCGTACTTAACGCCCAACAAGGCGTGGAAATCGGGACAGAGATCATCTGGAATTACATCGACACTTATAATAAACCGACCGTATTCGTGGTCAACCAGATAGATCACATCAATGCTAATTATGAAAAGAGTATCCGGAGCATCAAAGACCTGGTGGGAAACAACACAGTGATCATCCAGTATCCCATCGTGATAGACGGGGCCCAGTGTATCGTGGATGTACTGAAGATGAAGTGTTATAAATTCCCCGAAGAGGGCGGTAAACCGGAAAAATTACCAATTCCCGGGGATCAAAAAGAAAAGGCTGATCACCTGCATAATGAATTGGTAGAAAAAGCGGCAGAGAACGATGAAGCCCTAATGGAACTATTCTTCGACAAGGGCACCCTGAACGAAGATGAAATGAGACAAGGTATAAAGGCCGGGATGCTGAATCATGAACTCTTCCCGGTCTTTTGCGTTTCGGCCCTTAAGGATATGGGCAGTGGAAGGTTAATGGGATTTATAGACAATGTAGCCCCGGCAGCAGCGGACCTGCCACCGGAACAAACCGTTGAGGGAGATCTGCTTGAACGTAAGAAAGATAGTCCCGCCACCTTGTTCGTTTTTAAAACCCTTTACCAACCTAACCTGGGACAGATTACATTTTTTAAAGTAAAATCCGGTGTACTTCGTGTAAATGACAAGATGGAGAACTCCAGGAATGGAGAAACCGAGATCCTGAACCAGCTATTTATCATGGATGGCAAAAAGCGAGAACCGGTAAACCGGCTGGAAGTGGGAGACATCGGCGCAACCCTTAAGCTGAAGCACACCGAAACTAATGATACCCTCTATACGCCCGGTCATCCTGCAACCATTAAACCTATTCAGTATCCCCAGCCCAGGACGCGGAAATCCATCAGCGCTGAGAAGCAACAGGACGAAGAAAAACTGTCTGACGCTTTGCGTAAACTTCACAGCCAGGACCCGACAGTGGTTGTAAAATATTCCACTGAATTAAAGCAATTGATCCTGGGTTGCCAGGGAGAACTTCACCTGGCCACAATTCAGTGGCAACTAGAACATGTGTATGGCGTAACAGCTGTATTTGAAGCCCCGAAGATCGCTTACAGGGAAACGATACAGAGGTCGGCTGCTGCCACCTATCGTCACAAAAAACAGTCGGGCGGTGCCGGGCAATTCGGGGAGGTACATCTAAAAATAGAACCCTGGACAGAGGGGATGGATGAACCCCAGGGCTTTAATATTCGTGGAAAGGAAGAAATAGATCTTCCGTGGGGAGGCAAGCTGGTATTCTATAACTGTATCGTGGGAGGGGTTATCGATTCACGGTATTTACCATCGATCAGGAAGGGAATCCTGGAAGTGATGGAAACCGGTCCGCTAACCGGGTCCTATATCCGGGATGTAAGAGTGATGGTCTATGACGGTAAAATGCACCCGGTAGATTCGAACGACATCTCTTTTAAGATCGCCGGGGCTCATGCCTTTAAGGAAGCTTTCCTGAATGCGAAACCAAAACTGCTGGAACCCATACAGGAATTAACGGTAAAAGTACCGGAAGAAATGGTCGGAAGTGTCATGACCGACCTGCAGTCAAGGCGCTCCATCATTCAGGGGATAGATAGTATAGACCAATACCAGATCCTTAAATGTGCCGTACCGGAGGCAGAGTTGTTCGGGTATTCCACTAATCTGAGATCACTGACACAAGGGAAGGCTACCTTTAAATCAGCTTTTTCATCTTTTAAAGCGGTACCTAATAACATACAGGCATCATTGACCAGCGCTGTGAGTTAATTACCTATATTTAGAGAAACTAACCTGAAAGTATATGTATTATGTTATAGTTGCCCTGCAGGTCATTGTAGGATTGAGCCTTCTCAATGTCTGGCTGGTACAGTACAATAAACCGACAAAATACAGGGGTGGCGATGCCCAGAATATCCTGGAAGAATTTAAGATTTACGGGCTCCCTGAATGGTCCTGCTATGTGGTGGGAACGATCAAGGTAATGCTTGCTCTTCTGTTGATCGCGGGAATCTGGTTCCCTGCCCTGAAGCAACCGGCGGCGCTTGGGCTGGCAATTCTGCTCGCCGGATCAATCCTCATGCATGTTAAGATCAAAGATCCGCTTATTAAGTCGTTCCCGGCAGCCCTTTTCCTGCTGATGTGCCTGGTAATTGCCTTCTATGGATAGCCAGAATACTCCGCTTTTAGAAAGTGATAAAAACGGTTCTTGTCTAAAATCCTAAAGCACAGGTATCACCTGTGTGATGTTTAGACGACAATCCTGGCACTTCTGTTAATTAAGAATATTTTAACAGGAATTACATCTTTCCCGGCCCATGTTCTCTTGCAGGATGGGAAGCTATTTAATTATCTTACAGGCTTAAACAAATACTATACAAACAATGAACAAAATGCGAAAAAACTACTTTTTTGCCATTCTCTTTATGACAATCCTGATCGCCATGACAGCAAGCGCTCAGGATTCCGTCATTTATAAGGGATTGGAATTCCGTTCCCTTGGTCCTGCTACCACCTCGGGGCGTATTGCAGACATTGCCATTCATCCCCAGGATGAAAATACCTGGTATATCGGGGTAGGCTCCGGGGGTGTATGGAAAACCACCAATGCAGGCACCACCTGGAAACCTATTTTTGACGACCAGTCTACCTACTCGATTGGCTGTGTGACTATCGATCCGAATAATCCGAGTACCGTCTGGGTCGGGACCGGTGAAAATGTTGGTGGTAGGCACGTCGCTTTCGGAGATGGAATATTTGTCAGCCATGATGGGGGCAGTACGTGGAAGAACATGGGACTTAAAAAATCTGAACACCTATCCAAGATCATCGTTCACCCTGAAAATTCAGATGTGATCTGGGTTGCTTCCCAGGGTCCTTTATGGAGTAAAGGGGGCGAACGTGGTCTATATAAATCCACAGACGGTGGTAAAACATGGAACAGGACACTGGGTAACAGCGAATGGACCGGGGTAACCGACATAGCCATGGACCCAACCAACCCTGATGTTTTATATGCAGCTACCTGGGACAGGCACAGGACGGTTGACAAGTACCTTGGAGGCGGACCCGGATCCGGTCTTCATAAAAGTATGGACGGGGGCGAAACCTGGACTGAACTGAAGAACGGAATACCTAATGCCAACCTTGGTAAAATTGGATTGGCGATCTCTCCCTTTGATTCCCAGACCATCTATGCAGCCATTGAACTGGAGCGCCTTAAAGGCGGAGTATTCATCTCACGTGACGGGGGAGCTTCCTGGAGTAAACAGTCTGATGCAGTATCCGGCGGTACCGGCCCTCACTACTACCAGGAGTTATACGCCTCTCCGCACCAGGAAGGGCGTCTCTACCTGATGAACAACTATGTGCTTATTTCTGATGACCACGGGAAGAATTTCTCCCGTATGAACGAAGACAAAAAACACGTGGACAGTCATGCAATGGCCTTTAAGAAATCGGACCCGGATTATGTACTGTTCGGAACCGACGGAGGGCTGTATGAATCTTATGACCTAACAGAGACCTGGAGGTATTTCCCAAACCTCCCGATCACCCAGTATTACAAAGTAGCAGTAGATGATGCGAAACCCTTTTACCATATTTACGGGGGAACCCAGGATAACGGGTCTCACGGGGGACCATCACAAACTACAAGCGAAGGGGGGATCACCAATTTTGACTGGTGGAAAACCCTAGGTGCAGACGGCCACCAATCTGCCACCGAGCCTGGAAATCCGGACATTACCTACGGGGAATTCCAGCAGGGAGTTTTATGGCGGATCGACCAGAAAACCGGGGAGACGGTTTATATACAGCCCCAGCCCGGTCCCGGAGAGCCACACGAACGTTTTAACTGGGATGCTCCTATTTTGGTAAGTCCACATAAACCCTCCAGGATCTATTTCGGTTCTTACCGCGTATGGAAGTCAGAGAACAGGGGGGATGAATGGACTGCTGTTTCCGGAGACCTGACCCGTAATGAAGAACGCATGGAACTTCCTATCATGGGGAAAAAACAGAGCTGGGACAACGCCTGGGATGTAAATGCGATGTCTGAATACAATACCATTACTTCCCTGTCAGAATCGCCGGTTAAAGAAGGAGTACTCTATGCAGGAACAGACGACGGGATGTTGTCAGTATCTGAAGACGGAGGTAATAACTGGAGGAAGATCATGCTAGGAAATATTAAAGGGGTGCCAGCGAGGGCTTTTGTAAACGATGTCCGGGCAGATCTCTTTGATGCAGCAACCGTGTACCTTGTATTGGATAATCACAAAGAGGGCGACTATCGCCCCTTCTTACTGAAGAGTACAGATACAGGACGCAGCTGGACCATGATCAATGGTAACCTGCCCAATCGTTTACTCACCTGGAGGATAGTGCAGGATCATAAGGATAAGAACCTGTTATTTGCTGCTACGGAGTACGGTATCTATATGACCAAGGACGGGGGCCGTAGCTGGATTCAGCTTAAAGACGGACTTCCTACGATCGCGTTCCGTGATATCACCATCCAACGCGATGAGGACGACCTGGTAGCCGCTTCTTTTGGCCGTGGGTTTTACGTATTGGACAATATCAGTCCGCTGAGATCCATGAATCCTTCAATGGCTAAAGAAACCCATTTATTCCCTGTAAACACAGCTCATTTATACGTGCAGCGAGACGGCATGGATAGCCAGGGGAATACACATTATACCGGCGACAACCCTCCTTTCGGGGCAGTAATCACCTACTACCTGCCGGAAAAACTGAAAACCCTTAAAGATGAGCGGCAGGAGAAAGAGAAAGCGATGACCAAGTCAGGGAACGATATTCCCTTCCCTGGATGGGACGCTCTGGCGGAAGAGACTAACCAACAAAAGCCGGAGTTAGTTCTTACTATTCGGGATGATAAGGGCAATGTGATCAATACGGTCACCGGAACGAATAAAAAAGGTTTTAACCGCGTTGCCTGGGATCTGCGGCATGCAGATCGTTCCGGGGTATCCCTGGAAGAACCCAGCGGCAATGTAAACCGATGGAACCGCCGTTCCTATTACGTTACCCCGGGAACCTATAATGTAACCTTATCCCAGTGGGTAGACGGATCCCTGCAACAGTTGGCGGGACCTGAAAGTTTCGAGGTGGTCCCCCTGGCAGAAGGAGCCCTTCCAGGCAAGTCCAAGGAAGAGATCGAGGCATATCGTGAAAAGCTGACGAATTTCCAGCAGGAAATGTACGCGGTAAGAAATACCCTGAAAGAAAGTACAGCCAAAGTGTCTGCGATGAAGCGGGCTCTTGATACTGCCAAAAAGCCAAATGCAGAACTATACAGCCGCATTTATGAGGCAGGGAAGGAGTTGCAGGCTTTACAGACGATCATGGAGGGTAATGCCGCCAAAAATGAAATTGGAGACAGGAACCCACCTTCACCAGGGGAGGCACTGAGTGCTGCATCCAGGGGATTGTCTAATACTTATGGACCTACAGCGAATCACAATAAAGCCCTGAACAGGGGAATTTCACAGCTGAATTCTGTTGAGAATCGTTTAAAGACAATGGTTAATACTACGCTGCCTGCACTGGAAGCGGATCTAAAAGCAGCCGGCGCCCCGGTAATTGAAGGGCAAGGGCTGATCGATTAAGGTTTAGCAACAGCTGGTTTAAAAAGGGTCTGTTCCTCCCCGGGAACAGGCCCTTTTTTATGCCATCAGCTATTCCTTTGAACACATATTTGGTGGATAAGGGTACCGGCCTGGCCCCGAATAACTTTATTTTTGTGGATATCCGGATTAATTATGGCAATACTAGGGAATATTATCAAAGGAGTGATCGAGGTAAAGGATGCCTTTACGACGGAACCTGACCCGGTCGCGGAGCAGCGAGAGGTTTTGCGGGAATTACTGCATACCGCCAGGGACACAGCCTTTGGGCAGCATTATAATTTTGAAAAAATTCTGCAGTCCAAAGATATGACCAAAGCTTTTGCAGAAACCATCCCGTTCTACGATTACAATACCTTGTACGAGCGTTGGTGGCAGCGGCAACTCGATGGTGAACCCGATATTACCTGGCCGGGAAAGAGCACTTATTTTGCCCTGAGCTCCGGCACCACCGGGAAGACCAGTAAAAGGATTCCGGTAACTGATAATATGATAGAGGCCATAAGGCAAGCTGGTATCAAGCAGGTCTTCTCCCTGAGCAACTTTGAATTCCCTGCAGATTTCTTTGAAAAAGAGATCCTGATGCTGGGAAGTTCTACGGATCTGCAGGAAAAAGAAGGCCGTCTGGAAGGAGAGATCAGTGGTATCAGTGCCAGTAATATTCCGTTCTGGTTCAGGAAATACTACAAACCCGGAGAAGAAATAGCGGCTATTGATGACTGGGATAAACGTGTTGCACGGATAGCGGAGAAGGCTGCTGAATGGGATATTGGTGCATTGAGTGGAATCCCTTCGTGGATAGAGCTGATGTTGGAAAAGGTTATTGAAAAGCACAAGCTGAACCATATCCATGAGATCTGGCCAAACCTGCAGGTATATACTTCCGGGGGGGTGGCTTTCGGACCCTACGAAAAAAGCTTCCGAGCCCTGATGGGTAAACCTGTAACGGTAATTGATACCTACCTGGCATCCGAAGGTTTTATCGCCTTCCAGTCGCGCCCGGGAACCAATGCTATGAAGCTAATTACGGACAACGGTATATACTTTGAATTTGTTCCCTTTGAGCCGGAATATATTTTACAGGATGGATCGATCACCCAGGATGCTCCCTGTCTGGATTTGTCCGAGGTAGAGGAAGGTAAAGATTATGTCTTAATTATCAGTACGGTATCAGGGGCCTGGCGTTACCTAATAGGGGACACCATTGCTTTCACAGACCGGGAACGGGCGGAGATCATTATCACGGGCAGGACTAAATTTTTCCTCAATACGGTAGGTTCGCAATTGTCTGTCAATAAACTGGATGACGCCTTAAAGCACCTTGAAGAGACGCTGGAATTGAAAATTCCCGAATACACCTTGTGTGCAAAACGCTATCCGGATGGGTTCTACCACAGCTGGTACCTGGGAACTTCAACTTCCATGGATCCCGGCAGAATTGCGAAAGAATTAGATGATTACCTGAAAGAGGCCAATAAGAACTACAGGGTGGCACGTTCAAAAGCTCTGGAGGGGGTAAAAGTGCATTGTATTGATCCATCAGTGTTTTATGAATGGAATGCCCGGAACAAGAAAAAAGGAGGGCAGGTAAAGATGGAACGTGTGATGGGAGAGGAAAAATTTGAGGATTGGGAAAACTTCGTCAAGACAGAAATAACTCCTTAATGGCTCATCAACTTTCATTATTGCGTGCTGCCACCATTTCCATGATCTCTTCCGGACTCAGGTAGAACTTCTTGATACGATTCTTATACTGGGGTGAGATGGCGGCGTGGTTCAGAATAAATTCCTTTGTTTTTAAGATATAGTGCTCCATCCCGTTGGCTACGGCAAAAGCGTCTGCTGTACGTTCTGCGGCTTTTATTGAATTGGAGAAAAAGAGGTACCTGAACCCGAACCAAAGTAGGTTCAGACCAGACCTGTGGGTATAATCCAGGATATGTCCCAGTTCATGTCCGAGCCACCCTATCATGATCTCGGACGGAATATCCCTAGTTCTGAATTCCTGCCCGGAGATCTTGAACCGGTTGCTGATCAGTACATAATATTTCCGTTTCTTTCTGCTGCCTAAGATGGTCTTAAAATCAGGCTGTGCCTGCATGGTCGATTTCCTTATATTTTCCTTGAATTTAAAGGTGATATGCGTTTCTGAAAGGGTAGGGTAATATGAGAGGGCTTTGCGTGCCTCCTGCTCAATACTTCGGGGAACCTGGTGGTACCCGGAAATTTTTACTTGTTCCATTTTTTAAAGATAAAAGCAAGGGAGTAAAAATTGAAAGAGGCCACTCTGGCTGGTGGCCTCTTTCCTTATTCTATCAAAACAAATTATTTTGAATTAACGATAAACGCGTGAATTACCCCGGGCAACCAGCCCAGTAACGTCAGTAACAGATTGATAAGGAATGTACCTCCCAGTCCGTGTTTCAGAAAAACTGCTAGTGGTGGTAAAAGAAGGTTTAATATAATAGTTAATAAAGACATATTTTGTTTGTTTTAGTATTCTCTCCTAATATGCTAATTCCCCGTAAATTATGCGGGTTCCATCAATTTTATAATTAGTCCATTCCATAGAAAAGCATCTTTCCACCGGACTTCCTGCAGGTTTAAGAAAGCTTCACTAAAAATTAATAAAAATCGTATTTTTAGTAATCAAACTGCCTCTTATGAAAAATGTAGTTTTAAAATCCTGCGCGACAGTGTTTTTATTAGTATTCGCCATTGTCGGTTGTAAACAAGAGAAAAAAGAAAATCAGCCTGCCGGGCAAACAGAAGAAGTTAACCTGGAAGCCAGGACGCTCCGCTACAGTACAGACTCCACAGAGATGACAGGATACCTGGTATATAATTCGGACATCGAAGGAAAACGTCCCGGGATCCTGGTGGTACACGAGTGGTGGGGGCATAATGAATACACCCGCAAAAGGGCAGATATGCTGGCTGAAGAAGGTTATACAGCTATGGCCATCGACATGTACGGGGACGGGAAGCAGGCGAAGCACCCGGATGATGCCGCCAAGTTTTCTGGCATGGTTATGCAGAACCGGGAGCTTGCAGAAGCCCGTTTTGATGCCGCCATGGAAATCCTGAAGAAAGACCCTTCTGTAGATCCGGATAAGATCGCGGCCATTGGATATTGTTTTGGGGGCAGCGTGGTATTAACCATGGCCAATGCAGGGAAAGACCTCGCAGCAGTAGCTGCATTCCATAGTGGGGTAGAATTACCGGTAATGCCCAACGAAGATCTAAAGGCCAGGGTCCTGGTGGCCAATGGCGGGGCAGATCCATTTATCAGCAAAGAATCCGTCACCAGGTTCAGGAAGGCTATGGATAGTATCGGAGCAGATTATACGTATATCAATTATGAGGATGCCAAGCATGCCTTTACCAGTAAGGGAGCGGATTCGCTGGGCCGTAAATTTGATCTGCCACTTGCCTATGATAAAAAAGCAGACCAGGAGTCGTGGAAGGCCTTACTAGAATTCTTAAATAAAACATTTAATTAAAGCCTATATATAATTGATTATTAACATTATAATTTATATAATATGAAATTTATCAGGAGAGCTAAAGCCCATTGGAAAGGAAGTGGAATGGAGGGCTCGGGTACGCTGACCACCCAGAGTAATGTGCTCAAGGATACGCCCTATTCCTTCCACACCCGGTTTAAGGATGAAGTGGGAACCAATCCGGAAGAACTGGTCGGGGCAGCTCATTCAGGCTGCTTTGCCATGCAGCTCAGTTTTATGCTCGGCGAAGAGGGATATTCCCCCGAATCATTGGAAGTTGATTCAAAGATCACTTTTGAAGACGGGAATGTAACCCACAGTACACTAACGCTTAAAGGCAAAGTACCCGGGATAGGGAAGGAGGATTTTGAAAAACTGGCCAATAAGGCAAAAGATATCTGCCCGATTTCCAAACTGCTTAAAGCGGAGATCGTCCTGGAAAGCAAGTTGAAGAATTAAAAGAGGAGATTGCATTTATGAAGAAGTAATCCTCAAGTGCTTTAACCTTTTTCATTTGCTAAAGAGGTTTCCAGGGCTGTGGGTAATTCAAATATCTTTAAACCAAAATATGGGGTGGCGGCTATCAGGTGATCAAAGATATCTGCCATGATATATTCGTAATTTTCCCATCTTTTGTCCGTACTGAAGGCATATATTTCTATGGGGATTCCTTGGGATGTTGGCGCCATCTGCCTGCACATCAGGGTCATTTTCTTATTGATGGCCGAATGGTGCTCCAGGTAGGTTTCTGCGTATTTCCGGAATAACCCCAGGTTGGTCAGGTTGCGGCCATTGATGGCCAAAGTCTTATCAGCCTTATGATCTGCGTTATGTTGGTCTATCTTCTCTGTTCGCTGGGTAATATAGGCAGATATCAATTGGATTTTCTTTAATGACTCCACTTCTTCGGGCTTCAGGAACCTCACACTCCGCTGTTGCAGGATGATGGCTCTCTTTATCCTTCTTCCACCGGACTCACGCATCCCTCTCCAGTTCTGAAAGGAATCAGCGATCAGGGAGTAGGTCGGGATCGTGGTAATGGTCATATCAAAATTCTGAACCTTTACCGTAGCGAGGTTTATTTCTATTACGTATCCATCTGCACCGAACTTCTCAAACGTGATCCAGTCCCCGATACGCACCATATCGTTGGCACTTACCTGTATACTGGCGACAAGCCCCAGGATGGTATCCTTGAAGATGAGCAGTATAATGGCAGAGGCTGCACCGAAACTGGCAAAGAATTTCCAGAGTGTACTGCCGGTGATCAGGGCAATGATCATGAGCAAACCGGTAACCCAGGCAAAGATCATGAACACCTGGATATAACTGTCAATAGGTTTATCGCGAAACCTGGGAAGGGTTTTGAGGTAATCTTTGATACTCGCCAGTACTCTTTTTACAATGCGCAGTATCAGGATTACCGCCAATACCTGGAAAAACTTCAACGCCCAGTAACCAATTGTGGGGTAATCTACAAAGATCCATTTCACCATTTCCAGCATAAAGACCAGTGGCGGTAAATGAGCAACCCCGCGTGGCACCCGGTTGGTCACCAGGAAATTATCAAAATTAGTGCGGCTGCGTCTCGCAATATTAATAGCTATGTAACGGAGGATCTTCCAGATAATATAATCCATCGCCAGGGCCAGCAGGATGGCAACCACCAGTAAGGTTGCACTATTGAGCAGGTGAGCAGCATACTCACTCATACCCAGCTCAAGGAAATAATCATACAGGAAATGCACGAATCCATTGTCCATAGAAGGAAATTTTTGGACAAAAATACAGTAAAATAGTGGTTCCGGGGCTCCAGAAGCCCTTTAGTCTGCTCGCATGCTGCCATACTTCATAAAGCTATAATGAACCTTTGCTAATTCATTCGCGCTACCCGGACAATTTTCATGGCTATTCATCCCTGTCCGGCCTTCTTATTCTATCAAAAGACGTAACTCTGGCAGGTAACATTTAAAATTCTGGAGTATGAAATCGAAGGTATTAGTATTGGCGTTACTCATGGCATTTGGCCTGATAGCACAAAAAAAGAAGAATGGCACCGTGTATATTGAGCATCCGGCTATAAACACGGTCAGTGAACTTAACGATGCATGGGTAAAAGGAGATTCTGCAAAGATATCCATGCTCCTGGCTGATGATTTTAAATCGTACAATGGGATAAATACCAATAAAGAAGCCAAAGGTGGCAGTAAAGAAAGGTTTATCAATGGTTTAAAATGGTGGCATGAGAATTTTAACCACCTGAGTATTGAACCAACTTCCGGAGCCTATCCGGATGCTATCGAGTATGCCGACAGTGGAATGTGGGTGCAATCCTGGGATCATATGAAAGGGGTTCATAAGACAACCGGGGTAAAACTGGATATGCCGGTTCATCGGTTGTATCAGATGAATGACGAGGGTAAGGTGAAAACGATCATTAACTATACCAACACTATGCCTTTCAGAGAAATATGGACCAGTGAAAAGGATCTTGTTAACGGAACCATTTATAAGAATCACGAAAACATCAATACGGTAAGAAAGATGATCCATGCGATGGAATTCGGGCAATTCGATGAGGCTTACAGTTATTTCAGTCCGGATGCCCGGTTCAGGGACCTCGAGATGCCAGCCGGGAAGACTATGAGCCTGGAGGAAGACAAGGAATGGACCAAGAAATTCCTGGAGGATTTTGAAATCAGGAGTATCGATGTCCGTGGGTACCCAGATTACCTGGAGTACGACCTGGGCGATCAGAAAGACGTTCTTTCCTGGTGGAATTTCTACCTGCTAAGGAAATCAGATCAAAAAAAGATCACATTTCCGGTGATGTTCATTCATGGTTTTAACGATGAAGGTAAGATCACAGACAGCATGGCATACTACAGCAGTGCGGTTCTGAAAGAAGCCGGTGATAAGTCTGCTACAGCATCTGAATAGGACTTAATACTGTTAAGTTTATGTAAAACCCCCGGATTTAGCGGGGGTTTATTCGTTAAGCCGGTCAAT
Source organism: Zeaxanthinibacter enoshimensis (assembly GCF_004362865.1). Lineage (GTDB taxonomy): Bacteria > Bacteroidota > Bacteroidia > Flavobacteriales > Flavobacteriaceae > Zeaxanthinibacter > Zeaxanthinibacter enoshimensis. Next base: position 931,889 of record NZ_SNYI01000002.1, on the reverse strand, counting down.
ATTTCCTAGTTTTGCCCTTTATAACAGGATTGAAAATAAGATAATTAAGTTTAGATGAGTAAAGTAAAAGAGAACGACACAGTACTGGTACATTACACCGGAAAATTAGAGAACGGTCAGGTTTTTGACAGTTCTGAAGGAAGAGATCCTCTTGAAATTCAGTTGGGTCAGGGAATGTTGATTCCGGGTTTTGAAGAAGGACTGATCGATATGGAGGTCAACGAAAAGAAGACTGTTACTGTACCACAGGACAAAGCTTACGGAGATGTTCGTAAAGAACTTTTCCAGGAAGTACAGAAATCAGAACTGCCTCAGGAAATAGAGCCGGAAGTAGGGATGGGCCTTATGGCACAGAATCCTGACGGTTCCCAGCGCCAGCTGAGGGTGGCAGAAGTACACGATGAGCACATCGTTATTGATGCTAACCATCCTTTAGCAGGACACAATCTGGTTTTTGACCTGGAGGTTGTAGAGATCAAAGGATAATCTGCGGGAATTTGATTCCCATATACAGTATAAAAACCACCTTGAAAAGGGTGGTTTTTTTGTGCTTAAAACTCTCATTGACAATTATTTAATGCCTAATTGTAACAGCAATACGACTTTATCAAAATTTTATGAGAGTGAATTTTGAAATGTGTTAATATTGCGCTAGTTTTTTATAAACTCAAATACTCTATGCTAAAACGAATTTCTTTTATAATCGCTGCTCTCTGCATGGTACAACTGTCTCTGGCACAGCCAACTCTGCCTATAGCTAAATCTGAAGAGGTTAAGCCTTTGACAGAATTGCACAGTGAAAAACTAAGGAAATTATTAAAGACTGAATTGTGCAATAACCCGACATGGAAGCGGCTGATCAACAACAAGAAAATGACCGTGGGTCTTGTCGATCTTTCGGATCTGAACAACGTTCGTTATGCAGGGATCAACGACGACCATATGATGTATGCGGCAAGTCTGCCGAAGATCGCTATTCTCCTGGCAGCCATGGATGCCATGGAAGAGGGAGTCCTCGAGGAAACCCCCGAGGTTATAGAGGACCTTACCTTAATGATCAGGAAATCCAATAACCAGGCATCTACCCGGATGATAGATCGCTTAGGATACGACCGTATAGAAGCCACTTTACGTAATCCCAAGTATAAACTATATGATGAAGAGGAGGGAGGCGGACTCTGGGTTGGCAAGCGCTATGCTGCAGGCGGACTAAGACATCCGGAACCGATGAAAGGGCTCAGCCATGCAGCAACTACCAGGCAGGTGAGTAACTTCTATTATATGCTGGCCATGGGGGAATTGGTAAGCAAGGAGCGTTCCGAGCAGATGCTCGAGATTATGGTAGACCCCGGGTTGCATCATAAATTCGTAAATACCCTGGATCGAATCGCACCTAAAGCAAAGCTATACCGGAAATCAGGCTCCTGGCGTAATTATCACTCAGATTCTGCCCTGGTCTGGGGACCTAACAGGAGGTATATCATCGTTGTACTAGTCGATGATGCCTATGGTGAACAAATTATGAGGAGAGTGGTGCGGCCTCTTGAAAATGTTATCAAAAAAAGCCATCAATTATAAGTACTTTTGAGCAGACCTAATGTGCCGGTATGCTCAAAACTACCTTAAAAAAACTTTTCCTGCTCAGGGACGGGGAATTCAGGGTGTCACTGCTGATGCAGCTGTATATCTTCCTGATCATCACCGTACTCCTGATCGTTAAACCCACGGTAAACGCTCTCTTTCTTTCGGAACTTGGGGCTGCTTACCTGCCTTACGGATATATGCTTACTGCCCTGATAGCGATGGGCAGTTTCTACTTTTACAGCAAAGCGGTAAATTATTTTTCGCTCAGGTCTATCATATATTCCACACTTGTCTTTTTTTCAGCCTGCTTTATTTTACTGAGCCTGCTGATCCACTTTAAACTGATCAATACCTTTGCGCTTTTTGCTTACTATATCAGTGTATCCCTGTTCGCGGTACTTACCACCTCCCAGTTCTGGTTGTTCGCAAACATGGTCTATAATTCCAGGGAAGCCAAAAGGTTATTCGGCTTTATAGGGGCCGGGGCGATCTCGGGTGGTATTATCGGCGGGTACCTGACGTCGATTATCGCTTCAAGCTTAGGGAATAAGTTCGCCATTCTTCTCTCTGCTGTACTACTGTTGATCTGTATTCCGATCTTACACAATGTATGGCGATTACGAATTTCCAAATTAAACCTGTACACCCGGAAACAGCGGACCAGCGCTAAGACTGTGCAGGATTCACCTGCCTATAAACTGATCCTGGACTCCAAGCACCTTTCTAACCTGGCCGGGATCGTAGCCGTTGGTGTTATCGTTGCAAAGCTGGTCGATTTTCAATTCAGTGATTATGCCAATAAACTTATCCCTGACCCGGATGATCTGGCCTCTTTCTTTGGATTCTGGTTCTCCACGTTCAATGTCCTTGCCCTGTTGATACAGTTGTTACTGACGACCCGGATCATGGATCGTCTCGGCGTTGCCAGTACACTTTTGCTCATGCCTTTGGCCCTGGCCCTGGGGAGCTTGCTTTTCCTTACTTTCCCGGAACTATGGGTACTGGTGCTGCTCAAAGGTATAGATGGTAGTTTTAAACAATCCGTTTACAAAGCAGCCTTAGAGCTTTCTATTATGCCTGTCCCGTTCCAGGTGAAAAACCAGGCCAAGTCTTATATCGATGTGGTTGTAGACAGCATATCAGGTGGGGTAGCGGGGCTTTTATTGTATTTCGTGATCCGTAAAATGGAAATAGATACGATCTATATTACCATCCTGATCCTGCTTTTCTTATTTGCCTGGATCGTGCTTATCTACAGGCTCAGGGAGGCGTATTTTGATTCGTTCCGCAGAAACCTTAAAAGTTCAATTGACCCTGTCAATAAGGATAAGAAAGGCGATAGGGGAGCGGCCACCCTCAGGCATGCCAGGGATATCCTGACTAAAGGTTCAGAGGAAGAGATCCTTACCCTGTTAGACAAGCTTGATAACTACAGGTTAAAAGCGCTCCAGGCCGATATCATCGCGCTATTATACCACCCAGACAGCAGGGTGAAGACAAAGACCCTGAAGCTGTTGCATTTTTACGATAAAGGTACCGCTTCAAAAAAAGTGATGGGCTTACTGGAACTGGAAGACCGGGATGTAGTCGTGGCAGCTATGGAGTATATCCTGGATAATACACATATCAATGATGTGTATGTATTTAACACCTACCTGGACCACACCCAGGCCCAGATCGCTGATGCAGCCCTTCTGTGCCTGGCACAGGAAGCGACCAATAATGAGAAACTCGGGGCGAGATACCAACTATCAGAACGGATCAGCCAGCGGATCAATACGATACAACATACCCCTTCGCCCTCTGCACATTACCTTTCCGATACCCTGTTGATAATAGGTTTTGCTGGCCTTCCTCAGTTTTATCCGTTTATAGCGGAACAGCTGAATAACCCGGAGGATACGGTGGTCAAAAAAGCTATAAAAGCTGCCGGACTAACAGCAGATCAAAGATTTATTGAACCGCTGCTCCATACACTCAAAGAGAAGAAATTCAGGAAATCCGGTATCAGGGCTCTGAAAAACTATGGCCAGGAAATCTCCAGGACATTGTATTCGATGGCGGAACAGGAGTTGCTGGAAGACCAGGTTAAGCCTTACCTGCCCGAGGTTATCGGGGCTTTCCACAATCAGCATTCTGTTAATACCTTATTGAGGTTATTAAAGAACAGGGATGTTCGCACCCGTCTGGCATCAGCAAAGCACCTGAGAAAGCTGAAATTATCCAATCCTAAATTACGGTTCCCCGACAGACAGATAAGCCGGTATATTATCAGGGAGAGCAAATACTATAAGAATACAATATGGTCTTTGAACACGATCAACGCCACATTGAACACAGCCCAGGGTGAAGACCCGGGCAGTGCGGGGGAAACCCTGGACCTGCATATCGCCCGGGAGGAACTACTACAGATCTTATATCAGCAGTTAGACCTCAGTTTTCAAGCAATCTTTGAATTACTAAGTATTAAGTATCATCATGCGGATATAGAGGTGGCTTACTATGGTATAAAAAGTCAGAAAGAAGATACCGTGCACAATGCACTGGAATTCCTGGATAACCTGTTGCATAATCGGCTCAAAGGTGCCATACTTCCTTTGTTGGAATACAGGATCCTCGAAAATCCTGATCAGCAGGATGCTATGCCCGCCCTTAAGAAGATGGATGAATATAAGTGTATCAACATGCTGGTGGCTAATCGCGGCAAACGGATCAAAATGACCTGCCTGCGGATCATTCATGAACTCGGCGACCCCAAATACAGGAAGATCGTAAGGAAATTAACCTATCACAAAAACCCGGAAGTCAGTGAACTGGCCAAGCGGGTCCTGCACCGCCTGGCGCTTAAACCGAAATCAGTGTAAGATCCTGTCTATAGCCGTAGCCAGGTACATATGTTCACCTGCAGAGTTCTTGTTCAGTACATTGGTCATCAGGCAGACGATATACCGGGTTCCATCCGGATGTTCAACCAGGATGACCGAATTCATATAATTGAAAACATTCCCTGCATATTCCCCACAATCCGGATTTTTCTTCCGGTCACACTTGTAAAAACTGCCGGATTTAAAATATACCGCGGCATCGTTAAGCCTGGGGGAGTGAGCGTAGCGTATACGCCTGTCTGTCAGGTATAATATCCGTTTCATTTCAAGACTGGAGGGAGCGTCAATGGCCAATCCCTGTTCCATTTTCAACATAAATTTCATTAGCCCGACCGGGGTACCGATACTGCCGCCTTTACGACTAACATATTTGTCTGGCCCATTGGTGAAAAATCCCCCTAATCGCCATTCATCTTCTGTAATTCCCATTTTCCGGAGCGGTTCATTGACGACCTGATGAGACAAGTTGGTCAGTGAATCCCGGGGAGTTTCCTTAAAGAACTTCTCTGCCTGTTCCGGGGTCAGGGTCAGGTAATCCTCACCAAGGGCGGCCATCAACAGGGCTTCCCGGTAGACTACACTTGCAGCACCGTTGTTACTTACAGAGACCATATGATCTGCCCATTCAAATAACGAGAACTCGTCCTCAGCCCTGACCGTGCGCCTGGTAAGCTGATTGGTCTGGGGATTGTATATCGGAACCGTATGGTGATCCCCTGTCCCCCATATTCCGGATTTAACCCTGCGGTTCCTCATCAGTGCAATCCGTTGTTCAAAATCTTCGGGGCATAATTTGGCCAGCTGGTCAAAGAGGGCGATAAGCACGGCCAATTTCCCCACACTACCGGGTTGATACCCAATCTCTTCCCTGTAGGCCGCATAACGGAGAGAATCAGGGTTGGTGATATCCATGACCGTTGCGGAATATCCTTTCCCGGGAAAGAGCTTGTTGATCTTTTCGGCAAAACTTCTGTCTTCGGTCAGTAAATTCTCCATGGGGTCATCCCGCCTCGAGAGCAGGTTCAGACGGATATCCTCTACCCCCAGGTATGCCCCCTTGGGTATCCGGGTATAGGGTATACTGTCTTCCTGGAATTTCCGGATCTGCAGTAATCGAGTGATCCCGCTCCGGTTATAACCGTCTATGGGATACAGGAACAGTCCCAGGGAAGTGAGTATAAAGAATGTGGTGATAAACAGGAAATTAGTACGCATATATTAAATTTTTGTATCCAGGGAAATAGTTAAGTTAGCAGGCTTCTTCGGACTGATACTGTTCAGGTATTCCGAGGTCCGCGCATTAGTGTTCTCGACAAAAGGACGGATCTGGAAGAGCCATAGCTTATTATTTTTAAAACCAAGTTCTACATCATAAGCCCCCTTATAATCTGCTTCACCCGAGCCCGGGATCTTATTCCGGATCTCCGCTGCGATATTTCGGATCGATTCGATGTTGCCGGGATTCAGGATCGGTTCTTCAAAGGTGGCGTAGTGTTTCTTAACTCCTCCGCTTGCAGGCAGCCTGATATAATCCGGTTGTCGGGCAGGGGAGAGGAGCTGCCAGCCGTTTTCTGTGACGAGGTATGTTTCCGCAGATTGGCCGTCAACGGCCCCACCGGCGCCCCTGCTGAACGCTATGGTAAGGTCTTTCTCCTCACCAATATTAATTCCTTTTGTGATCATTACCCCGGAATAATCCACATCCACACTGGGGATGATCAGGATGGAAGGGTAAACATTTTCCGGGTTTAGCAAGTAACTCTGCCGCCATTTAAAACTACGCTCGCTGTATGGGGAAGCCCATACATTTTTGATACCCTGGAGTATCTTTTCGCGCTCCAGGATATTGAACAGGGTGAGGTTTAGTCCGGCTCCCGTAAACTCTTTAAGATCCTCCATGTTAGTATCACTCCGCAGGAATACCGGGACAGTACCCATCTTGCCCCCGAGGATCGCTGTGAATTGCTCCTCTAACTCGGCCATGAACTCCGCAGATAAGTTAATTTCCCTGATGGCGTCAGCCAGGACCTTCAGGTTGCTCAGCTGGTACTCTTCTACCTGTTCGTCTGCAACACCTGCTTTTCTCATTTCGCTTGCCTTCTCAAAGGTTGCAGTAAGGAACTCCCAGTAACACATACCTTTCCCAGGCATTTGCTGGTTCATATGTTGCCTGAAAATACCAAAGGGGATCACCAGGCCTTCCACAACCTGTTCCGGGAACAGTTTTTTAAGCTCTCCCAGGTTGGCCGCCTTGGGACCGCATAATTTGCCTGAATCTTCAGCGTCCACTTCCCTCAGGCTGAGGACCCGCTCTGCCGTGGTATTAATATTTTCCGTGGGAACGGTGATCTTGGAATTATTCCTGCTTTTTGTACTGAAGAGGGCTGACTCTTCCGCAGACATGCTGGTTGCGGCTTTCATTACCACGTTTCCTGCCGGGGTTACCGCGTAGAAAACTTCGGAACCGTTCTTCGCCATTAAATCCCGGAGGTTGCGTTCGGAAAGCGCTGCGTTCGGGATACCTAGGTTCCGGGCGAGTAACTGTACATGGGAGACCAGGTTACCTTCAGAGACCGTCATGATGCCGGCCACTGGCTTCAGGTCCGAAGGGGGTCGCTGAAACACGTAGATCTTATCGGAATCAACTTCAATCGCCTCCGGGTCCCCTGCTACCACAACCAGGGTTCCTTTGGCGTAACCGGGGTTAAGGCCGCGTACAGCACCCTGGTCTGCGATGCTGAAAACTTTATTTTCCAAGGAAGATTTTTCAGAGATGTAATCCCCGAGCCTGCTCACACTTTCACCCAGCCCAAGGCTGACCGAGCTGCGGATCCGGTCGTCCAGGAAGGTACGTGCCATAGGCTCGAACTCGGCATACCGGTCTACTTCTGTTCCGTAAACCGCTTTGACCATAGCGGCACTCCATTCCACTACGGAACGAGCCCCTCGCTGGAATTCCTGAAGCCGATCCATGCTTAGTTTCTCGGTATTATCCTGTACAAGTAAGAGATCATTAATTGATTCCCATTCATGCATTTCCAGCAAACCGGACCCCATACTGGCATAAGACAAGGTATATATCTTTGACAGGAGCTGGCGCAGATCTGTAGGTTTCCATTCCTGTGACCTTTTGATGAGTTCATTTTCCAATTCAATGCTTAGATCCATAATGAGCAGCCTGTCCCGGGGTTTTTCAATACTGGTGATATTCTCACGGATCTCGCAAAGCAGATCGGCAAGCCCTTTCACCACGGTTTTAGCGTCGGTTTCACGGTCCAGGGCCATCAGTGCTGCCTTGAATTCCGTGGTAAAATTATTGTCCCCTTTTATATCCCCGATCCGGCGCGACAGCTCCGCCATACTAACGGGGCTGTGAAACTCTTTCATGGTCTCCAGCAATTCTTTCATTCGCTTCAGCAGTTCGGGAGATAATTTACTTTGGTGCTTCTCCAGGAAATTCCGCACCATACCAATGTCTTTAGGTTCCGGTTTTCCGTGGATCTTTATCCGTGCATCCATAAAGGGAGTGTACTCTTCAGAGATCACTTTACTCTGGCTCCTCATCTCCTGAGCTACATTAGTATCCCCGGAATGGGGCACATCTCTCAGGGACTGCCTGAGCAGGTAATAATGCTGCCTGAGCAGGGAGTCCACTGAAAAGATCTTTTGGTAGAAATTAATTCCCCATGCCTGTTCATCTTCGGCCTGGACAGCACCCCTGTAGTATTGTGCCTTTCTCAGGATCCAACCATCATCAACACTAGCCAGGTACCTTCCAAGCTGGTATTGCTTCAACCTGCTCTGGTTATCATCATCATACCAGAAATCCTCTATCTCTGTAGCGGCAAGGATCTGCCCGAAGTACAGTTTATTCTTTTTACCCAGTGCGACTACATCCGGTTTATAACTGGCGTGTTGGATGCCACCCCCGATGTTGTCCGGGCAAGGGTCCCGTGGTTCCCTGATGCTCCCGTCATTACAGAACCACCTGATCCTTAGATAAGGACCACGAGGATCTTTTTTATAATCTTCAATATATTTTTCTACAGTGCTATTGGGTATTTCCTGGGCTCCCAGTTGGAATAGGAATAAGAAAAAAAGACAACTAAGCAGGGTGTTGTAGTACTTCATAAATTCACGTATGCATAATTAACAGGACAGGACAGGTTGCCGGAGACCTGCCACCAATATAATACAATTCTAAGTCATTGCTTTTAATCTACCTGGTAATGAATAGGTTTAAAGCTGCCTCCGTTGCTGTCTTCGGCAGAACAAGCAGTTAGTCCCACCACCAGGTCCATCAAGGCTTCAAATCTCACCCTGTCACCCGCACGGGATGTAGGAGGCGCTACTGTGATCTTCCCGTGCTGATCAAACTGGACATTCATAAAGATATTGAAAGCAGTGGGTATGTCATCCGGACTTATGCCGTATTCCTTTAAGTTGATTGAAAGATTTTCAAAGCAACTAGGGTGGTATTCCTCGATCCCGTAGAGGATCTTAAAAGTCTCCGGGGAGCAGGGGGCTAACAGGAAATCATTCCGGCCATTAGAGTCTTCAAGGATCTTCATCATTTTCCGGGAACGGTTGCTCCAGAGGTGATGCCCTTCCGTAATCAGAATGGTTTCTTCAAAATCCAGGGTTTTACCCGAAGACAGTTTTTCTCCTTTTTCATTTGCATTAAAAAGGACCATATCACTGACCTGCCCACCTTCGGGATCAATGACCGTTAAAACCTGTCCCTTTTTTAATTTTAATGATGTCCCTGATTGTCTTGGTATAATATTCATCCGTTCTCTTTTTCTAACTCTTTCCTGAGAAAAGGACAGTTCCACGCTTCAGAAACCTGTCGTCCGCTGTACTGCCTGGCTTCGCTGGAAGTTCCAAAATCACTGAGCATAGGGTTAACAGAACCGTGCTTTTCCTTATCCCTTTGCCGGATAGTGTCTCTGATTCTCTGGTAGGTGCCCATTTCGCGTAACTGTTCAAACTGCCAGTGGAGGTTAAAGACAATGCAGGGAACCGGGCTGCGTCTCGCCTGCCTGGAACTTTGCGGGTGCATTCCCACGATATAAAAGGCCTTGCCGAGCAGGCTGAAGCTAAAATCCGGAGCAGAAGGGTCCGAGTTAACGTCCGGGTCCCAATCCGTTTCATCTGCCAGGTGCAGGGCTTGCAGCTGCTCCCATAACAGCTCTTCATATTCTATTTCTGTCGCAATTTCCATCTTGGGAAATGTTGCGATAAAGCTATAGAATTCAGGAGATGTAAAGTCGTAATTTTCCAGGTAGTTCTCCAGGTCATCCAGTAATTTCTCAGTAGTCTCTTTACTACCCATTTCCGGATAGGCCTTCAGTTTAAAGGTGTCCAGTTCAAACATGGTCTTTGCCATGATACAAGGATGGTCCTTTTCCAGTATAAAGGATTGAAATTCCTTTCTTAAGGAATTTTCTATATGATTTTCCATAGAGGTCTTAGATTAATGCTATCCCTGTAAAATTAGGAAACCATATTGCGGTGTATTGACGCGAAAAGCATATCGTTTAACCGGTTTAGGGGTGGACACCTACTTTATGTCGACTGGATTTCTGAAGGGGATTATTCCTATTTTTTATCTCCGGATGCTACCCGGTCAGCATAGTGTGCTCCTCTCTGGCCCAGGGGTTCATCTTCACCCACAGTGCTGTCTTTTCGCACCTGGTGTTCCGTTTCCGCATTTATCTCGGCGCCGAGCAGAATAATAAAGGCGGTTAAAAAAAACCATAACATCAGGATGATCACAGAGGCAAAACCTCCATAGGTATTCCCGAAATTTCCGAAGTTATTGACAAACCAGGTGAATAATAAAGACCCCAGCAGCCATAGAAGGGTAGCGGTTATTGCACCCGGACTTACCCAGCGGAATTCCGGGTTATCCCTGTCCGGCCCGATCTTGTAAAGGAAAGAAAGCCCCATCATGATTACGAATCCTAATACAACCCATCTCAGTACTCCGGCCAGAACTTCTAATAAACCGGTGAGATTAAGGCCGGAAAGGTATGAAGGAAAGGCAATGATTACTGCCAGACTCAGGATCCCGATGATAATTGACAAAAAAGTTATTCCCAGGGTGATGGCTTTTCTTTTGATGAAGCTCCGGTCATCTGATTCGTGGTAAGCAATATTTAATCCCTTAAAAATTGCCGTGGTACCCTTGTTGGCACTCCAGAGACTGAAAAGTATACTAAAAACTATACTCCAGCCAAGAGCTTGTTGTGACTGCTGGCTGACCGAGGTAATTACATCCCGAATCAGGCCAAATGCCTGGGAGGGTAGAGTTCCCTGCAGACTGGATAATTGTTGATTCATCAGGGAAGGGTCTATTATAAGACTGTAAATGGAAACAAAAGCCGCTATGGCCGGGAAGATCGCCAGGAAAAAATAGAAGGCGATCCCGGCGGCAACGATCTCCGCATGGTCGTTAGATAGCTGTTCCTTGATCCTTTTTATAATGTCCCACCAGCCCGATCCCGATATTTCGGAAGGGGAGGAGGTCTCGTGATTGTCAGTTGGGGTAGCGTTACTCATTTATCGTTATTTTTATTTTGTGATAATCATAATTAGAATGGAAATAATGTATCCAATTACCCGGAACATTGGTGACAGGAAAAACGGAAATATTAGTCGCATCGGTGAAACAGCTATTTCCCATTCTTTCCGGAGTAAATAGCGATGTTTCCTATCTTTATAGAAAATGTGATATTGGATTATGAGCAGAGGATTTGTAAAAGAAGATGACCAGGAAGAAATTCCTTTTATCCCCCCTCGGGCGGATCTGCCCGAGGGAACACCCAATTATGTCACTCCCGCCGGGATGGAGGAACTACTTGCCGAACGTACTGCCCTGACCGAGGAAAGGGAGGGGTTACAGGCAGAAACAGAAAAGGATCGTAGGATCGGTCAAAATATGATCGATCTTAAATTAAAACAGCTCAACGAACGGATAAACAGTGCCAGGGTAGTGGAGAAGGTGGTAGAACCTGTGGAAACCGTGCGATTTGGCACCGAGGTAAGTCTTAAAATAGGGAATGCGGATCGACCACAAAATTTCAGGATAGTAGGAGTGGATGAAGCGGACATAAAAAAAGGTAAGATCGCATTTACTTCACCATTGGCGAAACTGTTGATGCACCAGGAAAAAGGCAAGAAGGTTACCCTGGCTTTACCCGGAGGGGAACGGACCTTCGAGATCCTGGAGATCAGGGCGTGATTATCTATACCCGAGTATCTCCGGGTCAAGAGAAAGGACTTGGCCGGGCTGAAGATCGTCTAACCAGAAGGGGCCGATACGCATCCTCACCAGCCTTAGGGTAGGAAATCCCACCGCGGCTGTCATCTTCCTGATCTGGCGGAATTTTCCCTCGCTGATCGTAATGCTGATCCAACTCCCAGGCCTGTGATGCCCTATTCTCAACCTGGGGTCGGCAGGAGGGAGGGAAGGTAGTTTTTCCAGCAGATGTGCCTGGCAGGGCTGAGTCTTATACCGTTTTCCTTCGAATCCAATTTCAACACCATTCTGAAGTTGTTCAATAGCAGTCTTGTCTATCACGCCGTCAAGCTGTGCATAGTATTCTTTTTCCAGACCAGACCGATTGACCCAGTCACTGAATTTACCATCGGTGGTCATCAGCAGCAAGCCTTCTGATTTCTCATCCAGGCGACCAATGGGCATGGAACCGGGAGGGAAGTCGAACAATTCCGTCAAAAACCTTTTTTTTGAGCGTTGCCTGGTATTTCCTGAACTGAGCTGGCTGAGCATCCCACAGGGTTTGTACAGGTAAAAATGCCGGTCCTTGATCAAAAAGAATAATGATTAATTGAAGCCGATCGCTTTGAGGTTTCCATGGCTTACCCGGATGGCTTTAAGGGGCTCAAGATCAAAGGTATTATCCTGTTCCACCATATAGTACTGCATCCCGGCGGTTTCTTTATGTTCCAGGATCTTCGCAAAATCTATGGTCCCGGTACCTACAGGGGCAAATTTTCCTTGTTTATCCATATCCTTAACGTGCCAGATCTTAAACCTGCCTGGGTATTTCTCAAAATATGCCAAAGGATCGGCTCCGGCCTTGGTCACCCAGAAGAGGTCCATCTGGAAATTAACAAGCTCCGGATCCAGGTTTTCCAGCAGGTAATCGATAGGAACTATGCCATCTTCATTCTCAACAAATTCAAAATCGTGGTTGTGATATAACAGTTGTAATCCTGCTTTATTGGCTTTTTCCCCCAAAGTTCTAAGGATATCAGCCAGTTCTTCAACACTGCCGGTCATTCCCATAGTATCAGTCTTATTATCGTAATAGAACCTGCCCATTGGCGGTACCGGGATGACAAAGTAGGTAAACCCCGCTGCTTTGACATCTGTCATCATTTGGTCCGCATTTTCCAGGGTAACGCTGCCCTGGTGGGTGCTGACGGGTTTTAGGCCTAATTCCCGGAGTAGAGCGCTGAAATCTGACGGACTCATATTATAAAACTTACCATTCTCATACCCGGCAGCTTCAATATGGGCATAACCAGCATCGGCAACAGATTTAAGCGTTGCCCGGGCATCCTTGTTCATATTATCTCTAACTGTGTATAGTGCAAGACCGCCAAATTTTTCCTGGGCTACTCCTGCATGCAGGGAAAAGAGGATGGTAAACAATAGCAGGAGTCCGGAATATTTAGAGGGAAAGAGCGACTTCATAGGATATATAATTAATGAATTATTAAAGTTAATGAATGTATGTCAATTAGACCATGGACAGACCTAAAATGCATAGTGATTGACGGGATACGTTAATTAATTCAGGAAACAGGATGGATAGCGGAAACATAAAATGCTTTAATATTGTCTTTTAATACGCAGAGCTACCTATGCAACCCAAAACGAATGTCCCCTTAATAATTGCTGCTTTTTTCGCCATTTACGTAATATGGGGGTCAACATACCTGCTTAATAAGATCGCGGTGACCGAATTACCGCCATTTATGTTGGCCGGGATTCGATTTGTGACCGCGGGATTGCTCATTTTCCTGATCGCCAGGCTCATGGGAAAGAGTTTGTCAATTACTCCCAGGCAGTTAAAGAACAGTGTTATAGCCGGTTTCCTGTTTATCAGTTTTGGGAACGGGCTGGTAGTGTGGGCATTACGGTTTGTAGACAGTAATTTTGCCGCATTGGAGATATCCGCCCAACCTTTGATCATCCTGTTGATGATGTGGCTGATTCAGGGCAAGAAGATCCAACCCATGTCCCTGGTAGGGGTGTTTTTAGGCGTCTGCGGGATCTATCTGCTGATCAGCCAGAAAACCGTGGTGCAACAGGAGAATTCTTTCCTGGGAATATTTATGATCTTTTTGGCCATGCTGGCCTGGGCGTATGGCAGTCTATTTGTAAGTAAGGCCGAATTCCCCAAGAATTTCTTTGTGAATACGGGTTACCAAATGCTGACCGGCGGTATTATCCTGGGCATACTGAGCCTGGGGTTTGGAGAGAGCTGGAGTATGCCCTGGGAGTGGAGTGCCAAGACCAACTGGTCCATGTTGTTACTGGTGATCTTTGGCAGTATTGTAGCCTTTACCTCGTTCAATTTCCTGCTGAAATCGGTATCCCCGGAAAAAGTAGCCACTAATACCTATGTGAATCCTATTGTAGCCATGTTTTTAGGCGGGTATTTTTTAAAGGAACCGATCACGACTCAATCTATCGTGGCAGCGGTAGTATTGCTAACAGGGGTGTATTTCATCAATACCAAGAAAAAACTGGTGTTGCTTTCGCGTTTCAGGAATAACAAGGTCAGCAAAAGCCAGGGGAGTTGATTGGGGTCGGTTTGATCCTTCTTAAATGTTCTATTTTACATAATATAAATTATAGTGCACGGGATGATAGTTCGAGGTTCGAGGTTCGAGGTTTGAGGTTTGAAGTTTGAAGTTTGAAGTTTGAGGATTTAAATATCAGGACCTGTGTCTCTGTATCACCGCATCACTGTATCACCCGCCCGAACGTGCCGTTCGGTACGGGCGGGCCGTATCACTGCATCCCCGCATCACCCGCCCGAACGACGTTTTGAGGTTCGAGTGCGCTGTTCGCAGTTTGCAGTTTGCGGTTGGTTACGCTTAATTAGTTTCGAGTTTAATCATTATGGTAAAGCTTCCTGTATCCCTTTTCCCTCATGTAACCACTTTGCACCTATGTACCTATGTAACTATGTACCTAATTAGTTCGAGGTTTGAAGTTTGAGGTTCGAGTGTGAAGTTCGCAGTTTGCAGTTTGCTGTTCGCTTACTCGGGACTTATCTGTGCCTGTGTCACCGTATCACTGCATCCCCCGCCCGAACGACGTTCAGTCGGGCGGGCCGCATCACCGTATCACCGCATCACCGCATCACCGCGTCACCACCGCTTGACGGCATGACCCTGTGACCGTATTACGCATTAAACAGATCAATATTATTCCTTCCAAAGCGCATAATCGTCTCTTTGAAAACGTCAATGACAACAGGGTCTGACGTACATTTATCATATGCGCCGGAAGCGGGAATTCACATTAAATTTCCGGCGATCTTAACTCATGGAAACAACAATTCAGCGCTCCCCTGGGATGGGAGCCACAATAAAGGATGGCCTGACCACCTTCAGGGTATGGGCCCCGAATGCCGAAAAAGTATTTGTTATCGGTGATTTTAATGACTGGAACCGGACCGACTTTGAACTGGAGCACGAAGAAGTGGGATATTGGTCTGGGGTTACAGACCTGGCCAAGCCACGACAAGAATATAAGTACCTGATCCACTACCAGGGACAGGAATTAGAACGGAATGATCCTTATGCCTTTGAAGTGACTAACAGCAATGGGAATTCGATCATCCGGGACCTCGATTTTGACTGGGAAGGTGACGATTTTGTAATGCCGCCCTGGAATACCCTGGTGATCTACGAACTGCATGTGGGTACCTTTAACAGGAAAGATCCTGGAAAAGTGGGCACTTTTGCTGATGTCATTGAAAAACTCCCCTACCTCGCGGACCTCGGTATCAACTGTATAGAACTTCTGCCGGTAGCAGAATTTGCCGGGGGTATCTCCTGGGGATATAACCCTGCACATCCTTTTGCGATTGAACAGGACTACGGTGGACCTGAGGGACTGGCCAGTCTTGTGCGGGAAGCTCATAAACACGGGATCGCAATTATTATGGATGTGGTCTATAATCATTTCGGCCCTTCGGATGTGGACCTGTGGCAATTTGATGGGTGGAGTGAGAACGGGAAAGGAGGAATTTATTTCTATAACGATCACCGGAGTCAGACCCCTTGGGGTGATACCCGTCCAGACTATGGCAGGCAGGAGGTACGACAGTACCTCAGGGATAACGCCCTGATGTGGATAGAAAAATACCATTGTGATGGCCTGAGATTGGATGCAACTTCCTATATCCGCTTTGAAGGCGGGGGTTTAGGGGAAGACGTGGCTATAGAAGAAGGCAACCAGATGATGCGGGAGATCAATACGGAATTGCAGGAGAAATATCCGCATGTACTGACCATCGCCGAGGATCTTAAGGGCCACCCATTTATTACCGATCCTGTTTCGGCCGGAGGTGTAGGCTATGGTTCTCAGTGGGATATGCATTTTGTACATCCCGTAAGAGAAGTTCTGACAGATACCCATGACGACAGCAGGGACATCCAGAAGATCGTTGATGCCCTCACCTACTCCTACAGCGGGGATGTCTTCCGCCGGATCATTTATACCGAGTCTCACGATGAAGTGGCAAATGGTAAGGCTAGGGTGCCCGAAGAGATACAGCCGGGAGATGCAGAAAGTGGTTTCGCTAAGAAACGAGCTATCCTGGGATTAGTACTGGTGCTGACTGCCCCCGGAATCCCCATGATCTTCCAGGGCCAGGAATTCATAGAGGACGAGTATTTCCAGGATACAGAACCCCTGGATTGGGATAAATTCAAAAAGCATCGCGGCATCTTCCGCCTGGTTTCTGATCTCGTGAAATTGAGAACAGGGGCATCCCCCGGTACCGACGGATTAAGAGGTCAGGATATAGAAATAATTCACTTTAACCCGGAGACCAAAATACTGGCTTATAGCAGGAAAGCTATGGGGCAACCCGTGATGGTCATCCTGAATTTCAGCGCTGTAGACCACCTCGATTACATGATCGGAATAGATGACGGTCTTGATTGGAAACTGCGCGTGAATACGGTCTGGAAAGGCTATGATGATCATTTTTCAGACCTCGAAGTTAGTGAACCGGAGATCGAGGAGCAGATGACAGATCAACGGGCCTTATCAGGTAAATTCAATATCCCGGCCTACGCCGCACTTATTTATACGCTTTGATAGGTTAATTAAGTGAGTGTACGCGTTATAAAATAAGGATTTAGAGCACTTGTTCCCGCTCCGGATTAAATAGCTTTAAAAATAAAATCAGATCCATGAAAAATATAATACGGGCTATAGTGGCAGGCTACGGGGCTAAGAAAATTGGCGGAGGCCGATGCGGGTGTATCGGGACTATCATCGTATTCCTGATATTATACTGGTTGCTGGGCTATGTTTTTGAGATTTTTTAAAACAATATCGACTGGCAGCTTCAGTTTTATCCGCTAATTTTGCCGGATGGTAAAGACAAAAAGGTCCCAGGCAGAATTTGTAGGGTTGATGGCATCGCTGATGGCGATCGTTGCCCTGGCCCTGGATGCCTTACTCCCGGCACTGGATGTTATTGGACGTTCTATAGGTACCGCAGATCCTACGGAGAACCAGCTGCTGATTATTCTTTTTTTCCTCGGACTCGGTTCCGGCCCACTCATCTTTGGGCCGGTCTCTGATAGTTTAGGGCGTAAACCGGTGGTTTTCATCGGTTTTGCCTTATTCATTCTTGCCAGCCTGCTCTGTGTAAGTGCAACAGACCTGCAGACCATGGTTTTGGGGCGTATCCTCCAGGGAATCGGGCTGTCTGCCCCGAGAACTATCAGTATTGCTATGATACGTGACAGTTACAGCGGCGACCGCATGGCAAGGATCATGTCTTTTGTGACCGTAGTTTTCATACTCGTCCCGGTGATCGCACCGGCATCAGGGAAACTCATCATGGATTCTTACGATTGGCAGGCCATATTCTATACCCAGGTCTTCTGTAGTCTCCTGGTGTGTCTTTGGTTTTGGAGACGGCAGCCGGAAACCCTCGCTCCCGTGAACAGGAAACCGTTTAAATTCAACTTGTTCGGGAAGGGCTACAAGGAGCTCATAAAATACAGGCAAACCATGATATATACCCTGATCTCAGGTTTTATCACCGGTTCCTTCCTGGTCTACCTCAGTACTTCCCAGCAAATTTTTGAAAGACAATACGGCCTGGACGAAAGCTTCCCTTATATTTTTGCAGGTCTGGCAATTACTATAGGAACAGCAACCTTTATGAATGGCAGCCTGGTAATGCGTTTTGGAATGCAACGCCTGATCACTCTTTCGCTGATATCTTTTTTTGCAGTATCCCTGACCTATGTGCTCCTGTTTCCTTCCGGGGATAATCCACATGTTTCCATATTACTGACCTTCTTTGGCCTGCAATTCTTTGCTATCGGATTTCTTTTCGGAAACCTCAGGGCCATGGCGATGGAGCCTGTGGGTCATATTGCAGGGATAGCAGCTGCCCTTACAGGGTTTCTTTCCACTTTAATGGCTGTACCCATCAGTACTTATATCGGCCATTATGTATTGGGAACAGCTCTTCCATTATTTATAGGATTCTCTATTTGCAGTTTTATCTCCCTATTACTGCTGGGAGTTGCCCGGTCTGAAGACCTGAAAGAATGGAGGTTAAAATTAATTCGTAGTAAGGCATAAAGAAAGCCGTAACCTACCCTGATCACGACTTTCTCTACTAATGCAACAACCTGTTGATATAAAAATAAATAATTTACTTAATATCAAATACTTAGCTTACTTGATAATTCCTTTTTATCAGTGCTTACTCCATACACCTGCTGGTCTACTTCCATAGCACGGGTGGCGGAAAGATCACCCACATAAACAGCATCCATACCAATATCCTCTATCAGCTGTTTTGTCACTTCCCGGCTTTTCTCATCCTGGGCTGCAAAAGGCACAGCCAGCCTGTCAGTATCACGGAATGCTCTCTTCTTCAGGTCATCCGCCTTGATAGTGTTAAAAGCCTTTGCCGTTAAAGCTGTACTGAATTTCATAGCGGTGTATTCCGTAGCATTTCTGTTACTGTCCCTTACCTCCTGGGCAATCTCACCGTCTCTTTCAGGATAAGGATTGGTTGCATCTATAACTACTTTCTGTCCGTATTCCCCGGCAAAGACTTCAGCGATACGGTTTACCTCCTTAAAGGGAACAGCCAGCAGGTATGCATCTGCATTAGCTTCGAATGCTTCTGCAACTGAAACGGCCTTGGCATTCTTACCGGCTTGCGTAACGAGTGAATTAAGTTCTTCAGGATGCCTGGAACTGAACATAACCTCGTGACCGGCTTTAGCCCAGTGTTTCCCTAGCGTTCCACCTATTTTCCCGCTTCCTATTATTCCTATTTTCATCATATTTTTTTTAAATGTTTGCTTGTTCGTATTTCGTTTCTGCTCCCCTGGCCGGGTAATCGTTCTCCAAAATAAAATCCACCGCCTTTAAAACTTCCGCTAGCCTTGGCCTGGCAAAAGGCATGGTCTGAACTGATCCGGCATAAAGCTTCTGATCCGGCCTGACCAGGAATAAACCGGGTTCAAAGAAATGTCCAGGTTCTTTATCAGAGATGGCCCCGGATATGTAGAGCCCCCATTCCTGAGCCTGTTCCATGTTAATTCCGTACCCGACGGGTAAGCCGGGGATGTCCCACTCCTCTGCGGTCTTCTTGGCCAATTCTTCCGTATTTGCACTTATGGCGATGATATGCACTCCCCTGCTGGCAAATTTATCACGCAGTTGGGCCAGGTCTTCCAGGTAACTTTTACATACCGGGCAGTGCAGCCCTCTGTAGAAGATAACCAGGGTAAAATTTTCTGGTTCCTGCGCGTACAGATCCCATTCAGTCCCATTTATCAGTGGCACTTTCAACTGGGGAACTTTTTCATTCGGTATTAACATCTGTTTCTTTTTAATTTATTGTTACTTGTTCAGGTTGCATGCTTCGCTTCAATCGTTTGTAAGCCCTTAGCTGGGGATTTGTCAGGATATTTGCTATTTCAGCAGTTTCCTGTCTTGACAGTTTTTTCATCAGGACCATCTTCTCAGGCATCGGCAAATCCATCTTGTCGATCTTTTGCCTGCGGATCTGGAATTCTTCAACTTTCTGGCGGAATTTACTTCCTTGTTCTACGGTCATTCCCAATTCGGCCTGGTAGTCCCTGGTCAACGCAATGGCAATTTCCTCAGCAGTCTTATTCTCAGTTTGGAGGTAAGGATCCTGGGCATTGATATCAACCGGGGCCAGGAAAAGGAATCCCAGCAATAAAAAGTTTAAGTATTGAAGTTTCATGCGGTAATCATTTTGATGGAATATATTTTTTTCAACCCCGCCACCTTGACCCAAAAACCTTTTTTTTTAGTTACTTAAGTCATACCGCCCCTGCTCCTGTCCTATCTATCGAATCGATTGTTATATTTGCCACTAAACTGAAAATTGCTATGTGGATCTGGGGATCGTTTATTTTTCTGATCATTATATTTCTTGCACTGGACCTGGGGGTCTTTAACCGAAAAGATCATGTTATCCGAACCAGGGAAGCTGCCATATGGACCTCGGTCTGGGTGAGTGTAGCAATGGGTTTCAGCGGGGTAATCTACTGGCTCTTCCAATCGGGGCTTATTGAAAATCCTACCGGGCTTACCCCGGGTAACGCGGTTTTGAAGTACATCACCGGCTACCTGATAGAACTTTCCCTGAGTATTGATAACGTCTTCGTGATCGCGGTGATCTTCAGCTCGTTTGCCATTCCTGCAAAATACCAGCACAGGGTGCTATTCTGGGGTATCCTGGGAGCTATTGTCTTCAGGGCTATAATGATCGTATTCGGTGTTGCCCTTATCAATAAGTTTGAATGGATCATATACGTCTTCGGGGTATTCCTTTTATATACGGCATACAAGATGCTGAAATCAGATGCAGAAGATTACAAACCAAAAGAGTCCTTCGTCTTTAAACAGGTGAAGAAAATTTACCCGCTTACCACGGCCATGGACGGACATAAGTTCTTTATTCGCAGGATGGGAATTAAGGCCGCCACTCCCCTCTTTGTAGCTCTCATCGTCATAGAACTTACGGATATACTTTTTGCCCTTGACAGCATCCCGGCGATATTAGCGATCACATCTGACCCCTTTATCGTCTTCAGTTCTAATATCCTGGCCATCCTGGGATTGCGTTCCATGTACTTCCTGATCTCGCGCATGCTGGCAAAATTCAGGTACATCCACTACAGCCTGGTGGTTATCCTGGCATTCGTGGGACTTAAAATGTTGTTCTCTCATTTCCTGCACCTGGAAGAATGGGTATCACTCACGGTAATCCTGGTGGCATTGCTAGGTGGGATAGCGGCCTCCTTGTTAAAACCTGAAAAAACAGAATTGGATTAGGTAAAATCAACAGTGCATTTTGGCCATACCGATGTACTCCAGCACGCTGCGTTCCAGTTCCTGGAATTCCTTGATCCTGTTTCGGAATTGCTCTACCTGGTCTCCCAGTGCCTGTTTCTGCCCCTTCATAGCGGCAATAAGCTCCTGGTTGCCGGACCTTAAATTATCCAGGCGGCGTTTCAGGGATTCAAAACGCTCAAATAATGTGTACGTCTTGGGTTCGCATACGTAGGACCGGAGGGTATCACTCAATCCACGTAGTTCCTGGTTAGTTCTTTCCAGCCGATGGATCGCATGGCTGGTGCTCTGGAGGGCTCTTCTCGGGGTTGTTTGTAAGGCTGTCATGAAGTAGGTTCATTAGAGTTAATATTAAATGGTTTCGCGTACAAAAAGATACGAAAATATATAATCCCTCGGATGCCCTAAGCATCAGAAAATCAGACTTTAACATTTTGTTTGAGAATTCTTTACATCCGGACAATTTTTTGGGAGTTCCGGGGTAAAAATAAATTTGGAATTGGAGCCTCATCATCCTATCTTGAATTCAAACAAAAAACAACTATGAATATTAATTTTGAATATGACGGTGTGTCGGCCAGTTCCAGGTTGGAAGATATGGCCGCTAAGAAATTGGATAAACTGGTAGATAAATATGACTTTATAGTTCGTGCAGATGTTTTCTTTAAAAAAGAAAAAAGTTCGAACCCTGAGGAAGGAAAAATTTGCAATATCCGGCTAAGTGTGCCCGGGCCAAGGTTGTTTGCAGAAGCGAGCAATGATACGTTCGAGGAATCTATAGCAGAATCTACCGACGAACTGGAAAGACAGCTCAAGAAGAAAAAGGAAAAAATGAAATCTCATTAATCTTATGGAAGACGATATGAGTGTGTTAGCAACAGATAAACGACAATTAACCCTGATCTATAATTCGGAAACGAGTTTGGGTAAACAGACTGTGGGGTACGTGGAATCATCCGGCGACAAGATCCAGATGGTCGACATCTCTAAAACCTCGCTGGGTGATACAGTTTGGGTATCCCTGGCAGAGGGGCTTAACAAACCCTTTGGAGAGTTGCTCGCTACGGATCACCCGGATGCACCGGAAATAGACGGGGGAAACTTCAGTACAGATGATTGGCTGAAACTGATCAAGAAAAATCCTGTATTGCTCCAGCAGCCCATCGCAGTGAATGGGGACAACTATATGCAGGTAGATACCCCATCAGAAATCCTTAAATTTTTTGATGTGGATTCTGCCGGCCTATCCAAAAAGCCTTTGGGTCAGCAACCGAATACAGACGCAAATGATGAAGAGCCCTTTGTATAAGGGCTTTTTTTATCGCTCAGGTTCTTCCTCTTCCAATACCAGGTCTGCGACCACCTTATCCCAGTAAGCGGTGTGCGGGCTGAGATAAAGTTCTTCCAGCAATTTCCATTTTCTTCTGAATGAAAGCTGCATGGTATCTATCGCCCTTAACCGCTCTTCCAATTCGCGCCTTCGCTGTTCTTTTAATTGCTGTCTTTCCTGTGCACTGATGGTGAATTCCGGCTCAAAACGAGCCATAAGGGTGTGTCTCTTCACCCTCATCTCCTGGATAGAATCCAGGGGAATAGGTACTTCGGTCTGTGCGCTCAGACTAGTAAAAGCCATAGCGAAACAACAGACCATGCCCATTCTCAGGTAGGCGTATCTGCTCATGTTTATAGTGTTCTCCCCTCTAAGATATTGAAACCTGCTGTAATTTGGATCAAGCTATCGACCAAAGGATCAGAAATATCCGGGAAATACCATCAGCTCATATAGTAAGCCAGCAATTGTGTAGTACCTCTGAAATAGCTCCGGGAAAATAAAACTGTCATTCAGTCTGTGCCTGCCATATTTCCCCACGAATACAGCCGCGGCTGTGGCTCCATTTGTTGAAGTACAGGAGCCGGTTACAAACTGAATGACAATGATTTACACCCTATATACGTAACAGGAAGGCGTTTGGTTTATCAGGAGAGATACTTCCCGGGCTCCTGGTTGTTAAAAGAAGTAGCGCACCTGAAAAAACCCCGTCTTATGGTAAGTACTTTAGATTCTTAAAAGTATGCTAAACGGATCTTTTTCTTTCAATAATTGCCATTGCATCCCTCACAGTTTGCATGGCCTCCATGTCTTCATTCTCCAGGACAATATCAAATTCGTCTTCCACGTCCAGGACGATATCAACCAGGTTGGCTGAATTTATATTGAGTTCCCGGATAAAGTGACTGTCTGCCTGTATCTGATCCACGGATACATCTTCCGGAAGATAGGGACTGACAATTGATTTCAATTTCTGGTAATATTGGGACTCGGTCATATTTCTTCGCTAATTTTCTTAAAGATAACACAGGCATTCACATCACCAAATCCAAAACTGGCCTTTGCAATGATCTCTGGACTTACAGGAATTGTATTTTCCGGCACCCGGGATCTGTGAATTATGTCTTCGATAGCCGGATCCAGGTCATGGCAATTCACATTCCCGAAAACCTGCCCTTCTTTGAGCTGTAGAACAGCACCAACAGATTCTATACTACCTGCCGCGGCAAGGCAATGCCCTATCGTGCTTTTAAAGGAATTGATGTACGGAAACTCCTTAGCCCGGAGTCCCAGTGCAATGGACCAGTTCATAATTTCTTCTGCATCCTTGGAAGTGGCCGTCAAATGTCCGTTTATAGCATCTATTTCCCTCGCTTCTATTCCGGCAACCTCGAGGGAGTGTTGTATACATCGTTGTACGGCAAAGGGATTCGGGGCCGTCATACTCCCACCCTGCCGCTGTCCGCCACTGTTCACGGTGCCGCCAAGCACTTCTGCGTAAATACGGGCTCCTCTGTTCCTCGCACTTTCCAGGGACTCCAGGACCAGCGCCCCTGCCCCACTCCCGGGAACAAAACCCGTTGCCGTGGCACTCATAGGCCTGCTCGCCTTTCCTGGATTGTCATTATATGCCCGGGGAAGGATCCGTAAAGCATCAAAACCACCCCAGATATAAGGACCACTGTCACTGGTACTCCCCACCAGCATTCGCTGCGCGCTACCCTGCCGGATCCGTTCCCAGGCTATCAGTATTCCTTCAGTTCCGGTCGTACAGGCAGAGGAATTGGTCGTCACCTGGTTTCCGCATCCCAGGATTCCTCCCAGGTACGCACTTATTCCACTCGCCATGGTATGCACCACAGCAGTACTGCCGAGCCTGCGTACCTGCCCTTGATCTATTTGCAGGACGGATTCCCGGAAACGGTCTACGCCCAGCAGCCCGGTGCCGAATATAACTCCGGTTTCCCAATCCGGTTCACTGTCATTTTTTATTTCCAGGCCAGCATCTTTCCAGGCATCTGTCCCGGCTATAACCCCGTAGACCAGCCCGGAACCGGGCTCGCTTTTTAACTGGACACTATTAAAATATTTGTTTAATTCAACCTTGTTAATATCAGGTTTGCCAGCGATCTGGCATCCAAAGTTAAGGTCTTGTAATTCCTGCTGGAAATGTATACCGTTGCGGCCAGAGCTGAGGGCGGATTTAAATTGCTCCAACCCTACGGCATTGGGTGCACATACACCCATTCCTGTTATTACTACCCTCTTACCCATTGTTATTTTTTACTTGCATCCCGGCCAGGATTCCTCTGCACACCAACTGGTCTTTTTCATTCCACATTCGGACCTTGCATTTAAGTTTACCAAACCTGAAATACTCTTTTTCCGATCTTACTCTTACCCGCTCCCCGGGAAAGACCGGCAGCAGGAATTCCATTTCTGAACTGCTCAGGGCAAAAGCTATTTTCCTTTCCCCGCTTTCTCCTGAAAGGAATATGCCAAGACACACCAAGCCGATCTGCGCACAACATTCGGTCAGCAAGACTCCCGGGATCACAGCCCGGTCCTTGAAGTGACCCCTGAACACCTCCGAACCTGGTTTAAATGTATAAAAACCCTCGGCCCCATCTGCATCCACTTTATCCAGGCCCTCTACAAAATTAAAGGGCTCCCCATAGGGTAACCGATTGATGATTTCCGCTCTTTCCATATTACCTTAAACTTTCCCCTCCGTCTACTTTAATGGTAGTCCCGGTTATCCATTTTGCCTCGTCCAGGGTGAGGAGGTAAACGGCATTGGCCACATCTTCCGGCAGGGTCAGCCTGCCGGACGGGTTCCGGGACCTCGCTGTTTTGAGCAGCTCCTCGCTCCCCGGGATCATTCTTAATGACCGGGTATCCGTTACACCCGCCTGTATACAATTCACACGCACCCCCTGGGGAGCTAGCTCTGCAGCCATATTCCTGCATAGCGCTTCCAGAGCGGCTTTTGCCGAACTGACCGCGGCATAATTGGGAATAGCGCGGGAATTGCCCTCGCTGGTGAAAGCGATAACCCGGCAATCCTGCGCCAACATTTCTTTGTCCAGCAGGAGCCGGATCCAATCGTATAGACTTATAGCCATGGCTTCCAGGGTGAGGATAAGATCCTGGTGGTCGAGCAGGGGTCCCTCCCCTGTCATTGGTTTCAGGTTACCCTTGGCAATACTGTGTACCACAACTTTTATTCTTCCCTCATCCCCCATAATTTCTGTGAACCGGGATAGGATCTCTTCTCTCTTTTCCTTATTCAGGGCATCTGCATTAAAAGTATGGCACTTCCCTCCTTCAGAACGAATAGATGCGAACTCCTTTTCAATTGCCGGGAGATCTGCTTTCCTGTCCCTGTGAAGCACCAACAGCCCATACCCTGCCGATGCCAGCTTTTTAGCCGTAGCGAGCCCCAGCCCATGGCTGCCGCCCAGGATCAATGCCCACCCGGAGCTACCTGCATTTTTATTTTTATCTGTATCCAAGTCGGTCATATCCTTTACCATTCTAATAATACCCGCTGTGCAGAAAAGCCCGGACCGAAACTCAGCACCAGTCCCTGTTCTCCAGCCGAAATTTCCTTTTGCATAAATCGCTGCAGCACATATAGCACTGTAGCACTACTCATATTCCCGTACTGCCGGAGCGTTTCCCGAGTATCATCAATATTTTTGCCCAGGGGCTTAAAGCGCTCTTCCACGGCCTGAACGATCTTCTTTCCTCCCGGGTGGAAGATCAAATGGCTGAGCTTCTCAATATTTGATCCATGCTCCCGCAGGAAGGGATGAATGATGGCATCAAAATGTTCATTGATCGTATCCGGGACCGAAGGATCGAGAATCATTTTTAAACCGGGGTTGGTCAGCTCAAAACCCATCATGTGTGTGGCGTCCGGGAAATGGTACATCCCGTCCCCGATGATCCGTGGCCCGGGAGCGGTCTCTTCTGAAGAGAGTAGTACACAGGCAGCCCCGTCCCCGAAAATGGCTACGCTCACCATATTGGCCATAGAGAAATCATTGTGCTGGAAGGTTGCAGTGGGACTCTCCACCGCGACAACTGCTGCTCTTTTGCCCGGGTTAGACCGTAAAAAATTACGGGCATATATAAGGCCTGATACCCCTGCGGCGCAGCCCATCTCGGTAACCGGTAAGCGGATCACATCCTGTCTTAGTCCCAGTTTGTTCACCAGGTAAGCATCCAGTGAAGGAATCATGATCCCGGTACAACTGACCGTTATGATATAATCCAGGGAATCGGCTTCCCAGCCCGCCTGGTCCAGGGCTTTCTTTAAGACATCAGATCCAAGGCCCTGAACGGCATCGGCATAAAGCCGGTTCTTTTCTTCAAAGGAGGTCTCCGTAAACACATCCTCTGCTTCCATTATACTGTAGCGCTTATCCACGGCTGCGCCTTCAAAGATCTTTAATACTTTTCGTCGGAACCTGGGTTCCTGTTCTCCAAGCCAGCGTTCAACATAAGGCAGTATTTCCGGTGTTTCGCGGCAATATGGCGGTAGCGATTTGCTTACCGTTACTATTCTCGTATCAATCATAAATTCGGGGTGCTTTGGCCTGGATCACCCAGAGGTACCGGAATAACCACTGCCAACGGATCGTATGCTGCCATTCACTGAGTTGATCCGCGAAATGTTCTAATTCTTTTTCCCGGAATCCACTGCGTATAGAGATCAAACCGTCTTCTTTTGCAATTTTTGTTTTTATAAAAATAAGGCTAAACAGCTTAAATAGATAGTATGCGACCCGGTTTCTTTGGAGCTCCTGGATTATTATGGCCTGCCGCGCAGACCGACTAAAGTTGTCTAATATCCTGCTGATCTTATCATCAGGAAAATGATGCAGGGTGAGGGTACATAGTAAAATATCGCAGCTAAAGGTTTCCAGCTGTAACAGATCACCTTTAAAGAAAGTGATTTCCGGATAAGTTTTGGACTTCCTCCTTGCTATTTCAAGGGCAGCATCGCTGTTGTCTATTCCGGTCAGCGTTACTCCTATTCCTCGTTTCCTGCAATGTTTTGCGAGGCGCCTGAGCATATCTCCATCGCCACATCCCATATCTGCTATATGGTATTTTACTTCATATCCGGGCTTTAAAAGTTTACTGACAGCTGAAAGTGTTATTCGCTGCCCGGCGAGCAGTACATTTGTGCGGTTGAGATCCTTAAAGACCCTGTCCAGCTCCTGTACTCCCAGGCCAGGATCATCCATTGCTTCTGCCTGCCGGGATCGTTTACTGAAGTCTGTCATACCTGAATCGTTTTTCCATGGGTCGCCCGTATTACGGCCCGTAATAACTGAGGAGAACGTGCAAGAGTTGCCTGTGCAAAAGACGCCAGGGATTCGGTCAGCAGGATACGTTGTAACAGTCCTCCAACCCTGAGCCGGTCATTAAAATTTTTCTCCCATTCTTTTGCGTATTGTCGCTGCAGCTGAAGGGAATCAAAAGAAGATGATGAAAGCGACTGACTCACCAGCCGGGCTGCAATTGCGGCTGAATGGATCGCCATCGCCATGCCGTTCCCACAAAGGGGATGAATCATTCCCGCCGTATCGCCGCACATAAGTATTCCCTGTTCCACAGGATTTTTACGTTCAAATGAAATTTGCGCAATGGTCATCGGGGATTCGAATGCCATTTCTGCTTCATCAAGGAACTCCCCGAGTTCACGGTTGCGGGAAATCACTTGTTCAGTGAATTGCTCTATATTACCATATCTTTTAAAGACATTGTAACACACCAGGTAGCAAAAGTTCACCGTTCCCAGTTCCGTTTTGGACAATCCCCCATAACCTCCTGTAAATGTGTGCAAACCTACTTTATTAGATGGCCAGTCCGGGAAATGGTAATGTGCCTTTACAGCCAGCCAGGGAGATCTTTTGGTTATAAAATCACGTTCCAGGCTTTTATCAAGGGCGTCCCGTTTGCCATAAGCCCCAAGTACGACCCTCGATTCATATACCTGCTCCTTGGTATATACCCGGAAACTTTTATCCCCGGGACGTATTTCTGTGACCGTTTCAAATTCGACCATGGCTCCTGCAGTACATGCGCGCTGGTATAAGAGCGCATCAAGGCCATAACGACTTATCCCGATCCCCCCAAGCGGTAAGCGGGTATCGACCGGCTGTCGGCCAGGTACTGACCAGCTGAGTGTATCAATGGCAATTTCCCCAGGTAACTTTATCCCTAAGGTGTCCAGGTAAGGTAAAACCTCTGCAGATAAATATTCCCCGCACACCTTATGGCGGGGATATGGATGCTTCTCCAGTAACAGCACTTTATGCCCCGACAAGGCAATATCTGTAGCGGCAGTTAATCCTGCCAAACCTCCCCCGACAATAATCACTTCATAATTCTTCACGACAGGAAGATACTATTTTGCTATTGTGATCAGGGTTACGGGCAAAAAAAAATCGACCCCTCCAGGATATCTTTTGCCACAACGTCCCCACATCGGCAAATAGATCATACCGTCAATTTTTTTTAGAAGTATGGTGACGGTTTCCTGTACAGGTCGACTTTCGTCTTATATTCTGAGGAATTATTCCTGGGTCTCGCGACGGGCTTCCTCTTTTAATGCTTCGCTGGCAACGATCCCCAGCTCAACCCTCCTGTTCTTGGAGCGTCCCTCGGGAGTCTCGTTATCAAAGCGGGGCTGCTCTTCCCCGTACCATTTCGTGGTAAAGCGACTGGCATCGATACCCTGTGCGATAAGGTAATCACTAACGGCCTGTGCCCTTCGTTTAGACAAGGACATGTTGTACTCGTTACTACCACTGCTGTCTGTATGTCCTTCTATCAGGATGTTAGACTTGGGGTATTCTTTAAAGATATTGGCCAGGCGATCGAGCGTTACGGCTGCAGGACCTTTGATCTCACTTTTATTGAGTTCAAAATATACTCCACTGTTCTCGTCGAAGGTTACATTGATCCCTTCCCCGACCCTGGTGACTTCCGCCCCGGGGACCTGGTTTTCAATTTCCTCAGCCTGCCGGTCCATACGGTCACCGATATATCCACCAGCGACACCACCGACGACTCCGCCGATAATAGCGCCAAGCACGGTATTCCCTTTACCAACATTATTTCCTACAACACCACCTATTACAGCACCACCGGCACTACCGATGACGGCACCTTTCTGCTTGTTATTGGCATTTTTTACGGCATTACACCCAAATACCAATCCCAATATCAGCAGCATGCTGATGTATTTCGTGTATTTAATATCTTTTAGCATCTTATGATTTTTTTGTGAATTCGTAAACAACGGTTACAGCTTCCCCGTTAACATTGACGTCAGACCGAAGGGTCATCTGGGTATCCGTAAGCTGGGATATCTTTAAGCGATACCCGTTACCTCCGGATATATCTTTCCTCTTGTCGTCTATAAATTTAAATTGTAATTCGCTCGAATATGTTTCAGGTCTCTCTATGACGGACCACCGTATAAAACGGTCACCCCCGCTACAGAGGCTGCCCTGCTCAATAGTGTACCTCCCGGTACTGTTATTGTCCCTGAAATACCAATCGCTCCCTTCAAAACACACTGCGTCAGCATCACCGAATAACTGGGACTTGAATGTTCCCTGGTTATTCTCATAGGATATATTATCGAGGGTCCAGGACCCGCTTATCATGTTTCGCTGTTCGCGTACAGATTTTGATATAGAGCAAGAAATGATGATCAGCAGCAATAGACCGCTGAACCAGTAAAATGATTGTTTCATAATGATCTTTCTCTTTTGCAGATTTAACATCTATTTACGTAAAGTCTGGTTTCCCGGTTTTCGAATATTTAAATTCTTTTTCACCGGAATAGTGCTGCAAGATGTTAATAAATGAAAGATCTGAATGATGGAAACAAAAGTATTATTGACGCATTCGTCAATACTCGATAAGCGACATCAATTCCTGCCTGAATCGTTCCCTGGGTAAAAAGCCTGCCTCCAGTGCGGAGGCAAACGGAATCGGGGTCTCCAGGCTACCAACCCTGCGCACGGGTGCATCCAGGGCTTCAAAACAGTGCTCCATTACCATGGCAGAGATATCGCTGGCAATGCCTCCGAAAAGAGTATCCTCCTGCAGGATGATCATTTTTCCCGTTTTACGGACGGAGGTAAAAATTGCTTCGGTGTCTAAAGGCTGCAGCGTACGCAGATCGATCAGGTCCGCAGAGATTTCAGGGTGTTCTTCCAGCGTCTTTAAAGCCCAGTGCACCGCAGCCCCGTAGGCCACTATGCTCACCTGCTCTCCTTCCCGGAGCAGGGCTGCTTTCCCAAAAGGCAGCGTATAATAATCAGTAGGAACATTTTGATAAACACTTCGATACAGGGCCTTATGTTCAAAGAAAAGAACAGGATTAGGATCATTCACCGCTGTCGCCAGTAAGCCTTTTGCGTCGTAGGGAAAAGCCGGGTACACCACCTTCAGACCCGGGGTCTTGGTAAACCAGGCCTCGTTGGTTTGTGAGTGAAAGGGCCCCGCCCCGACCCCGGCGCCGCAGGGCATGCGGATAACCACATCCGCCGGTTCATTCCAGCGATAATGCACCTTTGCCAGGTAATTTACTATGGGATTGAACCCGGTACTCACAAAATCTGCGAACTGCATCTCTACCATCGCCTTCATCCCGTTAATGGAAAGACCCATAGCCGCTGAGACCACCGCAGATTCACAGATGGGGGTATTCCGGACTCTCGCCGCGCCAAAGGTATCGGCAAATCCTTCGGTCACTTTAAATACCCCGCCATAGCCGGCAATATCCTGTCCAAGGAGGACCAGGTCCGGGTGCCTTTCCATGGACTGTCGGAGTCCCTGGGACACTGCGTCGATCAACCTGATATTCTGCAAGGTACTTCCCGGCTTGCTTTCCTGGTAATCAAATGCCTTGTAGACGCAAGACAGTTCGTACTGTTCATCAAATTGTATCTCGGGTTCAGCCCCGGCTTTCCGCAAACCTTCTTCTATCTCTGACTGGATCCCGGCCCGGATTTCTGAAATCTGCGCATCATCCAGGATTCCTTCTTTGACCAGGAATTCCTCGTAATTTTCCAGGGGATCCCTTGCCGCCCAGGTTTCCATTAATTCGTCCGGAACATACTTGGTGCCACTGGCTTCTTCATGTCCCCGCATCCGGAACGTTTTAAATTCCACCATAACCGGTCGCGGATTCTCACGCAGGCTTTTACAGATGGCCGAAACTTTCGAATACACTTCCAGTATATTATTCCCTTCGATAACATGAGATTCCATCCCGTAGCCTTTCCCTTTATCGGCAATATGTTCGCAGCGAAATTGTTCCCTGGTCGGGGTAGACAAGCCGTACCCGTTATTTTCAATACAGAACAACACAGGAAGGTCCCAGACAGCAGCAATATTCAGTGCTTCGTGGAAATCCCCCTCACTGGTTCCTCCTTCACCTGTAAAGACCACAGTTACGCGCTTATTTCCTTTTAATTGATCGCCAAGGGCTATTCCATCCGCCACCCCGAGCTGGGGCCCCAGGTGGGAGATCATCCCTACAATCTTATATTCCTGTGTACCAAAATGAAAACTCCTGTCGCGGCCCTGGGTAAAGCCGGCAGCTTTCCCTTGCCATTGTGCAAAAAGTCTTTCCAGAGGAACTTTCCTGCTTGTAAAAACGCCCAGGTTCCTGTGTAATGGTAATATGTATTCCTCCGGAAGGAGGGAATGGGTTACCCCAACAGAGATGGCCTCCTGCCCTATCCCGCTGAACCATTTGGAAACTTTTCCCTGCCTGAGGAGGATGAGCATTTTCTCTTCGATCATCCTGGGCATGGTCATTGCCCGGTAAAGTTCTATTTGGATCGATTTGGATAAACCATCATTCTGGTAATGCATAAGCGAAAAGTTTGTTTGGTAGTTCGTTAGGTAAATGTAATAAAATAGCCAACATTTCCGTATTACCCCTTATGTCCCTCATATGGTATATTTTATTAACTTTGACAACCAATTTTGAAATATGAATATGAACGCAATTCCAAGTGTAGACCTGAGAGATTTTATTTCGGGAGATCAGGAACGGAAAGAGAAATTCATCCGGGAGATAGGTAGTGCCTTTGAAAATATAGGTTTTGTCGCACTCAGCGGGCACTTCCTGTCAGATAAGCTGGTAGAGGATCTCTATGACGAGATCAAAAAGTTCTTTAACCTGCCGCAGGAAGTAAAGGATAAATACGAGATTCCCGGTATTGGGGGGCAGCGCGGGTATACTTCTTTCGGGAAGGAACATGCAAAAGGCAGGAAAGAAGGCGACCTTAAAGAATTCTGGCATTTTGGCCAATACGTGGAAAACGACCCGAAACTGGAAGCAGAATATCCTGATAACGTAGAGGTAAAAGAGTTACCCCATTTTAACGAGGTAGGGAAGGAAACCTATAAAATGCTTGAGAAAACCGCACGTTATGTACTGCGGGCCCTCGCCCTTCATCTGGGACTGGAAGAGACCTATTTTGATGAATACATCACTAACGGGAACTCTATTTTAAGGCCTATTCATTACCCTCCTATCAAGGAAGAGCCAAAGAACGCCGTACGTGCCGCAGCTCATGGTGATATCAACCTGATCACTTTACTCATGGGAGCCCATGGGCGTGGACTACAGGTAAAGAATCACAATGCAGAATGGGTAGATGCTATTGCAAGACCTGATCAGCTTATGATCAATGTCGGGGACATGCTTTCTCGTTTGTCAAATAACAAACTGAAATCCACCATCCACCAGGTCGTTAATCCACCGAGGGAGGAATGGGGTAAATCCCGGTACAGTATTCCCTTCTTCATGCACCCGGTAAGCGAGATGCCTTTGAATTGCCTGGAAAACTGCATTGACGAAGATAATCCGAAACAATTTGAAGATATCACTGCGGGTGAATTCCTGCACGAGCGATTGATCGAACTCGGCTTGATCAAAAAATAACAAACACTTTAAATAACACCACTTAACTCATTAATAATCAAAGGTTAATTGGTGTTTTTTACTTTTAATTATGGACTTAAAAGATCAGCTGCAAAATTTATTCCCCGATCATGAACCTAATGAAGAACCGGTACAGGAAGACAAGAGTGGTGGTCTGTGGATGCAGGAAGATCCTATCCTCTGCAAGTACGAGAAACGCAAAGGGAAACCTGTCACTATCCTGGACGGCTATACAGGCGCAGATGATGATTTTAAGAAACTCTGCAAGGAACTCAAAACACGCCTGAGTGTCGGCGGAAGTTACAAGAATGACCAGATCATCCTGCAGGGCGACTACCGCGACCAGATCATGGAAATTTTACAGGAAAAAGGCTTCAGAACCAAGCGCGTAGGTGGCTGAATTCTGTTAATTAGTTTTTCTATTTTTCGATATTAATGTACCTTAGAGGTTAGAACAAAAACCAAATTGAAGATGAGCTCCCAACTACTGCATATCACTAACGGGGACAGTTTTACCCAAAGATTACAGGAACTGGATTTGAAAGGCGATATTATTACCTGGAGGGAGATGTTGTGTGAAGGTAAGACCGAAACTAATGTTGGAAGCGAAGCATTCTGGAAGACCCGATTTGAATTCCTGCATAAGAATTACAACGTCAGTAAATCCTGGTTCGTTGAAAAAACGCTGAAAGAATACCGCTCGCTCTGTAACCATAAACAACAGGACCAGATCATTCTTTGGTTTGAACATGACCTGTTCTGCCAGATCAATATGCTGGCCGTACTGAGTTGGTTAAAGACGCACCGCAGGCACGCAGAAATTTCCATGGTCCTTACCGGAAAAGATCCTGAAACCTCTAGGCTGACCAGTTTAAACAAACTGAGCAACGAACAGTTGTTGACACTATATAAGAGCCGTAAGGTCCTGAGCCAGGATGATATCGAGTACGCAGATTACGTATGGCAACTTTACTGCAGTGACAACCCAATACGCTTGGAGAATATCACTGATTCTGATCATTTTAGCTTTGATTACCTCTCCGATGCCTTGAAGGCACACCTGCGCAGGTTCCCTACTATTAAGAACGGACTTAACGAGATCGAGAACAGGATACTTGAAGTTTCCCTGCTGGACAGACCCAAGTCGAAAAAAGCATTATTAAAAAACCTGCTCGAGACCCAGCAACTTTATGGGTTCGGGGATACCCAGTACGAAAGAGTTATCACCACCTTAAAGCCACTTTTCAGCGGGTTTAACCCCGTAAAGATCACTGAGAAAGGCAAAGCAATACTGGAGGGAAAATCTAACTATTATTCCCAGCTCAGAGATAACGACTCCTACCTCGGTGGTGCACTTAAATACAATTTCCTTTACAATACGGATTCACGGAGAATCCTAAAACTCTGATATGCCTTTACTCCCCTCTGAATTGATCCTCAACGAGGATCAGAGCATCTATCATCTCAATTTACATCCTGAAGATATTGCCGATACCATCATCACCGTTGGTGATCCTGATCGCGTGAAAATGGTAACTTCTTATTTTGACTCCGTAGAGGTCAAAAAAGGAAAGCGGGAATTTGTCACCCATACCGGGCACTACAAGGGCAAACGTCTCACCGTGATTTCGACCGGAATAGGAACAGACAACATAGATATTGTTCTTAATGAACTGGATGCCCTGGTGAATATTGATTTTAAGACGAGGAAGGTCAAAGAAGAATTAAAGCAACTGAAACTGATACGGGTCGGGACTTCCGGGGCGCTGCAGCCGGAGATCGAAGTTGATACATTCCTTATGAGCGAGTACGCTATCGGGTTTGACAACCTGCTGCATTTCTATGACAGCTCCCATTTACAATACCACGAGGTTCAGAAAGCTTTCCTGGAATATACCCAATGGTCTTCGGCCAAATCTACCCCCTACGTCATTAAAGCTGATAACGAACTACTTGAAGCCTTTGCATCGGACCAGGTCTTGATGGGGGTGACCGCCACCAAGGTAGGATTCTATGGTCCACAGGGTCGGAAACTGAGACTGGAACTCCAGGATCCCGACCTGAATCATAAACTTTCGTCTTTCAGGTATAAAGGACGTATGATCACTAACCTTGAAATGGAAACCTCCGGTATTTATGGGCTTTCCAGGTTGCTGGGTCACCAGGCCGTTTCCATGAATTGTATCCTGGCCAATCGCTATAATGGTACCTTCTCGGAAAACCCGGAGAAAGCAGTGAAAAAACTTATCGAATATGTACTGGAACATTTGACTGTAGCGTCATTTGTTTAACCAATATAGCAAACGGGCAGTCTAACTTATA
Source organism: Zeaxanthinibacter enoshimensis (assembly GCF_004362865.1). Taxonomy (GTDB): domain Bacteria; phylum Bacteroidota; class Bacteroidia; order Flavobacteriales; family Flavobacteriaceae; genus Zeaxanthinibacter; species Zeaxanthinibacter enoshimensis. The sequence continues at coordinate 896,127 of NZ_SNYI01000002.1, read as the reverse complement.
CGTATTTTTACCCTCAAAACATCAGAGTGGAAAAATCGTACAAGCATCGGGACGTCAACTGGCTTTCCTTCAACGAACGGGTACTGCAGGAAGCAGAAAACCCGGCTACTCCCCTTTTAGAACGCCTGAAATTCCTGGCCATCTTTTCTTCAAACCTGGATGAGTATTTCAGGGTGAGGATCTCCCAGCTCCGCCAGCTAAAGAAGGTGGATAAAAAACTCCGTAAAAAACTGATGACAAGGTCTAACAAGACCCTTAAACATATCCTTAAAGAAGTACACGCCCAACAATGCAGGTTTGGAGAAATACTGCAGAATATCTACAGGGGCCTGGAGGATCACGGGGTATATTTTGAAACTCCGCAAAGTTGTTCCGCGCAGCAACAGGAATTCCTTGAAACTTTTTTCAGTAATGAGGTAATGGACGACTGCGAGGTATTGCAGGAATTTACTTCGGAGGATCTTCAGAATGGGAAAATTTACCTGTTGGTCGCCTTTGAAGACGGATCCTTTTCACTGGTCTTAGTGCCCACAGATAAACACGGGCGATTTATCGAGCTGCCCGGGGAGCGTACCCATTATATTTTCCTGGACGACGTGCTGCGGTGCCACCTGGACAAACTGTTTACAGGAAAAACGGTGAAGAATGCCTATTCTATCAAGTTATCGAGAGATGCAGAGCTGTACCTGGAAGATGAAACATCAGATACAGACCTGGTAGAACGCATTTACAGCAGCCTCGACCAGAGAACATCCGGGCAGCCTACAAGACTGCTATACGACGAGAGCATGCCTAAGAAATTGTGTGGGTCTCTTATGAAAGAACTCGAGATTAGTAAAATAGACATGTTCCCGGGAGGCAGGTACCACAATTTCTCCGATTTTATGGATTTCAGCCTTTCATTGGAAAAGCCCGGGTTGAAATATGAAGAAATGCCGCCCCTGCCCCACCCTGAACTGGCCGGTATAAAGGACTATTTTGCTGCACTGAAACAAAAAGATTACCTGACACATTACCCTTACCAGGACTTTTCTGTCCTCGAGAATTTTATCCGGCAGGCATCGGATGATGACAAGGTCACCAGCCTGAAAATTTCCCTGTACCGTATCGCCAAAGAATCAACCCTCACGGACGCACTTTTAAAAGCCCTGAAAAACGGGAAAGAAGTTATCGTCTTTGTAGAAGCGAAAGCGCGCTTTGACGAGGAGAACAATATCTTCTGGGGAAAAACTTTGGAAGAGAACGGGGCTAAAGTCATTTTCAGCGTACCCAACATCAAGGTGCACGCGAAGATCGCAATGGTAGAGCGAGAGGAAGAAGGTGGCCTCATGCGCTACGGATATATCGGCACAGGGAATTTCAATGCCCAGACTTCGAAGATATACTGCGACCACGGGCTGTTCACAGCTGACAAACGCATTACGGAGGATCTCAGCCAGGTCTTCCTGGTTCTGGAGAAAAAACTAATTATCCCCAAGCTGAAATACCTGTTAGCTTCCCCTTACAACACACGTAGCACGTTTCGGGAACTCATCGAAAACGAGATCAGGAACCGCCAGGAGGGTAAGAGAGCTTTGGTCATTGCCAAGATGAACAGCCTGGAGGATAAAGGAATGATCGATGAACTTTACAAGGCCCTGGCGCAGGGGGTGGATATCCGCTTACTGGTCCGTGGGTTCTGTTGCCTGGTACCACCAACTCCCGAGGAAGGGAGTTCCTGGGGCAAGCTGGAGATCACCAGTATCATTGATCGTTACCTTGAACACGGGAGGATCTATTATTTCTATAACGATGGTGATCCCAAGATGTATATGGGCTCCGCGGACTGGATGACACGCAATCTCGATAAAAGGATTGAAGTATTGACACCTATACTCAGCCCGCATATATTTAAGGAACTGAAACAAGTGCTGGATATACAACTGGCTGATAATGTAAAGGCCAGGATCATAGACCGGGAGGATACCAACACCTACGTGGAGCGGGCTGCCGGTGAAAAACCGGTCAGGTCCCAGTACAGCATATATGAATTCTTAAAATCAAAATTAGTTGTAAACCAGGATATATGAAGCAAGTGAAAGTCATTGGAGTACCCGAACATTTTAACCTTCCCTGGCACCTGGCAATAGAAGAAGGTGCCTTCGAGGAAAGAGGTATCGACCTTCAATGGACCGATATCCCCGAAGGAACCGGGAGGATGTGTGATATGTTAGAACAAGGAGAGGCTGATATAGCCATTGTCCTGACGGAAGGTATCGTCAAAAAGATCACGGAAGGCCTGGATGCAAGGATCGTGCGGGAGTATATATCCACCCCCTTACAATGGGGCATACACGTCGCAGCCCAGAGTCATTACCAGAAAGTGGAAGAACTGCGGGACGCGCGGGCTGCGATCAGCAGGTTTGGCAGCGGAAGTCACCTCATGGCTTTCGTCAACGCAAGACAACAGGGCTGGGATACCAAATCATTAAAATTCAGAGAGGTGCAGCACCTGGAAGGCGCCATTGAAGCCCTTGGTAAGAAAGAAGCCGATTATTTTATGTGGGAGCACTTTACCACCAAGCCCCTTGTGGATGAAGGCATCTTCCGTAGACTGGCCGACTGTCCTACCCCCTGGCCGTGTTTCGTTATCGCGGCGAGTGACAGGTTTTTAAAAGATGAAAGCAGCACCCTGCTGCACATCCTGGAAATACTGGATAATTATACCAGGGAATTCCGCCAGATCCCCAGCATTGACCGCACCCTGGCCAACCGTTACGGGCAACAACTGGAGGACATTCGTATCTGGCTCTCGGCCACCCGGTGGAGCCAGAAACAGATCAGCAGGGAGGTCATTGATAACGTGAGTAATACACTACTCTATTTAAAGCTTATTGAAGAAAAAGCAGCCCCCTCGGATATACTCTGGAAAAAATAAGATTACCAATCAATAGGCGGTTTTCCCTGGCTCAGAAGCAAGTCATTGGTTTTGCTGAAGTGCCCGTTGCCGAACCAGTAGCCGCGGTTGGCGCTTAAGGGAGATGGATGACCGGAAGTAAGGATATGATGCCTGCTTGCATCGATCAATTTAGCCTTCTTTTTGGCATAGCCGCCCCACAGCAGGAAGATCAATCCTGATTTCTCACGGTTCAGTACCCGGATGACCGCATCGGTAAATTCTTCCCAGCCCTTGCCCTGGTGACTTCCCGCCAGCCGCTCCCTTACAGTGAGTGTAGCATTAAGCAACAGAACACCCTGCCGTGCCCAGTGGCTCAGGTCCCCGTTTGCCGGTAGTGGTTTATCCAGATCCCTGGACAACTCTTTGTAGATATTGAGCAGGGACGGGGGGAGTGATTGATCCGGGGAAACGGAAAAACAAAGTCCGTCAGCCTGGCCCTGTCCGTGGTAGGGATCCTGCCCCAGGATCACCACCTTCACCTCTTCATAGGGTAATTGGTCAAAAGCCCGGAATATTTGATCCTCCGGCGGGTAACACTGGTGGGTCCCGTATTCATTTTGTACAAAATGCAATAGCTCCAGGAAGTAAGGTTTTTCACATTCCTGCGATAAAGCTTCGGCCCATCTGCCCGGCAGGTTTAAATTCATACTTAATTTGGGTATTTTTGTATCACTAAAATCATTGCAATATACTTTGAAGCACAAGATCCGCAAAAAAACCCTGGAAGACCTTGAATTCCCTACTGTCTTAAAACAACTGTCATCCCGCTGTGCTACAACGCCAGGGAAAGAAGCCGCCCTTTCACTGGCTCCTTTACGGGAGCGGGAAAATATCCTGACTACCCTGGGGAGGACATCTGAGTACCTTTCATCCTTCACCACGGATAACCGTATCCCAGCTCACGGGTTTGACGAGATCAACGCAGAATTACGGTTACTGGGTATAGAGAATACCACCCTGGAGATACAGGGCTTCAGAAGGATCGCTTCTCTGTGTGAGGTAGTTGCCGAACAAAAGAAATTCTTTAAAAAATTCAAGGAGTACTACCCCCTGCTCCATGAATTATCACTGTCTGTAGAAGAAGATACTGAAGTAGCCACAATGATCGGCCAGGTCATCGATCGATTTGGCGAGGTACGCGACGATGCTTCAGAAGCCCTGGGCAGGATTCGCCGGCAGATGCAAACCGTAAAAAGCCAGATCAACCAGAGCTTCGTCTCTGCCCTGCAGTCCAGCCAGGCTGCAGATTACCTGGATGAGATCCGGGAATCCGTGGTGGAGAACAGACGGGTACTGGCCGTGCGATCCATGTACAGGAAAAAAGTAAAGGGAAGGGTAATGGGCACTTCCAAAACCGGCAGTATCGTATATATCGAGCCCGAAAATGTACTCCGATACAGCCAGGAACTGGAACACCTAGAAATGGATGAGAAGGAAGAGGTACACCGGATCCTCAACCAGCTGACCTACCGGATAAGGCCATGGCGCCCGGTACTGAAATCGTACCAGACTTACCTGACCGAAATGGACCTCACTGCCGCCAAAGCCCGTTATGCCGATGAGATGGGCGGACTTATGCCTGAGATCAATAATGCGAAACAGTGGCATCTCCGCGATGCCTACCATCCTTTGTTGTTTCTCTCTAACAAGAAAAAGAAAGAGAAGACCTATCCGCAAACTATCTCCCTGCACCCGGAAAACAGGATCATTGCTATTTCGGGTCCCAATGCCGGGGGGAAAAGTATCACCTTGAAAACCATTGGGCTGCTTCAGCTGATGCTTCAGAGTGGAATGCTGATCCCGGTTCACGAAAGGAGTACGGTCTGCCTTTTCTCCAAGATACTTACCGATATTGGGGACAACCAGTCTATCGAAAATCACCTGAGCACATACAGCTACCGTCTGAAGAATATGAACCGGTTCTTACGGTTGTGTGATGATGATACGTTATTCCTGATAGATGAATTCGGAACAGGAAGTGATCCGGAACTCGGGGGTGCTTTGGCCGAAGCTTGCCTGGAGGTGTTCTATGAACGCGGCTCCTACGGGGTAATTACCACGCATTACGCTAACCTGAAGTTACTGGCAGATGAACTGCCCCATATGACCAATGCCAATATGCTCTTTGATTCTTCCACCCTGGAACCTACTTACCAGCTGATGCTTGGACAGGCAGGTAGTTCCTTTACTTTCGAGGTGGCACAGAAGAACGGCATCCCTTACAGCCTGATCAACAAGGCAAAGAAGAAGATAGAGCGTGGAAAGCTGCGGTTTGACGCCACCATAGCCAAAATGCAGAAAGAACGCAGTAAAATGGCTGAAACAGGCTCCAGGCTGCAGGTAGAAGAGAGTAAAGCGAGAGAGGAAGCCCGGAAACTTAAAGAATTAAAAGGCAGGGTGAAAACCAAGTTAGAAAGTTACCAGGAACTTTACGATCACAACCAACGTATGATCCACCTGGGGAACAAAGTTCATTCGGCCGCCGAGCGATATTTTGTGGATAAGAAAAAAAGACCGCTGGTATCAGAACTGCTCCGTATCGTTGAGACAGAGAACAGTAAAAAGAAGAAGTCTTCTGCCAAAGAGGTCAAGGCACGAAAAGTGAAACAGGCCCAGGTCGCCAAGGAAGCGGAAGTGCAGGTAGAACATATCCGTAAGAAGAAAGAAAAAGAAAAGAAGAAGGCCGAAGTAAAGCAGAAACAAGCACCTAAACCCATACTTGCCGTAGGGGACCGGGTTCGACTCGCAGATGGGAAGGCCGTTGGTACTATAGACACCCTGGAGAAGAAAGAAGCCGTGGTCAATTACGGGCAATTTACCACCCGGGTTGATGTTTCTAAACTCGAACTGGTCATGAAAAAGAAATAAATTTCGCTGATCCATACCTTCCTTTAACAGCACTCGTATAGTGCAGATCTCTGGATCTTAATGTACTTTTACACTATGGAATCCCTTAACAGGAACAAGAAAATCATCCTCTTTGACGGGGTCTGCAACCTCTGTAACGGCGCCGTGCAGTTCGTGATCCGCAGGGATCACTCCCACCAGTTCGTTTTTGCCTCCCTGCAGAGCCGGGTCGGGCAACAACTGGTATTGGAAAGGGGAATCAATACGGAAGAACTAGATTCGATCATTCTGATAGAACCTTCTGTGGCCTATTACGCCAAGTCTGATGCTGCACTAAAGATCGGCCAGGCTTTCGGAGGCGGATGGAAACTGCTGGCTCTTCTGGAAGGGATACCCAGGCCCATCCGTGATGGCATCTACGACCTTGTTGCGCGGAACAGGTACCGCTGGTTCGGGAAAAAAGAGGCTTGTATGATCCCTACCCCGGAACTACAATCGCGCTTCCTGGACGCCTGAGTCCTTACTTAAGATTGTTCAGGATAAAATCGAGCTTGCTGTTCTTATTCAGGTTCTGGCGGAAGGCCAGGTTTTCGAAAGTATTTTTTGCTGCAAGTCCCCTGGCCTGCAGGTAAGCGATATCGTTCTCGAAATCAATTGCCACTTTCCCGCTTAGTAGTATATCCAGAGATTCCTGCCTGCTGTACCTTTTATAGATCTTGCGCAAGCCGCTGAGATAGAGCCTGTCTTTGGTGAACCCTCCTCCCCGGTGAGCACGTAATGTGATATTAAAGGCATCCTCCCGGTTCAGTTTATACTGGGAATGAATGAGATCAAAAGTATCCTGGAAACTGTAACCTTTAATTAAACTATCCGATGCCAAAACCCTGTAAGCCAATTCCTTAAGTCTTTTTAAAGTGAGCGATCCGCTCATGTATTCACTGAAAACAGCCAAACCTTCCTGGGTTTCGACGTTCTTTGGAAAACCATTGGAAAAAATCTTCAGAGGTTGATCCTGGGCATTGAAAGTGGTAACCAGGTGAACCCCTATCTCGTGGTTCGCCAGGGTCTGCAACTGGTTCTTGCTGAACTTTGCATTCCGCTTCAGTAGCAGGGATTTGGTAGCATTACTGACCATGGCATCCGCCGCGATATTAGTGGAAAACCGGATGTTGAGGGGAAAGTCATAACGACCGGAAAAATCTTCAAAATAATCTTTCGCCTCTTCCGGCGTGAATACCTTTTCAAGGTCCTGCGAAGGAGGATCATTATCAAAGTGTAATATGAATTTGGCATTCTGTACATCCTTTTCTGTCGGGGTACCGTATACCCGGAGCGAATTATAGTAGAATTTACGGCCACTCCCGATGGTCTCTATACACTGCACCATATTAGCATAGAAATACACGATATCCCTGTATACCCGGTATATCTCCTCATCTTCTATCTTTTCTAACCGGATGGAAAAAAGTAATCTGTGTAATTTCAGGGGATCGAATTTCAGCTTAGGGTAGCGGAATTCCGGTGTCTCTGTATATTTTGAAGCGAAGAACCGGTGCTTCTCCTTTTCGATATTCTGAGGATTGACATAATTCAGCAACTCGATGCGTTTCACTAACCTGTCCAGTTGTGAATCGATCTCCATCAACCCGGAATAGGATTTTTGCAATGCTATGAGTTCCTTTTCGCTCATCATAAAGATGTCTCTTGAAATATTTTGCTCTGCAAAGGTATAAATTCATCCAGCTGCCTGGTCACAGTGTCTACAACTTCCCCGTAGATCTCCCCGGTTAACTCGTCGCAATATATCTTTGCGATCTCGGTAGCCAGGACCAGGGTATTATCAAAATTTTCCGTAATAAATTTCAGGAAATAACCATTACCCTGGAATGTGTCGTTGATCCTGGAAGTAGACCTCAGGTCACCAGGTAAATCCATCCTTCCCAGTAATTCACGCCATGATTCAGCTATCCGACCGAACCGCTTATTATCAATATTTGCCGTTCCAAGGTTCCAGGTGGGAACTTCCCGCTGCCAGCGCTTCCAGTTGTAGCTGTGCATATCAAAGACCAGGGCCTTCCCGTAAAGTTCTTCTGTCTTGGTGACCAGGGCACGTGTTACGTTATAAAATGCCCGGTGTTTTTCCATGCTGATCTTTTTCTCGTTCTCGGGCAGGGGATCCTTCCATAGAAGCTTTCCCCAGGCATCTTTATAGATGGCTAATTCCGGTGGGCGGTTAAGGTCGTATTCAAACCGGCTGTCGCAACCCGAGATCACCATCGGATGGCTGGCCACCATCTGCCGGGTACAGGGATCCTCCTCGTACCACCGCTCGTATTCGGAATGCAGGCAGTAGCCTGCCAATGAAGAACGGAATTGGTGGCCGTCGTGGACGGCACCGCAGAGATAGGGAGCGTAATGATCTATTTTTACCTGGAAAGAATGGTCTTCTGCCAGGGCATGGAAAGGGATTTCCTCCTCGATGTTCCGGATAATGCGCGAGACAGGAAGTTTAAGCATTCTGCACCTCATTTCGCAGGCGCGACCTTCGGTCAAAGGCTTCCAGTTTGTCCAGCACCTTACTTTCAATAAAATCGATCACCTTGGTCTGTATCCTGGCCTTGTACACTTTGTTGATATAAGTAATCCCCCCGGGAGACATGACATTGACCTCTACCAGTTTCCCGCCGATCACATCAATTCCCACGAAATACAGGCCGTCCTTAACAAGTTTAGGTCCAATTTGCTTACAGAGTGCTTTCTCCTGTTTGGTCAGGTTGTGCTTGGCTACCCTGCCACCGGCCGAGATATTGGATCGGTGGTCATCGGAACCCGGGATTCGCTTCATGGAGCCTATCACCTCCCCGTTGAGTAGCAGGATTCGCACATCGCCTTCATCGGCACCCTCTATATATTCCTGGAGGATGACATAATTGGAGGTGCCATCAGAATTGGTGATATAAAAATCGAGCAGGGAGTTAATATTAGACATGGCCGATTTTTCGATAAGAATAACTCCTGAACCTCCGAAACCGTTCAGCGGTTTCAGTATCATCCGGTCGGCAGTGGATTGTTTAATTTGCTCTACCAGGTACTCCTTGTTTTTCGAGACATGGGTCACCGGGATGATATTGCTGTGACTGTCCCCGAAAGCCGCGGTATACAGCTTATTATTGGCTTCCCTGAGGCCTTGAATGGAATTCACGATAAAGACATCATCCTTAACAGAATCCAGGAAATTGAGCATTAAGGGATCCAACGGCGGGTTAGCGCGCATAAAAATAACATCAAACCCGGCCAGGGGAAGCATTTCTTCCCTCAGCTCTGCTTTCCGGTAGAAGGTCTTCATATTAGAGGGCACCTTCTCCATCTTGCCGATCACTTTACAAAAAGCGCTGGTAACACTATTACGGATGGTAAGGTTAGCCGGCGTACAATACGCCACCCCATGATTCCTTTTCACACATTCATGGATCAGCGCAAGGCTGGAATCCTTTTCTGGTTCTATCTCCTCCCAAGGATACATCAGGAAGCATATATTCATAACATCGAGTTTTTCTATTTTACTTCATCCAGGTTATCATCCCAGTTCTTGACCTTCGGATGCAAGGTCCTGCCGAGAGATTTGGCCACCATCATGGATACGGTTGCATCGCCGGTAACGTTCACTACTGTCCTGCACATGTCCAGGGGGCGGTCTACAGCGAAAATGAGCGCAAGTCCAATAGCCAGTTTATCTGCCGGGAAACCAATCGCCTCCAGGACGATCACCAGCATTACCATACCGGCGCCGGGTACCGCGGCCGATCCGATGGATGCCAGCAGTGCGGTCAGAACAATGGTCAGCTGGCTCCCGAAGGTCAGGTCAAAGCCCAGTGCCTGGGATATAAAAACAGCGGCAACCCCCTGGTACAGACTGGTACCATCCATATTGATGGTGGCCCCTACCGGGAGTACAAAACTGGAAATATCTTTATCCACTCCCAAGTGCTCTTCCACGCGTTCCATGGTTACCGGCAGGGTTGCCGCACTGGAACTGGTAGAAAAGGCAAGCAGTTGTGCCGGGGTTATCTTACTGAGGAAGGTCAGAGGGTTGTAGCGGGTAAAAGTAGCCACCACCACGCTGTAAAAAACGATCATCAGGAGAAGACCCAGTAAAACGACACCGGCATATTTTAGCAGTGCAAGTAAAAGATCCGGATCCCCCGAGGTCACCACCACGTTGGCCAACAGGGCAAACACCGCTACGGGAGCGGTAAGCATAATAAGGTCTACCATCTTCAGCACTACATCATTGAGGGAGTCAAAGACATTTTTAAGCGGTTTTGCCGCTTCCTCCCCTATCAGTAACATGGAAATTCCCATGAAAATGGTGAAAAAGATCACCTGTAACATCAGGCTGTTATCTCCCAGCGCATTGAAAGCGTTGTCGGGCACCATATCTTCCAGGAACTGCAATGGCCCGCTTTCCTTTTGCTTGGAGGCTTCTTCCAGTTTAGAGGTTACCTGCTCATCACCGGCATAGGTTTCGGTTAACTGGGCAATAGTATCCTGAGAGATACCCTCCCCGGGCTGCAGTACGTTTACCAGCAGCAGCCCGATGGTAATAGCCACTACGGTGGTAGAAATGTAGATCATGATGGTCCTGACCCCGATATTCCGGAACTGGGAAATATCTTTCAGGTCAGAGATCCCTTTTATGAGGGAGGCAAGAATCAGCGGAATCGCGATCAGCTTCAGGAGTTTTACGAATATGGTTCCCAGTGGATTGATCCAATCCTGTACAAACGTGGCACCCCAATCAGGATAAGTCATGGCAAACCCGAAGAGTACCCCGGCAACCATCCCAATGAGGATCTGCCAGTGCAATTCCAATTTCTTCATAAAATAAAATTTGATTTTGCCGGGTAAGATACCATTTTGCAGGCAAACCCCCTAAACTGAGCTGCTATAATTTAGCGCCCTCGTTGCGTAGTCTAAAATCAGCCAACACCAGGGCGGCCATGGCCTCGACAATAGGAACTGCCCTCGGGACCACGCAGGGATCGTGTCTCCCTTTACCTTGCACGGTAACAGCATTACCCTCTTTATCTATGGTCTCATAAGACTGTATCAGCGTGGCTACCGGTTTAAAAGCCACTTTGAAGTAGATATCTTCCCCGTTACTGATTCCTCCCTGTATACCCCCACTGTAATTGGTCTTGGTAGTACCATCCTGGCTGAACGAATCATTGTGTTCACTTCCTTTCATCTGTACCCCGGCAAAACCGCTGCCGTACTCGAATCCCTTAACGGCATTGATAGACAGCATTGCTTTCCCTAGCTCCGCATGGAGCTTGTCAAATACAGGTTCCCCAAGACCTTTAGGTACGTTCCGGATCACACAGCTGACTACTCCGCCGATCGTATCTCCTTCTTTCCTTACATCGCGGATATAAGCCTCCATTTTTCCGGCCATTTCAGGATCCGGGCAGCGCACGGGGTTCGATTCGGTTTTGGAAAGATCCAGTTCCTGGTATGGTTTATCCATGATAAGCGAACCAACCTGCGAAACATAGGCCCGTATTTGAACCGGGGCAAGGAATTGTTTAGCAATGGCGCCGGCTACTACCCTGCTCGCGGTTTCCCTCGCAGAACTTCGCCCACCCCCGCGGTAATCCCTGAAACCGTATTTGTCGTCATAGGTCTTATCGGCATGGGAAGGGCGGTAAGAGTCCTTGATGTGCGAGTAATCTTTGGATTTCTGGTTGGTGTTATGAATGGCAAAACCGATCGGGGTCCCGGTGGTCTTACCCTCGAATATCCCAGAAAAGAATTCGACCGTATCCGGTTCCTTACGCTGGGTTACAATGGCCGATTGCCCGGGCTTCCTGCGCTCTAACTCCCCTTGTATGGCTTCTAAGTTCAATGTCAGCCCGGCCGGGCACCCCTCCAGAATACCTCCGATGGCAGGACCATGTGATTCTCCGAAGGTCATTAATTTAAACAGGGTTCCGTAAGTATTTCCGGCCATAGTTTACTGTGCTTTGATAGGAATACCCGGGGGTATTCCCAACATGTTTAAGCTATCAAAGATAAAGCTTAGCCCGAACCAATGCAACGGCAACTCCTTAATATTCATTTAACAACAGCCACAGTCCGCTTAATCTAAAGATAACCTTGTCCTTAAACAAAAATGACACGCCGGGTTAGGAACGTTTTCATCCCTGGCATAATTTTACCACATCATAATTTTACCGGTTTGAGAAAGAGAACGATAGAGGTCGTAGTACTATCAGATATTTACCTGGGCAGCGAAGAGTGTAAAGCGCAGGAATTGCTGACCTATCTCAGCAGTATAAAGCCCGGGATCCTCATCCTTAACGGTGGATTGATCGCCGGGAATGCGAATAATCTTAAAGAACTTCCGAAGGTCCAGATGAAGGTAGTAAAGAAGATCGTTACCATAGCTGCACAAGGAACAGCGGTTTATGTTCTTGCCGGGGAAACGGATCACTACCTGAAAAGACTTGAGGGTATCGCTGTCGGCGCGATACAGATCAGGAAGGAATTAGTCCTGGACCTGGACCATAACAAAACCTGGTTTCTACACGGGCAACATTTTGACATGGGACCCACCTCCTCTTCCTTGCTAAGACCTTTCCGGCTGCATAGTTATACCCTGTTTGCCAGATGGAAAAAACTGTCCAATTCCCTGGGAGGCTTTTTTATAAAGAAGAAAGCCGGGGAATTACCAGTGAAAAACCCCTCATTCTGCCCGGAACAGTTCCGCACTAACGCCTTACACTGTGCCGCCGCCCGGGGTTTTGGTGCAGTAGTTTGCGGTTATACCAGCCTGGCAGATAAATATGTACAGGAAATGGAGTACGGCAGTACACAGTATCTTAATTCGGGCGACTGGCTGGGAGAAATGACCGCGCTGGAATACGCCTTTAAAAGGTGGAAAATATACAGGTACCAGGCCGACAAATGCAGCGTCTTCTTTGCAGATGAAGAGCTTAAATCCATGGATTTGACCAACATCGAAACGCTCCTGGACACCCACGGGAAACGCAATAAACGTAAGAGGCGCAAAAAGACTCTACACTAGTGCGTTTCTTAAAATACTTACCGGGTGTAGGGCAGTCCTGCTTGTCCCATCCTTGATCTGGTGTCTGCAGCTCGTACCGTTAGCCGCGATAAGCACCTCAGGACCAGATTTCCTTACAGCAGGAAACAACCGAAGCTCCCCTATCGCCATACTGATGTCATAATGTTCTTCCTCGTACCCAAATGATCCCGCCATACCACAACAGCCGGAATTAATTATAGTCACTTTATAATTCTCCGGCAGGTTAAGCAGGTCAAAACTCACTTTTTGGTCAGAGAGGGCCTTCTGGTGGCAGTGCACATGTAGTTTTACGGTCTTTGCTTCTTTCGTAAAAGCTTCGCCGGACAAATGCCCGAGCCTGATCTCTGCTGCCAGGAATTCCTCGATCAGCAAAGATCTTGTAGCAATCTTATCTACTATTTCCTGGTTCAGCCCAAACCTTTTGTATTCATCCCTGAAGGTGAGGATAGCAGAAGGTTCGAGTCCTATCAACACCCAATCTTCATCCAGCTTCCCGGACAGAGCATCTATGTTTTTAGCAGCAAGTTTTTTGGCCTGTTCCAGGAAGCCTTTGGAAATATAGGTGCGCCCACTTTCGCCGTAAAAAAGATCTACGTCATACCCCAGGGTCGTTAGTAACACCACGGCGTCCTCGCCCAGGTCGGTATCCAGGTACCTGGTGAACTCATCAATATAAAGCAACACCTTCTTTTTATTCGTAACCTCTTTATTAACAGATGACTTTAATACTTTATCAAAATCAACACTTGAAACCTTTGGCAGGCTCCTGGCGGGAGCAACTCCCGTCATTTTTTTAAGAATTCCACCGAAACTTTTACTGCTGTACATGGCGTTGGTCAGTCTAGGCCATTTACTACCCAGCCGGTTCAGCGTGGTGTTATATGCGAACAGCCGACTTCTAAGACTGAAGCCGTTTGCTTTCTGGTATTGGTACAGGAATTCTGATTTAAGGCTGGACATATCAACGTTACTCGGACACTCGCTACCGCACGCCTTACAGCTAAGGCAAAGGTCCATAGCTTCTTTCAGCGTAGCGTTGTCAAAACGGTTGGTATCCCCTTCATGTGTCAGTACTTCCCTGAGCACATTCGCCCGGCCCCTGGTAGTATCTTTTTCGTTGCGGGTGGCATGGTAACTGGGGCACATAGCTCCGGCGGAATGATGCGTCTTCCGGCAGTCCCCGCTGCCATTACATTTTTCAGCAGCTTTAAGTATGCCCTCGCTATCCGAGAAATCCATAAATGTTCTGATCTCGAGTTCTTGTCTCCCTACCTCATACCTGAGAGATTCGTCCATGGGGTAAGCATCCACGATCTTCCCCGGATTCAAGATACCCTTTGGGTCAAAATACGACTTCACCCTTCTGAGCAGTTCGTAGTTAGCTTCGCCTATCATCAGCGGAATAAATTCAGCCCGGACGATCCCGTCCCCATGTTCCCCGCTGAAAGAACCTTTATATTTTTTGGTAAGCCTGGCCACATCGGTGGTGATCTTGCGGAAGAGCACTACGTCTTCCTTCTTTTTCAGGTTCAGTATAGGTCTCAGGTGCAGTTCCCCTGCCCCGGCGTGGGCATAATACACTGCCTGCTGGTTATAAGAATCCATAATACCGGTGAATTCCGCAATAAAACCGGACAGGTCTTCCAGGGCAACCGCCGTATCTTCTATACAGGCCACGGCCTTGCGGTCTCCAACCATATTCCCCAGGAGTCCAAGCCCCGCCTTCCTGAGTTCGATGGCTTTATTGATATCCGGCCCGCTCAATACGGGATGGGCATAGCTGTTTCCTGAAGCAGTAATGGATTTTAGTAATGAGGTTACTTTATCCTGTAGGAGCTGCTCACTTTCTGCCCGGACTTCTAACATCAGTAAGGCTGCCGGATCGCCCTGCACAAAGAACCGGTTTGCCAATTGGGCACGGTTATTCTTAGTGCAGTCCAGGATCACCTTGTCCATCATCTCGCAGAGGTACAATGTATGCTGCATAAGAGGAGCGACATCTGCAAGACATGTTTTGAGGGTTTCATAATGAGTCACTACCATGGCGGAATGAACAGGAGGCAGATCGTCCAGGGCCAGGGTGATCTCCGTGGTAAAGGCCAGGGTTCCTTCGCTCCCACTCAGTAATGAACAGAGATTGATACCCGGCGATTCTCCCCCGAAAAGCTCGCTTTCCAGCAGGGAATCAACCGCATACCCTGTGTTTCTCCTATGGATGCTTTTCTTAGGAAATTCAGTATTAATATTTTTCTGTATCTCACTGTTTGACAGTTCTTTATGAATGTTCTTATAAATATTTCCTTCAACAGTGTCCTCTTTGGTCTTATGCAGGAATTCCTCTGTGCTCAGTTCGTGGAAAAGAGCGGTAGACCCGTCGTGAAGAACCGTTTTTAATTCCAGCACCTTATCCCGGGTTACCCCGTATTGAATCGAGGTTGTTCCACTGCTGTTATTACCCACCATTCCACCGATCATGCAGCGGTTAGAGGTAGAAGTATTGGGACCGAAGAACAGGCCATACTCGGCCAGGTAGGTATTTAATTCATCCCTGATCACCCCGGGCTGTACCCGGACCTGTTTTTTTTCCACATCAAGCTCCAGAATTCGGGTAAAGTGTTTTGACACATCCACTACGATCCCCTCACCCACACATTGCCCGGCCAGGGAAGTTCCAGCAGTCCGGGGAATAATCCCGACCTGGTGTTCCGAAGCGAAACGCAACAATTTTACAATATCCTCGTTAGTGCGTGGAAAAGCGACCGCAAGTGGAGTCTTCCTGTACACCGAAGCATCGGTGGCATATAGTTTCCGGCCAAGGTCTGTATAGTCCAGGGTCCCTTCCAGGGAGTCTCCTAAGGCTTTGAGCAAATTATTATTCAATTTAAACTAAATTTGGTCACTAAATTAAGTCTTTATTAACGATACACCAGAAGCAAGTAGCTAAATTTGGTCTAACTAAAAAAAATGATTCACAATGAAAATAATGAAACCATTAACCCTTCTGTTTTTATTTGCAAGTTGCGCGATCAGCGCACAATCTCTGTCCGAGCATGCTCTCGGTCTTCGACTGGGAGACAGCGACGGATTCGGAGCTGAAATCTCTTACCAGAACGCCCTGAGCACCGATACACGCCTTGAACTGGACCTGGGATGGAGAGACAGCAGGAATTACGATGCTTTTAAACTGGCGGCGGTACATCAATGGGTACGCCCGCTTGACGGAAATTTTAACTGGTTCTACGGCCTAGGTGGTGGTTTGGGAAATGTTGATTTCGCAAACAATGATTTTGATGATGGTCTGTTCCTGTTTGGAGCCGGGAACATTGGTGTGGAATACGATTTTGATATTCCACTGATGCTGTCCCTGGATTTCAGGCCGGAAATCGGAATTGTCGGTTATGATGATTTCAGCGACAATTTTGATTTCGACATCGCCCTTGGTATCCGTTACCAGTTCTGATCAATTACAATAAAATCCTTAGAAGTCCTTAACATAAGCTCTTGTTAAGGACTTTTTTTATTCGATACCAGTTAGCTATATTTGGCCATCTTAAAATAAAGAAATGAAGAAATACACCCTAGTTTTGTTAAGTGTCCTGGCCCTTGTGGGTTGTAATAGTGAACCAGACGGTTTTACCATCAAAGGTGAGCTGGAAGGCGATGTGGAAGACGGGACCATGGTTTTTTTGAAAAAGACCAATGAGCAGAACCAACCTGTAGATGTAGATACCGCCCTGGTAAAGGATGGGAATTTCAGCTTTAAAGGAAAAGCCGGAGAACCTGAATTACACTATGTATTCATTGATAACATCCGGGGAAACATCCCGGTGATCATCGAAAAGGGAGAGATAGAGGTAGAAGCCCAGAAAGACAGCCTGCCCTTCGCCGAGGTAGAAGGAACACTTCAGAACGATCTGTTCAGCGACTTCCTGGATGCTTCCCGTGCATTGTCCCGTAAAGCCATGTCTATGAACGAGGACATGAGGGCTGCTACGGCAAAACGAGATACAGTGGTCATGAATTCGCTGCGGGAAGAATATTTTGAACTACAGGAAGAAGCCAAGAACTTTGAGATCTCATTTGCCGAAAAGAATCCTAATTCCCTTATCTCTGCCCTGATCATTGAAAAGGGTCTGACAACCGGTTCCCTGGCCGATAACAAGGCTAAGAAAATGTACGAGGCTCTCACCGATGAAATAAAGAATACCCGCGTTGGTCTGCGAATCAAGGAGAAACTGGAGAAAAGTGCGAATACCTCTATAGGAGCCAAGGCTCCAAATTTCTCTGCTCCTACCCCGACAGGGGAAGAGCTTGCCCTGGCTGATGCTATGGGAAAGGTGACCATCATTGATTTCTGGGCCGCATGGTGTAAGCCTTGCCGGGCCGAGAATCCAAACGTGGTAAGGATCTACAACAAATACAAGGACCAGGGTCTGAACATCCTTGGAGTCTCCCTGGACAGGAAAGCCGAAGACTGGAAAAAAGCGATCGAGGATGACGGACTGACCTGGGACCACGTTTCCAATGTGAACTACTTTGACGAAATCGCGCAATTGTACAGCGTCAATGCGATTCCTGCAACTTTTATTCTCGATGAGAACGGGGTGATCGTTGCGAAGAATCTCCGGGGTGATGCCTTGGATCAGAAAATTGCAGAGCTTCTGCAGTAAGACAGGAAGTCCCTAGCAAAAAAAAGCCCGGTAGATACCGGGCTTTTTAATTTACAGCTTTAGACTAGGATTTAGAATTTCCCCCGGATATCCTCAAAATTTCCTTTAACTGTAGCACCTGGATCTATATTTACATTGCCAAAGATGCTTACTACAGATGAGTCTCCAAGGAACTCCAGAGTAGCGCCCTCATCTAAATTCAGATCTCCGTATAAAATTAGTTCCCCTTCAATTTTTAAGGTAGCTCCTTTTTTCAGCGTGAGATTCTTTCTGTTATTATTCCTGGCTACGATCAACATACCATTTAATTCCATCAGCGCATCAGCCTCTATACTGATATTGTTTCGAACACTCCAGGATCCACATAATAATAAGGCTCCTTTGTTCACTATATGATTCAGTCTCTTAGCGCCGCTAAAGGCTACTGTTTCCCCTGTATCCACGTTAAATTTATCACTCCCGGTATATTCCGAAAGACCCGAACAGCGCTCTACCAGGGTTTCAGCAGGCCTGTTCATTTTGATGATCTGTAACCCTTCTGAACCCGAAGCTGCGAATATATAGTCACCTTTAGATGCCACGTAATTTATAGAACCTTTCAGCTCTACTACGCCTACTACTTTAGACTCACCATTCTCAATTTCGGTAAGGCTTAGCCCGGCACCACCGTTGGCCATCATCAACAGCCCGTCATTTGTGTCTACCGCGTTGGTCACCTGGTCTCCCGGGTTTACTCCTTCCGGGTCTACCAGGATAGGAATGTACTCCAGAAGGGCACCATCATTAAACGAATAAACCCCAGTTCCCTTACTTGCCTCCGAGACCATGATCCGGTCATCGTGAAATTTCAGGGTTTTCTTGGTAGACTCGCCGAAGTCGGTGGTAATATCAATCTCCCTGTCAATCTTATATTTTTTATCCAGGATCTTAACTCCTTGGCCGGCGTCTAATAAGGCTATTTGTTCATTTTTTACTGATATGGACCTGAGATCAGGGTAAAGGAATTCTTCCTCCAGTCTAAGGTCTTGTTGGCGGTATACCGTAAGCGAACCATCTTTTCCGCTGGTCACCAGTACCTGGTCACCATGAATAAAGACATCATTTGCTGTAAATCCTTGCTGGAACCCGTAGATGATGCCGCTTAGATTTGAAAAGACACCGCCGCTCACGGGGATCTTCGCGATAAAGGAATTACTTGGAGCCGCGTCGGAGATCAGGGCATCTACTCCCCCGACGGCATATACATTTCCATTATAATATTGCAGCGCATTAATATCTGCACTACTGTAGATAAGCCTGGAAGTGACCCTGGGATCATGTGGATTCGAGATGTTGATGATCTCAATTGCCCCCGAATAGGCTTCATCGACAACATTGTAGGATACGTAGGCGAAATCTCCCTCCACGTCAACATGGGAAGCTTTCAGGAGATTGTTTGGCGGACTCACCTGGGCTACCAGGCTCAGGGGGTAATTTCCCGCGGTATCCGTGGCTCCTTTCCCGGCATTTCCCGGGGCGTCATCCTCGTAAATATCCAGTACTCCCGAGACCTCGAAAGATACACTGGGTTGTAAAACGGCAGCATCGCTTTCAGTGATAACATTATCTGTAAGGTTATCCTGGTATACTGTGGTCTGGTCAGAACAAGCTGAAGCCAATAGTAATACTGAGACGGCCAGCAGGGGGGACTTTTTAAACATAAATAGGTCTTTTTTGTTAATGTTGGGCTTTACATTAACGAATCAGAATCCTATTTCTTGCCTTTACTTGTTTTTTTGAGGTGTAAAACTGCAACAGGCACAGGATGTTGCTGAAATTTCAGGGCAACAGGGCAAGAAAACACCCCTAAAGTTTCCCCATTTTCTGCAGGATGAACAGCAGGGCTATAGGGATCGCCAGTAGTAGAACCATCCAGGTATCCGTAACCAGCAGATCCGGTTTAAAGATCAATGTGGTCAGGTAACCTCCGACAGCACCGCCGAAATGAGCGGTATGACCGATGTTCCCTACCCTTTTCTTCATCCCGTAAATGGAATAAAGTAAGTACCCGACACCCAGTATATATGCGGGAATTCCAACGGTGGGCAGAAATATAAAATACAGGGGATCATTGGGCTGCAAGAGAATAGCCGAATACAACACCCCCGTGACCGCTCCACTCGCACCTACCGCACTGTAATAATACTCGTTCCTGTGGAAGTACAGGGCCAGTAGACTTCCGGCCAGCAGGCTTACAAAATAGAGCAGGAGAAATTTAATGGACCCGAACCAGGTCACGACCACATCGGCGAAGAAAAACAAGGTGAACATATTCAGGAAGAGGTGGGCTATGTCCACATGCAAGAATCCCGAAGTGATCATCCGTTCCTTTTGTCCTGCCTGGATCTGCCCGATCCCGAACTTATACCGCTCAAAAAAACTGATATCATTGAACCCCTTGATAGATACTAAGGCGTTGGCTGCGATCACAGCTAGGGTTACCAGGGCAATATTCATAGGCAGGGCGTATTTTAGGGCCAAATATAAGTATATTTGCCCACAGTAAAATACCGCATGCAACTACTGACCTACATCCTCACCTACCCTTTTCTGTGGTTACTTTCAATACTTCCGGACCGGCTGTTCTACACCGTATCTGATATCGTTTATATACTGGTATACCACCTGGTGGGATACCGTAAAAAGGTAGTCCTGAACAATCTAAGGCTCTGTTTCCCGGAGAAAGAGGAAGAAGAGCTGCTGCGTATCAGGAAGGAGTTCTACAAGCATATGTGCGATATGTTCCTGGAAATGACCCGGACCATGAATTTCAGCCAGGCAACCCTGGAGAAACATTACCGAATCCTTAACCTGGAGACCCTGCTGGAGTCTGAGAAACATAAAAGCACCCTGGTTCTTACCGCACATTACGGTAACTGGGAATGGAGCGTGATCCTTAACAGGGTGATAAAATCTAAGGGTTATGCCGTTTACCAGAAAATCAACAACCCATATTTTGATAAACTCGTCCGCGATATTCGTTCCAAGTGGGGTGCAGAACCTATCCACCAGAAGGAAACCGTAAGAACCATAGTAAAGAATGAAAAGGAAGGAATCCGTTCCCTATATGGAATCGTGGCAGACCAGTCGCCGCAAAAGCACCGGGCCAAGTACTGGAGTAATTTTATGGGGCACTATGTCCCTATCTTCACCGGGCCTGAAGATCTTGCGCGAAAATTGGACCTGGCAGTTTATTTTGCCCGTATTACCAAAGTAAAAAGAGGATACTACACCTTTGAGCTTGTCCCGATCACCCTGAACAGCAAGGCAACAGGCGAACATGAGATCACGGATACTTTTATGCAGATGACCGAGGAACGCATCCGTACCGCACCCGCTTACTACCTGTGGACCCACCGGCGATGGAAACACCGGAAACCAGCTGAAAACTGATTCTTTCAGCTTCTCCTTAACCAATAAAAAACCCCGGAATCCCGGGGCTATATTTTTATAAAAAAAAGTTCGATCAGGACTTTATACCCGCTGTCTCCCTGATTTCCTCCATGATCCTATCTCCTAGCGCATCAGCCTCCTGTTGGCTTTTTGCTTCTGTATAGATCCGGATGATAGGTTCTGTATTTGATTTGCGCAGATGCACCCAGCTCTCTGCAAGATCGATCTTAACCCCGTCAATAGTAGATATATCTTCCTTGCTGTATTTATCCGCCATCGCTTCTAACAGGCTGTCGACGTCAAGATCCGGGGTGAGTTCAATTTTTTTCTTACTCATATAATAGGCAGGGTAAGAAGCGCGCAGGTCGGCCACTGTTCCACCTCTCTCTGACAGCAGCATCAGGAATAAGGCAGTACCTACGAGGGCATCCCTACCGTAATGGCTGTCCGGGTAAATTATACCGCCGTTCCCTTCACCGCCGATAACGGCCTTCACCTCTTTCATCTTTTCCACTACGTTTACCTCCCCTACTGCTGCGGCATGGTATTGGCCCCCGTGCTTTTCGGTAATATCCCTGAGAGCTCTCGAAGAAGAAAGGTTAGAGACCGTATCTCCTTTTGTCTTGCTAAGTACGTAATCGGCACAGGCGACCAGGGTATATTCCTCCCCGAACATTTCCCCGTCATTACTGATAAATGCCAGTCGGTCCACGTCCGGATCCACTACGATCCCGAAATCAGCCTTTTCTTCCACTACCAGTTTACAGATATCCCCCAGGTGCTCCTTAAGAGGTTCGGGGTTATGTGGAAACTGCCCGGTAGGATCGCAATACAATTTGACTACTTCTACCCCGAGTGCTTCAAGCAGCATAGGGATAGCGATACCACCGGACGAGTTAACCCCGTCTACCACTACTTTGAATTTCTTCTCCCTGATCACCTCGGCATCAACCAGTTCCAGGTCCAGTACTTCATCAATATGGATATCAAAATAGGCATCATTATTAACTACGGATCCAAGGGAATCCACCGTGGCAAAACTGAAGTCTTCGCGCTCGGCAATATCCAGGATCGCGGCACCCTGTTCAGCATTTAGAAATTCCCCTTTACTGTTCAACAGTTTTAAGGCATTCCATTGTTTGGGGTTATGGCTGGCAGTAAGGATAATACCCCCGTCTGCTTTCTCCAGGGGGACGGCGATCTCCACGGTAGGAGTGGTAGATAATCCAAGATCTATCACATCCATGCCCAAACCTACCAGGGTTGAGACCACCAGGTTCTGGATCATTTCTCCCGAGATCCTTGCATCACGGCCTATCACCACTTTTAAGGCCATCCGGCCGGTGTGCTTCTGCAACCATCGCCCGTAGGCGGCTGCAAATTTTACGGTGTCTACAGGTGTCAGGTTCTCATTAGGGCGACCTCCGATGGTGCCTCGTATCCCGGATATGGATTTGATCAGTGTCATATGTATTTCTTACTTTTTGGCAAATATACATCTCTTATGAGGATGCTGTGTTGTGAATTTGTAAATTCGAAATCCAAAGCCCTGGCCCATGAATTTCCTTGCGCATATCTACCTTTCATTTGAAGATGACGAGATCACCATCGGGAATTTTATAGCAGACAGTATCCGGGGCAACAAGTTTAAACACTACCCTGACCGTATACAAAAAGGAATATTACTGCACCGGGCCATTGATACGTTTACCGATGCACATCCCATCGCGAGGCGCAGCAGCAAAAGACTTCATAAGAATTACAGTCATTACAGCCGGGTGATCGTCGATATATTTTACGACCATTTCCTCGCGAAGAACTGGCAGCACTACTCCAACACACCACTACCCATATACACGGATCGGTTTTATGATCTGCTCGAATCTAATTTCGAGATACTGCCGGAGGGGGTGCAGCGAATGATGCCTTACCTGGTAACGGATAATTGGCTGGTAAGCTACGCATCCATCGATGGCATATCCAGGGTGCTGAACGGGATGAACCGGCGAACCCAGAACCGCAGCAGGATGAATTTTGCCGTGGATGACCTGCAGGAACATTACGGTTCTTTTGAGCACGAATTCACTTTATTTTTTGAAGAAGTTATATCTTTTGCCAAAGCTAAATACCTGAGACTATGCGACGACTAATTTACCTGATCCCTTTACTCCTGATTATTTCATGTGCCCGGAAAGAGGCAGAACCAACTGGTTTTGTGGCTGAAAAGGCCATGGTGGTATCCGCGAGGGAAGAGGCTTCACGCATTGGTGTGGAGATCCTTCAGAAAGGTGGTAATGCATTTGATGCCATGGTAGCTACGGAAATGGCCCTTGCCGTTGCCTACCCTTTTGCCGGAAATCTGGGGGGTGGTGGTTTTATGGTCTACCGGAAAGCTGATGGGGACGTCGGGGCCCTGGATTACCGGGAAATGGCTCCCTTGTCCGCCACCAAGGATATGTACCTGGATTCCGTAGGAAATGTTATTCCCGGGAAAAGTCGGGTCGGCGCTACCGCTGTAGGGGTCCCAGGAACTGTAGCCGGGGTATTTGAAGTGCATCAGCAATTCGGATCCCTTCCCATCGAAGAGATCTTTGCACCGGTTATAGCGCTTGCCCGCAAGGGGGTGGTAGTAACTGAAAAGCAGGCGGAACGCTTAGATAAATACAGGGATGAGATCCTGGAGGTCAGCGGGGACAGCACCTTGTTTTATACTCAGTGCAAAGCCGGGGACAGCCTAAAGTACCCTGCCCTGGCAGAAACCCTTACCCAGATCTCCACCAAGGGCCGGGATGCATTTTACAAAGGTGACATAGCCAGGACCCTGGCCGAATTTATACAGTCGCGCGGGGGATATATTACTACAGAAGACCTGGCAGCTTACGAGGCCAAATGGCGGCAACCCGTTATTTTTGAATACGAGGACCTGCGTATCATCTCTATGAGCCCCCCAAGCAGTGGCGGGGTAACCATGAACCAGATCTTCAGGATGATCGCACCATATAACTTGTCCAAATTTGGGCACAATAGTGCTGAGTCCATACAACTGTTAACCGAAGCTTTCCGGAGAGCCTATGCTGACCGGAACTATTACCTGGGCGATCCTGATTTTGTTGAGATCCCCTTGGATTACCTTTTAAGCGAAAGCTACCTTAAAGAACGGATGTCGGATTTCAGTTTTAAAAAGGCTACTCCTTCCGAGGCTATCAGGGAAGGCCAGGTTCAGATGGCAGAGAGTATGGAAACCACCCATTACTCTATTGTAGATGCTGAAGGAAATGCCGTATCTGTAACCACCACCCTGAACGGGGCTTACGGTTCCAAACTGTATTGTGATGAACTCGGCTTCTTCCTGAACAACGAGATGGACGATTTCAGTGCCAAGGCGGGGGTACCTAATATGTTCGGGCTGATCGGTGCCGAAGCAAACAGTATAGCAGCAGGGAAGCGAATGTTGAGTAGCATGACCCCGACCATAGTGGAAAAGAACGGCAAACTCTGGATGGTGGTAGGAACCCCGGGAGGGTCTACCATCATAACCGCGGTGGCACAGACCATCCTGAACGTGCAGGAATTTAATCTCAGTATGCAGGAAGCAGTAAATGCCCCGAGATTTCATCACCAATGGCTTCCAGATGAGATCGTCTTTGAACCCGAGGCTTTTTCAGAGGAACTGATAAAAGAACTGGAAGCTAAAGGATACCATATTAACCAGGGGCGTACCCCTGTAATCGGAAAGGTGGATGCCATTAAAGTATTAGAAGACGGTCGCCTGGAAGGAGGAGCCGACCCGAGGGGGGATGATACAGCGGTAGGATACTAAGCGTAGCGCTGTAACCAATAGTATCAGGACTTACCGAGCTGACGTTTCAGATCGTCCATGGATTCCTGTAATTGTTTCAGTAAACCTTTTTCTGTGGTGGCATCCAGGCCAAAAGTTATTTTACTGCTCACCTGCCAGAGCTCCTGGATCTGTTGGGGCTCTACCTCGTAAGGGGGATAGGTCTCGTTCAGCGAGATCAACATAACTCTCCTGCTGTTCGGGGGACGCTCTATTTTCTTGACCAGTACTGCATCCTGCAGCACCACAACGTACATTTTATTCGGGGATACATCCTCGAGACTTTCAACAGCTTTGGCCAGCACCCACTCCCCTGGCCTGAGGTTGGGCAGCATACTGTCTCCCTCTACCTGGAAACCCCGGTAAGTCGCATTCCTGAACTCCGGTAAGGGAAGGTCAAAGGCAGGTAACTGCTGGTACCAGCTCGTATCCTGTATATTCTGGGGGTATCCTGCCGCTGCTTTGGCGTTGACCAGGACCATATTATCCCGATCGAAAGAATCCACGGTAACTACTTTGGGAATCACATTCACGTTGGCCGTTTCAAGGTACTGCTGTTCGCTCTCCCCGTATAGCCAAAGGGGGTTGATCTTAAAAGTTTTCAGAAGCTCTGCCACCACTTTCCCGGAGAGCTTTGTCCTGCCCCGTTCAATATCTGCGGTGGTACTGGATATGCCCAACAACTGAGCAAATTCTGCCTGGGTATACCCCAGCTCTCTCCGTACTTCCGTAAATCTCTTAATGGTTAACTCCTGGTCCATAAACTGTTCTTTTTCAGACAACGCCCTCAGGAAATCAGGAAAATCCCTCATTAACCTTCCCGGCGTACTCCTCAAAAATACAAAATTTGGATTATTTCCAAAATTTAATTTGGATTATTTCCAATATTAGGAATATTTCCATAATTTTGGAATGATTACAAAAACAAGCGCTATGATTTTACAGGAAAAATTAACCGATTGGGCCTTGAAAGGAATGGAAGATCAGGTTCCCCTTCCCGGAATAAAGAAAAGAAGGACACGCAGTAAAGCAAATACTTCTAGGGTACGTGCCACAGCTGTTTTGGCGGGGATCCAGTTAAATCTGTTTGATTAATATTTCTATCCCGAACTTACTATGGATTACAACAGAATTCGAGAAAAATTAAGCATCCTGGCAGACGCCGCTAAATACGACGTTTCTTGCGCCAGCAGTGGGAGCAACAGGAAAAATAACTCCGGGGGCCTGGGTAACAGTACCGGGATGGGCATTTGCCACAGTTATACGGAAGACGGCCGGTGTGTTTCCCTTTTAAAGATATTACTCACTAACCATTGCATCTTTGACTGCGCCTACTGCGTTACGAGAAAGAGTAATGATATACCCCGTGCGGCTTTCAAGATACAGGAGGTTGTAGATCTTACCATCAATTTTTACAGGCGGAACTATATAGAAGGTCTCTTTCTCAGTTCCGGAATCTTTAAAAGTGCGGACCATACTATGGAACGCCTTATCGCGGTGGCGCGCAAGCTGCGGGTCGAGGAAAATTTTAATGGGTACATCCATTTAAAATCCATCCCCGGCGCCAGCGATGAGCTTATGTACGAGGCAGGCCTCTATGCCGATCGGTTATCAGTGAATATAGAGATCCCAACGATCTCCGGTCTAAAGTTACTCGCCCCCGACAAGCGGCACGAGGATTTTACCCAGCCTATGAACAAGGTGAAGAATGAAATCATCCGTTATAAAGATGAATTGAAGGTAAACCGCCATACTCCCAAATATGCTCCTGCCGGCCAAAGTACCCAGATGATCGTGGGGGCCACGGGTGAATCCGACCGGGACATCATGTACAGCGCCACGCATTATTACCGGAATTACGGGATGAAGAGGGTATACTATTCCGGCTATATTCCCGTAGCCTCGGATGATCGCTTGCCGGCGTTGGGTTCACAGGTTCCCCTGGTACGGGAGAATCGGTTGTACCAGGCAGACTGGCTGTTGCGATTCTATGGTTTTTCTGTCAAAGAACTGCTGGACGAACAAAAACCTTTCCTCGATACGGACATTGACCCTAAATTGAGCTGGGCATTGCGGAACATGCATTTGTTCCCGGTTAATGTGAATACTGCAGATAAACAGTTGCTTGCCAGGGTTCCGGGAATCGGGATCAAAGGTGTTCATACCATACTCAAGGCGCGAAAACACCGCGCCCTTACCTGGGATCATTTGTCGCGATTCCAGCTGGCGCTGAACAGGGCCAAATATTTCATCACCTGTGCCTCCCCGGATGTTTATCACCGGGACCGCGAAGCCGGAAACCTGAAAGAGCTTATCCTCCATCAATCCAGGAGTAAATACAGACATCTTCACGCTAATCAACTCAGTTTATTCAATTAATTATGGAACAAGCCACTATTCTACTTTACGACGGAAGTTTTAACGGTTTTCTGACCGCTGTTTTCAAAACCTACAGTGATAAAATTGCCACCGTGGATATCCAGAGGGCCGATAAAGGACAACACGGCTTATTCTCGGACGCGGTGCACGTTGTGACCGATACTGCCCTGGCGCAACGGGTATGGCACGGGATAAGGAAGAAAAGTGGGCAGGCCATAAAGGAGATCTACTTTGCTTTCCTGAGTGAACAGGAGGGAATAGAGCGCTTGCTGCTCAGCTATATCCGCCGGATCTTTTCCGAAGTCCGGGCAGTACGTTCTGACCTTGGGAACGAGATGGTCCTCCGAATAGAACAACTGGCCCGGAAAGTTGGCAGGGAAAAACACCGTATGGAGGCTTTTGTCCGGTTCCAACTGACGGCAGATGGGATCTATTTTGCCAACATCGAACCTGATTTCAATGTATTACCCCTTATCTCCAGGCATTTCAGGTCCCGCTATGCAGACCAGGAATGGATCATCTATGATTTGAAACGAAATTATGGCCTGCATTACGATGGATCCTGCATTAGCCTGATCAACATGGATCTTCCAAAGTCATTTACCAATACCCTGCAGTTGGGAGACGAGTTTCACGAAAGCGAGGCATCTTACCAAGAATTATGGGGAACTTACTTTCAAAAGACGAATATCCGCTCCAGGATAAATAAGAAATTACATGAACAACATGTGCCGCGCAGGTACTGGAAATACCTGAGTGAAAAGAAACCATTGCAGGCACTCCCGGGTGCCTGATCCCTGTAAATCTTAACCTGACATTAACAGCTCGCAGAATGAAAGCTGCTTCCGTTTTACGGCTGATTATTGTATTTTAGCGGTTTGGCTGATTGTTAATGATAAGATACGAAGAGAACATAGAAGTAAAGGGTGCACGGGTACACAATCTTAAGAATATTGATGTCACCATCCCCAGGGAACAATTGGTTGTAATTACAGGGCTCAGCGGGAGTGGAAAGTCTTCCTTGGCATTCGACACCATTTATGCAGAAGGACAACGCAGGTACATCGAGACCTTTTCCGCCTATGCGCGGCAATTCCTCGGGGGCCTGGAACGCCCGGACGTAGATAAGATAGACGGACTCTCCCCTGTCATTGCCATTGAACAGAAGACCACTTCCAAATCACCCCGTTCTACAGTGGGTACTATTACCGAGGTTTACGATTTCCTGAGGTTATTATACGCCAGGGCTGCGGATGCCTACAGCTATAATACAGGAGAAAAGATGGTGAGCTACAGCGATGAACAGATCGGGCAGTTGATCATGTCTTCCTATGAGGGTAAAAAGATCAATATCCTCGCCCCGGTTATCCGCTCGCGGAAAGGACATTACCGTGAATTATTTGAACAGATAGCGAAGCAGGGTTTTGTAAAAGTTCGCGTAGACGGCGAGATCCGTGACCTGGTCAAAGGGATGAAGGTAGACCGTTACAAGACGCACGATATAGAGATCATAATAGACCGCTTAAAAGTTTCCGATACCGAGGATTTCCGCAAAAGGCTGGCAGAAACGATTCCGACCGCTATGTACCACGGGGATAACGTGATGATGGTACTGGAAGAAGGGACAGATGACCCCCGCTACTTCAGCCGGGACCTGATGTGTCCTACAACTGGTATCTCTTATCCCAACCCGGAACCCAATACCTTTTCTTTTAACTCTCCTAAAGGTATGTGCCCCCGGTGCAACGGCCTGGGACATGTTTACGAAGTTAACCGCAAAAAGATCATCCCTAATCCCAAATTATCCATCAAGGCCGGTGGTTTGGCTCCCCTGGGGGAATACAAAAAATCATGGGCTTTCCGGCAGCTTGAAACCATCGGTACCCGTTACGGATTTGAACTTACAGATCCGATAGAGAAAATTCCAGCTGAGGCCATGGATGTGATCATGAATGGCGGGAATGAAAAATTTGACTACACCTCCAAGACCCTGGGCGTAAAGCGCCAGTACCATATTGACTACGAGGGGATCGCCAACTTTATTCACAGCCAGTTTGAAAGTAATGACAGTAAAGCCATCCGGCGGTGGGCCAAGGATTATATGGATAAGGTGGCTTGCCCTACCTGCGATGGAAGTCGGTTAAAGAAGGAAGCTTTGAATTTCAGGGTGTCAGGAAAAAGCATTGCGGACCTAGCTCATATGGATATTGGGGAATTGGCCGAATTCTTCAATAACCTGGACCATTCCCTGGAAGGAAATCAAAAGATCATTGCCAGCGAGATCATTAAAGAGATCAGTACCAGGGTACAATTCCTGCTCGATGTAGGTTTGAATTACCTTTCCCTTAACCGGAGCTCCAAATCTCTCTCGGGGGGTGAAGCACAGCGTATCCGGCTGGCTACCCAAATCGGTTCACAGTTGGTAGGGGTCTTGTATATCCTGGATGAGCCCAGTATAGGGCTGCACCAGCGTGATAACCAGAGGCTGATCAATTCCCTGGAATCTTTAAGAGACCTGGGGAATTCCGTGATCGTGGTAGAACATGATAAGGATATGATCCTGAGCGCGGACCACGTGATAGATATAGGTCCGTTTGCCGGGAGACACGGGGGGGAGATCATCTCCCAGGGCCCTCCTTCAGAATTAGAACATCAGCACACCCTTACCGCGGAATACATGTCCGGCACCCGCGAGATCCCTGTTCCAACAGAAAGAAGAAAAGGGAATGGGAAAAAGATAAAATTAGAAGGATGTACCGGGAATAACCTGAAGAACATCACGGTCGAATTCCCCCTGGGTACCCTGATCGGGGTTACTGGTGTCTCGGGTAGCGGAAAATCCACCCTTGTCAACGAGACCCTCTACCCTATTATGAATGCCCATTATTTTAACGGGGTAAAAAAACCCATGCCATACAAGGCGATCCACGGCCTGGAACATATAGACAAGGTGATCGATATCAACCAGTCGCCCATTGGGCGCACCCCCAGGTCTAACCCGGCTACCTATACAGGGGTTTTCAGCGAGATCCGGTCACTCTTTGCAAAGACCCCGGAGGCAGCCATACGGGGCTATAAACCCGGTCGTTTCAGTTTTAACGTAAAAGGCGGGCGCTGCGAAACCTGCCAGGGAGGCGGTATGCGGGTAATAGAAATGAATTTCCTGCCGGATGTTTATGTTGAATGCGAAACCTGTAACGGGAAACGTTTTAACAGGGAAACCCTGGAGATCCGCTACAAGGGAAAGTCTATTTCGGATGTACTGGAGATGACCATTAACGAGGCGGTTGATTTCTTCGAGAAAATTCCAAAAATCTACCGGAAATTAAAGACCATCCAGGATGTGGGCCTGGGCTATATCTCGCTCGGTCAGCAGTCTACAACCCTTTCGGGGGGAGAAGCACAACGGGTAAAACTGGCTACTGAACTTTCCAAGAGAGACACGGGTAACACGTTTTATATCCTTGACGAGCCAACGACCGGGCTTCATTTTGAAGATATCCGGGTACTGATGGGCGTATTAAATAAGCTGGTTGATAAAGGAAACACTATCTTGGTCATCGAACATAACATGGACGTTATTAAGATGGCAGACCATATTATTGATATTGGCTACGAAGGCGGGCGTGACGGTGGGCAGGTCGTTGCCACGGGTACCCCGGAACAAGTAGCACAACATACTAAAAGTCATACAGCGAAGTTCTTAAAAGAGGAACTTAAAGCAGAAATACCTCAATCCGTAGACCGGTAGTCCCGCAGGGAAGGATCGGACACGGCGATAACCATATACAGACTATTACCAATGAGAAAAGAACAACATTCTAAAGGATGGAATGAGATAAAAACAAATGATTCCTGGGCGATCTTCAAGATCATGGGAGAATTTGTAAATGGATTCGAAAAGATGAGTGCCATAGGGCCCTGCGTTTCCATTTTTGGTTCAGCCAGGACCAAAGAAGATGCCAAGTATTACCAGCTTGCCATAGAGATTGCCCAAAAAGTGGCTGAGGCCGGTTACGGGATCATAACCGGGGGTGGCCCTGGGATCATGGAGGCCGGTAACCGCGGTGCACACCAGGCCGGGGGCACTTCTGTTGGTCTGAATATTGATCTTCCGTTTGAGCAGCACGACAATCCCTACATAGACAGTGATAAGAGCCTGGATTTTGATTATTTCTTTGTGCGCAAGGTTATGTTCGTAAAATATTCCCAGGGGTTCGTAGTTATGCCCGGGGGATTTGGCACCCTGGATGAACTGTTCGAAGCAATTACCCTCATCCAGACCAATAAGATCGGGAAGTTCCCGATCATACTCGTCGGAACGGAATTCTGGCAAGGTCTGCTGGATTGGATCAAGAATACCATGCTGGAAGTTGGGAACATCTCCCCTACCGACCTGGACCTGATTCACCTTGCAGATACCGCAGAAGAAGTCGTCGATGTTATTGATGCCTTCTACAAAGGGCATACCCTTAGTCCAAACTTCTAACGGTTCATGGTCTCACTCCGATTTAATGCCCTTTATATTTTATTGCTTACCCTCTTATGTGCAGGTCTTACCCAGCAGGCAAGGGCTCAGCACAATAATATAATAACCGCTACGCTGGATGCGGAGACCAAACAGCTGGATATCCAGCAGGAATTCGTTTATCTTAATGACTCCAGGGATACCCTGCAGTTCGTGTATTTCAACGATTGGGCTAATGCTTATTCTGACAAAAAAACAGCCCTTGCTGAAAGGTTCGCGGAGGATTTTAAGAAAAGTCTGCACCTTGCCCCCGACGATGAGCGGGGATATACGGAAATTCTCGGGGTCGTAGATGATGAATACCGAGCTATATCCTTTAAACATTTACCAGGGAAGGATATGATCCGGGTGGCACTTAACAAACCCCTGGCACCCGGTAATTCGGCCAAAATATTCTTTACTTACAAGGTTCAGCTGCCACCGAACAAATACACACCCTACGGTTATAACAGTCGAGGAGGCTATTACCTCAAAGACTGGTACCTGACCCCCGTGGTATATGACAGCACATGGCACCTGTACAGTAACAAGAACCTGGAAGACCTGTATACCGATGTAACAGATACTTATCTCAACTTTGTCTTCCCTGACTCCCTCCACCTGGGTACTAATTTCAACGAAGTCAGTATTACAAGGCTGCCGGGAAAACAATATGCCTCCCTGAAGGGCATCAACCGTAAGAGTTGTGATATTATTTTAAACCATCAGAAGCGTTTCCAGAAGCATGTCACTCCTGAACTTATCGTCGTGACCGATATACAGGCCAATAAATACGATGAACTTTCACAGGGACTTTCCATCAACCGGATTACCCGTTTTATCGATGATAACCTGGGTAAGTTCCCCTATGAGCAACTGCTAGTCTCTGAGATAGACTTTGATAAGAACCCGCTGTACGGTCTCAATATGCTGCCGTCTTTTATCAGGCCTTACAACGAACAGTTCCAGTTTGAATTGAAATTCCTGAAAACTGCCTTACGCAGTTACATGCGGGAAACGGTCTTCCTGGATCCCCGTTACGAGAATTGGGTAAGTGATGCTATGGTCAATTACCTCATGATCCAGTTTGTGGAAGAATTCTACCCGGAACAGAAATTATTAGGAAAGTTATCCGATATCTGGGGTCTGAGGAGCTTCACATTGGCTCAACTGGATTTTAATGATCAATACTCGCTTTTCTATATGTTGATGGCCCGTAAGAACCTGGATCAACCCCTTACGACGCCCAATGATTCCCTGATCAAATTCAACCAGAAAATTGTGAATACGTATAAGGCCGGACTGGGCCTGGCCTACCTGGCTGAATACGTAGGAAAAGACCGAGTAGATAAAAGTATCAGGGAATTCTACGAGAATTATCGCCTGGCACCGGTAACTGCCGGTGATTTTAAGAGGGTGCTCGAAGAAAATGCGAATAAGGACATTAACTGGTTCTTCGAAGATTATGTCTCTTCCAATAAAAGGATCGATTTTAAGATCAGAAAAGTTGAGAAAACAGAAGACTCCCTGCATGTCACCCTGAAAAACAAAACCGGCACTAAGGTCCCGATCTCGATTTTCGGGTTACAAAATGATTCGGTCATCTCTAAATACTGGGTAAAGGGCTTTGATTCCGAGAAAGAGGTAACACTGCCTAGAGGTAAAGAAGACAGGCTGGTACTGAACTATGACCAGGTGATCCCTGAATTCAATCAAAGAGATAACTGGAAATCTCTGAACGGTTTTTTATCCAGCAATAAGAAATTAAAATTTCAATTCCTGAAAGATGCTGAAGACCCGTATTACCGGCAGATCTTTTATATGCCTGTCGCCAATTTCAACATTTATGACGGTGTGTCCCCGGGAATCCGGATCACAAATAAGACTCTTATCGAACGGCCCTTCATATTCGACTTTGCACCAACTTATGCCCTGAGAGAGCGGACCATGGTGGGCTACGGCCGGTTTAACCTCAGGAACTACCACGCAAAGAGCGGTTTGTATGTGAGTAATTTCAGTTTGGGAGGTTCTACTTTCCATTTCCAGGAGAATTCGCGCTACTCTACCCTGACCCCCTCCTTTTCCCTGGGATGGAGGCCGGATAACCTGCGATCCAATAAACGACAATCCTTACTGCTGCGTCATGTAAATGTATTCCGGACCATTGATCCTTCCCTGGGTGACCTGGAAACCGAACCGGATTACAGTGTTTTGAATGCCAGGTTTATCCACAGTAATAATGGTATTATCGATTACTTCTCCTGGTTTGCCGATTTCCAGTACGAGAACAACTTTACCAAGCTGGCCCTCGACATGGAATACCGGAAACTGTTTATCAGTAACAGGCAGCTGAACCTTCGTTTTTTCGCGGGTAAATTCCTGTCCAATTCGACAAACTCTGACTTTTTCAGTTTTGCCCTGGACCGGCCGACGGATTATCTCTTTGACCTGAATTACCTGGGTAGGTCAGAAGAGTCCGGGATTACCAGCCAACAGATCATTATAGCCGAAGGAGGGTTCAAATCTAAAATTCCTGACCCGTTTGCAAACGACTGGATGGCTACTACTAACGCAAGTTTTAACCTTTGGCGGTGGATAGAGGTTTATGGCGATGCAGGTTTCCTAAAGAATAAAAGTGAAAGAGCACGATTTGTATATGATTCGGGCATCCGGCTGAACCTTGTCACTGATTACTTCGAGTTGTATTTCCCGGTGTATTCCAGCCTGGGTTGGGAACTGGGACAGCCCAATTACGATCAGAAGATTCGTTTTATCGTAACCTTAAGTCCGAGGACCCTTACAGGGCTTTTCACAAGGCAATGGTTCTGATATATTGAATTATTCTCAAAATAAACGACTTATTTTAACGGATATATAATTTTTATGGCTTCTGACAGGAGTTTGTTAATAAATTATTAATGCTTTAGCGTATTTTCTCATTGCAAAAATCAACTGGATTTGATATTTTTGCAGCAAACATGATCTTAGCCCTATGAAAGTTAAACTAGAGACCGGAGACGATATATCATTTGAAGATTTCAGGGCACAGATACTCCAGGACTATGAAACCGCAGTTATAAGCAGGGAATGCAGTATACTGGGTCGAAGAGAAGTCCTTACCGGGAAAGCCAAGTTTGGTATATTCGGGGACGGTAAAGAACTACCACAGCTTGCCATGGCAAGGGCATTTAAAGATGGTGATTTCCGAAGCGGCTATTACCGGGACCAGACCTTTATGATGGCCCTGGGTCTGCTAAAACCAAAAGATTTTTTCCACGGGCTTTACGCTACCACAGATATTTCACAAGAACCCATGAGTGCCGGGAGGCAGATGGGTGGACATTTCGGAACCTATAGCCTGAATGAGGATGGCAGCTGGAAATATCTGACCAAACAAAAGAACAGCAGCCCGGACATCTCTCCTACTGCTGGCCAGATGCCAAGGTTACTGGGACTGGCCCAGGCCTCCAAGATCTACCGTCATGTTGAAGGAATAGACGCTGAGAAATTTTCAGTAAACGGAAATGAAGTGGCCTGGGGTACTATCGGGAACGCGAGTACCAGTGAAGGTCATTTTTTTGAAACCATCAATGCCGCAGGTGTATTGCAGGTACCGATGGTAGTAAGTGTCTGGGATGATAAGTACGGAATTTCCGTACCGGCACAATACCAGACCACCAAGGAAGATATATCGGAGATCTTGAAAGGTTTCCAGAGGGATGAAAATAACCCGGGTTACGAGATCCTGAAGGTAAAAGGATGGGATTACACCGCCCTCATCCACACTTATGAGAATGCATCAGACATCTCCAGGGAAGAACATGTACCGGTACTTATCCACGTCACGGAGCTGACCCAGCCCCAGGGACATTCTACTTCAGGTTCGCACGAGCGTTACAAGAGCGAAGAGCGACTGGAATGGGAAAAGCAATACGATTGTAATAAGAAATTCCGTTCCTGGATCCTGGAGAACAATATAGCAGATGAGGATACCCTGACCGACCTGGAAAAGAAAATCAAAAAGGAAGTTCGCCTGGCTAAAAAAGAAGCCTGGTCCGAATTCCTGGCTCCCCAGAAGGAAGCAAAGAAGAAATTGGTAACCCTTCTTGACAATGCTGCCCAGGCGAGCAATAACAAAGCATTTATATCTAAGATCAAGAACGATCTAATCGCCATAGATGAACCTTTAAAGAAAGACTTGGCTTCCAAAGCCCGGAAAGCCCTGCGGTATATGATTGGGGAGAAATCCGAGGCAAAACAGGTATTGTCAGATTGGATCTCTTCATATATAGCCAAGGAACAACCCAACTACAGTTCTCACCTGTATAAAGAAACGGAAGGCAAAGCCACTGAAATAGTGGCAGTCTCTCCTACTTATGACGAAAATCCCGAACAAGTGGACGGGCGGATCATCCTGAGGGATAATTTTGACCAATTATTCAGCAGGCACCCGGAAGCCTTGATATTTGGAGAAGACAGTGGTGCCATCGGGGATGTAAACCAGGGGCTGGAAGGATTACAGAAGAAATACGGGAAACTCCGGGTTGCGGATACCGGTATCAGGGAAGCGACCATCATAGGCCAGGGAATCGGGTTGGCGTTAAGAGGGCTACGCCCAATCGCCGAGATACAGTACCTTGATTACCTGCTCTACGGGTTACAGACCCTGAGTGATGACCTGGCCACTTTGCTCTATCGCTCCGTAGGGAAACAAAAAGCTCCGCTTATCGTCAGGACAAGAGGACATCGCCTGGAAGGTATATGGCACTCTGGATCCCAAATGGGGGCCGTGATCCATTTACTGAGGGGGATGTATATACTGACCCCACGGAATATGACGCAGGCTGCAGGATTTTATAACACCCTGATGAAAACGGATGAACCTGCCCTGATCGTAGAGAGTCTTAATGGTTACCGTTTAAAAGAACCGATCCCGAATAACCTGGGGGAGCACTGCACCCCAATAGGTAAGGTTGAAGTGATGCGCGAAGGATCCGATATTACTTTACTTTCATACGGTTCCACCCTGAGGATCGTTATGGAGGTAGCCAAGGAATTACTGGAGGTTGGGATTGATGCAGAAGTCATCGATGCGCAATCACTGCTACCCTTTGATATTGAAGGGGAAGTCGGGAAAAGTGTAGAAAAGACCAACCGCTTACTGGTCATTGACGAGGATGTTCCCGGCGGATGTTCTGCCTACCTGCTGCAGGAGGTCATTGAGAAACAGGGCGCTTACCGCTTCCTGGACAGTGCACCGCAGACCCTCGCTGCAAGACCACACAGGCCGGCCTACGGAACCGACGGTGATTATTTCTCCAAACCAAGTGCGGAAGACATCTTTGAAAAAGTGTACCGCATCATGCACGAAGCAAACCCGTCAGATTACCCGTGGCTACGGTAATTCTTGAGTAGTAAATCGCTTTTCTAAAAAAGATTTCCACACTTTGTTCTGCAAAATGTGAAAAACCGCCATTTATAAATCCCTGATTGAGAACTGCTAAAGGGTGTGTGACGCACTTTATGGCTGAAATAATGACTGTCTTTCTGCGTTTTCTATTAGATACGGCTACTGCTTTCAACAAATTTTATTTTACATTTAGGCAGAACTTAACTACTTAATCATGAATAAAAGCTTAAAGACCGATCTGGGGCTTGCCCTGCTCCGCATCGTTCCCTCTGCCCTTATGCTAACCCATGGTATTGGCAAATTTACCCGCCTGATCAATGGTAATTTCGAGTTTGCAGATCCAATTGGGATCGGGCAATCACCCTCTCTTTTCCTTGCCGTGATTGGTGAGTTTATTTGTCCCGTCCTGGTCATATTAGGTTATAAGACCCGCTGGGTTGCAGTACCTCCTGCCATCACAATGCTGGTTGCTGCATTCGTGGTTCATGCCAATGATCCTATCGCAAAAAAGGAAATGGCCTTGTTGTATATGGTCTTCTTTGTGGTGATCATTTTGCTGGGACCCGGCCGCTACAGTATAGACAAGAAATAATTCAGACGATCTTTACAAGCAATTCCTTTAACAGGTCGGCCTGGGACATATTGGCTGCCCCTACCCCTTTTCCTTTCAGGTCCATATCTCTCAGGTGAGAGACGATCCTGCTTACTTCCTTCATCGGGTAATTGCGGGCTGCTGTCTGTATCTCCGGAACAAAATACGGGCTGATCCTCAGGGCACTGGCTACACTGCGCGAAGAATGGTCTGTCAGGCCGTGATATTGTAACAGTTGCGAGAAATAACCGTGAAGAAAGGGTACGGTCATGACAAATGGATGCTCTTTAGGGTTCTGGGCAAAATAGGTTACGATCCTGGTGGCTTTGGCTATGTCGCGTTCACCCAGCGCCTTCTTCAGCTCAAAGTGATTATAGTCTTTACTGATACCTATGTGCTTCTCGATCAGCTGGGGGGTAATTTCCTCGCCTTCCTCCAGGAGTCCCTGCAGCTTCTCCAGTTCTTTATCAATCCTGCTCAGGTCTGCCCCCAGGTATTCCACAAGGAGGATGGATGCTTTCAGGGAAATAGCATGTCCCTTGCTTTTCATAAGCTGGCGGATCCAGTCGCCCACTTTATTCTCGTAAAGCTTTTTGCTTTCAAAGATCACAGCCTGGCTGTCTTTAAGTGTTTTGGATAGCTTCTTGCGCTTATCGATGGTCTTGTACTTATAGCATACAACAAGGACGGTGGTGGGCTGGGGCTGGGCGGCATAGGGGGCCAGTTGTTCAATGGTCCGTACCAGGTGCTGTGCTTCTTTTACGATCACAACCTGTTTTTCGGCCATCATGGGAAAACGTTTGGCAATGGAAACGATCTCGTCAATGCTGGTATCTTTGCCGTAGACGACGGTCTGGTTGAATTCGCGCTCCTGCTCGTTCAGGATCGATTCCCCTATAAACTGGGCCAGCTTATCTATGAAATAGGGCTCTTCACCCATCAGGAAATAAATGGGCCTGATATCCCCCTTGCGGATTGCCGCTACGATCTGTTTTACTTCCTCCATTCAGATAAAATCATCAACTTTGCCATATGCAACGATTGAACTTCCCGTCATATCAATTTCGTTTCAAAAATAGCGAAAATAAGGTGCGTATCTTTGATCTCATCCGCAAAAAATTCGTTCTCCTGCAGCCTGAAGAGTGGGTAAGACAACATGTTCTCAATTTCCTACATAAAGAGCTGGGATACCCGGTGGGACACCTGAACGTGGAGAAACAACTGGAAGTTAACCGGTTAAAGAAGCGGTATGACATCGTGGTGTTTAATTCCGATGGCTCACTGGAGGTACTGGTAGAGTGCAAAGCACCACAGGTGCGGATCACACAGGACACTTTTGACCAGATCGCAAGGTACAACCTGCAATTGCGCTCACGATTCCTGATGGTGACCAATGGGTTGCAGCACTATTGCTGCCGTTTGCATTACGAGGAACAACGCTACGAGTTCTTACCTGCATTACCTCCATATTCCGCTCCTGCCACCGGCAGTTGAAAATGACTAAAGCAACAGGGCTTGAAGTAAACAGTTCTAAAATATTTCTTTACTTTGCCAGCTTTAACAAAACCCGGAAGCCGCATCACGCCAAGCAGCCGCAATCATGCTAAAATTTGCCATTGTTATACTGAACTGGAACGGGGAAGCTCTCCTGGAGCGCTACCTGCCTTCGGTCGTCCAATATTCCCCGGGTCGGGATATCTACGTGGTTGATAATGCTTCTACGGATGGATCTGTCAGCTTCATGCAGCGGTACTATCCTCAGGTAAAAATTATTGAGAATCCCACCAACGGAGGGTTTGCCAAAGGGTACAACGATGCTTTGCCACAGGTAGACGCAG
The DNA here is from genome assembly GCF_004362865.1 of Zeaxanthinibacter enoshimensis. Lineage (GTDB taxonomy): Bacteria > Bacteroidota > Bacteroidia > Flavobacteriales > Flavobacteriaceae > Zeaxanthinibacter > Zeaxanthinibacter enoshimensis. The sequence continues at coordinate 856,568 of NZ_SNYI01000002.1, read as the reverse complement.
ATGTGTACTGCCTGCTGAATTCTGATGTGGAAGTTACCGAGGGATGGCTGGAACCCGTGGAATTATTGATGGAAGAAAACAGGGAAGCCGCAATTGTGCAACCCAAGATCCTGGACCTGATGAACAAGGATCACTTTGAATACGCGGGGGCTGCCGGCGGGTACCTGGATATGCTGGGATACCCCTTTTGCCGTGGCCGGATCTTCCAGGCCCTGGAAGAGGATCGCGGGCAATACAACGATACCCGGGAAATCTTCTGGGCCACGGGAGCATGTATGTTCATCCGCAGCGAGGTTTACAAGGCCCTCGGCGGCTTTGACGAGCTGTATTTTGCGCACCAGGAAGAGATAGACCTGTGCTGGAGAGCTCAGAACGAGGGGTTAAAAGTTCTCTATACCGGGGCTTCCGAGGTATACCACCTGGGAGGTTCTACCCTGAGTAACATGAATCCGAAAAAAACCTTTCTTAATTTTAGGAATTCACTCTATTCTATCACAAAAAATCTACCCCGCAGAAGGGCATTCCCACTAATTCTCTGCCGGCTGCTCCTGGATTTCGTAGCTGCGCTGCGCTTTGTTTTCCAGCTGAAGATCAGGCATGCATGGGCGATCCTGAGAGCTCATTTAAGTTATTACAGGCATTTCAGGGCCGTTTACCGTAAGCGTAAAAAGAAAGATTATTTAAAAAATTACCATGTTATAACGTCCATAGTATGGTCACACTTCGTACATCAAGTAGATAATTTTAACGAATTAGTAAAAGATTAACTAAATTGTAAAATCGACGGATTGATTATTATATAATTTTGGTCCTGATTTCACAATCATTCAAACCATAAGAATACAAGTAACAAACAATTAAATCATTTAATCAGAATTATGAAAAAAATCATGTTAGGTGTGCTGGGGATGACCCTTTTACTTTCATCCTGTGTATCACAAAAAAAATATGCAGAACTTGAATCTAAACAAAAAGAGACACAAGACCTGCTGAACAGTGCAACTGTTAAGCTGAACACCTGTCTTGAAGAGAAAGCCACGGCAAATTCCAGGTTGCAGACCCTGGAGGACCAGAATGCCTTCTTAAAAGCAAACAACCAGGAGCTTATCAATAACATGGGTAATTTAACCACCCTGACAACCAAAGGTGCTGAGAACCTTGAAAAATCTCTTGAGAGTCTTAAAGAAAAAGATCTTACCATCCGCAAATTACAAGATGCGATCACCCGGAGAGATTCTGTGAACCTCGCATTGGTTCAGAGCCTGAAAGGTGTTCTTGGTAACCTTGACGATGAGGATATCGAGATCAGCGTTGAAAAAGGTGTGGTCTTTGTGTCCATCTCTGATAAGTTACTCTTCAGTACCGGAAGCTATACCGTTACCCAGGCCGCTAAGAACGTCCTTGGAAAGGTAGCCCAGGTGGTGAATAATAAACCTGACTTTGAGTTCATGGTAGAAGGACACACAGACAACGTACCTTACCGTGGTAGCAACGGTGTCTTGTTAGACAACTGGGATCTTAGTGTAAAACGTGCCACTTCTGTAGTTCGCATCCTTGAAAAAGACTTCGGTGTAGCACCAGCCAGGATGACAGCTGCCGGAAGAAGCCATTATGCTCCCCTGGTTGATAACAATACTTCAGATAACAGGGCCAAGAACAGGAGAACCCGTATCGTAGTATTACCTAAGATCGATCAGTTCTACAGCATGATCGAAGAAGGGATGAAGGATCCTGCTATCAATAACTAAGCGTTATTCCTGAAAGCGCTCTATGCAGCCAGGCTGCCGAGCAAAACATATTAACCAAACCACGGCAAAACCAAGAAGGCAATGCCGTGGTTTTTTTGTACCCAGAATTGTATATTATGTAATAATAAATAGACAACGGATCAGGAATTTTAAATTGCTGATCAGGACTAGTAAGCAAACCAACGTAATCTGTTAACCCAAATCATTCTGACACTATGAGAATCATAATGTTGTCATTATCAATACTCCTATTGTGCGCTTCCTGCGCATCTAACCGGGCAAAAGTCCAGCAGGAAACTGCTACCACTGCTACCACTGCTTCCACGGATCCCGGTAGTATCCCCGGTATTACGGATTTCCTGGGAAAGGATGCTGAAGTTCAAAATGGACTATTCAATATATACCGGAAAGCAGACAAGGTCTATTTCGAGATACCGGACAGCCTGCTCAACCGGGAAATGCTGGTGGTTACCAGGTTTATTAAGACCCCTGCCGGTGCCAAGAATTACGGGGGTGAAGAAATAGGGGACAAAACCATTTTCTGGGAAAGAGGCCCTGCCAACAATCTTTTCTTAAGGATCTCTACCCTGGTCAGTATGGCGAACGAGGAGGAAGCGATTGCTTCTGCTGTTAATAATGCCACGGTAACACCAATCCTGGAAACATTTGATATTAAAGCGAGAAATGAGAAGACCGGTAGTTCACTTATCCGGGTCGATGAATTCATCAACAGTGACAATCCATTACTGACGATGAGTCCCACCCAGAAAGACGCTTATAAGCTCAGCACCCTGGAAGCCAATAAGTCTTATATCAAGAATATCAGTTCCTTTCCGATCAATACCGAAATACGCAGTGTAAAAACTTACAAGGCCAGGTCCGGGGATTCCCGGAAAGAGCTGCCCGCCATTGCCCTTTCTGGTGTTGTCACCCTGGAAATCAACAATTCGTTCATCCTCTTACCGGAAGAACCAATGAAAAAACGCGCCTATGATCCCCGTGTCGGGTTTTTCGCCAGTTCTTACCTGGAATACGGGGACGATCAGCAGAAGGTATCAGAAAATGTATACATCCACCGCTGGAGATTAGAACCCAGGGAGGAAGACCGGGAGAAATGGTTGTCAGGGGAACTTGTAACTCCAAAAGAACCCATCGTTTTCTACCTGGACCCTGCCACCCCTAAAAAATGGAGACCGTACCTGATACAGGGGATCAACGATTGGCAAAAAGCGTTTGAAAAAGCAGGTTTCAAGAATGCTATCATTGGGAAGGAATGGCCAGAGAATGACAGCGATATGAGCCTGGAGGACTCAAGGTTCTCTGTTCTCCGCTATTTTGCCTCCCCGGCGCGGAATGCCTATGGCCCAAATATCACGGATCCACGCAGTGGTGAGATCCTTGAAAGTCACATAGGCTGGTACCATAATGTTTTAAGCCTGGTTCACGACTGGTATATGATACAGGCCGGTGCAGTTGACCCTGGTGCCAGGAAAATGGAATTTGACACCGAATTGATGGGGCAGTTGGTCCGCTTTGTCTGTTCTCACGAAGTGGGACATACCCTTGGACTCCGGCACAATATGGCTGCAAGTTTTGCTACCCCGGTTGAAAAATTAAGGGATGCAGAGTGGCAACGCAAATACGGTCATACCAGCTCTATAATGGATTATGCGCGTTTTAACTACGTGGCTCAGCCTCGGGACAGTATCGCTCGGGAAGACCTTATGCCCAGGATCAACGATTACGACCTGTGGGCCATACGCTGGGGTTACGGCCCCCTGCCCCCTAACCCGGAGGGCCTGGATGAAAAAGAATTACTGAACGCTATGGTGGTAGACAGTATCAGTAATAATCCCAGGTTATGGTTCGGTGGTGAAGGCCGGGATTTTGATCCCCGCTCGCAGCGCGAAGACCTGGGTGACCAGGCAGTCCTTGCAAGTAATTACGGGATTCTAAACCTGCAACGAATTGTTCCCCACCTCCCGGAGTGGACTCAAGTAAAGCGCAGTGACAGCTACAGGAACCTAGACCAGGTCTATTCGGCCCTGGTTAAACAGTACGAGAATTACCTGTTCCACGTTGTAAAGAACATCGGCGGGATCTACGAGACGCCTAAAACCATGGGGGAAACCGGAGAAGTATATGCCCCGGTTGATGAACAACTGCAACGGGAAGCCCTAGTGTTCCTGGATCACCACATTTTTAATGAACCCAAATGGTTGCTTACCAACGAGATCCTGAATAATATCCAGTCTCCTCAATCCAAGGAAGCAGTAACCAAAACCATGGAAAGCGTGATGCTGAACCTGCTCGGTGGTAGTCGTCTTAGCCGGATGACATTCATTACAGAGCGGTTTACAGACCGTAATACCTACACCCCGGAAGAATATATGGATGACCTGTACGAGATGATCTGGGGCGACCTTAATGTGTTTTACCAGGCCAGTACTTACAGGCGGAAATTACAAAAGGCATACGTAGAAAACCTGATCGCCCTGTATCGCCCGGATAAAGCAAAAGGTGCCATCGGGGGACTACTCGCCAAGTTATCTGAGGATTTCACCTCCAATACTGATGTGCGATCCTTGGCCCTGAGCTACCTTTTACAATTACAAAAAGATATCAAGGGGAACCTGACTGTGATCAATCACAGGATGACCAGGGCTCACCTGCTGTACCTGGAGAAAGAACTGGAGGAAGTGATTGGGGAAACCAAAGAAGGCCAGCGCTTTATTGCCCCGTATAACCCGGACCTGTCTATCAAGGCAGAAGACGGGAACTGACCTCAGAAGATATCGAGACTGCCCTTGCCTTCCCTGATCACTACGGGCTCTGCTTCAGACAGATCGATAACCGTGGAAGGCTGGTTGTCGCCGTACCCGCCATCGATCACTACATCTACGAGGTTATCCCATTTCTCAAGGATCAGCTCGGGATCCGTGGTATATTCCAGGAGGGTATCTTCGTCCTTGATAGAGGTACTTACGATAGGCCTCCCCAGGGCCTCCACGAGTGCCCGGGAAATATTATTGTCCGGAACCCGTATCCCCACCGTTTTCTTCTTTTTAAAATCTTTGGGAAGATTATTGTTCCCCGGTAAAATGAAGGTATAAGGTCCGGGCAGGGCTCTCTTTAGAATTTTAAAAGTCGGGGTATCTATCTGCCGGACATAATCGGAGAGGTTGCTGAGATCGGCACAGATAAAGGACCAATTGGCTTTGGCCAGTTTAACTCCTTTTATCCTGGCTATTTTTTCAAGCGCTTTACTGTTGGTGATATCGCATCCCAACCCGTAAACCGTGTCTGTCGGGTATATGACAAGTCCGCCTTTCCTGAGAATATCAGCCACCCGTTTAATTTCTTTGGGTGCCGGGTTGTCTTCGTAAATCCTGATAAATTCTGCCATAGTATTCCGGGCTAAGAATTCGCAGGGAAATTCCTTATTCCAGGATCTCCAGCTTTGCGAACCGCAGTAATAATTTTTTAATATCTCCTTTTTCGAACCGGATCTCAGCCTTTTTATCGTTCCCCACTCCTTCTATCAGCAGTACCTCTCCCCTTCCGAAACGAGAGTGATTCACCCGGGTTCCTACTTCAAGGTTAGTGTCAGCCGCAGCGGCATTTCCAACCGGTGTAGACAATTCGGGTTTCAGTTTCCGTAATTTCCGAAGCTGGTTCTGGGTAGGCTGATTTCCACTTGGGGGTGCACCGTTCCTGGGTTTCTCCTGGCGCAGCCTGCTCTTATCTACTTCGCCGAAGATATTTTTATCGATGAAGGACTTATACTTATAGGTGTCTACAGGGGTAAGCTGTTCCACATATTGCTCATCTATTTCTTCCAGGAACCTGCTGGGTTCTGAATCGATAAGTTTACCCCAGCGATACCGGTTCTGGGTATAGGTCAGGTATGCCTGCTCTTCCGCCCTAGTAAGTGCCACATAGAACAATCGGCGTTCTTCTTCCAGCTCGCTTCTCGTATTCATGCTCATGGCAGAAGGGAAGAGATCTTCTTCCATACCCACTATGAAAACAAATGGGAATTCGAGTCCCTTGGCCAGGTGAATGGTCATCAGTGCCACGCGGTCATCATCCCCAGTGTCTTTGTCCAGGTCTGTAGCAAGCGCCACATCTTCCAGGAAGGTGGAAAGGTCTCCCTGCTCATCAGCTAATTCTTTCTGCCCTTCCACAAAATCTTTGATACCGTTCAGAAGTTCCTCAATATTCTCCATCCTGGCAATACCTTCCGGGGTTCCGTCCTTTTTGAATTCCAGCAGCATCCCTGTCTTCCTCGCCACGTGTTCGGCCAGGGTAAAGGCATCCGAGGTCTGGTTCATGATCTGGAAGCTTTTGATCATATTGACAAAGTCTTCCAGTTTTCTTTTGGTCCCGGAGTTGATCTTCAGGTCTATTTTATCCAGGTTCTGCATTACCTCGAAGATAGATCGCCCGTAATGGTTAGCAGCTACCGTCAACCGGTCAACCGTGGTCTGCCCAATACCCCTCGCTGGGAAATTGATCACCCTTTTCAGGGCTTCTTCATCCTTTGGATTGATGATCAGCCTGAGGTAAGACAGCACATCCTTAATCTCCTTTCGCTGGTAGAATGACAGCCCCCCGTATATCCGATACGGGATATCCTTCTTTCTCAGCGCATCTTCAATGGCCCGGGATTGGGAGTTGGTTCTGTAAAGTACTGCGAAATCACTGTCCGGACGCTGTGAGCGCATTTTTTCCTCGAAAACCGTACTGGCCACGAAACGCCCTTCTTCGGCATCCGTAACACTGCGGTGAATCTTTATTTTGGGACCATCGTCATTGGCTGTCCAGACCACTTTTTCCAACTGGTTCTTATTATTGGCAATGATGGTGTTGGCAGCGTTAACAATGTTCTTAGTGGAGCGGTAATTCTGTTCCAGACGGTACATGGCAGCATCATCATAATCCTTCTGGAAATTGAGGATGTTACTGATGTTGGCCCCCCTGAAGGAATAAATACTCTGGGCATCATCTCCTACGACACAGATGTTGTGGTACCTGTCTGCCAGGGCTTTTACGATCAGGTACTGGGAATGATTGGTATCCTGGTACTCATCCACCAGGATATACCGGAAGCGCTCCTGGTATTTCATCAGCACTTCGGGAAAACGGGTCAGCAACTCGTTCGTCCTTAAGAGGAGGTCATCAAAGTCCATCGCCCCCGCCTTAAAACAACGGTCCACGTATTCTTTATAGATCTCCCCGGTTCTAGGCCTCTTGGCCATAGCATCCGCCTCTACCAGGTCCTGATTCTGGAAGTATGCTTTAACCGTGATCAGGCTGTTCTTATAGGAGGATATCCGGTTCTGGATCTGTTTGTACTTATAGATGTCTTTATCCAGTCCCATTTCCTTAATGATCGAAGCGATCAGCCGCTGGGAATCCTGGGTGTCGTAGATGGTGAAGTTACTGGGAAATCCAAGTTTATCCCCGTCATAGCGTAACAACCTGGCAAAAATTGAATGGAAGGTTCCCATCCAGAGATTCTTGGTTTCCGATTTCCCGGCGATCTCCGCGATCCTGTGCTTCATTTCCCTGGCCGCCTTATTGGTAAAGGTAAGCGCGAGGATATTGAAGGGATCCACCCCCTGGTCCATCAGGTAAGCGATCCGGTAAGTCAGTACACGGGTTTTCCCGGAGCCTGCACCTGCGATCACCATAAGGGGTCCTTCCTTATGCAATACAGGGGCTCTCTGGGCCTCGTTCAGTTCATTGATAAATTGTTCCAACAGTAGTTTTTTAAAAAATCTTGGGCGGGGTATAAAATTAGCTATAATCAGGCGTATCCTGAAATGGAGAGGCAATAAACTTATCAAAAAAACCACTAATGATGTTTACCCAAAGTTTAATACGGGCAGCAATGTGATTTAAATACAATTTGAATATATTTAGCCTTTCCAAATTTCTCCTATGAATTATCGCAGCTGCATCACTTTGGTCTTAAGCTTGTTCCTATCCATTCAGATTATGCACGCACAAGAAGCACAGGCCGGTCCTGTGATCAAAAATTACGGCAAGGTTCACCGTATCTCCGATCCTGATTACAAGACGAATACCTCCCATGATTTCAAGGTGGTGTTTGATGTCACAGAAAGCCCGGAAAATAAAGAAGAGGTCAACAGGTATATAGAAACCGCGGCAAGATTCCTGAATATGCATGCCCAGGCCGGGATACCCGTGGAGCAATTGTCAGTCGCTATGGTAATTCACGGTTCTGCCACTCTGAATGTAATCGACAACGATGCTTATAAAAAAAGATTCGGGGTACCCAACCCGAACGAGCCCCTGATCAGGGAATTACTCGAAAAAGGAGTGCAGCTGATACAATGCGGGCAATCTATCAACAGCAGAGGAGTAGACCGGGAAGAACTAATTCCGGGGGTGCAGCTTTCCCTATCCGCCATGACTGCATTGATACAATTACAGGGAGATGGATACCAATTAATAAAATTCTGATAATATGATAAGATTAGTACAATGCGCTTTACTGCTGACCGCTGTTTGCGGGATGGCCCAGGGCAGTGGCCTGGAACAGGAGTACCAGGACATCGAGGAAAAGGTGATCACCTGGAGACGGGATATTCACCAGAACCCTGAACTTTCCAACCGGGAATTCAAAACCGCTGAAAAAATTGCCACCCACCTTCGATCTCTCGGGATGGAAGTGCAGACCGGGATTGCTCATACCGGAGTAGTCGGAATTTTAAAGGGAAACAATCCTGGCAAGGTGATTGCGCTCAGGGCAGATATCGATGCCCTCCCGGTTACGGAAAGAAATGACCTGCCGTACAAATCGACCGTCACCTCCGAGTTCCTGGGAGAAAAAGTAGGTGTGATGCACGCCTGTGGGCATGACACCCATGTGGCTATCCTGATGGGAGTGGCCGAGATCCTTTCTAAGAACAAAGACATGATCAACGGTACGGTAAAATTCATTTTTCAACCTGCGGAAGAAGGTGCACCTCCGGGAGAAGAGGGCGGGGCTGCCCTGATGATCAAAGAGGGAGTTCTGCAGAACCCGGATGTGGATGCCATTTTTGGGCTGCATATCAACAGCCAGACCCCGGTGGGTGTGATCCGTTATAAATCCGGAGGTACCATGGCATCAGCCCAGAGGTTTACCATAAACGTAAAGGGAAAACAAAGCCATGGGTCCCAGCCCTGGTCCGGGGTAGATCCTATCCTTATCAGTGCCAAGATCATCGACGGTCTGCAGACGATCGTCAGCCGCGAAATGAACCTGACCAATGAAGCCGCGGTAATTACTGTTGGAAAGATCAAATCAGGGGTTAGATCTAATATCATCCCTGAAAGTGCCGAGATGATCGGTACGATCCGGACCCTGGATTACGACATGCAGAAGCAACTTAATAAGCGAATGGAAGAAATGGTTCCGGCTATTGCCAAAGCTTACGGGGGTGAAGCCACAATAGAGATCGTAACCAATACGGCGATCACTTACAATAAACCGGAACTTGTAACCCAGATGCTGCCTACTATGGAGCGTGTTGCTGGCAAAGAGAACGTACAGACCCAGAATGCTATTACCGGGGCAGAGGATTTCTCATACTACCAGGAGAAAGTACCGGGCTTCTTCTTTTTCCTTGGGGGAATGACCCCCGGTACGACCGAGTCTTACCCGCATCACACCCCGGATTTCCTTATAGATGACAGCGGTCTGTTGCTGGGTGTAAAGACCCTGACTGAAATGAGCCTCGATTACCTGAATCAATAGAAATTACGGGACCCTCTCAAGGGTCCCTTTCAAATACTTTATCCCAATGAAAATATTACCTGCACTTTTTCTATGCGGCTCACTGCTTTGCGTAAGCAGCCTGTACAGCCAAAAGAAAAAAGATCTTATCCTGAAAGTTGATGCCCTGCAAACAGAACTTGACTCTACCAACCGGGTCCTGCGGGAGTGTCAGCGCAAAGAAACCGCCCAGCGGGCTGTTATTTCCGATTACGAAAGGCAATTAGCGGATTCCAGGAAGACCAATGCGGATCTACTGAATACCCTGACCAGGGTAACCGAAGAATCTAAGTCACAAACTGAGAACATAGGGAAATCCCTGGAAAACCTGAACCGGAAAGAGAGCCAGCTAAGACAGATCAACGAGTCGCTTACCCGTACTGATTCCACTACCATACAGTTGCTCACCTCGATCAAAAAGAGTCTGGGGGATGAAGTTCCGGTAGCCCTGGATAAAAATGTTTTCAGGATCGTGCTGGATAACAGTACCCTCTTTGGAAGTACTTCGCAGCAATACACGATAACGGAAGGCGGCAACGGGATGTTAGAAAAGGTAGCGCAGATCATGAAACTGCACCCTGATGCAAGACTGCATATAGAGAGCAATGCCGCTGCTGGAGTGGCAACCGATCAAAACGCACTGACGGGCACCCAATTGAGCGCTCTTAGAGCCAGTGCAGTTAAACAGTACTTAGAGGAAAAATTTATGATCTCACCGGAGTTTATCATCGCAACCGGCCAGGGCCAGGGACCTGCGAACAAGACCCTTTTGCGTATTACCCCGGATTATGACCAATTCTTCGTCATGGTGAAAGATCTTATGAAAAACACGCGCTGATGTATGGCAGGCATGCGGTGGGAATTAAAGAGGCTGCCTTGCTGTCATAATTTTTAAAAGAATACAGCGTTGTAAAGGGGAGTAAACAACTAAACACTTTTCAATATGACCGGAGACGGAATCTTTCAGTTATTTGCCTACTTATTACCTGCTTTAGTAACAGGGGCCATTGCATTTTATTTTTTCAGGTTACATACAAGGAATGAAGAAGGCCGTCGCAGGTTTCTCCTTCATAAGGACGCGCAAAAAAATGCACTTCCCCTGAGGTTACAGGCTTATGAAAGAATGGCATTATTCCTGGAACGGATCTCGATCCCCAGCCTGGTTGTAAGGATCGCCCCGAAATCCACGGATAAGAATGCTTACGAATCCCTCCTTATCAGGAATATCGAAAACGAATTTGATCACAATTTATCCCAGCAGATCTACATGAGTGATGAGTGCTGGAATATCATCAAAGCCGCCAAGAACGCCACTATACAGGCCATCAGGAAAGCTGCCATGAGCGAAGCTGACAATGCCGATAAATTAAGGGAAGATATTCTTAACGATACCATGGACAAGGCATCGCCATCTGCCACAGCCCTTTCTTATATCAAGAAAGAGATTGGGGAACTCTGGTAACCCTCCTATTCGTTGGGCTCTATCTGGCTCAGGTTTTCACTTTTCGACTGGGCAAAATTAAACCCACTGGACCACCAGCTGGCCATCTTTTCTTTATCAAAGATCAGGGAATTGGTTGTGAGCACCGTAGGGGTATAATAGAAGTTGATAATCGCTTCGTTCTGGTTGGCTACCAGTTTCCCTATCCGTATATTCTGGCGCTCGATCCGGTCCAGCATAAAACTGAACATACTGGTTAGTAAAGCGAAGACATTCTTTGACGGCAGCCTGTTGTAGTGGGTTACTTCTGTATGCAATATAATCGCATCAACCTCGGTGGCACCTCTTTTCAGCGCTTCCTCTATCGGGACCATGGATCCCAGTCCCCCATCAGCATATTCACAGCCATCTTTCCTCACTAAACTCATAAACGGGGTGTAATTACAGGAAATCCAGATCCACTCGCAAAAATCATCGTAGTCAAAATCCCGGATAGATTTATATTCAACCTGGTTGAGGGACAGGTTAGATACCGTGACCACGATATCTTTATACTGCTCCTTCAGGGAGCGAAATTCGGCCGGGCTGAGTGTTTTCCGTATAAGTTTTAAAAGGTTATGACTCTCCCCGAAAGTTTTACTGCCGTCGTAAAAATTCTTCAATACGTTCCAATGGTTGATCCCGATGGTGGCCATCCCGTGTTTCTGGTTGATGGTAAAGGGGCACCTGGAGAAAATACTATTCTGGTTGACCGAAGTATAAACCTCTTTGATCTTTTCAATTTTACCCAGGGCCAGGTGTGAGATCAGCAGGCTGCCTGTAGAAGTACCGATAAAAATATCATACTCATGTCCGTGCTCTTCCATCAGGTATTGGGCCACGCCCCCGGCAAAGGCCCCTTTACTGCCTCCGCCAGATATTACTAATGCCCTCATAGTTCTTTCAGTTTTTGGTTGATGTATGTAGCCTTTCCTTCAGGTAACATTGCTGCTACACGCCGAATCCGGGCAAGTTGTTTGTCGTCCTTCATCAGCCGTTCCAGGAGGTTCCTGGCAAATTTCCTGAACTGCCAGGAATGATGTGCAGAAGCAAACAGTAAGTCTAAAATATTCTTTTCCGTGAACATCCTGGCTTCTTCCAGGTAACGGAATGCACCTATGCGGATGTCAAATGGGTATTTGGGATCTGTATAACCGGACAATTCATTGAAGAATTCTTCTTCTTTGCCCGGCTCATAATCTTTGGTAAATAAAGCCAGGGTAAGCCAGAGTAAGCGGATGTTATAATTGGGTAATCCTTTTATCCCGTTTGTTTTCCGCAGGTAATCGGCACGCCCTTCCGGGTGATGTACCCATAATTTGAACAATGCATTTTCTTTAGTCACATAACTGGGATCTTCAAGAAAGGACTCGTAGGTCTCCGTTAAAGTATCGGGAACACCTGAATTAGATAAGGCAAGGGCCTGTCTCGACTTGATTCCCGCGTTGGCCATAAGTTCCGACAGCACTTCTGCAGGAAGCAATTTGTGGTAATCGCTGACCAGGTTTGCGCGAAAAAGATCGGAGTCGTTCTTATTCCAGGCTTCAAGTAAAATTGCCCTGCTGGAGTCCTTTGCCACCGTCAAGCTGTTCTGCAGGGCTCGGAAATCCCTGATGTCTTCGTTGCTTTCAGCTAGTAGATGGAGAGCTTCCCGGTAAGGAAATTGCCTCGAATCCAGCCACTGCTCTTTAAAAGTGGTCAGGTCTTCAGTAGATGTGGTCTCCATTTCGTGCAGGAAATCTTCGACCGTGGCATTCGCATAGGCATAGCGCTGCAGGAAAGATATAATCCCGGCATTGAAAAGCTTATCCCCCACCAGTTCTCGCAGGGCAAAAAGGGCCCAGGCTCCCTTCTCGTAAAAAGTGAGGCTACCTGCATTGGGGTCCAAAAGTGATTCCCCCTTTCCTTGCTGGGACATCCGATCCAGGGTACGGGCACTTTCAAACAATTTCCAGTAGAAGTAATCGTCGCCAAATAGCTCTCGTTCCGCCAGGAGGGCGTAATAGGAGGCAAAACCTTCGTGCAGCCAATGATGCTCCCCGGAGACTTCTGTGACCAGGTTTCCGAACCATTGGTGTGCCAGCTCATGGGCATTTACATTCACATAATTCTTATCGGTAAACGCCAGGCTGTCGATCACATAGGCATCAGAAAAAATAGTAGTGCTGGTATTTTCCATACCGGCATAGAGAAAATCGCGCACCGGTAACTGCCTGTACACCTGCCAGGGGTATGGAACACCTATCTCTTTCTCAAGAATGTTGAATATCTCGGCAGAATAGCGGTAGGTGGGTTCTGTATAAAGGCTGTCTCCCGGGTAATAATAGAGTTCAATGGGAACTCCGCTCTCAGAGGTCAGTTCTTTTTTTTCGTAATTACCGATCACAAATGCCAGGAGGTAACTGCTCATCGGTTTATCCATATCGAAGGACCAGGTGGCCGTGCTGTCGGCCACGCTCACAAATCTCTGAATCCCGTTGGCTGTGACAAAATAATCCTTGTCAAACGTTATCTGCAGGTCGTAGACCATCTTTTCGGTCATATCATCGATCCCGGGCAACCAGTGACTGCTGTATTTCCCCTGTCCCTGTGTCCAGACCTGCCGCATTCCATCCTCATCCCCGGGATAATCCCACCCAATAAAGTAAACGGCCTCTTCCGGATGTGCCAGGTAGGCCAGGGACAGCTCGTATTGCTGCCCGGGTTTAAATTTCCTGTAAACCTTCAGATGCCGCCCGTCATAATCAAAGCGGGCTTTCTTCCCTCCTACCCGGACCTCGCTGAATTTCATCTTACGGGCATCCAAGGTAATAACATCCAGGGATGCCAGTGCTTCCAGGGTATAGTGCACGGTACCGCTTATTTCCTCGTCTTCCGGGTTAATACGTATCGCTACTTCTGCTTGCAGGAAATCTGTTTTATTTCCTCCCTGGGCAGCAAGGCTAATCGAAAAGATGAACAGGGAAAATAATATAAGAAATGATCTTTGGCTCACGGGCTGTAAATTACATTAAAAATAGGTTTTTAGTTTATTGCAGTTATATAGGGGAACCTTTATTTTAGTCGGATGAATGCCAAGTTTCTTCAAACCCCTATAGCCTACCTGAAAGGCGTAGGGCCCAACAGGGCCGAAATCCTGCAATCTGAACTGGGTATTCATACCTACCAGGACCTGCTGCACCTGTTCCCGAACAGGTATATTGACAAAACTCAATATTACACCATTAACCAATTGCAGCGAAATTCTTCCGAGGTCCAGATCATTGGTAAGGTCGTACATCTAAAAACTGTAGAACAAGCCAGGGGAAGTCGCCTGGTCGCCACTTTCATGGACCAAACCGGGGAAATGGAGCTAGTGTGGTTCCGGGGTCATAAATGGATCAGGGAGAGCCTGAAGCTGAATGTTCCCTATGTCATCTTCGGACGCTTGCAGTATTTTAACGGCCGGTTTTCCATGCCTCACCCGGAAATGGAATTGGCACAAGAACACCAGCAGGGTATCCGGGTAGCGATGCAACCTGTTTATCCTTCCACTGAAAAACTTCAGAAAAGAGGAATAACCAACCGTTTAATGAATAAACTGCTCCAACAGCTATTCAGTGAGTTACCCGGAGCATTTGCAGAAACCCTGCCTGCAAAAATGATCGAGGAGTTACGACTCACCTCTAAATCCAGGGCATTATTCCATATCCATTTTCCCAAAGACCAGGAAACCTTATCAAAGGCCCAGTTCCGCTTAAAATTTGAAGAATTCTTCTACATACAGCTGCAGCTGCTCTTTAAAAAACAACTGCGAAAACAAAAGATCAAGGGTATGCCCTTTGAAAAGGTGGGTGAACATTTTAACCGTTTTTACCAGGAACATTTACCGTTCCAGCTCACCGGCGCCCAGCAAAGGGTTATCAAAGAAATTCGTGCAGACCTTGGCAGTAATGCACAGATGAACCGTTTACTGCAAGGTGACGTTGGCTCGGGTAAGACGATAGTTGCTCTCCTGGCAATGCTCCTGGCGATAGATAACGGATACCAGGCCTGCCTGGTGGCACCTACTGAGATCCTGGCAGTACAGCACTATAACGGGCTAAAGGAACTACTGGGAGATATGGGGGTCTCAATCGCGCTGCTGACAGGTTCGGTAAAACAAAAAGACCGGAAACCCCTGCACGAAGAATTACAGAATGGGAAACTTAATATCCTGGTAGGGACGCATGCGGTTTTAGAAGATAAGGTGCGCTTCCACAACCTGGGGCTGGCAATTATTGATGAGCAACACAGGTTCGGGGTGGCCCAGCGTGCCAAGCTTTGGCGTAAGAACCAATTACCTCCCCACATCCTGGTGATGACTGCTACACCGATTCCCAGAACCCTGGCCATGAGCCTTTACGGCGACCTGGATATCTCAGTGATCGACGAACTTCCGCCGGGTCGGAAACCTATACGTACCGTACATCGATACGATGCTAACCGGTTAAAAGTGTTCCGTTTTCTCAGGGACGAGATCCAGAAAGGGCGACAGGTCTATATTGTTTACCCCCTGATACAGGAATCAGAAGCCTTGGATTACAAAGACCTGATGGATGGCTATGAAAGCGTGGTCCGCGAATTTCCACAACCGGAATACCAGGTCTCTATTGTACATGGGCAGATGAAGGCTGAGGACAAGGACTACGAAATGGAACGATTTCTCAAAAAAGAAACCCAGATCATGGTAGCAACGACAGTGATTGAAGTGGGTGTCAATGTTCCCAATGCTTCCGTGATGATCATAGAGAGTGCAGAGCGCTTTGGTCTCTCCCAGTTACACCAGTTGCGCGGGCGTGTAGGCCGCGGGGCCGAGCAAAGTTTCTGTATCCTGATGACCGGTCATAAATTATCCTCAGAAGCAAAGACCAGGCTGGAGACCATGGTAAGGACCAATGACGGTTTTGAAATAGCCGAAGTGGATCTGAAACTCCGGGGACCCGGCGACCTGATGGGAACCCAGCAAAGCGGAGTTCTGAACCTGAAGATAGCAGACGTGGTCAGGGACAGGGATATATTACAGACCGCACGTTTTTACGCCCAGCGGTTACTGAAAGAGGACCCCGATTTGGAGGCCAATGATAATCTCCCGGTCAGGGTGGCTTACAGCAGGTTGTCACGGCATAAGGATATCTGGACCTATATCAGCTGAACCAGAGACTACCCCGGTATAGGTGCTGATTATAGACATAGTAATTCCCGGAAATTAATGAATGGGCTGGGTCACTCCCCGGATCACCCAATTAATCCTGGCTAAAGCGAAACGCTTGGAACTCGTCAAAATTTCCCTATTATATCTCTTAACTAATTGATTAACTGCATTATACATCACATTATAAGTGGTTGAACATCGTAATTTGAAAATGCGGTTTCCCTGTACTCTTAATATGCTTTACTACTTTTGAATGCTTAAATACTGGCTAATCAGAAGCTATTTCAATTATGAGTAAAACACTGTTCGATAAAGTCTGGGATGCCCACGTGATCAAGAAAATTGAAAACGGGCCGCAAGTTCTTTTTATAGACCGCCACCTCGTTCACGAGGTGACCAGCCCTGTGGCTTTCCTGGGGCTAAAGAATCGTGGGATCAAGGTGCGGTACCCGGAGCGGACCTTTGCTACTGCAGATCACAACACCCCTACCAGGAACCAGCATTTACCTGTGGCTGACCCGCTTTCCGCCAACCAGCTGAAAATGTTGGAACAGAATGCGGCAGAACACGGAATTCCTTACTGGGGTTTAGGACATGAAAAGAACGGGATCGTCCATGTGATCGGTCCGGAAAATGGGATAACCGTTCCCGGGGCAACCATTGTCTGCGGGGATTCACATACTTCTACACACGGGGCTTTTGGTGCTATTGCTTTCGGGATAGGTACCTCCGAGGTAGAAATGGTCCTGGCAACACAATGTATACTGCAACCCAAACCTAAACGGATGCGCATCAATGTGCACGGTCAACTGAACCCGGGGGTAACGCCTAAGGATGTAGCCCTGTATATAATTTCCAGGCTGACCACCTCCGGTGCCACTGGGTATTTTGTAGAGTATGCCGGGGAGGTCTTCCGGAATATGTCTATGGAAGGAAGGATGACGGTATGTAACCTGAGTATTGAGATGGGCGCCAGGGGCGGAATGATGTCCCCGGATAAAAAAACATTTGAGTACATCAAGGGACGTGAGTTCACGCCAAAAGGCGAAGCATGGGATAAAGCCATGGAGTACTGGGCTACGCTGAAGACCGATGACGATGCTATTTTTGACAAAGAGATCAGTTTTAACGGGGATGATATTGAACCTATGATCACTTACGGAACCAACCCGGGAATGGGGGTTGGGATTACGAAGGGAATACCAACAGCCGATACAGTTGAAGGAGGCGCGGCAACCTATGCCAAATCCCTGGCCTATATGGATTTTCACGAGGGTGATTCCATGATCGGCAAACCGATCGATTTTGTCTTCCTTGGAAGTTGTACCAATGGAAGGATAGAGGACTTCCGGGCGTTTACTCAAATCGTAAAAGGCCGGAAAAAAGCTGATAATGTAACCGCCTGGCTAGTGCCCGGCTCTCATAAGGTAGAAGCTGCAATCCGGCAAGAAGGACTGCTGGATATTCTTACGGAAGCAGGCTTTGAATTGCGGGAACCCGGCTGTTCTGCATGCCTTGCCATGAATGATGATAAGATCCCTGCAGGGAAATATGCGGTGAGTACTTCTAACCGGAATTTTGAAGGGCGACAGGGACCTGGAGCACGGACCCTCCTTGCAAGCCCGCTTGTGGCTGCAGCAGCCGCGGTGACGGGTAAGGTGACAGACCCAAGAGAACTCCTCGAAATGGCTACGGCCTGAAATAAAAATATTAATACAAGATAATAGGAATGGCTTACGATAAATTTAATGTACTTACCAGCACAGCAGTGCCTCTGCCTATAGAAAATGTGGATACGGACCAGATCATCCCTGCCCGTTTCCTGAAAGCAACTACCAGGGAAGGGTTTGGAGATAACCTCTTCCGCGACTGGCGTTACAACCCGGACAACAGCCCGAAAGAACATTTTGTGCTGAATAACCCAATTTACTCGGGCCAGATCCTTGTAGGTGGAAAGAACTTCGGTTCCGGTTCCTCGCGGGAGCATGCTGCCTGGGCCGTTTACGATTACGGTTTCCGATGTGTTGTTTCGAGCTTTTTTGCCGATATCTTCAGGAACAACTGTCTGAACGTTGGCGTACTCCCGGTGCAGGTCAGTGCGGCCTTCCTGCAACAGATCTTTGAAGCCATTGAAAAGGATCCGAAGACGGAGATAAAGGTAGACTTACCGGAACAGGCGATAACTATCCTTGCGACCGGGGCCAGCGAAACCTTTGATATCAACCCGTATAAGAAAGATAATATGCTTAACGGTTTTGACGACATCGATTTCCTTTTGAACCTGGAAGATGACATCACTGCATTTAACGCCCGGAATCCTTTATAATTCCCACAAAGAAAGATCTTCTGCCTAACAGCAAGGTAAGACCATGAAGAAGCGCACCATAGAAATAATGGATACTACCCTCAGGGACGGAGAACAGACGTCCGGAGTCTCTTTTTCAGCTTCTGAAAAACTGACCCTGGCTAAACTCCTGCTGGACGAACTGAAGGTGGACCGCATAGAGGTTGCCTCTGCCAGGGTTTCCGAAGGAGAGTTCCAGTCCGTCGCACAGATCACTAGCTGGGCGGAAGAAAAAGGTTATCTGGACAGGGTTGAGGTACTGACCTTCGTGGATGGAGGCAGTTCCATCGAATGGATGATCAAGGCCGGGGCACGGGTTCAGAACCTGCTGACTAAAGGGTCTATGAATCACCTGACCCACCAGTTAAAAAAGACTCCGGAGCAACATTTCAGTGAAATTGCCGCCGTAGTGGCACAGGCAGAGAAAAACGGGATCAGTACCAATGTATACCTGGAAGACTGGAGTAATGGCATGCGGAATTCGCCGGACTATGTATATAGT
This sequence comes from Zeaxanthinibacter enoshimensis, assembly GCF_004362865.1. Lineage (GTDB taxonomy): Bacteria > Bacteroidota > Bacteroidia > Flavobacteriales > Flavobacteriaceae > Zeaxanthinibacter > Zeaxanthinibacter enoshimensis. The sequence continues at coordinate 837,532 of NZ_SNYI01000002.1, read as the reverse complement.
TTTATCGATTACCTTACAACACTGCCCATCAAAAGACTGCTGCTTCCCGACACCCTTGGAATTCTTACCCCTTCAGAAACTTATAGTTTCCTTTATGAGATCAGGAAGAAATACCCGCAGCTACACATCGATTTTCACGGGCATAACGATTACGACCTCAGTGTGGCCAATGTAATGGAGGCCCTGAGAGCCGGTTGTGACGGGTTACACCTGACAGTGAACGGGATGGGAGAACGTGCAGGAAACGCCCCCTTAGCGAGCGTGGTGGCCGTGGTAAACGACTTTATACCCGATGTCCGCATCAATGTTAAGGAATCTTCTCTCTTTAAGGTAAGTAAGTTGGTCTCCACTTTTACCGGCTTTGGTATCCCTGCCAACAAACCTATTGTAGGCGATAATGTTTTCACCCAAACTGCTGGTATTCATGCAGATGGAGACAACAAGAAGAATCTTTACTTTAATGATCTGCTGCCGGAGCGATTCGGGCGGAAACGGAAGTACGCCCTTGGCAAGACCTCCGGGAAAGCCAACATCCAGAAGAACCTCCAGGAACTGGGGCTTACCCTGAATGATGAAGAACTAAAAAGGGTTACCCAACGGATCATTGAACTGGGAGACAAGAAAGAAAAGGTGACAAAAGAAGACCTGCCGTACATTATCTCTGATGTACTGGATAGTAACACCTACCAACAGCGTGTTTTTGTACGGTCTTATGTTCTAACCCATTCCAAGGGATTAAAACCATCTACCACGGTGTCCGTGGAGATCGATGGAGACTCCCATGAGGAAAATGCCCAGGGAGACGGCCAGTTTGATGCCTTTATGAATGCACTGAGAAAAGTTTACTCCTCCCGGAAGATGGAACTGCCAACCCTGACTGATTACGCGGTGAGAATACCCCCGGGAAGCAATTCCGATTCCCTTTGTGAAACCATTATTACATGGGAACACGACGGCAGGGAATTCAAGACGCGGGGACTTGATTCTGACCAGACGGTATCTGCCATCAAGGCAACCGAGAAAATGCTCAATATTTTTTAACGATCAAATACCAACACATGAACTTAAATATTGCCTTATTGGCCGGGGACGGCATTGGTCCGGAAGTAATAGACCAGGCTGTCAAGGTCTGCGACGCAGTAGCTAAAAAGTTTGACCATACTATTAACTGGATCCCTGCACTGACAGGTGCTGCGGCCATAGATGCCGTGGGTGATCCCTATCCCCCGGAGACCCACAAGATCTGCCGGGAAGCAGATGCTGTACTCTTCGGGGCCATTGGACACCCGAGGTTTGATAACGACCCTTCTGCCAAAGTGAGGCCGGAACAGGGACTATTAAAAATGAGGCAGGAATTAGGTTTGTTCGCGAATGTCCGGCCGACGTTCACCTTTCCTTCACTGGTTGATAAATCCCCGTTAAAGAGAGAGCGAATAGAAGGGACAGACCTGGTCTTCCTGCGCGAACTTACAGGTGGAATATATTTCGGAAAACGCGGCAGGGAGGATAATGGTGATACAGCCTATGATACCTGTACCTATACGCGCAAAGAAGTTCAGCGCCTGGCTAAGAAGGGCTTTGAGCTTGCTATGAGGCGATCCAAGAAGCTTTGTTGTGTGGATAAAGCCAATGTGCTGGAATCTTCCAGGTTATGGAGGGAAACGGTACAGGCTATGGAAAAAGATTACCCGGAAGTTACCGTGAGTTATGAGTTCGTAGATGCCGTGGCAATGCGTCTTGTTCAATGGCCAAATTCTTATGACGTACTGATCACAGAGAACCTGTTTGGCGATATCCTGACGGACGAGGCTTCAGTGATCTCCGGTTCCATGGGCTTAATGCCATCGGCCTCGGTAGGAGAAAATGTTTCTCTTTACGAGCCTATACACGGTTCATACCCCCAGGCCGCCGGGAAAAATATCGCCAATCCCATGGCCACTATACTTTCTGCCGCCATGATGTTTGAGGACTTCGGGCTCAGCGAGGAAGCCACCGCTATTAGAGATGCCGTTAACCAGGCCCTTGAAACAGGTATGGTTACCGAAGACCTTGCAGATAAGGATAAAGCTCACGGAACCGATGAAGTAGGAAACTGGCTGGCAGCGCAGATCTAGGATTGTAAAGCGAGTTGTCTCCTCCTGTTCTTTACTTGTCGGCGCTGCAGCAGGAGAAGCACTGAAGCGATCAGCACCCCAATCCCGGCTAACAATGCTCCCACCAGTCCCGGCTTGGTAAAATCATACCCCATGGCGATGGGTAATCCGCCGAAAAAAGCTCCGGAAGCATTGGCCATATTAAAAGCACTTTGGTTCAGTGACGATCCCAGCATTTCTGAACCCTTTGATTGTTGTATAATGGCCATTTGAACAGGTGTTCCCACCGTGAAGGCTACCATACTGATCACAAAGGTCATGATAATGGCGGCATAAGGATCAACGGCAAGGAAACTGTTCACCACCAGCACTGCGGTCATTAGGATCAGGCTGGTGACCACTGCTTTCATAGGGGCAAACCATTCGGCCAACTTGGCACCCAGGAAATTCCCGGCTACCATTCCAAGGCCAGCCAGTATCATTGCATAGCTGACCATTTCATCTTCCCAACCTGCAACTTTGGTAAGCAGTGGGGCGATATAACTGTACCATGCAAAGAAACCCCCTGTTCCAATGGTGGTCAGGAGAATAAGTCCCAGCACCTGCGGTTTGGCAAGAATACTTATGTCTTTCCCAAAGCCCCGGGTAGAGGCCCTTTCCTGTACAGGAATCCAGAAATGTACACTAACCAGCGTTAACAGGCCTATAATTCCCGCTAGGAGAAAAGACCAGCTCCAGTGGATCTGTTGCCCGAGGTAAGTTCCCAGTGGCACTCCCAGGACATTGGCCACTGTGAGACCGGCAAACATAGTGGCGATCGCTTGTGCTGCCTTCCCTTTTTTCGCCAGTTTTGCAGCCACTACTGCCCCAATTCCGAAAAAAGCACCATGCGGCAGACCAGAGAGGAACCTGGTGAGCAATAATAATTCGTAATTAGGAGCAAATGCCGATAAGGTATTGAATAGGGTAAACCACAACATGAGGTATAACATCACCTTATGCGCTTTCCATTTCCCGGCCACCGCGGTCAGCAATGGTGCTCCCACTACAACGCCAAGGGCATAGGCCGCAATAAAATGACCGGCTTTGGCAATGCTGATGTTTAGATCCTGTGCCACATCGGGTAATATTCCCATGATGACAAATTCTGTCAATCCAATCCCAAACCCACCCATGGCCAGGGCGAATAAGGCTTTCTTTCTCAATATATCTGGTTTCATGTGTACCTGTTTAAACTGTCCCGGAAAACCCGTTCGGTTAGCCCGGGTTTAATCCTGCAATCAAAGTTAGCTGTAGATACGCGTGAACAGCTGTCTTGGATTACCAGCTTTAGGTAGTATTTTACCTTTTTAGGTAATAGAGTCAGTAATCTTTTGATAATATCGAACAGTCGCGGTTTAAAAACAGAAAGCCCCTTCCATGACAGGAAGGGGCTTTTGTGTTATAATCAATAATATCACAGGATATAGTCCGTGCTTATAAAGTTAGACAGCTTGGATTCCAGTAATTGCTCTACGGTCTCCGTATTTAAAGGGTTATCCTTAAAGGCTACGAAGGTACGGATCGAGAATGATCGCAATGCATCATGCACACTTAACGTAGATTGGGCAGAATCTTTCCTGCCAGTAAACGGGTAGACATCTGGCCCTCGCTGGCAGGAGCTGTTCAGGTTCACCCGGCAAACGAGGTTTACCAGGGTATCGATCAGGGGTGCAAGGGTATAGACGTCCTTCCCGAATAGACTCACCTGCTGCCCGTAATTACTTTCGGCCATGTCATCCAGGGGTTCTTCAATATCCTGGAATGATATTACCGGGATCACAGGTCCGAATTGTTCTTCCTTATACACCCTCATCTCTTTGGTTACGGGGTATAACACTGCAGGCCAGATATAATTATCACTGCGTTCTCCCCCCTTTTCATTTATGATCTTTGCCCCTTTTGCCAAGGCATCATCAATGAGTTCCTGTATATAATCAGGTTTACCCGGCTCCGGTAAGGGAGTGAGTTTCACCCCTTTTTCCCATGGGTTCCCAAACTTAAGTTCATCGACTCTCTTTGCAAAGCGCTGCAGGAATTCCTCCCTAACCTCCTGGTGAACATATACGATCTTCAGTGCTGTACAACGCTGACCGTTAAAAGACAATGTTCCCGCAAGGCATTCTTCGATGGTCAGGTCCAGGTCTGCATCCGGTAAAACGATCGCAGGGTTCTTAGCCTCGAGACCGAGGACCAGCCGAAGCCTGTTGCTCTTGGGATGCTGTTCCTGGAGGGCATTGGCCGATTTACTGTTCCCGATCAACGCGAGCACATCTACTTTTCCTGTCTTCATAATAGGAGCTGCGACCGCCCGTCCCCGACCAAAAAGGATATTCACCACCCCCTTCGGAAAACTTGACTGGAATGCTTCGAGCAGAGGCGTAATTAACAGTACCCCGTGTTTAGCCGGCTTAAAAATGGTGGTATTTCCCATAATTATAGCAGGGATAAGAAGGGCAAAGGTTTCGTTCAGCGGGTAGTTATATGGTCCCAGGCAGAGTACCACTCCCAGGGGTCCCCTCCTGATGTGGGCATACACCCCGTCATTCTTGGTAAACTTGGCCGAATTCCTGTCCAATTCGCGGTAATCTTCGATCGTATTATAGATATACTCCACGGTACGGTCAAATTCCTTTTCAGAATCAGGAAGTGATTTTCCTATTTCCCACATCAGCAATTTTACGATCTCGTCCCTTTTGGTCTCCATCTGGCTGACAAACTTCAGCATACACTCTATGCGGTCTTTAACCCTCATGGTAGGCCATATACCTTTTCCCTGGTCAAAGGCTTCCAGCGCACCCTGTAAAGCCGCCAGGGCTTCAGGTTCTCCCATATCCGGGATACTTCCTAGTAAGGTAGGCGCATAATCCTCCGAAGACGAGATAGACGAATACACTTCCGTACTTGCCCCTTCCCAGGATTCGAGCTTACCGTTCACCAGGTATTTCTTCTGGTGAATGGGATCTGTGATCGCGTAAGCTTCCGGGATTTGATTCATTGTTTGTTCCATAATCAAATGATTATTCTGTTCTTTTCTATAAATTTTTTTGATCAGGCCAGCGGTTTCATTGCCGTCATAGACGCGCGTAACCTTGCCCCGACGATCTCTACCGGGTGTTCCCTCAGGGTTTTATTCACCGCGATGAGCTTTGCATTATCTACCCCGTTCCCTTTGCCTTCAGCATAGGATTTCCCGATCACATCAGTCTTAATTTTTTTCATGAAATCTGCCAACAGGGGTTTACAAGCATGATCAAAGAGGTAACATCCGTATTCTGCCGTATCCGAGATCACCCTGTTCATTTCAAATAGTTTTTTCCTCGCGATAGTATTAGCTATCAGCGGAGTTTCGTGCAGCGACTCGTAATAAGCCGACTCCCCTATGATGCCTGATTCTGTCATCGCTTCATAAGCCAGCTCTACTCCTGCCCTGACCATGGCCACCATCAGGACACCATGATCATAATACTCCTGTTCGGAGATCTTGTGATCCCCTGCCGGAGTTTTCTCGAAGGCAGTTTCCCCGGTAGCAGCTCGCCAGGCGTGGAGATTCTTATCGTCATTAGCCCAATCCTCCATCATTGTTTTAGAGAAATGACCGCTCATGATATCATCCATATGTTTATTGAACAATGGTCTCATGATCTCCTTAAGTTCCTCAGACAATTCAAACGCTTTGATCTTTGCCGGGTTAGACAGGCGATCCATCATATTGGTGATTCCCCCGTATTTCAACCCTTCAGTAATCGTTTCCCAGCCGTACTGAATTAGTTTGGAAGCATAGGACGGTTCTATTCCTTCGGCTACCATCTTGTCAAAGCAGAGGATAGAACCTGTCTGCAACAGGCCGCAGAGGATGGTCTGTTCTCCCATTAGGTCTGATTTCACTTCAGCCACGAAAGAGGATTCGAGCACCCCTGCCTTATGACCCCCGGTAGCGACGGCATAAGCTTTGGCCTGTTCAAGTCCCTTCTGCTCCGGGTCGTTTTCCGGATGTACTGCGATCAGGGTGGGCACCCCAAATCCGCGTTTGTATTCCTCGCGCACTTCAGAACCGGGGCTTTTTGGCGCGACCATTATTACGGTCAGGTCTTCCCGAACCTGCATTCCTTCTTCCACGATGTTGAACCCGTGGGAGTAAGACAAGGTGGCGCCTTTCTTCATCAGTGGCATTACCGCATTGATCACAGCGGTATGCTGCTTATCCGGGGTAAGGTTAATGACCAGGTCAGCGGTAGGAATCATTTCTTTGTAGGTACCAACTTTAAAACCGTTCTCTTTGGCATTCTTAAATGAAGGGCGTTCTTCAGCTATCGCTGCATCGCGAAGGGTGTAGCCGACATCCAGGCCGGAATCCCTCATGTTCAGTCCCTGGTTAAGGCCCTGTGCCCCACAACCAATGATCACTATTTTTTTGCCTTTAAGTGCGGATACACCATCCGAAAACTCGCTCGATTCCATAAACCGGCATTTACCCAGTTGCATCAGTTGTTCGCGTAAGGAGAGTGTATTGAAGTAATTTGCCATTTTTTGTAATGATTATTTATAAATATTGGTTTGATTATTATTTTTCCATTGCGGCCAGTAAGGAGGATATCTTCATTTCGGCCTTTGTTACCGTGATCCGCCCTGATCTCACAAACTGCATGATCCCATAGGGTTTTAACAGCCTGTACATTTCTTCGATCTCTTCCCGTTTCCCGGTTTTTGCCAGCACGAAAAATTCCCTGGAAACCGTCACGATCTGGGCGTGACTGTCCTTTATGATATTCTGTATCTGCCTTTCATCGAACAAGAGGTGAGATCCTATTTTGAAGAGTGCTGATTCCTGGTAGATCGTCTCTTCATCCGTGTGATAAAATGCTTTGATCACCTCTATCTGCTTTTCTATCTGCATCACGATCTTGCGGGTCCAGTCCTCCGTAGTAAATACCACCACCGTAAATTTAGAAACCCCTTCTATCTCGGATTTAGAGACATTAAGGCTTTCAATATTGATGTGTCTTTTCAGGAATATCCCGGAGATCCTGTTGAGGAGCCCGACGTTGTTCTCTGAGTATACTGAAATGGTAAACCATTTTTTTTCCATACCTACCGTATTATTTTAATCGAATGTCTGAGACAGATGCCCCTGAAGGGATCATCGGGAAGACATTATCTTCTTTTTCAACTCTTACCTCCAGGAAATAGGGTTCTTTGGAATTCATCATCTCCTTAACCGCTTCATCCAGTTCAGAACGTTCTTCCACCCGGCGGGCTTTCAGGTGGTATCCCTCCGCAATCTTTACAAAATCAGGATTGGTCATCACCGTGGAAGCATATCGCTTTTCGAAGAAAAGTTCCTGCCATTGCCGCACCATGCCTAAATGTTCGTTATTCAGCACTACGATCTTTACCGCGGTCTTATTCTGGAAAATGGTAGCGAGCTCCTGTATATTCATCTGGTACCCGCCATCCCCTATAATGGCCACTACTTCCCTGTCCTCGGCACCCATTTTCGCACCTATAGCTGCAGGGAGTGCAAATCCCATCGTTCCGAGTCCGCCTGAGGTAATATTACTTTTAGTCTGGGTAAAGCGCGCATAGCGACAGGCGATCATCTGGTGCTGGCCTACATCAGAGACGATGACGGCATTATCCCCGGATGCTTTATTGATGGAACCGATCACCTCACCCATGGTAAGCCCCGGTTTTTGAGGATACAGGTCTGCTTTGATCACCGCCTCGTACTCTTCCTCCTGTTTTTTCTTGAATTCGGAATGCCAGGCTTCGTGCTTATTTTCCTTGATCAAGGGTAAAAGCAGCTTTAAAGACTCTTTGGCATTGCCAAGTACAGCCACATCCACTTTTACGTTCTTATTGATCTCTGCTGGATCTATTTCAAAATGAATGATCTTTGCCTGTTTGGCATAGGTATCCAGGTCACCGGTCACCCGGTCATCAAACCGCATACCAATGGCGACAAGCAGGTCGCACTCGTTGGTTAGCACATTAGGACCGTAATTCCCGTGCATCCCGACCATTCCAACATTGAGGGGATGATCGGTCTCCATGGCCGACAAACCGAGAATCGTCCAGGCTGCAGGAATGCCTGATTTTTCCACCAGTGCTTTTAATTCTTCTTCTGCTTTGCCGAGGATCACGCCCTGGCCATATACAATGTATGGTTTTTTGGCAGTATTGATGAGGGCTGCGGCCTCTTGTAAATCCGCCATATCAGGTTTAGGATAAGGCTGGTAACTTCTAACCTGGGTGCAAGGCTTGTATTCAAATTCCAGTTCATCAAACTGGGCATTTTTAGTGATATCCACCAGCACAGGTCCTGGCCTGCCCGATTTAGCTATATAGAAAGCTTTAGCCATGATCTCAGGGATCTCAGAGGCCTTGGTAACCTGGTAATTCCATTTGGTGACCGGGGTAGAAATACCGATGATATCGGTTTCCTGGAAAGCATCAGAACCCAGTAAATGACGGGGTACCTGCCCGGTTATACAGACCATAGGAGTTGAATCGATCTGGGCATCGGCAAGACCTGTCACCAGGTTCGTTGCCCCGGGCCCGGAAGTGGCCATGGCAACCCCGACCTTTCCGGTTGCCCTCGCATATCCCTGTGCAGCATGGGCCGCCCCCTGCTCGTGCCGGGTAAGGACATGGGTAAGCTGATCCTGGAACTTGTATAATTCGTCGTAGACAGGCATGATAGCACCCCCGGGGTAACCATAGATAAGGTCTACTCCTTCTGCCAGCAGGCAGTGGATGATAGCCTCTGCACCACTGATCTTCATCCGGGTGTCTGCGCTCTTTTTCATTTTTTTATCCTTCAATGTTTCCATAGATCTGCTATGCTATGTTAATGTGTTATAACTCGTCTGTCACACAACCCTGGGAGGCTGATGAAACAGTTTTGGCATATTTAAAAAGACTGCCCCGCTTAACCTTCAAAGGTGGAGCGGTCCATGCCTCCCGGCGGGCCTTCAGTTCTTCCTCGCTGAGGGCAACACTTATGGTATTCTCCTCGGCATCGATAGTGATCATATCGCCGTCTTTAAGTAATGCGATAGTACCACCTTCCTGAGCTTCCGGTGAAATATGACCGACCACGAAACCATGGGTTCCCCCGGAGAACCTCCCATCAGTAATAAGAGCTACATCCTTTCCAAGACCTGCCCCCATGATGGCCGAAGTGGGTTTTAGCATTTCCGGCATACCCGGACCTCCTTTAGGACCTTCATACCGGATAACCACCACATCCCCTTTCTTCACCAGACCTTTTCCAATACCTTCATTGGCTTTGAACTCATCCTCGAACACCTTTGCAGGTCCCGTAAAGTGAAGGCCTTCTTTCCCGGTGATCTTGGCAACTGCACCTTCTTCTGCGAGGTTTCCGTACAATATCCTGAGATGTCCCGTTGGTTTGATAGGGTTGCTGACCGGGTGGATAACATCCTGCCCGCTCTTAAGACCCGGTACGTCTTTCAGGTTCTCAGCCAGGGTTTTCCCGGTTACCGTAAGACAATCTCCGTGCAGCATATCATTTTCGAGCATGAACTTCATAACAGCCGGAATTCCTCCTACCCTGTAAACATCTTCCATGAGGTATTTCCCGCTGGGTTTCAGGTCAGCCAGGAACGGGGTTGTATCACTAATCCGCTGGAAATCATCCAGAGTGAAGTTAATGTCAGCGGCTTTTGCTATTGCAAGGAAGTGCAGTACCGCATTAGTGGACCCCCCGAGAACAATGATAAGTCGGACTGCATTCTCAAATGATTTCCTGCTAAGGATATCCATGGGCTTCAGATCCTTTTCCATCAGCACCCGAAGTGCTTTACCGGCTTTTATACAATCTCCCTTTTTATCCTTACCCACAGCGGGGTTAGAAGAATTATAGGGTAAGGCCATCCCCAGTGCTTCTATAGCAGAGGCCATAGTGTTTGCTGTATACATTCCTCCACAAGCACCTGCTCCTGGGCAGGCATTTTGTATCACTTCTTTATATTCCTCTTCATTAATGCTTCCAGCCACCTTTTCACCCCAGGCTTCGAAAGCCGAAACTACATCCAGGTTCCTGTTCCTGACACAACCCGAAGCAATTGTGCCTCCATATACCATAACACTGGGCCTGTTAAGACGGATCATTGCCATTAAGGCTCCCGGCATATTCTTATCACATCCCACCACGGTGACCAAACCATCGTAATTCATCGCCTGTACCACGGTTTCCATGGAGTCTGCAATGATATCCCGGGATGGCAGGGAATACCTCATCCCGTAAGTACCCATTGAAATACCGTCACTGACTCCAATGGTATTGAATACAAGTCCGACCATCCCGGCTTCCCCTACCCCGGTCTTCACATGCTGTGCAAGATCGTTGAGATGCATATTGCAGGGATTCCCTTCATAGCCGGTACTCCCAATCCCGATAAAGGGTTTGCTCATATCCTCTTCCTTAAGTCCTAGGGCGTAAAGCATTGCCTGCGAGGCCGGTTGCGATGGATCCTGGGTAATCTGTTTGCTGTATTTATTCAATTCCATAAATGCCGTTTGGTCTTCCTATTTTACAATGACTTCCAAAGATAAGCCTTTGACTATGGGAAGAATCCGGCATATGCCTAAGAGGATAAATTCAATACCATCCAATACTATTTAAATAACTGATTGCCAGGTATTTAAATGCAGTTCCGTTATTATATCCAGCAAAGGTAAAAAAGTAGAAGAAGTAGTATTCAATGCATTCTTAAACGGATATGATCCCCGTATTTCTTCTGTGCCAGCAACGAGACCGCTGTAGAAGACAGCTGCAGCACCCTGGGGTAGCCTCCTGTAGTTTGACCGTCTCGCATAAGTATGATCAGTTTACCTGCAGGTGTAAACTGTATGGTTCCGGGGAGCGTTGCAGAGGTAAGCATGCTCTTGTTATGACCTTCTATAGCTTCCTCCAGCTGGTAGGCCATACGGTTGTTTTCTTTTGCAATGGTAAAGTCCTTCGTGAATATAGTCTCCAGTTGCCTGTCATTGAGCATGGCATATTCCGGCCCGGGCGACACCTTCAGTATATTCTCTTTGTAAAAACCTTTTGTTGTTACACTACTGATCTTGGGTTCAAACTCCAGGGTCTCATCGTAAGGGAGCTGCATATGTTCTCTGATCTTTCCCATTTCAGTTACAGGGAAATAAAAAGACCTGCTATCCAGTATTTTTTTTGTAAGGAACCCGCCTTTAACAGCCAGGTAGCTCCTGAACCCATGCTCCAATTGTCCAAAAGAAATTTCATCCCCGGCTTCGATCTTGTGCACGGTATTCTTCTCAATAGCCTCCCCGTTGCACTTCATAGATAGCTCTGCGCCTGAAACCGCGATATAAGTCGATTTTTCAAAAACCAGGGTGGGTCCGGTCATAGTGATCTCCAGCACGGCGTCCTCTTCCTCGTTCTCCAACAGCGAATTCGCTACAGAAGCGGCATAACTGTCCATCGCACCTGATGCGGGCACCCCGAGTTTCCTGTATCCAAATCTTCCCAGGTCCTGTACACTGGTGTAAAGGCCTGTTTTCTTAACTGTCAGCATCCAGCTTGATTTTTTCAATTTGATGTATCCCCACTTCAGACTCTAATTTGAATAACTGGTATTCTCCTTCCGTGATCTCGTAAAATCGCACTTTATCCCCGGTCTTTATAAAGCTTGGAGGTTCTTTCTTGGCATCAAAACTCGGAATAGGGCAGTTTCCAATAATATTCCATCCTCCCGGTGATTCCTGGGGATAGATGCCTGTCTGTTGCCCGGCAAGTCCCACGGAACCTGCATCTACTTTCATCCTCGGGTGTTCCCGCCTTGGAATTTGTAAACTATCAGGCAGTCCTCCCAGGTACATGAAACCCGGTAGAAATCCGAGGCCGTACACGGTATAGGTAGAAGAGGTATGCATATTGATGACTTCTTCCGAACTCAAACCAAGTTTATCTGATACTTCTTTAAGATCGGGAGCAAACTCTTCGTCGTAACAGACAGGAAGTTTCCAAAGATAACGCTCCGGAAGTTCAGCTTTCGTGGCATTTTCATACCATTGTAGCAATTCTCTTTTCAGATTGGCACTGTCTTCTATAGGGATCCTCCTGATCACAGCCATCGTATGGTATGCCGGGACCAATTCCCATTTGCCCTTTTTAAGGCAGTTTTGTTCCAGGAAATTCCCAAACTGCAACATATCCTCAAGAATAGGTTCCTTGACTTCTTCCGGCCATTTGATCAGCATGGCGTATTCCCCGAAGGGTTCTATGGTTATAGGGTACTTGCTCACTTGTCCAGGTAAATTCCGTGTTTGGGTAATTCTTTTGAAATATACATCAATATTTGCAATGCCGAAGGAGTATCTCCGTGTATACAGAAGGTATTTGCCTCCATAGAAAGAAGCTCGCCTTCTATACTCCTGACCTTTCTCCGGAGTACCATGTTTACAATATGATCCAGGGCTTTCTCCGGTGACTCTATCAAAGCCCCCGGCTGTTGTCGCGACACCAGGCTCATGTCTGAATTATAAGCCCTGTCAACAAATGCTTCAAATACAACCCTTCTGCCGGCAGCTATGGCTTCTTCAGTGAGTGCTGAACCGTAAGGTGTATAAATGACCAGCTCAGGATCAAAAGGCTCCAGGGCCTTTAAAAATATCCTGGCCAGGGATTTATCCGCAACAATATCATTGTAGAGTGCACCATGAGGCTTTACGTGGTAAAGAGTACAATTTTCTTCTTCGGCAACCCGGCAGACCAATGATAATTGCTCCCTGATGGTATCGATCAGTTCGCTTTCCGACATGGTCATGGAAGTTCTCCCAAAATTATCCTTATCCGGGTATGATGGATGCGCCCCCATCTTAAGTCCGTGAGCTTTCGCCAGTGAGAGTACTCTCCTGATCTCCCCTTCATCCCCGGCATGTCCGCCGCAGGCAATGTTACAGGAACTGATATAAGGGAAGAGTTCGGCTTCGTTCCCCATACCTTCCCCTACATCGCTGTTAATATCTATTTTCCTCCTGTGCATAGTCTAGGCATTAAATACGGTTATAATACTCTTGGCTCCTAACAATATGGCCAGCCCTATGATCACGACAGCAATGATATTTTGAACCACTCCGTTCTTATACCTTCCCAAGACGGATGCCTTATTAACAACCCAAAGAAGGAAAATGGCAATTACGGGTAACAGCAACCCATTAGCAACCTGTGCAAATTTGATAATCTCTATCGGCCGGAATCCAAAGGAGAGGGACAGTACCCCGATCGTGAGTACAGAGATCCAAACCAGGCGGAATTTCCAGTCTTTCATATCTGCCTGCCAGCCAAAGCAACTATTAGCCACGTAGGCTGCTGCCAGGGGAGCAGTTATAGAGGAGGTGATCCCGGCAGCAAAAAGACCTAACCCCATAAAATAACGTGCGCCTTCACCAAATAATGGTTGCAGGCCCTTGGCAAGATCCAGGGCGTCATTTACTTCTGTCGTTGGAATAGCAGAGGCTGCAATCACTATAGTCATCGAAACCAGCCCCCCCAATCCCACGGCCCATAAAGTGTCATTCCTTGCCTTACCCAGGTCTTCTTTGCCATTCCATTTCTCATTTACCAGGGAGGCATGCAGGAAAAGGTTATAAGGAACAACGGTGGTTCCCACTAATGCGATAACCATCAACAAGCTTCCCTCGGGCAAGCCTGGAACCAGTAACCCCCGGAATACGTCTCCCAGATCCGGTTTCGTGATCACAGCTGTTATGATGAAGGAAACGCTCATCAGCAAGACCAGGGTCACAAAAACCTTTTCCAGCAATTTGTAGTTTCCGGCCAACAACAGGAAAAAAGCTGAGATCCCGATCACCCAGGGATAGAAGGAAGAATAGTTGTTTCCGAAAATGGCCTCCAGTCCCAGTGTTGCACCGCCTATATTACCAGCTTCGTAAGCAGTATTCCCAATGACGATTGCTCCCAGAACTATAAAGAGGACCAGGTTGCGGAGTAGTGGTGTATTCAGTTGTTCACGGATCACATCTGCCAATCCATTCCGGGTAACAAGACCAAGCCGGGCTGACATTTCCTGCAGGACCATCGTGGCCAGGGTAGATAGGAGCAAGGTCCAGAGTAAAGCATAGCCGAACCCGACTCCTGCAAGGGTACAAACCGTAACCGTACCCGGGCCAATAAAGGCGGCGGCTACTAAAACTCCCGGTCCTATATTCTTAAACATACTCCAATTGTTAGCCCGTCATTTTCGTAAATATAGGAGGATTCTGCTGGAACGACGCCCGGTTAAGAATTAAAATTTGAACCTGAAAAAACTAAAAATATATGCAGTTCATCTAAAAAAGTGCAGTTCGTCTAAAATCCGGGGTCCGTACATCGAGAAAATATAATAATCAAAAAAACGCGCAGTTATAATTATCCCAAACCCCCAACAAACCTACTAAATGACCTGTTTAGAATGCCATAAAGAACTCAGTTACATCGATCATAAAAACTCCATGGAACTATTTGATGTGGAGTTGTGCAAAAAGCACTACGACCGCTTACTGAGACTTAATAAAAGACATAAGACCTCCCTACAGGCCATCAGACTCTATTACGGATTAAAAGAAGCGGGCGAAAACCCTATGCTTGCCTGGTGGGACGGAAAAAAATCCGTTGATATCGCACTGCCCAGGGTTAAATTAAATGTGGAAATAGATCATGAACCTCATCTCTACAGCCACAAAAGAGCTATGGAAGAATTGGAGGAAGCCATGCACTCAATGAACGACGGATTTACCACTTTACGAATACCTCATATGCTTATCGCAGAAAAAATGCGGGAAACAGTCCAGGACATCCTGCAGATCAAAGCGGGGTTACAACAGTCCCAGCAGGTTATATAACAGAACGACACGCTTACTTATATTCATTACCATGAAAGACACCCGATCCCCAGGGTGTTTTTTTATGGCTATAATGAGGTCACGACCTAAGGGAATTGCAAATCTCAAATGAACAGATTTTTTTCTATCTTCATTTCCCCTTGGACACCCGGCACAAGACCGATCTGATGACCAACCTAAACCGCAACCATGAGAATTATAGTATGCCTGTGTATCAGCCTGCTCCTGTTTTCCTGTAAAACAGAAAATAAAAACAGTATAAACCTCGCCGGACTGCACTCAACCGTGGAGATCAAAAGAGACCAGTGGGGTTTAAACCATATTTATGCCGAAAATGAACACGACTTGTTCTTCGCCCAGGGTTACGCCGCGGCCCGGGACCGGCTCTTCCAATTCGAGATCTGGAGAAGGCAGGCTACGGGGACCGTAGCTGAAATACTTGGAGAAAGAGAATTCAAACGTGACCTGGGAACACGATTGTTCAAATTCCGCGGTGATATGACAGAAGAAATGAACCATTACCACCCCAGGGGTGCTGAGATCATTACGGCCTATACGGATGGAGTCAACGCATACATCGATGAGGTACTTCGCAATCCCGGGAAGTTACCAATCGAATTTAAATTGCTCGGTATTAAACCTGGGAAATGGACCCCTGAGGTTGTAATCTCCAGGCACCAGGGTTTACTCGGGAATATAGAAGAAGAATTAGAGATCGGGCGGGCCGTGGCTGTCCTGGGACCGGAAAAGGTCAGCGAATTGTACTGGTTTCACCCGCAGGAGCCCGAAATTTCATTAGATACTTCCTTAACTGCCGATCTCTTGTCAGGAGATATCCTGGAATTATATAAAGCTTACAGGCAGAAAGTAGTTTTCCGCCCGGAAGATATTGTTCCAGAATACCGTGAACCGAAAGTAGCCCTTGCTTTGAACCAGTTGGTGGAGGGAAAATCAGACCATCATAGTATAGGAAGTAACAACTGGGTGATAGATGATACCCGGACTGTTGACGGGCATACCTATATGGCTAATGACCCACACAGGACCATTGCTGTTCCTTCACTGAGATACATGGCACATCTTGTAGCTCCGGGATGGAATGTCATCGGGGGCGGCGAACCCGAAATACCCGGTATTTCAATAGGACACAACGAGTATGGGAGCTGGGGCCTAACCGTATTTGAAACGGACGGGGAAGATCTTTACGTCTATGACCTCAACCCGGAAAACCTTGAGCAATACAGGTATGGAGATGGATGGGAAGAAATGCGACGGGAGAAAGAAAATATTGAGATAAAAGGAAAGGAAGCAAAAAAAGTAACACTTAGGTATACAAGGCACGGACCGGTTACTATGATCGACTCTGTAAATCATAAGGCCTATGCCGTGCGTTGTGCCTGGTTAGAACCGGGTGGTTCTCCTTACCTGGCATCCCTGCGAATGGACCAGGCCAAAACCTGGGAAGAATTCCGCGAAGCATGTAGTTACAGTCACATCCCGGGAGAGAATATGATCTGGGCCGATAAGGAGGGAAATATCGGGTGGCAGGCTGTCGGAATTGCGCCTGTAAGACCAAATTTCAGCGGATTAGTACCTGTCCCCGGGAATGGAAAATACGAATGGGACGGGTATCTGCCGATCAAGGAGAAACCCCACAGTGTAAACC
Organism: Zeaxanthinibacter enoshimensis; assembly: GCF_004362865.1. Lineage (GTDB taxonomy): Bacteria > Bacteroidota > Bacteroidia > Flavobacteriales > Flavobacteriaceae > Zeaxanthinibacter > Zeaxanthinibacter enoshimensis. The sequence continues at coordinate 820,840 of NZ_SNYI01000002.1, read as the reverse complement.
CGGAAAAAGGATATATCGCTACTGCCAACCAGAATGTGATCCCGGCTGACTATCAGCGTTGGGACGCTGTAGGCTATACCTGGGCCGATCCTTACAGGGGAGAACGAATTGAAGAAGTGTTATCCGGCAAGAATAAGCTGTCTATGGAGGAAATGAAAGCCCTGCAAGTGGATTATGTTTCGATTCCGGCAAGACAACTAACTCCCCTCCTGCTGCAGCTGGAATTATCCGGGAAGGCGGCAGATGCACTTGAACTTTTGAGAGACTGGGATCACTCCCTGGACCCGGGATCTGTCCCGGCGGCCATATATGTCGCGTTCGAAAATACACTTGGCGACAAGGCTGACGAAAGATTTATTCCGGAGGCCGCCAAAGGCATTATAAAATATTTACAGATGAAACGGGTTGTGGACTGGGTTACCGATCCCGGCGATGAATTTGGTGCTCAACCTTTAAAGGCTCGCGATGAATTTTTGCAGGAAGTATTTACAGAAAGCGTCGCCCAACTGGAAAAAGATCTGGGCCCGGACATGGATAAATGGCAATACGGCCAGGAGAAGTTCAAGCATACAGTCATGGAGCATGCCCTGGGTAAACTGGTTAATGACAGTCTGGCGGCCCGGATGAACTTAGGACCCCTTCCCAGGGGCGGTAATTCATATACCCCGGGTTCCACAGGGGGCAATAAGCGCCAGAGCAGCGGGGCTTCTTTCCGGATGATCGTTAATTCGGGCGACTGGGATGCTGCGGAAGCTACGAATGCGCCCGGGCAATCAGGAGACCCGTCAAGTGAATTCTATGGCAATCTCTTTGAAACATGGGCACGGGACGAGTATTTCCCCGTATATTTTTCTGAGGAAAAGATCGACTCGGTCACCGTGGAACGCTTGTTATTAGTTCCCGCTGAATAGATCTCAGAGCGAAGTTTGAGGTTTGAGGTTCGAAATTTGAAGTTTGAAGTTTGAAGTTCGAGGTTTGAGGTTTGCGGTTCGCGGTTCGCGGTTTGCGGTTTGCGGGTTGCAGTTCGCGGTTTGCAGTTCGCAGTTCGCAGTTCGAGATATTAAGAAATCTACTCCATCGTCACCCTGTCCCCTTTGTCACCTTTGTCACCCTTTGTAACTATGTACCCATTGTACGGTGTGACGGCTTGACGGCCTGACGGCGTCCCGGTTTCTAGTTTGAAGTTTGATGTTTGCGGTTTGCAGTTCGCAGTTCGCAGTTCGAGATATAAAGAAATCTACTCCATCGTCACCCTGTCCCTTCTGTCACCCTTGTCACCCTTTGTAACTATGTACCTATGTACCTTTACCCCTCTTCCACATTATGCCCCCTGCACTCAGGCAAGCCTTTATAAGCCATATGGGAATCAGGCTGCCTAAATACCTTCTTCACAATTGCATAAAGATCCGGAACTACTGTCCTGGCTAGTCTGGAATTGGAGTTTAAGAGCACACAAATACCCAGGTCAGCTTCCGGGTATATGGCGATCTCGTTCCTGTAATTATTTACACTCCCGCCGTGGTGCCAGATTGTTGTTTCCCGCTCAGCATTATCCTCTGTCATTTTGTGAATTCTCCATCCGAAGCCGTAATACGAGGATACGTGCCCGGGCCAGCGCTGGTAGTATTTACTATGCCCTTTTATCTCTATATATGGTTTGAAAGTCTCCTCTATGGCTGATCTGCTCATGATCTCAGGGTTGTGACCCAATACAAAACGCATCCACTTACCCATATCCTCAGCATTGGCACTGATTCCGCCTGCCGCTATAGCATTGTAATAATGATCATTCAGTTTCTTCGGTCTCCAGCTTTTGCGCCATTTTGAATGGGGTAAGGCAACATTGGAGTTATTGAGCAGTGTTTCGTGATCCATGGTGGTAGAACACATTTCCAAAGGGTTAAAGAACCTCTGCTCGAGAGAATTCCTGATACCCTGCCCTGTTGCTTTGTGCATCATTTCACCTGAGAGTGCAAACAAAGCATTCTGGTAACTGTAAAGAGCTCCGGGGTTACTGATGGGTTTTACTTCTTTGAATCTGGGGGCAATATCCTGTAGTGGCAGCCCGGCTTCAATCAAATTGGTGAAGCTGTGGTAAGGGGCTCCGGCAGTGTGGGAAAGAATATTGGCCAAGGTGATCTTCTCGGTGTGCTGGGGATCTCCCAATTGAAATTCCGGGATATAGTCTTTCACCTTATCCTCCCAATGCAACTTGCCTTCATGGATAAAATCGGCTGCCAGGATCCCGGTGAAACCTTTTGACAGCGATCCCAGCCTGAATATAGTCTGACCATCTACCTCTTCCTGGTTCCGAATATTTCGCTTTCCGAAGCCATCAGAAATCACGATCGAATCCCCCTTAACGATGCTTACCCCTGCTCCTACTATATCGCCTGCCGCGATAGCCTCATCAAAATATGCTTGTAACGCCGCCTGCAACTCCTCCTGACGGCTTTTATATAATATAATCTCTTCCTGAGGTATCCGGATCTCTTTAAACTGATCTGTAGACGCGCTCATTTCAGGTTTTGATCCGGGTTGGGGACTATTGAAAATGAATAACAATCCCATAAGAAACATAATCATTCCTGCACTAATGAGGAGGAGTTTAAGTCGTGACATAATTAACCTGATTTTTCAGTCTCGGTATAAAATGGGGAATATAAAAGCTTATAATTAATTAACCTTTTAATGAGCGGAATATTATAAATACAAGCCGAAAAAAAGTGTTAATAATCAATGGTTTCCATGGCAAAATTACCCTAACCACCCTTCCCGGTCAAGGGAGCGGTACTGTATAGCCTCGCTCACATGGTCATTCCTGATCTTTTCTGATCCATCCAGGTCGGCTATTGTACGGGCAACCTTAAGGATCCGGTCATAGGCACGGGCCGAAAGGTTCAGTTTTTCCATAGCTGATTTCAGCAATTTCAAAGAGGCTGATTCCAGCATACAATAAGTAAATATCTGCCTGGTATTCATTTGCGCATTGTAATGCAGGTTCGGAATATGACGGAATCTCAGGGTCTGTAAAGACCTGGCTGCAATAACCCGCTGGCGGATATCGGCACTTGCTTCTCCCCTCCTGGTCTCCGCTAACTGTTCAAAGGGGACGGGGGTCACCTCTATGTGAATATCTATACGATCCAGCAGGGGACCCGATATCTTTCCCAGGTAGCGCTGCATTTCTGTGCCACTGGAACTCCAGGGGGCGTCTTTATCATTGAAATATCCGTTAGGACTGGGGTTCATACTAGCTACAAGCATAAAACTACTTGGATAGGTTACCGTGAACCTTGCCCTAGAGATCGTCACTTCCCTGTCTTCTAATGGTTGCCGCATCACCTCTAAAACACTGCGCTTAAATTCGGGTAATTCATCCAGGAATAATACCCCGTTATGGGCCAAAGAGATCTCTCCCGGTTGAGGGTATGATCCGCCCCCGACCAGGGCTACATCAGAAATAGTGTGGTGTGGACTCCGGAAGGGCCTCTGGGTCATAAGCCCGGTATTCTTGAGCCGACCAACGACGCTGTGTATCTTCGTGGTTTCCAGGGCTTCGTCAAGCGCCATGGGTGGTAAAATGGACGGTAGTCGCTTTGCCAGCATGGTTTTACCCGCTCCCGGAGGACCTATCAGGATTATATTATGCCCCCCTGCCGCAGCAATTTCCATACAACGTTTTATACTCTCCTGTCCTTTGACGTCAGAAAAGTCATGTTCAGCATGTCGCTGTTGTTCATAATATACCTCCTCTATATCGACTTTTTTTTCCTCTAAGGGCTGGTCTTTGTCAAAATGATCGATCACTTCGCGTATATTTTTTACCCCGTATACTTTTAAACCGGTCACTATTGCTGCTTCTTCGGCATTCTCCCAGGGTAAAATGAAATATTTGAATCCTGCCTCCCGGGCACAGATCGCTATCGGTAATGCACCTTTTATGGGTTGCAGACTGCCATCCAGGGAGAGTTCACCCATCACGAGGTATTCCTTTACCGTATCGGTCGAGATCTGCCCTGATGCCAGGAGAATTCCCAGGGCAAGAGGAAGGTCGTATGCGGAACCTTCTTTCCTGAGATCGGCGGGTGCAAGGTTGATGGTGATTTTCTTACCGGGGATCTTATATCCGTTATGGATCAAAGCCGCCGCGATGCGGTAATTACTTTCCTTGATCGCATTATCGGGTAAACCCACAAGATGATAGCCGATACCCCTGCCAACATTTACTTCGATCGTTATCACCTGGGCATCGACCCCGAAAACAGCACTACCGTAAACTTTTGTAAGCATCAGAATACCAGGTCGATATTCCTAAAGATATAAAATATATAGAATATTTTCTATTAAAACTTGATGGATTTATTCTTTTCTGAGCAGAAGACGGGAAACGGCATTAACTTCTATTTCCTTTCTATTCAGAAGCATTTTCCGGAATTCCCCGTTTGCAAACATTTCTGCCTGATCCTCGTAATGTGGACTTAAGGGATTCCCGGACTGCCCTGTTGGTAATATGCTCACACTATTCTCTATATCCGAGAAATCTATGACCCTCCGGGTCGAAGGGCCTGCGGTAACCTGGTACTGGCCATCGCCCTCATAAGGAAAGGCCAGGTTATTGATGACTTCACGACTGCCGGGAACAGGAAATGGGCCTACATTAAAGAATGTCCGCAGGGCTTCCACCTCTCCCATCGGGTGCCCGTGCTCCAGGGTATGCACCCGCTCCCAGGTCCATTTTGTATGATCTTCCCCAAGCTGTGCCTTCAAAGAAGTAATCGCCTCATCAAAGGATTCCTGGATAATATCTTTTTTAACTTCCTTCTCTGCGGTATTAATATCATCCCACCAGACTGATTCTTCCTTGGCCGCCATGGGGGCGATCAATCGCTTACAGAAATTCGTATCCAGGAATTTCGGGAACAGGGTTTCCCCAAGCTCATCGGCAAAAGTGTTTTCCAGGAAAAAATAAACCCATCGGTGAAAGATGGTAGCCGCCACACTGTTTAACGGGTAATCTCCCTCCCATTTACCCAGAATATCCAGGATCTTGATTTCCTGGTCAGTAAGGGCTTTAACTTTCATAGATTTCGCTAGTTCAGTAATTACGGACGGATTTACCGGAGAAGTCACATCTGTGATCATCTCCTTGGTTGCATCGAGATCCCAATCGTCCCTTGTTTCCAGCAGGTTCACTATCCTCCGCGCCCTGTTTTCCGGCAGGTAATACCCCCGGTACAGACCTCCACGAATTGAATCCGGTTGATTATTTGCCGAGTAGACATAGTTCGAAGACGGGTTAACCGATTGAGGATTTTCAATGAAATCACGGAATTTTACAGGTTCTTCCTGCCCGTTCGCTCCATCCAGGATAAATTTTGAATTTACACCTCCCGGAAGGTCATATAACTTGGCGGTGGCCCACCATGCGATATTTCCCTCGGCATCCCCGTACATCACGTTTAGTCCCGGGGCATGTAAGTCCGGTAGGGCATCCCTGAAACTCTCAATGTTATCTGCATGACTGATGCCATGTAACACCTTCAACAGTTTATTTTCCTGCTTGGTATATAGCCATGACATGCTTATTTCCGGTAGAATTTCCAGATCCTTCGAAATGCCATTGACCAAGGGCCCCCTTGAGGAGATCTTATAAGTGTACGTTACCGTGTCCGCATCCTTAACCGGAATACGGTAGGTCCTGGTTTCATAGGTCGCCCAACCGTCGACGGTCTTGTATTTCGTGGAGTCCTGCGGATGAACCTGTTCAAAATAGAAATCCGTATCATCGTTAAGAAACATGGTCAGACCATATGCGGCTTTCCGGTTGTGTCCTAAAAGAGGGAAAGGAAAACCCGCGAGGTGGTACCCATACTTTTCGTACCCGGGTGCATTCAGATGGGCTTCATACCAGGTGGAAGGCTGCCCAAAACCGATGTGAGGGTCATTTGCAAGTATCACTTTGCCATTTTTGGTTTTCTCCGGACCAATCACCCAGCTATTGCTCCCCATGAACTGAGGAACGGGAAGACCAGATAGTGAATTATGGACAACACTGGCCAGCTCCTTACTTACCTGCATTTGCAGGGAGTCCGTGTGTACGGGTATCCTGGTAGGATGAGCCGTTTCCCCGATCTCCAGGTCGGCTAGGTACGTGGAGTCCAGTTTGGTCCTGATTGCCGTAAGTAAAGGATCCGTGCGGTGGGCGGTGGCAAAGGTATAGGCCATGTAGCCCATGCTGTTGTAAATATCCTTAAGCGTAAACGGAGTCTTCTCTATACCGGTCAACAGGAACTCCATAGGGGTAGGACCTTCCTTTATAAAATGATTGATTCCATCCAGGTATGCCTGCGATAATTTTACAACCGGGTCTTCGGGATCAAGTTCCCTTACCGTCTTCTCCGTGGCATCCGCAATACCCAGCGAAAGAAATAACTTATCTGCGTCTATCAGATCTTTACCAAAAACTTCTGATAATCCGCCGGAACCTACCCTGCGCAACAATTCCATTTGCCATAGCCGGTCCTGGGCATGGACATATCCGAGTGCCCGGATGGCGTCCAATTCGGTTTTGGCGTAGATATGAGGGATTCCGTAGGTATCGTAAAACACATCGACATCCCGCTGCAGGCCTGGCAAGGTCGTTGCCCCGTCATACTCCGGTTTTAGTGTCTGCCTCCCAATAAGTACCACCAGGATCACTACCAGGATAAATCCAAGCAATATCCACCCTAACGTCTTTAATATCTTCACTGCTTCTTATTTACTAATGACAAGGTAGCAGTTTTTATGGCAGGGAAAAAAACAATCGGCTAAAGGATTAAATTAGTCTTCTAACACAACCGGGGCATCCTCAAAATTAGCGATTCCCCTCTGCAGCCAATCTACATAATCCGGGATGTTTGTGTTCTGTATGGACGGACCCAGAATTTCCAGGGAAGGAGACATTAACACATAATAAGGCTGTGAGGCTGCACCGAAGTTTACCGTCTGGAAAGTACCCCATTTCTGTCCAACAGTTCCAATTTCTTTCACCCTTCCTGAATCGAATTGATAAGCAAACTTTTCTGATTCTTCCAATTCTTTGCGGTCATCAACATATAATGAGATCAGGACAACCTCTTCGTTCAAAATTTCGTAGATGGCAGGGTCACTCCAGACATTCTCTTCCATTTTACGGCAATTGACACAGGCCCATCCAGTAAAATCAAGCAGGATAGGCTTATTTACCTTTTTGGCATATGCCAGGCCTTCCTCAAAATCCTTGTAACAATCTAATCCCAGGGGACAGTCGCTCTCCTGGTCCACTATGCTGTAGAACTGCGGTGGTGGAAAACCGCTGAGGAGTTTCAGGGGCATTACCTTGAACAACCCAAGAAGCAGGTAAAGTGTAAAGGCCGCACTAACCAAGCCGAATACAATACGCGGAGCCGACTTTTTTTGCCCTTTAGTCCCTCCAACTCCCAGCAAATACAAGGTCATGCCAAGGGAAAGGGCCACCCAGATTGCCAGGAAGATTTCCCTCTTCAGAAGTCCCCAATTTCCAACCAGGTCTGCGTTTGACAAAAATTTCAAAGCCAGTCCTAATTCCAGGAACCCCAGTACCACTTTTACCGTGTTCATCCATCCGCCGGATTTAGGCAAGGAATTCAACCATGCCGGGAATAGTGCAAATAACGCAAAAGGTAAAGCCAGTGCTACGCCAAATCCCAGCATCCCGGCAGAGAGATTGGTTGCCACATCACCTTCAGCCAGGGCCGTACTTCCGAGTAACCCGCCCAGGATGGGACCGGTACAGGAAAAAGATACAATGGCCAGCGTAAGGGCCATAAAGAATATCCCTAATCCCCCACCTACTTTAGCTGATGCTGCGTCCATCCTGTTGGCCCAGGAACTTGGCAGCGTAAGCTCGTAATAGCCAAAAAAGGAGAATGCAAAGAATACGAAAATCAGGAAGAAGAATACATTCAGCCATACGTTAGTAGCAATGGTATTCAGGATCTGGGAGTCGACCGAATCAAATAAGTGAAATGGCAGACTGAGTAAAAAATAGATGAGGACAATAAAGAAGCCATATAGTAAAGCGTTAATGACCCCTTTCGACTTTTTCTGGGAATGTTTGGTAAAGAAAGAGACGGTTAAAGGTATCATAGGGAATACGCAGGGAGTTAACAGGGCCAGTAACCCTCCCAGGAAACCGAGACCGAATATGACCCATAATCCCCCGGTGCCGCCCAATGATTCCCCGTCAGATTGATTGAGCAACTGCTGGTTCTTAAGATCGATATTCAGGGATTGCCCCATAGCCCGGCTCCGGTCATCGATCGTTGCTTCCTCCACCACGATGTCCTGCCCGTATAATGAGAAGTAAAAGGTCTCTTCAACGGGAATGCATACTTCCTTACATACCTGGTAAAAAAGATCCAACCTGACCTGCTGAAGATCCTTGTCCGTTATTCTGATCTTCTGCGTAAAACGTGCTTCATTCTTGAAAAAGGTTTCATCAACCTCGAAAATATCGCTGAAAGCAGTTTCTGTCTCACTTTCTTCGGTATCTCCCAACAACTCATAACTTTCACCGGCACCAACATAGGTGAATTCCGTAGGCAGCGGACCTCCCGGCGGGGTGTGCTGGGAATATACATGCCAGCCATTCATTATCTCGGCGGTCAGGACAAGCTCAAATTCCGTATCGGATATCTGGTTAACCTCTTGTGACCATACAACAGGGGATTCATCTGTTTGCGCAGTAATGGCCGACATGGCCAAAAATCCGAATAAAACGACCAATACTCCTTTTAATCTACCCATGTAATCTTTAATATCTTTCTGGTGTTATCACTTACTTTAAAACGGTCGTCAGGCCTTTTACCGAGAACCCATACTATGGAATCCCCGGAACACAATAACCATTGCTTTTCTTTAGCGACAAGATCCATTTTCTCGTCCTTATAGAATTTGGACAGTTTCTTTTTACCTGAGAGTCCGAAGGGGTAAAAATAATCCCCTTTTTTCCATTTCCTCAAGGTCAGTTCCTTGTTTAACTTTTCTTTATCAACGTATAAAATATGCTTATCTGTATTTCCCAGGGCATTGACTTCTTCCAGGATGAGCTGAACAGGCTCACCGATCTCACCTGCTTCTGCCTTAAGGGTGTAAACTCCCTTGTCCTGTATTTCTAACCGCTGTAACAGCAGGTCCTCCCTGTCTTTGACCAGGCGGTGTGTATGACTCAACAATATTTTGCCACTACCTGACTGCAGCAAGCCCTCTATGGGCTCTCCTTCAATAAAACCATATTCTTCGAATAAAAAATGAAGATAAGGACGAAGGGGGTTGCATGTAGTGAGTTGCTCAATACTTATACGGAAGATTTCTCCTTCTTTCCTGAACAAATCGTTTTTAAGTTGTGAAACATGGGCCCGAATGATAGCCTCGCTGTCCTGCAGGTGTCCAAGTGTACTAAGGAAATTTTGCATAAAAGCGGGGTGGGTCTCTTTCAGAGGGGGTACAATTTCTTTCCTGATCTGATTCCTGAGGTATTTTATTTCCTGGTTACTGCTGTCTTCTCTCCAGGATAACTTGTGCTCCCTGGCGAATTTTTCTAAAGTATTCCGGTCAAAACGAAGCAAAGGCCGGGCGACAACATCTGTATTTCCAGGAATACCACTCAGCCCAAACAGACCCGTACCCCGTGATAAATTGATAATAAAGGTTTCCAGGTCATCATCAGCATGATGGGCCGTTACCACCTTGCAGAGCTGGTTTTCCTGCAGAAGATTTTTGAACCATCCATAGCGTAAATCCCGGGCAGCCACCTGAACTGATACTTTATTATTATTCACATAACCGATTGTATCAAAGCTTGTTAAGTGATATTTTATATTATATTTTTCACAGTAATCCTTCACAAATTTTTCATCCCCATCGCTCTCCTTCCCCCTTAACCTGAAATTAGCATGTGCTACATGAAACTTCAGGCCGGACAACTGGCAGAGCTTCAATAAGACCATACTGTCCATCCCGCCACTGCATGCCAGCAGGAATGTATGCTCTGCCAACTTGGGGAATTGCCGGGTGATATGTTCTTTAAACCTTTCTAACACGGGGATAAAGGTAAAAAGATTAGGTCAGTAATACCCATCGCCCTGGCCCGGATTAATGCAGTCCTTGCTCCCCTAACCATTCTTTAATATGTTTAAACAACAAATCACGACTAACATCGTGATGTAATTCATGATAGCCCTTCTCCAGTAATACCAGCCTGGAATAATCAGTACCCTTATCAAATTCAACAGAACCGCGATGATCAATAATCGGATCCATCTTTCCATGGATGATAATAATGAGGGTCGTCATCAGGCGCGAATTTTCTATCGCCCAGGCACCAGCTTCGATGATCGGGAAAGCGTAGTTTGGTGTGATCCTGTCATGCACTAACTGATCTTCACGGTACTTTTTAACCTCATCCGGAATACTCGATATTCCTTCAGGATCCAAACCCGAGGACATACTAAACCTGGGAGCGATTATTTTTAACAATTTACCAACCTGCAATTTCCACCCCGGGGGCTGGTAAGCCAGCCGCAGGTAAGGACTGGATGCCATTATTCCGGCAACCCTGACTGATCTCCTTATCACAAGGTTTATTGCTAAATTCCCTCCCATACTATGGCCGTACAGAAATAATGGTAAACCAGGGAAGCGCTTTGCCGCTTTGGCTATAACATGTTCTAACAGCTCTAACAACTCTTCGTAACCATGGCAATAACCCCGCTGCCCTTCGGTTTTCCCGTGACCAATATTATCATAGCGGAAGACTGCCAGTCCATGTTCCAGCAGGAAAGGAATAACTCCATCAGAATAACGCCCAGAATGTTCACCAAATCCATGTATAAGCACCACCACAGCTTTAGTCTGCCCGGGTTCTTCAATTCCCAGGAAAACCTGCCGGTCATCTTTCCAGTTGATGTAGTTTTCTGTTGCAGCCATATTTCTTAAGGTAAGATAACCTATTTATAACATAGAATCCTGCTCAAGGACCTGCCTCATAGCCCGTGCCTTAAGCAGGCATTCTTCGTATTCCTTAGCCGGTGTAGCTTTAGCTGTGATGGCACTTCCAACTGAATAGGAAACAAACCTCCGGCTGGCGTTATAGAGGATACTCCTGATCACAACGTTGAAATCAAAATCACCCTCGGGGGTGAAATAGCCGACAGAACCGCTGTATAACCCTCTTTTGGAAGCTTCAAGCTCCTCGATGATCTTCATTGCAGATAGCTTTGGAGCTCCTGTCATACTACCCATGGGGAAAGTATCTTGCACAACTGTGACCGGATCGGTGCCCGGTAGTATTTCGGCAGTGACGGTAGAGATCATCTGGTGTACCTGTTTAAAGGAATACACCTTACACAATTCGGGCACCCTGACACTGTTTTTAACCGCATGTTTAGACAGGTCATTTCTTACCAGGTCGACGATCATAATATTCTCTGAACGCTCCTTCTCATCATGCTGCAATTGTAATTTCAGGAGTTCATCTTCCCTTTTAGCAACAGATCGCCGGGCAGTACCTTTAATCGGTTGAGAGATAAGCGTATTTCCTGATTTACACAAGAACCTTTCCGGGGACGCACACATCAGGAAGAGCTCCGATCTTTTAAAGAAAGATGCAAAGGGGGGCATGGATAGTTCATTTAGCCTGGTATATACAAGGTAAGGATCTATCGCCGTGCGTTCCGCATAGAATTCCTGGCAAAAATTAGCTTCGTATATGTCTCCGCGGTGGATATGGTTAAGCATTTCCCGGACCCTGCTGAAATAGGTTTCCTTAAATATTCTCATCCTGATCTTCGGTCCTTCCCCGGGGTCGATCCTGTAATAAGATACAGGCCTATCCTTACACAGGGTTTGGAAATCTGCTTCGAGCTCGTTCACTACCGGTTCCAGGTAAGAAAAAGTAATGGTTTCTCCCTTGAGCCGGATGATTTTAAGCGGTTGAAAGAAAAAGAGATCAGGAAATCCCAAACCGTCTGCATTCGCAGATTCCAGTGCTTCCAGGTCGTTTTTCAGATCATAGGTAAGGTAGCCAAAGATCCAGTCCCGGGTATTACGCCTGTAAGCTCTAAGACTTTCGAACGCACCCGCGGCACCGGTAGTGAGGTGGGTGTGGGCCCCAACGGCAAGGAGGGCATCAAACTGCCCATAGGGATCCTTGTGGTCATTACTATCCAACCAGGCAATTTCTTCGTATTGCTGGGCCCATGCAAGTAATTTCGATTTTGTGAACCCGGAATCTTTGATCCCGAATTGCCGTTCTATGCGCAAAGTGCTCAGATTTTAGAGAGAAACTGTTTAAGTACCTGCTGGTGCTGTGCTGCGAGCTCCTGGTCAGTGATTCCCTCTTCCATATCAAAATTTTCCTTGAACGAGGGCAGGGAAAATGTCGCCGTTATCTCCGCACCAAAGCGGGTCATCATTTTCTCGGTTCTTTCCAGTGATCCAATGGCTCCTCTTTTCCCGGGCGAAGTAGACATCAATAAAATCTTTGCATCCTTAACAAAGCCCCTGTCCAGCCGGGACAGCCAATCCACGAGGTTTTTAAAGTAAGCGGATTGCCCCCCGTTATGTTCGTTTACCGAAATTATCAATCCGTCTGCCTCTTGTATATCTGAATACAATTCCTTCAGGGAATTAGAATAACCATCTTCCTTTTCTGCATCCTCACTAAATAAGGGAAAAGGGTAATTAGACATGTTGAGCAAACGCAGATCGTGATCTTCCAGGAGAGAAGCTGTATATTTAACAAGAGCGTAGTTGATGGAAGTGGAAGAATTACTCCCTGCGAAGGCAAGAATTACTGACATATCAAAAATTTAAAAACGAAAATACCCTAAAACCCAGAGAATTGCGAAGAATTTGTATAATTTTGCGCCCTGAAACATCCAAACCCCCTGTCTGATAAGTATATAGGGTTGTAATTATGGAACAAAAGTTGAGCAGATTATATTTTATAGACGCCATGCGCGCCTGGGCTATCCTGATGATGTTACAGGGACATTTCGTGGATGGATTACTTGACCCTGTATTCCGGGATGATTCCAACATAGTCTATGCGACCTGGAAATATTTCAGGGGGATCACTGCTCCTGTCTTCTTTACTGTATCCGGGTTTATTTTCACACTATTACTGATCAAGGTGCCGGAGAAAGGATGGCAGAATCCCCGGGTGATGAAAGGGATCAAACGCGGACTGCAACTGCTGTTTATCGGGTATCTCTTACGGCTTAATCTTTTTGGACTTCTCAAAGGTGAGGTCTATGGTTCATTTTACCTAGTAGATGTTCTTCACTGTATTGGTTTATCCCTGCTGGGAATAATCGGGGTTTACCTGCTTACCACAAAGAAAAAGAAGTACGTTTTTCCCACGGTTCTCCTGGGTATTACTATGGTGCTGTTCTTACTGGAGCCCATGTATAAGCAGTGGAGCTTTTCATTTTTACCAGATATGCTGGCCAATTACCTGACCAAGGCGAATGGTTCAGTATTTACCCTGATCCCGTGGATGGGATATACCGCTTTTGGCGCTTTTCTTTCCGTGGTCTTTTCCAGGTACAGGGCAATGAAACACCTGTACCCCGTTTCCATAGCGGTGTCTTTGATCATCGGGGCAGCATTGATATACTATTCTACCCCGCTTTTTAAAGTGCTTTTTGATACCACCGGGATCACTGTATTCCAGGGACTGGTGAACAATAATTACCTCTTTATCCGGTTGGGGAATGTAATGGTTGTGTTTGCTGTATTCATGGCCTTACGACAATTTCTCACCAATAATACCCTGCTCCGCTTAGGCCAGAATACGCTTTCTATTTACGTGATCCATTTTATAGTGCTGTACGGCAGCTTTACCGGTCTTGGCATTTACGGCTTCCTGCATCATGGCGTAGCTCCTGCTATCGTGGTTCCGGGTGCCGCTATTTTCATGGTACTTTGCAGTTACCTGGCGTTACAGTACGATGCACAGGAGGAAGTTATCAAGACCAGGATTGCCGGGGTATTAAATACTATCCGTGAACAAGCCGAACCGGTACTTCTTTTCGGATACCGGCAGTTAAGAGCCTCAATGAGTTGGCTGCTCAGGGTTATTGGCTTTGTAAAATCCTAGAATAAAAAAACCCGGTCAGTTTCATGACCGGGTCTTCAATTTTCATTACTCAGCTCAGATATGCAGGGCTCGGTCCTCAGTAGCCGCCAGAGCAGCTTCCTTGACCGCTTCTGCATAGGTCGGATGTGCATGGCTCATCCTGGATATATCCTCTGCTGAAGCGCGGAATTCCATTGCTGTGACTGCTTCCGCGATCAGGTCTGCACAACGGGCGCCGATCATGTGGATGCCAAGAACCTCGTCTGTGTTCTTATCAGCAAGGATCTTTACAAAACCATCCGTATCCATGCTGGCTCTTGATCGTCCCAATGCCCTCATCGGGAACTGCCCCACCTTGTAGGCTATTCCTTTCTCTTTAAGTTCTTCTTCTGTCTGCCCAACCGCGGCCACTTCAGGCCAGGTATAGACAACCCCGGGAATAAGGTTATAATCTATGTGTGGTTTCTGTCCGGCAAGTATCTCGGCCACCATGGTACCTTCCTCTTCGGCTTTGTGTGCTAACATAGCACCCCTGACCACGTCCCCGATAGCATATATATTTTTAGTACTTGTCTGCAGTTTTTCATTCACTTCTATCCTGCCGGCTTTATCCAGTTTCAATCCGGCCGCCTCTGCGTTGAGTCCGTCTGTGTAAGGCCTTCTCCCTACAGAAACCAGGCAGTAATCTCCTTTAAACTCTACCTCTTCACCTTTTTTATCGGTTGCCTTTACAACTACTTCGTCCCCTTTTCGTTCTACCGAGGTGACTTTATGTGAAAGGTTGAATTTAACTTTCTGCTTTTTCATCACTTTCATCAGCTCCTTGGAGAGTGCTGCATCCATACCCGGAATGATCCTGTCCATGAATTCGACCACTGTCACCTCTGCGCCAAGTCTTTTATAAACCTGTCCGAGCTCCAGTCCTATAACTCCCCCGCCAATAATGATCATGTGCTTCGGAATTTCCTTGAGTTTCAATGCTTCTGTAGAAGTGATCACACGTTCTTTATCGATAGTGATAAAAGGCAGGCTTGAAGGCTTTGAACCAGTAGCAACAATAATGTTCTTAGCTTCAATTTCTTCCGTACCCCCATCATCTTTAGCAATACTGATATGAGTTGCATCCTTAAAACTACCCAGACCCTGGTAAACTTCAATTTTGTTTTTGTCCATCAGGAATTGGATACCTTTTGTGGTCTGGTCGACCACCCCCTGCTTCCTGGAAATCATTTTTTCCAGGTTTACTTTCACTTCACCCGGAATTTCAATCCCGTGTTCTTCAAAATTTTTGACCGCTTCTTCATAATGGTGAGAAGAATCCAGTAACGCTTTAGAGGGAATACATCCCACGTTAAGGCAAGTACCGCCTAAGGTTGCATATTTCTCAATGATCGCTGTTTTCATCCCCAGCTGGGCACAACGGATGGCCGCGACATATCCACCGGGACCTGAGCCAATTACGGCTACATCGTATGAAGTCATAGTATTCTTTTCGTTAATGAAGGAAGTTTCTTGTTCGCGCCTTCTGTGGCAACGGATTACAAAAGTACAAATGTTTTAACGTTGCGCAAGCTAAACCATAGGGGCATACCGCTGGTCTAAAGCGAATGTTCAGCGTTTAAGACACCAAAGGTACCGCCGTGGTATATTTCACCTCGGAGATCACGAAAGAGCTTTGAGTGCTTCCTATGTTTTTAATAGCGGTGAGTTTGGTCACCATAAATTCCCTGTACGCCTCCATGTCCCCGACATGGATCTTAAGGATATAGTCGTAATCCCCGCCGATATGGTAACATTCCACGACCTCGGCCAGTTTAAGCACTTCCTTCTCAAACTGCAGCACATTCTCTTTAATATGCTGGCTGAGCCTTACATGGCAGAAGACCGCGAAATTCCGCCCTACTTTGGTCTTATCCAGTAAAGCCACATATTTAGCGATAACCTCTTGTTTTTCCAGTCTTTTGATCCTCTCGTATACGGCAGTGGCAGACAGCCCCAGCTTCAGTGCATACTCTTTGATCGTCTTTTTCCCATCCTCCTGGAGCATATCCAGTAACTGAAGATCAGTTTCATCTAATGTGATCATGAATATTTTTCGGTTTTTAAAAACTACAGGGTAAATTACCAAATTATTTTCTAATATTCATCCAATCAATAGATGATTTTACTGCTATAATTCGTTTTAACAATATATAAAAACCATATTTTGTAATTTTGATGGTTAAATACACAATACTATGGACCGTAAAGCAGCAGACAGATTACAATATTTACAATACTTCGGGGAATTCGGTGGAGTCAACCCTTCCATCTCCGATTCCTCTACCTATACATTTCTCTCGGCTAAAACGATGTTCGACACTTTTGAAGGGAACACCGAAGGCTGTTACCTGTACAGCAGGCACTCCTCCCCTTCTAATCTCTACCTGGGTGAGGCCATGGCTGCCCTGGAAGGTACAGAGACCGCCAATGTGACCGGGAGTGGTATGGGCGCTATTACGGCCACTATTCTCCAGCTTTGCGGAGCCGGAGATGAGTTGGTGAGCAGCAGGACAATTTACGGGGGCACCTACGCCTTCATGAAAAATTTCCTGTGCAGGTTCAATATCAACACCTCCTTTGTAGACATCACGGATATAGAAGCAGTGGAACGTTCTATTACTCCTAAGACCAAGATGATCTTTTGTGAAGCGGTCAGCAATCCCCTGCTCGAGGTAGCGGATATCAAAGCCCTGGCTAAATTGGCAAAAGCTCATGGCATCCCGCTGGTGGTAGACAATACATTTACACCTCTCTCTATTCACCCTATTGCCCTGGGAGCGGATATCGTGATCCACAGTCTTACAAAATTCATAAATGGAAGCAGTGATTGTGTGGCCGGGGTCGTATGTGGGTCTACGGATTTCTGTCTCTCCCTCAAGGATGTAAATGACGGGGCGGGGATGTTACTGGGCAGTACCCTGGACAGCCTCAGGGCCTCTTCTATCCTGAAGAACATGCGAACCCTGCATGTTCGTATTAAAAAGCACAGCGAAAATGCACAATACCTGGCTGAGAATTTCGAAAAAGACGGTTTAAGGGTAGTCTACCCCGGGTTAAGTTCGCACCCCGGGCATGAGCTGATGAAATCTATGATCGTGGAAGAATTCGGGTTTGGAGGAATCATGACCCTTGATGTCGGCAGTCTCGATAAAGCCAATGCCCTTATGGAAATGATGCAGGAGAAAAACCTGGGTTATCTCGCCGTTAGTCTTGGGTTCTATAAAACCTTGTTCAGTGCTCCGGGCTCTTCAACTTCTTCAGAAATTTCAGAAGAAGAACAGGAAGAAATGGGACTGAGCGAAGGACTTATCCGGTTCTCAATTGGGTTAGACAATGACATTAAACGCACCTATCAGCAGATGCGCGAATGCATGGTAGCCTTAAATATCCTGAAAGAGACCGTCAGCGTTCGATAATATGATCCCCTGATATCCTGTTTGCAGAACATGTATCAAAATCGTAATATTACGGACAAACTGAAAAAACCAAATGGCCAAAGAACCAGCGAATGCCCCCCATACTGACGATTCCGTAGAACAGAATAAAGAATTAAACATATGGGAGGCCCTGATCCCGGTATTCGCACTGGTAGGGATGCTTGCTTACAACGTATATGTTTTTGGTGATGATGCCATCAGCGGCTCCAACCAGTTTATACTCCTGATGGGAGGTGCTGTAGCTGCTGTTGTCGGCGCTTTCAACAAGGTGTCTTATGAGAAAATGCTGGAAGAGGTGGCTCGCAATGTTAAATCGACTACCGGAGCCCTTCTCATCCTGCTGATGGTTGGCGCACTGGCAGGTACGTGGCTGATCAGCGGTATTATTCCCGCTATGATCTACTACGGTTTACAAGTACTGAATCCGACTATCTTTCTCGCGGCATGCGTGATCATATGTGCGGTTATTTCGGTGGCAACGGGCAGCAGCTGGACTACCTCTGCTACCGTTGGTATTGCCCTTATAGGGATTGGTGAAGCCCTTGGCGTTTCGCTGGGAATGACGGCCGGGGCAGTATTGTCCGGTGCCTATTTTGGCGACAAGATGTCCCCGCTTAGTGATACAACCAACCTGGCTCCGGCCATGGCCGGGGGTAACCTCTTTGACCATATCCGGTATATGGCAATGACCACGACCCCGACTATCCTCATCACCCTTATAGTTTTTATCATCATTGGTTTTACCACGGACACCACCGGAACCCCCGATACCGATGGTATCCTGACCTCTATAAAAAGTACATTTGATATCAATGGCTGGTTGTTTTTAGTGCCAGCCGCGGTGATCTTCCTCATCGTTAAAAAGGCACCTCCGCTGATGGCCCTTTTGGTAGGAACCCTGTTAGGCGGAGTCTTTGCACTGATCTTCCAACCCGGGATCGTAGCCGGCATCACCGGTGCTGAGCAACTTACATTCGAGTCAGGCTATAAAGGGGTGATCAACGCGATCACGGTAAACACCTCTATCCCTACAGACAACCCTGCCCTGAACGACCTGTTCTCTGCAAAAGGTATGTACGGGATGTTAGGAACCATCTGGCTCATCATCTGTGCCATGGTCTTTGGCGGGATCATGGATGGGATCGGCGCCCTTGCCCGCATCACTCAATCCTTGTTAGGTCTTGCCAAATCTACTTTTGGTCTTTTTGCCAGTACCGTAGGAAGTTGCCTGGCATTAAACGTAACGGCATCAGACCAATACCTGGCTATTGTGGTACCGGGGAAAATGTTTGCCCAGGCTTACGAGGATAAAGGACTTGCCCCTGAAAACCTGAGCCGTACCCTGGAGGATTCCGGAACGGTGACTTCCGTACTGATTCCGTGGAATACCTGCGGGGCTTATCACAGCAGTGTACTTGGTGTGGCCGTGGGTGACTACTTTGCCTTTGCAATATTCAACTGGCTCAGTCCTTTTACCACCTTGTTCTTTGCAGCCGTTGGTATAAAGATAAAGATGCTTACCAAGGACTAAGTACCCCTCTGGCTTGGGCCTCTAGCGTTTGAGGAATTTATGAAGGTTTTATGGCCATAGGTTTTTTTATATTTCATAATTTCACCACCTAACTTTAAGATCGTTAAAATGGCTACAGTGACCGGGAAAGGGCAGCCCATGAATACGCTCGGCAATCTTCCGGAAGTAGGAAGTAATGCCCCTGACTTTCAACTCACCAAACTTGATTTTTCAGATGTTACCCTGGAAGATTTCAAGGGGAAAAAGATCATCATGAACATTTTCCCAAGCATCGATACCAGTACCTGCGCGACATCCGTAAGGAAATTCAATGAAGAGGCTGCAGCTTTGGAAGATACCGTGGTGCTTTGCATCTCAAAGGACCTTCCGCATGCACAAAGACGTTTCTGCGGAGCAGAAGGAATAAATAATGTAATTCCCCTCTCCGATTTCAGGGACGGTAATTTTGGCAGAGCATATGAAGTAACGTTTACAGACACAGCGATCCGGGGACTTTTATCACGTTCTGTTGTGGTTATTGATGAGAAAGGAAAGGTGATCTATACCGAACAGGTAGCAGACACCAGTAATGAACCTGATTATAAAGCGGCCCTGGAGGCATTACAGAATGGCTGAAGAGAGTTTTTTCATTAACCGGGTCCGCAGTGTTGGAATTGCGCTGAAAGGAGCGATCCTGCTGGTAAGGACCGAAGGCAGTATACAGATCCAGGCTGCGCTGGTCGTGATCATGACTATTGCGGGTTTCTATTTTGAGATTAGTACCACGGAATGGATCATGCAGGTATTTGCGATTGGCCTGGTCATGGGAATTGAAGGGGTGAACACTGCGGTTGAAAAGCTGTCCGATTTTATACAACCCGAGCACGACCCGAGGATCGGATTTATTAAAGATGTATCTGCCGGTGCAGTAATGATAGTTTCCATAGCTGCATCTGTGATTGGCCTGCTGATCTATTTACCGAAAATATTTTAAAGTCGCGTGAGGAATCTCCTTCGTGCTTAAATTTGTAATTTAGTCCCCAGATTTTAAAAATTCATGGCTAAGAAGAAAAAAAAGTCCAAACCTACATCTTCTAAAAAAAGTGTTTCCTTTCGGCTATCGAAACAGAACAAGGTCATCTTCGGAAGTCTCTTGATCCTGTTGAGCCTGGCGCTCTTTTTCTCATTTATATCCTTTTACTTCACCTGGCAGGATGACCAGAGTCTTTTGAGTGAATTCAGGGACAGGAATGCCACGGCCAAGAACCTGCTGAACAAGTTCGGGGCGGCGGTTAGTCATTTCTTTATGTACCGGGGGTTCGGGATAGCCTCATTGATCTTCCCCTACCTGCTCTGTATAACCGGGCTTCATCTTTTTCTCAGCATTGGCAAGAATGGTCTGCTCCGTAAATGGATCTGGGGACTGGTCTTTGTCATCTGGATCTCCATAGCGATGGGGTTCTTTGCCTCGGAAATGCCCTTACTCGGCGGCCTGGTCGGTTACGAAATGAATGATTTTCTGCAGGATTACACCGGTAAGATCGGGGTTTTCCTGTTACTGTTATTCGGACTCACTATCATCATGGTACGCCTGTTTAAGTTCACCCCGGAAGGGGTCGCAGAATTCTTCAACAGGAAGAAGTCAGCGGTGAAGAACGAATTCAATAAGGAACAAAGCAGCCCTGCTGCAACGGTCGAATCAGAAGATTTAACCACCTCTGCTGAAGAGGAAGAGACCCCGGTAGTTCTGGATCCGTATACCCATAAAGAGAACATCCCTCCCCTGAGCCCCGAAACCCAGACCGAGGTAAAAGATGAAGCCGATGATGACCTGGAGATGGAGGTAGAGACTGTGGCCGAAGAAAAAGAAGAAACAGATCTCCTGTCAGATAAGTTAGTCGAAGATTTCGGGGAATTTGACCCTACACTCGAACTTGGAAATTACAAATTCCCGCCCTTGGACTTGCTGGAACAGCACGGTTCCGGTGGTGGTATTACCATCAACCAGGAAGAACTGGAGGAGAATAAGAACAGGATCGTTGATACCCTCAAGAATTATAAGATCGGGATCGCCCAGATCAAAGCCACCATTGGTCCGACGGTCACTTTATACGAGATTGTACCCGAAGCAGGAGTGCGGATCTCCAAGATCAAAAACCTTGAGGATGATATTGCCTTATCCCTTGCAGCACTTGGAATACGGATCATTGCCCCTATCCCCGGGAAAGGTACCATTGGTATCGAAGTTCCGAACAAGAACGCGACCACCGTCTCTATGCGTTCTGTGATCGCATCGAGTAAATTCCAGAAGGCAGAGATGCAATTACCGATCGCTTTTGGAAAGACCATCAGCAACGAGACCTTCGTTGTAGACCTTGCCAAAATGCCCCATATGTTAATGGCAGGTGCCACGGGACAGGGAAAATCAGTCGGACTTAACGCCGTCCTTACTTCCCTGTTGTACAAAAAGCACCCTGCAGAGGTTAAGTTTATCCTGGTTGATCCCAAGAAGGTAGAGCTGACGCTTTACAATAAGATCGAACGGCATTTCCTGGCCAAGCTACCGGATTCGGAAGAGGCTATTATAACCGACAATACCAAGGTGATCAACACCCTGAATTCGCTCTGTATAGAGATGGATAACCGCTACGAGCTGCTGAAACTGGCCATGGTTCGTAATATCAAGGAATACAATACAAAATTCAAAGCGCGGAAACTGAACCCGAATGACGGTCATAAGTTTCTTCCTTACATCATCCTTGTAATTGACGAGTTTGCAGACCTGATCATGACAGCAGGTAAGGAAGTGGAGACCCCGATCGCCAGGCTGGCACAGTTGGCCCGTGCCATTGGTATCCACCTGATCATTGCGACGCAGCGTCCATCCGTAAACGTGATCACCGGGATCATCAAAGCTAACTTCCCGGCGAGGATCGCATTCCGTGTTACCTCAAAAATCGACTCAAGGACAATCCTCGATGCGCAGGGTGCAGACCAGCTGATCGGGCGGGGTGATATGCTGTTTACACAGGGGAACGATGTTACCCGGCTGCAATGTGCCTTCGTGGATACGCCCGAGGTTGCCAAGATTACAGAATACATCGGGTCACAGCGGGCATACCCGGATGCTCATCTCCTGCCAGAATATGTAGGAGAAGATTCTGGCACGAGTATTGATTATGAGATCGCAGACCGGGATGCTATGTTCCGCGAAGCCGCAGAGGTTATCGTAACAGCGCAGCAGGGTTCTGCTTCCCTGATCCAGCGAAAACTCAAGCTTGGATATAACAGGGCCGGCAGGATTATTGACCAGCTGGAAGCTGCGGGAATCGTAGGGCCGTTTGAAGGCAGTAAAGCCAGGCAGGTACTGGTGACCGATCTGTATGCATTGGAACAGTTATTAGAAAATGAAACAAAATAAATCATGAAGAATATTATCTGCTTATTACTACTCGTAACCTTCGGAATCACAGGGCTCCAGGCCCAGGATGCCAACAAGGCCAAAGCCCTGTTGGAGGAAGTATATAACAAGGTGAAGAGCTACGACAACATAAAGGTCGATTTTAAATACGAGCTCAATAATACCGAAGCCAACGTAAAACAGGAAACCCGGGGAGATGTCACCCTGCAGGGAGAAAAGTATTTGTTCAACTATATGGGTTCCCAGCAGATGTACGATGGCAAAAAAGTATACACCATTGTTCCGGAAAATGAAGAGGTTACCATTGAGGATAAATCAGAAGAAGGAAACACTATTACCCCCTCAGATATGCTGACCTTTTACAGGGATGGTCATAAATACGAATGGGACATACTTCAGAACGTGCAGGGAAGGAAGATCCAGTATGTAAAGCTTATCCCTATCGACAGCCAATCCGAGATCGCTTCTATTCTCTTGGGGGTTGATGTGGAAACGAAACACATCTATAAGCTGATCGAGACCGGGAAAAACGGCACCAAGACCACGATCACTGTTAATTCTTTTAAAACAGACCAGCCGTTGTCCAAAACCTTATTTACTTTTGATGAGAGCAAATACGAGAACGAAGGCTACTACATCATAAGAAACTAAGCATTGCGGATCCTTGACCAATATATACTAAGGCGGTTTCTCCTGAATTTTTTCAGTTCGTTTGTAATATTGATGTTCATCTTCATATTCCAGACGATCTGGCTTTTTATTGACGACCTTGCAGGGAAAGGACTGGACCTGATCATTATAGGTAAATTCCTGTTCTACCTGATGCCGAACCTGACGGAGAAGGTATTGCCACTTACGGTGCTCCTCTCCTCTATCCTCACCTTCGGTGCTTTTGCTGAGAACTACGAGTTTGCCGCCATGAAAGCATCAGGGATCTCTTTGCAACGGGCCATGTTACCCCTGGTAGTGTTTGTTACTTTCCTGGGATTTGTGACCTTCTATTTTGCCAATAATGTTATCCCAGCTTCTGAACAGAAGATCTACAACCTGCGCAGGAATATTGCTACGGTGAAACCCGCAGCCGTCATAGAAGAAGGAGTTTTCAGTGATTTTGAAGGGCTGAATATCAAGGTCGACAATAAGTCAGGTGAAAATGACCGCTTCCTGGATAATGTGATCATTCACAAGAAATCCGAATTGCAGATCAACAACACCGTGATCAAAGCAAAATCCGGGGAACTCATTTCCAGCGAGGGGTCAGACATTATCCAACTGGTGCTCAAGGATGGTCATTATTACGAAGAATTAAGGCCAAAGTCGAGCGAGGAAAGACGAAAATACCCTTTTGCCAAATCAAATTTTGACACTTATACCATCAATATCGAGATCCCGGACAATACCCAGGACCTGGAAGAGGAGCGGAATGTCCGCACTGATAAGATGAAGAATATCTCCCGGTTAAAAAAGGATATTGATTCCCTGAAAGAAAATAACACGGAGATTGTTGTGGCCTTTTCAAAGAATATCGTGAACCGGATGGGAGCATTCCCCCTAAAAGTACCAGATTCCCTGCAATCAGCTACCCCTGGTATAAATAATGATTTTTCGGCTGCAAATGACAGCCTGGTTACTGCAGGATTTACCCCGGAAAAGGTAGTTAAGGATTCTCTGGGACCCGTGCCTGAAGACATCACGGAACTTTACGCAGAATGGCAGCGTATCCAGATCTACAATTCGGCTAATAACTCGGTAACCAATATCCTGAATTCTGTCCAGGGTAAAAAAGAGGAATTACAGCGCCGGTACAAAATTTACAATATGCACATCCTGTCATTGCATAATAAGTACGCCCTTGCTTTCTCCTGTATCATCCTTTTCTTCGTGGGAGCACCCCTGGGGGCCATCATCAGGAAAGGAGGACTTGGACTGCCCATGGTCATTGCGATCGTGCTTTTCCTGGCGTATTATTTCCTCGGCGTTTTTGCGGGGAATTATGCGAAGGAAGGAAACATTCACCCTATGCTCGGGGCATGGCTTTCTACATTAATAATGTTACCTTTGGGTGTTTACCTGACACGCAGGGCGACCGCAGACAGGGGGCTAATGGATATGGGCCACTTCGTACAAAAGATTAGTAGGCTATTTAAATGGAAAAAGAAAAAAAAGACAGCGTGATCAGCAGCAAGGAAGGAAAGATAGTACTGAATACTATCGAGGAGGCGATAGAGGATATCAGGCAGGGGAAGGTGATCATTGTCGTGGATGATGAAAACCGCGAGAACGAGGGCGATTTTATCGCTGCAGCGGAAAGCGTAACCCCTGAAATGATCAACTTCATGGCCACCCATGGCCGTGGACTAATTTGCGCGCCCCTCACGGAAAAGCGTTGTGCTGAACTGGAGCTGAATATGATGGTGGAAAATAACACTGTATTGCACCACACCCAGTTCACTGTTTCCGTAGACCTGATCGGCCAGGGTTGTACCACAGGTATATCTGTACATGACCGGGCTAAGACCATTAAGTCACTTGTTGATAAAAGAACCAAGCCGCACGACCTGGGAAGACCCGGACATATCTTTCCATTAAGGGCAAGGAACGGGGGAGTTCTCAGGAGGACAGGACATACCGAAGCCGCGGTAGATTTTGCACGCCTGGCAGGCTTTGAGCCGGCCGGAATCCTGGTAGAGATCCTGAACGAAGATGGCACTATGGCGAGGTTACCTCACTTGGTGGAAGTAGCTAAAAAATTTGATCTTAAACTGGTCTCTATTGAAGACCTGGTGGCATACCGCATGCGGTATGACAGCCTTATTGTCAAGAAGGAATCTTTCCAGGTGAATACCCGGTTCGGAGAATATACTTTGCACGCTTACCAGCAAACTACCAACGACCAGGTTCACCTGGCATTGACCAAAGGCAGCTGGACACCCGGCGAGGCGGTACTGACCCGTATCAATTCTACCCTGGTCAATAATGATATCCTCGGTACCCTAACAAACAACGCGGACAAGAAACTGGACGATATGTTCCAGGCGCTGAATGAAGAAGGGCGTGGAGTGATCGTATTCATTAACCAGCAGAGTGAGTCCTTCAATTTGCTGAAGCGTATCCGGGGACTGAAAGAGAACCAGGAAAACGGCATCATGAAAGCTCCTAAAATTGAAATGGACAGTAAGGATTTCGGTATTGGTGCCCAGATCCTGCACGACCTGCACATCAGCAAGATGAGGATCATGACCAACACTACCCAATCCAAGAGAGTCGGTATAGTCGGGTACGGCCTGGAGATCGTGGATTACGTGCCATACTAGCAGTACTGCTTCAGGACCTCGGCCATCGTTGTAGCTCTCTTATGAACTTCCTGCTCGGACCAGCCCAGTTTAACTAAACTTGAGATCGTTCTGCCCATCCAATGATCGGAAGCTGTGAACCTGGCATCCGGCATGTTCCTCAGCCTCTCACGGATTTCAGAATTCAGGTTTCCTAAACTTTTCAATTGCTTAAGATGATCCCATTTCCGGTGGTAATGCCAGTTATTGTCATACCAGTAGAAACAGGCATCAACCCCTGCAGGACCTAGCGCAGCATGTGCCTCGCGGGCAGCCTGTTCATTGGGCAGGTAAAAATTTAAAAAGGAATAATTTTCCACACCTCCTTCGGGGACACGGCGGAACGAGATACCGGGAATACTTTCGAGTGCATTGCGCATAATGGAATAATGCTTTTCCTGTATTGCAAGGAAATCATCCAGCCGGGCCAATTGAGCTATTCCCACGGCAGCATTCATTTCGGATATCCTGTAATTGTATCCCAGGAACGGATGTGATTCAGCCCCGCGATCATTCCCCACATGGTCATGTCCGTGATCGGAATAATGATCTGCGTTCCTGTAAAAAGTCTCATTGTTCGTGATCAATGCCCCGCCTTCCCCACAGGTAATCGTTTTTACATAATCAAATGAAAAACACCCCAGGTCACCATAACTACCCAGGGGTTTACCCTGGTAAGTTCCTCCTATTGCCTGGCAGGCGTCTTCGACCAAGAGTAACCGGTGTTTGTCACAGATCGATCTAAGCGCCTGGAGATCTGCCATAGAACCACACATATGAACCGGCATTACCACCCTGGTCTTGTTGGTGATGGCATTTTCTACCGCCCGGGGATCAAGCGTAAGGGTATCATCGATATCCACCAGCACAGGTATCGCACCAAGGGCCAATACAGCTTCAAAACTGGCAACGAAGGTGAATGTCGGCAAGATCACCTCGTCCCCTGCTCCAATCCCGGCACTGGCCATAGCTACGGTCAGCGCGGCTGTACCACTGCTTAGTAGCTGGGCATGGGCAGTTTGCATTCTCTGTGCCAGGGCATGCTCCAGTTCCCTGGCCTTCCAATGCCCTTGCCTCATACCATCAAAACCATAACGCATCAGTACCCCTGTGGATAATACATCCTGTACCTCTTTCCGTTCATTATCTCCAAACAATTCGAATCCGGGCATACATATAAAAATTAAAAAAACTTTCGATTAAATATTAGTTCAGGTGGTGACAGGTTACGATGGGTCGGGAATATGGATGATGGTCTTATCCATGGATCGCCTGACCTTCTTGAATCCTGAGAACATATCATCCTCCGCCCTGTACCCCACAGGCAAGACAAGTACAGAGGACAACCCTCTTTTATCAAGACCGAGGAGTTCATCGTATCCGGAAGGTAAAAATCCTTCCATGGGGCAGGAATCAATTTTACGGAAAGCACAAATGGTAAGAAGGTTCCCCAGAGCCAAATAGGCCTGGTTCCTGGCCCACTCCTCCACTTGTTTCTGGTCCCATCCGGCAAAGGTGGCCAGCATCTGTTCCTTATATGGCTCCAGGATCTCATCACTGGTTCCCCTTACCTGCTTGATGGTTTTAAAATAAGCGCTGATATAGTCCGGCGTAATCTCTTTTTCAATGCAGAGAACCAGGACATGGGATGCCTGTGCAACCTGTTTCTGCCCGTAGGATAAAGGCAATAATTTCTGCTGCAGCTCCTTATCACTTACAACAACCAGGCGGATCGGTTGCAAACCAAAGGAAGTGGCAGTCAGGTTAAATGATTTTTTCAGGACAGCGATATCGTTATCCGGCAGCATTCTCTTTTCATCAAATTTTTTAACCGCGTAGCGCCATTCCAAATTTTTTATAAACTCCTCCATGCAATTACGAATTAAAGAACCAAAGTTTTACAGCCATAATGACAACCATAACGACTAAAAATGTTTTAATAAAACCATCTCCCTTATTTACCGATACCCTACTGGACACCCAGGCCCCCAGCCCATTACCTACAGCAAGAACCAGCCCTACCTGCCAGACCACTTTTTCATTCCAGGCGAAGACCATCAACGCACCGAGGGTATAGATGCACACGACAGCCACCTTGGTTGCGTTGGCTTTCACCAGGGATAGGCGATTTATAAAGTGCAGGAAAAGGATTATGATAAAACCGATCCCGGCATTGATAAATCCGCCATAGATACCGATAAAGAAAAAGGATGCAATCGCTATCCAGAAATATTTACCACTTAGTCGCTCCTGTAAATCCTCTATCCTTATCCTGGGTTTAAAGATAATGATTAAGACCACGATGACCATAACAACCGCAAGGATGCGGTTAAAGGTCTCGCCCTTAACATCCACTGCCATGTATGCCCCGATGAGGGAACCCAGCAGGGCAGCAATTCCCAGGTAAACATTAAAGGGATAGGTGGACACCCCCTTGCTTTTAAAGCCTGCTACGCCCATAGCGGTCTGGATAATAACCGCCACCCTGTTGGTACCGTTTGCCACGGCAGGAGGTAGTCCCAGGAATATAAGCACGGGTAAGGAGAGCAGGGAACCACCGCCGGCAACAGTATTGATAAACCCTACAACAAAGCCAACAGCGATCAATAAGGGGTAATGGTACCATTCTTCCATGTGGCAAAAATACGGCTTGAATAAGATTATGATTGTCGTTCATCGAGATTATCCTAAAATGTGGTTGCATTTCATCGATTAATAGCTACATCAGGACGATGACTTTCTATTTTTTGTTAGTTTTATTTGTGAGTTATTTCCTATAAACCCCCGGACGATGAAGATCAGTACTCTACTTCTGCTATTTGCTTCACTTCTTTTGACAGTATCCTGTTCCAAGGAAACGCCAGAGGCGGACGAACTTTCCGGACTCTACGGAACTTACCGCTTAACCGAGCTAAGATCTAATGATCCGTCTGAATTCAATTACGGCGGAGTAGCTTTTTACAACCTGGTGGAAGCCCTTCCATGCCTGGAAGTGATCACAGTGATCAGGGAAGACCGTACCTATGAAACCATAGCGGTAGAATTGGTTACCAGCACAGATACCGTAAGCAAAGGATACAGGTATACCTGCGGCAACGAAGCATTTATAAAGAGGGGTACCTGGAATATCTATGACGGGCAACTGGTCATGGGTAATGCTACTTTTGAAATAGTGGGTAACCAGCTAATAGACGAACGTGACCCTGAACTGGAATGGTTTGATCGTCTGATCCATACCAAGGTAGAGGAATACTGATCATATGGAGCTGGATGCCGGCCCACTTCCCTTATTGTAAGAACTTTTTTAAACCGAAACTATTTTCAGGCCGATAATAGAGCCGATCAGGGCAGTAATAAAGAATACCCGCCAGAAGGTGGCCGGTTCTTTAAATACCAATATTCCTATCAAAACTGTGCCTACAGCACCTATCCCTGTCCACACGGCATAGGCGGTGCCGATGGGAAGTTCCCGGGTTACTTTCACTAGCAGGTACATGCTTATGGCAAGACAAAGCACAAAACCAGTGTACCAGTAGTTCGCCTCGTTTCCCGTAGTTTCTTTAGCCTTACCAAGGCAAAAAGCAAAAGCAACTTCAAATAATCCGGCGATGATCAGGAGCAACCAATTCATACTGTGGTCTTATCGTGTTAACCATGCAAAGATGATATAAAAAATAGTATTGGGATGGGTACTTTGGTTCTTAGATTCATAGTTACATAGGTACACAGGTACATAGTTACATAGTTACAAAGTGTGACAGAGGTGACAAAGGGGACAGGGTGACGATGGAATAGTATTGCTTTATATCTTGAACAACAAACTGCAAACCGCGAACTGCAAACCGCGAACTGCAAACTACATTCCTCGAACATCGAACTTCAAACCTCAGACTTCGAACCGTTACAAAGGTACACAGCCCGCCCGCCCGCCTGAATGACGTAGTCGGGCAGGAACGTGCCGTCTGGTACGGGCGGGGTACATAGTTACAAAGAGGGACAAAGGGGACAGGGTGACGATGGAATAGTATTGCTTTATATCTCGAACAGCAAACTGCAAACCGCGAACTGCAAACTACATTCCTCGAACCTCCAACCTCGAACTTCAAACCTCGAACTTCAAACCTCGAACTTCGAACTTAGACTGCCTACTGCCCACTGCAAACTGCCTACTGAAAACCGGGGCTCTTAACCCCGCCCCATGCTCAAGTTAAATGAATTCAGTGCAGAAAACTTGCAGGCGGGTAATCCGGGACACCGTTAGGCCGTCACGCCGTCACACCGTTAAATGGGTGACAAAGGTGACAAAGGGGACAGGGTGACGATGGAGTAAATTTCTTTATATCTCAAACAGCAAACTGCAAACTTTGAACTTCGAACTTCGAATTTACCTGCCCGCCCGTGCCGGTCGGACGGGCCTTTGGCAGGCCTCAAACTTCGAACCGTTACTTAGGTACACAGGTACATAGTTACAAAGTGTGACAGAGATGACAAAGGGGACAGGGTGACAATGTAGTAGTAATGCTTTATATCTCGAACAGCAAACTGCAAACTTTGAACTTCGAACTTCGAATTTACCTGCCCGCCCGTGCCGGTCGGACGGGCCTTTGGCAGGCCTCAAACTTCGAACCGTTACTTAGGTACACAGGTACATAGTTACAAAGTGTGACAGAGATGACAAAGGGGACAGGGTGACAATGTAGTAGTAATGCTTTATATCTCGAACAGCAAACTGCAAACTTTGAACTTCGAACTTCGAATTTACCTGCCATTGGCAGGCCTCGAATTTCGAACTACATACTGCAAACCGCGATCCTCGAACTTCAAACCTCGAACTTCGAACTTAGACTGCCTACTGCCCACTGCAAACTGCAAACTGCTTACTGAGATAGCGGATTACTCGCTTCGCTCGCGATCCCCGGGAGGGGGTTCTGCATTAAAAACCCGATGCTATCGCATCGTGGTCTTTTTTATTCCCCTTCGCTTAACCGAGCGAGCTCGGTACGCTTGGGGAATAAAAAAACCCTTGGCTTACACCCAGGGTTTTTATGCGGAGGAAGAGGGATTCGAACCCCCGGAGGTGTGACCCTCAACAGTTTTCAAGACTGCCGCATTCGACCACTCTGCCATTCCTCCTTAGCGGCTGCAAATATAAAAAGGATTTTCTATTATCAATAGCCTTTCTTTAAATTATTGTCCAAAAAGAATGTATGGAACTGAAGATTAATCTCATACTCCCGCGCGCGATTAAACGATACCTTCACGGTTTAGCATTATTATCCCGCTTCCTTTTCTGCAGGAGTACTCCTGGAAATGGGTTTTTCAAAAATCCATGACCTGCAGAGTTGCTCTAATGCCTGGATTCGAATAATAAATAAGCTTTAACCGAATCCGATGTCTCCTCTGTAACACAAGTTACTGTCGGACAGACATATATCATCTATTTTTATAGAAACAACTAATTGTAACAAAAATGGATCCACATTATCAAGTCCTGATCATCGGGGGCGGAACTGCCGGAATTATGGTCGCTGCCCAATTACGCAAACAAAAGAAAATTATTGATGTTGCCATCATTGAACCGGCAGATAAGCATTATTATCAACCGGCCTGGACGCTGGTAGGTGCGGGCACGTATGATTTTGATAAAACTGCAAAGCCCATGGGCTCCGTGATCCCAAAAGGAGTGAAATGGATAAAGGATAAAGCCACAAAGTTCGATACTGTTAATAACCGGGTATTCACATCTGTTTCCGGGTCTGTGACTTATGATTTCCTGGTAGTAGCCCCCGGGCTGGCATACGACTATGACCTGGTACCCGGTTTGGGAGAAGCCATGGACAAAGGGGTGGTTTGCAGCAATTATACGGATCCTGTACATACCTGGAATGTTATAAAGAATTTTAAAGGGGGAACGGCCCTCTTCACCCAGCCGGCCACACCGATTAAATGCGGGGGAGCCCCGCAGAAGATCATGTACCTCGCTGAGAGTTATTTCAGGAAAAGCGGGGTTCGCGATGAAACCGAGGTGGTATTTGCGACTCCGGGCACCATAATATTCGGGATACCGGAAATAGCCAAGACCCTTACAAGTGTTGTGGACAGGAAGGATATCAACCTGAGATTCTACCATAGACTTGTCGAGGTAGATAGCAAAAGACAGATTGCATGGTATGAAATTGGTAAAGAAGTACAGCAGGGATGTACGGTGATTGCTGATAAAGAGGGGGACACTAGCAGGCTTGACAAAAGCTTGCAGTATAATTATAAACATGTAAAGGTCTCGGTTGATGGGAACCGTTATGGAATTCATTATGACCTGCTGCATACCGCCCCTCCTTCCGTGGCTCCGGATTTTGTAAAAAATTCACCTTTGGCCAATGATTCCGGTTGGGTAGATGTAGACCCGGGTACACTGCAGCACAAAGAATATCCCAATATCTTCAGCCTGGGTGACGTAGCCGGCATACCCACTGCCAAAACCGGTGCAGCGATAAGAAAGCAGGTCCCTGTAGTCGTTGATAATCTTGACCTGCTCATTAGGCATCACAAGATCGGTACTATGAGCTACAATGGTTATTCATCATGTCCTTTAGTGACCGACTACGGTAAGATGGTGCTGGCGGAATTTGATTATAAGAATAATTTTACCCCGGATCCAAAACTAAAGCAGATGCTGGTCTTTGACAGTGCCAAAGAACACTGGCGCCTGTGGATGTTAAAAAAGTATGGTCTACCCTATTTATACTGGAAAAAAATGCTGAAAGGCAAGAATGTCTGATCCCTGGGCCGGAGTAAATACGGGCCCATCGTCAATTTGGATAATTGTTTCCGGGTCAGAGTACCTGGAAGCCATATGCATACGGATCACTGTCATCTATAGTAATGGTATTCTGCCCGTATACCCTTGCCCATCCCTCTATACTGGGAATGATGGCAGGCCTGTTCCCTACTCTCGCTATTTGTTCAATTCTCCCGGTAAAGCGTGAACCTATTATACTCTCATGGATAAATGATTCGCCCGGCTGTAATTTTCCCTTAGCATACCACTGGGCCATCCGGGCACTGGTTCCCGTTCCACATGGCGAACGGTCTATCGCCTTTTCCCCGTAGAAGACGGCATTCCTCGCGGTTGCCTCGGGACTGATTGTATCACCGGTCCACATCAGGTGAGTCACATGCTTGATACGGCTGTCCAGGGGATGGATAAACCTGTCTGGGTATGCGGTGTTGATCTCCTTGCGGATCTCCCCGCTGAAGTGGACAATTTCTGAAGGAGATAAAAACTGCAACCCACCGTAATTTTCCTGGGGGTCGATGATGGCATAGAAATTTCCCCCATATGCCACATCAAATCGCAGTGGCCCAAGTCTCCGTGTATCCACCATCAGCCCTTCCTCCATTAAAAAAGAAGGAACATTGATAATGCGTACCCAGTCGACCTTATTTCCCTTTAATCCATAGGCGGCCGTAACCAGTCCGGCCGGAGTTTCAAGACGTACGGTCCCCGGGCTCTTAGGGATAATCAACTGGTGTTCTATGGCAATGGTTACACTGCCAATGGTTCCATGACCGCACATAGGCAGGCAACCACTGGTTTCTATAAAGAGAATTCCGGCATCGTTCTCTGGATCTGTCGGCGGGTAAAATATGCTCCCGCTCATCATATCATGCCCCCTGGGTTCAAACATAAGGCCTTTCCGGATCCAATCGTATTCTGCCAGGAAATGCTGCCGCTTTTCTGCCATGTTTGCACCGACCAGCATGGGGGCACCCTTGGTTATAACCCGCACCGGGTTTCCACAAGTGTGGCCGTCTATACATTCAAAGACATGTACTGCCATACGCCGGTTATATAGATTGTGTAGTATACTGCCCGTTTACCTTCCTGCTTGCCCCCAGGGGATTACCATTCTTTAATATGTCGGGTAACAGGGCCTGTGGGCAATCCTGGTAACAGACCGGTCTTACCCACCTGTAAATGGCACGCATTCCGACTGATGTAAACCTACTGTCCGTAGTAGCTGGATATGGTCCCCCATGTTGCATGGCTTCTGAAACCTCAA
Source organism: Zeaxanthinibacter enoshimensis (assembly GCF_004362865.1). Classification (GTDB taxonomy): domain Bacteria; phylum Bacteroidota; class Bacteroidia; order Flavobacteriales; family Flavobacteriaceae; genus Zeaxanthinibacter; species Zeaxanthinibacter enoshimensis. The sequence continues at coordinate 786,889 of NZ_SNYI01000002.1, read as the reverse complement.
CCCCCGTAGGAACCCCGTTAAACAATAGTCTACCAGCTTTGGATTGCAGGTCTTTTACCAGTTCGCTGTACTTGTCCATCTCTGTAGGATTTCCAATGACCGTAGCAGTCAACTGTCCCTGGAGCACATTTATTACTTCCTGTACCTCCTCACTACCGGAACATTTTACGACCAGGCTGAAAGGGCCAAACACCTCGTGTTGCAATCCCGGGTTCTTTATAAAATCTAGTCCTGATACGGTAAGCAGAACGGGGGCTGCCTTGTATTGTTGATCCTTCTCCCCGGGATCTGATACGATCTGGGTATTGGGTTGTTTCTTCTGCAGAGAAGTCCATCTCAGGTAATTCTGATGTATATCCGGGTGAAGCATAGTCCCCTGCTCCTTATCTTCCAGGAACATTGAAAGGGCTCCTATGAACCGGTCCAATGCCGGACTCTCTTCGCTGATGAACAAGCCCGGGTTGGTACAGAACTGTCCTGCTCCAAGGGTGATCGAGGCAGCGAATTTATCCGCCCACCCCTTTGCATCCTTCTCCATAGCCTGCGGCAGTAATAGTACCGGGTTAATACTGCCCATTTCCGCGAACACCGGGATGGGTTCTTCCCGTTGCGCGGCAAGATCATATAAGGCTTTCCCTCCTCCCATACTGCCTGTAAAACCAACAGCTTTGATCCCGGGGTGGGCAACCAGTTGCTGCCCCACGGTAGTTCCCTGGCTGTGCAGGTGTGAGAACACTCCATCCGGAATTCCAGTGCGCTCTGCAGCCCGGATTATGGCAGAAGCTACCATTTCACTTGTGCCGGCATGCATAGGGTGACACTTGTAAACCACAGGACACCCGGCTGCAAGGGCACTGGCCGTATCGCCCCCTGCCGTAGAAAAAGCAAATGGGAAGTTCCCGGCCCCAAATACCGCTATAGGTCCAAGCGCAAATAATGCATTCCGAAGATCGGGCCTGGGATTCGGTTCACGGCCGGGATCAGCTGTTTCGATAACAGGCATTCTCCATTCCTCGGTCTCAATATAATCTGCAAAGGACCTTAGCTGGTTCAATGTTCTTCCCCTCTCCCCTGCTGCCCTGCCTTCCGGCAACCCGGATTCCCGGCAATAACAATCGATTAAGCTATCCCCAAGCTCGCTGATCTCGTCTGCTATAGCCCTGAGAAACCCTGCTCTTTTTTCAGCACTGGTATCACTATAAACAGGGAATACCGATGCAGCCAGGTTTACAGCATCATCGATCTCCTTTTCGGTGGCCACGAAAAACTGTTCAGGGTTTGGTTTGGCCTTTACCGGGTCAAACGTTGAAAACTGTTTACTGCCTGTGGCCGAGCGGGTCTTTCCTATAAAATTCTCTCCCGTGATCATGACTGAAGATATTTTTTGTAGTCGGGCAATTCTGGCTTGTTAGCCATTGCCTTCTTTATGATCCTTTCAACGCGGATACGTTCTTCACCGGATAAAGGCAGTCTCGGTAACCTTACATGTTCGGTCCCCAGACCGGTGGCTACCTCTGCCAGTTTAATATTCTGAACTAACTGGGGGTTGATATCGAGCTCCAGCAAGGGAAGAAACCACCGGTATAGTTCCAGGGCTTCTGTTGTCCTTCCTGCGCGGACCAGTTCATAGATGGCCACAGTTTCTGCGGGAAAAGCACATACTAAGCCCGCTACCCAACCATCGGCTCCCATCAGCAGGCTCTCCAACGCCAGGGTATCTACCCCGCATAAGATCTTAAGCCGGTCTCCGAATTCGTTCTTTATCCTGGTGATGTTAGAAATGTCCCGGGTAGATTCCTTTACTGCCTGGATATTATCATATTTCAACAGGGTTTCGAACATAGAAATGCTCACCCCGATCTGGTAGTCCACAGGATTATTATAGATCATGACAGGCAAATCTGTCTCTTTTGCTATCGATTCAAAGAACTGCAGGATCTCCCTTTCCGTGGCTTTATACCGCATCGGAGGAAGGACCATCAATCCGCTTGCCCCGCAATCCCTGGCTTGCCGTGCGAATAACAGGGCATTCCTGGTAGACCCGGTGGCTATCGTACTGATGACAGGGATACTATCCCCTACCTCGGCGACAGTTTCCCTGAGCAGAAGCTGCAGTTCATCCTGGGATAAGGTACTGGCCTCCCCCAGGGAGCCGCCTAAAATTACTCCATGTACCCCTGCATTGAGCTGGGCTCGTAAATTATGTTTAAAAGCGGGTAGATCCAGGCTGTCATCCGCTGTGAATTTGGTGGTCATGGCCGGCATTACACCTTCCCATTTGAATTTCATAATTGGCTGATTTACTTTGCAAAATACATTTCTTTTGGATGGACCACAAGGTAGTCCCATATAATTTATTACAGTATTATCCTCATGATCTTAATACCGGAAAATTGGCCAAATAAGTATGTTAATTATTATCAGAACGTGTTTAAAAAGGGGCCGTGGAATTGCAGAAGTTTTCACTATTTTTGATGAATTCTCAAAAAACACAATAATGCAGAACAAATTATCCCTATTGGCTCTTGGCCTTTTCATGGCCTGTAACTCCTCCCAGACTACGGTAACGGAGTCACAGGAAAATAAACCAATAGCAGATCCGGCAAAGACCTATGCCGCAACTATTACCGAATCAGAATTAAGAGAACACCTTTTCACCTATGCATCCGATGATTTTGAGGGCAGGGAAACGGGGAAAGAGGGTCAGAAAAAAGCGGTAAACTACCTTAAAGAACAGTACCAGCAAATGCAGATACCCGCTGCGCAGGCAGATGGGAATTATTTCCAGGAAGTACCGCTGGAGATCACTAAGTTACCTGAAGGTTCAGTTTCCTCCGGAGCGCAAACCTATACTATGGGAAAGGACTTCATCACCTTCTCTTCTGCGGAGATCAATGCAGATCAGCTGGTCTACGCAGGATATGGAATAGAAGATACCAATTATTCAGATTTTGAATCACTGGATGTAGCCGGAAAGGTAGTCCTGATTAAAGCCGGGGAACCTATGGCAGAGGATAAAACATACCGGGTGTCAGGAACCATGCAACCTTCTGAATGGGGTAAGATGTCTGAAGGCCTTGCCAAAAAATCGGAGGTTCTTACGGCAAAAGGAGCCAAAGCCATACTGTTCTATGACCCACAGAATTATTCCAGGTTTAAACGATCTTTTGATTATATGAGCCGTAATAATGCGGGCCGGATGGGATTAAAGCAAGAGGATGAAAATGCTGCACTGATCGTGATATCCAAGGACATGGCTAACTCCCTTTATCCAGAAATTCCGGAGAATAATAAAGCAAAAGTCCTGGATAGGCCTGTGACCATAAATTTAAAAAGCGAGAATGAACAGATCAGTTCTGAAAACGTCGTGGCCTTTATTAAGGGATCAGAAAAACCAGGGGAATATATCGTGATTTCCTCGCACCTGGATCACATAGGAGTCAACGATGACGGGAAGATCAATAATGGTGCGGATGACGACGGTTCCGGGACCGTGGCCATGCTGGAGATCGCCGAAGCTTTTAAGGCGGCTGCAAAAGCAGGCAATGGCCCAAAAAGGTCTCTGGTATTCCTGCATGTGACGGGGGAAGAAAAGGGACTGCTTGGATCCCAGTATTATACAGATTTTGACCCGATATTCCCGCTTGCCAATACGGTTGCGAACCTGAATATTGATATGATCGGTAGGATTGACCCGAAACGGGATGGTGACCGCAATTATATCTACCTCATCGGGTCTGATAAACTGAGTACGGATCTTCATCAATTATCCGAAGCTGTTAATGATAAATACTCCCAAATGGAGCTGGATTATACCTATAATGACGAGAATGATCCAAACCGCTTCTACTACAGGAGTGATCATTATAATTTTGCCAAGAATAACATCCCGATCATTTTTTACTTCAACGGGACTCATGCAGATTACCACCGGCATACAGATACTCCAGACAAGATCAATTATGACCTGTTAAAGAACAGGGCCCAGTTAGTCTTTTACACCGCCTGGGAGTTAGCTAACCGGGAACAGCGTATCACCGTGGATAAAGCTGCCAAATAATCAACAGGTATAATTACTGCCAAATATAAATGGAGGTCTGTGACCTCCATTTTTTTGTATAAAAAAAGTCCCAATCTGTGAGGAAAGGGACTTTATCCAATGTTTCGGGTGGAAGACCGGGTTCGAACCGGCGACCTCTGGAACCACAATCCAGCGCTCTAACCAGCTGAGCTACAACCACCGTTTGTCATTTTTGCTTTCAAACTGGTCGGCTATTCAGCCATCCGGATCTTCCCTTGGGAAAATCCCCTGTTTGTCAGCGGTGGCAAAGGTACTTTTTTTTACCGCAAGCTTCCAAAAAAATATTCAAATTTTTCTATCACCCTGCTCAGATATACAAAGGCTGAAATGTGTAAGCCAAAACTTACTTTTTTTGAAGGCTTCCTGTAAAATATCGATGAACTACACTTTGACATCGATAAAACTACCAAAAATTTGGTTTTCACAACATAAATTAAAATGAGCGTCGTTGTATAGGTAACTTTATCACAACCTATTTAAACCGAATTTGTCCCAAACAACCATTATCCATGTTCGTAAGTATTTCATTTAAAAGGCTTGTCCGATTCTGCATGTTACTTTTACCGGTAGTCGCCCTTGCCGTTAATGCCCAGATCAACGAACGTGAGGAACTGAAAAGAAAGATAAAACAGTTACAGGCCAGTAGTGCAGAGTACCAGAAAGACTCCCTTTACATAGACCTCCTACTGAACCTGGGTAAGGAAATCCGGTATTACAACTCTGACAGTTTGTACATCCTGGCGAAAGATGCCCTTGCTTACAGCAGGAAGATCAATTATCGCAAGGGTGAGAGTTATTCCTTTATGCGGATAGCGGATTATTATTCCGATAAAGGGGATAATAAAATGGCCGTTACATTTTACCGGAAATCCCTGAATGTTGCCAATGAGATAGGAAATACAGGGATAGCCCTGCAGACGATGAACAACCTGGCATCGGAATACGGTTATATAGGAGATTATTCCAAAGCGTTAAGCGGCTACCTGGAGGGGATAGAATTGGCTACCAAGGTTAACGATCTGGAAATGCTCTCTATCATGAATGAGAACATTGCCAACCTGTATGCTTCACAAAACGATTACTCACAGTCGCTGGAATTCTTTAAAAAGGTATCAAAACTGAATGAAGAGATCGGCAACGAAGTTTATTCTGCCCAGACCAACAGTAACCTCGCCTCAGTTTATGCCGAAATGGGGGAACAGGAATACGCCATGTTCCATATCAATAAAGCTATTGCCGTTTTTGAGCGCCGTAACCTGGAAGACTGGCTGGCTTTTGCATACGAGATCAAAGGAAAGGTCTACCTGCAGCAGGAAAACTATAAATGGGCCCTTTACTGGTATCACCAGAGTGAGCTGCTCCACCAGAAGATCCAGGATGACCGGGGTATTATAGATCTGTACAACGGAATGGCCGAAGCCCACCTGGGTACCGGAAATGACAGTATCTCTGAGCAATATGCACAGAATGCATTTGCTATTTCGACGAGGATTCAGTTTACAGAAGGTACCCAGAAATGTGCCAAGACCCTCTATAAGATACACAAGAACAAAGAGAGTTACGAAGAAGCATTGCGTTACCACGAGCTTTTCCAAAGACTGTCTGATACCCTCTCAAGGAATGAGAATTCCAAGATCCTCAGCATGCTCAAAACCAAAAACGAATACGACAAGCAAAAACTTGCCCTGATTGAAGATAACAAAAGGGAGCTTGCCAAACAGCAGAGTTATGTGAATATCGCCTTGTTTGTACTTTTGATTTTTATCGTAGTGACCTACCTGGTACATCGGGGGCAAAAAATTCAGAAGCAGCTTAACCTGGAATTAAAGTCAAAACAGGAGAGTCTAAAACTAAGAGAGGCCGAGCTGGAGGAAAACATCAGTACAAAGAATAAACTGTTCTCTATAATCGGTCATGACCTTCGGGGGCCTATAGGTGCACTGCAAAGTTTACTGAATATGTTCAAGGACGGGGAAATAGGAAAAGATGATTTTTGGGATTTTATTCCCAAACTCCGCGATGATGTGGATCACATCAGTTTTACGCTGAATAACCTTCTTCAATGGGGCTATACCCAGATGAACGGTGCAGTCACGAAACCCACGGTAGTCGCTATTGATTCGCTGGTGGATGAAAATATCAACCTGCTCTCGGAATTGGCAGAGAACAAGAAAATTACCATCAATAATGAAATTCCGGAAAATACCCTGGTCTATGCAGATACCAACCAGATCGATATCGTGGTGAGAAACCTTCTCAGTAATGCCCTTAAATTTACCCCGGACAATGGAATTATACAGCTGAAGGTGGAGGAACACCAGAAGCATTTCGAATTCTCTGTTAGGGATACAGGAGTTGGGATGGATAAGATCACCCAGGAAAAGTTATTCTCAAAGGATGCCAACGTTAGCACATATGGTACCAACAACGAAAAAGGTACAGGTCTGGGGCTCTCACTCTGCAAGGAAATGGTAGAGAAGAACAACGGAACTATCTGGGTAGAGAGTGCTCTGCGGATCGGTACCAGCTTCTACTTCACCATTCCTAAATACGAGAAAGCCTACAGCAACGCCTCTTAAAAAATATCCCCGAGGGAATCTGCTGCTATCACCCGCTCTGCTGTAAAGCCCTCGGCGTACTCCACCCCTACTAACCGTCCCAGGTCTCTTGCCCTGTAACCAATACTTTCCTGGAAATTCTTACTGCTTATCGGGGTATCCGGTGCTTTATTGTCGGGATCGTAGAATTGGGAGGAATACGCGGCAATGGCTTTTAGTTTCGTATCCATATAACCGGTGACATCGATCACAAAATCTGGTTCCAGGTTCATCCATTGTATATAGTGGTAAACTTGTTTTGGCCTCCATGGATCCTGCCATTGGTCATCGCCCTCCATTCGCGTATCTATCTTCAGCAGCCCGCTGAGGAAACAAGCGTCACTGACAAGGCTACTCCCCCTGCCATGATCAATATGCCGGTCTCTTATAGCATTACACAACACGATCTCCGGCCTGTATTTCCGTATCATCCGGATCAGCGCCATTTGGTGTTCTTTATCATTGACAAAAAAACCATCAGCGAATTCCATATTTTCCCGGACCGATATACCCAGGATTTCGGCAGCTTTTGCGGCTTCACGATCCCTGATCTCTGCACTGCCCCTGGTTCCCAGCTCTCCCCTGGTAAGATCTATGATCCCAACTTTTTTACCCCGGTCAACCTCTTTGGCAATCGTGGCGCCTACACTTAATTCTGCATCATCGGGATGGGCCCCGAAAACCAATATGTCTAACTTCATAGTTAATCTGATTGCCCCCGCCACAAATGTGTGGCTAAGGCGTTATTATTTAAATTATTTTGAGTTGACAGCCATTTCTGTTTTGCTGGCCTTTATAGCCTGCTCTATATCGGCCTTAAGATCTTCTATATCTTCAATACCTAGGGAAAAACGGATCAGCCTGGAGGAGATCCCCTGGTTCACCCTTTCTTCTTGGGGTAGTAAAGCGTGGGAGGTTTTTGCGGGGGATAAAAGTGTACTTTCAATTCCCGCCAGGCTCATGGAGGGTTTAATGAGCTTCAGGGAATCCCTGAATTTTTCCGGGTCACAACTTTCATCCAGGTCAAAAGACAGCATCCCGCCATAGCCTTTCATCTGTTTCTTTGCAAGCTGGTGGCCAGGATGAGACGAAAGCCCCGGGTAATAAACTGTGCTGACCGAATTATGCCTGTCCAGGTATTCTGCCATTTTCATCGCATTTTCGTTCTGTGCTTTTACCCGGATCCCCATGGTCTTCAAACTTCGCTCTAGCAACCACACAGTATAATCACTCAGGTTCCCCCCCAGGTTCCGACCGGTAAGGTAGATGGGCTTCATCAGTTCCTCGGAGCAGGCTACCGCGCCGGCGAGAATATCCGAATGTCCCCCCATGTATTTCGTGGCACTGTGCAAGACTATATCAATTCCGAATTCGATAGGATTTTGATTCACAGGGCTGGCAAATGTATTGTCGATCATGGAGACCAGGTCGTGTTTTTTAGCCAGGGCTCCGATTGCTGCCATGTCCGTTATGGTCAGCAATGGGTTGGATGGGGTCTCTATATAGATCACCTTGGTATCCGGGGTAATGGCCGCCTCGAAATCATCTGCCTCGCTCCCTTTAACAAATGTATAGCTAATACCATAACGCTGGAATTGCTCGGTCACAAAGTTATATGTGCCGCCGTATAACATTTGTTGTAACACCACGTGATCACCGGATTTGAGGTAAGCCAGCAAAGCTGTACTGATTGCAGCCATACCACTACCAAATATCAATGCGGTTTCTGTCTTTTCCAGGGCTGCGATCTTCCTGCTGAGCGCTTCCTGGTTCGGAGTATTGAAATACCTGGGGTAACGTTTGGTATCTACATTTTCAAAAGCGTAGGAGGTGCTCATATATAAAGGAGAAACCGCTCCTTTAAATGTTGCATCTTCCAGCTCACCGGTATGGGTACAAATGGTATTCAGGCCTAATTTATCGTGCTTCATAACTGCGTATTGCTATAGCAGATAAAGTTAGTAAAAAGTGCAGAACTGATGACAGCCTTCTCCAAAGATCAGGACATCGCGTTGAGAATAGCTCCAGATCCTTCAGACCTTAATTGTTTACCCGTTATATACGTCAATAATCATAGGGATTAAACAAATAATCCCAGTCTCTAAACCTTATATTAAGAGGTACGACTTGTTGATGTCACCCTTAAAAAAAGACGTATTAACAATTTGACAATTTAAACCTGTCTGATTATCAGCTTGATGATTTTTTTGTTAAAACCTCCGGCATCATTCAATGAATTTTTATATGTCCCAGATTTTTTTAGGTTGTATTCATAATATTTAAACAAATAACAAAAAGTTATGACAGTATTAGTCATCGGTGCAGGAAACATGGGACTTACCTACGCCGAAGGAATGTCCAAATCCCCCTTCCTTAAGAAAAGGAATATCATGATCCTGGACACTTCTGAAGAAAAACAAAGACAAATTGGGAAGATCGAATACTTTGACGGGTTCAAAGACCTCAAAGATTGTGTTCCCGCAGCAGACATCATCTTCGTCGCTGTTAAACCATATCACGCAGAAGTGCTGTTCCAGCAAATGAAACCTTACCTGAATAATGATAAGATCATTATTTCTATCATGGCCGGCGTGACCATTCAGGGTATGCAAGAGGCTACCGGCATCACTAAAATTGTCCGGGCAATGCCAAACCTTCCTGCCAAAGTAGGTCAGGGCATCACCTCCTATGTATCTTCCCCGGAAGTATCGCGCATAGAACTTTTCACCGTTGAAGGCCTCTTGGCCAGTACGGGTAAAGCCATCAGGGTAAGCAGCGAAAAATACATAGATGCCTCTACCGGTATTTCCGGAAGTGGTCCGGCTTATGTCTTTTACTTCATGCAAAGCATGATGGAAGCAGCCCTGCAGATGGGATTCTCGGAGAATGATTCCAAGGTTCTCGTCAGCCAGACCTTTACTGGTGCGGTAGAATTATTTAACCAGTCCCAACTCTCACCTAATTCCTGGATGGAAAGGGTTGCCTCTAAGGGAGGTACCACCAGGGCCGCATTAGATTCTATGGATGATAATAATGTAAGTGATAAAATTAAAGAAGCAGCTTTTGCAGCCTTTAACAGGGCCGTGGAGCTGGGAGAAACTCATTAATTATGTACGAGAAGAAAATAGTGATCAAGGTTGGTACTAACGTAATGACCAATAAGAACAACAGGATCGTAAGACCGGTGCTACGCAGCCTGGTCTCACAGATCGCAGAATTATATGAACAGGATATTATTACTGTCCTGGTTTCTTCGGGATCTGCAATTGCCGGGAGAGAGGTATTGGGTAAATCCAAGATCGAGGATCCTACCCAGCGAAGACAGGTATATTCGGCTATCGGACAACCCAGGATGATGCGGTTGTACTACAATATTTTCCAGGATTACGGATTAAAATGCGCCCAGGTATTACCGACAAAGCGTGATTTTAACCCCGGGGTGCACCGTGAAAATATGATCAACTGTTATGAAGGCTTATTATCTGAAGGAGTGATCCCGATTGCAAACGAAGATGACGCCGTATCTGTGACCATGTCCATGTTCTCTGATAATGACGAACTGGCTACCCTTGTTGCAAACCTTCTTAATGCGGATATGCTGATCATCCTGACAGATATTGACGGTCTTTATACCGGGCATCCTGAAGACGATGAAACCAAATTACTGCAAGATGTTCACGTTGATGATAACATCGATAAGTACATCGCAGAATCCGGGAAGAAAGAAGGTGAAGGCCGGGGAGGTATGGCCTCTAAAATGGATTACGCCAAACAGGCCGCCTCTAATAATATTCCTACCTACATCGCCAACGGTAAAACGGAAAATATTATCCTGGATATCGTTGCCGGAAAAGCTGTGGGAACAAAAGTGAGCTTATAAACTCAAAAAAACTACAATGAAATTACTAGATACAAAGAAGAAAAATAACGTCCTTAAATCCATGATCCGGATCCTTGGAGAAAATCGCTCAGAATTACTGGGTGCCAACAAGGAAGACCTGGATCTGTTCAAAAGGGATGACCAGGCCATGTATGACAGGCTGGTCATAGATGAAGCAAAAATAGACGGAATGATCGCGTCTGTACAATCGGTCATGGAACAGGAAGATCCTGTCGGGAAAGTGATATCTGATCGTGAAGTCCACGACGGACTAAAAGTGATCAATAAAACCGCTCCTTTCGGGACCATCATGATCATTTACGAATCCAGGCCAGATGTTACTATCGAAGCGGCAGTACTCGCCTTTAAAGCAAATAACAAGATTTTGCTTAAAGGAGGAAAGGAAGCTAAACACAGTAATGCCATGCTGGTCGATTTCTGGCACAGGGCACTTACCGAAAACGGGCTGGACAAAGATTGGATTCAGCTAATGAACATGAGCCGGGAAGAAACGCAGGAATTCCTTAAAAATCCGACTCAACCCCTGGACCTGATCGTACCACGAGGTGGAGAGCGACTTATCAATTTCGTAAAAGAACACGCAGAGTGTGCCGTATTGGTAAGTGGACGGGGAAATAACTTCCTCTTTATAGACGAACATGCGGATTGGGATAAGACCAAACAGGTGATCCTGAATGCCAAGACACACAAGATCTCGGCTTGTAATGCCCTGGATAAGATACTGGTACATAGCGAATTCCCAGAGTACGAAGCAAAATTGAAGGAGCTGCACAGTTTCCTGAAGGAGAACGGTGTTGAAGTACTCACGGATCAAAGGACAAACAAGATTCTTCCTGAGACCGAGGTGGTAACTGACGAATCTGTATGGTATGAAGAGTTCCTGGCCATGAAATGTGTTATCGGGACGGTAGACAGCGTGGATGAAGCTATGGACAAGATCAATAAATATTCCGGGGGACATTCAGCCACCATCATGTCTGATGACCAGCAGAAAGCTGTACAGTTTATGGAACAGGTAGACAGTGCTGCAGTTTACCAGAATGCCTCTACCCGTTTTACAGATGGCGGAAGTATGGGCGTAGGCGCAGAATTGGCGATCAGCACGGATAAACTTCACCACAGGGGACCCCTGGGGCTGAACGAGCTTGTCACCAATAAATACTATGTATACGGTGATGGTCACGTCCGAGCATAATTACAACTGAATAATTAAGTAGTCCACTTCCTCTCGCTATACTGAACAGTGATTGGAAGTGGCCTTGCTTTTAACCCGAAAATTATACAGCCTTTATGGGATATGATTCAATGGAAAAAATAGACGGAGCCCTGGTTCATCACGGGGGAGGGAACAGGAATCTTTACGTTACCCTTTACCAACGCGAATCAATAGATGAAGTGATCGACAAGATGAACCATATGGCAAAGGAACTGGAATGTGATAAGATTGTCGGGAAGGTGCCTGAATGGGGAATAGAACCATTCCTGGCCAAAGGCTACCAGGAAGAAGCTAAAATTCCCGGTTTGTTCGAAGGTACCACTACAGGCTATTTTCTTTCCCAATTCCTGGATCCGCAACGTAAACATTGCGAAAAACGTGAGCAGAAGGTCATCGATTCTGTCAAAACCATTGCCAAAGCTTCGGTAGCCTCATCTAACACCTATAAAATGTCAGGCAATTTTCAACTGAGGGAATTAAGTGCTCAGGACAGTGAGGCAGTGACAAATCTATATAAAGCCGCATATCTTGATTACCCCTACTCTTCCCGTTTTGCAAAACAAGTGGAGGATGGATTTAACAAAGGCGCATCCTATTGGGGTATATTTGAGGAAGACCGATTGGTTGAAACAGCGAGAATGTACATCTACCCAGAACTCGGACATGCCGAGATATCCGATTTCGCTTCACATCCTAACCACCGGGGACAGAATCTCTCGTATTACCTCGTTGAAAAAATGATCAGCATTGCCAGGGAAAAGGAACTCAATTCTGTATGTGTTCTGGCAAGGGCTACTTCCTATGGTCGGAATATCACCTTAAGCAAACTGGGTTTTAATTGCGGCGGCACACTCAGGAACAATACCCTGATCGGCAGCAGCCTTGAAAGCGTAAATGTCTGGTATCAACAGCTTTGAGCTTAAAAATTTGAAAATTAGATTAAAAAAAACGACTATTGCAGCCGTTTAACCGGATTTTTCAAGTAAAATAATTTCCAGAGACAACCGTTTTTAAGTTACCCCAATCCTGAACTATGAAGCTGATACAATTATTCAGAGCCCCCCTGAACGCTATTACATTTGTACTACTACTCGTAATAGTTTCCTCTTGTTCTACTGATGCCATGCAGACCGGTAATGAAGAGACAGATAGCCAGGATCAGCAGGAAGTTAATAAAGACGCCAATCGCCAGAGTACAGGAAGTTCTTCCGAAGCTTTACTCTCCGACAAATCTTTTACCTCGATCAAATTGGAGATCCAGTATATGCCGGGTATGGAGCCGGGGCAACAAACCATAGATAACTTCAGGACTTTCCTGGAAGAACGTCTGAATAAACCCGCGGGCATAGAACTGGTACTTGAAGAAATTCCATCAGCGAATAAGGACCAATACAGTATTGATGATATCGTCTCCCTTGAGAATACCTACAGGACAGCTTATAACGACGATCGTATGATCGCAGTCTGGGGAATATTCCTCGATGCAGAATATACAGGAAACACGGAGAATGGCACCGTGCTAGGCGTAGCCTTCAGGAATACCTCCTTTGCTCTGTTTGAATCCTCTGTCCAGGAATTCAGTGACAGGGCTTTTGGCCCCTCAAGAACTGTATTAGAATCAACGGTTCTCAACCACGAGTTCGGACACCTTATGGGACTCGTTAACGCGGGCGCACCTTTGCAGTCTGATCACCAGGACACAGAGCACGGCAGGCACTGTACGGACGAGAATTGCCTGATGTACTGGACCGCTGAAACCGGGGAAGGTATTCTGGATATGCTTACCGGGGGAAATATCCCTTCCCTGGATAACCAATGTATAGCAGATCTCCGCGCCAACGGCGGGAAATGATCCCTAGGCAGATTTAACCGACTTCTTCTTACTGTAATGGATACTATGTCTCCAGTAACTTACTGCTCCAAGCACCCCTACCCCTGCCAGGGTATACCACACAAATGAAGGTGTAATAACCTGTGCACCACTGGCATAACTGTGCAGTCCTGCCAGGTAGAAGTTCACCCCGAAATAGGTCATCATAATACTTGCAAAGGCGATTATACTTAAGAAGTTAAAGGTCCACTTCCCCCTGAGCCCGGGAATCAACCTGGTGTGTACCACGAAAGCATAGACCATAATAGAGATCAAGGCCCAGGTTTCTTTTGGGTCCCATCCCCAGTATCGGCCCCAGCTTTCATTAGCCCATTGACCTCCCAGAAAGTTCCCGATAGTCAGCATGATCAACCCTACAGTTAGCGCCAGTTCATTTATGATGGTCAGCTCTTTAAGGGCATGAGACATTCGTTTTTTATTCTTTTTATTGGTCAGGATCATCAGTAGTAAGGAAACTACCCCCAGGATCATTCCTACGGTGAGAGGTCCGTAGCTGGCCACGATCACCGCCACGTGTATCATCAGCCAGTAACTGTCCAGTACCGGCTGCAGGTTCGCGATAGAAGGATCTACCCAGCTCTGGTGAGCGATCCACAGCAGCATACTGGTGACAAATGCAGATGCTGAGATGGTCAGTTCGCTTTTTCGCCCTAACAATAACCCCATTCCCATAGTCGCCCAGGATACATAAAGAATACTTTCATAAGCGTCACTCCAGGGGGCATGACCGGATATATACCAGCGGAGGATCAGTCCGCCTGTGTGCCAGGCAAAGAACAGCAGGATGACTCCCTTAAAGAAGAAAGTCGCTACACGCCATAAAGACCTGTCCTTAAATATCCGGAATATTAAAACCACGAACATCAGTAGTCCTACCAGAGCGTAATATTTATATAGCCGGTTAAAGATGTCCAGTTTGTTGTAAATGACCTCTGCCTCTACCCTTTCCGGGGAAGGCAGGATCTCCTGCCCGTGGTTCTTCTGGTTCTGTTCAAAAGCGGCAAGTAATTTATCGGCTTCTGAATAATCACCTGTTTTTGTCGCTTCCCTCAGCGACATCAGGTAATACGGCACAGCATTCCTTACAAAATTGGCGTATAACGAATCTCCTACCTGGTAGGTGCCTGACCTGAACTCCGTGGCAGAGATCCATTTGTTATTTTCGTCGTTAAGCAGGGGAAAGACCTTAATGATCTCACCGCTCAATGCCCTGTTCAGTAATCCCAACCTGAGATCGACATCTTTAAAATCCTGTTGAAATTTATCCGGAGTATTGGTGGCATAGGCGTCCTCCAGGTAACTGGCCAGTTTATACTGCCCCTTTTCATCAAAAAAGTCGGTTGCCTTTACATAATCCTGGTCTTCCGGTACCCCTATCACATGGCGAATACTGTCATTGGCACCTTTCTTATCCAGGGCAATAAAATTGGTATTATACCAGGCCGGGGGGTTCATCATCATGGACAGCAAAACCTGGTCCGAATTAAGGTCCTTATAAGAATCCTTAAAACTGAGTTTCCGCAGCAACTCTGAAGAAAAAGTATTGACCGGCTTCATTCGGCCTCCGTCATCCTGGATGACAAGTTTCCCGAATTTTTCGGCATGTTCCTTATCAACAGTGGTGGCTTTTATCAGCGAATCTATCTGTCTTTGTGCCGGGGACATGTCGTGTACATGATCGTCACCTTCCTGGGCGAAGGCCGTCATCCCGCATAGCAGGAATACTGTTACCGTCAGGGCTGCCTTTTTCTTTTTTAACTTCTCCAATGAATTTGCAAGGTCTTTAAAACGGGTTTTACCAAAGAACATGATCCCCATTAATCCAACATAAAGCAGGAAATAACCGATGTAAGTGATCCAGGTGCCCCAAAAATCATGGTTGACCGAAAGCACGGTACCTTTTTCATCCGGATCAAAACTGGCCTGGAAAAAACGATACCCCTGGTGATCAAGTACGTGGTTCATGTAGATGTCATAATCAAACGATCGTTCGTCATTTACGGTCACTTTACTCATAAAAGATGCATATCCTTTTTCTGTTCCGGGGTATTTCTCCGCTATAAAATCATTCAGGGTGATACTGAAGGGAAGTTCGTGTACTTTAGAACCATACCCAAGGGTAAATTCCAGGCCGCCCACTTCAAACTTATCCGTAAAATTTATGGAACCTTTACTGCCCAGCACCTTCTTCCGGACTTTTTCCCCATTACTTTCTACTTCTAAAACCAAAGCATCCTGGCTGACATCTGTAATCTCATCATCGGGAATGCGAACCACCCCGTAAGTTCCCTTCACAACCGGGTCCGGGATTACGAACTGCATACCCCCTACCGTATACAGGGCCCTTCGCTGGAGTGTCTGGAGACTGTCCTTGATCAAAGTTCCACGCTGCTGGTCGGCCATCCTCAGGTACTCTCCTTCAAAAGGAGATCGTATCTGGTAGTCCTCACCCTCCTGCAAAATATTAATAGCTCCGTCTGTGGGCTTGTTTAAAGCAAAAAGCACGTTATGAATACTCGCCACCTTTCCTGATTCAAGAAAATGCTCATGCCTGTTCCCATCACCAGCTTCAACAATTTTGAGGTAGGTTTGGCCTTCATCACCGGGAATAAGGCCTTCTTTAGCCCCGCGTATGAATTCCACGAAACTGATCCGGAAAGGTTGACCGCCAAAATCCCCTTTCCATGGCAGGTTAGATTTCATGGCTTCAGAAGTTACGATCAGGTCGTCTTCCAGGGTCTTACGTTTAACACTTCCGTCTATTTCACCGTCTACGAAAGCGGTGAGGTAAGTCTTATCCGAATAAAATACATTCTCTGTCTGGCCTTCTCGGATGGGCATCATCCCTTCAAAACTGATGTAACGGGTAACAAATGCCCCTAGGATGATCAGAATCCAGGAAACATGAAGCATCAGCACAGCCCATTTCTCTTTTCTCAGTAACCGGTACCTTTGGATATTACCGATAAAATTGATCACGAAGAACAGCATGATCAGTTCAAACCAGGTTGCGTTATAGATCCAGATCCTGGCTGTTTCAGTACTGTACCAACTCTCAATAAAAGTTCCAAATGCCATTGCCGTGGCAAATGCGATGAAAAGTATTGCGGTAAATCGGGTGGAGAACAAGAAATTCTTGAAGATGTTTGTCATTATGGCTGAATGCTTTGCATTTACATATTCAGGCTGCAAAAATACAGCATTTACAACTATTTTAGGCCAAATTAACATCTTTGTAGGAGAACGACCGTGGTGAGGGCTGTCAACTGACCAGCCTCCTGTATTTATACCGGACTCAACTCCCCTTTAATTAAAGCGGATTTTATTAAATGTGTATTTTTACCGCATGATAAAAGTCGTCCTTATCGGCACAGGGAACGTAGCGCTGCAGTTGTTCCATACCTGGAGATCAGCTAAAGAAGTAGAAGTGATACAGGTCGCCGGAAGATCACCGGAAAAACTCCGTTCATTTTCCTCATTTACCTCCACCACTTCAATAAACCAGGTAAATCCCGATGCAGATATCTACATACTGGCGGTCAGCGACGATGCTGTCAGGGAGGTTGCCATGCAACTACCTGTCAACGATAAATTGATACTGCATACGGCCGGGAATCTACCATTAGACGTCTTTAACAAGGGACAACGAAGCGGGGTGTTCTATCCTTTACAAACCTTCAGCAGTTCACGACGTGCAAATTTCTCCGAGATCCCTATATGTATCGAGAGCAAACATAAAGCAGACCTGGAACAAATCAGGAGGTTAGGACTCACTCTTTCCGAAAAAGTGGTAGAGGTGTCCAGTGATCAAAGGCGCTACCTGCACCTCGCGGCAGTATTCGCCAATAATTTCACGAATCATCTCTTAAAAATTTCACAGGATATCCTTGTGGAGAAGGAACTTGATTTTGAGTTACTCCGGCCCCTGATCAGGGAAACGACCTCGAAAGTAGAGGAACTGTCACCCGGGGAAGCCCAGACCGGACCTGCCAGGAGATCTGATACGGGCACTATGGACAAACACATTGACTTACTGGAAAACGAACTACATAAAGATATTTACCGCCTGATCAGCAAATCGATCCAAATCAATTATGGAAACAAGTTATAAGACACAATTAAAAGACATCGACACCTTTGTTTTTGACGTAGACGGCGTATTGACCGACGGCAACATCCTGGTGACCACGGAAGGAGAATTACTGAGGAAGATGAATATGCTCGATGGCTTTGCCATACGCACCGCTGTGGATGCAGGCTATGCAGTATGCATCATTAGCGGGGGTAAGAATGAAGGTGTCCGGAAACGCTTGCAGAACCTTGGGGTCACAGATATCCACCTGGGGGTGCAGTTTAAAGAGGAAGCTTTGGACGAGTATATGGATATTTACGAAAAGAAAGCATCCAACACTCTTTACATGGGTGATGATCTTCCGGATATCCCTGCCATGAAAAGAGTTGGTCTGCCGGTGTGTCCGCAAAATGCCGTTGCCGAAGTAAAGGCTATTGCCAGGTATGTTTCGCATAGATCAGGTGGCGAAGGATGTGTCAGGGAAGTCATCGAGCAGGTGCTGAAAGTAAGGGGTGACTGGCCGGTACATGATTAAGCATAATTAGCAGATGATGTTACAAGCACTATTACAAGATCACAAGGTTATCCTTTCCTCTGCTTCCCCAAGGAGACAGCAGTTTTTTAAAGAACTGGGAATCCCTTGTGAACTCCGGTTGAAACCGGTCGAGGAAATTGCACCTGAGCATTTAACGGGAGCCGGAATTGCTGAGTACCTCGCCGAGCTTAAGGCTGAAGCCCAGGCACCCGGGCTGTCGGATAAAGAGCTCCTTGTGACAGCAGACACCATCGTCTGGCATCGGGAACGAATGCTTCCGAAGCCGGGTGACCGGGAAGAAGCGATCAGGATGTTACAGGCCTTATCAGGGGAATGGCACGAGGTAATAACCGCGGTCTGTGTCAGCTCGGTAAAAGACAGGATGATCGGCCACCGTACCACTGGCGTACGTTTCCGGGAAATTTCCAGTGCTGAAATTGAATATTACGTGGACGAATACCAGCCGTACGATAAAGCCGGGGGATATGGTATCCAGGAATGGATCGGTTTGGTAGCCATCGAAGAGATCAGGGGATCCTATACCAACGTGGTAGGCCTGCCCACGACCCTGGTATGCGATATGTTAATACATATGGCAAGCTAAACCTATTTCGGTACTTTTATAAAAAACTTAATGATGAGAAAAGCTACCAGTTACGGAGTTTACTTGATGCCTGCCGTAATACTGCTGTACCTGTTTTCCTGTAAACCGGAAGCAGGGAAGCCGGTTGCGGAAAACGCAGGGAACAATGCAGCCACATCGCCGGAAAAACAGGCAAAAGCTTTCCAATTAACGGCAGAATTTAAATCCTATTGGTTTGCCGGACTGGCCGAGATCACCTCGTATGAATTGGAACAGGCCCGGTACGGCGAGCGGCGCGAAGGTGATGCTGTTCTCATCTATGTTACGGAACCTTTTCTCGAAGACAAACAGGTAAAAGCTGATGGTAACAACCCATCCAATATATCGGTTCTCAAGTTGAACAGTACGAAAAAGTTCGTAACCGGGATCTACCCCTACTCTATAATGACCAGTACTTTCTTCCCGCTGGACGGGCAGGAGCATGCCCTGAAGGTTACCAACAGTGTACAGGAATGGTGCGGACAGGTATTCGCACAGATCAACAACAGGGAGCAGTACGAGGTAAGTGCCTATTCCTATTTTGAATCGGAAGGGGACCAGGAGCTGAAACTGGACAAGGATGTATTGGAAAATGAATTATGGACCCAACTCCGGGTTGACCCGGAAAGCCTCCCCACCGGGGAAATTTTGGCCATTCCGGCATTGGAATACCTGAGACTGGCCCACCGGGAATTAAAAGCATATCCCGCTAATGCCAGTCTGACTAAAAACAGAGAGTTCATGGTTTACGAACTGGAATACCCGGAACTACAACGCACGCTGAAGATCACGTACAACCCGGATTTCCCCTACGTGATAGAAGGTTGGTCTGAGACCTATAAAAGTGGTTTTGGTGATGCTGCTCAAATGATGACCTCCAGTGCAAAAAAAATAAAAACAATGAAAATCCCTTATTGGCAGAGAAACAGGAATAAGGATGTAATTTTGCGGGATAGCCTTGGATTAAAATAATTTATGAAAGAATTACTATTCACCTTTAAGAACGAATTAGCCAGTACGGGGGTCATCCTGTTGCTGGTGCTGGTCCTGAAATACGGAATTACAAAAACAGTACGCAAGGTTGGCAGGATCAGTGACATCCACGAGATCCGGACCCGCCTCATTATCAAATATCTTTCGTTCGGCATAACCTTCCTGGGTATTGTGGCTATAATATTCGTCTGGGGAGTTAACATCCGGGATATCGGGTTAGTATTCTCCTCCATTTTCGCGGTTATCGGGGTGGCACTTTTCGCTTCCTGGTCTATCATCAGTAATGTGACTGCAGGAGTTATCCTGTTTTTCACTTTCCCGTTCAAGATCGGCGACCGGATAAAGATCTTTGATAAGGAGATCGATTATGAAGGCAGCCTCCTGATAGAGGATATCCGTGCATACCACATCCACCTCAGGAAAGATAATGGCGAACTTATGACATACCCCAACAACCTCCTGCTCCAAAAGGCTGTTTCACTTATAGGTACATATGACCATTCCCGTGACGGCAGCGATGCCCTGTAACTGTTAAAGAAGTTTTAAATGAAAAAGCTTCGCTGTTAAAGTTTCTATATTTGATTACCAACAAAACCTGACCCAACATGCGCATTCTCCTGGTTTTCCTTTTTGGATTACATTGTCTATCTCTGCCTATCCTGGCCCAGGCACCCCCACCACAAGCTTCGTCCGATATTTACCAGAGCCTTAAAGAACTGAATTTCCTGGGAAGAGCCCTTTATATTGCTGCACACCCGGATGATGAGAATACCCGCCTGATCGCTTACCTGTCTAAGGAACAGAAGGCAAGGACAGCCTACCTTTCTGTTACCCGCGGAGATGGAGGGCAAAACCTGATAGGTCCGGAATTACGAGAACTGCTCGGGGTTTTAAGAACACAGGAATTACTGGCAGCCCGCCGCGTGGACGGTGGGGAACAATACTTCACCCGGGCCAATGATTTCGGTTATTCCAAGCATCCAGATGAGACATTGAGAATCTGGGATAAAGAAGCTGTTCTGGGTGATGTCGTATGGGTGATACGCAATTTTCAACCTGATGTCATTATCAACCGTTTTGATCACAGGACACCAGGATCTACCCACGGGCACCATACATCTTCCGCTATGTTAAGCACAGAAGCTTTTGACCTGGCAGGGGACCCATCATCATACCCTGATCAGTTGGATAAAGTAGACCCGTGGCAACCCAAAAGACTTTTCTTTAACACATCCTGGTGGTTTTACGGAAGCCAGGAGAATTTTGAAAAAGCGGATAAATCGAATATGATCACCTTTGATACCGGGATCTACTACCCGGTGCTAGGAAAATCCAACAACGAGATTGCAGCCCAGGCCAGCAGCCAACATCTCAGCCAGGGGTTTGGTCGGATGCTGCAACGCGGATCAGAAAACGAGTATATAGAATTACTGAAAGGGGATTCTTTCAGCTCAGCAAAGAACCTGTTCGAAGGAGTTGACACCAGTTGGTCCCGGATAGAAGGTGGCAGGGAAATTGGCGAGATATTGTACCCTGTTGAAGCGAATTTCAATTTCAAGGATCCATCAACCCATCTGCCGGAACTGATCAAAGCCCATAAATTATTGAGCAGCCTGGAAGAGGGCAGCTGGAAAACCCAAAAGCTAAAGGAGCTGGAAGCAATTATCCTTTCGGTAAGCGGATTGTTCCTGGAAGCTGTGGCCGATGAACCAAGCAGTTACCCCGGGGGAACAGTGGCCGTGGAACTGGAGGTCCTCAACCGCAGTAAGAACCGGGTTAGCCTGTCCTCAGTAGCCCTGACTTCGATCCCTGAAAAATCTTATAACAAACTCCTGGAAGACAACCAGAAATTCTCTGAAACCCTATCCCTGGAAATACCGGGAGATGCATCCTACACAAGTCCTTACTGGCTGAATGAGAAAGGGAGCCTCGGGATGTACAAGGTGGAAGACAGGTCAATGATCGGGCAACCCGAAACCCCGAGAGAATTCAAAGCAATTTTCACCCTCGATATTGAAGGATATCAGATCCGGGTAACCCGGCCCATTATTCACAAATACTCGGAACCGGATAAAGGTGAGATCTACAGGCCTTTTGAAATATTACCGGAAGTAACAGCCCGGTTCAGTGAACCTGTATTTATCTACACCAACGGGTACCCCCATTTGATCCCGGTACGAATCAGAGCCAACCGGGATAACCTGAAAGGCAGCATCGCGCTGGAAACTAAAGACGGTTGGAAAACAGAAGAAACAAGTATTCCCTTTGAAATAGCCAATAAAGGCGACGAGATCACAGTTAATTTTTCACTTAGCTCCCCAACCACGGAGAGTGAAAGCGAGATTAAACCTGTTATCAGTATCGAGGGGAAAAAGCTCAGCCGCGAACTGGTTACCATCGATTATGACCATATCCCCACCCAGTCTGTACTCTTACCTGCCAGTGCCAAAGTCGTACGATTGGATATCAGGAAAGCCGGTGAGAATATAGGGTATATTGAAGGGGCGGGCGACATGGTTCCCGAGAGCCTGCGACAGATCGGGTACAAGGTGAGTATGATAGATCCTGCAACCATTCAAACGGGTAGTCTAGATAAATATGACGCTATTGTGGTTGGTATCCGGGCGTACAATGTCGTGGATGAACTAAGGTTTAAGCAACCGTTTTTGTTTGATTATGTAAAGAAAGGAGGCAACCTTATCCTGCAGTATAACACAGCCGGGCGCAGGGATGCCGATATGGATTACTTAGCACCTTATCCCCTTCAGCTCTCCCGTGACCGTGTATCTGATGAAAATGCCCCGGTAGAGATCATCGCGCCGGAACATCCATTGGTCAATAAACCTAATACCATCAGTCAGAAAGATTTTGAAGGCTGGGTACAGGAACGAGGGCTCTACTTCCCGGGCTCATGGGACAAGGCCTTTACGCCTATCCTCTCCATGCATGATCCGGGGGAATCACCTAAAAAAGGTTCCCTATTGGTGGCCCCTTACGGAAAAGGCCATTATATTTACACTGGCTTGAGTTTCTTCAGGGAACTCCCCGCCGGCGTCCCCGGGGCCTACAAGTTATTTGCCAATATGTTATCACTGGGCAACAAGTCCAGGACTGAAAAACAGGCCACAAAAGGTTAGCATGGAAGAAAAATTCGTCTGGAAAAAAGCGTATAGCTGGGTATTGATACTAAACGCCGTATACATACTGATTTTCTATTACCTAATGACGACCTTCAGCTGATATGGCAACACTGGACTGGTTCATATTAGCGACAACCCTGATCTTCATCGTAGCCTACGGGGTATGGAAGACAAAGGGGAGTAAAGATGTAAAGGATTACGTTCTCGCCGGTAACACCTCCCGCTGGTGGACCATCGGTTTATCGGTAATGGCTACCCAGGCTAGTGCCATCACCTTCCTCTCTACCCCTGGACAGGCATTCCACGACGGGATGGGCTTTGTTCAATTCTATTTTGGGCTCCCCCTGGCAATGATCATCATCTGCATGGTCTTTATCCCTATTTATCACAGGCTTAAAGTATATACGGCCTACGAATTCCTCGAAAACCGTTTTGACCTTAAAACCAGGACCCTGGCCGCTATTCTTTTCCTGGTACAAAGAGGTATGGCTGCCGGGATCACCATCTTTGCCCCTTCTATTATCCTTTCGGCAGTCCTGGGATGGAACCTCAGAACTCTGAATATCATAATAGGTATCTTGGTGATCATATACACGGTTACGGGCGGTACAAGGGCAGTCAGTGTTACCCAGAAACAACAGATGTTCATCATCATGTCCGGGATGTTCGTAGCATTCTTCTTTATCCTCGGCTACCTGCCGGAGGATATCAGCTTTGGAAAGGCGCTAAAAATTGCCGGGGCCAATGGTAAATTACAGATCCTGAATTTTGACCTGGATACAGACAGCAGGTATACGATCTGGAGCGGTTTAACCGGTGGACTTTTCCTGATGCTGGCATATTTTGGAACCGACCAAAGCCAGGTACAGCGCTATCTCAGTGGGAAATCG
The DNA here is from genome assembly GCF_004362865.1 of Zeaxanthinibacter enoshimensis. Taxonomy (GTDB): domain Bacteria; phylum Bacteroidota; class Bacteroidia; order Flavobacteriales; family Flavobacteriaceae; genus Zeaxanthinibacter; species Zeaxanthinibacter enoshimensis. The sequence goes on along the minus strand of NZ_SNYI01000002.1, from coordinate 762,951 downwards.
GTTCGTGAAATGCAACTTGGACTGATCTTCAACGGGGTCTTAAAAATTCCGATGCAATTCTTTATACTCCTCGTCGGGATCATGGTGTTTGTTTTTTATCAATACAACAGTTCTCCCCTGAACTTTAACCCCGCCGCGACCAATGCTGTAATGGAATCTCCTTATGCAGAAGATTACCAAATGCTCATCGAGGGACACCGGGAGATAGAACAGGATAAGAAAATAGCCCAGGACCAATTTGCTTCGGCCCTGGAAATAAAAGAATACGCGGCGATCATGGAGGCCGAAAAAAGGATCTCCGAGATCAATGAAAAGGAAAAGAACAACCGGGCGGCTGCAAGGACGCTGATCAATAAGGCTGATAATGCGGTAGAGACCAATGATAAGGACTATGTGTTTATCCATTTTATCCTGCACCAGTTGCCAAGGGGACTGATCGGACTCTTATTGGCAGTTATCCTTTCGGCTGCCATGTCCTCTACAGCTTCCGAACTTAATGCACTGGGCACTATCAGTGCGCTGGATCTCTACAAGCGATATAAACCCGGTGAATTTACCCAGGAACACTTTGTAAAGGTGTCTAAATTCTTCACCCTGGTCTGGGGTATCATAGCCATAATAATCGCCTGCGTGGCCAACCTGTTCGACAACCTGATACAGTTAGTGAATATCATTGGTTCTATCTTCTACGGGAATGTACTGGGAATCTTCCTGCTTGCCTTCTTCTTTAAGTATGTTAAGGGGAACGCAGTATTTATTGCCGCCCTGGTGACCCAGGTGATCGTGATCGTCGGATGGTACTGGGACTGGATGTCTTACCTCTGGCTCAATGCCTTTGGATGTGCACTGGTGATACTGATTGCCTTCGTCCTGGAAGGATTTGATCGCCTGCTGAAGAACCCTCCCATAGAGACATAAAAAAACCCGGGCAAAACCCGGGCTTTTCAATGATTTTAGTGAAAGTTTACATTGCACCCCACTCCTTGAGCGAATCCTGGTTTAACTTCACGTAATCCTGATTTCCTGCTTTCTTAGCCACAGCAAGGGATTTCTTTGCAGCTTCTATAGCTTTGTCTTTCTTTCCTAACTTGGCATAGATAAGGGATTGTTTCCTCATGATCCAAAACCCGTCAGGATTCATTTCCACTGCCTTATCTATCCATTTGCTAGCCTTTTCCAGGTCTTTACCTTCTTCCAGGTAGTAGCTGGCAGCAGCGTAATAGTCATTCGCACCAGGTCCGTTCATTACCCGATCGATGCTGGCCATAGCCTTTTCCTGGGTTGGTACCGTGAAAGGAACTCCCACATAAGTATTATCCCAGATAATTCCCAGGGTAGCACCGTTGTTATGAAGGTCATCTAAAGTGATCGTAAACGTCTCAACATCCATTTCCATGCTATGAACCTCTGCAGTTGTTTTGGCAGCAACTTTTGCATCATCCCATGATTGGGGAGTACCCCAGTTGTTGGTATCCGAATAGAAAATAACTTCCCAGTTTTGTTCACCCGGTTTGGTGAAAATTGCATAGGTACCTGCTTTCAGGGTCTGGTCGCCGATCTTTACATCATCGCTGAAGGTGATCTTGGTATTTTCATTGGCACCGGTACGCCATAATTCGTTATAAGGAACCAGGTTCCCAAAAATAGTTCTGCCGCGCATCGAAGGACGGGAATATTCTACGGTGACATCGGTGAGTCCTACTTTCTGTTCAAGGGTAGAAGTCGGACTGGGCGCTGGTGCCGAGATCTGGGCACTCATGCCCAAGGTCAGTAGTACAGTGGACAGGAATAAAGTAATTCTTTTCATTTTGTTTGAAATTAGTTCGTATACCTACAAATCTAGTTATAATGCGAGGCTGCATTTGTTAAGGAATCCTTAAATAAAGGACGGGACCCTCCGCCAGATGTGGTGTTATGGGGCTTTGTGCAGACCATACAGGTTGGGAGCTGACCTACTACTCTTTTACTGCTAATTAATTGCTCCCTGCAGAACTGTCTTCGGTGTCTATCATATACAGGTTGGCATCAAAGGCGGTGAAATTTTCTGAAGAGAGATAGTAGCGGTTGGGTCCTGCAGTAGCTATCCCTTCAACTTGAGAAAAATTAATATCCAGTCTTTTTTTGCGGACCTCCCCTGCAAAAATGTCCTCCGCTTTCATACCGGAAACCCTGGCTACAAAAGGTTGTAACAATTGGGAATAACCGGAAAGGTATATGACGTCAGATTCAGCGTTGTACGTGGCTCCCGTGACCAACCCGTTAATAGTGAAGGTACCGACATGACTTGCAGTATGTTTGCCGGGTGAATTGGGAATAGTATATGCTCGGGTAGTTTCGGTTCTCCACGACTTGGTAAATACCAGGAGTTGGTCGTTAAATGCCACAATGGCTTCGGCATCCCAGTCACTGCGCCCTACTCTTTTTAAATCCGTGTGATCCTCATAGGTAAATTCAATGCGATCTGCAGTGATTTCGGACTGCCTCTCAAGATCCGTTTTGGCAACCCTGTAGATGACAAGGTCTTCCCGATCTCCAAAAGTATTCCCAATATCTGCAATGTAAACATAGTCCGTATCCTCATCCATGTCTTCCCAATCACGATTTTCAGCATTCAGAATATCCACTGCACGGATCACCTCCCCTGTCTTTTCATCTATCTGGTAGATTTGGGCTTTCCTGCCGGAATCATTATGGGTATACAATTTTCCGTCAAAATAAGCCAGGCCTGATGTTTCCTTTACTTGCGACGGCAGCTTTGCCACAAGCCGGGTAGGCTGCTGTAACTGCAGGGAAGTTACGATCCAGAGATAAACCAAAAATGGTAGCATAGCAGGCATTGGTCAAATTTGGGCAAAATTACGAATTCATCAACCAAGGTGCCAACAGCTACGCCCTTAGCACCTTATATTTAAGAGCAGTTTAACGACTTCTTACTGCAACCAGGAGTTCAACTTATACATATTTACTATTTGTTTAACATTTATTATTTTTTATTGAACAATAATCCTGTTAATTTTATTCCCAAATAGTGTTATGTACCAGATCAGATCCCTGCAGGCAGTACCCATCACCCCGGGCAAGGCCTGGGACTTTCTATCAGACCCGGCAAACCTCAAAAAACTCACCCCTGAACACATGGGGTTTCATATCCTGTCCGGATCTGAAAGGCCTATGTTTCCCGGACAGATAATCGAATATAAAATTTCACCCTTCCGGGGGATCACCACCCGCTGGGTAACCGAAATATCTCATGTGCAGGAGGCAGAATACTTCGTGGACGAGCAGCGTTTTGGACCTTATGCCTTCTGGCACCATAAACACATTATTCATCCCTCCCCGGAAGGAGTCCTGATGGAAGATATAGTGGATTATAAATTACCCCTGGGGCCACTCGGCAAGCTGGCCCATTCCCTACTGGTCAGGAAACAATTAAAGCGCATCTTCGATTACCGGTCAGAAAAGCTCATTGAAATGTTCGGATCTATCCCCGGACACTCAAGCACACTGGAATTAAAAACGATTTAAAGAAATGGAAAAGAAAATATTGATGATAGGTGGTTCACACGGGATCGGGAAATCGATCGTGGAAGAACTGCAGGGAGAAAATGAACTTCACGTAGCTTCAAGAAGCAATGATGGCCTGGAAGGTTTTGATATTCAATATCACAAGTTTGACGTACTGGAAGATGAACTGGATACTTCCTCCCTACCCGACCAATTTGACGGGTTCATTTACTGCCCGGGCAGTATCACCCTGAAACCTTTCAAAATGCTGAAAATGGAGGACTTCCGTTCAGAAATGGAACTTAATTTTTTTAGTTTGGTCAAGGTCTTACAGGATGTAATGCCTAAAATGGCCGAAGGGGGCTCAGTAGTACTTTTCAGTACCGTGGCCGTGGGAACAGGGATGCCGTACCATGCCAGTATTGCCGCCGCCAAAGGTGCTATCGAAGGATTTGCCAGGGCTATGGCTGCAGAGTACGCTCCGAAGATCCGGGTAAATGTGATCGCTCCCTCCCTCGTTGATACACCTTTATCCTCGAGATTGTTAAGCAACGAGAAAAAACAGGAGGCTATGGCAGACAGACATCCCCTGAAAAGATTCGGGAAACCTTCCGATATAGCTTCCATGGCCACCTTCCTGCTGAGTGATAACAGCAGTTGGATGACCGGGCAAACCCTTGGTGTGGATGGCGGAATGGGCGTATTAAATCTCAATTAAATGAATGAACCACTTTCCATATTCTGGTTCAGGCGAGACCTCAGGCTTGACGATAACATCGGTTTTTACCATGCCTTGAAATCCTCTAACCCTGTCTTGCCAGTATTTATCTTTGACGAGGAAATCATAGACAGCCTGCCAAAAGATGATGCCCGTGTAACCTTCATTTACGAGCGGCTTCAAAAAATGAGGAAGGAGCTACAGGAAGAATACGTCAGTTCTATTGCAATATTCCATGGCAACCCGCTACAGGTATTTAAAGAACTCCTCAGGGAATACCAGGTCAGGGAAGTATATACCAATCATGACTACGAGCCCTATGCGAAGAAGAGGGACAAAGAAATCGCTGATCTGCTCGAGGGACAGGAGATCCGGTTTCGGACTTTTAAGGACCAGGTGATCTTTGAAAAGGACGAAGTAGTGAAAGACGATGGTGATCCCTATGTGGTGTATACACCTTATATGAAAAAATGGAAATCCATCTTTGATGCGGATAAACACCTGGAAATATATTACACGAGTTCCTATATGGACAACCTTGTAAAACACAGCCGCTTGCCCAACCTTTCGCTGGGGGATATGGATTTTCAGACATCTGCCATACAAGTACCTGATTACGATGTCACCCCTACCCTTATCGATCAATACGAGGACACCCGGAATTACCCTGCAGAGGACGGCACCTCACACTTAGGACCCCACCTGAGGTTCGGAACGGTTTCGGTAAGGAAAATGGTTAAGAAGGCTTTGAACAGTAAAAACGAGACCTTCCTGAATGAACTCATCTGGCGGGAATTCTTTATGCAAATCCTGTGGCATTTTCCACATACGGCTACAGATGCATTTAAGAAAAAGTACGACAGGATCAAATGGCGCAACAATGAATCGGAATTCGAAAAATGGAAGAGCGGGCAAACCGGGTACCAACTCGTCGATGCCGGGATGCGACAGTTAAATAAGACCGGGTATATGCATAACCGGGTTCGAATGCTGGTCTCCAGTTTTCTATGCAAACATTTACTGATCGACTGGCGTTGGGGGGAAGCCTATTTCGCAGAAAAACTCCTGGATTACGAGATGAGCAGCAATGTCGGAAACTGGCAGTGGGCCGCAGGCAGCGGTGTTGATGCAGCACCTTACTTCCGTATCTTTAATCCTATGACACAGGTAGATAAATTTGATAAACAGCGGGAGTACATTCGGGAATTCGTCCCGGAAGTAGATACCGATAACTACCCGGAGAAGATGGTAGATCACAAGGTAGCCCGGGAGCGCTGCCTGGCGACCTACAAGGAGGCATTGGACTGATTTATTCAGCCACAGATATTTCAGCTTACCCAACCAGGCCTGATTTTTTCATCACAGATTTTAGTATATTTAAAATCCATAAATCCCCAAGGTTTCGGTATTATTGAGGTAAGATTCTCATTACCAGACAGAAGATTATTTTCTACCGGGATTCATGGAAAATAATACTTTACTAACTACTAACACTTTTATGTAAAACCGATGAAAAAAATAGTACTCCCTCTTTTGCTGTTGACGGCCTCCCTGGTCTCTGCACAAAAAATGTCTTCCAATAAAAAAGCAATCGTAGCTTCCGTTGAAAAACACAAAGCGGAATTGGTCAGGATCAGCGATTCGATCTGGGGGCTCGCCGAGACCGCTTTTGAAGAAGACCAATCCAGTAAGCTCCTCGCCGATTACGCAGAAAAGAATGGCTTTACCGTAGAACGCGGGGTGGCTGGGATGCCTACAGCTTTCGTAGCCACCTACGGATCAGGAAGTCCTGTTATCGGGGTTTTGGGCGAATTTGATGCGCTGCCCGGCATTTCCCAGAAAGCGCAACCCACGAAGGAGCCTTTGAATGAAGGGGCAGCAGGACATGGCTGCGGTCATAATCTATTCGGAGCAGGGAGCCTTGGGGCTGCCATAGCCGCAAAAGAACTGATCGAAGCAGGAAAACTCTCAGGAACCGTGAAATTCTTCGGAACCCCTTCTGAAGAAAAGTTCTTCGGAAAAATATGGATGGTCAGGGAAGGCCTGTGGGACGATGTCGATGTTAACCTGAGCTGGCACCCGGGCGCTAATACCGAAGCGGATGTTCAGAGTTCACTGGCACTGGTCGATTTTAAAGTTGAGTTTTTCGGCCAAGCGGCACATGCATCCGCAGACCCCTGGAACGGGCGCTCGGCCTCAGACGCTTTGGAGCTTTATACCACGGGGATCAACTACTACAGGGAGCACATAAAACCAACCGTGCGCATACATTACCATATCCAGGATGGCGGGCAGGTGGTAAACGTGGTGCCTGATTATTCCAAGTTATGGGTACGAGTGCGCGATACCAAGCGCAGCGGTATGATGCCGGTATACGAACAGGTTCGCAAAATGGCCGAAGGAGCCGCAATCATGGCTAATGTGGATTACAAGATCTCTTTGATCTCCGGGATCTACGAGGTCCTGGTAAACCGGGCCGGGGGCGAAGCAATGCAGAAGAACCTGGAACTGCTCGGTCCTATCAAGTATACGGAGGAAGAAGAAGCATTTGGAAAGAAAATACAAGAGGTCACCGGGAAACCACAACTGGGGATGGACAGTGAGATCAAGCCGCTGCTTGAAACCAAAGAACACCCGGGTGGGGGCTCTACCGATGTGGGTGATGTCAGCTGGAATGTACCTAACATTAACCTGAGTGTAACCACTGCGCCTAAGGATACTCCATGGCACTCATGGGCGGTTGTGGCCTGTGGTGGGATGAGCATCGGTCACAAGGGAATGGTATATGCTGCAAAAGCCATGGGCATGACCATGGTAGACCTGTTTGAGAATCCTAAGCTGGTAGAAGCTGTCAAAAAGGAGTATAAAGAGAGAAAAGGTGACGAGGTCTACGAGGCAATTGTTCCTGACGGACCGCCGCCAATCGATACAAAATAATATATATGCCTGACCAAGAAAGAGAGTTAATTAATAACCAGGACGCCGGGCGCTATGAATTTCATATAGATGGATCCACTCCCTTCGTGGAATACAACATGAAAGGCGATACTATCTTTCTAATGCATACCGAAGTGCCCGATGAACTGGAAGGACAGGGAATCGGATCAAAACTTGCAAAGGCCGTCCTTGAGGATATTCACAAAAAAGGTTTAAACATAAAAGTGGGATGCCCTTTCATCTCTCATTATATGCAGAAATCAAAACAATGAAGGTTCCGTTTTCTGCTGAAAATTAATTTTCAACAAAATACCAGATGAAAAAATTCATCCTCCTGCTGGTCTGCTTCTCTGCTTTTACAGCCTATTCGCAGACCTTCAGTTTTACGTATGATCATTATTCCTGCATTGTGGAAGATGTGAAAAAAACCGGGGATTTCTATGCGGATGTCCTCCAACTGAAAGAAATACCACACCCCGACAGGGCACCGGGTTTCAGATGGTTCCGAATCAACGGGAATACCCAGTTACACCTGATCCAGAAAGACAGCGTGATCAGAACGGATAGTAAAAGTGTCCATCTTTGCCTAGCCACACGTGAATTGGACGAATTTATAGCCTACCTGGAATCCAGGGATATTCCCTATTGGGATTGGCCGGGTGAAAAAGGTAAAGTAACCCTTCGTTCTGACGGAGTAAGGCAGATCTACCTTAAGGATCCCGAGGATAACTGGGTTGAGATAAATACCGCAGAACACTAATAAACCTGATCAAATATGTCCTCCAAGATAAAACGCATATACCCTATGGGATTTCCCTGGCAAACCCAGGACCCGTTCCTGTTCTGTGTATACCACCTGGATCATTATCCAAAAGGAAATGGTGAAATGGGACCTGATAGCTCCCTGCAGGGCAGGGACCTGGGCAACGATTTTGCCGGTAAAGACGGCTGGAGCATGTATCATGGGAAAACCATCCCGGGGTTTCCATACCACCCGCACCGCGGTTTTGAGACCATCACCATAGTCAACAAGGGATTTTGTGATCATTCAGATTCTCTTGGTGCAGCAGGCCGTTTTGGACAGGGAGATGTACAGTGGATGACTGCCGGGAAAGGGGTTAACCATTCAGAAATGTTTCCCCTGCTGCACGATGACCGGGATAATCCGCTTGAATTATTCCAGATATGGCTGAATCTTCCTCGCGAAAAAAAGTTTGTAGAGCCGCACTTTAAAATGCTCTGGCATGAGGAGATCCCGGTTATAGAAAGAAAAGGGTATAGTGTAAAAGTGATCAGTGGATCTTTTAATGATACTAAAGCTCCGGATCCTGCACCGGATTCCTGGGCTGCAGATCCTAATAACCATGTGGCAATATGGAATATCCACCTGGAACCCGGTGCAGAGTTCAGGCTGCCCGGTGCTGCGCAGGGGGTAAACAGGAACTTGTACTATTACGAAGGAGAGGGATTGGAAATAGATGGCGAACCGCACGAGAAAGGTAAAGCAGCAGAATTGGAACCGGAAGCCGAAATTCTGATCAGGAATGGTGATCAAAGCTCCTATTTACTCTTATTACAAGGCCGACCCATTGCTGAGCCGGTTGTTAAATATGGTCCTTTTGTCATGAACACCCAGGCCGAGATCCAGCAAGCCATGCAGGAGTATCGCCTGACCCAGTTCGGGGGTTGGCCCTGGCGGCATCCCGACCCGGTACATGGAAAGGAAGAGGGAAGATTTGCCCTCTACCCGGATGGAAAAAAGGTTGTGAAATAAATTAATAGATGTTGATCAGATCCTTGTGATCTTAGCACCGATAGCTCTTAACCTGCCTTCAATATCCTCGTACCCGCGATCTATCTGTTCAATGTTATGAATAGTCGATACCCCTTTGGCGGATAAAGCAGCTATCAGTAACGAGATTCCCGCCCTGATATCAGGTGAGGTCATGGTCGTAGCCTTTAGCGTGGATTTAAAGTTATGCCCGATCACTACTGCCCTGTGTGGATCGCATAAAATTATCTTAGCCCCCATATCCAGCAGTTTATCTACAAAGAATAAACGGCTTTCAAACATTTTCTGGTGAATGATCACTTCTCCTTTTGCTTGTGTGGCCATTACGAGGATAATACTCAGTAAGTCGGGCGTAAGTCCCGGCCAGGGAGCATCGGCGATAGTGAGGATAGAACCGTCAATATAATTCTGTATCTCGTACCCGTCCGGTTGCTCAGGTATATAAATATCATCTCCTTTCCGCTGCAGGTCGATTCCCAGTTTACGGAAAACATCAGGGATCTGTCCCAGGTCATCCCAGCTAACGTTTTTTATCGTCAGTTCGCTGCGGGTCATTGCTGCAAGGCCTATCCAGCTACCGATTTCTATCATATCCGGAAGCATGGTGTGCTCTGTGCCCCCTAAGGCTTTCACCCCTTCTATCTCGAGGAGGTTAGAACCGATTCCTTTGATCTTGGCACCCATACGGTTCAGCATCTTGCAAAGCTGCTGCAGGTAGGGTTCACAGGCTGCATTATATATGGTAGTGGTTCCCTCGGCAAGGACTGCGGCCATTACTATATTTGCCGTACCGGTGACTGAAGCTTCATCAAGGAGCATATACGTCCCTTTCAGTTTTTTTGCTTCTACCCCGTAGAAATGTTCTTCCTTGTTATAACGGAACTTTGCTCCGAGGTTGATAAAACCGGTAAAGTGGGTATCAAGTCGTCGGCGTCCGATCTTATCACCACCTGGTTTGGGGATATATCCCTTACCGAAACGGGCAAGCAATGGGCCTACTAACATGATGGAACCTCTTAAGCCCCTGCCGTCTATCTTGAATTGCTCGGACTGCAGGTAATCCAGGTTGATGTCATCAGCCACGAAAGAATATGACCCTTTACCTTTTTTCTGGATCTTGACCCCGAGGTCTTCCAGCAAAGCGATCAGTTTATTCACATCCACGATATCCGGAATGTTGTGAATAACTACTTTTTCAGGTGTCAGCAATACAGCACACAGTATTTGAAGCGCTTCGTTTTTGGCACCTTGGGGTGTTATCTCTCCATGGAGCTTAATCCCTCCTTCTATTCTGAAAGTTCCCATACGTTAGATGAAAATGTTGTTTAATACCGCTTTTTTCCGCGGCCACCGGTTCTTTGACTCTTTTTACCAGAGTTGTTGCTCCTGTTAGATTTTGTAGGCTTATTCTTTAAGAACTGACCGCTCTCGGTTAGGTTCTCCCCATCAGAGGCCAGGTCGATCTGCCCATCACTCAATTCGTAAAGATGGGCAAAAATAGCCTGGTCGTCTACCACGTCTTTGTTCCAGTTCAGGTAACATTTTTTCATGTGGTTGGCGATGGCATACTCAAGGCCGTCTCTCTTATCCCCTTTTTCCCAGCTTACAGCCACATCGATCATTCGCTTGATATTGTTCCCGTAGAAACGATATTTAGGATGATTCTGTGGGTATTCCAAGGGATCAGGACGTTGTTGCAACAGCTCTTTGGAGGTTATCGGGAAAGGAGAGTCCACATCCAGTTTAAAATCAGACATAATGAACAACTGATCCCATAGTTTGTGCTGAAAATCGGGCACATCCCTGAGGTGAGGCTGCAGGTTCCCCATCACACTGATGATCGCCTGCGCTACTTTATTCCGTTCTTCTTTATCTTCAATGGATACGGCATAGTCTACCATTTTCTGGAAATGACGACCATATTCTGGAATAATGAGCTGTGAGCGCTCAGTATTGTATTCTAAGTTTTCTACGAGATTCAAATTGTAAAATTTAAGCTTAAATTATTTGCCGGAAGTAATTCGACTGTTGCAAAGTAACAAAATAATACAAGAATTACCAGCTTATAAAGAGATTACCCCTTCTACTTCTCCGACTTCCTTGTATTTGCTGATCACCTCGTCCGGGTTTTGCAGATGTATGGTAACAGACAGGCTGGTGTATTTTCCTTTACTCGACTTCCTGGATTCTATTACAGCCCCCGTATTATCGAATATACGCTGGATGCGTTCTATCTTTTCCGGGTCACTCGGTACAATGAATTTATAGAGGTAATCGGTTGGCCAGGTGTGAGTTGTAGTTAATTCCTCTTTAAGCCTGCTGTAAAATTCTTCTGGATTATCCTTACTCATGCTTTTCTTTTTGCAAATATATCGATTCGCCCCCAATTTTTCCGGCTTGATACGTTTGATTACTTTTGCAGCGATATACCTACTACATTGAATCCAAAAAAAATAGTTATTACCGGAGCACCGGGCACGGGGAAATCTTCCGTGATCCACCAGTTGGAAGACTGGGGATACTTCTGTTTCCACGAGATCATCAGGAGTATGACCCTGGAGGCCAAGAAAGCCGGTAAAATCGATCAGCAGCTAACTAATCCGCTGGCCTTTGTTGACGATCCTTACCAATTTAACCTTCAGCTTTTGAAAGGGAGGTTATCTCACTATAAGGAAGGAGCTTTATTAGACCACAACCTTGTATTTTTCGACCGGGGAATCCCGGATGTCCTGGCGTATATGGATTACTTTGGACAGGAGTATGACAATCAGTTTTTAGAGACAGCCAGGAGTAATCGTTATGATACGGTCTTCCTTCTTCCCCCCTGGAAAGAAATTTATGTTACCGATAACGAACGCATGGAAACATTTGAAGAAGCCGTAGCTCTTCATCACGCGCTAAAAGACAGGTACCAGGCACTTGGATACGAAACCCGGATAGTTCCTGAAGGCAGCGTTAAGGAGCGTACAGAACTGATCCTGGATACCCTAAAGTCGGAGCACTGATGCCAACGCCGGGAGAATTACTCAAAACCTATTGGAATTACCCGGAATTCAGAGGATCCCAGGAGGCAATCATCAATGCTGTCCTCAGTGGGCATGATGTACTTGCGCTGCTCCCTACAGGTGGTGGCAAATCTGTATGTTACCAGGTACCTGCCCTTGCCTCGGAAGGGATCTGTATCGTAGTTTCCCCCCTTGTAGCGCTTATTCATGACCAGGTAGACAGCCTGAAGCGCAAAGGGATCAAAGCCTTATCCCTGACGGGCGGGCTGCCATTTGAAGAGGTAATAAACCGGCTGGACAATTGCCTGTACGGGAATTACAAGTTCTTATACCTCTCCCCTGAACGACTGCAGCAAGACCTGGTGATGGAACGTATTACCCAGATGAATGTAAGCCTGGTCGCCATAGATGAAGCACACTGTATTTCACAATGGGGAAACGATTTCAGGCCAGCGTACCTGGGATGCTCAGTAATCCGGGAACTGAAACCCGGTGTTCCCCTGATGGCCCTGACCGCTACGGCAACTCCAAGGGTAGCACAGGATATTATAACAAATCTTCAACTTTCCGATCACCGTGTATTTAAAGATAGTTTTTACAGGGAAAACATTATATACCGGGTATTGTGGGAAGAGGATAAACATTACAGGCTGAAACAACTCTGCCAGGACACCGGGGGCAGTGTGATCGTTTACGTCCGCAGCCGGAGACAGTCCGAGGAACTGTCGGCTTTCCTGAACGCTAACGGCCAGAGCAGCGGATTCTTCCACGGCGGCCTGCCCACCAAGGAGAAAACAGCAAAACTCAATGCGTGGTTACATGGACGAACGCGGATCATGGTGGCTACTAACGCATTCGGGATGGGGATCGATAAACCTGACGTATCCCTCGTGGTTCACTACCAACTCCCGGACAGTATCGAGAATTATTTCCAGGAGGCAGGCCGGGCCGGCAGAGATGGGAATATTGCCCATGCTGTACTGCTGACCAATAAGACGGATGAAAAACAGCTGAAACGACAATTCCTGGAGACACTCCCGGGCATCGATTTTTTAAAACACCTGTACCAGAAACTGAACAATTATTTCCAGATCCCCTATGGGGATGGCAGTAATACCACGCATAACTTTCAATTTAATTCGTTTTGCGAAACTTACAAGCTCAACCCGGGACTCACTTATAATGGATTACAGATCCTGGACCAGCAATCGGTGATCTCGTTGTCGCAGCATTTTAACAGGCAGACAGAGGTACAGTTTATCAGTTCCAAGGGACAGATCATGGCGTATATGGAGCAGCACCGGGGTCAGGCCGCTGTCATCCAGGTTATCCTCAGGACGTACGGTGGAATAACGGATTACAATACCAGGATCAACGAGGTACTCATTGGCAGGAAGGCAGGTGTGCCCGAAGGAATAGTGACAAAGATCCTGAAACAGTTATATACAGATGGACTCATAGAATACAAATCCATAGTGGGTGACTTGCAGCTCACCTTCCTGGTACCGAGAGAGGACGATCGTACCATCCATACCTTTGCTAAAGAAGTCAAGGAGCACCAGCAACAGAAAACACTGAATGTTGAAGCTATGCTCAGGTACGTAAATGACGATCGCCATTGCCGGAGCAGGCAGCTGTTGCATTATTTCGGGGAAAAGACAAAGACAAATTGTGGACAATGTGATGTTTGCTTGTCCAGGTCGCCTCGTAAGCAGTGGACTGATCGTGAGAAGATTGCCGACCAGATAAAACTACAGCTTCAGCAAAGTAATTTAACTTCACGTAGTCTCCTGCATCGTCTCAGCTTTGAGGAACAGGAAGTAATTGATACATTGCGGGAAATGCTGGAAGACGGTTTAATAGGCATTAATAATAAGAATCAATATTATTTACATTAAATGAATACACTGAAGATCATCTATATGGGCACCCCGGAATTCGCGGTTGCCCCTTTAGACCTTTTAATTAAGAATGGGCACAACATCTGCGCAGTGGTCACTGCACCGGACAGGCCGGCAGGCAGAGGCCGTAAAGTCCAGGAATCGGCTGTTAAAAAATATGCGCTGGAACAGGACATTAGGATATTACAACCGACTAATCTTAAAAGCGAAACGTTCATCCGGGAATTGAACGAGCTGGATGCAGACCTGCAGATCGTAGTGGCTTTCCGTATGCTGCCAAAAGTGGTATGGCAGCACCCCAGATATGGAACTTTTAACCTGCATGCCTCCCTCCTGCCCGATTACCGTGGAGCAGCTCCTATTAACTGGGCCGTAATGAACGGGGAAGAAAAAACAGGGGTAACCACTTTTTTTATCGATGAAGAAATAGATACCGGGGAGATCATCCTGCAGCAAGAAACCCCGATAGGACCTCATGAAAGTGCAGGTGAACTTCACGATCGATTAATGGACCTGGGAGCTAGCCTGGTACTTGAAACGGTTGAAGAGATCGAAAAAGGTTCAGTAAAAACTATCACCCAGAAAGCGGCTACAGAACTCAAAGAAGCCCCTAAGCTGAACAAAGAGAATACTCGTATTCAATGGACAGCACCAATTTATGACATCTATAATCACATCCGCGGGCTGAGTCCTTACCCGGCTGCATGGTCCCAACTGACGAACGGGGACGAGGTACTTAATGTAAAGATCTATGAAGCGGTCGCTGAAGAAGCGCAGCACAACCTGGATACCGGTACTGTAATTACGGATAAGAAAGAATTAAAGATAGCCGTTAAGGGGGGGTATATATCGGTACAGGAAATACAGATGCCGGGGAAGAAACGACTCCGAATCCAGGAGGTTCTCAATGGCTATAAATTCTATAAAAATGCCAAAATGAGCTAAAGTCCCGTACTCATTGACCTCAGAGAATATCGATGAAATGCTGACTTTATCAACAATGGCCCGAAGTTATTAACAAATACCGCGATTTACCCCCGTTTTACTTGCGTTAACCGCAAATCCGTATAAATTTGTTTAAGCTTTGATATTTTAACAACAATTAATTTCTTTAAATTATGAACAAGACAGAATTAATCGATGCAATGGCAGCAGATGCCGGTATTACTAAGGCAGCAGCAAAAAAAGCATTAGAATCCTTTTTAGGAAATGTAGAGAAGTCTCTTAAGAAAGGAAACAGAGTTTCTCTAGTTGGTTTTGGATCCTGGTCAGTATCCAGAAGAAATGCAAGAGAAGGAAGAAACCCTTCAACTGGTAAGACAATCCAGATTGCAGCCAAAAACGTAGTAAAGTTTAAAGCCGGTTCAGAACTGAGCGACGCTGTAAACTAAGCCATCCTCCAAAAAATATATAAAGCACTTCTTCCGGAAGTGCTTTTTTCGTTTAAGAGGGTTTGTGATAATTAAAGATTTTATCTTATTTTTAAAAAGTACATATACTGCAACCATGGTAGGACTTAAGCCGAATAAAGGAAATTTACTGATAGCGGAGCCGGCCCTGACCGGTGATGTATCCTTTAACAGGTCTGTCGTCCTGCTCGCTGAGCACAACGACCAGGGCTCTGTTGGTTTTATCCTGAACAAACCCCTGGACTACGACATCAGTGACCTTATTGCCGAGATCCATGTACCCTTCCAGGTATTTAATGGCGGCCCTGTAGAACAAGACAACCTGTACTTTATACACAAGGTTCCTCACCTGATAGAAAACAGTGTAGAGATATCTGACGGTATTTACTGGGGAGGAAATTTTGACACCACCGTGGAACTGATCAATAATAAAACCATCACCAGCAAGGATATCCGGTTCTTTCTTGGGTATTCGGGGTGGGCCTCCCTGCAACTGGACCAGGAATTACTGTCCAAATCCTGGATTGTACTTCCCAACCAGTACGAGGCAAGTATTATTGAAAAATCGACCAATGCCTTCTGGAGAGAGAAGATGATGGAATTAGGCGGCGACTATGTCTTATGGTCCAATGCCCCGGAAAACCCCAGTCTTAATTAGCCCAGGCGCGCAACAGCATTTAATTTCCCGATCAGGTCAGCGGCTACTTTATTACCGTATTCTGCTTTCCTGTATTTGGTGACTGGCCTGATGCCCATAATACTGTTCGTTATGAACAGCTCGTCAGCTTTCTGCAGCTCAAAGGGCGACACAGCCGACTCTTCCAGCTCGTAATCCTCCAATTTACCGATAAGCTCAATAAGTTTTTTACGGATAATCCCGTTCAGGCAACCATCTTCTAAAGGAGCGGTCTTTATAGTATTACCGTGTACCACGAACAGGTTCCCGTTCAGAGCTTCCACGATATGCTTGTGCTGGTTAATGATCAGACAATTGTCATAACCATTCTCTGAAGCGAAAACGCTTCCGACCACATTGAGAAGTTTATTAGCGGTCTTCAGGGTTGAAAGGGGATCAGCATTCAGGGTATAATCCTTGAACAATTCTATTTCATAGTCGCCTCCCGGCAAAACATAGAAAGGCTGCTCTAAGGTCTCGGCCTCTACCAGGAATGAAGTGTCGTTGTTATCAGGCAGGTATCTGCCACCATCTTTTCGGAAAACAGTAAGCCTCACCCGGGCAGGTGCCTTATCCAGGTCTTTTGATCTCAATGTTTTCTGGATCTCTTCTTCCAGGAATTCCATAGTGAAACTCATTGGAATTTCCATTCTTAACATGCGCATGGACGCCATCAGCCGGAGGTAGTGGTCTTCCCAGAAATAGAGTTTGCCGTTAACAGCCCTCATGGTTTCAAACAGCGCGTCCCCGTAACGAAGTCCTCGGTTGGTATGGGTAAGTATTTTAGATTCCTCGGGATGTAACTGCCCGTCAAAATTGAACATAAAAAAAGCCTTGAAAAAATTCAAGGCCAAAGATACGGCTAATTGAAGGATTTCCTATTTGGATCCAAGAACCTGTTTCAGGTCTGATACCAGGTTGGTCCAGA
This sequence comes from Zeaxanthinibacter enoshimensis, assembly GCF_004362865.1. Classification (GTDB taxonomy): domain Bacteria; phylum Bacteroidota; class Bacteroidia; order Flavobacteriales; family Flavobacteriaceae; genus Zeaxanthinibacter; species Zeaxanthinibacter enoshimensis. The sequence goes on along the minus strand of NZ_SNYI01000002.1, from coordinate 746,081 downwards.
GTAATTTTGCCTCCTCCACCTCGTCTTCCTCGGCAAAATCGGTGATAAAGAGCGAAACATCTTTAGTGATCTCATCAACGATGATCTTCATCTCGAAAAAAGAATCGTCGTCGCTTTCTTCCCAGGCAAATTTCACAAACTCGTCACTCTTTCTTTTTAACAGTCGCGCTTCTTCTTCAGACCCGTCCCAAATAAAATTGAATACCTCTCCCCTGGAGTTCACGTTATCGGCAAACCACTCGGATAAACCTGAAGGTGTAGAAAGGTATTGATATAATAATTGAGGCGATGCCTGAATGACGAATTCAAGCTGGAATTTCTCCTTATCATTCATTGTATTGGCTGATTTACTTCGGGCAATATATAGAAATCTGTATGATAAAAAAATAATTAAATAGGAATATTTTTGCTTCCTTAAATTTTGATGAACAAAAAATTAACCTTTATATTTGCAGCCCTTTCGGCGAGGTAGCTCAGGTGGTTAGAGCGCAGGATTCATAACCCTGAGGTCGGGAGTTCAAGTCTCCCTCTCGCTACTGTAAAACGGATCACTTTTGTGGTCCGTTTTTTTTATGCATTGATGCAACCGTTTAAGATTCCGAGTGGGGGTAGACGGTATAATACGGTTAATTGAATAGAGCAGACAGGAACCAGGTGGCGCAACGATAAGATTCAAGGTGGTGGAAGGTCAGTTCGGGAGGGGTGAAAACAAGAAAACCTTCAGATTTCTCCAAAGGTTTTCTGACTTAGGTCTCAGTATTTTACTACTGAAGTTTAAGTCTTACTAAAGTAGTTCAAGGATTGAACATAAGCAAATGTTATTTGAACTTTAACACCGATTTAGGAAATGGTGACAGATGGACGGATAGCACACAGGCAGCTACCTCAACAAATGTTCTAACGTCAATCCAACCCTTAATATCATTACCCCACCTAGCCCCTCCTGGCTCATCTGTTTTCCCAAATTCGATTATATTAGTACCCATGCAACCAACCACTTCTGATTTGTCTTCTTCCTCAAGGGGACGGATCATGCTTCTGGATGTTTACCGAGGTTTTGCGCTACTAGGAATCTTCGTGGTAAATATCGTGATCATGAATTCCACCTACCTGAACCAGGACAATTTCCTATCGCAGTTTAATGGATTTTGGGACCAGGCAGCACAGCGGGCTCTTCAGTTGTTCTTTTATACCAAATTTTTCCCGATCTTCTCCCTGCTCTTTGGCCTGGGAATCTCAATGCAGGCATTACGATTGATTGAAAAAGAAGAATACACCTATACATTTTTCGCAAGAAGGATGTTCGGGCTTTTACTATTCGGTGTTTTACATATACTGTTGCTCTGGTCCGGGGATGTACTTCATATTTATGCCATTCTGGGTTTCTTCGTTCCTCTCCTGTTACGGCTTCCGGGCCGCCTGCTTTTGTTATCCGCATTAATCCTCCTGATCTATCCTAGTTATGACCCGATACTCGAACATATATTCAATAGTTTGGGAGTGCTGCCTGGCAGTATGATCGAGACGTATGATGCAGCTTCGGTAAGGGAGGTGATCCGCGAACAGGGTTTCGTAAGCCAGCTTTCACTGAGGTTAGCAGAGTATAAGGCAAACCTTCCCATGCTATTAGGTTTCCTGGCACCACTTGCATTTTCCATGTTCCTGCTAGGATTGTACCTGGGTAAAAAAAAGTGGCACACGGCCCTAGAAGAATTAGCCGAAAAAATTATGCACCCGATGCTTATTTTATTCCTGATCACCAATGGTTACAGGCTGCTTTTCCTGTTTGTCTTGCCTGGGTTGGATTTTTACCGGGATCCGGGGGTGAGACCATTATTGATCAAAGCGATGGTAGTTTCAGATGTATTTATGGGCTTGTTTTATCTTTGGCTAATAGGATGGTTATGGAAGTACGAGGTTACCAGAAGAATCCTGAGCCCATTAAGGTATGCGGGGAGAATGGCGCTTACAAATTACCTGTTTCAAAGTGTGATTGGCGTCTTCCTGTTTACATCCTTTGGACTAGGTTTATATGAAACCCTTAGCCCTTCCCAAACGCTGATCATCGCGATCCTCATTTTTGTAGTGCAGGTATTACTGAGTCGGTGGTGGTTAACTTTCTTTCGATATGGTCCGTTGGAATGGATCTGGAGGTGTTTTTCATACAGGGAGATATTAAGCTTGCGCAGGGTAAAAATCAAGACCATCCAGCGATAAGATTTTATAGTTACAAGGCTCACTATTGTCACGGGGTTACGACAGCAGGCTTTACAATCCGCAATGACCATTCCCTTTCAAACTATCAAAACTACTCAGACAGTTCTAAAGCAACTTAAAATTGATCGGGATACTGTACGGCACCTTTACCGGTCTGCCCCTTTGTTTACCGGGGGTCATCCGGGGCAGGGAAGCGATAATACGCTCCGCTTCCTTTTCCAGCAGCTTATCAGGACCCCTGCTGCGGATGTCGGTGACATAACCATCGGTATTAATAACAAACTGTACGTATACCCTGCCCTGAATTGCCATTTCCGCGGCAATTGGGGGATACTGGAAGTGTTTTCGGACATGTAGCTGTATCTTCTCCTGGAAGCACTGCCGGATCTCCTCCTTGGTACCTTCCTCGCATCCGGGGAATACCGGTACATCTTCGATCACTGCGAAAGGTACTGTGATCTCTTCCTCTTCTTCATCCACTATCACCTCGTCCACACTCATTACACGTTCGGCAACAGCGGTTTCCTGGTCCACTTCTGTACTCAGGATAAGTGTTTCTTCTATTTCCTTGGTATCCTCAACGATCTCGATCACCACCGGGGTTGCAGGCATTACAGGCGGTGGGGGTAACAGCAGGCTTTTGGTCACCGGCACCTCTTCGTCCAGGTCCGGTTCTTCCAGGTAAGACATGACTATTTCATTCTTGACAGTCTCATAACTTTTGTACTCCAGAGCCCTCCACACCACAAAGAGCACTATGGCAAGTCCTATCACAAAATAGAGCCCGCTGTAACGGTCCAGATCTGCCTTGGGATTCTTTTTAACTTGCATGACCTCAAAATTTGACATTTAAGTTAGTATGCAAATAGCTTTAAAACACTGATTTTGGTCAGTCCTGAACTGAGTTATATGCAAAACGGGGTAAAGCACCCTCCCCTCCCCGGTTATAAGGTACATGTGGCCCATGCAGGAAGCTTGCAGGGGCGGTTAAGTTTTTTTGTGAAAAGGAAGTGCCGGAATTATGAGCCGGGGTATAACACCCTCACCTCCCCGGTTGTAAGGTACATGGGGCCAATGCAGGAAGCTTGCAGGGGCGGTTAATAATTTTCCATGCCGAAAAAGGAGTACCTAGAATTCTTACCGGGGTAAAGTACCCTCCCCTCCCCGGTTATAAGGTACATGAGGCCAATGCAGGAAGCTTGCAGGGGCAGTTAGTAATTTTCCACGCCGAAAAAGGAGTACCTGGAATTCTTCCCGGGGTAAAGTACCCTCCCCTCCCCGGTTTTAAAATACAGTTGTCCAATGCAGCATGCATGCAGGGGTGTTTTATTTTTTTTTTGGTTTCCCTTCTTAATGGCAGTGTAGTTCTATTGTTGAATACTAGTGTAACTGAGGATTCACAATTAACCGCCCACCCACATGCTGCGATCCCCGGATATTTAATTGTCCGCATTTTATAAATAAAGTACCTTTATTCTATGAAGAATATCATCTCGGAGAGGGTAGCCGACTTCCTGAAAAAATACCCGCCGTTTAATGAACTCCACGAAAAGGACCTGCTGCTGCTATCACAGGAGGTGACCATCGTTCACAGGGACAAGGGCCAGGTTGTTTTTTCCGGGGGCGAAACAGCACATCCCCATTTTTACGTGGTGCATAAGGGCGCGGTAGAACTGAGGAACGAAGGCAATAACGAGGTGATCGACCTTTGCGATGAAGGAGATATCTTCGGACTCCGGCCTCTCCTTGCCCGGGAAGAATACATTTTGCAGGCCAAAGCTTACGAAGAAAGTATACTGTATGCCATTCCTATCGAGACCTTTAAACCCTATACCCAGACCTATGAAGAGATAGGCAACTTCCTGATCGAAAGCTTTGCCTCCAATACCCGAAGCCCATATGCTAAAATGAAGGCCGAACAGGTGGCAGTGGCAATCGGTGGCGACCAGACCTTGGACCAGTCGTCCCGCATGCTCGATTTTCAACCCATCAGTTTCACCAAGAAACCGGTCTGCTGTAAACCTAAGACGACTGCTAAGGAAGTGGCCGAAATCATGACCAGCAAGAAAGTTGGTTCCGTCCTGGTGGTCGAAGATAAATTACCCCTGGGAATCATCACCGATAAAGATCTCAGGAATAACATAGTCACAGGGAAGTTACCGGTTACGGCAGAAGCCAGTAAGATCATGAGCAGCCCGGTAATTACCTATCCCGCTAACCTCACCGTCACCCAGGCCCAGATGGCTATGATGAAGGCAGGGATAAGTCATTTATGCCTTACCGAGGACGGCACCCCGGATTCCAGGATAGTCGGGGTGATCTCAAAGAACGACCTGATCGTTGCACTAGGGAACAACCCGTCTGTTCTGATCAAAGCAGTAAAGAGAGCCACAAAGGTTAAACAAGTGAAGGCCGCGCATAAAGGGATCATGCGGTTGCTGCAGGGATACCTGGACAACAATATCCCCATGTCTATCACCCTCAAGATCATTTCTGAACTCAATGATGCATGTGTTAAACAACTCATCCATATCTGTCTTGAAAAGATGCACGCCCCTCCCCCAGTACCTTTTGCCTGGCTGGCCATGGGAAGCCAGGGCCGGCGGGAACAATTACTGAAGACAGACCAGGATAATGCTATCATTTACCAGGATACAGAACCGGGAAAGGAAGAGGCTACCCAAAATTACTTCCTTAAGTTCGCTTCCAAGGTAAATAAGGCACTGCAACAGCTGGGTTATGAATATTGCCCGGCAGAAATGATGGCTTCTAACAGTAACTGGTGTATGAGCCTCATGGCATGGAAAAGCACCGTAAGCGGCTGGATATCAAACCCCGGGAAGGAGCAGGTATTGCTATCCTCCATTTTTTTCGATTACAATACCGTTTATGGGGATACAAAATTGGCTGATCAATTATCCCAACACATTTTCGAAGCGACTAAAGATTATCCCAACTTCTTTTACCACCTGGCCGAGGGGGCCCTGCAGAACCCTTCACCCTCCGGGTTTTTCAGGGACTTCCTGGTAGAACAGGATGGGGCCCATAAAGATTTTTTCGACCTGAAGAGAAGGGCACTCATGCCCCTGACTGATGCTGCACGGGTGCTGATCCTTTCTCAGCATATCAAATCGATCAGCGGTACGGTAGAACGCTACGAGAAAATGGCCGAACTGGAGGAGAATAACAGGGAACTGTACCTTTCCTGTTCCTACGCCACCAAAGCCCTGCTTAAATTCCGGGCTAAGCAGGGGATGTTGCATCACGACTCCGGGCGATTCATCGCCCTGAACACCCTGACCAAGGAAGAAAAGATCAAGCTCAAGCGTACTTTTAAAACCATCAAGGAGATTCAGACCCTGATCGCTGTACGCTTTAAGGTTTCAAATAAGGTGGTATGAACAAGACCAGTTTCTCAAGGTTCTTTTACCGGCTCTGGCGATCCATCACAGAGGCCTACAGCGATGATCTATATCAGGACCCCTGGAAGTTTGAATACGTAGTCCTGGATACAGAAACCACGGGCTTTGATTACTATACGGACCGGATCTTATGCATCGGTGCCCTGAAACTGAGGGAAGACAGGATCAACGTGAACGACTGCCTGGAGATCTACCTGGAACAACAGCACTACAACCGTGATTCTACCGAAGTTCATGGGATACTGAAGAACGAGGGAAAGGATTGTCTCGGGGAAAAGGAAGCCATGATCAAACTGATCAATTATATAGGGGATGCCATTATTGTGGCGCATCACACCCGCTTTGATATGACCATGATCAATAAAGCACTTAAACGACAGGGATTGCCCACATTAAAAAACAGGACATTAGATACTTCAAAGATGTATCGAAAAACCCTGATCGCCTCCCCCTTGCTCAAAAAAAAACCATCATATTCCCTGGACGAACTAGCTGACAAATTCAATCTCTCTAAAAAAGACAGGCATACGGCATTGGGCGATGCTTACATCACGGCCCTGGCCTTCATCCGGATAGTTAAAATACTGAGAAAGAAATACCTGAACCTTACGGTCATGGACCTGATGTAATTTACAGACTGTTTAGTGCTTCAAGTAATTAAGCACATTTTTACGGATACGCTCCTGGATATCAGATACATTCGACTTCACAAAAGTCTCCCCGGTTATCTTTTCGTACAACTCGATATAACGTTCGGAGACCGTTTCGATATAGTCATCCGGCATTTCCGGTAAGGTCTGTCCTTCCAGTCCCTGGAAGTTATGGCTGATGAGCCACTGCCTGACAAATTCTTTAGAAAGCTGTTTTTGGGGTTCCCCTTTCGCCTGCCTTTCCTCGTAACCATCAGCATAAAAATAACGGGAAGAATCAGGGGTATGGATCTCGTCGATCAATAGAATACGCCCATCCTTAGCTTTCCCGAACTCGTACTTGGTATCTACCAGGATCAGTCCTCTTTCTGCAGCGATCTCCGTTCCCCGCTTAAATAATGCCCGGGTATATTCCTCTAATTGCTTGTAATCTTCTTCCGAGACAATTCCGCGTTGCAGTATGGCCTCCCTGCTGATATCCTCGTCATGATCTCCCTGTTCTGCCTTGGTGGCGGGTGTAATAATAGGCTCAGGGAAAGCGTCGTTCTCTTTCATCCCCTCGGGCATGGCAACCCCGCAGAGGATACGTTTCCCCGCCTTGTATTCCCGCGCTGCATGTCCCGAAAGGTAGCCCCGGATCACCATTTCTACCTTGAAAGGCTCACAGGCATGTCCTACGGCCACATTAGGATCTGGCGTTGCGAGCAGCCAGTTTGGAACAATGTCCTTTGTAGCATTCATCATCTTGGTAGCGATCTGGTTAAGGATCTGTCCTTTAAAGGGGATTCCTTTAGGCATCACTACATCAAATGCTGATAACCTGTCCGTGGCGATCATTACCAGGATGTCTTTCTCTAATTGGTATACTTCCCGGACCTTGCCCTTATAAACCGAAACCTGACCTGGAAACTTGTAATCTGTAGAGGTAAGCGTATGTTTCATCAGTTCTGGTGCTCAATATTCTTATAGGCATCAATTACCTTTTTAACCAGTTTATGACGGATGACGTCCTTGTCGTCTAATTGGATCATCCCTATGCCTTCTACGTCTTTCAGGATCAGCAAGGCCTCTTTAAGACCAGAGATCACCCTGCGGGGCAGGTCGATCTGGCCGGGATCTCCCGTAATGATGAACTTGGCATCTTTTCCCATCCGGGTCAGGAACATCTTCATTTGGGCGTGAGTGGTATTCTGTGCCTCGTCTAGGATGACGAAGGCGTGATCCAGGGTACGACCTCGCATAAATGCCATTGGGGCTATCTGTATGGTACCGTTCTCAATGTACTGGGTCAGCCTTTCCGCTGGGATCATATCCCGGAGGGCGTCGTACAAGGGTTGCATGTATGGGTCCAATTTCTCCTTGAGGTCACCAGGAAGGAATCCCAGGTTCTCCCCGGCTTCTACGGCCGGTCTTGTAAGAATGATACGTTTTACCTGTTTATTTTTTAAAGCTCTGACTGCCAGGGCGACCCCGGTATAGGTTTTCCCGGTTCCTGCAGGACCGGTAGCAAAGACCATATCGTTCTTCATACTCAGATCAACCAGTTTACGCTGGTTTGCAGTCTCGGCCTTTATCATCCTGCCGTTCACACCATGTACGAGAATATCCCCGCTTCTGGCAGACGATTCGTAATCCTCTTTCCCTTCAGCCGTCAGTACACGCTCAATGACATTCTCATCGATCTTGTTGTACTTGGCAAAATGGGTGGTTAGCATGTGGAAACGCTTGTCAAATTCATCCAGGCGTTCTTCATCCCCGTATACTTTAATCTTACTTCCTCGCGCCACGATCTTCAGCTGTGGAAAATGCTTTTTCAGTAAGTTAATGTTCTCATTCTGGTGCCCGAAAAACTCTCTGGGACTGATCTCGGTAAGTTCTAAGCTAAGTTCGTTCAAAGATGGATTTTTTATAGATAGTTACCCACAAATAATATTTCGCGCAGCACTATATTTGTGTAATTTTGTTAAAACAAACTTAACCAAATTTTGGTTTGAATCACCAAAAAAATATCAACAGTCTTGCATGGCAATCATTACATTAACAACTGATTTTGGAACTAAAGATCATTTTGTAGGAGCCATAAAAGGAACCATATACAGGGAACTTGAAGATGCAAAAATTGTAGATATTTCTCATAACATCAGCCCCTTCAACATACAGGAGTGTGCCTATATCCTTAAAAACTCTTATAAAGCCTTCCCGGAAGGAACTATCCATATCGTTGGAGTTGACTCTGAACCGACCACGGAGAACAAACACCTGGCGGTGCTGGTAGACGGTCATTACTTTATCGCTGCCAATAACGGGGTGATCAGCCTGATCACGGCCAGTATCAAACCAGATAAAGTGGTTGAAATTAAAATTCCCAATCCCGCTCATGGCTCCTTCCCGGTACTCGATGTCTTTGTGCAGGTGGCATGCCATATAGCAAGGGGTGGCACCCTGGACGTTGTTGGAAAGAATTTCAACGAACTGAGAGAGCTAAAGGAATTCTCGCCGAGAATAACCAATGATGGTAAGACTATCGTGGGCAGTGTAATTTATATTGATAACTACGGGAACGTGATCAGCAACATACAACGCAGCCTCTTTGATGCCTACCGGGCAGGCCGTAAATTTGAATTGCAGGCACGCAACAAACGCCTGTACGAAGTTCATAACAAATACAGTGATATAATAAACTTTGAGCTGGAACCACAGAGCCGGAAAGGCCCGGGAGACCTGCTTGCCCTGTTTAATTCTGCCGGTTACATTGAACTTGCGATCTATAAGAGCGACCTGAATACCGTGGGTGGGGCATCCAGCCTGCTGGGTCTCAACTACAGGGATACCATCATTGTAAACTTTTTATAAATGTTCATTAGGATAGTAAAACTGACATTCAAGAAGGAAAATATTGCTAGTTTTGAGCAACTTTTTGAACAGACAAAGCACCGGATCAGGAACTTTGAGGGTTGTCTTTTCCTGGAACTGTACAGGGACAAGGAAAAAGAAGGGGTTTTCTTTACCTACAGCAAGTGGGAAAGCCCTGCCCACCTGGAACAATACAGGAAATCTGATTTTTTTAAACAAGTCTGGGGCCAGACAAAGCCCCTGTTCAGGGAAAAGGCCGAGGCCTGGAGTGTTGACCCTGTCAAAACGTTAACTTAAGTTCATGCTCGCTATCTTTAAACGGGAAATATTCTCTTTTTTCACCACCCCGGTCGCCTACCTGGTAATCGGGCTGTTCCTCCTGCTCAATGGCTTGTTCCTTTGGGTGTTTGGTGGCTCCTACAATATTTTTGAATATGGCTTTGCAGATCTGAGCCCATTCTTCCTGCTCTCCCCATGGGTGCTCCTATTACTGATCCCGGCTATCACCATGAAGAGTTTCGCGGAAGAGAAAAAACTGGGAACCCTGGAACTGCTGTACATTAAACCCATTTCCTTAAGCCAGATTGTACTGGGTAAATTCTCAGGTGCCCTGGCCCTCGTTATCCTGGCGCTTCTCCCCACCCTCTTGTACGTCGCTGCCATTTCTGAATTGAGTATAGACGGCAGCAGTCCGGATACCGGGGTGTTAACCGGCTCCTATATCGGGCTTTTATTACTGGCTGCGAATTACACCGCCATCGGGATGTTCACCTCTACCCTCACCGAAAACCAGGTTGTTGCTTTTATACTAGGCCTGGCCTTGTGTTTCCTGGCTTACTACGGATTTGAAGGCCTGGCGGGCTTGTTTAGTGAAGGCGATTCCGTTCTCGCCATTCAACAGCTTGGCATGCAGGCACATTTTGACAGTATGGCCAGGGGCGTTCTCGATTCCAGGGATCTATTGTATTTCCTGGCTGCAACATTTCTATTCCTGTCTTTAGCTATTGTGCGACTCCAAAACCAGAGAAAATAATGGTAAAAAGTAAATGGAACCTGGCCCTTACAGCCCTCGTGATCTTCGTACTGGTGCTTATCCTGGGTAATTTCTGGCATTTCAGGATCGATATGACAGAAGACCAGCGTTTTACGCTTTCCCAACCCTCGCTTGATCGGGTAAGGGCATTTGAGGGGCCCGTTGTTGTAGATGTGCTGCTGAGCGGCAACCTGCCCCCGGAATTTGCCCGTCTACAGGTCGAAACCCGGCAGGTGCTGGAGTCTTTTGCCTCCGAGAACCCGCAGGTAAAATTCAACTTTGTCGATCCTCTCGAAGATCCCGGAACTGCCGAAGCAACCCTGGCCAATTTACAGGGACTTGGATTAACCCCGGTCAATGTCACGGTCGAAGACGGTAGTAAGATGTCGCAGGAATTAGTATTCCCGTGGGCTATGGTGAATTACAAAGAGAAGACCGTAAGGGTCCCTCTATTAAAGAACAAACTGGGAGCGGATATGGAACAGCGGATCACGGGCTCGGTGCAGAACCTCGAATACGCATTTGCTGATGCTTTCACCAAACTTCTTGTAAAGGATAAAAAACGGATCGCGGTACTTAAGGGGAACGGGGAGTCGGCAGACATGAGGATCGCAGACCTCCTGGGAAACTTAAGAGAATATTACAACCTGGCAGCTATCACCCTTGATTCTGTTGCTACAAATCCCCAGGCTACCCTGGACGAACTCCGCAATTATGACCTCGCCCTGGTAGCAAAACCCAGGGAGCCCTTCACGGATGCTGAAAAATATGTTTTAGATCAATACATCGTAGGCGGGGGAAAATCACTGTGGTTAATTGACCCTGTAGCGATGGAGCTTGACAGTCTGTTCAATGAACAGGGCACTGCTATTGCCATTCCCAGGGACCTGAACCTGGACGATCTCTTTTTCAGGTACGGGGTACGACTCAACCCTGTGCTGGTGAACGACCTGTACTTTACCCAGATCGTCCTGGCGAGCGGGGAAGGATCCGGGTCCCAGTATAATCCAGTGCCCTGGTATTATAATCCTATGGTCTTCTCGGCCAACGATCATCCTGTTAACACCAACCTGGAGGCACTCCGCATGCAATTCGCCAGTACTATTGATACCCTGGCCACCGGGCCAGAAAAGACCATACTCTACAGCAGCTCTCCCCTCTCCAGGATTGACGGCGCGCCCTTGCAGATCAGCCTGGATATGATCAATACCCCCCCGGACAAGGATCGATATCTTCCCGGGAACTTCCCCTTGGCTGTATTGCTCGAAGGTGAATTCCCTTCTGCCTACGCCAACCGGGTGAAGCCTGTGGAACTGAATAATCCGGTTACCCGAGGAGGACAAAGTAAAATGATCGTCATCGCCGACGGGGACCTCGTAGAAAACCAGGTACGCAACGGGAGACCCCTGGAACTCGGTTATGATAAGTGGACCAATAATTTCTACGGGAACAAGGATTTCCTGATTAACAGTGTGAATTACCTGCTCGATGACAGCGGACTTATAAACATCCGAAGCAAGAAAATAGAGATCCCCATCCTCGACCAGGAGCAGGTTGCAGAACAGAAAGCCAGGTGGCAGCTCATAAACATCGGACTTCCCATCGGCATCATCCTGTTGCTCGGACTGGGAGGCAACTGGCTGCGGAGAAAAAAATACAGTCGCTAAGTGTTGATAAGTTTGTTTTACACACTAACACAATTGGGATATATTTGCTTAATTGCAATTCCAAAAAATATAACGGTACATACTTCGTATTCGCAATATTTGAATTAAAAATCACTCATGAAATTTCTTGTTTCCAGTACTTATTTATTAAAACAACTACAAGTTTTAGGAGGCGTTATTAACAATAGTAACACCCTGCCCATTCTCGATAATTTCCTATTTGATCTCAAGGGTAACCAGCTTACAGTCTCCGCTTCGGACCTGGAAACTACCATGAGTACCATCCTGGAAGTAGAATCTGATTCTGAAGGAGTGATCGCGGTACCGGCACGACTGCTGTTAGACACCCTGAAAACCTTTCCGGAACAGCCTTTGTCGTTCGTAGTAGAGGACAACAATACGGTAGAGATCAGCAGCAACCACGGTAAGTATGCCCTGGCTTATGCTGATGGGGCCGAATTCCCGAAAGCAGTTGAGCTATCTAACCCGAGTTCCACTACCATTATGGGGGATATCCTGGCAACAGCGATAACAAAAACCCTTTTTGCTGCAGGAAACGATGATCTGCGCCCGGTGATGAGCGGAGTATTCTTCCAGTTCTCCACCGAAAGTCTCACCTTTGTGGCTACAGACGCCCATAAACTGGTAAAATACCAGCGGAAAGATGTAACAGCATCAGAGGTGGCCGAATTCATTATGCCTAAGAAACCATTAAACCTGCTGAAAGGTATACTGGCCGGCAGCGAAGAAGAGGTAAAAATAGAATACAACGACAGTAACGCGAAGTTCAGTTTTGAGAATACTGAACTTATCTGCAGGCTGATCGATGGAAAGTATCCGAATTACGAAGCGGTTATCCCAAAAGAGAACCCGAACAAGCTGACCATCTCCAGGAACCAATTCCTGAGCTCGGTAAGAAGGGTTTCTATTTTCTCCAATAAGACCACCCACCAGATCCGTTTGAAGATCGCCGGGGCCGAACTGAATATTTCAGCCGAGGATATAGATTACAGCAACAAGGCCGAAGAACGCCTTACCTGTACCTACCAGGGTGACGACATGCAGATCGGGTTCAATTCGCGCTTCCTCGTAGAAATGCTGGGGAACCTCAGCGCAGACGAAGTGTCACTGGAAATGAGCCTCCCGAACCGGGCGGGTATCCTTACCCCAATTGACGGACTGGATGAAGGGGAGCACGTAACCATGCTTGTAATGCCAGTAATGCTCAACAATTAAGAGAAGTCCCGGATAAAATATAAAATCCTGTTCATGGTGTATGAACTGGATTTTTTGCTTTAAGAAATGAAGGGGATCGTCAGGAAATAGGTGGGTTCTTCCCCATTGCTGGCTCGTACCGCGTTTACTATAGGGAGTATAAATCCTAGGATAGCAGCTCCTATTAATGTCAGTATTCCTAATCCCAACAAAAGGATCGCGGGGATACTCAGGATCACATACAGCAATAAACTCAATTGCAGGTTCACAGCGGCCTTCCCGTGTACATCCATCCCTTCTACCTTATCCGTGCTGGTCAGCCAAATGATCAAAGGAACAATCAGCCCGCCAAACCCGATCACGTAACATAACAATTGTGTTAAATGGGTGATCACAAGTAAAGAGGTGTCTTTTCTAAGCCCGGTTTGGTTAACAACTTCCATTTTGATAAGTATTAAGTGAATAATCAGTTACTTATATGACGCAGCTGTTGCAGTTTTGTTACAAGCTATGCCCGATTTCACCGCTGAATGCTTTTCCCTACTTTTGTGTAAAATTTATTTTATGGTGCAGAATGATACAATTGTCGCATTAGCTACTCCTTCCGGGGCCGGGGCAATTGCCGTGATCCGGGTTTCTGGGAGCGATTCTCTGGCTATAGCTTCAGGGCTTTTCCGATCTGTCAGCGGGAAGAAGCTCGCTGTACAGAAAACCCATACCATTCATCTGGGACATATCGTGGACGGGAACCGCACCATAGACCAGGTCCTGGTCTCTGTTTTCAAAAACCCGAATTCCTATACCGGGGAAGATGTGGTAGAGATCTCCTGCCATGGTTCTCCCTATATCCAGCAGGAGATCCTGCAGTTATTTCTCAGGAATGGATGCAGGATGGCACAAGCCGGGGAATTCACCCTGAGAGCCTTCCTTAACGGCAAAATGGACCTCAGCCAGGCAGAGGCGGTGGCAGACCTGATCGCCTCGGAGAACGAGGCCTCGCACCAGGTGGCCATACAGCAGATGCGTGGAGGTTTCAGCAACGAGATCGCAATGCTGAGGGAAGAGTTGCTCAATTTTGCTTCCCTGATGGAACTGGAGCTCGATTTTGCAGAAGAAGATGTGGAATTCGCCGATCGTAGCCAGTTTAAAGCCCTCATTAGTAAAATAGAAGAAGTGCTGAAGCGGTTGATCGATTCGTTTGCTGTAGGCAACGTGATCAAGAATGGAATTCCTATTGCCATAGTTGGTGCTCCCAATGTCGGGAAGTCAACGCTTCTCAATGCCTTGTTGAAAGAAGAGCGCGCCATAGTATCTGAGATCGCGGGTACCACCAGGGACACCATAGAAGACGAGATCTCTATTGGCGGGATCGGTTTCCGTTTTATAGATACCGCGGGGATCCGGGAGACTACCGATGTAGTTGAAGGAATCGGGATACAGAGAACCTTTGAAAAGGTCGATAAGGCACAGGTAGTCATTTACCTGTTCGACAGTTCAGATACCGATGAAAATGCAAAGGTAGAAGTGGAAAAGATCAGGAATAAATACCCGCAGAAACCGCTGATCGTGATCATGAACAAATCAGACCTGCTCAGTGAAGAGCAGAAAAAGCATTGGAAACAGCAGGTACCTGAAGGTCATTTTATGTCGGCCAGTACAGGCGAGGGGGTTGAAGAACTAAAAGAGCAATTGCTCAATTTTGTCAATACCGGTGCCTTGCGGAATAACGAGACCATTGTCACCAATAGCAGGCATTACGATGCCTTGTTAAAGGCCTTGGAAGCAACCCAGAAGGTGCGTATGGGCATGGAAGACGACTTACCCGGCGATCTGCTCGCCATCGATATCCGGCAGGTCCTCTACCATTTTGGGGAGATCACCGGGGAGATCAGCACGGACGACCTGCTCGGGAATATTTTTGCAAACTTCTGTATCGGGAAGTAATATCTCCACTATTCTAATTATTATAAATTGATTCGAACGCTTTCCAGGCCTTCCAGGATCCTTCTTCGTTTTGGGCCGGCCTTTTCGGCCAGGGTGTACTGGACTTCAGCCTCGGAATACCTGCCCCTGGCGACTAACCAGTCTGCATAAAGCTCCCGGGTAGGTTTCTGGATTGGAGGCGGACCATAGTTATAACTGATACTCTCCTCAAGTTCTATGGATCTCAGCAGGTGTTCTTCAGCCTCTGTATGACTTCCGGCCAGATCTTCCCGTAATGCCAGGAGCTGTTGTTGCCTGGCCTGGGCGGAAACAATATCTGACGGCGTTGCCTCAGCCCGTGTAACGTTAGAACACAGAGTGGAAGCCGCATTTCCCTGTACATAGGTTTCCCGCTTTATATCGTATTCCATTAATGTAATGATACTATCCATGAGCATCGTATCCTTTGCACCATATCCTTTCATCCCTTCTAAGAAGTTGTACTGGGTCCGGACAGATATATTCAGGTCGGAAATTTGTACCGGGATACCTGCTATGGGACTATCCCATTCATCGGTCTCATTCAGGTAAGTCCCTTTTAAGAAGACCATATGTACCCGTGCCCTGGGCGAAGGTTTTTCATTCATGTATTGCTGCATGTCCAGGACCATCTTCCGGGCTTCTGCCCTGTTATCCTGCTGTAAATACCCATACTCCAGCCAGTGGTAGGCATGGTATCCCCGGGCGTCATTATCCAACTGCTTCCGCTTCATCCTGTTCAAACTGGCCTGGTAGGAGTCGATATTAGACGATACAACCCGGTCCCACATCCCCATGGCCACGTAAATATGGGAAGGCATATGCAAGGCGTGACTGGCATCAGGGGCTACCTTCGCATAGGCATTAGCAGCTTCCAGGGCCAGGGCGGCGTGTTTAGGGTCATCGTAAGAGTGGATCGTATAATGCAAGGCTCCCGGGTGTTCAGGATTTTCAGCCAGGATCCCCAGCGCAATCTTAGCTCCCTTCCCGTAGAGTTCTTCATCGCGCCCGTCCGGAACAGAACCCAGCAGTGATAAGGCATAAAACGCAGCGACCTCATGGTTGTCAGGATATTTTTTCAACAAGCGTTCCATATATTGCGAATAGGCCACATCCCGTTCTGCTTTTTCTTTATTTGCAGCAAACAGGATCTTTACGGCCTGAATGAAATCCTGCTCTAGTTCTGATGCATCGTTATAAGTTCTGATGGAATCTAATCTCTTTAATACCCCTACCCCCTGCTCATAGTCCTGTTCGGACCAAAGGCTGTGGTTATAGGTCATCACTTCTCCCCAATAAGCCATGGGCATTTCTGGATCCAGTCTTTGTGCTTCGCGGAAGGATTCCCGGGCATCCTCGTATTCGAATGAATGCAATAACAGGAGTCCCCTTTCAAATTCAGAAACGGCTTCTGAGCTCCCGCTGACTTCGAGATTAACCATCCCGAGGAATTCTGTTTTAGGTGTATCTCTTTTACAGCTTAAAAAGAGTATTGCAGCAGTGAGTATTACAATGAATTTCATGGCCCTGGACTTTATTCAGCTGAAGAACTGATTATTACCATAAAGTTACTGATTTATTCAGGAGAAAAACACCAGTTCACCCCACGGAACTCAGAGTAAAGGCAGGTTAAGATTTGTTGATTCCAGGTGATGAGGTTGAAGAGCTGAAAGAACAACTGCCAATTTTGTAAATACCGGTGCCTTGCGGAATACCAAAACCATAAATCATAGATTCGATCGAAGGACACGCTTACCTCCATCACTCGTAACTATAACCTGGTTACCTAATCACGAATAATATCGTGGCAGGCCTAAAATAAAAACCCCCGGCTATTAGCCAGGGGATGTATAATTAGTTTTGTTAAAGGTTTAATTGCCTTGGCTCAGTGAAAAACTACCGTCACCTGAAAAATTAGTAAGGGTAATAGTAACGCTCCAGATTCCGGATACTCCGGCTTCAGTAACTCCTGAGAAGGAATCCTGGTCAGCGTTTCCGCTGAGGTTACGGTCCAAGACGATCATACCTTCTGCATCTTGTACAACCATTCGGAAACTTCCGTCAACTCCAGCAGTGATATCTGCATTGTACTCTGCGGTGGCACTGGAGTTGTTCCAGATAAAGGTTCGGTCTGCATTGCCGCCGGTACCGGTGAAATCACCATCTACATCGCCGTTAAAGTCATCACCGTCTTCAAAGAGAACGGTACCATTAACTCGCACTTGAGCCATGGCGTCATCTTCTTTGCTGCAGCTCACCGATGTTACGGCCAGAGCGCCAACAAATAATACTAAGTAAAATTTTAAAAATCGCATAATGGGTTAATTTGGGGTTTAAGCAATAACAACTAAAACGAAAAAAACCCTACTAAATTGCACTAATAAATTTCCTTAAACTGTATTATCACAATATTTGTGATGACCTAATTCAGCATCCGGAAATCCTTGGGGGACTGTCCCACCCGCTTTTTAAAAAGCCTGCTGAAATGTTGCGGATATTTAAATCCCAGTTCGTATGCGATCTCGCTGACCGACTTGCTGTGATCAAAAACCTTTTCCTTGGCCACCTCGATAAGTTTGGTTTGAATGTATTCCTGGGCAGACTTTTCAGTTTCCTTTTTCACCAAGTCACCAAAGTAATTGGGAGACAAGTGTAGTTTGTCGGCAAAATAGCGTACGGAAGGCAGTCCGTGGGTTTTAGGTTTCTCCGAAGAAAGATACTCGTTCAGCAGAACATCAAATTTTTTCAAAGAACCTTGGTTCACAACTTCGCGCGTCAAAAACTGCCGATCATAGAACCGAAGGCAATAATCCAAGAATAGTTCTATGTTGGCCACGATCAGTTTTTTGCTATGCTTGTCCAGGTTCTGTTCCAGTTCGAACTGGATCTTGTCCAAAACGCTTAAAATTACCTTTCGTTCCTTAGTGGATAGGTGCAAGGCCTCGTGAGTGGAATACGAAAAAAAATTGTACTGGTGCATTTTCTTGGCCAATTCGGTACCCAATAATAGGTCGGGATGAAAGAGCAGCGCATATCCCTTAGGAACATAATCGGGATCGTAGTCGCCCAGTTCCACTAGTTGTCCCGGTCCCATGAAGACTAGTGTGCCCTCATCATAATCATAGTCCTTGCCACCATATTGTAGCTTACAGCCCTTGGCATCCTTTAGAAAAACGGCATAACAATGATAACGAAAGGCCTCATAAGGTTCATTGGTATATTTGGTTAGGTCCACTTTATCAAAATCCACAATACTAACCAAAGGATGTAACACTTCATAATGTCGCAATTTGCAATAGTCCGATACTGCTTTGATTTCCAAAATGTTATTCATTTCACTTTCGATTTTAAACTAAAGATAAGCGATTGATTTACAATAAATCAAGAGGCTTAGCGAAAAGCCGTAATAATGGTATGATTATCCGTAATCTAGGTACTTAAATTTGACCTTGACGGTCTTACTTTCGTGTCATGGAATACAAAACCTGTAGAGTATAACAAAGAAAGTATGAAAACAATATTGATTATAACATCGAAATATGATAGGTCAACCGTATTGTTGACTTTCCTTGCTTTTTTTCTGGCAATGGCACATTTGCAGAGCCAGATAATCACTGAAAGCACGGAAACCAAAAAGTATCAAGCAAAGGCGCCCTCGACACAGGCTTTTGGAGCGGAGGCCTTTGATCCGTCTGACAAAACCACCTTGCGATGGCTTGGCATGGGGGGCTTTTTCATAAACAGTAGGGGCACTACCATGATGGTTGACCCACTCCTCAAAGGTTTTGATATGCCTGTAATGATAGAATATCCAATAAAAACCGAAGAGGTTCCCAATTTAGATGCCGTATTGGTCACCCATGCGGATAATGATCATTATAGTGTACCAACAACTAACGATTTGTCAGAAGTTACCAAGTCTTACCACAGTACCCAATTTGTCGGCTCGTTGTTAAGAAATGAAGGGTTGCCGGGCATGGGCCATGATATTGGCGCTGTTTTTAAGGTTGGACCCGTACAGATAACGGTAACCCCTGTAGACCACGCATGGCAAAATGCCTATCCGGGTACAAGCCCAAGAAATTTTAAGGATGAGGATTCCTGTGGATTTTGGATAGAAACCCCTGACGGGACCATTTGGGCAACCGGAGATTCCAAATTGATGCCCGAACACCTAACCATGCCCACACCCGATGCAATTCTATTTGATTGGTCGGATAGCGAATGGCATTTTACCTTTAAAGGTGCCGTAAAATTGGCAAATGCCTACCCGAATACCATCTTGCTTCTCAATCATTGGGGGTCGGTTGACGCTCCCGATTTCCCTCCCTTTAATGCCGATCCGAAAGACCTGAATGACGTGGTGGTTAATCCGGAAAGGATTGTGGTATTGGCGCCCGGGGAACCATTTACCCTCGAACGCATAAAAAAGTAATAATGATGAAGTATTTTCTTTTGCTTGCATTTGGTATTTTATTTGCAGCCTGCGATGGTTCAAACTCTGTGCAACAGGTCAATATGAAAGCTGACACGGTATTGATGGGCGTTTTTAAAACCGGGGATGTTGATAAGCTAGATAGAATCATTGCCGATGACATTTTAAATCATTCAAGAGGGGGGCAAGTTGGCCTCGATAACCTAAAGCTTTTAATAAACGGCTTTCATCTGAACATGAAGAATCCTAAGATGGAGGTAATAAGAAAAATGGCCAATGATGACTATGTTTCGGATTCGGTGCGTTTTATCGGTGGCAACCCTACTGTTGTAATCGAAAGTATTGAGGTTACACGTTCTTACGATGGTTTGGCGAAATGGACATTGGTTTTTTCCAAGCTTGCAGGATAAGCCGTAAAAATGAAAAACACTTTACACATACTACTATTCTTATTTTTGGGGATAGCCATCGGAAAAGCTCAAAAAGAGGGCGGGAAATTCCTTGATGATTTTCGGGGAACGGCCAGCGTCACCCATAACGGTATCTCTTTGGTACCCTCTTTTTCCTTGGGCGATCCGGCTTTGCTTTTCGATTTAAAGTCTACCAAAGGAAGATTGAGTTTTGAACCAGATATGCGTTTTGCCCTTGAAGGTAAACCCTGGTCATTCCTATTCTGGTTTCGTTACAAAGCCATTGAAAAGGACCGGTTCTCCTTCCGCATCGGAGCTCACCCCGCACTGAATTTCAGAACAGTCTCAGTTCTCAGGGACGGGCAGTCCGAAGACATCCTGGAATCCCGACGTTACCTTGCGCTCGAATTAGTACCGAATTATAAGATTTCCGAGCAGGTAAGTTTCGGTGTATACTATTTACGTGGCCAGGGATTTGACGCGGGAATTAAAACCACTAATTTTTTGGTACTGAATACGACACTGACTTATATTTCTATCACGGATGACCTCTATTTAAATATATCACCCCAGGTATATTACCTGACGACCGATGCCTTAAAAGGGTTTTATACAGTCGCTTTTCTGACCCTGGGCAAAAGAGATTTTCCTTTCTCCCTTTCCGCCATTCTGAACAAGGCAATCGATACCGAAATTGCACCTGAAGAAAGTTTCACTTGGAATGTATCCTTGAATTATAGTTTTGGAGGGACAGGGAGGAAAATTACCGGAAATCAAAACCAATAAGTTTGAAGGCTAAAAAATTACCTTATTGCTAATCTTATAGCTCATATTCATGAGTCTTAAAATTAATCAGATAGTAAACGAAGCGACTCCCTTTTAGTTTCATAAGCGTTTTGTAAACCTTTATATTTATACTATGAGGCAGTAATTGACATATCACCAGGATTATCTGTAATTAGGGTAGACAAAACCGTAATCAGGGTAAACATAGCGGTTTCAACAATCCTTATTTTTATGGATGCACAAGCATTATGCTTTTGTATTAGATGAATAGACTTAAAATATTTCATATGAAATATCTAAAACCAATACTGTGTCTGTTATTCTTTTCAGCGCTATTTGGGTTTTCTGAGAACTTGAAAGCGCAAGACGGTACAGAATCCACCTCCCAAATAGATAGTAAACAACGTTCGTTAATAACCATTGCTTCATTGACTGCAAAGGGCGACCTGGACGACCTGGAAGCTGCCCTGACTACAGGACTTGAGACCGGGATGACCGTAAACGAGATCAAAGAGGTCATGGTACATCTCTATGCCTATTGCGGCTTTCCCCGCAGTTTGCGAGGTTTACGGACTTTTATAAAAGTCCTGGAGGAACGGAAAGCCAGGGGTATCGAAGATAGAATGGGAGCCGAGGCCTCACCTGTACAGGACGACCGCACTAAATATGAGCGGGGAAAAGCCAATCTGGAAGCCTTATTAAAGACAAAACTGGATGGCCCTGGTACTGATTATGCACAATTTGCTCCTATCATCGAAGTCTTTTTAAAAGAACATCTATTTGCCGATATTTTTGATCGAGATGTGCTGAATTACCAGCAAAGAGAACTAGTCACCATTTCTGTTTTGATGACCATAGGTGGGGTGGAACCCATGTTGCGCTCCCATATGAATATATGTCTGATACAGGGGCTTACTCCTTATCAATTAGAAGAAGCAATAAACTTACTTGAGCAACACCTGGAGAAAGAGAAGATCCAATCGGCCCGGGAAGTCTTAAGCTCTTTATTAAAATAATTTTAAGCCTCGTTTTATGAGAAGCAAATTACTGTTACCTGTCGCCCTAATCGCTATGATGCTCATCTCCTGTAAACAAGAAGAAGATGCAAACCTGGCCGAAAATGACACGACCGAGATCTTTCCGAAAGGAGAAAAAATTACCAATAGTAATTTCGTAGGTGATGCCTGGGTACAAATGCTTATTACTGCCGATAGCATTAATCGGAATTCCGTTGGCAATGTAACCTTTGCCCCCGGAGCCCGTACAAACTGGCATTCCCATCCCAACGGGCAAATTATCCTGGCTCTAGAGGGTACAGGATATTACCAGGAAAAAGGTAGCAAAAAGAGGATACTTCGTAAAGGAGATGTCGTAAAGTGCCCGGCAAACCTCCCTCATTGGCACGGCGCCGGTCCTGATTCGGAATTTGTTCAATTAGCCATCACCAGCCGGGTAAGCGGACCCACTGAATGGCTGGAGGCTGTTACGGACGAGCAATACAGATCAGATCATACCAAAGATTAAATAAAATTAATTCCCGCAATGAAAAAGAACAGGTACAACACCCCGGTACAACAAAAAAAACGGGCCATTGCGTTTGGCGCATTATTATTGTGCGTGTTCTTGGGAAATGCCCAAACACAACCCATCAGCATACATGAACAAGGCAGCTTTGCAGTTGGGGGTAAGGTAAAGACCAGCCCCGGTAGCTTTGACCCTATTGCCCATGGGGCATTCAACCCCGCGGATCAAAGCACAGAAGGACAGACCCTTCACGGCGACCACGCCACGGTCCTCTACCAAATACCAGTAAATGCTAATGAATTGCCCATGGTTTTCTGGCACGGCTATGGCCAGTCTATGCGTACCTGGCAGACCACCCCTGATGGCAGGGAAGGTTTTCAAAGTATATTTTTACGTCGTGGTTTCCCGGTCTATTTGCTGGACCAGCCTCGAAGAGGTCTTTCCGGACGGAGTACAGAACCCACAACCATTAATGCTTCGACAGATGACCAGCTTTGGTTTGGTATTTTCAGGTTGGGTATGGGTACGGAATTCTATCCGGACGTCCAGTTTTCTAAGGATCCGGAAGCACTAAACCAGTATTTTAGGCAAATTACTCCTGATACGGGTCCGCTGGACATTAATGTTAACATTGACGCAGTATCCGCACTCTTCGATAAAATCGGCGAGGGTATCCTGGTAACCCACTCCCACAGCGGAGGGCAGGGATGGATGACCGCAATTAAAACCCCGAATATCAAGGCAATTGTATCTTATGAGCCCGGAAGTAATTTTGTATTTCCCGAGGGCGAGGTGCCGGAAACCATTCCGTATATGGGAGGTGCATTGAGTGCCAGAGGAGTACCACTACGCGATTTTAAAAAACTGACCGAAATACCCATCGTAATCTATTACGGCGATAATATTCCTAATGAACCCGTGGAAAACCCGGCACAGGAACAATGGCGCGCTGCGGTCACCATGGCCAAATTATGGAGGGATACCGTCAATAAACACGGTGGTGATGTGACCCTGGTGCAACTTCCGGATGTCGGTCTTAAAGGTAATACCCATTTCCCTATGTCGGATCTGAATAATCAAGAAGTGGCTGAGCTGTTGTCCGGTTGGTTGAAGGAAAAGGGGCTCGATAAGCATTAAAATGTTGTATAAATTAAAAATGAAGCAAATGAAAAGAATATCTTATTTCTTGATATTATTAATAGCAATCGGTCAATCCTTACTGGCCCAGGAATCCATTTTTCCCAGGGGTATAAAAGCCCCGAACGTTCACCATACCGGCGATATCTGGCTTAGCCATTTAATTGATGCTGATGACACTTTTGACTGGAATGTTGCCCAGGCGGTATCCGCCCCCGGGGCAAAGCTGGACTGGCACCTGCATCCCAAAGGGCAGCAATTATTGATCACCCATGGAGTAGGATATTATCAGGAAAAAGGAAAAGAGGTACAGGTGGTTCGCGCTGGCGATGTGGTCAAATGCCTACCTGGTGTGGAGCACTGGCACGGAGCAGCTCCAAACAGCCCGGTTACATATTTAGCCATCAGTGGGAATGCACCTACGCAATGGACGGAGAAATTGACTGACGAAGCCTATAATGCCATTCCGGTACCCGAAGAGAGAAGTGCAGGCGTAAAAGAAAAAATCAAGAATTTGTCCAAACAGAAATGGCAGTGGATGGCGGATAAAAATGTCGATAGCTTGGCTGTACTTTTTCCACGATAAGTCAAAGTTTGTGCACATGAGCGGATCCTGGAAAAAGGAAAGGGAATTGGAAATTATTGAATCCGGTAGTATCTGGTATAAAAATGCAGAGGTGCATGATGTTGCAGTAGAGATTTTCGGAGATGACACTGCCGTACTCTGGAACCGGATCACGCTCACGGCCAACGTAAGGGGAAATGATGTTGAGAACGAGTTTACCGTAACGGAATTCTATCGAAAGGAAGGTGAAGATTGGAAATTACTGGACCTGACCTTCAGCAGTGTACGGGACACCCATGAAATTGAACATTAATTAAAAAACACTATGATGAATAAAAACCTGATTTTAGGTGCCCTTATGGCTTTTTTAAGCATAACAGTCGCTATGGCGCAATCCACGGACATTGAACAGGAAATCAAAGAACTCTCCGCCCAAAAATGGCAATGGATGGCCGACAAGGATGCGGACAAGCTTGCCGAACTGTTTCATGATAAGGCAAAATTCGTACACATGGGCGGTACCTGGGGAAAGGACCGGGAAGTGGACATCATCCGAAGTGGTGGAATACATTATAAAAAGGCGGAGATCCATGAGACCATGGTAGAAGTGTTGAATGACAAGACCGCTATTCTTTGGAATCGAATTACTTTGTTGGCTGTCGTGGGTAATAATGAAGTAACCAACCCTTTTATGGTTACGGAGGTCTATGTAAAGGAAAATGGCACATGGAAATTGGCCGACCTGACCTTCAGCAAAATCCTTCAAACCAGCGAATGATATACACGTGCTGAAGAAGATCCATTTTCTGATATACTTATTGGTCACTATCTCTTTTTTCGCACAGAACAAAGGGGTAATCTCAGAAGATATTCTGATCGTTTACCTGTCTCGTACCAATAATACTAAAGCAATAGCAGAACTTATACAGGAACAGTTGGGTGGAGATCTCGTGGCCATTGAATTAGAGACGCCCTACCCCGAGGACTACGATGCCATCGTAAAGCAGGTAGCAAGGGAAAATGCCACTGGTTACTTACCTCCCCTGAAAACCAGGATAGATTTGGATAAGTATTCCACCATTTTTATTGGATTTCCCACCTGGGGCATGCAGTTACCACCTCCTGTGAAATCCTTTTTGGTTAATAACGATCTAGGAGGGAAAACGGTGGTTCCCTTTAATACAAACGCCGGTTATGGTGTTGGCAGTAGTTTCAGGACGGTAAATGAACTTTGTGTGGACTGCAAAATCCTTAAAGGCTTCCAAATAAAAGGGGGTGTAGAACGCGATGGAATTTTGCTGGCAATTAAAGATGAGAAAAGAGAACAGGCCAGGAAGCTGGTACAGGCATGGCTGGCTGAAATCAGTCCTGGTATCCCGAGGTAATACTCATGAAATAATTTAACATTATTTACCTCAAATTCAATAGCTTATCTGCGCTGACCTTTAAGAAAAATTCATAATTTAATAGAAACAATTACAACCATGGCAAACTACACCTTAAACATCAACGGGAAATCCCGGGAAGTGGACGTTGATCCCTCAACACCCATGCTCTGGGTATTGCGAGACCATGTGAAACTGGTCGGCACAAAATACGGATGTGGGATCGCGCAATGCGGCGCCTGTACCGTTCATCTGGACGACACCGCTGTCAGATCCTGCCAAATTCCTGTTTCGGCAGTTGGAGACAAGAAGATCACCACCATAGAAGGCTTATCAGAAAACGGGGACCACCCGGTACAGCAAGCCTGGCTGGAGATTGATGTTCCCCAATGCGGCTACTGCCAGGCCGGGCAGATCATGTCTGCCAGTGCCCTGTTAAAAAGAAATCCCAGTCCTACAGACTCCGAGATTGACACCGCCATGGATGGAAACATTTGTCGCTGCGGCACCTATACCCGTATCAAAAAAGCTATCAAAACAGCTGCCGGGAACCTATCCTGATCCACTTAAAAAACAACCATCATGACATTAATTAAAACACATATCGGACGAAGGGCATTTATTAGGAATACCAGCCTTGCCGGCGGTGGACTGGTTCTTGGATTCAGTTTCCTGAATTCCTGCAAGCAGGGACAGGCAGAAACAATGGCCGTAAGAGACATGCCCAAGGAGTGGTTCGAGATTAATGGCTACCTCAAAATAGGTGAAAATGGCCTGGTTACCATTATGTCTCCTAACCCGGAGATCGGGCAGAATGTTAAAACCTCAATGCCCATGATCGTTGCTGATGAGCTCGAGGTCGACTGGAATGATGTGATCGTGGAACAGGCTCCTCTTAATACCAATCTCTACAGTTGGCAGGTAGCCGGCGGCAGCAGGTCTATCAGCAGTTCCTGGCAGAACCTGAGAATGGCCGGTGCCACGGCGAGGCATATGCTGAAAGAAGCAGCCGCTAAGGCCTGGCAGGTCCCTGTAGATGAAATAGAAGCCAAATCAGGGGTGCTTTCCCATGAGGCCAGCGGAAAATCTGCAGGATACGGGGAAATGGCTTCGGCTGCCTCCCTTGAAGAAGTGCCGGAGGAGGTTGAACTGAAAGACAGGTCCGAATTCTCGATCATCGGATCGTCCAGGAAGAATGTCGACGGGAAAAAAATTGTCACAGGACAGCCCTTATTTGGGATAGATGTTCAAAGAGAAGGAATGCTGATCGCTACCCTGGCGCACCCCCCTGCTTTTGGAATGCAGTTAAAATCACTTGATGCTGAAGCAGCTAAAAAAATGCCCGGCATTCGTGATGTTTTTGCGATAAAACTATTTGATGACGATTTTAAACGCAGTGCCTTTCACCATACCGCTTTTAATTCGGTTGTCGCCGTTGTAGGAGAAAGCACCTGGGAGGTCATGCAGGCTAAAAAAGCATTAAATATTGAATGGGAGAAGGCCCCCAGTACTTCGGTAGAAATGTCGATGTTCGGGAACGATATGAAAGTCAATTACCCGGCCGGACTGGAAAGTACTGCCAGCCATCGCCAGCAAATGGAAGAGCTGAATTCCAAAAAAGGAAGAGTCGTCCGTAAAGATGGAAAGCCCGAAGCAGCTTTTAAAAATGCCGCTAAAATTATAGAAAGAAGTTATACCTGTCCCTTCCTTGCACACAATACTATGGAGCCGATGAACTTCTTTGCACATGTCACAGAAGACCATGCAGAACTGCTGGGCCCTACCCAGACTCCTGAATGGATGGAACCAGCTATTGCCGAACTCCTAGGACTCCCACTGGAAAATATCGATATTAATATGACCCGGCAGGGAGGTGGATTTGGTCGCAGGCTTTATGGACACTTTATGATCGAAGCCGCAGCCATTTCCCAAAAAGCAAAAGCCCCAGTAAAACTGGTATACAGCCGGGAAGATGATATGTCTCAGGGCACTTACAGGCCTGCCTATTATGCCACGTACCGGGCTGCACTTGATGCCGATAACAATCTGACAGCACTACATGTGAAGACCGGTGGCATCCCCGAAAGTCCGTTGTTTGCCAACCGGTTCCCGGCCGGCGCATTGGATAATTACCTGGCGGAAGACTGGACAATAGAATCCAATATTACTACCGGTGCTTTCAGGGCACCGAGATCTAATTTCATCGCCGGGGCCGAACAGTCATTTCTTGACGAAGTGGCTGAAGCGGCAGGGAAGGATCCTATCGAATTCAGGTTAGAACTATTGAAAAAAGCACAGGAAGATCCAGTTGGCGAAAATAACGATTATGATCCTGCACGCTATGCCGGGGTACTGGAACTTGTAAGGGAAAAATCGAACTGGAATACCTCCCGGGATATGCATCGCGGGGTCTCCGCTTATTTCTGCCACAACAGTTATGTGGCCCAGGTTCTGGATATCGCCATGGAGAATGATAAGCCGGTAGTACAAAAGGTCACTACCGCCATAGATTGTGGTATCGTGGTCAACCCGGATGCTGCGAAGAATTTAGCCGAAGGTGGCGTGGTAGATGGTATAGGACATGCGATGTACAGCGCCATTACCTTTAAGGACGGAGCCCCTGAACAGACAAATTTTGACAAGTACCGGTTGATCAGGCACAGTGAAGCCCCAAGGGAAATCGAAACTTACTTCGTGGATAACGGAATTGACCCGACCGGCCTGGGTGAACCTCCCTTCCCTCCTGTTATGGGTGCTTTAGCTAATGCCTTGTACAAAGCGACCGGCAGAAGACATTATCATCAGCCGTTTATTACGGATAAACCACCAATTGTGGGGTAAAATAATGAGATCGACCCGGTTCATTTAAAGCTATTCTTTAATAAATGAAGGTAACTAGCTATTAGTCAATTATTTAACAGGATAAAGAGGCTGTAAAAAAATCGATTGACGGGAACTAGTATCCTGCTAGTTTTGTGAAAGGGGGATGCAGATACGGAATTCAGTACCCTGCCCTTCTTCACTGCTGGCGCTGATCACCCCGTTGTGGTTTTCCACGATCTTCTTAACAATAGAAAGCCCGATCCCAGTACCAATATACCTGTCTTTCGGATGAAGTCGCTGGAATACCTCGAAAATGCGGTCTGCGTACTTCTGTTCAAACCCGATCCCGTTGTCCCTGACCATGATGCAACAATATTCCGATTCCGGCTCAGCCTTGTTGTGGTTTAATTTTTTGCCTTTAATGACAGTACCTTCAATGTGAATTTCCGGAGTTCTATCCGGGCTACGGAATTTAAGGGAATTGGAAATTAAATTAAAGAGTAATTGCTGGAATTGGAATGGAATGACGGGTGCAGTAGGTAATTCCCCGATCACTATTCTGGCGTCCTGTGCTTCCAGTTCTTCCTGCAGGGTTCCTGTAACTTGTTCTGCCAGTTCAGCCAGATCTGTCCGTTCAAAGTTCCTTTCTTCGGTACTGGTCCTGGAATAAGCCAGAAGATCCTGGATAAGGGCCTGCATCCGCTCCGCAGCCTGCTGCATCCTGTTAAATTTATCCTTACTTTTATCGGTCAGGTTCTCAAAGTCCAATGACATGATCTGGGAACTGAAGGTCTGGATCTTCCTTAAAGGTTCCTGCAGGTCATGACTGGAGATATATGCAAATGCCTCCAGTTCTTTGTTCATTTCACCCAGGACCTTGTTGGATTCTGCCAGGGCCTTTGTTCTTTCGGCCACTTCATCCTCAAGTTTCCGGGTAAAAGCTTTCTGGTCATCAATATTGACTCCTGTGCCAATATAACCCGCAAGTTTATCATCTTCATACCTGGGAACTGCCCTGATGTGGAACCAGTTATATTCCCCGGTAGCAGCTTCTTTAACCCGGTGTTCGTATTCAAAGGGTTCCCTGGACTGGCTGGCCTCCTGGAAGGTCTTTACGATCACAGGCAGGTCATCCGGATGCACAACATCTTGCCATACCTTACCGAGGAATTGTGATAGATCACTCAGCCCGATATAATTGAGCATTTGCCCGTTCGCATATTCTACATTAAGACCGGTATCAGCCATCCATACCCAGACAGGGGATTGTTCTGCGAGCAGCCGGAATCTCAGTTCACTTGCCATCAGCAGGTTTTCAGCTTTCCTGCGTTCAGAAATATCCCTGGCAATTGCGTGCATATAAGCTTTACCACCCAGGGTGATCCCTGTAAGCGTAACCTCTACGGGATATGTCTCCCCCTGCTTGTTGATATGCGTGGTTTCGAACAGGGGAATCGAATTCTTTTGTGCCTCTTTGAATAATTCTCGGAATCCCTCCAGGTCAAATACAGTATCAACATCGGGAACTTTCAGAGTTCTGGCTTCCTCTTCAGTATATCCCCATTTTTCTAATGCCGCCTCGTTCAGGTATTTAAAAGAGCCGTCTTCCCTCATCAGGATAAAGGGATCGATAGCGTTTTCAGCTATGATCTTAAAGAGTTCGAAGCTATGCTCTATCTCTTTTCTTTCCGTAATATCCGTAAATATCCCGATATAGCCCGCAAAGCTGCCGTCAGGTTTAAAACGGGGTGTGGCATTGGCTAAAATCCAGCGATAATTACCATCTGCGGATTTGACTCTGACTTCCCCGTAAAAGGAGCTCTTTTCTCAAAGGAACCAAAATACAATGATGAAAAAGGCTCAAGATCTTCCGGGTGCACGAAATTTGTCCATCCTGTCCCGGTAAGCTCATCCATTTCTGCACCAGTAAGTTTGGTCCATGCAGGGTTAAAATAGGTAGCTTCACCAGTCTCATCCCCAGTGACGATATACAAATCCGTATCCTCGGCCATACTGCGGAAACGTCGCTCACTGTTCCTGAGATCTTGCTGGCGTTGAACCAAAGCGGTAGTTTCACTACATACGGTCAATACCGCCGTAATCTCCCCTTTCTCATTGTGAACAGGCGAGTAACTGAAGGTCCAGTACATGTTTTCCACTACCCCGTTCCGGTAAAACGGGATCAATTGATTTTCACGGTATACTTTCCCTTCCCCCTTACTTACTTGTCGTAATAAAGGTTCGATTTCCGGCCATATTTCGGGCCAGGCCTCTTTCCCCTTCATTCCCAGGATAGAGGGATGTTTTCCAGTCTTCCCGAGGCTTGGTCTGTATGCATCATTATAGAAGCATAAATAATCATCTCCCCAGAAAAGGAACATAGGAAATTCTGAATTCAGCACTATATCCAGGGTCACTTTAAGCTCATTAGGCCATTGTTCAGGATCACCTAAACCGGTTTTTTCCCAATCCAGGGACCTGGTAAGCCTGGCCATCTCACCTTCACCATGTAAAAAATAAGGGGTGTTAGTTGTTTCAGACATAATTCGCTAACTGGGAGATTTATTTAAAGAAATATTGAAAGACATTTTGGGGTGTTGTCAAATTTTACAGCTTATTAAAAATACTTCCAAGGATTATACCCTTTACAGTGTTAATGACAAGATTGTAAACATACTAAAATACGAAGTCTGTAATACTTCCCGTAAAGCTGTCCCATTGAAAATTGACACGATAGAATAATATTTTATTGGTTTCTAAAATAGTAACCTTGAATCGATGAACCCATTAAGCTTTTGAGTCCTTAGCTTCATGTTGGTCAAAGATGTACTTTTTAATAATATTTTACGTCCAATGAATTAGGTAGAATTATGGTGAACTGGGTTCCTTGTTTGAGACGCGTATTGGCAAGGATGCGGCCGTTATGGAGCTCGACAATCTTCTTACAATAAGCCAGTCCCAATCCTCTCCCACTGTTTTCATGAAATTTTTGCAACAAACCAAAGATCCGATCATTAACGTTCGGCGGGAATCCTGAGGCATTATCTTTGAACTGGATTTGTAGAAAATCAATATAACGGTAGGCTCCAGTAAGTGATTTGTAGTAATTATCGGTTACGATCTCCGATTTTATCTCTACTTCGACAGGCCGGTCCGGGTCCCTGAACTGCCATGCATTGGCGAGCAATTCCCGGAAAACCCGTGTGAGTAAGGTGATATCCCCGAATACCCTGCTCTCCTTGATGCCCTCGAGGTTCACTTTAATTTCATCGTTACCTATCCTGCTGTGAGCCGCACCAATAATTTCTTCGAGATCACCTTCGGCGGCATCATTCATCCTGTCTTCCAGGGAATGAAAACTTTGTAAGCGGGCGATCAGTTCATGGGCGTATTCTGACAACCTGAGAAGTTTTACCAGGTAGGTCTGTAATTCAGGATTTAGTTCTTTCTTATCGATCTTGCCTTCTAAAAGACCGGCAAAGAGCCGGACTTTCCTCATAGGCTCCTGCAGATCATGTGATAAGATCTTATTGAATTCCACATGTTCCCGGTTAATACGCTTTAAGTCATGGAGTTGGCGCTCCAGTAGGTCCTGGTTCCTTTCGAGCTTGGACTTCATATCCAGCAACAGTACATTTTCCTTAAGTGCCGTCTCGGCGGCTTCTTTGGCCTCTATAATACTTTTCTCGAATTTATTACGCTTCTCGATCTGGATTCCCGCAGCGTGGATCACGCGTTTACCTTCCTTTTCTTCTAAGGTAAGATTGATCAGTACCGGAAAATCCTGTTCTTGCTTGGTGTTGAAGGATAAAAACATCTCGTTCACCTTATGCTGCATCATCAGCATCGGCAAAAAATGTGTTTTAAAAAAAATACGGCTGCCTTTGGTCAGTATATCTTCAAACCTGAAATCAGGAATCAGTTCATCCCGTTCATAACCTAACGATCTTAAAAGAATATCGTTTATGTCCGTTAAATAACCGTCTACCGTAAAGCTGAATAAATAACAGGGGAATTGTGTCGAAGCTTCATTCATGAGATCGCCAGCTCCGTTTCCAGGTAACGCGAAATACATTCGATCGTTTCCTCGGGATGACTCATGTGAGGGCAGTGCCCGGTAGCATCCATATAATAAATTGTACTGTTTTCTAACTTATCATTTACGTACTCACCCACCTCTTTGGGGGCAATATCATCCTCGGAGCATTGGAGTACCAGGCTTGGTACCTTGACTTTGGACAGGTCTTCTCGGTTGTCTGAGAAAAAGGTGATCCTGGCAAAATTCTGGGTGATCTCTTTGTCCATTGAACAGAAACTTTTTTCAAGTTCTTCGGTCAGGCCGGGTTGCTCCTGGTTCTTCATCACCACAGGGGCCAGGAAACTTGCCCACCCAACATAATTATTATCCATAACTTCCATCAGCCCTTCAAGATCTTTCTCTTCAAATCCACCACGATAGCCCGGTTTATTAATATAACATGGAGATGGACAAACCAGTATTAATGAGCGGAAATAATCCGGTCGCTTTATAGAAGCCAGCATTCCTACCATAGAGCTGACGGAATGACCGACGAGAATAACATCCTTTAAATTGAGACTTTCACAAATTTCGATAATATCCTGGGCATAGCCGTGCAGCGAACTGTAGCGCTCCTCGGTGAACTGGGATATATCTGACTTTCCACATCCCACGTAATCAAAGAGAACGATCTTGTAATCTTTTTCATAAGCAGGAATTATGTAACGCCACATGGTCTGATCACATCCGAAACCATGCGCAAACATCAGTACCTGGGTACCTTCACCCAGCACTCTCACATTATTTCTTTTAATTACATCCATCGCCTGTCATTTAGAATATTAAAGATAATAGATTACCTAATTTAAGGATTCTTCAAAGTTCATTTTTTTAAACAAAATTTCAAGATTTGCGACCAAATATATTTACAATCTTACATTAAACAGAAGATATCTCTTACATATCACTATGAAAGTCGCAAAACGGAAAAATTTATTCAACTTTTAGCTCCATTGAGCCATGTTAATTACTTGTGGATTAATGCTTTACACCTGAAGCCACTTTTGAACCTTTCGGTCCAAACCAAAAATCAGCTATTATTGATCTCTACTCGCAGCTTTATCAAGGATCCGAATTCTTCGTTCGTATATCATAAAAAAAGAGGGCAACTGCCCTCTTTAAATATTGCAGGTAATCAGGGATTACCGTGTACCGTCTTTACTCATATGTGGCTGAAGTGATGCTTCGTACTCTTCCATATCTTTACGGATCATCATTTTCATCTCTTCATCCTCCATCATTCTTCTAAGGATCTCTTTCCTGAATTCAGAATCTTCGGACATTCTGACTATGACCATGTCAACCATTTCCGGGTCATTAGCGAAGTCATCCCTGAGGTCGGCCATAACGGCTTCCCTGAAATCCTGATCCTCCATCAGTTTGTCTTTTACGTTAAGGCATAACTGTGGGTTCTCATTTAGTTTCTCCTGCATCAGAGCTTTCATTCGCTGTTGCAGTTCCGGTTGATCGGCAACCAGGGATTTTACTTTTCCGCTCTCCATCATATCCAGGTGATCTTTGATAAGGATCAGTTCGGCCTGTCTTATATTATGAGCTTTTTCCAACAGGTCTGTAAAATTATCTTCATCCGAGACAATGGTCTGGAACATCCTGTTCTTATAATCCTCGTCTTCTAATTGCTCTGCGGTCGATTTGTTCGCACCACAGCTCGCCATTAATAAGGCGGTACCTGAGATCAATAAAGTATTTCTGAATAGTTTCATTTTTATAATTTTAGGTTAATAGAATTCCGGGACACCTTACAGCATCCTTGATCAGTGCACGGGTTTTAACCAGTGCTCAGTTTGTCCTTGTAAACGAAGTTTACACAGGAAAAAATATTTTAACTCTTTGGTGTGATTGTTTCTTTAATGGATCCACAGTTGGCCATCTTTTCCCCGAAATAAGGGTTTCGGATTTCTTTGGAATCTGAAAGCCAGTAGCCTCCCTTATTATTGAATGCCATAGGACAGTACTGCTTATAGATCTGGCCATTCTGCAGGTTGTCGTAGATCAGTGGCTCCAGTTCATGGGTAAATTCGGAGAACAGCTGTCGTTGTGTGTCTATATCCTTTGCCCTGGAGATATCTGCAGCAAGATTTTCAAGTTCGGGTTGCTGTTCATCAAATCCTCTTGCCATGTTCGCCGCAGCTACAGAAACGGCATCCTGGTCTCCCTCGAAAAGAGCGTTTTTCACCTCGAGGTAATGATGAAAGACAGCACCATCTAAGCCTGTATCAAAAGAAGTTTCGGCCATGTCTGTAGTCATTTCCCCCATGGTGTCAATTTCTGATTCTTCAACCGTCACTTTTTTTTCATCCTTCTCCTCTTTACAAGATAATACTGTGAGAGGGATCAATAAGAATAAAGCGAGTCGCGATACTGTTTTCATGTGTTCTTTTTATTTGATGGCAATATGTTGAAATTATACCAGGAGTACGTTCTTTATTGGCGCAAATCTTAATGGTATATAAAGACACCTCTTTTTTTTAAGGGTTTTTAACAATTGAGACTTACAGCAAGAAAACCTATTTTTGCAGCTGAATTGCAACCACCATGATTCACTTATTCAGTAAAAAGCATTTCCTGGTCGACCAGCTGGAAAATTTTGTTGATATACACAACCATATTCTCCCGGGGATAGATGACGGTGCTAAGACTGTAGAAGATTCCCTGGCGCTTATTAAAGGGTTCTCAGAATTTGGAGTTAAAAACTTCGTGGCCACCCCGCACATCATGCACAACTACTACCCCAATACAAAAGAGAGTATTGAGAAGGCGCATGGTAAGGTGAAAAATGAGTTGGTGGAAATGGGTATGGATGATATTGAGCTTGGCTTTGCCGCCGAGCATATGATCGATGAGAACTTTATTCCCCTGGTAGAGAAAGGAGATATTCTGCCCCTGAGAAAAGGTTATCTGCTGGTAGAGATGTCTTACCTGCAGCCGCCTATTCATTTTGACGAGGCTATCGTTAAGGTAGCCAGCAACCACCAGTTTCCAGTACTCGCACATCCGGAGCGATATGCCTTTTTGCATCAACGGTTCGGGAAGTATAAAAAATTCAGGGCCGAGGGCATTTTATTCCAGCTGAACCTCTTAAGCTTAAGTAATTACTACGGTAAGGAAATACCGAAAATCGCTCACAGGCTGTTGGAAGAAAATATGATCGATTTTATTGGGTCTGATGTTCACAATATGCAGCAATTACAGTCTTTAAAAGAAGTGACCATTTCCAGGAAGATCCAGAAAATGGTCACGCCGGTGATTCACAAGACTATTGAAACCTTTTATTAGAATTATTTCTTTACCACCAATTGTTTATAGAATGAATTCCCATCTTCCGTAAGGAATTGCAGGTGGTAGGTTCCTTCTTCCAGGCCATCCACTTTAACTTCATGTTGTTGAATTCCGGTTCCGGCCCTCCCATTTAACTTCTGTGTTCTCACTAATCGCCCTGATGCGTCAAAGATCAGGATTTGTTCCAGTCGTGGGATATTCTGATCGAGAACTACATTGGCTAACTCAGACGTCGGGTTCGGATACAGTTCCAGCTTGTATATGTCCTTATTGAGGGTGATGATCAGGGGATCTGTCACAGCGGATTTGGCTGCATTATTATTACAGTTAGAGGCTGCATTACCTGTCCCATTGGGCACACTACCTGTCTTGGTGACGTACACTTTATCCAGGCCAACCCCATCTTCACGATGGCCAAAATCGATGGTGTTTATTCCATCCACCAGGTTATAGGTTACAAAATTTGTACGCTGTTCCTGGTTATGCACCTGGTGCCAGCTGAAGAAATCACCTCCAGGAAT
>NZ_SNYI01000002.1:0-709771 GCF_004362865.1 Zeaxanthinibacter enoshimensis | reverse complement strand
GTTCTCATCATCCGTTACTGTCAGCTTGAACACATATACTCCTTCTGCCAGGCCGCTGGCCGTAAGGTTGGCCGTATTGGCATTGGTCAGGGTGGCCGGGGTCCCGGGATGACTCACCTCGGTCCAGCCGTAGGTCACATTGCCTCCATCGGGGTCGCTGCCCGTACCATTTAAGGTTATACTGTTGGTCGGTAAGGTGATCGTACGGTCAGATCCCGCATTGGCTACCGGAGGCTGGGGAGTAGTGGCACTCTGATTTTCAAAAATCCTTGGAGTAATATTATTCCATCCGATCGAAACAATATCATAATCGCCATCTTTATCAATATCTACTATCTGGGCGCCGTCATGGTGATCAAAATTACCTCCCCCTGAATCGATAATAGTTTTTGTCCATGCTGCATTATTGCACAGATTATTTGCAAATCCATAAAGCTGGTAAGTTCCTCTCCATTCTCCCACCACGATATCCAGATCACCATCAAAATCAATGTCTTTGATCCCTAGGCTAAGACCTCCATCAATATCGGGATCAATAGTATGTTTAATCCAGGATTGAGTCGGGTCTGCCGGGGCCTCGAACCAAGCTATTTCCCTATTTGAACCGATCTGGGTTACCACGGCGTCCAAATCCCCGTCCTCATCAAGATCGGCGAGCAAATTCCTGTCCATTGTAGTGGGATAAGTAATTCCTGTACTAAACAAGGTCCAGGTTCCGCCGTCATTTCGAAGCCAATTGGATCCCTGGAACAGATCTAAGTCGCCATCCCCATCTATATCTCCGTTACTCAGAGCCTCTCCCATCGAGGTTGGATGAATATTTACCAATGTCCATGTTCCGTTTACTGGATCAGACGGAACTGTAAGCATTTGTACTTGTGACGTTCCTGTCTCTGCCCCGTTCCAGTTAAGTGCCATCTGGAATGGGCCTCCCTGCTGGTAAACGCCTCCTGCGATTCCGGCAAGAAAGGGTTCACTATATGTTGTGGCGCCCACTGGTAAGTTATCCCTGATTGTAAAATTACCTGCCCCATCATTTTCAGCCCAAATTAAAGCCGAACTTTCATAAGCGCCTTTGGTTCCCAGAAGGTCATAATCACCATCGTTATCAAAATCAAAAACATAGGCTACATTATTGAAGTTTGGACCGATAGTGTTTTTAACCCACTCACCTGCAATTGTTCCCGGGTTTTTGTACCACCAGCCGCCACTCACTATGTCTTTTAAGCCATCATCATCAAGATCGTGATCGGCATATATATAGACCGATCTGTATGCCTGGGCCGGGCCTATTATATGAGGTTGCCATTGATCAGGAAAGATCCCGGTATTACAATTTCCCGGATCCAGGACAGATACCGTCACCTCATCGGAATAGCCGGTAGGAGTATTATTACTATTGAATAATTCCAGTCTTATGGTGTGTTGACCCGGTGAAATCCCGTTAAGGATAATAGGGTTGGTACTATAATGCATTCCTCCAAGTGCATTGTCTATAAAATATCGAATGTGATCTCCTCCCTGGGAAACCGTCCAGTTATTCAGGGAAAAACTGACATTGAAGGGAGAATTTACAGTAGCACCATCTGTTGGCGAAACAATACTTATAGACGGTGTGCTGCCACCGGTACCTGAACTCAGCACCTCGATAGCTGAAATTTTTGGATTTTCAATGACCGAACTGAACTGTATTGAGGCAAAGCCATCTGCCACATTAATATTATTGAATTCTTTGATCAGTGCTGTGGCCGGACCAACTTCAGCTGATATATCAAAATTGCTCAACACCGTATTTCCTTCAATTGAAACATTAAAAACCCTGGAACCGACTCCACCGGGGTTATTCCCAACACCGAAGTAAATTTCTGCGAAATGCAGCTTGAAATTATAATTGCCTGGGGCACTTACAGGAATGTTGTATGAAAAAGAATTTCCATAACGTTCGGTCTGGTACAGGGCATCATTCGTCGTTCCTGAAATCGGAACTGAATTAGAAAACGTACTCCCGCCGTTGGAATACTGATCTGCGCTGAAGGACTGGCCCGCAACATCTAACTGGGGACCCCCGGTATTTATCCGGATCGGGTTTGCCAGGTTAAAATTAAATGAATCGGGAACCATTGGAATACCTGCCAGGTTTTCGACATTACTAATTGTCAGTTGGTAATTTGTTCCTGCATTCAGTCCACTCACCGTTAATAGGACCGTGAGATTATCGGGCTGCAGGGCTGCCGAGGAGACACTTCCACCATTATTAATATTATAATTACCGGGCATTTGTGCACTTGCCAAAGTAACATATTCCGAAAAAACGACTTTTATCTGGGTGGGAGAAGTAACGACAACTTCGTCTACCTCAGGAGGGGAGTTATCCACAGATACCCCTGCTCCTAAAAATTCGATATAATTCAGATCAAATTCTATCTGTTGTCCCGTACTATGTTTGAAAACGAAGAAAAGATCGTTCTTCCCACCAGGGTCAGAGATCGGACTGGTCACGTCAGTCCATGTAGTAGTTGATCCTGTAACCGGGACTTCTGTAGAAGCCAGGGTGGGACCACTGGCATTCCCGGTTCTAAGTTCGATGACACCACCTGAACTGGCAGCAGATACCCTGTATTTAACGGCATTGATATTCTTCAGGTTTCTACCCGACAACGAAATGTAAGAACCATGATTTACCCGGAGGGCCTCGCTCCCACCCCCTGTTGGATCTGTATTGCCGATTTTTGATGTATTACTCTGGGTACTGTAAAATTCTGCCTCTTTCCTCTTAGGATGCAATTGGATCTGGTCAAATGAAGTAAGTCCCCCCTGGTCTGTATAATTTACGCCCAGCACATAGAAGATATCCATCTCCCCATTGGTATCATGATCTCCTGGATCCAGTCGGATAACCTGATCGCAGCCATCTAACCCCAGGTTATCATGAAAGTGATTCAGATGCCCCATGGATGGTACAACGTTGACATCTGCACAATTTATTCCCCCATCGGCAGTGGATCCATCTTCCTGATCGGATACCAAAAGATCCAGGGTCACATCATCATTCCAATTGATCAAACCACCATCAATGGGAGAATTGAAATCAAAGGTCGCGAGGTTATTACCGGCATATATGGTTACACTTTTAGTGGCAACGCCACCCTGGTCATCCGAAACACGTAATAAAGCAGAATAATTGCCTGCTGTGGTATAAGTATGAACTGCATTCAGGCCGGTATCATCTATGGTGCCATCACTTTCAAAATCCCATTCGTAGATCAATGGATCTCCATCCGGATCAAACGTTCCATTCGCTGAAAAATTAACTTCTAACGGGAGATTTCCGTTAGTAGGGTTTGCCGATACTGTTACAACAGGAGAAGAATTGGATACTATCCCCGTATAATCTACCCGGACAAGCTTACCAGTTCCTGTATTACCGGGGCAACATCCTGCACCATACTCCAATATATACATATGGCCATCCGGACCAATTTTCATGTCTATAAATCCCAAAGCTGCTGTCATAAAAACAGAAGGAGCCAATCTTTCCGGAGTACCGATCAGGTTACCTTGCTCATCCAATTCTGCAACCCAAATTCGGCTGGAATTAAAATCGTAATAAAAAAATCGATTATCAAATTCAACTGGTAATCTCTTTGGATCTGAAGCCTGAGGGTCATAGTAGTAGCGAGGACCCGCCAGGTAACATTTATGGAAAAATTCTAACCAGGAAGGCTGAGCGGCTGGCAGGTCAACGAGTCCTGTATTCCAGGTAGAGATGTTCTTTGGCGTAGCGGGATTATTGTAATATGGTGAAGCTGCATAGTTGACCAGATAAGCCTCATTTTTACCGGAGAAATATGGCCAGCCATAATTTCCTGCTGCTTTTGTAAGGTTTATTTCATCCATCCCTTCCGGGCCCTGTGAAGATGAAGTATTTGCGTCGGGGCCAACCTCACCCCAAAATAACCAATCCGTATTTTCCTTGTCTACAAATATCCGGTACGGATTCCTGGCACCCATAACATATATTTCAGGGCGACCATCTGCCGGGTTAGGGAACAGGTTTCCCGGCGGGATAGTATAACTACCATCCCCCTGGGGTGTGATCCTGAGAATTTTACCCCGAAGGTCCTGGGTATTCGAAGAGGTGTTCTCAGAGCTCTTATTTATGTCATTTTCATTAAAGGTTGCATAATTGCTATGATCGGTATTATCACCTGTAGCGATGTATAAATTCCCCAGGGAATCAAAACCCATATCTCCCCCGGAGTGACAGCAACTGACCCGCTGGGTAGACCATTCTAACATAATGATCTCCGAGGAAAAATTCAGAGTATTCCCGTTCATGGTGAAGCGGGATACC
This sequence comes from Zeaxanthinibacter enoshimensis, assembly GCF_004362865.1. Taxonomy (GTDB): domain Bacteria; phylum Bacteroidota; class Bacteroidia; order Flavobacteriales; family Flavobacteriaceae; genus Zeaxanthinibacter; species Zeaxanthinibacter enoshimensis. The sequence goes on along the minus strand of NZ_SNYI01000002.1, from coordinate 705,417 downwards.
CTGTTCACCGAAGTACTAAGAGGAGAATAATGTAGATAGATATAGTTATTTGATTCAAAATTAGGATCAAAAGCAAGCCCCAGCAACCCATCTTCCAGCTCGTGGAAGACTTGCAGAGTTCCGGCTGAAACTGATGTTTGGGTATTAGGGTTATAAACTATTATTTCCCCATAACGATCCAGGAGAAAGATCCGGCCATCGGGAGCAAACTTAAATGTGGTAGCGTTGGTCAGGTTAGTTAATAACTCTACTTTTTGAAAATCTGATGGCAACTGCCCAAATGAATAAAACGCGTTAACTACTGTGAACAGCAGAATTAGAACATAAGAGCGCTCCATACCCTTTCGTGAAATGAAATAGAGATGCTGGTGAAGATTCATAAAGAAATTTGACCATTTATTCATATAAATAGAATTAAAATCGGCACGCCAATAAAACTATAAAAAACTTAAAATCAACAAGTTGAAACAAATATGTTTCCAGAAATTATTATGGGGGAAGATTAATCTGATAAAAGTACCTCTTAAGAATTCAAGGGTGAAATTCACCAGCTTAATTCGATTAAATCATCCTTTTAATCGGTAAACGGTCATCTCTATGCCATCTTGACTATCAACCAATGAAACACCTAGATTTGCTTAAAGAAGATACAAAAAAAGACCTGCCAAAAGCAGGTCTTCTCTTATAAATATAAGCGTCTGTTAATTCTGTACTAATAATTTCACCAACATTGCCTTACCTTCATTCATTTCCAGGCCAATGAAGTACAATCCATCTCTGAGAGTATTCACCGGCACCTCGTAGGCATCCTCATCACTGAAAATTTCCTGTGCGTTAAAGCCTCCAATCAGTCTGCCACTTGAATCGTGCAGGTAAATGGTTTCCACAAAGACATCCTCCGGTTTATTCAACACCCTTAATCTGGCTATACCATCCTTAGCCGGATTTTCTAGCAGAATAGTAATCATTCCTCCGGAAGTCGCCGTCACAGCTATTGTAATGGTAGAGGTATGGCTTAATCCGCCGGCATCCACTACAGTTAAGGAGACCGTATAATTTCCACTCTCCGTAAAAGTGTGCATGGGGTCTATCTGTGCAGAACTTGTACCATCCCCGAAATCCCAATTATAACTGACGATACCAAAATCATCCTGGGAATTACGGCCGATAAAAGTAACCTCCAGCGGTACCGTACCTGTGGTTGGTGTAGCCTCGATAACTGCAGTTGGCGGTAAGTTCTCTGCACTTCCAACTACAATAGTAACTTCTGCTACATCGGTAAGGCCTTCTGCGTCAGTAACTGTAAGTGTCACATTATAAGTGCCTTCTGCTGTAAAAGTATGAACTACATCGGCTTCACTGGAAGTTGATCCATCCATGAAATCCCAGGAATAGGTAGTTATTCCATTATCATCTGTAGAATCACTTCCGGTAAAAGTGACTTCCAATGGTGCCTGCCCGGATGTAGGATTTGCAAGGGCAATCGCTACCGGAGCTTCATTCATTGGTTCGGTCACTGTAATGCTTACCGTAGCGGTCGAAGTCAGCCCCTCTGCATCAGTAACTGTAAGCAGAACTTCATAAGTGCCTGCCACGGTAAAAGTGTGAACAGGATCTGCTATAGCAGCACTATTACCATCCATAAAGTCCCAGGCGTAGCTCACGACTTCTTTATCATCAGTAGAGTTACTTCCGGTAAAAGTGACTTCCAGAGGAATATCACCTGAAAGAGGGTCAGCTTGAGCTACCGCAACAGGAGCCTCATTTGCGGGATCTGAGACGGTAATCGTAATCGTATCACTATCAGTCAGGTTATCTCCATCTGTCACGGTCAGGCTTACCTCGAAGGTTCCTGCGGTCTCGAAGATATGCACCGGATCTGCCTCGGCCGATGTATTTCCATCCATAAAATCCCAGGCATAAGAAACAACGCCCTGATCATCGGAGGAATTACTTCCTGTAAATGTCACTTCCAGAGGTACTGTACCGTTAAGCGGAGTCGCCTCTGCTAAGGCCGTAGGACCAGAAAGAGGATTTACCGTGACAGTAACCTCATCTGAAGCGGTATCATTTTCATCATCGGTCGCTGTCAGGCTGAATACATATGCTCCTTCTACAAGGTCAGATGCAATTAGATCTGCAGTAGTCTCTCCTGAAAGCGTAGCCGTACTTGGTCCGCTAATTTGATTCCACTGGTAGCTCAATATCGCACCACCATCCGGATCAGAAGCCGTTCCATTAAGGGTCACACTGTTCGTAGGCAGAGTGATCTGCTGGTCTAGCCCGGCATTCACTGTCGGTGGGACAGAACTGGTAACCTGGATCCCGGATATTTTGGCACGGTCCACCTGCGAGGTGAAGATTATAGTTAGAGAACCATCACTCACAGTAATATTGGAAAAACTTTCCACAATTGCAGTTGCACTTCCTCCGGCAGCTACTACTATATCGTAATTTGTTAGGTTCTGCTGCCCGTTTTCTATATCCACATCAAAAATCCTTGATCCTGCTCCTCCTGGATTAGTACCCACGCCGAAGAATATTTCTGCAAAATGCAGATCGAGCTTATAATTCCCGTTTTCTACTGGGATGTCATACCGGAACGAACCTGTTGGAGCCGGTCCAAATCTTTCCGTTTGATAGAGCTGGTCATTTTCCGTATTAGCTATCGGAGTAACCACCTGGAATGTATTTCCCCCAACAAAGGACTGATCTGCAGACCAATCTTCACCATTAAAACTATAACTAGGTCCACCGGAATTGATCAACAAGTTCCTGATAGGAGTCCCTACAGTGATATTAAATGATAATTCATCAAATAGCCCTTGTGTATCGGTCGCACGGATGGTTACAGTATAGTCGCCTACCGCATCGGTTAGAGTTCCCGAAATCAGTCCTGTACTTGGGTCTATATCCAAGGAAGCGGGCAGCCCGGAAGCAGAATATGTAATCACATCTCCGGCGTTGGGATCTGATGCTTCCACCTGCAAATTCACCGATGCTCCTTCATCAAAGGCCTGGTCCCCAGGATTAGTAAGGATGGGAGCAAAATTGCCTTCTCCTAAAACTTCAATCCCGGATATTTTTGCCCGATCTACAGAATTTGTAAATACTATAGAAAGAGCCCCGTCTGTGACATTTACTATGAAAGTTTCAAACACTGCTGAATTCATCCCTCCGGCTTCAACATAAATATCATAATCGGTCAGTTGTACCTGGGAACTCTCAATATCAACATCAAATAACCTTTGTCCCTGGGCAGTATGAAACAACTCAGCAAAATGGAGTCTAACTGCATAGTCACCTGCTTCAGGAACAGGTATCTCGTATGATAAGGTCGGTGTGTCAGAATTTCTTTCAGTCTGGTACATCACATCATTTGTAGTATTGGCAATGGGACTGGTTGAATTAAACAATTCTCCCCCATTAAAATACTGATCAGCAATCCAGTCATTTCCATCATGAGTCAGAGCAGCTCCGCCAGCATTAATACGAAGGCCACTGGTATAATTACCTATGGCAATTGTAAAGGTTACCTCATCAAAAAGTCCTCCCTGATCTGTCACCCTTACCGTCACATCGTAAGTGCCAACAGGTTCTGTCAGAGTCCCACTTATAAGTCCGGTTCCTGCGTCAATGGATAGAGCAGCAGGTAATCCCTGTGCTGTATAGGTTAAGGTATCCCCGGAATTAAAATCTGTTGCTTCCATTTGTAAATTAACATCTAAATTCTCGGAATATAATTGAGTCCCGGGATTCTCTATTACAGGAGCTACATTATTCCCACTTCCCAGAATTTCAATTGCCGAAATCTTCGCACGATCCGTAATATTGGAAAATAAAATGGTTAGATTACCATCGGTAACATTGACTACAAAACTTTCAGTCCTTGCTGTAAAAGAAGCTCCAGCTGCGGCTATGATATCGTAGTCCGTGAGTTGACCTTGTCCTCCTTCAATATCCACATCAAATAACCTGGAACCTGTACTATTATGAAATATTTCAGCAAATAATAAACGAACCCCGTATTCCCCATTTTCAGGGACCGGTATTTGGTAAGTCAGCGTTGGATCATCTGAATTTCTTTCAGTCTGATATAAAATATCATCGGTTGTTCCGTTAATAGCATTGGCCGTACTAAATGTAGCACCTCCGTTAAAATACTGGTCGGCTATCCAGTCCTCATTGTTAACAGTTACCAGTGGGCCACCTGCGTTGATCCTGATGATACTGTTAAATGCCCCTACGAAGATTGTAAAGGTGGTTTCGTCAAATAGTCCTCCATTGTCCGTTACCCGAACAGTAACCGGGTATGATCCCTGGGCAGCCGACAAGTTCCCTCCTATGATACCCGTATCCGGGTCAATTGAAAGGTCTGCGGGTAATCCCTGGGCAGTATAAGTAAGTACATCACTGAAGTCAGGGTCTGAACCCTGTATCTGTAAGTTAACAATTGCTCCTTCATTGAAAAGCTGATCCCCAGGGTTTAATACCATTGGTGGAGAGTTTACCGGGGCACTCCCCGTAGTATTTTCAAAAATTCGCGGAGTGATATTGTTCCAACCGATCGATACTATATCCAGGTCTCCGTCTTCATCAATATCTACAACCTGGGCGCCATCGTGATGATCAAATGTGGGTGTACCTGGATGAATCGTATGTTTTATCCATGTTCCTGTATTACAAAGATCATTCTCAAAAGCAAAAAGCCTGTAAGCACTCTGCCACTCCCCGACGACTATATCTGCATCCCCGTCAAAATCAAAATCTATCACATCTACACTTAGACCTCCATCAATATCTGTGTCAAGGGTATTCTTTGTCCAGGGTTGAGTTGGATCTTCTGGCGCCTCGAACCATGCAATTTCCTGGTTACTGCCTAATTGACTCACAACAGCATCCAGGTCTCCATCACGGTCAAAATCAGCAAGCATATTCCTGTCCATGGTGGTAGGATAGGTGATTCCCGTTGAAAATGTAGTCCAGGTACCATTCCCCTCATTCCGTAGCCAGTTAGACCCCTGGAACAAATCCAGATCACCATCGTCATCAATATCGCCAGCACTAAGTGCTTCTCCAAGAGAGTCCGGGCTGATATTTTCAAAAGTCCATTGAGTGTTAACCGGGTCAGCAGGAATTGTTAACAGTTGGACAGGGGAACCACTGGATTCAGCTCCATTCCAGTTGATAGCCAGTTTGAAATCACCGGTATTATCGAAAACTCCACCTGCTATTCCTGCAAGGAACGGTTCCACATAAGTAGTCTGACCCGAATCGATATTTGTATATACTGTGAAATTACCTGATCCATCATTCTGGGCCCAGGCCATATCAGAACCTTCGTAAGCTCCTTGTGTTCCCAGCAGGTCAAAATCGCCGTCACCGTCAAAGTCGTAAACGTAGGCTACATTATTAAAAGGTGAGCCAATAGTGCTTCTTACCCAATTCCCGGTAACTGTACCTGGGTTTTTATACCACCATCCTCCAGTTACGATATCTTTTAAGCCGTCACCATCAAGATCATGATCTGCATAAATATAAACCGACCTGTAAGGAAGTTCGCTCCCTATTATTTCTTCCTGCCACTGATCCGGAAAGGGAGTATTATTACATTCCACCTCGAAATTAAAGGTGTAACTACCGCTAGCAACGGGTAGTCCAGCTTCATTGGTCACATTATTAATATCCAACGTATAAGTAATACCTGGGGCTAATTGAGAGGTGGTCAGTATCACTGTCCTCTGATCTTCCTGCAGACTGGCAGAAATAACGCTTTCCCCATTATCCAGGCTATAATTGGTTATCGTCTCAGCAACAGTCATATTGACATATTCAGAAAATTCTACACGAACTTCTGTAGGCTCTGACGAGGAGACGTTATTTACAACCGGGGGAGTATTATCTGTAGAAACCCCCTGTCCAATAAATTCAATGTAATTAAGGTCGAAGATATCAACTCCCGCTGATGCATTCTTGAATACAAAATAAAGGTCATTCTTACCCCCGGGATCGCTGATAGCAGACTCTACATCTACCCAATTATTTAAGCTGCCTGTGGAAGGGACAGGAGATGTTGCCAGTAATGCACCTGTGGGACTACCTACTCTAAGTTCAATCGATCCTCCAGCAGTTTGAGATGCAACCCGGTATTTAACTCCACTGATATTCAGAAGATTTCTACCTTCAAATACGATATATCCATCGTGATTAACTCTTATGGCCTCGCTGCCACCCCCCCAAGGATCACTGTTCCCTACTACCGTAATATCACTCTTAACATCATAAAATTCTGCTTCCCTGCGTTTGGGATGTAGTTGAACCTGATCAAATGCTTGCAATCCACCCTGATCAGTATAATTAGCACCCAGGACGTAAAATATGTCCATCTCCCCATAGATATTATGGTTACCTGGGTCCAGATTCAGAGTTTTAGGACACCCATCAAGCCCCATATCATCATGAAAATGATTCAGGTGCCCAAGGGATGGGACAACGTTCACGTCCAGGCAATTTATCCCTCCATTTGCTGTACTGCCATCCTCTACATCTTCCACGAGCAAATCCAGATCGATATCGTCCCCCCAGTTCATAAAACCACCATCGATGGGAGAAGTAAATGTGAATGTTGGTGCATTATTCCCGGCATAGATGGTCAGATTCTTGGTACTGACGCCCCCGTTACCATCATCAACACGGAGTTGAACATTATAGGTTCCGGCCAGTGAATAAACAAAAGTTGGATTTTCCTCCGTTGAATCCACCGTCCCATCGGTTTCAAAATCCCACTCGTATGTTAAAGAATCCCCATCAGGATCGAATGTTCCTTCGCTGGAGAAATTTACCGTAAGCGGGAGGGATCCATTATCAGGATCAGCGGAAATTTCAACTACCGGGGATGAATTGGATACAATTCCGATATAATCCATGCGAACCAATTTCCCTGTACCAGTGTTATTAGGACAACATCCCGCCCCGTATTCCAAGATATATAAATGGCCATCTGGCCCAATTTTCATATCAATGAATCCCAAATTATTATTGGCAGGAAAGGCTGTATTTAATCTCTGATTTGATTGAATAATACCCTGCTCATCCATTTTAACGCCCCAAACAGCACTACTGTTAAAGTCAAAATAGAAAAATACCTCGTCGTATTCTATAGGTAATCGTTGTTGATCCGTTAAAGCCGGATTATAATAATACCTCGGTCCGGCCATATAACTTTTATGGAAAAAATCCAGCCATGACGGTCTGGCAGGAGGAAGATTTGTAGCCCCGGTATTCCAGGTAGACACATTTTGCGGGGTATTAGGATCATTATAGTACTGAGGATTGGTGTAATCTATTAAATAGGGTTCGTTATTCCCGGAAAAGTAAGGCCAACCATAATTTCCCGCAGTTTTGGTCAGGTTAATTTCGTCTTTACCTTCCGGACCCGCGGAGCTGGCCACATTGGCATCAGGACCTACTTCCCCCCAAAATATCCAATCCGTATTCTCTTTGTCTATGAACATTCGATAGGGGTTACGGGCACCCATCACATAAATTTCAGGAAGCCCCCCTGCCCCATTTGGGAACAGGTTACCTCCTGGAATGGTATAACTTCCATCAGGCTGTGGTCTTACCCGAAGAATTTTACCTCGAAGGTCATTAGTGTTGGAAGACGACTTTTCTGCACTGTTCACAGAATTCGTTTCACTGATAGCAGCATAATCGCTATGGTTGGCATTATCTCCTGTGGCGATATATAGATTGCCCTGAGAATCAAAACCCATATCTCCCCCGGAGTGGCAGCAACCATTCCTCTGAGTAGGCCATTGCATCAGGGTTACTTCTGAAGCCAGGTCCAGCGTATTACCATTCATCGTAAACCTTGACACCCTGTTAACTGATACATTTAATGGTGAATAATGGAGATAAATGTAATTGTTAGTCAGGAAACCAGGATCAAAAGCTACACCCAACAAACCATCCTCAAAATCTTTGAACACCTCTAAAGTGCCTGCGGAAACAGTCACCTGTGTATTTGGATTGTATATCAGAAGTTCTCCATAGCGATCTACAATAAATATCCGGCCATCGGGAGCAAATTCAAAATTGACCGCGTTGGTCATTTCTGTAATCAGTTCCACTTTTTGGAATTGTTGTGGCAACTGGGCTTGCAGAAGATTATTAGACAAGAAAACAATAATTACAAAAGCCAGGATTTTGGTAAAATTAGCTGGAATTGTATTTAGTATAAAGGGAGTAAGATTAGAGCGAGTAATTTTATTTTTCACGATCAGTATTTTTGGGGTTTGGATTTTCTTAAAACACTATATCAGCCTTCTTATTGAAGATAGTCTGATTTGTAAAGATAACTTAATGCAACTTGCCGAAGAAGCCTGTTTTTCCTTATTCGACTAACGAAGATACTTTATCGTTCAATGGCAAGCCATATAAATATATAATTTTGAAAATCAGTTATTTGCAACCAATAGATAAAATTGGCACTCAAATTTATACAGCCTAATGTAATATTTAAATTTTTTAATTCAACATGTTAAATATTTAAGGATTTGAACAAAAAAAAACCGGACAAGCCAGTTTTTTTTATTGATCGAGAATCAAAATCAGGTTTATAGTTTCCACCACTTTTTCTGACTCTTACCATAACCGTAGCCATACTGGCCACCATACCCTAAGTTAGAAGATTTTACGTCATTAACAACAAATGAAAGTCCCTTGATTTTACCTTCATTCCTTAGACTTATTGGATATTCTATTGCCTTCTTTTCAGTTATGCCCGCCCTTGTGACGTAAATTAAATGGTCTGCATATTCCGCTATTAACAAAGTATCACTAACGACCATCAAGGGAGCTGTATCAACGATTACGTAATCATAAGATGTGGATACTTTCTCGAATAGTTCTTTAACTCGATTACTCATCAATAATTCTGCCGGGTTTGGAGGGATACGGCCTGAATATATTACATCGATTGTATTATGATGAACTAACATGGGGTTAATAATATCATCAACGGATAAACTATGATCAAAAATATACTCGGTCAAACCGGCATCTTTATTTCTACTCGGCTTTTTTAACTTGTCAACTTGATTTCCACTGAAAAAGGTGTAAATTTTTGGATTTCTTATATCTGCACCAATCAATAAGACTTTTTTACCGGTGCTCGCGAATATCATAGCTAAATTTGATGACAGAAAGGTTTTACCTTCTCCAGGAACACTTGAAGTAATATAGATCAAGTTATTCTTAGAGCCATTCTTATTAGTCTTAATCAGATAATCCAGGTTAGTACGAAGTATTCTCAAAGATTCAGCTAAAACTGATCGATCATCTTTAATTATCAAACGACTGTCCCTTTTAGATAATTTTGGTAATTCCCCAAGGACCGGTATATTATCTGCGATCTTATTCAAATTATGCTTATTATGGATCTTATTATCCAATAATGAATTTGCATATATTACCGAAAAGGGAACAAGCAAACCAAGTATAAGAGATGCCAGAAAAACCAATGACCTATTCGGAGTAACGGGAAAGAGACTCACAGCATATGCACTATCAATAATCTTGGATTTCGGGTTGGTTGAGGCCACTGCAATTTGAGCTTCTTCACGTTTTTGCAGCAAATATAGGTACAATGATTCCGTGGTTTGTTGTTGCCGAGTTATATCTCTAAGAGCCCTTTCGTTTCGGGGGGTGGAATAAATTTTAGAGTTAATGATGGCCTGTTGATTACTCAAGGTATTTACCTGCAATCCCAAGTTATTAACCGTACTATTCAAACTAGACTCCATGCTTCTTTTCAGGCCCTCCAATTGCTGATCCAAATTCTTGATAATGGGAGATTTCTCAGTCGAACTTTTAAGTAACCTTTTTCTTTCCAGAACTAACTGATTATATCTTTCAGTTGTACTCGCTATAGTAGGATCATTTAATCCTATATTACCTGGAAGGACCTCATACCCATCTTGTTGGTTGATAATATCCTGCATAGAGGCAGCAATATTGAGTTGTGTTTCATAATTCGCCAGTTCCTGTCGATTAGCAGCACCCACATTGAGATTTATATTAGCTTCAGAAGCAATATCAGTTAAGCCTTTGCTCGTTTTTAGATCCTGTGCTGATTGATCAACGCTAGATAGACTTGAGGAAATATCGGCGATTCTAGCATTAATAAAATCAGAGGTGCGGTCAGCGATAATCCTTTTATCTTCTATAGCATTTTCATTATAAATTCTTACTAACGAATTAACTATATCTTTTCCTTTATCAATAATTGGATCTTCCAAATAGATATTCACCACATTTGAGAAATCCTCCGGCGGAAATATTTGAACTTTTTTCTGGTACCTCTCAGCAACAAGTGAAACCGGTTCTACGACAACTTGAAGTGTCTTACCCCGAAAGCGATTGAAATCTGAAATATTGGGGGTGATAACAATGTCCCCTAAAGGAGTTGGAATATTTTTTCCAAAAGCAAATACTTTTGAAGGTCCATCTTCTTCTTCGCTAAATCCGAAGGTTGTATTTGAATTTAAAGTTAGATAAAAACTATAATTAGAATTAAAAATAATAGAGTCTGCCGCAATGAAATTCAATTTAACCGGTGGAGCATTATACAATTCTGAACTAATAATATTTCCGATAGCCAATATTTTGGTATTAAGACCCAGTTCTTTAACTACTTCAATAAAATTTGAACGCGAATTAATAACTTCAATTTCATCCTCAACGTTAGTTTTCCCGCCTTGAATTACCTCCAATTCCTTAAATAAGTCTATTCCTGATCCTGAAGATTTTTCATCTAGCAACTGTATTTTAGCCTGTGTGCCATACTCCGGTGAAGTATACCTTAGGTAAAGTACAGCTATAACCACAGCTATAGCCGTTGATAATATAAACCATTTCCAATTTTTAGTATATGCACTGAGGATTTCACGTATATCAGTACTTTGAAACTTTCGTTCCTCGTTAATCGATGCCATTTAAAATAAATTATGCTTAATTAATTCTTGTGAGCAAAATTACCGTGGAAGTTATAAGTACCGAAGCAATTGAGACGGCAATGGATGCTCTATTATCTAAATTCGAGGCAGTGGTAGCAGATCTGTTCGGTTCAACGTATACAACATCGTTTTGAGTCAAATAATAGACCGGAGATGTAAGGGCTTCTTTACGGGTGAGATCAATCCTGTTGTAGACTTTTGTTCCATCAAAATCACGTATAACCATTACATTTTTTCGTTGTCCCTTAATCGTCATGTCGCCTGCCAATCCTAGTGCTTCTAAAATTGTTATCTGTTCTCCTACTACAGGGTATGTCCCTGGTCTATTAACTTCACCAAGTACGGTAACAGAGAAGTTTCTTAGTCGTATATTGATTATGGGATCTTTTAAAAATTCGTTGAGGTCGTTGCGTAATTTCATCCTCAATTCATCTGGTGATAATCCTGCAACTTTAATTTTACCTATCACAGGAAAATCAATTTCTCCTGATTCGTCTACCAAATAATCAACCTGTGTTGGAGTCAAATTCCCCGACTCAGTACCAGCAAAAAGATTAAATGGGACACTAGCTTCTTTATCTAGAGTTGAGACATGAATGCTAATGACATCATCAACCTTAAACTTTGGAGTTGATTTATTTTTATCTACGATTGTTTCAAAAGAACCAGCGTTTTGAAAATACACAACGTCCTTCTTCGAAGCACAAGAAGATATAAATAAGCCAGCCAATAAAAATACAATAGCAGGTTTCAATAAAATATAATAGGATCGCATAACTTTATAAATTAGTACACAATAATAATCAAAATATTAGGAATGATATATTTTCTTTTCTCCCTCAATTTTGGAGCTGTGTATGGATGGTTTATCCGTTTTACTGTGATCCGAATTATTTGAGACGTATTCGGGTACAATTTGTTTCATCAGCTTCACCGTATCACCATTGAAGAACATGTTGGAGACGCAAAGCTCATCGATCTTAGACCTTACCTCAGCATAATTTAACTCCCTTACTTTACTAATCATTATCTTTTTGTGATATGTAGGAAGCGTATTCTCACCATTAGCTAAAAGTTCCTCGTATAATTTCTCACCTGGTCGCAGACCGGTAATTTCTATATCAATATCTTCCGGATAACGAAGACCAGACAATTTTATCATATTCTTAGCCAGGTCAAATATCTTTACAGACTCACCCATATCGAAAATGAATATTTCTCCTCCTTTACCCATCGCAGCTGCTTCCAAAACCAGTTGAGATGCCTCAGGAATGGTCATAAAATAACGGGTAATGTCTTTATGTGTAACGGTCAAAGGGCCTCCTTTTTCGATCTGTTTTTTAAACAGAGGTATCACAGAACCATTAGATCCTAATACATTCCCAAACCGTGTAGTAATAAATTTTGTCTTGTTCTCCTGGTGCATGCAACTGATATACATTTCTGCAATTCGCTTTGTTGCCCCCATCACATTCGTAGGGTTCACAGCTTTATCTGTAGACACAAAAACGAATTTGTCCACATTGTGATTCATGGAAAGATCCACCAGCATTTTGGTCCCCGCCACATTAATCTTAATAGCCTCATAAGCGTTATACTCCATGAGGGGCACATGTTTATATGCCGCAGCATGAAATACCATATCAGGTTTATATTCCTGGAAATACGTATTCATCCTGTTCTTATCACGAATATCAGCTACAATTGGAATAAAGTTGTGGAACCCATTTTGCTTCAGCTCCTGTTGCAGATCGTAAAGAGCAGATTCGGCCTGGTCTATTACTATCAGAGACTTGTAGTGATAATTAGCTATCTGCCTGACGATCTCACTTCCTATGGAACCAGCACCCCCGGTTACCATGATCACCTGATCTTTTAATTCTTCGGAAACTTTAGACTGTTTAATATTAATAGGAACCCTGTTGAGCAGATCCTCGATCTGTACCTGTTTGATCTGAGAGACTTTAAGCTCCCCATTGATCCAGTCTTCAACCGGTGGTACAATTTTTACCTGGACCTGGAAATCCATCAGGCTTTCTACAATTTTACGAAGACGGCTGTGATGAATATTATTTATGGAAACAATTATCTCCGCTATTTCAGAACGTTGAACAAATAATTCTGATATTTCATCTTTCCCATAAACACGAACACCATTGATGCGCTTTCCTACCTTATTATTATCATCATCTATGTATCCAATTACCCGCGCATTACTCGCAGTATGATTAGTCAGCGCATTATAGGTGAGAATACCGGCCTCTCCGGCCCCATAAATCATCACGTTTTTTGTAATCTTAAACTTCTTTACCATATTATAGTAAAGCGTCTTAAATACATAGCGTGAAGCAGTCATGGATATAAAAGCTATAAGGCTATGAATAATGATAATAGACAGTGGAATGGTGAAATCCTCCATAACCCCCAATTGCCTGTTCACGATCACCATAAATATGGCCAGGATGCTGGATAGACAAATAGCATTGAATATATTATAAACATCCCTAACTCCGGTATGCCTAACAACTCCCTTATAGGATCCTGTAATAAGGAATGATATAAGGGCTAATCCACATACAATGGGTATCTGTAAGAATAACCGGTCCGTATCAAAGTTAAATGTCAGGTTAAACCTGATAAAATAGGATAAGACAAAAGAGAAAAATATAAGAATGACATCGATAGCCAGAACCAACCATTTGGAGGCATATCTGTGTGCGTTGCTCACTAAGTAATCCTTGATCATGACATTATTTTTAAAATTTTAGCCGCAACCCTCTCTAAATCCTCGAGTTGGAGATTTGATCCACTTGGCAGACAAAGACCTCTATCAAATAAATCTTCAGAAATACCATTAGTATAGTTCGGACATGAATTGAAGACTGGCTGCAAGTGCATTGGTTTCCATAGCGGACGTGATTCGATATCTTCTGATAACAATCCCACTCGTATTGCCTCCCTTGTTTCGTAAGAATCAGTTAAAACACAACTAAGCCACCTGTTAGAAATACTTCCTTCAGGCTCTGGGAGGAACTCTAAACCAGTGCTTTTTAAAGCATCCCGGTAGAAGTCAAAATTTGCTCTACGCGCCTTAACGCGTTCATCCAGGACTTCCATTTGGCCCCTGCCGATACCGGCAAGAACATTGCTCATTCGGTAATTATACCCCACAACCGAATGTTGGTAATGGGGAGCATCGTCGCGAGCCTGGGTCGCCAGGTATACTGCTTTCTTTTTATAATCTGGATTTTTGGAAACTAATGCTCCTCCACCGGAGGTCGTAATAATCTTATTTCCATTAAAAGAAAGTATCCCCAGATTACCTAAGGTACTACATTTTTTTGTCTTATAACTACTACCCAGTGCTTCTGCGCTATCCTCGATAACCGGAATTTCGTATTTCTCAGAAATCCGGTTTATTTCTGTGACTTTATAGGGCATCCCATATAAATGAACGGCAATAATAGCCTTAGGTTTTTTGCCCATTGCCACGCGCTCCTTTATTGCTTTTTCGAGAAGGTCGGGACAGATATTCCAGGTTTCACGTTCACTATCAACAAAAATAGGTTTAGCCCCAAGATAACAAATAGGGTTAGCGGAGGCTGAAAATGTTAAGCTCTGACAAATTACTTCATCATCTTTTCCAACTCCTAGGATCTCCAAGGCTAAATGAATTGCAGCAGTACCTGAACTTAAAGCTGCTACTTCAAATTCTCCACCCAGGTAAGTGCTAATTGATTTTTCAAATTTATCAACATTGGGGCCCAAAGGCGCTACCCAGTTCGTGTCAAAAGCCTCTTTTACATATAATTCTTCGGCATGCCCCATATGGGGTGAAGAAAGCCATATTTTCGTTGTGGTCATCAAATGGTTAATTGGCTCTAAAGGTTAATTACAGTAAAAATAGCCATAGTTTAAGTCTTAACGGGACTATTAGCCTTCAATTCGTTTAATAATTCGAATTCTTCGGTTAACTGTCATCTCATGAAAATAGTCTATCCAAAAAATTACTGTTTCACCTTTATTTAAATGGTTTCTCGTAAATTATTATGAGGCTAAATTAGGAAGTATCCAAATAGCTTGTGTACTCTTTAACACAAACTATTATTGCAAAGTTGATTATGTTAAAATAGATTTTGAACGGGCTCTAAAGTTTTTCTAGCTTTGCGTGAAATAATATTCGGACAATGTGAACCTTTCTTTAACTTTTAGATGTTCATCTTGTTGGGTGTCATATAGGTATTTCCCATCAACAATTGAATTAGAAAAAATTAACTGATGAAAATATTGGTAACCGGTGCTGCCGGTTTTATAGGCTATCATGTAGCAAAAAAACTATTAGAAGCAGGACATGAAGTAGTAGGTCTTGATAATATCAATGATTATTATTCACCTCAATTGAAATATGATCGTTTAAAAGAATTAGGAATTCAGCAAAATGCTGCTGCCGAATTTTTATCTCCCTGTTCTTCTCAATCCTGGAGTGCCTTTAAGTTTGTTCGCATGCAATTAGAGGATAGGGTCGCTTTACCTACACTTTTTAAAGAAGAAAATTTTGATGTGGTATGTCATCTGGCAGCCCAGGCCGGAGTTCGTTACAGCCTTGAAAACCCTGAGTCGTATATTGATAGTAACATTGTTGGCTTCCTGAATATTCTTGAATGCTGCAGGCACCACGAGATCGAACACCTGGTATATGCCAGTAGTTCCAGCGTATATGGTTTGAACAAGGAAGTACCCTTCAAGGTTTCTGATTCTGTCGATCATCCTATCAGCCTTTATGCGGCCTCAAAAAAAAGCAATGAATTGATGGCCCATACTTATAGTCACCTATTTAATATTCCAACCACGGGATTACGCTTTTTTACGGTTTATGGGCCATGGGGAAGACCAGATATGGCATTGTTCTTATTCACGGACGCTATAATCAAGGGAGAACCTATCCAGGTCTTTAACCACGGTAAAATGGAACGGGATTTTACTTATATTGATGATATTGTAAACGGGATTACCAAAATTGTTGAAGGAGAGATTGCCTCACGACATGAATCGAATCAATTATACAAAGTTTATAACATAGGTAATAATAATTCGGTTAAGCTAATGGACTTTATTGAGGCCATTGAAAATAGTGTAGGTAAAAAGGCAGAAAAGAAATTGATGCCGATACAGCCTGGCGATGTAATACGCACATGGGCAGATGTTTCAGAATTAATTCGCGATTACAAATACCGTCCTAATACTGAGGTGAAAACTGGTGTAGACAAATTTGTAAGATGGTTTAAAGAATATTATAAGGTATAATAGTATTTTAAATAACATTTAAAAATATATAATCCCTAAGAAACCAACTATAGTATTCTTAGGGATTATTATTTAAAGTCTATTTACAGATTAGTTCTCCCGTTTAAAAATCCACTTGGTTCAGGAAGTCTTCTAGGTTGGTATAACCATCGTTGTTAAAATCTAGATTTCCATCCGCCGGATCATTAGGGTCTAAATAACTTCTAGCCTCTTCCCAAGCATCGGGCATACCATCCTGATCAGTATCTGTGTAACCATAATTTAAGGGTGTACTCGCAATTCCAGCAAAAAAATTAATATAATGAGCTGAATTGGTAATATCAGTTAAACTCTTGTAATCATATCTTTGGGGATTATCTCCAATTACGCGACTTAGATAGTTGGCGTCCAAAACATCTTGATCGATTACCACTTCGCCATGCTCGTTCAATCGCTTATTAGCCCCTACATCATTGACAATATTATTATACGCTTCTACTGCCGGCTTTATAGGGAGAGGGGATCCAAGAAGAGAATAAGAATTTGGCGCCCTGAAATCTGCCGGAGCTGGCTCAGGGGTGTCCGATCTATAGCTTTTACCTCCATACGACCAACTATTAAAGGTTGACCACAATTCCCAATTGTCAGCTTTCGGGTCCTCGAATATTCCTAATCCGATGATGTTACCAGCCGTATAAATCTGAGGTTTGGTACCTCCATAACTATAATCTACTTTATTTAACTGATTAGTATAGGCATTATTCTTTTGTCTTAAGTAAAAATTATTAAGATGGTTTAACTGAACACTACCTTGGGTTCTTATTAACCTATAATTCCAGTTATAAACCACATTATTAATTACATCAACCCTTCCATTGGAATTCACATTAGGAAATCGGTGGCTGATATTATAAAACAGGCAATTATGCATGCTAAAATTCTCACTAACTGATGGATCATCGCTATTACCCATAATAGAACCAGTCTTGTTACCCTCAGCAATTAAAATTCGCTGGAACGTGGCATTATTAACACCCCCACTAGTTGAAATTATCTCATCTGTCCCCCATGAGGTAGATAAATGGTCAAAAATATAATCCGAACATGATGCAATGCTCACCGCATCTCTTTCATTATAAGTATTAAATCTGGGTCTAATTCGGATATAGCGAACAATAAAGTTCTTACATCCACTAAACTCTGTTCTTTCGCCAGTTATGGTTATACCTCCCTCGGGAGCGGTTTGCCCAGCAATTGTAAAATCTCCATTCTTCACAACTAAGGGCGTTTTATTCACAATTACTCCCGACACATCAAACACAATGATCCTCTTACCACTAGCGTTTAGTGCAGCCCTTAAACTACCTGGACCACTATCATTTAAATTTGTAACATGGAGGACCGACCCACCTCGTCCTCCTGTAGTGTAAGCACCAGCACCATAAGCGCTTGGAAAAGCTTTTAGGGGACCATAATCTATATGGGCTTCATCTTGATAATTTTGAGAATCTGTTTCATCTGAATGGGTTAAATCGGCTTCAGATTCAGATGAACCGGAATCTTCCTCTTTTTTATCAGACGCGGAAGAGTATTCCTCTAAATCTTTCGTTTGATCGTTAAGAATAGAATTAATTAATAGGTCAGAATCCTTAGAGCAGGACATTAACACGCTAATAATCAGACAAGACATAACTGTCCTTAGGGCAATAGTGGGGAAAAATCTCATAAGTAAGTAAGTAATAACAGGTTAAGTTAAAAACATATTGGGTAACATAAAATTATATAAAAATTCAAGAATAACTGTTAATCCGCCTTTATTTTCGACGAAATGCAGCTTTTTGGAAGTTTCGCATCATTAATGTGAAATCCAACTAGAACTTTTAGGGGCAATAATTTTGATTACCACGCACTTTTTTTTTTACACAAGAACTACGAACTTGATTGTCGTCTTGGATCTTTCTGTCCTATCTATTAACATCATTTTAATAAATTAATCGACGAACTGCATAATTCTTTAACATTTTGAAATTTCTAATAACTTGAAATGACCATCTAATAAAAAATGCTCTATCATATATTGTTGTTTTCAGATAATTCAATTGAATTAAATAATAATGATGAAGTATTCTATCCTGAAACTCCTTATATCGGTAAAGTCGACTTACCTTTTTTTGTCGAAAATTTAACCCAGATAAACAGAAATATAAGTATTCTGATTTCTTTTGCCCATATTTGCCAGCGATAACAATAAGCCATTAATTTTACTACATGAATCTAAGCCCAGAACATCATATATTAGTAACGGGTGGCGCAGGTTTTATAGGTTCCAATCTGTGCGAAACACTAATTTCTAATGGAAATCGTGTCACCTGTCTAGATAATTTCGAAACAGGTCATCTTAAAAATATTGAACATTTATTAGAAAATGAAAATTTTAATTTAATCAATGGGGATATACGGGACTTAACTACCTGTAGGAAGGCAACTTCGAACATTGATTATGTTTTACACCAAGCTGCCTTGGGGTCGGTGCCCCGATCGATAAAAGATCCCATTAATAGTAATGAAGTAAATATATCGGGTTTTTTAAATATGCTTGTAGCCTCAAGAGATTCCGGAGTTAAACGGTTTATTTATGCAGCAAGCTCATCCACCTATGGAGATTCCGAAAGCCTTCCTAAAATAGAGGAGAAAATTGGCAACCCCCTCTCACCGTATGCTATCACCAAGTATGTTAACGAACTTTATGCCCGTATTTTCAGCACAACATATAATTTAGAAACTATTGGTCTTCGTTATTTTAATGTTTTTGGACGGAAACAAGACCCCCAAGGTGCCTATGCTGCGGTAATTCCTAAATTCGTATTACAATTTATGAATCATGAATCACCTGTAATCAATGGCGATGGTCTATATTCACGGGATTTTACTTATATAGATAATGTTATTCAGATGAACTTACGGGCTATAATCGCCACAAATCCGAAAGCTTTAAATACAGTTTACAATGTTGCTTACGGTGATAGAACCACCATAAATGAGATGGCAATGTTATTGAAAAAGTATCTTTCTGAGTTTGATCCCGAAATTGGCAATATTCCTGTAACTTATGGTCCGAAACGTGAAGGGGATATACCTCATTCCTTGGCCTCCATTGAAAAGGCACGCGAATTATTGAACTACAATCCAGAATATGATTTTAAAGCCGGTTTAAAAGAAGCAGTAAACTGGTATTGGAACAATCTAAAATAAATTAATTAGTTAATTATAATATGCAAAACTTAAAAATTGCAGTCATTGGATTGGGATATGTTGGTCTTCCTTTGGCTAGATTATTTGCCACAAAATATCAGGTAATAGGATACGATATTAATACAAAGAGAATACTTGAATTAAAAAACGGACGCGATCTCACCAAAGAAGTTTCAGATGAAACCTTGAAAAATGTTCTCAGTTCCTCCAAAACAATGAATAAGGGTCTTTTTTGTACAGATCAACTTTATGATTTAGAGGAATGTAATTTTTATATTATCACTGTCCCCACTCCAGTAGATAAGACCAATAGACCGGTTTTAACACCCTTAATCAAGGCGAGTGAAGCAGTAGGGAAAGTTTTAAAAAAGGGAGACATAGTAGTGTATGAATCTACAGTCTACCCTGGCGCAACCGAAGAAGAATGTATCCCTGTTCTCGAAAAGTTTAGTGGTTTAAAATTTAACCGTGATTTCTTTGCCGGGTATTCTCCGGAAAGGATAAATCCCGGTGATAAGGAACACACCGTAGAAAAGATTTTGAAGGTAACTTCTGGATCTACACCAGAGTATGCCAATAAAATTGATGCGCTTTATTCTTCAGTTATTACTGCTGGCACTTTTAAAGCGTCTTCTATTAAGGTCGCGGAGGCCGCCAAAGTGATTGAAAATTCACAAAGGGATATTAATATTGCTTTTGTTAATGAATTGGCAAAGATTTTCAATCTGATGAAAATCGATACACACGAGGTATTAGAAGCTGCGTCTACGAAGTGGAATTTTTTACCATTTAAACCGGGACTGGTAGGAGGCCATTGCATTGGGGTAGATCCCTATTACCTTGCACAAAAAGCCCAAGAATACGGTTATCATCCCGAAATAATCCTCGCAGGCAGGAGAATGAATGACACAATGGGGCAATATGTGGCATCTGAGGTAATAAAATTGATGCTTGAGAAGGACCTCAAAGTGAAAAATTCAAATATTCTCGTATTAGGAGTGACATTTAAGGAAAATTGTCCTGATGTCAGGAACACAAAAGTTGTAGATGTCGTAAGAAACTTAAAATCTTATGGTACGAACGTCACAATTTTTGATCCCTGGGCAGATCCGCAGGAGGTAAATGAGGAATATAACCTTGTGTCTACTAATAAAGTTCCTCAAGATAAATATGACGCAATCGTATTAACTGTGGCACATAAAGAGTTTACAGAAATTGACCTATCAACATTATTAGATACAAATGGAGTTATCTATGATGTGAAAGGGGTTTTAAACCACCCAAATTCAAAGAGGTTATAAATTAGATTTATTCAGCCATTGGATACTAGGTATCGTATTGAGAGATTTGTAACCGTAATCCTGTATTGTGGTCTTTTCCTTAATCTCATCTTCGTGTATTTTGCACAAGAGAGATTATTTAGGAGAGAAACTTTGGGGATTCTTGCTCTAGGTCCGGAAAAGTATATCCGGATGGCTTCGGTCATTCTAATATTCGCCACCGCCATAATAGCAATATTTCTTGGACGTAGCAAATATAAGTTCTCTGTATATTTCGCATATTTCGCTATCCTTATAACCGTGATATTGAATTTCATTGTCAGTGGAGGGGATTTCTTGGATATGACTCATGTCATGGACTCAAAGGGTATTGGCACCTGGATTACCCTGGCACTGATCTTTGTAAGTTATAACTCCTCACGGTTTAAACTTCTTGAGGTTTTTCTTCTCATTGCGATTTTTTACATATCGTTGTTGACCATTTATAATTTCATCGATTTCGGGGTTGGAGGCTGGCGAGGCCAGGCGCTTAATAAATATAGGGTATACGCAACAACTATGGTATGGATAGTACCTTATTATTACCTGATCACAAAACCGAATCCTAAATTGAAATGGCTCAGGGTATATGCTCTATTCTTCGGATTAATTTTGGCATTAATAACTCAAACCCGTTCATTCCTTATTATTTATTTCCTAACAATAATGTTTGATTTCTTTAATACAAAGAACAGGTTATCGTATTCAATTTTTCTGTTTGCCGGTGGTATCGCCTTTTTGTTAATAGTTTTAAATACAGAAATCTTCTCTAACTCATTGGAATTATTAATTAATAGAGGCACCCATGACACACGTTCTGAACAACTAGGGGTGTTTCTAAGCCAATTAAATCCGATCAAACTTATTACCGGAAGTGGATTTTTTGCGAGTTACAGATATGGGTATCAACAGTGGACGGCGGTAGATAATCAATGGCTATTACTATTGTGGTGGGCGGGTATAATCCCTGTTATCGCTTATTTCTATTTAACCGCTGTAATTCCACTGAAAATGGCCTTGTTTTATCGTTTAGATTACGAGACAAAAGTAGAATGCTTCATTTTAATTCTATGGGTCTTGGGTCTTACTGGACTGGCTATTTTCACAACCATGACAATAGATTTATTCTTCTTTATAATTTGTATTCTACTTGGCAGGGTGCTCTATAAATTCAGTAATTTATGCGTCTAGAAAGCTCCGCCAACCTAAAAAAAATTATTAGTCTATATGGAGCCAATATATTTGGAATCACCTTAGGATTCTTGATCAGCATCTTTAATTCCAGGGTTCTGGGTCCGGAAGATTTCGGTACTTACAAATTCATTGAGACCGTTGGCAGATTTATCGCCAGCCTCGTTTCAGTAGGCCTTTTTATTTCAATTACACGTTTAGTAGCATCCAATAATCGAGCAGATGTAGAGCATAAATATGTTGGTTTATTCACTTACCTTTTTGGAATAACCTCCGGACTAGGTATAATTCTATATCTTATTTTTTCTTTGGTGGAGCCCTACATTTTTGATAATAATATTACATCATCCATAACCCGTTTTTTCTTTATTGTAGCTGCAATAATTGGCCAAACCGCCATCAGTGACCTCTTAAAAGGATTGCACCGAATTTACACCCTTTCCATATTCAGCATTATACCTATGCTTGCATACCTCATATGTATCTGGTGGATCAATCAATTTATTCCGATAGATATTGACATTGTACTATATTGTTATTATCTCTTAATCCTACTTTCCATCTTAGCAATAATTTTGATACTCAAGCCTTCATTTTCAATAGGAAAAGATTTAATTAAAAAGCTAGTTAAGGAAAATAAGTTTAATGGAAGACCAATATATTTTGGCAGCCTCGCAGGGGTGGCAACTACTCATATAGCCGGATTGAGCATTGCGTATTTTCTTAATAACAGTCAGGTAGGATTCTTCATGCTAGCCTTAACAATCTGCAGCCCATTGCTTGTAATCCCTTCAGTTATAGGTACAATATATTTTAAACAATTCGTGGATATGAGAGCTATTCCTAAAAAGGTATTTCTGTTTAGTCTCGCGAGCACCTTATTGGCCTTGGTAATATTCTATCTTTTAATTGATTACATGATAATTACATTTTACACTAAGTCATATTTACCAGTATCATCAATTTCAAAATACCTTATCATAGCCTTTATCTTTCATGGTCTGGGAGATTTATTCAACCGTTTCTTGGGGGCAAAAGGGGAAGGGAAAAAATTGAGAAATGCTGCCTTTATAGTAGGCTTTGTTAACATCGCAGGATATACCCTATTGATTAAGTATTTTGATATGAATGGGGCCATATTAACCAAAGTCATTGCTAGCGCACTCTACTTAATTGTAATGTATCGCTATTATATTAATTTTATAAAAAATAAAAAGAATGTTTAAAGACAAAACACTTCTTATTACGGGGGGTACGGGATCTTTTGGAAATGCCGTCTTGGATCGATTCTTGGAAACGGATATTAAGGAAATTAGAATATTCAGTAGGGATGAGAAAAAACAAGATGACATGAGAAATCGACTCAAGAATCCAAAAGTGAAGTTTTATATTGGGGATGTCCGAAATTATAGTAGTATAGACATGGCTATGCGAGGCGTAGATTATGTTTTCCACGCCGCCGCGCTAAAGCAAGTTCCATCATGTGAATTTTTCCCTATAGAAGCAGCTAAGACTAATGTTTTTGGTACGCAAAATACAATTGATGCAGCTGTAGCCAATAAAGTGGGGAAAATTATATGTCTTAGTACGGATAAAGCTGCTTACCCAATTAATGCCATGGGAATCAGTAAAGCATTAATGGAAAAAGTAGCAGTTGCAGCCTCCAGAAATATTCCTAATGATTCGACGACTGTGTGCCTTACAAGGTATGGAAATGTTATGGCCTCACGCGGCTCTGTAATTCCATTATTCGTTAACCAAATAAAAGAAGGAATACCATTAACCGTTACGGATCCTAAAATGACAAGATTTTTAATGTCTTTGGAAGATGCCGTAGACCTGGTCCTTTTTGCATTCGAAAATGGAAATCAAGGCGATCTGTTCGTAAATAAGGCTCCGGCAAGTACTATAGGAGACTTAGCTAAAGCAATTAAAGAAATCTATAATGCTGAAAACGAAATTAAGGTCATTGGAACACGACATGGAGAAAAGTTGTACGAGACCTTATGCACAAGAGAAGAAATGCAGAAAGCTGAAGATATGGGAGATTTTTATCGAATCCCAGCTGATAACAGGGATTTGAATTATAGCCGTTATTTTTCGGAAGGGGAGACTGATATTAGTGAAATTGAAGATTATCATTCTCACAATACAAAAAGGTTAACTAATGAAGGTTTAAAGAATATACTGCTCAATTTGGACTTTATCAAAGAAAATCGATAAATGAAAAACTTTCTACTCATTCAAGGTGAGGACTTCCTCGATGATCGAGGTAAGCTAAGATTTTTCAACGATTTCAAAATGTTAGGAATTAAACGCATGTATGAGATTGGACCTGCCGATACCGATACGCTTAGAGCTTGGCAGGGACATGAGAGTGAACAAAAATGGTTTTACTGCTCTTCAGGAACTATTGTGATTAATTTGGTGAAAGTGGATGATTTTAGGAATCCGTCGCCAGGTATTGAACCTATTCGAATCGAATTAAATAAAGACGTACCTGTGGTGGTTTTCGTTCCTGGCGGTTATGCTACAGGTATCAAAGCCAATGATCCAAATTCGCAATTACTGGTGTTTTCTGATACAACCCTTGAAGAATCCAGACAAGACGACTTCAGGTATCCTGTCGACCTTTGGAATGCAGATTGGTAAATATTATTACTATGAAAAAAATTGGAATTACCGGTCAATCCGGATTTGTTGGAAATCATTTATTTAGGACATTATCCTTGGATGAATCCGTTATACTTATACCTTTCAATAAAGAATATTTTGAATCCCCAACAAAACTACAGGAATTTGTTAGTGCTTGTGATGTGATTGTACATCTCGCGGCGATGAACCGACACATCGATCCTCAAGTTATTTACGAAACCAATATGGATTTGGTTAATAAATTGATCGATGCTTGTAAAGCGGGTTCGGCTACACCGCATATTCTGTTCTCTTCATCTACCCAGGAAGATCTTGATAACCTTTATGGTAAATCGAAAAAAGACGGGAAAGATAGATTGATACAGTGGGCAGATGAACAGGGTGGTAAATTCACTTCGATGACAATTCCTAACGTCTTCGGGCCATTCGGAAAACCTAATTACAACTCCGTTGTGGCCACATTCTGCCATAAAGTTGCAAATGATGAAGAAGCCAGTATCATAAATGACAGCGAGGTTGGCCTGATCTATGTGAACGAACTTGTAGAAGTAATAATTCAAATTATCAAGGGAGAGGTTAAAACAACCCGCATAAGTGAACATAGTAGTTCATTGGAAATTGAACCTCGCTATCATATAAAGGTTTCCGAAGTACTCAAAATGTTAAAACGGTTCAAGAAAGATTACATGGAGCACGGAATCTTTCCTGAACTGGATAAGAGCCTCTTCGAAAAAGCACTATTCAATACTTTCCGCTGTTATATCCCAGAAGATCATTATCCGGTAAAATTTACCCAACATACAGATACGAGAGGGAGTTTCGTAGAAATCGCCAGAACCCAGACTAGTGGTCAATTTTCATTTTCCACCACGGTTCCCGGCATCACTAGGGGAAACCATTTTCATACTCGAAAGGCAGAGCGTTTTGCTGTTATTAAAGGAAAAGCCAGAATCCAATTACGAAAGATCGGTACAGATAAGATCATCAACTATTATTTGGATGGCGAGGAACCAGCTTACGTAGACATGCCCATTTGGTATACCCACAATATTAAAAATATTGGGAAAGAAGAGCTCATCACCCTTTTCTGGATTAATGAACCTTTTGATCCTGCAGATGCTGACACTTATTTTGAAGACGTAGAAAAGTAAAATATACTGAAGTGAAAAAATTAAAAGTAGTTACAGTTGTAGGCACGAGACCGGAAATTATCCGTCTTGCTTGCGTACTAAATGCCTTAGACGCGAATAAAGCTATTGATCATACTCTAGTCCATACAGGACAGAACTATGATTATGAATTAAACGAGATATTTTTTGAGGACTTGGGTATTCGTAAACCGGATCATTTTCTTAACGCCGCTGGTAAAAATGCAACAGAGACCGTAGGGAAAATTCTAATTGCTATTGATCCTATCCTGGAAGAAATAAACCCGGATGCCTTCCTGGTTCTGGGAGATACTAATTCCTGTTTATGTGCAATCCCTGCCAAGAAACGAAAGATTCCTGTATTTCATATGGAGGCCGGCAACCGTTGCTTTGACCAACGTGTGCCAGAAGAGACAAACAGGAAGATCGTAGACCACGTTGCCGATATAAATCTCACGTACAGTGATATCGCACGTGAATATCTCCTCCGGGAGGGTTTAAGCCCGGAGAGAGTAATTAAGACAGGAAGTCCAATGTTCGAAGTGCTTAATCAGTTTCGTGATAAAATAGAAGCCTCATCGGTACTTGAAAAGCTGGAACTTGAAAGGCACCAATATTTCGTAGTATCCTCGCACCGGGAAGAGAACATCAGCAATCCTAAAAATTTTGAGGGATTGATCATGTCCTTGAATACTATTGCAGAGAAATACGATTACCCTGTTATCGTCTCTACGCATCCTCGTACCAGAAACATGTTAGATTCAAAAGAAGTCAAGACGCATAAAAATATTCAATTCCTTAAACCTCTTGGATTCACGGACTACAATGCCTTGCAGTATCATTCATTCGCTGTGCTTTCAGACAGTGGTACAATCTCTGAGGAATCTTCTATTTTAAATTTCCGTGCCCTGAATATCCGGGAGGCCCACGAGCGACCCGAGGCAATGGAGGAAGCTTCGGTTATGATGGTAGGAATGAATCCTGAAAGGATATTGCAGGCTCTCGAAGCGCTAGATGTGCAAGAACGTAATCCCAATAGAAATTTCAGGCGTGTAGCCGATTACAGTATGCCTAATGTCAGTGAAAAAGTGGTAAGAATTATAATATCCTATACAGACTATATTAACAGGGTCGTATGGAGTAAAAATACATAGAACGTATTAATGGCTAAGCACAACCTTTTCATTTTTAGTGAAAAATCATTTTCTGAAAATAGCGCAGGAACCACCCGAATGCTTTATTATGCGAAAGCCATTGCTGACGAATCCCATCAGGTATATTTGATCGGCTATAGTTCTGCCGATCTATCAGACCAAGTATTTACGGAGAAGTTTCCGAATGTATTTGTCGCAACTTGCAATCGACCAAGGTACTCCCCTTTTCTAACAATAAGTTTTGTTCGTAAACTTGTTCATTTTGCCGTATCAAAAGAAGGATCAACGACATTCCTTTATTACCCTTTTCCCCGGGTTTCATTGGAACTTATGGCTTTATTCTATATTAAGCTTTATAGAGGTTTACCATTATATACTGAATTCAACGAAATTAGGAAATATTCTTCTGCCTTTCATCCCCCTATGAGATGGAGTACTCCCATTTACTCAGTAAAAAAGATAATTTTCATTACCCTATTTACTGTGATGGAGCCCTTGCTGAGATTCTATGATGGTATAATATGTATCTCTTCTGCGATTCAGAAATACGCCAATGATTACAACTCTAGGACAATCAGAATTCCCATATTAACAGATCCCAAGCCCCCTAATAAAAATCCCGAAAAAATATTTCATACGGCTGGGTATTTTAATATTGGATTTTCAGGAAGCATTCATCCAACAAAGGAAAATCTTTTGAAATTCTTTCATCTAATAAAATTGCTCAACAGTGAAGGATATTCAGTGAAATTCAATTTATGTGGGATAGTTTCGTCTACGTTTAAATCTGAATTTCACGAAATTATAAACAATACATCTGTGATCTCCTACGCAGGAAATCTAAATCAAAAAGATTTAAAGGATTTTCTAAGTCAACAAGATTTATTGGTGGTGCCAAGAGGGTTCAGTCTTCAAAATAAATACGGGTTTTCGACTAAATTATCTGATTACCTAAATCAGGGAAAAATAGTTCTTGTTACAGATATCTCAGATAATGCCCTTTATATTAAAGATGGTCATAATGGTTTTATAGTTCCTCCAGATGATGATTTAGCCATGTATAAAAAAATAAGACATATAATTGACAATTATAGGGAAATTTTGAAAACAGTGCCTGATCATGCAATGGCGACATCTAGAAAAGAATTTTTCTATTTGAATTTCAAAAATGTATTAACAGATTTTCTTTTTAAAAACCCTGTACGCTCGCGGGTTAAAGGGAATTTGAAAAATGATTAATGATTTCATGATGATAAAATCTTAATTATTTTCTACCTCAAAACATCCAAATGAAAAAATATCAAAAAAAAAAGATTCTTGTCATTTTGCCTAATGATTTCCTGGGTGGCGCTGAGCAGTATCTGAAAATGGTTGCATCCAATTTTCAGAATGAAGAAGTATATATCTTCGTTTTTAGTAAAAAAAAAACTGGCTCCTGGGATGATATTGCTAATTACACTCAAATAGAATACAGTGACTCAGATAATATTTTGATGAGTATCTTTAACTTTTTGCAATTTCTATGGAGTAAGAAAAATACCATCTTTGATTTCATTTTTTCATCTCATGTCTATTATACCGGGATCACAGGAATATTCATCAGACTTAGATTTTTAAATAAAGACCGCTTCATTGCCAGGGAATCAACCTCCATATTTCGAAGATTTTCAGGATTTAAGTTGTGGACCTACCGGGCTATGTATAAAATAGGTTATAAGCCAGTAGACCTGCTGGTTTGCCAAACCGAACTCATGAAGCAACAGTTAGAGGAAGGTCTTCCGGGTTTATCCAGGAGTCTCAAAATAAAAGTTATTCCTAATCCAATAGACCTGAATAAATTAAAAGAGAAAATAAAAACCCTACATAATGCGGAAATACCAGACAATTATATCGTTTCTGCAGGACGCCTGATCCCTGAAAAAGGATTTGACCTTCTCATCAGGGCCTTCGCAAATTCACAGGGTGAAACGGGTCGTAAACTTCTAATCCTTGGGGAAGGAAAAGAACGCAATATATTGGAAAGTATGATAGAGGAATTGGATTTACAGGGAAAGGTTTTCTTAATCGGACATGTAGATAATGTTTACCCATACTTTCAAAATGCTGAAGCCTGTATTGTTTCATCAAGAATCGAAGGATTTCCTAATGTACTATTACAAATGATGAGTGTCAATAACCGGGTAGGATCAACTTTATGCGCCGGTGGAATCGAGAATATTCCAGGTATCCATACTTGTTTACCCGATAAGATTGATGAACTTAGCGGTTTATTAAATCTTACACTAGCTGATTCTAATGATAATCGAATTGCATTTGATAAATATCTCAATGAAAGAAGTGTGGAAAATCATATCGAGAAAATTAAAGCGTACACAGACTAAGTTTTAAGTTCCACCCTACTTGAACCCCATATAAATTTACAATGAATGTCTAAAACTAAAATATTAATAGTGTGTTCATTTGGTGAATCACTCATGAATTTCAGAGGAGATTTTATCAAAGCACTCGTAGAGGAAAATTTTGAAGTATTCTGTGCAGCTCCTTATATAAAGAGTGCTACCCGGAAGATGTTGGAAGAATGGGGTGCACATTACGATAATTTTCCGCTTCAACGTACCGGGATGAATCCCCTCAAAGACATAGGAAGTATCCGCGTCCTAGGTCAGTTAATGGATAAACATGAAATAGATATTGTGTTCCCTTATACCATCAAACCGGTCATTTATAGTTCTATCGCTGCCGGAAAGCGCAAGATTCCAGTAGTATCCTTAATTACTGGATTAGGGTTTACTTTTAGCGCTATTTCACCTAAAGCCAAGCTGCTACAGAATGTAACCCAGATAATGTACCGTTACGCTCTGAAATTCAACCAAACAGTTATCTTCCAAAACATAGATGACCAAGCCCTTTTCAAGGAGAAAAATATCATAAACGGAAAATCAAAAAGTTATGTTGTCAATGGGTCCGGAATTAATTTAAATAAATATAAATTCAGAGAGCGAAAGATTGCCGAAAACTCTAAGGTTAAGTTCGTGCTCGCAGGAAGATTAATGCCAGAAAAGGGAGTGGGACTTTTCATTAAAGCCGCGGAAACTTTGAAGAGCAACAACATCCAGGCCGAGTTTCATTTATTCGGATCTGTGGCAAAACAATATGAATCCAGCCCTTTTGAGAAAGAACTCAACAGATTGGCTGCTAACAAAACCGTCATACTTCATGGCCATGTAGATAATGTTGCCGTGAAATTGGATGAAATGGATGTATTTGTTCTCCCTACATATTACAGGGAAGGAGTGCCCCGCTCTATCCTAGAAGCACTATCCAGTGGGATGCCCGTTATAACGACAAATACCCCTGGTTGCAGGGAAACGGTCATTCCGGATAAAAATGGTTTTCTTCTGCCCCCACAGGAATTGGATCCATTGATAGAAGCTATGCAGTTTTTCATCGAAAATCCATCCAGGATTCCCGAAATGGGAAAAAATAGTTTTCATTTAGCAAAAGAAAAGTTTGACGTACATTTAATTAACAAGCAATTAATATCCCTGATCAGGGAATCTATCTAGATGATGTACAAAAGAAAGATTAAAAGAATACTAGATTTTATCGCAGCTCTTTTTGGGCTTATTCTCATCTCCCCTATCTTTTTACTCGTATATATTTTTCTTACTGTCGCTAATAATGGAAAACCTTTCTTTGTCCAGGAAAGACCGGGGAAAAACGGAAAAATTTTCAGGATCCTGAAGTTTAAAACCATGAATGACAAAAAAAGTCCTGATGGGTTACTCTTACCGGATGCAGAGCGACTTACGACCGTTGGAAGTATAGTGAGAAAAACCTCCTTAGACGAGATACCGCAACTTATAAATGTCCTTAAAGGAGATATGAGTCTTATAGGTCCCAGACCACTACTCATCGCTTATTTGCCTCTGTACAACGAATTTCAAAACAGGCGTCATGAAATGAGACCCGGGATTACCGGCTGGGCCCAGGTGAATGGGAGGAATAGCCTCTCCTGGGATAAAAAATTTGAATTAGATGTGTGGTATGTTGATAATGTGAGTTTCAAGCTTGACTTAAAAATTTTGTGGCTAACGGTATTGAAAGTATTAAAAAGCGATGGTATATCGTCTTCCACCAGTGCTACCATGGAATATTTTACGGGGAACGAATCTGAATCAGGGAGAGTATGAGATTGTCCATCATTATACCGTGTTATAACATGGAGGCATACCTGCCAACGTGTCTGGATAGTATTCTGAACCAAGGACTAGACCCTGCGTCCTATGAAATAATCATTGTTAATGATGAATCCAGGGACCAAACCTTGGCCATAGCCCGGGAGTATGAGAACAGCCATCCTAATATCAAGGTAATAGATAAAACTAATGCCGGGGTGGGTGCAGCCCGAAACAGTGGATTAGAGATGGCGCGAGGAACCTATATTTATTTTCTGGATCCGGACGACTACCTGGCCGATAATACTATTCCAAAGATTCTTGAAATTGCCGAGAAATTGTCACTTGACGTTCTCACCTTCAAATCTTTACCTGTAAGTAAGGATGAAATTATTCCTGGGAGCCAATATTGTAATAATGAAGATAAGCTGACTGTTTACGATGGAGTTTCATTTATTGCAGACCGAAAATTCTCTAATGAGATTTGGTGGTATATAATCCGACGAGATTTTATGCTTACCAATAATCTACGTTTTATCGAAGGACGTTGGATGGAAGATGCTATCCTTACAGCCCAGCTTTTCTGCAAGGCTGCTCGTATTAGTCATGTCGATCATGATGTTCACAGGTACCGTATTCTTCCTACCTCAGCTATGAGGAACAAAACCCCTGAACATTATCGTAAGGTCATTTATGATAATGCCAATGCAGCCCATGTATTTGTAAATCTGATTGAACATCTCCCTGACGACCACCCCCATGTAGGTGCCTGTAAGAAGAGACTACGAACCAGGCAGCAATCTTTCGTGTTCTTTCTTTTAGTCAGATTAATGAAATCTGATATATCTATTGAAGTTATTCCGGAAATGTTGAAGGGTTTTGAACGAATTGGCGCCTATCCTTTAAATAATTTTCTAGGAGAAGATTACTCCGGGATCCGTTATAGCTTATTGGTTTTTATTTATAATCGTAAATATTTAATAAAACCTTTCATGAGGTTATACCGTGTTTACAATAAGGTATTCCAAACGAATAGTTTGCCTCATTAATTTCCCCTCATTTTATTCAATACCCCCAATTTCTATAAAAATCCAGGTATAACCCTGCTAAGTTTAAATCAAATTCTTTTTAAACAGCATTTTCCTGGTTAATATATTAAAATGCAGGTATAGATATATCAAAAAGAGAATAGGAGATAAAACAAATAATCCTCGTTGATATAAATTGGGCCCAATCTTCACTAAATAACGAAAAGTTTTTTCCGGTGTAAGAATGAAATTCTTGAATAATTTCATTTTGTTCATGTGGGTAGAACTATATCGTAAGCCGACTTTTTTTGCTCCTATATTCTGGTAAAACCCATTTGATAAATGGTTAATCGCCCTATATTTCTCACGTGATGGAAATAAACTTAATTTTATAAACCTTTGAATACTTATTTCAAAAATGTCTTCCTTATTATAAACTTTAGTATATAACCTTTCCACTAGCTGATCAAACAAATCCATCATTTTATCCTGAAGCCCGGATATATCTGACTTGAATATTTTCTTTTCCGCCTCATTATGTACTTCATGGCTGAAGCCATTTTCTTTGGATAAATAGCGCTCTACGCTTCCATGAGGAGCAGAGGCTAACTGCTCGTATATCTGTCTGTTCGCCATTAAAATATGATCCGAAATATTGGCAGATGGATGGACCGAGAATAGTAATCCCCACCTGGGAGTATTGGCGGTTATGTTGTAAATATACATCAACCCCAAGTAGAGACCCCAAACATTTTTTTCTTTGAAAATGTTACTAAGTGCTTCCTGCATGGTCCCTCCCCACCCAATATCTACCACTACCAATGGCTCCTTCTTAAAATCAAAATTGAAACTTTCGAAATACTTTTGAAATAACGAACGTTGCGTTAAACGGTGATTCTCATATTGGGCTTGGAATTCCGGGTTATTCCGAAGTATTTGCAACTCGTCAGAATCGATAAAATTATCAATTTTCTGATCCCCATTTAAACCTGTAGCCCTTAATATGCTGTCACGATTCTGCTCAGAAATAAAGAATGATCTTAAAAAGTTATTGACACTCATGTGGTCGTATTCTTTTAAAGAAGTAAATTCTTCTTTATCCAAAGGCTTTAAGGAGGCATGCATCATAGACTTTCTCGATGCTTTTAAATAGTGTGTATTAATTCTGGAACCGGGTTCTAATTCATGTTTCTCCTGGTAATGATCAAATAAGGTTTTTAAAAAATAACCTTCCCGAGCTAAAAAAAATAAATTCTTAAGACGGTTCTTTTTGGCGAAGTGGTATAATTGCTCGGTAAATACATAATAAAACAAAATATATTCGCCAAGTTGTCCCTTACCCGAGCAACTACCATTGAATACCTGGGTGATTTCCTTATTCAGATCCCCGGACTGATCTCCCAAAAGGCTGGTTTTATCTTTTAACCTGGTTGATAACCTTTTTAAATGAACTGCCTCGATCCCATTTTCACGAGCCCTGATATAGTCGCTTTGCTTATTATCTCCAATCATCATTACTTCCTGAGAAGAAAGGCCTAGGTCAGCCAGTATATATGGATAAATACTGCCTTTTACCTTACTTTTCCTTTCTGTACTCGATACATAAATTCTATAAAACAGATCAGCTATTCCTAAGTGCTCCAACAGTCGGTATATGATAGCGTCTGACAGGTAAGTATCGGTGACCAGTATGATTTTTTTGCCCTGTTTATTTTGTTCTTTCAGAAAGATCAGGGTCTTATCGTTCAAATAAATAAGGGAACTTTCCGCGCGGAAATCTGCTAATTCCGAATATCTTATAAATTCCGGCAAATCACAGGGCACCTTCAGTCCTGTATTATTCAATCTTGAAAAAATTTCTTCAAGAATGTCAATGTAAGGAATCTCAACTTTGTTGTAGTCAGAAGAATCGGTGAGATATTGAACCGACTGTAGCCTGATACTAAATAATTCCTCGATCGAAAGATCCAGACCCAGCTCGGAAATAATAATTTTAGACCATAATTTTAGCACATAATTAGGATGGTCTGTCCTGTGGACTATCGTATCGAAGAGATCAGTAAATATTACTTCTTTCGATTGACAGTTCTCCAGTTTTTTCAATAACTTCGTCTTCATTTTCAACATTTCATTAATACATAGTTCTGTATGAGACCGATTTAACCGGTAGTTCTCGATTGAAGTTATTTTGAATGGTATCAAACAGAAAAGTGTCGCAAAAATAGATAATTGAATATATAAATCCGCTAATTAGAAGAAAACAATCTTATTTTAAATAGAGGTTGGACCTCTATTAGTATGATTTCTACTAAGCCTATCATGAATATACTAATTACATCTGCCGGTCGCCGAGTTTCGCTGGTCAGGTCCTTTCAAAAGGAATTACAGAAAATATTCCCGGGCGGAAAGGTTGTTGCAGCTGATGCCAACCCTGTCGAAGCTGCTGCTTGTCATGTAGCCGATGATGCCTTCAAAGTGCCTTACCTGAATGATTCGGAATATATTAACATCCTAATCAGGGAGTGTAAACGAAGAGAGATCTCCCTGCTTATTCCAACGATAGATACAGAACTGGCTGTATTGTCCCGGCACAAAGGTGAATTGGAATCCCAGGGAATCAAGACCGTAATTGCCACAGAGGCATTTATTTCCAAATGTCGTGATAAACGGGTAATTCATCAATTTTTCAGAGATCATAATATTGCTGTGGCCAAGGAATACAGCAAGGAGGATTATACGCTCCCCATGTTTATTAAACCCTCGGATGGAAGCAGAAGTGTGGACACCTACCTCATCAGAAAGCAGGAAGAGTTAAAAGATTATCATTTCAATAATGATAAATTGATGTTCCTGGAATATTTAGATCACGATTTATTTGATGAATATACTTGTGACCTTTATTACGATAAAAATCACAGGCTTAAGTGCGCTGTCCCGAGAAAACGGCTCGAAGTCAGAGATGGGGAAGTAAATAAAGGACTTACAGAGCGCGGTATTATGGTGGACTTTCTAAGAAATCACCTTAGCTATATAGAGGGGGCCGTAGGATGCCTGACATCACAATTTTTTAAACATAAGCAAACCCAGGAGATATATGGAATAGAGATCAATCCAAGGTTTGGGGGTGGATTCCCTCTGACATATTTAGCCGGGGCAAATTACCCAAAATGGATCATTGAGGAATATTTACAAGATAAAAACATAGACGAAAATTTTGACTGTTGGGAAGATCGGTTGCTGATGTTAAGATATGATGATGAAATACTGGTCCGTGGATATCAAGGTTGATGAACAAACGCTGATCGTTTTTGATCTGGATGATACGCTTTACAATGAAATTGATTTTCTAAGATCTGCCTATGAATTGATCGCGAAAAAGATCAGGCCAGATGAATGGAAATTATTATTTAGCTCTATGTTTTCACGATATCGCTGCGGAAAAGATGTATTTGAATGGCTATCAGCAACCTACGGCTGTGAAAAAAATGATTTACTCAAAATGTACCGATATCATAAACCTGATATTTCCCTGTTTGATGGTGCAGAGCAATTATTAAAAGATATAAGGAAAAATGGAGGCTCTCTCGGCATTCTTACCGATGGAAGATCACTTACTCAAAGAAATAAAATTGAAGCTTTAGGAATAACTGAGTTTTTTAAACAAATCATTATCTCAGAAGAAATCGGAACTGAAAAACCAAATAGAAGAAATTTTGATGTTTTTGAGACCAATGAAGGTTTCAATAAATACTATTATATCGCTGATAATTTTAAAAAAGATTTTTTAAGTCCAAACCAATTATCCTGGACTACCATTGGGTTGATCGATAATGGTAAAAATATCCATAAAGAGGGATATAAATACATGGAAGAAGAACGACTGAGACCTCATTACCTGGTAGGTTCTTTCCATGAGATTCGGATAATTTAAAAACAAATGGACCGCCCCGGGTCTTAACGAAAAGATATTTAATCGAATGATAAAGATTATTAAGGATAAAGATTCCTGGAACGAGGTAATCGGTTCTTTTATTGATGCTGACGTATACCATACCTATGATTATCATCATATTTCTAAAGGAATTGATGAAACCCCCGTATTGATCAAGTACAGTGACGATGAACAGGTGATCGCTTTACCACTATTGATACGCAGTATAGAAGGAACTGATTATAAGGATGCAACTTCAGTATATGGTTATTCCGGCCCCCTGTGCAGGGATTGCAGGGTCAGAAAGGCAAATACTTCTAATTTTAAAGAGGAGTTAGATGCTCTTTTTAATAAGAACAACATTGTTTCTATCTTTTCAAGACTCCATCCCTTTATCTCATATCAAACTGAACTACTGAGTAAGATGGGTGAAATTGTAAGCCCCGGGAAAGTGGTGAGTATTAACCTCGGTCTATCGGATGAAGAGCAGCAACAGTATTATAACCGCCGATTGCGAACCTACATTAATAAATGCCGCAGAACCTATAAGGTGAAGGAAGTTGATACCGACGATGAGATCAGGGCTTTTATTGAGATGTATACGGAAACCATGAAACGAGTGAATGCGAAAGAAAAATATTTCTTTGATGCTGATTATTTCTTCAACTTCATGAAGAGTGAATACTTTGATAAAAAACTACTAATCGCCCTTGATAAAGAATCCAATGAAATTGCAGCCGGAGCACTTTTCATCATGAAAAATCAAATGGTCAATTATCATCTCTCCGGTTTAAAAGATGAGTATCTTAAACTCAATCCAATTAAATTATTATTAGAGATCGTGAGGGAAGAGTCGACCCGTGAAGGATACTCCTATTTTAATCTTGGCGGTGGCGTGGGGAATAAGGAGGACTCCTTATTCAGATTTAAAGCAGGATACTCCAAAGATGTTAAAGATTTCAATTTGTGGCGTTATGTAGTCAACCAGGAAATTTATGAAAAACTCTCCAAAGAACATCTCAAAGAAACTGCCCCCGCTATATCTTCTCAGCTGCAGGATTTCTTTCCTCTCTACAGGGTAGAGACTTCCGAGACAGAAAATGAAAAATAATCACATATTCCCCGAAACAATGAACCTTAACCCGTTCACCACGAATACGTTCACCAAAATATGGTTGAAACATTTCAGTAATGATTCTACTAATATATTGCGGGGTCCATTCAAAGACTTGCAATTCTATAGAACAGGAAAAATTCCGGTCTATACCAATGTAGGGGCGAACCATACTAAAGGTATATCGTACACTTTTGATAAAAACAATAGTGAATCTTGGAAGAATAAGGTTTTTTTGATCCATGATGTTCCGGATTATTTCAATGTTGATACCACTACTTCCGAACCCAATCTCGGCAACTATAAAGTCACCCAGTATCCTGGGTTTCTTATCGACCTTTCTCCTTATAAGGACCTGGCTGATTTTATGGGTAAAAAATTTAGCAAAAGCAGTAGGTATAAGCTCAATAAGTATAAGAAACGATTAGAGGCAAGTTTTGACATCCGGTATCGGATGTTCCGTGGTGAGATCAGTAAAGAAGAATTTGATTCTATTTTTAATTATTTCAGAAATTTACTGGAAAAGCGGTTTAACGATAAAGAAATCACCAATAATAATCTGGATCCCAAGGAGTGGTCATTTTATCATGATGTCACCTACCCCATGATCTTAGAAGGCACAGCTGGTCTTTATGTAATTTACCATGGTGACCAGCCTATCGGTGTTACCTTAAATTTCTTTTCAGAAGACATTTTGTTCGATGCAATAACAGTATTCGATATTGATTTTTTTAAATTCCACTTAGGTTCAGTCACCATAATGAAACTGATTGAATGGAGCCTGGAAAATGGATTCAAGACATTTGACTTCTCTAAAGGATATTTTGATTACAAAACAAGATGGTCCAGCCTTGAATATCCATTTGAATACCATATTTATTACGACAAGACATCGTTCAAAGCAAGGTGCATTGCGTCTGGTTTAAAATGGTGGTATGAGCAAAAACAAAATTTGAGAAAGAAAGGGATCAACGAACGATTCCATAAGTTCACCTATTCATTGAAAAACAGGACGAAAAAAACGGAGAAGCCCACAGCTTATCAATTCTCTGACATAGACTCTGCTCCTTCCCAGGACACACTGGTTCGGTTACCTCTGAAAGATGAGAGAAACCAATGGTTGAGACCAATAATTTTCGATTTTCTCTATCTATCTACAGATACCTATAATTCTATCGAGGTTTACCAGATCAAGGATCAAAAGAACACCTTTTTTATATCAGGTAATGAGTCGAACAAACTACTAACCCTGAATTAAGTATATTTGAGAGATAACTTATTTAAGAACCCGGGGTAACCGGCTTAAGCACATTATGAAGGAGCCCTTTATTGACTTTTGGAATGAACATTCAATTCCAAGTTGGCCAAAACGGCTGCTAGCCGTTCCGTCCTACAATTTCCTTTTTGATTTGTACTTTAATCACTTGTGTGCACCGGTATACCGCCATAAATTTTTACATAAACTTTTAGGCAAAACCTGGTATCCTCAATCCAACAATTCCAAGGACTTTTTTGATAATACCGTTTTCCAGATCATGGATATCCCTGACTACCTCAAATTGGAAATTGGAGTACTATCCGATTCATATCAATCAATAAAAATCCGACAATATCCAGGGTTCATGGTCGACCTGAGAGATTATAAATCCCTTGATGAATTTCTCCTGCAGCAACTGAGTACACGCAATCGGAAGAACCTGCGATCAAAACAGAGGAAATTAGAATCCGACGCGGATATAAGATACTGTTTTTACCACGGAGAGATAGAAAAATCAGAATATGACAGGATTTTCGATACATTTTACCAGTTGCTGAAAAAACGTTTTGTTGAAAAGGAAATGTTTAATCGCAATTTGATGCATTGGAAATACTATTATGAATTGGCATATCCGATGATCCTCAATAAACAAGCGCTCTTATTTGTAATTTATGACAAGGATAAACCTATCACAATCACACTCAATTTTCTTTACGACCAACATCTTTTCAGTTATATACAAACCTACGATATTGATTATTCCCAATACAATATGGGTGACATCAGTATGGTAAAACACCTGCAGTGGTGTCTGGAGAACCAAATCCAAATTTTCGATCTCTCAAAAGGAGAGAACGACTATAAACTAAAATGGTCGAACCATCGATACGAACACTTTTACCACCTTTTTTACAAGGCGGGATCAATTCATGCGTTTTTGAAAGCTCAGGTGTTTCAAGGTAAATTGAGATTAGCCCAATACCTCAGAGATAAAGGAATACTAGGTAAACTCTTCCAATATGATCGTTTCTTTTTCAAAAGATTCCAAAAAAAGGTTGCTCATCACGACTGGAAAGCCCCGGAATGATTACCGGATAAATTACCGCTCTATGGTTGAAGTTTCTTCTTTGCGAAATTTTTGATCTGTTTGGTCTTTTTTAGGAGATGACATATCCTTCTCTAAAATATAACTTCCTATAGCCAAAGCATCCAATCCTGTGGAATAAAAGCAACGAAGCGCATCTTTTGGCGACTCCACCACCGGTTCACCCTGTATATTAAAGCTGGTGTTTAATATTACCGGTACACCTGTAATTTCACCCAATTCCCTAATTACGCTATGGTATAAGGGATGAATATTCCTATCCACTGTCTGCAATCTTGCACTCCCATCAACATGTGTCACGGCCGGTATAATCTCTTTTTTATCTTCCTTTACCTGGCACACCTTTAACATAAATGGTGCTTCTACTTCAAGATCAAAATAGTCCTTATAACTCTCTTTGAGTGCCGAGGGAGCGAAAGGCCTGTATGCTTCCCTGAATTTAACTTCTGAATTGATCTTGTCTTTCATTTGGGGAAAAGCGGGATTTGCAAGTATACTCCTGCTTCCAAGAGCCCTTGGGCCAATTTCCATCCTCCCCTGGAACCAGCCAATGATCTTCCCTTCTGCCAGCATTTTAGCGGCCTCCCGGGCGATATTTTCCACTTTTCGCGCCTTCAGTTTTGCACCTCCAATCGCCTTCTCAATTTCTTTGTCTGAATATTCGGTCCCGATGTATGGATTATTATGCACAAAGTTCCGTGGATTATTTAAAATGCCATTGTATAAATAATAGGCAGCTCCCAATGCAGTTCCATTATCCCCTGCCGCCGGCATTACATATACATCTTTAAATGGAGTTTCACGAACAATACGCCCGTTCATAACGCTGTTCAATGATACCCCCCCGGAAATAACCAGGTAATCTGCCTGGGTACGTTTATGAAGTAAATGACATAATTCCAGGACCCGTTCTTCTAATACCTTCTGAAAAGCAGCTGCCACATCCAGGTGATGTTTTTTGAATTCCCCTTTGGGATGCCTGGGCTCACCGAAAATTTTGATAAATTTTTCTGAATATGTCTTTTTAACCAGGTGTTGAAAATTGAAATAGCTCAGGTCTACTTTGACCTGTCCGTTCCCATCAACCCATATCATCTTACTTACTTCCTCTTCAAATACAGTAGGGTCGCCCATTGGAGCCAGACCCATAGTTTTCCCTTCGTCATAATTGGGAATAAACCCACAAAACTGGGTCACGGTTTCATAAAAGGATCCAAAAGAATTCGGGAAAAAGCTTTGGGTATAATTCTCAACCTTGTTTTTTTCTCCATATCCGAGCCAGGTCGTGGCCCATTCCCCGGAACCATCGATACCGAGCAGAGCTGCCTTCTCATATGGAGAAACGAAAAATGTTCCCGCAACATGTGTCAGATGGTGTTCTATGAAGTGTACTTCAGGTTTTTTACCCGCAGTAAAATTGTTGTTATACCAAATT
Organism: Zeaxanthinibacter enoshimensis; assembly: GCF_004362865.1. GTDB lineage: Bacteria > Bacteroidota > Bacteroidia > Flavobacteriales > Flavobacteriaceae > Zeaxanthinibacter > Zeaxanthinibacter enoshimensis. The sequence continues at coordinate 664,348 of NZ_SNYI01000002.1, read as the reverse complement.
TTAAACCGGCGCTGCTTTGCATAAGCATTTACCACATGATGCCCGAAAAAAGGCATAAAGCTGCGAAGATTTTTCAGAACATACATAGATTTCTTAAACCAATGGGTGGTTGGTTTAATGGAGACTGCAATGTGATCAATGTCATGGAACGTGATCCCTGCCATTTCAAGACACCTATTTATAGCTTTTTCCGGGAAAGCACCGGTATGCTTCACCCTGCTAAGTCGTTCTTCTTCGATAGCCGCAATAAGTTTACCATCTCTTATGATACAAGCAGTAGAATCGTGAAAATAATAGTTCAGGCCGAGGATAATCATATATAGTTAGGGAATAGAATATTTTACAATTATTTGAAAACGTCGAAATTAAAAAACGTATTGTCTTTGTTCGAAAACTTAACAATAAATTACAATTCGAGCACTAAAAATTCTGACCTCCTGTTTGCCCGGTGCTCTTCAGCAGTACATTGTACGCCGTCGGAACATTTATTGATCAGCTGAGATTCCCCATATCCATTTGCTTCTAAACGATCCCCGGATATTCCTTTCGATATCAAATAGTTTACGGTATTATCTGCTCGTTTCTGGGATAAACGTTGATTATAGGTTTCAGGTCCCCTACTATCGGTATGGGCATTTACCTGCAATTTAATTCCGCTGTTCAAGTTCAAAAGTTCAGCCAGTTGATCTAATGTTAATCTAGATTCCCGGTTGAGGCTGCTTGAGTCGAACGCGAAATATATCTTCCCTAAACCTTTTATCTGGTTTTCTATTTGCGTTTTCCGGGCTTGTTCGGCTTCTTCTGCCGCTCTCCTGGCGGCTTCTTCCTTATCACGAGCTAGACGCTCGGCAAGAGCCTTGGCTTCCTCTTCGGCCAGCCTGGCTGCGGCAATAGAATCCTGTTTGCGACGCTGCTCTTGATCTATAGCATTTATTAATGCAAGTTTCTCTTCTCCTTTTTTAGACAGTCCTTTTTCAATCCCATACTGGTAGATAACCCCGGCTCCGTGCTGAAAATGATTGCTTTCTCCACTTTTAAAGGCCCATTTCCCAGAGGTACTAATATCAATTCCCCAACGTTCTGAAAGCCAGAATCTGGATCCTAAACTAGCATTATAGGTCACCCTAGAAGATTCATTCGCATGTGTAAAGCCAATACCGGTACCGATATAAGGATCAAACCATCCTGAACGCCCCACCAGCCTGTTCAAACTATAACTAAGACGAGTATCTATAGCATAATAATCCTTACTTTCAGCTAACACCACATCGTCAACAGTGTTTCCCTCTTTATAACGATTATACGTGGCAATTCCCTCAAGTACAAACCCACTCCCTATGTTCTTACCAAGACTTAACCGGGATGGAAAAGGCACATAATTCCACTGGTCCTTAATTATGGTGTAATCCCGAATCCCATCACCAGAATCATCTACTACATTGAATCCTAGCCCGAAGATCCAGGAACTCTTAATAATACTATCATTTGCTGTAAGTACAGGCATTTCCTGCGAAAACGAAAATGCAGTGAATGCGAGGAAAAGCGCCATGGCGCAGCCGTAAGTTCTCATGTCGTACAAATTTGGGACTAATTTTCCCACAAAGATAAGGGCAGCAGGTTCTGATCCCAAGCATTGCACGACAAAACGGGAAAATATTCGGTATGCTACTGTTTTAAGGCAATTCAGCTAAAATATTCTCATAGCTAAGGGCAAATGGCGATCTTCTCTTAATTTTAGACCAAATCTCGCTAATGAACCCTCTGTTAACCCTCGCGATTCACGCTGCTCTGAATGCCGGCCACAAGATCATGGAAATCTATAAAGATGGTTTCGATGTACAGCAGAAGCAGGATCAATCCCCCGTGACCCAGGCCGACCTGCAGGCCGAAAATATAATCCTGGAACACCTCATAAAAACCGGTATTCCTATCATAAGCGAAGAGAGCACAAAATTACCTTACAGTGAACGAAAAAAATGGGAAAGCTGCTGGTTAGTCGATCCCCTGGACGGCACAAAGGAGTTCATCAAACAAAATGGCGAATTCACCGTGAATATCGCCTACTGTGAGCAGGGATACCCTGTACTGGGAGTGATCTACGTTCCTGCCAGCGGAGAATTGTACTGGGGAGATACCGAAATGAAAGAGGCTTACAAATCAACTTTACAAGAGGCTGTCTCGTCCAAGGAACTCACCCCGGGCCCGGTGAAAAAACTGCAATTCACTAATGAAAGTGGAAATGTACTACGGGTAGCCCGCAGCAGATCACATTTAAATCCCCGGACCATTGAATTTATCAACTTGGCCGGCCAGGGGTATGAGCGTACCGAAATGGTCACCAAAGGGAGTTCCCTGAAATTCGGCTTGCTAGCGGAAGGGTTAGCTGATCTTTACCCGCGCTTCTCCCCTACCATGGAATGGGATACGGCTGCCGGCCATGCTATCTGCAAAGCTTTGGGATTCAAGGTTATCAATGCAGAAACCCAGCAAGAACTGAAGTACAACAAAGAAGATCTTTTGAATCCTAGTTTTATTGTAAAACGGCAGGCTATCCCCTGATCGGCAGTCTAAAAGTGTAAAAAAGCCCTTGGCTATGCCGCAGCATTCTCACTGTTTGTTCGATTAGCCCGTAATCCCTCTAATTTATCAATACAAATTTTAGAAATTTCATAATAATTCTATTTAGTCTATATAACCGATAGGATAATTAATATATTTGTCCCCAAGGCGAAGGCAGACAAATTGTTTTCCCCAACCTTTAAACTGTTATTTATGAGCAGACATACCCTTAATTACCTCGACGAATTGGAGGCAGAAGCCATATATGTGCTCAGAGAAGTGCACGCGCAGTTCCAGAATCCGGTGATCCTGTTCTCCGGTGGCAAGGACTCCATCCTGGTTACACACCTGGCAAAGAAAGCATTCTATCCTTGTAAAATTCCCTTCGCATTTATGCACGTAGATACCGGCCATAATTTTCCGGAGACTATCCAGTTCAGGGATAAACTCATCGCGGAACTGGATGCCAAACTGATCGTCGGGTCGGTCCAGGAATCCATTGACCAGGGAAGGGTCGCCGAAGAAAAAGGAAAACACGCCACGAGGAATGCCTTGCAGATCACAACCCTCCTAGACGCTATTGAGGAAAACAAGATCGACTGTGCTATAGGCGGGGGCCGGCGGGATGAAGAAAAGGCACGGGCCAAAGAGCGATTCTTTTCCCATAGAGATGACTTCGGTCAATGGGATCCTAAAAACCAGCGACCGGAATTATGGAACCTTTTCAACGGTAAACATTTTGAAGGGGAACATTTCAGGGTTTTCCCCATCAGTAACTGGACAGAAATGGATGTCTGGAATTACATTAAGCGAGAAAATATTGAGATTCCCTCATTATACCTTGCCCATGAAAGGGAAGTAGTCTGGAGAAATGACTCCTGGATCCCCGCATCTGAATTCCTGAAACTCGATGAAAACGAGATTATAGAACAACGAAAAATTCGGTTCAGAACCCTCGGAGATATCACCATTACAGGAGGAATCGAATCAGAATCCGATACCCTGGAAAAAGTAGTGGCCGAAGTTTCCGTGATGCGGCTTACCGAACGCGGCAACCGCTCGGATGACAAAAGGTCGGAGACCGCGATGGAAGATCGCAAGAAACAGGGATATTTTTAATGTTAAGAAACCAGAGCATCATGCAAATCAATCATAATCAGTTACTTCGCTTTACGACGGCGGGGAGTGTAGACGATGGTAAAAGCACCCTAATCGGGCGGTTGTTATACGACTCTAAATCTATCTTCGAAGACCAGATGGCTGCCATTGAGAACAGTAGTAAGAAGAAAGGACATAACGGGATAGACCTCGCCTTGTTTACGGACGGGCTTAGGGATGAAAGGGAACAAGGGATTACTATTGATGTGGCTTACCGCTATTTTACTACCCCTAAACGCAAGTTCATTATAGCCGATACTCCCGGGCACATCCAGTATACCCGGAATATGGTCACTGGTGCATCAACAGCTAATGCCGCTATCATACTGATCGATGCCAGGCATGGGGTTATCGAACAGACCAGGAGACATACCTATATCGCCTCCTTGCTGAAAATCCCACACCTGATCATCTGCGTCAACAAGATGGACCTGGTTGATTATGATAAAACTACCTTTAATAACATCGTTGATCAATTCAAAGATTTTTCCACCCAAACGGGAAGTTCTGACCTCCATTTTATCCCGATCAGTGCATTGTTAGGGGATAATGTAGTGAATGATTCTAAGAATATGCCCTGGTATACCGGCAAACCATTACTGCACACCCTGGAAACCCTGGATATAAGTAAGGATGATGAGCAGGAAGAGGCACGTTTCCCAGTTCAAACGGTACTCAGACCACAACGTGAAGGTTTCATTGATTACAGGGGATATGCAGGAAGGATAGCCAGTGGTACACTACGCGTAGGTGACCTGATCACCGTCCTGCCTTCGGGCCTAAGTTCAACGATCGAGTCCATTACCGGGCCAGGAGGTGAAATTGAAGAAGCTTTTGCACCCATGTCTATAGCCCTTACGCTGAAAGACGATATCGATATCAGCCGAGGTGATATGATCGTAAGAACGGCAAATCCGCCTGAACCGTCACAGGATTTTGAAGTGATGTTATGCTGGCTGCATAATGATGCCGCTAAGCCAAGGACTAAATATACCATCAAACACACTTCTAATGACCAGAAGGCTATGATCAAAGAAGTACTTTATAAGATCAATATCAATAACCTTGAAAAAAAGGAAAATGACCACAGTCTGCAGATGAATGATATCAGCAGGGTCAGGATTAAAACCACAAGACCTTTGATGGTTGATCCCTATGAAAGAAACAGGTCGACCGGCAGCATCATACTTATTGACGACGCCACGAATGAAACTGTTGCAGCAGGAATGATCGTTTAAAGTCGTGAAAACAAAAAAGCCTCCTGACGGGGGCTTTTTAATTATTCCTTAATCAATACTACTTCTTTACCTGTCCTGGGCATTATATATAACCCGAATGGTCTTAATAGAGCGGAATTGATCTTTTCTTTATCCCCGGCTGTTATATTTGCAGGGCTAAGTATAACCCGTTCCTCACTTAGTTCCTGGACTGACAAAACTGGTAATTCCTCCTGTCTCGTCTCTCCCATGAAATAAACGATCACTAAATCATTATCAAAATCGATCTGCGGAACTGCCAGCCCGGGTTTCCTGGTCCTGTTTATCTTGGCAAAGAATGCGTTTAAGGCCTTCTTATCCCGTATAGTCAGGACTCCCTCCTTTTCTTCTCCTCCATAAGTATCGCTCATGATCATGGTTAATTCCTGTTCCTGACTGCCAGGTTTCTGTTGGGATTTACCTTTGTAACAATTACAACTGATACAAAACACCAGTAAAGAATATAAGCAGTACTTCATATCAGATAGAACTCTTATAATTAGCTTTATATGCCTTTTCATATACCGCCTCGTATAGGGGAAGTATGTGTTTAATATCAAACCTGGACGCCTCTTTATAAGCATTTTGTTTGAATTCCTCGAGCACCTGATCGTCTTTCAAAATATGCAGGGCATTCTTCACCATATCCCCGATATCCCCTACATCACTCATAAAACCGGTAACCCCGTGTTTATTTACCTCGGGGATACCCCCGGTATTACTGGAGATCACTGCAACCCGATTGATCATTGCTTCCAATGCAGCCAATCCAAAACTCTCCGTTTCTGAAGGCAGGAGAAAGAGGTCTGAGAAACAAAGAATCCGATCGATTTCATTACTGTTCCCCAGGAAAACTACTTTATTCTTAATTCCTAACTTATCACAAAGCATTTCAGCATCCTCCTTTTCAGGGCCCTCTCCCACCATGATAAGTCGGGCTGGAATTTCCTTACTGATTCCGTGGAATATCCGGATTACATCAGGTATACGTTTTACTTTTCTGAAGTTACTGATATGAGTAATGATCCGTTCATCATCCTCTGCCATCAAGGAGCGCTGGCAATCTGTGAATTCAGTATCGTAATTAGTTATATCAATGAAATTGGGTATTACTTCGATCTCCTTTTCAATATTGAACAACTTGAGTGTTTCTTCCTTTAAGGCCGCGGAGACAGAAGTTACAACGTCAGATTTATTTATACTGAAAGTAACTGCGGGTTTATAAAATGGATGTTTCCCTACCAGGGTGATATCTGTTCCATGGAGGGTGGTTATCATGGGAATGTAGATCCCTTCCTCTTCCAGCATCTTTTTAGCCATGTATCCCGCGTACGCGTGAGGTATGGCATAGTGTACATGTAAAAGTTCTATCCCGTACAATTTAATGGTATCGACCAGTTTGCTGGAAAGCGCCAGCTCGTACGGTTGATAATGGAAAAGTGGATACTCCGGTACGTGAACTTCGTGGAAATGGATCCGGCTATTAAGCAATTCGAGCCGAACGGGTTGCTTGTAGGTTATAAAGTGAACTTCGTGTCCCCTGCCGGCTAAAGCAATTCCCAGTTCTGTTGCAACAACACCACTCCCTCCGAAGGTCGGGTAACAAACTATGGCTATTCTCATCCGTGAATCTATATTAAGAAGGCTGATTTAACAGGCCTTTTAACAAAACTACGGTTAAATTTTTTCCCTAATTGATAAGAGAATCATAAATAGCCTGCTGTATACGCGTTCGCAAAGCAGATTTTACCAGCAACATATTCGTTGCGGAGGGATATGTCCGGTTAGAAAGGAAGACATATACCAGGTCCTGTTCAGGATCCGCCCAGGTATAAGTTCCTGTAAACCCACTGTGACCGAAACTCTTACGGGAGACACAACCGCAGGTGGGGCCCTTTTCATCTAACTGGGGTTTATCAAATCCTACCCCCCGCCGGACATTCTTATCACAGAAATAACATTTATTAAACTTTTCAACTGTACGTTCATCAAGGAAGCGCTCCCCACCATAATATCCACCCTGCAGGTACATCTGCATGATCTTTGCCACGTCGTTGGCATTACTGAATAACCCCGCGTGGCCGCCTACACCACCCTGCATAGCAGCGCCCATATCGTGCACAAATCCCTGTACCACCTGGTACCGGTAATAGTTATCCACTTCCGTGGGTACAATCTCTTTCATGGGATACCTGTCCAGGGGGTTAAAGCCTGTCCTGTTTGCTCCCAGCCGCTTATAGAGGAACTGGTCTGTAAGGGTATCCAACCTTGTTCCCTTAGCTTGCTCTATATATTTTTTGAGAATGTAATAGGAAATGTCACTATAGCGATAGCGATTCGATTTCAATTCCTGCCTCTCAATCCGGTTATAAATAGAATCTGTGTATGCATCACTGAGATACATTTGGTCTGTTACCCGTATGGAAAAGCCGTCTGCCGGGTGATTCCTGTAATATTCCGGAGAGGGCCGACGGTTCTTATTTAATGTATCCACATAAAAGGCAATCCAGGCCGGTAATCGGCCATAATGGGATAATGCCTTAAGGACAGTAACATTCTTTAACTCTGAGTCCTCGAACTCCGGAAGTAATTCTTCGAAAGTATTATTCAGCGCCAGGCTACCTTCCTCTTCCATTTTCATCAACTGGGGCAGCGTGGCCAGGATCTTGGTTAGGGAAGCGAGATCGTAAATGCTATTAGTGCTTATAGAGTCTTTGCTATCGTAAGTAGGTTTACCAAAGGCTTTATTATAAATAACCTTTCCTTTCCTGGCTACCAGTACCTGTGCTCCCGGGAACATCATGGAATCGATACCATTCTGAACCAGGGTATCAATCCGGGAAAGCCCCAGGCTACTCATCCCTACACGCTCAGGTACGTCATACCCCAGACGCATAAGCGAGTCATATTTTATTCCTGTATTGACAGGGAAATCCCTGTGTGCGGACACCGGCAACTTCCCTTTGGCCGGTAGCGCACCGAATAGGATCTGCGCAGTCTTTTGCTGACTGATGGTGCTGTTCTGGTAGGCCTGCACCACCCCGTCTATATCCTGGAAAGTGGCTATATCTGACAGGGCATAGGGATTGGCGAAAGACACAAGCACCGTATTAGATTCGGGCATCCGGGCTATTTCATGAAGCCAGAACCTTTCTTTTTCAGAAAATTTATAAGGCTTCCAGGGGCTACTATTGTCCTTGTGAAAGCCAACGATCACCAGGTTATAGTCTTTAAGTTTTTCTTTTAAGGTTGCGATATCCTTTCCATTAACCTGGACCACCTCGGTGTATTTCTGCATGGTTTCCAGGAAAGGATCACTGTCATCATCCCCCATTTTTACGAAGGCGATCTTTTTATTCTCCAGCCTCTTAACCGGTAATATATCCACTTTATTCTGCAGAACAGTAATAGCATTCTCCATCGCATCCGCGTAAAGCAGCTCGTTACCCTGGTTGTTCAGATCCTGGTATAGTTCATCTATGATCACCGGGCTATACTTGTGAAGCCCAACCTTGTATTTCGCCATCAGGATCCTCTTGACCGATTCGGCTAATCGTTCTTCTTTTATCCTCCCTCTATTATAGGCCTTGAGAAGTGCTTCCTTGGCAAGTAGCGCATTTTCCGGCATCAGCAGCATATCATTCCCGGCATAGAATGCTTCCAGAGCCGTTTCCCCGCCTGGGGCAAAACTGGTAACCCCATTCATGTTAAGGGCATCCGTAAAAATCAGTCCCTCGTACCCCATTTCTTCACGCAGGAGATCGGTAATAATTTTCTTTGAAAGAGAAGAGGGTCTCCCTTTATCTCTCTCAAGTTCAGGGATCTGCAGATGGGCAACCATTATGCTGGTGACACCTTCTTCTACGAGTTTTTTATATGGCTGGAGTTCGATACTATCAAGCCGGGCCCTGTTATGCTCGATAAGCGGTAGCGCTTTATGTGAATCTACTGAGGTATCACCATGGCCTGGAAAATGCTTAGCCGAAGCCAGCACTCCCGCTCTTTGCATTCCCCTGGTAAAAGCCAGTCCTTTTTCACTCACGTTTTCCCTGTCCTCCCCGAAGGAACGGTTCCCGATAATAGGGTTCCTCGGATTGGTATTGATATCAACATCGGGTGCAAAATTGATATGCACTCCCAGCCTCTTGGCCTGGCACCCGATCTGGTGACCTACTTGTGCAACCAGCGTGGTATCCTCAATAGCACCAAGGGTCATATTCCAGGGAAAAGCATAGGTGGAGTCCAGCCGCATAGCCAGTCCCCATTCCGCGTCTAACCCTATCATCAAAGGGGTCTTAGCCAGGGCCTGGTAGTGATTGGTCTGCTTAGCCTGGGATACCGGTCCGCCTTTGGAAAAAATAATTCCTCCTATATGGTGATCCCGGATCAATGCCTCTGTTTTTTTTACCCCTTCCAGGTCTGTTGCAGGAGGTGCCATGACCATGAGTAATTGCCCTATCCTTTCCTCGGGGGTCATCGACTCGTACTTAGTATTAACCCATACCGACTGTTCCAGCGTATCCTTGGTAATTAAAGGATGGACCTGTGCAGGAAGGATTTGGATTAACAAAAAGAAAAAAAAGAAAACGAGGTATCTAGGCATAAATAAGTTTCTATGATACTAACTTAAAAGCGCAAGGAATATTGCATTTTATCGGATATCCACCAGCTACATTGCTCTGAGCGGGCGTTTCTAAAAGATCATTTTATAAACCTGGCATGCCAGCTTTCCTCTGCCGGCACTTCCCAATGATTCAGGTATTCATGTTTATTCGTAACCAGGTTATTAAAAACTATGGTATTCCCGGATATTGATCTTTGGGAAGCCATTTTCTTAAAATCTTTTAAGGGTTTATAGGCAACATGTGGTCCTTGTTTAAAGGTCACGTTCATCTTGTCCAGGAGTTCCACATCGTACTCCTGTTCCAATTGCTGAATAAATCTTACGGAAGCATCAATTGAACAGCCGGATGCAGAAGCAACAGACTGATCCAGGGCAATGACCAAGAATCGACGGTACTTGATCTCGTAGCCCGCCTGCAGCTGGCTGCCATGAGCGGTCCATTCCTTCAGGAAGGCATCCACTTTTGGCTTAATCTCTTCTAATTCTTCCTCGGTAAACGGCCTGTTAGCCTGGTAAATCCATATCCGTGAGGTGTCGGGTAGCTCTTCAAATGAAACTAGCATAACATTCTGATTTAATGCTTGCTGAAAGCAAGCTATACGATAAAATTTAATCTAATACTGCCAATGCAGTTAAGAGAAGATTACAGATCCGCGGCCTGGGCAATTAGTTCCGCAACATCAAGAACCGCTACATCACCTTCTTTTTCCTTGTTCTTTACTCCGTCTGTCATCATGGTATTACAAAAGGGACAGGCAGCTGCAATAATATCCGGACGGGTTTCCAGGGCTTGTTCCGTTCTTTCTATATTCACATCCTTGTTGCCTTTTTCCGGTTCTTTAAACATCTGTCCTCCGCCGGCACCGCAACACATCCCGCGCTGTTTGCAGTTTTTCATTTCTACCAAGGCAATATCCAGTTTCTCTATGAGTTCCCTTGGAGCCTCGTAAACCTGGTTTGCTCTTCCCAGGTAGCATGGGTCGTGGTAAGTAATACGTTTTCCTTTGAATTTACCCCCTTGCAGTGCGATCCGACCTTCTTTCAGAAGGTCATTGAGAAATTGGGTATGGTGAACCACTTCGTAATCTCCCCCCAAACCCGGGTATTCATTTTTCAGCGTATTAAAACAATGAGGACATGCAGTAACAATCTTTTTAACCCCGTATCCATTAAGCACTTCGATATTGGTTACCGCCTGCATCTGGAAAAGGAATTCGTTCCCAGCTCGTTTCGCAGGATCCCCGGTACAACTCTCTTCAGTACCCAGAACAGCAAAATCGATCTCTGCCTGGTTAAGGATCTGCACAAATGCCTTGGTTATCTTCTTGGCCCTGTCATCGAAACTCCCAGCGCATCCCACCCAGAAAAGAACCTCTGGTTTCTTCCCGGCTGCTACCGCCTCTGCCATTGTTGGTACCCTTAATTCTTTACTCATCTATTGCTGATATTTATTTTGATTCTTTGGCCCAGTTTAATCGGTCCATCTGGTTGAAGGGCCATGGGGCGCCGTTATTCTCTATATTCCCCATCATATTGTTGAGTTCTGATGGAGCAGCTGATTTTTCCATGACAAGATATTGTCTGAGGTCCATGATAATAGATAACGGGTCTATACTTACAGGACAGGCTTGTACACACGCATTACAGGAGGTACACGCCCATAATTCTTCAGCCGTTATATAATCATTTAACAATTGTTTCCCATCATCCACAAATGTACCGTTATTGGTATCCAGGATCTTACCAACTTCTTCCATCCTGTCCCTGGTATCCATCATGATCTTCCTGGGAGAAAGTTTCTTTCCGGTCTGGTTAGCAGGACATTCATTAGTACAACGCCCGCATTCCGTACAAGTGTAGGCATTTAGTAATTGTACCCGGTTAAGGTCCATCACATCGGATGCGCCAAACTTAGCCGGTGGCTCTGCATCCTCGGCCGGTGCAGCAAATGGATCTGCTGAGGGATCCATCATTAGTTTTACTTCTTTGGTGACCGCATCCAGGTTAGGAAATTGTCCCTGTGGAGTTACCCTGCCATAATAGGTATTGGGAAAAGCCAGCAGGATATGCAGGTGTTTAGAATAGTAGAGATAGTTCAGAAATGCCAGTATTCCAAGGATATGTAACCACCAGGCGCTGCGTTCTATAAGAATCAGGGTAGACTCAGACATACCACTCATTATGGAACTAAGGAATTGGCTTACAGGAAATGTCCCAGCCTGGGTGTAATGTTCTGCTCCCATTTGTTGCAGCTGGTAATCCGCTGCGTTCATCGTAAGGAAAAGAATCATCAGGACTAGTTCTATATAAAGAATGAGGTTTCCGTCTTTCGAGGGCCATCCTTCCATTTCAGGCTTTTTAAAACGGGAAAGTTTAATAACATTACGTCTGAGCCAGAAAACAACTACCGCCACAATAACCAGTAAAGCCAGTATCTCGAAGGAGGCAATCAATACATCGTAGAAAGCTCCCATCGGGGCAAAGATCCTGTGTGTTCCAAACAGACCATCAATGATGATCTCCAGCACCTCGATGTTAATGATGATAAACCCGATATAAACAATCAGGTGCATGATTCCTGCAACAGGTCTTACTACCATCTTAGACTGGCCAAAGGCAATCTTCAGCATATTCTGAAGACGTTCAGCAGGAGCATGAACCAAATCTGCCGGTCGACCCATTTTAATATTCCTTCTCAGCTTATTGATATTGCGGGCAAAAAAACCGATCCCGACCAAAAGGGCCAGTAAAAATATAATATTGGGTAAGTATTGCATTATTTGGTATCTAGTTGTTCTGAGAGTCCTTCAATTGTTCCGCAGGATCGTTTTCAGGAAGTGTATATTCTTTTTGTTTCTTTCCAAAAACAGAGACGTTCACATATCTTTTCGGATTCAGGCGAAAGTCTTGCAGCAATAATTCCAATTCCTGGGACGCATTGGTCAGGTTGTTGTAAAGCACTTTATCATTTACCAGTTTCCCAAGGGAACCGTCTCCCTGTTCTATTTTTGCCAACACCTTATCAAGATTTGCCACTGTAGTTTCCAGTTTCGCAATGGTCGCTGCAAGGTCTGCTTCTGCCAGGGTACCGGAAACCTCTGCCAAATTCGTGGTCATGGTATTAAAATTGGTAATAGAGCTGTCTAAGCCGGACTTATTCTCCTCCAGGATATTATTCAGCGTATTCGCGCTTTGCTGAAAGCTGCCTACAACAGCATTAAGTCCCCGTATAGTTTCTCTAAGGTTTTTCTTGGTGTCTGCATCCAGTACTTCGTTCACATTGGCCAGAAGAGAATCGGCATTAGTAACAGCTCCCTCCACTTTCATCTGCAGGGGAGAAAGTTTTTGCTGCACCAGGTCTGTAAGTCCCGGTCTTATATTGGAGGGCAGCGTATCTCCTGATTTTGCAGGAGGAGCTCCATCAAAAACGGGGTGGATCTGAATTCCTTTACCGCCGATGATCCCGGTATCGTAAAGTTCTGCTGTACTGTTCTGTGAAAATTCAAATTTATTGTCCACGGAAAATGTTACAACCAGGTTACCAGTGGCATCCTTAAATTTTATACCGTTGACAGTCCCGACCGTTAAACCATTAATACTGACCTGTGTTCCAGGTTGCAATCCACCGACATTCTTGTAGACTGCGTAAAATGTTTTGCTATTATCAAATAGAGGGCTTGACTTAAGATAGCTGAAACCTAACATGAACAACAGGATTCCGCCGATAACGATAATACCTGTCTTAATTTCCCTGGATAATTTCAAGCGCTTTTTTTTTGGGTTCCTAACAAAATTAGAAATAATTTTTAGAAGACCTCCTATTAATCAGAGAGGTATTCAAGGGCTTTGGCCACTGAAATGCGTTTTCCATCCCGGTAGGCCACGATAAAAGATGAAGTATACCCTTTCTGGTCAGCGTTGGCTTTGAGCAATTTAGCGTCCTCATAGGAAGATGCATTACCGTACAGGTACCTGAAAAGACCCTTAACTGGCTCTTTTGATAAATTTCCTAACCCATTAAACTGGGCAGGTTCTAAGGGTATGTTTTTGCTGCTGGCCAGCAATTGCACTTTAAACTGAACGTTTTGCCTAGCTTTTTTCTTCCCTGTACTGACTTCTTTGCCCTGCCCGTTGGATTTAGATTGAGCAGGCGTTGATTTTTTCTTGTCTACAGGTGTTACTGCAACTGCTCCGGAGGTTTCCTGCGGCTTGACATTCTCCGGCTGCTTTTTCTCCTCCGCCACAGTTTCCTGTTTTTGCGCCACTGGCTTCTCAGCTTCTGGTTCGGGGGTAGAGGTTATTACCGGGGCATCCTCCGGGAAGGCACGTACATTACTTTTATATTCAAGGATCGCATCGGCGATAGCCCGGCCCATCTCTGATTGACCCCTGTTGGAATTGAGATAACTTCCTTCTGACTTATTCGTCAGAAACCCTGTTTCTACCAACACGCTGGGCATAAAAGTCTGGTGAAGTACGATAAACCCGGCTTGCTTTACTTTTCGATCATTTCGTTTAAGGTCTTTCGAGAAATTCTCCTGCATCATTTTCGCAAGCATGATACTCTGATCCAGAAATTCTTCCTGCATAATGGTCAGGCCTATTATAGACTCAGGAGAATTGATATCATATTCCGAGTACCTGGCTTCGTAATTGTCTTCGAGATAAATAACGGAGTTCTCTTTTTTCGCAATCTCAAAATTTTGTTCGTTGGCGTGTAATCCTAACACAAAGGTACCGGCACCATGGGCATCAGAGGAATGGGAATCACAGTGTATGGACACAAACAGATCCGCTTTTGCCTTGTTTGCAATCTCACCTCTTTTATAGAGATCTACGAAGGTATCGTCATCCCTGGTATAAATGACCTTGACCCCGGATTGTTTTGACAAATAATCACCCGCTTTTAAAGCTATGCTCAATGCAATATTCTTTTCCATGTAGCCATTTCCAAGGTTTCCAGGGTCGTGTCCGCCATGGCCGGCGTCCAGGACTACTATAAAAGGATCATCATTCCCAATAGGTCCAGGGGTGCGGTCAAACGATACCAGCATAAGGGTGATGAGAAGAAATGGTATGAAAAAAAACCGTTTAATTTGCATAATAATTTGGGTATTTCTGGCCTTTATCCCGGGTTAAATTTATGTTGTCCCAGCCCGGCGGAATAAAAAATATATGTAAGTTTGAGCCCCGAGAATCAAGCCGAATCAGTACAAAAATAGGATTTAAAGCATTGCAATCAAATAAACATTTTCTACTGTTCCTATGGCTGATTTTAATTAGCTGTTCTTCCCTGTATGCGCAGGAAGACAAAATCAAGGCTCTCCCAATCAAGGCAGAACAGGATTCGATCACAGCCCCGAAATTGCCTTCAACCATTGTAAACGACAGTATTCCCATAGATAGCGTGGCAACCGATACGGTACCAGCGGATTCCGGCGCCTTGTTGGGTAAGATCAAATATAAGGCCAAAGATTATGTAAAGCTGAGTCAGAAAGAGCAGAAGATCTACCTGTATAACGAAGCCGAGATCTACTACCAGGACACCGAATTAAAAGCCGGCATCATTGTTATGGATTACTCCAAAAACGAGGTTTATGCCGGTCGCATCAAGGATTCCCTGGGGAATTACACCCAATTACCTTATTTTAAACAGGGAGAAAATGTAGTAATTCCAGATTCTATCCGGTTTAACTTTGATACCGAGAAAGCCCTGATATTTAATTCCCGCTCTGAACAACAGGCAGGGTTAGGCGCTTTAGGAAGCGATGCCATGAAGGTATATGCCCAGATCACCAAAAAAGAAAATGATTCAGTTTATTTTCTTAGCGAAGGAAAGCTGACCACTTCCAAGGATACTATAGATCCCGACTATTATATCAGGGTAAGAAAGGCAAAATTTGTCCCCAAGAAGAAAGTGATCGCAGGGTTCAGCAACCTGTATATCGTAGACGTTCCCACTCCTATCGCATTACCATTTGCCTATTTCCCCTTGACCGTGGGAAGAACGGCGGGGGTGATGATGCCTACCTTTGGTAACGACCCCGACAGGGGATACTTTCTCCAGAACGGGGGATATTACCTTCCAATTAACGATTATGTAGACCTGACTCTTACGGGAGACCTCTATACCAATGGAAGCTATGGTTTAAGAGGGCAATCCGTCTATGCGAAACGCTATGCTTACAGGGGGAATATTAATTTCCGGTATGAGAACCAGGTGACAAGCCAAAGAGGTTTTGATGATTACAGCCGTGGAACTATTTACAATATCCAGATATCGCATTCACAGGATCCGAAAGCGAGTCCGAATTCCAGGTTATCTGCTTCGGTAAACCTTGGGAGCAGCCAGTATTACCGTAATTCGCTCCTGCAACAGAATTTACCCAATACCCAGGTAAATAACTTGTCTTCATCGATCTCCTATTCCAAGACATTTCCGGAATATCCTTCGGTTAATATGAGTCTCACAGCGACTCATAACCAGAATACCAATACTAACGTGGTAGATCTCACATTACCGACCTTACAGGCGAGTATGGAAAGGATATTCCCGCTTGCCAAGAGAGGTAGCATTAAAAAAGGGGCTATTCAGAAT
The DNA here is from genome assembly GCF_004362865.1 of Zeaxanthinibacter enoshimensis. GTDB lineage: Bacteria > Bacteroidota > Bacteroidia > Flavobacteriales > Flavobacteriaceae > Zeaxanthinibacter > Zeaxanthinibacter enoshimensis. Next base: position 648,153 of record NZ_SNYI01000002.1, on the reverse strand, counting down.
ATAAACTTTCAGTATGATCTGAATGCACGGAACAGTATTCGTACGACCGATGAGGATTTCCTGAGTGCAAGGATGTTTGACAATGCTAAGATTGGCGCAAGGCACCGCATCCCGATCGCGACCAATTTTAAAGTAGCCAAGCACCTCAGTGTGACATTAGGGGGGTCTTATGAGGATATATGGACCTTACAGACTTTTGAACAATCTTTTAATACAGAGACAGGCACGGTGGTCACGGATACCATCAACGGATTTGACCGTTACAATCAATACAACCTTAGCGCCAGCATGGGAACAACCCTTTACGGGACCTTTAACTTTGGAGAAGATAAGAAGATACAGGCTATAAGGCACGTGGTAAGACCAAGTGTGAGTTATGGATTTGCCCCCTCTTTTGACCAGTTTTACGATGAATACATAAACGAAGTGACGGGGTTACCCGTGCAATACAGCAGGTTTCAAAATACCCTCTACGGTGCACCCAGACTGGGAAAATCAAATTCGCTGAGCTTTTCACTGGCTAACACTCTTGAAGCCAAGGTCAGAGATAAGGACAGTACCATAACCGAGCCAAAAAAAGTGATGTTACTGAACAGTTTTAACCTCTCCACGAGTTATAACCTGGAAGCAGACTCCCTTAAATTAAGTCCGATCAGCCTGACCGGGGGGACCACGCTGTTCAAGAATAAAATGAATGTCAACTTCGGCGCCAACCTCGATCCTTATGCCATTGATAACAATGGAACCCGGATCAATACATTCAATGTAAATAACGGGGGTGGTTTGTTCCGGCTAACTTCGGCACGTGCCAATATTGGATATTCGATCAGCAGTGCAGATTTTAAACGGGACGATGAGCCGGTCACGGAAGACCCTTATGATGGTCAGAATTATGTTGCGGCGAGTGGTGGGCGAACAGATGATCTTTTTGGTAAGGCCAACGACTTTGACCAAAGTGCTTTTAAGAACAGGGATGAAGACGATATAGAAAACCCTGTATACGGCACCAAAATTCCCTGGGACCTGAGGCTACAATACGCCGTTACCTACAGTAACAGCAACCGTCAGAACGAATTTACCAATCACACCCTGATGTTCTCGGGCAACATTACTCCCGCCCCGAGATGGTCTGTAGGAGTTTCTTCGGGATATGACATCAAAAGAAAAGGATTCTCGGTAACCCAGTTCCGTTTTGAAAGGGATCTTAAAAGTTTCCGCCTGAATTTTGACTGGACGCCTTTCGGCCAGTACGAGCGCTGGTATTTCTTTATCGGGATCAAGAGTTCTCTCCTTAGCGACCTTAAATGGGAGAACCGGAGTCAACCGAGGAGGTAATATTGAGGTTCGAGGTTTGAGGTTCGAGGTTCGAAGTTTGAGGCCTACCTACGGGAGGTAAATTCGAGGTTTGAGGCCTACCTACGGCCCGTCCGACCGGAACGGGCGGGTAGGTAAATTCGAGGTTTGAGGCCTGCCTACGGCAGGTAAATTTGAGGTTCGAGTGCGAAGATCGCTGTTCGCAGTTTGCGGTTGGGCACGCTTAACTAGTTTCGAGATTAATCATCAAGGTAAAGCTTCCTGTCTCCCTTGTCCCTCATGTCACCTTTGTCACCACTTTGTCACTATGTCCCTGTGTACCTCTGTAACGGTTCGAAGTTTGAGGCCTACCTACGGCCCGTCCGACCGGAACGGGCGGGTAGGTAAATTCGAGGTTCGAGTGCGAAGTTTGTTGTTCGCAGTTCGCTGTTTGCAGTTCGCAGTTATCAATTGGAGATCTTTAGCCAATTTCGAGATTTATCATTAAAGTAAAGCTTCCCATCCCCTTGTCTCCCTGTCACCATTGTCACCACTTTGTCACTATGTCCCTGTGTACCTCTGTAACATTTCGAAGTTTGAAGTTTGTAGTTTACATGGAATGTATTTTTCCACCGCATCACCCGCCCGAACGACGTTCAGTCGGGCAGGCCGCATCACCGCATCACCGCATCACTGCATCACTGCATCACTGCATCACCCCCCCGAACGACGTTCAGTCGGGCGGGCCGTATCACCACTTTGTACCTGTGTAACTACAAATGATCTTACCCACCTTGTGTCTTTTCACCGATGTCACTACATTTATCACCTAACCTTTTAGAAATGGAAAAGAAGATCATTCACACTAAAAACGCACCGGCTCCTATCGGTCCATACAATCAGGCAATATTGATCAAGGACACCCTGTATGTTTCAGGACAGATTGCCCTGGATCCCGCAAACATGAACCTGGTACAGGGAAGTATACAACAGGAAACCACACAAGTGATGGAAAATTTAAAAGCCATCCTGACCGAGGCCGGGATGACTTTTGAAAATGTGGTTAAAAGCACGATTTTTATTAAGGATATGCACCAGTTCGCAGAGATCAACGCCGCTTACGGAGCATACTTTACCCCGGCATTAGCACCGGCCAGAGAAACCGTAGAAGTATCCAGGCTTCCTAAATTTGTAAACGTGGAAATTTCCGTGATCGCGGTTAAATAGTCTGTTTGTGAAATTCCATTAGACCCTCAATCGGTCTTTGACGGATCACTCCCAATACGAGGTCATTTCTTTCGATCACCGTTTTCAGTTCATCCCGAAGGAACCAGGCAATACTACCCACAAAGTGGATTGGCACTTTAGTCGCCAGTTCAAACTGCATGATGTAATTGTTAACGAATTGCTGCAAACCTTTATCTATCACACCTTTACTATAGGCGTGATCCTTATTCTCTACCAGGAACCTCGCAAAAGTGGCCAGGTATGTATTCGGATTCGGTTTCTTATATAGATTCTCCTTAATTACATCGGCCTCGAGGTTGTATTCCTTTGAGAATTTTAGAGCCAGGTCCTGGGGCATTTTGTGGAAGTAATAATCGCGGATAAGTTTTCGCCCAAAGAAGTTTCCACTTCCATCGTCCATAGGGATGTAGCCCAGTGAGGTCACCTTCTGGAAGAGTTGGTGCCCGTCGTAATAACTACAATTTGAACCGGTTCCCAGGATACAGACAATTCCCTGGTGTCCTACCTTTGTAGTTGAATATATTGCGGCATAGGTATCTTCCTTAACCTCAACCTGTGCATTGGGGAAAAACTCCTTAAAGATCTTCTTAAGAAATTTACGCATACGTAATGTCCCGCAACCGGCACCATAAAAATGTAAACGACGAACCTTCCTGCTATTTTTAGATAGCTCAAAATTATTGGCCAGGCGTTCTACAATTACTTCAGGAGTAAGAACTTCAGGACTAAGTCCAAGGGTCTGGGTCATGAAAACCTGCTCTCCTTTATCATCAAGTGCAATCCAATCAGCCTTGGTTGCACCGCTATCTACGATTACAATCATATCGGAATAGTTTTAAACTAAAATATCCTTAAAACAAGCGATCAAATGCCCATTTTAAGGATATTTTTCATCTGTTCATTTAATATTACAATCCTGCTACGTGAACAGCTAGGTCTACCAGTTTGTTAGAGTATCCGGCTTCGTTGTCATACCATGACACCACTTTAAAGAAGGTGGAATTAAGCTCAATTCCGGCTCCGGCATCAAAGGTACTGACATGTTTGTCCCCGATAAAATCCTGGGAAACCACATCATCTTCTGTATAACCCAGAATTCCTTTCATCTCCCCTTCAGAAGCAGCTTTGAACTTCTTCTTGATATCTTCGTAAGAAGTCTCTTTCTGTAATTTTACGGTAAGGTCTACCACGGAAACATCTGCAGTAGGAACCCGGAATGCCATCCCTGTAAGTTTCCCTTCCAGGGCCGGTATTACCTTGGTAACAGCTTTAGCGGCACCCGTAGAAGCTGGAATAATATTCAACAAAGCACTACGTCCTCCCCTGTAGTCCTTCCTTGACGGTCCGTCTACGGTTAACTGGGTGGCTGTAGTTGCGTGTACTGTGGTCATCAGTGCTTCTTCTATACCGTAGTTGTCGTGCAGTACTTTGGCTAACGGAGCAAGGCAGTTTGTGGTACAAGATGCATTTGATACGATCTTGTCGGAAGCTTTTGCATCTTTGTGATTTACTCCCATCACAAACATCGGAGCATCCTTAGATGGTGCAGAAATAACAACTTTCTTAGCCCCGCCGTCAATATGTGACTGGGCCATATCAAGCGTTGTGAAAATACCGGTACACTCAGCAACGATCTCTGCGCCTACTTCGTCCCACTTAAGTTGTTTTGGGTCTTTTTCCGCAGTGATCCGGATGGTCTTCCCATTAACTACCAGGTGACCATCTTTTACCTCTACTGTTCCGTTAAATTTACCGTGTACAGAATCGTACTCCAGTAAATATGCCAAATGCTCAACATCCAATAAGTCATTGATGGCAACGACTTCTACATCGTCTCTTTCTACTGTAGCCCTGAATACCAGTCTACCAATTCTTCCAAATCCGTTTATTCCTATTTTTACTGTTGCCATTATTGTTTTATTTAATTAATGTTTTTATGTGGTCATGATATCGGATACCCGAATAAGTTCATGATCAATTTTTGTATGTCCTTTTATAGCTTCACTGATGGGTGTAAGAACGATCTCGTTATCGATAATTCCTACCATCAGGTTCGATTTTCCTTCCAACAGGGTCTCCACGGCCTTCACCCCCATTCTGCTCGCCAATACCCTGTCAAAGCATGATGGTGAACCACCGCGCTGCATATGTCCGAGTACTGAGACCCTGACATCATATATTGGCAAATGGCTTTCCACGTATTCCTTGAGTTCAAATACGTTTTTACCGGTTTTGTCTCCCTCCGCAACGACCACGATACTAGAAGATTTACCCGATTTCTTACTTCTCTTAAGCGATTCCAGTAAACGTTCCAATCCAAGATCCAGTTCAGGGATCAAAACTTCCTCAGCCCCTGCACCAACTCCGGCGTTCAGGGCTATATGACCTACATCTCGTCCCATCACCTCGACGAAGAACAACCGGTTATGCGAGCTTGCAGTATCACGGATCTTATCGATAGCTTCTACCACGGTATTCAAAGCGGTATCGAAGCCAAGGGTAAATCGTGTTCCGAATATATCATTATCAATGGTCCCCGGAATACCCATAACAGGGAATCCGAATTCCTCGTTAAATATCTGCGCTCCCCTGAAACTCCCATCTCCTCCAATCACAACGAAAGCGTCTACATCGGCTGCGACCAGCTGGTCATAAGCCTTTTGCCTTCCTTCCTTGGTACGGAATTCATCACATCGGGCTGATTTCAGGATGGTCCCACCTTTATTAATGATGTTGTTTACGCTTCGCGCGTCCATCGGTACAAAATCTCCTTCTATCATTCCCTGGTAACCACGGTAGATCGCCAGACATTCTACTTTCAGGTATGCACATGTCCTGACTACGCTCCGAATGGCCGCATTCATGCCGGGGGAATCTCCTCCCGAAGTGAATACTGCTATTTTTTTAATCTTTCCTGCCATAAAAAAAATCGAACTGCGAATTTAAGAAACTTCTACCAAAAAGCATTGATTTCCTTCTCTATTTCAGGCAAAGCTGGCAAACGATAACGTTATCGTTAATAAATTTTCCTTTAAGTTGTGAAAAATGCAACAATGGTTCAATGTGCAGCGATCAGGGAAGCCTGGTTTTCTGCTTGGGATAGACTCTTATCAGGCTATCATTGCCCATAACCGTTGTTGGAGTCTCATTATCAGGCTTTGGTTGTGGCTTAGGTCTATCGTTCTGTCCCAATACTTTCCGGATAAGGGATCGGAAACTGTTGAAATCGACCTCGTAAGAAAGTCCCACTCCCTGGGTATAGCCCTGGTCATCTGCCAGGAACTGCCGGATCTCGTTTTCCCTGTTAAATATCTTGGCCCTTAAAGTACCCTGTTCATTCAACAACACCTGTACTTCCACGTCCCCGGCTACCACGGTCTCGGTAACCCCTCCAACTGGTACCCCGAAACGCCCGTTAAATAAAACCCTGTCACTGATCTGAGTGGAAACAGTCACACCTATCCGGTCTTCGGTCTGTACATCATTAGGATCAAGGTATCCCTGTTCATAAGACACGCCGAAATCGAACTTATCATTGCTGCCGCTCAACACCGAATTCAGCAGACCAGAGGCGGTCTGGATAGCATTTCCTATTACGGCCTGTCCGCTTAAACCGGAATTATCATTCACAAAAGTTCCCTGTGCCAACAGGAAAATTGCATTCCGTTCTTCTACTGTCGGATCCTGCAGACGATATTGTAATTCTGATTTTACTATTGAGCTGGTTCCGGGGAAATCAATATTAAAATCGATGGTCGGCTGTTCAAGTTCACCCGTTAGCTGTACCACAACCTCGGTTGGAATCCGGCGCGAATAACCGGAATTATCTAACAGCGGAGCAGGGTTCGCATTGAGTGAATACACCGCTTCCATCTGTAGTTGTGCGCCGAGGGGGTCCCCTGTCCAGGAAATGGTACCCCCGGGTTGAACGATAAATGTCTTATCGATCACTCCCCCGAATTTATAGTTATATCGACCACTGACTGCAACGAAATCACCATACATATTGAAGGTGCCATTGGTATTGATCTGGATCAGGAGAATTCCCTCCCCTGTACCTTTGAGAGAACTTCCGGTCTTGGGATCAACGATGATCTCCACCTCTGCATCAGGAGTAACTACCAGGTCAAATTCCAGGTCTAATCCCTGGTATTCTTTCAATACGCGTTCTGATTCCTCCTCAGCCACTACTCCTTTCTCGATGAAATTGATAAACGAATAATCCCCGACGGATGCTACATCGCTAATAGGGATCTTCAGAGAACTACCACGGGCTGTAGCCCCGTCAAAGGTAATATTCAGTGCCCGGGTAGGGCCAAAAATGGCTCCAGTCCCGTTTACAAACCCGGTCCCGTAATAGAGTACTTCCTCCTCGAACTCCGTGTTGAGGATCAAAAAGCGGTCACCCTCGGTATCTACATCAAAATCGAGCTCCCAATCCCCCCAAAAATCGTGGGTGATAGTACCATCAAGTACCGCATGGGTCTGGAAGGCTATGTCTGTAAGCTGGACGTTCTGAAAATCGAATGACTGGTTAAAAAGGCGCACGGTGGAATTCGGTCCAAAATCATAATCGACGTTCAGATAAGGGATGGCGATCCCCGCGTTGTTCAGCGTCAGTAAGCCGCTGATGTCAGGATTGTCTAATCGCCCGGCCACCTGGGCGCTACCATTGAGCCTACCCCGGATATTGGTGATCACGCCTTCGCCCAGGGGACTGAAAGGTTCTAACTGGAAATCCCTGAAGTTCACTAATAATGATGCTTCCGGGATCTCTCCCTGGTTTAGGACATTCCCAATCACACTGAATTTTTCAATGCCATTCTCGGTGATCTGCGTATTAACAACAAAATCCGTGAGATCCCGGTTCCCTACGATCCCAATACTCATATCGCCCAACCGGATACCGTTCACTCCAAAATCTGAAATATTCAGGTTACTGGAGGGCAGGTAAATATTGTCTTTCTGTAAAATATTGAGGTTACCTGTGATCTCTCCCTCAAGGTTAAGACTATCCAGGGTTGGCGTAATTTTCTGCAGGGAAACGATCCTGAATTCCATCTCCAGGTCCTTATATGTAGAATCCGCGATCTCTCCTCTTAATTTGATCTGCTCCTCGTTATTATTCATAACGATCTCCTCGATCCGGATACTGTCCAGGGTTCTGTTCAGGATGACCTTGTTCTGCTGGTTCCCTTCCTTGTTCAATACCCAGGTGTGATCTTTGAAACTAATTTCTGACCGTTTCAAACCAATGACCGATTTTTTCTCCTGATTAAAGGTGTGGTAGAAATTCAGGTTGTAGCTGTCATTGTATTCGCTCCCACCCTTAAATTCGGTCCGGAAAAAGAGGGTGTCTTTCAGCGTGGTGTTGATCAGGTTAAAATCCTTGGCATTATAATATGGGGTCATGACATCCGCCACAGAAACGAAGGTGTTGAAAAGCGGGTTCTTGTTGTCAATTTTCACATCGATACTGTCCAGCTCATTGCCAAATGCCTTGATGGAGGGTGATTTAAAATTAAGTTTAAAATCGCCTTCGTCAGCGATGATATTACCCCGGATGAAAGTATTTGGGCCAAATTCCACTTCAGGGAAAAACACTTCTACGATCTTGTTGTAAATATTGAAATTGAATGCCAGTTTCTGTCCTTCGGAAATTTTATACGGCCGGTAATTGGTATAGATACTACCAACTGAATTCTGTACCAGCTTCCCTAATTCGTTCACCTTGAAATTACCACGCATATAACCGGTAATGATATCCGGAGAATTGATATCAATGGTCCGCAGGGAATCCGGTCCAAAGGAAGAGGTCACCTGGAAATCATCAAAATAATACGTGTCGTTGACATTTTGGTAACTAGTCTCGGTGAATTTCACTTCACCAACGATATTATCAAGATTACTTCCTTTGACATCCATATTGACATTTCCTTTGAAAACGGAAATACTGTCATTAATAAAGTTGAGCTTCCTGAAATCCGCATAGTTAACATCGGCCCTGAAATTAAATGTGTTGACCGCACTTCCAAAGTCGGCCAAACCAGTAAAACTCATCTGCAGGTTGGGGTCATTAGCTACCAGGGAACCATCAAAGAGCTGATCCTTCAATATCCCTGAAACATTTACATTCTCATACTTGTATTTATTGAAGTTAATATGGTAAACCTCACCGATGACCTCTGTATTCAAGGTCTTCTTTACAAATCCTTTCCCTTCCACATTAAGGTCCATAGAGGCGGTCCCCAGTTTAGGATCATTAAGGAAAGCACCCAGATCAAAGTTCATCAGGGAAATAAAGCCCTCGTATGCGGCATTGTCAATATTATTAATATTGGTCAGGTTCAGATCCGCGTAACTATCCCCAATTGCAGTGGTTAAGTTCACCCTGGAATCAATAGAGGATTCTGTCACGGTAGCGTCTCCCCTGATCGTGAATTGCCCCAGATTATTAAAAGAGGACGGCAGTGATGTTCCCAGTATATTAGGTAATAATGCTCTAAGCTGGTAATAGCTGGTCGTGATATTCCTGATATCTGCCTTTAGAACAAATGGTTCTTCTTTTATGAACAGATTTTTGAAATTGAAGTCGCCCCGAATACCTGTATTATCAGAATTCAGGTAAAGATCATTAACGGTGAGATCGTTGAGGGTGCCGCTGAGCTGTGAAGAAAAGGTCACCGATTTGTCCTTTCCAAACTGGTCGTAAAGTTTATTGATCTCATCAAAAGCAACTGTAGATTCCACAAATTCGGCTTCCAGCTGTACTTTATTCATAAAATCCTGGAAATCCTCCCGTTGATAATTAAAGACGAGGTTTCCCTTAAAAACGCTTTCCCCGGTTTCAAGGTGAAGCGAATCAAACCGCATTTGCTCCTTTGTATACTGGAACGCCGTCCGCAACTGTCGTACTTCTAACTCCCTTGTACTTTTAAAAGACATGTCATCGATATCCGCCTGTACTTTTGGTCCGACTATCACAAAGTCATTGGCCGTTATATTCAGGTCCCTGAAATAGAGCACCTGTTCTCGTTCCAGGTTCTCATCGAGAAGCCGAAACTTACTGTTGTTGATATTTACCAGGCCTGTTGAAAAAAAGAAAGGGGGAGTGCCCGGGGGCCTGGGCTGTTTGTCATCCAGTTTTTCAATAAAGACATTCAGGTTGGTATTGGTCTCTCCCTGGTACGTCTTCAGCTTAAAATTCAGGCCATTCACTTCTATATCACCGAATTCTAACCGGCCCTTGACCAGGTTCCCCATATGGAGAACAGATGTAGAAATATCCCGGATATAAAACAAGGTGTCCTTGCGGTAATCTTCGATGTATACGCCCTTTAGGGTGGTGTCCCAGCTCAATAACGAGAGCTTTAACTTATCTATGTTGATATTGGTACCATATTGTCCGTTGATCGAATCCGTGGCGTATTTGGCCAACCTGGTCTGCACAAAGGGCAGGGAAAGGATGAGTGTACCCAGAACGCATATGAGTATAAGCACCAGGAGGGTCCTCAACAATATTTTACCTAGTTTTCTGATAGTGCTTTATGTTTTACCTTTGTACACCAATTTTTATTCCAAAAACGTGGAAAATTCTAATATTTACATCCTTGCCATTGAATCTTCCTGTGACGATACCTCGGCAGCCGTTTTGCACAATAACAGGAAGTTAAGCAACGTGGTGGCCACGCAGAAAATTCATGAGGAATACGGCGGTGTTGTACCGGAACTAGCCTCAAGGGCGCACCAACAGAATATTGTACCGGTGGTAGACCGTGCCTTGGCCAAAGCAAATATCGACAAAAAACAATTATCTGCCATAGCTTTTACACGTGGTCCCGGACTGATGGGATCACTGCTCGTCGGAACCTCTTTTGCCAAGTCACTTGCTCAGGGATTAGGCATTCCCCTGATAGAAGTAAATCACATGGAAGCCCATATCCTTGCGCACTTCATTAAGGATGAAGAACAAAGCATGCCCGGCTTTCCATTTCTTGCGATGACCATCAGTGGAGGTCACACCCAGATCGTAAAAGTGAACGATTATTTTGACATGGAAATCCTTGGCGAGACTTTGGATGATGCCGTAGGAGAGGCTTTTGATAAAAGTGCAAAACTTCTCGGACTACCCTATCCCGGGGGACCCCTGATCGATGCCCATGCAAAGAAAGGAAACCCGAAGGCATTTAAGTTCCCCAAACCAAAGGTAGAGGGGCTAAATTTCAGTTTTAGCGGGCTAAAAACCAGTATCCTTTATTTTATTCAGAAAGAAACGGCTGCTAACCCGGACTTTATTGCTGAAAACATAGATGATATCTGTGCTTCCATGCAGTATACCATCATTAATATCCTGATGGATAAATTAAAGCTTGCATCAAAGCAGACCGGAATAAAACAAGTTGCCATAGGGGGCGGGGTTTCTGCAAATTCCGGGATCAGGAAGGCGCTTACGGAGGCGAATAAAAAATACGGGTGGAAGACCTATATTCCGAAGTTCGAATATTGTACGGACAATGCCGCCATGATAGGCATCGTGGGCTATTTAAAATTTATGGAAGGATCTTTTACAGACCAGGGTGTCAGTCCCAAAGCACGTTTCGCCCTGGGATCTTAACCGGGCCTTCCTAAGAGCTAATGAGGGTCACTTTCGACAAAGAAATATTTGAGGGTGTTGCATTTCTCTATAAAGTAAAATGGCTGGTAGCCTCGTAAAAAGGATCTTATGACACGAGTAAAAAAATTCCCATCCTCCTGGCCGAAGCTCATATAAGACAAATGAATTTTACTTCAAAACCGTTGAAACAAATTATATTCGTATCACGTGGTGGGATAACCACTAGTGAAAAGATTCATTGTTTTATTACGCTTGACCCGGAACATGCCCGGGGAAGACTGAATGAAGCTTAACCTTAGAACAAACCTATGCAGTTATTTTATAATCCTGATCTGACCGAAGAAAATGAGCAATTTCAATTTGATCGCGAAGAGAGCAAACATATTGTCAAAGTACTGCGAAAGAAAGAAGGTGACACCCTATACATCACCAATGGTAAGGGCTACCTGTTTAAGGCGAGTATAGAAGTTGCGGATCATAACAAATGCAGGGTTAAAGTATTGGATCATCAGAAAAAATACCCCAGGCGCTACCGGTTGCACCTGGCCGTGGCACCTACCAAAAACAATAACCGGTACGAATGGTTCCTTGAAAAAGTGACAGAAATAGGGGTAGATGAAATCACCCCATTGATCTGTGAACGCTCTGAGAGAACATCGATAAAAACCGAAAGGATGGAAAAGGTGATACTGAATGCGATGAAGCAGAGCCAGAGGGTTTACCTCCCAAAACTGAATGAACCTACTTCTTTCGAGGAATTTATAAAAAATGAACACGAAGGGCTGCGCTTTATCGCTCATTGCGAAGATGACGAAAAGATGGACATGAAAAGACGGGTGGCGCCCGACACAAATATTACTTTACTCATAGGACCGGAAGGTGATTTTACTTCCACAGAGATTAAAAAAGCTTACCAGGAACAATTTATCCCTGTATCCCTGGGTGACTCGCGACTCCGCACAGAAACCGCAGCCATAGTGGGATGTACCACGGTAACCTTAGCGAATACTATTTAATCCCAAGCCACGTAAAGCACTCCCGGTTTTAAACGAGACTAAATCTCTGGACTCCCGGGTCCAATACTCCCGAGAATTCTTACATTTGGTACTAGCTTTACCAAAAATGAGGATATTCTTAACCTTATCGTTATTGCTGTGTTGTACAGTTTGTGTCGCACAAGAAATAGCTATCCTGAAATACAAGGGTGGCGGGGATTGGTACGCCAATCCTACTGCCCTGCCTAACCTGATAGCATTCTGTAACAGCAATATCGGCACTACAATTAATCCTAAACCCAGGACCGTAGAAGTGGGGAGCCCGGAATTGTTTTCCTATCCCTGGATTCATATGACCGGGCATGGCAATGTATTTTTCTCACGGGAAGAAGCTGAGAATCTCCGGACATACCTTCTTTCCGGTGGTTTTCTCCATATTGATGACAATTATGGGATGGAGCCTTACCTGCGGAAAGAACTGGTCAAAATATTTCCTGACCGGGACCTGACCGAAGTGGGTGTTGATCATCCTATTTTTAACCAGGCCTATAATTTCCCCAAGGGACTTCCGAAGATCCATGAACACGATAACAAACGCCCGCAAGCCCTGGGTATTTTTAATGAAGACCGATTGATGGTACTTTTTACATTTGAGACAGATTTGGGTGATGGTTGGGAAGACCAGGCTGTACACAACGATCCCGAAGAAGTAAGGACCAAGGCCTTACAAATGGGAGCTAATATTATCCAATACGCCTTTAAGAACTAATATGACTTATAACGATATTACCAAAGGAATTGTACAAGCTGTTGCTATAGTTGCAGGAGTCTATCTGCTCTTTCATTTTCTGTACCTCGTCAGTGCGGTCATCGCCTATGTTGCCATTGCCGTGGTGCTGGCCCTTATAGGAAGACCTGTAGTTCTTACCCTAAGAAGGAAGCTACGTTTTCCGAATACCATAGCGGTTGCCGTAACCATGCTGCTTATGCTGCTTATGATCGGGGGACTGATAGCGCTCTTTGTTCCCCTGATCACAGAACAAGGCAAGAACCTTTCCCTGCTGAATATCGAAGATCTTCAGGAAAGCCTGGATGCTATTTACAGGGAATTCACTTTCCTTTTCGGGGCCACCCCGGAAACAGTAAATGAATTAATCAAGGACTCAAAACTGGAAAATAATGTACTCCAGGGACTGAACGTCGAATTCATCCCAAACATTTTAAATTCTTTTCTCGACATTCTCAGCTCCTTCAGCATTGGTCTGTTCTCGGTATTATTCATCACTTTTTTCTTCCTGAAAGACAGTAAACTCTTCCAGAATGCCATCCTGGTTTTTGTTCCGGATGGGAGTAAAACCAAGGTTGTCAAATCCATAGACAGTATAAAAGCTTTACTCTCCAGGTATTTCGTGGGTTTGTTATTGCAATTGTTTATACTGTTCGCCATTTATACGGTTGTATTGCTTCTAGTGGGAATAGAAAATGCAATAGTGATCGCTTTCCTATGTGCACTATTCAATATCATTCCATATGTAGGGCCGATCATAGGCGGGATCATAATGGTTTTCCTGACCATGACCAGCAACCTGGGGTATGATTTTAATACCGTTATTCTCCCTAAAACCGGCTATGTCCTGATCGGACTTACCATTGGCCAGCTTATAGACAATTTCTTCTCCCAACCCTTTATTTTTTCGAACAGCGTTAAATCTCATCCGCTGGAGATATTCCTGGTGATCATAATTGCTGGAATAATTTTCGGGGTGGTCGGAATGATCGTGGCCGTTCCGGGTTACACCATGCTGAAGGTCATTCTTAAAGAATTTATGGCGGATAACCATATCGTAAAGAAGTTAACCCATAACCTGTAAATACCTGATTTGAACCTCGCTGTTTTAAATACCCGGGTACAGGATTTTATCAATACACACCTCGACGAGGATCCAACCAAAATCGCCCTGAATCCCCCTGAAATCCCCGGAGTTGAGGGACGTGAAATTGCAGAACAACTGGCTTCTAAACAGAAATGCAGACACAAACTCCCTAGGTGGTACCATACAGAGGGTATCTATTATCCTAAAAAAATAAATATAGAACAGACCTCTTCGGAGCAGACCGCGGCTTACAAAGCCTCTATAGTCAAAGCAGGGAAGGTCCTGGATATGACAGGCGGGTTTGGTGTCGATAGCTTTTATCTCGCCCGGGATGCCGATAAATTAGATTATTGTGAAAGGAACCTTGAACTCTGCAGTATAGCGACGCATAATTTTAAGCAGCTGGAAGCCCGCAACATTACAACTCACTGCAAAGATGGTTTAGGTTATTTAAAAGAGAACCGCGAGCATTACGACCTTATCTATATAGATCCCTCCAGGCGATCAGAGGTTAAGGGCAAGGTATTCCTGCTTACAGACTGTGAGCCAAATGTACCTAAAAACCTGCAAACTATTTTAGAAAGAACAGCAACCCTGTTAGTTAAGACCTCCCCCCTGTTGGACATAAAAACAGGAATGGATGAGCTTGATGCTGTTGCCTCCATACATATCGTGGCTCTGGATAACGAGGTCAAAGAGCTGTTATGGGAAATCCGGCCAGGATATCAGGGCACCACTGGTATACACTGTATCAACCTGAAGGGGGATACTATAGAAGAATGGAAATTCAGGTTGGGCAAGGAGGCAGAAGCCTCCCCAGATTACGGACAACCACGCAAATACTTGTATGAACCCAATGCGGCCATAATGAAATCCGGGGCTTTTAAACTGGTCGCGACCGACTTTAAATTACTTAAGTTACATGAACACAGCCACCTTTATACCTCGGACGAGCTCATATTGTTCCCGGGGCGCCGTTTCCTCGTTAACTCGGTCATCCCCTACTCCCGGAAAAATCTTAAAGCCACGGGGATAACCAAGGCTAATATAACCACAAGGAATTTTCCGGAGAGTGTGCAGCAGATCCGTAAAAAGACGAAAATCAAGGATGGGGGGGATTGCTATCTATTCTTTACAAAAGACCCGGATAATAAGTTGCTTGTTGTTAATTGCTCTAAAATATAGCTGCCGCTGTACAGCAGAAAAACTTATCTTGAAGTCAGTAAACCCAGTACTGTAACCCGGAACTATGTATTACAACCGAAGAACATTTATGAAAAGTGCCACTGCACTGGCTGTCCTTTCTTCCTTTGGTGCTTACGGGTTCGAACTGATGAATTCAAAGCCCCTGAGAGTCGGGCTGATTGGAACCGGGTGGTATGGCAAAAGTGACCTGTTCCGTTTAATGCAGGTATGCAGGATAAACGTTATCTCGCTCTGCGATGTAGACCGGCGGCAACTCTCTGAAGCCGCAGACCTTGTACAGCAGCGACAGGAAAATGGCAGGCGGCCACGCCTGTATACCGATTTCAGGAAAATGCTCTCAGAGAAAGACCTGGACATAGTACTTATCGGCACCCCGGACCACTGGCATACCTTAACTGCCCTTGCAGCCCTTGAATCAGGGGCACATGTATACCTTCAGAAACCCATTTCCGTAGATGTTATGGAGGGCGAAGCATTAGTAGCCGCCGCTTCCCATTATGGGAAAAAGGTGCAGGTGGGTACCCAGAGAAGAAGTACTCCACACCTTGCAGAAGCAAAAAAGCTTATCGTGGATTCGGGTTTACTGGGCAAGATCTCCCACGTTGATATGTGCTGCTATTATCATATGAGGGCAAATGGCTATCCTCCAATACAACCGGTACCGGATTATTTTGATTACGAGATGTGGACCGGACCTGCGCCTATGCGTCCTTTTGACGGACTACCGCATAAACGCTGGTGGCGTACATTTATGGAATACGGCAATGGGCTGATGGGAGATATGTGTATCCACATGCTCGATGCTGTGCGATGGATGCTGGATCTCGGATGGCCAGATCAGATTAGATCCACAGGAGGTATTTTTGTTCAGAAAGATGGTCGATCTAACATAACGGATACCCAGACCGCTATTTTCGAATTCGGTGAACTCAATTGTGTCTGGCAACACAGGACCTGGGGTACAGCTGCGGACCCGGAATATCCCTGGGCTTTTATCCTTTACGGGGAGAAAGGGACTTTAAAGGCCAGTGTGATGCAGTACGAGTTTATCCCTGTAGGAGAAGGTAAGCGTATCCATGGTAAAGCACTGCTGGAGAAAGATAAATTCCCTGAGGATTTGAAAGAAGAAGGAATGGAATTACATGCTGCCCCGGCCACGCGACTTCACTTTGTAGATTTCCTTGCCTCAATAGATTCGGGTACTGATCCCGTCGCGGACATTCAAGAGGGTCATATTTCCTCGGCCAGCTGTATCCTGGCGAATATTGCGTTGGAATGCGACAGGCCTTTGCGATATGATCCCGAAAGAAAGTTAGTGAAATCCGATCCTGAAGCTACCAGGTTACTGGCCCGGGACTACAGGGCTCCCTGGGTCCATCCCAGTTACAAAGATTATTTATAAGGAACAGCTTTCAATCTCCCTGAACTGTATCACATTCCCACTCGAACTCTGCGATCTTATCCCTGGAAGCAGATCCGAGGTTATAATGCCACCACTCCGTGCGGATAGACCAGAACCCATACTTTTCCATAGTCTCTTTTAAGAGTTTTCGGTTAGCCAGTATCTTTTCAGGCAGGTCTGTATTATCATGGTATGCCTTCTTGCCAAAATAATCAAAGTCGGTTCCCATATCCACTTCTACGCCCTCCAAAGTTTCCAGGGTAATATCTACGGCCCCTCCCCTGTTATGAATAGAACCTTTATCCGGGTTTGCTACGTACTGGGGGTTTGGTACGATCTCCCACATAATGTACTGCACCGATCGCGGCCGATAACAGTCAAAGAATCGGATGCGATATCCCTTCTTCATAAGTTCGTCATTGGCTTGCATGAGTGCCTTGGCCGTTTTTGCCCGCAGATAGCATTCCCCGCATTCATAAACCTTCTCCTTCATGAAATTATTCTCGGTGGCATATCGCAGGTCATAGGAAAAATCCCGGCTGTAATCTGCAAGTCGTATAAATGTAGTGTCTGACAGGTTATCGAGAGATTTTAGTTTTACCTCCTCCGCTTGCTTAGACACAACACTTAAACTATCTTCAGGTGCCAAATTAGTCTCAGGTTTACTGCTGACTTTCTTCTCAGAAGTCGTCTCTTTACAGGATAGGATCAACAGTGACAGACCAAGGATCAGTACTCTTATCATATTTTAAACTGGAATATTAAAAAGGAAAATTGGTATCGATGCCTGTAAAAATACAGAAAAGTTAAACTTCGCCTGATTTCTTCCAATACAAGGTGTAACTTTAGATACTTTCAAAAACACATCTCATGCTTAGACAAATATATATTCTCTTCCTTCTTTTACCATTAATGTCTCTCTCGCAGGATCCCTGGTTAAAAGGATTTGAAAAACCGGCTGAAAACCCGATCATGCAAGCCGATGATCAGTATGAATTTTTCTGTCCCATTCAGCAGGATTCCGTAAAATGGCAGCAGGCAGATGTCTTTAACCCTGGAGCTGTTGTACGCAACGACACAGTTTTTATGCTTTTCAGGGCTGAAGATGATCCTGAGGCTATTCTTGGGGGGCGGACTTCCAGGATCGGACTTGCCTATAGTACCGATGGTATTAACTTCACAAAATACCCGGAGCCAGTACTTTACCCGGAAAAGGATGAATTCAGGAAGTGGGACCACCCGGGGGGCATCGAAGATCCCAGAGTCGTAGAATTGGAAAATGGCGAATACCTGATGCTGTACACCAGCTGGAACCAGGATACGGCCCGACTTTCAGTTGCCACCTCCCCCGATCTGAAAAACTGGAAAAAACATGGCCCGACCTTTCAATCGGCCTACAACGGTAAATTCCTGGATACCTGGAGCAAATCAGGATCTGTGGTGACAGAAGTTCGCGACGGGCGACTTATCGCTAAGAAGATCAACGGTCTGTACCATATGTACTGGGGGGAACTTTTTGTAAACCTTGCCACCTCGGAAGATGGAATTAACTGGACTCCCATGGTGGAAGAGGATGGCACTTTATTAAAAGTGTTTAAACCCACCCTGAACGACTTTGACAGCCACCTGGTAGAACCGGGGCCTCCCGCATTATATACTGATAATGGTATTATCCTGCTTTATAATGGCAAAAATTTAAGTGGAGAAGGGGCAGGGTCTGTAGTGCCCGAAGGCACTTATTGCGGTGGGCAGGTACTGTTTAACAAGGAAAACCCGGAAGAAATGATGAAGAGGTTGGAAAAACCCTTTATCTGCCCGAGCCTGCCACATGAGATCACGGGACAGTATAAGGCCGGGACCACGTTTATCGAAGGCCTGGTGCTTTACCAGGGCAAATGGTTCCTTTATTATGGTACCGCCGATTCTATGGTTGGTGTAGCCGTATCAGAGCAAACGGAGGGCCTATAACTGATTACATTTTCCGTAGCTGACCCAGGAATTCAAGGCTTTTGGGAACCTGCTGCACTACACTGGAGGATTCATCTTCAATAAAAAGATAAGGAATCCCCAATTCTCCTGCCCTGCGAACCAGGGCGGCAATATCAATGGTGCCGGTTCCCAGGGTTACATTGGTTTCCACATCTTCATGACCGGAAAGATTACCCTTAACTCCTGCTTTCATATCTTTCAGGTGCATAAGCTTAAATTTGTCCGGGTAGGTGTTCAGCAATTCCATAGGGTCTTCACCTCCGTGTTTCACCCAGTACACGTCCATTTCAAAATCAAAGTCGGTCGCCTGCTCAGCCATGAAATCAAAAAGAGTACCCTTCCCGTGTTTGGCAAATTCATATCCATGCGGGTGATACACCAGGGTCAGACCTGCGGCTTTAGCCTGCTTCCCGGCCTGGTTGAACACTTCCACGGCACTTTTGGCATCGGCCATCTTGAACTTGTCTTTGTGGGGAATCCACGCACACATGATATACTCGGCGTCATAGTCTTCCGCTCTTTGGATCGCTGCAGCAGGATTGTCCCGGAGTTCTTCAAAAGAACTTCCCACGCTCACTACCTGCAGGTCATATTTTTCAAGGAGATCCTGGAATTCATCCAAAGGCAAACCGTAGGTATCCCCTCCTTCCAGACTCTTAATGCCCCAATCACTGACCAGTTTAAGGGTACCCTCAACATCTGTTTTGAACTGTTCTCTCAGGCTGTAAAGTTGTAAGCCAATCTCCTGTGCGTATCCCAGGCTGGAAAAAAGGGTTATACATAAGAATACAGCAGCATGGGCAAATGTTTTCATAGCCTTAATATTTAGATTAGCTTATCAGGTCAGCAAATTACCATTTTCGTCCCACTCCGCGATCACACCCCGCTTACTTTGGTCCACACATTTAGCGATCCATTCCTCGTCATAGGCTACGCCATGTTGTTCAAGTACATCTTCAGGGACACCATCCCAAACATTGGGCATATTTCCCTGGTATCCCAGGTCCTCTATCCCCATCTTGGATGTATAGTACCCGGTCAGCGTCAGGTTTCGCATCATGGAAAAGAATTGAATTTCCAGGGGTTGTTCGTTCATGGGAACTTCCGGATCATAGAAGGCAATAGCGTCTAAAAGCTGTTTTTGCTGGGCTTCTTCTGCCGATTTGAATTCAAGGTTGTATTCGGTATTGGATTTATGATCTAACCACATGAGCCCACCCCTGAGGGTAGCCTGCATTTCCGGGATATCTTTAGCCATGAATTCTATGAAGGCAGGGGTTCCCGCATCGGTGGCACTGCCAAATTTATCATTAGCTGGCAGGATAAGAGCGCATAATACGGCTATGGTCTCCATCTCATGCTCGTTGAAGAAAACCTCCTCTTCAAGTTCCATGATCAGCTCTTTTTCCTTGGGTGTTCTCCCGTAATTATATGAGTAACCCTGTATGGCAGATTCTTCCTGGGCCACTTCGGCCTCAGGTTTACAACCGTGTAATGCTAACCCTCCTGCTACTGTTCCGAGGAATAGAGATTTTAAACTTTTTCTCCTGTCCATTTCTTAAATATTTTGTTGTTTCAATTGATCGACAAGGTAATCTGATGCGCGCCAAGCCAGCGCCAGGATTGTCCAGGTACAGTTCTTATCCGCCTGGGACACAAAAGGCCCTGCATCCATCACAAAGACATTATCCACTTCGTGCAGTTGCTGATGCTTATTCACCACTGATCTCTTAGGATCGTCACCCATCCTGGTGGTACCCACCTCATGAATGATCCTTCCCGGGGTGAGCAACCCATAATCTTCCTCCTTTGGAGGCCTGTCACCCAGGACTTCCCCGCCCATATTGTGGATGAGTTCTTCAAAGGTCTCCTGCATATGCTTGGCTTGTTTTCTTTCGAAATCGGACCACTTGTAATGGAACCGCAGGACAGGAATCCCGAATTCATCGACCGTGGTAGGATCTATTTCACAATAGTTATCCTCCCTCGCGATCGCTTCTCCCCTGCCGCCGAAACCGATGACAGAACCGTAATATTTCTTCACATCTGCCCTTAAGCCTTCCCCGTATCCACCGGTGGGCAGGCCAAAGAACTTGTTGAATTCGTTCGGGTTAAAACCAAAGCCGTAGCCCGGCATTCCCATTCCTCCCCACACTTCTATATGGTATCCCCTGGGGAAATCCAGGTTCTTGTTATCCAGCCACCAGGGAGTATAAACGTGCATTCCACCAACCCCATCTTCATTATACATTTTCCGGTTCATCAGGTCCGGTATAAAGCCGGCCCGGCTGGCACCGGTAGAATCGTGGAGGTATTTCCCAACCACATTGCTCCCGTTCCCCAGCCCGTTGGGATGCTGACTGCTTTTAGAGTTCAGCAGGATACGTGCAGAGCTGCATGCAGAGGCGGCGAGTACCACTACCCTGCCCTTTAATTTATATTCTTTCCTGTCGTCTTTGCTGATATAGGATACACCCGTAGCCCTTCCTTCTTCATTGGTGGTGACTTCACGCACAACCGAGTTTACATAAAGATCTACTTGTCCACCATTCTTCTGCGCGGGGAAGATCAGGCAGCTACCCGAGGAAAAATCAGCATACACCTGGCAGGCACGGGAACATTGCCCGCAGTAGAAACATACTCCTCTTTCTTTATTGATCTTTTTGGTAAGCATGGACATCCTGGATGGGATGACCGGGATATTCGATTTCCTGGCTCCTTTTATATAGAACAGTTCGTGCAGCCTGGGTTTTGGGGGTGGCAGGAAAAAACCATCGGGATCGTTCGGCAAACCTTCATTGGTTCCGAAAACTCCAATGAGTTTATCCACCTTATCATAATAGGGCTTTACATCTTCGTAACCAATGGGCCAGTTATCCCCGAGCCCGTCTATATCTTTATGCTTAAAATCCTTAGGCCCGAAACGCAGGGATATCCGCCCCCAGTGATTGGTCCTCCCTCCCAGCATATGCGAACGGAACCAGTCAAATTTAGTTCCATCCTTATGGGTATAGGGTTCCCCTTCTATTTCCCAACCTCCGTAGGCCGTATCAAAATCTCCAAAAGGCCGGACAGTCCCGGCGCCTCTGCGGGGGGATTCATAGGGCCATTTTAACTGGGTCATTTGGTCGGGATCTGCCGGGTCAAAGTACGGACCTGCTTCCACTACGGCAACTTTAAGGCCAGCCTCTGATAATACCTTGGTGGCCATTCCGCCACCGGCGCCAGAGCCTACAATGATAACATCATAAACCTTGGCCTGTTCTTTAATCTGCATAGGAATAGTCTGGTTTGGTTTATTTACAATTTGACTTAGAAAATTAAGTATTTAAAATAGCAAATACCTGTTAAAACTGCAGAATGATCAGAAAAGAGCAAGAATTGAAAAAAAAAGTTCAAGGCTGTGAAAGTTCTTTCAGCAATTGGAATTTTACAGGACCTTTTTAAGGTTAGAAAATTCGTTACGGAAATCCGTCGGGGTCTGCCCTTTCATTTTCCTGAATACCCGGTTAAAATTTGCAATACTGTTAAAGCCGCTGGAAAAGGCAATTTCTGATATACTCAGGTCCTTTTCGATCAGCCAGCGGGAGGCATAACCAACGCGGACTTCATTCACATACTCCACAAGGGTTTTCCCTGTACTCCTTTTTATGAACCTGTTAAAGGATACATTGCTCATATTCATAAGATCGGCCATATCGTTCAGGCTGATCCTCGAGGAAAAATTCTGGTGAACGTAGTCATATAACAATTTGACCTTATCCCCCTGTTCCGTATTATCCGGGCTCACCGTGTTGGTCGATAACAGTCGCTGGTTAGGCGTCTGGGCCAATTCGTGCATGATCCACATCAACTCAAGGAAACATGGCATCCCGGTCATGCCCGTTACTTTTTCAAGCCTGGGGATGATGTGCCGGATCTCATCGGCAGAGAACAAAATTCCATGAGCAGACCTGTCTAACATATTCCGGATTGGCTGCATGAGGTTACGCTGCAGGAATGAGTCGTGAAATAGGTTTTCAGGGAACTGAATGGTTATTTCATGTATATTCTTCTGGGTACAATTGTGCTGTTCCCACACATGGAAAAGATTGGGCCCTACCAGGACGAGTTCGGTGTTATCGATTTCCTCGATATGATCGCCTATGACCCTCCTCACCCCTTTTCCACCACTGATAAAATTTAATTCAAAATCCGGATGGTAATGGACGGGGTAATCAAAACAATCCTTTACCCTTTCACAGACATAAAAACTATCCATTTCGGTAAGCGGGGTGATTTCACGGTGTATTTTCTTGAGGAAACTGGCGATCATTCCTTAGTTGAGAAGTTTGGTTTGGTTCAAAAAATGTGCTTGTGAAACAACAATATTAATCAAAATTTAACTTACTATTCCACATTTTCCCCATTGAAAAATGCCAATTAACGTTTTACAATGTTTACTAAAATGTTAATTATTTGACAAAATAGTTTTGATAGTCTTAATAATAAGTTCTTATTTTAGAGGTATTAATAAGAATTCTCCTGGATTTTTTTTCTTCAACCTTCAGATGTAAGGGTGTTGACTGGGATGCAGGAGAATACGAATATTTATAACTAACCTAAACAACTCAAGATTATGAACCAAAGAAGTGATTATCACTCATTGAGATCAGTGCGTGGTAACTTTAGCTATTTGACGGTTTTGTCTTTCTTGTTCTTCATGGTGGGGGCCTTCGCATTTGCGAATCCTGCTGATGCACTGAGGTCCGAGTTCGACTACCAACAAACCATTACCGGAACCGTTACAGACGGGGACGGAATTCCTCTTGGAGGAGCGAACGTTCTTGTAAAAGGAACTACAAAGGGAACCCAGACCGATTTTGATGGGAATTTCACCATTGAAGCTGATTCGGATGCAGTCCTTGTTTTCAGTTTTGTCGGTTTCACCCCCCAGGAAATCCCTGTAAACGGACAAAGTGTAATTAATGTGACTATGGCTGAAGATGCCGCCCAGCTCAGCGAGGTGGTTGTTCTGGGATATGCTGCCCAGACCCGGGGAGATGTAACCGGATCTGTCGCCTCTGTTGATGTATCCGAGGCAACGAAGGCTCCTATTGTCAACGCTTCCGAAGCACTGGAAGGAAGGGTAACGGGGGTAACTGTTACTAATGCCGGTAGCCCTGGTGAAGCGCCCAAGATCAATATTCGTGGTTTTGGTACTAGTAACAACACCAACCCGCTGTATATCATCGATGGGGTACAAACAGATAATTCGAATGTACTTAACAGTATCAACCCTGCTGACATAGACCAGATCAACGTGTTGAAGGATGGTGCAGCAGCTATCTATGGAGCAAGGGCTTCTAACGGGGTTGTGATTATCACTACTAAAGGTGGAGGTTACAACCAGGAAGAAGCGATTGTTTCCTTTAACTTCTACACCGGTATCTCAAGAGCTACAAATATACCGGAGCTCCTGAATGCACAACAGCACGGAGAAATGATCTTCCAGAGTTTGGCCAATGACGGTGCCACCGTGACCCATCCGCAATACGGATCAGGACCATCACCTGTAGTTCCCAACACTCTCCAGGGATACACAAGGGTTGTTTCTTATGATCCAATAACGCGGGAGCCTGTTAGTGCTACCGTACGTCCCGGAGGAACAGATTGGGTTGACGCCATAACCCAGGATGCTCAAACTCAAAATTTTTCACTCTCAGTACAGAATGGTGGAGAGAACGGCAAGTATTTCATGTCTGCCAATTATCTTAACCGTGAAGGTATTTTCCTGACTACGGGTTTCAAACAAGGAACCACCCGCTTAAATTCAGAATTCAAGCTTGGAGACAGGATAACCATCGGGGAGCATTTAAATGCATCATTCTCTAACCGTTCTACCGGGAACACCGTACAGGATGCTTTAAGGATGAGCCCGCTGATCCCGGTATACGACGATGAAGGAAACCTTGCCGGTTCAGGAGGTCCGGGTCTTAGTAATACCAGGAGCCCTGTTGCACAACTACTCAGAGCAGATGATAACTATAATAAATTATTCCGTGTATTTGGTGATATCTATCTTTCAGCAAACCTGTACGAAGGCCTGACCTTTAAAACTCTCTTCAGTGGTACTGTAGAATCAGGAAATAACAGATCTTTCCTTTCTCTTGACCCTGAACATGTTGAGCCATTGAGCACCAATACACTTACCGAATTCACCTTTAATAATTTCTCCTGGACCTGGAGTAACACGGCGAATTATGTCAACACATTCGGAGACCACAATATCAATGTCCTTGCTGGTATAGAAGCTGTACAGGACAGGTCTAAGGGAAGCCAGATCTCGAGGAACGGGTATTTATTCGAGACTCCCGACTTCTACCTGTTAAGTAATGGTAGCGGTACACCTAATGTGGATTTTGCCTATGATGGCGAAAACGCATTGTTCTCCATTTTTGGAACTGCAACCTATTCTTACGCCGGAAAATATTTTGCCACTGCCACAGTTCGTCGGGATGAATCCTCACGATTCCTCGGGGATAATAAAAGTGATATTTTCCCCTCCTTCAGCGCAGGATGGCTCATCAGTGACGAGGATTTCTACCCTCAGGATGCATGGGTAAGCCGGTTAAAGTTGAAGGCTTCTTATGGACAGCTCGGAAACCAGACCCTGCCCGTAAGCAACCCGACGATTAACATTTCTGCCCTGAATGAAGGTCTGGCAAATTATTCCCTTGACGGTAGCTCAATTTCTACAGGGGCCATCCTTAACCAGGTGGGTAATCCTAACCTGAGATGGGAAACCAGTGAAGTGAAGAATATCGGGGTAGACCTCGGGATGTTGGACAACTCCCTTAATGTATCTTTCGAAGTATACCAGAAAGACACCAAGGACCTGATCACACGAGATTTCAGCCTTATCAGTACTACTGCCATTGATGCTACAGCGCCACTGGTAAACCTTGGAGATATCCGGAACACAGGTTTTGACCTTTCTGTTGGATATGGTAACGAAACCAGTTACGGACTTCAGTATAACATTTCCGCCAACATCTCGCACTATAAGAACGAGGTAAGGGAATTGATCGCTGACTTCCAGGTGGGCCGTACCAACCTCAGGGGCGGGGCTGTAACCCGTACAGAGGTAGGAAGGTCTATTTCTGAATTCTACGGAAGAGAGGTCATAGGGTTCACAGACCAGGGACGATTTGAATACCGCGATGTTGACGGTAACGGGACAATCGATGATGAGGACCGAACCTATATTGGCTCCCCTCACCCGGATTTCACCTACGGTCTGAATGTTGCCTTGAATTACTCCGGCTTTGACATGTCCCTGTTCTTCTCGGGATCACAAGGAAACGACGTATATAACTATGACAAGATCTATACGGATTTCCCTACATTCTTCGATTCGAACCGAAGTGTAAGGGTACTTGATTCCTGGACTCCCAGCAATACGGATGCAACCCTGCCTGCACTGAGCCAGACAATTACCAATTCAGAGACACAACCCAATTCTTATTTCGTGGAAGACGCATCCTTTTTAAGGTTGAAGAATCTACAGGTAGGATACACTTTTGATAATGATATTGCCGGTAAAATAGGAATGGATATGCTTCGTCTTTATGTACAGGGTACCAACCTGTTCACCATTACAGGGTATGACGGGTTTGACCCCGAGATCATTACATTTGACAACTTATCCCTGGGTATAGATGAGAATACATATCCTCTGGCCCAGATATTTACCATAGGTATTAACACAAAATTCTAAAAAAGATGAAAAAGAGATTATTAATGTATGTCAGTGTATTTATGGGCCTATTGGCTTGTAATGACGACTTTACCACAGTTCCGGCTGTCGGCGCACTGAGTGACGACGCCCTTAAGAATGAACAGGGTGTCAACCTCTTGCTTGTAGGCGCCTATTCAGCCCTGGACGGTATCCGGAATAACCAGCCGGCTGCCGACTGGACCGTAAGTGGAGATAACTGGTGGTTTGATGTGATATCCGATGATGCCCATAAGGGAAGTACAGATGGAGACCAGGCAGACCTTTTCCTCATAGAAACCTATGACTGGACGAGTTCTAACCCTTATTTCCTCGGAAAGTGGAGTGGTCTTTTTGCCGGTATTAACCGCGCTAACGCAGTTATCTCGCTTATCAATTCTATTGAAGACGGAGATTTCTCCTCTCAATTGGCAGAAGCACGATTCCTCAGGGGGCATTTTAACTTTGAGCTACAGAAGATCTATGGGAATGTTCCTTATATCTCTGAAGAAAACTACGCAAATACCGAATTCAACCAGCCTAACACAGGCCCGATCTGGGAAGAGATAGAGGCTGATTTCCAGTTTGCCGTAGATAACCTTCCTGCCACACAGTCTTTGGTGGGAAAACCGACCTCATGGGCTGCAAAGGCTTTCCTGGGTAAAGTTCATTTATTTCAGCAGGATTACGCTGCAGCAGGTCCTCTTTTTGAAGACGTGATCAACAACGGGCCATACGCCCTGAATGCAGAGTACCTGGATAATTTCAGCCTTGCCGGGGACAACAGTGCGGAGTCTATCTTCGCAATCCAGTTCACAGCAGACGATGCGCAATCCCTGAACGGGAACAGGGGAGGAACACTTAACTTCCCTAACCCTGGGCCATTCGGTTCTTGTTGTGGTTTTTACCAGCCTACTCAGGACCTGGTGAATGCTTACCAGACAGACGGTTCCGGGTTACCTTTACTCGACACCTTTAACCAAAGCGATGTAGCGAATGATTACGGGGTGGAAAGTTCCGATCCGTTTACACCTGAAGCAGGACCACTGGATCCTCGACTTGACTATACCGTCGGCCGTAGAGGAATAGATTACAATGGTTATGGCGAGCATATAGGAAAAGATTGGATCCGTGCCAGTTTTGCTGATATCTCAGGACCTTACCTGCCTAAGAAGAATGTTTACCAGGCGGGTGAAGAAGCTAACCAGGGTACTGGTGCCTGGGGGCAGCAGCATTCCGGGATCAATTACCACATTATGAGGTATGCAGATCTGTTGCTGATGGCCGCAGAGGTAGCTGTTGAAAATGGCGACCTGACTAAAGCTCTTGGCTATGTGAACCAGGTAAGGAACAGGGCGAAGAATATGTCTTATGTGCAAGATGCAAGCGGGACAGCTCCTGCAGCCAATTACCAGATAGAGCCTTATGCTTCTTTCCCCGACCAGGCTTTTGCCAGGAAAGCAGTCCGCTTTGAGCGTCGCCTGGAACTGGCCATGGAAGGACACCGACTATTTGACCTCAGAAGATGGGGCGTAGCAGAGAGTGTGATCAACGAGTACATTGCCAACGAAGCAAGAACCATAGGTAACTTCGGACAAAAAGCTAATCCGTACCTGCCTAAAATGGATCTCCTGCCAATCCCGGTCAACGCGATTGACCTGAGCGGTGGAGTATTGACACAGAATCCAGGATTCTAATTTATCTAAGGATTATAAAATTAAATGCGGGGCCGAAAGCCCCGCATTTTTTTTTGGTGTTATTCTGAAGTTCCCGGCTGATCCAGCAGTTTGATCGCCTCAGGTACAGAAGTAACCGGCATCTTGCAACTATGATCCCTGCATACATATATAAAGGTCTCTCCGGGTACATAGCGGTTCTTAAATAAGGCTTGTTCGCTCTTTGAAGCAGATCCTACCAGGACCGCATTCGGAATGAACCGGGCCTTCATCTCGTTAAGTTTCTTGACAGCATCAGGTCCAACCACTGCCACCTCGTAAAACGGGTAGACTGTCTGCAACAGTAAAGTGTTCCATTTTGCATAAAGATCGGGCGACTGCTTAAGCTGGGGCAGGATCAGTTGTAGCATTTCCACAGATCGCTCCAAATAACTCTTGTTGTAATCCAGGTGCCCGAGGATCAGCAGGTTCTCTGCCATGACAGCATTGGGCGAAGGTAATACCCCATCATCCGTTTTGTAAATGGTGGCGATCAACTCATTATCATCCTTAAAGCGGAATAAACCCGCATCCTTATCGTAAAACTTACTTTCGGAAATTTCAAGTAATGTGCGGGCATAGTCCAGGTACTGTTCTTCCGTGGTTACGGAATACAGGTCCAGGGATGCACTGATCATATAGGCATAATCTTCAAGGAATCCCTCCTCCTGCTCACTACCCTTTTTATAGGTGTGGATCAGCTGATCTCCTTTGGTGTTGTGCTCCCGGAGAAAATCAAATATCCCAATGGCCCTCTCCAAATATTGCGGGTCACCCAAGGCCTCGTATGCCCTGGTAAATCCACTGATCAACAGGGCATTCCAGGAGGTGATGATCTTGTCATCTACTCCCGGGCTTACCCTCTTATTCCTCGCGGGCAAAAGTAACTTCTTCCATTCCGTTTTCTTCCGCCCTAAAATTTGCTTATCCAAGGGACTATTTACCAGATAGGCACTATCCGTACGTGGCCGGGTAAGGATATAACTATTGTTTTCCCAGGGTTGCCGGCCTTCTATCCCGTAATAGGTCGCAAATTCATCATAAGATTCACCAAGAACCTCTTTCAGCTGATCTGTTCGCCAGGTATAGAACTTCCCCTCCTCACCCTCGCTATCGGCATCCAGGGCCGCATAATACGCTCCGTCCGGGTGGCGCATTTCCCGATCCAGGAAAGTACTCGTGGCTCGTATCACGTTTTCATAACCCGCTTCCTTATACAGGGAGTATCCTTCCGCATATAGCTCAAGCAGTTGGGCATTGTCATATAGCATCTTTTCAAAGTGGGGCACCTGCCAGCGATCATCGGTACTGTAGCGGTAAAATCCACCGCCTAACTGATCATAGACTCCTCCCCTTGCCATCTGGTCCATGGTGGTACGGACAAAAGCCAGTGCATTATTATTTTCTGCTAGGTAACCATATTGAAGGAGAAAAGACAAATTCACGGGAAGCATGAATTTCTGCCGCCCTTTCTGTCCCCCGAATTCAAGATCCCATTGTGGTTGCCAGGCCGTAATGATATCATCCAGTAAATGGCTGCTAAGATTCTGATTTGAAGCAGGTTTAGATACCAGGTTTACCGCCTGTATCCCCTGTGCCACTTTATCTGCATATTCTCTTGCACGGTCGGGAGAATCCTTATACAGGCTGCTTATCTCCTGGAGAACCTGCATCCATTCATCCTTGGTATGGTAAGTGCCCCCGTATAGGGGTTTTCCATCAGGGAGTGTTATTACATTAAGCGGCCACCCCCCGGAACCTTGCAAAAGCTGTAAAGCAGTCATATAGACCTGGTCTATATCCGGTCTTTCTTCCCGGTCGACCTTAATATTGATAAAATTTTTATTCATCAACTCGGCCACCTCTTTGTCCTCAAAAGTTTCTTCCTCCATGACATGGCACCAGTGGCAGGAGGAATATCCGATACTGACCAGGACGAGTTTATCTTCTTTGGCCGCATCTTCGAGCGCTTCTTCGCTCCAGGGACGCCAGTTCACAGGATTGTGTGCATGCTGAAGTAGGTACGGACTGGTTTCATTGATCAGTTCGTTCGTAAACTCGTGTTTTTCCTGTTTTTCAGTGTCACCTTTACAGGCTACAAATAACAGGAATAAACAAATTATCGTGGGGATAAAAATTTTAGTGCTGAACATTGGGACAGTCTAATTATTTTGTCAGCGGCTAAAATACAATATTCCGTGGCAAACAGACGAGGGACTCAGGCTCTGAGCCAGGTTAATCCGGTAGCTTATTTCGTTCCTGCTCCATCATCCATTCATACAAGGCTTCAGTTTTATAAGCAGGGATCCAGGCCGCGTGGCCCAGACCTTCATATACTGTAAATTTCACATTGTAACCCAGACTTCTCAGTTTCTTTACCATATTTTCAGATTCGGAGAAGGGAATGGATTTGTCTTCTGTCCCGTGAAACACCCACATCGGCATTGCTTTATCGATCCAGGAAGCATAGGGCAAAGGTGCCATCCCGCAAACTACGGCCATTGCTGCAAAAGTTGTCGGATACTGTACGGCTAGTTCCCAGGCCGCACTGCCCCCCCGACTCAGACCTGTCAGGTAGATCCTCTTCCGGTCTACACGATTATTGGTGACAATAGTATCAAGCAATTGCATTACGGCCCGGGTGTTCCACCACTGCCTTTTATGCGGGTTCTGTGGAGCAAGGATCAGGAACGGAAAGTCTTTACCTTCCGCCAGCAGCTTTGGAGGCCCGTTCAGTTTCACTTTCTCTAAAGCTTCACCGGATTCCCCACCTCCGTGAAGAAACAGGAGCAACGGGAATTTTTCATCAGGGGAAGATTCGTAGTCTTCAGGGTAATATAAATAATATCGTAACTTTTCATTGATCACTGTCTGTTCTTCATCCTGTATCAATACGGATTGAGAGGCACAACTATTACTGAACATCAGCACAACTCCACAAAAACACCTTAATATCCACTTCATCTATTGCTGCCTGTTATATAATTTATACATTGACAAAATTGCGGAAATGCCAGGGCATTCCGCCGCGCTAAGGTACAATAATAGGCACCCATTAATTTGATCTGAAACGATCAAAATGAATCGCTTTCGCATCAATTCAATGCTTTAAAAAAAGCTACGTTGCCCGGCCTGCGTTAAAACAATGTTATTTTGTTTAGTTTATTGAATTTTTATTTAAACAGATTGTACATTTACCTGTAAGTAATACGGGTAAATCCCTACAAAAGAAAAAATGAGATGTTTGGTCTGTTTAGGAAAAAATCGGAAAAAGAAAAACTCGGTGAAAAATATAAGAAACTAATGGCCGAGGCGCACCATCTTTCTACCACCAATCGAAAACTGAGTGACGAGAAAGTATACGAGGCAGACCAGGTCCTGAAAAAAATGGACCAGTTGGATTAAAAATTAGTTTCATTGCTAAAAGCGAATTATTTATGATGACAATGGATTTACAAGAAAGGGTTTCAGAATTTTTGCAACTGAAGATGTCACATATGTCTACCAGTGACCGGATTACGGCATCCCGAAAAGCAAAGAATTTGATCCTGGAACTCAACGAGATCTATAAGGTAAAAAAGGATCAGAAGATCATGGATACCATGAAAAAAATTACCGAGGTTAAGCGAAAGGTAGAAAAAAGACTTAATGGGAGAATTACAGTATAGTACTGCAGTTTCCCGTCCTATGGAAAAAGAATTTACAGAACGAGAATTAGACCGCATTATTGAAATGGCCTGGGAGGATCGCACTCCCTTCGAAGCCATTGAGTACCAGTTTAACCTGCCTGAAAAGGAGGTCATCAAGATCATGCGGAACGAACTCAAAGAAAGCAGTTTTAAGCGGTGGCGTAAAAGAGTGAACAGCGGCCCCAGCCAGAAACATCTTAAAAAACGTAACCCCGGTATTAAACGCTTTAAAAGCTCCAGGCAAACGGCCATTAGCGGGAATCGCATCAGCAAACGCTAAATAGGATTGCTCATATGAACCTTAATAAAGTGCAGATCGCTGCTATGGACCGGATTAGAAGAATTAAAATTCTGAACGGTATCAGCGGAATTAAACCTGTTAACCTTATTGGCACCGTTTCCGCCTCCGGGAATACCAACCTGGCTGTATTTAGTTCGGTCGTTCATTTAGGCAGTGACCCTGCCCTGCTCGGTTTTATAATGAGACCCGTGGGCGAAGTACCCAGGCATACTTACGAAAACATCCTGGAGACCGGTAGTTATACCATCAACCACGTACATCCTGAATTTGTTGAGAATGCTCATTATACCTCTGCAAAGTTCGAGGGTAAGGAATCAGAGTTTGAGCAATGCGGCCTGCACGAAGAATACCACGAGGATATTTCAGCTCCCTTCGTAACAGAAAGCAGAGTTAAACTGGGTATGAATTTTATAGAAGATTCATTTATCAAACACAACGGCACCAGGCTGATCATTGGGGAGATCAACAGGTTGATCTTACCTGACGAAGCTGTGGACAGCAACGACGAACTCGATTACGAGATCCTAGGCACCGTAGGAACCTCCGGGCTTAACGGGTATTACGGGGTGAATAAAATTGGCCGGTATCCTTATGCCAGGATAGGGCAAATACCCGACACCCTTAAATCCTGATCACTGTGTACGGGACCGGGAACCCAGTAACTTTGCACTGAGGGCTTCCAGGGAGATCCCTTTGGTCTCAGGCATCATAAATGCTACGAACAACAGTTGCAACACCATCATAAAAGCGAAAAAAGCGAAAACGGGACCTGCACCTATACTTCCAAATAACAGAGGAATCATGGAAGGTATCACCGCCGCGAGTACCCAGTGGACCGAGCTGCCGAAACTCTGCCCTGAACCTCTTAAATGATTCGGGAAGATCTCCGATATATATACCCAAATCACCGTTCCCTGCCCGATGGCATGGGCCGCAATGAATATAAACAGGAAGAAAGCGACCGAGAGTCCCTCCCACCCAAAGAAAAAAGCACAGGCAACCAGCGATAAGGAAACGATATAGCCTGCAGAA
Organism: Zeaxanthinibacter enoshimensis; assembly: GCF_004362865.1. Lineage (GTDB taxonomy): Bacteria > Bacteroidota > Bacteroidia > Flavobacteriales > Flavobacteriaceae > Zeaxanthinibacter > Zeaxanthinibacter enoshimensis. The sequence continues at coordinate 615,039 of NZ_SNYI01000002.1, read as the reverse complement.
CCAATATACATTAACTGTCTTCTACCCATCCGGTCTATCAGGTTGATCCCGATAAGTGTAAACACCATATTGGTCACGCCTATCCCGATGCTGCTTAGTAAGGCAGTACTGGCTCCAAGTCCCGCTTCTTCGAGAATTCGCGGCGCATAATATAAGAAGGCATTGATGCCTGAAAACTGGTTAAAGAAAGCGATCAAAAACGCGAGGATCAGTGGAAAGCGGTATTTTTTCATAAAAATACTCTCGCCCTTGGGGTTTTCGCTATTCTCCTTATTGATCTCGTTCATCAAAGTATCCAGGTCCTGTCCCGGACTTACGACCCCCAGCAACCTTCTCCCCTCTTCCTGTTTCCCTTTAGATAACAACCATCTTGGGCTTTGGGGTATAGAAAAAGCTAACAGGGTATAGATCAGGGCCGGAATGGCTTCTACCCCTACCATCCAGCGCCAGGCATTTTCTCCGATGCCGCTGAGCAGGTAATTGGAAAAGAATGCGATAAGTATACCAAATACGATATTGAATTGGTAGAGCCCTACAAGTTTCCCCCTGTCTTTGGCAGGTGCAATTTCGGAGATATAGGCCGGTGCTGCAATAGTAGAAGCTCCAACCCCAAGTCCCCCGAGGAAACGGAATACCGCGAATGTAATTGGGTCGCCCGCCACTGCAGACCCTATAGCAGATACTGTATATAAAATTCCAATCCCGATCAGGGTTTTTTTCCGCCCGAACCTGTCGGTCGGGAACCCTCCCAGAAGTGCACCAATTACAGTTCCCCATAATGCTATTCCTATTACTACAATCCCGTGAAACGAGTCAGAGGAATTCCAGAGTGCCTGCAATTGTTTGTCTGCTCCGGAGATAACGACCGTGTCAAACCCGAATAAAAATCCAGCTAAAGCGGCCGTCACGGACCATAACCATAGTTTTTTCATGAGAAGGTATAGTTTGGTTTGGTTAGACCCTTAAAGTAATATATTCTGTCGATATTCAATAAACAGGTTGGGAGATTCGCCATTATTGGTCATAAAAAAAGGGGGCCGTGGCCCCCTGTTTAAATCTCTTATACCTAGTTTTTCAGGGAATTCATATCGATCACAAAGCGATATTTAACGTCAGAACTGGTCACCCTGTCATAGGCTTCGTTAATATTGTCCATGTTGATCATTTCCACGTCCGAGACGATATTGTGTTCTCCGCAGAAATCGAGCATTTCCTGTGTTTCTGCAATACCCCCGATCAAAGACCCTGCAACGCGCTTCCGGCCCATAACTAGGCCGCCTCCGTGTACGGCATCCAGCGGTTCTATTGCACCGACCAATACCATGGTGGCATCTCTTTTCAGCAGGTTGATATAGGGGTTGATATCATGCCCAACCGGAACTGTATTCAGCAAAAAGTCAAAGGAGCCGGTATGCTCTTTCATAGCTTCTTCATCTTTAGAGATCAGGACCTCGTGAGCCCCCAGCCGCTTGGCATCTTTGGCTTTATCGGGAGAGGTGGTGATCATCACCACGTGCGCGCCCATGGCATTGGCGAATTTGATTCCCATATGGCCCAGTCCGCCAAGACCGATAATACCGACTTTATCTCCTTCCTTCACACCCCAATGGTTCAGGGGGGAGAAGGTAGTTATCCCGGCACAAAGCAATGGAGCTACAGCTTTCTGATCCAAATTCTCCGGGATAGTAAGGACAAAATCCTGGTCTACTACCACCATTTCGGAATAACCTCCAAAGGTATGGCCGCCAAGGTGTTTATCTTTCCCGTTATACGTTGGGACCATCCCGTTTTCACAATATTGTTCCAGGTCGTCTTTACACGAACTGCATTCCCGGCAGGAATCAACCATACAACCTACACCTACCAGCTGGCCTTCTTTAAACTTTTTTACATTCTCACCTACTGCAACTACATGTCCAATGATCTCGTGGCCCGGAACCACCGGATACACGCTGTTCTTCCAGTCGTTTCTAACCTGGTGAATATCGCTGTGGCACACCCCACAGTAGGTAATTTCAATTTTTACATCCTTAGGGCCAACTTCACGTCTTTTGATCGTCATAGGTTCCAGGTCAGCTGCCTTGTCGCTGGCTCCGTATGCCTTTATTTCCGTACTCATATAATTTGTTTTGTTTAGGTTCTGTGTCAAAGGTCATCACTACCCCTGAACTATTATTTTAAGGTTTCTTTCTCGAGTATTTACCGATTAGTCAGATTTACTGATAGCTCGATCTCAGCCTTTAATAATTTTGATACAGGACAAACTTCTTTGGCCTTGTCAGCAATCCTTTTGAATTCCTCTTCATCTATTCCGGGTACAACCCCATCCAGGTCCAGGGTGATCTTTACAATTTCCCCATCCTGGAATGCAACCTTGGCATTCGTATTCAGGGTTTCAGGAGTAAAGCCCTCTTCGCCTAGTAAAAAACTGAGCTGCATGGTAAAACAACCTGCGTGGGCCGCTCCGATCAATTCCTCAGGATTGGTTCCTTTATCCCCGTCCTCGAAACGAGTATGAAAAGAATACTGGGTATCCTCCAGGATCCCGCTCTGCGTATTCAATACTCCATTTCCTTCTTTCCCGCTTCCGTTCCATTGGGCGGATGCTTTTCGATTAAATTTCATGCTGTATTTTTTTGATTCGTGTTTCTCTTTAAATCTCTGCTTTTATCTCGTAATCCAGGTAGCCTTCTTTCCCGGGGGTATAGAAGGTATCCTTATCCCAGTCGGTGAGCGGTATACCTTCCCTGAACCTGGCTACCAGGTCCGGGTTAGAAATATATGGTTTCCCGAATGCCACCAGGTCTGCATGGCCATCCTCTATGACCTTATTCCCTTTCTCCTGGTCAAAATCCCCGTTGATGATCAAGGTTCCTTTGTACAAGGGGCGAAAGTGTTTCGCGATCTCTTTGACCGCATAGGGGATTTCGGAGACATCTGTAAAAGGTTCTGAAAGATGTATATATGCCAGGTCATAATCATTAAGTCTCTTGATAATATACTCAAAGGTGGGGATGGTATTTTCATCCATAGTGATCCCGAACAAGTTGTGCAGGGAGGGATTGAACCTGGCCCCGATCTGCTGTTCCGGGATCTCCTGTTTGATCGCATCAAGTACTTCAAAGAAAAACCTTGTCCTGTTCTCAATACTCCCCCCGTACTCGTCTGTCCGGATATTAGAAGTACTGTTGAAGAACTGGTGAAATAGGTACCCATTAGAGGAATGTATCTCAACTCCGTTAAATCCTGCCTTAACAGCATTCCTGGCTGCCATTCTGAATTCCTCCACGGTTTCCCTGATCTCCTCCTTTGTCATTGCTTTGGGGGTCACCGTATCTTTCATCCCTTCCGGGGTAAAGGATTGCGCATTCGGGTTAAGGGCTGAAGGTGCCAGGGGCAACTCTCCGTTGTGAAAATCCGGGTGAGACATCCGTCCTACATGCCAGAGCTGGATATATATCTTTCCTCCTTCTTCGTGAACACTCTGCGTCACCTTCTTCCATCCGGCAACCTGTTCTTCAGTGTGAATTCCCGGGGTATTTATATAGCCAACAGCCCTTTCGGATACCTGGGATCCCTCGGTGATGATCAGACCGGCTGTAGACCTGATCCTGTAATATACGGGCTGAAGGCCTTCTGTAGGTTTATTTTCAGGGTTATCGGCCCTGCTCCTCGTCATCGGAGCCATCACGACCCTGTTCTTCGTTTCAAATTTTCCTTTTTTATAAGGTTGTAACAATGCTTGTTCTTCACTCATTCTTACTGCAGTTTCTTCATTAGTATCTCGGCTACTTTTTCTGAGGAGGCCGGGTTCTGCCCTGTGATCAGTAATCCGTCTTCAACGGCATAAGGCTCCCAGTCTGACCCTTTGGAATATTTCCCGCCATTCTCTTTCAGCATTTCTTCGACCAGGAAAGGAACCACATCTGTAAGTTCTACTCCTTCTTCCTCTTCATTAGTAAAACCTGCAACTTTTCGTCCTTTTACCAAAGGTTCTCCCATTACATTCTTTACGTGCTTTAATACAGCCGGAGCGTGACAGACGAAAGCAATGGGTTTCTCGTGCTTATAAAAACTTTCTATCAGTCCTATAGAAGTAGGATCTTCGACAAGGTCCCACATCAGCCCATGCCCACCAGGGTAAAAGACCGCGTCAAAACCTTTCTGATCTATAGTATTCAATTTAAGCGTATGAGCTAATTTCTCCTTGGTCTTCTCATCCTTATCAAAACGCTTTGTCGCCTCCGTGGCAGCATCTTCAGAATCACTCATAGGATCTATCGGGGGCTGCCCGCCCTCTGGTGATGCGAGGGTCACTTCATAGCCTGCATCGATCAGTTTGTAGTAGGGTGCAGCAAATTCTTCTACCCAAAATCCTGTTTTCTTCCCGGTATCTCCCATTTTGTCATTGCTGGTGAGGACAAATAATATATTCTTCATCGTATGTATTTATGGATTAGTAAATGGAGCTGGTTCAATAAGTCTTTCTGCCCAAGTCTCAGGCAGAAATCATATTGTTGACAAGTCGCCCCTTGTGTATTATCTCGCTCTATATTAAACGATTAAATCAAAGGTAGCGGAAACAATACTCAATAAAATTGACCTATATCAAGAAATCAGGCCGTCTTCACCAATTTTCTCCTTATCCTGCTTAAACTTTCAGGAGAAGCACCCAGGTAATTGGCGATATGATAATTGGCGACACGCTTTTCTATATTCGGGTATACCCTGCAGAATTCCAGGTACCGTTCTTTAAGTGTTTTCTCCAATGAAGATAATACCCTACCCCTGAGCGATATGAATGCGTTCGTAACCAGCAAACGGAAATAGCGTTCAAATTTGGGTACACGCTCAAAAAGCTGCTGAAGATCGTCATAGCTGATAGCGAGCAAGGTTGAGTCTTCCAGGGCTTCGATATATAAGCGCGAATCAACCTTATTGTAAAAAGCATCAAAATCGCCGACCCACCAGTTCTCAATAGCAAACTGTATGATGTGTTTATCACCGGACTCATCAAGATAATAAGCCTTAAGACATCCATTCACCACGAAATACTCATGTTCGATTCGAGCTCCAGGCCTTACCAACCAAGTTTTCTTATTGATCTCAACCGTGGTCAAAAGGGATGTAAAGAATTCTTCCTCTTCCTGAGTCAGAGAAATGTAATTATTTACATGAGCGAGGATTGCATTGACCATGAGAGAAAAGATAAGAGCTCTAAAATAAATAAAATTATGCTGCCTGATGATCAATCATGAAGTTCACTCTGATTAACACATCAACTATGAAAATAAGTTATCAAAAGTGCCACATCTTGACAATTGATTTCAAATTCTTACAACAGTCAAAAGTCCATTGATGCTTAACTTACACGCAGATAAGCCTTTATCAGTTCATTATCATAAAGACTCCGATTCCGCATAAATAGCCAATCAAAGCTAACCAGGCCATTCGTTTCAGGTACCACACGAAGTCTATTTTCAGGATTCCCATCGCTGCCACTCCAGCTGCGGAACCGATAATCAGGACACTACCCCCGGTACCTGCGCAATAGGCCAGGAATGTCCAGAATTCGTGATCCTGGGGATACACCTCCATGGAATACATCCCCATGGCGCCTGCTACTAAAGGTACATTGTCGATCACGGCAGATAATAACCCCAGGATGGTATTGGTTATATGAAAATCACTAAAAGATGTTTCCAGGGTTTGTCCGAGAACCAGCAGCGTACCATTGGCTTCCATTGAAGCAACGGCAAGGAGAATCCCGAGGAAGAAAAGTATACTCGGGGTATCAATCCTTTGAATAGTCGCAGCTACAGTAAGCTTGTGACGAATATCCGAGGGTTTGTTTCTATGTAGGATCTCTGTGGATATCCAGAAAATACTCAGGCTGAAAAGCATTCCCATAAAAGGTGGCAGATGAGTAACAGCCTTAAATACCGGAACCATCAACAACAGGAACACACCAAGGGCCAGGATCAGGTTACTTTCTTTTTCCTTTATAAGATGTTCCGGTTCTGAACTTTGGGTCAATGCTTCTACTGCCACCCCACGGAACCGGAAGGAGACAAACAGCAAGGGTACCAGAAGACACACCACGCTTGGCAGGAAAGTCTCTGTTATGATCGTGCCAGTAGTTACCTGCCCGCCATTCCAAAGCATAATTGTTGTAACATCCCCTATGGGTGACCAGGCACCTCCTGCATTTGCAGCAATCACAATAAATCCGGCAAAGAACCACAACTCTTCCCGTTTGGTCATGAATTTCTTCAAGATCGCCATCATTACTATGGTCGTAGTAAGGTTATCCAGAACCGCTGAAAGGAAAAAGGTAAGCCCGGATAAAGTCCAGAGAAGGCCTGTTTTTGAATTTATCCGGACCACTCTCTGAATGATCCCGAATCCATTATGACTGTCAATCAGCTCCACAATGGTCATCGCGCCCAGGAGAAAGAACAGGATCTCAGCAATATCCTCAAAGTGCTCCTTCAGGTGGTGCAGGGTTTCAGGAAGGTTGTCTGACTGCAGTACCAGAAGAAGCCACAACAACACTCCAAGGAAGAGTGCTGTTCCGGCTTTATCAATCTTTATTTTATGCTCTAACGCGATCAGAACATAACCTATGATGAAAATTAATGCGAAAGTGGCCATTCCAGATTATTTGAGTTCTTTAAAACTAAAAGATGGCCTCAGGACGATAGCTCTCATGCCACCTTGCTACCGCGATGGTAACTGTGTATATGGTTAAGGATAATCAGTTTCCATTTTTCCGCTCTTCGAACTTCATAATCCTCTGAGAAGCTAACCTTAAGGTCATACATATTAAGCAATAAATTGTTCCCATTATGATCCAAAGAAAGTTCCAAATCCAACCGTTCCAGCACAGATATTTTTTTATCCCTGATCTTTGGGTATTTCCTGCTCTCGATAATTTTACACCCGACAACTTTGTCCAGATCGATAACCTCGTCCACCTTAACAGTCTCGTAATTCTTAATAAAAAGCAGTTTTCTCAAGTGGGGATCGATCCCGATGTAATTCTGTTCCCAGGCTTCTTCCGAGATTATATTCAAGTGGTGCTCTTTTACAGCCCTGTCATAGGCATCCCGCCATTGTTTGCGCCCGGCTCTTCCATTGCGTTCTAAAAAATAATAAGGTATGAATACACTGCCCACCAGGACCAGTGAAATTATGATCATTTCAGTTTCCATAAATAAAATATATAAGATGTGATTTCCTTTTCTGCTTTCGGCAAAACCAAGGTATCAGGCCATAAGATGGAACATACCCGGGTAAATCCTATAAAGCTGATTTTGTAGAGAAGTAAAGGCTACATCAGGGAAAGAAATGAAAGGGAAAGATGATATCCGTACTACCCAGTGATGGGGTAATAAAGCGGCACAGCATTAAATAAAGCGGAACCCCGGAAAGGGATACTGATTCAGGGGCGGTAGAGGAAAGGTTCCCGGTAAAAATCGAAGTTACCACTTCCCATTCCTTTACTTCCGGGACTTCCATCGGGTTGGAATGAAGATAATCGTTGGAATCCAGAACAGGAGGTGATGTAAGTGTACCGGAAATTTTATCCGACGAGAAATGATCAAAACATGGGTTCTGCGGTTCGATTCCCGCATAGACCTGCATTGTAACTAGAGCTGCAAGCAGTAAAAATAAAAGCCTGGTGACAGACATTCTCTGGATATAAAAACAGGATAAAGGTATTTATTTAAAGCTTTAATAATATGTTAATTTTTAGAGTATTACATAGGCCATTCCATTGGCTCTCAAAGACTACAGTCGAACAGAATTATATAACATTGCGGTAATAATAAAATAACCTTGCGGCTATTTTATGATAACAAATGTCAGCGTCATTTGCTGGCATTTTCAGGATTACCCGGAGTTCAAAAAACGGGGATCCGTTAACCAATTAAGACAAATGGAAAATTCAATTATATACTTGGGATTTCTCATCGCTGCCTACGCGGTGATCGCAAATGATGTTATCCAGACCCTGGGAACTTTTTTGGCCTCTAACCATAAACAGAAATGGTGGGTTCTGTGGGGTTTCGCCTCAGTGATCCTATGTGCTACACTAATATACGGCTGGAACCTGCATCAGGGGGATGTAACCTATGGTCGCCTGGACAAGATACCTTTGCCGGAAACCATGCCGTGGTGGTACCTCCTTGCACCCCTAACACTGCTTGTGATTACCAGGTTCGGTATCCCTGTAAGTACTACATTTATGATCTTAAGTGTTTTCTCCTCACAGCAGGTTATTGAAGGGATGGTTTTTAAATCGGTCATCGGGTACGCCTTGGCACTGGTAACGGCTCTTATAATTTACCTGGTAATCGCAAAGAGATTCGAATCAGACGAGGCCCTGGAAAATCTTGATAAAAAGAACAAACGTTACTGGCTGGCTGCCCAGTGGGCTTCCACCGCTTTTCTCTGGTCGCAATGGCTTATACAGGACTTTGCCAATATTTATGTCTTTCTTCCCCGGCAACTGAGCTTTCCGGAGTTAATGATGTCTTTAACGGTTCTTCTCGGAATCATGGCCTATATTTTTAACAGTCGCGGTGGTAAGATTCAGAAGATCGTTAACCAAAAATCCAATACCCGGAATATCCGTTCGGCCACGCTTATCGATCTTTTCTACGGATTACTGTTGTTTTTCTATGGAAATATGAACAATATTCCGATGAGTACTACCTGGACGTTTATCGGAGTACTTGCGGGAAGAGAGATTGCCATACACTACCTATTGCGGAAACAACATATGAAAAAGGCGTATGTACTGATCGGTAAGGATTTTGCCAAGGTTAATATCGGGTTAGCCGTGAGTATACTGATCGCCTTTCTAATTCAGTTTTTTAAAGTCTGACAATCAGCATTATAAATGATTAATATCATCCGGATTCGACACGTTTTTTGTATCTTTAATAGAGTCCGGAGGTATTAGAGATCGCTACAATCAGATTGTGAGTTTTCGATCTCCGCCTCTGATTTAAACCCAGGCTACCAGGTATGAAGACGCTCTACCAATTGTCATCAGAGATCACAAGGCTTACCAACCTGATTGAGACCAGGTACCCGGAATTGTATATATTCCTGGATGAGGATCCTATCACCCTTCCTTCCATGGCGCATATCGAGATTGATACGACCATTCTTAAGGAGTATATCCAGAGTTTAAAACAAATGCTTAAACGCTACCTGCATACTCATAAGAAATAGTATAGCATATTATGGATAAAAAGGGGACAGCACGTGTAAGGTCGTCCCCTTTTGTTTTCAGGAATTATTCCAGGGTTGGTCTGGGAAGGAAGGACGGTATTTCCGAGTTCTGATCTCCTGCTGTTGCATTATATCAAAAAGGGTATTGAATTTCCTTTGACCGGAGAATACGGAGTGAACATATGGTTTCATGATCTGAAGGATAATAATTTAATGCTGCCGATCTCAGCGTGTAAAATTTCGGTATTGTGCCCATTGCACGCGTTTGCAATCTCTTAGGTTAGAGAAGTAATTAAAGGTCTTTGATTCTGTTGCGGTTTTCGTCATTGTAGCTTTCATGGTTTCCAGATATTAGGTTTTATAATTTGTAATTTTTTTCTTGTTATATACTTACAGGACGATGGATGGCAACCTTTGTTACAGTACATTGTTATACAAGGTACTATTTTATATAATATTTAACATATACATACTTTAAGCCATATTACAAGATTGACCATTAACGGTATATCCTATTAGGACCATGACAGTAAAAATGCTTAAATAAACTTCATACATAGAAAACAGTGCCACTTGCACAAAAAATAATCTATGACGTTGGGAAATGATTAATTTAAAAATTCAACTCCATCATCATGGGTAAAAGATACTCGACCGTCATACTGCTCGCGGGATTATTACTGTGCCTGGGTTTTTCCGCTCAAAAAATGCTGCTTGATATTCCAAAGACCTGGGATATGGAGGAAATTAAGCGGTTTCATCTTCCTCCACCGGATACTTCCGTCATCATTGAATATGTTCCTGAGGCAACTTATTATTCATTAGATGAGCACCGCATTTACAAGACCTTCCCCGTCTATATCCGGGAACACGAACCCCCCGGATACCTGGATTCTTTAAAAGAGCTAAGCCCGGAGCTTATCGATTTTTCAAAGTTAAGCACCCAGGAAGACTGGATTGCTGCCGGTAAAGCAGTGTATTACTGGCCCGTTGACCAGCGGGCAGTCTCACCCCGGGGACAATTCCTCGATTCTTCCGTAATTTCCATGATTGGAATTGAAACCACCCCTGAAGGGATAGTACCGTATACCCAGTATACCAGGACCCCGGAGGGCCTACGTCAGGGAGGTCAGTCCTGTGCCTCTTGCCATACAGGTATCGTAAACGGTAAAGTTTACGATGGGATCCAGGGGGATTTTCCATTTGACCGGCTATTTGGATATATCAGGGAAAAATTTGATATCCCGTATAATGAGAGTGGCGTTAAATCACTGACAATAACTCCATGGATTGAGGAAAGAGTAAACTGGATGTCGGATTCCAGTTCACAACTGGAGTTCCTGAAAGCTATACCGCCTGGAGTAATGGTACGCCAGGGATTTGCCTATAATTATCCATTGGCCGTTCCCAGCCTGGTCGGAATAAAAGACATCAAATACCTGGATCATACCGGGTTAATGCGACACGACAACATCGGGGACCTGATGCGATATGCTGCTTTTAACCAGGGGTTGGACATGCTGACAAGTTATAACGGTTATATTCCCATGCGTGGTTTCAATTCTCATGATGAGATCACGGCTGACAGCCCCTGGTCCCATCCCTTCGGCAATGTCAATAAACGGTATAGCGATGCGCAGTTATTCGCATTGGCCAAATATATTTACTCATTAGAAGCCCCTGAGAATCCCCAAAAATTCCCGCAGGAATTATTGAATAAAGGGAAGACGGTGTTTAACCGGGAAGGCTGCGTGACCTGCCATCCTCCTCCTTTTTACACCAATAACCAGTTGCTGCCTGCAACCGGATATGAGCCATCGGCATCTGATTTCGAGAAGTACGACATCTTTAATATTTCGGTGGAAACCGATTCGGTAACCACACTTTATACCCGAAGAGGGACTGGGTTTTATAAAGTACCTTCCTTACGTGGCGCCTGGATGCGGCAAGCCTTTTTCCATAATGGCAACCTGTCCCGGATGGAAGATGTACTGGACCCGCAAAGGCTGGAGGACGATTACATCCCAACGGGTTTTAAACCGGCTACCAAGGAAACTATGGCTGTGAAGGGCCACCCCTTCGGAATGCAAATTTCGGAGGAAGAGAAGGAAGCACTATTGGCATATTTAAAGTCTTTATAAAATGCGTTTAGCAATATCTATCGGCTTCTTGATGTTGATGACACAGTTCATCAGGGCGCAGTATGATCATACCACACCCCTTCTTGATGGAAATGTCCTGTTCACCATAGAAAATGCAGGCTTTCCGGTAGAAGGGACTATTGGAGAACTTAGGGGTCAATTGGAATGGGACACCCGTAAACCGGAGAAATCAATTATCAATATAACTGCAAATCCTGCAACCATTAAAACCGGGATTGGACTTCGTGATAAGCATCTTAAAAGATCGGATTATTTTGATGTTGAATCGTATCCTGAGATTCACATGAACCTACGTTCCCTGAAGCAAAAGTCTCCGAAAATATTTATGGGAGATTTTGATCTTACTATGAAAGGAATCACCAGGGAAGTGACAATTCCATTGAACTTTTCAGAAGATAACAGCCAAAAACTCTCGGCCGAATTTGAAATAAACCGGTTAGATTTTGATCTGGGGGAAAAAAGCCTCATCTTGTCTGATAAGGTAAATATATATGTAACCCTGGACCTCTGAGTCTATTTCACTCGACTTATGCGCAAGGCATTGAGGCCGAAGTATTCCCCCTTATCTGTACTGATGACTATATTTCCATCCGAGACTTCTACTTCGGTAGTTAATCTTCTTGCTTGTAATGGAGGTGTATTGCCTAAATCCAACACTGCATTATTTATCCTTACCTGGCTTGCATGTGTAGCTTTTAAAACTGATCCGGTTTCCTCCTTGCCCAATTCATAAGCGATAGACTTATTTTTCTGGAAGGATGCCAAATACAGGTCTACCTTGTAAGTTCCATTTTCTAACGGAATCATAAGATGCGATAAATGACCCATCGCGGTTTGGTAAAGTGGATCTTCATCCGTACCTCTTATATTAGAGGAAGTTCTGAAATTTCTGACGTCTTCATTGACCTTGAAAAATTCATTTTCCTTATTGATCGGGATCCATACCGATCTTTCTCTATCTGTAAAATAGGTAGAAGCACCGAAATTCAATTCGAGTTTACCCCCTTTCTTATTCAATCCAGGAGTTTGCCAGTACAACTGTACGGAATCCACGATCTTATTGATATACGCCTTTATCTTATTACTACCCGGCTGAAGGGTGACCTGTGTTTGGATCATACCATTGTGCGGTTCAAACACCCCAATATTTTCACCGTTTAAATCTAATCTTACAGGTCTGTTGGTAATTACCTTGATCGAGCGGTCAGGAGTTGACCCGACGTGTATGGGAAGATCTTTCCATATGTGTACTAAAGGTTTTTCCTCTCTTAAAATAGCCTTATACCACCAGTACGTATTTTTAGGACTACGGTCATAAGAGACGAGTCCTTTTTGATTAATGTGTGGCTTGGTATCCCCACGGAACTCAGATCCAAAATCAGAAAAATTCCAGGCGGCCATACCTATTACATAAGGCCGTTCCTTGACCTGTTCTACATAACCCTGGTGGTATTTTAGTTGGTATTCCTCCGTAAAATCATATTTTTCAGGGTACTCGGTATGCAGACGGGAATCACTCCCAACGCCGTATTCTGAAAGGATGAGGGGTCTGTCCGGGTATTTAGCAAATTCTTCATCCAGGAATGGACCCAGGTCTTCTATAGCGCCCACATACCAACCATAATAAAGATTCCAGCCAAGTACCATCGGTAAAGAGGAAATCCCCGTCTCATTATACACCTGGTGGCCATGGATCGCCATAGCTGTAAGGTGATCCGGTGCCATAGTTCTCGTTAAATTTTCCAATTCCCGGGCCAGTTCCAGTGTTTTGTTCTTGATCTCCGTTTCTTGTTCCGGGGAATGCTTATCAAAAACCATCCTCAAATAAATCTCGTTCATATAGCCGATAAATACCAACGAAGGATGATTTATACTTTGTGCGATATGTTCCTTTTGCATTTGTAATACGGTTTCAGCATATGGTCTGTACTCCGCTCCTGTGGGAACCTTGTTCACTACAGGAATCTCCGACCACAAGACAAGTCCAAGACTGTCGGCCATCTCGTAAATCTCCTGATGCTGGGGATAATGGGCTAACCGGAGAAAATTACCGCCCATTTCTTTAATCATCATGAGATCTTTTAATTGTTCTTCTACAGGCACTGCATTACCGAATCCCTCCAGATCCTGATGCCTGTTCACCCCGATCAATTTTAATGTATCCTGGTTAATTATAAATCCCTCTGTTGTGGCAGCTACAGTTCTAAAACCCACTTTATGTTCAAAGCGGTCCATGAAGGTTCCATTTTTATCAAGTAACTTCAGCTCTACATTATAGAGGTAAGGATCGGAGGGAGACCAAACATGCACCTCAGGTAGTTTTAATGATAGATTCTTTGCAGTAATACCGGCTTTCACTGGTAATTTCAGGGAATCAGAGTCCACTCGCAATCCCTCCTGATCTGTGATTTTACGGATCAGTATAACTTCTGTGTCTTCCTGACTTCTGATGCGCATATCCAGGTTCAGGATTCCGCCTTGCTCATTTCCGGGACTGGCTTTTAAAAGAATATCGTCTGCACCGTAATTGCGGTTAAAGGAAATTTCATTCTCCTCCATTAGATACACCTTCCGGTACAACCCCCCATAGAATGTGAAATCAGCATCTAACGGAGGTATACTTTCCATATGCGAATTATCTACTAGTACTTTAATTTGGTTTTTCCCTTCCCTGAGAAATTCAGATATTGGAATATCAAAGGCTGTATAGCCGCCCCGGTGTTGCCCCGCCAGGCTGTCGTTGATATATACCCTGGTCAGCTGGTTGGCCCCCTTGAAATGGAGGTACCGATGGGCAGCAAGTTCGTGGATATTAATAGTTGTCTCATATACCCCCTGACCCCTGAAATATCCAGGTACATCATCAAAGGCATCTTCGATATTCCAGGTATGGGGCAGGGTCACCTCAGAGACGGAAAGAGAATCTGATGCCTTGTAAAACATCCAATTATCAAGGTGGATCTGGGCCTTTACCGGATGACAGACTAAGCCCAGGAGGCATAGGAGGATTGCAGGTTTCATAGCAGAATATTGAGTTGCTAAAAATAGGAACAACAGGATGGGATAAAAACAGTAAGACAAAAATATTTCCTGGTCCCCGGAAAAATCAGATGAACAGGATTGGCGAAAGAGCATCAATTATATGTTTCTTCATCCGCTGACTTTCATCATAAAGAGTAACTTTACCTCTAAGTTAAACTGCATTGAAAACCACCTTCAGATCCTATATCACTGACTTATTTCAATTCCTGAAAAGCACTGACTTTTCTAAGGCCATTCTTATTGGGTTCGGAGTGACAATTCCTGTGCTTGCAGGCATTTATACCGGGAACCTGGAAATAGGGTTGGCCATAGCTTTTGGAGCCTTTTGGTGTTCTCCCAGTGATGTGAGTGGCAGGTTCAGGAACAAAGTGGTGGGTATTCTCCTGGCTACGGCCCTGATCATGGTGGTAACCTTTATGGCCGGCTATTTTGTACGTGAGACATGGTGGTTGTTGCTCGTCCTGGGCTTTCTTACCTTCTGTATCTCCTATATTTCTATCTACGGGTTCCGGGCATCCCTGATCAGCTTTTCAGGCCTTTTGGCCCTGGTACTCAGTTTTGCCCATGATGCCAAGGTGTTGCTGAATTATGAATATACACTTCTTGTGGGATTGGGAGGCATCTGGTATTTGTTGCTGGCAACTATCCGCGAAAAGATCAATCCGAGAGGGGCCCTGGAGGAAGCACTCAATAATACCTATGAATTATCGGCCGATTTCCTTGATATACGGCGGCGAATTCTTACCAACCTCGGCAAACAGGATGTTTTACAGCGGGAACTTCTGGAGGTACAGACCCAACTGACAGAACAACATGAAACTTTGCGCGAGATATTACTGGTGAGCCGGAAAAGTTCCGGGCAGTCGCAATACCTGAATGAACGTCTTCTGATCCTGGTGGCACTGGTAGACATCCTGGAATCTGCCGTAGCTCACCCTGTCAATTACTCAAAAATGGAAAAACTGGCAGAGCGGTATCCCGGTCTGGTAGAACAATTCGGGGAGTTGATCGGCGGTATGTCCCTGCAGTTGCACGATATTGCCCGGGCCGGAAACAGCGTAAAAAAATTACCCAGTCACTCACACCTTACCGAGCTATCAAATAAGCTGAAGGAAGAGATCGAGTCTTGCCAGGCAGATTTTGAAAGCTATCTCACCTTTAAAAACCTTCTTGAATACCTGGAGAAACAACTGGAGAAGATCAACAGGATCAAATGGGTGCTCGGGAACCCGGGGAGTGAAGAAATTGAGATGGTAGACAGGAAACTCCTGAAGAAGTTCAAGATTAACAGAGAATACGATCCCCGGGATCTGCTTCGGAACTTAAATTTCAGGTCAGCCATATTTAAACATTCTTTAAGGCTGGCAGTAACCATGATGGTGGGTTACGGGGTAGGCTGGTACTATGATTTTCAGAATCCTTACTGGATTCTTCTCACGATTATCGTTATCATGAGGCCCAATTACGGGCTGACCAAAAAACGGTTCAAGGAAAGGATCTTTGGCACCCTGATCGGCGGAGCCCTGGCTGTGGGGGTGGTATTCCTGGTCAGGGATGTATATGTTTACGCGGTTCTCGGGATTGGCTCCCTGGTACTGGCCTTTTCCATGCTGCAAAGGAATTATCGCACGGCTGCCGTTTTCATTACCCTGAGTGTGATTTTTATTTATGCCATCATCAGGCCCGATGTACTGACTGTAATACAATATCGTTTGTTAGACACCCTGATCGGGGCAGGACTCTCCCTGGTATCCGTGTTATTCCTATGGCCGGCCTGGGGGTTCCTGGAAATAAAAGACAGTATACTGGGAAGTGTTAAGGCCAACCGGAGTTTCCTTGAGCAAATCGCAGAATATTACCGCCAAAAAGGCGCTGTTCCTCCTGCACTCCGGTTAGCCCGTAAAGAAGCTTTTTTGCAAAGTTCCCAACTCAGTACCGCCTACCAGCAAATGGCCCAGGAACCGGAATCAAAACAATTGTACCTGGATGAGATCTATAAGCTGGTTGTTTTAAATCATTCATTCCTGACGGCACTTGCATCCTTAAGTACATACTTCCAAACCCGCCCTACCACCAAGGCTTCGGAATTCTTTGACAAGGCAATTGCTCATATCGATGAGAACATGCGGCTTTTGATCTGTGCCCTGGAAGATGAAGAATTTGAGTGTCCTGAACCTGAAGTAAAATCCCAGGATTTTGAAATCCCCGGCACATTTGAAGCAATGACCGAATTGGATGCCCTGGGAATAAGCATCCAACCTCAAAATGAACAGGAATACCAGGAAGCACACCTGGTGATGGAGCAGTTGCGCTGGTTACATACCCTCAGTAATCAAATGATGAAATTGACCTCTTTGATCGATTTTCAGCGGGAATTTTAACGAACTTCCCCGGATTACAAGGTCATTTCAGGTTACCCTGACATATCTCCAGTTATAGACAATGAATGTCCTGTAAATTATTTAATCATATTACTGAGCAATAAATGGGCATAGTACAAATTCTGTTCGGTGTACCTCCCTGTAACCCCGGGGCTCCGCCCCACCCCGTTTTAAAGATAATTTACTCCCCTGCAGAAAACCAGCAGTGACAGGAGCTAAAATTCAGAAACCCACGTGAATAATAACATTACGTTCCCGTCCCTGGAATCAGCCGGCCGCAGTATAAAGGGTAGTAATCAAATTAAAACATTCATAACTGGCACCCCGGGGCTCCGCCCCACCCCGTTTTAAAGATAATTCACTCCCCTGCAGAAAACCAGCAGGCATATTTGTCCAGGGTGTGAGTAGCACGAAGGTCCTTCAGTTAATATCCTTTATTCCCCAAGAAGTGAAAATGCTCCCTGCAGTAAAAACTCATTTCCTTCAGAAAAATCCTGGTGGTTCAATATTTCTGTATACCCCCGGTAGGTTTTCCCTAACTTCACTTCTCGCTTTTTGAATGAATAATTGTCGCCTTTCTGCTCTGCCAGCAATAGCACATAATTCTCATTATCCAAGGTCAAAATACTTTCTGTGGGAAGCGCCATAGATTTCGTGCTATCAGTGATAATACCGGCATTCACAAACATGCCCGTGGCATACTGCCGGGTATCATTTTTCTTAAAATGCCCGTGAACCTTAACAGTCCTGCTTTTCTCATCCACCGCACCTCCAACCAGGTAGACCTCTGCGGGGATACTGTCTGACTCAACCTCTGGCAGGTTGACCCACATATCCTGACCTTTCTTTAATTGCAGAACATGCTTTTCAAAGACATTGAGCTCTATGTGAATGTGATCGGAGTTAACGATCTTCATTAGTTCATCCGCAGTGGAAATATATTTCCCCTTGTTGACATTCATCGCCGTAATGCTCCCTGTAATTGGAGAATAGATCGATATTACAGCAGAGATTTCTCCCTTCTCCACCGCTGAAGGATCAATATTCAGCATTTTCAGTTTTTCCCTAAGGGCATTGAAGCGAGACAGGTTCCGGTTGTAATCGCTTTCGGCTTTTAATAAATTCCTTTCTGAAGTTATCTCCTCTTCTCTCAATGCACGCTCCCTTTCATATTCTGACCGGAGGTAGGTCATTTGCTCCCTTGCATCCAGGTATTGCTGCTGTAATTCCAAAAACTCAGGATTTTCCAGGCTTAACAAGAACTGTCCTTTCTTCACCTGATCTCCTACTAATAATGGAGTCCTTTTTACATATCCATTCGTGAAAGAACTTATGACCGCCTTATAATCCGGGGGAGCATCTATCATTCCCGTAGCTTCGATGATTACCGGGAACGCACGGGCAGACATTTTACCAATCTTCATTTCCCCCTGGCGAAACTGTGCTCGGCTGACCGTGGTTATGATAGGATCATCTGTATGGTCCGAGGTGGGCTTCCCGGATTCTTTTTCTTCTCCACAGCTGAATAACACGAAAACTATACAGCAGCTACACAGGTATTTTAATATATCTTTCATCTCAGTAATTATAGAATTAAATAATTCATCCGGATAACCGTCTGGTTGTATAAATTCAGGTTGTCGTAATAAGACAATACGATCTCATAAGCATTCTCAAGGCTCTGAATGTATTGGAAAAAGTCGATGTCCCCGTTTTTAAAGCTCAGGGTTGCAGTCTTGATGATCTCCTCGGAAAGACGGTTCCCTTCGTTCTCAAAATAGAGTAAGATCTCTTCGTATTTCTGGAGTTCTTTGTTCAACTCGCTGTATTCCGAATTCAAGTGATTTTCATAATCAATGGTTTCCAACTTCGCCGCAGCACTTCCCAGTTTGGCCGACTTTATCCCGGCGGTATTCCCCCAGAATAAAATGGGAATCTTTAATCCTACCATGTATCCGCTTATAGGTTTTTCCAATGCCGCATTGTTCCCTTCAAAATAATTGAATGAAATACCGGGTAGTAATTGCTGCGCTTCAAGTCCCGCTTCTGCCCGGTAAACTTCGTTCCGTTTTTGGTAAAAAGTAAATCCCGGATTATCCTCTATAGGTTGTAACTGGAGGCTGAGTTTCGTCAGTGGAAAATCTTTGACCATTATGGGGACTTCCGTGCTCAACAGGGGCTTTAAAGCCAATAAAGAAGCCTCCAGCTCATGCCTGGCCTGCCTGAACTCAGTTCCTATCCGCTCTTGCTTGGCTCGGGCAGTGATCTTTTCCAGGTAATTTGTCGCACCCAATTGGAATCTCCTGTCAGCTGCATAGGCAAATTTTTGATACAAGCTGTCTAAATTACGGATCACCTTCATACGGGCATGCTGGTATTGTATGCGGTAATAAATGCTGGCCGCCATTTGTTCCAAACGAGTCCGTTGCATCCTGAAAGCTGCTTCCTGCTGCCCATAACGGGCATCCAGGATCTTACGCCTGGCAAGGTATACCGTAGGAAATTCCAGGTCTTGCTGAACCCCGAAGACATCTAAAACATCTCCTTGGGCGAGGTTGTTATTATCCCGGCTCTTATACAGGGTGGTTTTCTCAAAGGTGAAGGCACTACCCCTGATTTTCCGGGCCTCCTGAAGGCGCAGTTCTGCAGCATCCAAGCCGGAATTGGCGCTAAGAACCAGGGCTTTTAGCTGTTCAAAATCCGTAATTGTGATCTTTTCCTGGGAGTACCCGGTGACTCCACAGAGGAGGAAGATTAAAAGCATCGTAAAGTTCCGGGGTAAAACCATCTTCTTTCTCCTAACTGACTTCTCCCTGTGAAAGTAAGAATAGATAACGGGCAGTACGATCAGGGTCAACAAGGTCGAGGTTATAAGTCCGCCGATCACCACAGAAGCCAACGGTCTTTGTACCTCTGCTCCCGCACCCGTGGAAACGGCCATAGGTAAAAAGCCCAGGGCGGCTGCGGATGCTGTCAGTAAAACGGCTCTTAACCTGTCCTGCGTCCCGGTAATTATAAGCTGATGGTTGAATTTCATACCATTCTTCTGAAGTTCTTTAAAATGCTCTATCAGGACAATCCCGTTCAGTACCGCGATCCCGAAAAGAGCGATGAAGCCCACCCCTGCTGAAATACTGAATGGCATCCCTCTCAGCCACAGCATAAGAATCCCTCCAACAGCCGCAAGGGGTATTGCTGGAAAGATCATCAACGCTTCTCGTATGGAACTGAAGGCAAAATACAACAGGACAAAGATGAGGAGAAGAGCTACCGGGACCGCCACCTGCAGCCGGGCTGTTGCACTTTTCAGGTTCTCAAACTGACCCCCGTAGGTTATGGTATATCCCGGGGGAAGGATGATCTCATCATTTATGAGCTGCTGTATATCCGAAACAACGGTTTGCAAGTCGCTCTCCCTTACATTGACACTAACTACGATCCTCCTTTTGGTATCATCCCGTGAAATTTTGGCTGCCCCTTTCTGATAGGTGATTTCTGCCAGTTCACTTAACGGAATTTTTTGGCCGGCAGGGGTATCCACGTACAGGTTACGAATGTTTTCAATATCCTGCCTCTGACTTTCTTCCAGCCGTACAACCAGGTCAAATCTTTTCTCTCCTTCAAAAACACTTCCCATGGTTTTCCCTGAAAATCCCATAGTGATCATATCGTTCAAATCCGCAATATTAAGCCCATATCTCGCGATTTTAGATCGGTCGTAGGCAACATTCATTTGCGGAAGCCCTACTATTTTTTCTACCGTGATATCCGAAGCTCCTTTCACATCTTTGATCAGCTGCCTGATCTGTTGTGCCTTGGCATTCAGAATATCGAGGTCTTCGCCAAATATTTTAATCGCTATGTCTGCCCTCACCCCCGTAATTAATTCATTAAATCGCATTTCGATGGGTTGGGTAAATTCGAGTTCAATCCCGGGTATCACGGAAAGTTTTTCCTTAAATTTTTCCGCTAATTCTTCTTTAGTTTCGGCCGAAACCCATTCCTTCTTAGGTTTCAGGGTGACGATCACATCGCTTTCTTCCATAGACATAGGATCTGTCGGAACTTCCGCCGCGCCAATCCTGCTGACCACCTGTTCTACTTCCGGGAAACTATCCAACAGAATGGTTTCCATCTGGGTTGTGAGCTCTATGGTCTTACCCAGCGATGTCCCGGTCCGCAGTACCGGTTGAATCACGTAGTCACCCTCGTCCAGTTGCGGAATGAACTCCCCTCCCAACCTGCTGAAAATAAAGCCGGATATTACCAATAACAGCAGGGCTATACCCAGTACTGGTTTCCCATGTTTCAAAGACCATTGAATTACTGGTCGATATACTCCGTTCAGGTAATTTATTAATCGGACAGAAATATTCTTGTCTGAGAGTTTCTCTTCCTTTAAAAAAAGTGAAGAAACCACGGGGACATAAGTCAGGCAGAGTAACATCGCACCGATCAATGCAAAACCAAAAGTAAGGGCCATAGGACGGAACATTTTTCCTTCCACGCCGCTGAGAGACAGGATGGGGATAAATACGATCAGGATGATCAGCTGACCAAAAATGGCAGAATTCATCATCCGGGAAGCGCTTTTATAAGAGATCTCATCTTTAAGTTCCTGTCGATCGGCGTCGCTTGGATTACTTAATTCTTGAGGGTTCTTTGTCATCATAAAGGCAGTAAATTCTACTATGATCACGGCCCCGTCTATGATAATCCCAAAGTCTATAGCTCCCAGGGACATCAGATTTGCGTCAACCCCAAAAATGTACATGAGCGAAAGTGCAAACAGAAGGCAGAGCGGGATGACGGAGGCGACAACCAGGCCCGAACGGAAATTTCCAAGAAGCAGGACCACCACGAAGATCACGATCAGGCAGCCGAGAATTAAGTTCTCTGTTATGGTCATCGTAGTTCTTGAAATGAGCTCACTCCGGTCCAGGAAAGGGTTGATCACTACTCCGTCTGGAAGTGTGCCCGAAATTTCTTCTACCCGGTCTTTCACATCCCGGATCACCTTATTAGAATTAGCTCCTTTAAGCATCATCACCTGCCCAAGCACTGTTTCCCCTTTACCATTACCCGTTATGGCGCCGTAACGCGTAGCATTACCGAAACCCACATCGGCCACATCCTTTATAAGGACCGGAACCCCATTTTCATTCTGTACTACGATGTTCCGGATATCATCTAATGAAGTTACTCTTCCCTGTCCCCGTATAAAATATGCCTGGTTCAGTTTTTCAATATATCCCCCTCCGGCTACACCATTGTTATCCTGCAAAGCCTTGAACACCTTGGATACACTGATTCCCATAGCTTGCAGTTTACTGCTGTTGATGGCAACCTCGTATTGTTTCAGGTATCCTCCCCAGGCGTTGATCTCTACCACCCCTTCAATTCCCGACAATTGTCGCTTTACGATCCAGTCCTGTATGGTCCTCAGGACTTGGGCATTGTATTGATCCTCGTAACCCGGCTTGGTGTCAAGGGTATACTGGTAGATCTCTCCCAGACCAGTCGTGATAGGCCCCATCTGGGGTTCGCCAAAACCCTGGGGAATCTTTTCTGAAGCGGATTTGATCTTTTCGGCAATCAGTTGCCTGGGTAAATAAGTCCCTAAATCTTCTTCAAATACAATGGTTACTACTGAAAGACCGAACTTAGAAACCGAACGAATTTCCCGGACCCCGGGTAAATTCGCCATCTCCAGTTCCACGGGGTAAGTTATAAACTGTTCTATATCCTGGGTTGCCAGGTTTTCCGAAGTAGTAATTACCTGTACCTGGTTATTGGTAACATCCGGTACTGCACCTATGGGAACCTGGGACATGGAATAAATGCCAAATCCGATAAGAAAAGCAGTAAATAGGAAGATGACCAGCTTATGATTAAGACTGAATCTGATAATATTTGAAAGCATGACCGATAATTATGATATACGTATGAGCAATGCCTGAAGCAGCGTGTAGAATTTAAGGACAGGGCAGACCTGTCCCCTTAATTAAGCATTTGCTCTTATCGGTGGCTGAAATAATTTCTTATAATGTCCTTTACTATTACGGGCAATATAATTGTAGTTGGTTTTCTTCTTCTCCCGGGTAATACAAAAACTGATTCCCGGGTTATACGGGGTGAAGATCAGATTCAGAACTAATATGTTATTGCATTGGTGCTGGAAGGGTAATTTTTCGTGATCGTCTTTTTCTTCCTGGTGATCCATTTCGTGCTGTGCCTTAAGTTCCCCGTAATGCTTGGAAATAAAAGTGATGAGATTATCACCGTACTGCTGGCTATGAAAACGCGCATGGCTGAGTAGTTCATTGATCTGCATCAGGTCGTCAGGGTGTAACCCCAGGCTCTGTACAAAAATGAAAAGGGACAATACTATGGCTGATAGTTTGCTCACTATATAAAATTAGGAAAAAAACTAAACAGTAGAGCTTTACGATGGACTTATAAAGTTTTTAGTAGTTCAGCTGAAGTATAATATTCAAAAATCCTTTCTACTACAGCAAAATTCTTATTAAAGATAAGGGTTGCCGGCAGGGAAAACGGTTTATCTTCCCTTGATGCCAGTAGTGCAGGCAGTTCGTGGATTCCATTCCGCTTACGCAGGGCTTGTTTATTGGTGAAGGTCAGACCATCAAAAACGATCGTATCCCTGCTTTCAACATCCATTCTAACGGCATAATACTCACGGTTTATCTTCCGGATAACCGGGGTTTTGGTGAAAATTTCCCGATCAAGT
This sequence comes from Zeaxanthinibacter enoshimensis, assembly GCF_004362865.1. Taxonomy (GTDB): domain Bacteria; phylum Bacteroidota; class Bacteroidia; order Flavobacteriales; family Flavobacteriaceae; genus Zeaxanthinibacter; species Zeaxanthinibacter enoshimensis. Next base: position 591,457 of record NZ_SNYI01000002.1, on the reverse strand, counting down.
TTCTTACAGTATACACACCATTCTGCGTGGAAAAAAATGAATACAGGCCTGGGTTCTTCTGCCAGGGCCATTTCCAGTTCAGACCAGCTTTTCCATTGAATTTCTTCTCCTTGTTGGGCCGACAGAACCGTGAGCCCCGAAAACCATAGTACGAATAAAAAGATGATATTTTTCATGGCATAATGCTTTAAAAATCTCCGAATTTTAAACCAACAAACACGGTCCTGGGGCGATTGGGTCCGTAAATGAAATCCGAATCCCGGAGCGGCCCGGAATCAAAGTTATCCTGGTAACTATTAAATAGGTTCTGTACCCCTCCACTCAGTTCTACATGGAAGTTTTCGGCCAGGTCAAAATGATAGGTCAGTTTGGTAGTGAGGTCAAGAAAATCTTCGGAATCCTCCAGCCTTATGAAACCGCTGTCGCTGATCACGTGGGGTACGATCATAGTGCCGGTATAACTCCCTGTAAGATCGAGTTGAAAGGCTTCGCTCATAGTCCAGTTAGCATTAATAAAACCATATACGTTAGGAGAGCGCGCAAAGTCTTTCAGAGTAACATCCTGCTCCCCTGGCACATCCCCCGTAGCTTCGTAGAGCAACTGTTCTTCCTTGTAAACAGAGCGTTGTATCGTGGCACCGGCCTTAAACAGGAATGCAGGGCTCGGAGAGACACTCAGTTCCATATTTGTCCCGGCCACGTAAGCGCCTGAACCGTTCCGCGATTCTTCCAGGATAGAACCATTAGGGAGCGAAGTACCTGTGCTTACGATAGTAAAGGGGTTCTGCAGGGTGGTATAGAAGCCTTCGAGGAGGAAATTGGTCTGTGTTTTCCTGAAATCTTTAGTGAAATTCAATGAAGCGGTATACGCATTAGAATATTCATTTTCAAGATCGTCTGAGAGAATCACAAACCGCTGCTCCCCGCCGACCGAGGAAATATGAAGATCTTCGTTAAAGGCCTGGGGTGCCCTGAAACCGCGGGCATATCCTCCCCTGAACTGCAAAGACTCAGAAATATTATAGAGCACTGTAAGCCGGGGGCTGAGTACAGTTTCATTTACCTGCGATGAGCGATCTACATCCTGAATGGTATAAAACCCATCTACATCCACATGATCCAGGCGTGCCCCCAACAGGGCCGTGAATTTTTCCACCGGTTTCCACTCGTACTGGGCATAAAGACCGTAACTATTCACTTGCTGATCTACCAGGCGATTATACCCCGGGATAGCATCTTCGGTATCATTTAATTGGTACTCCAGACCGGTGGTTATTATATCACGATTCTTAAAAGTATGTGTGTATTTAGACCCAGCGACTATGGCAAGGTCTTTCGTTAGCCCGAAGGCATTATTGGCTGCAACAGAGTCTGCTGCGGTTCTTCCACCTCCCAGGCCTCCGTAATAACTGTCACGGTCTGTATGTTGAACAGAGAGATAGGCTGTAAATTCATTCTCCCTGGTTTCGTCAAAAAGCTGGTAATCCACGCCAGTGAAGATTGTTTTATGATCCAGTTCTTCGGTTATATCTGTGAACTGCGGAGCCAGGTTAATGCGGTCACCCCCTCGCCTGTATTCCCGGATTCCTGTAAAGTCTATCCCTAACCTGCTGTTGTCATTTGGTCTCAGGAAAGCTTTTGCCCCGAGCGAATTATTACTCAGCTTGGTGATCTCACTGAAACCATCCCCGTTAGCATCATAGGCATCCCGGTCCCTGAAGATCCCGTATACTGTAACACCGCTTGACAGGTCCTCACTGACAATGGACGCATTAAGATTGACATTCCTATCGGCTGTCGTACCTCCTATGATTCCCAGGTTTGAACTTATTTCCCAGCTATTGATTACCGGTTCCCTGGTAATGACATTGATGGTGCCTGCAATAGCATTGGAGCCAAATAAAGCGGATCCACCGCTGCGCACTACTTCCAGCCTTTCGATAATACTTACAGGAATCTGCTCTAAACCGTAGACCCCGTTCAGCGCACTGAATACGGGTCTGCTGTTGACCAGGATCTGGGTGTACTGCCCTTCGAGACCATTGAGACGTACCTGTGTAAACCCGCAATTCTGGCAATTGGTTTCTATCCGAACCCCGGGTTGAAAATTTAATCCGTCTGCCAGAGAGATGGACTGTGTTGCCCTGAATAGTTTCGGGTTCAGGACGTTTACGATCACGGGAGCCTCTTTGCGACTGATGCGGTTCCGAGTTGCACTTACTACTACACCTTCCAACCCCAGTGCATCCTCTGTCAACTTAAAATCTACCTCAGCATTCTTACCTTTCATAAGGGTAATCGTACGGCTCTGACTGCGGTAGCCCTGCGATTGAGCTACAATAATCCATTCCCCAACGGGAACATCCAGTTCATAATTCCCATCGATATCCGTATTGGTTCCGGCCTTCCCATTCTTAAGGAATACACTGGCAAAAGGCACGGGTTTTCCATCCGTAGTCACCGTTCCGGAAACCCGCACCTCATTCACCTGCCCATACGAATGCGAGGCGAGGAATAACAGCAGGCATGAAAAATATTTTAGAATACCAGAATTGAGTGTTTTCAATGTCTAAATTTTAAATTTAGACAAAGCTAACAATTTATTTACACAACTTAAAAAGAGGCATGCTATCTTTTTATAATCTGGTTATATATTCACTTATAATAGTTTCAGGAACCTATATTCACGATGCAGGTATTAACAAAAAGCCGGATCAATTGACTGATCCGGCCTCTCTAAAAATGTACTGGCTGTTAGGTGCAATGGTGCCCGGTTGTTACAGGCTACTTTCTCCGTTTCGGCATCACCAGGCTGTCGGCCGGGTAATTCTCTTCCAGGTATTTCATCTGGGTCTTGGCCCAGTTTATTATAACTTTTCTATCCTCCTCGCTCAGGTCAGCTTCAGGATGGAGCCCCAGGTAGGTATATTCCTCTAACGGCATTGCCTTTTTCTCTATCATTTCTATGGTTTCCTCAAATTTATGGTTCTGGACAGCAATTGGCTTTTTGGTGAATTCTGAAAAATTCAGATGTCGTTTGCCATTTTCCACATGTTCGCTAAGCCACCACCCTATTGGCTGTACCTCGGCATACCAGGGATAAACTGTCTTATTGGAATGGCAATCGTTACAGGATATTTTTAGCAGGTGATCAACCTCCCCCGGGACCTCGTACCGGGTAGAAATATCGTAGGTGAGATCATTTGATTCATTTTTCGAAGGCCTGATGAACTGGATTGCGATAAAGATGATCAATAACCCGATGAGAACTTTTTTAAGCATGATCTCGTTTTATTAAATGGTTGATTAGCTTGTCTTGTATACGATTGTAAATTAATCAAAAAGTTTAAGGCTGTTCATCTTGCGGGGGAAAAACGATGGGTTGTGAGTAGATAGGTACATAGGTACAGAGGTACATAGTTACAAAGTGTGACAAAAGTGACAGAGGGGACATAGGGGACATAGGGGACAAAAGTGACAGGAAAATAAAATTTAACTAACTGCCTACTCCTTACTGGCTACTGCATACTGTCCATTGCCTGCTACATCAACCCTGGGGTTCTTAACCCCGCCCCATGCTCAAGTTAAATGAATTCAGTGCAGGAAACTTGCAGTGGAAACCGGCAAACCGGGAAACCGTCACCCCGTCATGCGGTGGGAGAGTGAAACGGTGATGCAGTGATGCGGTGATGCGGTGGAAAAATGCATTTATGTAAACTGCAAAATGCAAACCGCAAACTGCGAACCGCGAACATCGAACCTCAAACTTCGAACTGCGAACTTTGAATCGTTACACAGGTACATAGGTACATAGTTACATAGGATGACATAAGTGACAGGAGGGATAACCGCAAACTGCGAACCGCGAACATCGAACCTCAAACTTCGAACTTCGAACTTAGATCGTTACACAGGTACAAAGGTAAATAGTTACATAGAGAGACATGAGGGACAAGGGGACAGGAAACTTTATTTTAATGATTAATCTCGAAATTTGTTTAACCTACCCAACCGCACACGTCAAACCTCAAACCTCGAACCTCGAACCCTATAAACCAGCTTCCGGGTTCATGGGAAATAAAAAAGCCCGCATCTTCTGATGCGGGCTTTGAGAGTGTAGTGATCGCGCCAGGATTCGAACCTGGGACCGTCTGCTTAGAAGGCAGATGCTCTATCCAGCTGAGCTACGCGACCGACAAAAAAATGCCTGTTCAGCAAATTTTGTGCAAAAATAGAAAAACTGGGGGCATATGGAAATATAAAATACTTTAAATTTCAAGAAGTAATTCAATGAGAACATTTTTCCGGCTCTTATTTAACCATACTTTCTGTCCATTCATCTACAGTTTCGGGCATTCCGCCTACAGTACGCTGGTAAAATCCGGAAATATTGATGATTTTTAATTTTTATAAGAACCTGAGGATCATGAATGTATTGTTTATAGAGGATGACACCATTGAGACCATGAAGCTGCAGCGTACGCTCAAACAGGCCAATCTCAACCACCAGATCACCGAAAAGAAAAACGGCGAAGAAGCGTTGATATTCCTTCGATCCGGCGCAAAATTACCAGATATTATCCTCTTAGACCTGAACATGCCTAAAATGAACGGGATCGAATTTCTCAGGATCCTGAAAGAAGACGAGGTTCTCAAATACCTTCCCACTATTATTCTTACCACATCTAAAAATCATTCGGACCTGCTGGAATGTTATAAGATCGGGATTGCGGGATATGTTATAAAACCATTAAAATACCAGGAATACGAAGCTAAGCTGATCACCCTTTTTAATTACTGGAACATCAACGAATTGGTAAAACCCTAACATAATTAGCTGATTCACAACAAAATTTTCGCTTAGCTACCGCTATTCCCTAGATTTAACATCTAAACCGATTTGGGATGAAGGGCATCATTTTTACAGAGTTCCTTGAAATGGTCGAAGAACATTTTGGGATGGAGATCGCAGACAATATCATCGAGCATTCAAAACTGCAATCAGGGGGGATCTATACTTCTATAGGTACCTACGATTTTAACGAGATGGTAGCCCTGATCAGTGAATTACACAAAGAAGTAGGGATACCTGTCAACGATTTACTATACACATTTGGGAAATACCTGTTCAATGGACTCGGGGCAGCACACCCGGAAGTGATTGCAAATTATTCCAATCCAATAGGTCTCCTCTACTCTATCGAAGACCACATCCATGTGCATGTCAGGAAATTATACCCAGATGCGGAATTGCCAACCTTCCACATCCTGGAGAAATCGGAGCGTCACCTGTCTATGGTCTATAGTTCCTCCAGGGGATTGTATGCCCTGGCACATGGGTTGATCGAGAAAACCTTTGATCATTTTGATACTACATCACAGGTTACTTACGAGCTACTGGAAAAAGACGGCACCCGTGTTAAATTCGATATAGTTCAGAATGGAGAATAAGGAGGTCATCTTATTAAAAAAGGCCCTTGAGCGTCAGAAAAAAGCCCGGAAACAGGCTGAAAGTATTCTGGAGGAAAAATCCAAAGAGCTATATGCTACCTCCCGTAAACTTGAGGTAACAAATGAACGTCTCGAAAACCTGCTCAGTCAGAAGACCTCCGAACTGGAAGGAGTCTTCATTAATATAGTGGATCCCTATGTGGTCATGGATCTTTCCGGGCATGTGATCAAAATGAATAATGCTGCAAAAGAATTCCTTGGATTTGATTGCGAGCGGGAACAATTAGACCTGAATACGTTGGTTCATCCTGATTATACACAGTATACGAGCGAATCCTTTATGAAACTGGCACAGGCCGGAACTTTAAAAAATTACCGTGCAAAAATCTTAGTCCGTGATGGTTCAGAAAAATATGTACAGGTTAACGGGAGCCTGATCTATAATAAGAATAATGAAGCGGTGGCTGCACAGGGAATCATCAGGGATATTACCCAGGAAACAGAAGTAAAACAATTACTGGCTGAACAGAAAAGACAACTTGATATCATCGTGGAAAATTCACCCCTGGGCATCGTTCTTACGGTCAAGGGAAAGATTCTTAAGGCCAACAAAGCCTTCGGCCAGATGTTAGGGTACCCGGATACGAAACTTAAAAATCTCAGGGTAACAGATATTTCGGCTCCGGAAGACCAGGCCGAGTCGGTAGCTCTGATGTCCCGAATGGATCGTGGCGAATTGGACACTTTTTCTATGGTTAAAAAATACCGGACTAAGACCGGGCAGACTCTCCTGGCTAAAACTACGGTCAGTGCAGTTAGGGATGCGTCGGGGAACGTAGTCTACCAGGTAGCCATGGTGGATGATATTACCAAGGAGATTGCGGCCGAAAATCTTTTGAAAGCATCCCAGAGCAGACTGTCCTCACTTATCAGCAATCTACAGATGGGGGTGCTTCTGGAGAACGAAGACCGCGAGGTGGAACTCACGAACATTAAATTCTGCGAACTTTTCGGCATCCCAGCGAAGCCGGAAGATCTGAAGGGAATGGATTGCAGGGATGCTGTTGAAGAGGTAAAAGAATATTTTACTGATCCAAGTGGATTCGTAAACAGGATTGAAAGCATTCTGCAACAAAAAGTAGTGGTACTTTCAGATGAGCTGGAAATGAAAGATGGGAGGATACTGGAACGTGACTTCATCCCTATTTATAACCAGGATATTTACCAGGGACACCTCTGGACCTATACAGATGTCACCCTGCGTAAGACCTACAAGAAAAACTTAGAAATACAGAAAGAAAAATACAGTAGTATTATCGCCAATATGAACCTGGGCCTTATAGAGGTAGATAATAATGACATTATCCAATTGGTAAACCAGAGCTTTTGTAGCATGAGTGGATATTCTGAACAAGAACTACTTGGGCACAGAGCCAGTGAAATCCTGCTGGTAAAAAATACCGGGTTCATGGAACAGAAAAATCATGATCGCAAAAACAGTATTTCTGATTCATACGAGATCGAGATTAGAACCAAGAATGGAAACATCAGGCATTGGCTTATCAGTGGTGCTCCCAGGTATGATGAACAAGGGGCAGTTGTCGGTTCAATAGGAATACACCTGGATATTACAGAACAGAAAGAATTGGAATTACAGAAGGAAAATTTACTGAAAGAACTGGAAGCAAGCAACCAGGGACTACAGGACTATGCTCATATTGTTTCCCACGACCTGAAATCACCCCTCCGCAGTATCAGCGCCCTGGCTACCTGGCTGAATGATGACTATGTTGATGTCCTGGATGAGAATGGGGTATTCAATTTACAGATGATGCAGGAGAAGGTAGAAGCTATGGACAAACTGATTGATGGAATCCTGAAATACTCCAGTATTCACGAAACTCCATCTTTAAGGCAGAAAGTTGATCTGAATGAAGTGGTCAGCGAGATCAGGGAGATCATCTATATCCCGGAGCACGTGAACATAGTGATCATGAATACCCTGCCCACTGTAGAAGCTGACCCCACCAAAATGCACCAGCTCTTCCAGAACCTGCTCAGTAATGCAGTGGTGAATATTGAGGATCCAAAGGGCGTGGTACGTATTTTTTCGGAAGAGAATGATACGCACTTTAAATTAGGAATCGCCGATAACGGAGTTGGTATTCCGCCGGAATACCACAAGAAGATTTTCGAGATATTTCAATCCCTTGGTGACGGGGAACGATCTACGGGTATTGGTCTGTCTATCGTTAAAAAAATTGTCAATCTCTACGGTGGCGAGATCTGGCTTGAGAGCAAAATAGGAAAAGGAACAACATTTTATTTCACAATACTCAAATAACAAATTGGAACAGCCGAACTTAAATTATATCGTAGAATTAGCCGGTAATGATAAGGTCTTCAAGAAAAAGTTCATCGATATCCTTAAATGTGAATTCCCGAATGAGAAAAAGGAATTCCTGGATAACCTGAATAATAATATGCCACGGGCGGCTTCACTGAATGTACATAAAATTAAACACAAGATCAGCGTACTGGGGCTTGAGCATGGTTATGAGAGGGCCTCTGTCTTCGAGGAAGAGCTTAGGGATGGTATAACCAGTATGGCAGAGGAATTTATCGCTATACTGGAATGCATGGACCACTTTATAAAAAATATAAAAGTATGAACTGTATAATAATTGATGACGAAGCCACAGCACGGGCTATTGTCGCGCAGTTGTGTTCCTCTGTAGACGACTTACAGGTCGTTGGAGAATTCGACAGTGCTATAGAAGGGATAAAATTCCTCAACCATCAGGATATAGACCTGGTATTTCTGGATATCCATATGCCCGGATTCAGCGGGATCGACTTTGTACAGACCTTGCAAAATGCCCCGAAGATCGTATTGACGACCTCGGACCCCAATTTCGCTATCGAAGCTTATGAGTACGAAAGCGTGATCGATTACCTGGTAAAGCCCATCACCACTGAACGTTTTAAAAAGGCCGTTAAAAAAGTACGGAACTCGATCCGCACCATACATCCCGGTAATTCCGATCAGGGCGAACAGGAAAACAGGAAGAACGATCTTTACATCAATATAGACCGCAGGCTGATCAAAATAGAAATGCCGAGTATCCAGGTGATCGAAGCCAAAGGAGACTATATAGAAATCAAAACAGATGACACGGTTCACCGCGTACATACCACCCTTAAAAAGATCAGGGAAAAATTACCCGAACAGCAATTCTTACAGATCCATCGTTCTTTCATCATCAATTTTGATCGCATTGTAGATATCGAGGACAACAGTGTCCTTATCGAGAAACAGGTTATCCCTATCAGTCGCTCTAACAGGCCCGAACTGATGCGACGTCTCAACCTTTTGTAAGCCTCCGGAATGCAAGCCTCCTTTAGATCTCAGATCATTGTATCCTAGCCGCTTTTTTAAACAGCGAGCTATCACTGACCAGGTAACGCAGGCGCAGCCCGAATTCCGTAAATTCGAACCCGGTGGCTGTAGAAGCCGCCACATTACTGTACTTAGCACTTATACCTGCATGCCACCGCTCTGAAAACTGATGCCGGATCTCCATATCCATCCTGAAGAGGTCCGCAGCTTTTTCATTTTTCACCTGTTGTACACCTGTTGCCATGGATGCCCAGAAATACGTCTTTCCCATGGTCTTATCATAAGAAGCAAATGCTTCCACCGCCCCATATGCTTCAGGACTGAAATACAATTCCGGTAACTGTTCCTTGAACCCGATATACTGCAGGTTAGTCCCCACTTTTAGTCCTTTCAATTTAATGAACGAGTGATAAACCGAACTGAAAACCAGGTTACGTTGGTTCTGATCAGACTGCCTTGTGTGCATCAGCTGGTTATACCAACCCCACTGTTTTTGGTTGGCTATATTAATACTGAATCCATAATGATTCATCACCAGCTCGCTTCTTAATAAGGCAACATTGAAATTCTGCACCTCCCGCCTGTAACTCCCTTTTAGGTTCGTCAAGGGTAATGGAGTGGTGCTTATACTTGTGTGTACCAATGGCTGCACATAATTCTGATTCGTAAAAACAGACTTGATCACACCAATTCCGGCAGAAATTTCTGTACGCGTCCAAGGAAGGTAGTTGATGCTTCCGCTTAGCACAGAACTGCTGGCCTGGTCACCGGAACCCGAGTTTTCTGTATCCCTTTCTCCGTACATCAGTCCTGTTCTTATTCGTGGAGAAATTGGCAGAGAGATGTTCAGCTGTTGTGAATAAGCTATGTTTCCTCCATTATCAAAGGAATATGATCCTCTTAGTTGCAGGTCAGGTTTCTGGAGCATGGCAAGTTTTCCCACAAGTTGCAGGGCATCCCTCTGTCGCGGGAAATATTGCAGCACCTGTCTTGCCGCGCGTTCAGCCCTAAGGTATTCCCCCTGGGAATATAATGCGTTGGCCAGGCCAAGATTAGCATCATAAGAACCGGGTACCGAGTCCAGGACCTTACTGTAAAGATCAGCGCTTTCTGACGGCCGGTCAGAATACATTCCCAGGGAAGCTTTAAGTAATAGGACCCATATTGCACCCGGGAATTCTGCCAATAATATATCTACCTGCTTCTTAGCTTCTTTAATTCTTTTATTCCATAGGAGTGCATAGATCTGGGATATTTTTGCTTTCTCAATCAATCCTTCATCTGTATCTGAACCGATCTCCGCGACGGCTCTCCTGGCATATTGTAAGGCCAGTTCATCATGATGGCTCTGGTGTTCTGAATAAACCAGGCCTATCATTCCCTGCAATATGAGCTCCTTATTATTGAGAAGTTGAACGTATACTTCTTTAGCCTTTGCAGGTTGATTCGCCGACAGGTACATTGAGCCCAGTTGCAGTAAGGCATCTTTATCCATGGGATGGCTAATTAATACTTCTTTTAGCACCCGGGTTGAACCTTCAAAATCGTACTTTTTTTCCAGGATATATGCATGTCCCAGAAGGATATACTTCTTTGAGGTCATAGCACCGGGATTCCCGGGTTTCAAAGCAAGGGCTATATTGATGGTAGAGAGCGCCCGTTCGTATAATTTAAGGTTGGCAAGGGTATTGGCATAGCCCAAATGAAGATTGAAATTGTCAGGGTATTTCAATAACAGATGCTCGTACAGGGGCCTGGCTTCCTCGAATCGACCATTCCATAGAAATGATTCATTGTAATTCAATAGCACTTCCAGGTCCCCCGGGAATTCGGTTGACAGTTGAGCAAACCAGGAAGTGGCTTCCTCAGGCCTGCCATTGAGTCCAAGGGCTCGACCATAACAGATCCGGGCTGTTTTATTCCCCGGTTCAGACTGTAAATAATCCGCAAAGAAATTTTGGGCTTGATTATAATTTCCCTTCTCCAACATCTGGAATCCTGATTCCATGGAATCCTGGGAAAACAACGGTAATGCAATGATCAGCAACAGGGTAATCGTTAATTGTTTCATAGGTTAAGAATTGAGGCTAAAACACAGGTAATCTGCATCTTAGATTTGGTTCCTTTTGTTTAATGTAAAGATACCTCCACCCTAACCTATCCCGGAAGTGTCAATCCTGCCATTCGTCTACAGTAACCCGTCATCCACCTAAAATGAGCTTTTCAAAACGTAAGTACAGCCAATCTTTGTGGTATAATTCAAATAACATGGAGCTGAAAATCAGATACGAACTTGGAAATTGGAATATCGGAGGGGTGTGTAATTTATCCACTTCCCAATTGCTTCAGGAATATGTAGAAGATTGTATGACTGTAGCAGATGCGGTCAGCATTCACCTGGAATCCGCATTATATCTCCCACCGGACTACCTGGCTGTTCTCCGGCAATTATACACCATTGCCAGGCTTAAGAATAAACCATTACAGATACATGGCGGATTCCAGAATATTGACTATCCCCAAATTAATACCCCTTTGAACTATGACTACGCATAAATTAACCCTAAGCCCGGAACAACTTTTTATGGGCAGCATCCTGCTCGTAAACGGGGGTAACTACCTGTACAACCTCATTCTAGGCAGGTTACTGACCCCCGCTGTTTTTGCCGAAGCTGCACTGCTGATCACATTGCTGTTGATACTTTCCTTTATGGGAATGACCTTCCAACTGGCGATGGCCAAATTCACTGTTATCTTTTCAGGATCTACCTGGAAAGCCTTCCACCGGTATATCTATAAGGCCGGCCTGTTTACAGGTGTCGGTATAGGTTTACTGGTGGTTGCCCTGGCTCCTGCCTTGCAACAATTATTCAATACCAGTAATTTCTGGATGTTTACCGCATTTGGTTTTGGAGTGCCCCTTTATTTCCTCATGAGTATTAAACGGGGGAAGGACCATGGAAAGCAACATTATTCCAGGCTGTCCCTCTCTTACCAGGCCGAAATGTGGAGCCGCCTGCTGCTTACCCTGGCAGCCCTGCTACTATTGCCTGCCAAGCCGGGGTTACTCGTCGGCATGGGTATTGCAGCCTCCTTTCTTTTCGGGCTCGTCCCAGGTGGAATAAATCTTAATGTCTTTAAAATTAAAGAGCGATTAAAACCTACAGCTCATTCCCATGTTTCACGTTTTATCCTGATCACTGCGAGTTATGAATTCACCCAGATCATTATTAACAACAGCGATATCCTCCTGGTAAAACATTTCTTTGAAAATACGGATGCCGGCTTGTATGCCTCCCTGGCCCTGATCGGGAGAGTGGTTTATTTTGTGGCCTGGATGTTCGTAATGTTACTTCTTCCAGCGGTGCTGGAAAGACAAAAAAGGGGAGAGAATACCAATCCATTACTTTACAAATACGTAATGTATATCGGTATGTTTGCTTCGACAATCATTCTGGGATGTTACCTGTTCCCTGAGGTGATCATTCAGCTGATGTTCGGAAAGGCTTACCTGCCCATGGCCGGACTTTTATGGCAATATGCCCTGGCCACCTCCCTCTTCGCGATCTCTAATATCTTTGCTTACTATTTCCTGTGCCTGGATGATTATATCCCGGTAATGTGGTCCGGTATTTTCGGCATCTCCCAGGTACTCCTGATCATCTTATTCCATAGCAGCCTTGACATGGTCGTGCAACTGCAGATCGTGGTGATGACTTTCCTGCTCATCAGCCAGCTGATCTATTTTGCTTACAAAAATATAATGCGCTAACCTACTCATATACTTCGCCGGAGTTCCTTAACAGGTCTCCGGCTTATTATTAGTCGTAGCTCATACCCCGGTTTGCCCATTCCCCATTTAACAGCAGGAACCCGGCATTCGTCTACAGCAGCGTCCCGTCGACCTACAATCATATCCATAAAGGATTAATTATCAATTACTTTGCCTGAAAATAACCGTCAAATCTGACCTTAAAATTAAACCGATGAAATTAGCTATTGTAACTGCTTACCCCCCTAGTAAAGTAACCCTGACCGAATATGGATATCACCTTGTCAGGCACTTCAGGCAACAGGAAGCAATAAGTGAGATCATACTAATTACTGACCGGACCACGGGGACTATAGATCTGTCTTTTGAAGAAGAAGGATGTAAGATCACCCTTAAAGAATGTTGGAAATTCAACGATATATCCAACATCTTCAAGATCGATAAAGCTATCAGGGAAACCCGGCCGGATGCTGTTCTTTTTAACCTTCAATTCCTGAAATTCGGGGACCGAAAAATTCCTGCCGCCCTCGGGTTAATATTGCCTGCCCTTTGCAGGTTACGGGGAATACCGACCATTTCGCTGCTTCACAATATTATGGAGCAGGTAGACCTGGAGAATGCCGGCATAACGAGAAATAAAGTGCTTCAGAAGCTCTATGGATTTATCGGGAGTATGCTCACCCGGGTTGTTCTCGCCTCGGATGTAGTTGCGGTCACGATCAGCAAATATGTAGACATCCTGGAAAAAAAGTATCAGTGCCGGAATGTCACCCTGGTACCCCATGGGTCTTTTGAAACCCCGGCTCTACCTTCTTTTGATCTCCCCGGGGGACCCCGGCAGGTAATGGCATTTGGAAAATTCGGAACCTATAAAAAAGTAGAGGTGCTGATCGAAGCCATAGAGATCGTCCGGCAAGAATGCGACATCCCGGTTGAGCTCGTCATTGCTGGAACCGATAGTCCGAATACCCCGGGTTACCTGGAAAATGTAGCTGAACGTTACAGCAATGTTGAAAATATCCGGTATACTGGTTACGTTGCCGAAGAGGATGTACCCTCGCTCTTCAGGGACAGCAGCGTAGTGGTATTTCCTTATACCTCGACCACCGGGAGTTCGGGGGTGCTTCACCAGGCCGGCAGTTATGGTAAAGCGGTCGTATTACCCGATCTCGGCGACCTGGGAATCCTGGTTCGTGAAGAAGGTTACCAAGGGGAGTTCTTTGAGCCCGAATGTGCACTTTCCATGGCCAGGGCTATCTATAAAATCCTCACTGACGACCCGTACCGTGTACAACTTTCAAAAGCTAATTATAAGGCTGCCTGCTCGCTGCCGATGTCTGAGATCGCTGCTCGTTATATAGAATTATTCATTGCACTGAAAGTGAAAAAACAGAAGAAATTCAAGTTGCCCCTTAAGAAGAGAAAAGATACAGTGAAAGTATAAAGATCGGTTTTGTTAGGTTGAGAGAAAAGAGGAGGTATGCCCTGGGCTGACTCCTCTTTTTATTTTCCTGTCTTGAGGTATTGCAGCGCTTCTTTCTCATTATCCTGCCCGTCTATAACACCAAAATATCCTTGTGGTTTCTTTCTCCATGGAAGTGAACCTGTGACCTTACCCGGTATCTCATCAAAATCGTAAAGGGTCCAGGATAAAAATGGCAGATTTTCCGATCTTATGGTCTGCATCATGTCGCGATAATATTCCCCTTGTTTTTGCTCTGATCCCATGTAAAGATTCCATAACCCGGAATAAGAAGAATATCCAAATTCCTGCAGTAAGATTGGTTTATGGACCCGCTTTTTTAATGTATGATAACGTTTTTGGAAATCAGCCGGGCTATCGTAATAATGAAAAGAGACAAAATCAACGTCTTCCTCAAGTAGACCCGCAGCTTCAGGGCTGGACCAACCTATCGTAACGGGGTGATCCGGGTCCCATTTTCTTACATACGGAATAATATTCTTCAGCCAGGAAACCACATTATCCTGACCCCGGTTTTTAAAATCAAGGTCAGGTTCATTTTTTATATCCCAGGCTAAAAGTGCGGGGTGATCTTTCAGGAACTTTACAAGATGTTCAGCATGTCGGTGAGTAGCTAACCAATCACCCTGGTCGTAATTCCCATAAAAATCAAAGAGGGTGATCATTACCCTTAAGTCGTTTTCCGATGCGATATCCATCATTTGCTGAAGCTGCATCATTCCCAGTGCAGATGTCCCAGCCTGGTTGAACTCCTGGTAGGGAACAAAGACACGGATCGTATTGAAGCCCATGGAAGAAATATTATCGAAATCGGTACTGATGGGATCCGGATCAAAACCAGGGCCGAAGATCTTCCAGGCTGATTCACGCGGATAATAGTTGAACCCCCGGATCTCGTTGGTAAGAGCGGCAGTCTTTATTATCGCCGGCTCAGATGCGTTTTCAGTTTTGCCCCACGTGGTTTTTATTACTTGTCTTATTCGCCAGTTACCATCCTGCAGGAGTAAGATAAATTTATACGATAAGGTATCCGTGTCAGCTGTCAGCAAGGCATCATCCAAAAAGGTTTCCCGGTATTGTACCAACCTGTCATCCCTGATCACAACAATTTTGCCATCCGCGCTGTAAAATTCGATCCGGGGATGATGTTCCAATGTCACTCCCTTTACTGTTACTCCCTCTTGGGAATTGTGAATAAGCTGACGCTTCAAACGATGGAGGGCCTGGTCGGTAAAACGGTCAGCAGCCCACTCCACGGAATTACTGGCTAAAGATTTTTCCATGGATCGCCATGCCAGCAGGTACCCCTTTTCTATCTCGTTTCTCTCCTGCCGGGATACCGGTCTACCCCTCGATCTCCCCTCCTGCCATACCACCTCGGCTTTGGGCCCCCTGGTTACTCCCGTACCCAGGTGAAGCATATCAGAGCGTTCTGCCCCGGAATTAAAATAAGTCCACGTCTTACTGATACCTAATAGGATCAATACATTCACGGCTAGGAAAGAAATAAGCAAAAGTAACCTGTAACTATTTTTATTGTAAGAACCTCTCATAATACTATTTCCATCGTCCTTTTAAATCCACCGATATTGACCGCGAGTAGATATTTACCCGGCGAAAGTTTTTCCGATCCCAGGTCAACTGTCAATCCGCCATCCTCGAGCTCCATATTCTTTTCGAGTAAAAGCTGGAATTCAGGATCCTTTAAACTGATACTTACCGGGAATCCATCCTGTATCATTTGCCCCATCACCCCGCTTACCTGTTCTACATATAGTTTTCCTGGAATATCCTGGTCCTGCCTTAAATTATAACCTGTTACAGCCATCTCAAAGCTCACCATTAAAGGCTCGCTGGATAGTACACCGCCCACGACTGCCTCTATCTTCCAACTACCCGGGGAAGTTGGATGAAGCATGGCTGCACTGGCCATACCGTTGATGAGCTTTCCCTCTGTAAATAGTTTAAAGCCACTGGAGTTTTCAACCTGGAACCTGACAAGGGTGCCATCGGCGAGGATATTGCCGTAGCGATCCCGGACCATACCTGTTCTTATTTGCAGCAGCTCTTTTCCATCTGCAAAACCCCTGGAAGTGTCTGATAATACGGGAAAAGGCATTGGTACAGATGGACTCACTTCCAGAGTTTGTTCCCTACTCCTGGAGCCTGGAAGCACAGCGGCCAATTTCAGCTGTTGTGCCTGGTTAGATCCGGGGATAGGAGTCCATACAATCAGATCCTCCTGAACCGAGGGTATCGTAGAAATACCGTCTGTACTCCTCATATGTACCTCTGTAGACTGGCCGGGTGCTATTGGGTTATCAAACTTGTCGGTAGGGATACTTACCAGCATACTCTTGTACTCCTCACCACTAAAGATCCTTTTTGGTCCCAGGTAGGTTTCCAGGATACCGGTATTGGGTGTGGCAGGAGTAATCTCTACTTTGCCCGATAGCACCACATCCCCTCCAGCCAGGAGTTTCCATTGAAAAGAACCCGATTTTTCACTTAAGTGATCGGACCAGAGAAAAAAATACTGATCTCCGATAAGTCTGGAGTTCAGTACACTGATCCCCAGGGACCCGTCTACCATTAAGAACGGTTGAATTCCTGGGGACACTGCAAACACCTGTTCCACTTTGTCACCGGCTGTAAATTCCAGCTCTTGAGTCAGCAGTTTTGCCTGTACCCTAACAGCTGTGGTGCTTTCTTCCTTATACCGGCATGCGGAGCCAAGGAAGAGAATTGTTAGGAACAGCAACAAAATATTATTTCGGGTTTCCAACATAGCCATTTAAATCAAATTTGATGTATTCAAACCCCGCCCCCTGGTGGTATTGCAGTTCAGTGATATCACCGGTTCCTGTAAAGCCCGAAGCAGGATTTGGAAGGCCGTTCACAAAGCACAAGTCCATTCGTTGATCCAGGATAGTATACTGATTAATATCCAGCAGAGGATAACTGAACTCCCCGGTTCTTTGTACCCTGATCGCATCCTCTAAAAACTGGTGATCCACCCAGAGTAATTTCCCTTCCTCATCATAATAGGAGACCAATAATTGTGGGATTGTCACTTCCTGTATCCCTGAATTATAGAGCGTTCCATTTACCAATCCATTCTGTATATCCAGGGTTTGTAATCCTATGGACTTATAGAGATCTGAAGTCGAAATATTGCCCGCACACTGCAAGTTGAAACGCGTCGGCAGGGATCGCAGCTGCAGTGGAAATTGCAGGGCAGGATCATAGGTGCCCGGTTTCTGATCCTCATTATTATTCCACGCCGTCTCTTCAAACAGGATCTTAAAAGAAGTCGACTCCTTCGGGAGCAGCTTATGCTTAAGATGGTACATCCCGTTATAGCTTGCTATTTCTGAATTTTCAGCATCATAGATTGTTGCCGTAAGAGTGACATCAGCCGGAATATTATCAATATTTCTGACTTCTCCCACAATTGCCAGTTGCCCGTTATACACCACCATCCGCGCCTGGGTTACCTGTAGCCGGGGTTGGTCCAGGATATCTTCATCGCGGGTGGCCTGGGTGGTGACCTTTCTTCTCCCATGGTTATAAAACCTGGGTTCGTTACTGACATAGAATTGTTCTGCCGGTATTTTCCGGGTCTTCTCTTGTGGTACCAAGTACCATCTATCCTTCCGCTTCACCAATCTGTGTTCAAATTCTTTATCCACTTGTTCCAATGGGGTGATCCAGCTGGCTCTTACTTTTGCCTTTGCGTTTTGGGAATCCATAAATAACACTTCTATCCCTACCCGGTCCAATTTGGCATAGGAACTTAGAATTCCGTCACTCACGGACACTTCCAGCATATACTGGGCTAATGATTTTCCTTCTTCCGGATCCAGGTAACTATAGGCTCTTTCAAAGTCTTTAAAATCCAGGGCATCATAATACGCGGTCAATAGTGTTTCCGGGCTTTGCTGATGTTGTTCTCCGTTCCAGAACGAGACCAGTAATCCAACTAAAAGGGTCAGCATTAAAAATCCCCAACCTTTCGTTAAATAGGCTACAGTGGAAGAAAAATGCTGTAACTGCGGTGGGTATCCCAACTTTTTGCCCTGCTTTCCGTCGTCCCTGTAGATAGCCCTCCACCATGGCAATTGCACCATAAGGATAAATGCAATTATAAGCGTACTAACAGGGAGGAGACCCCACATCAGGTTCAGCCAGGGTGCCGTGGCCTCGCCGGGGAGTACAGGAGGTAAGGGGGCGATATTAAGTTTCTCCCAAACCATGATCCCGTTCTCTAATTGCTGCAGCCGTTGCCACCCACAGAAGTATAACAACGGATCGTAGAATTTATCGTTAGAAAAGACATACTTTAAATGATATTTCTCCGGAATTGTCAGGAATTGCTGCAGTGACCCAATCCCCTCAACCCCACGGAATTTTGAATTTTCCAGGCGTTCTACGGCCCTGGTGGTCAACTCAGGTAGCCTCCTGGCCGAGTGGTAGTTCCCATCCACGGTCAGAGCATTGGTCTGGGCAGAGAGCCACGCCATCTGATCCCCGAATCCAAGGGGAAGGTATCGCCACCGGTCGTGTTCATCCTGGTTCAGGAAATTCACAATTGGTAACATTTCTATTTTCTGTGGTTGTGAAGGTCTGAAATAGCCCAGGCTCATACTGAAAATCACCATGAGCAGAATACCGGCAAGGAAGCCACCGCCTAATATTTTCGGATACAGGCTGCCAAATCGGGTTTTAAGCCATTCCCTGAAATCTCCTTCCAAAAAGCGGAACAGGAATTCTGCCAGAATAGGTAAAGCCAAAATAGATGCCCAAAGGGTAAAACGGTCCAGGGTCAGTATATTAAAGGCAGTATCTCCAAGCAGCATCCTGGGAAGTGGGGTTGTACCTCCTGTCCCCAACAAGGCCATTATACTGAATGACAAGCCAAAGAAGAGTAATCTTTTACTAAAAAATCTATAGAAAATATAGGGCAGTATGAGCAGTAATATTCCCCATGGAATCAAGAAAAATACAAGGCCTGAAGAGCTGACTTCAAGAAAATTATCCCTTGATCCATGCGGGATGGGCACCTGTGTTATGGGGTTCTGCCTGGAATTGATCCAGTATGGCAGAATGCAGGTAATAATCAATAGCAGGCTGGATAATCCGAAACTGAAAATCCTCCAGAAAACCCGCTTAAAAGAGGTGAAAAAGGCCCTGAATGTGATTGCCTTATGGTGGATCACCCGTTCCCTGGTCTTATCCATTAGGGCTAACCCTATCACGGGAAATATAAAAAATACCATCCCGAAAATAGGTGTCACATGGTGTGAGGTCACCGTCACTGCGATCAGGGCAAGAGCTCTCCATAGTTTCCGGTAGCTGCCTTCCCTGATCCAGAGGTATACTTCGGGTAACGCATGGAGCAGTACGGATAGCCCTATAATACTGGGTAGCTGGCCGAACAGGTGTAATGTTTCTACAAAGGAGGAAGAGAAAACAGCGGCCAGTGCGCCATATCCTGCTATCCGTTCATCAGAGGTCAGCAGGTAAGTAAACCTGTAGACCCCTGTAATAAAGAGCAGCACCCCTGTTAGGGCTACGGTAAACATGCCAAATTTCAGTCCGCCAGCCAGCGATAGTAGGCCCATCACCTGGTGTACCAAGGGAGGGTATCCGTGCACGCTGAAACCCGTATACCATCGATAATCCCAGGATTGAAACCAATCTGTAGCGTAATGATCAGCAAAGAATAGATGGATCAGTGCATCATATGTACTCTCCAGGGTGAAGAACATGGCTGAACCGTGGAAAGCAAGTCCTGAAAACAGGGCGAGCACCAATAAGACATTGGTTTTTTGCATTAGGTTGATCTCTAATAATTTAAAACAAAATAAAGCTAGATATATTGTAGAAAACCTTGGTAATCAACGGGCGGCAGTTGTCTTCCATTGGTCTACAGAAACCCGTCACTCATCTTTCCCCCTCCTAGATTGACGTCAATGCGTCCTAGATTTGTGTCATACAAGTGGTAAAAAACCATGCAAACCTAACAACCAAATTCTTGACCTATGAAAATTCTTGCAATCGATGACCAACCCCTTATTCTTCTATCCGTAGAAAAAAGACTGACCGAAATGGGACATACCATTAAAACGGCTCCATGCGGGGAACACGCGATGATGCTCTTCGATTTTCACGAACCGGACCTGGTGATTCTGGATATCAATATGCCGGACATTTCCGGACTTGAAGTGATCAGGCATATCCGGGTTACTCGTAAATCGGATGTCCCTGTTCTTGTGATGTCGGGCAATACTGATGAAAAGACCATTTTAAAAGGATTCGAGTTAGGGATAAATGATTATATGAAGAAGCCTGTTACCCTCAATGAAATGGCTGCCCGGGTTCAGCGAATCGCCGGTAAGTCCACTCCCCGGGAAACGCTTGCAGACTTCCAGGAAGAGCAGGTACTGCAGGAGTACTGTGTGGGAGTCATCATCCCCTGTTATAACGAAGAAGAGCGCCTGAGCAGCGCTGATTTCAAAGCTTTTACCTCCGGAAACCTGGGGTACCACCTGTGTTTTGTAAATGATGGAAGTACCGATAATACCCTTCAGGTCCTGGAGGCATTGAGAGAAGGAAATGAAGATCATATCAGCATCTATAACTGTGAGAAGAACGGGGGTAAGGCCGAAGCGGTTCGCTTGGGAATAAGGCATATGGTACAAGATCCTCAATATGACTTCATCGGGTATCTTGACGCGGACCTGTCTACGGATTTCAGTGATTTTGATAGCCTGGTGCAGACCATAAAGAAATCAGAATACAAGATCGTCAGTGGCTCCAGGATCAACCGGATGGGAGCCAATATCAGCAAGGACGGTGCGCGTAAACTGATCAGTAAGTCGATCAACCTCATCATACAAAAAATACTGCATATGCCCTTTAAGGATACCCAGTGTGGCGCCAAGATCATGAGAAGAGATGTTGCACAGCACATGTTCACCAAAAAGTTCATTACAAGATGGCTTTTCGATGTTGAAATTTTTATGCGGATGAGGAAATTCTACGGGAAAGAACAGGTACAGGACCTAATCTGTGAAAAGCCCCTGAATCGCTGGATCCATGCGGATGGTTCCAAGCTTTCAATGAAAGATTCGTTCAGGATCGTCGGGCAGCTGGCACAAATAGCAACCCATTATCGTTGATAAAGATGATTACCCCGATTCCCCAAATCGGTCGTATTGACCTGCTTATGCAAAAAGCCAAACTTTACAGTTTGGCTTTTCTTGGTAAAAGGGTTAATTGCTGCAAATGATATTTTAAAACAGGGTAGCTATGATAATCAGCATACTCACTACGGTACTGATCAGTAATAACCTGAAAATTAATGCCGGCTTCTGAACCGTTAGGATGGCAAGGTTATGGGCCGAACATACGGTCACGACCAGGGCGATCAAAAACACCTCCAATAAACCGGACCCTCCCATCAGTAAACGAAGGATGGCGATAGAACCCAGGCAGGTGGAAAGAATGATACCCAATGCTGAATAGCCAATCACGTTCCTGGTATAATCCTGTTGTAATTTTGCATAATTCATAATGATCTGGTTTTATTTAGTGTTCAAATGTATAAGCTGCCGATGGGCGACCACATGATTTTGATCAGGTTGGGATTTATCAGGTCCGGACAAGGACGGTTCAAGCCCGGGGAACAGGACCATATTCCATATCTTTACAGAACCTTTAAATATGAGTACTATGAGCTATTATTTCAGCAAAACCCTCCGCGATATTTCATTTGACACAGCTATAGAAAAGACCACTGCCGCTCTTAAAAATGAAGGTTTTGGCATTCTTACTGAGATCGACATCAAAAGCACCATGAAGCAAAAGCTGGACGAGGACTACAACAATTATAAGATCCTTGGTGCCTGCAATCCGTCCTTTGCGCACAAAGCCCTGCAAGCCGAAAATAAGATTGGAACCATGTTACCCTGCAATGTCATTGTCCGTGAAAATGATGACTATAGTATAGAAGTTGCGGCTGTAGATCCAGTGGCTTCGATGATGGGTGTTGAGAACCCGTCCCTGGCGGGTATAGCCGAGGAAGTGAGAAGCAAACTGAAGAATGCCATAAGTGGCCTGTAAGATTGTATGCTCTCATCACCCTCGGTAGATTATGAGAGTTGCTGAATAGAAGGCTTATAATGGAGAGGCAGAAAGCAAGTCCAGGCGTGTAAGCAGGTATTTATATTAAGCTTTTATTCCTTCATCATGGCCACGCCAGAGGAGGTTCCTATCCTGTTGGCCCCAGCTGCGATAAATTTCAGGGCCGACTGCCGGTCCCTTATCCCTCCTGCTGCTTTTATCCCTATCTCGTCACCGACAATGGTTTTCATTAAGTTGACCACTTTCAGATCGGCTCCTCTGGCCCCGAAACCTGTAGAAGTTTTCACGTAATCTCCTCCCGCTTCTATAGTAAGCTCACAGGCCTTTTGTATTTCACTATCGGTCAAATGACAGGTTTCCAGGATCACTTTTAAAATATTATCCCCGACCACATCCTTTACCGCACGTATCTCTTCCCTGACCTGTTCAAATTTTGCATCCTTGATCAGTCCAATGTTGATGACCATGTCTATTTCATCTGCCCCTTTAAGAATGTAGTCCTTAGCCTCTGCCACCTTTGCCTCGGTTGAACTGCTGCCTAAGGGGAACCCAACTACAGAACAAACCGCAATTCCTGTTGAATCCAGTTTCTCCCGGGCTGTAAGTATATGACACCCGTTGATACAGACCGATTGAAAATCATAATGGATGGCCTCCTCGCAGAGTTTGTGAATATCTGCACGGGTAGCGTAGGGCTTTAAAAGCGTATGGTCTATGTAATTCTGAATTTCCATAAAGAGAAATGAGTTTGGTTGTTACCAAAAATAAAAAGTTTAGCGACATAGCTATAAATCCGTACATCGATTTGCATGAAAAATAAAATTCGGACTGACAAGCATCATAGTGACAGCCTGTGTTTAGTACTAATTTTAAGTTAGATGCTATTATTATGAAAACAATCCTGATACCTACAGATTTTTCCACGAATGCCTGGAATGCCATTGTATACGCGCTCCGGATGTTCCAAAATGACACGGTTAAATTTTATCTTCTCCATACCTACACTCCCGCCTTTTATCGCGTGGACTATTTCCTGGGCGGACCGGAATTCAGTGCAATCCCTGACCTGGGTGTTGACCGTTCGGTGAGTGGCCTGGAAGAAACTGTAGCACGAATTAAAAAGCAATACCCCAATACCAGGCACAGTTTTGAAACCATTTCTGCATTTAACACTCTTACGGATGAGATACAGGAACAATGTAACTCAAAGGATATAGACCTCATTGTAATGGGCACGCAGGGAGCCAGCGGAGCCAAGCAGCTATTCCTCGGCTCAAGTACAGTATTTGTAATCCGAAAGGCAAATATTCCGGTCCTGGCAATCCCTGAAGATTGTCCTTTCCGCGACATTGAAAATATCCTGATGCCCAATGATTATCTATCTGCATGCAAACCCGAAGAACTGGAACCACTTATATATCTAGCGAAACATCATAAGGCCAGGATCAAAGTTCTGCATGTAAAAGCCGCATCCGACCTGACAGATCAACAAGTAAAAAACAAGGCCAGGATAAAAGATATATTAAAAGACCTGCCGCACTTATTTACTGAACTACATGGGGAATCCATGCCCAGTGCCATCCTCGATCAAGCAGACAGCTCTGATTATCAGCTCCTGGTCATGATGAACCGGAACCATTCCTTTTTTGAGAAGATCCTGATCAGGCAATACGTAGACCAGATAGGATTCCATGTAAAGATCCCCTTTCTGGTTATCCGGGATTCCTCGGAAAAATACACCTGATAACTTAAGTAATGAAATATGAAAATTTCCGGTAAAAATCTAAGAAGAAGGATAGTAAGGGCAACCAATGTACCCACTCACATTTCTATTCCTATTGGCGGTAAAACATTGAAAGGTATTCTCTCGGTTCCGGATAATCCTGTAGGGATAGTACTGTTCTCCCATGGAAGTGGCAGCGGCAGGCTGAGTCCCAGGAATAATTACGTGGCCAATCTCCTGAAAAAAAATGGATTGGCTACTCTGTTATTCGATTTGCTGACGGCTGACGAAGACCAGAATTATTATATGCGATTCAATATAGATCTGCTGAGCACAAGACTAATTGCCGCCACCCGGTGGATCATGGAGCTGGAGTCATTAAAGAACTTACCCATAAGTTACTTTGGAGCAAGCACCGGGGCCGCTTCGGCGCTAAAAGCTGCAACCTTCTTTGGTTACCGGGTCAGTGCCGTGGTATCCAGGGGTGGAAGACCTGATATGGCTATGGAGGTCCTCCCATTTGTCCAGGCCCCAACCCTGCTCATAGTCGGAGAGCTGGACAGTACGGTCCTGGACCTGAACCGGAAGGCTTATGTCCGCCTGAACTGTACGAAAAAGCTCGAAATAGTGCCCGGTGCCTCACACCTTTTCGGAGAGACAGGAAAACTGGATGCTGTGGTAACCCTCGCCCGGAACTGGTACACCGAGCATATGAATCCTAATCCATAATACTATGTTCCTGGATCGGAAAGACGCCGCTTTACAACTTGCCCGAGAATTGGATGAGTACCGCCAGCAGCCCGTGGTGGTCCTCGCTATACCGAGGGGTGGATTATCGCTGGGTGCAATCATTGCTGATTACCTTGGTGCCCCCCTTGATGTAGCTCTTTCCAAAAAAATTGGCCATCCCTTGAATAAAGAATACGCCATAGGAGCTATCAGTTTAGAAGAAGCTATAATATCTGATACTCATGGAATTTCTGCGCAATATATTGAAGCGGAGACCAGGCGGATCCGCAACAAGCTCCGGCAACGACATGATGAGTACTATACCGATAAAATGGCCGAAGACCTGGAAGATAAGGTAGTTATTATCGTGGATGACGGTATTGCAACAGGGAACACTGTAAAAGTAACAGCTGAATTTGTTCACAAAAAACGTCCGCGAATGGTTATAGTCGCTATTCCCGTGGCCCCGGCTGACACGGTACTCAGGTTGCAGGCTTCTCCTTGTATTGACCGGGTTGTTTGTTTGACTCCTGCAAAACACTTCCGGGCTGTAGGCCTATTCTACAGGAATTTTAAACAGGTCACAGATGAAGAAGCGATCAAAATATTACGAGATCAAAAAAATGATAAAGACCCGTCAAAAAGAAATTTGAAAAATAACCAGAACTGATCTTCGTCATAGTAATGCAAGAAATGAAAACTTATCTTAGCTGGGTATTGATCATATAGGTTCATTGAAATAAAGACGAGACCCGGAGCAATCCGGGAATCCGATACCGATAGAGGAAGTTAAGAACGCCTTTTATACCTTTTGAATCACGAACAGACCTGGCAACAGGTCTTAGTAAGGGCCAGTATAAGTGGTCATTGGGCAGACTGACTTTTTCGGGAAACCGGGACATTCACGTGTCCCGGTTTTCTTATTTTACATTCATTCCTGTTACAATACCGGGAGCAACTCTTCACCTGGGTATAAAAAAATGACACTGTCAGAACAGTGTCATAAATCATCCATTTAAGAAAAACTGTAACTGATCAAAACATCAGCTTGGTATGGATGAGGTTCTTCAGGTCTTTTGGCAGGCCATCCCGGATGTCTTCCATCTCGCCCTGCGAAATATAATTACCCATATATATAACAGTTACATCTATATACCTTTCTAATAGGTCGTTTTCATACCCAAAGTCATTTACCGCCGCAGAACCATCAAATTCCCGGACCAGGTCCATGAAGTGTTCCATATTTTTTATTTTCCGGTTCCTCCCCCGGGTGGACCAACGGTTTACATATAAAGCCTTTAAAAACATTGGTAATTGTGCTACTAACTGGATGGATTCCTCGATGGAAATAATTTCCCGGAGCGCATGCAGAATAGCCACCAGTATCCTCCCGGCTTTGTCTTTGTCATTTTCCATCGCCATTTCCTTGGCATATTCGTTTAAAAATGTATTCCCCTCTGCGGCATATTGATTAAAATTAATGGACATGATATCGAGGTATTATGGTTCAAAAAGGAATATAATATCTTATGGACAGCCCAGGAATGATGATTATCAGGTATTTAAGTAAACATAAATATTATTAGTTGTCCCTCGGATGACCTGTATTCCCCAGCCAGATGGCAGAATCTTCTGGCTAGGGAAGGGATAAGAAAATATCAAACAGTATAAACAGACTGACTTATGTCATGTGATGCTACTCCTTGCCCCTGTACTTTTAGTGCCGAACAATAAAGTATGTTGGCCCAGGAAGTTGAAACTGCCTGCATGTCCAAGTCTAAAAATCGAAACATAATTAGTGGACCTATGAAAGACCTCAGTAAAAAAGAATGCCTGGAAATATTGCGAAGTAACTATGTGGGGCGTATTGCCTACAGCGCCAGCGGGAGTGCAGAAATTGTGCCTATCACGTTTTTCTACGACCCTGAACATCACGCCATTATCTCTTATTCAGGTCCAGGCTCTAAAATATCGGCCATGCGCGATAACAAAGAGGTTGCCTTCCAGGTGGATGAGATAGCATCTTTAGACAGCTGGAAATCGATCCTGTTGCATGGCGAATATGAGGAATTATCCGGAATTAATGCCAAACAACAATTGCACACGTTTGCTGAAGGAGTTAAACAATTACTGGTAAAAAAGGAAGGGCGTAACGCTAAATACCTGGAAGAGTTCTCCAGTAAAGTCAGTCCGGACAGCATCCCGATCGTTTACCGAATCAATATTTCAGAAATAAAAGGAAAATGCAGGGACTGATGTCAATGCTAAGTACCGGCTTTTCTTTTGAAGAAAGCTTTCTTTTATAAAATCCTTCTGCTTCCCGACCCTCATAAGAATAACATTCTGAAAGTCCTAGATAAGTCCCTTCATAGCCCACCTGATAATTATCATTTAAGACCCAGGGCGGGTGAACTATTTTAGTCCCCTCATAAGTAGTGAGTCGTTCTTCACATCGTCCGGGTTCGGGGGAATTCCTAAGATGATCCCTGGAGAACAATAAGTCGGTTGATGATTGGGTACATCAGAAAAGATTAATGCCACAAAGGCAAAGGTTTGACAACAATCCATCTATGACCCATAACATCACCTTAAAAAGGCAGGGACTTTCTAGTCCCTGCTTTTTTACGTCCGGTTTATATTGTCGTTTATTGATCCAGGTTGATCTAAGTTGTTAAAAACCTTTAAAATACGGGGTTCCGGATCGCTAAGCCTTCGCACTCATTGGCCGATGGCTTATTTTTGTACTCGCTCACAGTAAATTGTCCTATAAGGGTGAACTGACGAGCATAAACCCATATTATATCCAGGATGAGCAAAGCTATATATATTGCTACCACCGAGCCCAACAGCGGGAAATCTATAGTTTCTTTAGGAATGATGCGACTGCTGCTGGGCCGGACTGCCAGGGTTGGTTATTTCCGGCCTATTATCGAGACCGTGGAACCGGGATTTATCGATCACCATATCCACGCTATCCTTACCCACTTTGAAGTGGATATGAAACCTGAAGAAGCCTATTGTTTTACCCGGAGCGAAGTAGTGGAATTAAAGAATCAGGACCGGGATGACGAAATAGTCAGCAGGATCATACACCAGTTCAAAGCTATAGAAGAACGATTCGATTTCCTGCTGGTAGAAGGAACGGATTTTTCAGGGGAAGGATCTATCCTGGAATGGGATACCAACGCGGTAATTGCAAAAAACCTAGGGATACCGGCAATCGTGATCGGCAGTGGATTTGGGAAGACCGTTAAAGAAATGGTGGGAACACTTGTAATGGCCTACGACTCTTTCCAGGACAGGGACGTAGAGGTTTTACTAATGGTTGCCAATAAAGTCCCCGAAGAAGCAAAGGCAGAAACTGCTGCTGCTTTAAAGAGAAAACTTCCACCCGGGGTTCTGACCGGTATCATCCCTGTCAACCCTGTATTGGGGAGTCCTTCTGTAAAGGAGATCGCGGAAGTACTGGAAGCAGAAGTGCTCTTTGGCCATTCGTTCCTCAATGCGCAAGTGGGTGATTTCAGTGTAGGCGCCATGCAGTTGCGTAATTACCTTACCCACCTGAAAAAAGATGGACTGGTTATCACGCCCGGGGACAGGGCGGATATCATCCTCGGTGCCCTGCAGGCGAACATTTCTGCAAATTACCCCGCAATTTCGGGCATTGTTCTTACCGGGGGTCTGATTCCGGAAGAATCGATCATCAAATTAATTGAAGGACTTTCTGATGTAGTTCCCATTCTTTCAGTCCAGGGGGGCACATATTCGGTCACCAACCGCATAGGTGCCATCCGCCCAAAGCTTTATGCAGAGAATACTGAGAAGATCACTATTTCTATAGAGGAATTTGATAAGTATGTGCCAACCAGCGAACTGGCTAAGCGGCTGATCACCTTTGAGCCCGAAGGCATTACCCCAAGGATGTTCCAGTACAACCTTTTAAAACAGGCCAAACGGGTGAGAAAGCACATTGTCCTTCCTGAAGGGACCGATGAGAGGATCCTGAAAGCCGCAAAAAAACTTATCGATGCGGAGGCTGTCCGGCTAACCTTGTTGGGCGACGAAGATGCCATCCGGTCCAGGATCACAGAATTAGACCTTGGACTGGACCTGGACAAGATCAAAGTAATTAATCCAAGTACTTCCCCTTTCCTGGATGAATATGCCAGCACTTTATACGAGTTACGGAAACACAAGAACGTCAACCTGGCAATGGCCAGGGACCTGATGGAAGACGTTTCCTATTTTGGTACCATGATGGTCTATAAAGGACATGCGGATGGAATGGTGTCGGGGGCTGCACACACCACGCAACATACCATCAGGCCTGCATTACAGTTCATAAAAACAAAACCCGGCGTGTCTGTAGTATCTTCTGTATTTTTTATGTGCCTTCCCAACAGGGTCACGGTGTTCGGCGATTGTGCGATCAATCCTAACCCGGATGCGGAAGAACTGGCAGAGATCGCGATTTCTTCTGCTGCCACCAGTGAAGCGTTCGGGATTGAACCCAAAATTGCAATGTTGTCCTATTCGTCGGGAACATCAGGCGCAGGAGAAGACGTAGACCGGGTAAGAGCTGCTACAAAAATAGTCAGGCAAAAGAGGCCCGATCTAAAGGTTGAAGGCCCTATACAATACGACGCCGCCGTAGATACCAAGGTTGGAAGAAGCAAATTACCGGATTCCGAGGTAGCCGGGCAAGCGAGTGTTTTTATCTTTCCGGATCTTAATACCGGTAATAACACGTACAAAGCTGTACAGAGGGAAACGGGTGCACTGGCCATCGGACCGATACTCCAGGGATTAAATAAACCGGTAAATGACCTCAGCAGGGGCTGTACTGTGGAAGATATATTTAATACGGTAATAATTACTGCCCTGCAGGATTAATCCTGTAAGCCTGGGAAAAAACAAAGCAAAAATTATACATGAAAATACTGATTCTCAACTCCGGCAGCTCCTCCATCAAATATAAACTCATGCAGATGCCTACAGAAACTGTGATCTGTGAAGGGCTGATCGAGCGTATCGGCAGCGCTGATGCTGTGTTCAGGTATAGCAGTAAGAAGGCAGATATCACAGAATCCAGGAAAATCAGTTCCCATAATGAAGGCCTGGAACTCATCGCCCGGTATTTAGCCGAGGGCGAGACCGCAGTGATCCAGGATGTTGGGGAGATCGATGCCGTAGGGCACCGGGTGGTTCACGGTGGAAATACTTTTACGGATACTACCTTGATCACTGAAGCAGTAAAGAGTAAAGTAAGAGAACTGTCTAACCTGGCTCCATTACATAACCCCCACAACCTGGAAGGGATCAACCTGGCTGAGAAATTGTTCCCGTCGGCTAAACAGGTCGCCGTCTTTGACACTGCTTTTCACCAGACCATACCCCCCAGGTCTAAAAAATATGCCCTTCCGAGACAATGGTCTTCGGAATACGGTATAGAGGTTTACGGCTTCCATGGTACCAGTCATAAATATGTAGCTGCAAAAGCCAATGAGTACCTCCGGAAGAACCGGAGCCGTATCGTGACCATCCACCTGGGGAACGGCTGCAGTATGACCGCAGTGAAGGATGGAAAAAGTGTGGAACACAGTATGGGTTTTACTCCCTCTAACGGTCTAATCATGGGGACCAGGAGTGGCGATATAGACCCCTTTATCATATTCCATCTTGTCTTTAACCTGGGCTATGAGCTCGAGACTGTTCGTCACCAACTTCTGAAGGAAAGCGGTATGAAAGGCCTTACTGGATATACAGACCTGAGGGATATCCAGAGTAAGGCCGCTGACGGGAAGCAGGAATGTATCCTGGCACTGGAGATGAATGCCCATCGCATCAAGAAATATATAGGTTCCTATGCAGCCATTATGAATGGACTCGATGCCATCGTTTTTACAGCAGGTATTGGTGAAAATTCAGCTGTCCTACGTGAACTGGTCTGCCGGGATATGCAGTTCCTGGGAATCGAACTGGACCAGGCCAGGAATAGGCAAAAATCGAGTGACATCCGGGAGATCAATAGCCCTCGTTCCCAAGTGAAGGTTTTGGTCATTCCCACTGAGGAAGAACTGGAGATCGCTACCCAGACCTATAAACTTTGCAAGGAATAGTATCTTCCTCCTTTTCACACTACCTAATCCTGTTGGCATATTAAGCATGTATAACAGTCTGGTGACACTATAATGGGCTTCGGGTTCCTCCCCTCCTGAATACCCCGGGACAGAAGAACATTTTTATGAGTATTTTTAAGGGAGTCCATACGATACAACTTTTGAAAACCTCCCTATTAGCCAAACATTCCCGAATTATGCTGCTGCCCTTCCTGGGGATTATCCTGTTTGGTCTTTTCTATACCCTGGCCGCCATAAATTACCCCGGCGGGTCATGGGCAAAACCAGAAACAATCCATTTCAGCATTCGTCATAACTACTTGTGCGACCTGCTGGATGAATACGCCGTTAACGGCGAACTGAATACCGGGCGTAACTTTGCGAAGATTTCACTGGGTATGCTGTGTGGGTCACTCATGCTGTTATGGAGTATGCTGCCCGGAATTCTTAAAGGGAATAAACTTAATCATAAAGTGATGGTCATAAGCGGGATTTCTGCCTTGGGAGTAACCCTGTTTCTCACATCGGGAACTCATGATCTGATCTTACGTATAGCAGGGTTGCTGGGTACTGTAGCCCTGGTTTCATCTTATATTGCGTTATGGAGGTCGGGTTATTCTGTCCTATGCATCCTGGGAATAGCGGGATTGGTTATTTTTGGCTTGAATTATTATATCTACGAAACCGGATACTGGCGATCGCAACTGCCGGTCATACAGAAAATTACATTTGTTTTTATCCTTGGGTGGATGATGCTATTAAACAGAGAACTTTACCGAAAGGTCAGGGCTAGCCACAGAGAAGAAAATAAAGAACAGCACCAGGTTTAAAAGTGTGTTACTGGGCCATCATCCCACCGTCTACAATGTGGGTGCAACCTGTGATATACTTACTTTCATCTGATGCAAGGAATAATGCCATCTCGGCAATTTCTGAAGAATCGGCATACCTCCTGAAAGGTATGGATGCTTCAAATCCCTCGATCACCCCTGCCGGGTCTTCTGGGTTGATTTCTTCTTCTATCCTTCGCATCATTTGGTTATTTACCGGGCCAGGGTGAATGGAGTTCACCCGAATCTGCTGGGATGCAAATTCCAGCGCTGCAACTCTCATAAGACCAACCACGGCATGTTTACTTGCGACGTAAGCACCAAGGCCGGGAAATCCTTTCAGTCCAGCTACGGAAGAGGTCATAATAACACTTCCCCCTTTATACATCCTGGGGATGACGTGTTTGCACCCCAGCCAAACCCCTTTCAGGTTGACCGCCAGGACCCTGTCATAGATATCGTCGGGATATTCAGCAATAGGACTGGAAGTGCCTTCTATTCCTGCATTGGCGAAGAAGATATCAATACCCCCAAAAACATCCAGGGTCTTATCAATGAACCGGCGGGTATCTTCTGCGTCTGAGACATCTGCAGCAAAGATAGCCAGATGTTCGTGATTCATTTCAGAATGTATATTTTCAAGAGTCTCCTGATCCAGATCAACCAGCATTACCCTGGCGCCTTGTTCCAGAAATAATTTGGCCGTTGCCAGCCCTATGCCACCGGCACCGCCGGTAATAATAGCCACTTTGTCCGATAACCTGTTCATAACCTTGAATTTTACTGACAATACCTGTCTGTTATACCTGGTAAAATAGACCGGGCTATTTCCTTATAAAATGATAAGGATCAGACGTATATGCTGGCATCAAGGATAATGCACACCATTTCCTCTCTTTCTAAAAAGGATGACTGCAGTCATAGCTATCGTAAACTTGCTCTGTTATTTTAGGGTCTACATCATTAAGACCAATAATGAAAAAGCTACTGATTCCCACCGATTTCTCTGATAACGCCTGGAACGCGATTTTTAACACTGTTAAAATATATGCAGAAACGAATTGTAAAATTTATATAATGCATGCCTACGAACCGGACGCAATGAATAAGCTCGGCAGGAAAACACAGGCTCGTCTGGGAGTATTGTATGATTCCCTTGCCCAACTTTCTGATCAGGAACTGGGGAAAGTCAGTTCGTATTTGCAGGAAAATCACAAGAACGATAAACACCAGTTCGAGACGCTCTCTGAAAAAGGGACCCTGCTGGAGGTGATACCCGGGGTGGTATCCAGGCTGGGCATAGAAACAGTTATAATGGGGACCCAGGGTGCAACCGGGGCGAAGGAAATATTCCTGGGCAGTAATACGGTGAAAGTTCTGAGACAGCTGAAGAATTACCCGATCCTGATTATCCCGTCCGGGTATAATTTCCAAAGACTTCAAACAGCGGTTTTGCCGACGGACTACCAGGAACCTTTGACAAACGCGGACCTGAGTCCTTTAATCCACCTGGCAGCGAACTGGTCTATCGATCTTCATATTTTATATATAACAGATGAAGGCCTGTACAATGAAAAACAGGAGGACCATAAAAAACTCCTTACCGAAAACCTATCTGCATTCAGGTATAGTTTTAAGGAACGCAAGCCAACCGCCGAACTTTGGCAGGATATCTCGGGTTATTGTGATGAAGCCGGCGCTGAAATCCTGGTATTACCAAGGCATAAGCACACATTCTTTGAAAAGATAATTCGGGAAGCTGTGGTAAAGAAAACAGCATTTCATTCCAGAATCCCTGTCCTATTCCTTTCTGCCCGGGACTGATTACAAGCACCCTAACATCCTGTATATTCTATTTGTCTGCTCAACCCTAACAGCAGTACTTATTTACGCTGACAGACAGCTTTCAGCATATTTTACAACAGGGGTTGACGCATGTCATAGGGCGGCAAGCAGAAGCACTTTACTTTGTTTCTACCTAACAAAGTACCTAAAGGTCCATGGCACTAAAGTTTACCAGGAACATCCGGCAATTTTTCATCGAATTAGGAGAACTCTCCTACTTTGCGGGGCGCTTTTTCAGAGAATCGGTCAAACCACCGTTCGAATTTAAAGAGCTATTGCGCCAATGTTACCAGATGGGAAATCGTTCCCTGGTCTTGGTCCTGGTCACCAGTTTTATTATAGGGCTGGTTCTCGACCTGCAATCCCGTCCTACTATGGAACAATTCGGTGCTGTTTCCATGATGCCCAATATGGTTGGCATATCCATAGTGCGCGAGCTGGGACCGGTGATAACAGCATTGGTCTGTGCCGGGCGTATTGCCTCGGGCATAGGGGCAGAATTAGGTTCCATGCGGGTTACCGAACAAATAGACGCCATGGAAGTTTCGGGTACAAATCCTTTTAAATACCTGGTCGTGACCCGTGTTATGGCAACTACGCTGATGTTACCACTGCTGGTGATCCTGGGAGACGGACTGGCCCTCTATGGTTCGGCTTTGGTTGAATACTTCAAAGGGGCAGTATCTTTCGAACTTTATTTTAACACCGTTTTTAATGCCTTGTCTTACGGGGACCTTATCCCTGCTACGGTTAAAACCTTCTTTTTTGGATTTGCCATCGGCCTGGTTGGGTGTTATAAAGGGTATTACTGTAAGAAAGGAACTGCCGGGGTGGGTATCGCCGCCAATACGGCCGTAGTATTTACCTCGATGGTACTGTTTGTGATCGATTTTGTTGCTGTATTTATTTCAGACATATTCTACGAACTATGAAAAAACAAGAGAATATTACCACGATAAAAAAGGACTCCCGCACTGAACGGGAAGTGATCATTGATATCAGGGATCTCTACAAAAGTTTCGGAAAGGTTCGTGTCCTGAACGGATTCAATCTCAGGCTTCACAAAGGAGAGAACCTGGTGGTGATGGGAAAATCCGGCTCGGGTAAATCTGTCATGATCAAATGCCTGATCGGGCTTATAAAGCCCGATAGCGGATATATTTCTGTAATGAATAATGAAATTAAAACTCTGAACAGGGATACCCTGGACATCCTGCGATCAGATATCGGTTTTTTATTCCAGGGGAGTGCACTTTACGATTCAATGACAGTGCGGGAAAACCTGGAATTCCCCATGCGCAGGCATAAGAAAAGACTGGGACTGGTATCAGATACAACTCCAATGGTGCTCGAAGCCCTGGAAAGTGTAGGTTTAGCACATGCCATAGACCTGATGCCAGCAGAACTATCAGGGGGTATGAAAAGAAGGGTGGCCCTGGCCAGAACATTGATTTTAAAACCTAAGATCATACTCTATGATGAACCGACCAGTGGTCTTGATCCCATCACTTCTAAGGAAATTATAGAGCTGATGCTTTCAATACAGGCTAAATACGGAACCTCTTCCCTGATCATTACCCATGACGTGGATTGTGCAAGGGTAATCTCTGACCGGATGATCTTATTGGTAGATGGTATTAATTATGCCGAGGGGACATACGAGGAACTGATCACTTCGACAGATCCGAAGGTAGAAGCATTCTTTAAAAAGTAAGCAATGGAAAAAACAACAACGGAAAAATTGAGGCTAGGGGTTTTTGTGCTGCTCGGGACGATCCTGATAGTACTCGCAGCATACCTTATAGGCAACCAGAAGCATATATTCGGAAATACTTTCACCTTACATACCACCTTTAAAAATGTAAATGGTCTGCAAAGAGGTAATAACGTGAGATATGCCGGAATCAATATAGGGACCGTCCAGGATATAGAGATGGTCAACGATACATCTATCAGCGTAGCCATGCTGATCCAGGACAAGATGCTGCCCCATATCAAGAAAAATGCAACTGCAACCATAGGTTCGGATGGCTTAGTTGGTAGTATGATCATAAACATAGTTCCCGGCGAGGGAGAAGCACCTTTCGTAAGCCCGGAGGATGTTATTTCGTCCTACAGCAGGGTGGCTACGGCTGATATGCTGAACACCCTGAGCGTAACCAATGAAAATGCCGCCGTACTCCTGGAAGATCTGCTGAAGGTCTCTGCTTCTCTTAATTCGGGGAAAGGAGTGCTGGGGCGGCTATTAAATGATGGGGCTATGGCAGATGACCTGCAGTCTACCTTGGGCAATCTCAGGGTGGCGAGTAAAGAGGCTGAAGGATTGATGCAGGAATTGGGGGACGTGGTAGGACAATACAATGCCGAACAAAGCGTGGCAGGTGCGCTTTTTAGTGATTCCATAGCGGGAGCTAAACTAAGGCTCACCATTGGTCAGCTTGAGATTTCGTCCAGGGAACTGCAATCAGTATCCGTTCGCCTGAACGAATTCATCCAGGAAATCCAGGAAGGACAGGGAGCCATCAACTACCTGTCTACAGATACTACGATGGTGGGGCATTTACAGCGAACTATGGAAAACGTGGATCAGGGGATGTACCGTTTTAACCAGAATATGGAGGCGCTCCAGCACAATTTCCTGACCAGGGGATATTTCCGTAAAATTGAACGACAAAAAAAGAAGGAAGAGAAAAGATCCAGGGAGTGAACAGGTTCTCTCATTGGGGTACCACGAATTACAAGAATAACCCCTGTTTATATCTATTAATCATCCCGTTCATCAAAGAACAGGTACATGATACGGTGTTTAACATGATCGTAGTGTTCGAGGAAAATATCTGATTTTTTAGAGAGTCCATCCTCGAGGATATAACTGAAAGGTTCCGTCACCTCGAAGGTTCTGAAGACTTCTTTACTGATAGCCAGCACAGGCAGAGCGAGGATCATCCCCGCAATACCCCACATGATGCCTCCCAGGAACAAACCCAGGATGATAAAAAGAGGGTTAATTTTAATACTAGGCCCCATGACATTAGGTGAGATCAGGTTCCCTTCTATTTGCTGTACCAGGATATAAAGGCCGATAACTGCCCAGGGTTGCCAAAGACTGTCGGAGACCATCAGCATATATACAAAAGGTAAAATTCCGCCTACAGAAGTTCCGAGGTATGGTATGATCTCCAGGAAGCCTGCCAGGAATCCCCAGAAATAGGCATAGGGAACACCTATCAGCCATAAACCGGAACCGATCAGTATACCCAGGATCAAAATGATAATTCCCTGTCCTATCATGTAACGTTTTGTCAGGGACTGGAGTTTTAGAAATAATTTTTCCAGGGATTTCCTGTTTTTTGGACTGGCCTGTGAAAGCAGGTAATTCTTAAAAGAGGTTCGGTAGAGGAGCATGAAATAGGTGATCAGGACGATCAGAACCGCATTGGCGAGCACCACAGTTCCCGACTCGAAACTTTCCCTGGCAAGTTCCAGGGGAATATCCACAACTCCCATCATATTTTCTGAGACCCAGTCTGAAGAAGTCTCGGGATCGAGGTTAAATTTCTGATCCAATAAGAACATCCAGCGGTTGGTTACCTCTGAGACCCTCTGGCTGACCGAAGGCAGATCCCTGAACAATATCCTGGCTTGATTAAAGAAGAAGAACAGTATTGCGGTAAGGGGAACTACTGCGGTTAAATACGCCATAAGGATGGAAGGAATCCGTCTTCGCAGGAAACGCTCGTAGAACGTCACCACAGGTTTTAGCATCAGTGCAAAAAAAAACTGAAAAATAAGGGAATCAAAATTACTTTGGCAACGATCAGTATATAGACAAGTAAAGTCACCGAGGCTAAGAAATAAAATACCTGGGGCAGGTTTACCGTATAATTTTTCATAGAACCGTGTGTTAGAAATTACTTCTGCGTTCGATTATTTATTTACAAGCTTCCTTTGACAGTACTCATGGATGTGCTTTCAGATTTATCCTCAGACTAGGATTCAACCTTCAAGTCTGTTCTCCTGTGAGTCCGTAGACGAACTCCGCAATTTCGTGGCTATTCTTTTGATCGCATAAGTCAGTGCCATGGTCTTGAGTACTTTCATCGCATCACTCCTTAGAGCAGGTAAAAAATTACTTCTGGTTCGGTTCAGGTTAAACTTGATATTTTCCACGTGGATTTCACGTTTTAGTCGCAAGATCCTGAGGTCTTCATCAATTTCAACTAAAGAGGAATAGCTACGTCTCATCTCACTCAAAGTAATCCCTGGAAAAAGCTTTTATCAAAGGTTGCTGATCCGAATTCTCGATCGATAACTGAGGAGGGTAACCACTAAGAACACTCCGCCGACGACCAAAAACCCACTGGAAATAACTATTTGGGTTTCGTCTACCCCAACAGCTACCACACTTGAAAGTATCAGTAAAGTAATCAGGGCAGTCACACCACCCAGTATCCCCTGGGTAGGAAGGGTCACCATGCCCATAATTACTCTAAAAGCTTTCAGAAATATTCATGACTCGCTGTCTTATACATAGGATTGCAAATCTAAACAGACTTCCTGCTGATTACCTTTTGTATCTTGTAACATCCGGGTAACCTATTTTTGAAGCTGGGCGTTCTTTTTTCTCAAATCCTCCAGTTTGCGCTCAAGGGAAGCGATAATATCATCTGCCTTATAACTCATCTGGCTAATTGTTTCATCCAGTTTACGTTCAAAGGTCTCCCTTTGTTGATTAGCAGTCTTAGTCAGTTCATCTTTAGCATGAGAGATTCGTTCCGCCAGATCGTGGCTGGTATCCTCAACTTTCTTCTTTATCTTTTTTCGTGTTTTTACACCTTCATCCGGGGCATATAATATCCCTAGTCCTGCACCAATAACGGCTCCTGTTAAAAGGGCCAGTACAATGTTTCCTCCGTCGTTTGACATGATTGTTTTATTTAAAAATTAATACTCCGTTATGTCGATAAAGTATTCCAGATAATTGATGTGTAAAATGACGGCTATCAGTTAGGGTACTAATTATTAAGACTAGTTTTTATAGGAGCAGTTTTGCAGAGGTTAGGCCGATAGAAAATCAGTGATCTTGCAGCGAGGATTGATAAAACATTTCCAAAGGAAGTGAGAAGATTTATTACCAGAAACGAATTAAGTATGCCTTAGTAGATTGGCCCAGTTATAAACAGCATGCACCAGGTTCTGCTCGCTGGAGAGCAGCGCTTCTTCCAGTCCCCCGGTTTCCTGTAGGATTGATACGGCATAGGTGAGCCCGATGGACTCCTGGTGTTCTATACTGATCTTAAGTGCCCCACAAAATGCGGCTACGGGAGTATTGTATTTTTTCGCGGAGGTGACTACACCGCTTATGGTCTTGCCTGCAAGGGTCTGTTCATCCAGTTTCCCTTCCCCGGTAATAATCCAGTCCGCACCCCGGATCTTTTCATCAAATCCTGCCAATTCCTTGACCAGGTTTATACCTGACTTCAGTTCAGCATTAAGGAAAACCAGAGATGCAGCTCCCATACCCCCGGCTGCTCCCGACCCCGGTATTTCTTGTATCTCGACATCAAAAGTAGTTTTCAGTACTGAGGCAAAGTTCCTGAGACCCTTATCTAATTGAACGATTTCCTTGTCCGTAGCGCCCTTCTGCGCGGCATAGACGTAAGCAGCTCCATCCTTTCCATAAAAAGGGTTGGTCACATCGCAAGCCACCTGGATCGTTACCGTGCGAAGCCTCGGATGAACAGAAGAGGTATCAATTTCGGCGACCTGCTCCATGTTAGCGCCAATGGGATCCAATTCTTTGCCCTGCGTATCCAGGAACCGGTAACCAAGGACAGTAGCCATCCCCATCCCTGCATCATTCGTAGCACTTCCCCCTATTCCGAGGATTATTTTCCTGGCACCTTTATCCATGGCATCCAATAGCAGCTCACCCGTACCTGCAGTGGTTGTAAGCAGGCAATTCTTCTCATGTTCTTCCAGTAATTTAAGTCCTGAGGCTTCGGCCATCTCTATATAGGCGGTTTGAGCCTTAGCTGAATACAGGTACGATGCCTGTACGGGTCTGAATAACGGATCGCTGACACTTAAGGATATCTTTTCCCCTTTTAAGTAATACCGGACCACCTCGATGGTTCCGTCTCCCCCATCGGCCAGGGGAAGCCTGGTAATCTCTGCATCCCTGAAGACCAATCTTATTCCTTTTTCAACAGCATCACAGATCTGGAATGCGGTCAGGGAGCCTTTGTATTTATCGGGTGCTATAACAAATTTCATCAGTATGACTTTGCTACACAATGATACTAAATAATATGGCAGAGAAGAATTCCGCCTGTAGCAGAAAGCTCGAAGCAACAGGATTACAGGGGCCTGCTGGGTCACCTTTCAGAATACTGCACCAGGCCCCAGTACTTCGGTCTAATCATTAATTTTAAGCCCTGAACTGTTATCTATTGATACTTCAGCCGCGAATCTGTGTACCGGACATAAACAATCGGCTGGGGATGCGAATTCCCTACTCCTGGAAGGCGAATGGCGGGGGATGCCTATACCCCTCCCCGGAGTAAAGTTACCTGCCTCCAGTGCATAAAACCAGCAGTACGTTGAAAAAAATGGTGTCTCACTGCACGATTATTGCAAGGGAAACGTATAATTTGAGACCGGGGAGGGGTTTAACCCCCCGTTGAATGAAGCAATGTTCATTGAGCCCTTCATGCTCGACAATAGCCTGCTGTTTCTCAGGAACATAAACCTTCCTCAATAGGTGTCGAAAGGTAGGTTTAAGAGCATGCTATCCCCAGTCAATAAACTTATAGCATGAAAATATTTACATGTCGACCATCTTCATGGCAAAATTGAATTTCCGGAACAGAAATAACATTTTTTGAACTAATGAAAGGTTTGGAGCCGTATTAATTTTGAAAAAGGTCATTCCCGGGTACTAAGAGTCACCTGTACCTCATTAAAAAGTAAGCAGACCTCATAGTTAAAATTTTGAAGACAGGTTATTACAAGATTTCTGAAATGCAGGGGCTTGCTCAATCACAATAGGATTCATCATAATCCAATTGCATTTTCCGGTAATGACTTGAAAATTTTAAATAAAATGGAAATGAAACAATTCAACATTATAACTCTTTTAGGTCTTGTTATTTTAATAGCAGCTGCCAGCTGTGATTCAAATAAAAAAGAGCAGCCTGCAAAAGAGCAGATCATAACAGTTTTACACACCAACGATATACACGGGAGTTACCAACCA
Source organism: Zeaxanthinibacter enoshimensis (assembly GCF_004362865.1). Lineage (GTDB taxonomy): Bacteria > Bacteroidota > Bacteroidia > Flavobacteriales > Flavobacteriaceae > Zeaxanthinibacter > Zeaxanthinibacter enoshimensis. The sequence continues at coordinate 550,699 of NZ_SNYI01000002.1, read as the reverse complement.
TTCCAGACGCTTAAGGGTAACGCCACTGCCCAAACCGGAGATTCTGTTGATAATTACATGACCTTCCCCAGGAACGGTGAGATTGGCGGATTTGCACGGTTAGCTACCGTAGTAAAAAAAATAAGAGCACAAAAGGATAGTAATTCTGTATTACTAATAGATGGTGGCGACACCTTTAGTGACGACCTGTTAAGTAACCTTACAAAAGGAGAAGTGGTAATACGTTTAATGAATGAACTTGGTTATGATATGATGGTGCTCGGGAACCATGATTTTGATTATGGACTGGATCGTACCAAAGAACTTGCCGAACTTGCAGACTTCCCGATGCGCGCTGCCAATGTCATCGATACAGTTACTAATAAGGCCATTTTTGATGAACCATATAAAATTATCAGGAAACAAGATGTTCGTATAGCCCTGTTACCTATTGCCTACCGGAACACCCATTTGACCGGAAACCCTAAGAATATGGAAGGTATCAGGTTTGAGCAAGGGCTGGCTACGATAAAAAAATATCTTCCCGAGCTTGAAAAGAAAGCAGACATCATAGTGGTATTATCACATGAAGGGATGACTGTCGATAAACTCATTGCAGACGAATTGCCAAATGTCGATGTTATCATAGGTGGACATAGTCACGATTATATCCGTCCTCCCTATAAATCCAACGGAACATTTGTAGTGCAGGCAATGTCTGATGCTGCTGTTCTCGGAGAGACCGAGTTAATCCTTGAAGATGGGAAATTAAAAGATCTAAAAACCAAATATCATTTTTTGTATGCTGATGAATGGGAAGCGGATTCAACAATTGTAAAACTGGTGGAGGATTACAGGAAAGACTACAGATCGGAACTGGAAGAATTCCTGGCAGTTGCCGAAAAGCCTGTTGGCCGGCAATATAAAATGGAAAGTCCGTTTGATAAATTGGTAACTAACATCCTGAAAGATGAAATGAAATCCGATGTGGCATTTATGCCCGGTGTTGGTTACGGGATAACCCTACAGGATTCAATTCAGCGAGAGGATGTCTTTAAATTAATTCCCCATCCCGCCAATATAATCACCCTGAACTTGAAAGGAGAACAGTTGTATAACCTACTACAACAAACCGCTACGAATCTGAACCCAAAAGACAAAATGGATATTGTCGGGGGTTTATTGCAATCATCCGGGATTAGCTACACTATAGACTTATCCAAACCGGAAGGCGAAAGGATAAGTGAAGTGAAAATAGCAGGAAAGGACATTGACCTTAAAAAAACATATAAAGTGGCTACCCATGCCGGAATGTTAAATGGGATACATAATTATTCCCATTTCGCCGAAGGAACAGACATCCAAAAGACGGAGTTAAAACTAAATGACTTCGTCGCTAAAAAAATAAAAGAGATGAAACAGATCTCTGTTCCGGAAAATATGGGAGAAGTAACTATGATCGGCAAACATTGAATTTATAAAAAGTTGAAATTGGTGACCCAGTGATTACCGGTAGAAGCTACTGGATGCGGGGTACAGAGGGTACGGTATAAAATGAAGTCATACTAACCTGAAACTCCGCGTGTTACCCGGGCTGAACTTTGGATTCTCCTGTAAATATTCCTTCATGGCTTCCACTGCTTTCTTATCGTGTTGCTTCCTGTTTTCTCCATATTTTTTCGCCACTCCCTGCATAGTGACAAAACCAACGGTATACGTTTTGTCCATTTGAAGATGAGCCCCCTTGAAATAGATCTCCTGTATGCGATGCCCCTGTGGGTTTTCTATACGCATATTCACTTGCAAGCCCAAACATCGTTTTATATATCCCCCCATCTGACCAAAGGGATCGGAACTAAAAGTTCTTTCGAGATTCTCCTCAAGCATTTGCTTAATCTCCTCACCTGTCAGATCTACTGTGGATACAGGAGGATTCATGGGAGTAATATTGTACAGATCATTTTCAGTAATATTACCTTTAGGAATAGGTGCACCGTAACGCCATCCGTTAGAAAAGGTTATTTCCGTATTCGTGCTGTGGGCGATTGCACGCAACAGTAGCTCGTCCATAGTGGAATTCAGGGTATTGTATCGGTGTAAAACCTCCTCTGTATGACCTACAACGGTATTCCTGATCTCAGTATAGGCTGCTTCAATATTGTTGACCATGTCTTCTACCTCAGTATTTTTCGGAATGGAGTCGTCTACCTTAATAAGCCGGTACTTGCAGCTTTTGATATTCTTGCCCTTAATTTCAAGGCTAAGTCTTCCCAAGAAGGCCCCGTGACACCCGCATTGAACTATACGGGCTCCATTGATCTTGATAGCATCATAAATCCGGTTATGAGTATGAGAACTTAAACATATATCAACACCTTCTACCCGCTTCAGAAGTTCAACATCCTGTGGAAAACCATTGTGAGAAAGCAGTATTATCAAATCCGCCCCATCTGCCTTTAGGTTTTTAATGTGTCTGGGGACTTCATTCACCCCGGATGTAAATCTCAGACTGCTGCTCATTTTTTCAGGCATCACCTTGTCTATGATCATAGCACAAATACCAATAACGCCGATCTTTAAACCTCCATTTTCAAATAGAGCAGCAGGCGGAAAAAAGTTGGAGCCATCTTCTTTAAATACATTGCAACCCAACAAGGGAAAATTTAAGTGTTTGCTTAGCTCTTCTAAATGCTCAGGACCATAGGCAAAATCCCAATGCCCCACCATACCATCCAGCTGCAGTGCATTGAGAATGGGCAGAATAGCTTTTCCCCGGGAATCCACCAACGGTTTTGTACCATGAAGAGTATCTCCGCCATCAAAGAACAATATGTTGGGATTTTCCTTACGAATCTTTTCGACTAGGCCGGCAATTGCTGCATAGCCCCCCACCGTCTCCACAACTTCCCCGGAGGCATCATAAAAGAGGTCGGGATGAGGAGAAAGGTACCCGTGTATATCGTTAACAAATAAAATATCCAAGTCCATAATCACCTGATTTTTTGCTACCTGAATATATTTCAAAATTGCCTCTTACGGCCAACGAGCTATATGTTTTCCAGACCCATTTGAACATAATATTAATGCTTAAAAATTGGAGACATAGCTACATAGCCCGCCCGCCCGCTTGCCTGCCAGACTGGACAAAGTCCAGGATGGAATGACTTAGTCGGGCAGGAACGTACCGTCCGGTACGGGTGGGTGATACGGTGATGCAGTGATCCAGTGATACAGTGATACAGTGATGCAGTGATGCAGTGATGCAGTGATGCAGTGATACGATTTGAATACATCTTAAGACGCGAACTGCAAACAGCGAACGGCAATCCGCAAACCGCGAACAGCGAACTTAGCACTCGAACTTCGAACCTCAAACCTCGAATTTACCTGCCCGCCCGCCCGCCTGAATGACATAATCAGGCAGGTGTCGGTTGGACGGGCAGGCGGCAGGTACTATTCCCCCGGACTGATCTTAAAAGCCTCTACCCTATCGTTGTTATTTGCAGTGAGTACCAGGTTAAACTCCTTAGTTCTGAGAAATTTAAGGTGTTTGGCATCCTTATTGGCGAAAAATCCACTTTGATGCCCGGGAATACCCTGAAAACCTCCCTGGCCATCTCCCAGTAATAAGACACCTGTTCCCGCATCATTTCGCGGCGTTTCGATCTCGGAAACAAAAAGGTTTCCCACCCCAAGAATATCAAGAGAATTATCCCCATTAAAATCAGCAACCAGGAATGCATTCAGATTTGAGCGTTGTGCTAAACGGGGTAGTTCTTTCATCCTGAACTGACCCTGGCCTATGTTTTCCATGTACATAGAAGCAAAGGTGTCAACCTTGTAATGTAGTGCACTGTTCAGTAACTCTCTGTCATAAACCTCTTTCAGTTCCATGGAAGCAAATTGTTCATACTTGCCAATCCGGTCCTTTAATCCCGGAATCTGTTGTGCAGAGCAGGAAAACCCCCGCAGAGGATAATGTGTATTCTTATCGTAATACCCCAGTACTATATCCTGTGTGCCATTTTGATCAAAATCATTGTAATAGATATCAAACGGCGTTGCAGGAGAGGTTTTATACTTGTAATTAAGGCCGAGGTTCCCAAGAACGAAATCAACATCTCCATCCTGGTCAAAGTCTTCCGCGGTCATTCCAAACCACCAACCCCTGCTGTTTTCCAGGCCCGGTACAGAAACTTTATCAAACCGCCCATCCAGGTTCCTCAGTATAGTAACCGGCATCCACTCACCCACTAGCACTAAGTCCGAATCCCCGTCTCCATCATAATCGGCCCAGCGAGCATCCGTTACCATCCCCAGGTCTTCTAAAACCGGAGCGAGCTCCCCGGTCTTGTTAACCAGCTGCCCGTTCTCATTTATCAGCAAGCTACTTTTTGGAGGACGAGGATAAGCATGGGGAAGGTGCCTGCCTCCTACAAAAAGATCTGTATCCCCATCATTGTCGATGTCAGCGGCAATCACTTTTGAACCACTCTGGCGATCGCCCCCAAGGATAGCCCCTCTCTTAAAAGAGCCTTTACCATCGTTTATGTAAAGACGATCTGTGTAATGCACGTCGTTCGCCGGGAATTCATTTCCTCCACTCACCACGTATAAGTCGGGAAAACCATCCCCGTTTATATCCGCAAAAATGGCATCCACATCTTCATAGAATTTCTCCTTTTCCCAGAAATCTTCAAGAACCATCTTAAAGCTCCCATCGGTATCCTGCCGGTAAAGCCGGGGCATTTCCCCTGAAGCCCCACCGAAATAGAAATCCTCCAACCCGTCCTGGTTATAATCCCCTACCGCCAGAGCGGGACCGAACTGTGAAAGTTTATGAGGGAGCAGTAATTGCTTTTCATAATCGTCAAAATCATTCTCGCAATGCACCGGAAAATCATAACCTCCAGGCTTAAATGCCGTAAATAAATGATCATCCCCGGATGGTTTGTCTATCCCTGTACCTGAATTTCGACGCGGGGGCCGCACAGTATATACCTGGTTCGCTTTAATGGAATAATGTCGGCTTATCCCATGACCGGGCCATTGTACGATCAGGCTGTCAATCTCTCCCTCTTCACCTATCCCGAAATGTGCCAGCTGTTCACTACTCGAATATATACCGCGCACACTGCCAATCTCCTGTAACTGGGAACGATCACCAGTATAAATGGTTACTTGTACCCCCAGGACAGATAGGTTCCCGGGAATCTGCGGAAGCACTCGCAGGTAATTGCGGCCTTCGCGGGTCTCGTTATTATTACGGTAGACAAATGCCGGCTGATTTATGTTATTGACAACCAGGTCCAGGTCACCATCATTATCAAGATCCGCATATGCTGCTCCATTGGAAAATGATGGAGTGTCCAGTCCCCATTCTTCTGTTACTTTTTTAAACTGCAGGTCACCTTGGTTTTGGAAAGCGTAATTGGCTAATGGCACCGAGGGTAACAGATCCAGCGTCTCCTGTAAATCGATCAGGTCCCAGATAGTCTTCCCTCCTCCGTCAGGGTGTAACTGTATCCAGTCATAGATAGTCTTTTCTATATGGCGGGCCACCTTCTTGTCCGCGTCCGTATTGCGGATATCATACCTGAGGCCATTGGTAACATAGGCATCCTTTAGTCCGTCGTTGTCAAAATCCGCAAGCAGGTTCGCCCAACTCCAGTCGGTCGCCGCCATCCCGGCCATCTGTGCCACATCGCTGAATGTACCGTTTCCATTGTTAAGCTGAAGGGTATTGTACATATACTGGTAATGGCCCCCATTGTTAACCACCTCCCAGAATACATCCGGGTCCATCCCACTCATATTTGATTTTAAGCGGAAATTGTCTTCAGCAACCATATCCAGCACAAAAATATCCTGGTATTGATCATTATTCATATCGGCCACATCTACTCCCATACTATAGAACGAAGTGTGGTTCATTGCTGTTTTAGCCCGGTTTGAGAATGTTCCATCCCCGTTGTTATAGAAAAGCATATCAGGGGCCTCAAAATCATTCGCAATGTAAAGATCCGGCCAGCCATCCGAATCAAAATCACGGACGGCTACGGCGTTGGGAAATCCTGTTACATTGATGCCTGCCTCTTCACTCCTATCTTCAAAATATCCTCTGCCGGTATTTCTCATCAGGCTCATACGATATTCCGGGAGCAGGAGCTCAGTACCGTAGAGCGAGGAATAACTACCTGGGTTGGGAGGTTGCGTCAGTAAGAACAGATCCAAATGACCGTCCCGGTCATAATCCAGGAATGTGGCATGCCGTGTGCGGTTGGTATCCGCTACCTGGTATGCTGCTGCCATATCACTGAACTTGCCTGTCCCGTCGTTAATATAAAGCTTATTCGTCCTCAGGTCCGGCCGGTCGTCATACAGTTCCCTGCTGATGTAGATATCATCAAAGCCGTCATTATTTACGTCTCCTACAGTTACCCCGGTAGACCATCCCCCATCATCTCTGATGCCGGACTCTTCCGTCACATCTCGGAATTTAAATCCTCCCTGGTTCAGGTATAACCTGTCTGGTACCATATTCCCCGCAAAATACAGGTCCATTAATCCATCCTGATTAAAATCCCCGATGCCTACTCCCGCCCCACCATAAAAATTAGCGTACCGTAGGATATTAGCTTCAGGGGTATCCGTAACCTGGTTATTAAAGGCTATCCCCGTAACTGAGGCAGGCAGGGAAGTGAACTGGGGTAATTCTACTTCTACCTTACAGCTTGTAATGAGGAGAACACTTAAGAGGAGTAACAGCTTTAAGGGAAAGATATTTCTCATAAGTAAAACAATAATTACTACAGAAAAAAGGAGAGTTTCCCCTCCTTTTTTAATGACTAACTTCTAATTCACACAAATCAACTAAACACTTATTACGTATTATTCAGCATCCCACCACACCCGGGTCGTAAGAAGGTCAGGGCCTTGTGCAGCGAGTACTGCTTGGTAATTCTCGGCGTTATTACTTTGCTCACTTTCCGGGTAAGTAAGTCTCCGCGGGATAGTACCGTTGGTTTCATTTCCCGGGTAATTTACCGGGATCAAAACAGGGAACCCGGTTCTTCTCCAGTTAGCAAATGCTTCATACTCATTTAAAAAGGTGGCTGCCCAGTACTGGGTATTGATCTGTTCCAGGGCATTCGCACTATCAAATGGGTTGGCTGCCAGGTAAGCTGATATATCCGCTTCATCAATAACTGCTGCAGAGCCATAGAGTTCCAGCATATTCATTGCTGCCCGTACCCCTGCGTTATAATGAGGTTCCGGGTCGCCTCCGGCCAAGCCCCATCGGACCGCAGCCTCTGCCAGCATAAATTCTACTTCTGCGTAGGTCTGGAAGAACATTGGCGCGTCTTCCCCGGTGATAATATTTCGGTTCGGCTCGGCATAAGGAGTCGTATCTTCCTCCCCAGTCTGTTGTAACAGCAGGTTTGCATCCAGCCCGTTTGGTAATCCTTTCAGGTCAGCAGGATCCGTGCTGCCATCACTGCGGCGTGCGGCAAGAATAGGTAATCGCGGGTCTCCCTGCAGTACGTTGACAAATGTTTCGCTCATCCTGGGATTTCCATCTGCGGAAAACACTTCCCCGTTTCCATTCTTATTAATTCCCTCTGGACCTGCCGTATGTTGGATGTACGCGATATCCGCATTGGATTCCATAACCCCACCGCTTATAGCCTTGGTCGCCCACTGCTCTGCTGCTGCCGGATCAACCTTAACCAGGCGCAATCCAAGGCGGAGCATCATGGAATATGCAAATCGCCTCCATTTGGCCTGGTCTCCCTGGAACATAATATCGGCCGCTCCAAACGCAGAGGTTCCATCCCCTAAGGCAGCTGCTGATTCTTCCAATTCCTTAAGCATATCGGCATAGATGGCACTCTGGGCATCATACTCAGGCTTTAAGGTTCCGTTGATCACTGCTTTTCCGCCATTAAAGTATGGGATATCTCCATACATATCCGTGAGCCTGTGATAGATAAAGACTCTCATGATCCTGGTAATGGCCTTCATTTCGGCAGGGGCGTCTTCTGTTTCTAACTGCAACAACATGTCTTCGACACTTTTAACGGCAGTAGGGTAATATTGGTCTATAAGAGAAGCAGCATAACCTCTGTTCCATGTATACTTATCACCGGACCAATACCCCGCCGTGGTAGCCAGGTGCTGTATCATGGTGGAACTGTAGATCAGGTTCGCCCGCCAGTTCTCATACCGGGAACCGGAAGTATATAACTGGGTAGCGGTTAACTTTGTGCTGACACTGACCTGGTCGGGTTTTGTCGGATTCACGTTAATTTCTTCAAATCCTTTATCACAAGCTCCTAAGAGAAGTGTGATCAATAATATATATACAGAATTTTTCATTGTTTATTTTTTTAGAACTTAACATTTAGGTTCAGCCCGTAGCTTCTCGTGGCCGGAAGCCCGAAGTATTCAAGCCCTTGTGAATTTCCAACGGTGTATGCGCTTTCAGGGTCTATGTTATCGACACTTCTCTTTAAGTAAAAGAGATTGGATCCGATCAGGGAAATGTTAACCCCGGTCAGGAATGTCTTGTCTAACAACCTGGATGGCATTGCATAGCTCAGGCTGAGTTGCCTGAACATGATGTAATCGGAATCTTCGACAAATTCCTCAGCAATATCATTGATAGCACCGTAATAGGTCTGTAAGTTCTCAGGAGCTACCGTGGTTGTGAATGGCTGACCGGTAGCGCCATCGATGCCCGACACGGTTAAACCATTCTCTCTTCCGGCAAGCGTTGCCTTATGAAGTCCATTCCCGTAAGTAATCGTGTTGGTCCCGGAAAAGATCTGTCCGCCAAATTTCCCATCAATCAGGAAATTCAGGCTGTAATTCTTATACCTGAAGGTATTGGTAAATCCAAGCGTCAGTGGAGGTACACCCTCACCCAGTATTTTCCGTTCTCCTTCCTGTGCAAGCGGAACCCCGTCTCCATTGATATCATAAACGATGTTCCCGTCGTCATCACGAACATAGGTAACTCCAACGATGGTTCCGTAGGCCTCTCCTACCTGGTGAAGGATCCTTACATTCCTTGTACGTGGTTCATCAAGGCTCACATCAGAATCATCGTCATTGGTAGCCAGGACAGTACCTTTGTTATAGGCACCATTAAAACTGGTATCCCACCTGAAGTTCTCTGTAAGAACAGGAGTCCCTGAAACCAGGAATTCTATACCTTTATTTTCCACTTTCCCCAGGTTGGCACTTGCACCTCCATATCCGCTAAATACAGAAGTAGAAACATTTACGATATCATTGGTTGTTTCATTATTATAATATGCGAGGTCTAAGGTCAACCTGCTTTCCAGGAACCTTGCATCAACGCCTATCTCGAATTCACTCTTACTGAAGGGAACCAGGTTTGCATTGGGAACTGTTCCCCCGTTGATACCCCCGAGAGGCTGTCCTAAGTGACCCTGACCAAATATCTGGTAGGTCAGTGCCAATTGGTAGGGATCCTGAGCACCACCGGCTACTTCTGAATACCCTCCTCTCAGTTTTAAGAAGTCTACCGGTCCATCGATGTTCAGTGCCTCAGATAAGATCAGACTCGCATTTACAGATGGATAGAAATCATTGTTAGGAGTGGTTTTACCCGGGAAAGAAAGGGTAGAGAACCAGTCGTTTCTTCCTGTAAAAGTCAGGTAAGCCCAGTTCTGCCAGGAAAGTTCCACTGAACCGTATAATGATCCTATTTTTCGTTCACCAAAACTCCTGTTCCTGGATTGATTGGCAGTATTCCCAATGTCTTCGAGACCGGGTACTATAAAATCGGTTCCACTAAGGTCCAGTGCTTCTTCTTTAATACTGTTCTTATTCGCTCCGAAAAAGGAAGTAACCCCGAAATCTTCGGTTAGCTGCTTCTCCATTCCGAGCATAAGATCAGCATCGACCTGGGTATAACGGATCTCTGTTTCCGACATGGCGCCTAAAGGCCTGTAAGCGGTACCAAAAGGAGTCACATTAGTACGTTTAATAGTGTAATGATCTACCCCTGCCCTACCCGTCAGGTATAACCAGCTCAACACGTCATAACGTAAGGAAGAGGAAGCAATTATCCTGTTTTTTGTGTCTTCGTTGCGGAAATTGTAGGCTGCAAAATAGGGGTTCTGGGAAAAGGAATTATTGCTGTACTGCCGTTCAGAACCATCAGGGTTGGTCCCGGGTTCCATAAACCTAACATCCACGTTCGGCGGAAGGTTTGCTACAGTATAATTACCGTTTCCGGGGGCGTCTGACAGCCTTGGCCGGTTAGTCACATTCTCTATAATATATTTTGCACTTACCTGGGTGGTAAGCTTTTCAGCCATAGTGCTTCCCAGGTTAAGAGAGAAGGTCTTTCTGTTTAAGCCTGCATTAGGCATGATATCCTCATTGGAGAGATCCGAGGCAGAAAACCTGTAATTCATGTTATCTCTAGCGTTGGTAAGCGCTAAGGTGTTGATCAATGTGGTTCCGGTCCTGTAAAAATGATCCTGGTTATTACCAACATAAGAATAGGGCCTTGTTTCGCCATCCCATTGGATTACGGGAGAGCCGTCCAACCGAGCTCCCCAGGAAGAAGTTCCAAGGTCGAGTGCTTCTCCCTGTGTTGCAGGCTTACGTCCCTGAGTACCTTGTCCGTATTCTGTCTGGAAATCCTGCAGGGAAGTATTTACCTGGTCAAATGTTACAGCACTACTGAACTCCACTCCCAGTCCCTGGGATTTCTTCCCGGTTTTGGTGGTTAGAAGGATTACACCTCCAGCCGCACGGGAGCCATAGAGGGCAGATGCTGCACCACCTTTCAAAACACTAACAGATTCTATATCATCAGGGCTTAAACTTGAAATACCGTCTCCCCCATCTGCACCGCCCCATAAACTGGCAGATCCATTATTCGTATTACTGATAGGAATTCCATCCACTACGTATAAAGGCTGGTTGTCTCCGGACAAGGAACTGGCTCCCCGTATGATGACCCGGCTGGAACCTGCAGCTCCGGTGGCGTTCTGAGTGATATTCACCCCCGCAATCTTACCTTGCAAGGCATTGATCGCGTTGGTTTGTTTTATCGTTGAAAGTTCTTCGCCGCCAACTTCGGTGAGGGAATATCCTAAAGCCTTCTGATCTTTTTTAATTCCCAAGGCCGTTACAACAACCTCATCAAGCTGACTGGCATCCTCTGCAAGAGAAACGTTAACCGTATTCCTGCCATTCATATTCACTTCTTTGGTAGAATATCCCAGGGAGGAAAACACCAGAACACCCGAAGAATCTGCTACATCGATTGCGTAATTGCCATCAAAATCAGTTGCGGTTCCGTTGTTTGTACCCTTTTCCACAACATTAACGCCGGGAAGCAGATTTCCATTTTCATCAGTTACGGTACCAGTGACCGTAATCTGCTGAGCTATTGAATATTGAAAGCAACATAACATTGCCAGCAACAACATAGCATTGAGTCTTTTGTGCATTTTGTTTAGTTTTAGTTGGTTCTTAGTTGATAGAATGAACCACACAAATATGAAAATCCTGATCTCTCTTCAAATAAATTTCGACCAACAACTGCTGTCGATAGCTCAATGAGACCAGAATGCCCACAATTGAAACATGGAAAAAGTTCAACAAAATTCCACCCCAGAATGAGTATTACAGGGAAACCTAGAGACTGTTAACCTTAAATGTGATTATTTGAATTCCCTGATAATTGCTAAATGCTCAGGCGTTAATGCAGATGCATCAAAGAGGGCCACACCTTTCGCCCCGTTATCCAGGGCCAGTTTTATGGCTTTACGAAGATCAGAAGGATCAAGGTCAGGGATGAAAAGCCCTGTATGAAGACTTGTCGGTTTATACTTCAGGTCGCTCACACCTTGTCTGGTGGCGTAACCGATCCAGTCTAAATCTTCCAGGTAAAAGCCATGATAGATCATGGGAAGGACCATGTCGACATCCCATTTATCCCAACGCTGACGCACCATATGATCTGCCATTTCCGGGTAAGGAAATACAGCAGCGGTCAATTGTTTTCCATATTTATGGACAATTTCATAAGCTTCATTCACTACTGCCCTGATCCGGTTCAGCCGGAAATTCTTCCATTCCATATCTATAGCAGGATTATCGAGTTCCTGGGGAACTTTATGATGAATTTTCTCGAATTCAGCTCGGCACACATCGCAATAGCAGAAATCATATCGGGCTAATTCTGTCTCCTGTTCAAGATTGTATTTTGGTAATAGCCCAATGGGTAGAAAAATATCAGAATAGCGAATGTAATCCAGGTGTACACTACTCACTCCTTCAACAGCAGCCAATTGTTCGACCAGCTTTAAAATGTGAGCCTTGGACTCTTCTCTTGTTGGGCATAACCATTTATAGTAACCTACGTAAGGTGGATCATCATAACAGGATTTTCCATCCCTGCTGACTGCATACCACTCAGGATGTTGTTCGGCTATCGCATCTCCCGGCCTGTTCACTGTAAACATCCACGCATGTACTTCCAGCCCGGCTTTTGTAGCCAATGGAGTCAAACGCCGTAACAGTTCCGGGTCTGCGTTGGTATTGATTAATACAGCATCCAGCCCTCCTGCTTTATATTTATGGAACACTTCTGCGTAATGAGCATCACTTTTACTGGCATCGGCACCCATCCAAGCCCAGAATTTCGGAGGATCATTATTGGTTTCTCCCGCCTTGCTGAACGAAAAAAAAGCAAAAGCCAGGATTAAAAAGACGCATGTTGAAAGTAATTTAGTTTTCATATTTAATGAATTTTCCATCTTCCCTGATCAGAAGTTTATTCCCGTTAAAGGGGTTATTTAAATAGAGATTATAACCGGCGTTGTGTGTTTCAAAGTGAATATTCACCTTACTTCCCATGAATTCTAATTCGCCAATCGTCTTTGTTCCGGTGATATCGTTGATCCGGGACGGGGATTGTAGCATTTCACGGTAGACCTGATAGAGCGACCATTTCAAAGTTTCATCATCAGGAATCTTAAAAATGTTATCCACCCCCTGTTTATCCGAAAAATAAACGTACCCCCAATGTTCCGGTTCATGCATATTGATCACTCCCTGCGGAGACCAAACCCAGTTATACTCCGGCATAAAATTACCGGCAGCATCCTTTTTCCGGCTGTATCGCTTGCCATCTAATTCGTAATCCCAGTTCACCCTTGAAAAATTGATCCTCCAGAACGAATTTTCAGGTAGTGCAGCGCCGGGATACAATTCCTTCATTGATTCCCAGGGTATCGCTATCTCTACCTGCCATCCCTGATCGGTATCACGGGGGTCATTCAAAGATCCGAGGATATGTACTGCAGTCTTTAATCCTTTAAAATCCCAATGATCGACCACAAGCCCCCCATTCCTGTAAGGTTTGCTCAAAAGGAGATCCCAAACCGTATTATGCGCATTCACTTCTAACTCCATGTAATGGTGAGTATCCCCATCAGGGTCAATGAATATCTCAAAATCATTATTGTAGAAGATTACGGTATCTCTCTGTTTCAGGGTAGCCCATACATGCGGTTCCTCCATTTTTGCAAAAACATAGAGATTGTTGCTGTCCCACAGCATTTTTACCCGAGTCCGGTATGAGGGGATCTTTTTGCCTTCGATATCAATAAAATCATCGCTCCAGGGAGCATTGTCCCAGCTTGCTTCATCGGCCCTTCCATCTATCTTAATTTCGCTCAGGGACTTGTATGCTGTGTATGATCGTGGTGAAACTTGCGAAATTGCGGGCTTACTTATAACACAGAATAGTAAGAATAAAAATATCCATGACCGGACAGGGACATTAAACGCCCGGGGAACAGAAGAAATTGAATACGAGCTGTCAGTGCCATCACTGCCGTGTTGTAGAGGAGATAACTGAATTCGGGGGACTTTTGACATCTTATATTTAATAGTTAAACAAAAAATAACTAATTTTCTACACGACCAATAAAAATAGACCAACAACATTTCTGCGAAGCTGAATGATTTATAAAAACTCCCGTTATTAGCATCCGGAATATCCATGCCAAATCTTACATCTTTAACCTATGAAATATCAGATAAAATTCAGGCATCACCTGATTTTCTGGCTGATCTATTTTCTGTTTAACACCCTCCGGTGGGGTAGTTACTTTAATGATTACTCCTACTCCTTTAAAGCAAACCTCATAGGCTTTCCTATTCATATGGCGCTAGCTTACCTGAACATCTACGTGCTGATGCCAAGATATATTTTCAGGAGAAAATACCTGGATTATAGCTTACTGGTATTGGGGGCTTTAGGATTGATGTTGCTGGTGAAATATAACCTGACCCAGGCTCTCCTGGGTGCCAGTTCTATTCCTGCAGGACATCAGCCCATAAGTGAAATGACGCTTAATTATGCCATTACCGCTATGCTCGGTGAATTATACGTAATCTCTTTTGTGACGGCTATCAAAATCACAATAGACTGGCTGCGGGAAAACAGTAAATTCCATGCCCTGGAGAAACGACAGCTCAGCACTGAACTCCAATTACTCAAGACCCAGGTTTCACCGCATTTCTTCTTTAATACCCTTAATAATATTTATTCCTTAACGCTGGAGCAATCCCCTAAAGCACCCCAGGTCGTATTAAAATTATCGGACATGATGCGTCATCTCCTGTATTCTACAGACCGTCCATATCAAACGCTTCATGAGGAGTTCCGATACATTCACAATTATATAGAGTTACAACGAATACGCTATGACGACTCCTTGCACCTGCAGTGGAATGTGTCTGGTAAATATGACGAATGCAGCATCCCTCCTATGTTACTGATCCCCCTGGTTGAAAATTGCTTTAAGCATGCCGGAAGTAGTTCAACTGAACCCATTTTCATTGAAATCAATGCAAAGGTCAAGGAGAACTGGCTGCATTTTGAAACAAATAATAGTATCAGACCGGAGTCAGATCAATCTTTACACGAACATCCTGAAAAAGGTATAGGGCTGAGTAATGTCCGTAAACGCTTATCCCTTGCATTCAGGCCAGAAGATTACGATTTAACCATTTCTGAATCAGAACAGAACTACCGGGTCCTATTAAAATTGAAAGTATGAAACCTTTAAAAGCTATCATCGTAGATGATGAACCCCTGGCCATTAATATATTAAAGAATTACTCGGACCAGATTCAGGAGCTTCAGCTAGAGCGCACCTTCACCAATGCGGTGGAAGCCTCCCTTTATCAACAGTCCCACCCGGTGGACCTGATCTTTCTCGACATCAATATGCCCAGGCTTAATGGCCTGGAATTTATGAAGACTGTTCAAAAGGATACCATGGTGGTAATCACCACCGCTTACAAGGAATATGCAGTTAAGAGTTATGAACTCGAAGCTATAGATTACCTCCTGAAACCTTTCCCTTTTTCCCGTTTCATGCAAACGGTGAACAGGGCCATTGCCCTGCGCTGTGGTAAATATGCGCCGGCTCCCGAATCAAATATTGAAAAGGATAAGGAAAGCATCTTTGTCAAGGTCGATAAAAAACGGATACAGAAGATATACCTGGATCAGATCATGGTGGTGGAAAGCCTGAAGGATTATATCCGAATCAGGACTGCAGACACCTCTTATATAGTACATACTACTTTAGGTAGTTTTACCGAAGAACTCCCTGCCACTAAATTCATCCGAATTCACCGCTCCTACTCAGTATCCATTGACAAGGTTGAAGCTGTGGAAGGCAATATGCTTCATATCGGCAACGAGAGGTATACCATTGGAAGAAGCTATCTCAGCGAGGTGAAAGAGCGAATTCTGGATGGTCAGTTTATGTAGGGGGTGACAGGGGGAAAGGGGGACAAGCTGCTGGCCTGAATTAAAGCTGGAAGCCCGCATTAGTGTAAAAAAAAATCTATCACTTACGTGATTGGATTTTCTTGGTCGGGGTGGCAGGATTAGCTGCCCTGAACCTGTATGGAGCGTGTTGCTCAACAAAAGTTCTCAAACCTGCGGTATTCTAATTTCTACCCAAAATAAGTTTTTGGGATACTACAATTTGCGCCTCAAACCTCGAACTTCGAACCATCAGGATTACTCGCTGTGCTCGTGATCCTGAGAAGGGGGTGTTGCTCAACAAAAGTCCTCAAACCTGCGGTATTCTAATTTCTACCCAAAATAAGCTTTTGGGATACTACAATTTGCGCCTCAAACCTCGAACTTCGAACCATCAGGATTACTCGCTGTGCTCGTGATCCTGAGAAGGGGGTGTTGCTCAACAAAAGCCAGGAAACCTGCGGTTTCCGTGTTTTTTATTCCCTATGGCACTGCAAGCAAGCTTGCCGGCCTTTGGGGAATAAAAAAAGCCAGACAATTCTGTCTGGCTTTTGTTGGTCGGGGTGGCAGGATTCGAACCTGCGACCTCCTGCTCCCAAAGCAGGCGCGATAACCGGGCTACGCTACACCCCGAGGTGTTGTCTTAGAGGAATCATTCCCGGTGGTATCCTCCGATTATTTGCGGAGAGACTGGGACTCGAACCCAGGCGACACTTGCGCGTCGACAGATTAGCAATCTGCTCCGTTACCACTCCGGCACCTCTCCAATATTTTAAGCAAATGAACGCTTGTAAATATCCGCCTTGCAATTAAGTATCTCTAACTGTCAAAGCGGCTGCAAATGTAATTCTTCATATCAAGGGAAACAACTTTTTTGTAATTTTTTTGAGCCAAAATTCGCAAAAAACTGTTACTCAGGATACTCTACCCTCAGGTGGTAGATATTGGTCAGCTTCTGTTTCAGGACTTTCTTTACCGTCTCAATTTCTTTAAAAGTTATGTTCGCATTATGGAACTGGTTAGCCTGCATCTGCCCGTTAATGATCTTATCCACGAATTCATCAATAACCCGGTAAGAGGGGTTCTTGAGGCTCTTTGATGCCGCTTCCACCGAATCGGCCATCATCAGTATCGCGGTTTCCTTGGAAAAAGGTATGGGCCCAGGGTACCTGAAATCCTTCTCTTCCACAAAATCTTCTTTATCCTGCTGCTTCTTGTAAAAATAGAACACCAGTGTGGTCCCGTGATGCGTCCTGATAAAGTCGATCACCCGGTCCGGCACCTTGTTCCGCCTCGCGATCTCTATCCCTTCTATTACGTGGTTTATAATAATTCTTGCACTCTCCTTCGCCGGCAGGTCGTTATGGGGATTCACATTGGTCACCTGGTTCTCTGTAAAGTAGGTGGGATTGTTCATTTTCCCTATGTCGTGGTACAGTGCCCCTACCCTGACCAGCATGGCATTGGCGCCAATTTCGTTCGCGGCCGCCTCTGCAAGGTTTGCCACCTGCAACGAATGATGAAATGTTCCGGGGGCCTTGTTAGAGAGTTCTTTCAACAGCTTTGCATTGGTATCGGATAATTCGAGCAGGGAGACATCCGAGACCATTCCGAAGATCTTTTCGTATACATAGATCAGCGGCTGTGCAAACAGGGTGATCATACCATTGAGCAGGAAATACGCAAAGGTGTACCAGTAGATGGTATCAATGGTCCCCTCCTGTATAACATGGAAAGCAAAGTACCCTATGATGTAGATCAGGGTGATCTGCCCCACCGAAATGAACAGGTTGGCCCGCTTATACAACTCGGAGACCGTAAGGATAGTTACAATACCCGCGATGATCTGCAGGAAAATATATTCGAAACTATTGGGCACCACGAAGCCCAGTATCAAAACCGTAAGTACATGTACAAATAACCCCAGGCGGGCATCAAAGAACGTCTTCAGGATAAGGGGTAAAATACAGAGAGGTACGACGAAGACATAGGTCTCATCATACTTTACCACCAGGGTGGTCACAAAGACCATCACCAGGATATTAAAGAAGATAAAGGTGACCTTTTTATTATTGTCGTAAATATCCGGTCTGTATTTCTTGATGAACAACAGCAGCATCATAAGCACCAGTGCCACCAGGATAAAGTACCCGAAGAGGATAAAATAGTAGTTATTTTCCGTCCAGAGCTCGGATTCGTATTCGTCTCTTAAGGATTGCAGGATATTGAGGTTCTCGGCCTCCACGACCTCTCCTTTTGCAATGATCAGTTTACCTTCATCAACCGTCCCCCGGGTGTAAGAGATCTTTGCCAGCTCTGCCTGTAACTCTTTATTGGAAAGTTCGGGGTTGTGGATGACGTTGGGCTCCAGGATATCGAAGAACAATTGCTGGAAAGGTTTCTGTAACTGCTCCATTCCTCTTGCCGCCAGGACACTGTCTACCACCTCATCCACCTCGCTCATACGATAGAGCTTTGATCGTTGTATTTGGGCAGCTTCATTGCCACGGATGATATAGATACTTCCGCCTTTCCCGGCATTCCCATCATTCTTGAGTATCCCCCGGGAGTAAATGGTATTCAGGATGGATCTCCCCACGGTATCCAGCAGCACTTTCTCATTCCCTGGATAGAGATCATCCGGGAAGGCAGGTCCGAAATTGGCGCTGTAGGCCTGCCTCACCTGCTCCACTATTCGCTCATTATAATCATAGTAATCTGCCTGTTTTGCAGCTATGGAATTTCGTTCCTGGGTGATCTCCTGCTCAGACTTCTTGATAGAGAAATCAAAAGGCGCATACAGGTTATCATACTGCCAGGGTTTACCTTTTTGGAATTCGTATTTAAACTGCCCCCCTTTAGGAAAGAAAAAAACAATCAGGCACAGGGTGACCAGGTACAGAAAGTATTTATAGATGTGGGACTGATTTTTATAAATAGTGTCCAAGGTATTTCCCATGAGGCCTGCGATCTAGCCGTAAAAATAGAAAATAATAAAATGAACAAATACCTTTTGAATCGATATCCCTCAACATTGCTACATAATTTCTTATTTTCGCCCCAGGAATTCAGCTGTCCCTTCCACCGGTTCATAAGGACCCAAAATATCCCTGGTAACAGTAATAAACCGGGACAGTGATCAACATTAATTCAAAAAATTACAACATGAAAGAGGTAGTTATAGTATCTGCAGTCCGTACCCCCATTGGGAGTTTTATGGGATCGTTATCAACCGTTCCTGCAACCCGTCTAGGGGCAGTGGCCATCAAAGGCGCCCTGGATAAGATCGGGTTAAAGCCGGAGATGATTGAAGAAGTACTGATGGGCAACGTGGTGCAGGCAGGAAACGGCCAGGCCCCTGCAAGACAGGCAGCCATCTTTGCCGGCATCCCGGATACTGTGCCCTGTACTACCGTAAATAAGGTCTGTGCCTCCGGAATGAAAACTGTTATGCAGGCAGCTCAATCCATAGCCCTGGGTGATGCCTCTGTGGTTGTTGCCGGGGGAATGGAAAATATGAGTCTTATTCCTCATTATGTACACATGCGTAATGGTCAGAAATTTGGTCCTGCTACCCTGGAAGACGGGATGCAGAAAGACGGACTTGTGGATGTGTATGAACAAACTGCCATGGGAGTCTGTGCTGATGCCTGTGCCGTTGAACATAATTTCAGCAGGGAAGACCAGGACGCCTACGCGATCCAGTCTTATAACCGCTCTGCCGAGGCATGGAAGTCGGGCAAATTCAAAGACGAAGTAGTCCCGGTAGAGGTCCCGCAACGCCGTGGGGAACCGATGATATTTTCCGAGGACGAAGAGTACAGGAATGTAAAAATGGAAAAGATTCCGCAGCTGCGCCCGGCCTTCAGCAAAGACGGAACTGTTACTGCAGCCAATGCCTCTACGATCAATGACGGGGCTGCTGCACTGGTACTGATGAGCGCTGAAAAAGCCAAAGAGCTCGGTCTTAAACCAATAGCAAGGATCAGGGGATACGCTGATGCAGCCCAGGAACCTAAGTGGTTTACTACCGCCCCTTCCAAAGCACTTCCCAAAGCCCTTGCTAAGGCTGGTGTGACCCAGGATGAAGTAGATTACTTTGAATTCAACGAAGCTTTTGCCGTAGTAGGACTGGCCAATATGAAATTATTGGGATTGGATAATGATAAAGTGAACGTCAACGGAGGTGCAGTTTCCCTGGGACACCCGCTGGGTTGTTCCGGCGCCAGGATCATTGTCACCCTCCTTGGTGTTTTAAATCAGAATAATGCTAAATTAGGTGCTGCAGCCATATGTAATGGTGGTGGTGGAGCATCCGCTATTGTACTGGAACGAATCTAAACTCATTCACCCTATAAATTATGCCTTACGGTATTGCTCATCTCAGTGTTGTCCCAGTTCGGAACCAGGCTGACGACGCTGCTGAAATGCGTACCCAGCTGTTGTGCGGGGAACATTTCCGGGTCCTGGAGAAACGCAGGTACTGGAGCAGGATCCGGGTGGCATATGACAAGACCGAGGGCTGGATCTCTAATCACCAATATCAGGAGTTAACAGAAGAAGCCTACAAGGAAATAGAACGAGGCGACCGGAATCATTACGCGTCAGACCTGGTATCCTACTCCAGTACAGAAAGCCATGCGCTGATCCCTCTTCTACTGGGTTCATCCGTCGGTCACCTGCACATGGTGGGCCAGCGTTTTGAAGGAGCTTTCGCCAATGGCACCCGGGGCAAATCGCACCTGGTGGATACCGCTCTTATGTACCTGAATGCTCCTTTTGTTTCGGGAGGCAAAACCCCCTTCGGGATAGACAGTGCCGGCCTCACCCAAATGGTCTATAAGATCAACGGCTATGATCTTCTCAGGGACGCCGCAGAGCAGGCAAAGCAGGGAGAGGCATTGAGCTTTATCGAGGAAAGCGAGGAAGGTGACCTGGCCTTCTTTGATAATAATGAGGGTATCATAGACCATGTAGGCATTATCATGAGAGACAACTATATTATTCATGCCTATGGCAAGGTCCGGATAGACCGGATAGACCATACAGGCATCTTTGATGCCGAGCAGGGCCGGTACTCACATTCACTCAGGGTTATAAAAAAGATCGCATAAAAAAACCCCTATGAAATTCATAGGGGTCTTTTTTTATCAGTATGTCAGTGATTACTCACCTAAGAGCTTCTTAACTCTCATGAAATTTTCGTTATCACCTAAAGCACCGTAGATGTTCTTCAGCTGGGTAAGAATACTCTGGTTATCAGGGTTATTCTTCAAAGCGTCTTCCAGAATCTGGGCTCCTTCGCGGAATAGACTATCCTTTTTCTCCTTAAGTTCTTCGTACTTCGCGATATCTGCCTTAGAGTTACCGAGGCTGTTCATCTCGTCGATAAGACTGTTCCCTTCATTCACGTAGCTTGTAGAAAGGTTCAGCTGGGCGTTGATGTAATTTGGATTGATCTCCAAAGCCTTCCTGTACGCTTCGCGAGCTGCCTCAAGGTTCCCTTGCTCCATGTTGATCACTCCGATGTTATACTGAAGGTCTGGGTTATCCGGTGCCATAGCAGAAGCCTCAGACATCAGTTCCTTGAACTTCTCCTTATCACCCAATTTGTAATACAGGTTGGCTTCATTCAGGATAAGGTTTACATCGTTTGGATATTCGGCACGGGCTACTGCGTATGCCTCAAGTGCTTTGTCGTCCTGGCCTAACTGGGTATAGATAAGAGCCATGTTCTTAACGATCTCGGCTTTTTTAGAAGGAGTTTTCTCCTCTATCGGGTCTTTATAAGTACCGGATTTAACCATCAGGTCGCGTTGTAGTTTTTCCATTTCCTCTACTTCACCGGTCTCTACGTTGGTAGCCTTGTATACTGTGGCACTTCCGTCGTACCCAAGGTCTTTCAGCTCTTTGTAGTAACCAAGAGCCTTTTCATAAAGTCCCCCATTTACAGCACTGCTTGCCGCATAGTATAGGTAAACTGTATCAGCAGGGCTCAGCTTATAGCTCATGTAAAGTTTAGAAGCTGCAGCATCAAAATTCTCTGCTTTATTATCCTCTACTGCCGCATTGACAAGGTCTGCTGTCATATTGGCCATGGCCTGCTTTGCATCTTCAGAATATTTATCCTTCCCGGATTTTTCTTCAACACTCAGCACATTCTTAAAGGAATCAACCGCCTCTTCAAAAGCACTGTCATCTCCTTTTTTGGCGAGATCGGCATAAACCATTCCACGTACGTAGTAATATTGAGCCTGTAACTTCTCATCCATATTAGCCATCATCCCGGCCGCTGTTTCAAGGCTAGCTTTAGCCTGGGTAGCGTTTCCGTTATCAAGGGCTTTCTCAGCATCCTTTATTTCGGATTTTTGTGAAAAACCGACCATAGTGAAAGTCATGGCCGATATAAGTAACAATTTCGTTTTCATGATTAATCTAATTTCTGTTTAGTGTTTATTCTTCTTAGTGTTTAATCCTCTTTTGATTCATTGGATTCCTGATCACTTTCATCAAGAGCCGTGCCATTCTCTGGCTGCACCTCAATATCCATGATTCCGGCTTCGTCGAGATCATCCTCGTCTTTCATTACTTTGGCTACCGCAGCAATAGAATCGTCATCCCTCATTTTGATCAGACGAACCCCCTGTGTTGCTCTACCCATAGTACGCAGTTCATCCACGCTCATACGGATTGCGATCCCGGATTTGTTGATGATCATCAGGTCATCCAGGTCTGAAACGTTCTTGATCGCAACAAGTTCCCCGGTCTTCTCGGTAATAGAGATCGTTTTGACTCCTTTACCTCCACGGTTGGTGATCCTGTAATCTTCAATACTAGATCGTTTTCCGTAACCGTTCTCCGAAACTACGAGAATTTCTTCTTCAAAATTATTCACTGATACCATTCCGATCACCTCGTCATTATCATCAGCAAGGGTAATTCCACGAACCCCGGACGCACCTCGTCCCATCGGCCTGGTTTTACTTTCCTCGAAACGGATGGCCTTACCGGACTTCAGACCCAGGAATATCTGGCTGGTCCCGGTAGTCAGTTTAGCTTCCAGCAATTCATCGCCTTCACGTATACTGATGGCAATGATACCATTCTGCCGTGGCCTTGAATATTGTTCCAGTGGTGTTTTCTTCACTGAACCTTTCTTAGTGGCCATGATCACAAAATGATTGTTCACATACTCCTCGTCTTTAAGGTCACGTACACAGATAAAGGCTTTTACCTTGTCATCCTGTTCTATATTGATCAGGTTCTGTATCGCTCTTCCTTTAGAGGTCCTGCTTCCTTCCGGTATTTCGTACACCCGCATCCAGAAACATTTACCATTCTGGGTAAAGAAAAGCATGTACTGGTGGTTGGTACCTACAAACAGGTGTTCCAGGAAGTCCTCGTTCCGGGTAGAAGAAGCTTTTTGACCGACTCCTCCCCTGTTCTGGGTCCTGTACGCTGTTAGCGGGGTTCTTTTTATATAACCTGCGTGAGAGATAGTAATCACTACCTGCTCATCCGGGATCATATCCTCTATACTCAGGTCACCCCCGGCTAAGTTGATCTCCGAACGGCGAAGATCCCCATATTTGTCTTTGATCTCGAGGAGTTCATCCTTGATGATCTGCATTCTTCTGTCTTTCTTCTCAAGAATATCTTTCAGGTCAGCAATGGTCTTGATGATCTCATCATATTCAGACCTCAGCTTATCCTGCTCCAGACCGGTAAGCTGACGTAATCGCATTTCTACGATCGCCTTGGCCTGTATCTCGGTCAGCTTAAAGCGCTCCATCAGGTTTTCTCTCGCTTCATCAGCGTTAGAAGACCCCCTGATGATCGCAATAACCTCGTCAATATTATCCGAAGCTATGATAAGCCCTTCCAGGATATGTGCCCGGTCTTCAGCTTTTTTCAATTCGTACTTCGTACGACGCACGACTACTTCATGGCGATGCTCAACAAAATGATGGATGATCTCCTTTACATTAAGCAGCTTAGGCCTGCCATTCACCAACGCGATGTTGTTCACGCTGAAAGAAGATTGCAGTGCGGTATACTTATAAAGTGTATTGAGAACGATATTTGGGATGGCATCTCTTTTCAGCACATAAACGATACGCATACCATTCCGGTCTGACTCGTCCCGTATAGTTGAGATCCCCTCGATTTTCTTGTCATTGATAAGGTCGGCCGTTTTCTTGATCATATCGGCCTTATTCACCTGGTACGGAATTTCCGTAACGATGATACACTCCTTACCCTGAACTTCTTCTATATTGGCCCGGGCACGCATAACTACACGTCCTTTCCCGGTGTGGAAAGCTTCCTTTACCCCGTCATAGCCATAGATGATTCCCCCGGTTGGGAAATCCGGTGCCTTTATATGCTGGATGATCTCGTCGATCTCTATGTCGTTGTTTTCGATATAGGCGATCGTTCCGTCAACCACTTCCGCTAAGTTATGAGGCGGCATATTGGTCGCCATACCTACGGCAATACCCGAAGCTCCGTTAACCAAAAGGTTAGGAACCTTGGTTGGCAAAACGGTAGGCTCTAAGAGCGTATCATCAAAGTTAAGCTGGTGGTCTACGGTATCCTTGTCGATATCCGCAAGCATCTCGTCTGCGATCTTCCGCATCCTGGCTTCCGTATAACGCATCGCTGCCGGGCTATCGCCATCGACAGACCCGAAGTTACCCTGGCCATCGATCAACATATAACGAAGACTCCATTCCTGGGCCATCCGTACCATGGTGTCGTATACCGAAGTATCCCCGTGCGGGTGGTATTTACCCAGCACTTCCCCGACGATACGGGCCGACTTTTTATGGGCGGTGTTTGAACGAACACCTAGTTCATGCATTCCAAATAGCACCCGCCTGTGGACGGGTTTGAGACCGTCCCTGACATCTGGCAGGGCTCGTGACACAATGACCGACATTGAATAATCAATGTAGGCAGATTTCATCTCATCTTCAATGTTAATAGGAATCAGTTTTTCTCCCTCTGCCATAAAAAAATCTTATTGCATTTATTATATTAAAAATAGCACGCCAATATACGTAAAAACATTAGGTAGAGCGCATAGAATATGGAGTTTCTTGCATTATTTATCAACACAAAACCCCAGGCTTTTAGTTAATAATTCTGATGTTAATTATTTTGTAAATCTTTGAAATTTTCGTCATTTAGACATAGTTTATCGAATATAGGTACGGTATTTGACGTTCTTATAGTAAGATTCACTAATTTTAATGAAGATAAGGAAAGCGTATGGATGATAATTTTTCACCCCGGGTAAAGGATGTAATTGCTTACAGTAAGGAGGAAGCATTAAGACTTGGTCACGATTTTATTGGGACTGAGCACCTTATGCTTGGACTTCTGCGAGATGGGAACGGGAAAGCGATCAGTATTTTGGATGCCCTGGATGTAGACCTGGATCATCTGAGACGCAAAGTGGAGATCCTTAGCCCAGCCAATCCAAATGCGGGCAGTGCCCACAAAGACAAAAAGAATCTTCACCTGACAAGACAGGCAGAGCGTGCCCTGAAGACGACATTTCTGGAAGCAAAACTTTTCCAGAGTTCCTCTATCAATACCGCGCACCTTTTATTATGTATCCTGCGAAATGAAAACGACCCTACTACAAAATTGCTTCACAAGCTGAAAGTTGATTATGACGGGGTAAAAGACCAATTTAAATCTATGATCACCAGCGACGATGATTACCTCGAGTCTCCGACATCCGAATTCCCCAGCGATTCTGACGAACCGTCTGAGGGAAAAGAAAGCAATTTTGGATCTACCTCTGCCCAGAAAGGCAGCAAGAAGTCCAAAACCCCGGTTTTAGATAATTTCGGTAGAGACCTTACTCAATTAGCCGAAGAGAACAAACTGGACCCTGTTGTGGGGCGTGAGAAAGAGATTGAGAGGGTATCCCAGATCCTGAGCCGGCGTAAGAAGAACAATCCCCTCCTGATCGGGGAGCCCGGGGTTGGTAAAAGTGCCATAGCTGAAGGACTGGCACTGCGCATCATCAATAAGAAGGTGTCCCGTATCCTGTACAATAAAAGGGTAGTGACCTTAGACCTGGCTTCACTTGTGGCCGGTACCAAGTACCGAGGGCAATTTGAAGAAAGGATGAAAGCGGTCATGAACGAATTAGAGAAGAATGATGATGTCATTCTCTTTATCGACGAGATCCATACTATAGTCGGGGCCGGTGGAGCCACAGGCAGCCTGGATGCATCTAATATGTTCAAACCTGCACTTGCCAGGGGCGAGATACAATGTATTGGCGCAACCACCCTGGACGAATACAGGCAGTATATCGAAAAGGATGGCGCTTTGGAACGAAGGTTCCAGAAGGTAATGGTAGAGCCCACTACGGTAGAGGAGACCATAGAGATCCTTAAGAACATCAAAGGTAAATACGAAGAACACCATAATGTTAATTATACGGACGAGGCTTTGATAGCCTGCGTTAAGTTGACCAACCGGTACATGACAGACCGTTTCCTGCCGGACAAGGCCATCGATGCTTTGGACGAATCAGGGTCAAGGGTACATATCGTGAATATGGATGTCCCTAAACAGATCCTGGAACTGGAAAAACAACTGGATGATGTTCGTGAATTAAAAAACAGCGTAGTCAAGAAACAACGATACGAAGAGGCTGCGAAATTGAGGGATGACGAGAAGCGGCTGGAAAAAGAGCTGGCCATTGCCCAGGAGAAATGGGAAGAGGACAGTAAACTTCACCGGGAAACCGTGAGCGAAGACAACGTGGCAGACGTGGTCTCCATGATGAGTGGCATCCCGGTCAACAAGATAGCCCAGACCGAGAGCAACAAACTGGCCGAACTTCCACAACTTATCAAAGGTAATGTGATCGGGCAGGATGAAGCTGTAGCAAAAGTAGCCAAGGCGATCCAAAGAAACCGTGCGGGTCTTAAAGATCCGAACAAGCCTATTGGTTCCTTTATTTTCCTCGGGCAGACGGGAGTTGGAAAAACCCAGTTGGCTAAAGTACTGGCTAAAGAATTATTTGATTCTGAAGATGCATTGATCCGTATAGACATGAGTGAATACATGGAGAAATTTGCTATCTCCAGGCTGGTAGGTGCGCCTCCGGGATACGTTGGCTACGAAGAAGGTGGGCAGCTGACCGAAAAGGTCAGGAGAAAACCTTACTCCGTTGTATTACTGGACGAGGTGGAGAAAGCGCATCCGGATGTTTTCAACATGTTGCTGCAGGTACTGGATGACGGATACCTGACAGACAGCCTGGGTAGGAAGATAGATTTCCGGAACACCATCATTATCATGACCTCTAACATTGGTGCAAGACAATTAAAAGATTTTGGCCAGGGGGTTGGATTCGGAACTGCCGCCAAACAGGCACAGGCCGACTCGCACCAGAAAAGTGTGATCGAAAATGCGCTGAAGAAAGCTTTCGCGCCCGAATTCCTGAATCGTATCGACGATGTGGTCGTGTTTAATCCGCTGGATCGCGAGCATATCCACCAGATCATCGATATTGAACTCAAAAAACTTTATTCGAGGATCGCGGATATCGGTTATCACCTGAACCTGACGGATAAGGCTAAAGATTACATCGCTGATAAAGGATTTGACAAACAATACGGCGCCAGGCCGCTTAAAAGGGCAATCCAGAAGTATATAGAGGATACCCTGGCCGAGGAGATCGTTAATTCCAAATTGCAGGAAGGCGACAGTATCTACATGGACTACGTAGAGAAAGAGGATAAATTATCCATAGAGATCAAGAAAGAAGAGAAATCTTCCAAGGCATAAGCCCTGAGATCCGGTAATACAAGGGAGCTGTAAACAGCTCCCTTTTTTTATGCCATGGCACCGGGGACGTCGTTCCCGCTTGTAGGACGTTTAACCACTTGAACGATATTTATGTAATTGGTCGTTTATTTTTTTCAATGCATGCATCCCTAGGTACTTTCGTTCTGAACACTATAAGAATACTACACATGAAGGTCGGACCGGCGAAAAAGACCATTATCGTAAAGGAATATCACTTAGACATAGGTATAGTCCAGGTATACGATAATTACATGGTAGCAATCTTCGACGAAGGAGCTACCGTTACATTAGAGAGGGCCTACCAGGTCATTGGAATCTCTGAAATTCATTTCAGGGAAAAGAACTTCGGCTACATCAGTCTCCGCCGAAATTCCTATGCTATAGACCCCACGATTTACCAGTACCTGCGGGAACTGGAAAACCTTAAAGCATTTGCAGTGGTTTCCGTAAAGGAAATGGACATGCATAACTTTAAGATAGAAAAGATGTTCTATAAAAAACCCATGAAATTCTTTATCGACTACAACAATGCCCTGAAGTGGGTAAGAAGAAGGGTAAGGATCAAATAACTCTCTATTTCCCGCCTTTACTCTCCCCTGTTTTTCCGGGTTCACTGACCAGGGATCTGAATGCCTGGCCCATTTTTTCAATTATCAAAGTAGCAGATAAAGCCTCGTATCCCCATTCTGAAGCTGCAATATCTCCTGCCCTGCCATGTAAGAACACCCCCAGTACTGTCGCTTGTAACGGTTCATAGCCTTGTGCGATCAAAGCAGTGATCACTCCCGTGAGAACATCACCGCTTCCGCCGGTTGCCATACCGGGGTTACCGGTAGAATTAATATAGCCCTTCTCCCCGTAAATAGTGAAGGTGTGACTGCCTTTGATCACCAGGATACAATCGTATTTTTTGGAAAACGCATGAGCTTTCTCCAATTTGTCAAAATCATCCTCCCAGGAACCGATCAATCGCTTAAGCTCACCGGGATGTGGTGTCAGCACTGACCCAGGCGGAATATCCCCCAATAGTTCTTTATCAGCAGAAAGAAGATTCAGGGCATCGGCATCTAACACCAGTGGAATCTTATTGCGTTTTAAAAACGCTGAGAAAGCCTCGGCGGTAGCTTCAGAAGTCCCCATGCCTATACCCATCCCGATCACGCTGGGTTCCAGTTCAAATTCCAGTTTTTCGATCTGCTGCTCAGCCGGATCCGTGAGCAGCATGATCTCGGGAATGGCGGTTTGTAAAGGAATATAGCCGCAGGATGGAACATAAGCGGTGACCAGGCCGCTCCCTGAATGAAGACATGCCCGGGCAGATAAGTGTACCGCCCCTATTTTACCATAGCTACCCCCTATTATAAGCGAATGCCCGTAGGTACCCTTGTGAGTAAACTTCTCTCGCTCCCTATATAAAGGCCGTAGTTCTGACTGCACGACGAAGTCATAAGTTGTCTCCCTGCCGGCTAGAAATTCCTGGTCCAGCCCAATATCCAAAGCAGCCCAGTTCCCGATATATTTCCCTGTACCGGGAAGAAAAAAGATGAGTTTCGGGGCCTGGAAGGTGAGTACAAAATCAGCCTCTACTGCCTGCTGTTCAGGAGTAACCCGGTCTGTATACAAACCTGAAGGAATATCAACCGATACCTTAAATGCCTTAGAGGTATTGAGATAGTCGAACAACTGTAAAACCCAGTCGGCAGGTGGCCTGCTGAGTCCCAGTCCAAATATGGCTTCTACCACGATATCTTCATTCCCAATTTCAGGGAGAGTACTTCCTTTTTCTATGACCGTAGGCCAGACCTTCCTTTCTTTTAAACGCTCCAGGTTGATCAAGAAATCTTCTGATCGGTTCTTACTGTAATCCACGATATAGACCTTCAGGTGGTAACCATGGTCCTGCAGATGCCTGGCAAGAACCAGTCCGTCACCCCCGTTATTTCCGATCCCACAAAATATATGGATAAGTACGGGTGCACCCTGTAAGCGTTCATGGATCCAGTTAAAAAGCTCGGTAGCAGCACGCTCCATCAGCATGGCACTGGTGATTTGCTGTTTCTTTATTGTGAATTTATCAGCATCATAGATCTGCTGGGCGGTATAAATCTTCATTCTTTAAAAATAATTAAGCTTTGTTGCCGACTTGGCAAAAATAGTGACCAACATTTGCTAAGGCTCTCAAAAATACTACATTTGGTATCTAAGTACAGCCAAGATGAACCAGGATCAACCTTCTTTGATTTCTTTTACGCGTCCGCGTATTGGCTACGTAATGCTTACAGGCAATACTACCACCCCTTGGGGGTAATACACTATTTCACTTCCGTCCCTGCATTCCCTTTGCCATTGTATAAGCAAACAAATTCTCATTAACATGAAAGTATTAAAATTTGGCGGTACTTCCGTCGCCAGTTCCCAGGAAATTAGACGTGTCAGATCTATAGTAGGTAATATTACCGGCACCCGTGTCGCAGTGGTGGTTTCTGCCATGGGAGGAATAACCGATCTTTTGTTAACGATGGCCACGCTGGCGTCTGAACAGGATCCGGAGTATAAAAAGATCCTGAAAGAGATTGAAAACAGGCATCTTACATGTATCCGGGAATTACTGCCCGTTGACCAGCAAAGCGCTGCACTAAGCAAGGTTAAAAGTGAGCTGAATATACTGGAAACTTTAGTTGAGGGCGCTTTCCTGATCGGGGAGACCACCCCGCGCCTCCTTGACAAGGTTGTCAGTTACGGTGAATTACTGTCTTCCTTTATTATCAGCCAGTTCCTGAATGCCGATGGCCTGGATGCCTGCTTTAAAGATAGCAGGGAACTGATCATTACTAACGAGGTGTTCGGGAAAGCTGCCGTGCGCTTTGAGGAAACCAATGCCAATATCAGGGACTATTTTGAACATAACAACACCCAGGTGAATGTCCTGCCGGGATTTATCGCTTCCTCCAGCAACGGTAATTCGACCACCTTGGGAAGGGGCGGTTCTGATTATACCGCAGCGGTGATCGCAGCGGCTGTAGAGGCGGAAGAACTGGAAATATGGACCGATGTCAGCGGAATGTATACAGCAAATCCAAAGCTGGTAAAACAGGCCAAGGCCATTGAGCATATTTCTTACGAGGAAGCGATGGAGTTATCTCATTTTGGCGCCAAAGTTCTTTACCCCCCAACCATTCAGCCTGTCTTATCTAAAAATATCCCGATCCGCATCAAAAATACGTTCCAACCCGATTCCCCCGGAACCCTGGTGACCAGGAGTGAGAACGGCAAAGGAAAGACAGTAAGGGGTATCAGTAACATAGGCGGCATTGCGCTGGTAAGCCTTGAAGGGCCCGGCATGATAGGTATTCCGGGTATTTCCAAACGATTTTTCGAAGTGCTCTCCCTGGCCGAAATCAGCGTGGTCATGATCACCCAGGCATCTTCAGAACATTCTATCTGCGTGGGTATTGCGGAACAGGATGCAGATCTTGCTGTCACCGTAGTGAATGAAGCATTTGCTTATGAAATTGAGAGCAGGAAGCTGAAGCCTGTGCTGGCCGAAAAAGGCCTTGCCATTATTGCCCTGGTCGGGGACAATATGAAAAGTCACCAGGGGCTGAGCGGAAAAATGTTCAGTTCCCTCGGAAAGAATAACGTAAACATACGAGCCATTGCCCAGGGTGCCTCCGAACGTAACATCTCTGCCGTTATCGTACAGGAAGATGTAAAGAAAGCACTTAACACCCTTCATGAAGCCTTTTTCGAGGAACAGGTAAAACAGCTGAACCTGTTCGTAATGGGGGTTGGGAACGTAGGTTCAAAATTCCTCAACCAGGTACAGCAACAAAAGAAATACCTCAAGGAAAACCTGAAGCTCAATATCCGGGTCGTAGGTATCTCTAACAGCAGAACCATGGCCTTTGATGAAAACGGTATTCCCCTTACCGACTGGGAACAGGTGCTTAGCAAGGGGCAACCAGCCAATGCGGACCAATTCCTGGCCCAGATCCGGAAACTGAATTACCGCAACAGCATTTTTGTGGATAACACGGCAAGCGAGGATGTTGCTGCGATGTATGAATCCTTTCTCCTTCAGAGTATATCCGTGGTCACCTGCAATAAGATCGCGTGCTCATCGGACTACGAGAATTACAGGAAACTCAAGCGACTCGCCAGGGAATACAATGCCCCCTTCCTGTTCGAAACCAATGTAGGGGCAGGGCTGCCCATACTGGATACCTTGAAACACCTGATTGCCTCCGGGGACCGGGTACATAAGATACAGGCAGTACTTTCAGGCAGCCTGAATTTCGTCTGGAACAATTTTAACGACAATACTACATTCTACGAAGTGGTGAAACAGGCACAGGAGGAAGGCTATACAGAACCTGACCCTAAAATAGACCTCAGCGGTATTGATGTGATGCGGAAGATCCTGATACTGGCCAGGGAAAGTGGCTATCAACTGGATATTGATGCCATTGAAAACAAATCCTTCTTACCGGAAGAAAGCCTGGAAACTAAGGATAACGATGCATTTTTTAATACCTTGGAGAAACATGAACCTGCCTTCCAGCAGCTGTATAAAGAAGCTGCAGAGGAAGATTGCAAATTAAAGTACGTGGCCGAGTTTGCCGATGGTCAGGCGAACGTGGGCTTGCATAAAATTCCAAGGGGTCACGATTTTTATAACCTGGAAGGAAGCGACAATATTGTACTCTTTTATACCGAACGCTACCCCCGTCAGCCATTGATCATCAAAGGAGCCGGGGCCGGGGCTGCTGTAACAGCCTCAGGTATCTTTGCTGATATCATCAGAATTGGTAATTTTTAACCCATGGATTCGATCAAAGTATTTTGCCCTGCAACCATCGCCAATATTTCCTGCGGTTTTGATGTCCTCGGGTTGGCTCTCGACACGGTCGGAGACCTGATGACCGTAAAAAAACAGCAGGAGAAAGGGATCGAGATCCTTGAAGTGACCGGGCAGGATTTGCCCAAAGAAGCTCACAGGAATGTAGCCGGGGTTGCCGGGATGGCCTTACTGCAGCAGGCTGATTATAATGGAGGTTTCAGTATCAGCATCGACAAGAAAATTAAGGCAGGTAGTGGTATTGGCAGCAGCGCTGCCAGTTCTGCGGGTGCGGTCTGGGCCATGAACGAATTGTTGGGCAAACCTTTTACCCGCAGACAACTTGTTGAGTTTGCAATGGAAGGAGAGCGCCTCGCCAGCGGGGTAGCCCATGCAGATAATGTTGCTCCTGCATTATTCGGTGGTTTTACCCTGATCAGGAGTTATAATCCACTGGATATCATCCATATTTCTCCCCCAGGGGAACTCGTGGCTACGGTGATCCATCCACAGATCGAGATCAAAACCTCGGATTCCCGTAAGATCCTGAAAACCACGATCTCCCTGGAAGATGGAATCAAACAGTGGGGAAATCTCGGCGGGTTGATCGCCGGTCTTTATACCCAGGATTACGATCTGATCGGCAGGTCCCTGGAGGATCACATCGTGGAACCTATCCGTTCCATATTGATTCCGGGTTTTGACGCCCTGAAAAAGCATTCCCTGGAAGCGGGAGCCCTGGGTTGCGGGATCTCGGGTTCCGGACCTTCGGTCTATGCACTGAGCAGAAGCCTTGCTACAGCAAAGGAAGTGGCGGCCGCCATGAAAACAGTATATGACAAACTCGGAATAGCTTACGATCTCCATGTGTCAGAGATTGGTAAAAGCGGGGTTAGGGTAGCATCTCCTTCTGAAGCCAATTTCAATTAAGCAGAAAAAATGAATTATTACAGTCTAGAGAGAAATAGCATCGAAGTCAGCTTTAAGGAAGCAGTGATCCGAGGGATCGCCCCTGACCGGGGTTTGTATTTCCCGGAGCACATCCGCCCCCTGCGTTCCAGTTTTTTCAGGGATATCAACACCCTGAGTAACGAGGAAATTGCATTCAGAGCAATGCGCCAGTTTGTCTCGCCAGAGATTCCTGAAAAAATTCTCAGGGAGATCCTTGCAAAGACACTCGATTTTGATTTTCCACTCGTGCACATTGAAAAAGGGGTTGCGGCACTGGAACTTTACCACGGGCCCACCATGGCTTTTAAGGATGTAGGAGCGCGCTTTATGGCCCATTGCCTGGGTTATTTTTCACAAGACAACAATCAAGAAGTAACGGTACTGGTAGCTACATCAGGAGATACCGGGGGAGCAGTGGCTAATGGCTTCCTGGGTGTGGAAGGGGTCAAGGTGGTTATCCTTTATCCCAGCGGTAAAGTAAGTGATATACAGGAAAGGCAATTAACGACCCTGGGTAATAATATAACTGCTCTTGAAGTGGATGGCACTTTTGATGATTGCCAGGCCATGGTCAAATCAGCCTTCCTGGACGATGAACTTGAAGGTCGCGTTCGCCTGACGTCGGCTAATTCAATTAATGTGGCACGTTGGCTCCCGCAAATGATCTATTATTTTCTTGCTTATAAAATGATGCAGGATAAAAGGCAGCAACTTGTATTCGCAGTTCCCAGCGGAAATTTTGGTAATATTTGTGCCGGTATGGTCGCACAGCGGCTGGGGCTGCCGGTGAGCCATTTTGTGGCTGCCACCAACATCAATGATACCGTTCCCCAATTTATGGAATCCGGGCAATACGAGCCAAAACCCTCCTCCCCTACCATTTCTAACGCCATGGACGTTGGAGATCCAAGTAATTTTGTCCGTATTCTTCACCTCTATAACGATCAACTCCCCAACCTGGCAAGTACTTTCTCCTCGTACTCGTTTACAGACCAGATGACCAGGGAAGCTATGGCCGACCTGTACCAACGTACCGGTTATA
The DNA here is from genome assembly GCF_004362865.1 of Zeaxanthinibacter enoshimensis. Classification (GTDB taxonomy): domain Bacteria; phylum Bacteroidota; class Bacteroidia; order Flavobacteriales; family Flavobacteriaceae; genus Zeaxanthinibacter; species Zeaxanthinibacter enoshimensis. The sequence continues at coordinate 516,208 of NZ_SNYI01000002.1, read as the reverse complement.
TTGCCGATCCCCACGGGGCTGTGGGTTACCTTGGCCTTAAGAAATACCAGGAATCCAATCCCGAATGCTTTGGTATTTTCCTGGAAACAGCCCATCCTATAAAGTTCCGGGATGTTGTGGAAGACACCTTGAATACTGAATTAGAGGTACCGAAACAGATCAAAGCAGTCCTGGATAAAGACAAAACCTCTATCCCTGTTAAGACTTACGAAGAATTACGGTCTTACCTCTTATCGGTAAACTGATGCCCGTCTCCGCATAAAAAAGCAATAACCACCTTCACTGGCTTCCGTTATATTTTCAATACATTTGCGCTGTAAAAAAACGGATAGAAATGAAGAGTACCGCTTTACACGCAAAACACCAGGCCCTCGGCGCGAAAATGGTTCCATTTGCAGGCTATTCCATGCCTGTTTCATATGAAGGAGTTAATGCAGAACACGAAACGGTTCGCAATGCTGTCGGGGTTTTTGATGTTTCACATATGGGGGAATTCCTGGTCGAAGGGCCAAAAGCACTGGAACTGATCCAGAAGATCAGCAGCAATGATGCCTCCAAGTTAACTATCGGGAAAGCGCAGTACAGCTGTATGCCCAATGAAACCGGTGGTATTGTGGACGACCTGATCATTTACCGGGTCAAAGACGAAACCTACCTCCTGGTAGTCAATGCTTCCAATATTCAGAAAGACTGGGATCATATCAGTAAGTACAATGCGGCGATAGGGGCCGAGATGCGGGATCTCTCCGATAACTACTCCCTGCTCGCGATACAGGGCCCAAAGGCGGTGGAAGCCATGCAAAGCCTGAGTTCTATCGATCTTTCTGCTATTGCTTTCTATAATTTTGAAGTAGCTGATTTTGCCGGGATAGAAAATGTGATCATCTCAGCTACCGGTTACACCGGGTCGGGTGGCTTTGAAATTTACTGTAAAAACGAAGAAGTAGAACAGGTTTGGGACAAGGTACTGGAAGCTGGGGCGGAATTCGGAATTAAACCCATCGGCCTGGCCGCAAGAGATACCCTGAGACTGGAAATGGGATACTGCCTTTATGGTAATGATATAAATGATACTACCTCGCCCCTGGAAGCGGGTCTTGGCTGGATCACTAAATTCACAAAGGATTTCGTAAACAGTGAAGCCCTCAAAGAACAAAAAGAAAATGGTGTCAGCCGTAAATTGGTGGCATTCGAATTAAATGAGCGGGGAATCCCAAGACAGGGTTACGAATTACTGGACCAGGAGGGAAAAGTGATAGGAGAAGTAACCTCCGGAACCATGTCCCCTTCCCTTGGAAAGGGTATCGGACTGGGGTATGTACCCGTAGAACATGCTAAGCCGGGTACCGAACTACAGATCAGGATCCGGAAGAACAGCCTACCGATCACCATTGTAAAACTACCATTCTACAAGCCCTGATGATTGATTTCCAGAAAGTTATAGAACATATCAGGACAGAGGTAACGGTGATAGAAGACAAAGGAACTGTAGCAACCTATATCCCGGAACTGGCGAAAGTACCAATTGATAAGTTCGGAATGGCACTGGTAGATCAGTATGGCAAAACACATATAACCGGGGATGGGGAAGAGCGTTTCTCCATACAAAGTATTTCTAAAGTACTTAGCCTGGCTATGGCCTTCGCAATTAAAGGCGAGGAGCTATGGCAACGGGTAGACGTGGAACCTTCAGGAGACCCGTTCAATGATCTGTCACTTTTAGAGAATGAGAACGGGATTCCAAGAAATCCACTGATCAATGCGGGGGCAATAGTAATCTGCGATGTCCTCATGACAGAGCTGGACAATCCCAGGGAAGAGATCCTGCAGTATATCCGGGAAATAGCCAACGACCCGACGATCAATTACAACCTGGATGTAGCACGTTCTGAAAAAGCAACCGGGTTCAGGAATTATGCCGCTGCAAACCTGATAAAATCATTCGGGAACCTCCACAACACCGTAGGTGAAGTACTGGACCTGTATTTTGATCTTTGCGCCATAGAAATGTCTTGCCGGCAATTATCCCATGCATTCTACCCCCTGATGAACTTGGGGAAATGCCTTAGAGGAAACCAATACCTGACCATCCCACAGGTAAAACGAATGAACGCTATAATGCTAACCTGTGGCTTTTATGATGAAGCCGGGGAATTTGCATTCGAGATCGGTCTGCCGGGGAAAAGTGGTGTCGGTGGCGGCATTGTTGCCCTACTTCCGAACGAATTCTGTGTGGCCACCTGGTCCCCTGGATTGAATGAAAAAGGAAACTCAAGACTGGGGATGATCGCCCTTGAAAAACTGACCACCAATACCGGATTAAGTATATTCTGAGACTTGGAAAAAAAAAGAATTCTCATATTAGGTGCCAGTGGATTTATAGGGAACGCCCTGTACAAGGAGCTGTGCCCTTATTTTGATACTTACGGCACCTACTGTAATGCCCGCCGGTCCTTTGAAGACAATAAGCAATTCTTTCGATACGACCTGGATGAGGATGATGTGGTTCAGTTATTACAAAAACTCAGGCCGCATGTGATCATATCTGCCCTGAGAGGTAATTTTCCCGCCCAGGTACTCGCTCACCAGCATATGGTAGAATATGTCTCTGAGAATGACTGCCGCCTGTATTTTATCTCCTCGGCTAACGTGTTCGACGCTTACAGGAAATTTCCCTCTTATGAATACGACAAGACCTTCTCTGACAGTATTTACGGCCGGTTCAAGATCAAGATAGAGAATATGCTAATGCGGTTACCTGTTTCCAAATATGGTATCCTCCGGGTGCCTATGGTCTTTGGAAACACATCCCCCCGGGTTAAAGAAATGAAATCATTTATCTGGGGAAATGAACCCATAGAAGTGTTTCCAAACCTGGTGATCAATGTGACCAACGATGACCGGCTCACCCAACAGGTGCACTACCTGATCAACCAGGACCTGGGAGGAATCTACCACCTTGGCAGCAAGGACCTGGTTCACCACGATGACTTTATACGAGAGATCGTAGAACGCATCGGGAGTTTTAACCCTATTTATAAACGGGTCTATACTTCTAACGAAGAACGATACTTAGCTGTCCTCCCCAAAGATCACCTGTTACCAGCTAACTTGCAGACTTCTTTCCAGGATATCATTGACCACCATGTGTTGAAGTGATCAGCATTTAATCGGGCTGGTAATAAAATAGATATGACTTCATAAATGCCTCATATTTTGCTATTTTATAAATCTTAAATAAGTAAGATGAAAGAATCTGTTAACAATTTTCAGGGGCTCAAAGCAGTTTTCCTGAATTGCACATTAAAAAAATCGCCCAGGCAGAGTCATACTAAGGGTTTGATGGATGTTTCCATAGAAATTATGCAAACTGAAGGTGTTGAGGTTGAGGTGATACGAGCAGTAGATCATGAAATTCCATATGGGGTTCAACCCGACATGACTGAACAGGGCTTTGACCTGGATGAATGGCCCTCTTTATTTAAAACCATTATCGATGCAGATATCCTGGTCATTGGAACTCCGATCTGGCTCGGTGAACGATCGTCTGTTTGCTCAAAAGTAATCGAGAGGTTATATGCCATGTCTGCTCAGAAAAATGAAAAAGGGCAATATATTTACTATGGAAAAGTAGGTGGCATCATTGTTACCGGGAATGAAGACGGGGTTAAGAATTGTGCCAAGAGCATTCAATATGCCTTACAGCATATTGGGTATACGATCCCCCCTCAGGCCGATGCGGGCTGGATAGGAGCTATTGGACCAGGACCGAGTTACCTGGATGAAGAATCAGGGGGTCATAAAAATGAATTTACTAACAAGAATACTACCTTTATGACCTACAACCTGATGCACCTTGCAAAAATGCTCAAGGACAATGGAGGGTTTCCCGCTTACGGGAATTCTGGGAAAGCTTGGGAAGAAGGTAAACGCTGGGCTTTTAATATCCCGGAATATCGCTAGTAACAATATTAAATGTAAAGTATTATGGAAAAACTCAACGAACGAACTATAGAAGAACGCCTGGACAAAATGGAAGGCTGGGTCTACAAGGACGGCGCTATAGAAACCTCTTTCCAATTTGCAGATTTTCGGGAAGCTTTCTCAAAAATGACCCTTATTGCATTTGAATGCGAGGCCCAGGGACACCACCCGGACTGGACCAATGTGTACAACAACCTGACCATTCGTTTAAATACCCATGACGCCAATGGAATTACGGAAAAAGATTTCCGCCTGGCGCATAGCATATGGCAGATCATACATGAAGACAGCAAGTAGTATCCAGTATTTGCGTCGATTTTAAAAAGTACTAAATTTGCTGGCATTATACAGCTAAATTAAGCTATGGGAAGAGCATTTGAATTCAGGAAAGCACGAAAAATGAAACGCTGGTCGGCCATGTCCAAAGCGTTTACTCGAATTGGCAAGGATATCGTCATGGCGGTCAAAGAGGGAGGCCCCGACCCGGATACCAATTCCAGGCTTCGGGTGGTCATTCAGAATGCCAAAGCGGTCAATATGCCCAAGGACAACATTGAACGGGCGATCAAAAGGGCTTCTGATAAATCCCAGGGCGACTATAAACAAGTGTTGTTTGAAGGTTACGCCCCCCATGGGATAGCAGTACTGATAGAGACTGCGACAGATAATAATACACGTACCGTCGCCAACATCCGCAGTTATTTCAATAAATGCAACGGGAGCCTGGGAACTTCAGGTTCGGTAGAATTCATGTTTGATCACACCTGCAATTTCCGGATTAAAGCCGAAGGCCTGGATCCTGAAGAGCTGGAGCTCGACCTGATCGATTACGGTGCAGAAGAGGTATTCGTTGATGGGGAGGATATGCTTATTTACGGACCTTTCGAAAGTTTTGGCGCTATTCAGAAGGAATTGGAATCCAGGGGTATAGAGATACTCTCGTCCGATTTTGAACGTATCCCACAGGTAACTAAAGAACTGACGGAAGAAGAAGCCGAAGACGTGGAAAAGTTACTGGAAAAGATCGAAGAGGATGATGACGTACAGAATGTATACCACACCATGAAGGAATAGCTATTTTGCTATCCCTGTTCGTCAGTGAATTTCAACGTCACAGGAAGGAAATCATACCATTTATACATATACCCCCTCAAGGGTATTACCTAAGGGGGTTAACATGGTTATCTTTGGTGAACTAACCATGAAATATGCAACTGAGTTGTATCCTTGTAGACGATTCTATCACACACCGGGAAGCTATCTCTAAACTGCTGAACAGGCAACCAGCCCTGCAACTTATTCAGACTTTTGCCGACCCTAAAGAGGCGCGTACTTACTTGAAAAAAAACGAGGTTGACCTTGTTTTCCTGGATATAGAAATGCCCGGTATGACCGGTTTCCAATTGCTTGATCGACTTAAGAACCCACCCCTGGTCATCATTATCAGTGCCCATGGTAAACATGCCTTGAAAGCATTTGATTACGAAGTCATCGATTTTCTTCAGAAACCCGTACTGCCAGAACGATTGTCTATAAGTGTGCAAAGGGCTCAGACCCAGCTGCGCTATACCATTCCCAGTGAAACCGATGATAATTACATTACTGTAAAGACCGATTACAAAAAAAATACCCGGATCAATTGTGACAGCATAGAATGGGTAGAAGCCATGGGGGATTATATCCGGCTTGTAACCTCTAATACCAGGTTCATGGTGTTATCCAGCCTGAAAGCTTTTGAAAAAGAATTACCGGAAGACCAGTTCTTACGGGTACATAAATCATTTATTGTTAACCTGGTAAAAATAGAACGGTACAATAACAATGTAATCGAAATTAAAGGTCACAAACTACCCCTGAGCAGGAGAAGGAAAGGGGCCCTGGATGAAGCCCTGAAAAACATGTGAACACCGTTTCGTCAGAGGATACCATTACCCTTACAGAAAGCCAGGAGATCAGCCGCATTGGAACAATGACTTTTGGCCAGTATATTTTTCCGGTGTGTACTTACCGTGTGCTTACTTATATTCAGTGAATCGGCGATCTGGGCATTGGTCTCACCTTTGGATATCTGTGCTATAACTTCGAGCTCCCGCCTTGTAAAGAAATTTACAAATTCTTTGTAGACCATCTCTCGCAGTTCCTTGGTGTCAAAATTATTGGCATAGACATCCCATTCTACCTTGTTATTATTAGAAATAAAAGATATGTCGCTGAGGAATGAGACATTACTTACCATCTGCCCATTCCCGTTTATTTCGTGTACCGTAGATTGTCGTAATACCTTGATATAGCTACCATCTGCTTTTTGCAACCTGTAGGTTAGGCGCAGGTATTCGTTACAGTCCGAACTGTTGTGCTGGCTGCAGTGCGTCACTATGCCTTTTATAATTCTTTGCACGAAGGTCGCATCATCGGGATGATATTGCTGGAGCACTTTATTCAGGTCAAAATTTTCCCCTGCATCGTACCCCAGTAATTCACCGATCCCCCTACCGAAGGTGATCTGTGCCTTTTCCCAGTCTACAATGTAAATTGCTTGTTTTCCCCGTACCAACGGGAATGTATCGATCCAGCTTAAATCACTACCAATGGTAACTCCGGTTTCCCGGCCAAGTCTCGCTTCCTTAAAAAAGTCTAATACTCCTGCTGCTATTTTGTCCATAATCTTGTACTCAGTGTTTGTAAATATGCAGATAAGCAAGAATTAAATATTTCCGGGTTTTAAGTCGTAATTAACGGAGTATTCCTGCAAGAATGAGTGGCCGTGGCCCGGAAGGTCGGGTGACAGCACATGGAAAGAATCAAATTTGTTCGATCGGATCTGGTTTTCACAAGCCAGTGTATCAATGGAATTACCATAGAGGAAGAGAACCGTGCTATCTGTGTCTACCCTGTTATCCCAACAGGCAATTGATCCCCCTTCCAGTTTACAAGTATTCTGAATCATTGAAAACGTCAATCATTAAACTGTATCCTTGGGGGAATAGCGTTAAGCTAGTGGCTCATCTACAGATAACAGATAAGCCTGAAATAATTCTACAGCAACCGTAATTATTTTCGCAGCTTTCGATGTAAAATATACTACAAATTTATTAAGAATCAGGCTAAAGACCTTATTAATAGGCTCATTTTTTGATATTACAGAGCGTTTGGAGCATAGATAATTAGCAACAAATTTACTCGGGTGCCTTATAAAGGAATTAGCTTCTGGCAGCTACCTTGCCAACGACCCCCTCATAAAATTTGCGGATAGTTATAAAGTCGGTTTCAATATCCCCGGAAGGAATTAACGGCTGGGAGATTTTCACCTCTTTCTTACCGAAATCAAAGGCGACCATGACGATGGGTACTCCTGCGGTGAGAGCGATATAGTAGAACCCGGTCTTCCACTGTTTTACCTTCTTGCGGGTGCCTTCGGGAGACAGGGCAAGCCGGAACTCTTCTCGTTCCTCAAAGATCTTCGCAGTTGCTTTTACCGTGTCACTGCTTTTACCCCGATCAATGGGAGCTCCGCCTGTTTTCCTGAAAAACCAGCCCCAGGGAGGTCGGAACAAGCTGTGTTTCCCTATATAATTGATCTTCATCTGTAATACTTCCCTCACGATCAACCCCATTATAAAATCAAAGTTGCTGGTATGGGGAGCGACAATAAATACGCACTTCTTTAACTGCGGCATGGTGCCGGAAAACTTCCAGCCCATAAGATCGTAAAAGAGAAATTCTGCAAGTTTATGCACTCTGAAAATTTTATAGATGGCTACTACGGTGATCCCGGAAGATCAGATCTTTTCGTATAAGGCTTTCAGGCGAGAGGGTGTCATGATCTGCCTCCATTCAGGTCCCAGGGCATTTTGCCACAGGGGTTCCAAACCGAGTGCAACATTGACCATTGTATCCATTTGCTCGTCAGACAAGGATGCGCAAATACCTTCGGGTAAATGAATGTTGTGCTTATGCTGCATCTGTCTGAATAATTTTACCCCCTCCGGGTAAAATTCGTCCAGGTGCTGAAAAACCAGGCAATTCCCGATTCCGTGCTTTGTTCCCAGGACGTAAGAGAGGCCATAGCTCATCGCATGCGCTACCCCTACCTGCGAATAGGCAATACTCATACCGCCATGCCAGGATGCCATCATAAGTTTCTCCCTGGATTCATCTTCCGGCAGATCCTCCAGAAATACCTCCTTGCAAAGGTCCAGGGCTTTTTCCCCGTAACTCTGGCTAAAGGCATTCAGGAAGGTGCCGTTCAGGGATTCCACGCAATGTATGTAGCAATCCATCCCCGTATAAAACCATTGATCTGCAGGAACCCCCAGGGTAAGGTCAGGATCCAGAACCACCTGGTCAAAAGGGGTATAGTCCGAATTGATCCCCAGTTTCTTGTGGGGTCCCAGCAATACAGTAGTACGTGAAACTTCGGCTCCTGTACCACTTATCGTGGGTATACCCACGTGGTATAATGCAGGTTTCTTAACGAGGTCCCAGCCCTGGTAATCCGAGGCAGGACCATTATTGGTCAGCATTATGGCAACCGCTTTTGCAAGATCCAACAAGGTTCCCCCACCTATCCCTACGATTCCGGATGGAAGGTCATTGTGATCCGAGAGCAATTTCTGTACCAGGACATCCACTTGTTCCGTTTTGGGTTCCTCATCGGCCGAGATAAAGATCAGCTGGTCATCGAACATCAGCGGGACCCGTTCAGCAAGTTCCCGGCCCTCGAAGACATCGTCCACAAGGAAGATTATGGGTGCATCAGAACTCTTGCGGTGGGGCATTAAGATTTCTCCCAGTTGCCCAAAACTGCCGGGACCGTAGATAACCCTGGGTACCATGGGAAAATTCCGGTATTTGGTCAGGTTGTCCTTTATTTGGTTCTTCAAGCTTGTTTCTTTTTTCAGCTGCATCTGGTCAATTCAAATATTTCACAATATCGGTAATCCTGCTCAGGGTAAGATGGTCATTGGTCTGTTCCTCCACCGGCACCTCCTCGTGGGCCCAGGTAGTATGGAAAGGCACATGTACCGCCATTCCCCCAAGGTTAAGTATAGGGAGCACATCCGATTTCAAGGAATTTCCGATCATCAGGAATTCCTCGATCGGTATCTCCAGGTGTTCCAGTAAATGCTGGTAATTCACTTCTTTCTTGTCACTGAGGACCTCGACATGGTGAAAGTAGGCAGACAGGCCGGAACGTTCCAGTTTCCGCTCCTGGTCCAGCAGGTCACCCTTGGTCAGGACGATCAGCCGGTAGTTATCCTTTAATTGTTCCAGGACCTCCGGGACGCCATCGATCAGCTCTACCGGGTGCGAGATCATTTTCTTTCCAAGATCCAGGATCTTGGCAATGGTTGCCTGGGACACCTTCTGATTAGACAATTCCAGGGCCGATTCTATCATGGAAAGCACAAAACCTTTGATCCCGTATCCATAGATATCAAGGTTTCGCATCTCCATCCTGAAGAGTTCCTGGTCTATTTTATTCGGAGTTTCATAATGATCGAGTAATTTGGCGAATTCCTCTTCGGTCTCCCTGAAGTAGGTTTCATTCACCCACAAGGTGTCGTCGGCATCAAAACCGATCACTTTAATTTTACTGAAATCTAATTCCATGCTGCTATCGCCCGTTCCAGGTCTTCAGGAGTATCTATCTCTATTCCTGTAACCTCAGTTTCTACCATTTTTATCTTTTTACCATATTCCAGGTATCGGATTGCCTCAATCTTCTCTGCGTTCTCCAGGGGTAACATTGGGAGTCTCTGGAAATCCATCAGCGCACTTTTCCGGAAGGCATAGATGCCCTTATGCTTATAATAAGTTATCTGAATGTCTTTGTTCCTGGGATAGGGAATAGGCGAACGGGAGAAATAAAGCGCAAAATCCCTGTTATCCACAATCACTTTCACGGTGTTGGGATTACTGATTTCTTCCCAGTCCGTGATCGGTGTCATCAGGGAAGCAAGATCTATCTCCCCGGAACTATCGTTCTTGAAAACTTCCAGAACCCCGGCCAGACTCTCTTTATCGGTGAAGGGTTCATCCCCCTGTACATTTACAATGATATCTACCTCCATCGGGGTTACCGCCTCTGCGATCCTGTCGCTGCCACAGGCATGCTCAGCACTGCTCATCAAAGCTTTGCCCCCTGCTTCTTCTATGGCTTTAAAAATGACCTCGCTGTCAGTTACCACGTAGACTTCGCTGAATAGCCCCGTATTGACGGCTGCTTCATAAGTTCGAAGTATGACAGGTTTTCCTGCCAGGTCCTGCATCAGCTTCCCCGGAAACCTGGAAGCCGCGTACCTGGCGGGTATCATTGCTATTATTTTCATGCTATTTCTGCTGCATTTTAAGTTCTTATTTTCGGTTTTAACTTCCTGTAAATAGAAAAGATCACTAGGAGTATCACCACCACGAGGATAAACCCAAGGATCGGGGCTAAAATAGTGATCACTGATATCACCGTGGCCGTTACCGTTTCTATCAGGGAAACTACCGGGTTGGCGATGCCCCCCGTTGTTGCCGTTGTTGCTGCCCTCCCTGTAGCCGAAGCGCCGCGGATCGCTGTTGCGGTTCCTCCTCCGGCAATAATGGCGAGGGCCCAGGTAATTACGGGGTTAAGATCTGCCACCGTAGAAACCATTACCGCGGTACCGGCAATAGCTGCCAATGGTACAGCGATAGTATCCAGTAAATTATCAACCCAGGGAATAAAATAAGCGCCGAGTTCCAGGATGGTAGCCACTCCGAGGGTGACAAGGGCAGCCAGGCTCCCGATCCACTCCCAGTTGTCATTAAGTTCCCAAATTCCCGTGTAGGCAGCCAGGCTTAATGCGAACAATGGGAGGAATACCCGGAATCCTACTGATGCGGCCAGGCCTATTCCTAAAAAGATACTGATAATGGTTTCAGCGGTCATTTAATTGGGCTAATACACTAAAATAGGCTATTCCTGGTTGACAAAAAAATCGTTTTTGAACCCGATCAGGTACAGCTGTTTCCGTGCCCTGGTCACTGCGGTATACAGCCAGCGCAGGAAGGAAACATCCGGCCCTTCGGGCATATATGGCTGTTCTACAAAGACCGTATTCCACTGCCCACCCTGGGATTTATGGCAGGTGATGGCATAAGAGAATTTAACCTGCAGTGCATTGAAGAACCGGTTATTCTTCACCCCGAGAAAGCGTTTATACTTCGACTTTTCATGGGCATAATCTTTCTGAACCTCCTGGTAAAGCCTGTTCTGGTCCTCGTAAGAGAGCGAAGGGGTCACTGCTTTGATGGTGTCGAGCAACAAAACGGTTTCAAATGGTTTTTGTTCCGGGTAATCTACCATTTGAATCTTCACCTCTGCAAAAGTAAACCCGAAGAGCTGCTTTATACTAAAGATCTCGAGAACCTCGATAATATCACCATTCGCGATAAAACCTGCAGTGGAATTACTGTCCAGCCAGAAATAATTATTCTTTACCACCATCATATAGTCCCCTACAGCAAGGTCGTTCTCCAGGAAAAGTATTTTATTCCGGATCTGTTCATTGTAAAGATTAGCCCTTTTGTTAGACCGGACAATAAACACCGTTTCTTCTTTCCCGTTCTCACTGTACGAACTATCTATCGCTTCCTGGATCTCGTAACCATCAACCAACCGGATGATATCCTTAAAAGGATCCACATCAAATTTAAAACCTTCGGGAAACTGTCCCTGCAGCTGTTCACGCAGGTTAGTGGCATTGACCAGGATACCTGAATCCTGTGCCTGTCTTACTACTTCGTCCAGTTCCATCCGCTCTATGACCTTATTGTACTGTAAGCCCAACCTGTCTCCGTCCAATGCCGGGCTGAGCTCCAGGTGCACCGGGGGTAGCTGGGCTGTGTCACCGATAAGGATAAGCTTGCATTTATGCCCGGAATAGACATATTGCATCAGGTCATCTAACAGGGAATCATTCCCGAACAATTTGGAATCTGACTGGGTGTCCGGGATCATAGAAGCCTCGTCTACTATAAATATGGTGTTGCGGTGCTTATTGGGAGATAAAACAAACTTGACTCCCCCACCCCGTTCTTTTTTCGGGAAATATATTTTACGGTGTATGGTATAGGCCTGGGTATTGGCGTAGCCGGACATCACCTTTGCTGCCCTGCCTGTGGGAGCCATCAGGACCGCTTTCTTATTCGTCTTCCAGAGGTTAGTAACAATATCTCCTATGATGGTCGTTTTACCAGTTCCGGCAAAACCTTTTAACAGGAATACCTGGTCTTTATCCTCAGACATGATGAACCTCGCGAGCTTCTGAAGCGCAATATCCTGTTTAGGGGTAGGGTCATGGGGAAATTTGGACTTGAGTAAAGTGTAAAAATTAGCTGATGTCAGGACAGTCATAGACCCCAAATATAACTAGGAAAATTGGGGCAAATCCTTTTACGATTAAAAAAAAATTGTAGATTTGTGACTACCACAATAGCTAATTAACACTAAACTAAGAATGAAAACCATACTTCAAATTGTACTCTGGATTGTCTGCATTGTTTTTGGATATCTGATCTACAGATCTGTAACAGGCCCAATAGAGTTTCAGAAAGTGAAGGAGGAACGTTTCTCCAAAGTTATTTCTAAACTAAAAGACATACGCAATGCCCAGGAGGCGTACAAGCAGGTGAACAAGAGGTATGCCAATGACTTCAACAGCTTGGTTCAATTTGTAGATACCGGGAAATACACCATTACCCAAAAGAGAGACTCCTCTTACATGGAATTTGACAAGACCTACCAGATAGACATGCTGAAAGAGGTTACCATTGTTGATACCCTGGGATTTGTTGCCGTAAAGGATTCATTGTTCAAGAACGATGACCGCTACAAGACGATGATGAATGTTCCATACGCACAGAACGATGAGAAGTTTACCATGAAGGCAGACGTCATTGATAAGAACGGTTACCGCGTTCCAGTATTTGAAGCCCGTGTAGCTAAGGATGTTGTACTTTATGATCAGCCTAAAGATCTGAAGGCCCGTGAAAATGCACAGGTTGGTGTGGAAGAGGTTAACGGCGCATACATTATCGTAGGATCTCTGAATGAAGTGAGTACCAGTGGAAACTGGCCACCCATATACGACAAAAAACGTGATTAAAAACTCCACTGATAACCCAGTAGAAAAACTTTATAAATTGTCCATTCAGGTTAGCCTGAATGGACTTTCTTTTTGCATCTTCGACACCGTGGCGAATGCCATTATCCATAGCCGCCGTGTTGATTTTCAGGAAGAGCTGAGTCCTTTTGATATACAAAAAGAGCTGAAAAAATTATTCCAGGAAGAGAAGATCACCGATTATCGTTTTACCGAGGTAGTTGCCACCCACAGGAACCTGCTATTCAGCCTCGTCCCCAGGGCCCTCTTTGACGAGAACGAGCTTGCCAATTACCTTAAGTTCAATGCGAAGATCCTGGCCAATGACCTGATCGAGTACGATGAAATCAGCAGTTATGATATGGTGAATGTGTATGTTCCTTTCATGAACATAAACAACTATATCTATGAGCTTTTCGGGGAATTCGATTTTCTGCACCACGGCACGGTCCTGATACAGGCATTGATGAGTATTCACACCGGTACAGAACCCGTGTGCTACGTTCATGTCACCGAACAACAACTGGATATCGTAGTACTGACACAGAAGAAACTGGTCTTCTTTAACAGTTTCCGGTACCAGACAAAAGAAGATTTCATTTATTATATCCTGTTTACCCTGGAACAACTGAAACTGGATACCAATACGATTAAGACCCGCCTTTTCGGAGCGGTGGAGACAGGAGATGAGCTGTATGATATCTGCTATGAATATATACAAAACCTCTCCATATTTATCCCCGAATCCGATCTCTATACAGAATCAGAGGATCAGAAAGATACCATCGATTTCACCCTAATAAATGCACTCTGATGCGAATTATATCCGGAACTTATAAAGGAAGACGCATTACCGCACCGAAAAAACTTCCGGTCCGGCCAACGACCGATATGGCTAAAGAAGCCCTCTTCAATATCCTGAATAACCGTTATTACTTTGATGGGCTTACCGTACTGGACCTGTTTGCCGGCACCGGGAATATCAGCTATGAATTCGCTTCCAGGGGTGCAGGACCGATTACAGCGGTGGATGCTGATTTTAACTGCGTCAAGTTCATTGGCAAGACCACTGAGGAACTGGGGTTCCCTATTGCTGCCACCCGGGCAGATGTATACCAATACCTGGAAAGGATATCCACTACCTACGACGTGATCTTTGCCGATCCACCTTATAATATGCCTGTGGAAGACTTTGGCAAGATCGCAGATATTGTCTTCAACAAGGGCCTTTTAAAGGAGGATGGAGTACTGGTCATTGAGCATGGAAAAGAGACAGACCTGAGTTCTATAGAAAATTATGAGGATAGCAGAAGATACGGCGGTAGCGTGTTCAGCTTTTTTGGCAGAAAAGAATAATTGTATTCTCGTTTTTTAATAAAAAAAAGCAGGCCATAAGCCGGATTCTGTTTCCTCCCATAGGGAAGATCCTTATCATTTATCTCGACTCCCGGTTACCCGGAAGCTCTAACCGCCTACCCTTCAGCTCGGGCGTGCAGCCCTCGATCGCTGATATACATGGCGTTTCACCGCATAGAGTTTACCTGATTTCACTACAGCATTACCTGTACTTGCTTTCTGTTGCACTTGTCCTTTCCCGGGGAACCCGGGACGACGGGTGTTACCCGCTATGCTGCACTATGGTGTCCGGACTTTCCTCCCCCCGCAAGATACGGGAAGCGATAAGGTAGCCTGCTTTTGCAAAGATACTTCATTTAAATCGCATCCAGCGGTAACAATTATCACATTAACCAAAGATGTCTTCCTTCCTTTTACGTTTTCCAGTTATCCCCTCTATTTGTTAATAAAAAACCACGCCAGGATCTTTAATACAACCCGGCTTTCCAATGGCTATTTATATATTTGTACTAGTTAGCGGCAAATATACCCGGCCTCGTAAAAATCAGCTGATTTGGAACCATTTATAGTATCCGCAAGGAAATACAGACCACAGACTTTTAAAAATGTAGTGGGGCAACAGGCCATCACTGAAACCCTGCTGAATGCCATTGAGCATAACCATCTTGCGCAGGCATTACTTTTCTGTGGCCCACGGGGAGTTGGTAAAACCACCTGTGCCCGTATACTTGCCAAAAAGATCAATGAAGACGGTACAGAACGGCAGGACGAAGATTACGCTTTCAATATTTTTGAGCTGGATGCTGCGTCTAATAACTCGGTGGACGATATCCGTAGTCTTATCGACCAGGTACGTATTCCACCTCAGGTGGGGAAATACAAGGTCTATATCATCGACGAGGTACACATGTTGTCCCAGTCTGCATTCAACGCCTTCCTGAAGACCCTGGAGGAACCGCCGAAACACGCCATTTTTATCCTGGCCACGACAGAGAAACACAAGATCATCCCTACCATCCTGTCTCGTTGCCAGATTTTCGATTTTAAGAGAATCACTGTAAAAGATGCCGCCTCCTACCTGAAATATATCGCGGATGAGCAAGGTATAGAGGCAGATGACGATGCTTTGCACATCATTGCTCAAAAGGCTGATGGCGCTATGCGTGATGCCCTCTCTATTTTTGACAGGGTCGTCAGCTTTTCGGGAAAAAAATTAGACCGGAAGGCCGTGACCGAGAACCTGAACGTACTGGATCTCGACACCTTCTTTGACACCACAGACCTTATCCTTACCCATGATATCCCCGGCCTGTTAATGTTGTTCAATAAAACCCTGGCTCAGGGATTTGAAGGACAGCACTTTATAAGCGGCCTGGCTACACATTTCAGGGACCTTATGGTATGTCGCCACGAACAGACCATAACCTTGTTAGAGGTGGGGGAAAATGCACAGGCGCGTTACCTTGAACAATCAAAAAAAACCTCGGAATCTTTCCTGCTGCAGGCCATAGATATTGCTAACGACTGCAGCCTGAAGTATAAATCGAGTAAAAATCACCGTTTACTGGTAGAGCTTACCCTGATGAAACTGGCGTCGATCGATTTTCACCCTGAAAAAAAAAATCCTGACGTCAGCAGCAGTCCCGGAAGTGCAAACCTACCCTCATTAGTTCCTGCATCATATTTCAAGGGCCAAAGCCCGATCAAGGTCCGGGAGAAAGATGTGGTGGTGACAACTGAGCCCCTCGATGAAAAGCCGGAAACAGAACCTATTACCGAAGAAGCACCCGGTACTCAAAAGCCGGACGCAACTCCGACGCCTGTTGCGGTAAAGGTCTCCGAACCTGCGCCCGCACCGACGGAAACAGCAGAGGCAGTAAGCAGGAAGATCAATATCAAAGACCGCGCTGAAAGAGTTTCAGGGCTTTCCATATCGAGCATTAAGGTAAAGAAGGCACATGCAGAGAAAGCATCCATTCCCGTAGACGAAGCCAGTTTGCCAAAAGAAGATTTTACGGAAGAGGCCATGCAGCACCTCTGGAAGCTCTTTGTAGATCAGCTGAATGAAAAAGGGAAAAGAATCCTGGCCACCAACCTGAACGTAGACACCCCAAAACTCATTGACCAGAGTACTATCCACATCGAGATGCCTAACAGCACGATGAAAAAGGAAATAGAACGGGAACAGGGGGATCTCCTGATGTACCTCAGGCAAGAACTTGAGAACTATGACATAAGCCTGAAGATCACGGTCAATGAGACCACCAGCACCAAGTATGCGTTTACACCGGAAGAAAAATACCAGAAATTAAGGGAAAAGAACCCGGCTATCGATCTGTTGCGCCAGGAGTTTGATCTTGATATCTAAGGCTGTTTTCTAATATACCGGATCCGTAAGGTATAGATGAGCATTAATATGGCCATGATCAGTAACCCCAGGGCTTCTCGTGCCTTTTCTATATTATCAATATTCCCTTCACCAATCGTAACTCCCTGGTAGGTTTCCGGCCAGGAGTAAGCTACGCCAGCCATAAATAAAATAAAAAGTACCGCGGGGATCAGCCAGGGTAACCTGTCTAATGCAAAGAGCACTGAGATAACAAATGCAGAACCGTAAACGGCGTACCATAAAAAGGCATCCGGATCATTGTATTGTACAAATGCTGCCCACAGGAACAGTATACCAAAGACGATTGCAAAGACCTTGAAGAATACCTTCATAGTATAGTGGTTATTTGGTTTCAGCTACCCGCAATTCCCGTTAAATGGGCCTCCATCAGGCCACGAACTTCTACGGCAGATATACTTCCAGGCAGCTTGGCATTTTTGTTGTTCGATATAAATATAGGATAATCCGCTTTATCTTCCGGGACTATTCCATGTGAGCCTTTGATGAGTTCTGGTTTCAGGGGAATAATATCCAGTACGGTTCTAAAGCCTAATTTCTTCTTCAATAATTTCCAGGCCACTTTTGGCATCACCATGGGGTCTGCCGGATCGGTGAACATTTCCACCGGGTCATAGCCGGGCTTCTTGTGAATATCCACCATCCGTGCATAGTCCGGCGCTTTGGCATCATCCGTCCAGAAATAATAGGTAAACCAACTGTCCGCTCCCGCGAGCAGCACTATATCCCCGCAACGTTCATGCTGCAGGTGGTAAGCCTTTAAGTCTTCGCCGGTCAATACCTTCTTTACCCCCGGTATCCTGGATAACTGGTCGGCTAATTCAGTTATGATCCCGGGTTCATTTACATACACATGGGCCACCTGGTGATCTGCAACTGCAAAAGCCTTACTGGCCCCGGCATCAAGCAGTTCCAGCCCACGTTCTACCCGGATCCCGAGTAAATCCATGGAACGCAGGATACGGTTGATGTGTACAGGCCTCTGAACGTCTGTTATCCCGTATTCTGATAAGATAATAATCTCTGCATCCCGTTGCTCGTAGTAATGGATCAGGTCGGCCACCACCGCATCTATTTCCCTCAGGTCCTCCCCTATTTTATCAAAGTCCAGTCCATGTCGCTGCAGGTTATAATCCAGGTGCGGCAGGTAGACCAAAGTCAGGGTGGGATCATATTTTTCATCCACGCGCATGGTAGCATCGGCGATCCAGCGACTTGATTTTATCGAGGTCTTCGGACCCCAGAAGTTAAATAAGGGAAATGTTCCCAGTTCTTCCTGCAATTCATCCCTGAGTCCCGCCGGGTAACTGTAAATATCAGGTATCTTCCTCCCGTCTGCCAGGTAGTTGGGGCGGGGTGTTACCGAATAATCCACCGAAGAATACATATTATACCACCAGAACATATTGGCACAGGTAAAATCCGGGTCTTCGGCTTTAAACTTTTCCCATATTTTTTCTGCCTGCACCAGGCGGTTGGATTGTCTCCAGAATTTAACTTCCAGCTCTTCCTTAAAATACCATCCATTGCCCACTATCCCGTGTTCTGAAGGCCATTTCCCTGTAAGGTAAGTGCTTTGAGCACTGCAGGTAACTGCCGGGACAACCGGTTCCACAGGTGCCCAGCCCCCTTTTTCTAAAAAGTTCAGTATAGCAGGGGTGTGCTCCCCGATCAATCTTTTGGTAAGGCCTACCACATCTATAACAACGGTCTTCTTCATTTTCATAAATTTTCTTTTAGCCATTGTAGTTCCCTGGTAATGGAATCTGCCAGTGGAATTTTCAGATCACCCGGCAGCACCTCCCAGGTATAGGTTTCAATTTCTAATTGTCCCGTTACACGTTCTTCCCGGAGGTATTCCAGTACTTTGAGTATATGGTCCTGTGTAGACCTCAGCAGGCCAAATTCGTCCAGGAATACGGGAACATGGAAATGAGCACGCATCTCTGTAAAATCAGCAGCCTTGTCTAATACGACCGGCAGATCCGGGTAGGTGATCACCCTTTCTCCTTTAATCTCTGTAACCTGGTGCAGGTAAACAGGTTCGTTGAAACCGGAAAGCGCCGTCCAGATTTCTTCTGGTTTACCCGTTCCCCTGGTGATCTTCAAGGCCGCACTTACCTGTATCTTCCCTATCCTGATCCCTGCACTGCGGAAAGCATTGAACGAATAGGCCGGATCTTCGAAAGCGAGAGAGAAATGACAGATATCGTAACAAAGGGTTATATAACGTCGCAATAAATCCCTGGCCTTTTCGACTGGAACACCTTTCTTAACCAGGTAATTTACACCTGTCATATCCAGGTAATGTTCGAAAAACGACAGAACATCCGGGGTATTTTCCAGGAGGCCATCCGGTTCCGGTTCTATATCCAAATGCAGGTATTTGCCTGTTCTTTCTTCATGCTCATAAAGGAAATAAGCAATTTCTGCAAAAGCTTCCGCTCCGGTTTCCAAGGCTGTTTTTCGCTCAGCCTCATCCTTGTACCAGTGTTTATAACTCACCGGGGAGGTAGAGATACCTCCTTCCTGCCCTTCGGGCAGTAAATATGACAACTGCCTGAACAGTCTCTTGGTATACTGCACCCTTTCGCGCGTTGTCCAGTCGGGGCTGTGAACCTGGTCTTTCACCCGTTCATGGTGAAAATTGCCATAGGGAAAACCATTCATGGTAAAAACATACAACCCGTTTTCCCGTAGCCATTGACCGAATTCTTCTATCCGCCCGACTTCTTCCAGTTCTTCACTGGCCTTATTGGAAAGTCTTAGTCCAACCCCGAATTCAGCATCCGGGACCAATTTCTTCTTTATACCGGGCAGGTAAGCTTTCAGGCTATTAAAGGTGGTCTCCCAGTCCTGTCCCGGGTGGATGTTGGTACAATAGGTAAGCAGGTAATCCTTATGACGCATAGCTAGTTTTTGGCAGCTGTAGTGGCCGCTTTATTCAACAGCCCAATTGATCTTTTCATCATCCCGGAATCTATTTCGTGTACATCATACTTAGAGCCTATGGCATCGATAAGGGTGATCGTCAGTTCTCCGCCCAGGTGTTCACGGAACTCTTCGATCCCGTTCAGCAGTATCACAATATCATCCGGTTCCCCGAAAGGTATATTCAGCTCGAATCCCAGGGATATTAAGAGGTCAAGGATTCGCTGCCAGCTTGCCTGATCGAGCAATCCGGCCTGCCAGGCATATGTGACATCCAGGGCAATGCCCTTAGCTACTGCTTCCCCGTGTCGTATCCGGTATTCACTCATCTGTTCCATCTTATGGGCTGCCCAGTGACCGAAATCAAGGGGACGGCTGGAACCACTCTCAAAGGGGTCCCCTCCCTGCGCGATATGCTCCATGTGGATACGCGCACAGCGATATATCAGCTCCTGCATTGGGTCTTTCTCCCTGTTTCTGATGGCCGGGGCATTGTTTTCCAGGAAAGTGAAAAACGAAGCGTCCTTGATCAGTGCTACTTTGACCGCTTCTGCTGTGCCCGAGATCCAATCCCGCCATTCCAGGGTCTCCAAAAAAACCGAATCATTAATGATGGCATAGGGCAAGGCAAAGGTGCCGATGAAATTCTTTTTTCCAAAACGATTGATCCCGTTCTTTACCCCTACTGCGGCATCATTCTGTGCAAGAACAGTGGTGGGTACCCGGATAAGTTTCACACCACGGTGCGCAATGGTCGCGGCGTAGCCTACAGCATCTATCACTGCCCCGCCCCCGATCACCACAACAAATGAATGCCTGCAGATATGCTGGGTATTAATAGCTTCCAGGACCTTGTTAACGTGGGTGTCACTGATTTTTGCTGCTTCACCTCCCGGGATCTGAACAAGCGCCGTAAAGCTCAGCTGCTGCGAGTAATTCTTACAGTAAGCACGTATCTTTTGCTCCAGGTCCGGGTGATGGTCACTTACCCCCTGGTCTATGACGAACAATGTCTTTACCGGTCCACGACTGTAATTGCCGATGATGTCCTTCAGCAGATCATTCTCCGGGCGGAACATGGAATCGGTGAAATGAAGCTTGTACTCGTGGCGTACGGTAAAGGATTGAACTATAGGATGCAGGGAATTATTTTTCATTCAGGTGACTGCAAATATTTTTGATAGTAATATAGCTAATGGCCAGAGCAATAATATAAGAATTGCATACCATAGAGGCGCAAATCCAATAGCAAGAGAGGCGTCCAGGACGATCAGGGATATAACCCCGGCCATCACTGCTTTTTTAATATTGCCGGCCGAATTTTCTTTATAAGCTCTAAAAAGTGGCCGGTAGATCAGGAAGGCAAATAAAAGGCTGAAAATCAGCCCCAGGCCAATATCCTGAGCATATACGGTCACCACGTATATAACGCATAAAAGAACTATGGCGTATAATACAGCGGCCCATAAAATATGACCTTTGTTATTACCATGAACTTCTCCCCTGCTGATCAGGGTAATGGCAAAGATATAAAGTATGGGAATGATACAATACCACAGCTCATTGAATACCCCTGCTACAGATATTCCCAGCAGTAGGTTCAGTCCGCGACATATCCCCATATTCAATGGTCCCAGAAATGCATATTTCTTGGAAAATCCATCGTAGGAGAGGATAGCCACAGCCAGGGCTAAAGCTACCAACCCACTAACCGGGTTTGCCAGATAAGAAGCTAGGATCCCTCCGATCAGCAGTGACCCACCGAAAATGGCCGCAGCACTGCGTGGGATCAGACCGCTGGGTATGGGCCTTTCCGGTCTTTCAACCAAATCTGTCTCCAGGTCAAAGACATCATTCAGCACTACTCCACCTGCATATAATAATACGGTAGAGACTACCAGCAGCAAGACCTGCGGCAGCAATTCCTGGTTAAAGGAGCCCGCCGTAAATAATGCCCCTGAAATCGCCAAACCGGCGAGAATATCGGCTGCTGCGGTAGGCAGGTTAGCCGGCCGCATCAAACGTGCATAGCCTATGAGAACAGCACGCACCTCAGGAAATTTTATCTGAATCTACCCGTGGTTCCTGCCCGCGAAGTACGCTGTTATCGTTGTATAAGCGGGTCTGGTTGATTCCCTCTGCGTGCAACCAATCAGACTCTTTCATCTTACCGTTCTTCCCGAATGCTTTCAAGGCATTGCTGTAACAGGTCTTTACAACATCTTCCCTGGAGATCCCTCGTTTTAACATTAAAGATGCGGTCTTTGGAACCGCAAGTGGATCACTCACGCCCCAGTCTGCCGAACTGTCCACAATGATATTGTCACTACCAAACTTCTCAACAACGGCCACCATGCGTTCGTTGCCCATTTTCGTCTTTGGGTAAATGGTAAAGGCCGCGATAAAACCCCGGTCCAGAACTTCTTTAACGGTTTCCTCGTTATTGTGGTCTATGATCACGTTGGCCGGGTCCAGCCCGTGCTCCAGGCAGACCTCCATACTCCTTATCGTACCGGCTTTTTTATCCCTGTGTGGTGTATGGACCTGTACGGTCATATCCAGCTCCTTAGCGAGCTCCAGCTGAGCCCTGAAATACTTATCCTCTGCCGGGGTCTGGTCATCATAACCAATTTCACCAATAGCCACAACGTTCTCTTTATGCAGGTAAAGCGGCAGAAGTTCCATTACCTGTTCGGCCAATGCCTCGTTATTGGCCTCCTTGGAATTTAACCCAATTGTACAGTAATGTTTGATACCGAACTGGCTGGCCCTGAAAGGCTCCCATCCTACCAGGCTGCTGAAATAATCCTGGAAGGACCCCACCTGTGTCCGAGGTTGTCCCAACCAAAACGAGGGTTCTATTAAAGCGACTACCCCCGCAGCTGCCATAGCCTCGTAATCATCCGTTGTTCTGGAGGTCATATGAACATGGGGATCTATAAACATCATTTTATCTTGCATTGTTATTGATTTAAGTTATTCCAGTGAATTTCTTTATTCACTACCATTCTTTGTAATTCCGGGTGGGCTGACAGCAGTTGTCTGACCTGCTCTTTCCCTGACTCTGATGCCAATAAGGCCCCGGCTTTTCGTTCTGCCATATTATCACTTTCCAAAAGTCTTTTGACATCTTCGATCAATGCTCCTTCTAAAAAAGGCGATACCGGTTGCCAGAATTGAGGATCAACATCCCGGGATGCCGCCCATCGTTCATGTGCATAATCGGAGATGATCCTGGATAGATCCTGGTTAGCCCTGTCCTTTACACTCAGTATCTGCCCCAGGTCGCGCTGCATAAAGGCAGCCTTTAAATACATCTGGTTCCACTGCTGATCGTTAAAGTAAAGCGCCGGATAAGGATTATTCAGGGCAATTGCATCAAATACAGTGGCTATGTTTGTACGGAGGGCCTCAACCGCAGAAAACCTGAAATCCCCGGCACCCGGCAATAAAACAAGGAACTTCAGGAAGGTTTCCATTTCCCCGGTATCAGCAAGTTCTATCAATTTCTGTACTTTGGGAAGGTAAAATTCCCGGTCGGCTTCCAGGGCAAATAGCAGAAGATAAATCCTTGCGATCTGCCTGTTATCTGCATTTTGTAATTCCAGGTAGTTAGTTAATTCAGATGATCCCCCGGGATATTCCGGAAGATCAGCCTGCACTTTAGTTCCCAGCAGGCTGTAGGTCAAGTAAAGCTGCCTGGCCGATGGGGTTTCCCTGAGTTCAGAAAGCTGCTTATTCCACCATTCGATTGTGCCGGGATCCAGGTTTGTTTTAAGAATTTTGGCCAGAATAGGCCCTGTATTTTCAGAATACATAGGTTAGTCTCGTCGGTTTTATTGTGTTTGCTAAAAACTGATATGGTTCCTCGAAGGGGAAAGGAAATATCAAGGCTCACAAATCTAATCAATATATTCTTTTTGACCCAGAAATACCGGGCTGCAGATATGTTGGTATTCTTCTTATTTTTGCACTAAAAGAAGATCCCATGCTCGGACTAAAATTACCCACAGACCCACGTTGGGTGAACATTGTATCTAAGAATATCGACGAAATCCTGACCGATCACGCTTACTGTGAGCAGAAAGCTGCCAGTACGGCAATATCTTTCATCGTAACGTATCCCGAGTACCCGGAACTGGTCCAGGAAATGATCGCTCTATCCCGGGAAGAGATGGGACACTTTAAAATGGTACACGACAGGATACTTGCAAGGGGTAAGACCCTTGGCAGGTACCGCAAGGACGAATACGTGATACAGCTTATGAAGTTCTTTCCCAAGGGCGGAAGTCGAATTACCCAGTTGGTCCACAGGCTTCTCTACGCAGCATTGATCGAAGCCAGGAGCTGTGAACGCTTCAGGCTTTTATCCGAGGAACTTGAGGACAAAGAGCTGGCCGAATTCTACAGGAAACTTATGGTCAGTGAAGCGGGTCATTACACCCTGTTTTTGAACTTCGCGAGAAAATTCGGGGAAAGAAAAGAGGTAGACGAAAAATGGCAGCAGCTACTGGACTACGAAGCCGGTATAATGAAAGACCTGGGTAAGAAGGAAACCATCCACGGGTAGATCTCAGACCTCCTTAAGCCGGTAACTCAGCAACATACTCACCAGTAACATCCCACACAGGAAGTAGAGGAGGAAATCCGTACTGAACCATTCCGCAAGAAAACCGATACCCGCGGTAAGTATGGTGAATAAGCCAATGAGCGTATTAGACAAAGCTATATACAAGGGGCGTTCGTCTTCCGGGGCCAAATCCGTTAGGTAGGTCTTACGGCTTAGCCTTGCACCGCCATGTGCCATCATATTGAGCAGGATGAGTGGGGCAAAGAGATAGATCGACCTGTAATCTGAAGGTAGATAAGTGAAACCCAGTACGAGCAGGCAATTCAATATTCCAAAAGCGCCTATTCCTATCATCAGCTTTCGCGATGACCAGTCTGCCAGTTTCCCCCAGAACGGACTAGAAACCAGGGCAGCGATTCCCGAAGCCACTACAAAAAGTCCCAGCCCGGACAGATCTGCATCTGTATTCTTTCGCCCGATCACCACGAAGAACGGCTGTGCAAGGGGGATAGCCATAAGGAATGCACGGGCCATTACAAATGTACGGAGGTTACTATCCTGGCCGAGCAGTTTCCATCCTTTCCTAAACTCTTCGATCGGCGTCCTGCCCCCATCCGAAGCTCCCTTCTCCTCCTCTATCCAGAGGAAGAATACGCCCGCCAGCACCCAGAGAATTGTGGCCAGGCCAACCAGTATAAACAAGATGCCCATGGTATCCTGCTCCCGGAGGAAGAAATAAAGTACGAGTCCAAAAAGAAGGGTGAGTACCCCGCCGCCGGTAGCTCGAGTAGCTAATAGCCTTCCCCTGTTCCCTTTAGGGATGGTCTTCCCCATTACATCTTTAAAGGCGACAGAGGAAACTCCACTGGCCATACTGTAGAGCAGCAGCAGGCTGACCACTGAAATTCCCAGGACAGTTCCTTCAAGTGTAAAAAATGCAATCCCCATCAATGCGACCAGGGCTGCCTGGGCCATAGCCGGGAATCCCCAGAAATATTTACGGATAGGAAACGCCCTGATCTTTCCGGAAACAAAGAGCTGCGGCAGCAAACTTCCCAGGTTCTTCAGGGGAACAAGCATCCCGGAAAATCCCAGCCCGGCATCGAACATAGAAAGCATCCAGGGAAGTGTGACCCCGGGGCTCACCAGCTGTTCTGCCAGTTTGGAACAGAACCCGCTCAGGGCATTCTTAAAAAAGTTACCCGGGACATTGGTACAGTTTTCTTCGCTTATCGCTTTGCAGGAGCGTTCTTCGTCTTCTTCGGTGATCCAGCGGTAAATTTCCTCTTCTTTCATCTTAAGAGTGCCGGGTAGTTGTAGTTTGCTCCGTGTAATAAAGTGTTTTAATGATGCCGTCAGAGAGCCCTACCTTAGGTACGTGTATCTTCTTGGCCCCACTCCATTTAGCAGCCAGTAAAAAGATCCTGGTCGCCGGGATGATCACATCCGCCCGGTCCGGGTTCAGTCCCAGCTGAATGATACGATCTTCATAACTCATGGATTGCAGGTACTGGTACTGGGAATGCAGCCAGATATAGGACAAGGGCACACCCATTTTGCGACCCGACATCTTATGGAGCTTATTGATATTGCCACCGGAGCCGATAATCTGTACATTCTGCAAGGGTGTAACGTGCTTCTGGATCCATTTCCTGATCTCCTCCCAGTGCGCATCCTCTACCATCCCGTTCAGAAGTCTCACCGTTCCAACTTTAAAGGAGCGGGATATCTTAGGAGTAGCTCCACTCAGGAGCGTAAATTCGGTGCTACCTCCACCCACATCTATATACAGGTAAGCCTGGTCTTCCTGCAGTAATTGCTGCAGGTCTGTATTGGCAATTATAGCGGCCTCTTTCTTCCCATCGATAATCTCCACCTCTACCCCGGACTCTTCCCTGATACGTTTGATGATCTTCTTCCCGTTCCTGGCTTCTCGCATTGCCGAGGTGGCACAGGCCATATATTTCTCTACCCCCATGACAGACATCAGGTGCTTAAAAGCCTTCATGGTTTCCAGCATCCTTTCGGTATTTCTCGCCGATATTTCGCCCAGGGTGAAAGTATCCTCCCCCAACCTGACAGGAACCCTTATCAGGGAACTTTTCCTGAACTGGGTTTCCTGCTTGTCTTGTTCAATTACATTGTGAACCAAAAGCCGGATGGCGTTGGAACCAATGTCTATAGCAGCAAATTTCCGAATCTTCAATCCCAGGGTTTTTACGAGTCCAGTTTTTTCAGGTAATAGTCATAAGTGGCAAATTGAGAGCGTACAGAGGGCAGGTGATTTTCCCGGTAGGTATTATCCTGTGAAGCATTGAAAACCCTGGCCTTTACGTTATCACTCCAGGAGATCTCAAAAGTATCGATAAGTTCCTGTTTAATATCTTCATCGTAGATCGGAACGCCAACTTCTACCCGGTTGTCCAGGTTCCTGGTCATCCAGTCCGCCGAGGAGATAAAAACCTTGGGATCCCCGTCATTTCCAAAAATAAATAACCTGGGATGCTCTAAGAACTTATCCACCACACTGATGGCCTCGATATTCTCGCTCATCCCTTTTATTCCGGGTATAAGGCAGCAAATTCCGCGGATGATCAGTTGAATCTTCACCCCTGCCCTGCTGGCCTCGTAGAGTTTATCCACCATCTGGTAGGAGGTAAAGGAATTCATCTTTATCTTGATATATGCTTCTTTCCCGGCTTTGGCATTAGCGATCTCCTTGCGTATAAAACGTTCAAAATTACGACGTGTATAATGCGGCGAAACAATAAGGTGTTTATACTTATGGATCTTATAGGTAGTTTCAAAGAAGTCGAACACCTTGCTCAGTTCTTTCAGAATGGCTCCATTGGCTGTAAATAAGGTATAATCGGTATAGATACGCGCGGTAGATTCGTTAAAGTTACCCGTGCTTATAAACCCGTAGTGCTTTAGGTTCTTACCCTCCAGCCTCTCAATAAGACAGATCTTACTGTGTACTTTCAACCCCGGAACCCCGAAAATTAATTTTACCCCTTCTGCCTGTAATTGTTCTGCGTATTTAATGTTGGCCTGTTCATCAAACCGGGCCTGCAGCTCTATCTGTACGGTTACCTGTTTCCCGTTCTTCACGGCGTTGATGAGCGAGGCGGTCACCTGGGAATTATCTGCCAGGCGATAGACCGTAATTTTGATATTCTTGACCAATGGATCCAGGGCAGCTTCCCTCAAGAACTTAATGACGTAAGAGAAGGTATGGTAGGGAGCATACTGCAGATAATCCTTTTTAGCGATATCCTCCAGCAAACTTCCTTCCAGGCTGAGACCCTTGACCGGTAATGGACGGATCTTGGGGTATAGCAGGTCTTCACGTCCAAGACTCGGGAATCCCATATAATCCCGCCGGTTGTGGTAACGCCCCCCGGGGATAAGACTGTCGGTCTCTTCTATTCCCATCTTCTTGATGAGGAAATCAAAGGTGTCTTCGGCTATACTCTTATCGTAAACGAATCTTACAGGGTCACCTATTTTCCTGTGCTCTACGCTGGATGAGATCTTCTCGATGAAGCTTTTACTCAGGTCGTTGTCTATATCCAGTTCGGCATCCCGTGTAATTTTGATCATGTGGGCCGAGATGGATTTATAGTCGAACATGGTGAAAATACCATCCAGGCAATAACGGATCACGTCATCCAGCATGATGATATAGTTCTTATCCCCATCTTTGGGCAGAACAATAAATCGGTCTATTCCCTTCGGGATCTCGATTAGCGCATATCGCTTTTCTTTCTTTCCTTTTACTTTTGGAATCTTATCCCCATTCTTCAGGACCATTTTTACGGCCAGGTATGCAGCCGTATCCTTAAGCATGGGGAATTGGGCAAGATCATTCAGGATAATGGTCATCAGCTGTGGACTGATACTCTGTGTAAAGTAATTCCGAACAAAGGCTTCCTGCTTACCATTGATCTCGGTCTCATTGATCAGGAAAATGTTTTCTGTTTCCAGCTCTTCCTCTATATCCTTCAGGATCTCCAGGCTCTTGCTCTGCTGCCTGATCACGATCTGGGTGATCTGTTCCAGGAGATCTTTGGCCTTCTCGCCACCCAGCTCACTTTTCCCGGATTTACCAGATTCTGCAATACGTTTCACTGTGGCATATCGCACTTTGAAAAATTCGTCAAGGTTGTTGGAAAATATACCCAGGAACCTGAGTCTTTCTATCAGGGGAACATTCTTATCTGCACATTCCTGCAGAACTCTTTCATTAAATCGCAGCCAGCTTATTTCCCTGTTAATGTATTGGTTTTTGCTTCTCTGCATTATTTTAAATGTTTTGGGAAGATGGTACGCACGGTTTTGCCTTGCTTTGCCGATTTCCAGAAATCGATATCAAACTGCAAATGTACCAGGCCCGTAGTCGGAACGTTATCGATGGATTCACTGCCCCATTGGTTCACTACGTTCGTAAAAGCGTAATTATGGCCGAAGATCATAACAGTTTCCAGGGAATCATCGAGATTATGAACAAATTCCATTACCCCCTCACCCGAAAACTCGTAAAGATCCTCGCTTAACCTGAATTTCTCCAGGTCGTATTTCAGTTTCCGAAGGAAGATGGTACAAGTGTGCAAAGCGCGGTTGGCGGGACTCGAATATATGGCATCGGGCGTTATCCCGAGAGTTTTAAACTTACCCGAAACGAGCAAGCCATCATTGATTCCCCGCTCCTTTAGCGGCCGGTCTTTATCGTTTACGTCATAATTCCATGCCGATTTCCCATGACGTACAAATATTAAGTTTTTCATTTTCCAGTTCTTTGTGTTGTTGATTAAGCTCCTTGGTAATTCATCAAGGAGACAAGCGCACCCGACCCCAATTATCACCAGGTTCCAGGGTGTAGAGAAGCCTGTCGTGAAGACGGTTAGGACGCCCTTGCCAAAATTCCATACTTTCCGGGATTACCCTGTATCCGCCCCAGTACTCCGGTCTGCTCACCTCTTCCGCCGGCAGGGTTTCTTCCAGCTCTTTCAACCGGTTTTCCAGATCTTCCCGCGAGGGGATGGTCTTACTTTGCGCAGACACTATGGCACCTAGCCGGCTGCCGAGAGGCCTGCTGTTAAAATAGGCATCTGAGTCGGAAGAATCAACCTTAGAAGCTTTTCCTTTTATGATTACCTGTCTTTCCATGGTGGGCCAGAAAAAGGAGATCCCAACCCGGGGATTGGCGGCGATGGCCTGTCCCTTTTCACTCTTATAATTCGTGTAAAAAACAAAACCTTTATCCGAAAACTCCTTTAGCAGCACTACCCTTCCTTTTGGAAAGCCATCTACCCCAAGGGTCACCAGCGTCATGGTATTGAGCTCTTCCACGGTCCCGGATTCTTCCAATTCCGTGAACCACCGCTTGAACAATTGAAAAGGATCCATACCTGCCGTTTCCTCGACCAGGGCACTTTTTTCGTATGATTTCCTGTAAGATCTGAGATCTTTTGCCATTAACGTATTTTAGAAAAACAAGATAAGCAAAGTTGGGAAAACAAAGGATATCTCAGGGGGGCCAGCTGCAATATTTTATTGCGGCTAAATAAGGAATTTCCGTGGCTGCGGGAGAACGATTTCCGGGGTACTTAGAATTCGAATGATTTCCCATCCTCAGCCAGAAGAACTTCGGGGAAAACTGTTTGTGCTTCCTGCCTGAATTTCTCAATATCCCGGTACCGGGTTGAATAATGCCCCAGGATCAGATGTGCCACACCTGCCTGCCTGGCTATTTCTGCAGCCTCGGCTGCCGTGGAATGACCTGTTTTAAGAGCAAGCTGATGCTCCGTCCGCAGGAAGGTAGATTCGTGGTAAAGAACCTGTACTCCACTGATCTGCGGCACTATACGAGGATTAAAAGCTGTATCACTGCAATAGGCATAGCTCATGGGCGCAGGAGGATCCAGGGTCAGTTCGCGGTTGCTTATAAGGGTTCCATCTTCAAGCTCGTAGTTATTACCTTGTTTAATTAACTGGAAATACTCTTTAGGAATCCTGTATTTCCGGGTGGCCTCTACGTTCAGTTTCCGGGGTGAGGGTTTTTCCCGGAAAAGGAATCCATTGGTATAAATCCGGTGGTCCAGGGGTATGGTATCCACAGAGACGACCTCATCTTCATAGAGGGTGACCGGCTGATCTTCCACCAGCTCATGGAAGAGAAGGGGGTAATTCGTCCAGGAATTTCCCAGCTTAAGCAAAAGGGTGATAGCTTCCTTTAACCCTTTAGGACCATAAATGTGCAATGCCTTCTGACGCCCTAACAACCGGAAAGATGCTACAAGTCCCGGCAGCCCAAAAAAGTGATCCCCGTGCAGGTGGGAAATAAAGATGTGATTAATCCGGGAAAAGCGGATCTTCTGCCTTCTCAATTCTACCTGGGTACCCTCCCCACAGTCGATAAGGAAGAGATGGTTCTTGATCTCCAGTACCTGGGCAGTTGGATTCGTAAGAGTACGGGGGGTGGCTGCGTAACAGCCCAGGATATGTACTTTCATAGATAAGTCCTTTAAGGAGCCGGGCAGCAGGCCTATTCCAGGTCCAGGTCCCTTTCTATCTCGTCCATCTCGATAAGGTCATTTGCCTCACGCAGGGTTGGTACTACCACTAGTTCATCCGGAATATCGTCAAATGTCACCTGTTCCGTCACGATGACAAAAGATTTACCCTTTTCCCTGTGCATATCGGAAAGCTCGAGAAAAAGAGGAAGATCCTCAGCGGTGAGCCGTGAAAAAGATGTCAGGTTAACGATGATATTATCGTTCTTGATCTTGTCATAGCCCTCTTTCAGGTTCTCAAGGAATTTTTGCAGCGATACATTTTCCTGGAATAGAATGGCCGTTTGGCCGTCTTTATCAAAGATCATAGTTCTTATTTAATTTTGGATGCTAATAAGTAGATCACGGCCATGCGGATCGCAACCCCGTTCTCTACCTGGTTCAGGATAATGGACTGCTTGGAATCTGCAACATCACTGGTGATCTCCACTCCCCTGTTGATAGGCCCGGGATGCATAACCACGATCTCCTTGTCCAGGCTGTCCAGTATTTTCTTGTTCAACCCATACTGCTGGGTGTACTCGCGCGTAGTAGGGAAATAACTGATCTCCATACGCTCGTTCTGGATGCGCAGCATATTGGCCACATCGCACCAGTTAAGTGCTTTTCGAAGGTCATTTTCCACCGTAACCCCCAGGGTTTCTATATACTTCGGGATAAGGGTGTGAGGCCCGCAGACCTTCACTTCGGCTCCCTGTAATTTCAGGGCAAATATATTAGAGAGCGCTACCCTGGAATGAAGGATATCCCCGACGATGACCACTTTTTTACCCGCAACATCACCAAGTTTTTCCCGTATTGAATAGGAATCCAGCAGTGCCTGGGTAGGATGTTCATGCGCACCGTCCCCCGCATTCACAATAGAGGCGTTTACATGTTTGGAAAGGAAGATCCCGGCACCCGGATTAGGATGTCTCATCACCACCATATCAACCTTCATCGAGAGGATATTGTTAACGGTGTCGATCAGGGTCTCACCTTTTTTTACGGATGACTGCCCGGCCGAGAAATTGATAACGTCGGCAGAGAGTCGTTTTTCAGCAAGTTCAAAGGAGAGTTTGGTCCTGGTACTGTTTTCAAAAAAGATATTGGCAATCGTGATGTCTCTGAGCGAAGGAACTTTCTTGATGGATCGGTTGATCACTTCCTTGAAGTGATCGGCAGTTTCAAAGATCAGGTCAATATCTGCTTCATTAAGATATTTGATTCCCAACAAGTGTTTTACACTTAATTCTGCCATGAGCTATTTATTTACCAGGTAGATAATATCTTCCCCTTCATTTTCTTTCCAGTGAACTTTAACCTTCTCTTGGTTGATCGCATCTACCTGCCTGCCCCGATAATTGGGCTGGATGGGTAAATGCCTGCTGAAACGCCGGTCTATGAGCACCAGCAATTCTATTTCGGCAGGTCTGCCAAAGGATTGTATTGCTGTAAGCGCTGCGCGTATGCTACGCCCGGTATACAGCACGTCATCAATGAGCACCACCTTCTTGTTCTCTACCAGGAAATCCATTTTTGTGCTGTTGGCCTCCAGCGGCTTGTCACTCCGCCTGAAATCATCCCGGTAAAAGGTGATGTCAAGGAATCCAAGATCTATTTTTTTGACCCCGTATTCTTCAATAAGGATTTTTTTCAACCGGTTGGCGAGGTAAATTCCCCTGGGTTGCATCCCGATGAGTGCGGTGTCTTTAAAATCCGTATGATTTTCTAATAATTGACAAGCCAGTCTGTGCAGTATGATGTTGATCTCTTTGGAAGAAAGCAAAACTTTTTGGCTCATAGGTGGGTTGATCCTGCGCTTATGAGGACAAAAATAGCGAATTATCCCTAATAATAAGGAGGCTGTGCTATAGAATAATCATGTAAGAATCAGCACCGGGCAAGGCCATAAAAATAAAGACCCCGGCATTGCTGCCGGGGTCTTAGCATTCACCTCAGGGTGAATTTAATTATCGGAATGAAAACTATTTTTTCTTACCAGCTTCCATTTTATCCTTCAACGCCTGCAATTGCTCGTTGGCATCTCCAAGGGTTGGCTTGGATTCTTCAGCCTGTGCAGCAGCCTTTTTCTTGGCAGCTTTTACATTGCGTTGCTCTTCTTCTTTAAAGATTGCAGTATGACTGGCAACTACTCTCTTGAACTCCTTGTTGAACTCGATGATCTTGAATTCTGCTTCTTCACCTTTGCCAAGTTTCTTCCCGTCCTCTTTCTCAAGGTGACGCTGTGGAACAAAAGCAGTGATGTCTTCATTGAATTCAATGATAGCACCTTTGTCTACCATCTCGGAGATAGAAGCGGTGTGAACTGTATCCAGTCCGTACTCCTCTTCGTACTTATCCCAAGGATTCTCCGTGGTCTGCTTGTGACCCAGGCTAAGCTTACGACCGTCAACATCCAGTTCCAGAACTTCTACCTCCAGGGTATCCCCTACGGCTACAAATTCTGATGGGTGCTTGATCTTCTTAGTCCAGGACAGATCAGAGATGTAGATCAATCCATCAATACCTTCTTCCAGTTCTACGAATACACCAAAGTTGGTGAAGTTACGAACGATTCCTTTATGCTTGGAACCTACTGGGTACTTGGTAGTGATATCAGTCCATGGATCCGGAGAAAGTTGCTTGATACCTAGAGACATTTTGCGATCCTCGCGGTCCAGGGTAAGTACAACAGCTTCCAGCTCATCACCAACTTTCACGAAATCCTGGGCAGAACGCAGGTGCGTAGACCAAGACATTTCAGAAACGTGGATCAGACCTTCAACTCCTTCAGCCACTTCAAGGAATGCACCGTAATCTGCGATCACAACTACTTTTCCTTTTACTTTATCTCCAACTTTAATCTCATCGCCAAGAGCATCCCATGGGTGCTTCTCCAGCTGCTTCAATCCAAGCTGTATCCTTGATTTATTGTCATCAAAGTCCAGAATAACCACGTTCAGTTTCTGATCCAGTTCAACAACCTCGTTCGGGTGGTTGATACGGCTCCATGAAAGATCCGTGATGTGAACCAGACCGTCAACACCACCAAGGTCGATGAATACACCGTAAGAAGTGATATTCTTAACAACACCTTCAAGAACCTGGCCTTTTTCAAGCTGGCTGATGATCTCTTTTTTCTGCTCTTCGATATCCGCCTCGATCAGTGCTTTGTGAGAAACAACTACGTTCTTGAA
This sequence comes from Zeaxanthinibacter enoshimensis, assembly GCF_004362865.1. Classification (GTDB taxonomy): domain Bacteria; phylum Bacteroidota; class Bacteroidia; order Flavobacteriales; family Flavobacteriaceae; genus Zeaxanthinibacter; species Zeaxanthinibacter enoshimensis. The sequence continues at coordinate 482,072 of NZ_SNYI01000002.1, read as the reverse complement.
TTCGTGGTTGATCTTAACCACTTTGAACTCCATAGTCTTTCCAACGTACTGGTCGTAATCACGGATTGGTTTAACGTCGATCTGAGAACCTGGAAGGAACGCTTCGATACCGAATACGTCAACGATCATACCTCCTTTAGTTCTGCACTTAACGTAACCGTTAACTACTTCTTCTTTATCGTGGGCTTCATTCACACGCTCCCAGGCCTTGATAGTCCTGGCTTTACGGTGAGAAAGAACCAACTGTCCGCTCTTATCTTCACGGATGTCGATAAGTACTTCTACTTTATCGCCCACTTTAAGATCAGGATTGTACCTGAATTCGTTCAGTGAGATAACACCTTCAGACTTCGCGTTGATGTCGATGATTGCTTCACGGTCTGTCAGGTAAGTTACCGTTCCTTCAACAACCTCTTCATCTGCTGTGTCAACGAAGTTTTCGGCAACCAGCTTTTCAAACTCCTCCAGTTTGGACTCGTCTACACGCTCAATTCCCTCTTCGTACTTGTCCCAATCAAAATTTTCAAGAAATTCTTTCTGATCCTTCTGGGGAGTCGCTTTTTTAGTTTCTTCTGCTCCTGCAGTTTCATCTACAGTCGCTGTGTTTTTTTCTTCAGCCATTTGCTGATTTAAATTTGTATCCCACGCTGTTACAAGAGTTAAGCAATAAACGCAGAAGTTATTTGTATAAAATATTTTTCAGTACCCAATTCCTCTTGATGCTTTGCTGAAAAAGGTGTGCAAAAATACAACTAAATATTTGTATTACAAACAATTTTTGATTGTTATTAAGCGCATAAAACATCAGGAATGATCGCCGTGCAGGTCACGGATTTCGTATCTTAGAACATTATTAATTATAAAAGTTAGGTTCATGAGTGTAAAAGCGAAATACCAACCAGTTCTTGATCTTGGAGAAAGATTGGGAATCAAAGACGGAAACGTTACTGAAGAAGGAGGAACCCTTAAAGTTAAAGGGATGGCACAGACACAGTACGAAAAAGACCTTATCTGGGATAAAATCAAGGAGATCGGTGGCGAAAAACCATCAGACATCAAAGCGAATATCACTGTTGAAGACGATTCTGTATACCACCGCCACGTGGTTAAAAGCGGTGAGTCTCTCAGTAAGATCGCTAAGCATTATTACGGGGACGCCATGAAGTATAAAGAGATATTTTCGGCGAATACCAGCATCCTGAACAACCCGGATGTCATTTACCCGGACCAGGTATTGGTGATCCCAAAGGTATAGAGGTCTACTTCTTTTAAAGAACAAAGGACGCCTCTCAGGCGTCCTTATTTATTTTCTCGATCACGCGGAGCGCGTAATTATAAATTCGTTCAAACTGCTCTTTCCTTCCCATATCGCCATTATCAAATTCAATCGCGTCTTGTGCCTTTTTCAGGGGTGAGAATTCCCGGTTAGAATCGATATAATCCCTTTCTTTTACATTTTGCAACACTTCCTCGAAATTCACCTGGTCTCCCTTTTCCAATAACTCTTTATACCTGCGGTTAGCGCGTACCTCTGGGGAAGCAGTCATAAATACTTTAAGCTCTGCATCCGGAAAAACTACGGTTCCGATATCCCGGCCGTCCATAACTATCCCCTTGTCCTTTCCCATTTGTTTCTGGAGATCCACAAGTTTAAAGCGAACTTCCTCTATGGCAGCCACCTGGCTTACATACCTGGAAACCTCCAGGGTCCGTATCTCGTTTTCCACATTTTCCCCGTTCAGGTATATTTCCGCATATCCCAGTTCCTGGTTGAATTTGAATTTCAACCGGATCTTCGGCAGTAGTTTTACCAAAGCGCTCATATTATTCTGCTCGCCCCCGACAAAACCGTTCCGCAACGCAAAGAGGGTAACTGCCCTGTACATGGCTCCGGTGTCCACGTAAACATACCCCAATGCTTTTGCCAATTGTTTGGCAAGGGTACTTTTTCCGGTAGAAGAAAAGCCATCTATGGCAACCGTGATTTTTTTCATCGGCTAAAAATATATAGAAAAGATGGAAGGCCCGGTAACCATTGCTGTTTTTCTGAACTCGAACCGGTTTTGAAATAAAAGACCCGCTGCTTTACAACGGGCCTGTTATTCCAGTCTTCCTGTTTAATTTATAGTTTCTTGGCGTTCTTCACCTTCTGCTTGGTGACCGCCAGGTCTATTACTTCGCTCATATCCGAGACGTAGTGAAAAGTAAGCCCTTTCAGATATTCTTCCTTGATCTCCAGCACATCCTTCCGGTTCTCTTCACACAATATGATCTCACGGATCCGCGCTCTCTTTGCTGCAAGTATCTTTTCCTTGATACCCCCTACCGGCAGTACCTTCCCCCTGAGGGTGATCTCACCGGTCATGGCAATACTCTTCTTCACCTTCTTCTGGGTAAAGAGGGATACCAGGGAGGTCAGCATAGTGACCCCGGCACTTGGACCGTCTTTGGGAGTAGCTCCTTCGGGTACGTGGATGTGTACATTGTACTTGTCAAAGACATCCGAGTCGATCCCAAAGCTGTCGGCATTAGATTTGATATATTCCATCGCGATGGTGGCAGACTCTTTCATCACTTTCCCCAGGTTCCCGGTCACGTTAAGGTTCCCCTTTCCTTTAGACAGGATCGCCTCTATAAAAAGGATATCCCCTCCAACACTGGTCCAGGCCAGGCCTGTGACAACACCTGCTACTTCATTATTTTCATACTTGTCTCTTTCCAGCCGGGCCGGGCCTAACACACTCTCAATATCCTCGTTGGTCACTTTTATATTGTAGTCCTCATCCATGGCGATATTCTTTGCCGCATGACGGACCATCTTTGCCACCTGTTTCTCCAGGGACCGCACCCCGGATTCACGGGTATACCCTTCAACGATCTTTTCTAACTGCCGCTTCCCGATCTTCAGGTCTTTATCAGTCAGGCCGTGTTCTTTCAATTGCTTGGGAAGCAAGTGTCTTTTTGCAATTTCAACCTTTTCCTCTATGGTATAACCCGTTACATTAATGATCTCCATACGATCTCTCAGGGCCGGTTGTATGGTAGACAGGTTATTGGCCGTAGCGATGAACATTACCTTAGAAAGGTCATAGCCCATCTCCAGGAAGTTGTCGTAAAAATCACTGTTCTGTTCCGGGTCCAGCACCTCCAGCATTGCAGAGGAAGGATCTCCCTGGTTACTGCTGGCTAGTTTATCGATCTCATCCAGGATAAATACAGGGTTAGAGGTTCCTGCCTTCTTAAGACTCTGGATGATTCTACCAGGCATAGCCCCGATGTAGGTCTTCCGGTGTCCGCGGATCTCTGCCTCGTCTCTCAGACCGCCGAGAGACATTCGCACGTACTCCCTGCCCAAGGCTTCTGCCACGGATTTTCCGAGGGAGGTCTTCCCTACCCCGGGAGGTCCATATAAGCAGAGGATGGGTGATTTCATGTCGTTCCGTAGTTTCAGAACGGCCAGGTATTCAATGATCCTGCGCTTTACGTCTTCAAGTCCATAATGATCGCGGTCCAGGATCTTCTGGGCCCGCTTCAGGTCAAATTTGTCTTTGGAAAATTTATTCCACGGGAGGTCCAGGAATAGATCAAGGTAGTTTCTTTGAATAGAATATTCGGCTACCTGGGGATTCATCCGCTGCATCTTGCCCAGTTCACGGTCAAAATGCTCCCCTACTTTCTTCGGCCATTTTTTCTTGGCCGCCCGTTCTTTCATCTCCTGTATTTCCTCGTCATAAGAGACCCCACCGAGTTCTTCCTGTATGGTCTTCATCTGCTGATGGAGGAAATACTCCCGCTGCTGCTGGTCCATATCACTGCGGACCTTGGACTGGATATCATTCCGCAACTCCAGTTTCTGCAATTCAACGTTCATGTGCTTCAGGGTAGCCAGGGCACGCTCCTGCAGGTCGTTGATCTCCAACAACTCCTGTTTTTCCTTGACCTCCAGGTTCAGGTTAGAGGATACAAAATTGATCAGGAAGGAATTACTCTGAATGTTCTTGATCGCAAAAGAAGCTTCGCTGGGGATATTGGGGTTATCCCTGATAATACGTATCGCCAGCTCCTTGATAGAATCAATGATCGCCAGGAACTCCTGGTTACCTGGTTCCGGCCGGAGCTCTGTAGCTTCACGGATTGTAGCCGTCATATAAGGCTTCTCTGTCAGTACCTCTGCGATCTCGAACCGCTTTTTACCCTGTATGATCACCGTCGTATTCCCATCGGGCATCTGCAGCACCCTCAGGATCCTCGCTACGGTACCCAGGGTGTTTATATCACGCACCCCCGGGTCCTCGGTTTCCTCGTCTTTCTGGGAAACCACACCGATGGTCTTGCTGCCGTTATTGGCATGTTTGATCAAATTGATGGATTTATCCCTGCCGGCCGTGATCGGGATGACTACCCCGGGAAACAGTACCGTATTCCTCAACGGAAGGATAGGCAATGTAGATGGCAATTCCTCATTGTTCATCTCTTCCTCGTCCTCCGGGGTAAGAAGGGGAATTAATTCTGAATCTTCATCCAATCCCTGCAACGACAAATTGTCTATATTTTTAAAATTAAAATCTCCCATATATTATTTTATCAGCCATTCTGTCATTATGACCTGGCTTGTTATCAATTTTCTTTTCCAGAACACATCCTTAACCCACTGGCTACAAGGTACATACCATTATGCGGACATGTGTGCTATATTCAAAAAACAATTGTTATGCCACGAAATGAAAAATAAATCATAAAAACTGTAACATTCCCTAACTTCAGGTATCTATTGAATAAACCATTTACTTTTTGAGCCAACTTTTAATGCATACGGAAGCGTTAGTGCCATTGTGCCTGGAAGGTGACCAGGCTGCTCAGATGGAGCTGTACAGGCGATATTATAAAGCCATGTATAACGTAGCATTACGTATTGTAAAGAAAAGTGAGGACGCTGAAGATATCATGCAGGAATCGTTTTTAAGGGCATTTACCAAGTTACACACCTTCCGGGGAGAAGTCACCTTCGGAGCCTGGTTAAAACGAATCGTGATCAACAGGAGTATTCACTATTACCGGAAGCAGCAAAAATCCGGTGAAGTAAGACTGGACGAGGTACTGTACAAGGTCGAAGACAATGATGGTTACGTCCCTGATCATGGAGAGGCTGAACTGAAGGCTCAAAAGGTGATGGCCGCCATGCAAAGGTTGAAAGACAATTACCGGATTTCTTTGACCTTACACCTCATAGAAGGTTATGATTATGAAGAGATCTGCAGCATAATGGATATCAGTTATGCCAATTGCAGGACCACGATATCCAGGGCGAAGGAAAGCCTGAGAAAAAAATTATTAAAGCTGAACTGATGAAAGATGAACGATATATAGAAGACCTCTTTAAATCCCTGGAAGGGCAGTTTGATACTGAATTGCCTGACCCAGGGCATGAAGAAAGATTCAGGGCCAGGTTACAGGCCGGGCAAAAGCCTAAAGGATCTGGGTTATCCCTGTTCAGCCTGTGGCAACCTTATGCAGCTGCAGCGGTGCTACTCGTTTTCCTTACCCTCGGTTTCCTGGTAATTAACCAGCAACCGGATATGGAGAGTCAGGTAGCCCAGATCTCCCCGGAGATCTCACAGACCAATCTCTACTTCACCAGCCTGATCGAGGAGCAGGTAAAAATACTGAGGACGGAAGATTCACCTTTGACCAATAAAGTTCTCGAAGATGCCCTGGCGCAGCTAAAAATCCTGGAAGATGATTACACGAAAATGGAAAGGGATTTGGTGAATGGCGGCAATAGTAAACTGATCCTCAGCGCGATGATCACCAATTTCCAGACCAGGATAGCGCTCCTGAAAGATGTACAAGAACAAATAGAAATGATCAAAAACTTTAATACGGAAGAAAATGAAAACATTAGTATTTAACCTGGTACTTGTCCTTGGAATTATGTCTACGGGCAGCCTATTGGCTCATGACCATGATCGCAAAGGCAAACATACCAAGGAAAAGACCATAAAGAAAGAATTCAAGGTATCGGCCAGCGGGCTCCTGAAAGTGGACAACAGTTTCGGTAACCTGGTCCTGACATCCTGGAACGAAGACCGTATTGCCATAGAGGTCCATATTAAGACCAATGGTGATAACGAGGAGAAAGTACAGGAGAAACTCGATGAGATATCCGTGGAATTTGAGCAGTCGGGAGAAACGGTCAGTGCAAAAACCAAATTCAACAAAGGAAAAACCGGCTGGAACTGGAACTGGGGTGGAAACAAGAATGTGAGCATGCAGGTGAACTACACTATTAAGTTGCCTGTGAAGCACAATGTGAACCTCAGCAACGATTACGGTGCGATCATTCTTGACCGCATAGACGGGCATGCCAAGATCAGCTGTGATTACGGCAGGCTGGACATCGGGGAACTCAGAGGCCGCAGTAACCAGTTGTCTTTTGATTATACTTCCAAATCAACCATCGGCTATATGAACAGCGGATCCATCTCTGCAGATTATTCCGGGTTCACCATTGAGAAAGCCGGTGACCTGCAACTGAATGCAGACTATACCAATGCTTCGGTGGGCACTATGGAAAACCTGGAATACAGCTGTGACTACGGCCACCTGGAAGTCAAAGAAATGAATAATGTAAAAGGAAGCGGTGATTACATAGACATCGCCCTGGGAACAGTTCACGGGAATGTGGATATCAATGCTGATTACGGCGGGATCTCTATAGACCGCATGGCCGCAGACGCGGGGAACCTAACCATCGATTCCGATTATACTGGTGTCAAGGTAGGATATGCCCCCCAGTATAACTTCAGCTTCGAGATCTCTGCACAATATGCGGATGTTAAGGGGTTAGATGAAATGGAAACCGATATCCGGAAAATAGAATCCGTCTCTAAATACTACAAAGGTCGTTACGGCAGTAATTCGGACGGAAAAAAGGTTTATATTAATAGTAGTTATGGCGGCATCCGCTTGTATAAAAATTAATCAACTGACGAAATGAAAAGAATAGTACTATTAGCCCTGTTGCTATGTATGAGCTACGGGCTGCAGGCCCAATGGGGCAAGAAGATCAAGGGCAACGGCAATGTGATCACCCAGGAGCGGGAAACCGCGGAATACGAGGAGATCGCTGTAGCGGGTTGGTTTGATGTAATATTAGTTAATGGGCGTGAAGGTGAGATTACACTGAAGGGTGAGGAAAACCTGCTGGAGTATGTAGAAACAGAGGTCGATCGTGGGAAATTGACAGTAAAAGAAAAAAAAGGAGTTAACCTTAAACCTTCCAAATGGAAAGATGGGATCGTGGTTACCATCCCGGTTGAACAGATCGAAGCCATCAGCCTTTCCGGGTCGGGCGATGTAAGCAGTCGGACGGTCTTGAAATCAGACCGACTTGAAACAGCGGTTTCAGGTTCGGGGGATATAGCACTGGAGGTGGAGTCAGATAAAGTCAAGGCAAATGTATCCGGTTCAGGAAACATCAGCCTGAAGGGTAAGACTAAAGAACTGGAGATCCGGATGTCCGGATCCGGGGACCTCGATGCTTTTGATCTCGACGCTGAAGATGTTGAAGTACAGGTTTCTGGTTCTGCCGATGTGAATGTTATGGCAACCAAATCCCTGAAGGCCAATGTAAGCGGCTCCGGTGATATTCATTATAAAGGAAATCCCAAGAAGATCGACAGTAAAAAATCCGGTTCAGGAGAGATCACCAAAGCTTGATCCCAGCCATCGCACAATATGTAAAGCCTCCTTCTCAGGGGGCTTTTTTATGAACCCGCAGCAACAGGATAAGGCCGGAAATAAAGAACAGCGCCAGGAAGACAGAAGCATTCCGCATGCTGCCTGTAAGCTGGGCGACCATTCCGTAGAGCAGTGTCCCGATCACGATCCCGATCTTCTCCGCCACGTCGTAAAAGCTGAAAAATGATGCCGTATCCTTGGTTTCCGGAAGAAATTTGGAATAAGTGGAACGGGAAAGGGCTTGTATACTCCCCATGACCAGGCCGACAAAACCTGCAGCAAGGTAGAATTCGATGGGACTGACCACGAAATAGGCATAGATACAGATAATAACCCAAAGCCCGTTGATGATCACCAGGGTTCGGATATTTCCCAATATTCTTGAAGCCCATGCCGTAAGACTGGCACCGATGATAGCCACCAGCTGAATAACCAGTATACTTACTATCAGTCCAGTGGTTCGCTCCGAATCCGAGCCCCACGCTACCTCTTCTTCACCGAAATAAGCCGCGATAAGCATTACGGTCTGGACCGCCATACTGTAGATAAAGAATGCAAGGAGATACCTCTTAAGTTCGCCCAAGTCCTGTAACTGTCTCCAAACGCTTCGCAGTTCCCTGAACCCGTTTAGCAGTACATGACGGCGCGGACCTTCCCTCTTATTGCCTTTTGGCAGGTGATAGAATGAATATTGACTGAACAGGATCCACCACACTCCTACAGAGATAAAGCTGTACCTCATGGCAACCAGTTCGGCTGCTTCACCCCCGCTTTCTGTTATCCCGAAAACAGAGGGATTCATCACCATTCCCAAGTTGAACAACAAGAGGATCACACTACCTATATAGCCCAGGGAAAAACCTTTTGCACTGACCCGGTCTTGTTGTTCAGGAAAAGCGATATCGGGCAGGTAAGAATTGTTGATGGCAAAACTGACCCAGAAGCCTGTGAGACCCAGGAAGTAGCAGAGTAGCCCCAGGTAGATATTATCGAGTGAAAACCAATAAAGACCGATGCAGGAAGCGCCGCCGAGGTAACAGAAGAATTTCATAAAGCCTTTCTTATTACCCAGGTAATCCGAGATCCCGGCAATAAAAGGGGTGATGATCGCAATAAAGAGAAAAGCTGCTGAAGTTATATAGCTGATCAGGGGAGCCCTGGCGATATAACCCCCGAAAATATATACCTGTTCTATCCCAGCCACCCGGAAGAGGGCGCCGTAAAAAAGAGGGAAGATGGTGGAGGAGATCACCAGGCTGTAAACCGAGTTGGCCCAATCGTAAAACGCCCATGCGTTCAGTAATTTCCTGCTGCCTTTAACAGCCAGTACCTGTACCATAAAAAAACCGTTTCTTTTTGGAAACGGTTTCAATATACGTTTTTAAACTGATTAGGATTTAAAAGAGGTCACTCCGAATTTTCGGGCTTCTTCCTTAGCAAGGGGTGCCCATTTCTCTATGTTGTTGATACGGGTATCATTAGACGGGTGAGTACTTAAAAATTCCGGCGGAGCCGCATTTCCTGACTCGGCTTTCATCCTTCTCCAGAGATCAGCGGCCTCCATGGGATCGTATCCCGCGATCGCCATGATCTGTAAACCTATGCGGTCCGCTTCGGTCTCGTGGCTCCTGCTGAAAGGCAGCATTACCCCTACTGTAGAACCTACCCCGTAGGCCTGGTTGAATACGTTCCTTTTTTCAGGATCACTGATCGCGATATTCCCGGCAACGGCACCCAATTGCTGCAGTGTCCCTGCGCTCATTCGTTGTGCCCCGTGGTCAGCGAGTGCGTGGGCAACTTCATGGCCCATAATGGCTGCAACTCCTGCTTCATTCTTGGCGATAGGCATGATCCCGCTATAAAAGACGATCTTACCTCCCGGCATGGCCCAGGCATTGACCGCATCATCCTTTACCAGGTTGTATTCCCACCGGTAATCCTTCAGGTAACCTGGATAACCATTGGCCGTTAGCCAGCGTTCTGCCGCGGCCGAAATCTTTTGCCCTACATTGGTAACCATACGGGCATCTTCTGTGCCTTCAACCACTTTATTTTCCTTTAAGAACTCGTCATACTGAGCAAATGCCATCGGAAATATCTGGCTGTTAGGATAGAAGTTCAAGGTCTTCTTACCGGTAAAAGGGTTAGTCTTACAGGCAACGACGGTCATCATGACCGCCACTATAAGTAATATTCGTTTCATCGTCATAAATTTTTTCCTTACTTGTTCCCATTGGACAGGTACGGCTGTTCTCTGCATGGTAAAAATCAAGAATCATACCGAATCCTGTGGGGAATGAAAGTAAGAATAAATCAGGCCCCTATTATGTGCAATTCCGTAAAATTTTTGCTTATTTCAATGGTGCTGTCACCGTTTAAACGCACGGTGTCCAGGGGAACTTTGACATTGTCTACTTCGATGGTCTTGATCTTGAACGGCAAGCCATGTAACCTGATCTTGAAAGAATCATAAGTGGTTTCATAAGTACCGTCCTTGTATTGCTGGATGATCAGCTCCTTCTCCTTCCCGTTTAACTTAAAGTTCCTCAGGCTGTACCCGCCTTTCTTATAATCAAAGCCATCCTGGGCATCCTCATAAACGGTGGAATCCTCGATCCCCTGTTTATAATATACATTCAGGGTAAGCTGTTGCAGTTCAATCTCGCCTACGTACTGCTGTACCGGGTAGAACGGGATGATAGCCCCTTCTTTAATGAACAAGGGAACTTTATCTATATCTGCAACCACCCATTTCTCCATTCCGCCTTCTACCACTTCTCCTGTCCAGTAGTTATGCCAGTTGCCCCGTGGCAGGTACATACGCCTGCCTTTGGCGTTAGGTTCCTGTACCGGGCAAACCAGGATCTGGTCGCCGAAAATAAATTCGTCTGTCCGGAAATGTGTCTGGGGATCTTCCTGGTCAAAATAGACAAGGGATTTGATCATAGGGACATTGTCCCTGGAGTATTTCCAGAACATGGTATAGAGATAAGGCAGAAGCTGATACCTCAGCTCAATGAACTTACGCACGATCTTGGTCACCTCCGGGTCAAAAGACCAGGGCTCCTGGTCCCCGTGATCCCCGCTCGAATGTACCCTGCAAAACGGGTGGAAGACTCCCAGCTGTATCCAGCGTGCAAATAATTCTCCATTGGGTTGCTCGGCGAAACCACCGATATCTGATCCTACGAAAGAATAACCGCTCAGGCACATCCGCTGTACCTGTACATTGGCTATCCATAAATGTTCCCAGGTAGCTACGTTATCCCCGGTCCAGGTACAGCTATAGCGCTGTGCCCCGGCATAAGCCGCCCTGGTAATAACAAAAGGTCTTTTAGGGAAAACGAATTTTTTGACCCCTTCATAGGTGGCCCTGACCATCTGTGTCCCGTAAATATTATGGGCTTTACGGTGACTGCAGGGATGACCGTCATAATTATGGCGGGTGTCCAGCGGTGCCGTTTTGGTTGGAACTTCCATCACCGCGGGTTCATTCATATCATTCCATACGGCGTGGACGCCGGTCTCAGCGATCATTTCCTTGTATAGGTTGGCCCACCATTTCCGCACCTCCGGGTTCGTAAAATCCGGGAAGCTGCAGACTCCGGGCCATACTTTCCCACGCATCAGGGGACCATCTCCTCTCTTGCAGAAGTAATCATTCTCCATGGCCTCCTGGTACACCCAGTAATCCCGGTCTACCTTGATACCCGGGTCTATCATGACCACAGTCTTAAAACCGTCCTTCTCCAGGTCCTGTATCATGCCTTTAGGGTCCGGGAATTTTTCCTTATCCCAGGTGAAACAACGAAAACCATCCATGTAGTCAATATCCAGGTAGATGGCGTCACATGGGATCTTATTTTTCCTGAACTGTTTTCCAAGTGCCCGTACCTGGCTATCCGGGTAGTAGCTCCATTTAGACTGGTGATATCCCAAGGCCCAAAGCGGGGGTAATTCGGGTGTGCCGGTAAGGTCCGTATAGGCCTGCACCACGCGCGACATTTCGGGGCCGTAAAAGAAATAATAGTTCATCTCGCCTCCATCAGCCCAGAAGCTGGTCACATTCCGTCGCTCATGAGAAAAATCAAAATGAGTGCGAAAAGTGTTGTCAAAAAAGATCCCGTAAGCGATCTGGTTATGTAGTCCTATATAAAAAGGAATAGCTTTATAAAGGGGGTCCTGGTCCTTGCCGTAGGCATACTGATCCGTTACCCAGTTATTCACTCTTTTCCCCTTGAGGTTAGAATGAGTAGCCTTGTCTCCCATCCCGTAGAAACTTTCCGAGGCCTGGGTAATTTTACTCATCTTAACCGAATTACCACCGTGGGTATAGTTCTCTTCCCAGTGGAATCCGAGTTCATCCTCGTTTATGATGTTCCCCTCCTTATCGGAGATCTGTGTTCGAAGGGTTTTCTTATCGATAAGTACCCGGATACGGGCAGTTTCTACCCAGTATTCAGTTTCTGTTTCGCGGAATTCCAGTTGACTGAATCCTTTAATGGCGTTCTCACTGATCGCATAGGAAAAGTCGGGCTGGAATAAATGTTCCGTAGCATAGCGGAACCGGACCGCAGAATTACGAATCACGGTGAGCTCAAGAATTACCCCGTTATCAGTAGTAAAATAGAATTTATCAGACTCCTGCTTAACATCAACAATTTCATTGGGGTATAAATTCCCTTTATATTCTAACTCCGTATTGGTAATCATGATTGATTGTTTTATTGGTATCGCAAAAGAAAGCTTAAATCCTTAAAAATTATAAGGAAGTTGTTATGTTTTTTGAACTACAACGTTAGCGTAGAGCGTTTTCTCTTACTGGAATATCAATACTGAAAGTGGTGGCAATGTGACTTCTACAGAATTTGGATGACCATGCCAGCTGTTCTTAGTGACTTTAATGGCCTTGTTATGCATCCCACTTCCGCCGTATTTCTTATCGTCAGAATTAAATATCTCTGCCAGGGCTTTTTTTGCCGAAGGTATCCCTATCCTGTAATTCTCCCTTGGGACAGGCGTAAAGTTACAAGCCACGTACAGGTCGTTCTTTTTATCATGCCCTTTCCTGACGTAAGTAAGTACGGAGTTCTCTGCATCACCATAGTCTATCCACTGGAAACCTTCAGGACTGAACTGTTTTTCGTACAGGGCCGGGTAGTTCTTGTATATATGGTTCAATTGCTTGACCAGCTCCTGGATACCCGAATGGAAATCGTAATTGGTCAGGTGCCAGTCCAGGCTGTGCTGGTAGTTCCACTCTGACGACTGCCCGAACTCTCCCCCCATAAACACCAGGTTTGTCCCCGGATGTGTGAACATATACCCGAAAAGAAGTCTTAGGTTAGCAAAGCGCTGCCATTCGTCTCCCGGCATACGGTACAGGAGGGATTGTTTCCCGTATACCACTTCATCATGGGAAAAGGGTAACATAAAATTTTCGGTAAAAGCGTAAGTAAGGCTGAAGGTTATATCATCCTGGTGGTGCTTACGGTAAACGGGCTCTTTCTTAAAGAACTCCAGTGTATCATGCATCCAGCCCATCATCCATTTCATTCCAAAGCCCAGGCCTCCCAGGTATACCGGCTTGGTGACTCCGGAAAAGGCGGTGGATTCTTCGGCTATGGTCTGGACCCCATCGTAATTACCGTAAATATATTCGTTCAGTTCTTTAAAGAACGATATGGCTTCCAGGTTTTCATTATTCCCATAGATGTTAGGTTCCCACTCCCCTTCCTCCCTGGAATAATCCAGGTAAAGCATAGAAGCTACCGCGTCTACCCTGAGACCATCCACATGGAACTGGTCCAGCCAGAAACAGGCATTAGAGATCAGGAAGGCACGAACCTCGTTCCTGCCGTAATTGAATATCAGGCTTTTCCAGTCCGGATGGTATCCGCGCCTGCGATCCGGGTGTTCATAAAGGTGCGATCCATCGAACATGCCAAGACCATGAGCATCTTCCGGAAAATGCGAAGGAACCCAGTCCAGGATCACCCCTATATCATTCTGGTGCATGGTATCTACCAGTTTCTTAAACTCTTCCGGGTTCCCGAAACGGGAGGTGGGGGCAAAATACCCGGTAAGTTGGTATCCCCATGAAGGATCGTAGGGAAATTCCATCACCGGCATAAATTCCACATGGGTAAAACCCATTTCCTTTACATAGCTAACCAGTTCTTTGGCGAAGGCCTCATAGCTGAGAAATTTATTATCATCCGTACGTTTCCAGGACCCCAGGTGCACTTCATAAACCGAATAAGGCCGGTCTAACCCGTTCTTTTCCTTCCTGTACCCCATCCAGGCCTTGTCTTTCCATTTATAATCCCCTTCCCAGACCACTGAAGCAGTTTTTGGAGGTTGCTCGGAATAACGTGCAAACGGATCTGCTTTCTCCGTGGTGATATCCTGGTTATGAGAGCGGATCTTGTATTTATAGAGGTTGCCCTTGGCTACCCCTGGAATAAAGCCTTCCCAGATCCCACTTTCGTCCCAGCGGACATAAAGTTTATGATCTCCTTCTAACCAGTAATTGAAATCCCCGATCACGGAGACCGACTTGGCGGTAGGGGCCCACACGGCGAAGTATGTACCTTTTTCTCCATTGAGTTCCATAGGGTGGGAACCCAGTTTGTCGTATAAGCGGTAATGCTTCCCCGATTTGAAAAGGTTTATATCGTAATCTGTAAATAAACTGTGTGGAATAACTTTTCCCATATGTTAGTTGTTAGTCTCGTTAATAATACTCATGATCCCTTCCAGGGGGATCACAGCCCACTGAGGCCTGGAATTCATCTCGTAACCCAGTTCGTATACTGCTTTTTCCAGCATACAATAACGCAGGATAAAGATCCTTTCCTGGGTATAGCCAATATTCAAATTGTGTTCCTGTATCAGGCTGACATAACGGCCCATAAATACCCCTATAAAATACCGGTACAGGATCTCCCCGGCCTTAAATAATGCATCCTGGGAGAACGGATAATCCTTCCCAGAATTAAAGATGGTGGCGTAGATCGCGTAATGAAAGGAACGGAATATTCCGGCCACATCTTTCAGCGGGGGTTGTTTTACTTTCCTGTCCCGGATCGTACTCTCGGGTTCGCCCTCGAAATCGAGCAGGTAAAAATCATCGCCCTGGACCAGTACCTGCCCCAGGTGGTAATCCCCGTGGATCCGAATTCGTTCGCCTTTCAGTTTTGTCCAGTCAAAGCGGACAAAGCGCTGCCGGATATCGTTCTTCTGTTCCAGGAATTTTTCGGCCAGGTCCAGGGAACGTCCTTCCAGCCTGCTGATATTATTCTCCACAATATTAAGCCTGTTCTGGAACTGGTACAGGAGACGGTTTTTCAGCCATACCTCGTAATCCCCGTTAAAATGTGCGGGTGTAAAGGCGGTGTCACTGAACTCTGATCCCAGGGCAATATGCATTTCAGCCGTCCGTGTGGCTAAGGTCTGCAGTTTCAGGAACAGGTTTAGCCCTACCCAATCGATGATCTGCGGAGGGACGTCATTGATCTCCAGGGATTTGAACATCTGGGTTCCCGGGAGCTTATCGATATTGATCCGTTTGGCTGCCAGGTTGCCAAATACCATTTTCAGTTCTTTGAGCATGTATTCCCAGGCATCACCCTGGTTTTCCACCAATTCCTGCATCAGGGCAATGGTCACCATGATGCCCTCTATGTCCACGATATTGATACTACCGCAATACGGAGGGGTATTCTTATACCCTTTGATCTCGGAGAGGAAACAACTCATCTCGTAATCCGGGTTGGTATCCGAATAGATCCTGCGGAAGAATTTGATCACGTACTTGTCATTGATAATGATCGATGTATTGCTCTGCTCCATTCCCATAAACCGGGAAGAACGGTATTCCTTATCAGTAAGATGAACACTATTGTGATAGCGCACCCTGGTCTTATCGTTGGGCACTGCCGTAACAATACGCTCAAAAACTAACTTGCGAAAAGCTTCCAGGTTCAGGGCATCGATAATAAAACCATCCTGCCCATTGATAGAAACCGGGAGAATCCGGTCTTTCTCAGCAAAATTCTCATCGGAAACAAAAGCTATAGGGAGAAAGTAATGCTGGTAGAAGGCCTCTTCAAAATTCACCTCCAGCAACAGCCCGTAATATACTTCTTCGTGCTGCTGTATCCTGAAATATTCCGCGAGTTCTATATATTTCAGTTTGCTGGATTTTCCTCCGTACCAGCGTTGTTTGGTCACATAATCCTCAAGAACATCACACAGGAAATATTCAATGAAATTTTCATTTTCCAGTAAGTTTTCCCAGGCCGAATCAAAGACGGAAGGCGCTTGTTCTACCTGTTTTTTGTTCTTTTCAGACATACGTTATTTATTTAAATGGAAGATATGGAAAGGAAGGTTGGGATTCAAGGCCACAAAATTCCATTCCTGGTTCCAGGTATAGGTATTCTCGGTAATTACGTCCCGCACCTCAACCCGGTGACCTGCATGAATACCCAGGCTGTCCAGTGGCAGCTGTATAATTCCCTGTTGTTCGTGATGCGGGTCCAGGCTGATTACCACCAGGGTCTCATCCTTACCATCGTCGCTCCATTTATGGAAAGCCATTAACTGATCGTTTTCAACAAAACAGAACCTGATATTATTGGTCTGCTGCAATGACCTGTAATGCTTTCGCGCCTCGTTGATCCTCGTGATGAGATAGGTCAGTTTATTTTCATGTTCCCAATCCCAGTGCCTGATCTCGTATTTTTCACAATTCAGGTATTCTTCCTTACCGGGAATGGCCTCTGTCTCCATGAATTCGAATACCGGCCCATATATTCCGAGGTTCCCGCATAAGGTAGCGGCAAGCGCATACCTGATCAGGTGCATAGCTTCATTCGCCCCCTGCAAGTGATAGGGGTTGATGTCCGGGGTATTAGGCCAGAAATTAGGACGGTAATATTCACGCATTTCGGATTGGGTCAGCTCCGTCATATATTCCGTGATCTCATGTTTATTCACCCTCCAGGTAAAATAGGTGTAGGATTGTGAAAAGCCTTGCTTGGCCAGCTGTTGCATTACTCTTGGCCTGGAGAAAGCCTCGGCCAGGAAGAGGACATCCGGGTGATCCTTTTTTACTTCAGCAATCAACCAGTGCCAGAAAAAATAGGGTTTGGTATGTGGGTTATCTACCCGGAAAATACGGATACCAAAGTTTACCCATTTCAGCGTTACACTGAGGAGTTCCTGCCACAGTTCCTTATAAGCCGGGGTCTCAAAATAGAAGTTGACGATATCCTGGTATTTCTTGGGTGGATTCTCTGCATACTGTATGGTGCCGTCCGGTCTTTTCCGGAACCATTCCGGGTGCTCGCTCACATAGGGATGATCAGGGGCGGCCTGGAACGCAAGGTCCATTGCAATCTCTATCCCGTAGTCCCCAGCTGCGCGGATGAGCTGTTTAAAGTCCTCCTCTGTGCCCAGTTCCGGGTGAATAGACTTATGCCCCCCGTGGCGGGAGCCAATCCCCCATGGCACACCGGAATCCCCTTCCTGGGCCTTAGTGGCGTTGTTCTTACCTTTCCTGTTCACTTCCCCGATAGGATGTATCGGGGGGAAATAAATAACGTCAAACCCCATATTGGCCACTCGTGGCAGCAGGCGTTCACAATCCTTAAAGTTTCCGTGCTTGCCCTTTTCCCTGGAAGCAGAACGTGGAAAGAATTCGTACCAGGTACTGAAATTGGCTTTCTCCCGGTCTACATACACCTTAAGAACCTTTGATTCGTTGGCGAGCAGGCGCTGTGGGTTATCATGGAACAGCTGGTGCAGGTCTTCAGAAACTGCGATCTCTACAGCCTGTTCATACGCACTGTCATCCTGGAATTTTACTGCCCAGTCGGCAACAGCCTGTTTAGCCTTTCCTTTTAATACTGTTTGCAGGTATTCCAGGTATTGCACCCCATCCAGTAATTCGCTTTTAACGTGCTGGGAGTCTTTCAGTTTGGCTTCGATGCCGTGCTGCCAGTTCAGCGCATAGTCTACCCATGCCCTGATATGGTATTCATAAAATCCCTGTTTATCAACTTTAAAGCTGGCCGAGTAGCGGTCATTCCCTTCTTTTTCCATTCGGACCTCGCGGGGAGATTTCTCACCTTCGTGCCTGAAAAGGACTTCGGCCTGCATCACATCATGACCATCCGGCAGGATATCCGCACTGACGGTCACAGTTTCACCCACCACTCTTTTTATAAAAAAGGCACCACATTGTAACTGAGGTTTTACATCCTCTATAACGACACGCTGCTGTTTAAACATAATTCTGGTTTGTTCGGTTAGGTTTTTAAATGTACTATTTTTCTTCTGCAATGGCACATCGTATTTCACAGCTGGCCTTGATAACAGTGGTATCTGAGGTACCCAGCCCCGGTCACAAAAATTCCCGGGTATGGAATATAATAAAAATGATCCATTATCTATTGGAGTAGACCTTGTAATCCCAAGGATCCAGGTGCAGGTCTAATCCTTGCTCAAAAAATTCCTTTCTCCCGGAAAACAGCGAGAAAAACGGGCCTTCTTTAAAGTTAAAGGCGAGGTGAACCTGGTGATGTTTAGAAGAAAAATTAATGACAACCACTACCCTGTCTCCTTCCTTCTCCCTTGTAAAGGCATAAATGTCCTGGTCCTTTCCAGTATGGATCTTGACCAGCCTACCCCCATGACTGCCATTCCAGAGGGCCCTGTTGCGGTGTTTTAATTGGAAAAGTTGCTCATAAAATGCAGCATTCCGGAAATCGCCCCAGTCGATCTCATCCTTCGTAAAGAATTTGAATTGTTTATCTATAGCCGATTCCATCCCTGAATACAGCAAGGGCATACCACTAAAGGTAGCGGTCAATACCGCGAAAGCTTCGTGTGCTTCCCCAAACCATTCATACGCAGATCCCGACCATGCGTTCTCATCGTGGTTAGAGGTGAAATACATCTGGTAGCCCCGGTGATACCTGCTTCTTTTAATTTCCAGGAGCCTGTCAATATCATAGGAATGCACTTCTTCCGGAATTTCGTCCCCTGTGTTCTGCTGGAGGTTTCCCTGTACCAACCGGGCACCCTCGCTTCCGGCGGCGCCTTTAAACCGGGCTATACGCGTTAGGATCTTATGCATATCCCAGCCGTAATCCATCACAAAGCAACCGCTGTTCAGCAGTTCAGGGATCTCTGCTTCGGCCAGCATAAAGAGGGGTTTAATAGCGTATAATACATCCGTACATTCTTCCCAGAAGTCCAGAGGTACACCATGGGCAACATCTACCCTGAAACCGTCTACTCCTACTTCCTCTACCCAGTAACACATAGCGGCAATCATCCCCTTGCGCATCTCCCGGTTGTTATAATCCAGGGCAGCCACGTCTGTCCATCCCCATGATTCCCCTGTATACAGGTTTATGGGGTCAGTGATATTACCGGTATCGTCTTTCAGGTACCAGTCCGGGTGTTCCCCGATCCAGGGATGGTCCCAGCCTGTATGATTTGGGATCCAGTCTATAATGGCGTGCATTTCCCGGGCATGGACCTGGTCCAGCAATTCCCTGAAGTCGGCATCAGTACCGAAATACGGGTTGATCCTGGTGTAATGTGCTGGCGCATACGGACTGCCCAGTTCTCCTTTCCGGTTCTTCTCACTTATAGGGTGAAGGGGCATAAACCACAGTATGTCTACCCCCATCTTCTTTAGCCGGGGTAGATGGGCCGAAAAAGCCTTGAAGGTACCTTCCGGGGTATAATGCCTGATGTTCACCTCGTAGATGGTGGCATTCTTATGCCAGTCCGGTACCCGTGGTTTGGAAAAGGTCTTCATAATACGATCAGGTCTTAAAATGCAGGGCTTCAACTCCTTCTATAATTCCCCTGCGTAGCCGATCGATCGGAAACAGCAATGGTCTATTGTCCTACTTCCTTGAGGTCTATGGTAGCACGGTCATTCACCTTCAAAGTGAGTAACCCCGCCAGGATCATAGATAACCCACCCACGATCAGGGCATACACAGGCTCCCCATTAAAAAAGCCACTGACCAGGAATCCCAGGATGGTAGCCGCAACCATTTGTGGGATCACGATAAAGAAATTGAATACTCCCATGTAATACCCCATCTTTTTAGGGGGTAATGCACCGGCGAGCATGGCATAAGGTACAGAAAGAATACTTGCCCAGGCGATCCCCACACCCACCATTGACAAAATAAGCATTTCCGGGGAAGCGATAAAGTACACGGATATCAGGCCAACACCTCCCAGGCATAGCGCCAGCAGGTGGGTCATTTTCCTGCTGGTCTTACGTGCCATCACCGGCAGGAGAAAGGCCACCAGGGCTGCAACACCATTATAGATCGCAAACAAAACAGTCACCCAGTCCGCAGCATTGTTATACAGCTGCGAGGTGGTATCGGTAGTGCCATATACATGCCCGGTCACAGCCTGTGTAGTATAGATCCACATGGAAAATAAAGCAAACCATGAAAAGAACTGTACCCATGCCAATTGCTTCATGGTATCTGGCATATAGAGGAGATCGGTCATGATAACCACGAAACCGGTGCGACCCTTTCTCCTGCGCACCCAGGAAGATGCGAGGAACAAGATTCCCACCGTCAGCAACCCGATAGTAAGGACATACAGTTCTTTATGCAGATCGAGAAAATACGGGATAAGTGTACTCAGACCGCCAGTAAGGGTTAAGATAATACCGTATTTTTTTAATTTACGGATGCGGTTCTCGTTTTCAGCAGGAGTGATCTCGGGCAACACCACAGCTTTATTCTCTTCAAAAGCTTCCATTTCCTCCGGGGTATATTCCCGGGATTTGATGACCGTCCAGAGTACCGCACAGAAAAAGACAATAGCACCAACATAAAATGACCATTTCACAGAAGTAGGAATCACCCCTTCCGGGGCTGTATTACTGATTCCCAGCCAGTTTGTGAAAATGTAAGGCATCATTGAGCCGACCACCGCTCCAATCCCGATAAAAAAGCTCTGCATCGCAAAGCCCAGGGTACGCTGGTCAGAAGGCAGGTTATCGCCAACAAAGGCCCGGAAAGGCTCCATGGAAACATTGATCGAAGCATCCATGATCCAGAGCATGCCCGCGGCAACCCAAAGCGAGGGCGAATTTGGCATGATACATAGAGCGATGGATGCCAGAACAGCACCAACCAGGAAATAAGGCCTTCTCCTGCCCATCCTGGTCCAGGTCCGATCCGAAAAATACCCGATTATAGGTTGTACCACCAGCCCTGTAACCGGGGCTGCAATCCAGAGGATGGGAATGTCATCTACTTTGGCTCCAAGGGTTTCAAAGATCCTTGAAGTGTTTGCGTTCTGTAAAGCAAAGCCAAATTGGATACCCAGGAAACCAAAGCTCATATTCCAGATTTCCCAAAACCCCAGTTTGCGTTTTTTCATTTGATCGTTATTAAAGTCGAGTATGTTTGCGCCTGAGCCTGAGGATAAACCGCCTGAAAATGGCCTTGTTCCCCGCTAACAGCGCACTAAATATAGGATAATTTAATTTTCGCAAGCTCATTTTCACAGAAGTTCCGGCAGCAAGATCCTGCTCGTATTCCAGCGGGATACAGTAAATGCCAATCTGCAATTTAAATGTGCCTGGAAATTTTCGGCAGATGGCATTGCGGCGGGGAATGAGAGCTTTTATCCCTTAATTACCGCCCCTTTTTCACTTGTACTATATATTTGAATTGCTCAAAACAGGGCTGTGATAACAGCAAAAAATTCCGGGTATGAATTACTTTGATACAGCGGGAATTTCCATCTTAGGATAATTTTTGGAACGCTTTTTGTAAACTCATTGATAATTTCCGGGAAACCGGGGACATATATTCATTTAAAACCAATACTGATATGAAACGATTTACGATAATGCTAACCGCCGTATTGAGCCTCATCCTATTCGCCTGTGAAGGACCTCCGGGGCCACCGGGACCTCCCGGGTTTGATGGTTTGGACGGACTTGACGGAGTCAATATCCTGGGACAGATCATCGAGATAGAGGGCAGTTTTACCCCCCAGAATGACTATACCATCTTTTATGAATTTCCCCAGACCGTAGAAGTATTTGAATCTGACGTTGTCCTGGTCTATATCCTTTGGGAACAAACCGAAGACGGGAACGGGGAAGCAGTGGATATCTGGAGGTTACTTCCACAAACCAGGATCCTTAACGAAGGACTTTTGCAATACAACTACGATCACACTTTCTTTGACGTCAGCATGTTCCTGGAATCCGATTTTGACCTGGCCACCCTGCCACCCGGGGATACTCAGAACCAGGTGTTCCGGATTGCAATCCTGCCTGCAGATTACGTACAAAGTAACGATATAGACACCTCTAACCTCGATGCCGTGATGCAGCAGCTGCAGTTCCCGGAATCCCAGGTTGAAAAACATATTTTGGATTAATCTATAATGGCATTTCCCCAACCCCGGTAAGATCCGGGGTTCTTTTTTTTACGGGTTGAAAGGATTATCTTAATGCTGCGTCTAATTACAAAAAATTGCTATGATCAGGAAAATATTAATCATCGGAACCTTTGCGCTACTAGGGTGCAAGGGAAACTCACAAGACAACCCGGATAAGGCCGTAAAGGAAAAGGAGCCTTACCAGGAATACGCGGTGAGTAAAACGGAAGCCGAATGGCGTAAGGAACTCAGTGAAATGGAATTCTATATCCTCAGGGAGGCAGGTACAGAGAACCCATTCAGCAGCGAGCTCCTGGAGGTAAAGGAAAAAGGAACATACGTGTGCGCAGCCTGCAAGACCCCGCTTTTCGAGAGTGAACATAAATTTGATTCGGGTACTGGCTGGCCAAGCTTTGACCGCGCTATTGAAGGGAATGTAGCTTATGACGTGGACTACAAGATCGGTTATAAGCGTACCGAGGAACATTGTGCTGTTTGTGGCGGGCACCTGGGCCATGTATTTGATGATGGGCCGAAGGCAACAACCGGGAAAAGACATTGTATCAACGGGGCGGCGCTGGATTTTGTGCCTGCAGAATAATAGCTTATAAACCCTGCAACTAAGGAAAGTAACATTCGCTTTCCTTTTTTTATGCGCAAATGTTATAAAACAGGGATATCCTTACGCCCGGACCATTTTTAGTCTATGGGCTTTCAGTTAGGTTTCGTAACTTTGCCACTTCAAAATAACGATCTCAAACACTAAAATAGATGAGCAAATTTGACATTATTGTACTGGGAAGTGGTCCTGGAGGCTACGTTACGGCGATCAGGGCATCACAACTTGGTTTTAAGACGGCCATCGTTGAAAAAGAAAGCCTTGGTGGCGTCTGCCTGAACTGGGGATGTATTCCTACCAAAGCCCTTTTAAAATCTGCACAGGTATTTGAATACCTGCAACACGCTGAGGATTACGGGCTTGTAGCCAAAGATGTGGATAAGGATTTTGATGCGGTAGTGAAGAGGAGCCGGAACGTGGCGAACGGAATGAGCAAGGGCGTCCAGTTCCTGATGAAAAAGAATAAGATTGAGGTCATCAATGGTTTCGGAACCCTGAAATCGGGAAAGAAAGTAAGTGTTAAGGGAGAAGACGGGAAAGAAACCGAATACAGTGCAGATCATGTCATTATCGCTACAGGTGCAAGGAGTCGTGAGCTGCCCGCCCTTCCACAGGATGGGAAAAAGGTTATAGGGTACCGCCAGGCTATGACGTTGGAAAAGCAACCGAAGAAAATGATAGTAGTAGGTAGTGGTGCTATTGGCATCGAATTCGCTTACTTCTACAACGCGATGGGAACTGAAGTTACTGTTGTGGAATTCCTTCCCAACATTGTTCCCCTGGAAGACGAAGAAGTTTCCAAGCAACTGGAGCGAACCTTTAAGAAATCCGGGATAAAGATCATGACCTCTGCTGAAGTCACCAAGGTTGACACCAGTGGAGAGGGTGTGAAAGCCACCGTGAAAACGGCGAAAGGAGAAGAAGTACTGGAGGCAGATATAGTGCTTTCTGCAGTCGGAATTAAATCCAACATTGAGAACATCGGCCTGGAATCTGTAGGAATTGCCACGGATCGTGATAAGATACTTGTAAATGATTACTACCAGACCAATATTCCGGGTTACTACGCCATCGGTGATGTTACACCGGGACAAGCCCTGGCCCACGTCGCCTCTGCAGAGGGTATACTCTGCGTAGAGAAGATAGCCGGGATGCACGTAGAGCCATTGGATTACGGGAATATCCCGGGTTGTACCTACTGTATGCCCGAAGTGGCTTCTGTAGGACTTACTGAAAAACAAGCCAAGGAAAAAGGATACGAGATCAAAGTCGGGAAATTTCCTTTCTCAGCCAGTGGAAAAGCACAGGCATCAGGGAATTCTGATGGTTTCGTAAAAGTGATCTTTGATGCCAAGTACGGCGAGTGGCTGGGTTGCCATATGATCGGGGCAGGAGTTACCGATATGATCGCAGAAGCGGTTGTTGCACGGAAACTGGAAACCACGGGTCACGAGATCCTGAAAGCTGTCCACCCCCACCCGACAATGAGCGAGGCTGTGATGGAAGCCGTGGCCGACGCTTACGATGAAGTAATCCACCTTTAAGAAGTGAAATAAATTGATTTAATCTCCGCGACCCATCCGGCTGTGACTACAGTAAAGATGGGTCGCGGTTTTTTAACTGTATTATGATACCATTATTCAGAGCCATTGCAATTGCAGAGGGGATCTCTTTTTTACTGCTTATGGGATTCAGTATGCCCTTAAAATACTGGGCAGGTATTCCGGAACCTAACCTTTACATCGGTTACGCCCATGGGGTGCTCTTTATCGCTTACGCCTTACTGGCCATCTGGGTTTGCTACGAACTACAATGGGGTTTTAAACGATTCCTGGTCTTGTTCGTCGCTTCATTGCTGCCTTTCGGCACCTTCTACATAGAACAGAAGTATTTAAAGAAAGAGGGAGCCCTGGCAAAGGGGTAGATTCCCCTCAGTCTTTCAGGAAACTACGGATGGCGAGTTCATAGCCCAGCAGGCCGAAACCGAGGATCACTCCTTTGGCAACCGGTGAAATATAAGAGATATGCCTGTAGTCTTCCCTTTTAAAGGTGTTGGAAATATGGACCTCCACCACCGGCGTCTCTATGGCCTTAACCGCATCTCCTATTCCAACCGAAGTGTGGGTGTAAGCAGCTGCATTCAAAACTACGCCGTCATATGAGAATCCTACCTCCTGTAATTTACTGATAATCTCACCTTCTATATTGGATTGGAAATACTCTAACTGAACTTCTTTGAACCTGAACTGCAATTCCGAAAAGTAATTCTCAAAGGAACTGTTTCCATAGATCTCAGGTTCTCTCTTACCCAGTAAGTTCAGGTTGGGACCGTTTATAATGATAATTTTCATAAGCTAAAAGTACGGAATCAACTGCCAATGAAAAAGGCTGATCTCAAATTTAAAGGCTGAGTATATCCCTTCCTGGCCTTCTTCCCAAAATACTATCTTTAGCCCATGAAATGGGAACAGGCCATTACAGATTTTCGCAATTACCTCAAGATCGAACGAGGGCTGTCTGTCCATTCTATACAGAATTACCAGATGGACGTGGAGAAATTACGGGATTTTGTGCTGGAGCATAATGCCGAAGAAGACCCCGTAACGGTGACTGCCGGCACGGTACAACAATTCGTATACGAGATCGCAAAAGAGTTGAATGCAAGGTCTCAGGCCAGGATCATCTCAGGGCTGAAAAGTTTCTTCAATTACCTCGCTTTTGAAGATTACCGGGAGGATAATCCCATGGATCTTATTGAGAGTCCGAAGATCGGGCGGAAACTCCCGGACACATTATCTTCAACAGAAGTTGACCAGCTGATAGGGGCCATCGACCTGTCCAAGCCCGAAGGCGAACGCAACCGGGCCATCCTGGAGACCCTTTATGGCTGCGGACTGCGTGTTTCAGAACTCATAGAGCTGAAATTATCGGACCTCTATTTTGATGAAGGATTTATCAAAGTCACCGGGAAAGGAAATAAACAACGCCTGGTCCCTATCCTGCCCTATACCAGGAAGTATATCGATATCTACAGGCAGGAAATCCGGCGGCACCAGGATATACAGAAGGGATCAGAAGATATCCTCTTCCTCAACAGGAGAGGGAAACAACTAACCCGCGCAATGATCTTTACGATTATCCGGCGGCTGGCAGAACATTGTGGTTTTAAAAAATCCATAAGCCCCCATACCCTGAGACATTCCTTTGCCACAGAACTCTTGAAGGGAGGGGCAGATCTCAGGGCAATACAGCAAATGCTGGGTCATGCCAGTATTACCACCACGGAAGTTTATGTACACCTGGACCGGGACGACCTCACCAGTGTTATTGAGAATTTCCACCCTCGGAATCCTGAAAAACCAAGAGGAAGGGAACCGGACCTTTCCCGGGATGCTGAACCGCGTGAACCTGGCCGATAAATTCTCTTTACCCCGGCTTTTCCCTTTGCGTTCATTTAGTATATTTATGGGATGACGATAAACCCACTATAAATGAAAAAAATTCTCCTTCCCTTATGTGCCCTGGCCTTGTTAGCCGGTGGTTCTTCCCATGCCCAGAAAAAAGAGAGCGAAATATTGAACAGTATTGATGCCAAAGCTGATTCCTACGCCAGTATTGCCCAGGAGATCTGGTCCCTGGCCGAAATGGGTTACCAGGAAAAGCAGAGCAGTGCTCTCCTTCAGAAAACCCTGGAATCAGAAGGATTTAAGATAGAAAAAGGAGTGGCCGGTATTCCTACTGCCTTTATTGCCGAATACGGCAGTGGCAGCCCCGTGATCGCTATCCTGGGGGAATACGATGCCCTGCCCGGTCTTTCACAGGAAGCAGTACCCTATAAAAAATCTGCAGGAGCGGCTGCCGGACACGCCTGCGGCCATCACCTTTTCGGTACGGCCTCAGCGGCTGCAGCGATCGCAACTAAGAACTGGCTACAAGCAAATGGCAAGACCGGTACTATCCGTTTTTACGGCACCCCTGCCGAAGAAGGAGGATCAGGAAAAGTATATATGGTCCGGAGCGGACTCTTTGACGATGTGGATGCGGCGCTTCACTGGCACCCGGGGGATAATAATGATGCGAGTATAGGAGCAGCCCTGGCCAACAAATCGGCTAAATTCAGGTTCCACGGAGTCTCTGCCCACGCTGCCGGCGCCCCTGAAAAAGGAAGGTCTGCCCTGGACGGAGTAGAAGCCATGAATATGATGGTAAACATGATGCGCGAACACGTACCGGAATCGGCGCGTATTCACTATGTGATCACCAGTGGTGGAAAAGCCCCGAACGTAGTCCCGGATTTTGCAGAGGTCTATTACTATGCAAGACATGATTCCCGCGATGTGGTCATCGAGATCTTTGACAGGATCGTAAAAGCCGCGGAAGGCGCAGCCATGGGTACCGGCACTACTATGGATTACGAGATGATCGGGGGAACCCACGAGCTCCTGGCCAATGTAACCCTGCAGAAAAAAATGTACGAGAACCTGAAGAAGATCGGGGGAGTAAACTATTCGGCCGAGGAAAAGGTATTTGCCGATTCTATTGCAAAAAGCCTGGGTTACAAAAAAGCGGACCTCGAAGTCGCATCAGGGCTGCAACCATTTAAAGAAGAATCCCGGCCCTCCGGTTCTACCGATGTAGGTGACGTGAGCTTCGCGGTCCCCACGGTAGGGGTCAATACGGCTACCTGGGTCCCGGGGACTCCCGCCCACAGCTGGCAGGCCGTTGCCGCCGGGGGTACCTCTATAGGCTATAAAGGGATGATGGTAGCTGCCAAAACCCTAGCTCTTACCGCCATTGACATCATTAAGGATGAGGAATTGCTCAAAAAAGCGACCGCAGAATTCGAGAAACGCCGGGGTCCTGATTTTAAATATATTCCTCTATTGGGTGAACGGGAACCTGCCCTTGACTACCGGAATAATCCCGGGAATTGATCTTATATTTTGAAAAATTTCAGAAGCTTCCGCCACTAAAACGGAAGCTTCTTTTGTTTTTACACCATTTTTTGTGATTACTTTGTAACAATTCCCCCGTTGCTTCTACTAATTGTTGAACAATGCCAACCACTGAGATCCAGAAAACATTAGAACACCAGTTTGTTTCAGAACTGGAGCTGCACCAGAACATCGTTCACAAGGTGTGCACGCTGTACACAAAGGATAAGGAGGCGCATAATGACCTGTTCCAGGAGATCACCATACAATTATGGAAAGCATATCCGAAATTCAGGGGCGAGGCAAAGTTCAGTACCTGGATGTACAGGGTGGCTTTGAATACAGCGATTACCCAGTACCGGAAATCGAAAAAGAAGGTAGATACCTATGATTACGATTCCGTTATTTTTAAGGTAAAGACTGAAGAATACGACCCTACGGAGGAACAGCAATTACAACTGATGTACAGTGCAATCCGGGAGCTGGGAGATATTGATAAAGCTTTAGTATTCCTGTACCTGGAGGATAAGGATTACCGGGAAATTGCAGAAACCCTAGGTATCACGGAGGTGAATGCAAGGGTTAAAATGAACCGCATAAAAACAAAATTAAGGACCATAATAAATCCTTGAGCAGATGATGGATGAACTCGACTTATTGAAAAAGGATTGGCAGAAGAAAGAAGCAGACCTGCCCAGGCTCAGCTATGAAGAAATTTATAAGATGACCTGGAAGCGTTCCTCATCTATCGTAAAATGGATCTTCTATATCAGCCTGATGGAATTCCTTTTCTGGACAGCGATCAACGTGGCCTTTACCGATGCTGAAGCCTGGGAGACCATCAAAAGTATGCATCTTTACGAGTTTACCATCGTGATGACCACCCTGAGCTATATTATACTGGTATTCTTTATCTACAAGTTCTATATCAATTACAGGCAGATCTCGTATACCGATTCTTCCCGGGAACTTATGAAGGCTATTCTTAAAGTTAAACGGACGGTCACCCAGTATGTCTGGTTCAATATTGCAATTTTTGCTGTATCACTTATAACCAGTATTTACGGCAGCCTGCGATACGGTCCGGATGGAAAGAAATTAGTGACTGCGGCAGGCGAAGCCGGGAACGAAGCACTTTTTTGGCTCCTGATCACGGGAATGATCCTGCTTTTCGTAGTGGTGTTCATCACCCTCTTATGGCTATTCTATAAACTGCTGTACGGCCTGCTGTTAAACCGTCTGCGGAAGAATTACAAGGAGCTGGAGCAGATCGATGTTTAAGAGCTGGGTGCCCTGAAACGCCGCTTCTGGTTCTCTTCTTCGTAGGCCAGCAATTCCTCTTTCGGAATCACCTTAAGGAAAGAAGGATGTTGCTCAATAGCATATTCCAGTTTTTCGATGATAGAGTCGACCGACTCGTTCTCATAATCGAACTCCAGAGGTTCTTTGATAACCATGGATTGCAAGATTCCCTTTTTCTTTACTCGTAGTCCTTTCTTATCAAAAGAACGCCTGAACCCGTCGATTACTACAGGAACAACTACCGGCTTGTAACGTTTGATGATATGAGCTGTACCTTTTCTAAGCGGCTTCCAGGGTGTGGTAGTTCCCTGGGGGAAGGTGATTACCCATCCATCATTTAGGGCTGTCCCAATGTTGGTTATATCGCTCATCTTCACCTGCCGTTTAACCTCTTTCCCCTCTGCCCTCCAGGTTCGTTCAATACTGACCGATCCTGCATAGGCCATCACTTTGGTCAGGAGGCTTTTTTTCATGGTTTCCGCCGCTGCCACGTAGTAAACATTCAGTTTCGGATTCCAGAGGTAACCCACGTTCTTTATAGAATCTATCCGACCACTAAGACTGGCATTAAAAACGTGGAACATTGCCACCACATCTGCGAAGTAGGTCTGGTGGTTGCTGACAAATAAGACATTCTTATCCGGCAGCGAACGGATAATATCCGAACCCTCTATCTCCAATTTATTGAATCCTTTGTACCGCTGGTGGGTGATTACCCCCATAATACGGATCAACCATTTTTTTATAAAAAGAATATGCCCGAACGGATTTTTCTTAAATAGCCCCATAGAGCACAAAAATACAAATTATGCCTTACAGCGACTGTTTAAAAAGTTCCTTTATCTCGCTCAACATCATCGCCGTGGCGCCCCAAACGGTATAACCATTTAATATAAAGGCAGGTACGGCAATACTGCTGGCATAAGAAGTAGTCATGATTTTATTCCTGACAATACTATCATCCATGAACTCGTTCAGGGAAACCTCTACCAAAGCCGCCACCTCTGTCTGGTCTACTTTAAATGGCCTGGCCTCGTGGTACAGGCCGATATAAGGATGAACTTCAAAATTACTGGGAGGTATGTATAACTCGCTTAATTTACGGATCACGGTTACCTGGGTGGCAGGGACTCCCACCTCTTCTTCAGTTTCCCTTAGGGCAGTATGCAGCAGGTCTTTGTCTGATTCTTCATGTTTTCCCCCGGGAAACCCGACCTGGTTGGAATGTACTCCTGGGTATGTATTCCTGAGGATCAACAGTAAGTGCGTCTGCATATCCTCTTTAGGATAGAACAGAGCCATTACTCCGGCTTTCCGCGGTGCTGCCCCCTCTGTATTCAGTTTACGAAGTGCCTCCAGTCTTTCCATTGGGGCCATTTTGTAGTGAGATTCAACCCCCGGAAGTTCCAGTTTTTTTATTTTTGATACTTCTTGTGTAAAAAGAGAAAAGTCCATGCGTACTATCCATATCACTCTTACTGCAATATTAGCACTATTTTTATTAGCGCAATGCAAGCCCGAACCCAAGCAGACCGGGAAACAGCAGGCTGATAAGATACAGGAAACAGACAGCAGTATCATTGACCCAGTACAGGAGGATGGAGCAGATGAGGTGGAAAAAGAAATGGCCAAGGATACTTTTCAGCTGACCGAGGAGAACGCAATCGACTTTTTCTTTAATTACCAGAAAGACCTGAAGGTGAATAAGGTGAGGATGACCACGAGTATGGGTACCTTTACCGTACAGCTCTATGATAATGTACCTTATCACAAAGCTAATTTCATCTACCTGACCCGGCAGGGTTATTTTAATAATACCATGTTCCACCGGGTGGTAAAGGATTTCATCATACAAGGTGGAAATGCCGACAACAAGGAAACAGCACAGAAGCGTTCAGAGATAGGCCGGTACCTGCTTCCGCCGGATACACGCAAAGGTCACAGTCATCACCGGGGAACCATTTCCATGCCCAGCAGCGAGATCAACAATCCCCATATGCTGGCCTCGCCCTATGAATTCTTTATCGTGGTCACCGATCCCGGTTCCTACCATCTTGATGGAGAATACACTCCCTTTGGCCGGGTGATCAGCGGGATGGATGTTGTGGATGCCATCAACCAGGTACCCGTGGATGACGGGGACTGGCCATCACAAAATGTTTACATCCTGAAGGCCGAAGTTATAAAGTAGATTCGCTCATTAGTCCTTTACCTTATAGACCGATGGCAGTGTAATATTGAACCGCACCGCCAGCAGGCGGATGCTGATGACCAACAATATCCCAGCCAGGTAAGCGTACTCTTCCTTCAGGAAAAACCGCCAAAGGAAATAACTACCCCCTCCCAGGATGCAGGCCGTTGCATAGATCTCTTTTCTGCGGAAGATCACCGGGATATCATTGCACAGAATATCTCTTATCACCCCGCCAAAACAAGCGGTAATTGTCCCCAGTGCCAGGCACATGATCGGGATGAGGCCCGTGGCAATCCCTTTTTCAATACCTACCAGCGTATATAAGCCAATCCCGACTGCATCGAAAAAGAACAGCGATTTAGTAAGGTATTTCAGCTTGGAACGGAAGATAATGGCAAAAACCACGGAACCGGCTATGGTCACCAGGTATATTGGCTGCCGCATCCATAGCACCGGGGTATACCCAATAAGCAGGTCTCTTAAAGTACCTCCTCCCACCGCGGTGACAAAGGCAATGATGAATACACCGAAAAGGTCTAGTCTTTTATCCATGGCCACCAGCACCCCCGAGATGGCGAA
Source organism: Zeaxanthinibacter enoshimensis (assembly GCF_004362865.1). Taxonomy (GTDB): domain Bacteria; phylum Bacteroidota; class Bacteroidia; order Flavobacteriales; family Flavobacteriaceae; genus Zeaxanthinibacter; species Zeaxanthinibacter enoshimensis. The sequence continues at coordinate 450,247 of NZ_SNYI01000002.1, read as the reverse complement.
AGCAATGGTACCGAGGATGTCTATGGTCAGGTAAAACATGTATCAGCTTAATTATCAGTGGTTTCCCGCAAACAGCGATTCCTAAAGGGGCAAAAATACGAGAATAAATAATGATGAAGTATCTCCCTTAATTCTTTCTGGTCGCGATTCCCCGATTTTTTAACTATAAAATATTCCTGCAGGACTACACATCTTAATCCGCTGGATTTCAGTATATTTAGCAGTGTCAGATTAGTGACCAATCTCCCCTGTTGATCTCCGTGGCCGTAAGGCATGTCATCCCCCTTTAATCATTCCAAAAACTTTGTCATGAACACCAAAAGAATCATTGTATCCGGGATAGTTGTTTTACTGGCAGTCATATCCATTAGATTCCTCGGGACAGAGGAACAGATCGCTCGCGTGGAACTCGCTTCATACGGTAACCTGAAATGCACCGTTGCGAATTACCTGCTATCAGGGGTGGATACCACCCGTCAAATAGCACCCCTTTTCGAAAACCTGGGGGACCATCATTTCCCTATCAGCACCAATTCGTCCCAGGCCCAGGCTTTTTTTGACCAGGGACTACGGCTTGCCTATGGCTTTAACCATGCCGAGGCACACAGGTCATTCCTGGAGGCTGCCCGGTTAGATCCCGGCGCGGCAATGGCTTACTGGGGGCAGGCTTATGCCCTCGGACCCAATATAAATGATCCCTTCCCGGATGAAAACCGGAAACTGGCAGGGCTCAAGGCGATACAAAAGGCAAAAGAATTATCCGCAGAATGCAGTGCAACCGAAAAGGAACTGATCCAGGCCTTAAGCCAACGCTTTTCCCGGGACCTACGGCAACCTGTCAGCGAACTGAACCAGGAATATTTCCGGGAGATGCAGGCAGTGGTCAGGAAGCATGGAGATAATGCCGATGTGCATACACTTTTCGCATCGGCTGCCATGGATACCAATCCCTGGAATTACTGGAATAAGAACGGGCAGCCCAATCCCAATATGGCCGAGGCAAAGAACAGCCTGGAAAAAGCTATCGCCATTAACCCGGAACACCCCGGAGCTCATCATTATTACATCCACCTGATGGAATTGCCCAGTCCGGATGAGGCAGTTGAAAGCGCAGATATACTGGGCGGACTTATGCCGGCAGCGGGTCATATGGTACATATGCCTTCCCATATCTACATCCGGGTTGGTCGTTATGCCGATGCTGTAGCAGCCAATCAAAAAGCTATAGCAGCTGATGAGGACTATATATCCCAATGCTATGCACAGGGACTGTATCCCCTGGCATATTACCCCCATAACATTCATTTTCTCTGGTCTGCTGCCAGTCTTATAGGGGCCAGCGAGATAGCGATAGATGCCGCAAAAAAAACTGCTGAAAAAGTACCGGCAGGTCAGCTGGCAGAATTGCCCTTCTTACAGGATTTTGCAGCTACCCCCCTATTAGCTTATACAAGATTCGGGAAATGGAATGATGTGCTAACCTTCCCTGTGCCGGACACCGAAATAAAGCATCTGAGCCTGATCCGGCATTATGCAAGGGGCCTTGCCTTTATCCGGAAGAACAATGCGCGGGAAGCAGCAGAAGAGCTTAAGGCTATAGAAATATTGATGAGCGACCCGGAACTTGATTCCCTTGTGGCGGTAGCCCATAACAGTTCAGGAAAAATTGCAGAGCTTGCTTTTCATTTGATATCCGGGGAGCTGGCCGCTTTGGAGGGAAAAGATTCAGAAGCCATTAAGCACCTAAAGCAAGCTGTTGCTTTGGAAGACCAATTGGTGTATACCGAACCCTCGGCATGGCACATTCCCACCCGGCAGAACCTGGGCGCATTACTCCTGCAACAGGGAAAATATAAGGAGGCCGAAACCATTTATAAAGAAGACCTGGCAAGGATACGGCAAAATGGCTGGTCTCTTCGGGGACTGGAGCTCGCGTTGACAGGACAGAACAGGAAAGAAGAAGCAGCGCAAACCCGGCAGGAATTTGACAAGATATGGGCAGAGGCAGACCTGCAGATAAATTCTTCAGTTTTCTGAGGCTGAAATGATTGCGGTTTTATAAATTGAAGTTCTCTAAACAGACCCGTCATGAAACGTCATTTATTAAGTTGGCTGATCATTTCCCTTTTATATAGTCCCTTATTTGCACAATCCGGATTACAAGTGAACCAGGAGCGACTGGAAGAGCAATTAAAAACCCTGGCCACCTACGGACAGCGGGAAGATGGGACCACCAACCGGGTGGCATTCAGTGAAGCAGATATTAAGGGAAGGGCGTATGTAATGCAACTGATGCGTGATGCGGGGCTGGAGGTGCATATTGATGCGGCTGCTAATATTATTGGCAGGAAACCGGGTACCGAAAAAAAGCTGAAACCCTTGTCTACAGGGTCCCATATTGATATGGTACCCGACGGGGGTAATTACGACGGGATCGTGGGTTCCCTGGCAGCCATAGAGGTTGTGAAAACACTGCAGGAAAATAACATACGTACCCGCCACCCCCTGGAGGTAATCATATTTTCCAATGAAGAAGGGGGAGTGATGGGCAGCCGTGCCCTGGCCGGGAAACTCGGGAAAGATGCCCTGAAAGTCAGGAACAGTACGGGTTACTCAATGGCCGAAGGTATACAAAGGCTGGGAGGAGATACCACCCGCTTAGGGGAGGTGATCAGAAAAAAGGGAGATCTTGCCGCCTTCCTGGAGCTGCATATAGAGCAAGGAGGAATACTTGACCAGAACGATGAAGATATAGGAGTCGTAGAGGGTATCGTAGGGATCAAATGGTGGGAGGTAGTCATCCGCGGCAAGGCCAACCATGCAGGCACCACCCCAATGGACCAGCGGGCAGATGCCCTGCTGTCAGCAGCACATTTTATTATCGCGGTCAACGATGTGGCCCTGGCTAACGAAGGAAAACATGTTTGTACGGTGGGTCGGATAGTGGCTAAACCCGGAGCGCCGAACGTGATCCCCGGGGAAGTAATTCTGAGCCTGGAGATCCGGGATCTGTCCATGGAGAAAATGGACATGTTATACGGGCAGATCAAAGACAAGGCGACAGATATTGAAAACAAAATAGGAACCACATTCACAATAAGCCCGATTGACGGCACCGGTGACCCTGCACTTACAGATCCGGAAATACGGGAGCTGATCAGGTCCACAGCCACCAAACTGGGACTCAGCCATCGCCATATGCAAAGCGGGGCCGGGCACGACGCCCAGGATATGGCCTTACTGGCTCCTACGGGGATGATCTTTGTGCCCAGTAAGGATGGTATCAGCCACTCACCGGCAGAATACAGTTCCCCGGAGGATATAGCAAATGGCGCTAATGTCTTACTTCATACCCTGTTGCAATTAGACCAGGGACAGTAAGCCCTGCCCTTTCCGGCGCTACCCGGGAGGCATTTCATACCGCTATTTCCACAGCTGGGTAAATACTTATACCCTGGCTGCAGTGTATACCATACCTTAGAGAAAATACAATCATGAGAATTCTCATAATAGGCGGGACAGGAAAGACAGGGCGTGAACTGATCAAACAAGGTTTGGCGAAAGGGCATACCATAACCGTATTTGCCCGTAAGCCCGGAAAGATCAGGGAAGTACATCAGAATCTCAGGGTGGTTCCGGGTAATATCCTGGATCCCACTACCCTGGCACCTGCATTGCTAAACCAGGATGCCGTGCTCTCAGCTCTTGGGCACAAACGATTTGTAATCAGGACGAACACCCTGTCTGAAGGAACAAAAAACCTGATCTCCGGAATGGAACAACTAGGGGTTAAGCGCCTTATCTGTATCACTTCTCTCGGAATTGCCGACAGCCGCTACAGGCTTGGGCTATATTACAGCTTGTTCGTAATCCCCGTGTTGCTCTTCTTTTATTTCCGGGACAAGGAGAAACAGGAAAGGGTGATCCGGGAGAGTAACCTGGATTGGACCATAGTCAGACCCGGGCAACTAACCAATGGTAAAAAAAGAACCCGGTACAGAACCGGGCCGGGATTGGGTCATTATATTTTCACAAGATTGGTCTCCCGTGCAACCGTCGCCGGCTTTATGCTTGACGAACTGGCAGGCAGGAATTATTTGAAGCAGGTTAGTGGCATTACCAATTAAGACCTAGAATGTGACTGCCCTTTGCTGGGCATCGCGGAACTCCTTAACCATGCTTTTTACTATTTCCGCAGCCGGGCGGATATCATGGATGGTGGCTGAAACCTGGCCGATCTCCAGTTCCCCCTCTTCCAGGTCTCCTTCGAACATCCCTTTTTTCGCGCGCGCACGACCCAGTAATGTTTTCAATTCCTCAACACTTGCACCACGCGCATAGGCTTGTTCAATGTCCTTGAAAAACTTGTTCTTGAGCAAACGCACGGGTGCCAGTTCTTTCAAGGTCAGCAGGGTGTCACCTTCCTTGGCATCGACTACCATCTTTTTAAAGGCAGGATGAGAAGACGCCTCTTCACTGGCTACAAACCTGCTACCTACCTGCACCCCGTCGGCACCGAGGATCATAGCGGCCAGCATCGCCCGTCCATCCCCTATGCCACCCGCGGCGATCAGGGGAATCCCAATCTTTTCACGGACGGCCGGGATAAGGGTCATGGTCGTGGTCTCATCACGACCATTATGCCCACCGGCCTCGAAACCTTCGGCTACGATGGCATCCACCCCTACCTGCTGTGATTTCAAGGCAAATTTAACGCTGCTTACCACGTGCACCACGGTAATTCCTTTTTCTTTAAGGTAGGAGGTCCAGGTGGCGGGATTTCCTGCAGAAGTGAAGACAATCTTTACCCCTTCCTCTATAATTACCTCCATCAATTTCTCAATGTCCGGGTACAGTAAGGGCACATTGACGCCGAAGGGCTTAGAAGTGGCCTGCTGGCATTTTTGAATGTGTTCGCGCAGAATTTCGGGATACATACTCCCGGCACCTAATAAACCAAGACCGCCTGCATTGGAGACGGCCGATGCCAGGCGCCAGCCACTGGCCCAGACCATACCTGCCTGGATAATTGGATATTCTATATTAAAAAGTTGGGTAATGCTGTTCTTCATATCTGGGTTAATCTGTTTAAAAAATAATGCAACCTTCGGCTCCCGGAGCGGGAACACAAACGGTTGCACTAAAATTAAGGTATTCCGGGAAAATGATCCTCCCCATTCCCCCGGCCTGAATGGTCTACGATCAGGAGATGACCCCTGAACCGATAAGTTCTTCACCCTGGTACCAGGCAACGAACTGTCCTTCGGTTATGGCCGTCTGTGGTGTGTCAAAATCCACGTACAATCCCCCCTCGATCTTATACAGTGTAGCTTCCTGCAGGGGTTGACGGTAGCGAATACGGGCCTGTACCTTCATTGTCCCATCCGGTTGCAGCGCCAGGTCCCTGCGCACCCAGTGCAGTTCATCATCAGTGACAAATAGCGTACGCCTGTAGAGCCCGGGATGTTCTTTGCCCTGCCCGGTATAGATCACGTTTTCTTCCACGTCAGTATCGATCACGAATAAAGGCTCTTTGGTTCCGCCGACATCAAGACCTTTCCGCTGTCCTTTGGTAAAATAGTGAGCGCCCTGGTGTTCGCCCACGATCTTCCCGTCCTTTTTATGGTACACCGGCTTTTCCGAAAAGTAAGCCAATTCTTCCCGTTTATTGGCAAAAGAAGGTTTCTCCTGCCTGTATTGCGGTGCATCCCCGGGAACCTCGACGATCACTCCCTTTCTGGGTTTCAGTTTTTGCTGCAGGAAATCGGGCAGCCTTACCTTGCCGATAAAACAAAGTCCCTGGGAATCTTTCTTTTCTGCCGTGACCAGTTTATTCTCGGCAGCAATCTGCCTAACCTCTGGTTTCAGCAACTCTCCTACGGGGAACAAGGTCTTTGCCAGCTGTTCCTGGGATAACTGGCACAGGAAGTACGACTGGTCTTTATTAGGGTCTTTTCCTGCCAACAGGTGATATACCTCGTTTCCATCTTCATCCAAACTGGTTTCCTTCCGGCAATAATGACCGGTAGCTACATAATCCGCCCCGAGTTGCAAAGCGATTTTCAGAAAAACATCAAATTTAATCTCCCGGTTGCAGAGCACGTCCGGGTTGGGCGTCCTCCCCTTTTCATATTCGGCGAACATATAGTCGACGATCCGCTCCTTGTACTCTTCACTAAGGTCAACCGTCTGGAAAGGGATACCCAGCTTCTCCGCAACGATAAGGGCATCGTTACTATCTTCTAACCAGGGACATTCTTTGGAGATCGTCACAGAATCGTCGTGCCAGTTCTTCATGAACAAGCCAATAACGTCATAACCCTGTTGCTTTAACAGGTATGCCGCTACGCTGGAATCTACTCCCCCCGATAGTCCGACCACTACTTTTTTCATTCCGCTCATAATCCGGCAAAAATACAAAATTAGCCCCGTATCTCCATCCATTTAAGATTATGCTAAGACGAGAGGCTTCCATATAGATGTTCCATATCCATAAGAACGGAGAAACCGAAATCGTAAACCGTCTGACTAATACTCCCGGGAACGTTACTACGCCCAATGTCATTGCCAGTAAGAGGATAATTCCCTTAGTGAACAAGATGTTGCTTACGCAGGTAGTCGCAGATAGCCATTTGAACATAAATTTGGCTGCACGTAGATGATTTTAACCATAAATATTTCCCTTGTTCAAAGGGGAGGTTTTCCATTTATTTGAAGATTTCACGAAAAGGTTTTCGCCAGACAACATTTAAGCGGGTATTAGCATACAAAAATTAATGCTTGACAACTATCTTTTTGTCCGGCCATTACAATAGCCCATATTTGAAGCTCCAAATCTGATCAAACATAACCTACTATCAAAATGGAAAGCTCCCCGATCGGGGAGCTTTTTTTTATGGTAAACGGAATTCTGTAACGACCTCCTGATTATTTACCGGTCTTTTTCTGCTGCTCCGCCTGTTCCATCATTTCGCGCATTTTTCGCTGGAACTTATTCTCCTTTTTAGGCTTCTTCTTGTTCTCCTGTATCTGGGCATGGATCTTCTCCTCATCCAGGATGAAATTCTTAATGGCCAGCATGATGAAGATCGTGATCAGGTTAGATACAAAATAGTATAAACTCAATCCACTCGCATAGTTGTTAAAGAAGAACAACATCATCAGCGGGGAAAGATACATGATGAACTTCATGTTAGGCATTCCCGGTTGTGTCTGCATATTCTGTCCCGTGGTCATCATCATATAAAAGAAGATAGCTACAGAAGCCAGGATCGGGAACAGGCTCACATGGTCCCCATAAAATGGGATGGTGAATGGTAACTGCGCTACCGTATCATAAGATGACAGATCCTCTGCCCATAAAAAGGATTTCTGGCGCAGGGCAAAAGAGGTTGGAAAAAACATGAACAGGGCATAGAATATAGGTAACTGCAAGAGCGCAGGAACACACCCGCTCATAGGGCTGACCCCGGCCTTGTTGTACAACTTCATAGTCTCCTGCTGCTTCTTCATGGCGTTGTCCTTGTACTTCTCTCCCAATTCCGTGATCTCTGGCTTAAGTACTTTCATCTTGGCCTGGGACAGGTAAGACTTATACGTAACAGGAGACATCAGTAACCTAACCAGAATGGTCATCACCACGATCGCGATACCAAAGGGCAGGAATGAACTCAGGAAACCGTAGAACGGGGTAAAAACGTAGCGGTTGATCCAACCAAAGATCCCCCAACCGAAAGGAATAGAGTCTGCAAGGCCCAGTTCTTCGTAATGCTCCAGCACATCCACATCCGTAGGACCGTAATACCAGTTCATATCGTACGCCAGTTCCCCGGCCTGCAGCTCTAAAGGAGCTGAAGTACTGAATAATTTTGTAAAATGCTCTTCAGGGCTTTCCTCTTCCACAAGGTTTTGCGAACGCAGTTCTGCAGTCTTGAAATGATTACTCGTCGCGAGTATACTGCTGAAGAAATGCTGCCGGTATGAAAGCCATTTGATATCCTCTTCAATCTCTTCATCGTCGCTGCTCTCTGACAACTTACTGATGTTTCCATCGTCGTGGTTATAAGTCAGCCTGGTATAACGGTTTCCGTACTGTATACTTTTGTTATGGCGTATTCCTTTAACTTCCCAGTTAAGCTTGATCGGCTGATTCTTATCAAAGATTCCGGCCATACCCTGGGAGCGAATGTTGAAGTCGAGCAGGTAATCATCCGGTTTCAGTTCATAACGGTATTCCAGGAAGCGGTCTGCTCCTACCTTGGCTTTCATGGAAAGCACCTGGTTGTCCCCGTTCTTACTCAGGCTGGGTTCAAAGAATAATTTTTGTGTATTGATAGCCCGCTGATCTGTAGTGGTAAATTCCAACCCGAAAGAGGCATTGCCATCCTTTACCAGGTATACCGGTACAGAATCGTAAGTGACAAATTTCTTAAGCACCGCTTCGGTGATCTGCCCTCCAAGGTTGCTGATCTCCAGGCGGACGAGATCATTTTCCAGGACAGTGCTCCCTTCCCTGGCCTCTGTAAACCCAAAGCCTCCTACACTATTCTTATAAGCAGCAAGGTCCGCTGAATCGCGCAATACCGGCATGGTTTCCCGGGGCGTTTCTTCGGTTGTTGCCGCCTTTTCCTGCTGGGCTGCAGCCTCGATCTTCGCTTGTTCTGCCTTCTGGGCTTCCAGCTCTTCAGGAGTAGGCTGGCTCTGGTAAAACCAAAATATGAGGATTCCAAAGATCAGCACAAAGCCGATGATCGAGTTGATATCCAGTTTCTTTTCTTCCATTGAATGATCTTTCTAATAGGTCCGGGGCGGATTGATTTAGCCTGAGCCCGAAAATTTAAGGTTTGCAAATATATACCGTCTTCCGCGGTTTACGCAACCTTCGCATTGGATTGTTGCTTTTTATATTGGAGAACTGCTTTAAGGAAACCGACGAAGAGCGGGTGTGGACTGGCAACGGTACTCTTATATTCCGGGTGGTACTGCACCCCGACAAACCAGGGATGAGCAGGAATTTCCACGATCTCCACCAGGCCGGTTTCTTCGTTGATCCCCGTGGCCATCAGCCCGGCATTCTCTAACTGCTCCAGATACTTGCTGTTAAACTCATACCGGTGGCGGTGGCGTTCAGAGATACGCGATTTACCCTGGTACACTTTCTCGACCAGGGAACCTTCTTTCAGTTTACAGCCCCAGGCGCCCAGTCGCATGGTTCCTCCTTTATTGGTAATGGTCTTCTGGGCCTCCATCAGGTCTATTACCGGGTCCGGGGTATCGGGATCCATCTCGGTGGAATTTGCCCGGGATAAGCCCAGAACATTCCGGGCGTACTCAATGACCGCCATCTGCATCCCGAGGCAGATACCCAGGAAAGGAATTCCTCTTTCACGGGCAAATTGTACCGCTTTGATCTTTCCTTCTATCCCTCTTTCTCCAAATCCGGGAGCTACCAGGATACCCTGCAAGCCCTTCATCTGTTGTTCAAAATTCTCGTCGGTGATATGTTCTGAATGTATAGAGCGAACATTCACTTTTACTTCGTTCAGCGCCCCTGCATGAATAAACGATTCCAGGATCGATTTGTAGGAGTCCTGCAGTTCCACATATTTCCCTACCAGTCCGACAGTTACTTCGTGCTGCGGATTCTTATGCCTGTCCAGGAACTCGTGCCACTGGGTCAGGTCGGGCTTGGTGTCGTCCTTTAAATGAAGTTTTTGTAAGACCACTGTATCCAAGCCTTCATCCTGCATCATAACCGGGACATCATAGATCGTAGAGGCGTCGATAGACTGGATCACCGCTTCCTTTTTTACATTACAGAACAAGGCCAGCTTTTCCTTGATATCCTCGGTGATCTGGTGTTCGGTCCGGCAGACCAGCACGTCTGCTTTGATCCCGCTTTCCATCAGTGTTTTCACGGAGTGTTGGGTAGGCTTGGTCTTTAATTCTCCCGCGGCAGAGAGGAAGGGAATAAGGGTCAGGTGCACCACTATGGCATTACCATCGCCAAGCTCCCATAATAACTGGCGTACTGCCTCAATATAAGGAAGGGACTCAATATCCCCCACAGTACCCCCGATCTCTGTGATGACTATATCGTATTCACCACTGTTGCCCAGTTTCTGAACTCGTTCTTTGATCTCGTTGGTGATGTGCGGGACGACCTGTACGGTCTTACCCAGGAATTCTCCCCTTCTTTCTTTTTCAATGACACTTTGATAGATCCTGCCGGTAGTTACATTATTGGCCTGGGAAGTATTTACATTCAGGAAACGCTCATAATGCCCAAGATCCAGGTCTGTTTCAGCCCCGTCATCAGTCACATAACATTCGCCATGCTCATACGGGTTCAGGGTACCCGGGTCTACGTTGATATAAGGGTCTAATTTCTGGATGGTAGTCTTATAACCTCTTGCCTGGAGTAGCTTAGCAAGTGATGCTGCAATGATTCCTTTACCAAGGGATGAAGTTACCCCTCCCGTAACGAATATGTATTTAGTATCTGGCATTCGTCTATGTTATGTTACGGGATACAAAAGTACGAAATGCTATAAGAAATCACAGGGAATCCCTTGGAAATTCTCAGAAAACGGCTCACCGATAACCATACAGAAAAAGATCGCAAGTAATACAAACTCCCGGGGATGCCGCACCTCAATACTTTTATACTTCCACCCCGGAAACCCTCCGCCTAAAAGCTATATATTTAGAGCACCTAACACCTGCATCATGAAAAGAAGGCACTTTCTTGGAACTTCAATTGCTGCTTCTGCCGGGATTATGGCGTACCAGAATGTATACGGAGCAGCTGAGAAACCTTCCGGGTTTCAGAAATTAAAAGGAAATATAAACCATAGTGCATGTTACTGGTGCTACGAAACCATTCCCCTGGATACTTTCCTGGGGGAACTCGTCAAACTGGGAGTAAAAGCCATAGACCTGGTAGGCCCGGAAGATTGGCCATTGCTCAAGAAACACGGGATACATGCTTCTATGTGCTGGGGAGCGGAGATTAGTCTTACGGAAGGGTTTAATGACCCCGCCTATCATCCGGAACTGGTTAAACGGTATTCTGAAATAATCCCCAAAGTAGCGGCAGCCGGATACACGAACCTGATCTGTTTTAGTGGCAACAGGCGAGGTATGCCTGACGAACTTGGCCTTGCACATTGTGTGGAAGGTTTGTCCCGGGTACTTCCCATAGCCGAAGAACACGGCGTGGTCCTGCAGATGGAATTACTGAATTCCAAGGTGGACCATAAGGATTATATGTGTGATCATACCGCCTGGGGTGTCGCACTCTGCAAGGCCCTGGGATCTGATAATTTTAAACTGCTGTACGACATCTACCATATGCAGATCATGGAAGGCGACGTGATCCGGAACATCCGGGAAAACCAGGATTATATAGGACATTATCACACAGGTGGCAATCCCGGGAGGCACGAGATAGACGAAACGCAGGAACTGTATTACCCAGCGATCATGAGAGCGATACTGGAAACCGGGTTTAAAGGACACGTAGCCCAGGAATTTATCCCAAGCCGGGAAGATAAAATAGCTTCACTGGCACAGGGAATCGGTATCTGTGATGTGTGATTACTGTGGGGATACAGGGATACAGGGATACAGGGATACGGCCCGCCCGTACCGAGCGGCACGTTCGGGCGGGGGATGCGGGGATGCAAGCAGTTAAACGGTGATACGGCCCGCCCGTACCGAACGGCACGTTCGGGCGGGTGATGTCGTCATTCCGTCACACAGCTTGCCCGAATACCTCGAAGAGGTGGGCGGGTCACGCCGGGATACTGGGTACAGGTACATAGGAAAAATGGTGACAAACGGGACAAGTGGGACAGAAGGGACAAAAAAGATTCTCGAATACTGCCGACTGCATACTGGAAGCTGGCCTCAAATTTCCCTATCTCTGGTAGGCTTCAAACCTAAAACTTCGAACCTCAAACCTCCAACCTCAAACCATAAACCCTATTCTTGCTCCCACAAGAATCGGATATCCTTCTTAACATCCGGGTGAAGAGACAACAACACAGGGCAGGTCTTCCCTGTCCTTTCCAGGATAGCGCGGTCCTTTTCCGATACCCGTGAAGGTAAATGCAGGGTTACCTCTACCCGGGATATCATCCTGGGATCAGCACTCATGTGTTTTACCACCTCCGCAACAGCACCCTGCAGGGAAACATCCAGGGTATTGGATTTTATCCCCATGACGGTAAGCATACAACTTGCCAATGCGGTTGCAACTGTATCCGTAGGAGAGAATGCCTGCCCCAGTCCATGGTTATCTACAGGAGCATCACTGATGATCTCGTTTCCGGATGCAATATGCTCCGCTTTGGTCCTTAATTCACCGAGGTAGGTTACTTTAGAAGTCATGGCTGTGGTTTTACTTCTTCGATCTTCATGTTGTTGTACATCAAGATGTAAGAGGAGATATTAAAATACCCGGACACAGGGTCTTTTACAAAATTGAATTTATTACCGCTGTACTGTGTTGTTCCTATACCCCGGGAGGCCTCGAACAGATCAAGCTTATAACCCAGCTTCAAAAGCAGGTCCATGGTCAGGTCAAACCCTCTCACCGCATACTTGTCAGGTGCACCACCAAATCGCTTTGCGTATCGTTTCGTAAATGCTTCGGTAGTATCTTCACGATAAGCCGATGGATAAGTGAACTGCAGGTTAGACAGGTGTGATCCCGAGATCACCGGGTTTTCAAATCCACGGTTTTTATTGGTGGTAAACATCCTCACCTTGATATCGGGCGTATTCACCGAATTGAGGATGGAGGTAACACTGGAGATGAGTTTAAAATTGGAGGATTCTACAAACACCCAGTTTTCCTGTGTCTCAGACAACAGCAGTTGCAGGGATTCCAGGTTTATAGAGATGTTCTTTTCCTCCTCGATGACAGCCAGGGACTTAGCTCCAGGAAATTTCTTCAGGATCTCGGCCTTTGTCAGTTTGTTCTTATCATCCGCGATCACAATAACGTTCTGATCCGTCACCTGGGTTGCCATGAATTCCAGCATTCGTTTGCGCAGGATCTCATCCGAGGTATAGGAGAAGAACACATTATTAAGACTCAGATTACTGTTTACAGGCACCGGGGCAATAACAGGTACTTCCTGGTTTGCGGCCTGTATGGCTACCTCCTCGAGGGAGGATTGATCCAGGGGTCCGAAAACCGCATCGACCTGCCCGAAATTAACATTACGCAAAATCTCTTTGGTCTTGTCAAGACTCAGTTGATTATCATAGGCAACTACGTCGACAGACATTCCAAGTTCAGCAAGGGAATCCAGCGCAACCAGGGCGCCGGTATACAAACCAAGGCTGTACTTGATATCATTACGGCTCATCAAGGTCTTAAGAGCCAGTTCTTCATCGCTGAAATTCATTTTATCCAGTCGGAAAGGCAGGATATAGACCAGCCTGGGCCTGTGCCTTCTATTTAGACTGTCCAGCAAATTGATCTTATCCAGCACCAGGGAATTCTTGACCTCGAGGTCCACCGAACGCTCCTTGGGTAGCTTCAGGATCATCCCCGCTTTAAGTCCCAGGGCTAGCTCCGGGTTAAGCTCCAGTAGTTCATCATACCCTACTCCGAGATTCCTGGTCAGTGAGAACGTAGTCTGCTTAGGTTTTACCTCGTAGAAAACATAATTCTCAGCATTGACCTCCGGACCGGTGATTCGTTTTTTTGGCAGGCGAATCACCATACCTTCCTTTAAACCACCCCTGTCCATGATCTCCGGGTTAAGACGTATTATTTCTTCGGAAGACATACCGTACTCCTGGCTCAGGCTGTAAAGGGTCTTCTTTGGCGGAACAGTGTAAGAAATGTAATAATCCACTTTCTGTTCCTGCACACTGCTTCCCGGTATCTTAGGCAGTACCAGCTGTTGCCCTACAGCCAGGTTATTGTTAGCCTTCGACAGTTCGGGGTTCAGCGAGAGCATACTGTCTATAGTGATCCCGTAACGATGTGCAATGCTCCACCTGGTTTCCTTAGGTTTAACCGTATAAGTTTCAAAATTATCCAGCTCCTCATCGGCATCTGCTTCCGTTTTCTCTGCGAACACCGGGATCTGTAAACGCATGCCTTTATCGAGTTGCGAAGAATAGAGTTCAGTATTATAACGCTTGATGTCTTCTTCGGTAATATTATAATTGCGGGCAATACCAAACAGCGTTTCGCGCTTACGAACCCTGTGGACCTTAAAGTCCACAGGCTCTTCCTGCGGCGGAACAGCCTCTTTCTTCTTTACTATATCCGAGGGAGCAACGGTCGTTTCAGCTGCTTTGGAATCCAGTGGAATGACCAGGATAGTATTGGGCCGCAACGGGGCATCTTTCTTCAGTTCTTTGTTAAACTTAAGAATATTGAAAGGTGTCACCCGGTATTTTTTGGCAATACCATAAAGTGTCTCCCCTTCTTTTACCGCGTGGGTAGTATACTGCTGTGCAACCGCCTGCAGGCAGATGAGCAGGAAAACCAAAAGCATAAAACACTTCCTGTACATAATCCTATTCTTTCTTTATTCCCATTCTATGGTCGCCGGCGGCTTGGAACTGATGTCGTATACCACCCGGTTCACCCCTGGGACTTTATTGATAATATCATTGGAGGTTTTCTGAAGGAATTCATACGGTAAATTTACCCAATCTGCCGTCATTCCATCCGTGCTCTCCACCGCACGTAAAGCTACACATTTTTCATAGGTACGCTCATCCCCCATTACTCCAACACTCTGTACAGGTAGTAAGATGGCTCCTGCCTGCCAAACCTGGTCATACAACCCCCATTCCTTGAGGCCATTGATAAAAATAGCGTCCACCTCTTGCAGGATCGCCACCTTTTCCCGGGTAATATCACCCAGGATCCGGATAGCAAGCCCAGGTCCGGGGAATGGGTGTCTGCCCAATCTTTCCGGTTCAAGGTCCATACTGGCTCCTACCCTGCGTACTTCATCTTTGAACAGCATTTTCAGTGGCTCTACCACTTTTAACTTCATAAAATCCGGCAAGCCTCCAACATTATGGTGACTTTTAATAGTCGCAGAAGGGCCGCCTGTCGCGGAAACCGATTCAATTACATCAGGATAAATGGTTCCCTGCCCCAGCCATTTCGCATCCTCGACCTTGTGCGCCTCGTCATCAAACACATCGATGAATACACCGCCGATGATCTTTCTTTTTTTCTCAGGATCCGACTCCCCTTCCAGGGCATTCAAAAAGCGTGCCGAAGCATCGACGCCTTTTACGTTCAGGCCCATATGCTCGTACTGATCCAGCACTTCTGTAAATTCATTTTTCCTCAGCAGGCCATTGTTTACGAAGATACAATGCAGCTGCTTTCCTATGGCTTTGTGCAGTAACACGGCCGCAACGGTAGAATCTACCCCGCCGGATAATCCCAGGATCACCTTATCCTTACCGATCTTTTCTTTCAGTTCTGCAACCGTTGCCTCCACGAAGGCATCCGGCGTCCAGGTCTGTTCAAGGCCCGCGATACGTACCAGGAAATTTTCGAGCAATTGCTTCCCGTCCGTGGTATGGTATACCTCGGGGTGAAATTGGATGGCGTAGGTTTGCTCTCCTTCTATTTTATATGCGGCATTGAGAACATCATGTGTCCTTGCCAGTCTTACTGCCCCTGTCGGTAACTCC
The DNA here is from genome assembly GCF_004362865.1 of Zeaxanthinibacter enoshimensis. Taxonomy (GTDB): domain Bacteria; phylum Bacteroidota; class Bacteroidia; order Flavobacteriales; family Flavobacteriaceae; genus Zeaxanthinibacter; species Zeaxanthinibacter enoshimensis. The sequence goes on along the minus strand of NZ_SNYI01000002.1, from coordinate 434,557 downwards.
TGGATAGTATCACTATGACTCATCCATACCTGGGTCTCTTCCTGTATGTTCTTAAAGAAAGGATCTGATGTATCTATAGAAGAGAGTCGGGCCCGGCCGTATTCACGTGTATTAGAAGGTGCTACGGCGCCGCCGAAGAAATGAGCCAGGTACTGGGCTCCGTAACATACCGCCAGCAGAGGCACCTTACCTTTGATCCTGGAGAGATCCGGATGCGGAGCATCTTCTGCCCGTACGGAAAAAGGTGAGCCCGAAAGGATCACTGCCTTGTACTCTGACAGGTCTTCCGGCAGACGGTTATATGGTTTTATTTCACAGAAAATGTTGAGCTCCCTGACACGTCTTGCGATCAATTGGGTGTACTGGGAACCGAAATCGAGAATGAGGACGTTATTTTGCATGGGCAAAAATAGTAAAATGAGTGAATTCAAAAACCCGATCGGGGAGTATATTTCAAAGATGTCTTTTTCCTGCTCCTTTTTTTTCTCCCGGAACTACTTTCACCGACTGACCAATATCATCTGAAGAGAAAATTCCGATAAAAAATATTCCCCTATATTGTCCCTCCATAGGAAGTGTATGCCGCACTTTTTCACTGGCCGGACCGCTTAATAATCATCCGTCGAGAATCACATGACAAGGCATAACTTCTGCTGCTAGTTGACTTGTTTCCCCATCCCCGGTAGCCAAATTCCAGCAAAATCTACCACATGAAATTATCACTTCAGTTAAAATATATTAAAATACTGGATTACAATAATTTAAATCTTTTCCTACAAATGCTATTTCAATACCTTTAAGGCTAAATTTCATATAAAATCATGTGGTATTAAATAGAAAAGCCCCGGCGCGACTGCCGGGGCTTTTCAAATCAAAAACCAACCTAAACACATGAAGTTTTATAACACAAAAAGGAAAAACTTTAAATCCTTTTTCATAGCAATTTGTATATATAACAACTGGAAATAAAAAAACCCTACCTCCTTTTTTATATTTATTTTTATATAGCGATAAAACAACTACCATCATGGATCATTTTAAAGAGCTGAAAGAAGAATTATTAGCAGCCCCTTTGAACGATGGGCACCCATTCAGGACCGGGACATTTGGTACAGTCGGGCTGGATATGATGGCCCGCTTGCGAACAATTGTGCTCAGGAAAACTGACCCGGACCTGAACATGACCTTCTACACCGATTTCCGTTCTAAGAAGATCATTCATATAAAAGAGAATCCTAAGGTAAGTTTACTCTTGTACCATCCCGAAAAGAAATTACAGCTTAAGGTGGAGGGGCTGGCGGTGATCAAAAAGGATACAGCATCCCTCACCGAACTTTGGCAAAACATGAAGGACCACAACAAGAGAGATTACACCACTGCCCTGGCACCCGGAAGCGAGATCTCAGGAGAGGATAGTGTTGAATACCTGGATTCTGAGAATTTTTTATGCATGGTGATCCTGGAGCCATTTAAGATTGAATACCTGAAACTTGGCAGCCCCCATCATACCAGGATACGCTTCTCGAAGAAAAAAGCAGGTCATTGGGTATCTGACTTCCTAGTACCTTAAGATCAGGAATTCGCCCGGGATAGGTTGAAGTTTTTCTTTCAGTTCCGCTATCAGGCCCGGACCCAATTCCAGGTATAATTCCGAAAAATTCATTTGTCTTTCCTGTAAGCTCTGGTTGGGAAACAATTCATTTTGTAAACCGGTCAAACGCGAGACATGGTCACTCAATTTCCGTTTTTGTGCCTTAAGCAAACGCTTTTCCAGCTTTTCCAGGCCTTTAAGTTGTTTCACCTCCTGTGCCTTAACGGCTCCCAGGAAGGTCTTATCCGTTTTTTCAGCAAGCTCGTACAGGCCGGCAAATTGTTTAACAAGGTGTTCTTTCTGGGGGCCAAAGTCGATATCTATATTAGAGATCTCCCGGATCTTCTTATTGATCAGGCTGCTTTGCTTCAGGAAAAGATCCGGTAGCCGGACATTAAGCCTGTCCGCTTTACCCGCCTGTTTTTCACTGACCAGAAGCACAGAATTCCGCAATTGCAGGATAGGAAAAGGAACTTCCATCTGTTCAAAAAATGATTTCAGTTCCAACCAGTATGCCAGTTCGCCCCCACCTCCTATATAACAGAGGTTGGGCAATACCACTTCCTGGTATAATGGCCGGGTGATGACATTTGGGGAAAATCGTTCCGGATGTTCTTCTAATTCCTTCCATAATGCTTCGGCCGTGAAAGTGATCCCAGTATCGACCACAAAAAATTGCTGGTCCTGCTGGTCCAGGCGCTCCCTGAGACCATCTTTCAGGTAGAAATAATTTACTTCCCTTGGATTTACCTGTATCCCGTATCTCTCGGGGAATTCCTCCAGGCCGCGAATGGTTTCGCTCACGGCATTAAACCCAAGTTGCTGTTCCAGGTCTTTTTTAATGTAAGGCACAAACTGTTTTTTCAGCATCACATCGTCCCCATCCAGGATTACCAATCCTTCATCCCCGAAAATCTCGTTGACCAGGTAACGGGTTGCCGAGGTGAGGTCCGGGTGCCCGAGATAAGCCTTATCGAAAAGTTCTTTTAACCGATCTGCATTTTCCCCTGCTCCCAGTTCCTGTTTGAATGTATTGAATACTGCTTCTAACCCCTGGTTATCCAGGCGGCCGACGGCCCCTGAAGCCTCCTTGTTCCATTGGATCTTCTTCCCTTTGAAATTGAAGTAATTGATCTCGTCAAAGTCGTGGTCCTCGGTAGCCATCCAGTACACGGGGACGAAATTCCGTTCCGGATAGGTGTTTTTCAACTCATTACAAAGATTTATGACTGAGATGATCTTATAGAGGAAATAAAGTGGTCCTGTAAACAGGTTCAATTGATGGCCTGTGACAACAGTGAACGTATTTGATGATTCCAGCATGGTGATATGCCTGGCAGTGGCCGGACTTATCTTAATTCCTTCGTACTGCTGTCGCAGGGCTTTTACCAGGACATCGCGCTGTTCCGGGGTAAAAGACTCACTCTTCTGTTCCAGCTGGGGGCCAAAAGACGCAAGCTCAGGAAACGAATTATAAAAAGGTTTAAGATGGTCCTTCTGATCCAGGTAATCCACTATAAGCTGTGAAAAATAGCCGGTCTTTGAGAAGGGTATACAGTCTACTTCCATGAATGCGCCTTAATTGATGGTAAATATAAGTTACCATAAACTTTCATTTCCTAAAAATACGTTAAGAAAGGAAGATACACCAGATAACCGGGGGCCAGTGAATACTGCATTTTACCCTGTAACTGGCTTAGTTAATATTGTGGTGCAATTGACCAATATTGTTTAGATTTGGAGCTTATCTAACCAAATAACCAGCAATACACATGAAGCAGATCTTGCTTACTTTTTCATTTTTCTGGGTAATCCTGGTTTTTTCACAGGAGCTTAAATCGCCTTCAGAATTTTTAGGATATGAACTGGGAACAGAATTCACACCACATTACCGGGTAGAGGATTACTATCAGCATGTAGCCAGCACCAGGCCAGAACAGGTTCAACTGCAAACCTATGGTCACACCTATGAAGGAAGACCCCTTTTGTTGGCCTACTTATCTACAGCTGCCAATATGAAGAACCTGGAACAGATCCGGGAGGAACACCTAAAGAGCCTCGAGGGAAACAGCGATGCAGAAAAGGCGATCGTCTGGCTGAGTTATAACGTTCACGGGAATGAAAGTGTAAGTACCGAGGCATCCATGCAGACCATTTACGAATTGCTGACCTCCAAAAGTTCATACCTCGACAAAACCATTGTGATCATGGATCCGGCAATCAATCCGGACGGCAGGGACCGCTATGTGAACTGGTACAAGCAATACAGGAACAGACCAAACCAGGTTGACCCCAACAGCGTGGAACATCACGAAGGATGGTGGAGCGGCAGATCTAACCATTACATGTTCGACCTGAACCGTGACTGGGCGTGGCTGACGCAGGTTGAGAGCCAGCAGCGCCTGAAAAAGTACAACCAGTGGCTGCCGCATATCCATGTGGATTTCCACGAGCAAGGAGTGAACGAACCTTATTATTTTGCCCCTGCTGCAGAACCTTACCACGAGGTGATCACAGATTTTCAGCGGGATTTCCAGGAGACCATCGGGAAGAATCACGCCAGGTATTTTGACGCCAACGGCTGGTTCTATTTCACCAAGGAAGTATTTGATCTCCTGTACCCCAGTTACGGTGATACCTACCCTACTTACAACGGGGCGATAGGGATGACCTACGAACAGGGAGGAAGCGGCAGGGCCGGTCTCGGTATAATTACCCGGGAAGGAGACACGCTCACGCTACAGGACCGAATCGCTCATCACCTGACCACGGGATTATCTACAGTAGAAGTAGCTTCGAAAAATGCAGGATTGCTGAACGAGTCTTTTGTAAAATATTACAAGGATAGGAGTTATAAATACAACAGCTATGTCCTTTCCGGGAATCGTGACCAGCTGGATGCGCTGGCCGATCTGCTGGACCAACACCAGATAAAATACGGGGCCGGTACCGGGACCAATATCAGCGGTTACAACTACCGGCAGCAAAAGAACGGCAGTTCAAAGGCTGATGCTTCGAGCATGGTTATCTCCACGGACCAGACCAAAGGAAACCTTGTAAAAGTACTTTTTGAGCCCAACGCAAAACTCAGCGATTCGCTTACTTACGATATTACAGCATGGTCCTTGCCCTATGCCTACGGACTGGAGACCGTTGCCTCCGAAAGATTAGTGTCTTCCGCAGCATACAAGAAACAGGATACCAGCGGAAATTCTCTTGATAAAGCCACCTATGCTTACGTATCAGACTGGAACAGCATGAAAGACGCCCGTTTCCTGGCTTCCTTGCTGCAACAGGGAATCAAGGTGCGATACTCACAGAAGCCTTTCAGAATGGAAGGAAAGAGCTATGAGCGCGGCAGCCTGATCATCACCAGGGCAGATAATGCTAACCAGCCGGATTTCATAAAGCGACTCGGGGACACCGCCAGGCAATTCAGTAAAGAGTTAGTGGCTGTCTCAACAGGATTCGTAGATGCCGGAAAAGATTTCGGATCCTCTTCTGTAGAGCTGATCCTTCCACCTAAAGTGGCCGTATTGGGAGGGGAACCAACCAGTACCCTCCGCTTTGGAGAGATATGGCATTTCTTTGAGCAGCAGCTGGAATACCCGCTGACCGTTCTCCATGCCGACTACTGGAACAGGGTTAACCTTGACGAATACGACGTACTGGTCCTTCCCGATGGCAGGGGCTACAAATCAATCCTGGATGATAAACTCAGGGAACGACTATCATCCTGGGTATCCCAGGGCGGGAACCTTATCGTCATGGGGAATGCGATAAGTGCCCTAAGCGATACGCCCGAATTTTCCGTAAAGGCAAGAAAAATGGAAGGAGACAGTACAGGTAATAGTGTGAAACCTTATGGAGAAGGTGAAAGGGAGTATATTAAGAACGCCATTACAGGCGCCATATTCAAAACCAAAGTAGATCCAACACATCCCCTGGCTTACGGTTATGGTGACACCTACTATACCCTGAAGCTGGGTAATGACCGCTTTGAATACCTGGACGGGGGCACAGTGGTCTACATGAAAGACGAGACTAAACCGATCGCTGGCTTTGCCGGTAGCCAGGCTCAGAAAAACAGGGAGAATACCCTGATCTTCGGAGTACAGGAAAAGGGACGCGGGAACGTGATCTACCTGGCAGACAACCCACTTTTCAGGGGGTTCTGGGAAAATGGGAAATTGTTCTTTGCCAATGCACTATTCATGGTGAACTAAGGTCAGGAAAGAATAAATAAAATTTAAGGTGGACAGCTTTGTCCACCTTTTTTTTTGCATGCAATGCAGCCCTGGGCAGGCGGGTTTCACATAATTTTGCACCATGACCTTCCCTGAGAAATTGGTTTAACTAAACTTTAGCACGGTGTTATTAAACAAAACACATGTTTTGTTCAAGACTATGCTAAAGGCTTGCATCTTAGCCATATGCTATAAATCATTGATTTTAACATATTATGGGTTCATTCAGTAAATAGATCTGAAATTGCGTTTATTTTCGGATAGGAAAAAAACTAAACAATTCCTTATTTACGTATATTTAAATATGGAAACTACACTGGAACAAAAGAGACTTGAAAACTTACGGAAATACCAAATCCTGGACACACCCCAGGATGGAAGTTTTGACGAAATAACCTCTCTTGCCGTTAAGATATTTGATGTCCCTATAGCGATCATTTCACTCGTGGACACAGACCGGATCTGGTTTAAGTCCGCTTACGGCCTGGATATCGATGAAATTCCTAAAGCACCGGGCTTATGCAGTTCTGCAATTCTTTCCGATGATATATATATAGTTGAAAATGCGCGTAAGGATCCCCGCACCCTTACCAATCCCCTGGTAACGGGGGCTCTCGGACTTCAGTTTTATGCCGGGGCGCCGCTGATCACCAAGGAAAGATTCCGCCTGGGGAATTTTGTGATCATAGACGCAAAACCCAGGAGGCTGAATGGCAAAGAATCTTCTATGCTCATCCAGCTGTCCAGGATAGTAATGGATCGGGTTGAACTACAACTCGAGGCCAGGCAATTGGTCCAGGAACTGAATGGGGGTATGTCCTAGGACCACCCTGACACCATATTTTCATTTTACTTAATTCCGGCATAATACGATACCGCCCATACAAATTCCGCATCATTCGGGTTTTTTCTGATGGCGCCGGGGCTTTATCTTTGTATGCCTAAGCGATCACAGGATGGAAAAACAGGAAATGCTGGATTACCAGCGAGTTGAAAAAGCCATAGATTATATCAGGAAGAATTTCAGGAAGCAGCCAAGCCTGGATGAAGTGGCAGAGGTCGTCAACCTCAGCCCGGCTCATTTCCAAAGACTATTTACCAACTGGGCAGGAGTGAGTCCGAAAAAGTTCACACAATTTCTCAGCCTGGAATACGCCAAACAATTACTGGGCGATAAGAACATGACCCTGTTCGACGCGGCTGACCAGGCCGGACTTTCAGGTACAGGGCGGTTACACGACCTCTTCCTAAAGATCGAGGGAATGACCCCGGGAGAATACCGGAAAGGGGGAAGCACACTACAGATCCATTACCAGTTCTACGAGACAATTTTCGGGAAGGTCTTAATCGCATCTACAGGGAAAGGAATCTGCCAGGTGCTATTCACGGAATACGAGGAGTCAGCCCTGAAACAGTTGCGGAAATCATTTCCAAAAGCTCAGTTGGAACAAAAAGCAGAAAGTATTCACCAGGAGGCCATCAGCCAGTTCCAGGGTGCTCCGGAAACTGCCACCTCCCTGCCCTTACATTTAAAAGGAACCCCCTTCCAGTTAAAGGTCTGGCAGGCATTACTTCGTATCCCAGAAGGAGAAGTAAGAACTTACAGCCAGGTCGCTGCGGAAATCCAGATGCCCAAAGCTTCCAGGGCCGTCGGGTCTGCTATAGGCAGTAACCCGGTCGGTTTCCTTATCCCCTGCCACCGGGTCATACAAAGCACTGGAGCCTTAGGAGGCTACCGCTGGGGAGTAAACCGTAAATCGGCCATCCTGGGGTGGGAAGCATCAAAAATTTCTAATTGAACAACCCTGGTTGATGGAAAATCTACTGCTCCCTTCTGAAAATCTTTTGCCGTTTGACGGGCTGGTACATTACCACGGAGCAGTAATGGATCAGAAAACCGCCACGCGCTATATGGAACGGCTGCTTGGGGAGATAGCCTGGGAACACGATGAATTGCTGATGTTCGGAAAACGCATCACGACCAAACGAAAGGTGGCATGGTACGGAACCAGGCCTTTTGAGTATACCTATTCCCGGGTGACCAGGAAAGCCTTGCCCTGGACCCCGCTGCTTAATGAACTCAAGCATATTGCCGAAGTTGAAAGCGGGGAAAGCTACAATTCCTGCCTGCTGAATTTGTACCATCATGGGGAAGAAGGTATGGGCTGGCACAGCGATAATGAAAAAGAGTTGCTTAAAGGCGCAGCCATTGCCTCGATGAGTTTCGGCGCTGTCCGGAAATTTGCTTTTAAACACAGGGATACCAAAGAAACCGTATCTCTCTACCTGGATCCGGGGAGCTTATTAATAATGAAGGGAGTAACCCAGGAACACTGGGTCCACCGCTTACCCCCCAGTAAGCGGATATCACAACCCCGGATCAACCTCACCTTCCGAACGATTGCCTGATCTTCAAAACTCTCCCATTACTAGCCGGATTTCCATAAATTAGCACTATGCATCACCGGCCATTAATCCCGATTTTCTTTTTATTACTATTGCTATTTCCTGCCTGTGGCCAACCGGAACAGAAGCTGAGGATCGCCACCGCGGCCAATATGCAGTATGCCATGGAAGAGCTGGTGGTTGCTTTTTCTGAGCAGACCGGTACAGCATGCGAAATGATCACAGGATCCTCCGGAAAATTAACGGCACAGATCAGGGAGGGCGCCCCTTATGACATCCTGGTTTCCGCCGATATGATGTACCCCCGGGAGCTGGAAGAACTGGGGCTCATATCCGGGGAACCAAGGATATACGCCTATGGAAACATTGTCTTATGGACCAATCGTGAAGGGATCCGCCCTGAACTTCAAGATCTGACGGATGAGGCTGTAAAACATATCGCCATCCCGACTCCACAGACCGCCCCCTACGGGAGAGCAGCGGTAGAAGTACTGAGGGGAACAGGGTTGTACGACCGGGTCGCTCACAAACTGGTCTATGGCGAAAGTGTGGCCCAGGCCAGCCAGTTTATCCGCTCCGGTGCTTCGGAGATAGGAATTACGGCTAAAGCTGTGGTCTTGTCGGCTAATGTTGCCGGCAAAGGGCAATGGACAGACCTTGATCCGCGGATGCATTCCCCCATAGAACAGGGTGTGGTCCGGATCAGGAATTCCGCCATGCCCGATGCAGCCAATCAATTCTCAGAATTCCTTTTTTCCCCTGAAGCCCGGCGAATATTGAAAAAATTTGGATATTCGGTAGATGAATAGAATTGAAGGGCAGATATCGGGCATACAGGTCAGCGGTAGTTTATCACTGGTCAGTGTAGATTGTAAAGGCATATTGCTTAAATCGATCATAATAGACACCCCGGATACCTCGGATTACCTGGCGACAGGAACGAAAGTACAGCTACTCTTCAAGGAAACCGAAATAGTTATCGCTAAACCCGGGGTCAGGGAGATCAGTCTGCAGAACAGGATTCTAGCGGTGATCAGCGCCATTAAGCAGGGTGACCTGTTATGCAGTGTTATCCTGGAATCCGACTTAGGAACTTTGGAGGCCATCATCAGTACTAATGCGGTAGCAGATCTTTCCCTGCAACCAGGTATAGAAGTACTGGCGATGATTAAATTAAATGAAATAATGTTGTCACCATGTTAGAGGGAACCCCATTAAAGATCACGTTCGAGTTGGCTGCCGTTACAACAGTGCTGTTGTTCTTTGTATCGGTTCCCCTGGCGTTCTGGCTGTCCTCCAGTCGCTCCCGGATAAAACCCGTAATAGAGACCCTGGTGAGTATGCCCCTGGTGTTGCCACCAACAGTGCTCGGATTCTATTTCTTGCTTGCCTTCAGTCCTTCGAATTCCTTCGGGCAGTGGTTAGACGAGTGGTTGGGTATCCAACTTATTTTCTCCTTCCCAGGCCTGGTGGTCGCTTCTATGATCTACAGTCTGCCTTTTATGGTCCATCCTATACAATCGGGCCTGGCTTCCCTCCCACCATCACTCAAGGAAGCCTCTTACCTTCTTGGAAAATCGCGCACCACCACCCTGCTGAAGATACTGCTCCCCAATATTAAATCTTCCCTGCTCACCGGGATAGTCCTTTCGTTTGCACATACCGTTGGGGAATTCGGGGTGGTACTTATGATAGGGGGTAATATCCCCGGGGAAACCAGGGTGGCCTCTATTGCTATTTACGACCAGGTGGAGGCGCTTAATTATGGAGCTGCAAATTATTATTCCATGGTCTTGTTTGCCATCACCTTCAGCATACTCTTGTTGGTATACCTGGTCAATGGCGGGTATCTAAAAAAATTCTGGAAATGATCACTGCGCAGTTCAATAAAAAATTATGGTCTGCCCAGGGAGGGATGCAGCTGGATATCCAAATGGAGTTGCAACAGGGTGAATGCCTTACCCTGTACGGCGATTCAGGAGCGGGGAAAACCTCTGCGCTCCGCATATTGTCCGGGTTGTTACAACCGGACTCCGGCCGGATCGAGGTGGGGGGAGAAACCTGGTATGATTCCGGTAAAAATATTAACCTGCCTCCCCAGAAGAGAAATATTGGCTACGTATTCCAGGATTATGCTTTATTTCCCAACCTCACCGCCAGGGAGAATATTGCTTTCGGGCTCCGAAAAGGAGAATCCTCAGCCCTGCTGGAAGAGCTGATAACGATCACAAGCCTGGGAGAGCTCCAACATAAGAAGCCCGGGCAGCTCTCAGGAGGACAACAGCAGCGGGTTGCCCTGGCCAGGGCGCTGGTACGCCAGCCAAAGCTGTTGCTATTGGATGAGCCCATGTCTGCCCTGGATCACCTCACCCGGAGCCATTTGCAGGATTTTATCCTGGAAGCCCGGCAGCGTTACGGATTTACCGTAATCCTGGTAAGCCATGACCTGGGTGAAATTATTAAACTTTCTGACCGGGTTGCGGTTTTGGGAAACGGGGTGATCAGCAGGGAAGGAAGCCCGGCACAGGTGTTTATGCAACACAAGATCAGCGGGAAATTCCAGTTCAGCGGCAAGATATTAGGTATAGAGCAACAGGAAGTGGTATGGATCGTTACCCTGCTCATTGGCGCTAACCTGGTAAAGGTGGTGGTCACAGAAAAAGAAATACAGGGGCTTAGTATAGGCGACCAGGTGATAGTCGCCTCAAAAGCGTTTAATCCCATCCTGCAGAAAATAAGAGACTTATAGCTGAAATTATCAGTTTATACTAGTTATTCCATAGTAAATTTTCATTATATTGACCAACTAAACGGCCCTGTGACCGTGTTCCCTCCTCCGACGGCTTTGATTAGCGCCCTTAACTCTAAATAGTATAAACATGAGAAATCCAGGTTTAAAAACTGTGGCTGGGGTAATTCTGTCCTGCTGCATACTTCTAGTGATCTTCCAATCCTGCAAAGAGGACAAGAAGGAAAAAGAAATGGAGGAAACTGTCGAGAAAAAAGAAAATGTAATCCAGGTACTCACAGAGGTCATGGATTTCCAGGTACAGGATACTGTACAATCCGGCTGGCAAACCTTTCGCTATAAGAACGCATCTTCTGAAGCGCATTTCATTTTACTGGATAAATATCCCGAAGGCAAGAACATCAAGGATGGGGAGAAGGATGTCATGCCTATTTTCCAGGAAGGAATGGACCTGATCAATAAAGGAGAAATGGATGCGGCCATGGAAGCCTTTGGAAAATTACCCCCCTGGTTTTCGGAGATTGTTTTTTCCGGGGGAGTCGGTTTGGTATCTCCGGGCAAGGTAGCAGAGAGTACCGTGTACCTGGAACCTGGTTATTATGTCCTGGAATGCTATGTTAAAATGCCCAACGGGGTTTTCCACGGGGTGATGGGAATGGCCAAAGAAATGGTCGTTATTGCGGACAGTACTGCAAATACCGCTCCTGAATCGACAGTAAAGATCGCTTTATCGGGTGCTGAAGGAATCAGTGTGCTGGATTCCATCCATGCCGGTCCCCAGGTTTTCGAGGTGAAATTTGAGGATCAGATGACCCATGAAAACTTTGTAGGACATGATGTAAACCTGGTGCGATTGTCAGAAAACGCAAACCTGGACGAATTAGAAAAGTGGATGAACTGGGCCGACCCCGAAGGTCTTATCTCTCCGGCTCCTGAAGGTATAATTTTTCTTGGCGGGATAAATGACCTGCCGGCTGGGAAGACGGGATATTTCAAGGCAGACCTCGATTCGGGAAAATATGCCCTGATATCTGAAGTGCCGAATACCCGGGAGAAAAACATGCTGATCACATTTACCATTCCCTGAGAAGTAGTCCTGCAATTAAATAAGCCAGCGAACTTCGTTTACACTGTTAGGCGGGGGTGGGACTACCCTTATGCTGCCGGAACTACAGGAAATTTTATGTACATTACACCGATATTTACAACTATCAGGGCGGGAAGAATTTAGTTCTGCGGCCAAGGTTGTGATCATCTGTAAATCATTTCAACACCACCCATGGGATGACTATAAAACCAATCGCACTATTCGCAATAATCTTTACCATCAATCAAAGTTCAGGACAAGTGAAAGAGGTCACGGAAGAAAACTATGACAAGCTCCCGGAGCGCAGTAAACAATATACAGCAGGTACTACCATGGCGAGAATGGTTGACGGCCTTGCCTTTCGTTACTACTGGGCGACAGAGGGGCTCGGGAATAAGGAATATGAGTACCGTGCCGGGGAGGATCTGCGTTCCATTCAGGAATTAATGCGGCATATATATGATCTCTCCGAGGTGATCATTGCAACAGCCCGGAAAGAGGTCGTAGATAGGAGCGGTAAGCCTGCTTTAGCTATCAGCCCTCCTGAAATGCGCAGCATCACTCTTGAACGACTCAGAGAAGCTTCCGATCTCCTGGCGGGGATAGATAATTTCTCCGATTACCCGTTACGCTTCCAGGGCAAAAACTCTTATTCGGAATTCAGTTTCCTGCATCTTATTAATGGTCCTGTTTCAGATGCCATCTGGCACACCGGGCAGATTGTTATGTTGAGACGGGCCGCTGGTAATCCAATTCCGCCGGGGGTCAATGTTTTTCTTGGTACCTACTCAAATTAAGGGGCTATTTGGCTGATATTTAGAGATTTTGGAGTATCTTAAACAGTCGCTTTCCCGAGAGCACCGGGTTGATTATGAGCGGCATAGCCTTATTCTCTATTTAAATGTAAAGCCTTATGAAAAAAATCAGTATTATTCTATTTGCCCTGCTGCTGGTAGGGTTTAACCTCAGTGATCTTAAACTGACCGATGAGGAGAGAGCGATGGCAGTGGACCATCTGAAACAGACACGAGATAACCTGATGGCCTCAGTTGATGGCCTGTCAGACGAACAACTGAATTTTAAGAATAGTCCGGAATCCTGGTCCGTGGCAGAGTGCGTGGAGCACCTGGCCATATCGGAGAAGATGATAGGGGAAATGTTAAAAGGAACACTACAATCCCCGGCCAATGCCGATATGCGATCTGAAGTGAAGATGTCTGACGCCGATATCCTGGCGATGATCACCAACCGGGACCAGAAGATAAAAACCGCGGAGGCTTTTGAACCCAGTGGGCAGTTCGGTGACTTTGAACAATCCCTTGAAGCTTTTAAGAGCGCCCGGAAGAGCCATATTGATTATATGAAGGAAACCGAGGATGACCTCAGGAATCATTACGCTCAGATGCCTTTCGGCACAATAGACGCTTACCAGGCGGTCCTTTTTATGTCCGGCCACACCGCCAGGCATAACGCCCAGATAGCCGAGATCATGGAAAGCCCTGATTTTCCCGAAGAGTAGTCAAAGCTGGTAAATATAAAAGCACATCGTAGCGATGTGCTTTTTTTTATACCCATACTGCTGAAAACCAGGCGTACAAGTGTTAATTAGCTTCTGTTATAGCTCATTATTGCTTAACTTAGAAAGGCAAACACCAAAGATCATGCATTTTAATCCTCCAGTGCTCACTCGGGCAAAAAGAATGAATAAGGCCTGGACCTTCGCAATGCAGTTTTGTTTAATACTGTTACTGGTCCCGTTTATGCTGACCGCGCAGGAATCCCAACCACAGGCGTATACCCAGTACAAGGGCGAAGTGGTAGATGCTGAAAACGGGAAACCGCTTGTATTTGCGAGTGTCAGCCTCGAAAATAATAATATCAGCACGGTGACCAATACCGATGGGGAATTCTCGTTAAAGGTACCTAACGATCTCCAGGATCCGAGGGTGCAGGTATCCTTCCTCGGCTATACTTCAAAAGTGATTCCCCTGGCAAGCTTAAGGCAGGAGGAGAATACGATCGCCCTGGAAATTGCGATTACGGAACTGCCCGAAGTGAACATCAGCGCTCCCAGGAACGCCGTAGTACTCGTGAAGGAAACTTTAAGGAACAAGGGGGCTAATTATGTATCAGACCCGACGCTGATGACCGCCTTCTACCGGGAAACCATTAAACGGCGGAGAAGGAACGTCTCCTTATCCGAAGCCGTGGTAAACATTTATAAAACACCTTATACGGCGAGCAGGAACGACGTGGTAGAGCTCTACAAAGCCCGGAAGAGTACGGATTACAGCAAACTTGATACCCTGGTCCTTAAATTGCAGGGAGGCCCCTATAATACCCTCTTCGTGGATATTATGAAATACCCTGATTACCTGTTCACTGACGATTCTATCGATGCGTACGACTTTAGCTTTGACCGTTCCACGAGGATCAATGATCAGCTGGTATACGTGGTCAACTTTAAACAACGCCCGGAAATCGCAGAACCCATGTACGAAGGAAAACTATATATAGAGGCAGAGCAGAAGGTACTGACCAGTGCTATCTTTTCCCTGAACATCACCAACCGGGAACAGGCCAGCAGGATGTTTGTCCGGAAAAAACCCCAGAATGCCGATGTCTTTCCCACCCAGGTCGCCTACCGGGTAGACTATATGAATAAAGGGGGGAAGTGGTATTATGGTTACAGCAATGTGTTCCTCGAGTTCAAAATAGACTGGGACCGGAAATTATTTAATTCGGTTTACAGCTTAACTTGTGAAATGGCCGTAACAGACTGGGTGGTGAACACAGAAGGAGATTTACCCAAGGGCAAACAAAGGTTGCGCCCATCCGTCATCCTTGCCGACGAGGCCAGCGGCTTTTCCGATCCCGACTTCTGGGGAGAATACAACATCATTGAACCGGAAAAATCGATCGAATCCGCCATCCGTAAGATACAACGGCAATTAAAACGCGAACCCTCCGGCGGACCGGATACCCGTTAATATTCCAAAGATCAAAACTCCACTGATTACCAGGACACTAGAAAAAACTGCAGGTTTCGGGATTATGAACAATTGTTGATAAACTCCGTTCATAAAGTGTTGATTTTAAATTGCTTATAAAACTTGCGCAAGGTGAAAAAATGTTGTATTTTTAATTTATGGTTTTCGGGAATATCCAGTCCATGGAATTTCAAAAATCATTACGAAGTCAACGTTCTTTGTATTGTTGTATAATCCGTTAACCAAAACCAGGTAAGCAATTACATGGCAGCGGTATAGGATGAGCATTTAACGGGAGGCTGTCGCTTGTCGTCTAATGTGAGGACTTGTATATTAAGTATAGAATTGCGATTTTATATTTAAAATAAAAGAACTAATACAATGAAAAGAAACATTTAGTCAATCTTAATTTCGATTAAGAAAAAACGATGTTTCAAACGTGGATGAGATCATGCAAATGCAATCAATGGTTGCGGACTGTAACAAGATTACAGGACTAGACGTTTGCGGATCGATTCTAAAAAGCCATATCAATGTACTTGTTACAATGATATGGCTTTTGTTTTTCCGGTTTACTTCACAGCTGAAATGCCCGGCTGGTTTCCATAAAGATCACAATATGCCGGCCTCCCCCCTTTCCTCCATGAACAGAGCCATTTAAAATTGTATATTTGCGACGCTTAAATGAAAACTAGACGTATATATGCCGAGTATTATTTATACCAAGACTGACGAGGCACCAGCCCTCGCCACCCAATCATTTCTCCCCATTGTCAGAGCGTTCGGTAAAACCGCCGGCGTCCATATAGAGACCAGGGATATTTCACTGGCCGCAAGAATCCTGTCTGCCTTCCCCGACCGGCTGGAAGAATCACAAAGACATTCAGATGACCTGGCCATGCTGGGCAACCTTGCTACCACTCCTGAGGCAAATATCATTAAACTTCCCAATATCAGTGCCTCTATCCCCCAGCTGAAGGAAGCCATCTCGGAACTGCAGTCCAAAGGGTATGCGCTGCCCGACTACCCGGATGAGCCGACCACCGAAGAGGAAAAAGGGATCAAGGCGACATACGATAAAATTAAAGGGAGTGCGGTAAACCCGGTGCTCAGGGAAGGAAACTCGGACCGCAGGGCACCAAAACCGGTTAAAAATTACGCCAAGAAAAACCCACATTCCATGGGAGCCTGGGATAAGGATTCCAAAACACATGTGGCTACTATGGGAAAAGGAGATTTCCGTTCTAACGAGAAATCTGTCACCGTTGATGAGGCCGGTGACGTCCGAATCGAATTAGTCCGAGAAGATGGTACCGTTAACGTATTAAAAGAAAAAGTGAGCCTGCTGGCTAAGGAGATCATCGATGCTACCGTAATGGAAAAAAAGGCTTTGATCCAGTTCCTGGACCAGGAGATCAAAGACGCCAAGGAAAAGGATATCCTCTTTTCGGTACACCTGAAAGCCACCATGATGAAGGTCTCTGACCCTATCATTTTCGGGCACGTGGTAGAGGAGTATTTCTCTGAAGTCTTTAAAAAATACGAAGACACCTTCCAGAAGATCGGTGTCAGTGCCAATGACGGGCTGGAAAGTCTCTACAACCAGATTCAATCCCTACCAGAGGGTGAACGTGCAGCAATTGAAAAAGATCTGCAACAAGCTATGGAACAAGGGCCAGACTTGGCCATGGTAAATTCTGATAAGGGTATCACCAACTTGCATGTTCCGAGTGATGTAATCATCGATGCCTCTATGCCGGCTATGATCCGGAATTCGGGCCAGATGTGGAATGCCGAAGGAGATACCCAGGATACCAAGGCCGTGATCCCGGATAGCAGTTATGCCGGTGTTTACCAGGCCACTATTGACTTCTGTAAAAAACACGGAGCCTTTGACCCGAGAACTATGGGAACTGTCCCTAACGTGGGACTGATGGCTCAGAAAGCCGAAGAATACGGATCTCACGATAAAACCTTTGAGATCCCTGCAAACGGGAAAGTCAGGGTCGTGAGGACTTCTGATAACTCTACTTTGCTGGAGCACAATGTATCTGAAGGAGACATCTGGAGAATGTGCCAGACCAAGGATGCACCGGTAGAAGACTGGATCAAGCTTGCTGTAAAGCGTGCCCGTGCCACTAAAGTTCCTACCGTTTTCTGGCTGGACAAAGAACGTGCCCATGACGCGCAACTTATCGCAAAGATCGATCAATACCTGCCAGGACTAGATACTGAAGGATTAGATATACAGATCCTGTCCCCGGTAGAGGCGGCCGAGTTCACCCTGAAAAGGATGAAAGAAGGAAAAGATACCATCTCGGTCACCGGGAATGTTCTGCGGGATTACCTGACAGATCTTTTCCCTATCCTCGAGGTAGGTACCAGTGCAAAAATGTTATCCATAGTTCCACTGATGAACGGTGGTGGTTTATTTGAAACCGGTGCAGGAGGATCTGCCCCTAAGCACGTAG
This sequence comes from Zeaxanthinibacter enoshimensis, assembly GCF_004362865.1. Taxonomy (GTDB): domain Bacteria; phylum Bacteroidota; class Bacteroidia; order Flavobacteriales; family Flavobacteriaceae; genus Zeaxanthinibacter; species Zeaxanthinibacter enoshimensis. The sequence goes on along the minus strand of NZ_SNYI01000002.1, from coordinate 417,016 downwards.
AACAGTTCCTGGAAGAGGGACACCTGCGATGGGATTCCCTGGGGGAATTCCTTGCCCTGGCTGTTTCACTTGCCTTCTATGGTGATAAATACGATAACCCGGCGGCAAAAGTGCTGGCCGAAGCCCTTGATGATGCGACAGAGAAATTCCTGGACAACGATAAATCGCCTTCCCGTAAGGTAGGCGAACTGGACACCAGGGGCAGTCATTTCTTCCTCGCCCGTTATTGGGCAGAAGCGCTCGCTTCCCAGGACGAACACCCGGCATTAAGGGAAATGTATGAAGAGATCGCCAAGTCCATGCGAGATGAGACGGATACCATCATCGGGGAATTGGAAGCAGCCCAGGGGAAACCCCAGGATATTGGTGGCTATTACATGCCAGACCCTGAGAAAGCTTCAGAGGCGATGAGACCCAGTAAAACCCTGAACAGCCTACTGGAAAAGCTGAAGTAGTTTTTCTGCTTAATTGATATACGACCCTGCCTCCCGGCGGGGTTGTTTGTTTTTATTGATTTCGATATCCGGTTATTCTCCCTATTTTTAAATAAAAATTGCGAATGCGTAAGACATTCATATTGTTGTTCGGCCTGCTATGGGTTTTCCATTCCATTTATGCCCAGCAGCGGTATACGCTCAGCGGCACCATCAGCGAGGCGAACAGCAATGAGACCCTGATAGGGGTCAGCGTAATTGTCCCGGAACTGGGAACAGGTGCTGTAACCAATGAATACGGGTTTTATTCCCTTACACTACCCGAAGGGACATATGAGATCAGGATCGCCTATCTTGGATTCCAGGAGATCAGGGAAACCATCAGCTTTGACCAGAACATACTCCGGAATTTCCGGATGTATGAACAGACCGAAGAATTACAGGAAGTGATCCTTACCGAGGATATTGAACGCACTGATATCAGCAAGCCTCAGATGAGTGTAAACTCCTTGTCTGCCCAGACCATTAAAAAGATCCCCGTGGTGCTCGGGGAGGCTGACGTCCTGAAGTCGCTCGTATTACTACCCGGAGTCACCAATGCCGGCGAAGGTTCCTCGGGCTTTAACGTCCGGGGCGGTGCAGCAGACCAGAACCTTATTCTCCTGGACGAGGCAACTATCTTTAATTCCTCACATTTATTCGGGTTCTTCTCGGTCTTCAACCCGGATGCCATCAAGGATATCAAGCTGTATAAAGGTGGGATTCCCGCGCGCTACGGGGGCAGGGTCTCCTCTGTGCTCGAGATCTTCCAGAAAGAAGGAAACAGTAAGGAATTTAAAATGAACGGTGGGATAGGCCTGGTCGCCAGTCGCCTGCTGGCCGAGGGACCCATCAAAAAAGATACAGCTGCCTTCCTGGTGGGAGGCCGCGCCTCTTATGCTCACCTGTTCCTTCCGCTGTTCGATATCCAGAACAAGGCGTATTTCTACGATCTCAACACTAAACTCAACTATCGCCTCAACGCGCGTAACAACCTGTTCCTCTCAGGTTATTTCGGGAGAGACGTTTTCAGCGTCGCTAATGTATTTAACAACACTTACGGGAACAGCGTTTTTAATTTCCGGTGGAACCATATCTTTTCTGACCGACTTTTCTCTAACCTTTCCCTGATATATTCGGATTACTATTACGGGCTGGAACTAGACTTTGTCGGGTTCCGCTGGAATTCCGGTATCCAGAATTTCAATCTCAAATACGATTTTAAGCACTACCTGACGGATGCGCTGCAGGTAAACTTCGGACTGCAGAATACCTATTACCGTTTTAACCCCGGAGAGATTGAGCCCAACCGGGAAGATTCGGGCATAGTACAGGAGCAATTGATACAGAAGTATGCCAATGAATCTGCAGTCTACGTGGATGTGGAACATAAACTATCCTCTACCTTCAGTATGCAGTACGGACTAAGATTGAGTCATTTTATACGACTGGGTCAGGATGAACTGAACCGGTACCAGGATGATCGCCCGGTCACTTTTGACCCCTTCCTGCTCATCTACCAGGAAGCAGACCCCATTGAAGTTCTTGAACCCGGGCGAGGCACTACGCTGGCCGATTTCACCAACCTTGAACCCCGTGTCGCCCTTTCCTGGACCCCGAACAGCCAAAATGCTTTTAAAGCCAGCTATACCCGGCTATCGCAATACCTGCACCTGCTTTCCAACACCAGCTCCCCTACCCCCCTGGATGTCTGGACTCCCAGTGGCCCGTTCGTCAAACCCCAGTTACTTGATCAATATGCATTCGGGTATTTCAGGGAAACAGCCGACCGCCGATATGCACTGGAAACCGAGGTTTTCTACAAAGAGGTACAGAACAGGATAGATTATATTGACGGGGCCAACCTGATCGCCAACAATGCAATAGAACAGGTGATATTGAACGGGCAGGCACGGGCTTATGGACTGGAAATCCTGCTGCGGAAGAACGAGGGCAGTTTCCAGGGGTGGATGGCCTACACCTTGTCCAAATCGGAACAACGCACCCCGGGACGAGCCCCTGTGACCGATGATGGCAGGTCTAACCAGGAAACCGGTATCAATTTCGGGGAATGGTATAATACTCCTTATGACAAAACTCATGATATCGCCGTGTATGGCAGTTATGAACTTAGTGAAAAATGGAGCCTGAACAGTAATTTCATTTACCAGACGGGGCAGCCAACCAACTATCCCGTTGGGCAATTCGGCTTCCAAGGGCTTACTGTTCCCTATTACGGACTGCGGAATACGGAAAGATTGCCGGACTACCACCGGTTGGACATCTCTGCAACCCTTATCCCCCGTAAAAACCGGGACAGGAAACTGCAGACCGAGTGGGTATTCAGCATATACAATGTTTACAACCGTATGAATGCTGCATCTATCAACTTCAGGAGAAACCAGGATACAGGGGCCAATGAAGCGGTCAGGACCTCGATCTTCGGGATAGTACCCTCTGTCACCTACAACTTTAAGTTTTGAGAACATGAAAAGGATCATCACCATCATCATTATAAGCTTGTTCTGCTCCGGTTGTGAAGACGTCATCCAGGTAGACACCCCGGTTGGACCACCCCGCCTGATCATTGATGCCCTGATCCGGGTCAACACTTCGGAGGCAGTGCAAGACGTGGTCATTAAAGTTAACCTGACAGATTCATTCTTCGGGAAGACCCCGGCCACCGAAGTAGACCAGATCACCATAACAAATATTGATATGGAAAGCTCTTTTGAGAATCCCAATACTATGGTTCTGCTGCAAACAGAACCGGGGGTATACGAAGCCAGTAAGAATACAGAATTCTTCCTTACGGGCAGGCTCATCCTGCAGGTCGATTTCCAGGGGGAATTGTATATCGCGAGGACCCAGTATATACCGGGAGTTCCGATCGATTCCCTGGAGCAAGGCGATGCCAGTCTTTTTGAAGGAGATGAGACCGAAGTGATCATTTCATTTACGGATTCCCCTGAACGCAACGATTTCTATTTATTTGATCTTGGTTCTGATGAATACCTGGTGACCGAGGATGAGTTCTACCAGGGACAACAATTTATATTCTCCTATTTCTACGACCAGACTTTTGAAGCAGGAAAAGAAATTGAAATAGGATTGCTAGGTGTAGATGAACCATTCTATAACTACATGAACCAGCTGATCGTACAGAGCGGCAGCGATACCGCCGGTCCCTTCCAGACCCCTGCTGCCACGGTGCGCGGGAACATTATTAACGCGACGGGCATTGACAATATCGAGAACTTTGACAATGTGGGGGACCCGGATAATTTTGCCCTGGGATATTTTGCCGTCTGCCAGGAATTCAGGGAAACACTCATCGTAGAGTAATGACTAAATAACTAAAAGCATTATTTTTGCAACAAAGCCATGGGTAATATGAGAACAGACAGAGAATTACTGATTAGAGGTGTCAAATACCTGGGAATCACAGCCCTGTTAATGTTCATCGCTCCCGTTATTATCTATCAGGCTTTTAAAAATGAAGGCCACCCGCTCTACATTTACGTGCTAATCCTGGGTTTTATATTTGCCCTCGCAGCGGTAGGTATGGGTTTCTACAGTATACGAACTGTTGTAAACGCCTTTTTTAATAAAAAATAGGCCGTCTGGCGGCATAGTCCGCACCCTCTAAAATACTTTAGCTTTAATTGCCCGCATCAAAGCAAGATGTTATCTTTGCTGCCTTACAAAAGTGAGCGATGGGAATGATAAAAATAACCTTACCGGACAATTCCGTAAAAGAATTTGAACAGGGAGCAACCCCTATGGATGTGGCCAGGAGCATCAGCGAAGGACTGGCCAGGAACGTGATCTCGGCTACCTTTAACGGCACAAAGGTTGAGACGGTCTCTGCCCTGGAAGAGGATGGTAAACTGGTTCTTCATACCTGGAACGATGACGAAGGAAAGAAAGCCTTCTGGCATTCGTCTTCGCACGTGGTCGCACAGGCCCTGGAGGAACTTTACCCGGGAATTAAATTGACCATCGGACCGGCGATCGAAAACGGTTTTTATTATGATGTCGATTTCGGGGAACACACCATCTCTGAAAAGGATTTCCCGGCAATTGAGAAGAAAGCCCTGGAGATTGCGAGAGGCAAGCACGAATTTAAAATGCGTGCCGTCAGTAAACAAGAAGCCCTGTCCTATTACGAGGACCAGCAAAACGAATATAAGACTGAACTCATTGAGAACCTGGAGGATGGAAGCATCACCTTCTGTGACCATGATACCTTTACGGATCTGTGCCGGGGAGGCCATATCCCCAATACTGGCTTTATTAAAGCGATCAAGATCCTCAATGTGGCAGGAGCATACTGGAGGGGGGACGAGAACAAACCCCAGCTGACCAGGGTCTACGGAATATCATTCCCTAAACAGAAAGAACTTACAGAGTACCTCGCCCTGCTCGAAGAAGCTAAGAAAAGAGATCACAGGAAACTGGGAAAAGAACTGGACCTGTTCACATTTTCCCAGAAGGTTGGCCAGGGATTACCCCTGTGGTTGCCTAAAGGTGCTGCCCTGAGGGAACGTCTGGAACAATTCCTGAAAAAAGCCCAGAAACAGGCTGGCTACGAGATGGTGGTCACCCCTCATATCGGGCAGAAAGAACTGTATGTCACCTCGGGGCATTATGCGAAATACGGGGAAGACAGTTTTCAACCCATTCATACTCCGAAAGAGGATGAGGAATTCTTGCTGAAGCCGATGAACTGTCCGCATCACTGCGAAATATACAATGCCCGGCCTTTCAGCTACCGGGAACTGCCTAAACGTTACGCTGAATTCGGTACTGTATACCGCTATGAACAAAGTGGCGAACTGCACGGCCTGACGAGGGTTAGAGGATTCACCCAGGACGATGCTCATATTTTCTGTACCCCGGATCAGCTGGACCAGGAATTCAAGGAAGTGATAGACTTGTCTTTATACGTGCTCAACTCTCTTGGTTTTGATAATTTTACCGCCCAGGTATCCCTAAGAGATCCGGAGCAACCGGACAAGTATATCGGAACAATAGAAAACTGGGAGAAAGCCGAACGAGCTATCATCAATGCCGCGAAAGAAAAAGGACTGAATTACAAGATCGTAGAAGGTGAAGCAGCATTCTACGGGCCTAAGCTGGACTTCATGGTGAAGGATGCGCTTGGAAGACAATGGCAATTGGGGACCATACAGGTTGATTATAACCTGCCAGAAAGGTTTGACCTGACCTACAAAGGCAGTGATAACGAATCACACCGGCCGGTGATGATACACCGTGCACCCTTCGGAAGCATGGAGCGATTTGTCGCTCTTTTACTGGAACATACCGGGGGTAATTTCCCATTATGGCTTATCCCGGAGCAGGCTATTATCTTGCCCGTCAGTGAGAAACACGAAAAATATGCCGAAAAAGTTTTAAATTCACTGGAAAATCACGAAATTCGCGCCCTTGCAGACCATCGTAACGAGACGGTAGGGAAGAAAATCCGGGACGCCGAGATGAATAAAATCCCGTTTATGCTGATCGTTGGCGAGCAGGAAGAATCAGAATCGATGATCTCTGTACGTCGTCACGGTGGTGAAGATCTGGGCAAGATCTCTGTGAAACAGTTTGTAGACTTGGTCGAAAAAGAAATAAGTAGTACCTTAAAGTCGTTCAAATAAAAGTTAAAATAAGTCGAATTAAAAAGTAGTAGCCATAGCAATTAGAAGAAGATTTAAGCCCCAACCTAGGAGGGAAAATAAGAATCCCCATAAGATCAATGAGAAGATATCGTCACCCAAGGTAAGATTGGTGGGAGACAACGTGGAAATGGGTGTATACCCTATCAGGGAAGCACTTTCCATGGCCGCGGAACAAGGTCTTGATCTGGTGGAAATATCGCCGAATGCGGATCCGCCGGTTTGTAAAATCATCGACTATAAAAAATACCTCTACGAACAGAAGAAGAGGGAGAAGGCTATGAAAGCCAAAGCCACCAAAGTGGTGGTGAAGGAAATCCGGTTTGGACCCCAGACGGATGACCACGATTACGAATTTAAAAAGAAGCACGCGGAAAAATTCCTTAAAGAAGGTGCTAAGCTTAAAGCTTATGTATTCTTCAAAGGACGATCTATCGTGTACAAGGACCAGGGAGAAATCCTGCTTCTGAGATTGGCATCTGAGCTTGAAGACTACGGTAAAGTAGAGCAAATGCCAAAACTGGAAGGTAAGCGGATGACTATGTTCCTGGCCCCCAAGACAAAGAAGTAAAATTGCGCAGCGTCGCAACAGATAATAATAAGCGAGATAATTAATAACAAATAGGAAGCTAATGCCTAAAATGAAAACTAAATCCAGTGCCAAGAAGCGTTTTAAGCTGACCGGTACCGGTAAAATAAAGAGGAAGCACGCTTACAAGAGCCACATTCTTACTAAGAAGTCTAAAAAGCGTAAGCTTAAGCTGACCCATGATACATTGGTACACAAAGCCGATGAGAACAGTATCATGGAACAATTACGTTTAAAGTAATTGTCACTAAGGGAATTGTATTAACCGTGGAGTTGGGCCATAAAGTATCCGCAAATAAAACCGGATCGCCTGCTACAAAAAACAAAAAGAAATGCCAAGATCAGTAAATTCAGTTGCTTCAAGAGCACGTAGAAAAAAAATAATGAAACAGGCCAAAGGATACTTTGGTCGTCGTAAAAATGTCTGGACTGTTGCCAAGAATGCAGTAGAAAAGGCAATGCAGTATGCATACAGGGACCGTAGGAATAAGAAAAGAAATTTCCGCGCCCTGTGGATCACCCGTATCAATGCAGGTGCCAGGATGCACGGACTGTCCTATTCTCAGTTTATGGGGAAATTGAAAGCCAACAATATCGACCTGAACCGTAAGGTACTTGCCGACCTGGCCATGAACCACCCCGATGCTTTCAAAGCAATTGTAGAAAAGGTAAAATAAAACGAATCTTATCTCGCTTAAAAACCCTGGCTTACCGCCGGGTTTTTTTTATGTCTCAGGTTTTCTGAATCTTAGAAATCGCAGCCTTGAATTCATCCCAATCCACATATTCATCCCCGGACTTATCATACCCTTCGATCAATTTGCTGGCGACGATCCCCCTGATAAAACCATTAATCTCTGCCCGCTTCAGCAATTCGATTATTTCATCTTTTTTAAGCTTACCATCGGAGTCTTTATCAAAGAACCTGTAGGCCTCCTCCGGGGTTTTAAAATGATGAGTGATCAGGATCTGTATCTTATTCAGGATGTCTTCTTTTGTAGCCATTATCATTTTATTTTTAATATTGCTTCTCAGGACCCGTATACGGTAAGCACCAGTCGCCTCCCGCTGACATGATCCCTGTGTTCACAAAGGTATATTCCCTGCCAGGTGCCAAGGTTCAGCCTGCCATTGGTCACAGGAACCTGGACAGACGCCCCCATAAGGGAAGCTTTAATGTGTGCAGGCATATCATCAGGCCCCTCTATGGTATGTTCATAATAGGGTGCATTTTCAGGAACCATCTGGTTCATATGACTCTCAAAGTCTGTCCTTACTGTAGGATCTGCATTCTCATTGATCGTCAGGCTTGCAGAGGTATGCTGTATAAAAACGTTCAGAAGGCCGGTCTTAATTTCGCTAAGTTCAGGAAACTGGGAGACGATCCTGTCGGTCACCAGGTGGAATCCCCTGGGAAATGGAGGCAGAGTTATGGATTTCTGGTATATCTTCATCTCCGTTGCCGGAGTATCTGAGGGTAAAACTTTCACTTTACAGTCCTTATTTAAATTCTTAAAAAATACCTTTGTAAGCTGAAGATACAAAACATGGACTTATCACGAATAAAATTAGTGGTCACCGATATGGATGGCACCCTCCTGAACTCCAAGCACCAGGTCAGCCCTTTGTTCTTTGACCTCTATAAGCAACTTCGTAAGAACAATATTCTATTCGTAGCCGCAAGCGGCAGGCAGTTTGGCAGTATAGCCGAAAAACTGGCCCCTATCCGTGACGAGATCATTATAATTGCGGAGAATGGTGCTTTTGCAGTTCAACAGGGAAAAGAGCTGGTCTCTACCCCGTTGCCGGGCGGAAAGAAAAACGAGGTTTTGGAGAAATTGTCTTCAGTTTCCGACGCGCATCCTATTCTTTGCGGTAAAGGCAGTGCCTACCTCAGTGAAAGCTCAAGGGAGTTCCAGTCCAAACTCCAGGAATATTACACCACTTACGAGGTGATACCCGATCTTTACGAATTTGACCAGGAGATCGTCAAGATTGCAGTATACCACGATATCAGTTCTGAACAATATATCTACCCGGCTGTCCGGTCCTTTGAGTCCGACCTGCAGGTCAAGGTATCCGGGGAACATTGGGTGGATCTCTCGCATCCCGATGCCCATAAGGGATACGCCCTCAAGAAAATACAGGAAAACTACGGCATAAGCCCGGAGGAGACCCTGGTATTCGGGGATTATAATAACGACCTGGAAATGATGTCACTGGCTACCTACAGTGTAGCCATGGCCAATGCCCATCCCAATGTACTGAGTGCAGCCAATTACCAGACCCTGACCAATGATGAAGGTGGGGTGGAACACATCCTGCAAAAAATGCTTGAAAATTTTTAGGTCTTTTGCTTCTTTTTCCTCGCGGCGGGAAATAAAACATTATTAAGGATTAGTCTGTACCCGGGAGAGTTCGGGTGCAACTCCAGCGCAGTTTTCGGATCCCCTACCCTGTGCTGGTAATCTTCAGGATCGTGTCCGCCGTAAAATGTAAAGAATCCCTTCCCCTTGATGCCGTGAATATACCTGGCCTCCCCGTTGATCCTGTTTTCACCCAGCACCAGGACCGTAGGTTTTATTTGTTCCCGGGCAAAGGCGGTGGTCTGCCCCATAAATCCTTTTACCAGGGAGGTATGGTTCTGGCAAAGCATTGTGGGGACCGGGTCCCATTTAGCCGAAAAGTCCATCAGTGAAAAATAATCCGACTCTTTAGGTACCTGTTGTCTCTGGGAGGTCATATCAATCGAGGAGAACTCGTACCTCAGCGGATTCCGTTCCAGGATAAAGTCTTTAAAGGCAAAGGTCTTGGTGTAATCTATTCTCTTTTGGTAATTGGGATCCGAAGGATCACCGTCGAACATTGGTTCGCAGATATCCACGCCTTCAGCAGCAAGGGCAATATCAAAGCTGTCCGTTGCCGAGCACATAGCAAACATAAATCCTCCGCCGATAACATAATTCCTGATCTTTAGAGCCACGGCGAGTTTTTCCTGTGAAACCTTAGAAAAACCTAGCCTGGAAGCAAGGTCTTCTGCCTGCCGCTTGCCTTCTATGTACCAGGGGGTGGCCCGGTATGCCCCGTAGAATTTACCATATTGCCCGGTAAAATCTTCATGGTGCAGGTGAAGCCAGTCATATAATACCAGCTTATCCCCCAACACTTCTTCATCGTAAATGGTGACGTAAGGGATCTCGGCATAAGTGAGCGCCATGGTAACCGCATCATCCCATGGTTGGTTGTCTTTAGGGGAATACACCGCAATTTTAGGAGCTTTTTCCAGGATAACGGCTTCCTGGTTCACTGCGGGGCTACTGATCCCATCCAGGATTCCCTGGGCCATTTCATCGGAAAGTACTTCGAATGATACCCCCCGGATCTGGCATTCTTTCCGGATCCGTTCCCCGTCTGGGAGCAGGAAAGACCCACCCCGGTAATTGAGCAACCATTGTACTTTTTGTTGTTTGGTCAGTACCCAATAGGTGATCCCGTAAGCCTTCAGGTGATCTTTCTGGCTCTCTGCATCCATAGGGATCAGGATCACACTTGCAGACACTTTGATCGCTGTCAGCAGGAATAGCAGCATAAACAGTACCGGCGCAAAACGCTTTAAAGAAAACTTAGAAATGAATTTACTGGGCAGTTTATGCAGTGTAACTGCAGTATTAGTGGTTCTCCGTATATCAGAAAGGAACATCATTATCATCTGGATCAAGATCAGGCGGCTGGTTCATAGAACTGCCAAAAGCCTCGTCGGCATTGGGCAGTTTACGCGTAGCGAACGGATTATCGCCATCAGCATTCATCTTCGATTGAAACTCGAATGGCGTATCAAAGTCATCCAAGTTATCAAATTTACCTAATTGTCCAATGAACTTTAACCTAATATTCTCTAACCCACCATTCCTGTGTTTTGCCACGATGAACTCTGCCTGGCCCTGGGTAGGAGTGCGTTCTTCATCATCCCATTCATCGATCTTGTAATATTCAGGACGATATATGAAGGACACAATATCCGCATCCTGCTCGATCGCCCCGGATTCCCTAAGATCTGAAAGGATAGGACGCTTACTGCCTCCCCGGGTTTCCACGGCACGGGATAACTGGGACAGGGCTATAACAGGAACGTTCAATTCCTTTGCCAGTGCCTTCAGGTTACGGGAAATAGTTGAGATCTCCTGTTCCCTGTTCCCACCTTTCTGGGTACCCCCAGCGGTCATTAATTGCAGGTAGTCAATTATGATAAGACGGATCTTATGTTGGGAAGCCAGTCGCCTTGCCTTGGCCCTGAGGTCAAAAATCGAGAGCGATGGTGTATCATCTATAAACAGTGGTGCTTTTTCGAGCGCCTTTACTTTGACGTTCAGTTGTTCCCATTCGTGTTTTTCCAGCCGGCCTGTTCTCAGTTTTTCAGAAGAGAGTCCTGTTTCTGAAGATATAAGCCTGGTGATCAGCTGCACAGAGGACATCTCCAGTGAGAAGAATGCTACAGGGGTATTCGCGTTAACGGCAATGTTTCTTGCCATGGACAGCGTTAGGGCTGTTTTACCCATACCCGGTCTTGCTGCAACGATGATCAGGTCACTGGGCTGCCAACCGGAGGTCAGCTTATCCAGTTTGTCAAATCCTGATGGGATACCACTGAGTCCGTCCTTATTAGAAATCTCTTCGATCTTCTTCTTGGCCTGGATCACCAGGTTCTGTGCCGTCTCAGCAGATCTTTTAAGGTTACCCTGGGTTACATCGTATAATTTGGCCTCCGCGTTGTCCAGGAGGTCAAATACATCCGTAGCATCATCGTAGGCCTCTTCAATGATCTCGTTCGAGATCTTTATCAGGCTGCGCTGGATAAATTTCTGCAGGATGATCCTGGCGTGAAATTCAATATGAGCCGATGAGGCTACTTTCTGCGTAAGTTTAATGAGGTAAAAATCACCACCCGCGATTTCAAGATTGCCATCTTTCTTCAATTGGGCCGAAACCGTTAATAAATCCACTGGTTCCGATGATTCGAACAATTTAAAGATCGCCTCGTAGATATGCCTGTGAGCGTCTTTATAGAAAACATCAGGGTGAAGAATATCGATAACTTCATCAACCCCTTTTTTATCAATTAGCATAGCGCCAAGCACAACCTCCTCTAAATCAACGGCTTGAGGTGGTATTTTTCCCTTTTCTAAACTAATAACATTGGGCTTGCCGACTTTGCGGCCAAGGATGGGGTTGGTGTTCTCCATGGATGTAAAATTAGCTAATTAACTTTAAGTTAACTTTAAAAGTTAAGTTAACGATATCAACCGCTCATTAACAATTAACATGTTAATAAACAACAATATAGTGTTGATAACTAAAAAATTAACCGAGGTGAGGTGAAAATATTTTCGTCAGCTTGACAAAATCACTTACTAACCGTTATAGACACCCATCTGCGCATATTTATCCATGCGTGCTGTGACCAGATCTTTTGGTGATAACTTTTTAAGTTGCTCGTAATTCTTGGAAATCTTATTCTTTACGATCTCGAAGGTCTTTTCACGCTGAGCATGAGCCCCTCCGGCGGGTTCGCGAACGATCTCATCGATCAGTTTCAGTTTTTTCATATCAGAGGCTGTCAGCTTTAAAGCTTCTGCCGCCTGTTCTTTATATTCCCAGCTTCTCCAAAGGATAGAAGAACAGGATTCCGGGGATATTACGGAATACCAGGTGTTCTCCAGCATCAGCACCTTGTCTCCTACTCCGATACCCAATGCACCTCCCGATGCACCTTCCCCTATGATCACACAGATGATAGGCACTTTTAAACGGGTCATTTCCAAAATATTCCTGGCGATAGCTTCTCCCTGGCCACGCTCTTCAGCTTCGATCCCAGGATAGGCCCCGGGGGTATCGATAAAGCAAACTACGGGAATTCCGAATTTCTCAGCAGATTTCATCAGGCGAAGAGCCTTGCGGTATCCTTCGGGGTTTGCCATACCAAAATTACGGTACTGCCGGGTCTTGGTATTGTACCCTTTCTGCTGACCGATAAACATATAACTCTGGTCACCGATCTTACCTAAACCACCGATCATGGCTTTATCGTCCTTTACATTCCTGTCCCCGTGCAGTTCAAGGAAAGTATCTCCGCAGATGGCTTTTATGTAATCAAGGGTATATGGCCTGTTGGGATGACGCGAAAGCTGAACCCGCTGCCAGGCAGTAAGGTTCTTATAGATATCCTTCCTGGTCTGTTCCAGTTTCTTTTCGATCTGCTTACAGGTCTCTGTAACGTCAACATCGCTTTCTTCTCCGATGAGTTGACATTTTTCCAACTGTTCTTCCAACTCCTTGATGGGAAGTTCAAATTCCAAATACTCCATGAATGACTTGAGTTTAGTTTTATCAGCAGACAAATATAAAATTTTATACCCGCTTTGAATAGAAAAATCAAGGAAAGCCTATTTAAAACATAAGAGGCTGACTCACAAATCCTTAGCGCTTGGCCTTCTGTAAGAGATAGATACCCAGTAACCCGAAAACAATGTTAGGAATCAGTACAGCAAGCAACGGAGAGAAACCGGATTGTTCTGCCAGGGTCCCGAAAACTTTATCAAAAAAGATATATATAAAAGCAACGCCCATTCCGAATGCCAGGTTAACCCCCATTCCGCCCCGTCTTTTGATCGAAGAAACTGCCACCCCTATTATGGTGAGGATAAAGGCCGATACCGGCAAAGCCCATCGTTTATATTTTACGAGAACGTACGCATTAATGTTAGAAGCTCCTTTGCGGCGTTGCACTTCTATAAATTCGTTCAATTCAAAAAGGTTCTTAGTCTCGGCCACGTAGGAGACAGGTGTAAGATCATCTATCTTAAAATTGAAGACTGTATCCAGGCGACGTTTTGTTTCCACCAGCTCTGTCTCCTCGCCTACTTTACGCTTTTTGTATGATGTCAGACGGTAAATACTGTCATTGGGAATCCACCTGATATTAGCAGCGGTGATCTTATAATCCAGTTTATCCTCCTCGTTAAAATGTTCAAAGGTGAAATTGTAGCCAATCTGCCGGGCCGGGTCAAAGCTGCTCACGTAGATATAGTCATCTTCGTTCAGCTGTGTGAATATATTGCTGGTCACCCGGTCCTGTTTCCCTTTTTTAAGATATTTATATTTGAACTCGTTATAGCCGACACTGGCGTTTGGGACAATAAACATCCCCAGGAAGAACATCAGCACAGCAATTATACTGGCCCCGATGAAATAGGGCCTCAGGAATCGCCCGAAGGAAACCCCGGAACTCAGGATGGCGACGATCTCCGTATTATTCGCCAATTTAGAGGTGAAGAAGATTATGGAAAGGAAAAGAAAAATCGGGAACAGCAGGCTACCTATATATATGGTAAAGTTCATATAATAGATCAGGATCTCGTTGAGGGGAGCCTCGTTATCGATCATTTTACCGATCTGCTCCGCCAGGTTCAGCATGATCCCGATTGGTACAAACAACATCAGCATCAGGCCAAACGTGGCCAGGTAGCGTTTTAATATGTACCAATCTATAATTCCCACTAGAGTCGCTTATCCATATTACGCACCATCTGGTTCTTCCAGCTGGCAAAATCTCCTGCTAAAATATGCTTTCTCGCTTCCCTCACCAACCACATGTAAAAACCGAGGTTATGTATGGTAGCGATCTGCTTGCCCAGGTATTCGTTAGCGGCAAAAAGATGTCGGAGGTAAGCTTTGGAGTATTCGTGATCAACAAAGGTCGTCCCGGCAGGATCCAGGGGGGAAAAATCATCTTCCCACTTCTTGTTCTTAATATTGATAGTTCCTTCGGCGGTAAACAACATCCCGTTCCTTGCATTCCGTGTGGGCATGACACAATCGAACATATCGATCCCAAGTGCGATATTTTCCAGGATATTTATTGGGGTACCCACCCCCATGAGGTACCTGGGTTTATCTTCCGGTAACACCCCGCACACTACCTCGGTCATGGCATACATCTCCTCTGCAGGTTCCCCAACAGAAAGTCCGCCAATAGCATTCCCCTCGCACCCGGAATTGGCTATATATTCTGCAGACTGCAACCTGAGATCCTTATAAGTAGAACCCTGGACAATGGGAAAGAAGGTTTGGTCAAAGCCGTATTTCGGGGGCACTTTTTCCAGGTGAGCAATACAGCGGTCTAACCACCTGTGGGTCATATGCATGGATCGCTTGGCATATTTATAATCACACGGATAGGGGGTACACTCGTCAAAGGCCATGATAATGTCAGCCCCGATAGTCCTCTGGATCTCCATGACGTTCTCCGGGGTGAAGACATGGTAAGAACCGTCTATGTGCGATTTAAACTTAACACCTTCTTCCTTTATCTTCCGGTTTGCCGATAGCGAATACACCTGGTAGCCGCCACTGTCTGTAAGGATGTTCCGGTCCCACCCCATGAATTTATGGAGTCCGCCGGCCTTCTCAAGAATATCGGTCTTAGGTCGCAGGTAAAGATGGTAGGTGTTCGCCAGGATTATATCCGGGTTAACTTCCTCCCGTAGTTCGCGTTGATGCACTCCTTTCACGGAGGCCACCGTACCCACCGGCATGAAGATAGGAGTTTCGATTGTACCGTGATCGGTCTGCAGGCTTGCCGCCCTTGCTTTGGATTGGGGATCCGTATGTTGTAGCGTAAATTTCAAATCGTAAATTTCAGTGGCAAATATAGGCATCCCCCTCCATAAAAGACTGGCCTTTATATAAAGTTTAGCGACTATGCCCTTGTTTGGATAAAATAATATAGCTACTGTTGTAGAACCAAAAGATAGCCCTTACATTTGAGGGTCACTAACACGTCAACAATGCCGAAATCACAAGACTTACAGGATCTTATCGTACAGGTAAGACGCGATATCGTTCGCATGGTACATAATGTCAACTCAGGCCACCCGGGAGGCTCTCTCGGCTGCACCGAATTTCTGGTCGCCTTGTATAACGAGGTGATGGAGCTGAAAGACGGTTTTGATATGGACGGGATTGGCGAAGACCTGTTCTTCCTTTCCAACGGGCATATCTCCCCGGTATATTACAGCGTACTGGCCAGGAGAGGTTATTTCCCTATAGAAGAACTAAATACCTTTCGCCTGATCGATTCCAGGTTACAGGGACACCCGACCACCCACGAGGGATTACCAGGGGTGAGGATTGCATCAGGTTCCCTTGGACAGGGGATGTCTGTAGCCGTCGGAGCTGCACAGGCGAAGAAACTTAACAAAGACCCTCACCTGGTTTTCAGTCTCCACGGGGACGGGGAACTGCAGGAAGGCCAAAACTGGGAAGCAATCATGTATGCAGCCGGCAAAAAAGTAGATAACCTTATTGCCACCATAGACCGGAATGGACAACAGATTGATGGGCCCACAGAAGAGGTAATGCCTATGGGAGATCTCAAGGCTAAATTCCTCGCTTTCGGCTGGGATGTACTGGAACTGGAAGATGGGAATGATCTGCAGGCCGTGATCGATACCCTGCATGAAGCAAAGAACAGAACAGGGAAAGGCAAACCGGTTTGTATTATCATGCATACCGAAATGGGTCACGGGGTCGACTTTATGATGGGTACCCACGCATGGCACGGAAAAGCCCCTAATGATGAACAGTTGGCCACAGCACTGGCACAGAATCCTGAAACCCTGGGAGATTATTAAACGATCCAAAAAATACTCGATGAAAAAATATACAAACCAAGGAAGTAAAGACACCCGAAGCGGCTTTGGAGCCGGTATGACCGAACTGGGCCGGACCAACCCTAAAGTGGTTGCGCTATGTGCAGACCTCGTCGGGTCGCTGAAGATAGATACCTTTATCAAAGAAAACCCCGAACGCTTTTTCCAGGTTGGGATCGCCGAGGCAAATATGATGGGTATTGCGGCGGGTCTTACTATCGGAGGATACATCCCCTACACCACAACATTTGCCAACTTCTCTACGGGGAGGGTTTATGACCAGATCAGGCAATCTATTGCCTATTCCGATAAAAACGTGAAGATCTGTGCATCCCACGCCGGGTTGACCCTGGGAGAAGACGGAGCTACACACCAGATCCTCGAAGACCTGGGGCTGATGAAGATGCTGCCCGGGATGACAGTGATCAACCCGTGCGACTTTAACCAGACGAAAGCGGCAACGATCGCCATCGCGGAGCATGAAGGCCCGGTTTACCTCAGGTTTGGAAGACCGGTAGTCCCTAATTTCACCCCGGAAGACCAGGAGTTCACAATAGGAAAAGCTGTGCACCTGACGGAGGGATCTGATGTGACCATTGTTGCCACAGGCCACCTGGTTTGGCAGGCGCTTTTGGCTGCTGAGAACCTTGAAAAAGAAGGAATATTAGCCGAAGTCATTAACATACACACTATAAAACCGCTGGATACAGAAGCCATTCTTAAATCGGTTAAGAAAACAGGATGTGTGGTGACTGCGGAAGAACACAATTATTTAGGCGGACTCGGTGAAAGTGTGGCTCGTACCTTAACCACGGAATATCCCGCTCCCCAGGCTTTTGTCGCCACAAAAGATACTTTTGGTGAAAGTGGTACCCCGGAGCAACTTATGGAGAAATACGGCTTAAACAATAAAGCTATAGAACAAGCCGTTAAGGAGGTGATTAAAAAGAAGGCCTAAGATGTGGTATCGTTTTTGATACCTGTCAAGGTGTCTAAATAAAACGAATCATATTATGAAAAAAACACTTATCACGATGGCTCTTGCCCTTTGCGGTGTGGCCACATTTGCGCAATCTGGTTCCGGTTTCGGAATTAAAGGCGGTTTAAATTATAATGGTAACGGTAACTATTTTGAATCTACCGAAGCGGCGGCCCAGGATCCTGATCGTAACATCGGTTATCATTTCGGTGTTTTCGGTAAAATCGGTAACCGTGTTTACCTGAGACCTGAACTGGTTTACACCAGCATCTCCTCCGACTACGACGGGGACAAATTCAAAATGACCAAATTAGATCTTCCGGTTTTGCTAGGTGCTAAAGTTATTGGCCCTTTGAATGTCTTTGCCGGTCCATCCTTCCAGTATTTGCTGGATACTGAATTTGATGGTATCACCATTAATGATGTGGAGAATGATTTCACCATAGGACTTAATATTGGTGCAGGACTGAATTTTGGTAAACTTGGGGTAGACTTAAGATACGAAAGAGGATTCAGTGAGAACGAAGCTACTTTTATTAATACCAATGTCACTAATATAGAGCAAAGGGTAGACACTCGTCCGGACCAGTTAATTCTAAGTCTGGCGCTAACGCTTTAAGTAATTGAAAAAGCTGTAAGGAAACCCGGTGTAAATCACCGGGTTTTTTTATAGTCTAGATTCTGACAACTGTCAGCTGACAGCACAAAATGTCAGGTGCAGGCCTAAAAAAAACCGGCTCAATTGCCGGTTTTTTTGATCTTATAATTCGATTGGAATATCGTTTATTCATTGACAGGATCACTGTCATCAGGATCCAGGTAAT
Source organism: Zeaxanthinibacter enoshimensis (assembly GCF_004362865.1). Lineage (GTDB taxonomy): Bacteria > Bacteroidota > Bacteroidia > Flavobacteriales > Flavobacteriaceae > Zeaxanthinibacter > Zeaxanthinibacter enoshimensis. The sequence goes on along the minus strand of NZ_SNYI01000002.1, from coordinate 398,760 downwards.
TGGGAATACCGTCCCCATCAGTATCGGGGAAGGTAATATTCCCTTCTTCATCAATAATGATCTCATCCCTGGTCAGGGTTCCATCCTGGTCATCATCATCATCCAGGAAATTAACACGCCTGGCGAAAGTACCTGTAGCGTCTTCTGCTTCCTGGTCTGTATTGTCATCATAGAGAAATCCGTTCCCGTCCAGGTCTTCATCAATTGACGGAATTCCATCTCCATCGTGATCGGTCCTGTTCAAAGAAAAAAGGTCTACTTCAAACATAAGTGGGCTGTAGGCCGGGATCTGCCCCTGGGCAACGTTATAGAAACCCAGCCCTGAAGGCATAATGATCAGTCCAACACCGTATCCTTCAACAGTAAAGGTTCCGTCATCGTTTACTACAGGAGCACCGCCTGTCTGCAGGAATGGCATTCCTTCCGTGAATCCCCGGGCACCTTGTGAAGGAGCCTGTATCTGGGCCAGGTCAAACCAAATGGCCGTACTGGTCGAAGCATCAAATACGGTCCCGTCTAACAGAGAACCTTTATAGCGAACAAAAGTAGAGTCTGCAATAGTTGGGTGCAGACCATTCCCATTATCTCCTTCCCGTGCCACCAGGTAGTACAGGGTGTGGTCTACTACTTCGTCAGAATTAAGGTTAAATTCGGTTGCCCTGACTGAGACGGTCTTGGAGCCTACCTGTTCTATCAAAGGAATCTTATCAGCGTTCTCTCCGGCGATGGTATCTATCTTGATACGAAAATCGAAATCTGCCGGGGGTGCATTAAATTCTTCGTAATTATAAAAATGCGTCTGTAGATACTCTTTAATAGCCGCTTCATCTTCAGCGACAACTTCGCTCAGATCACGAGGAGCGATACTTATTCCCCCGAGACCGTCATCCCTGTTACAAGCAATGAACGAAAAGGACACTAGCGCCAAAAAGACGATTTTATTTAACTGCATGGATTCTGGTTTGAAGGCCGCAAGATACAATTTTCCCCTATTTTTGTGGAAGTGATTAACAAAGAATTAATCGGCTTATGCGTATAGACAGTTACCTTTGGAGTACCCGATATTACAAGTCACGAAGCCAGGCTTCCGAAGCCTGTAAGAAGGGTCAGGTCAAAGTGAACGGACAGGTCGTGAAACCTTCCAGGGATGTTTATCCCGGGGATGAAGTTATAGTCCGCAAAAACCAGATCAATTACGAACTCGCGGTTCTTGATCTGCCCAAAAGCCGGGTAGGCGCAAAATTGGTCGATATTTACCGGAAAGACACTACCCCGGCAGAAGCTTTTAAGCAGGATGAAATGCTGAAATACGCCAAAGATTATTACCGGAAAAAAGGAACCGGCCGCCCGACCAAGAAGGACCGCAGGGACATAGACGATTACCTGGATGAAACTGAATAAGAAGTACTGGGAACAACGCTACGCGGAAAACAGGCTGGGATGGGATATCGGACACGTCTCTACCCCATTGAAAACTTATATTGATGGTCTGCAGAACAAGGAATTGAAGATCTTAATTCCCGGGGCCGGGCATGGATACGAAGTCAGTTACCTGCATCAGCAGGGTTTCACCTCGGTCTACGCAGTGGATTATGCGGCTGCACCCCTGCAGCGAATCCTGAAGGAAAACCCGGATTTTCCGGAAGATCAGCTGATAGAAGGCGATTTTTTCGAGTTGGAGGAATCAGGTTTTGACCTCATCCTGGAACAGACCTTCTTTTGTTCTCTTCCCCCGGATCTAAGATCAAAATATGTTCAGAAAACATTTGACCTTTTAAAGACTGGCGGAACACTCAGTGGTGTTTTCTTTGATTTCCCCCTGACAGAGCAGGGCCCTCCTTTCGGAGGAGACCTGGAGCTGTACAGAGAATTGTTCCAGCCCCCTTTCCGGATCAGGATCCTGGAACGAGCTTATAATTCTATTCCCCCGAGACAGGGTAACGAACTCTTTTTTATCTTTACGAAATAAACCCGCAGAGCATGCAGCACAGGATTCTCTCTCACAAGGAGATACAATATAAGATTGAAAGGATCGCGTACCAGATATATGAAGCCAACGTGGAAGAAGAATCCCTTATCCTTGCGGGAATAGAAGGGGGCGGACTCAAGTTTGCCAGGAAACTGCAAAGGGTATTACAAAAGATCACGGATGCCGATATTGTTTTGTGCAAGGTAGAGATGAACAAGAAGGATCCTTTGAGCAGCGGTGTAAAAACTTCGCTGGAAAGTAGTGAGTATGCCAACCGGTCCGTGGTTATCGTGGATGATGTCCTTAATTCCGGAACGACCCTGATCTACGGGGTACATCATTTTTTGCAAACGCCATTGAAACAATTGAAGACCGCGGTGCTGGTTAACCGGAACCATAAGAAGTATCCCGTAAAAGCAGATTACAAGGGAATATCATTATCTACCTCCCTGCAGGAGCACGTAAAGGTGGATTTCCAGGCGAAGAACGACGCGGTATATTTAGAGTAAGGTTACGATCTCTGAAACCAGTTCGTGCACTTCTTTCCCTCCCGCCTGGATGGTATGAGTAGCCAGGGAATAATAATTTCTCCTTTCAAACAAATGCTTCCCGATAAATTCCGGTAATTCTTCATCCTTAAGATCACGGATAAGCGGCCGGTCCGCCTTACCTGTTAAGAGCCGGGCGTTCAGTTCGGGAATGGGGACACTCAGGTAAAAGACATGAGGGGTTTTCTCAAGGATGAGGTTCATATTATTGGAATAGCAGGGAGTCCCTCCTCCCAGGGCAATAACTTTGTCCCCCTCACTTTCCAGTATCTTTCGCAAGTACAGGTGCTCTTGCTTCCTGAAGAAGATCTCACCTTTATTAAGAAATATCTCCGGGATGCTGTTCCCAAGGCTTTCCTCTATATAATCATCCAGGTCCGTAAACGGAATCCCCAGCTGAGCAGCAAGTTTTTTCCCAACCGTAGACTTACCACTACCCATATATCCCAGGAGAACAATCTTCATAAAAAATATTTTTGCACAAACTTCCCTCAAAATCAGGGGATTTCAAAGAAATGTCAAAAATATCAGTATTTGCCCTTGAAAAATTAAGAATAGATAGTATATTTGCAGCCGCATTGACACAGAGACATGCACTGAAATAATGACTTGGTAGCTCAGTTGGTAGAGCATCTCCCTTTTAAGGAGAGGGTCCTGGGTTCGAGCCCCAGCCAAGTCACGATCAAACGCAAAACCCGCCCAAAAGGAGCGGGTTTTTTGTTTTCCGCACATTCCGAGCTAGCTCGAGCGCCGCTAGTTAACCCAAGGAAGGTTTGAAGTTTGAGGTTTGAGGTTTGAGGTTTGAAGTTTGAGGTTCGCAGTTCGATTACCGTATCACCGTATCACCCGCCCGAACGTGCCGTTCGGTACGGGCGGGCCGCATCACCGCATCACTGTATCACTGTATCACTGTATCACTGTATCACCGTTTTCATTATTTAACACAACTATACTCCTCCCTATTTAATTGTTTATCAGGTTTTTGACCTAACTTCACTTGTTATTAATCCACAAAAACCAGTATCATGAAAACAATTAAAAATATTGGATCGCATATAGCATTATGCGCTCTTCTGTTATTCGCTAATTCCTCAATCGCCCAGGGCAATACTGCTACGAATGTTGAGAAATCTCATACCACAACAGCGGATGATAAAACCCTTAATTGGATGCCGGCGCCCGATTTCTTCCCTGGATGCACTTTTACTATTCTTCATGGAGATCCTGCCAAACCCAACCTGGATTTTTTCTTTAAAATTGAGCCCAATACCGAAGTCATTAATCACACTCACAATTCTCCGGAACGGATGATATTGATCTCCGGGGAACTGGAAGTGCAGTACGAAGGAGAAGATCCCGTGGTATTAACAGAAGGCAGTTATGCCTATGGTCCGGCAGGGAAACCCCACAGGGCCAAATGCCTGGACAACGGACCCTGTGTACTTTTCGTGGCCATGGTAGATCCCTTTGATGCCGTACCGGTTTCAAAAGAAGAATAAGTTATTATTTGAAAAGCCTACGTCAGGTCATCAGACCAGAAAACAGTAAGCTTATGGTCTTGAAACATCGGCCAGCGTATTTCTGGCAAGTATCCTGCCGAACGATCGGTTTAAAGGGTAGCTGCTGCAAATTATCCATGCCGCATGCTTGGATAGCCAAACTTATATCCGGGCGGGTTTGTGAACCCCGGGGTGGCCATGGAAAAACCCGGGAGCTGCCAACCCGGTTCCCTGATTGCGCTCTCCTGTTATATTTAAAGCGAATCTACTTCCTGCTGGTATCGTTCTAAAAGCTGTCGTTGCATCATTTGCATCCGCTCCCGGATTTGCTCCATATCCATAAATTGCTTTCCCATAGGTCCCTGGAAAAAATCATTTCCTGGGAAGGGAGTCCATATAGAATCTCCCGGGGAAAAATGATCAAACCCTGAATACATATCTCCCAGCCCGGGGAAATTCTCCGCAAAGCGCGACTTGATAGATGCCATCAAACTATCGGGATCCATCATTTTATCGTTCCTGAACCCTGACATCGAAGACCAGGAGTAAATGGAATCATACCGGATAAGATTACCGGCTTCATCATATTCTTTATTCACTTTCCAGCTTCCTTCCGGCGCTTTGGCAGAGTCATGTTTTTCCCGGGCCTCCTGGCCATTGCAACTCGAGCTTAGAAGCATGATGAACAGTAATATAATTAACCTTTTCATAATTAAAAGCTGTAAAATTCAACCTCAGAATTATTCATGTAATATAAGTTCAGGCCTGTTTATTAGAAAGAAGACCGGCGTCGCCGGTCTTCGAGATAACGACCCGTTATGAAATTTTAATGCTCCTGGCTGGCTTTTGTTTAGCCTCTTCTTTCTTTGGAAGGTGGATGCTCAGGACGCCATGAGTGTACTCGGCCCTGATTTGCTCTTCTTCTATGGTCTCAGGCAGGGTAAAAGATCGCTTAAAAGAAGAGTAACCAAATTCTCTACGGGTGTAATTCTCTTCCTGTTGTTCCTGTTCTTCTTGTATTTCAGAAGAAATAGACAGTACCTGGTTATCCAGTTCGATCTGGAAATCAGATTTTTTCATTCCCGGCACTGCCATATCCACGAAGTAGGCATCCTTGGTTTCGCGGATATTTACTTTTGGAAGTGTCATCCCCCTGTTAAAATTAGAGGTGAAAACCGCAGGTAGGTCCCTGTTGAATACCTCATCGATCCAGGAAGACCAGGCCGGGAAAGTAAGAGCATTAGGATTATTTGTTGCCTTACTTCCATTTCTTGTTGTTACCAGATTACTCATAACTACAAAAAGTTTTAGTTAGACATAAATTCAAAAAATCATCTTACAGCAGACAAATAAAATGCCAAATTATTTATAACCCCCATTAGTAGGTGCATTTTTAAAATATTATTAATAAAAATGTTTAATAGAGCTGAAAATCATATAGAAAATAATGTCAAAATGACATAGCATCAGCGACCAGATGTCATTTATTCGTTCTTACAATCCGGTCCCAGTCTTGGGCCGCTATAATGTCACAACATGCACACTAGCAACCTTGTACCATTAAAAACTCTTGCGATAGGCTCACGATTCCCATAGCATAGCCCGTAATTTTAGGGTATAAAACAGAAACCCATGAGTGATAAAAAAAGAGAACACCTCCGTTTCTTCAAAAAATTGTTTTCCCGGGCACTTCCTTCAATAACCGCAGTTTTCCTATGTAGTATTCTCTATTATTGGTTTTTGCCGCAGCAACCCGCCCACGAATGGCTACTACTACTCCTGATGGGCATCGCGCTGTTTAAAATAGCTATCATCGTTCATTTTGTATATAACCGATTAGGTGATGTCTTGGGGGAAAGCCATTATATGCTACATATACTGGGACTTTTCGGGCTGGTGATCGCCCTCAATGTCTTTACGTTTACAGCAGATTATTTTGGGCTCTACCTTCTTGACCCGGCGCATTTCGATATTAAGAATTTTGAGCCCAATTCCCGTTTCCATATCTATTTCCAAAGCTTTTATTTCAGCCTGATCTCTTATTCTACTGTAGGCCTGGGCGATATGACACCCGCTACTTTCTATGGCAAAATTCTTGTAATGCTGGAGATTGGCCTGTATTTCTTTGTCATCCTTTTCGGAACGGCACATATTAACAAGATCAATATTAAGGACTGAGAGAGACATATTTCCATACCCAGAATAGCTAAGAAGTCCGGAAAGTTACAGCGGGGAACAGCATCATACCGGCTACGGCAGACATAATCAGGGGGCGTGCTACTGAAAAGAAATAAAACATGGACCATATGAGGTGTACCCTTTGGGAGGGACTTGTAATCCCCCACCTTACCTCACTTATTTTTCTGTCGTGATTCCCTACAGCGCCTCCTAAATAACGAGAAATGGTTGGAGCTCCTTTGTCTTATTCTTTACCAATTCAATGCATGATTTATGCATTGAACCTAGTTAACTTTAAATGGGGTGGGGTTTAGAGAACCCCGGGGGCCTGATTTTTTACTTTAAGTGCAAGGATTTTGCAGGGAGTTAACTTGAAACCGGGGTGGGGTTTGGAAGCCCCCTCACTACTCTCTTGTTTTTCAAGTGCTAGAAAACTGCAGTGAACCCCGTTAACTTGGAACCGGGGCGGGGTTCGGAGAACCCCCTGTGCTCAGAATTTTTACATTAAGTGCAAGCTTCTTGCAGAGACGAGGATTAACTTGAAACCGGGGTGGGGTTTGGAGCCCCCCCTTCGCTATCCTCTAATTTTTCCCAATGCTTAGTTACTGCAGTGAACTTAGTTAATTTTCAACCGGGGCGGGGTTTGGTAGCCCCCTCACTACTCTCTTGTTTTTCCAATGCTTGAAAACTGCAGTGAACCTCGTTAACTTGAAACCGGGGCGGAGTTTGGAAGCCTCCTCTCTATCCTCTAATTTTTCCTAATACTTAGTTACTGCAGTGAACTTAGTTAACTTTAAACCGGGGCGGGGTTCAGAGAACCCCGGAGGCCTGATTTTTTACCTTAAGTGCAAGGATTTTGCAGGGAGGAAAATTAACTTGAAACCGGGGTGGGACATTGTGTCCCCGAAAATATATCCCAGGTGATCTGCCCTGGAATATTACCGTACTACTCTTTTTTTGCTCCTGAAAAAAACCGGATTCCCTCATGAGCTTTCCCGTCTTGGTCAAACATAGTGGCATTGTCCCAGTGTGAGCCCTGTCCCCATTGAGTGTTACAGGTTGTCGACACCCAGGCGGGTTCCCAGTATACCAGTCCACTGCCCCCTGACGCTTTAATAATCTCGGCTAATCCTACCAGGTAATCGTACTGTCCCTTAGGAGTTGCCGGGTAACCGGGAAGCAAAGCTTCCTCGTCCAAAATATTATTCGCATTGTCAAAGTTTTCCAAGGTAAAGGGATACGCAGTTTCCACAACCATGATCTTCTTATTATAGCTGGCTTTTAAAGCCTTTATAGCAGTATCCAGGTCTTCCAAAGGGTATTCCGACCATAATGGGTAATACGAGATCCCTAACCAGTCAAAATCTGTAATTCCATTCTCAACCGCATCTCTGAACCACCATAAGGCGTTCTCCGGCTGGGCGATGTGCAGCATTATTCCTATTTCCTGTTCATATGCTGCCGAAATATCTCTCACAGCTTTGATCCCTTTATTGAAGAGGTAAGCGTTACGGGACCAATCTATCGGTCCTTCCTCCATTTCATCCTGCAGAATCATTGCATTGGTTTCGTTCCCGACTTGTACCATTGCAGGTAACAGCCCCTTCTCACCCAGCTTTTCCAAGGTTTTAAAGGTGTATTGGTAAACCGAATCCCCCAATACCTCCACATCATCCACATGGGTCCGCCAGGCTTTTGGGATCAACTGTCGTTCCGGGTCGGCCCATGTATCGGAATAATGGAAATCCAGTAACACTTTTTGGTCTGTTGCCCTGGCCCTGCTGATCGCTTTGCGGACATCGGAAAAATTGGAATACGAACCCCAGGAAGGATCATGCCATAATCGTAACCGAACCAGGTTGGCCCCTGCATCGGCAAATATCCTGAATGCATCCAGCTGTTCATCTTCTTCGTTGTAATAAACAGCTCCGCAATCTTCCATTTCATTCACATAGGAAAGGTCGGCCCCGTAAAAGAAAACTTCCTCCTCCCCTTCTGATCTAGGTTCCGAAGGATCTACCGACGTTCCGGAGTTTTTCTCCGTTCCGGATGAACAGGAGATCAGTAACAGGCCAAGCGGTAGGGACCAGATAGCTTTAATCATAGCTGCTATTTAAAAGGGTTTGGAATTATAGCTGAAAGCTTAAATGTACAACATAAAATAAATTAATTGTATTTTTTACGCTTAATTATCCGGATAGGTCTTTACAGTTCAAAATGGTAGCCCGATTCCAAAAGCTGATGGTACTTTTCCCGGTTGAATTTATACAGGTATGCGCCTTTTTTGGAAGTGGATTTATCCTTTTCATCCAACTTGGTCAGAACTTTGAGTGAAAGGATCTTTTTGCGGAAATTTCGGGGGTCCAATTTTTTCTGGTAGATAACTTCATACAGATTGATCAACTGGGGCAGGGTAAATTTTTCCGGAAGCAGCTCAAACCCGATGGGCTGGTAACGGGCCTTCCGCCTTAATTCGTTTAAAGCATCGCGAACCAATTCGTCATGATCCAATACAAGGGAAGGCAAATCCTCCAGTTTATACCAGTAAGCTCCATGCCCTTCAACAAGCTTGCGGTCGGTTTCCCCCAGCCGGATCAAGGCATACTGGGCAACAGAGATGCACCGTGCACCCGGATCCCTGTCAACATCACCATACGTTTTAAGCTGCTCGAAAAATACCTTATCCAAGCCCGTGATCTCCTTTAATACACGTTCTGCTGCATCACGAACATGTTCATCCTCCTTTACAAAACTCCCGATTAGAGACCATTCTCCTTTATGGGGTTCAACCTTCCTGGGAAAGATCAGTAATTGCAGGCAATCCGTCGAATAACCAAAGACAATACAGTCGGTAGCCACGTACATTTTATCATTACCTGCATAGTAATCCTTGCGCTGCATTATAAATGTTATTTAGATATTAATTCCAGGTTATATTGCCCATTAAGTAAGCTATATAAATGTACGGTTTACATTTAATATATTTGTTATCATTATCTTATATACAAAATGAGCCAAAGGATAAATAAGGAAGTGCCTGATAATTTCTTCTCCCCTGACCCCGGGGATCTCGTCGTACATGCACCCGGTCGTATCAACCTTATAGGGGAGCATCTCGACTATAACGGGGGGCATGTATTGCCGGCCGCCATCGATCACCAGCTGGAACTCATTTTCAGGCGGAATAATACCTCCATTTGTCGCGTGTATTCCGAGAGTTTCGACAATTATACCGAAATCTCCCTGGATGATCTCTCACCGGTTAATACGGGATGGGAAAATTATATAATCGGTATTCTGGCCCAGGTAAAAAAGGAAGTTTCTGTGGAACTCCGGGGATTTGACTGTCTTATTCGTGGAGCACTCCCGGTCGGTGCGGGACTGAGTTCATCCGCGGCCCTTCTGTGCGGGCTGGCGAAAGGGATCAATTTCTTGTTTAATCTCGGTATCAGCGACAAGTCGATTATTTTGATGGCCCAAAAGGCAGAGCAGGAATATGCCGGTACACAGTGTGGGGTCATGGACCAGTTTGCAGTAGTAAAAGGTGAAACTGACGCACTGATAAACCTGGATTGCAAAACATTGGAATATGAAATTATCAAGGCTCAGTTTAAGCCCTACCGTTTACTCTTACTTAATACCAACGTGACCCACAAATTATCGGACAGCGAATACAACAAAAGGAGACAGGAATGCGAGGAAGCACTAAAGATCATAAATTCGGCCGGTAATAATTTCAGTTATCTTTCGGATGTCCCTCTTGACACTTTGCTAAATTTAAAATCTATCATACCCCCGGAATTACAGGAAAGAGCTCGCTACGTCATTGAAGAAAACCAGCGTGTGCTGCAGGCCGTCATGGCCTTAAAAGAAGGTGATTTGATAACATTGGGAGATCTGATGTACGCCTCCCACAACGGGTTGCGAGATCGGTATAATGTGAGTTGTGCTGAGCTCGACCTCCTGGTAGCGCATGCACAAAAAGATCCTAAGGTATTAGGTGCGCGCATGATGGGTGGTGGATTCGGCGGTTGTACTATAAACCTGGTACACCAGGACCATATGGATGAATTTATCCGGAAGATTTCCCAATCTTACCAGGAAACCTTTGATCGCCCCCTTACCCCTATAGCAGTTAGTATAAGCCCTGGAATAAGATGCGCTGCTTTAAAGGATAGAACATGACACTGAACCTGAAATGGTCACCCTTGCACCTCGGCGGAGGGACATTCCGTCCGAGAATAAAAAATCCTGCCTTCTGGCAGGATTTTTAATATCAGACCTCACTGTTCAGGTGAAGATCTCCTTCCTTTCCTATATCCTGTTTCTTCCCGGATATAGCACCGAGCCCAATTTTGAACAGGGTGATAAACTTACCGGACTGGGTATCCCAGTAATGTGCTTCTTTCGGTTGAACCCGGATGGCAGACAGATTAGGATCATCTACCCCATCAAACCAGGTATCGTCTGCTTTACCGTATAATTCCTCGAGTACCTTCTTATCTTTACTGATCTCAGCAGTTCCGTAGATAGTCAGGAATTCCATTTCGTTAGGATCGCTATAGATCAGTTGTAAATACCCATCACCGCGAATATTGGCATTGTGCTCACTACTATCATTACTAAGGAACCACAATTGACCATCCTCGTCGATCTTCTTGGTACTCATCGGAATAATATGTGTGGGTCTCTTCCCGAGACCGGTTTCCATCATGGCGAAGTCAATATCGTCCACCATCTCTTTTAATTTCTTTCTCGCTTTCTCGTTATATAGATTCTCTTGACTCATAATTTTGGATTTTATGTTAAAGTACTCTTCCAATGCCAATAACAATAGTCGCATAGCGAAAATTTTTGACAGCTTAACACTGCTGTTAAACTATGACATGAAGATCATCTAAATTGAACTTAATGCGTTAAAAATCCGAAGCATACACTCCCCCTCATTTTAAAACGCCGTATACCTTTAGGTCATCTTTATGAACCTAACCCATTATGAATATGAAAACACAAATTTCTATACTCTGTACCATTTCCCTTTTAATGATCGCCTGCGCAAACCGGGCTGAAGGGCAGGTGCCCGATGCTGTAAAGGAGGCTTTCCAGGCAAAATATCCCGGGGAGAACGATCCTGACTGGGAAACCGATGCGAATGGATATTATGAATCCAGTTTTAAAATAGACGGGAAACATTACCGGGCCGACTTTGACAAGGATGGAAATTGGATAGAAACCGAACGTTCCGTAGATTTTGATGACCTACCCAAGCCTGTAAAAGAGAAGATCGAAAGCGAATACGATCGTTCGGATATAACCGAGATTGAAGAAGTGGAACACCCGGAAAAAGGTTTATTCTACGATATTGAATTTAAACGTAAGGGAAAGAATAAGGACATTATGATAACCAAAGAAGGAAAAGTGATCAACTGATTTTGCTTCGTATCATTAAAGGGAAAAGACAAGTTTTTAACGACTTCAAAAATTTGTCTATCATTGTGGCATGCAAACCATTGATTCCTTAATCTCGTTACTGACCCTGGAGCGATTGGACGAATTCGTCTTTAAAGGTGAAAATTACCAGGCCCCCTGGGGAAGGGTATTCGGAGGGCAGGTGCTTGCGCAGGCACTGCATGCTGCTTACCAGACAGTTCCTCCAGATCGTTATGCCCATTCCCTGCATGCCTATTTTATCCTCGGAGGTGATCTGGATATCCCCATTGTTTACGAGGTAGATACCATTCGCAACGGGGGTAGTTTTACTACGAGGCGAGTGGTGGCTAAACAAAAGGGAAAAGCGATATTCAACATGGCCGCTTCTTTCCAGGTCAGGGAAGCAGGGGCAGACCACCAGATCACAATGCCAAATGTATTATTACCTTCCATGCTGGCCTCGAATACCGAGCAGTTGGAAGATGTACGTGAATCTAATCCTGAATATTATAAAAGACTGAAGCTTACCTTGCCCGAAATATTCGAGTTCAGGTCCGTGGAAAAACTGACTACTAAACTGATGAGCAACAGTGATCCGTATAGTAATCTGTGGATGTGCACTAAAGAGAAGATTGACCTTGATCTGCCAATGCAACAACAGATCCTGGCTTACGTCTCGGACTATAATTTATTATTCACGGCTTCCCTACCTCATCGGGAAGAGCTCAGAAATAAAAGATCGTTCTTTGCCAGCCTGGATCATTCTATCTGGTTTCACAGGGATTTTAAAATAGATGAATGGCTGCTGTACTCCATGGATAGTCCCAGCGCATCTAATGCGAGAGGGTTTGCACGCGGTAGCATTTTTACAAAAGAAGGTGAACTTGTTGCGTCGGTGGCCCAGGAAGGACTCATGCGTATTGGAACAGCCTAAGAGCAGATCCTGCTAAAAAGAAAAAGAGAGCGTCCCCACGCTCTCTTTTTTTATGTACTTACAAACTCGGGCATGAACCCGGTTTGTTTTTCACTTACTTATGAGTAGTAAAAATATGACAAATAATCCGAAGATGTGCTCTTTTAGAGAAAAAAAATAACACAATAAAATAATTACACAATAAATGGGTAATTATCCCAAAAAGAAAAAGAGAGCGTCCCCACGCTCTCTTTTTTATATACTAACAATCCAGAATTGAATTGTTTTACTTACTTATGATGGCACAAATATAGGGCTGTTAATGCCGGCCGATGTGTGTAATAAAATAGAAAATTGACGAGATGAAAAGGGAAGGTACAGTATTCAAAATATTTCAATTTCCGATTGGGCGGATTCTAAAATACTATACAGCCACCCTGAAAAGAAAAAGAGAGCGTCCCCACGCTCTCTTTTTTATATACTAACAATTCAAAGTCTGAACTGTTTTACTTACTTATGATACCACAAATGTATGCTTATTCAGCCCTCCGGAAGTGTTTTAAAAAACAATAAATTGATCATATGACATAAGGATAGGTTACGATATAACTAACTTATTATTTTTCGTCCACTTTTCTTCTAATCTTCATCGGTCTTCTCTTCGATCCGCCGATCTACAATATCGAAAATGACATTGATAACCAGAACAACTACAGTTAGTAACGCCAGCTCGGCGAACATGCCAACTGCGGAAAGACAGCCTGCTGCCGCACTACACCAAACTGTTGCCGCAGTGGTCAGTCCTTCTACCCTGTCTCCCTTCTGAAGAATGACTCCGCCTCCCAGAAAGCCTATCCCGATGATGACCTGGCTCAGTACCCTCGTAATGTCTACATTAGGTGCGTCTGCAAATACAAGCGAGATAAATACAAATACCGCAGCCCCAATGGCTACCAGGGTCTGGGTCTTTAAACCTGCACTCTTCCCTTTGAACTCTCGTTCTACTCCCATGATTATTCCCGCCGCCATGGCTGCAGCAATTCGTAAACCAAAATCTAAAAGATCCAGTCCGTTCTCCGCATTAATTAATTCGTTCATAAAACATAATATTTATTCCAGTATCCCGGGTAGGGAAAGGCCGGTATTTTTCATATTAAATATATAAGCTTCCTGTTTCCAAGCAGTGCTCAATTGAACAGAAGAATAATGTTGGCCATTCCTTTAAAGGCTTTTTTCGCCTTCAGTAAAGAATTAACAATTGATCGAATTGGGCTAATCAATACCGGGGATTGTTCCTATTATAGTAGCGTTAAAGCCGGATAGTCAAAATAATCTTCAGCAGATAAGCATTTTAAAAGCCTGATCAATGGGTGCTGGCACAGGGAAGTAATGAATAAGATGAATATAACCGATGATGGAATTTGTTAATCAGGACACTGGAGTACATTAATTATCAATATGCGGCTAACGTAAGATTAAACTGACAAAAAATAGTATATTTCTACATAATAAACAGGAGGATCTGTGGTTTCACAGGAATAGCTCAAGTAATATGCCAAGGGTTTAATTATTGAAATCCTATCCGCAATGAAGAATAGCTTGAAAAATTAAAATCCAACTTAGCAAATTTAGATGTATACCACCACTTTATGCCGGAAAATCAAAACTGTGCTAATATGGTCTACCTATAAAAACAGATGAACCTCAGTAATTCTGAAAATACAAGAACCAGGCGCGCACCATTCCGGTTAGGCGTCGCAATTGCCGTAGTGCTCTTGTTACTTATAGCAGGCATAACTTTTCGGCAGATCAAGAATTTACAACGATCGGCAGATTTGGTCTCCCTCTCATTCCAGGTAGATAAAGAGATCAATAATCTCTTCTCAATGTATAACATCATGGAATCCGCACAATTCCGTTCCGTGATCGTCAGAGACTCATCATTCCAATTATCTTATGAGGACTACAGGCAACAGAGTGAATCTTCCCTGAAGAAGCTATACCAGTTGACAGAAACAGTACCGGAAAATCAAAGAACTCTGGACTCTGTGACAGTTATAAAAGATAAATTACATGCTTCCCTGACCAAGATCAACAGCCAGTTGCCTGCATTCAATTCCCAGGACAGGGAAATTTTGCAAGAGGTCAGGACAGCAGACAGCCTCCTTCATAAACTTCGACAACTTAAAATCAAGTTGGTTTTAAAAAAAGAATCTCTTTTACAGGAGCGTCTTTCTGCTTATCAATCCCAAAGTTTTATCACCCATCTCACCTCGCTCTTACTGGCAATTTTTTCCCTGATCGTCTTTATTATTTTCTTTAAGATCATCGATGAAGACCGAAAAAGTATTATCCGGGCAGAAACATTCCTGCAAAGCATTTTAAAGAATACCGATAACATCATAAATTATTATGAGCCTATCTATGACAGGGATGGCCGGATTCATGATTTCCGTGTGGTCTTTGCCAACGACAGTAACAAGACACACATGGGGATGGCTCCTGAAAGTATGATAGGGAAAGAAGTTTCTAAAATATTTCCTTTTTTACTGCTCAATGGCGAATTGGATGAACTGATCAATAGTTTTAAAGAACAGAAGAGAATTGCATTTGACCGGCAAATAGCCGCTAACGGTAAAAAAATGTGGTTTGCCAGTGTGGTTCGTCCCCTATCCAACGGGTTATTGATCATTGCAAGGAACAGTACGGAAGAAAAAAATTCGGAAGAAAAACTTATCCGGCTAAACCAGGAACTGAAAGAAAGGAATAAGGACCTGGACGATACCCGGAAGTTGCTGAAAGTTATCCTGGAAAGTACAGACAACACCATCAATCACTATGAAGCGGTCTACGACGAGCAGGGGAAGGTTATCGACTTCAGGATATTATACGTCACAGAAAACATCTCTAACTATATCGATTTTACAGCCCAGGAGGTTATTGGTAAATTGGTTTCTGAAGTCTATCCCATGACTATTGAGAGTGGATCATTTGAAGTAATGCTCAATTGTATAAATACGCAGCAGAAGGAGGTAATAGAACGTAAATATGTTTATCAAAACAAAGACCTGTGGTTTCGAACAACCTTGCAACCAATCAATAACAGGCTGACAGCAACTGCCAGTAACATTACCCATATAAAGGAGGCCGAAAAACATCTCCTCCACCTCAATGAGGAACTGCAGATCCAGAATTCCATCCTTTCCAATGCTGAAGGAATGGCAAAAATTGGAAGTTATATCTGGGATGTGTCCCAGGATACCCTGAGAATATCGGATAACTTTTATCATCTACTTGACCGGGAAGTGGGTTCGGTAGACCCTACGATAGATAGTTTTATGAATATCGTCCATTCGGAAGATAAAGCGATCTTTAAAGCTAAGGCAGAAAAAGCCATCAGCTCTTTACAATCCCTTGAACACACTTTCCGGGTAGTGACGAACCAGGGAAATATTAAATATCTCAAGATTTTTGGCCAGTTCATGCATTCCAAAAAAGACCCGGTAATGATCGGGGTCGCCCAGGATGTTACCAAACAAATTAAATCAGAGAGGAACCTCATAAACCGTAACCGGGAACTGAAGAGAAGTAATGCTGAACTGGAATCATTCAACAGGGTGGCCAGCCATGACCTGCAGGAACCCCTACGGAAGATCCAGATGTTCATCTCCCGGATCAACGACCTGGACGGTGTGTCCAAGAGAAGCCAGAACTATTTTGAGAAGATCACCCAGGCAGCAGATAGGATGCAAACCCTTATAAAGAACCTGCTTACGTACTCCAGGATAGACAGTGCAATTGAAAAAATTGAAGAGGTTGATCTGAATAAGGTGATGGAGAATATCCAGGATAACCTGAGTGTACAGATCAAAGAGTCGGGCATGCAACTGGAAGTCGACGACTCTCTTCCTTCCGTACAGGCGGTACCTTTCCAGATGGAGCAATTATTCAATAACCTGATCTCCAATGCTATCAAATACCGTTCTCCGGATAGGAAACCGCAGGTGGTTGTACGATCAGAACTTGTAAGGCGAGAGTCCATTAATGCCGCCTTCACGAAACTTGCACGTAAATATTACCTGATTACAGTAGAGGATAACGGGATAGGGTTTAAACAGGAGAATGCAGACCGAATCTTTGAAATTTTCCAGCGACTGCACTACCAGCCGGAATATAAAGGAACAGGTATCGGGCTGGCCATTTGTAAGAAGATCGTTGAGAATCACAGGGGATACATACAGGCGTTTGGAAAAGAGGGAGAAGGCTCCAGTTTCCAAATTTACCTTCCGTTTACCACATCGACCAATGGTGCCCCGTTAAAAGGAAGGAAGCAGGAAGAAGAAGAGCAATATAACTAATATTATAGACTCCATCTCCTGTATATTGGTCCTCCGCACCGCAAAAAAAAGACCGCCCCCCATTCACATGGAGGGCGGTCCCTATCAACTGAATTCAGGAATTTGGGTTCTAATAGCTTTCAAGTTCCCTTTTCAGTTCATCCTTCCTTTTCCCGGTTTTTTCCTGGATCCGGCCGAACATCTCGTCGAATCGCCCTTCGGAATAGGTAAGGTCATCATCTGTAAGGTTGCCATATTTCTGTTTTAGCTTTCCTTTCAGCTGGTTCCATTTCCCTTTTAATTGCTCATCATTCATAGCTGTAGATTTAAGGTTAATAATACATATGATAATCAATTCTAAAGTAGGATTTAATCTACGCAGAAAGTAATCCATTACCTCTGCATTTTTAGCTCATTTAGAAGATTAACATTGTCTTAAGTATTAATGCGTTATAGCTAAAAAAAACCTTAAACCCGGGATAACAGTACGCTATCCTACAACAGGTTTAAGGTCTTTTCTCCTTTATTTCACTCCTAAGAGTGATCCATGGCCTTTTGATTCAGCCTGTTTTCCGCCAGGTCATCCAGCTTATTATCCGCAGCATATTCCTCGTCCAGGGTGGTCTGTAATACACGTGCAATTTCTATATGCCCAAGTTCTTTGGCATACCGGACTGCCGTTCCGTAACCGGAGATCTCATAATGTTCAATGCGCTGGGCATTGGCGATAATACCGGCATCTACCACATCTGAATCGGTTGCTTCTTCCAAAAACTCATCAGCCTCCTTAATCAGGCCTTCCATCGCTTTACATTTCTCACCACTGGGTGAAATATCGAGATCTTCACATACCTCCTGTAAGCGTTTTTTCTGTTCCTTGGTTTCCTCCAGGTGATCCTCTATTGCTTTTTTAAGTTTTGAGTCGCTTACGCGGCCAATTACTTTAGGTAAAGCAGATATCAACTGGTTTTCTGCGCTATATAAGTCTTTTAACTGGTGTTCAAATAAATCTTCTAGTGTTTTCATAGGTTCTGATTTAAGTTCATAATTAATTTGAGAACTATATCTAAGTTACCTGTTCTGAGAACCAGAATTGACCTTGAAGAATTTGAACATTGACGCGGAAAAAGATTTAACATTCTTTTTCTCACCAGACAGAAAATACTCGTTACGCCACTCTCCTGCAGGCCACTGCACACTCCAGGCATGCTTCTTTACATTTCTGGCAGTGTTCATGATCGTGTTCCCCACATTGTTCGGCGCACCATTCGCACATTTCCGCACAAAGTTCACAGTATTTAGCAGCGAACTTACTGTCTGAGATGAGTAATTTTATACAAATTAGACAGGCATCTATGCATTGCACGCAGCATTCAGGACAGTCGTTCGCACTTTCTTTTCCTACCATTTTGCTGAAACAATTCTGGCATTCTTCCAGGCAGCGCCGGCAGGCTTCTATACATGATTCGTAGGTAGAATTCATAGGTAATTGTTTTAAGGTTAATAATATTCTTCCCACATGGGGCTACCCTGAAAAACTAATAGCGTAGCCCGGGTAATCCGGGAAGCAGCTTCAAGTTGATAAAAAAAAGTTTTTTTGTTGAATGGAAAGAAGTCAAATATTGACACATTCATCTAACCAACAGGATGCTGGTGAAGCAAACGGATAATGTATAGGGCAATTCCGGTAAACTTACAGGAACTAGGAATCGGTTCGGATGGCTTTTTTATTCCCGGGATGTGCATTGATCCAGCGGTACAGGGTTTCTACATCTTCTTTCCTGCAAAGCTGGGTTCCGGGGGTCATGGTAGCGGCAGTTCCGCAGGCTACCCCGTACCGGGCCATTTCCCGGTAGCTTTTGCCCAGGGAAAGATATTGCACCATCCCTGCCATCATGCTATCCCCTGCTCCTATTGTACTTTTAGTTTTAACCGTTGGCGCGATTATACGTTCGCTCTGTTCTGCAGTCACCAGGAGGGCTCCCTGGGGCCCGAGGGAAACCACCATGATCTCACATTGGGCATCTTCCATGAACTTCCGGGCATTTACTTCCAGTTCCGGGAAATCTAATCGCTCAACCCCACAGAGCGTACTGAGTTCTGCAAGGTTAGGTTTAAGCATAAAAACTCCGGCTTCTACACCCAGTCGCAATGGTTCCCCGTGGGTGTCCAGAATAAATCGCACCCCTTTTGCTTTGGCCAGATAAGCAAGATTCCGGTAAAAATCGTCGGGAACCCCCGGAGGGAGGCTGCCACTGGCCACCAGGTAATCACCTTCCATCAGGATACCTTCCAGGTGCACCAGGGACTGCCGCCACTCCTGCTCAATAACCTTGGGCCCCGGCATTCCAAAACGGTATTGCAAACCGGTTGCATTATCGGTTATGGCAATATTTTCACGGGTCCATCCTTCTATGCCAACAATCTGCTGCAGAATATTGGCAGAAGACAACAGGTTTTTCAGCTGTAAGCCCGTGGGCCCTCCTGCCAGGTAGGTACAGAGCGAGTCACTCCCAAGTTCCTTGATAACTTTAGAGATGTTTACGCCACCGCCACCGGGTTCCACCACAGGCTCCGCACAGCGCAGTTTACTGTGTGGTTTCATTCCTTTTACGGAGGTGCTTTTATCCAGGGCAGGATTTACTGTGAATGTTATTACCTTGTTCATGTTACTCAAAGTTACTCATTGAGGTCTCTCAATACCTCATAAAAACAGAAACATTTTTAATTTATGGATCTGTTAATCCGTTATCCTTTTACCTTTTCCCCTGTTGTCCGGAAACAGCCGATCCTCTGTAATGCATCAGAAAATCGACTACTGCCTTTGTCTAAAGTATGTATCTTTAGTTTAAATCATCTACCTCATGATCGTACATCACCTCAATAAGAAGAACTCGCTCCTCAACCGTTTCATGGCAGAATTACGAGACCAGGAGGTCCAGAAAGATTCCATGCGATTCAGACGTAATATGGAAAGGATCGGTGAGATCCTCTCCTATGAATTCAGCAAAAGCCTTTCCTACCAGGAACAGCTCATCCAGACACCTTTTGGTGAGAAAGAAGTCCGGCTGAATTCCGATCCATTGGTACTTTGTTCCGTACTCAGGGCCGGACTACCCTTGCATCACGGTCTTTTGAATTACCTGGATAAGGCCGAAAATGCTTTTATATCTGCCTATCGTCACCATCCTGATGATACAGATGAATTTGAGGTTATCGTAAAATATTTTGCCGCTCCTAACCTGCAAGACAAAATTTTATTGTTAGCAGACCCTATGTTGGCAACCGGTAAGACGCTGGAGAATGTATACCGGGCCCTTAAAAGTCATGGTCAGCCTAAGAAAATTCATTTACTCTCCGTCATCGGCTCAGAAAAAGGGGTGTCTTATGTTTCTAAACGCTTTCCTGAAGATACCCACTTGTGGATCGCAGACATAGACCCGGTACTCACCAGTAAAGGCTATATAGTACCTGGTCTTGGTGATGCCGGGGACCTTTCATTCGGGGAGAAATTATAGCTCGTTTCCCGGTACAGATAATGATACGTTACCAATAAAGTTCGCGCACTTCGTTGAGAACAGGGATGTGCACCTGCCATCCGAATTCATTCCTGATCGCTGTGCTCAGTCCCTCCAGTCCCTCTTCTTCCCCATGGACCAGGAAGACTTTTTCCGGGATATTCTTAACCCCTTCCAGCCACTGTAACAGCTCCTGTTGATCGGCATGGGCCGATAAGCTTTCAACATGCACAACTTCGGCTTTCAGCTCATAAAACTTACCAAAGATCTTCAGCTCCTTCTCCCCTTCCAACAACCTCCGGCCCCTGGTCCCTTCGGCCATAAAACCGACCAGCAGAAGTGTTGTCGACGGGAGGCCCATCAGTTGTTTTAGGTAGGTCAGCACCCTCCCGCCGGTCAGCATCCCGCTTCCTGCTATTACGATCTTAGGTCTTGGATCATCTATGGTCTCCCAGGTTTCCCTGAAAGAGCCAATGAACTTCATCCTGTCGCGCATGGCCCGAATTATTCCTGCTGATAAGTTATGCCACCCGGGAAATCTTTCAAAAACCGACAGTACATTAACGCCCATCGGGCTGTCAATAAATATGGGAATATTTGGTAACCTGCCGGAGTCGTAAAGCTTCCATAACCTGTACATAAGTGACTGGAAACGCTCAACGGCGAAAGATGGAATGATTAGGGTCCCCCTGTTCTCAATGGTTTTTTTTGCATTACTGATAAGGATTTCATCTATATCTTCCACGGGGTGCAGCCTATCCCCATAAGTACTTTCCACGAAGAGGTAATCTGCCCATCGAGGTTTTTCGGGCGGATCCAGGAGTAAGTCCGAGTCGCGTCCGATATCACCGGAAAACACAAACAGCTTTCCTTTAATTTCCAGCTCTATGAATGCCGCCCCAAGGATATGTCCGACAGGCATGAACCGGGCACGTGTACCATCCGCCAGGGGATACCACTCTTTAAATTGTTTCGGTTGAAACAATTCCAGGGTGAGCTCCACATCCCGGAGGTCGTAAAGGGGTAATGCAGGCTGGTGCCTGGAGTATCCCTCCTTATTGGCCTGTTCCGCTTCCTCTTCCTGGATCTTTGCCGTATCTCTAAGTATGATCTCCGCAATAGCCAGTGACGGGCCTGTTCCAATGATCTTGCCCCGAAATCCTTGTGCTACCAGTCGCGGCAGGTAACCGGTATGATCTAAATGTCCATGTGTCAGCAATACCAGGTCTATTTCCCCGGCTCTGACCGGTAATTCTTTCCGGTTCATCTCTCTCAGAGCTTTTTTCCCCTGGAAAAGCCCACAATCAACCATTACTGATAATTCCGGTGTCTGAAGCAAGTATTTGGACCCGGTAACGGTTCCCGACGCTCCCAGGAAATGTATCTTTACTGTGGTCATGACTCTTGCTCCTGGGGGCATAACGTTTCTATTTCCTCCATGATCCTTTCTTTTCGTTCGGGGGAAACCTCCAGGTGGTCCAGGTAGAAGGTATCTTTCTTCAATTGACGCAGCAATACAACCTCCCTGCTTAATAAAAACTGTTTTTCCCGGTTACTTAGCAGGTCGGAAACGGTAATGGGGTAAAGACCCAGCGCATCGATCCTGTCCTTTAAAGCATGATCATAGGGATGATCCCAGCTGAGAAGGTAGAGCCCGGTACATGTTCCGTAAGTTATGGCATCGGTAGTAAACCTCGTATTGGTCACCACCCATGCTTCCCGGAGTGGCTTTCTTCCCGGGGTCTGCTCCCAAACGGCCCTTATATCGCGATACCTCGCATCAATATATAAGGGTATTTTTACATTACAGTACTTCTTCCGGTCTCCGTGAAATTTACACTCAACCATTATGGTACTGCCCTCATTGTTTGCAACAATATCAACCTCATGAGACACACATCGTCCTTCAACAATTTTATTGATACTTGTACTGTAGCCCGAATATGTAAGGACCTCAGCTATGAATTGTTCAAAAGGAAAACCTGTAGGTCCCAGTTCGTACAAGGCTTTCTTAAGTTTATATTTTGAAGCATAAGCCGACTTTTCTTTTTTCAGGAGGTTGTGTACTTTTTTGTGGATCTCTGCAGTAGTGATACCCGGGTACAATTCTAATTGAACTTTGTGTAGAATTTCGCTGACGATCGCGGGACCGGCGCCCGACTTCTCCAGGGACCGCTTTAATTTTTCCAGGGAAAAGGTATTCCTGTCACCGGTAGATTTTACAATCTCTAAAGGTTCTGTATGCTTCATATATACACCTTTTTCGCATTAAACAGCATCGGTGGTCCTGTAAAAATCAAATTATAATAAGAACTAAACCATGATTTGTATCAGCCCTGGGAACTGCGGTAAATGGCTGAGAAAAATCATAAAGAGATCGGGACAGAAACAATACCTTGAGACTTTACACAACCAGGACTTATCCTTCGCAATTCCGGCTAGGATCATCCATTGGCCCAATTAAATATACGTATAATGAGTGTACATATCGCTGCTGTCAAAGGGGATATAGCCCCTACGGTACTAATGCCGGGGGATCCATTAAGAGCTGAATGGATCGCCAAAACTTTTCTCGAAAACGCGGTCTGTTACAACAGGGTCCGGGGAATGCTGGGATATACCGGGACCTATAGGGGGAAACCGGTTTCCGTCCAGGGCAGTGGGATGGGTATTCCCTCGGCCATGATCTATTACCATGAGCTTATCAATGAGTACGGGGTGAACACCATCATCAGGATAGGGACCGCCGGGTCATACCAAAAAGATGTGAATCTGAGGGACCTGGTACTGGCAATGGCAGCATCCACCACTTCAGGGATCAATAACTCCAGGTTCATCAATGCAGATTACTCCCCTACAGCCAATTTTGAACTACTGATGAAAGCTGCCCTTTATGCAAAGGAAAAAGACATTCCCATAAAAGCGGGAAATGTACTTACCGCCGACGAATTTTACCCGGATGACCCGGATGACTACAAGCTATGGGCAGACTTTGGTGTCCTCTGCGTAGAAATGGAAGCGGCCGGGCTTTATACGCTTGCCGCCAAATACGGGGTTAGGGCCCTGGCTATCCTTACTATTTCAGATTCCCTGGTAAGCGGGGTGGCTGCACCCCAGGAAGAGCGGGAACGATCTTACACCCAAATGGCCGAAATGGCATTAAATATTACCTGACGTAGAAAATAATAGAGCTGACAGTAATCATCCTCATAAAATATTCTAAGAATTACCTTTAAATTCTAAACGAGTTCAGATGTTAATAGTCTCTGTTATTATCCTGTACAGCCTGGTAGCCTTATTCCTGGTCTTCAGCCTGCTGATCAATGGGGTGAGACCTGCCAAAACCCTCGGTTGGCTGTTGGCTATTTTCACCATCCCTGTAGGCGGCGTATTATTCTACTGGATGCTGGGGCGGAATCATCGTAAAAATGTACTAGCTAAACTTAAAAAAAGGTCGCTCACCTTACCTCATTCCTACATAGATCCAACTTTACCCGGTGAATCTGACAAGTACCGGAAACTGATGCAACTGATCAACAATACTTGTGCATTCCCCCCTTCCCGCGGGAACGAAGTAAAGTATCTAAAGAACGGGGAGCTTACTTTTAATGCCATTTTTAAAGCGATGCAGGCAGCTGAAAAGTATATTCACCTCCAATATTACATCTTTGAAGAGGGGTTACTGACAGATAGATTGCTCCAGCTTTTTGAAAAAAAGGTCACCGCAGGTGTACAGGTAAGACTGATCTATGATGGGGTAGGCAGCTACTCCCTGAGTTCATCTTACCGAAAAAAACTCAGGGCTATAGGCGTAGAGGTGTATCCTTTCCTGCCCTTTAAATTTTCACGTTTCCTTTCTTCGATCAATTACCGTAACCATCGGAAGATCATTGTAGTGGACGGGATCATTGCATTTACTGGGGGGATCAATATTTCTGATAAATACCTGAAGGGAACAGAACCGCTTGGACTATGGCATGATATGCACCTGCAGATTACCGGTCCCTCGGCTTGGCAGCTCGCCATGGTCTTCGAGATGGATTGGATCATGGTAACAGGAAAAAAGCCAGGGATAGAGGCTCCCAAATGGCAAACCAGGGAAAATAAAAACTCTGTAGTGGTGCAAACCGTATACAGCGGGCCGGATGACATTTACCCCAATATAGAACAGGTTTTCTTGTCCCTGATTAATTCGGCCAGGAAGTATATCTACATTACCAATCCCTATATCATCCCTACCCCGGAAATTCTTAAGGCATTGCAGGTTGCTTCGCTCAGTGGGGTTGACGTCAGGCTGCTTATGTCTGAGAAGAGTGATAGCAAAGTGGTTTACTGGAGCGTACATTCTTACCTGGAATCCATGCTGAGGGCGGGGATCAGGATATTTATGTTTCCCCAGGGGTTCCTGCACAGTAAGATCATTGTCAGTGATGATGACATTGCGACTATCGGAACCACCAATATAGATGCCCGGAGCTTTGAGCATAACTATGAAGTTAATGCGCTGGTTTACGACAACGCATTCAGCAGAGACCTCAGGAAGGATTTTGAGGAAGATTGCGAGGGCTCAAGGGAATTGTCCTATCAGAAATTTATACATAGACCTGTGTCAGAGCGATTAAAAGAAGGAATGGCAAGGGTCTTTGCCCCTGTCCTATGACATCATGGTCTCTTTACCTAATTCATTTTTACATGGCAGATTCTTGTCCCAGGCTGAGAGGTTTTCCATGGTCATTTCCGCAATATTCTTCAACGCTTCTTCTGTAACAAATGCCTGGTGCGGGGTAATCAGAACATTGGGTAGTTCCCGCAGCTTTTTGAATCGTTCATCACTGATTCCTTTACCGGAATGATCCCGGAAAAAGAGGCCTCTTTCCTTTTCATATACATCTGCAGCATAGCCTGCAATCTGTCCGCGTTCCAGAGCCTCTATCAGGACATTGGTCTGTACGACCGCGCCCCTGGCAGTATTCACCAAGATGGCAGATGGTTTCATCCATCCAAGCTTTTCCTTATCAAAGAAATAGAAATTTTCATAGGTCAGCGGGATGTGGAGACTGATCACATCAGACTCCTTACATAGTTCCTCTATTGAAACATATTTGACAAGATCAAGCTCTGAAAGGCTTTTATTCGGGACCGGGTCATGGGCAAGTATCCGGCATCCAAATCCGTTCATGATCTTTGCCATTACCGTACCTATCCGTCCCGTTCCCACGATGCCAATGGTCTTGCCGTGAAGGTTAAAACCCATCAGCTCATCCAGTAAAAAGTTGTCTTTCTGCACCTGCCGGTCAGCCTGGACGATCTTCCGGGCCAGTGCGAGTAACAAGGCTGTAGCGTGCTCTGCAATGGCATGGGGAGAATACTCCGGGACGTTGGCAACTTTCAGACCAATTCGTTTAGCTGCCTTAATGTGGATGTTGTTATAACCGGCGGCCCTGATAGCAATATATTTTACTCCGAGGTCATGTAATTTTTCAAGGACCAGTAAGGAAGCATCATCACCAGAGAAGATAGAGATCGCATCGTAACCTACCGCTTTCTGCGCCGTATGGGTGTCGAGGGCGTCCTCTGTAAAATGCATGGTGAACCGCTCTTGATTGGCCTTGTACAGAAAGGGTTTCTCAAATTCCTTGGCGCTAAAGACTAGTAGTTTCATTTTCGGTTTTTTTCCTGATTATAAGATCTTGCTCCTGTAAGGCATATACGACCAGTTGAATATAGTCATCCACAACCTTCTCAACATTTTTTGGATCAGTGATCTCTATGGTACCTCTCCAGATAAGTTTTCTGTCTTTCCCCACACAGATACAATAAAGCGAGGTCTCTGCATAGTAAACATCGTAATCCTGGTAATAATCCTTCTTGAAATAGATGCCCTGGTTAGAGTTATAATCCTCTTTAAATCCTTCCATGTAAGTTTCCCAGTCCAGGACCTGTTCCCTGAAACTTCTTTTATTCTCGTATCCCACAACCTTGGTGAACAAAATGGCATCAAAATCCTTATCGAGCAATTGCTCCTCCACTTCATCCAATTCCTCTTCCGAGCGGGCCGAGTTGGTAAAGGCGACATCGAACACATCAAGACTCCTCATCGCTTCAACATTTCTTTTGGTAAACTCATCCCTCATATTCGTCTCGAACAGGAGCCGTGCCCGTTCATTCTGGGTCATTCCGACCACAAGAACTTTGTAGGCATCAAACAATACGATGTCCGGGTTCTTCCAGCTGCTCACCAGACTGGTGGATGAGCATCCGGAACTGAAGAGGATTAGAAACAGGGTAAATACTATGGAGAATCTTTTCATGGGGTGAGTTTCTTTGTTTTTCTTTGCTTTAATTGATCTGTTATCATCTTAAAAAAACCTGTTTTGAATTCCCGGTATTTTTGCATGTACGCCGTATACTGAGATGACAATTTTTTATGGGTTTTCAGGTAGGCGCTTTCCATTTCGAGCTGGTCTACCTTATCTGTCATGATCTTAAGTTGGTTTCCGTGCAATTGCACCTTCTCTTTCATGACCACTAGTTCACTCTCAAGGGAAAGAAGCTCAGAAACTGTACGTTTTGAGGATTCAAAATTAGAAGATTGGGTCAGTTCTATCGTAAAATCCTTTACCAGTTCGTTCAGGAACCGCTGTTCGTCTCCGATGAACTCAATCACAGAAATCCATGACCTTGTCTCCTGGTGTAAAGAGTCAGGGTCTAACCATTCCTGTATTGCAATTACTTTTCTTTTCATGGCGTTCTGTTATTTTATACTTCACCTGTGCTTGGATAATCCTCTAATTTACTGGGAGCGGCATCATGCTTTTCGCTTTTTGAGTATCCCCCCGGCATAATTAAATATCTCTGATTTTAAGTTCTCGTGCACCGATATATAATGATCCACTTTTGTGCCTAATTCGGTATGCGCCAAGATGATGGCATCTTCACAAGTTTGATCCTTGCACTCCAGAAGTTCACCCAGGTTTGGAGTGTGTACCCTGATCATTTGCTGAAGATCGTCCTTGATTTCGATGAGCTGCTTTAACCGATGCTGGTATTCCGAGAGCCGCTCGAACAGATTCGGTGTATTGGGTTCAAATACGTAGGAATTAAGAAGTTGATCGATAAATATCAACTCATCCTCAGTAAACCTGATCTTCGAGTTCCATGTTCTTGACTCTTGGTCCAAAATGGCTAATTTAGAAGGGAGGGCCGGTGCCGAATAGGATTCCATACTTAATAGTTTAATGTTTAAATCTACAGTATGAGGGTAAGCCCGGGAATGATTTCGGTCAGGTTTGGGGAGTATGCATCCGTACATCCACCTCCGGGATCTTCAGGAGCTGCAGAGTTGTGGATGCGAAATAAACAGCTTGTCCTTTTGCTTTGAAAACCGATTCAATGCGTTCAAAAAGATCCTGCTGTGTCATTCTCCTTCTTTTGTAATCCGTGATATACCTGAGGTTCAGTTGCATCCAGTTATCGGTCAGTTTCACTGCCAGGCTGGGTTCTAAAGCAGCATTCTCTATATAATACCGCTCTACCAGTTCTTCCCATTTAGCCGTAGATGCCCTGGTATACGCCAATAACATTTCATTAGCCTCGTGCAGTATCAGCGTCTTGGCTTCCTCCAGGTCTGACTCGTAAGTAATAAGAATATTGAGCTCGTCCCAGACAAAAGGGAAATCCAGTGAATAGTTGTGGATAGGGCCTTTAAACACGTAGGCATTACTGATCTTAACAATCCGGCCGGAGTAATTATCGGAGCTTACCCAACCTCCGATTTCCATCAGGGTGGTGTAGATGCTGTCAATATCTATGACATCACCGGTGATGCCATTGATTTCTATCCGGTCTCCCGGTTTATAGACCCGAACTGCAAATATATAGAAGGATCCGGCTATACTCAGGATCAGTTCCTGCAGGGTAAAAGTCAGGCCTGCAGTAAACAGGCCAATAATGATAGTGTAATCCCGGACATTGTCTACAGTGACAAACATTACCACCAGGAGAATGATCATGATATACCCAAGGATCTCGATAAGTTTCTGGGTCTTATACCTGAAGACGGTATTCTCTATTCTTTTCCTGGCACTCCTCCTGAAGAATGTGACGACCGCTACCGTTATCCCGATCCAAAGGAGGAGTTTCATCAGCTTTATAATGGTGGGATCGGACAGGAGTTCACGTAGCGCATCCATGGCTTGCGGTTATTTATATGTGATCAGTCCTTGAAACAATCCCGTACCAGGGCCCTGAATTGGTTTTCGGTCATACTGTCGGCAGTGGCCACAATTTTCACCTTATCTGCAAGCCTTTTTCTTTTGTTGGTCAGTGCGTCTAAAAATTTCCTGTTAGTCCCTGCCGGACCGTACAGGGCGATGCTATCCGCCTCGCTCAAAGCAGTTGCCAGCTTGTCAAAGTAATTATTCAGCTGGTGTTTCTCCCGTTCCAGGTATCGGCTATCTTGTACAACTTCCTGTGGGCCCCATTTTACCTTGGACCTGGATCCACCCTTTGGGTTAAAGAATTCCAGCTCAGAGCTCAGGGTACTAAAATCTTCTTGTCCTTTTTCCAAAGACACTATATGTGCCTTTTCCTTATCCATCCAAACTCCTATATTTTTCATGGTAATTGATTTTTATCGGTGATCGTTAAGTGCCAGGATTGGGATCTTATAGTGGTACCCAGCCTCCTGTATGAGGGGTTTATCAAATATCGAAGCCAGGAAACCGTGCTTCCTGTTTGTAAAAGCCACAAGATCGCATTCGTTATCATCTATAAACTTTCCGATAGCGCGGTGTACATGCTGTTTCTCCAGTTCATGAAATTGGTGATCTATCCCATCCAGGATACTATCCAGCAGTTTCTTATTACTCTCCTGTATATTAGTGAGACTGGCCTCACGTTTTATATGTACTACGTGGATAAAAGACCCAAAATCTCTGGCTATATCCAGCATATAGTGCAGCTCCCTTCTTTTAAATTCTGATTTATAATCCGTAGGAAAAGCTATAACCTTGGGGGAGCAAAAACGAACATTGTCCGGAACGGCAAGTACAGGGCAGCTTTGAAGCTGTGCCATTACATTTACTGTAATGGTCCCAAACAAACTGGTTTCCACATCCCTGACGCCTTTGGTCCCCATGACGACCAGGTCTATGTCCTTTTTGGCAATACTGTCTTCTATCCCGTTATAGACCGAATTGAAAGTTGAGATCATGTGTACCCTGTGCTTCGGATTCTCCCCGTGCAGTTTTAGACGTTCTCCAAACTTACGCAGCCCATCCTCGGATTTTTCTCTTTGGCTTTCATACCCCGGTTCACCGGTCTCCGGTACACTCATATTAGCTGTAGAAAAGGCACGCTGGTATACATTCAGGAGGTAAAAGTCACATTCCTGCTCGTGATAGAGATCAAGAGCATACCGTGCGGCATTGAGGGAGTTCTTAGAGAAATCAGTGGGTAAGAGAATACGTTTTTTCATGGCAAGCTCATGTTATTAGTTTATATAAAAATAGATTCGTTCACGATGGGTTTCAATGATTTTGGTCAGTCAGCCAAATGGATTCCAGGCACCGGTCATCCCGGGTTAGTATGGGGCATTACCATGAAGGGAATTTTAATGTGGAATGCCAGTTTCTTGATCACCGGGTCTATAAAAAGCCTTTCAAAAAAGGTGTGTTTATTGCGGATCATCACTAACATATTTACCTTAGTCTTTACCTGGAACTGGTTGATTCCATCAATTATTTCGCATGGAGGAAGTTCATGGAACAAGTGGGGAACATCTGCTAAAACCTTTTCCAATTGTTCTTTATGTTTTTTCTGGTCCGGCGCAAGGGGGTACCCGGTGGCTATGTGAAGGATTTCTATACTGGATCCCTGCATTTTTGCCAGGTTTATCATAGGGGACAGTTCATGTTTATCATACGCAATCTCAAAATCGGTAGGGAACAACACCTCTGTCAGGTGTTCAAACTCAAATTCGTTCGGTATTAACAATACAGGGCAGGTAGATCTCTTTACCACGTGGGCACTGTTAGATCCCAGGAAGATCTCCTTGGCACCAGTAGCGCCCTGTGTGCCCATTATTACCATGTGCGCACCTTCATTAATTGTCATTTCCAGGATTTCCGCCACGAGGGTATTAAAGGCTTCATGGGGAATAAAAGTATGTAAGGGATTGTTGAACTCTGTCTTAAATTGCTCAGCGGCAGCCTTCAGTTTTTCCTGGGCCTGCTGTTGTAGAACGTCACCAAGACCTATCTGGCCAGGAAATTCAAGGATGTATTCCGGGCGGTATACCGCTGGAGTATAAGTGTGCAGCAGGTAAAAAAAGACTTCTTCCTTTTCAAATAATCTTAAGGCGTATCGAATTGCATTGAATGAATTCTCTGAAAAATCGGTGGGAAGGATTATCTTCATCATGATCTGGATAATTTAGAGTTAACGACTCAGGTTTTGTAAAACCATAAAAGGAATCTCGAGTTTAAGCGCGAGGATATCGACGGTTGATGGATACAACATATCTTCCAGGTGTGAATTGCGACTATTGACCATGACCAGCATCTGGATTTCATGTTCCTCGATCGCCTTGAGGATTGCCTGGGTCTTATCTTTCAGATTGGAGTTCTCAAAAAAGAGATTTGGATTACCTAGCCCGCATCTGAGAAACTCGCGGTTATCTTCCTGTCGCATAGACAGCTTTGAAACGGAATCTATATACAATACATGGACCGTGGATCTGAAAGAGGCGATCATATTGCAGAGTAATTTTAGCTCCCTTCGTTTATAGGGGATCATGTAGTCGGTTGGGAAAAGGATCTGCTTTGGCTGTGTGTAGCTGTAATTTGCCGGTACTGCGATTACAGGACAATGCACGTATTTAAAGACCTGGACGGTATTACTTCCAAAGGTTATTTTCCGGTCGTTCGTTTGGCCCTGTGTACCCATCACCACGGCATCGGCATTCATTGAAATTACGAGGTCATTGATCACATCGGTCAATGTCCCGAATTCTGTTTGACGGTATACTTTATGTCTCGGATTAGGAGCATAGGAGTGCATTTGCTCTTCTACTTTTTGCAGGCGGGTCGCTGCTGCCTTCTCTATTTCCAGCTTGCGTTTTTCGAAAGCATCCCGATCAGTCCCGGAGTAATCCTGGTATACTTCATCGGCATAGGCATGCACCAGGTAAAACTCGCTCTTTTCGTACTTGAAGACCTGGCAGGCGTACTTTAATGCATTGAACGCATTCTCAGAAAAATCGGAAGGAATAATTACTTTTCTCATGGTTCCATAATTATTGGTCCATAAAAGTATTCTTCTCTCCCCCTAAATGTTATGATTTAAGTCAGCTGCCTGCGAAATTTGAAGAAAAAAATCTAAAATCTCGGTATTTATTCGTGTAGGACGAGGAAAGGGATTTCCGTATGATAGCTGAACTTTTCCACTATAGGCCGGAAAAGGATCCGTTGTAAAAAATTCAGGTTCTTGGCTACCATCACTACCATTTGAATATCCCTGCTTTCTATGAAGCACTGTAACGAAGTTTCTATGGAAGTACCCCTCAAGGTGTGAAAAGAATGGGGTGCCCCGTTCAGGTATTCATGCAACAGGTCTTTATTTTTTTCCTGTTCTGCTGTAAGCTCCCTAGAGCGGGTTGCAATGTGAAGAATTCTCAGGTTTGCCTGGTATTTCCTGATAAGCCCCACCATCACCTCTAAAACTCCTA
Organism: Zeaxanthinibacter enoshimensis; assembly: GCF_004362865.1. GTDB lineage: Bacteria > Bacteroidota > Bacteroidia > Flavobacteriales > Flavobacteriaceae > Zeaxanthinibacter > Zeaxanthinibacter enoshimensis. The sequence goes on along the minus strand of NZ_SNYI01000002.1, from coordinate 366,640 downwards.
AGTCATAATTGATCTGGTAATCCGTGGGAAATACTATTTCATTGAGTTTTTCGTAAACTGCATCCTCAGGAACTACCAGGACAGGACATTTAACCTTGGTAATGACATTACCAGTATTGCTGCCGAGGGTGATTTTCTTAAGCCCGGAAGCACCCCTGGTTCCCATAATGATAAGATCTATCTTATAGTCCTCAACCTGGGATTTAATACTGTCAACGAAGAAATCCGAACTGGCCAGAGTAGCGAAGGTATGCTTCCCCTCAAGCCCCTTATCACGGATACGCAGAACAAGGTCTTCCAAGTTTCGCTTGCGATCCCTGAGTATTTGATCACGTAATTCTAGTGAATTAGATGTAACCGTGCTTTCTGCTGCAGTAAAAACGGGTCGTACCTGAACATGTGATAGGTAAATAACACATTCCTGACCTTTAAGGAGTTCCAGGCCATACAAAATGGCATTCCATGCATTGTTGGAAAAATCAGTCGGGATGAGGATTCTTGTCATGCCTAGGGATTATTGAAGTATTTATGCTCCAAAATTATCGCCCTTTCTCCCTGCTTCCTATGAGGAATGTCAGTTGATGCCAGCTTGGCAACTCAGCTCCGTTTAACTCATCCGTTCCAGCGCTTGTTTATCAAGGATTCTAATATCCCGGTTCTTGATCTCTATCAGGCCTTCGTCCTTAAACCCGGAGAGCGTGCGAATCAGGGTTTCCGTGGCAATCCCGGCGACGCTGGCCAGGTCACTCCTGAGTACGTGGATATCCCCGGAAATATCGCCCGGGATTTTTTCGGCAAACCGCAGTAAGGTTGAGGCGGTCTTTTTACGGACAGAACCATAGGCCATTTGTAACAGCTGTTTTTTTGCTTCGGTCAGCGAATCAGAGAGATACTGCATAAAACTGAGTGCAAGATCGGGGTCAGCAACTAGTACCTCCTTGATCATTTCTTTGGCAATTCCGACCACTTCGGTGTCCTCCAAGGCAGTAGCGTAGTCTTTGTACGAGATATTCTGGCTGAAACTGACCAATCCAAAGATATCATCTCCTTTATATATGCCGGTTATCAGCTCCTTACCTTGTTCGTCCAGTACATAGGTTTTTACACTTCCTTTCAGTACCAGGTAGACGGTGTTAGAATTATCCCCCAGTACATATATACTTTCACCCGCCGCGAAACTAAATTCTTTCCCTTCATCGTCTATAAGATTTTTAAGTTCGTGTAATGTCCTGGGGGTCTTATTGGCGGAATCTGTTTCACCAGTCCTGTCCAGCTCCTTGAGGATAGCCATTTTTGCCAACCGACTTTCTATTGCTCCAATCAGTTCGCTTTCTTCAAAAGGTTTGGTCAGGTAATCGTCCGCCCCTAGCTCCATTCCTTTTCGCACATCACTACGTTCCGTTTTTGCCGTCAGGAAGACAAAAGGAATCCTCCTGGTGCTGGGTTCTTCGGAAAGGGCTTTAAGCACACCGTAACCATCAATCTCGGGCATCATAATATCACAAATGATCACATCCGGAGATTCATTCATAGCAGCATCAATCCCTTTTTTACCATTGGCAGCCGTGATCACTGAATAATCTGAAAGTTCCAGGAGTTCGGCCGTAGTTTCCCGAAGCACAGGATCGTCTTCTATTAATAGGATCTTCTTCATTGTTGGTTGTTTTAAATATGCAACATAATAAATTCAAATCTCACTTTTGCCTCGCGGAACTTAGGGACTTACTCCTTTATAGGTAATGTAATGGTAAAGGTAGAACCTACATTCAGTTCACTTTCGAAATCTATAGATCCGCCAAGGTTATTCAGGTGACCGCGAACGATATTAAGCCCGATACCGGTCCCCTGGGTCAGCAGCACATTTTCTGCCCTGAAATACCGATCAAAAATATGTTTCTGATCTTTTTCAGGAATCCCGATACCATTATCCCTGACGCTGAAAATTATTTGACTTTCGTCCAATTCGACTTCCAGATCAATCTCAGAATCTTCAGGGGAATATTTGGCAGCATTATAAAGGAGGTTGGATAGTGATAATTTTAAGATCTTCTCATCCTGGTAGAGCGTCACCTCATCTATATTCTGAGGTAAATTAATACTCTGCCCGGATTTGAGTATCATATTGGTATTATAGACCACCTCGTTAATGACCTTGCTCAGGGAGAAGTGAGTTTTCCTGTAAATTTCCTTCCCCTGGTCCAGTCGCTCTATGGACAGGAAATCATTAAGGATACTGTTCAGCCTTTTAACTTCCCCGAAGATGGTCTGCAGGTGTTTCTCCCTTTTTTCCTGTTGTTCACCTGTTTTATATTTTCCTACCAGGGTTGCCGAGGTCATGATCCCACTCAGCGGGGTTTTGAATTCGTGAGAGACCAGGGATAGGAATTTGGTCTTTAATTCGTTCAATTCCTTTTCCCGTTGCAGGGCAGTCTTGATCAAGGCCTCAGCCTTTTTCCTTCGCTTTATCTCCTTCTGGAGTTCTGCTACCGTATTGCTCAATTCCTGGGTACGCAACTGGATCTTCTCTTCCAGGTGGGCATTCAGTTCCATGATCTGGCTGTCCTTATCGCGTAACTCGGTCATATCATAAACCAGGGCTAATACATAATTCCCTTCTGGCAAGGTAAAAGGGTTTAGACCAACTTCCAGGGGAAATTGTTCCCCGGTCTTCCGCAATCCGTATAAACTACGGCCTTCGGCCATTCTTTTCTGTTCATTGTGCCGGTAGAAGCCTTTTACATGTTCTCTGTGAACGCCATGATATTTCGGAGGAATAATAGTCGCCAACGGTTTTCCTTCGAGCTCCCCCACCTCGTAGCGGAAAAGGCGATCTGCCCTTTTATTTGTCGCTACTATATCCTGTTTCTCATTAACTACCACGATACCTTCCGAAATTGCTTCAGAAAGCATCCTGAAAACAGTATCATTTTGTTCAAATGCACGCATACTATAAATGTACATCTTTTTCTATATCAGTCGGAATAAGAGGCCGACCAGGAATTATATCATCATGATCGCAGTCATAGTAAAAAATTAATAGGCCCTTTACCTTGACCAAAAAATATTTACCTTATGAAAGTATTGGCCCACGTTAAAGATTTTTCCTCGATCTCCGATAAAATGAAGATACAGCGGAACCTTTCAAAGATCATGAATGTCCGGATCCTTGATTCGGATCTTCATACGCAGGCACTGACCATTCTCTGTGGCAACGAGTTTGCCCTGGAGCAGGCGATCCGCGAACTTGACCGAATCGGATTACCAGCGACTTTCCAGGTGCTCAATGGCCAGAAGCGGAGCAGTGAACGATCGCCACAACCGGTGATATAAATCAAGTTATTTATTCTAGAGCAGGAATCATGGAACAACAAGAAAAAATTATCTCTGAACTCTATCAACACCTCGGCAGGCTTTTCTATGCCGTTGCTAATGCTGATAAAAAGATCCATCCGAAAGAAATCGATGCTTTACTGAAAGATGTCCGGCGCTACTGGTTAGATATAGATGAAGGGGTGGATGAAACCGGTTCCGATGCGGCGTACCAGATAGAAATTGTATTCGACTGGTTGATGGCAGAAGAAATGGAACCACAGGACCATTTCAAGGAATTTTCCGACTTCTACAGGGAAAATAAAGAATTATTCAGTCCCCGGATCAAGGAATTAACCCGGAAAACCGCCCGGGATATTGCGGGTTCTTTCGCAGGGAAGAATAAATCTGAACTTATCCTCCTGGCAAAAATAGACCAGTTACTGGCCTAACCCTTTTACATTCTAAAAGTCATTACCGGGATGGGTGCATGATTAACCAGATCTTCACCTATACTCCCCATAAAGAAATGTGCCAATCCTTTTCTGCCATGGGTAAGTACGGCGATGATATCCGCTTTTTCCCGCTGGGCCTGGTAGTACAATCCCTGCTCCAGGGAGTAATCCGAGATAAATACCTGATCGATATGTTCCGGAATGCCACCGGGATGAGCTAGGGACAAGAAATCGTCTGCACGCTGCCGGGACCGGGCAGTACTGGAATAACTCATATTGGGAAGATTAACATGGAGCAAACAGATTCGGCAACCCCGGGCTGAGAACCATTTTATCGCTCTGGCATAGACATCTAACTGTTCTTTCCTGTAATCAATTGCCATCACTACAGTCCTGGGGTTAAAGTCCCTCACCCTCTCTTTTATGACTAGTACGGGTACGGTTATGGTGCGCACCACCTTTTCGGTATTAGATCCTACAAATATCTCGCCGACGCCGGAGGTACCGTGAGATCCCATAACCACTAGGTCTATAGCGTTTTCCCGCACTACATTATTCAATTCTTCAAAACGCTTATAGTTCTGTAAGATGACTTTAACTTCTATCCCTTTTAAACGAGGACTTTCAAGTATATGTTTAAATTTATCCCGGGCCATCTTCATATAGTATTCTGCCTCGGCTTCTTTTTGTGAATAGTCCTGCAAGAGCACGGACTGGGCAAGACCCAACATATGGAAAAGAAAAATGTCACTGTTGTTTTCCCTGGCCATGTTAGCAGCCACTTCTAAGGCGTATTCAGAATGCGGTGAAAAATCTACCGGTACCAGGATATTCTTTATAGTTCCGTTGGTCTCCATGTTGCTATGTTTTTTTTGAAGTAGTTAGGAATTCAAGTCAGGAAATATATCCTAACACCGGGGTGTTGGTATTCTTTCCCATAGTCTTTACCCTGTCCTTATGAAACAGGCTTTTAATAACGCCTTTCCCTTTTCGCTCGAGCATCACCACGAGATCTACAGCATTAGTTTCCACGTATTCTCTCAGGTTATTTATGATCTTCCCGGGATAAAGCATCATAAAGGAAAGGTCTTCATATGCTATTTCATGATCCAGCAATTCCTGGAACCACTGCATTTGTTCTGCGCTGGTATACTCTCCCTCCACGGGGACGTGGATAATGACCAGGGAAGCCCTGTAAGCTTTTGCCAGGGGTAAGACATATCGTAAAGCCTCGATATCCTTCATCTCGAAATCTGTGGCGTAAATTATTTTTTTGATCTTTTTATGCCGCTTGGAATTGGGAATCAGCAGCACCGGGCATTCCGATTTTTCTAATAGCACGTGGGCTATGTTTTCTGCAAACAGTCCTCTTTCTGAGTGTTCATCTTTCATCCCCACCACCAGCAGATCAGGCTTTAATTCTCCCACCCGTTCCAGGATACCCTGGGAGACCGAAGGATTATTCACTACATCCAGGTTTAACTGGATTACAGGGGAGGCAATACTCAGATAGCGGCTGCAGTAATTTTTAAGGATTTCCATTTGCTCGTGGTACGGTGAGAGCACTAATGGCTCGTCACTCAGCCTGGCTTTCGCCTGCAACTGGTCATAATGGTAAACATTGAGAACGGTAAGAGATGCCCCTAATATTTCACATAATTTGTAAACATATCGCAGTGCGGGTTCAGCATGTTTTGAGCAATCCGTGGTGTAGAGAATATTCTTCATGGTATGAAAATTTAACCTAATCTAGAACATTGACCTGCCACCCCAAATGACGAAGGTCATTCCTGTACAGCAGCCCAGGTTATACTTTTACCTCAGCATAAGATTTTATACCTACAACCACGTAATATTCATAGCCATGGTAACAGCAGACACCAATAATCTCCCGGATTCTTCACACAGGCCCAACTGGAAAAAATCTTATATCCTCGCTAATCATTGGAAATCAGACCTGGATTTTTACCGGGAAGAACTACGACACCTACACCATATAATCAACAGTTACAGTATCTGGATCGTCAAAGAGGACAACCAGCATTTACTTGAATCCATGGAAAGCAAGCTCTACCGTATCCGGTCGGTTTGCGAAGAACTGATACACAAGGTTGGTGCACATATTATGGAAATTGGACAATTCGTAGAAAAGGATGAGATCACGGCGCCGAGCAGGGTAGCTGCTACCCACCATACGCTGGAGCAGGAAATTGCTGCCTTCGTGAAGTCGTACCGCGAGTGCCGTAAAGATCTTTTCTCGAACACCGAGGTTATACTTGATAACGAAAAAGAAGCTGCCCGGATCTTCAGGTCCTGACCCAGTTCAGTACCGTGTTGAGGCAAGGACCACGGTAGTGATCCCAATCCCGAACAACAGCAATAAAACTATTTTCTTAAACAGTTCCTGACTGATCTTTGATAAAAGGCACTTGCCAAGGTAAGTCCCTACAATCCCCACGAGGAAAAGGATAGGTACCAGATACAGTTCACTCCAGCCAATATAACCACTGGAAGTATATACGATACTTCTGCTGAGATCTACCCCCATGTCTATTACGGCCGAGGTTGCAATGAATTTATCCTTCTTTAAGTTATAGGCCGAAAGGGTTGCCCCCCTGATAGCTCCCCCCGTTCCTAATAGACCAGCAATAAAACCGGAAAAAACTCCGCCTGCAAATGCATTTTTTTTGGAAGGACGGATCTGCAGGTCCTTTTTGATCAGGAAAAGTAAACTGAATAGAACCAGGAAGATGCCCAGGACGAAATTCAGTATTTCTCCCTTAACGTATCTGCTCAGCAAGCTTCCGGCAATGACGAAGAGTACAGCTGGAATTCCAAGGTACAGGACAAGATTCTTATCGAACCCTTTCCTGAAAAAGACAATTTTTGAAAGGTTACTACTCAGGTGGAACAAGGCGGTTAATCCCAATACGGTTTTAAAGGCCATAAAGTAACTGGCCATCGGAACAAAAAAAACGGAAGATCCGAAACCACCGAGTGTTCCGATGACTTCAGCTATTACGGCCAGAATAACAAAAATGGGCAAATCCTGTAGATCCATTCAGCTTGTAGTGAGGTCAAATCTAAATATCTTACTCATGCTCCGGAATGACATGGCTCATACAAAAACGGGCTGTTATCAGTTTCGATAATTGAGGGTGGAATCCGTGCCAATTTATGTTGTGGGTATAAAATTAGCTTTCTATCTTTGCAGCCCTGTGAAGCTCATCCGTGAGCTAATCACTATCAAAACCGGTTAATCGGGCCCACGTGGTGGAATTGGTAGACACGCTACCTTGAGGGGGTAGTGTTCGTAAGGACGTGCTGGTTCGACTCCAGTCGTGGGCACAAAGCCTCTTACATTTGTAAGGGGCTTTTTTAATTCTGGACCTCAAAATGCTCCCTGGGTTTACGAATAAGCCTATACCCACTTCATTGAAGTAACAGCCTCACTTCTGATATTAGATCTTAAATTTTCGGCCAATGCATGGATAGTTCGAGGTTTGAAGTTTGAAGTTTGAGGTTTGAGGTTTGCAGTTTGCGGTTTGGGCTTTGCTGTTTGCTGTTCGCGGTTTACTGTTTGCTGTTTACAGAATATATCAGTCCCTTCTGTCACCCTTGTCACCTTGCACCTAAGTACCCGTGTCACCGCCTCACTGCTGCCCCCCCAGCATCACCGCATCACCCGCCCGAACGACGTTCAGTCGGGCGGGCCGTATCACCGTATCACCCTCAAATAGGTTCGAGGTTCGCAGTTCGCAGTTCGAGGTTTGCAGAATATATCAGTCCCCTCTGTCACCCTTGTCACCTTGCACCTACGTGCCCGTGTCACCGCATCACTGTATAACCCTCGGTATCTCTGAGTGCCGGTATGGCGCTTTAACCGTATCACTGCTTCACCCGCCCGAACGACGTTCAGTCGGGCGGGCCGTATCACCGTTTCACCCTCAAATAGGGTCGAGGTTCGCAGTTCGCAGTTCGAGGTTCGAGGTTTGCAGAATATATCAGTCCCCTCTGTCACCCTTGTCACCTTTGTCACGTTATACCTATGTACCTATGTAACTGTTAACCATTATAGCCTTTGCACTCTATGACTCAGTGACGGCATGACGGTATCCCGGTAAACCACTATTTAAACCCGGAGCAGCGAGCATGAAAAAAATGTGGATCCCCTTTTCATTTTCATCACATGATATCTGCGGAATGTTTACTTTAGTCATGATTGATAACAACCAAAATTTAGAGGGTTAAATGGGAAAACATGTTTTGATCATAGGCGGGGGTATTGTGGGTTTAAGCTGTGCGTATTACGCCCAGAAGGATGGCCATAAAGTGACCGTCCTGGATCGCTCAGATATGAGTGGAGGTGCTTCATACGTGAACGCGGGATACCTCACTCCAAGCCATATCATACCTCTGTCCTCTCCCGGCATGATGGCAAAGGGACTGAAATACATGCTCAATGGCAGTAGTCCATTCTACATGAAACCCAGGTGGGACATGGACTTTTTCCGATGGATATGGCAATTTAATAGATCTGCCACCCCGGGACATGTTGAGAAATCCATCCCATTGATCCGCGATATCAACCTCCTGAGCAAGGATCTCTATACAGAACTGCATGCTTCCGGTGACCTGGGGGATTTTCAACTGGAGAAAAAAGGGCTGCTGATGCTCTATAAAACCCGGAAAGAAGAGCTGCGTGAAAAAGAAGTGGGCAAAAGAGCTGTTGAAGAAGGTTTAGAGACTGTAGAGCTCAACAGGGAACAACTGCTGGAGGTACAGCCTAATATAAATGATGAAGTCCTCGGTGCCGTTCATTACCTGTGCGATGCCCACACCACCCCGAACGAATTCATGAAAAAAATGAAAGCCTACCTGCGAGAGAAAGGCGTACAGATCAAAACCCTGGAGGAAGCACAGCGTTTCAAGGTCCGGAAAGATAATATCCTGGCTGTTGAAACGGATATCGACACCTACCCTGCAGATGAATTTGTGATTGCGACAGGTGCCTGGAGCGAAGGACTTTTTAAAAAACTGGGACTTTCCATGCACATGCAGGCAGGAAAGGGTTACCGGATAAATGTTGAACGGGACACCGGGATCCTGCTGCCGGCTGTATTAATGGAGGCCAAGGTGGCCGTCACCCCTATGAAAGGATTTACGAGGTTTGCCGGGACGATGGAATTCTCGGGCTTGAACCATGTGCTCCGCAAAAAACGTATCAGGGCAATTGCGAAGGCAGGTGAGTCCTATTACAAAAATCTTGAAATAACCGAAGAGGAACTGGTTAATGCTCAATGCGGACTGCGGCCTGTTACGCCGGATGGACTACCCTATATAGGGCGGACCTCAAAATATAATAATGTCACCCTGGCCACGGGACATGCCATGATGGGATGGAGCCTTGGTCCTGCCACCGGGAAACTTGTCAGCGAGATCATAGCACAAAAAAAACCATCCATGAACCTGGATGGTTTTATGCCAGAACGCAGGTTCTGATCAGAGTCTCCTTACCCTCACATTCCTGTACCAAACCCCGGCACCGTGATCCTGTAGTGCGAGGTAGCCGTCATTGGTTTTCCCATAATCCGGGTAATCATTCCATTTCCCGCTGTTTCGCTTGGTTTTCCAGTCTTCCGAGTTCTTATCGAATTCCACGATCTTCTCACCGTTTAACCAGTGCTCCACTTTTCCCTGGTTGAAGACGATCCGGCCACTGTTCCAGTTTCCTGCCGGTTTTAATTCCTTTTTATCATTGGCAACATGCATGGCATAATTAGCCCCCGCTTTCTGCCAGTCTTCCAAAGGACCCTTATAGCCATCATCATCAAGCACCTGGTATTCGGGTGCTGTCTGGTAAGGGGAATGATAAATGGTATCTTCCACTACATGGTAAAATACCCCGCTGTTTCCCCCTTCGGTGATCTTCCATTCAAACTCCAGTTCAAAATTATCAAAGGTTTCGGTACTGATGATATCACCTCCCATATCCCCTGCTTTTCCGTAGCAGGTGATCAGGCCTTCTTCTATAGACCAGTTAGAGGGCAGACTATCCTGGTTATACCCTCGCCAGTCATCCGGTTCCATAAGACTTATCCAGTCGTTCCCTGTATTTACTGCTTCTTCCTGTACAGCAGAATCAGCTGTCTTCTCATCTTTGTTTTCTCCTTTGCAGGCGATCAAGCCTAAACATAATAAGAGTGGTAAGTATATTTTTTTCATCGGTTTGGATTTAAATTAATTTCATTTTTACTGGATCCCATTTCATAGCCTTGTCCTGATAGTAACTGTCATTGCATAATAATGCCGGAGCAGCAGCCCTATATCCGAAAACAGCATCTTCAGCTACTGATTGCCCCCCGCGTATGGCCGTCAGCCAGTTTGCAAAATGATCGTAATGAGCCCCTTTATATCCTTCTTCAGCCATATAGACGATCTCGTCCTGTGGTCTCATTTTCTTCCGGTCTGTATTTCCTCCTGTCCGCTCTGCCTGTGCCTGCAGGAAAGGATCCTCTTCACCCTGGTACTTGTTCCGCTGAAGCGTAACTTTTTCCCACTCCACATTCATCGAACCCTCACTCCCGACGATACGTAAATAGGTAGTCCCCGAAGTTCCATCGACAAAATTACACCGCAGTGAAAGGTTAAAAGCAGGGTGTTCTTCTACTTCCGGGTAATCAAAGACGCCCAGTAAAACATCGGGCACTTCCCTCCCATCTTTCCAGTACCGCAATCCGCCGGAGGAATAGATCTGGTTGGGACCTTTAGAACCGGTTATGAAGTGCAGGCTGGAAAACAGGTGAACAAACAGGTCCCCGGACATTCCTGTACCGTAATCACGATAATTACGCCACCTGAAAAAACGGGTGGCATCAAAAGGTCGCTTTTCTGTAGTCTGGATAAAGGTATCCCAGTCTACGGTCTGTTTAGAAGCATCTTCGGGGATACGGTATTGCCACGCTCCGGTAGGGCTACGACGCGCCCAAAACCCCTCTGCATAGTTTATGTCACCGATAGCGCCCTCTGCTATGAGTTCCCTGGCCTTTTCATTCCCCAGGGAAGACATCCCCTGGCTGCCCACCTGGAAAACCATCCCGGTTTCTTTCTGGGCTTTGATCACATCGTGACCTTCGTCTACACTATGTACCATCGGCTTTTCGCAATAAACATGCTTTCCTGCCTTCATAGCGTCCACACTTATCTTTTTATGCCAATGGTCCGGGGTAGCTACGATCACAGCATCGATATCCGGCATGGCCAGGACCTCCCTGTAATCTTTAGTGATGAAAAGGTCATTTCCGAACATACTGCGCGCTCTTTCCAGGTGACCATCATACAGGTCACATACTGCTCTCAGGACCACACCCTGGTGTCTCAAGGCTGTCTTGATATCCTCCAACCCCATTCCGCCTGCCCCGATGAGGGCTAAATTCAATTTGTCATTAGCACTGTAGATCCTGCGTTCAGGTAATGTTATTATCTCCCGGCCGGGGGTGGCCGAACTCAGCAATGCCGGGGCTCCTGCTACGGCCAGGGCACCTGTCCCCAACCTGGTCAGGAATTCCTTCCTGCTATGTTTTCTGTAATTTCCCATAAACAATATTCTGTGGTGGTTAATAGCTCTAAATATATTTATTATATCTTGGTTTAACTTCTCAGATTTTGTCAAATAGCCATCAATTCTGCATTTACGCAGGATTCTTAATTAAACTTTAACGCTTTTGCAATATGAAGAAAAGTATTAAAATTGTAGATTTGTTTAAGCTTTACAAATAAATAATGAACAACGTTAAAAAGATTTTCAGCATCAGGGACCTAGAAAACCTTTCAGGAATCAAAGCCCACACCATACGTATTTGGGAAAAAAGATACGAGCTGCTGAGCCCGGAGAGGACCAGTACTAATATTCGTACATACAGTTTAGAGAGCCTGCAGAAACTCTTAAACATTACCCTGCTTTACAACAACGGCTGGAAAATCTCCAAGATCGCTGAAATACCTGAAGATGAGCTGCCTTTAAAGGTAAGGGAACTGGTCGCCCATAAGAGTGTGAAGAGCCATGCTATGAATGCTTTCAAACTTTCTATGGTCAATTTTGATCCAGACCTCTTCAATAAAACATACAATAGCCTTAAAAGTGATAAATCGTTCCGGGAAATATTCTGGGAGATATTTATACCCTTCCTCGAGGAACTGGGATTGCTTTGGCAGGCCAATGGTATCAACCCATCCCACGAGCATTTTATCACCCACCTGATCAAACAGAAGATCGTTGCCAATACGGATAAGATGGATCATGTAAGTCCATCCCGCAAAGACAAAGTCTTCGTTCTCTTTCTGCCTGAGAATGAAATCCATGATATTGGCCTGTTATACCTGAATTATGAACTGTTACTAAGAGGATACCAGACCATTTTCCTTGGCGCCACTATGCCATTGGAATTTATGACAGACCTGGAAAAGAACTTTTCCAATTTACATTTCCTCTCCTATTTTACGGTAGTACCCACACAGGAAAAGCTACATGATTACATAGGGGATTTCACCCAAAAAATCAACAAGAACAAGGAAAGTAATTTATGGATACTGGGTCAAAAGACTAAATATCTTACAAAGGATAAGCTGCCGGAAAGTGTGCGGGCATTTGAATCCATACAAGAACTCCTTGAAGCTGTATAACTCCATCGTCCCCAAAGCCCCTGCGTGAAAAAGAAAATAATTGTCATAGGATCCGGATTCTCTTCGCTTTCTGCCGCCTGCTATCTCGCTAAAGAAGGCCACCAGGTCCATATATATGAAAAAAATCCTACCGTCGGTGGCAGGGCCCGGCAATTGCAGAAAGATGGTTTCACCTTTGATATGGGTCCCAGCTGGTACTGGATGCCGGATATTTTTGAAAGATTCTTTGGCGATTTTGGAAAATCTGTGTCCGATTATTACCAGCTAGACAAATTAAATCCGGCCTACAAAGTATTTTTCCAGGATGAGGCCATTACCATTGGTAACTCTCTTGAATTGATCGGTGAGGAATTTGAGCGCATAGAACCGGGGAGCTCAATCTCCTTGCGTAAATTCATGGAGAGTGCCCGTAAAAATTATGATATAGCCATCAACCAAATGGTGTATAAACCCGGTCTTTCTCCCCTGGAACTGGTAACTAAGGATACCATCTTACACGTAGACCAGTTCTTTAAAACGATCAGTACCCTGGTTCGGAAACAATTCAAAAATCCAAAACTGGTGGCCACCCTGGAATTCCCGGTTTTGTTTCTCGGCGCAAAGCCCAGTAAGACCCCGGCATTTTACAACTTTATGAACTATGCGGATTTTGGACTGGGTACGTGGCACCCCAAGGGAGGAATGTACAGGATCGTGGAAGGGATGAGAGATCTGGCCCTGGAGCTGGGCGTAAAGATCAACACCAATGCTCCCGTGGAAGAGATCATTGTGAACAACAGATCTGCTGAGGCGATCAAGGTCAAAGGGGAAACTATCACCGCAGACCAGGTATTGAGCGGAGCAGACTACCATCATTCGGAAAGTCTTATTCCCGGTAAATCCCGGCAATACTCGGAAGCGTATTGGGAAAAGAGGACCTTTGCCCCCTCGTCCCTCTTGTTCTATGTTGGGTTTGATCGGAAGTTAGAGAATGTCCGGCATCATAACCTTTTCTTTGACACCCCTTTTGAGAAGCACGCCGAAGAAATTTACGATAATCCACAATGGCCCTCGGAACCGCTGTTTTACGCCAACTTTCCTTCGGTTACCGATGCAGAAATGGCGCCAGAAGGTAAAGAGACCGGGTTTTTCCTCGTGCCTATTGCCCCGGGGTTAAAAGACACCCCGGAATTAAGAGATAAATATTTTGACATTATTATAGAGCGCTTTGAAGAAAAAACTGCTCAGAAAGTAAGGGAAGATGTCTTGTTCAGGGAATCTTTCTGTGTAAATGATTTTAAATCAGAATACAATGCTTACAAGGGAAATGCTTATGGAATGGCCAATACCCTTACCCAAACCGCCTTTCTCCGGCCGCGTTTGCGTAGTAATCTGGTGAAAAATCTGTATTTTACTGGACAACTGACTGTACCGGGGCCCGGAGTACCACCAGCCCTGATTTCCGGAAAACTGGTTTCCGAACTAATGACAAAGACAACTTAACAGCCAACAAGATGAAATCAATTTTTGATGCTGTATCTTTTAAATGCAGCAAGGTGGTAACCGAATCCTACAGTACATCCTTTACGATGGCCACCAGGATGTTGGCACCCTCTATCCGGAGTCATATCTATAATATTTACGGATTTGTGCGCTTTGCCGACGAGATCGTGGATTCTTTTCACGATTATAACAAAGAAGCCTTACTGGATCGTTTTGAAGCTGAATTAGAATATTCGCTAAATAACAGGATAAGCCTGAACCCTATTCTGAATTCATTCCAGCACACTTACCACGCCTATGGAATTCCCAAAGAATTTGTCACTTCCTTTATGGATAGTATGCGGATGGATCTCAATAAAAAAGTATACCGTTCAGAAGAGGAATTCAGGAATTACATTTACGGTTCTGCAGATGTGGTAGGACTGATGTGCCTGAATGTATTCGTTAAAGGAGATGTGGAACGATTCCAGGAATTACGTTCTTCGGCAATGGCCCTTGGTTCGGCTTTCCAGAAAGTCAATTTCCTGAGAGACCTTAAAGCGGATTACGAGCACCTGAACCGCTCCTATTTCCCGAATACTAATCTGCTGGAAATGGACGAAGAATCCAAGGCTGTCATTGTAGAAGATATCCGCGCCGATTTTAAGAAAGGGTACGAGGGAATCATCCGCTTGCCGAACGATGCTAAATTTGGAGTCTATACAGCATACCGATATTACATAAAACTCCTGGAAAAATTACAGCGGACCCCTTCGCTGGAAATAAAGAACACGCGTATCCGGGTTGCCAATTACCAGAAGGTAGGCCTGTTGGCCCGGTCATACGTCAATTATAAACTCAACCTGGTATAAAATGAATATATTTTATTGGATCCTGATTTTCCTGGCAACCTTTTGTTTTATGGAATTCATGGCCTGGTTCACCCACAAGTATGTTATGCATGGCTTCCTGTGGCATCTCCACGCAGATCACCACAGAAAGGACCACGATTCCTGGTTTGAGCGGAACGACGCTTTCTTCATATTTTACGCAGTCGTCAGCATGACCTTCTTTTACCTGGCGCACAGTACATCATTCTGGTACGGCTGGCCGATCGGGTTTGGGATCATGGCTTATGGCGCTACCTATTTCCTGGTGCATGATATTTTTATCCACCAGCGCTTTAAAATGTTCAGGAATGCTGATAACTGGTACGCCAGGGGTATCAGGCGGGCGCATAAGATCCATCACAAGCACCTGGGGAAAGACAAAGGTGAATGCTTCGGTATGCTCTTTGTACCTTTTAAGTATTTCCGGAAATAATACTTCTTACTCGCTGATAAGGGTATCAAGAAGTGTGTAGACTTTTTTATTGCTCCAGTCTGCAATCCCCTCCTTGGCCACCGCGATCTCGCCTTTCTTGCTAAGAATGTAGGTTCTTGGGGGATCTCCGTCCGGAAATGGATTATCCTCCCCGATGATCAGGTAAGTCACGGGAAAGGTAAAATCATGTTCTTCCATAAAAGCTTCAACAGGTTCCCGTTCCTCATCGGTGATAATGTAGAAGTCGACCTTCCCTTTATACCTGTCATAAACTTCCTGGATACTCTGTAATTCAGCCAGGCTGGGGAGTCTCCAGGATGCCCAAAAATTCACGAATACCACTTTCCCTTTAGATCTCTCAAAACTGAATTGATTCCATTCCGCATCTTTCAGGGTCCAGTCATAATCCACTATCCTTGCGCGCTCCTCTACGGGCGTAATACCGGGACTAAAGGAAAAGATCTTATTGAGTAACACTTTGCCTTCATACCCCAGTGGGGTTACAAAAAAAGCGAGCACCAGGAGTATCAGTAAAATATTCAGGTAGGTCTTCTTGCGTTTATTCATAGTTGAGCTGAATACAATCAAAAAACTCCCGAAATAATTCAGGAGTTTTTGAAGTTTATTAATTGTTCTTATTAAGCCGCATTCTCCTTCTTGATCACGTTCAGCGCAGAGCCCTCACGGAACCAATTTATCTGTGGTGCGTTATAAGAATGGTTTGCCTTGATCGTATCCTTTGATCCATCTGCATGAACTACCTCTATGGTAAGAGGTTTGTCCTCGGAGAATGAATCAATATCGATAAAGTTGAAAGTATCGTCCTCCTGGATCAGGTCATAATCGGCTTCATTAGCAAATGTAAGTGCAAGCATTCCCTGTTTTTTCAGGTTAGTTTCATGGATCCTTGCAAATGATTTTACCAATACCGCGGCAACCCCAAGGTGCCTTGGCTGCATGGCCGCATGCTCCCTGGAAGATCCTTCTCCGTAGTTATGGTCTCCCACTACTATGGTCTTAATTCCTTTAGCCTTGTACTGACGCTGTGCATCCGGCACACCTTCGTATTCCCCTGTCAATTGGTTCTTGACAAAATTGGTCTTCTTATTAAAGGCATTTACTGCTCCGATCAGCGTGTTATTGGCGATGTTATCCAGGTGACCCCTGTAACGTAACCATGGCCCTGCCATAGAAATATGATCAGTAGTACATTTACCGAAAGCTTTGATCAACAACTTCATCCCTTGGAGACTTTCATTGGTGATGGGCTCAAAAGGCTCTAAGATCTGCAGCCGCTCTGAATCCTTGCTCACTTTAACCTCGACAGAACTACCGTCTTCTTTAGGCGGTACATAGCCTGACTCTTCTACTTCAAAACCTTCCGGTGGAAGTTCTATCCCCCTCGGTTCATCTAATTTTACTTCCTGCCCGTCCTCGTTGATCAGGGTGTCATTCATAGGGTCAAAATCGAGTCGACCAGAAAGTGCAATAGCGGCTACCATTTCCGGTGAGCCTACAAAGGCATGTGTATTTGGGTTTCCATCAGCCCTTTTTGAAAAGTTCCGGTTAAAAGAATGTACAATGGTATTCTTCTCGTCTCCTTTCAGGTCACTTCTGTCCCACTGTCCTATACATGGCCCACAGGCATTGGTAAATATTGTAGCCCCCAGGTCTTCAAAGGTCTGCAGCAGTCCATCCCGTTGTGCGGTAAAACGGATCTGCTCTGAGCCCGGGTTGATCCCGAAATCTGATTTCGGCTTAATTTTCTTGTCAACAGCCTGTTTGGCAATAGAAGCTGCCCTTGTAAGATCCTCGTAAGAAGAATTGGTACATGAACCAATCAGTCCCCAATCCACATCGATCGGCCACCCATGTTCCCTGGCTTTTGCTCCCAGCTCTCCGACGGGAGTAGCTAAGTCCGGGGTAAAAGGTCCGTTCAGGTGAGGCCTTAACTCGCTCAGGTTGATCTCGATTATCTGGTCAAAATACTTTTCGGGCTCGGCATAGGCCTCTGGATCTGCAGTGAGATATTCTCTCACCTCGTTTGCTGCATCGGCAACGTCGCTGCGATCCGTGGCACGCAGGTAACGCTCCATAGAATCATCATATCCAAATGTGGAAGTGGTAGCTCCTATTTCTGCTCCCATGTTACAGATGGTTCCTTTACCGGTACAGGAAAGGTTTTTAGCACCTTCTCCAAAATATTCCACGATACAACCGGTTCCACCCTTAACGGTCAGGATACCAGCTACTTTTAAGATAACATCCTTGGCCGAGGTCCATCCGGAAATTTTCCCGGTAAGTTTTACCCCGATCAGTTTTGGAAATTTAAGTTCCCATGGCATACCGGCCATAACGTCTACCGCGTCTGCTCCTCCTACACCAATAGCGACCATTCCTAGTCCACCGGCGTTCACAGTGTGCGAATCAGTACCTATCATCATACCACCCGGGAATGCATAGTTCTCCAGTACAACCTGGTGGATAATCCCTGCGCCCGGTCTCCAGAATCCTAAACCGTATTTATTAGATACGGATTCCAGGAAATCAAAAACTTCTTTACTACTGGTATTCGCCCTGCTGAGATCCTGTGCCGCGCCACTCTTGGCCTGGATCAGGTGATCACAATGCGTAGTAGTAGGAACAGCAACTTTAGGCTTGCCGGCCTGCATAAATTGTAACAGCGCCATCTGGGCTGTGGCATCTTGTAAAGCGATACGGTCCGGGGCAAAATCCACATAGTCTTTCCCTCTACGGAATTGCTTCGTTGGATTCCCATCCCATAAGTGGGAATATAAAATTTTCTCGGACAAGGTAAGCGGCCTACCAACAATCTCGCGTGCTTTATCAACACGTTCAGCGATGGTGGAGTACACTCCTTTAATCATATCAATATCAAATGCCATTCTGTTTAATTATTAAGTGTTAACCAATCCGTCAAAGATAACAAAATTCACAGGGCTTCAGAAAATTTTTAGGTCCTCCGGCCCGCCGAATTTACGGCCTCACAATATAAGACCATCATTTTATAAAATTTAAGAAATTTTGAGGGAAAAACAATGAAATGATCAGCCGTATCGGAATTGGGTTGAGAATTCTCATTTCCGCGGCCCACTGGCAGGACTAAAAAGCCAGGTTTTTTTGTTCTTACAGTAGCTTTCCGATAATATCCTCTTCGGAAATACCTTCTGCCTCCGCTTTGTAATTCTTAAGAACACGGTGCCTTAGTATACCCATGGAAACAGCCTTCACGTCCTCGATATCCGGGGAATATTTACCGTGAATGGCGGCATGGGCTTTGGCTCCTAAGACCAGGTTCTGGGAAGCCCTGGGCCCTGCACCCCAGTCGACATACTGGTTGACGTAGTCCGAGGTGGATTCCAGCCCGGGTCTGGTCGAGTTCACAAGGTTTACCGCGTAGGAAACTACATTCTCAGGTACGGGAACCCGCCTGATGAGTTGTTGGACGTCGATCAGCGATTGCGCATCGAATAATGGCTGAACATCAGGGGTGGCATCTCCGGTTGTGCGTTGCACTACAGCGATCTCTTCCTCTACACTGGGATATTTTAATTCAATTGCGAACATGAAGCGGTCTAACTGTGCCTCGGGTAAGGGGTAGGTTCCCTCCTGTTCTATCGGGTTCTGGGTAGCCAGTACAAAATAAGGCAGGGGTAACTGGTGGCGAACTCCGGTAATGGTCACTGCCCTTTCCTGCATAGCCTCCAGCAGGGCGGCCTGGGTCTTGGGGGGAGTCCTGTTGATCTCATCAGCCAGGACAATATTAGCAAAGACCGGGCCTTCTATGAATTTAAAAGCTCTTTCCTTGTCCAGCACTTCACTGCCCAGGATATCACTGGGCATAAGGTCCGGGGTAAATTGTATCCGTTTAAAATCCAGCCCCAGGGCACTTGCAACTGTATGCACCATCAGGGTCTTAGCCAGCCCAGGCACGCCGATCAGGAGTGAATGCCCGCCGGTATAAATAGACAACAGGATCTGTTCTATCACCTGCTCCTGCCCTATGATCACCTTCCCGATCTCATCGCGCAGTGCTCTATGCTTTTCTACAAGTCTCTGGATACCTTCAACGTCTGACATACCCTAATCTTTTACCCAATTGTTCTGGAATTCACAATCACGGTTTTCAGCGTTCACACTAATGTAGGTATCCTCGATGTGTGTATCCATCCATTTACGGATGGCTTTAAATTGTTTTTCCCTCAGGGCCAGTTCCTGGATCTTAAGGTAATCCTTCGCAAAATCTGCCTCGTGCTCGTCGTAGCGATTGGTCACTTTAAGGATCTTGTATTTCGGAGGACCTCCCCTTGGATCAGTTTCCAGGATAGGGTTAGATATCTCGTTGTCCTTCAGGTCCCTTACCTGGTTGTACAGGGTAGGGTCCATCTTGGTGAGTTCAAAACGTGAGTCAAAATTGGTAGGGTTCCTCAGCAGACCCCCGTCAAATTTAGTTTCTTTCTCATCTGAAAAGTTAAGTGCCGCTTCCGCAAAGGTATACTTGCCTTCCAGTATATGCTGGCGGATAGTATCCAGTTCCTGCTTGGCTGCATCGATCGCTTTCTGAGGTATTTCGGGTTGTATCAGGATGTGCCGCAGGTCCAGTTCCTGGCCGCGTATCTTCTCTATGTAGATAATGTGAAAACCGAAAACGGTTTCAAATGGCTCAGATATCTCCCCTTCCCGAAGGCTGAATGCAACGTCCTTGAATTCTTTGACAAAAGGAGTCTGCCGGGTCATGCTGTAAAATCCACCTTTGGACTTGGAACCGGGATCCTGGGAATAAAGTATAGCCTTTACACTGAAACTGGCGTCATTATCCTCGACATCAGCTTTGATCTCGTTCAGTTTATCGATCACCTTTTGTTTTTCTTCCTCCGGGATCTCGGGTTCTTTCACGATCTGCGCAATCTCTAGCTCGGCACCGAATACAGGCTTTTCATCCTCGGGAATCCGGTTAAAGAACTGCCTTACCTCTTCCGGGGTCACCTGTATTTCCCCGATGATCTTCTGCTGCATTTTTTCTGACAGCATGCGGAGTTTATTGATGTTGAAAAGTTCCTCCCGGAAGCTCTCAACATCTTCCTTGTTGTAAAATTCCAGCACTTTCTCCATAGATCCTACCTGGCTCACGAGCTGTTGGATCTGCCTGTCCCCGGTTGCATTTACTTCGTCGTCAGAAACCAATATACTATCCTGTACAGCCTGGTGAGCATAGAGGCGGTCTTCCATTAATTTACCCAACAGGCTGCAGTGGGTAATATCTTTGGTTGAAGCACCCTGGTTCTCCAGGTCTATCAGTGTTTTTGCAACATCCGAATCCAGGATTACGTAATCCCCGACCACTGCTGCAATCCCGTCTAATTTTACCTTTTCTTTCTTTTTCAGGCTGTCTTTATATACGGCCCGGTCAGTTTCGAGCACAGGCTCCGGGGGTTCGATCTGGGTATCGCCCACCTGGTCTCTTTGCTGGGCAGAAAGCATGCCACCCAATGTAAAAAACAAGGCAATTAACAGGGTACTATTTCTTGCGTTCATAAACTTCAAATTCTTTTTCTTTTGTCGCTTCATCAATTATTTCTGTTTCAAGGCGCCGCAGGTAATCCAGTTTTCTCCGGTTCAGGAGTACGTGCCTGATCGTAGGTTTAATATATGAGAGCGGGGCTATCTCGTTCAGGGGAAGGATATCAAGAACCTTGCCCAAATATACCCCTGTAGAATCCTCCAGCTGAAAAAATTGTGATTTATTTAAGTACCTGGACTCGTTTTCAGCATTAATCGGGGGGATTTCCTGGATCACCCTGGAAACAGGAACCCAGAGGGAATCGTTAAAATTAAGCTTCTTGAACTGCACGCCTACCGAATCCAGGAAACGATGGTCCTGCTCGTTAAATCGTTGTATCCTCGCTGTAACTTCATCCAGGTTCAGAAATTGACGTGGTAATTCAGCGTAACGTAGTTTCACCAGCTTTTCCTTTAACCGGAAATTATCTTTCTCATTTTCATAGAAACGCTCCAGTTGTTCCTGGGTCACAGTGGTATCTCCTTTTTGATCTACCAGGACTTCTTTGTATGCCCGGGTATAAAGATCTGTGCGGTAATTGGAGACCAGCAGGTCAAATTTCTCCAGCTCCTCCTCGGTAAGGTTGATCCGCGCCTTGGATAGGAGTAACTGTTTGGTCGCCCAGTCCCTGATGTAATTAGAAACATAGGAAGCACTGTCCGCCGGACTCATATCATCGCTGAGCAGGGTCTGAAGGTCATCGTAATACAGGTAATTATCACCCACCCTGGCAAGCGGTTCTTTTTCCGGATCTTCCCGCCAGAGGCCCTCACAAGAAACCAGGACCAGTGAAAATATCAAGAGGCCCGTGAAGGAAAAGGATCGACCTACTAATTTCTTTATGAAAAGCATTGGGCAAAAATAAGAATTAGCAGCAGGTAGGCAAGTAATCCAAATACTGATTAACACTTTTTTAGAGACGGGTAACCGCTATTTTCTTATTTTAGATAAGATTCAATCAACGGCATGAAATATACCACCGAAATCGTAATAGATCTCCCGCGAGAAGAAGTGATCCGAAAACTGGACAACGCAGAAAATATGAAGCATTGGCAGAAAGGCCTGGTTTCTTATAAAGTTCTTTCCGGGGAGCCGGGCATGGAAGGGAGTAAAATGGAAATGCATTATAAAATGGGGAAAAGAGAACTGGTCCTCATTGAAACAATACTGACCAGGGATTTTCCGGAGGCATTTCATGCCACTTATGACACCAAAGGAGTACATAACCTGCAAAAGAATTTCTTCGAAGAGACAGGAGAAAACCAGACCCGCTGGATTTCAGCAACTAAATTCGAATTCTCCGGTTTTTTTATGAAGATGATGGCATTCCTGATGCCGGGTGCATTTAAAAAACAATCTTTGCAGTATATGAAAGACTTTAAAGCATTCGCAGAGGAAGGTCGGTCAGTGCAGGAAAGTTAATAAACCCCCACCCTATGGAACAACAAATTAAACTGATCTGGGATTTCCGGGGACCGGATGCGTTCCCCATTGCACGGCATCATCATGAACACCTAAAGGAATACATGGTCAATGAAGGACTGTCGTCCCAGATTGCCGGGCATAAACAGCTCAGTCCCGAACACAGCATAGCTTTCATGGTAGTTCCTTCAGCTAAGATGCCCGTTGTCCGTGACGCCTTAAAGCCCCACAGGGGTGAATTATACGAACCATAAATGGGAATCATTAGAGTAACAGTTTTCCTGGTACTGATCTTAACGGGGCTGCAGGGGTGTAAACCGGAAGTAAAACCTGTCCCGGACCCCCTGTTCCATATTCTTTCGTCTGAAGACCCGGATATCACCAGGGTGATGAAAGAACCTGAAAAATTCGAGGTTCAGGTAATCTATACCCGCATTAAGCGGTCCGATGAACAGGTCGTCTTTGAAGATCACTATTTCAGGGAAGCAGCAGACGATTATTTTTACCCTGCCAGTACGGTAAAACTACCCATAGCAGTTCTTGCACTGGAGAAACTTAACGAGATAGATTCCCTTGACCGAAACACCCGGTTTTACATTGAAGGAGATACCCTGGAGACAACCTTCGCCAATGACATCACCGCCATTTTCGCCCTGAGTGATAATGCAGCCAGTAACCGCCTGCTAGAATTCCTGGGACAGGATGATATCAATCGCAGGTTATTGGCTAAAGAGGCAGGACCTGTACGGATCTCACACCGACTGGGTGATCCGTCAGAGCGCCTTACCACCAGACCTTTGATCCTGTACCTCAACGACAGTACCCTGACACCCAGCCGGGCAATCAACAACAAGCCGGCCCTGGCTTTAAACCTTAAAGGCATTGAGAAAGGTGTTGGGTACGTCAAAGGTGATTCTCTCTACCACTCCCCTTTCAGTTTTGCCCTGAAGAACTACTACCCGCTCAGGACACAACACGAAATTTTAAAACGTCTCGTCTTCCCGGACCAGTTTCCCAAGGACCAGCAGTTTTCCATCACAAAGGAACAAAGGCATTTCTTACTGCAGTCCATGAAAACCCTCCCCCGGGAAGCGGGCTATGACCCCGGTGAGTTTCATGATTCTTACGGGAAATTCTTTATCTACGGTGACAGCAAGAAGCCTGTTCCCGGCAATATCGAGATCTATAACAAGGTGGGATATGCCTACGGGACCCTGACCGATGTGGCGTACATCAGGGATAAGGAGAATAAGATCGAGTTCCTGCTGAGCGCCACCCTCCATGTGAATGAAAACGGGATCTATAACGATGATGAATACGAATACGAAGAAACAGGAATACCCTTCCTGGCAGCCCTGGGTCGGGGCGTTTACCAATTTGAACAGCAACAGCAAAAGAAGTGATCATGGAAAGCGGACTATCATTTGACAGATTTGTGAAAAAGATCTATCTCAACGCCCCTTTGGAGCGTATATATTACTGCTGGGCCACCGAAGCTGGAATTACATCCTGGTTCCTGCGATCAGCACAGTACACGAGCAAAGAGGGGCATAAAAGAGATGCTTCAGAACTTGTTGAAGAAGGAGACGTATACCGGTGGCAATGGCACAACTGGGAGGGCGAGGAAAAGGGAAGTATCCTGGGAGCTAATGGTAAGGATAACCTGGAACTCACTTTTTCGAACAGCAAGATCTCCCTGCGTCTGGCTGAAAAGAAAGGGGTGGTATTACTGACCCTGGAGCAATACGATATCCCGACAGATGAAAGCAGCAAAATGAATATCTACAACGGGTGCAGTAACGGCTGGACCTTCTGGCTGGCCAATCTTAAAGCTTACCTGGAACATGGCATACTGCTGAACGAAACGTCTTTTGATCTCACTAACGATCCCCTGGCAGGGCATGTTTTCGTGAATATATAGAGACCATTTAATACATTTGATCCCAAATAGCACGAGGCTCATTGCTCTCTGGACTACGCCGGATCAAACTTTAGTTTAAGCAGTAGCTTCAGGGATGGTGACGGGACTTCCGTAAAGATCAAAATCAGCGGCTTCATCGATGGTAATATCTACAAATTCCCCGATCTTCAGGTAGTGTTGGGTTGCGTCTACCAGGACCTCGTTATCCACGTCGGGTGAATCAAACTGTGTTCTCCCTACAAAGTAATTTCCTTCTTTGCGATCTATGATACACCGGAAAGTCTCCCCAACGGTTTGCTGATTAAGCTCCCATGAGATCTGGGACTGTATTTCCATGATCTCGTTAGCCCGCTCCTGCTTCACCTCATCAGGAACGTCATCCTGCAGCTGGTAGGCATGCGTATTTTCTTCATGGCTGTAAGTAAAACAACCCAGTCGTTCAAACCGCATATCTTTCACCCACTGTTTCAGGGTATTAAAATCTTCCTGGGTCTCCCCGGGGTATCCGACTATCAGGGTGGTCCGAATCGCCATCTCGGGCATGGCTTCACGCATCTCGCGCAACAGCCTGGTTGTCTTTTCCTGAGTGGTTCCTCTTCGCATACTTTTAAGGATTGGGTCAGATATATGCTGTAGGGGGATATCCAGGTATTTACAGATCTTAGGCTCGTTCTTCATCACCTCCAGGACGTCCATAGGGAAGCCTGTAGGGAAGGCATAATGCAGCCTGATCCATTCTATCCCCTCAACCTTAACAAGGGCTCTGAGCAGCTCTGCCAACGCCCTCTTTTTGTACAGGTCTAATCCATAATAGGTCAGGTCCTGGGCGATAAGGATCAGCTCCTTAACCCCCTGTGCAGCCAGAGATGTAGCCTCGGTGACCAGGTCTTCTATCGGGGTACTGCGGTGTTTACCGCGCATCAGCGGTATGGCACAGAAAGAGCAGGGCCGGTCACAACCTTCTGCAATTTTCAGGTATGCGTAATTCTTGGGTGTGGTCAGCAATCGCTCCCCGATCAACTCGTGTTTGTAATCAGCTCCAAGGGCTTTTAACAGGTGAGGAAGATCACGGGTACCGAAATACTCATCCACATCAGGTATTTCTTTTTGAAGGTCGGGCTTATACCGCTCGCTGAGGCATCCGGTAACAAAAACCTTGTCTACCAATCCCTCTTCCTTCTTTCGTACATACTCCAGGATGGTGTTGACACTCTCCTCTTTGGCATTATCAATGAACCCACAGGTATTAACCACCACGATATTTCCCTCCTGCTCGTGGGCAACATCCTTTTTATTGGCTCGCAATTGCCCCATTAATACCTCGGAATCGTAAACGTTCTTGGAACAGCCGAGGGTGACAATATTGATCTTATTCTTTTTGAGAGTCTTAGTGCGCATAACTTTGTAAATGGGGTGCAAAAATACAACTTGGAATTGGAAACGCCTTGTTTTTAAGAAGAAATGCTTAAGCCGTTAATTCGCTGGTTAAGTGCGGTTTAGGAAGACCCCGCAATTCCAGGACATTCAGTTCAGTCCTGCAACTTTTTCCAGGCTTCAATATTCGCCCGGTTCATCCGCACAAACTCATCCTTTCCCTCTGCCGCTGCCAGTTTCATGGAGCGTTGGGCAGAAGCTATTGCCGGACCGTAATCTCCACGGGCTGCCTGTACTAACGATTTAACCCGGTGAAAATAATAGGTATCTCCTCCGAGGACAATCGCCCGCTCCAGGTACTGTAACGCGGTCTCATAATCAGTTTGCTGCTCCTGTAAATACCGTGCAGCTTCATAATAGGTCTGGGCAGTGGGATTCCCGGAAATGGCCGAATCTATCTGTCTGAGCATCCGGTCATGAGTGTTAGTAACAATGGGAATCCTAACCCTGCTATACTCCCACTCAAGAAGCATTTGCAGGTCATTGTGTGATATCTTATCAAAAGTGATGAGGAAGTTTTCCTGCAGTTCAGGAAGTTTTTCAACCGGGAGCGTTACACGGAAGAGATCTTCTTCCGAATTATAGGCATCCCTCCCGTCACCCCAGTGGGTAATATTCTTATGAAAAACGATCTCCCATACTTTTTCGCCCGGGAATGCGTATAAGGCGTAGGTACCAGCAGGAACAATACTTCCCAGGACTTCCAGTTCCGAATCACAGGTGAACTTAGTCGATTCATTGGCCCCTACCCTCCAGATACGATCATAGGGTACCAGGTTCCCAAAAATTTTTCGACCATTTACGGCAGGCCGGGAATAAGTGACTGTTATCGTTGAAAGACCAAAATGCTGTTTACTGACGGCAAGCGGACTCGCCTTGGGGTGTTCCAGCTGTGATATCCCCATAGAAGAGTATAACAGGAACGCTATGAGCATTACAGCTCTCACGATTCCAGTTTAAAGAAAGAATCGACGAATTCGTATTTATTAAAGACCTGCAGGTCTTCTATGCCTTCACCCACACCAATATACTTCACCGGGATCCGGAACTGATCCGAGATACCGATCACCACGCCTCCTTTAGCCGTTCCGTCCAGCTTGGTCACTGCAAGGGAAGTAACATCCGTGGCTTTTGTAAATTGTTTTGCCTGTTCAAAAGCATTCTGCCCTGTAGAGCCATCCAGTACAAGCAGCACTTCGTGGGGCGCATCGCCGACCACTTTTTGCATTACCCTTTTAACCTTTCCAAGCTCGTTCATCAGGTTCACCTTATTGTGAAGTCGGCCGGCTGTATCGATCAACACTACATCCGCACCCTGGGATACCGCGGCACTAAGCGTGTCAAAAGCAACAGAAGCCGGGTCACTTCCCATTTTCTGCTTGATCAGGGGAACTGATACACGATCTGCCCAGATCTGCAGCTGATCTATAGCAGCTGCCCGGAATGTATCGGCAGCGCCCAGTACCACTTTCATTCCCTGGTTCTTGAATTGGTGCGCCAGTTTCCCGATGGTTGTTGTTTTTCCAACGCCGTTGACCCCGACTACCATGATCACGTAAGGCTTTTTATCTGCAGCGAGACTGAAATCTGTTGCTTCCCCGCTTTGAGTTTCTGACAGAAGCGCTCCTATCTCCTCCCGGAGGATAGCATTGAGTTCATCTGTACCCATATATTTATCCCGGGCGACCCTTTCCTCAATCCTGTCGATAATTTTAAGCGTGGTAGATACCCCGACATCAGAACTGACCAGCACTTCCTCCAGGTTATCAAGAACTTCATCATCAACTTTAGATTTTCCTGCAACTGCTTTGCTGAGTTTAGAAAAGAAAGTGGTCTTGGACTTTTCTAACCCCTTATCAAGGGTTTCTTTCTTTTCCGAAGAAAATATCTTTTTAAACAGGCTCATATGCTTCTAAATAAGGTAAAATCAAAGATATAAAAGTAATGGGAAAGCCGGGTGAGAATTGAAAACTAGTTATGTGCCAAAAGCGCACTAAGATTTATTTAAAGCTCGTCCCGGTCCACAACAGGGCATAAAAAAGCCGCTTCTTTCAAAGCGGCTCTGTATTTTATATTTGACGACCTGTTATTTACTAGCTAACCATTCGTTAACCGCCTCAGGTGCCATTACAGATTCTACAAAAGTATAAGCCCCTGTCTTAGGAGACTTTACCATCTTGATAGCTTTGGTAAGTCTTTTGGAGCTTGTTTGTAAGGATGCTACTGTCTTCTTTGCCATGGCTTATTATTTTATCTCTTTATGGACTGTCATTTTCTTCAGGATCGGGTTGAACTTTTTAAGTTCCATTCGATCCGGAGTATTCTTCTTATTCTTCGTGGTGATGTAACGGGAAGTCCCTGGCATACCCGAATTCTTGTGTTCGGTACACTCTAATATCACTTGTACTCTGTTGCCTTTCTTTGCCATTGGATGCTAAATTTTATCGAATTACTTAATCAACCCTTGCTGACGGGCCTCTTTCAAGACCGCAGAAATTCCTTTTTTGTTGATTGCCTTGAGCGCCCTGGCGGAAACCTTAAGCGTGATCCAACGATCCTCTTCTGGGATATAAAAACGCTTCTTAGAAAGGTTTACATCAAATCTTCTCCTGGTCTTGTTGATGGAAAAAGATACATTATTTCCAAACATCGCTCTCTTTCCTGTAAGTTCACAGACTTTTGACATGGCGCTACTTTTTACTTGATTTAAAACAGGCTGCAAATTTATAGCATTTTTACGGGACGCACAAAATTCTTAGTCAGAATTTTAAAATTTCTTTTTGCAGCATTTCAAAAGCCTTGTGAGCCGATTTTGTCACGATCCTGGTTCGGTGGTTTCCCATACTGAATTTTTCAGCCTTAACTCCGTCCGGGCCCGCTATTGCGATAAACACCGTTCCTATGTCTGCATCAGAATCTCCTTTGGTAGGTCCGGCATTCCCAGTGGTGGCAATGGCAAAATCCGATCTCATTAATTTCCTGACCTGTGTGGCCATGGCTTCTGCCACTTCTTTACTCACAACCGTATGTGTATCTATGAGAGCTTCTGGCACCCCGAGCACATTAATTTTTGTTTCGGTAGCATAGGAAACCACGCTACCTTTAAAATAGACTGACGCCCCCGGTATAGCAGTGATCATTTCAGCAATACGTCCCCCGGTGAAACTTTCGGCGGTCGCAAGACTTACCCCTTTCTTGGTCAGCAAACGACCTACTCCTATTTCAATATTCTCATCGTCCTCTTCACCGTAGATCAGTTCACCTATCAGGGTATGAAGAGTCTTGGTGGCCTCAGCAATAGCTTCCTGCAGGGGTTCCAGGCGGGTGCCTTTAGCGGAGAGCCGTAACCTGACCTTACCCAGGTTGGGAAGATAAGCGAGCTTCATGAAATCGGGCAAGGCCGACTCGAACTCCGAGATCCTTTCGGCTATAGCACTTTCCCCCAGGCCGTAAGTGATGATAGTCTTGTGAATAATATAGGGACGTTCGTATTCCGAGACCATTTTCGGGATTACCGATTCTTTGAGCAGGTGTTTCATTTCATAGGGAACACCTGGCAGGGAAACGATAACCGTCCCGTGTCGCTGCATCCACATCCCCGGAGCAGTCCCGTAGGGGTTATGCAGGGGAATCGCAGTGGCCGGAAGCCTTGCCTGGTCCCTGTTCATATCCGAAATTGGAGTACTGCTGATATGTTTCCGGAAGAGCTCCTCTATATGCTCCAGCACCTCCTCGTTCATCACCAGCTCGTCTTCCAGGTATTCACACAGGGTGAGTTTGGTAATATCATCCTTGGTAGGGCCCAGCCCTCCGGTAAGGATAACGAATCCTACCCTGGCCTCAGCGTCACGCAGGGCTTTCAGTATATGCTCCCTTTCATCCGGTACAGAAGTGATCTGGTGTATGGTGATCCCGATCTTATTGAGTTCTTTGGCAATAAAAGCGGAATTAGTATCGACGATCTGGCCGATCAGGATCTCATCCCCTATGGTGATGATCTCTGCTAACATCAGATATGGAAGTCCTTTTTAAGTTCGGAGATAACCTGGAGTATATCTGTCTTCAAAGTGGGAAACTTCTTAGCGATTTCATCCATATTAGCCTCGTTCTTACCTAATGTTTCGATCTCCAGGGCTGTTGCACGGGTTTGTTCCATCCCCAGGAGATCAACGCTGGGTTTGATCTTGTGCGCCATCTGGTAAACCTGGTTATGATCCCGGGAAGAGATACCTTGTTCCAGGGCCTCCAGGTCTACAGGGACTTCTTCCAGGAATACCGATATCACCGACAAGACGAAGTCTTCGTCTCCCTCGGCCATTTCGTTAATTTTATCTAAGTTGTATATCATTTATTTGATTTTGACAGAAAACATCTCTTCGCCTTCCAGGTATCCGGAAAGGTAATCATTTGCACTAATCCGGCCAACACCGGCCGGGGTACCGGTAAACAGTATATCTCCTTTTTTAAGCATGAAAAACCGGCTCACATAGGCAATCAGTTCATCGATCTTCCAGAGCATCAGCCCTGTATTTCCATCCTGCACGGTCTCACCATTACGCAGCAGCTTAAAATTAAGATCCTGCAGATCCTTATACCTGTTTTTTGGAACCCATTTCCCAATGACTGCTGCCCCGTCAAAACCCTTGGCCTTCTCCCAGGGAAGGCCTTTCGCCTTTAACTCCTGCTGCAGGTCCCTGGCCGTGAAATCTATACCCAGACCTACTTCGTCGTAATACTTATGGGCAAATTTCTCCTGGATGTGCTTTCCGACCTTTTTGATCTTCACCAGTACCTCCAGTTCATAGTGCACGTCCTGTGAGAATTCGGGGATGTAAAAAGCCTGTTCCTTGGGCAGCACAGCCGAGTCAGGCTTGATGAACACCACCGGTTCTGCCGGGCGTTCATTGGCGAGTTCCTTTATATGATCGGCGTAATTTCGCCCTATACAAATGATCTTCATCGTAACGCGGCGGGACCTCTCAGCCCAATTTGTTATTGAGTTTACTTAATTTGATCTGGGTCAGTACCTTCTTGGTATACAATGGGAAATCCGCATTCAGGATCCATCCAAAATAGCCAGGCTCCTCCTCCAGTACATCGTGAACCTTTTTGCCTTTATGCTTTCCGAAAGCAAAGATCTCTTCCCCGGATTCGTCCCTCGCAATAAACCCGGCAAAATCGACCAGCTCGTTCCGCTTTGTAAATTCTGCAAGTTTCCTGACATTGTTCTCCAATTCCGGGTAACGATCCAGCTGAGACATCAGTACCTCGCAGGTCGCCAGGGTATCGGCCTCGGCGCTGTGCGCTCCTTTAAGGTCTTTATCGCAATAGAACTTGTAGGCAGCCTCCAGGGTTCTTTTCTCCATCTTATGAAAAATGGTCTGTACATCTACAGAAACGGTATTCTTCATATCAAAATCCACTTCGGCACGCAGCATTTCTTCCGCCAGTAAGGGGATGTCAAAACGATCGGAATTATAACCTGCCAGGTCGCAATCCTTGATCATCTGGTAGACCTCCCTGGAAATCTCCTTAAACGTAGGTGAATTGGCAACTTTCTCATCCGTAATACCATGGATCGCGGCAGATTCAGCCGGTATAGGCATTTCCGGATTCACCAACCAGGTCTTACTTTCCCGGTTACCATTCGGGAATAATTTTAAAATAGAAATTTCTACAATACGGTCTTTAGCCACATTAGTACCCGTGGTCTCCAGGTCAAAAAAACATATTGGTCTGCTGAGTTGTAACTCCATCCTTTAGGGTTTGCACAAAGATAGTTTTTGTCAAAGGAAACACATCGTCAAAATATCAATAATTCGCTGAATGAACCTTTGTTGAAAATGCCGCCCGGGCCAGCGTAACGAGAAGCGGGATAAAAAGAAAAGAGCCGCAATAACTTCGCGGCTCTTTCAGCTTTAATTTATATCTCCCTGTCCGGGTCCCAGTCTTCCAGGAAATCGGCCACAGTCTTGATGAACATTCCTCCCAGGGCCCCGTTCACCACGCGGTGATCATAGCTGTGAGAGAGGAACATCTTATGACGGATACCAATAAAATCGCCATCCTCTGTCTCTATGACCGAAGGAACCTTCCGGATAGCACCCAACGCGAGTATTCCCACCTGGGGTTGGTTAATGATCGGGGTACCGAATACACTCCCGAAAGTACCGACATTGGTCACGGTATAAGTTCCGTCTTTGATCTCGTCAGGCTTCAGGTTATTGGTCCGTGCCCTGTTGGCGAGGTCATTTACGACTTTAGCCATCCCCACCAGGTTTAACTGGTCTGCATTCTTGATCACGGGAACGATCAGGTTGCCGTCAGGCAGCGCGGCTGCCATACCAATATTGATATTCTTCTTCTTGATCACGGAATCCCCGCTTAGGGATATATTCAGCATGGGATGCTTTTTCAGGGCCTTTGCCACTGCCTCCATAAAAATAGGAGTAAATGTCAGTTTCTCCCCTTCGCGTTTCTCAAATGAGACTTTATGCTTATTTCTCCATTGTACTACCTTGGTGACATCTACTTCGATAAAGCTCTGCACATGGGCAGAGGTAGAAACACTATCCGCCATATGCTGGGCAATCAATTTACCCATCCTGCTCATAGGAACCACCTCGTCACCTGCCTGGGCTTTTACCGGGGCTGGTTGTGGTTTGGCAGGGGAAGCTTCTTTCTGCGCCGAAGGCTGAGATGCGCCTGGAGTTTCTTTTGCAGGTTCACCCTGGGAAGCAACCTTACCGGACTTCCTGTTCTCGATATAAGAAAGGATGTCGTTCTTGGTAACCCGGCCTTCTTTTCCACTACCATTGATCTTGTCAAGCTCTGAGACACTGATACCCTCTTCCCTGGCAATATTCTTCACCAGCGGGGAATAGAAACGATCACTTCCACTGTAATCCGGGGTTCCGCTGCTAACACTTTCGCGTGTTACCTGGATCTCCTCTTCAATAGCCTCTGCTTCCGCGGGTGCGGCTTCGGCCTCTTCTTGCTTTTCCTCTCCGCCGGAATCGGGAGCATCGCCCTCGATCTCTATGATGGCGACGGTCTGACCTACCTTGATCACATCGTCAATATCAAATAATTTTTCTTTTAAAACCCCCTCTACTTCACTGGGCACTTCAGAATCTACCTTGTCCGTGGCGATCTCAAAAACAGCCTCATCCATATCGATGGTATCTCCCACTTCTTTAAGCCAGGAAGTTAAGGTCGCTTCGGCAACACTTTCGCCCATCTGCGGTAACTTTAATTCGAATTTTGACATATTGATAGTTCAGGTACGTTTTTTAAATTAATTTTTGCAAAAATAATAAAAATTCAAGGCTATTCTCAGAATTCCTTAATCTCGTCGATATTTTTACGATGATTTCAGAGAGCCTTCAAATGGGATCCGGTTAAGAATACTACGCCCCAGGGTCACCTCATCTGCATATTCAAGTTCATCACCGACGGCAATTCCACGGGCGATAGTAGACATCTTCACCTCTAATCCTTCCAGTTGTTTATATATATAAAAATTGGTAGTGTCTCCTTCCATGGTAGAACTCAGGGCAAAGATCAGTTCGTTGATCTCTCCCTGGCGAACCTTATCAACCAGCGAAGCTATGGTCAGATCCTGTGGTCCTATTCCTTCCATCGGGGAAATTTTGCCTCCCAGTACATGGTATAATCCTTTGTACTGCGAAGTATTTTCAATAGCCATCACATCACGGATGTCCTCAACCACGCAGACTAATTCCTTTTCGCGCTTTGGACTCGCACAGATCTCGCACAAGCTGACATCAGAGATATTATGACAATTACGACAGAACTTCACCTCTTCTTTCAGCGAGTTCAGGGCAGCGGTTAACTGCCTGGTCTGACTTTCGGGTTGCTTGAGCAGGTGGAGCACAAGCCGTAAGGCTGTACGCTTACCAATGCCCGGTAACTGGGACATTTCACGCACAGCATTTTCCAGCAATTTGGACGAAAATTCCATAAAAGCAAAATTACATAATGTTTTAAGTTTTCGTACTTTGCGTCGGAAATTAATTTCTATGACCGCTTCGCATATCCTGCTTCTGATAGGCGCATATTTCCTACTATTATTACTGATATCCTATTTTACCGGGAAGAATGACTCTAACGAGGATTTCTTTAAAGCCGGGAAGCAATCTCCCTGGTATATCGTCGCCTTCGGGATGATCGGAGCCTCCCTTTCCGGGGTAACCTTTATCTCCGTCCCGGGATGGGTACAGGCTTCGGAATTCAGCTATATGCAAGTAGTACTGGGTTACCTGGCAGGTTATTTCGTGGTTGCATACGTATTACTCCCTCTCTATTACCGGCTGAACGTCACTTCTATCTACGAATACCTGGAACAGCGGTTTGGTTTTTACAGCTACAAGGTAGGCGCCTTCTCCTTCTTTATATCCCGCGTCCTGGGCGCAGCCTTCAGGCTATTCCTTGTCGCTATCGTGCTCCAGCAATTTGTCTTCGATGCTTTCGGTTTTCCCTTTGAGCTCACCGTGGTATTCTCTATCGCCCTGATATGGATTTACACCTTCAGGGGAGGAATCAAGACCATCGTCTGGACAGATACACTGCAGACCTTATTCATGCTGCTGTCCGTGGGATTGTCTATCTATTTCATCCTGGACAAGCTGGACTGGAGTTTTGCGCAATTTCTGGGGTCCTCCGAATTAGAAGAGTATAGCCAGGTTTTCTTTACCGACAGCCTGATGGACAGGAATAATTTCCTGAAATCGTTCGTAGGCGGGATCTTCATTACGATCTGCATGACAGGTCTGGACCAGGATATGATGCAAAAAAACCTTACCTGCAGGAATCTTGGCGAGGCCCAGACCAACATGGTGTCTTTCAGCATAGTCCTGGTGGCCGTCAACCTCTTATTCCTGCTATTGGGTGCATTACTATTTATCTACTCCGCTAAGTTCGGGATCGGGCTACCGCTGATGGATGGCAGCCCCAAAGCAGACCTGCTTTTCCCCGAGATCGCCCTGAACAGCGGCCTGGGCATTGTTGTCGCCATCACCTTTATGTTGGGATTGATAGCAGCTGCTTACAGCAGTGCAGACAGCGCTCTCACCTCGCTGACCACCTCCTTCTGCGTGGATTTCCTCGGGATTCAAAAGAGAGCTGAAGCACGCCGCAAAAGGATAAGGAAAGCTACACATATTGGGATGAGCCTGTTGCTCATCGCTGTTGTGATTATATTTAAGTATGTCCTGGACCGTAATGTTATAGACGGGCTGCTCACTGTTGCGACTTACACCTATGGCCCTTTACTGGGATTGTTCACGTTTGGCATCTTCACTACACACACCATCAAGGACCGGTACGTATGGGTGGTTGCCCTG
The DNA here is from genome assembly GCF_004362865.1 of Zeaxanthinibacter enoshimensis. GTDB lineage: Bacteria > Bacteroidota > Bacteroidia > Flavobacteriales > Flavobacteriaceae > Zeaxanthinibacter > Zeaxanthinibacter enoshimensis. Next base: position 331,687 of record NZ_SNYI01000002.1, on the reverse strand, counting down.
GTTTCTGTCTTATTTATCATGGGAATCGCCAACATTCCCGCAGAGTACCTGGGTGGGTATATATTTGGCTACGAACTGTTACCGATCAATGGCCTGCTTACATTCCTGGGTTTATATCTGATAAGAGATACTAAGCAACAGGAATCAGAACTGCGACATGGATAAGAGAACCAATGTACAGGCAATTTCTGCTTCTATCCCTTCCTGTTCCAATAATTTGTAAAACTTCGGATTTTCCGTTCCGGGGTTAAAGATGACCCGTTCTGGTTTTAAGCGGATTATATCCTCGTAGTATGCCTCCTGCCTTGCGGGGTTCATATACAGGGTGACCGTGTGGACACCGGAGATGCCTTCCAGGCTGGTTTGAACAGGTACTCCTGCAACAATACCTTCACGCAGTCCGAAAGCGGTGACCGCTATCCCTTTTTCTACAAGCCTGCGGATCGCAATATTACTGTACCTGGATGGTTTAACAGAAGCTCCGAAAACAAGTGTATTCTTCTGGCTCATTATTCTTTGTTAAAGTGTGTTAAGTGTTGCAACGATTTTAATTCTACTGCGTCTAATATATAAAGGTTAACCTATTCGTCAGTGCGGTCATATTTTTGATAGTTAATGGTTAGTGTTTAGTATGACGGCCTGATGGGAGAAACCCCGGTGGAAACATCGGGGTTTTATCAATTATAAAAGTACTTTATCCCTATTCTTTTTTGCCCTGCTCCCTGGTTCCCCTCAAAATCACCAGGGTTCCCGCCTGCTAATCAGCCAATTATCCCGCTAAATTTTTAATGCTGTTTGTAACAAATCTTACAACAGTGCGTCAATTAAGTATCATCGATCATCAATCATCACTCATAAATCAATTGAACGAACCTCATGAGAAATATCCTAGCAGCGATTCTGATAGTCGCTATTTACAGTACATCCTACGGGATGCCCACAGATCCGGATATAAAAATTGGGTCTGTAACCGGGAAGGTAATAGATTCCGGTAGTGGAGAACCTATCCCCTATGCCGCAGTTGTAGTCAAATCAATACCCGGAGACAGTACGGTTACCGGCGGTATTACCGCAGAAGACGGCAGTTTTACCATTAATAACCTGCCCGAAGGCGAATTTACACTGCAGGTTCAATTTATCGGGTACCGAACACAGAGCCTGCAGTTCAGCATCAGCAAATCAGAAAGAGAACACGAAATAGGTGTCATCAGCCTGGAAGAATATGCAGAAGAACTTTCCGGGGTGGATGTGGTTGCAGAACGATCTACCATTGAACAGCGGATAGACCGAAAAGTGGTCAACGTAGGGAAAGACCTGACCACAGCCGGAGCTACAGCCTCGGATATCATGAACAATATCCCCTCCGTAAACCTGGACCAGCAGACCGGGGAGCTGACCCTGAGAGGGAACTCGAACGTACGCGTCATGGTAGACGGTAAATTATCCAATATCCCGGTAGCCCAGTTATTACGGCAGATTCCCTCTACATCTATTAAATCGATAGAACTGATCACCAATCCCTCGGCCAAGTACAACCCGGAGGGGATGAGCGGGATCATCAACATCGTACTTCACCGAAATGCCAATATCGGCTTCAACGGGAACCTCAGCACCGGCCTTACAGTGGGGATAGAAGCCAAGTTCAATAATACGGTAGACCTTAATTATCGCCATGGGAAGGTCAACCTGTACGGAAGCTATGGCACCAATATCGGGAAATACGTAAATAATGGGTTTGTCCTCCGGGAAGAAGAACGGCTGCTACAGGAATTTGATTTTTTAAACAATAATAAATCTCATCTCTATAAGGCGGGAATCGATTTCTATTTAAATGACCATCATACCCTGTCTTTCTTCACTAACCAGAATACGTTTGACGGAAAGGGACTCGGAATCACAGCCATCACCGTCGAGGACATGCCCGGGCTGAGTAATATGCAGAATTTCTTTAACCGGAACCATAACCGCAGCGCCCAGTATAACTTTGATTACAAGTGGGACTTTAACAAGGAAGGACATAACCTGGAACTGGAAGCCGATTACAACCGTTTCAAGGATGATGAAGATGCTGATTTCCGCTTCAGCGGCAATACTTTCCTGCAAGATTATAAAGATTTCGTGGATACGGAACGCACCCAAACCATTGTCAACCTGGATTATGTAAACCCCCTGGACTCGATTACCAAACTGGAAACCGGGCTGGAACTCCGCAGTTTTGAGACCGTGGTAGGGTACCGGTCTACCGGCCAATCCTTTAATTCTGATGGCGAGCTCGTCCCCACTCCTGCAACCGAATTCGTATATGGGATGGACATCTATTCAGCCTATGTCACCTTCGGGAAGACCTATGAGAAATGGTCTTACCAGGCCGGTGTCCGGGCAGAGGACGTCACTGTAAAAGCAGATACGAACCAGGTCAGGGCCTTTACAGACCAGTATTTCCAGTTGTACCCTTCGGCCTTCCTGACCTATACCCCGGCAGAGAAAGACCAGTTCCAAATCAGTTACAGCAGGCGGGTAGACCGGCCGGGCCTCGGGCAGGTGAACCCGATCCGGGAATGGGCCACACCCCTGATCTCAGGATTCGGAAATCCTTCCCTGGTACCCCAGTTCACAGATTCTTATGAACTGAACTATACCCACAGGCTGGAAAAAGGAAGTTTCACTTCCGGTATATTCTACCGCAGAATACAGGACGAGATCAACAGGGCTGTCTATGTAGACCGACTGGACCTCAACAAGCTTATCCTGACCTATGATAATTTCGAGAACACCTCGGCCTATGGCTTTGAATTCACTGCTAATTACAAACCCCTGGAATGGTGGAGCATCAATGGCAGTTTTGATCTATACAACCAAACCCAGCGGGGTATCACAGAAGTGCTGGACCATTCTGATCCGCCGATTACGGAAGAGGATATCAGCACAGAGGATGTCAATGTAGAGAACACCGCCTGGAACCTGCGTCTTAACCAGAGCTTTACGGTTACCAAGAAACTGACCTTGCAATTATTCGGCTTTTACCGTGGTCAGAACCAAAATCTCCAGTTCCTGGTAGAACCCATGTATTTCATTAATACCGGGGCACGTTACAGTTTTGCAGACGGCAAGGGCACCCTAAGCCTCAATTTTAACGATGTGTTCAACACCATGCGGTTTGCCTTTGACGGTCAAAGACCCTATGCCCAGAACGGACAGTTTAATTGGGAAAGCCAGAATGTATATGCAGGTTTATCCTATCGATTTGGCAGCGGGAAGAACAGGCAGAGCCAAAGAAAACAGAGAGACGATCGCACCAAGGAAAGCAGCGGGGGTATCCTCTGATCCCACGGAGTTCCAAACAAAGAACCCTGTTCTGGCCGAACAGGGTTCTTCTTGTTTTCTACTTACCGGGTTTACCACCTGATAATTGCACTACCCCAGGTGAAACCACTTCCGAATGCAGCTAGGACTACCAGGTCACCTTCTTTGATCTTACCCTGCTCCCACGCTTCGGTAAGAGCTATCGGGATCGAGGCGGCTGTGGTGTTCCCGTATTTCATAATATTATTGAATACCTGGTCATCGCTGAGCCCGAATTTCTTCTGGATGAACTGGGAGATCCTCAGGTTGGCCTGGTGCGGTACAAGCAGATCGATATCTTCTTTCTTCAGGCCATTCTTTTCGAGCCCCTCCATAATGACCTCGCTGAAGCGCACAACGGCGTTCTTAAAGACGAACTGCCCGTTCATATACGGGTAGTAGGATTCATCATCGGGATCGTTCTCTTCTATGATGTCTGTCACCCAGCGGCTTCCCATTCCGGGGGCCAGCAGTGAAAGTTCTTCAGCATGCTGCCCTTCAGAATGCAGGTGCGTAGAGAGAATACCTTTGCTGTTATCTTCCTCCCGGCTGACGACGGCTGCCCCGGCTCCATCCCCGAAAATTACCGATACACCTCTTCCCCGAGTGGTCATATCCAGGCCATGGGAGTGCAATTCTGAACCGATCACCAGGACATTCTTATACATCCCGGTTTTAACGAACTGGTCTGCTACAGAAAGACCATAGACAAAACCTGAACATTGATTGCGGACATCGATAGCTCCCACTGTCGGAAGACCGAGGTCTCGTTGTACCAGCACTCCCGGACCCGGGAAATAGTAATCCGGGCTGAGGGTGGCAAATACTATAAAATCAATTTCATCCTTATCGATACCGGCTCTTTCTATAGCGATCCTGGCGGCTTTTACCCCCATGCTCGTGGTAGTGTCTTCTCCCTTTACCACGTGCCGGCGTTCCTGTATCCCGGTCCGTTCCTGTATCCAGGCATCATTGGTATCCATCAGCTTAGACAAGTCGTCGTTGGTCACGACATTGTCAGGGACATAGTAGCCCAGGCCTTTTATCTTACTATTGTACATATCTAGTTTAGTTTGGCGTTTCCCAGGTTACGGTTCGGCCGTACGCGGGAGCGCAAATTTATCTAAAATAGACAAAAATCGATTGAAAATGAGGAGGTGTTACAAGAAGTTTAATCCATGAATTTTCTGAAGCCATTCACTTCTACCCTGGCCTTCAGGTCGTAAAGCATATTATAAAGCCCGAAAAAGGTCCTGTTGATATATAGAAAATGCTTAGACCCCCTGTTAGAGTTCAGCTTTCGTATCTCTTCGCCCTTAGACAAGCGGGTACTGAGGCTGGCTATGCGCTCCCAGAAATGTTCGTCTCCAAAATCAAAATACTCCTCGTTAAAAGGGGCCGTAAACAAGCTGAGCATCTCCTTGAACAAATGCTGGAAGAAAACCCGCTCTTCAGCGCTGTCCTTTTCTGTCAGGATCTCCAGCTCGAACAATTTCTCCGTGAATAATGCTTCGTCCTCTATCGTCTCCCGTTTAGCAAGTTCAAAATAGGGGACATAAAAGGATTCCGGGATCTCTTTGACGCAACCAAAGTCTATAGCGATCAGCCTGCCCTGTTCACTCACCAGGAAATTTCCCGGGTGAGGGTCTGCATGCACCTTTCGCAGCCCGTGCATCTGGAACATGTAGAAATCCCATAAAGACTGTCCCAATCCGCGGGCTTCTTCCTTATCATAATCTGAGGCGGTATATTCACTAAGATGCTTTCCGTGCATCCAGTCCATCGTCAGTATCCTGTCACTGGATAATTCAGGATAATATTGTGGGAAATCTATCCCAGGCAGTACGGCACAAGCCTCCGTAATCTCCCTGCTTTGCTTTAATTCCAGCAGGTAGTTGGTTTCTTCCACCAATTTCTCTTCTACCTCCCTGAAATATTTATCTGTATCCTTACCCTCCAGGTTAAACATCCGTATGGCAATGGGCTTCACCAGGGCCAGGTCGCTTTTAATACTGGCCGCCACCCCGGGATACTGAATCTTTACTGCCAGTGCTTTGTCATTCTTACGGGCCCGGTGAACCTGTCCTATACTGGCCGCATTGACAGCGGAAGAATTAAAATCGTCAAAAAGGTCTTCCGGGTATTTCCCGAAATACTTAAAAAATGTCTTGCGCACCAAGGGTGCAGATAGTGGTGGCACCGAAAATTGAGCCAAAGAAAACTTTTCAACATAAGCCCTGGGAAGGAGATTTTTATCCATGCTGAGCATCTGGGCGACTTTCAGGGCACTGCCCTTAAGGCTTTTTAAACCGTCATAGATATCCCCGGCATTGTCCTGGTCCAATTCGTCTCTCCCAAGATCGGGTTGCACTAGTTTCTTACTGTAATACTTAATATAGTTCCCACCTATCTTGGCCCCGGTCCTGACTAATTTACCTGCGCGTTCAATTTTACCGGTAGGGATTTTATCTAATGTTTGCATATATGCTTTTAAGAGTACAGTTAGGACATTCGCTCCCCGTAGAGGAACTTGCCAAAATCGATAATACTGTCAAAGGGAGCCCTGTCAAAAACTTCAAATACCGTATTCACAGATTTTTCAATTGCGACATCTGTTCTTTCAAAACCGGCAGAGCTGTCGTTCATCCAGAATTTTAGCAGGAACAGGAACTGTACCCAGACTCCTTCCGCGATAAGCCCGGGGGTGAATTTGGATATCTGGTATTGTCTTTCAGAATTTCGATCTTCCGCCAGCATTTTGCCAAATGCCCGGATATGTCTCCTTAGTCCTGACAGCTGTTGCAGTGAGTTTAAGCGGTCCTTATTACCTTCAAGTACCAGGAGCACATAACTCCTGTTAAGGGTCAGCATCTCAAAAAAGGTGTAGAAGAAAGTGAGTAATTTTTCACGGTTATCGTATTGTTCGTATGCCTTGTTTTTCTGAAGTAATGATTCTGTCTTGGTATAGAAGGTATTCCAGATTGCTTTCTCCAAGCCCTGGAAAGAACCGAAGAAGGCATAAAATTCTTCTTCTTTGATCTTGTTTTCCTTGCAGAATTTGTAAACCGACACCGGGATTTCTCCATGCTCCAGGACATAATTCATGAACCGTGAAATAATGGCATCCGGGGTTGATTTTGCTGTGCTGGCCTTTGCTGTCATCATACTTTATTTTGTTGAATCAAAAATACATTTTACTTAACACAATAGCTGTTAATTATATGCCAAAAACAAAACGTGCTCTCCGGGGGGAAAGCACGTTTTTCTAAATAACCAAACCATTTAATTAAGCCTTATGCTATTAGCCTCGTTGAGCTATTGACTAACAACATAAATTATTAACCTCATTGCAAATATATATTTTGTTTATGATATACAAAATAATATTAGACATAAAATAATGTTAAACTCAAAAGTGGATGCCAGTTTGTCACTTTTCCAAGAGTGGTACTTTTTTTGACATTCCCCTAGCGTACTAATAAAATTTAACGAAAACAATGGCAACAGGTAAGATTAATGTATCGGTCGAGAACATATTTCCACTGATCAAGAAATTTCTCTACAGCGATCACGAGATTTTCCTGAGGGAACTGATTTCCAACGCTACAGACGCTACCCTCAAACTCAAACACCTCACTACTATAGGGGAGGCTTCGGTTGAATACGGAAACCCGATGATAGAGGTCCGTATAGACAAGGAAGGTAAAAAACTGCATATCCTGGACCAGGGTATCGGGATGACCGAAGAAGAGGTTAAAAAATATATCAATGAAGTAGCCTTCTCAGGGGCTGAGGAATTCCTGGATAAATACAAGGATACTGCCAAAGATTCAGGTATAATCGGACATTTTGGTCTTGGTTTCTATTCTGCCTTTATGGTAGCCGATAAAGTAGAGATCATCACTAAAAGTTTTAAGGATGAGCCTGCAGTGCACTGGGTTTGTGACGGATCGCCGGAGTTCAGTATGGAAGAAGCTGAGCGCAGCGAGCACGGTACAGAGATCATCCTCCACATAGCAGAGGATTCGACCGAATTCCTGGAAGAAGGTCGTATCTCTGAACTACTGCGCAAATACAATAAGTTTATGCCGATACCTATCAAGTTCGGTACCCGCACAGAAACTCTTCCAAAGCCGGAAGGTGCCAAAGAAGAGGATGAAGCACCTACCAAGGAAGTAGACAATATCATCAACAACCCCGAGCCGGCATGGACCAAGAAGCCGGTCGACCTCGAAGAGGGTGATTATAAAGAGTTCTACCGGGAACTTTACCCAATGCAGTTTGAAGAACCACTGTTCCATATTCACCTGAATGTGGATTATCCCTTCAACCTGACAGGTATATTGTACTTCCCGAAACTGACCAATGACCTGAACATACAGAAAGACAGGATCCAACTCTACCAGAACCAGGTATTTGTAACCGACAATGTAGAAGGTATAGTACCTGAATTCCTGACAATGCTGCGTGGAGTTATCGATTCCCCGGACATTCCATTAAATGTATCCAGGTCTTACCTGCAGGCTGATGGAGCGGTTAAGAAAATATCGTCCTACATTACCAGGAAGGTAGCGGATAAACTTACTTCACTCTTTAAGGATAACCGTGAAGACTTCGAGAAGAAGTGGAATGATATCAAGATCGTGATCGAATACGGGATGCTGTCGGAAGATAAGTTCTTTGAAAAGGCAGATAAATTTGCCCTGTACCCAACCGTCGATGGTGAATTCTTCACCCTGGAGGAACTGAAGGAGAAGATAAAACCTAACCAGACCGATAAGGATGAGAAACTGGTAGTTCTTTATGCCTCGGACAAGGAAGCGCAACACAGCTATATCAAAGCAGCAAAGGCGAAAGGGTACGAGGTATTACTGCTGGATTCCCCTATCGTGCCTCACCTGGTACAAAAACTGGAGACTACTAATGAAAAACTGTCGTTCGCACGGGTTGATGCGGATCACATAGATAACCTCATCAAAAAAGAGGATGCACAGATCTCAAAACTCTCTGATGAAGAAAAAGAAAAGCTGAAAACCGCGATGGAAGAGGTGGTTTCGGATAAGGGTTACACCATACAGATGGAGGCCATGGATTCTGAAGCAGCACCATTTGTCATCACGGAACCCGAATTCATGAGAAGGATGAAAGAAATGCAGCAAACCGGTGGCGGTGGAATGTTCGGCATGGGTAATATGCCCGAAATGTACAACCTGGTGGTTAACACCAACCATCCCCTGGTCAGCGATATCCTGAATACCAAGACCGCGAAGAAGCGCGAGCGGCTGATCAGCCAGTCACTGGATCTCGCACGCCTTTCAAAAGGTTTACTAAAAGGAGAAGCCCTGACAGATTTCATCAACCGAAGTTATGATATGATCAAGTAAATTCGGTTCCAGAGTTCTTAATAAAAGGTCGCCTACTTAGGCGGCCTTTTTATATTTTTAGAAAATGAATTATCCCTGGCATCTCTACCTGATGTCGGCCATGTTTATCCTGGCCGGTATTATGCATTTCATATACCCGAAAGCTTACCTCCGCATAATGCCAAGATACCTGCCCTGCCCTGCCACACTGGTATATGCCAGCGGGATCGCAGAGATCGCCCTGGGTATCGGGCTTTGTTTTCCCGCAACGATCAACTATTCGGTGTACGGTATACTGCTTATGCTTACCATCTTTTTACTGGTACATATTCATATGCTCACGGGTAAGAAAGCCGCCGCCGGCTTCCCCGTATGGTTGCTCGTCTTACGATTGCCGGTTCAATTCCTTCTCATTTACTGGGCTTATAGTTACCTCTACATTTAGTTATCTTTATATAATGAACGTTGTATCCACCAATATCGCAGAACCTGCCACCTTCTTCTGGGAAGGCAGGGAACACCGTACCGGTATTTACAAATACCCGACAGAGAAACCAATCTTCCTGGATACTAACGCTGTCCAAGGAGATACTATAGGTAGCCCCAAGGTTCATGGAGGGGAATACAAGGCCTGTTATCTCTTCAGCGCTGAAGAATACGATCACTGGAAACCTCTATACCCTTCCCTGGAGTGGAACTGGGGAATGTTCGGTGAAAACCTGACCGTATCCGGGCTGAACGAGGAAGAAATAAGGGTAGGAGATCTGTACAGCGTAGGAAAGTGCCTGGTAGAGATCACCCAACCCCGGGAACCCTGTTTTAAACTCGGTTATCGCTTTAATGACCAGGAGATCATCGCGGCATTTGTAAAGCGAGGCCGGCCGGGCACCTATGCCCGTATACTTGAAAAAGGAGAGGTATGCCAGGGCGATGAGATCCGGCTCGTAAGTCGGTCAGATAACCCCCTGACTGTATTACAGTGTTACCGGCTTATCTATGACCGTGTAAAGAATAAAGATCATCTCCGGTGGGCCTTACTCAATGAATCCCTCCCTCCGAGGTTCAGGAAGAACCTGGGAAGAGGTCAATAAGAAAGGGGCCTCCCGGCCCCCTCCTTCCAAACTAAACTAAACTCAACTATTAATCGATCACTACATTTTCAGAAAATGTATCTTCTTTTACGGTAACGATTACCGTATACATATCACTGTAAGCCTTTTCAAAATTGATGGCTTTCTCAACCACCTGGGTGCGGTCTATCCGCTCCACGAAAAGAATCCTGTTATTACTGTCAATTACTTTGATCTCTACCTCTTCACTATCGAGATTCAGCAGGTTTACGTACAATTTTTTTCCTTTTTTCCAGAAAAACGGTTTTACTTTCTCCTCTATCGTACTTATTCTTAGGCTTCCGTCTTTCAGTAAAAGCGTATAGGTCTTTAACCTCGAAACATCTTCCACCTTAACAAAATACGATCCTTCTTCAAGGTTCTTCATGTCAAATTTCCTGGCGTAATGCTTTACATCAACTAGTTTTTCGGAGTAAAGCAACTTTCCGGCCTTATCGGTAAAATCGATCCTGGTCTCCCCGGTCACCTCTTCCATCTGGAAGTGCACCGATTTACCTACAGGGGCTAAAACAATTCCGGGATTCGCTGCAGCCATTAAAGGTGTACTCATTAATATGACCGCAAAACTGTAACAGATTCTTTTAAATGTTTTCATAATTTCATTTTTTTAAGGGTGAATATTAAATTCAATACAAACATACAGTCTACACCCCCTCAAAAACACCACTTAATTTTCCTATTTCTATGCTATTTTACCATACTACCCCCTATTTGTAATGCATTATGTTAATATTGAACATATTTTGGGTAATTTTGCACAGAACCTATCCATCCTACCCTCGTAATTTTATGATGGATCGATTATTTAGCAGGAATGGTGAAACAAAAACCCGCATTTGAAGCAATTGTCCCGAATTTCGGGCATTCATACACCTACCAGAAGTTCGATGAATTCAAGGTGAACAATAATACCGTATGGCATTATCACCCGGAGATAGAGCTGGTTTATGTTCATGGCGGTTCCGGGAAAAGACAGATAGGCAGCCACATCTCTTACTATTCGGACGGCGACCTGATCCTTATAGGAAGTAATTTACCCCATTGCGGGTTTACCGATAAACTAACGGGGAACGAAAGTGAGATCGTGATACAGATGAAAATGGATTTCCTGGGAAGTGATTTCTTCCAGATCCCGGAAATGAAAAATATCCAGGCTCTTTTTGAACTGGCCAAAAGCGGCCTGGCCTTCCATGGTAGTACCAAGCTGAAGATAGGGCAGAAAATAGAAGTAATGGAATACCAGAATGATTTCCAGCGCTTACTGTCTATCCTCAATATCCTAAATGAACTTGGAAAGTCTAAAGATTACAAGGTGCTGAACGCGGATGGATTCTCCATGGAAACAGACATACGGGATAATGACCGGATCAACAGGGTATTCAACCACGTAAAGAATCATTTCCAGGAGGATATACCCCTTGAAGAGATGGCTGACATGGTCAGCATGACCATTCCTTCCTTCTGCAGGTATTTTAAGAAGATAGCGAACAAGACCTTTGTACAGTTCGTGAATGAATACCGACTTGTACATGCCTCCAAACTACTGGCCGAAAAACCTTTGAGCATCACAGAGGTCTGTTACGAAAGTGGATTTAACAATTTTTCTCACTTTAATAAGTCTTTCAAGGCTTTTACAGGCCAGACTCCGTCAGAGTACAGGAACCAGTTGAAACAGGTATTGCAATCCTGATTAAACATAAAAAAATCGGCTTTTATACAAACCGATTTTTTTATTACCCTGCTGAACGAAAACGGACACTACCTCTGGCAAACGGGTAATCACCAGCATCCTAACACCCGGATTCATTATTAAATTATTCAAATCCTGTGCCAGAATAAAAAAAAGTAGTTAAAAACCATGGAGTTCGCGATAAACAGCAGGTTTTTTGCTTAATCAAAGATACTATCCAGGACACTCGCCAGGCGCACGCCCCCGGTGAGCAGTTGTTTCTCTACCAGGTCCCAGTGCTTATAACTGTAAGAATAGCCAAGTTTATCCCCTGATTCAGCGGTGCCGTAGACCTGCTCCGCCAATTCCTGGGTTTCTTCTACCCATTGCAGGACATTACCTTTTTGCATCGCTTTTCGCTCCTTTTTGGAGATCTTGGGAAGGGTATTAGACAATTCGGTATAACTCATCCCGTAATCATCGATCATATGACTGTCCCAGACCCTGTGCAGGTTGCTGCCCTTGCCAAACCACATCACCTGTATATCATTCCCTCCTTTATCTTCTCCCCGCCCGGCATGCAGGGGCTGGTGAAGATCACCTAAAAGGTGCACCAGCATTTTAAGGTAAAAGGCCTTTTCCTCTTTTGTCCGTTCCGGGTCTTTTAACACCTGTATAGAATTCTGAATCCCCATCACCAGGTCGCCTTCGGGGGCAGGGGTAACCTCGGAATATACCAGGTTAAATGGGTAATTCACATAATGCCAGGGTGAGTAGGCATCATAAGCCCTGTCCGATTTGATCTCATCTGCATAGGTGGATATTTCTGCGAGGGTCTGCCCATCCAGTATTTTATTTATAGCCTTGCGGGTTTTGGAACTGATCAGTTCCTGGGCAACTTCACCTACAACCCGGTGTCCGGTTTTTCCCCATACGATCTCGTTGGCAAAAGTATACTGGGTAAACACCAACATCAGTAATAGTACTTTCTTCATAATGCAATTCTTATCAATAAAAGTTCAGCTTAACGGAATGCCTGCCCGGATTTTTTGGATCAAAAAGTACTAAAACGCCATTAACAGATTGTCTGCAGTTATACTACTTTTGTGCCGTTGCCAGGAGAAGGCTGCCAAAACTATGAAAAACATCAGTAAACCCCAATGGCGGAAAATCAGTAAATATGTTTTTTGGGCATTTGTTGCCCTCTCTGGCCTGTTTATCACCTTTATGCTCAGCATATATGCCGGTGCCTGGGGATCCATCCCGTCAGAAAAGACCCTATCCGACCTCAATTACCAGAAAGCTACGGAAGTCTATTCTGCAGACAATGTACTGATCGGGAAGTATTATTTATTTGACAGGCAACCTGTAACCTATGAACAATTGCCAGCCAATCTAATAAATGCCCTTGTCTCTATAGAGGATGAACGCTTTTACCAGCATAAGGGGATAGATTACCCCAGTCTTCTACGGGTAGCTATTAAAACCATTCTATTGCAGGACCAGTCCGCCGGGGGTGGCAGTACCCTGAGTCAACAGCTGGTAAAGAACCTCTACCCAAGAGAACATAACAGCAAGCTGGGCCTCGTGGCTGATAAATTCAGGGAAATGATGATCGCCAGGAAACTGGAATCTATTTACACAAAGGAAGAGATCCTGCAGCATTACCTCAACACCGTATCTTTCGGGGATAACACCTTTGGTATAGAAAGTGCCGCCCTGAAATTTTACAATAAACCTGCCAGCGATCTTTCCACGGTAGAGTCAGCTACCCTGGTGGGGATGCTGAAAGCCACCTATGCCTACAATCCCCGGCTCTTCCCCGACCGCAGTATTACCAGGCGAAACCTTGTACTCCTGGCTATGGCACGGAATAATCACCTGGAACCCTCCAGGCTGGACAGCCTGCAGAGCCTTCCCCTCGCCCTGGATTACCGCGAATTTGACCACGATGAGGGAATAGCCCCCTATTTCAGGGAAGAAGTACGGAAACAATTGAAAAGATGGGCGGAAGATGAGCAAAAGAACGGCCGGGAATACAATATTTATACTTCAGGATTAAAGGTGTACACTACCCTGAATTACAAGATGCAGCAACTGGCCGAAGCAGCTATGACAGAACATATGCAAAAACTGCAGCAACAGTTCGAAAAAAGTTACGGCTCCAAAGGCCCCTGGGATACTGATCAGGAGCTCATTAAGAAAGCAGTACGCCAGTCACCTGTCTTCAGGAAGTTACAGGAATCCGGCTTAAGCGAAGAAGAAGTAATGGATTCGCTGTCGGTCAAAAGGTCCATGACCCTACCCACCTGGAAAGGTGACACCACGATAATGGCCAGCAGCATCGACAGTATCCGGCATTTAATGAAATTCCTGAACGTGGGGTCCCTTGGAATCGACCCTCAAAGTGGGGAAGTACTGACCTGGATCGGGGGGATCAATTATAAATATTTCAAATACGACCATATCTCGCAGAGCAAAAGACAGGTAGGTTCCACTTTTAAACCCATTGTCTATACCGCCGCCCTGGAAGCAGGGGTTGAACCCTGCAAGTATTATTCGGCAAGAGAAGTAGCTTATGAGAATATGGAGGGATGGTCTCCCGGCAACTCAGGGGACAAGGATGAGGCTTACCTGAACTATTCCATGGAAGAAGCCCTCAGTAATTCGGTCAATACTGTTGCCGTTAAAGTACTGGAAGATGCCGGGATAAGGAGAACGCTGGAACTTGCCAAAAAGATGGGTATCACGGCCGATTTACCTGCCCAGCCCTCGCTGGCATTGGGTACCGGTTCTGTCAGCATCCCTGAACTGGCAGGAGCATACGCGAGCTATGTGAACGACAGCAGGCCGGTAAAACCCTACCTCATCAGAAAAGTAACCACGGGAAAGGACTCCTTACTTATGGAACATACACCAGATGATCCACCGGCACAGGCCTTTTCAGAACAGAACAGGCAGCTCATGCTGCAGATGATGAAAGCTACTGTAAACAAAGGGACTGCCGCGAGGATCAGGAGTACTTATGGTTTAAGGAACGACCTGGCCGGTAAAACAGGAACCACGCAGAATAACAAAGATGCCTGGTTCGTAGCGGTCAGCCCTGAACTGGTACATGTAAGCTGGGTGGGACTTGACCGGCATGAGATCGGGTTCCGGAGCACCAGCCTGGGCCAGGGAGCAAACGCAGCCCTTCCGATGTACGCCAAACTGCTGAGCAGCATGAACAATGATGCGTCTTTTAATTCCATTACCCGGGCGAGGTTTAGACCACCTTCTGATAAAGTGAGTCGCTTACTGGACTGCGAGCCGGTGAAAAAGGATGGATTCCTGAAACGGCTGTTCACCAACCCCGATAAAAAGAAAAAGAAGAAATTCAGGTCTAAGGAATAACCCCGCCTTTTTCAAATTCTTTAAAGCTATATATTCCAAAAATGTTCTGAAGGGGGTTCTTTCAAAGGGCATGACTAAATAGAAGCGGCTTTTGGCAAAATTTTGGGATTATTTTAACGCCTTAGGAATTAAATTTGGGGGCCATCTAACTATTCCACTATGTTCAGACGTTTGTGCGTTTTTTTATTACTATCCCTTACCTTCCTCTCCTACTCACAAACTACCGGCAAACAATTCACAGTAAAATATATCGACGGATTTATAAAGACCGATGGTCTCCTGGATGAAGCAGCCTGGGATGAAGCCGAGGTGGCCGGAGATTTTCAGCAATATTTTCCAACAGATACATTAAGGGCAGAACAACAGACCGAGATCCGGATGCTGTATAACGGTTCTACACTCTATATCGGTATAACCGCTTACGCCCCGGGGAAAGATTATGTTATACCCTCCCTGGAAAGAGATTTCCGGGCCGGGGGAAACGATAATATCAGCCTGATCTTTGACACCTTCAATGATGGCACCAATGCCTTCCTCTTTGGGATCAACCCCTATGGGGTGCGGCGGGAAGCCCTGATCTCAGGAGGCGGTGCAGACCTGAGAGGTTTTAATACATCCTGGGATGTGAAATGGCAGGCAGAGACCACGGTGTTCGATAATTATTACACGGCCGAGATAGCTATACCTCTTACCTCTTTCAAATTCAGGGAAGGAGAAACCAAATGGAGGTTCCAGAGCTACCGCTTTGATATGCAGAGCAACGAACGCAGTGTGTGGGCAGAGATCCCGCAGAACCAGCTGATCTTCAACCTCGCTTTTATGGGGGATATGAAGTTTGAAAAACCATTAGGAAAGTCGCGCACCCCCCTGGCGCTTATCCCTTATATTAATATTCTTGCTGATAAGGATTACGTCCTGGAGAACAATGGCGTAGATTTTAAGGTAGGTGGAGATGCCAAAGTGGCCATCGGGAACGGAATGAACCTGGATATTACGATCAACCCGGATTTCTCCAATGTCGAGGTAGACAATATAGTGACCAACCTGACCAGGTTTGAGATCAACCTGCCTGAAAAACGGCAGTTCTTTATAGACAATAGTGACCTCTTTTCAGGCTATGGAGGCGGGCGGGATGCCAATCCCTTCTTTTCACGCCGGATCGGTATAGCCAGGGATTCAGCTGGTAATACTATCCAGAACGATATCCTGGCGGGGGTCAGGCTTAGCGGGAAACTCAACCAGGACTGGCGACTGGGATTCCTGAACATACAGACTGCCGAGGATCCTGATAACGAAATTGCTTCCAATAATAATATGATGCTGGCCCTGCAGCGAAAAATGTTCTCCCGCTCTTTTATCAGTATGTTCCTGATCAACCGCCAGTCTTTTGGGGACTATGATTTCCTGGAACGGGAAGATGATTATAACCGCGTGGTAGGAGTAGATTACAACCTTGCCTCCAGGGAGAATACCTGGACAGGGAAATTCTACGCTCATAAATCGTTCCAACCGGATGATTCCGAGGGAAACCTGTCCCTGGGTGCCAACCTGGAGTATAACAGCAGGAATTACAAAGTATTCACGGACCTGGTCAAAGTTGACGAGGATTTCCGCTCCGATCTTGGATTCATCAGGAGGACTGATATCCTGAAATGGGGAGCCGCCGTAGAACGTTTATTCTGGCCAAAGGCGGGGCCTATTAACCGTCACAGTTTCCGACTTTTCCCTATCGTTACCTGGAGACCTGGACTGGAATACCAACGTACAGACCATGATATTATGACTACCTGGAGAGCAGAGCTGAGGAACCAGTCCGATTTTGAAGCCGAGTTCAGCAACCGGTATATCTTCCTGACTGATTCTTTTGATCCCACCGGCTCTGAGGACGGCATCCCCTTGCCCGGTAACCAGGGCTACGAATTCAATAGTTTTAAAATGGAATACCGCTCTAACAGGGCTAATGTGGTTTCCTTTTCCATAGAACCTGAATTCGGTGGATTTTTTAACGGGACCCGGTTTTCCCTGGAAGGTGAGGTCAGCCTAAGGATCCAGCCGATTGCATCCTTGCGATTCGCCCTGAATTACGATAAGATAGAACTCCCGGATCCTTACCCCAGTGCAGACCTGTGGTTATTCTCCCCAAAGGTGGATATCACGTTCAGCAAGAGTCTTTTCTGGTCAACGCTCATACAATACAGTAACCAGCAGGATAACTTCGGGATCAATTCCCGGCTCCAGTGGCGGTTTGCACCGCTTTCTGATCTCTTCCTGGTTTACAATGACAATTATTTCGTCAACCAGTTCAGCCCACGTTACAGGTCTATCAACCTTAAGTTTACCTACTGGCTGAATATCTGAACCGGACGAAAATAGCTGTCTGTCCTTTTTGTTTATATTTGGCCAAAATCATAACCACCCATGGAGCAACCCCTGATCACCAATGACAGTGTCGTCTTTGGACTGTTAACCCTATGTCTCGGTTTTATATTCTACACTTCTTCAAAACAAACAGGATTCTGGAGCAAATTCTATTCGGTAGTTCCGGCTATCCTGATGTGTTATGTATTACCTGCCATCCTGGCCAGTGCCGGGATCATCTCTGATGAAACCTCCAATCTGTATTTCATGGCCAGCCGCTACCTGCTGCCTGCTGCCCTGGTACTGATGACCCTGAGCATAGACCTGAAAGCCATTGCCAACCTGGGCTCCAAGGCGCTGATCATGTTCTTCACCGGTACGGTGGGAATCATCATCGGGGGTCCGATCGCCATTCTTATTGTTTCTATTTTTTCGCCGGAAACTGTAGGCGGGAACGATTTTGATGCCGTCTGGAGAGGTTTATCCACCATTGCGGGGAGCTGGATAGGCGGGGGAGCCAACCAGGCCGCCATGCTGGAGATCTTCAGGTATAACCCTTCCAAATACGGAGGAATGGTCCTGATCGATATCGTGGTCGCCAATATCTGGATGGCGATACTGCTGTTCGGGATCGGACGCTCTGCCCGTATCGATCGCTGGCTGAAGGCCGATACTTCGGCCATAACTGATCTCCGGAAAAAAGTAACGGCCTTTACTGATAAAATTACGCGTGTTCCTACCCTGAACGACTATATGATCATGCTTTTCCTGGCCTTTACCGCGGTGGGGATAGCCCATTTCTTCGGAGACGCCATCAGTGTATTCCTGGAAGAAAATGTAGCTGCTGTCAGCAATAAGAAAAGTTTTTTATCCTTCCTTGGAAGTAATTTCTTCTGGATGGTAGTGATCGCCACCCTGGTCGGGATCGGACTTTCCTTTACCAAAGCCAAGAATTATGAAGGCGCAGGAGCCAGTAAACTGGGCGGGGTCTTCATCTATATCCTGGTAGCCACCATAGGTATGAAAATGGACCTCGGGAAAGTCCTGGAGAATCCGGGACTGATCGCTATCGGGCTTATCTGGATCAGTATCCATGCCGGCTTACTGATACTGGTGGCTAAACTGATAAAAGCGCCATATTTCTTCCTGGCCGTAGGGAGCCAGGCCAATGTAGGGGGTGCCGCTTCTGCCCCTGTAGTCGCTGCCGAATTTCATCCTTCCCTGACCTCGGTCGGGGTGCTTTTAGCAGTATTTGGATACGTGGTTGGAACCGGGGGTGCACTGCTCTGTGCCTACCTGATGGAAATTGCCTCAAAAGTTTAATAAAAGGCAAAGTTTAATGATATTTGCCCAAAATTTTTTTAGATGAACAAAATTGCATTGTGGTCCCTGTTGGCCCTATTGATCGTAGCCTGCGGGAAAGATCCTGAAAAAACCATGGTAGTGACCGGTAATATAGCCGGGTTAAAAAAAGGAACCCTTTACCTGCAGAAAATTCAGGATTCCAGCCTGGTGGCGCTGGATTCCCTGGAAATCTCCGGTGATGGAAAATTCTCCTTTCAAACAACCCTGGACAGCCCGGAACTATTTTATCTCTACCTGAAGAAAGAGGATAAGAATGACTACAATGACCGGATCTCATTTTTCGGCGAGGCCGGCACGATCACCATCAATACCCAATGGAATGCTTTTGAAGGAAAAGCCAAAATCAGCGGCTCCAAAACACAGGAAAAATTAGAAGAATACAGGCAGGTAATGTCTAAGTTCAATACCAGGAACCTGGAGCTGGTACAGGCTTCATCCAGGCCGGAATACCGTGAGGATTCCATCGCCATGGATTCCCTGAACCAATTGAATGAAAAGAATATCTTAAGGGGATATTTGTATGCGCTGAACTTTGCGCTCAACAATAAGGACTCTGAAGTAGCTCCTTTTATAGCACTCACCGAGGTTCCCGACGCGAATAAGAAATACCTGGATTCTATATACAACGCGTTAACCCCGGAGGTTGCCAATTCTAAATACGGTCGCGCTTTATCAGATTACCTGCAGTCACGACAAGATGAAGAGTAAAAGGATCAGGAGGCCAGTTTGTTGACCTTTACGACCAACTTATTGGCCTTCTCTTCCAACTCCTCACGTACTTTCTTCAGATGAGCCTTGCGGTTCTCCACTTCTTTATCGTTCACCTTGGCGATCAGTTCGTCAAAGGTTCCGATAGCGTCATCAATGATCTTTGATCCTTCTTTACTGCTCTGCTCCCCGTTAGAGGCTTCCACGATGTATACCGCCTCTATGATTCCACCGAGAACGCTATTGATATCTTTTTTTAATTCGCGAATACTTGCCATTTTACTTTGATTTAATTCTTGTTACTACCTTATATTGTTACTTCGAGCAATTTTGCTCCTGCTGTTTCCAGGGTTACCCCCGGAATTGCAGCCGGTAAAAGTACGGTTTCTCCCCTTTGCAGGGAAACACTTTCACTTTTATATATAACATTAGCCGATCCCTGAACACACATCAGGATGGTAAATGCATCCCTGTCTTTCAAATCCAGGGCAAAATCCTTGTTAAGATGAAGGAAAATTGTCTTAAAGTAAGGGGAATCCACCATGGAGTTAACGGCATCCGGATGTTGACTGTAATTTACCCTGAAATCGTCTTTTTTCCTGTAATCGATAGCATCGAGCGCCAGCTCTGTATGCAGTTCCCTGTAGTTCCCGTCCTTGTCCTTACGTTTAAAATCGTAGATCCTGTAGGTAATGTCCGAGGTCTGCTGTATCTCGGCCAGCAGTACCCCAGCCCCGATGGCGTGTACCTTCCCCGTATTGATAAAGAAGGTATCCCCTTCTTTTACCTGTTCGTAGTTTAACAGTTCCAGTAAACGATCATTTTGCAGGTATTCTTTATAGGTCTGTTTATCCAGGTCACGGTTGAACCCTACGATCAGGTTTGCACCGGGATCGGCATCCATGATATACCACATCTCGGTCTTCCCGAAAGACTGGTGCCGTTCCCGGGCCAGTTCGTCATGAGGATGTAACTGGACCGAAAGGTCTTTCCTGGCATCGATAAATTTGATCAGGATTGGGAAGTCTTTCCCGAAACGTTCCACCACGCTTTGCCCGAGAAGATCCCCAGCTGAATCTTCTATGAGCCGGGATAGCGATGTGCCGCGATGTGTGCCGTTGGCAACCACGCTGACGTCACCGTCTACCGCAGAGATTTCCCAGCTTTCCCCGGTGTGCTCATCAGTTATGGATTTGCCCAATACATCTTTAAGTTTGGTGCCTCCCCAGATCCTCTCTTTGAGGATCGGATCAAATTTCAGTGGGTATAATTCCATTATTTCATTCCTTTTAAGGCATCCAGTGCCTTTTCCATATGGTTGGATGCATTCATATTATTATAAACCATGACAACTTTCCCCTCTTTGTTCACCACATAGGTTTCACGCCCGGGTAAAAGATTGAGTAAATGGCCCTTGACCCGAAATTGTTTACGCACCTTTCCATCGGGGTCGGATAAAAGTGTAAAGGGCAGGTTATAGCGCGCACCAAAGCGTTTATGAGTACTGCTGGAATCTGAACTGATCCCGATTACTTCTGCCCCCAGATCTGTGAAATCCTCATAACTGTCCCGGAAAGCGCAGGCTTCCTTAGTACAACCGGGAGTATTGTCCTTAGGATAAAAGAAGATCACTATAGGCTTCTTCCCCTTTATCGCACTGATGTCAAAAATGTTCCCCTCCTGGTCCTCCAGGCTGAACTGCGGTATGTTCTCTCCTACTTTTAATCCCATTATCCCGAGTAGGTTACAAAGTTACGCGGGGTCTCGTAAAGGACCACTTCCAGTTCCTGCTCCTCTTTCAGATGGGGTTTCAGTTTGTTCCAGATGATGACTGCAATGTTCTCAGCCGTTGGGTTAAGCTTCGCAAACTCCGGAACTTCCAGGTTGAGATTCTTATGATCAAATGCATCTTCTACTTCCGACCTGATCAGGTCTTTCAGGTCTTTCAGATCGATCACCATCCCGGTTTCCTTATCAATCGGACCGGTAACACTTACGATCAGTTCATAATTATGACCGTGAAAATTTGGATTATTGCATTTTCCAAAAACCGCGTTATTCTTTTCCTCGTCCCAGTCTGGCCGGTAGAGCCTGTGTGCAGCATTAAAATGCGCAGCCCTGCTTACTTTCACTTTCATCAATTCTCAGTTTTTTGATTGAAATGCTCGTAGAATTTATCAAAGATGATCCGGAACCATGCCGTATAAGCTTTCCCGTTATCTTCCATGTCTGCCTTAATAGCTTCGGGAGACATCCATTTCCACGCCTCTACTTCATCGGGGTTAATATTGGGTTCTCCCTCAAAATAACCGATCATCACATGATCAAATTCGTGCTCTGTCAGGCCATTATCAAAAGGAGCTTTGTATACAAATGAAAAGATCTCTTTAAGTTCGGTCTGGAAACCCATTTCTTCCTGCAGCCTGCGTTTTCCAGCATCCAGGTTACTCTCGCCCAGGCGCTGATGACTACAACAGGTGTTTGTCCATAATAAAGGAGAATGATATTTGCCGGCCGCTCTTTGCTGCAGCATGATCTCTCCTTTGTCATTCAGGACAAAAACGGAAAATGCCCGGTGCAACAATGCCTTTTCATGGGCCTCCATCTTGGGCATGGTACCCAGTACTTCGTCCTCAGTATTTACGAGTATTACGCGTTCTTCTTTCTGTGTCATCCAACAAAAATAACACCTTTGAAGGATTAACAAGAAGGGCGCGTATAGAAAAAAGGAATGAAGGGATAAATCAGAAGAATCGGGGCGATTTCAGGTTGTCGAGCGCCTTGATGAAATCATACCGCAGTATCACCTCGAACGAGCCATCGTTGAACACAGCCTGCCCCAGTTCGGTGATCTCACGGTCATAGGCGATCCCGATAAGGAATTCAGAGGAGATCTGGAAACCGGCCATTGCACTCAATGCAGCATCCCAGCGATATGCTGCTCCCATGATCAGTTTTTCATTGTACATGAAATTCGCGGACAGATCTACCTGTAAAGGTGCCCCGGCTACCACCTTGGTCAGTAAGGTGGGCTTAAATTTCCAGAGCGGGGTCATGTCAAAGACATAGCCCGTTATAAAGTAATAGTTGATCTCTTCTCGCGCTGTGGACAGGGAGGAAGAATCAAAATGTGAAGTTTCCAGTATGCGCGGCACGGATATCCCTGCGTAAAAATGCTCGGTATGATAATAGATTCCGGCACCGATATTGGGCGAAAACTTGTTCTGAATATCTTCCTGCAAAGTAGGGTCCGGCCCGCCCGGCTGATTGTAATCCTGGTTGAGTTCCGAGAAGCGGATATCCAGTAAATGGGCACTTGCTTTAAGACCAAAGCTAAGACGGGCTTCATCGGATGTCTGCACGGTATATGAAAAATCCAGGTCTAACATTGTTTCCGAGGTTGGACCGATCTGGTCATTGATAATAGACATTCCAATTCCCACCCCGTTATATCCCAGGGGGGTATGAAAGTTGAAAGTCTGGGTCTTTGGAGCTCCTTCCAGGCCAACCCATTGCGCCCGGTACAGTGCCGCTATACTCAGCTGTCCCCTGGACCCGGTATAGCCCGGGTTTACACTCACTGTATTGTACATATACTGGGTATACTGTGCATCCTGCTGGGCAAGGGAGTTCAGGTGAAGACCGAGCAACAGGAACAGAAGCCAAAAGCCCTTATTCTTGAAAGTACAATATTGATGTTCTGACTTTCTCATGGTTTTACTTATTTAGGTAGATATACCCGGACATGGACTTCATGTTTCCTTCGGTTTCTTCGTATTCCAGTACATAGAAATATGTTCCTACCGGCAATTTGTTATCCTGGTCCACGGTCACCCTTCCTTCAGAAGTACCATCAAAGACATTGCCTTGGGTATTGTACGCCTGTGTTACGTATACCAGTACACCCCAACGGTTGTAGATGTGGATGGTATTGTTCGGGTAACGGTCCAGCCCTTCAATCTTCAGGAAGTCATGTACGCCGTCACCATTAGGGGTAACCACATTATAGATGAGTACTTCCACATAGTTTGGTTCCAGGTAATCCGGCGTACCATTGCCATCAGAATCATCATTTTGGAAGTTCCCGTCATTGTTCGCGTCTTCCTTGGTAGTCTCTGTACCATCCCCGTCATCATCAATATCTCGGTAATCAGATTCCCCGTCTCCGTCAGTATTTGGCAGGTCCAGTAAAGGATTATCAATCTCGTCGTTCACATCAATATCCAGGGTAGAGGAACCTTCGAACCCGTCATCAAGTCCGTCGTTATCCTTATCTGAGCCAATGAAGACCACATCAGGCTGGCCATCCCTGTCATAATCGTGCCCCTCTATATAATCCGGAACGCCATCATTATCGGAATCATCATCCAGGTAATCGGGGAGGTCATCATTATCAGTATCGACAGGGAATATTCCAACTGCATCCACCTCATAGGCATCATCAAGACCGTTTTCGTTATCATCCACACCGCTGGGTAAAATATAAAGCGAGGTCAGCTGGGATTCCACGTTATCCGGGATTCCGTCATCATCACTGTCTATATCCAGGTAATCCGGCACACCATCCCCATCAGAATCTGTAGGATCGGTAGATGGGTCGTTATCCCCATCAAGGTTCAGGTCTTCAAAACTGTCAACGATACCATCGTTGTCCGCATCGAGGTCAACACCTGGTTCCACCACTATGATGGTTACCGTGGCCGTACTGCAATGCCCCATGGTATCGCAAATGGTATAATCAAAACTATCACTCCCAAGGTAATCCGGGTTCGGGGTATAGGTGTAATAATCATCAAAGGCATAAACCGGTGTTCCATTAGTATTGTGCACCAGCGTACCATTACTGGTATCCGTATTGCTGATGGTTCCCCCAATAGGCAGATCGTTATCATTAAAGAGAACATAGATATCTATGGGCACATTCTGCTCTGTGGAACGGGCATCTACTATAGCATCCAGGACAGGGATCACAGTCACCGATACCGTAGCCGTGCTGCATTCCCCGGAACTGTTACATACCGTGTAATCAAAACTATCCGGACCGTTGTAATTTGGATCGGGGACATAGGTCAACAGGTCATCCCCGGGAACATTGGGGGTACCGTTAATATCTATAACCACGCTTCCGTTAGCCGGGTCGGTAGCCGTCAGAGTACCCGAAGTCGGAATCTGGCTGTCATTATCATATACCGGGACTATTATACTGGTATCTTCATCAAGAGAGACCACATCGTCTTCCAGGATTGCAGATTGATCCATGCAGACTACTGTGAAACTGGGCAGGGCCATATCATTCCCCACCTTGGTGATCGTAGCTGTATACTTCGTGACGGACTGGGTCGCAATGACCATAGGCATAGTCTGATCTCCCGGAAGCGGGGGATCCCAGCTGATGGTTGCAGACGGACTCACATTAGCCGTGATATCTAGGGTGACTTCGTTATTGGGCGAATTGCAATTGGTAACGATAAAATAGCCGGTGGCATTTTTTCCACAAAGTGTTCCGTCATAGGTCGCAAAATAGATCCCGGGATCGGTGACCTCGTAAAAGAAATCTGTTCCCAGCACTGTAGCCGTATCGGAAGCTTCGTACCACTTGTAGTTGGATTCGTCGCCGGCATTCGGAGCCTGTAATAAAAACTGGGCATGAACAGCAGCGGAACCGATCAAGAAGATCACGGCCCCGAGTATTAATTTCCCATAAATATTGCTGAATTTCAAACCCCTTTTTATTGTTTTAGGTATTATTTCACGACGAATACGACGTTGATCAGTGAATTGTAATCCGATGGCTGCCCAATGATGTCATAGGATAAAACTCCATTAGCATCAATGCTCATTGTAGCGGTGTCAAAGACGGCAGGATCAGCATAAGTAACATAATAGTACAATTCTGTTGCCGCATAGGTCGGTACCGCCGCAGGAGCCCCACTACTAGCGACCGTGGGTGTCCCAAACTGTGCTGTATACTGGGCGTACAGGTCTACGGTGAAACTACCATTGGTGGAGGCATCTACCGCTATTGACGGCGGGTAAAAGATCCTTGCTGCTTTAGAGGTGATAGGCGCAATGGCCTGGATGGCTTCGGCTACATTTGTTTCCAGCGTAGGGGAAGCTACTCCTCCTTCATCCATATCAACAGCCGTCCTCAGCTGCACCTCGTCATCAAACTGGTCATCCGTACCACTGTTATCAAGACTTGATAAATCGACAGTCGTAGAAGTCCCGTTCTCAATATCGATCTGCAATATATTACTCGCGTTCAAAGACGCCCCTGTCAGGTTCTGGTCATCTGTCCCGCTGTTGTTGAAAGGTGTCAGGTCCACGCTGTTACCATCGGCAATAGAGAGGGTATTTCCTGCCAGGGAAAGTGTCTGGTCGTCCGTATCAGTATCAATACTGCTGATGTCTATGGTATTCCCGTTGCTTATACTCAGGTTGTTCCCGGCAAGGCTCAGGGTCTGGGAATCAGTTCCACCATTGTCATTGATCCAGGAGTAATTCCCGGCCCCATCCGTAGACAGTACCTGGCCTCCCGCTCCGCCCGCAGGCAGTTCGATCTCGTTGGTAGGGTCGTTATCGTTATCCGCGACAGAAACAGTTCCACCACCGTTAGAAAGGGTAATATCGGTTCCGGCACGGGTTATGGTCTGTAATTCGTTGGTAGCATCTGCATCCGCATCATCCACGTTCAGGTTCAGGGTATTTCCATCTTCGATAGAGATATTCCCGGCTGCACCACTGGTAGAAAGGGTCTGGTCATCCGTACCACTATTGTCCAGGGCAGAGAGATCTACCACGTGGGCAGGTTGCCCGTCAGCTTCCACTTCCAGGGTGAGTTGGTTAGTTACCCCGTTAAAACTAAAGGTATCTACTCCCTGCTCATCGGTATTGATGGTGGCCAGGTCTACGGTCTCATTGCTACCGTTCTCGATACCGATGGTCAGCACCGTTCCGGCTAATCCAGACCCACTGATGTTCTGGTCATCGGTACCACTGTTATTGAACGGTGTCAGGTCAACGCTGTTACCATCGGCAATAGAAAGGGTATTTCCTGCCAGGGAAAGCGTCTGGTCGTCTGTATCGGTATCAATACTGCTGATGTCTATGGTATTCCCGTTGCTGATGCTCAGGTTGTTCCCGGCAAGGCTCAGGGTCTGGGAATCGGTCCCCGCATCATCGCTGATCCAGGAGTAGTTCCCCGCACCGTCCGTAGACAGTACTTGTCCGGCCGCACCACCTACAGGCAGTTCGATCTCGTTAGTTGGATCCGCATCCGCATCGTCTACCAAAGAAGCTAAACTGATAGTCTGTGAAGTTCCGTTCTCAATACCGATAGTAAGATCGGTACCTGTGAGATTAGATCCGCTGATATTCTGATCGTCTGTACCACTATTATCCAGGCTGGACAGGTCTACGGTTGTAGAACCGCCATTCTCGATATCAATCTGCAAAATATTACTCGCATTAAGGGTTGCACCGGTCAGGTTCTGGTCATCGCTTCCACCATTATCATTGATCCAGGAGTAATTCCCTGCACCATCTGTAGACAGCACCTGTCCTCCTGCTCCGCCCGCAGGCAGTTCGATCTCGTTGGTCGGGTCGTTATCGTTATCCGCGACAGAGACAGTACCGCCACCGTTAGAAAGGGTAAGATCGGTCCCGGCACGGGTAATGGTCTGTAATTCGTTGGTAGCATCTGCATCCGCATCATCCACGTTCAGGTTCAGGGTATTTCCATCTTCGATAGAGATATTCCCGGCTGCACCACTGGTAGAAAGGGTCTGGTCATCCGTACCGCTGTTGTCCAGGGCAGAGAGATCGACCACGTGGGCAGGTTGCCCGTCAGCTTCCACTTCCAGGGTGAGTTGGTTAGTTACCCCGTTAAAACTAAAAGTATCTACTCCCTGGTCATCGGTATTGATGGTGGCCAGGTCTACGGTCTCATTGCTACCGTTCTCGATACCGATGGTCAGCACCGTTCCGGCTAATCCAGACCCACTGATGTTCTGGTCATCGGTACCACTGTCATTGAACGGTGTCAGGTCCACGCTGTTACCATCGGCAATAGAAAGGGTATTTCCTGCCAGGGAAAGCGTCTGGTCGTCTGTATCGGTATCAATACTGCTGATGTCTATGGTATTCCCGTTGCTGATGCTCAGGTTGTTCCCGGCAAGGCTCAGGGTCTGGGAATCAGTTCCCGCATCATCGCTGATCCAGGAGTAGTTACCCGCACCGTCCGTAGACAGTACTTGGCCGGCCGCACCACCTGCAGGCAGTTCGATCTCGTTAGTTGGATCCGCATCTGCATCATCTACCAAAGAAGCTAAACTGATAGTCTGTGAAGTTCCGTTCTCAATACCGATGGTAAGATCGGTACCTGTGAGGTTAGAGCCGCTGATGTTCTGGTCATCAGAGCTGGTCGAAACTATTTCGTCTATAGCATCCTGGGTATTCCCGGCCAGCAATCCGGAAGCAGTATTGTCATAAGTAACCTCGGTGGCTGTCTGGTCATCCGTACCCCCGTTATCATTGATCCAGGAGTAATTCCCGGCACCATCCGTAGACAGTACCTGTCCTCCAGCCCCACCCGCAGGCAGTTCGATCTCGTTGGTAGGGTCGTTATCGTTATCCGCGACAGAAACTGTTCCGCCACCGTCAGACAAGGTGATATCTGTACCTGCCCTGGAGATGGTCTGAAGTTCGTTAGACGCATCCGAATCGGCATCAATGGTGTTGATCACCACATCAGAACCATCGTTATTGGTAAAGGTATAAGTGCCATCCCCGTTATCGGTGATATCCGCTTTGCTGATCGTCTGTGCAGCACCACTTTCATTGGTATAGGTAAAAGTACCGTTCGCATTATCGACAAGGTTGGTGATGGTCTCTGAGATGGTTACCGAAGCTACGTTTAAATACAATGCTCCGTCTGTACCAGCGCTTATATCATTGTTCGCATCTGTACTGATCAGGCTTACAGATTCCGTTCCACCACCATCGGTGATCTCGAGGGCACCGGCGTTCATCCCGGAAGCCGTGTTAAATTCGTTCGTAGGATCAGCATCCGCATCATCCACTAAAGACGCTAAACTGATGGTCTCTGAAGTTCCGTTCTCAATACCAATGGTAAGATCAGTTCCAAGAAGCCCGGACCCACTGATATTCTGGTCATCGGTTCCACTGTTATTGAACGGGGTCAGGTCCACGCTGTTACCATCGGCAATAGAGAGGGTATTTCCTGCAAGGGAAAGCGTCTGATCATCTGTATCGGTATCGATACTGCTGATGTCTATGGTATTCCCGTTGCTGATGCTCAGGTTGTTCCCGGCAAGGCTCAGGGTCTGGGAATCAGTCCCCGCATCATCGCTGATCCAGGAGTAGTTCCCCGCACCGTCCGTAGACAGTACTTGTCCTGCCGCTCCACCTGCCGGCAGTTCGATCTCGTTGGTAGGGTCAGCATCTGCATCGTCTACCAAAGCGGCTAAACTGATAGTTTGTGAAGTTCCGTTCTCAATACCGATGGTAAGATCGGTACCTGTGAGGTTAGAGCCGCTGATATTCTGGTCGTCAGAACTGGTCGAAACAATTTCGTCTATAGCATCCTGGGTATTCCCGGCCAGCAATCCGGAAGCAGTATTGTCATACGTAACTTCGGCAGCTGTCTGGTCATCGGTCCCCACCAATGAAGAAAGGTCTATCACCTGGGAAGCACCATTTTCAATGCCAATGGTCAGGTCTGTTCCGGTAAGGTTAGATCCCATGATGTCCTGGTCATCCGTACCCCCGTTATCATTTATCCAGGAGTAATTCCCGGCGCCATCCGTAGAAAGCACCTGTCCTCCTGCCCCGCCCGCAGGCAGTTCGATCTCGTTGGCAGGGTCGTTATCGTTATCCGCGACAGAGACTGTTCCGCCCCCGTCAGAAAGCGTAATATCGGTTCCTGCCCTGGAGATGGTCTGAAGTTCGTTAGACGCATCTGAATCAGCATCAATGGTGTTGATCACCACATCAGAACCATCGTTATTGGTAAAGGTATAAGTGCCATCCCCGTTATCGGTGATATCCGACTTGCTTACTGTTTGGGCCACCCCGTCTTCGTTTGTATAGGTCAGGGTACCATTGGCATTATCTACCAGGTTGGTCACCGTTTCGGCCATGGCTACGGAGGCTACGTTCAGGTATAAGGCACCATCGGTTCCTGCCGCGATATCGTTGTTGGCATCTGCACTGATCAGCGGCGCAGAGACAACACCCCCACCATCGGTGATCTCGAGGGATCCGGCATTTGTGCCCACAGCTGTGTTAAATTCGTTCGTAGGATCTGCATCCGCATCATCCACCAAAGCGGCTAAACTGATGGTCTCTGAAGTACCGTTCTCAATACCAATCGTAAGGTCAGTTCCAAGAAGGCCGGATCCACTGATATTCTGGTCATCAGTTCCGCTGTTATCCAGGCTGGACAGGTCTACGATTGCAGAACCGCCATTCTCAATATCGATCTGCAGGATGTTACTGGCATCTAATGTGGCACCTGTCAAATTCTGATCATCTGTTCCCACCAGGGAAGACAGGTCGATCACTTGTGATGCCCCATTCTCTATTCCTATAGTAAGATCGGTTCCCAGGAGACCTGATCCACTGATGTTCTGGTCGTCCGAGCTTGCCGATACGATCTCGTCTATTGCATCCTGTACGTTTCCTGCCAATAAGCCAGAAGTTGTATTGTCATAAGGGTTGCTGCCGGCATTCGTGTCAATATTGAGCAGGGTTGCACCAAAGTTGGTAAAGGTATAGGTACCGTCAAAATTGTCGATCATATCTGCCTTGCGCACCATCTGGGCCGTCCCATCTTCGTTGGTGTAGGTAAAGGTTCCGTTCCCGTTATCCACCAGGGTAGTGAGAGTCTCGGTAAAAATAGTAACTGTACCGTCTTCTGCCGTATAGGTAAAACTTCCGTCCCCATTATCTGCAAGGGTAGAGATAGAGGTATCTGTAATGGTAGTCACGTTGCCTGCAGCATCCGTGAAATCATAGGTGCCATCCCCGTTATCTACCAGGGCCACAGTACCAGCAGCGGCATTTACCTCGTCTATCGCTGCCTGTACATCGGTAGCAACAAGACCCGAAGTCGTGTTGTCATAAGGATTGCTCGAAGCATTGGTGTCGATCAACTGGGTTGCCCCGGTCTCATCGGTATAGGTATAGGTACCGTTCCCGTTATTCACCAAAGTGGAGACAGAGGTATCTGTTATCGTAGTAACATTCCCGCCAGCATCCGTAAAGTCGTAGGTACCATCACCATTATCGACGAGAGCTACCGTACCGGCAGCAGCATTAAGTTCGTCTATAGCAGCCTGTACATCGGTAGCCAGCAGTCCTGAGGTAGTATTGTCATATGGGTTGGCATTAGCCCTGGTATCCAGGATCACATCAGACCCGTCATTGTTGGTAAAAAGGTAGGTTCCATCCCCGTTATCGGTGATATCTGACTTGTTCACAGTCTGGGGAGTCCCATCCTCGTTGGTATAGGTTATAGTGCCATTCCCGTTATCCACGAG
This sequence comes from Zeaxanthinibacter enoshimensis, assembly GCF_004362865.1. Classification (GTDB taxonomy): domain Bacteria; phylum Bacteroidota; class Bacteroidia; order Flavobacteriales; family Flavobacteriaceae; genus Zeaxanthinibacter; species Zeaxanthinibacter enoshimensis. Next base: position 300,798 of record NZ_SNYI01000002.1, on the reverse strand, counting down.
GTTGGTCACTGTTTCAGCCATAGAGACCGAAGCGACGTTCAGGTAAAGGGCTCCGTCGGTTCCGGCTACGATATCGTTATTAGCGTCAGCACTCACCAGGTTAGCCGATAAGGTTCCCCCGCCATCGGTAACTTCCAGGGCGCCCGCGTTGGTAGCAATCCCGGTGTTGAATTCGTTCGCAGGATCCGCATCCGCATCATCCACATTGATGTTAAGGCTGTTACCGGCCTCGATGGAAATATTTCCGGCAGAACCGTCCGTAGAAAGCAGCTGGTCATCAGAACTTGCGGCAACCACCTCATCAATAGCTGCCTGCACGTTGTTCGCCAACAGACCGGAAACTGCATTGTTATAAGGATTGCTTGAAGCGTTGGTATCGATAGACTGGGTGGCTCCGGTCTCATCGGTATAGGTATAGGTTCCGTCCCCATTGTTTACCAAAGTAGAGACAGAGGTATCTGAAATGGTAGTTACGTTACCTGCAGCATCCGTGAAATCATAAGTACCGTCCCCGTTATCTACCAGGGCAACAGTTCCTGCAGCAGCGTTCACCTCGTCGATGGCCGCCTGTACATTGGTGGCAGCCAAACCGGAGATAGCGTTATTATACGGATTGCTCGAAGCGTTGGTGTCGATAGACTGGGTGGCCCCGGTCTCATCGGTATAGGTATAGGTTCCGTCCCCATTATTTACCAAAGTAGAGACAGAGGTATCTGAAATGGTAGTTACGTTACCTGCAGCATCCGTGAAATCATAAGTACCGTCCCCGTTATCTACCAGGGCAACAGTTCCCGCAGCAGCGTTCACCTCGTCGATAGCCGCCTGAACATTGGTAGCAGTAAGTCCGGAGATCGCGTTGTTATATGGGTTGCTCGAAGCATTCGTATCGATAGACTGGGTGGCCCCGGTCTCATCGGTATATGTATAAGTTCCATCCCCGTTATTCACGAGGGTAGAAATAGAAGTATCAGATATGGTGGTCACATTTCCACCCGCATCTGTAAAATCGTAAGTGCCATCACCATTATCCACCAGGGCAACGGTTCCTGCGGCGGCGTTTACCTCGTCGATAGCCGCCTGTACATTGGTGGCAGCAAGTCCGGAGATCGCGTTGTTATAAGGATTGCTCGAAGCGTTGGTATCGATAGACTGGGTGGCCCCGGTCTCGTCGGTATACGTATAAGTTCCGTCCCCGTTGTTTACCAAAGTAGAGACAGAGGTATCTGAAATGGTAGTTACGTTACCTGCAGCATCCGTGAAATCATAAGTACCGTCCCCGTTATCTACCAGGGCAACTGTACCTGCAGCAGCATTCACCTCATCGATGGCCGCCTGAACATTCGTTGCGAATAGCCCGGAAGCGGTATTATCGTACGGGTTGCTGATAGCATTCGTATTAATATTCAGCGTAGTTCCACCAAAATTGGTAAAGGTGTAAGTGCCGTCAAAATTATCGATCATATCCGCTTTCCTCACCAGTTGCGAGGTTCCGTCCTCGTTGGTGTAGGTAAACGTACCATCGTTATTATCCACCAAAGTGGTCAGGCTTTCCGTGAAGATAGTTACCGTACCATCTTCTGCGGTATAGGTAAAACTTCCGTCCCCGTTATCCATAAGGGTAGAGATCGAGGTATCCGTAATGGTAGTCACATTGCCCGAAGCATCCGTGAAATCATAAGTTCCATCCCCGTTATCCACCAGGGCTACAGTTCCTGCAGCAGCGTTCACCTCGTCGATAGCCGCCTGAACATTGGTAGCAGTAAGTCCGGAAATCGCGTTGTTATATGGGTTGCTCGAAGCGTTAGTATCGATAGACTGGGTGGCCCCGGTCTCATCAGTATACGTATAAGTTCCATCCCCGTTATTCACGAGGGTAGAAATAGAAGTATCAGATATGGTGGTCACATTTCCACCCGCATCGGTAAAATCGTAAGTGCCATCACCATTATCCACCAGGGCAACGGTTCCTGCGGCGGCGTTTACCTCGTCGATAGCCGCCTGAACATTGGTGGCAGCCAAACCGGAGATCGCGTTGTTATAAGGGTTGCTCGAAGCGTTGGTATCGATAGACTGGGTAGCCCCGGTCTCATCAGTATACGTATAAGTTCCATCCCCGTTATTCACGAGGGTAGAAATAGAAGTATCAGATATGGTGGTCACATTTCCACCCGCATCTGTAAAATCGTAAGTGCCATCACCATTATCCACCAGGGCAACGGTTCCTGCGGCGGCGTTTACCTCGTCGATAGCCGCCTGAACATTGGTGGCAGCCAAACCGGAGATCGCATTGTTATAAGGGTTGCTCGAAGCGTTGGTATCGATAGACTGGGTAGCCCCGGTCTCATCGGTATAAGTATACGTACCATCCCCATTGTTAACGAGGGTGGAGACAGAAGTATCTGATATCGTAGTCACGTTCCCACCGGCATCGGTAAAATCGTATGTACCATCGCCGTTATCCACCAGGGATACGGTTCCGGCTGCAGCATTCACCTCGTCGATGGCCGCCTGTACGTTGGTTGCCAGCAACCCAGAAGCTGTATTATCGTATGGGTTGCTGATGGCATTGGTATTGATGTTCAGCGTCGTACCACCAAAATTGGTAAAGGTGTAAGTACCGTCAAAATTATCGATCATGTCCGCTTTCCTCACCAGTTGCGGGGTTCCGTCCTCATTGGTGTAGGTAAATGTACCGTCGTTATTATCCACCAAAGTGGTAAGGCTTTCCGTAAAGATGGTTACCGTACCATCTTCTGCCGTATACGTAAAACTTCCGTCCCCGTTATCCACAAGGGTAGAGATAGAGGTATCGGTAATGGTAGTCACATTGCCCGAAGCATCTGTGAAGTCATATGTCCCATCTCCATTATCCACCAGGGCTACAGTTCCTGCAGCAGCGTTCACCTCGTCGATAGCCGCCTGAACATTGGTAGCAGTAAGTCCGGAGATCGCGTTGTTATATGGGTTGCTCGAAGCATTCGTATCGATAGACTGGGTGGCCCCGGTCTCATCGGTATATGTATAAGTTCCATCCCCGTTATTCACGAGGGTAGAAATAGAAGTATCAGATATGGTGGTCACATTTCCACCCGCATCTGTAAAATCGTAAGTGCCATCACCATTATCCACCAGGGCAACGGTTCCTGCGGCGGCGTTTACCTCGTCGATAGCCGCCTGTACATTGGTGGCAGCAAGTCCGGAGATCGCGTTGTTATAAGGATTGCTCGAAGCGTTGGTATCGATCAGCTGGGTATTCCCGGCTTCATCAGTATACGTGTAAGTACCGTTTCCATTATCTACCAGGGTAGAAATAGAGGTATCCGTGATCGTAGTCACATTTCCTGCAGCATCCGTGAAATCATAAGTACCGTCACCATTATCCACCAGGGCAACGGTTCCTGCAGCGGCGTTTACCTCGTCAATAGCATCCTGGACGTTTGCAGCCAGTAACCCGGAAATTGAATTGTCATAAGGGTTGCTGGAGGCGTTGGTATCGATCAGCTGGGTGTTTCCGGCCTCATCAGTATACGTGTAAGTTCCGTTTCCATTATCTGCCAGGGTAGAAATAGAAGTATCCGTGATCGTAGTCACATTCCCTGAAGCATCTGTAAAGTCATAAGTACCATCACCATTATCAACCAGGGCAACCGTGCCTGCAGCAGCGTTCACCTCATCGATGGCCGCCTGAACATTCGTTGCGAATAGCCCGGAAGCGGTATTATCGTACGGGTTGCTGATAGCATTCGTATTAATATTCAGCGTAGTTCCACCAAAATTGGTAAAGGTGTAAGTGCCGTCAAAATTATCGATCATATCCGCTTTCCTCACCAGTTGCGGGGTCCCGTCCTCGTTGGTGTAGGTAAACGTACCATCGTTATTATCCACCAAAGTGGTCAGGCTTTCCGTGAAGATAGTTACCGTACCATCTTCTGCGGTGTAGGTAAAACTTCCGTCCCCGTTATCCATAAGGGTAGAGATCGAGGTATCCGTAATGGTAGTCACGTTGCCAGCGGCATCCGTAAAATCGTAAGTCCCATCCCCATTATCCACCAGGGCAACAGTACCCGCAGCAGCGTTGATCTCATCGATCGCGGCCTGGACATTGGTTGCAAAGAGCCCGGAAACTGTATTATCATATGGATTACTGGACGCATTGGTGTCAATGGTCTGTACAGTATTAGATTCGTCCGTATACGTATAGGTACCATCACCATTGTCGGTAAGGGTAGAGATAGAAGTATCTGAAATAACGGTAACCGTGCCATCGGCATCGGTAAAAGTATAAGTCCCGTCACTGTTATCAACCAGGGCAACATTAGAGGTTGCCGCGTTAATTTCGTCAAGCGCTTCCTGTACATTGCCTGCCAGCAGACCGGAAACTGTATTATTGTAAAGTACTTCTGATGCCACCTGGTCATCCGTACCCGTGTTATTGAGGAAAGAAAGATCTACTGAAACCGTATTCCCATTCTCTATCTGTAAAGACAGTATCCTGGAAGCAGGGTTAAAACTGAAACTCTGTAATTGCTGATCATCGGAGGATGTCAGTTCCCAGGAGTTCCCGTCCCAGAAATAAATGATACCGGTGTCCGTGTTAACATAGATGTCGCCTACGTCAGCACCTGTTGGGGTGGCAGCCCCGGGGGAGGTTACAGCCGTTCCGCTTAAGACTTCACAGTTGCATTGATCCTGCAAGCTGACCGTAGTCTGCGAAAATGCCGTCCCGGATATCAGAAGCAATAAAAATAATATCTTCTTACCCATGGTCATATCTTTACTTATACTCTTAATCTTCAAAATCATGTTGTTCTCGAAATTACCCTATCCCGGCCTGCAAATCAGGCTGAACAAATTGTACCGAAATTCTGCTGAATCCAGGTCGACTTAGAAGGAATGTGATGCCATTTCCAGGCATCCTGAAATGAGCGGTTCGCCGGTCGTTTTAAGGCCGCGAAGATTTTGGTTGGTTGATACTTCATAATGTCGGTCAAGTTTTTCAACGTTTGGTTGTGTTTAAACCCCGATTATACAGGAGGGTTCACGTTCCAGTTTAATTATACCATACAAATTTAACCGTATGCCTCCCCTGGGAAAATAATTGTTGTGTAAGTGGGGTTTCGGACGGTCTACAGTCCAAAACATGAGGTGATAGGGGTGCATTTCATCGAATTTACAGGCATACTTTGGTCGATCATGGCAATAAGGATAAGCAATAACGAGATTTGATTTTCCGGGTATTTCACCGATGATCCTACTCCATTATCAGCTTTTTTCTGCAGGTTTAGATCTTCAAAAACCAAGGGTCTGGAGCTGGCCCATTTCCTGCTTATTGAAAGCCGAAATTTGGTTCGGATTTCAGGCAGTCTCTCCGTTTGAACGCGGCAACTATTTACTCTCAACTTAAACGGATATTGGTTCATATTAAACATTGTATTATTAAAAAACAGTTGTGACCAGGGCAGGATATTCTCTGCTGAACTTCAGTGATTCATCCCAGTTATTTCAATTTTTATTCACCCGGAAGGTGATCCTGCGATTCGTTACGACCCCGGAAACACGGATGGTCAGGGTAGCTGCAGACGAAAAAGTGGAAGAACAGGCAAAGTTCAGGTTAGACAGTATCACCCGGTATTGTCTTCCTTGTTCGGCAGATGTTACGTCTGTCAGTTGCAGTGTATTTGTGGAACTTCCGGAATAGATCCCACCGTCGGTGAGATCGTTCCAGCTGCCGTCAAAGACCTGCCATTGATAGTTATCCACATCATTAGCGGTGACTGAAAAAGAGCTGTCACATCCTAAACAAGTGGTATCGTCAATGGGGTCAGAGACCAGACTGGCCCTTAAAACCTCTAAATGATCCTCGGTCCCGCTGCTTCCATTGTCTGCCGGTACTGGATAAGTAGCCGCAATTACCCTGCCCCGGGAGTCTACCGGAGGTGGATTACCGAGCCCGTAAAACATATTATCCCCGCCGTCGGCATTACCATCAGCATAGGCTTCATTGGCATCACTGCAACTATCGTCATCACTGTCTGTATCGAGGTAGTCTTCGGGATCAGTTCCGTCCGAGTTCGCAATTCCATAATTAATATTCCCGCTTTCCGGGGTGGTTTCCACTATATCGGCCAGACCATTCAGACCGTAGGTACTGTTGACGATTCCTGCTGTATGTCCACGGTTATGCCCTGCTTCTACTGCATCATAGATCCCATCGTTATCACTGTCCAGGTCCAGATGGTTGGCTATACCATCCGAATCCAGGTCTATACCATAGGTTTCCGGATTTACATAATTATTGATACAGGCAAATTCGATCGCATGTTGCCTTCCCCCTGCCGAAGCACCATCAACCCTGGCCAGTGCACCCACCCGGATAGTTAGTACCGACACAGAATTATAATTCACTGTGAAGTTGACTTCAGGATCTGAATTGGTCGAGCCGGCATGATCAATCAGGGAACCGGTGGCCACAACCCAGGACCCATCTGTCCCCATGGTAAGTTCGGTGGGGTTATCGATTGTGAAGGTTGCGGGGTTATCTGCCCAGTTCTCTTCGGCATAATTAGCTCCCCCATCTATATCGTTGAAATTGATAAAGATCTTTGGAATTACTACTGGAGTGGTCCCGCCGGAGTTTACAAACTCAATCTTATATTCAATATAGCCCTGGTCCCCGGTATTCGGGAAATTAAAAGCAGTCTGTGGTTTAAAAGAAGAAGCTGCAGAGCCATTGTTATCAATATTGGCCACCGTGGCATTAAAGGTCTGAACAATGGTGACCAGGGCATCAGTGCCGGTAGTCACATTGGAAAACCGGTATACTGCTCCCTGGGTGAGGGCCGTTCCCGATTCTAAAGTGGGAGCCGCTGAAAAATCCAGGTCGGTCTCTCCCCCGCACTCAGGTTGATTATGGTTAATGATCTTCCCGATCTCTTCCAGGTCAGGGATTCCATCATTATCATCGTCCAGGTCATCCCTGTCCGCAATCAGGTCTCCGTCTGTATCAGGTGAAACAGTGATATAAACTTCAGCACTATCCTGTTCCGAGGTAAAAGTACAGCTGGCATTATCCCACATAGTGTAACTGAACTGGTCATTACCGGCAAACCCGGGATCGGGTGTATACGTAATGGTCCCATCCCCATTGATGACCGCTGTACCATTCACCGGAGTTGTGACCGAAATGACTTCCATTGGTTCTCCTTCGGGATCCGTATCAGGACCATCCCCATTGTTCGCCAACGCATCAAAGGTCACATCTCCATCCTGTATTGCGGTGATATAATCGTTCTGGGCCACAGGGGGAAGATTTGCCAGATCTGTAAATACATCCAGTAAATTGATCTTACCATTAAAATAATCAACCGGACGCAGTTGTTGCCGGACTATGACCCTCCCCGAGCTGGTCCTTGGATAGGAAACTTCAATCACAATAGGGGTAATAGCACCCCCGGGTAAACCAAAATGGATCATTCCGGGTTGCTGGGTTCCATGTCCATAACCTCCGTTCACCTCCCTGACGCCGGAGATCACGTTCCCGTCGCAATCCAGGATCCTGGCAGTGGATCCCACCCCGAAACGTTCTTCGGTACCCGTTAATCCCAATTCATCCCGGTCTTCCTTTATGTTGATGAATATATGATTAGTACGGTTCGCTATCCCAAGGTTGTTTACAAACAGCCTGTTGTTTCCTTTCCGGTTGACGTAAATATCGAGGTCTCCGTCCTGGTCGATATCTACAAAAGAGCTTCCCTCTCCGTCAGTAACATTGAATACCTGTCCTGAATCTACAAATGACATGGCTCCCCCACCGTTATTAATTTGATTGAGGAATAATTTGGTAATACTGCTCCCTGTAAGGAAAATATCTATATCCCCGTCATTATCCACATCCCCACAGGCCAAGCCTTCAATCTGCCCTGCAAAGCTAAGCGGAATGCCGGTTGCAGCACCCAAGGGTGACCAGGTGCCGTCCCCGTTATTGCGGTGGATTTGGTTGATGCCGTTTTCCGTCCAGAAGAGGTCAAAATCCCCATCATTATCAAAATCATAGAAAGCAACGGAACCTTTGTTCCCATTATCGGCCTGGTCAATATCCACACCGTCCTGGAAGGTACCTCCTACATTGGTAAAGAGGTCTACCTGGTTTTTCTTCCTAACCACGATATCCACCCAGCCGTCATCATTGAAATCGGTAGCAGAACCATAATCTCCATCGGTGGCATCTTGCACCAGGCCCAAGGGCCAGGTAGTCGGATCGCCGGCATTATAAGGTGGGTTGGGGCTGTCGGTCTTCCGGGTTACATGGGTAAAGTAACCATTCCCGTCATTTTCCAGGATATCTATTCCAAAATTATGGTTGTCGACAAATATGTCCAGGTCCCCATCCCCGTCATAATCAAGCGCCCCTGCCCCTTCAGTGTTCATTCCGTCTGTAAAGGAGGTAAATTGCTGGCTAGGCAGGGTTCCCCCTGCCCCGTCTCCGAACCGGTTTGTAGCCGGGTCCTGCAGATAGATTCTTATGTCATTATGTTTATTCCTAAAAATGTCAGGGTAACCGTCATTGTTGAAATCTACGAAAAGTGCCGTCCGCTCCAGGGACCCGTTGTTAAAATCGGGAGCCAGCGCAGCAGTCTGGTCTGTGAATACTCCCCCGTCGTTCCTGAGCAGGTACCCGGATCCCTGGGTGTTCACTACCAAATCAAAATCTCCATCCAGGTCGTAATCCGCCCAGGCATGTCCCCCATCCTTATTACCAGCTATGTTTAATCCGTAGACAGCTGCGCTTTCTGTGAATGTAGTCTGGGAATAAGTGGCATGAGAGATCCAAAGGCATAATGCCAGGACAAATAATTTAGGATCCAAATTTGTTTTATAGGGGGAAAGGGAGATCATGTACTTAAGGTTTTGCAGTCGATTGAATATCAAGCAACTACCCCTCTAAAATCTTGCAAACTGCTCACTTCCAGAAATATATGTTGTGAACCCGCCTATATATGCTTTAAACCCTTATATACCTGTGGTTTAACCCTAGTCCGGATTAGCACGAACCGTAATCCTTCTATTGGTAATCACGGTCCTGAGGCGAACTGTTAAAAGTGCACCTGCGGAGTTGACCGGAGGACAGGCAGAACCGGATTGGAAAGCCTGGAGCCTGTACAGGTAACCATTCTTAGGAAGTTGTACATCGGTAGCTGTAAGTGTAAGTGTATTTGTCCCTGTATATTCCAAACCATCTACGATATCAGAATAACTACCACCTCCATCAGTACTTACCTGCCATTGGTAGGAATTGGAATTTGTCGTAGCTGCAGTAAAAACAGCATCGGCATTTACAAATGTTGTCTGGTCTGCCCCGATGGTAGAGGTTGCAGGAAAGAATTCAGAAACACTAACTCCTGTCCTGGTTCCACTGACACAGCCGGTTATAGTATTCCGGGCCTCAGCATAATATACGCCCGGGCCCGAGGGAGAATAACTCAGATTACCACTCAATAATAAACTCCCGCCGGATGCTGCATCATACCAGTCTACGGTATGTCCGGCTCCTACTGTAGCTGTAACTGCGGGAACAGGGTCTCCGCTGCAATAGACCTCATTTCCTCCACTATTGGGAGCATTTACTACGGGACAGGAACAATCCGGCGCTGTAACGGGGAGCGTTTCCACGCAGCCATTTCCATCCGTAACGGTCAGGAGTATATCTGTCCCATCCGGGATATCTGTAATATTCCATACATTTCCACCTGCGTCAGTAACTGTCCCGGCAGAACTGGTTACAGTTCCGCTACTCACCGTAACTTCCAGAGAATAGGCAGTTAAAAAGATATTACATGTTGGAGAATCAGTTACCGCGATAGTGGGCCTGGGTTGTATAGTAAGGTTAACCGCCGTTCTCGTGGCACTCGGGCAGCCAGAACCGGAATCCTGGGATTCGGCATAATAGGTGACCATACCCACTGCATTAAGGGTTGGACTTCCCACGACATTTCCACCGGAAGGAGCATCGTACCACACCAGGGACGATCCCGGAGGGGGGGTGGCTGTCGCAGTCAGGGTCTGAACCGGGTTATCCGCACATTCAACCTGGTCTCCTCCGGAAGTGGGTGCAGCGGGCTGTACAACAGTAAGGTTAGCTGGAACTGAAGTGACTGTACTACATATAAAACTACTATTCGAGGATATCAGTCGGTATTGATTACCATCATCCGATGGCTGGGCAGCAGTAATCACCAGGGTGTTCGTGTTGGTACCACTGTGTATGCCTCCATCTGTAATATCTGTCCACGTCGTCCCATTATACCGCTGCCACTGGAAGGTATCAGCATTGGTCACTACTACCGGGAAGGTAGTATCCCCTTCAGCACAGATCACCCTGTCCGGGGGTTGGGAAGTGATGGTCGGGGGAGCCTCGGCCTGCCGGTAATCCGGGGTACTATCAGCGTCCCCATCTGCGGGGATCCCGTACGAGGCGGCGACAACAGTTCCATCCGTGTTTACAACAGGGGGATCTCCAGTACCATAATAACCATTCCCATCCCCATCAGCGGTAGCATTTCCATAAGCTTCGTTCGCATCTGTACAACCATCATCATCACTATCATTATCCAGGTAATCAGTGGCATCAGTCCCATCTGAATTCCTTATCGTGAAATTTATTATTCCACTTTCAGCACTGGTTTCCACTGCATCTGCCAGCCCGTTAAGGCCATAAGGGCTACTAAGCACGCCATTGGTATGAGGAAGATCATGACCTGCTTCTATAACATCATATATCCCATCGTTGTCAGAATCCAGGTCCAGGTGGTTGGCGATACCATCCGAATCAGAATCCAGGCCATAGGTTTCCGGGCTAACATAATTTGTCACACAATTAAACTGAATACTATGCTGCCTGCCCCCTGAACTCGCTCCATCCTGGAAAGCAACAGCCCCGAAGCGAACTGATATTTCGGACTTGGAATTATAATTCACATTAAAATTCACCTGTGGATTAGCATTCCCAGCACCCGGGTATCCCGCCGTGCCTGAAGTCCCGATCACCCATGACCCATCCTGGGTCATGGTGAGATCAGTGGGGTTGTCTATAGTATAGGTTGATGGGTTATCTGCCCAGGTCTGTTCGCCATACTGTGCACTACCATCGATATCATTGAAATTCATAAAGAATTTCGGTACTATAACGGGGGTACTTCCGCCGGAATTGACGAACTGGATATGATACTCGATGTAACCACAATCTCCTGCCTTAGCAAAATTAAAAGCCGTCATAGGCTTAAAGTAGGTCGGGTCTGACCCATTATCATCTATTGTATTGATGGAGGCGTTAAATATATCTGTAACCGTAATAAGGGCATCTGTGCCAGTAGTTACATTGGCTACTCGGTATACAGCGCCAATCTGTCTATCGGTACCAGCTTCTAGGACCGGGGCGGCACTGAAGTCCAATACGGTCTCACCCCCGCAGGAAGGCTGGCCAGTACTTACTAGGGTAGCCAATTCATCAGCATCCGGGATACCATCGTTATCATCATCCAGGTCTGATCGGTCAGGGATGGCATCCCCGTCATTGTCTGGTGTACATCGGAAATTAGAATAGGATTTGGTGGCTTCAATATAGCTCAGGTCTTCTGTTCCCCCCCCGTCTCCTCTCCTGAACCGGATGTACAACCAATTTATGGGAGAATTGAAGTTGAAATCCAATTGTGCATTGAAGCCTACCTGTGTCCAGGGCCCTGTAGCACTTGATGATACCCAGATATCCAGGTCGTCCCCGTCTTCCCCATTAACTGTTACAGCATCCCCACTGTTGATGATCTCGCCCATTTCAAGCACGAGTTCATCCCCATTATTATTAAAACGAGCCGTTGTAGTATCATCGTTTCCGAGAGCGTTATCTTCATTACTCACACTATTATCCACAATTACAGCAGTAGCATATATGGGGCTGTAAGTGAAATATTCCTCATTAGTTTCTCCCGGGGGGCAGGAGATCGTATCTTGGATGATCACCTGGTAATCTTCTACTTCCCCGTCCCTTGCTGTAGAATTACCTGCTGCCAGGCCGGTTTCAGAAGAATATCGGAAGCGAGCATAAGAAACCCCCGGAACTGCCGACACTGGGATAGGTACATTCAGAGTAATCAGTCCCCCGGAAGGCGCGACATCAGAGGCAACCTGCTCCCCTGGATCAGAGAAATCCCCATCCCTGTTAAAATCGATCCAGGCGTTAAGAACCCCTGCGCCTGCGGCAGCGATATCAATAGATTTTACAGAGCCCAGACTGAGAAGTTGACCGCTGAAATCTTGTCCGCCGCTGGTTACTCCATCTTCATCATCACCATTATTATCATCACTAGTCCCCGTACTGAAATTTATAAAAGGATCTTCACTATCAGGCTGGCTGCTTCCAAGGAATATGGTAACCGGGGTGCTGGCAATCACCGGTAAATTGTGAGAAGCATATCCATAGGAAGAAGGTGCATCACCACTATCATCCCTTACCCCCAGGTTTCCCATAATAGATTCCACATCTCCCGTACTTCCAAGTTGCGCCACAGGCACCATCGCCCCGGAAGGAACATCGACGCTGAACAGCATCCTGCCCTGGCCGGCCTGGCCTTCATCCTCAATATAGTTTTTTCCATCGCTGGCATAGGTAATTCCCTCTCCATCCACCGCCAGCGCACTGGTAAAGGCATAGGTGGTTACTCCCGTATTAATATCCAATGTATAATAATCCACATTATCATCATTCTGGACATAAAACTCGGCACCCACGGGATCCCAGGATATCCCATCGGCTCTAGTACGTGCGCCTGATAAGGGTTTAGGAAAACCCGCATAGGGAGACCAGGCAGGATTTGGTCCGTTGGCATTAGGATTAACTGCCAGAACCTCGTCTACCCCGTCCCCGTTGTGAATAATCACCAGGACTTCATCGCCAGTGGAATTATTGATATAGAACTCTGCCCCTTCAACATGTCCTGTACAGATAGCTGGATGCACAAGTAATGCGATCCCAGTGACAGGATCTATAGAGTACATATCTGAGTTACCTCCATTATCCCTGAATACGTAAATAAGCTGATCTGTGGAGCGGTAACCTCCACCTTCACCTGAAAATGTGATAGGTGCTCCTCCAAAAGTGATATTTACAAATGTTGGGGCCGGAACAGTAGCAGGATCGGGAGCTACATAATATAGTTCAGAGCGATTATCGGCAATACTGTATAAAACCGGGAGGCCACGATTGGGATTAGGCACAATAGGTGGCAGAGGATCCAATTGAGCAAAGAGTCCAACCGATTGGAAGAGGAAGAGCAAGAATAAAACAGAGCTATAGCAGTTATTAAAACTCAAAAACTTCGTCCTGGTCCTAATCCTCCCCCCATGAGTACACAAGTTAGGTCTATATGATTCTGCCTCAATCCCCATTATTCACTTACTACCATCAATTCTTATTCAATCACGGAATGTATGGTGTGAAAGTAAAAATATGAACCTAACTCCCTGAAAACCAATAAATGATGTAAACCGGCGATAAAATGGTGTCATACCCGCATATTCTGAGGTAACAACCCTGTACAAAAAGTAACTTTCGGTGTAAACCTGATAGTTTTTAATTTACGCAGTCAACCGGAGGGATAAAGACAAAATCCTACCGGGGAACCACCCTGGGTGTTGTAAACCTATTGATGATAATCGACCCGATCCGGACAGTCAGACGCGCGGTAGCTGAAGGCGTGGGAGAACAGGAAGACCCGCTTTTGGAGGCCAGTACCCTGTACAGATAATTATTATTAGTTAGCTCTGCAGTTGTTATAGTTAGGGATAAGGTATTTGTCCCCATATATCCGAGGCCATCAGATAAATTACTAAAACTAACACCTCCATCGGCACTGAATTGCCATTGGTACGTATCAGCCGAAGTGGCGGTTGCGGTAAAAACAGGGGACTGTCCTACCAGCACTTGCTGGTCGGGACCAATTACAGCCGTAGGACGTGCATCCTCTGTAAGGCTGATTGCTGTACGAGAATCACTGGTACAACTGGTTACTGTATGACGCGCCTCGGCATAATAGGTACCTGGTGCAGAGGGAGTATAACTCTCGCTCCCGGCTAACAAAAGCGTTCCGCCCGTGGAAGCAGTATACCAATCTACTGTTTCTCCTGCATTTACACCTGCAGTAAGGGGTGGAACGGGATCTCCCGAGCAATAGCGCTGGTTTCCTCCACTTACAGGTGCATCAACCACAGGGCAGGTGCAACTGGGAGAATTGATAAAGGTCTGATCTGTACAGCTGTTCGGCGCTGTTACTGTTACAGTGATATCTGTACCATCGGGAACTTCAGAAATGTTCCAGCGATTACCCCCCAGATCTGAGACAATTCCGGCAGTACTGCTTACCGTACCGGAACTTACTGATACTTCCAGGGAATAAGTATTTGTAAGCAGGTTACAACTGGGCGACCGGGTTACGGAAATGTCAGGACTGGATTTGAGGGTTAAGGAAACAGGGGTTCTGAAAATACTTCTACGATCACTATCCACGTCATCAACACTTTCCGCGTAATAGGTAGTAGTCCCTATGGTATTCCAGGTAGGGGAGACAGGGGAACCTCCGCTTTCGCCGGCGTACCAAACGACGTAAGCATTCTGCGGTGGAGTTGCAGAAGCGGTCAGCGTTTGGATTGAAGGTTGAGCACATTCTACCTGATCGCCATCACTCGTTGGCGGGGGGAGCGCTGTTTCCAGGTCTCCGAAAGAATAGTCCGAACCTCCTTTGCCATTGCAGGTAGAGAACTTTTCTGTACCTATAAAAATAACCTGCGATGCATTACAGCTTTTATTGGTGCTAATAGTGCCTCCCTGGTTGATCACCCTGGCACCTGCCGGCAGGTATATATTAGCATTTTTAACCCATTCCAGGATCCCATCCACCTCTACAATAAGATCAGCGACATTTAATGTGAAATCCCCATTATCCGGGATCAGCAAAATATCATCAGCGCCTGCGCGATCCCCGATAAAAAGTTCTGAGATGGTAAAGGCATTTACATCAATATTCAGCGTAACTGTATTACCTCCCATGATGGTAACCCTGTTAACGTTGCTATTCTGGCCGGGGTAATCTGTGGCTGCCACCCAGGAAGTACCATTATAAGTCTGCCAACTCGCAGGGCTATTCCAGTTACCACTCAATAAGCTTCTGTAATCGCCTGCGGTTTGCGCCTGAGATAAGTATATACATCCGATAAAAGACACGAACAAACATCCTATTAATCGATAATATGATTGGAAATATATGGTGACTGCCATCTGGTTATTAGAAATTCATGCTTTTCAGGTGGCCTAATATAGAGACCGTCTTTTAGAGCTAATAAATTTTGTTGTCTATGTCCCAAAATACATGGTGTAGAACCACAACAGAGTTTATTTTATCTTGAGATAAAGATAAATACAGAAAGTCTAAGCCTGTTAGTTCGGATCTACCCGGTATGTGATCCTTCGATTAGTTATTACTGTAGGTACAATAATTACAGACCTGGGGGAGAATTCTGAGGTACTATTCCCGAGTGTAGCCGTAGCCGTTAAAAGGGCTCCAACATGAGTTCCGGGAGGTGCCGGAACCACGAAACGGAATTTATTGGTGGTATCGGTGTTCCCATCCACGTCCGTGTACGAACTGGAAGTTCCGTCGAGGTCTGCCCCGCTGCCTTCCGTGAAAGTAAGCAGGTAGGTCTGGCCCTCCCCGTAATCACTGCTGTAGGCAAACTGGTTGTCCCCCGCTGCTGCAGTGCCTTCCTCCACATCGGTTAGGAAGAATTCTAACCTGGCGCCAGGCCTCGACCATCCTTGTACAGTTAAAGTAGTTCCGTTACTGACCGCTAATTGCAAGATGGGAAAATTAGCTCGCCCGTTCGGTCCGTTATCTCCATCTCCACTGTCATTCAGGGTCACCCCATCTCCGCCCAGGTCTATCCCCAGGGAAGGTACCGTTGTTCCATTAGCGTAAAATGAATTCTGCGAGATCAGGTTCCCCGAGCTGTTACCAGTGAGTTCAAGACCTGCCCCGGCATTCGTATGGATAACGTTGCCGGTTATAGCCGCATCATCATCACCCAGCAGGATCCCGGCGAGGCATGCTCCCCCCAGTAAGCCCGAGGTAGTGATAGTATTCTGATCTATGGTTATAGGATCCGAGATCTGTCCTGCGTCGATACCATGTCCGGCCGAATTTTCAAGCAGGTTGGACTGGATCACTATGCCAGTACCGCTCTTAACTTCTATAGTGGCCTGGCAGATGGCATTCCCGTTATTGGTGAAATGGTTGTCCCGGATAGTAGTTGAATTTCCACCATCGATAAAAATTCCATTGTCAGCTGTTGTCGCGATGTAATTCCCATCGATAATACTGATCCCGTCCTTGATCTCTACCCCGACAAGTATGGCTCCCTCGTTAGAGCCGGTAGCATTTACCCCGATAAGGTTATTGCTGACCGTTAATGATCCACCGTCTATCAGGATGGCAGATTTATCGTCTGTGTACAGAGAAAGATAGCGGATTGCATTATCCGTACCGGTATTGATGAAAATTTCCCCTCCAGGCTTATAGAGCTGTATTTCGGGCAGTTGGTAATTGGGCAATCCAGTTGCTGCAGTTCCGACAGCTGTACCCCCGGCCCCAACGGTACCCGCATTGGAATCCCCGGAATATGCAGTCTGAGTCCGGCTATCTATCACCGTATTTACCCCGGTAATAACAGGAAGATCTACACTGGTGATATCAATACTGAATACTCCCGCGGTGTAATTCGCGTCCGCTGTCCTGCCCAAGGCATCCCCGGTCGGGGGGATCATAAAGACAGAGAGATCTTCCCCGGCCGCCGGGTCAAAAAGGGCATTTGCCTCTATATCCATAGTTCCGGACCCCAGCTCGTTACTGTTGGTGACGAACTGGTATAGAGAACCTTGTCCGGTTTCATTGGTATTCACGATCGTATTAAAACTGAACCCGAAGTCCATTCCTACGGCTCCTTCGTTCACAATAGTGATAGTACCCGTAGACTGGGCACCGGTAAGCGTTCCAGGCCCTACATCTGTAGCGGCCGGATTATTCCCCCCAACCTTATTGACGTCTGCCGTGATGCTGCCCCCGGCATAGTCGGCCTTATAGGTCTGTACCGGCATACAGCTGCCACAACTACTGCCGTTAGGCCTGGTAGAGCGAACCGAATTATTGACCACCCTTACCGTATAGGTACCATTCTGCATCCCTGCAAAGGTGTATTGCCCCGAAGCGTTGGTCGTGGTAGTAAAAACCAGGGTGCCGCCACTGTCATATAATTCCACTATGGCGTTGGGGATTCCTGCCCCTCCGGAAGTAGTCAAATCACGTCCCGGGCCGCCCCCGTAATTAATATCTTCAAAGACACGGCCTACAATAATGTTCGAAGGTACTTTCAGGATCACCGCATTCATCATGACAAAATCCTGGCCTACGTTTACCACCGTGGTAGCCGAAGTTTCGCCTGGGAGGATAAAACTGCTCACATCATAAGTATCAAGGTCTACCCCATGCTGGTTGGCATTATTGGTGATAGGTACACCTACGTTATCGTAATTCGTGGAATTAAAGGGGTTTCCGCCTGTATTATCTCCATCCCCTGTCAGGGTATTGGTTCCTGTAAGGGGGGTATTAAATTGCAATGATTCGTTATTCGCCAGGGTCTGATCCCCTTCCCAAGAAAGGATAGAGGTTTTAGAGCCGGCAGAACCAATGGCATAAAACCCGGAGAGCCCAAAACTGGTAGTCTCGTTCTGGTTCCCGTCAAAACCCTGGTAAAGGTTGATCGTAGAGGCCGGCAGACCCGGGGCCGTATAATAAACGACCAGGGCCCAGCCCCCTAGGGTGACGCCATAACTGCAGTAATTTCCCGAATTGTCTATGGTCAGGCCTGTGAAATCAAAGACATTAGTGGTGGGATCAGGGATCCCCTGTAACATCGTGGTAACATCTGCGGAATGGTTATGAAATTCCAGGCCCAGGATAGTAGTCCTGTAAACCAGTTGAGCATCTATGTCTGCCCCTTCAAAATTAACGATGGGATCCATCTGACCTGAATTCGTCCAGTATAGCGTGGCTTTCTCAATAGTTGCCCCTGCCGGGATAGCAGAGGTCAGGGTGCTTGAGGAATTGGTTGTAATGGAACAGGCATCGGTATTATTATCCTGTGTCCTGAGCGTACCACTTGCTGATGAATAATCCATATAACCATCAAATTCTTCAAACAGCACCAGGGGCGTGTCTCCAAGGACTACCTCATTATCCGTGATTGTACCTACCCCCCTGTTGTCAATATTGACAGAGCCGTTACTTGTCGATGTCATTTCTATCTCGAAGGTCTCCGGCAGTTCATAAAAAGTATCTTCGAGTATATTAACCGTAATGGTCTGGCTGTAACCGGAAGTACCGGTAAATAAAAGGGTTCCGCTCACCCCTGTATAATCCAGGCCATCGGTTGCCGTTCCCGCATTGGTTACATAATTCACCGTAAATGGAAGGTTCAGGAAAGTGTTGGGTCCCACATGGGTTGCTGTAAAGGTGACTGTGCCGGCTCCCTCATCAACGACAGGATCATCTATGAGTACTGATGTCGGATAGGTAGCCGTAAAAAGTACATTATCAAGACGGTATTCTTCGGTGTTTCCCCAGCCTTCAGTATTAGTCACAAAACGGACTCCGGCATTGGCATTTCTCTCGGCTGCGGTCAGGTCATAGGTAATAGAGCCACTTCCGTTAAGTGTTCTTCTCGCATTCCAGGAGGTCCCGTCAAAAAATTCGACATTAATTTGCTCATTACCGCTTATTTCCCGGTAATCCATGGTAAAGGTCACCGCGGTTGTACTGGACAGGTCCAGTCTACGCTCTATGGTGTTGTAATCCATATTGAGGATACGTAACTCTCCCCCTAAAATGGTAATCCTGTCGCTGGTTGGATCTGTAGGTTCCCCGTTCTCTTCCCAACCTCCTGAAAAGTTCAGCGATCCATCATTCCTGGTATAGGAAACCGTGGTAAACCTGTCTTCAAAAGTCTGCTGGGCCATCCCGATAACCGGAAGGCTGGTGAACATCAACAATAAGACTACCCTAAAAAGTCTGGCCATGGAAGAATCAAGTTTGATCTGGAAGCCCGTTTCTGCCATTTTATTGCAGTAAACAGACTTTCTACGAATAGATCAAATATATCCGCACTTCACCAGTTCCCTAAATAATTGTTGTGTAGAGCCACACAGTGGAGGTGTAACCCTTGTTTAACGAAGCCTGACCGATCCAATTTCACCGATGACATCCCTGAATTACGAAGCCCATCGACTAACGCACAAGCTTTGATTATTCAAGGATAATGAATTCAGAGCGCCGGTTGAGTTCGTGTTCTTCCTGTGTACATTTCACCCCGTTGCTGCACTGATTGACCAACTTGGTTTCCCCGTAACCTTCAAATTGCAGGCGATCAGCAGAAATGCCCTTTGCAACCATATAATTCACGGTAGATTCTGCTCTTTTCTGGGATAACCACAGGTTGTAGGCATCCGGCCCGCGGCTGTCTGTATGTGAATTCACCTTGAGCTTTAAACTGGGGTATTTTTCCATGGCGGCGATGACCTTCTGAATTTCTACTTCGGCATCTGGCCTGATATTGTATTTATCAAAATCAAAGTAGATGGTACTCAGTTGTAACAATTTGGCAAGGTCGTCCCCATAACCACCGGTAACTGTTTCCCGCTCCAGGTAGAAATCGATTATTCGCGGCTTGCCATCAGAAGCGCCCAGGTATTCTTCAGCAGGGATATACCCCTGCATCACCGCGCGCACAAAGTTCCCCTTGTTGCAGTCACAGGTCAGGGCGTAGGTGCCTTCGTCCCCGGTAATCGAGGACTGTATTTCCTGGTTGGATTCGTCTATCACTTTTACATTCGCCCCCACAAGTAACTCGTTCGATATCTTGTCCCGGACGGTACCGGTGATCTGCTGTATACATTCAAATTGTAGCGGTTCGTTCTCCACGAAGGCGTAGATGTCATCAGCTCCCATGCCACCTTCACGGTTAGAAGCAAAATACCCTTCTTTCTTATCCTCCCTGAAGACAAAAGTAAAGTCATCTTTGGGACTGTTCACAGGCCGCCCGACATTCTTTACAGGACCTTCAAAATCATCCCTCAGAATCTTCGCTGCAAAGACATCCAAACCGCCCAGACCCAGGTGACCATCTGATGAGAAATATAGTATTTCATTTTCCGTGATATAAGGGAAAGTTTCGCGAGCTTCCGTATTGATCACGGGGCCCAGGTTTTCAGGAGAGCCGAAAGTACCGTCATCATTGATCTTTGCCCTGAAGATGTCCGATTCCCCGAGGGTTCCCGGCATATCGGATGCAAAATACAGGTACTTCCCATCAGGGCTTAACGCAGGGTTAGCCACGGAATAAGCATCACTGTTGATAGGCAGGTCTTCGATGATCAGCCACTCCCCTTCAGCTTTGGTGGCCCGGTATATTTTTAGCCGGACGATCCCATTCTTGCCTTTCACCAGCTTCCCGTCCTTTTCATTATTCCGGGTAAAATAGAGGGTATTCCCGTCCGGGGTGACGGCTGTGGTCGACTCGTGCCAGCGCGAATTCACATTCTCTACCTTGACCACTTTTTCCAGGGAAACACTATCCGCATTCACCTTATACAGGTCAAGGAAATCCTTTGCTGTCCAGGTATGGCGATATCTTGCCAGGTTCCCGGTATCACGGTCTGAAGAAAATATAAGTCCATCCCGGTAATAGCTCGGCGCAAAATCTGAATACGGGGAGTTATAAGCGAAAGGTTTAAGGGTATAGCGACCGGAATTCTTCTCAATATCTTCCAGGTAATCAGCTTCTGAACTGAAGCGAGAAGCCCGTTCATCATGCCCGGTCATGGCAACAAATTGTTGCATCACCTTATTGGATTCCTCGTATTTGGCGATCGATTTTAACGATTGGCTGTAACGGAAGAAGTAATCGGGCGTTAGGTCGTCGGGGTATTCGCTGACCAGTCGTTTGTAGACCTCCGCCGCTTTGTCGTAATCCGAGTTAAAGTAGTAGGCGTTTCCCAGTTTCTTCAGCAGGTCTGCAGAAACATATCCTTTATCCAGGACGCGTTGGTAAATATCTATAGCCGGGGTAAATGAATAGTCCTGGTACTTTTCGTTCCCCTTGTTTATCAGGCGTTCCTGGGCCACAACCGGTAAAGCGAGAAGGGCTGCCAGGATACATAATAACAGTGATTTTTTTGTCATGGACTATTATTTTAAAAGAATCGGGGTGATACCAGCCTTCGGTAAGAACGAACCAATTCAAAACGTAGGTACACTTCGAAAGATCCATCATTAAACGTCGTACTACCCAGTTCAGTGGTTTCCTTATCATAGGCAAGCCCGACCATGAACTGGTCCGAAAGTTGAAATCCTACCAGGGCACTGAGCGCTGCATCCCATCGGTAGGCTGCCCCGAAAGAAAATTTTTCATTCAGTAAAAATGTCGTGGAGAGGTCTAACTGTATGGGAGCTCCCCCCACCACTTTAGTAAGGATTGCCGGCTTAAATTTCAGCGATGGGTTCAGATCCATCACATAGCCGGTTATAAAATAAAAATTCATGCGTTCCTTAGACAGGAACTGCACATCATTGGCATCCCGCTCCGAGTTGTCAAAGTGATCGGTCTCCAGCATATTAGGCGTAGACAATCCGGCGTAAAAGGTATTGGTATGGTAATAGAGTCCCAGCCCGAAATTCGGTGAGAACCTGTTCTCTATATTATCCCCGGAAATAGGTTCATCATCAAAATTATTAAGGCTGGAAAAGTCGAGGTTCAGCAAATGCCCCCCGGCTTTAAGCCCAAATGACATCTTGCCTTCCTCGGAAACATCAATGGTATAAGAAACCACTGCATCCAGGTAGGTTTCCTGTACCACACCATCCCCTATATTATCATTAACCACCGAAATTCCATACCCTACCCTGCTGTTCCTGATCGGGGAATGCAGGTTAATGGTCTGGGTTTCCGGTGCTCCTTCCAGGCCCACCCATTGGGAGCGGTAGAGTGCTGCTGCGCTGAGCTGGCCTCGTGAGCCCGCATAGGCGGGGTTCACACTCATGGTATTATACATGTACTGTGTATACTGTGCATCCTGCTGGGCAAACAGACCTGCAGAGAGGACTAAACTACAGATCAGGGAAAACAGGAAGTTATTATTCTTGGTCATCATTGGCTTCTATGCATTAATTACTGATGAATAAGGGTCCGCTGTCAGAGATAAATTCTCCATTAAGGGTATATTCAAAGATATAATAATATACGCCCGATGGCAGGTACTCCTCGGAACCAAAGGTAGAAATCCCCCTGGCCCGGCCATCAAAGACATTATTCTGGTTATTGTAATCATCGCCTATATACACAGGTCGTCCCCAGCGGTTATATATCCTCAGTTTATTATCCGGTACCCGGTCCACATTCCTGATGAACAGGAAGTCGTTCTTACCATCATTATTTGGAGTCACCATCTGGTTCACTTCAATTTTAGAAATGTCCGGGCGGTTATCTATAGGGTCCAGGTAATCCGGTGTACCATCATCGTCAGTATCGTCATTGGTCGGATCGTTATCATTGTCCGCATCCTCATCCGGGGTATCTATTCCATCCCCGTCATCATCAAAATCCCTGTAATTCACATCCTCAGTACCATCGGTATCAGGTAGATCATTAGCCGGATCATCGATTTCATCGTTCACGTCAAAACCGTCATTGGTATCTGATCCTTCGTAGCCGTTATCCAGGCCATCCATATCGTCATCAACCCCCGTAAATAACTGGTCGGGTTGCCCGTCAAAATTAAAGTCGTTCCCCTCGTTGTTATCAGGAACCAGGTCATTATCAGTATCCAGGTCCAGGTAATCCGGTTCATCGGTACCATCCGTATTCACCGGGGTCAGTCCTTCATCCCCGCTGCCTTCGTAGGCATTATCCAAACCGTCCATATCATCATCCAGGCCGGTAGGTGGGATATACCCGTCCGTTGTCTGGGCCTCCACGTTGTCCGGGATTCCGTCGTTATCCGAGTCGATATCCAGGTGGTTGGGGTAACCGTCGTTATCAGAATCCAGCGGATTGGTCAGCGGGTCGTCATCCCCGTCTGTATTCGGGTCTTCCACGCTGTCCAGGATACCGTCATTATCATCATCCAGGTCGGTACTGTCCGGAACGCCGTCTCCATCGGTATCTGTTCCGTCTCCCCCGTCAGTATCAGGATCCAGGTAATCCGGGGTGCCGTCCATATCGGTGTCGTCATTGGTCGGGTCGTTATCGTTGTCCGCATCCTCGTCCGGGGTATCAATGCCATCCCCGTCATCATCCAGGTCGCGATAATTCACATCCTCGGTGCCATCGGTATCCGGCAGGTCGTTGGCCGGATCATCGATCTCGTCGTTCACGTCAAAACCGTCGTTGGTGTCCGATCCTTCGTAGCCGTTATCCAGGCCATCCATATCGTCATCAACCCCCGTAAATAACTGGTCGGGCTGCCCGTCAAAATTAAAGTCGTTCCCCTCGTTGTTATCAGGAACCAGGTCATTATCAGTATCCAGGTCCAGGTAATCCGGTTCATCGGTACCATCCGTATTCACCGGGGTCAGTCCTTCATCCCCGCTGCCTTCGTAAGCATTATCCAAACCGTCCATATCATCATCCAGGCCAGTAGGTGGGATATACCCATCCGTTGTCTGGGCCTCCACGTTGTCCGGGATTCCGTCGTTATCCGAGTCGATATCCAGGTGGTTGGGGTAACCGTCGTTATCCGAATCCAGCGGGTTGGTCAGCGGGTCGTCATCCCCGTCTGTATTCGGGTCTTCCACGCTGTCCAGGATACCGTCGTTATCATCATCCAGGTCGGTGCTGTCCGGAACGCCATCTCCATCCGTATCTGTACCGTCTCCACCGTCAGTATCAGGATCCAGGTAATCCGGGGTGCCGTCCATATCGGTGTCGTCATTGGTCGGGTCGTTATCGTTGTCCGCATCCTCGTCCGGGGTATCAATACCATCCCCGTCATCATCCAGGTCGCGATAGTTCACATCCTCGGTGCCATCGGTATCGGGCAGGTCGTTGGCCGGGTCGTCGATCTCGTCGTTCACGTCAAAACCGTCGTTGGTGTCCGATCCTTCGTAACCGTTATCCAGGCCATCCATATCGTCATCCACTCCCGTAAAGAACTGGTCGGGTTGCCCGTCAAAATTAAAGTCGTTCCCCTCATTGTTATCAGGAACCAGGTCATTATCGGTATCCAGGTCCAGGTAATCCGGTTCATCTGTACCATCCGTATTCACCGGGGTCAGTCCTTCGTCCCCGCTGCCTTCATAGGCATTATCCAGACCATCCATATCATCGTCCAATCCGGTAGGTGGGATATACCCGTCCGTAGTCTGGGCCTCCACGTTGTCCGGGATGCCGTCGTTATCCGAGTCGATATCCAGGTGGTCTGCTATCCCGTCCCCATCAGAATCGGTTGGGTCCGTAAGTGGGTTGTCATCCCCGTCTGTATTCGGATCTTCCACGCTGTCCAGGATACCGTCGTTATCATCATCCAGATCAGTACTGTCCGGAACGCCGTCTCCATCGGTATCGGTATTATCTCCACCCCCACCGGAATCAGGATCCAGGTAATCCGGGGTGCCGTCACTATCTGTATCATCGTTGGTCGGGTCGTTATCGTTATCCGCATCCTCGTCCGGGGTATCAATACCATCCCCGTCATCATCCAGGTCGCGATAGTTCACGTCCTCGGTGCCGTCGGTATCCGGCAGATCATTAGCCGGATCATCGATCTCGTCGTTCACGTCAAAACCGTCGTTGGTGTCCGATCCTTCATAACCGTTATCCAGGCCATCCATATCGTCATCCACCCCAGTAAAGAACTGGTCGGGTTGCCCGTCAAAATTAAAGTCGTTCCCTTCATTGTTGTCCGGCACAAGATCGTTATCCGAATCCAGGTCTAAGTAATCCGGTTCGTCTGCGCCATCGGTATTCACCGGGGTCAGTCCTTCGTCCCCGCTGCCTTCGTAGGCATTATCCAAACCATCCATATCATCATCCAGACCGGTAGGTGGGATATACCCGTCCGTTGTCTGGGCCTCCACGTTATCCGGGATTCCGTCGTCATCCGAGTCGATATCCAGGTGGTCTGCTATCCCGTCCCCATCAGAATCGGTTGGGTCTGTAAGAGGGTTGTCATCCCCATCTGTATTCGGGTCTTCCACGCTGTCCGGTATACCGTCATTATCATCATCCAGGTCGGTGCTGTCCGGTACACCGTCACCGTCGGTATCGGTATTATCACCTCCCCCATCAGAATCAGGATCGAGATAATCCGGGGTGCCGTCACTATCGGTATCATCATTGGTAGGATCACCGTCATCATCGGCATCCTCGTGGGGAGTGATGGTTCCATCCCCATCATCATCCATATCCCGGTAGTTGACATCCTCGGTACCATCGGTATCCGGCAGGTCGTTGGCCGGATCATCGATCTCGTCGTTCACATCAAAACCGTCGTTGGTGTCCGATCCTTCATAACCGTTATCCAAGCCATCCATATCGTCATCCACCCCGGTAAAGAACTGGTCGGGCTGCCCGTCAAAATTAAAGTCGTTCCCCTCGTTATTGTCAGGAACCAAATCGTTGTCGGTATCCAGGTCCCTGAAATCGGGAAGGTCTGTATTATCGGTATTCTCAGGGGTGATTCCCTCGTCCCCGCTGCCTTCATAGGCGTTATCCAGGCCATCCATATCATCGTCCTGCCCAGTGGGCGGTATATAACCGGAGGTAGTCTGTCCTTCCACGTTATCCGGGATGCCGTCATTATCCGAGTCGATATCCCTGAAGTCCGGATTATTATCGCTATCAGTGTTCACCGGGGTAAGCCCTTCCCCGGCGCCGGGTACAGACTCGTAATGATCATCGAGACCATTCCCGTCGGAATCATTAACGCATACGGGGATAAAACTATCGCTTTCCTGGGCTTCCACATTGTCCAGTATACCATCGTTGTCCGAATCGATATCCCTGAAATCAGGATGTGAATCCCCATCTGTATCCACAGGATGAAGTCCTTCTCCTGCACCCGGGGAAGATTCATAATGGTCATCCAGACCATTGCCATCGGTATCATTTTCACATACGGGGATAAAGCTGTCGCTCTCCTGGGCTTCTACGTTGTCCAGGATACCATCATCATCAGAATCTATGTCAAGGAAATCGGGCACCCCGTCTCCGTCTGTATCCACAGGGATCAAACCGCCACAGGCACCAGGACTGGGTTCGTAGTGATCATCCAGGCCGTTACCATCGGTATCCACCCCGCAGGGTGCAATAAAACCCATGGTGGTCTGGGCTTCGACATTATCGAGAATACCATCGTTATCCGAATCAATATCCAGGTAGTTGGGAATACCATCCCCGTCCGTATCGGTTGGATCGGTCGCAGGATCATTATCACCATCCGTATTAGCATCCTCGTTGGCGTCTATTATCCCATCGTTATCGTCATCGATGTCAGTGGAATCCGGCACCCCATCTCCATCCGTATCGGCATAAAAAATGGAAAGGTTGTTCACGGAACCATTATCGGCTGTGAGGGGAGTACTATATAGAAAAAGGCCCAGGAGAACTGCTATTACAAGGTTGTAAGTTGCAGAAGTTCCCTTGGTATCAAGAGTAAAATCTTCCATAAATGATAGTTTTGGTTGAAACGTATCACCATGGCAAGCGGCTGCTACAGGTAAGAATTGGGCAATTCTAAAACTACTGCAAGATAGACTATAATTGATCTCACTCAAACTGATTTCGGGGGATCGCGCTAAAATTATCCTTTAACGTCAATAATCATCGATGAAGCGCAAATAATCGATATAAATGCAGTATTTAAAGTCTTCTGAAGTTAAGGTTTTCCATTGTTTTTTCCATGGATCATCGATAAATGACGAATTGCCGGGTCAGAAGACTGTTTCTTAAAACTGAGGTCTCAGAAATTGGTCATCCCGGGGTCATATCGAGTTAAATTGACTTATTTTTGCACAAATTTTATTGCATGAGCTTTCTCAAGGAAATAGAAAAGCGCCGGACTTTTGGCATCATATCCCACCCCGATGCGGGGAAGACCACCCTGACGGAAAAACTGTTATTGTTCGGGGGAGCCATCCAGGAGGCGGGCGCCGTTAAAAATAATAAGATCAAAAAGGCTGCTACCAGTGACTTTATGGAGATTGAAAGGCAGCGGGGAATCTCCGTGGCTACTTCTGTCCTGGCATTCCTCTACAGGGACAAGAAGATTAATATCCTGGATACCCCTGGTCACAAGGATTTTGCCGAAGATACTTTCCGGACCCTGACTGCCGTAGACAGTGTGATCGTGGTGATCGATGTCGCCAAGGGGGTGGAGGAACAGACCGAAAAACTGGTAGAGGTCTGCCGCATGCGTAACATTCCCATGATCGTTTTCATCAACAAGCTGGATCGTGAAGGACGGGATGCCTTTGACCTGTTAGACGAGGTGGAGCAAAAACTGGGACTGACCGTAACCCCCCTGAGCTTCCCTATCGGGATGGGGTACGACTTTAAGGGGATCTATAACCTTTGGGAAAAGAACATCAACCTCTTTAAAGGGGAAAGCAAGAAAAAAATTGAAGACACCATAGCCTTTGATGACCTGGAAAGCGAAGAGCTGGAAAAGATCATCGGGGAAAAAGCTGCTGATACTTTACGTGAAAACCTGGAGCTGGTGCACGGGGTATACCCTGAATTTGACAAGGAGGCCTACCTGGCCGGACAGCAGCAACCGGTCTTCTTCGGATCAGCCCTGAATAATTTCGGGGTCCGGGAAATGCTGGACTGCTTCGTGGATATTGCTCCTTCTCCACGCCCTAAGAAAGCGGAAGAGCGAGTAGTTACTGCCAAGGAGAAGGAAATGACGGGATTCGTTTTTAAAATTCATGCCAACATGGATCCTAAACACCGGGATCGTCTTGCTTTCGTAAAGATCGTGTCGGGAACTTTTGAGCGTAATAAACCCTATCTACACGTCAGGCATAACAAAAACCTGAAATTCTCGAGTCCAAACGCATTTTTTGCGGAGAAGAAGGAGATCGTAGATATTTCTTACCCGGGGGATATTGTAGGCTTACATGATACTGGGAATTTTAAGATCGGGGATACTCTTACCGAAGGGGAGGTACTCCATTATAAAGGAATCCCCAGTTTCTCCCCGGAACACTTCCGCTACATCAACAACGCAGACCCCATGCGTTCCAAACAATTGAATAAAGGGATAGACCAGTTAATGGATGAGGGTGTGGCCCAGCTCTTCACCCTGAACCTGAACGGGAGAAAGGTCATAGGAACGGTTGGCGCCCTGCAGTACGAGGTCATACAGTACCGGCTGGAACACGAATACGGTGCAAAATGTACCTATGAAAATTTCCCGGCCTATAAGGCCTGTTGGGTAGATCCACAGGATCCGGGGAACGAAGAATTTTCTGAATTCCAGAGGGTAAAACAGAAATTCCTGGCTACCGATAAACGCGGCCAATTGGTTTTCCTTGCAGATTCACAGTTCTCCCTGCAAATGGTGCAACAGAAATACCCCACCGTAAAACTGCATT
The DNA here is from genome assembly GCF_004362865.1 of Zeaxanthinibacter enoshimensis. GTDB lineage: Bacteria > Bacteroidota > Bacteroidia > Flavobacteriales > Flavobacteriaceae > Zeaxanthinibacter > Zeaxanthinibacter enoshimensis. The sequence continues at coordinate 272,056 of NZ_SNYI01000002.1, read as the reverse complement.
TTACATCAGAATTTGACTCATAAAAAAAGGCCTCCGATCGGAGGCCTTTTTTAATTGCTTATGCTTCACCCGGAGGCCCGAAATTCATCGGGATATTAGGCTGGTCATAATCCTGTATGGCGCCGTGCGACTTCTCGAAGCGGGCCACGTTATCCTTAAGTGCCTTGAGGAATTTCTTAGCGTGTTGTGGCGTGAGGATAACCCTGCTTTTCACCTTCGCCTTGGGTGCGCCGGGCATCAGGCTGATGAAATCCACCACGAATTCAGAGGCTGAGTGATTTATAATGGCAAGGTTGGAATAGGTTCCTTCCGCCGTTTTTTCATCCAGCTCTATATTGATCTGTTTCTGTTTGTTTTCGTTTTCGGCCATGGTTGCTTACGATTAAACATAAAAAACCCCAATCAGTTAAGATCGGGGTTTTCCAGTAATTATATGATTAAAACTTCAGTTCCTCTTTGCGGGCCATGATCTCATCGTATTCCTCTTTAGAACCAACGATGATGTTCTCATAATCTCGCATCCCGGTACCGGCAGGGATCCTGTGACCGACGATCACATTTTCCTTAAGACCTTCCAGGTCATCTACCTTACCGCTTACAGCCGCCTCGTTCAGTACCTTGGTGGTTTCCTGGAAGGAAGCCGCCGAGATGAATGACTTGGTTTGCAGCGATGCCCTGGTAATACCCTGCAGGATAGGTGTAGCTGTAGCAGCCACCGCGTCTCTTGCAGAAACCAGTGCTTTATCCGAACGTTTAAGGATAGAGTTCTCATCCCTTAACTCGCGCGCCGTAATGATCTGGCCCGGTTTAAGGTTTTCTGATTCCCCTGCATCCTCTACCACCTTCTTACCGAAGATGTTATCGTTCTCCTGGATAAAGTCGTCCTTGTGAACCAGCTGGTTCTCGAGGAAGGTTGTATCTCCGGAATCCTGAATCCGCACCTTACGCATCATCTGTCTTACAACGACCTCAAAGTGCTTATCGTTGATCTTCACACCCTGTAAACGGTACACTTCCTGTACTTCGTTCACCAGGTACTGCTGAACAGCTGATGGTCCTTTGATCGCCAGGATATCTTCCGGTGTGATAGAACCATCGGATAACGGCATACCGGCACGAACGTAATCGTTCTCCTGTACCAGGATCTGGTTAGACAGTTTCACCAGGTATTTCTTCACTTCACCCAGTTTGGACTCGATGATGATCTCCCTGTTTCCACGCTTAATTTTACCAAAAGATACTACTCCGTCGATCTCTGAAACAACCGCAGGGTTAGATGGGTTACGTGCTTCGAAGAGCTCGGTCACCCTTGGAAGACCTCCGGTAATATCCCCTGCTTTAGCAGATTTACGCGGGATCTTAACCAGGATCTTACCTTCTTTGATCTTATCCCCGTCATCGACCATAATGTGCGATCCAACCGGCAGGTTGTATGAACGCAGCACTTCGTCTTTGTTGTTCTTGATCAACAGGGTCGGGATCAGTTTCTTGTTCCGGGATTCAGTGATCACTTTTTCCTGGAACCCGGTCTGTTCGTCAATTTCTACTTGGAAAGTAACTCCTTGTTCGATATTCTCGTAAGCGATCTTACCTGGGAATTCAGAAACGATAACACCGTTATATGGATCCCACTGGCAAATGATCTGTCCTTTCTCAACCTTCTCACCATTTTTGACAAACAACTGAGATCCGTAAGGAATGTTATTCGTACTTAGCGTGATACCGGTCTTGGCGTCAACGATCTTGATCTCGGAAGTCCTCGAGATAACGATATCATTCTTCTTATCCCCGTCATTATCCTTAACCGTTCTCAGGTCTTCTATTTCGGCAATACCGTTAAATCGTGCTTCCAGTTTGTTATCCTCGGAGATGTTACCGGCAATACCACCCACGTGGAAGGTACGCAGTGTAAGCTGAGTTCCCGGTTCCCCGATAGACTGTGCAGCCACAACTCCGACGGCTTCACCTCTCTGTACCATTTTATTGGTAGACAGGTTACGCCCGTAACACTTGGCACATATACCTTTCTGAGCCTCACAGGTCAGCGGTGAACGTACTTCGATCCTTTCAACAGGAGAGGCTTCGATCTTCTTAAGATCAGCCTCCATGATCTCCTGTCCGGCTTTCAGCAACAATTCCTCTGTAAGCGGGTCGTAAACGTCGTGCAGAGATACCCGTCCGAGTATTCTTTCTCCAAGTGACTCCACAACCTCTTCATTCTTCTTCAGGGCCTCAACCTCGATTCCCCTTAGGGTCTCACAGTCTTCAGTGTTAACGATCACATCCTGTGACACATCTACCAGCCTACGGGTCAGGTAACCTGCATCCGCCGTCTTAAGAGCGGTATCCGCAAGTCCTTTCCTCGCACCGTGAGTAGAGATAAAGTATTCCAGGATCGATAGTCCTTCCTTAAAGTTAGAGAGGATAGGGTTTTCGATAATTTCACCACCCCCGGCAGTAGACTTCTTAGGCTTGGCCATCAGTCCACGCATACCGGTAAGCTGTCGGATCTGCTCTTTGGATCCCCTTGCACCTGAATCCAACATCATGTATACCGAGTTGAATCCCTGCTGATCTTCACGAATACGCTTCATAGCGAGTTCGGTTAGCATAGCATTGGTAGAGGTCCAGACATCGATCACCTGGTTATAACGTTCGTTATTGGTGATCAGACCCATGTTATAGTTCATCATGATGCCGTCTACCTGTTCGTTGGCTTCGGCGATCATTTCATGTTTCTCCTGTGGGATGATAATATCCCCAAGGCTGAAGGATAATCCACCTTTGAAGGCGAAATCATACCCCATGCTCTTGATCTTGTCAAGGAATTCTGCCGTGGTAGGTACATCGGTAACCGCAAGGATACGACCGATAATATCACGAAGCGACTTCTTATTCAGTACGTCGTTCACATATCCGGCTTGTTCCGGAACCACCATGTTAAACAGTACCCTACCAACAGTTGTTGGTATGATCTGGTTAACCAGCTCTCCCTCTTCATTAAAATCTTTCGCCCTTACCTTGATCCCGGCGTTAAGCTCCAGTCGCCCTTCGTTGAAAGCGATAACCACTTCTTCGTAAGAATAGAAGGTCAGACCTTCTCCTTTAACTTTGTAGTCGTCTGTAGACTTGCGCTCCTTGGTCATATAGTACAGACCCAGAACCATATCCTGAGAAGGTACCGTGATCGGTGACCCGTTCGCAGGGTTCAGGATGTTGTGAGAAGCAAGCATCAGTAACTGGGCTTCCAGGATAGCTTCCGGACCAAGCGGCAAGTGTACTGCCATCTGGTCACCATCAAAGTCGGCGTTGAATGCCGTACACACCAATGGGTGCAGGCGGATCGCCTTACCTTCGATCAGTTTTGGCTGGAAAGCCTGGATCCCTAACCTGTGCAGTGTGGGGGCCCTGTTAAGCAGTACCGGGTGTCCTTTCAGTACGTTTTCCAGGATATCCCATACTACCGGCTCTTTCTTATCGATGATCTTCTTGGCTGACTTAACCGTCTTAACGATTCCACGTTCGATCAGCTTCCGGATCACGAAAGGCTTATAAAGTTCTGCGGCCATGTCTTTTGGCAGACCACATTCGTATAATTTCATTTCAGGACCTACGACGATCACCGAACGAGCGGAGTAATCCACACGTTTACCGAGAAGGTTCTGACGGAAACGTCCCTGCTTTCCTTTCAGGGAATCTGAAAGGGATTTTAACGGACGATTAGATTCTGTCTTAACAGCAGAAGCCTTACGGGTGTTATCGAAAAGTGAATCTACTGCTTCCTGTAGCATACGCTTTTCGTTACGAAGGATCACTTCAGGAGCTTTGATCTCCATCAGTCGCTTCAGACGATTGTTACGGATAATCACCCTGCGGTAAAGATCGTTAAGGTCTGAAGTCGCAAATCGTCCACCATCAAGAGGAACAAGCGGGCGTAATTCCGGCGGAATTACAGGGATCACTTTCATGATCATCCATTCCGGGTTGTTCTCACGGTTATCCTGTGATTCCCTCAACGCTTCAACTACCTGCAGCCTTTTAAGGGCTTCAGTCTTACGCTGTTTAGAGGTCTCGGTGTTGGCCTTGTGACGCAGGTCGTAAGACAGCTGCTTAAGGTCTATTCGGGACAATAATTCTATCAGGCACTCTGCTCCCATCTTAGCGATGAACTTGTTGGGATCAGAATCTTCCAGGTACTGGTTCTCCCTCGGGATAGTCTCAAGAATGTTCAGGTATTCCTCTTCAGTAAGGAAATCCATTTTCTTGATCTCTTCTCCTTCAGGACCTTTGGCGATACCTGGCTGGATCACGACATAACGCTCATAGTATATTATCATGTCCAGTTTCTTGGACGGAAGTCCAAGCAGGTATCCTATCTTGTTAGGAAGTGAACGGAAATACCAGATATGCGCAACAGGAACGACCAGGTTAATGTGACCTACCCTGTCTCTCCGTACCTTTTTCTCGGTTACCTCTACCCCACAACGGTCGCAGACGATACCGCGGTAACGGATACGCTTATACTTACCACACGCACACTCGTAATCCTTTACAGGACCAAAGATACGTTCACAAAACAGACCATCGCGCTCCGGTTTGTGCGTTCTATAGTTAATAGTTTCCGGCTTCAACACTTCTCCCCGGGACTCTGCCAGAATAGACTCCGGAGAGGCCAGACCGATGGAAATCTTGTTGAACCGCTTTTGTTGTGTATTATCTTTTAATCTAGCCATAATGCTAATGGTGATAGTAAATTAAATATGTGTGTAATTATTCTTCCAGTCTGATGTCCAAGCCCAATCCCTTGAGTTCGTGCATCAGTACGTTGAAAGATTCTGGCAATCCAGGTTCCGGCATAGTCTCACCTTTGACGATAGACTCGTAGGTCTTGGCCCTACCGATCACGTCATCCGATTTAACGGTCAGGATCTCTCTCAGGGTTGCAGAAGCTCCATAGGCCTCCAGTGCCCAGACTTCCATCTCCCCGAAACGCTGACCACCAAACTGGGCTTTACCACCCAATGGCTGTTGCGTGATTAACGAGTATGGCCCGATAGACCTGGCGTGCATCTTGTCGTCTACCATGTGACCCAGTTTCAGCATATAGATCACACCTACGGTAGCAGGCTGGTCAAAACGCTGACCGGTTCCACCATCGTAGAGATAGGTATGCCCGAAACGCGGGATCCCGGCTTCATCGGTATACTTGTTGATCTCTTCGAGGGTTGCACCGTCAAAGATCGGGGTGGCAAATTTCTTGCCGAGCTTAAGCCCTGCCCATCCAAGTACGGTCTCGTAGATCTGCCCGATGTTCATACGCGATGGTACCCCAAGAGGGTTCAGCACGATGTCTACCGGTGTTCCGTCTTCAAGGAACGGCATATCTTCCTGGCGTACGATCCTTGCAACAATACCTTTGTTACCGTGACGACCTGCCATCTTATCACCTACTTTCAGCTTACGCTTCTTAGCGATGTATACTTTGGCCAGTTTCATGATCCCGGCAGGGAGTTCATCCCCGACAGAGATCGTGAATTTATCCCTTCTCAGGTTACCCTGCAGGTCATTTAATTTAATCTTGTAGTTGTGCAGCAGGTCGGCTACCAGGGCGTTAGTCGCTTTATCGGTAGTCCAGCTTCCGCCTACCAGGTGGGCGAAATCATCGACTGCGTTCAACATCTTCATGGTGTACTTCTTACCTTTTGGAAGAACTTCTTCTCCCAGGTCGTTCAGTACTCCTTGTGAAGTCTTACCATTGACGATCTTAAAGAGCTTTTCAATAAGAACATCTTTCAGTTGCTGGAATTTTACTTCGTATTCCAGCTCCAGTTTTGCAATGGCTTCTTTATCTTCAGAACGCTTGCGCTTATCCTTGATAGAGCGTGAGAACAATTTCTTGTCGATCACAACCCCGCGTAGGGATGGAGAGGCCTTTAAAGAGGCATCTTTTACATCACCGGCTTTATCACCAAAGATGGCACGAAGCAGTTTTTCTTCAGGTGTCGGATCTGATTCTCCTTTAGGAGTGATCTTACCGATCAGGATATCTCCGGGTTTTACTTCGGCCCCGATACGGATCATACCGTATTCGTCAAGGTCCTTGGTCGCTTCTTCAGAAACGTTAGGGATATCATTGGTCAATTCCTCTGCACCCAGTTTAGTATCCCGTACTTCCAGGGCGTACTCATCTATATGGATGGAGGTGAAGATATCTTCACGAACCACTTTTTCAGAGATCACGATCGCATCCTCGAAGTTATATCCTTTCCAGGGCATGAAAGCTACCTGCAGGTTACGTCCCAGGGCAAGCTCACCGCTTTCCGTAGCATATCCTTCACAAAGAACCTGTCCTTTCTTCACCTTATCGCCTTTACGGACAATAGGTTTCAGGTTGATACTGGTTCCCTGGTTGGTCTTCCTGAACTTGACCAGGTCATAGGTCTTGGAATCCTCGTCAAAACTTACAAGCTGCTGCTCGTCAGTTCTCTCGTAGCGGATAGTGATCTGCTTGGCATCAACGTACTCTATGGTACCGTCGCCTTCGGCGTTGATCAGTACCCTTGAGTCAGAAGCTACCTGCTGCTCCAGTCCTGTTCCAACAATTGGAGACTGGGGCTTTAATAATGGTACCGCCTGGCGCATCATGTTTGATCCCATCAGTGCACGGTTTGCATCATCGTGCTCCAGGAATGGAATCAGGGATGCAGAAATAGAAGCGATCTGGTTAGGAGCAACGTCTGTGTAGTTTACCTCTTTCGGATCTACTACCGGGAAGTCACCTTCCTCACGGGCAATAACCTTCTCACGATCGATAGTACCGTCTTCCTTCAGCGGGATGTTGGCCTGTGCGATCTTCATGCCCTCTTCTTCCTCGGCACTCAGGTACCTGAATTCTTTAGTATCCACTTTCCCGTCCTCTACCTTACGGTAAGGAGTTTCCAGGAAGCCCATCGGGTTTACCTTGGCAAACACGGAAAGGGAAGAAATAAGACCGATGTTCGGTCCTTCAGGAGTTTCGATCGGACAAAGTCGCCCGTAGTGTGTATAGTGAACGTCACGTACCTCGAAACCTGCCCGCTCTCTTGACAGACCACCTGGCCCAAGGGCTGAAAGCCTACGCTTGTGCGTAATCTCTGCCAGCGGGTTGGTCTGGTCCATGAACTGTGATAACTGGTTCGTTCCGAAGAACGAGTTGATCACAGAAGAAAGGGTCTTGGCATTGATCAGGTCGATCGGGGTGAAGACCTCGTTGTCACGTACGTTCATACGCTCACGGATGGTCCTTGCCATACGGGCAAGACCTACCCCGAACTGGGATGATAACTGCTCCCCTACCGTACGAACACGACGGTTAGAAAGGTGGTCAATATCATCGATCTCAGCTTTGGAGTTGATCAGTTCGATCAGGTACTTGATGATGGTAATGATATCTTCCTTGGTCAGGACCTGCTTGTCCATCCCGATATCCAGACCTAACTTCTTGTTCATCCTGTAACGACCTACCTCTCCGAGGTTGTATCGCTGATCAGAGAAAAACAGTTTGTCTATAATACCACGTGCCGTTTCCTCATCTGGCGGTTCTGCATTACGCAGCTGCCTGTAGATGTGCTCTACGGCCTCTTTCTCAGAGTTAGTAGGGTCTTTCTGTAATGTGTTGTGGATAATGGCATAGTCAGACTGTGCATTGTTCTCCTTGTGAAGCAGGATAGTCTTCACATCGGCATCCATGATCTCGTCTATATGCTCTTTCTCCAGTACTGTATCACGATCGAGGATGATCTCGTTCCTTTCAATAGAAACAACTTCCCCGGTGTCTTCGTCCACAAAATCTTCGTGCCAGGTGTTCAGCACACGGGCCGCGAGTTTACGTCCCAATACTTTCTTTAATCCGGCCTTGGAAACTTTCACTTCTTCAGAGAGGTCAAAGATCTCAAGGATATCCTTATCGCGCTCAAAACCGATGGCGCGGAAAAGGGTAGTTACCGGTAATTTTTTCTTACGATCGATATACGCGTACATTACGCTGTTGATATCGGTAGCAAATTCTATCCATGATCCTTTAAAAGGAATTACCCTTGCAGAGTACAACTTGGTTCCGTTAGCGTGGAAAGACTGCCCAAAGAACACACCGGGTGAACGGTGCAACTGGGAAACCACAACACGCTCGGCCCCGTTGATAACGAAGGTTCCGCTTGGGGTCATGTATGGGATAGTACCCAGGTATACGTCCTGTACGATAGTCTCGAAGTCCTCGTGCTCAGGATCAGTACAGTATAATTTTAACCGGGCTTTTAATGGTACGCTGTAGGTAAGCCCACGCTCTATACATTCTTGTATGGAATAGCGGGGCGGATCTATAAAGTAGTCCAGGAATTCCAGCACAAACTGGTTTCTGGTATCGGTGATGGGAAAGTTCTCCATGAAGGTATTGTACAAACCTTCATTCCCTCTTTCGTCAGATTTTGTTTCAAGTTGAAAAAAATCTTGAAATGATTTAATCTGAATGTCCAAGAAATCCGGATATTCCGGTATGTTCTTAGCGGATGCGAAACTTATTCTTTCAGTCTGATTTGTGAACATCAATGGACAAAATTTTGATCGTGAATATTAATGTAGGGGTGTATATGCCTTTATATACTGCGCATAAAAGGGTTTAGGTCTAGCCACCGTAAGGGCGGAAAGACCTAAACCTAAACCATATGGTTGACGCTATTATTTAAGCTCAACTTCTGCTCCAGCTTCTTCCAATGATTTTTTGATACCTTCAGCTTCATCTTTAGAAACTCCTTCTTTAACAGCTTTAGGCGCGCTATCAACGATGTCTTTTGCGTCTTTAAGACCAAGACCTGTCAATTCTTTCACCAATTTAACTACTGCTAATTTAGAAGCACCAGCGGCTTTCAGGATTACGTCAAATTCGGTTTGCTCCTCAGCAGCTTCAGCGGCGTCACCACCTCCACCAGCAGCAACTGCAACTGCAGCAGCAGCGGGCTCAATACCGTACTCTTCTTTTAAAATATCAGCCAATTCGTTTACCTCTTTTACGGTAAGGTTGACCAACTGTTCTGCGAAATCTTTTAAATCTGCCATTTTTCTATCGTTTGTTAAAAATTTTAAAAATATATTGAATTTAGTGCGTACTTATTCTTTCTCTGATAAGGTCTTAAGGATACCTGCAAGTTTACCTCCACCGGATTTAAGTCCGGAGATAACGTTCTTGGCAGGAGACTGAAGAAGTCCAATAACTTCTCCGATCATCTCTTCCTTAGACTTGATACTAACCAGAGTGTCTAGCTTATCATCTCCAACGTATATCGCCTCTGCGATATAAGCCCCTTTCAATAAAGGCTTGTCCGATTTTTTACGGAAGTTCTTGATAAGTTTTGCCGGGGCATTACCGGTTTCTGAAAACATTATAGAAGTGTTCCCTTTAAGAACTTCCGGCAATTCACCGAATTCCTTCTCTGATGCATCCATTGCTTTCGCCAAAAGTGTATTTTTGACTACAGCCAGCCTGATATCTGCTTTAAAGCACGCCCTTCTCAGGTCGGACGTAGCAGCAGCATCAAGCCCGGAAATATCCGCCAGGTAGATCGTGGAACTATCAGCTAACTGTGCTGTCAGATCTTCTATAACGGTTGCTTTTTCTTGTCTTGTCATTACTAAAAATCTTTTACAGTTATACCGCCTTAGGATCCAATTGAACACTTGGGCTCATGGTGCTAGACATATAGATGGTCTTCATATATACCCCCTTAGCAGCCGCCGGTTTTAATTTCATCAGGGTATCGATCAGTTCTTTCGCGTTCCCGGCAATCTTGTCGGCGCTGAAAGATGCTTTCCCTATGGAAGCATGAACGATTCCTGTTTTATCTACTTTAAAGTCGATTTTACCAGCTTTGACGTCAGATACCGCTTTTGCAATATCCATAGTCACTGTACCAGTCTTAGGGTTAGGCATCAGGCCTCTTGGTCCGAGGATTCGTCCGAGTGGTCCTAATTTACCCATCACGCTAGGCATAGTGATGATTACGTCTACATCTGTCCAACCGCCTTTGATCTTTTCCAGATACTCATCCAGACCAACAAAATCCGCTCCGGCTTCTTTAGCCTCTGCTTCCTTATCCGGGGTAACCAAGGCAAGAACCTTTACGTCTTTCCCGGTACCGTGTGGTAAGGTCACAACTCCACGAACCATTTGGTTAGCTTTACGGGGATCTACCCCTAACCTAACTGCCAGGTCAACAGATGCGTCAAATTTGGTGTTGGTGATATCTTTAATCAGTTGAGAAGCCTCGTTCAAAGAATAGAGCTTATCTTTCTCTATTTTAGCACGCGCCTCTTTTTGTTTTTTTGTTAACTTTCCCATGTTAAGAATGCTTTATAAGATTAAAAAGGACGCTTTCCAGCGATTTTAAGACCCATAGACCTTGCTGTTCCCGCAACCATGCTCATAGCAGATTCTACGGTGAAGGCATTTAAGTCTACCATCTTGTCCTCAGCGATCGTTTTGATCTGGTCCCAGGAAACATTTCCCTGTTTTACCCTGTTAGGTTCACCAGAGCCTTTTTTAATCTTAGCCGCTTCCAACAGTTGTACTGCCGCAGGAGGTGTCTTAACGACAAAGTCGAACGACTTGTCTTTATACACGGTGATAACAACAGGCAATACTTTACCTTGTTTGTCCTGTGTACGAGCATTGAACTGCTTACAGAACTCCATGATGTTAACGCCGGCAGCACCTAAAGCGGGTCCAACCGGTGGCGACGGATTCGCTGCACCTCCCCTAACTTGTAGCTTAACTACTTTACTTACTTCTTTAGCCATTGTTTTAATTTAATATTCAAGTGTGCCTGTATTTGGAAGCGACAACACTTTTAACTACGTAACAATTATTATACTTTTTCTACCTGCATATAGCTGAGCTCCAGTGGCGTCTTACGTCCGAAGATCTTCACCATTACTTCCAGCTTGCGTTTTTCTTCATTAATCTTTTCAACTGTACCGTTAAAGCCGTTGAAAGGACCATCAATCACTTTTACCGTTTCGCCAAGTACAAATGGTATAGCTACACTATCTGTATTAACAGCCAGCTCATCCACCTTACCAAGCATACGGTTTACCTCTGATTTACGCAGTGGCACAGGGTCCCCACCTTTGGTTTCCCCTAAAAAGCCAATTACATTGGTGATAGACCTGATGATGTGAATCATCTCCCCACCAAGGTTGGCTTTGATCATTATGTATCCCGGAAAATAGACCCTTTCTTTGTTGATCTTTTTTCCGTTGCGGATCTGCACTACTTTTTCAGTAGGAACCAATACTTCTTCCAGATAATCGGAAAATCCATGACGCTCTACCTCGGTCTCAATGTAGCCTTTGATTTTATTCTCCTGACCACTGACCGCTCTCACGACATACCATTTCTTTTCCAATACTTCTGACATAGATCCCATCTTAATTGATTAGTGCATTAAAATATAGCTGAACCAGTTTACTGAAAACCGTATCTACACCCCACGTGGCTAATGCAAATAAAATTGAAAATACAGCAACTACCACCATAAGGTTGATAGCCTCAGCTCTCGGAGGCAAAGTAACATTGTTCTTCAGCTCCTCAACAGATTCTTTTATATATGCTAACATCTTTCGCTATTTCTTTGAATTGATCCCTGATGTGTTGTCCGGCGCCTGGGCTACCTGGACTTCCGGATACGTACCGGATCTTATATTCCGCACGGGAGGAAAGACTTTCCCCGGCCTTACCCGGGACAGGCTTCTCGCCACATGACTTGTTATTCCGCACGGGAGGAGAGACTCGAACTCCCGACACCTGGTTTTGGAGACCAGTGCTCTACCAACTGAGCTACACCCGTTTATAATTACACTGAAAGGTATCCCGGATAAACCGAGACACCCTTAGTGTATTATATGCTAGTATATTAATCTAAAATCTTAGTCACCTGACCAGCACCTACAGTTCTACCACCCTCACGGATAGCGAAACGAAGACCGACGCTCAGTGCGATAGGCTGGATAAGGTCTACAGTAATTGTAAGGTTATCACCTGGCATTACCATTTCAACTCCAGATGGAAGATTGATAGTACCTGTTACGTCTGTTGTTCTTACGTAGAACTGAGGACGGTAGTTATTATGGAATGGAGTGTGACGTCCACCTTCTTCTTTCTTAAGGATATAAACCTCAGCTTCGAATTTAGCGTGTGGCTTAACAGAACCTGGCTTACAGATTACCATTCCTCTTTTGATATCAGATTTCTCGATACCACGCAGAAGGATACCTACGTTATCACCTGCTTCTCCACGGTCAAGGATCTTACGGAACATCTCAACCCCGGTAATAGTAGAGCTCAGTTTCTCAGCTCCCATCCCGATGATATCAACAGGATCTCCAGTGTTTGCAACACCTGTTTCGATACGTCCTGTAGCAACAGTTCCACGACCTGTAATAGTGAACACGTCTTCAACTGGCATAAGGAAAGGCTTATCAACATCCCTCTCAGGAAGCTCGATCCAGCTATCTACTGCATCCATCAGTTCCATTACAGTGTTAACCCACTTCTCTTCACCGTTCAGTGCTCCAAGAGCAGAACCAGAGATAACAGGTCCGTTATCACCATCGTACTCGTAGAAAGAAAGTAATTCACGTACCTCCATCTCAACAAGCTCTAACAGCTCCTCGTCATCAACCATGTCTACCTTGTTAAGGAAAACAACGATTCTAGGAATACCTACCTGACGTCCAAGAAGGATGTGCTCACGAGTCTGTGGCATAGGACCATCAGTCGCAGCCACAACAAGGATAGCACCGTCCATCTGAGCAGCACCTGTAACCATGTTCTTCACGTAATCCGCGTGACCAGGACAGTCAACGTGGGCATAGTGACGGTTAGCAGTTTGGTACTCTACGTGTGAGGTGTTGATTGTAATACCTCTTTCTTTTTCCTCGGGAGCGTTGTCAATCGAGTCAAAACTCCTTAATTCAGAGAGACCTGCGTTTGCCAATACTGTAGTAATAGCAGCAGTCAATGTAGTTTTACCGTGATCTACGTGTCCAATAGTACCTATATTCAAGTGCGGTTTGGAACGATCAAAAGTTTCCTTTGCCATTTTAAAAAAATTTATTCTTAGTTTATATTAGTGTACAATGTATGCGATAAATGAGCCGTCAACAGGACTTAACCCCCTGTATTTGAATTCAGCATTTCATTAACTATAGAGCCAACGACGGGAATTGAACCCGTGACCTCTTCCTTACCAAGGAAACGCTCTACCCCTGAGCTACGTCGGCTTGTTGAGTTCCAAGGTTGTACGTTATAGCGCCCGGGGGATATACACCTCAACCGGAATAGCAAACGCTAACTCAAAGTTTTGAGCGGGAGACCGGGTTCGAACCGGCGACATTCAGCTTGGAAGGCTGACGCTCTACCAACTGAGCTACTCCCGCAATAATCCATTCAAAATTTCAATACCGGAAGTTTGCAAACAATCTTCCGAATAACCCGGCCCAATCCGGGTTTCTCAATTCTCCCGCCGGTACTCAAATCCCGGCTTAATGGGAAAATTTTGTGGGGAGAGCAGGATTCGAACCTGCGAAGGTAAAAACCAACAGATTTACAGTCTGTCCTCGTTGGCCGCTTGAGTATCTCCCCTCCTTATTTTTATGAACTTATGAGCCGATGGAGGGACTCGAACCCACGACCTGCTGATTACAAATCAGCTGCTCTAGCCAGCTGAGCTACATCGGCTTATACAGGCCTCTGTGACGCATAAAAAAGTCCGCTATTTCTAACGGACTGCAAATGTAGATAAATATTTGTTTATTCAAAACAATTTCATAAAAATTTTAATGAGGATTGCGGCCTCTTCTTATCCTTCTTTTTGACCAGCTTCCGTTCCAGGGAACTACAGGCAGAATCTACAGCTTCCTCAAATGTTTTGCATTGTTTCTTGACCACGAAGCGGTCCTTAGGGATATGTACCTTAATCTCAGCTATTTTGTTCTGCTTAGAACTGGTGTTATCCAGTTTCAAATACACATCAGAATTGATCACCTTATCATAAAATAGATCCAATTTATCCAGGCGTTTCTGAATGAACTCAATTAGCTTGCCATCGGCGTTGAAATTCACAGATTGTGTACTCACTTTCATACGTACGAATTTTGAAGGTTAATAAAGTAAAGAACTCTGTACTACTTTTTGCTCCTCGGGTGAGATGCGCTGTGTACCTTTTTAAGTTCGGCTATGCTGTTGTGGGTATAGACCTGCGTAGAAGCCAAACTTGAGTGTCCCAAGAGTTCCTTCACCGAATTCAAATCGGCACCCCTGTTGAGGAGATGGGTGGCGAAGGTATGCCTGAGGATATGCGGACTCTTTTTAAGCTTAGAAGAGACCTTACTAAAATACCGATTTATAATTCTATAGACAAGAGATTCATATACTTTGTTACCGGCAGAAGTCAAAAAAAAGTGTTCTTCTCTCCTACCCTCCAGCAGCACAGACCTGGCAGCTAAGTAGCTGTCTAACAGTTCACTGTTCACCGCAGCCAATGGCACCACCCGTTCCTTATTGCGCTTGCCCAGCACCTTAACGGTGCCCGAAGCGATGTCCAGGTCCTGTAACCTCAGACCGATCAATTCTGCCCTCCGCATCCCCGTGGCATATAGGAATTCCACGATCAGGCGATCACGGATCCCTTCAAAATCTGATGCATCAGGCATTACCGCCCACAAACGCTCCAGGTCCATTTCTTCATCAGAAAAGGGGATCTCCACCTTCGTCTCAGTTTGCAGAGCCCTGTGCTTCGCAAGGGGATTCACCTGCAACTCCCCGATCTTCTGTAAGAATTTGTAATAAGCTTTGAGCGAGGCTATCTTTCGATTGATACTGCGGTTGCTGAGCCCCTCTTCAGCCAGCCTGATGATCCAGCTCCTTATGATCCCGTACGCGACATCTTCTATGGCCGCCAGTTCGTATTCCTGACGACAAAAAGCCGAGAAGACCTGCAAGTCTGCTTCGTAAGCTTTCACCGTATGCGGGGAATAGTTCTTCTCCAGGAGCAGGTAAGATGTAAATGCTGCTATGGCCATACTTCAAAGTTACAAAAGACACCTCGGCTAAAGGCAAAAAAAATCCCGCCATGTGGCGGGATATAACTTTATATTTCAGATAGGCTATGCTTATACTTCCTCTTCGTCTCTGAGACCTTGGATGTACTGCGCTTTCTGAATCTGTTGTCTGCGTTCTACGGAAGGTTTTGTAAACTGCTGACGCTTGCGCAACTGGCGCATCGTGCCTGTCCTGTCAAATTTTCGTTTAAAGCGCTTTAAAGCTCTATCGATGTTTTCTCCTTCTTTTACTGGTATAATTAACATTGGCTACAACCTCCTTTCTTTAGTGATTTTGGGAGTGCAAATATAAAAGTAATTATTAGAATACACCTAATTTATTGCAGAATATTCTTAGCGATCACAATTTTCTGAATTTCAGTGGTTCCTTCCCCAATGGTGCATAACTTGGAATCCCTGTAGAACTTCTCTACCGGGTAATCCTTGGTATACCCATAACCTCCATGAATCTGTACCGCTTCATTCGCAACCTTAACACATACCTCTGAGGAGTACATCTTAGCCATTGCGCTGAGCTTGGTCACTTTCCTGCCCTGGTTCTTTAAAAAGGCTGATTTGTGCAGTAGTAGTTCGGATGCTTCAATTTCCGTGGCCATGTCGGCCAGTTTAAAGGAGATACCCTGGAATTTACTGATCGGCTTCCCGAACTGTACACGCTCCTTGGAGTATTTCAGGGCTGCCTCGTAGGCACCTTTGGCAATTCCCAGGGATAATGCCCCGATAGAGATCCGGCCTCCATCGAGGATCTTCATTGATTGGATAAAGCCGTCACCAACCGGTCCTAACCTGTTAGTGTCCGGGATCCTGCAGTTGTCAAAGACCAGTTCCGCGGTCTCACTGGCCCGCATCCCCAATTTATCTTCCTTCTTTCCACTGCTGAAACCTTTGGTTCCTTTCTCGATCACGAAAGCGGTCATCCCATGACTGTCACCTTTTTCGCCTGTACGCGCAATTACTACCGCAATATCCCCGCTCTTCCCGTGGGTGATAAAGTTCTTGGCGCCATTAAGTACCCATTCGTCACCTTCTTTTACTGCCGTGGTATTCATTCCCCCGGCATCAGAACCGGTATTATGTTCGGTTAGTCCCCATGCTCCCAGCCATTCGCCGGTTGCCAACTTGGGGATCCACTTCTGTTTTTGCTCCTCATTCCCGAAGGAAAGAATGTGGTTGGTGCAAAGCGAATTGTGCGCTGCCACAGAAAGCCCTATAGAGGGATCTACCTTTGATATCTCTTCAATAATGGCGATATACTCATGGTAGCCAAGTCCGGATCCTCCTAATTCCACGGGAACCAAAATCCCCATAAAACCCATTTGCCCGGCTTTCTTAAAAAGCTCGACAGGGAAGGTCTGTGCTTCGTCCCATTCCATTACGTGTGGCCTGATCTCGGTCTCCGCAAATTCCCGGGCAGATTCTGCCACCATTTTCTGCGTTTCCGAATAATCGAATCCCAGGGCCATATCACTTTGTATCGTATCCATTTATGCAATTTTTTTAGAGGAACAAATATAACCCAATTCTGTCGATTTTATCTGACGGAAAGTCTTCTAATTGAGTTAATTCGTCCAGCGCACGGATTTTCCCGACGCGTTCCCGGTATCTCACGATTTCCCATGCCAGGCCATAAGGAATGTATACCAGGGCAGCGAGTTCGTCAACCGTGGCCGTGTTAAGATTGATTTTCGCAATCTCTGGCGCCTCGGTAATCCTGAATTTCTCCAGGACAAGGCGCACGATAAGCGAATCCAGTCCGTATACCTCGTAGAGCTGTTCGTCTACAAGGAAGCCTCCCAGGGCGTCCCTGAACCTTACTATACGGGATGAGAGCACAGGACCGATCCCCCGGACCTGCTGAAGCTCATCTGCAGTGGCTTTATTGATGTCGCGAACGGCTGCCGGGGAACCGACATTACTCACGGACCGCGGTTTTGAAAATACAGGAAAGCTGAAATACGGGGATATCTGCTGGAGGAGCGAGTCGGGCACCCCGGTTACCCTTGCGAAGTCCCGAACCGAACGCATATACAGACCCTTCTGCCTGTAAGCATACAGGCTGTCCAGCTGCCCGGGGCTGAGACCAAGCCTGTACCCCTTTGAATCATCCAGGTAATTGGGATTAAAGGGATATATAGTGTCTCTAGCCGCTTCCCGGGTAGCGACCAGCGAATCGTGACGGACCTGTAGTTCCTCGTCCAGGTAGAACGAATCTTCCGGCTGAACTCCTTTAAGGATCCACCACTTTACACACAGGAAGAGGAGAACAAAGAGGAGTAAGAAAAAAACCCCACTTCGTTCTCTTTTGGAGAGAACCAGGTGGGGTTTCTTCGTTTTCAATGTTTCCGGTCTTTACGCCGCCTTGCCTTTCTTCTGGGATTTGAACAAGGTGTTGGCCTTTAATTTTTTCAGGTAATCTTTCAGGTCTCCCTTCACTTCCCCGGACATGATATAAAGCCCGATAATATTTGGGAAAGACATCGCAAGGATCATCATATCAGAGAAATCGAGTACGGCTCCAAGACTGATGGACGCCCCGACTACAACAAAGATGAGGAAGAACATCTTGTAGATCATTTCGGATTTCTGGCTCTTACCGAATAAGTAAGTCCAGGCCCGCATCCCGTAGTATGACCAGGAGATCATGGTAGAGAATGCGAAAAGGAATACCGCGACAC
This sequence comes from Zeaxanthinibacter enoshimensis, assembly GCF_004362865.1. Taxonomy (GTDB): domain Bacteria; phylum Bacteroidota; class Bacteroidia; order Flavobacteriales; family Flavobacteriaceae; genus Zeaxanthinibacter; species Zeaxanthinibacter enoshimensis. The sequence continues at coordinate 254,231 of NZ_SNYI01000002.1, read as the reverse complement.
CCAGTACATAAGGGAACCAGGAAATCACACTTCCGAATGCATCAGAAGTAAGTTGCGCACCAGCCATCCCTTCTACCTCGTGCATCCCGGTGAAGATCAGTACAAGGGCAGTCAGGGTACAAACCACTACAGTATCGATAAAAGGTTCTAGAAGGGCTACAAACCCTTCTGATGGAGGGTTGTTGGTCTTTGCCGTACTATGCGCAATAGCGGCAGAACCCACACCTGCTTCGTTGGAGAAAGCAGCGCGCTGGAAACCGACCACCAATACCCCGATCACACCCCCTTTAAGGGCACTGGGATTAAATGCTCCTTCTACGATCGCAGAAAAAGCAGGACCAATATTTTCAATATTTACGATGATCACTGCCAATGCAGCAAGGACATAGACCGAAGCCATGATAGGCACGACCCGACCTGTTACCTTAGCAATACTCTTAATACCACCGATGATCACGACTCCCACGAGAATGGCAGTAGCGATACCAAACCAGAATCCATTTCCTTCAAGAACAGGGAACTGGCTGGCCAGCTGTTCAAAGGACTGGTTCGCCTGGAACATATTTCCACCCCCGAAAGAGGCTCCTACTGCGAGGACAGCAAAGACCCCGGCCAGTACTTTACCAAAACCACCCATATTACGTTTTTCAAGGCCGTAACGCAGGTAGTTCATCGGCCCCCCGAATACACGTCCGTCAGGCAGAATATCACGGTATTTTACCCCAAGGGTACATTCGACGAATTTTGAAGACATTCCCAGCAGACCACAGACGATCATCCAGAAGGTCGCCCCAGCTCCCCCAAGGGAAACTGCTACCGCAACCCCGGCTATATTTCCAAGTCCGACAGTACCGGATACTGCAGTTGCCAGTGCCTGGAAGTGAGTAACCTGTCCCGGTGCATTAGGATCATCATACTTACCCCTGGCCAGGTCTATAGAGTGCTTAAAACCACGGATGTTAATGAATCCCATGCGGATGGTGAAGAATGCAGCTCCCAGAACGAGCCAGATAACGATAAACGGAATATCCTTGGTTACAGGATCACCGTTAGGGTGCGTAAGCGCAACCGGTTCCGCGTATTCTATTTCTGCCAGGTAATGAGCACCTTGTTCTATAATGTGTTCGGGGTTATCAGAATTGTAGATCACACCTCCGCCCTTTACCAGGTATTTCAGGGATCCGTCAACAGGGGCAACGATGGTTTCGTCCGGACCGTCGTTCATGGAGATCACCGCGATCTCCTCTCCCTTACGAACCTGTGAATTTTCCGGCTTAAGCCATTTTTTCAGGATATACTTATTCTGTACATCTGAGGTCCACCCGGGAATCGGGATAAGTTTAACATCAGCATATGCTATAGGGTCATAGATCCCGATAGCCGCAAAAGGATCCCAGAACAGTACTGAACCCAGACCGTTTACCGCGGGGGTCATAACCCCGTTAAAGACCTCCGTAATGGCTTCGGTCTCTACCTTGTATTCTTTGGTAACACTGTTTCCTGCACTGTCCGTAATGGTTACTGTATACTCTATACCTTCTATCAGGCCTGTTGCTCTGGGAGAATCGAGCGGTGTTTCCTGGTTACTCCACTTATAGGTGTATGGTGGAGTCCCCCCTGTGACGTCGAGAGTAACGACCCCATCATTCAGCGTGTTGGATGGGTTGGCGATCTTCGCATTTACCTCGAGTTCTTGCGATTGCATTGCAAAGGCTAACAGGAATGAAAGAATAGTCAGGCAATATTTCATGTATGTCGTATTTAGTTGGATATGCGCAATAATGGCGCACAATATCCTAAAATAATTGGTTTCAAAAAAATATTATTTCCTAAAGGACCTATGTAATATTGAACATTTGGTTCAGTTTCCGTATCTGTTCAGGTCTTCCCAGGACGATTACCTTGCTCCTGGGCTCCAGCTCCAGGTCAGCCTCGGGATTTATGATATAGTCACCGTCCGGAGTGATATACCCTATAATGGTACAGCCCGTTTTCTTCCGCAGGTCCAGGTCGCGAAGGGAACTGTTATTCAATTCACTGTCAAAATCCTCTATAGCTACTTCCTCTAAGTTTGTTGTGTGTTCCCCTTCAATTGACAACTGGTCCATAAAAGTGATAAGGTCAGGGATAACCACCAGTGAGGCCATGTGATCCCCGCCAATTTTATCAGGCATGATCACCTTATCCGCGCCGGCCAGCAATAATTTTTTCTGCGTGGTGATATGAGAGGCCCGGCTGATGATAAAAAGTGATTTATTCAGCTGGCGCGCAGAAAGCACGACAAACAGGTTGGCGGCATCATCGGGCAAAGCAGAGATCAGGTACTGGGCCCGGTGAATCCCGGCCTCTTTAAGTGTTTCATCCTCGTTGGCGTCTCCTTCGACAAAGAGGAGATCCTCTTCGAATTTCTCGATTACTTCCCGATCCTTTTCTATGATTACAAAAGGTTTCTTGTAGGCCCTGAGTCTTTCGACGGCCTGCATCCCGTTGCGCCCGTATCCGCATACGATCACGTGTTTATCCAGGGTGTTGATCATGTTCTCCACTTTCTTCTTCTTTAATAGTTGCAAGGAATTTCTGCTCAGCAGGTATTCTGTTATAATCGATAAGGCAAAGGCTATAATAAAGACACTCGCTGTGATAAGGATGATCGTAAATATCTTTGCATTAGTATCCAGCGGCTGAACCTCAGCATATCCCACGGTAGTGACCGTGATAATAGTCATGTACAAGGCATCAAGCCAGGTAAAATCAGCCAGGAACCGGTAACCAAATACTCCAATGATCAGCACTGACAGCACCAGGGTCAGGGACAGGAGAATTTTGGAACGGAAAAGTCTGATCATTTATTAAAGGTCAAAAACAGATGTTCGTTTGGTATATATGAGATCCTTAATCCTCAACCAGAAAGCAAGGAAAAGATAGAGGGCAAACCCGAACCCCAAGGTAACGAAAGTAAGATAGATAAACGAGGTACGCACTACCCTGGCGCGGATTCCCAGTCGTTCTGCAATACGACCGCAAACAGCATACCCGCGTTTCTGGAAAAAGTACAGCAGTTGGTAGAATACGTTCATAGGTCAAAAATACTATATTTGATTCAATAATTGTCTCCCCACTGCGCAACTGAGGCATTGGTGCCTGCTGCAGTAATTTGTATAGAGCTCTAATAATGCCTGGCTTTGCTGCGCATGATCAGGCTTAATTCCCAGGCTTTTAAAATTGTCTATCACCCCGTTGCTCTCGGCCTTGATCTGCCGGGTAAGATCTAACAATTGAGAATGAATATGCTCCCCCCGCTGTCTCGCAAAAGACAACTTTAACGGGAGGACGGCATTCAGAATGATCAAATCGATAAACTTCCTGTTAACCGTTTTAGGAATATAACGGGTAGTTCTTCCAAAGACATAATGGGTGTTCCAGTATGGCGAGGCAGTGACCCCGAATAACGTATATGCTTCCGGGAGCGAGTTCAGCGCTATGACCCTGCTGAATAAATCGGGAGTTTTGAGATACAACATAGCGAGCTGCGAAAGCCGGATGGTCGGGAAGTTCGAGGGCCGCTGGCCGAAATATTCCGGGCTCCTGCCGGGAAGAGGTCTCAGGCGGTACTTGCGTTTAAGAAAGGTAAATTCTCTTTGCAGCTGAAAATAGTATGATTCGGTTCCCGGGCTCTTACCCAGCATTCCCACTATTCCGAATAACAACGCCTCTAGACCCAGGGCAGATGTTCTGGTCTTCCGGATAACAGAAAATTTCAACCGGCCAGCTACTTCCGAAAAGAAAGCCCCGTTTTTCCGGGAGCCAAAGACCCTCATCAAAGCCTGGAATAATACTTGTTCCCAGTGCTTATCATTGTCACGGTAGAATCGATCAAAATGCTGTGACTGCGAATTTAACCTCCTCAGGTATAATTCATCCATCCACGAGGAAAGCAAAGCTTCAGGAATCGCTGGCAGCAGCTTCTCACAATTGATAAAACTTTTCTCTTTACGAGATAGAAGGGTCCGGTAACTCTCGATAATTCCGGGCGGAATGTAAGTATGCAGCTCCAGGGTCGGTACCGGCTGTCCGTCCCCTGATAAGACAGGCATATCATCCTCGTACACCACGTGGAGAATTATCCTGGAATATTTGGGGTCGTCCTGGTGCCCGTGGGAGTACCAATCCGAAGACCGAAGGTGCATTTCCACATTGCCCGCCCATTGAATATTATCAATTAATAACTGGGCATTAGAAAAATCAGGACCGGAACCCTTGTTGAGCTCTCCAGGATAAAGGATACGAAGGGGAGCCCCGTCCGTAGTCTTTAACCTTAAAGGTATTTTAAGGTGTTGCCAGACAAAGTGTAACAGATCTTCTCGCATGCCCGTATAATACGGTCTGAGCATGCAATAAAAATGCAGTGGGCCTGTGTATTAGATGAATGGCTGCCCGGGATAGGTACCTATTCGGCAACCTCTCCTTCCCATTCATTAAAACCACCGAGAAGATTATAGGCCTCCTGGAATCCCATATTGTTCATCAGGGCGCAGGCCTGGCCACTGCGATTCCCGGATCTGCAGTATACGTAGTAATTCTTAGACTTATCCAGTTTATCAAGCTCGTTTATAAACTCCTGTCCTTTGTAGATATCAATGTTGATCGAGTTAGGGATATATCCTTCCTCTACTTCTTCTTCAGTGCGGACGTCCAGGATTACAGCATTATCATCCTCCTGTAATTTAGACACCCATTCGTCTTGTGTTAAATCGACCATAGTTCAGATTTTAATTCACAAAAGTAAATATCCGGTACCAGAAAATACCATATTCAGGAAAATTTCAGGTTTCAGGTTTTAATTGAGCACCCAATGGCCCTGGTATTGGTCACCGCGATCTCTTCCCCTTTAAGCATGGCATCTACTGCATTTTCAACATAGGGCTCGGTTACTTCGGCGGCATCGGCGTAATTATCATCAATAGCACCGATATATCTGACGACGGGTCCGCGGGACTGTTTTTCGAGCAGGAAGACATGCGGAGTCCTTAGGGCGCCGTACTGTGGAAATATTTCCTGACCTTCATCCAGGAGGTATGGAAAAGTAAAGTTCTTTTCCCGGGCACGCTGTTTCATTTTTTCAAAACTGTCACCGGGCTGGACTTTGGGATTATTGGGGTTGATGGCAATGACCGGTACCCCCAGTTCCTTATACTTCTTATCCAGGGCAATGATCCTGTCTTCGTAAGCTACGGCATAAGGACAGGTATTGCAGGTGAAAATCACCAGGAATCCTTTGGCGTCCTTGTAATCAGACAAGGAAACGGTATTGCCGTCTATATTCCTTAATTCAAAATCGGTGGCAACATCGCCAACAGCATATCCTTTAGCTGTTTCCGGCTGCCGGGGGCTGAATGCCAGTACCAGGAGTGCCACTCCTAATGTCAGTAGTGTGATCGGGATTCTCATGGGTTTTAGTTTTTAAGAAGTTATTTAACTCTGATTGCAATTCCTCATAACTGAAAGGTTTCTCGTAAAACTTGCGAAGTCCGCTGTTGTAGATCAAGGTAGCAGGGATCGCCCCGGACCAGTCTTTGTACACCTTAGGAATCCAGCTGTTTTGCTTCGGGTCTTGCAGGACCACGACGTACGATCTCATTTCCCGTTTTTCCAGGAAAGGTACCAGGTGAGTTTCCCACATTTTAGCCATATCCAGGTTTACGAGTACCACCCGGACCTTTTCATCCTGGTAAGCCGTTCCCAGTCTTTCAAAAAACGGCAGTTCTGCAATACAGGGTGCGCACCAGGTCGCCCAGAAATTGATCACATAGGTATATTCATCGTCTTGGTGAAGGAGCGATTCCAGGCCTTCAAAATCGTATACCGGGATACTGAAACCTTTTCCCTCCACCCTGTTCTTCGGAGGTTTGGTCTCTAAGAAATCCATGGTGTCTTTCTGTGCCTCCGGCTTACAACCTGACAATACCAGCAAGAGAGCTAACCAGGTAAATGTGATCTTCATCTGTGTCTTTTCTATTTAAAATTAAGTATAGACTCCAACTGCCATAAGAATTTAACAAAAATTTATCGGGATGACACTTGACAATTAGCGTTGAAGTATTACATTTGTATATACAATTGTTGTATTGACATGAATGTAGAACAAATTCTTAAAACGGAAAAACCAATCGCCCTGGAAAGTCGGTCCCTGATACATCTGATACTGGTGTATAATAAGGTAAACGAACAGTATGCGAGTGCCCTGAAAGAATATGAGATTTCACTACAACAATTCAATGTTCTGAGGATCCTGAGAGGTCAGAAAGGAAAAGCAGCAAATTTACAGACCCTTAATGAACGGATGGTCTCTAAACAGAGTAACACCACCAGGCTGGTGGACAAATTACTGGTCAAAGGACTCGTTAACCGGGAAGTATGTCCCAGTAACCGCCGGAAAATAGAGATCACCATTACGAAAGAAGGTAAAGAGCTGCTGCTGGAATTGGACCGAATAATCAATAATACGGAAAAGGACCTGTTAGCTGATTTCTCAAAAGACGATTTAGTACACTTAAACAACCTGTTAGATAAATTTTAAACCCTAAAACAACAAAAATGAAAAAGAATGCATTGATCCTGGCCCTTGCCATCGTAACCGGAGTATCGGCCAACACCACTAACCCAGTGGAAGAAGTAAAGAAAGAAGTTAAAACGGATAAAAGCACGGTAACATGGAAAGCCTATAAAGTGACCGGTTCCCATTATGGAGAAGTAGCATTGGAGAATGGCGCCCTGGTTTTTGACGGCGATAAACTCACCGGGGGTGAATTTACGGTAGATATGACCTCTCTCATTGCAACAGACCTCGAAGGCGAATCTAAAGGAAAACTTGAAGGCCACCTAAAATCTGAAGATTTCTTTGCCGTTTCACAGTTTCCTAAATCTAAACTGGTAATTACCGATGTGAAGGCCAACGGAAAGAACTCTTACGAAGTAACCGGCGACCTTACCATTAAAGGTATTACCAAACCGATTACTTTTGATATGTCTGTCTATGGTAACAAAGCAACCGCAACACTAAAAGTAGACCGTGCGGAGTACAATGTACGTTACGGTTCCGGCAGTTTCTTTGATAACCTTGGTGACAAGACCATATATGACGAATTTGACCTGGTCGTAGACCTGCAATTCTAATAAAAAGCAATAACAGATCCGGATCCTTTCAAGGGATCCGGATTTTTTTTTGAAGCCCGGGTGATATTTAAAAAATTCCTTTCTATATTTGAGGCTATGAAAATATCTACAGTACATACATGGTGGTGGAAGAACTTACGTCAAACGTCGTGAGCTGAGCACCCTTGTATCTGTACTGTACAAAAAGGCTTGTCAATCACGACAAGCCTTTTTGCATTTATAACGTTTTGTGAAAATACAATTGATTAGAAACGCCTAAGACCAGAATATGGCTTACCAACTAAAAACGCATCATAAGAAAATCCTGGCAGATACAATTACCCCGGTCAGTGTTTACCTGAAGATCAGGGACCGTTTCCCGCACAGCCTGCTCCTGGAAAGTAGTGACTACCGGGCCAATGACAACACCTTTTCCTATGTCTGTTGCAACCCCATTGCCTCTATCAAAGTTCAGGACGAAAAGGTCTACTGGAAATTCCCCGACGGGAGCAGTAAGGAAAAAGCCATAACTGCCAGCGATGATATTCCGGCGATCATCCATGATTTCAGCCAGCAGTTCGAGGCGGAAAGTAATGGTTTTAAATTCATCAACAACGGTTTATTCGGCTATATGGCCTACGATGCTGTCCGGTATTTTGAGGACGTGGCCATCCGTAAAAAAGACGGGAACCTGGACATCCCGGATATTTATTACGCGGTGTACCAGAATATCATAGCGATCAATCATTTTAAGAACGAGGCTTACCTTTTTGCTCATTGCTATGATACCGGTAATAACATTCCCGAACTGGAGCGGATCCTGAATGTGAAGAATTTTGCTGCCTTTGATTTCAGGCGTGAAGGCGAGGCTGCTTCTAACCTAAGTGATGCCGCGTATATGGAGAAGGTAGAGATCGCTAAGAAACACTGTGGCCGCGGGGATGTGTTCCAGCTGGTGCTATCCAAAAGGTTTTCCCAGCGATTCAAGGGAGACGAATTCAATGTTTACAGGGCGCTCCGATCGGTCAACCCCTCCCCTTACCTCTTTTATTTTGATTACGGGAACTTTAAGATCTTTGGCAGCTCCCCGGAAGCGCAGCTGGTAGTGAATGAAGGAAAGGCCGAGATACACCCTATTGCCGGAACATTTAAGCGAACCGGGAATGACGAGGAGGATGCAAGGCTTGCCAAGAAGCTGACAGAAGATGCCAAGGAAAACAGTGAGCATGTTATGCTGGTAGACCTTGCGCGGAACGATCTCAGCAGGCACGGTAAGAACGTGATCGTAGAGAACTATAAGGAAGTGCAGTATTTCTCCCACGTCATCCACCTGGTGTCCAAAGTAACGGCATTTAAGAAAAAGAATACCCCAACCATGGAAGTGGTAGCCGATACATTCCCGGCTGGTACGCTCAGCGGGGCGCCTAAACACAGGGCTATGCAACTGATAGAGGATTACGAGCCCACTAACCGTGCCTATTACGGCGGAGCGATCGGGTTCATGGATTTTAAAGGGAATTTTAACCATGCAATTATGATCCGCACTTTTTTAAGCAAGAACCATGAATTGCATTACCAGGCCGGGGCAGGCCTGGTAGCTGCTTCCTCACCCGCTTCCGAACTACAGGAAGTATATAATAAACTCGGTGCCCTCAATAAAGCGATGGAAATAGCTGAAACCATATAACCCTATTAGCAGCTGAAGAAATGAAAAGAATATTAGTCATAGACAATTACGACAGTTTTACCTACAACCTGGTACATTACCTGGAAGCCATGGATTGTGAAGTGATCGTAAAGCGTAATGATCAGCTGAAACTGGAAGATGTTGAGGCCTTTGATAAGATCGTACTTTCACCCGGGCCCGGAATTCCTGATGAGGCCGGGTTGTTAAAAGAGATCATTGCCCGGTATGCCCCTACCAAGAGCATCTTTGGGGTTTGCCTGGGCCAGCAAGCTATAGGGGAAGTATTTGGCGGCAGCCTGATCAACCTGGACCAGGTTTACCACGGTGTTGCAACGCGAATAAAAGTTTTGGGTGATGATGTACTATTCAAGAACCTGCCCACCACCCTCGAAGTTGGTCGTTACCATTCCTGGGTAGTGAACCCGGACTTACCTGAATGCCTGGAAGCTACCTCGGTTGCCGAAGACGGGCAGGTAATGTCGCTCAGGCACAAGGAATACGATGTAAGGGCAGTTCAGTTTCATCCCGAATCGGTTCTCACCCCGCACGGAAAGGAATTATTAGAGAACTGGGTAAAATCCGGCGCACAGACTGCCGGGAATAAAAAACAGGCAAAATCATGAAGACAATCCTCAACAGGCTGATCAATTACGATGTGCTCTCCAAGGAGGATGCACGGCAGGTACTTGTGAATATTGCTAACGGCGAATATAATTCGAGCCAGATCGCTGCCTTTCTCACCGTATATATGATGCGAAGTGTTACGATAGACGAACTTGAGGGGTTCCGGGATGCCCTGCTTGATCTGTGCCATGCCGTAGACCTTTCAGAATACGACCCTATAGACCTCTGTGGGACCGGTGGGGACGGGAAAGACACTTTCAACATTTCTACCCTGGCTTCTTTTGTTACAGCCGGGACAGGTATCCCGGTGACCAAACATGGCAACTACGGTGTATCGTCTACTTGTGGCAGCAGTAACGTCATGGAATACCTCGGGATCAAATTCAGTAATGAAAAAGATTTTTTGAAAAGGTCCCTGGATGAAGCGGGCATCTGTGTACTGCACGCACCCCTCTTTCACCCCGCCATGAAAAATGTGGCCCCCATCCGCAGGGAACTTGCCGTAAAGACCTTTTTCAATATGCTGGGACCTATGGTAAATCCCGCTTTCCCTAAGAACCAGATCGTCGGGGTTTTCAACCTGGAACTGGCCCGTATGTACGGGTATCTCTACCAGAACACGGATAAGAATTTTACCGTGCTCCACGCCCTGGATGGCTATGACGAGATCTCCCTGACAGGCACCACCAAGACTATTTCTAACCAAACCGAAGCCATGTTAGAGCCTGCCGATTTCGGGGTAGAGCCTGTTGCGGCCAGGGCCATTGAAGGAGGAAGCGATATTGCCGGGTCTGCGAGCATCTTCCTCGATATCCTCCAGGGAAAAGGTACAGAAGCCCAGAATAATGTCGTCTGTGCGAATGCAGGGATCGCTATAGCAACTGCTGAACACAGCAGCCCGAAAGCGGGTTTTGAGAAAGCAAAAGAATCTTTAATGAGTGGCAGGGCCCTGCAGTCGCTCAGGAAACTGCAAGAAGTAAGTAAGCGATGAACATACTGGATAACATCATAGTGGATAAGGAACGCGAGGTTGCATTTAAGAAAAGCCTGGTTCCTCCGGTTCAGCTGGAACAGGCAATGCTCTTTGCAAGACCCGCCTTTTCACTGTCAAATGCATTACGGCATAGCAGTAGCGGTATTATTGCAGAGCATAAAAGAAGGTCCCCATCAAAGGCAGTCATCAACCACGATACCAAAGTTTGGGAGGTGGTCAAAGGATACGAAGAAGCCGGGGTCTGTGGAATATCCGTTCTCACCGATACCCCTTATTTTGGAGGCTCGCTGGAAGACCTGCTGGTCGCACGGGCGTCTGTTCAGACCCCTTTGTTGCGCAAGGAATTCATCGTGGACGAATACCAGCTGCTTGAAGCCAAAGCGTATGGAGCTGATGTGATCCTGCTTATCGCCGCGGTACTCACCCGGCAAAGGATCAGGGAACTATCCCTTTTTGCCCAGGACCTTGGGCTGGAAGTCCTGCTGGAAGTTCATAACCTGGAGGAGCTTGAAAAATCCCTGATGCCCAGCCTGGATATGCTTGGAGTCAATAACAGGAACTTAAAGACCTTTGAAGTCAGTTTGGATACCAGCAAGGAACTTGCGGCACACATCCCTGATGAATTTGTCAAGGTTTCAGAAAGTGGGATCAGCGATACGGCAGCCATTAAAGATTTACGGGAATACGGCTACCGGGGCTTCCTGGTAGGTGAAAATTTCATGAAGACAACAGATCCGGGAGCGGCAGCTTCCGGCTTCATAAAAGATCTGAACTCATGAAACTGAAGATCTGCGGGATGAACCATAACACGGCTGAAGTTGCCGCACTAAAGCCGGATTACCTGGGTTTTATTTTCTGGGAACCATCCAGTCGTGTTTTCCGGGGAACAATACCCGAGTTACCGTCTGGTGTCAAAAAAGTAGGTGTCTTTGTAGACGCCTCCTTGGAGGAGATCCTGGAAAAGATTAAAGAATTCGGATTGCACATGGTACAGCTTCACGGTAATGAAAGTCCTTCTTTTTGCAAGGAATTTAGAGCTGCAACCCAACTGGAGATACCTGTAATTAAAGCTTTTTCCGTCGGGGCTTCCTTTAATTTTGAACAACTAGGCCCTTACGAAGCGGTATGTGATTTTTACCTGTTTGACACCAAGGGTAAACTTCCCGGGGGGAACAGTTTTTCCTTCGACTGGGAACTGCTCTCCGATTACCCCTCCGACAAACCTTACTTCCTGTCCGGCGGGATCGGGCCCGGAGATATTGATTCACTTTTTGAGTTCATGCACAGACCGGAAGCCGGAAAATGTCATGCCCTGGATGTGAACAGCAGGTTTGAATCGAGGCCTGGCGAGAAAAAAGTAGCGGATCTGACAAAATTTAAAAAAAGACTCGCCCAAGGGCGCTAAAATTATTTTACGATGACTTATAATGTAGATGAGAATGGTTATTACGGGGAGTTCGGCGGAGCTTATATCCCTGAAATGCTATACCCAAACACAGAAGAGATCAGGCAGCAGTATATCCGGATCATGGAAGATCCTGCGTTTGAGAAAGAATTCAATGAATTGCTGCGGGACTATGTCGGCCGGCCAACCCCCCTCTATTATGCCGCCAGGCTTTCCGAACATGTCGGTGCCAGGATCTACCTCAAACGGGAAGATCTTTGCCATACCGGGGCGCATAAGGTGAATAATACCATCGGGCAGATCCTTTTGGCAAAACGCCTGGGTAAAAACCGCATCATCGCGGAAACCGGGGCCGGGCAGCACGGGGTTGCAACAGCTACCGTCTGTGCCCTGATGGGAATGGAATGTATCGTCTATATGGGCGCAGTGGATATTGAAAGACAAGCTCCTAACGTGGCCAGGATGAAGATGCTGGGTGCTACGGTAAGAGCTGCCAATTCGGGCAGCAGAACACTTAAAGATGCCACCAATGAGGCCATCAGGGATTGGATCAATAACCCTGTAGATACTCATTACATCATAGGCTCTGTTGTAGGACCACACCCCTACCCCGATATGGTGGCACGTTTCCAGTCTGTGATCTCGGCCGAGATAAAATCCCAGTTACAGGAAAAGGAAGGGCGATCACAACCGGATTTCGTGGTAGCATGCGTTGGCGGGGGCAGCAATGCTGCCGGGGCCTATTACCACTACCTGGACGATACCGAGGTTGGCCTGATCGCTGTAGAAGCTGCCGGTAAGGGTGTGGATTCAGGAGAAAGCGCAGCTACTTCCTACCTTGGGAAAACCGGGATCATCCATGGAAGTAAGACCTTGCTAATGCAGACAGCTGACGGACAGATCACGGAACCCTATTCTATTTCGGCAGGGCTGGATTACCCGGGAGTGGGACCTATGCACGCCCACTTGTATGCTTCCGGGAGGGGTGAATTTATTTCTATCACCGACGATGAGGCTATGGAAGCAGGACGTTTGCTGGCAAAACTGGAAGGCATTATCCCTGCCATTGAAACAGCACATGCATTTGCCATTTTCGACAAACGAAAATTCAAGAAAGACGACCTGGTGGTGATCAATCTTTCGGGAAGGGGTGACAAGGATCTGCAAACCTATATTGATTATTTTAAATTATAAATCTCTTCGCTACAAGCATGATGAACAGGATACAGAAAAGACTACAGGAGGATAAGAAGATATTATCCATTTATTTCACGGCGGGATACCCCCGGCTCGAGGATACGGTCGGGATCATAGAATCACTGGAAAAGCACGGAGTAGACCTGGTAGAGATTGGGCTGCCTTTCAGCGATCCCCTTGCAGATGGTCCAACGATACAGGAAAGCTCCACCAAGGCACTAAAAAACGGGATGACCACGGAAAAGCTGTTTTCCCAGTTACAGGAAATCCGGGAAAAGGTGAGTATTCCCCTGATCATAATGGGCTATTTTAACCCCGTCCTTCAATACGGGGTTGAAGAATTCTGTAAGAAATGCCAGGAGATCGGGATAGATGGGTTGATATTACCGGATCTTCCCCTCAGGGAATACCAACTGCAATACAAAGATATCTTTGAAGCACACGGTCTGCTTAATATATTCCTGATCACCCCGCAGACCAGCCAGGAACGGATCCGCGAGATCGATGCTGCATCTGAAGGATTTCTGTACCTGGTCAGTTCTGCAAGTACTACCGGGGCGAAAACGGGCTTCGGACAGGAACAGGAAGACTACTTTAAGCGGGTGGCAGCAATGAAACTTCGCAATCCGCAGATCGCGGGCTTTGGGATCAGTAACGCTGAGACTTTCGCCCAGGCTACCCGGCATACCCACGGTGCCATTATTGGTTCTGCCTTTATTAAACACCTGACGGAGAACGGGGCAAGCTCGGCAGGGGAATTTATTAAAAGAATTCGCTAGATTTACACAGCTTACAGCCCAGATCCTATGAAAAAAATTTTCTTAATTGCCCTGCTGGCCACAGGACTATCCATACAGGCCCAAGAAAAGTCACAGCTTAAATCCCAGGTGAGGCACACAATAGACGAGTTGCGCGAATTTATCCGGATTCCGAACGACGCCTTGGACCACGCAGACATCAACAGGAATATCACCTGGCTTACCAATAAATTCAACGAACGGGGATTTAATACCAGTGTACTCCCAACGGCGGGGGAATCCCTGTTTTTCGCGGCCCTGCCCATGGAAGACAGTAAACCAACGGTGCTGTTCTACATGCATTTTGACGGGCAGGCTGTAGACCCTTCCAAATGGGAACAGAAAAGTCCATACGAAGTGGTCTTAAAAGCGCGATCCGGGGAGGAATGGAAACAGATTCCTTTTGATTCCCTGGCTGCGGATATCAATTACGACTGGCGATTGTTCGGAAGGTCTGTCTCTGATGACAAGGGTCCGATCGTCATGTTCCTTAATGCCATAGACCTGCTGCGAAAGAACAAGCAGCCTATCCCCTTTAATGTAAAAGTTATCCTGGACAGCGAGGAGGAGAAAGGCAGCAAGCCCCTTCCGGAGGCCGTGAAACAGTACCGTGAATTACTCGCAGCTGATGTCCTGGTCATAAATGATGGCCCGGTACACCCCTCAGGGTTACCTACCGTTGTATATGGTTGCCGGGGGATCACCACCATGAGTATTACTACCTATGGCCCCGTTAAACCTCAGCACAGCGGCCATTATGGGAATTACGCACCAAACCCCGGATTGCAGCTGGCGCAGTTGCTGGCGGGGATGAAGGATAAAGATGGCCGGGTGCTGATCGAAGGGTATTACGACGGCATCAGTATTGATGATAAGACGATGGAAGTCCTGCGCAGTGTTCCTGATGACAGCGAAACCATCAACCGGAATCTCGCTATCCGGAAGCCTGAGAAAGTCGGTTCCTTTTACCAGGAATCCCTTCAATACCCATCATTAAATATCCGCGGCCTGGCATCCGGGTGGGTCGGCGATAAAGCCAGGACCATTGTGCCCGAATCAGCTACTGCCGAGGTCGATCTACGTCTTGTCCCGGAATCAGATGGTACCCGCCTGAAAGAACTGATCAAAGAATACATCAGGAAAGAAGGATACCATGTCATGACCGATGTACCTTCGCTGGAGGATCGCCAGAAATACGACCGTATTGTAACCATTACAGAACGCCCGGTGACCGATGCTTTCCAGACTCCGCTGGAGAATCCTTTTGGAGAACACCTGGTTAAAATACTCGGTGAAAAATTTGGGGAACAGGTGGTGCAGATACGGATCATGGGGGGAACGGTACCTATCTCTCCTTTTGTGAACGAACTGGCCATCCCCGCTTTTATCGTGCCCATGGTCAACCCTGACAACAACCAGCATAGTCCCAATGAAAACCTGGAGATCGGGAAGATTGATTATGGTTTACAGGTTTACTACGCACTCCTCAGCAGTGAGCCCCCGGTGAAGTAATCACGTGGTTTAACATTCAATAACATAGGTTTATAAGGGTCTTAACGGGGATTTGAGTCCTCATTTCCTATATTGATGATGAATCAATAAAAGAAATTAACCATGGGAATTACAGATAAGAAATTCGAAAGAACTAAAGATCAGAACACCCCGACAAATCCTACGGGGAACACCAATATAGATACTAATAAATTTGACATTGAAAAAGATACCATTAAGGATCAGCAGAATAAACAATAACGCTATCTATTGACGTTATTGATCAGGAAGAACCCGGGAGATTATTTTCCCGGGTTCTTTTATTTTTAGAATCCGTGGATATAAGATGGATCCTTAAAGAAGGGCTCGTATTGCCGCACCCTGAAATCCAGGGTGGTGTAACCGGGGTTGCGGGCTTTCAAATACTTATACTCTTCCATACTTCCCACTGCACGGTTTGCGCTCCCGCTGGGGGCGGTAAGAGAAACGGTTCGGATCATTCGGCCACCAGCTCCCGGGACAATATCCCCGGGCAGGGTGAATTCGTGAATGCGGGGAACGGACGAATGAACGCTTATAAGTCTGAGCTTATATGCCCTTGCCAGTCTCCTGAAAAAATACTCCGGGCCGTTCTTACTGTTTCCGCCCGTGAATAGCAAGGTGTCAACCCTGGGGTATTTATACAGGCCAGCCACCAGGTCGCGTAACTTTACCCCGCTCATCCCGAGGTCTGTGGCATCTATTTTATCCCGTTCCGCACTTTGGACGATATCATAGATCCCGATCTGTTCACGTTTCAGGAATTCTTTCCGTTGCAGGACAGCATCTTCTGTATCCTCGTAATGCAGGCCAAGATCAAAGATCCGGTCAAGGATGTTCCAGAGCTGGCCATCCCTGCTGCCATAGCAGAAATTGACGTCCCCGGGTTTTAATTCACCCGTCGTGAACCTGGGAGGCGGGAGGGTACCTACGATCCAACGGGTGGCCTCTTCAAACAGGAAGGGGTCATAGGGGTGTGTATGTATAAAAGGCCGCTTAATAGAATTACTTTAAAACCAGGACAAGATCATCTGAATGCACCAGGGTTCCATTCCCCAGTTCCACCCGGTCTACGACTCCCTCCTCGTTCGCGGTAACCGTGGTTTCCATTTTCATAGCTTCTATAACGAATAGCGGCTGGTTTTTCTGTACTTCCTGGCCCTTCTTGACCAGGACACTGGAAAGCATTCCCTGCAGGGGAGCCCCGATCTGTTTTGGGTCACTGCTGTCTGCTTTAATATTTCGCTGCCGCTCCACTTTAACCGATTTGTCCTTGATAAAGACATTCCGGAGTTGCCCGTTCACTTTAAAGAAGATATTGACATTCCCGTCTTCATCAGGTTCTCCTTTCAACATCAGGGAGATCAGGATGTTCTTTCCCCTGTCCAGTTCTACCATGATCTCTTCGCCAACGTCCATCCCATAGAAGAAATTCTTGGTCGGGATATTCATGACATTGCCATATTTCAGATGTTTCTCGTGGGCCTCGGTAAATACTTTTGGATAGAGCAGGTAAGAAAGGAAATCGGTCATCCTCAGCTCCCGACCCATTCCTGAACTGAATTTATTCTTGAAGGCTTCAAATTCCTTATCAAAATCTACAGGTTCCAGGTGGGCGTTTGGCCTGTCCGTGTAAGGTTTTTCCCCTTTTAGGATGATTTTCTGGAGCTTTTCAGGGAAGCCTCCGACCGGTTGCCCAAGATCACCCCTGAAGAAACTGACCACGGAACTGGGATAGGAGAAATTCTCTCCCCGCTCCATGATGTCTTCTACGGTATACCCGTTACTGATCATGAACTGGGCCATATCCCCCACTACTTTAGAACTCGGGGTCACTTTAATGATATCGCCGAACATTTCATTTACCTCTGCGTACATCTTGGTGATCTCCGGGAACTTATTTTCAAGACCAAGGGCTATGGCTTGGCCTTTCAGGTTAGAATACTGTCCGCCGGGGATCTCGTGTTTATAAACATCTCCCGAACCTGATCTTAAGCCGGATTCAAAGGGGTAATAATAATTCCTTACCGTTTCCCAGTAATTGGAATACTCCGCTAATTTATTATGATCCAGGATATTCTCTCTTTCATGGTAACGCAGCATTTCCACGACCGAATTAAAGTTTGGCTGGGACGTTAAGCCGGATAACCCACCCAGGGCCACATCAACCACATCCACACCCGCTTCAACCGCTTTCAAGTAAGTGGCCGGTTGTATCGAAGATGTATCGTGGGTATGCAGGTGGATCGGGATATTGATCTCGGATTTCAAGGCCGATATCAGTTCGTATGCCGCATAAGGCTTTAATAAACCCGCCATGTCTTTTATCGCCAGGATATGTGCCCCGGCATTCTCCAGGTCCTTGGCCAGCTGCAGGTAATATTTCAGGTCGTATTTTGTTTTGGAGGGATCCAGTATATCCCCAGTATAACAGATGGAGCCTTCAGCAATACCATTGGTCCGTTTCCTGACGTGATCAATGCAGGGTGCAAGGGATTTCATCCAGTTGAGGGAATCAAATATCCGGAAAAGGTCTATCCCGCTTTCCCAGGATTGTTCGACGAACTTAGCGATAACGTTATCCGGGTAGGCAGTATATCCAACCCCGTTAGAACCCCTGATAAGCATCTGCAGCAGGATATTGGGCATGGCTTCCCGGAGCAGTTCCAGTCGTTCCCATGGGTTTTCCTGTAAAAATCTTAGGCAAACATCAAATGTTGCGCCTCCCCAGACTTCAAGGCTGAAAATTTCAGGATGGTTCTTGGCATAACCTTCAGCAACTTTCAGCATATCCGCGGTACGCATCCTTGTGGCCAACAGGCTCTGGTGCGCATCCCGCATGGTCGTATCCGTGAAATGTACCTTGGTCTCAGATTTCAGCCAGTTGGACAATCCTTCAGGTCCTAATTCGGTCAGTAAGTCTTTTGTCCCTTTGGGATAGGGTTCCCTTGAGGGATAAGAAGGCACATGGGGTTTAGAAAATACCCGGTTAGGATCAACATTCTTTACATCCGGGTTCCCGTTAACAATGTTTTCGCCCAGGAATTCCAGCAGTTTATTTGCCCTGTTGCGGGGCTCAGTGAACTCGAACAGTTTAGGCTCATTTTTAATAAAGTTGACCGTCACCTTCCCTTCCCTGAAAGAAGGGTGTTTCAGGATATTATCCAGGAAAGCCATATTGGTCTTGACCCCCCGTATCCTGAACTCGGCCAGAGCCCTTCGCATCTTCCTGCAAGACCCGTCCAGGGTCCGGCTGATCGCTGATACTTTTACCAGCATGGAATCAAAGAATGGCGAGATAACCACCCCCTGGTAGATACTCCCGGCATCCAGGCGTATCCCGAACCCGGAAGCACTTCTGTAGGTGGTGACCACCCCGTAGTCCGGTTTAAAATCATTCCCGGGATCTTCCGTAGTGACACGGCACTGTAATGCATACCCGGTCACCTTGACCGAGGCCTGGTCCGGGATCTTTATCTGTTTATCAGACAGGCGGTAGCCCCCTGCAATAAAAAGCTGGGCCTTTACCAGGTCTATATTTGTAACCATTTCAGTAACGGTATGTTCTACTTGTATCCTGGGATTGACCTCGATGAAGTAGATACTTCCGTCGTCATCCACCAGGAATTCTACCGTCCCGATATTATTATAGTTTACCGCTTTACAGATGTCTATCGCATAGGTATAAAGCTTTTGTTTAGTCTCTTCGTCCAGGCCTACAGAGGGCGCGAACTCTATAACCTTCTGGTACCTTCGCTGAACGGAACAATCCCGCTCATATAAATGCACAATATTCCCGTGGTTGTCAGCCACGATCTGCACCTCTATATGCTTAGGGTTCTCCACGAATTTTTCCAGGAATACCGTATCATCTCCGAAAGCATTGAGGGATTCCCTCCTGGCTTCGGGGTAGGCTTTCCTGAGTTCGTCTTCGGTACGGATGACCCGCATTCCACGGCCTCCACCACCAGACGCCGCTTTCAGCATTACCGGGTATCCTATTCTTTTGGCTTCAGCTAATGCAATCTTTATATCTGCCAGGTCTTCTTTGCTGCTTTCGATCACGGGGACCTTATTAGCCACCGCTACTTCCTTAGCTGTAATCTTATCGCCCAGTGCTTTGAGAACAGAAACTTTGGGACCGATAAAAATGATGCCGTTCTCTTCGCACTTACGGGCAAATGTGGCATTCTCAGATAAAAACCCGTAACCCGGGTGAATGGCGTCCACCTGGTTGTCCTTGGCCACCTGGATGATGGCATCTATATCCAGGTAGGGTTTCAGTGGCTCTCCTTCTCCCCCGATCTGGTAGCATTCGTCTGCTTTATACCGGTGGAGCGAATACCGGTCTTCGTAAGTGTAGATCCCTACTGTTCGCACTCCTATTTCGACACAAGCCCGGAAGATCCGGATTGCTATTTCTCCTCTGTTTGCTACTAAAACCTTTTTAATTTCCACTGAAATTGCTTTACTGATTATGAAAACAAACTTAGGGTTTTTGACCTAAGAAAGCAATGTGATATCCTTATAAAAAGGACCCATTTTGTTACAATTTTGCAGTGAAAAGGACAGTTTTAATGGATAAAATTCTGCAATTCAAATGTTTTCTTTCAGAATACGCAAACTCTTTTCAGAATCTGTTCCTTCCGGGCTTCCCGGACTTGATTTACACCCGGATCTTGGGTATATTTAGGGATTATAAAACACACGAGCTATGGGAAAAGGTGATAAAAAAACAAAGCGAGGTAAGATAGCTAACAAGTCCTTTGGTGCCAGGAGAGCACGTAAAATTAAACGCAAGCCTTCAGTAGAGGAAAAGATCAGTATTAAGAATAAGGCCTAGTCGAGAACAAAATTCAGATCGACTGAGAAATCTTCTTCTGCGGTGAGCTCATAGGTATAAAAACCTGCCGGTAGCGGGTCTTCGCCCACAAAATCTATGGGTTGTGCAATAAAGGTAGAATCTCCTGCCACAATCTCAATATAGGCATAGCGGTAGGCAGTGTCGTAAGGCAGGTAGTCCGAGTATGCCCCGGGCTCTACTAATTCGTGAACGGATTCCTGGTCTCCCACGATCACAGTATCGTAAGTAAAACTATTCATATTCCTGACCCGGATCTGCACCTGCTGCAATTCATCATCGCGATCCGTACAGGACAGTAATCCCAGGGTAATACAAAACAGGAATATAGAGAAGCGTTTCATCAGCAGAGGATTTTGAACTTATACTTAATAACGCCGGGGCTCTGATTTTATTCTACCGAACAAAGACCGGGTTGTTTTCTTTAAGCGTATGTTCCTTGCTGTAACAGTAATCCAGGTAATCAAATCCTTTCAGGTCATCCAGCGTTTTGACATCCTTGTCAATTATATAACGGACCATGGCCCCCCTGGCCTTCTTCGCAAAGAAACTGATCACCTTCAGGTTATCATTCTTCCAGTCCTTGAAGACCGGGGTGATAACAGGGGTCTTTAGTTTCTTGGTATCCACCGCATTGAAATATTCATTACTCGCAAGGTTGACAAAAAGTTCGCCTTCCGCCAGTTCTTCATTAAGAGCCTTGGTAATATTCTCTTTCCAGAACTCGTAGAGATTCTTTTTCCTACCAATCTTCAGGGAAGTACCCATCTCCAGCCGGTATGGCTGCATCAGGTCCAACGGCTTCAGAATTCCGTAGAGACCTGAGAGGATGCGGAGTGAGTCCTGCAACCGTTCAAATTTTTCTTCCTCAAAGGTGTACGCATCCAGTCCCTGGTAAACGTCCCCGTCAAAAGCAAATACGGCCGGCCTGGCGTTCCTGGAGTTGAATGGCAGCTGGAAATCCTGGTTACGCTGCCAGTTCAGGTCAGCAAGGTCTGCGGAAATGTCCATTAGCTTCGCAAGGGATCTGGGGCTTTTCTTTGCCAAAACCTTGTTCAGCTTTTCAGCCTCCTGCAGGAACCGGGGTTGTGTATGGGTCTTTATGGGTAATTCCCTTTCGTAATCCAAAGATTTTGCTGGGGAAATAACAATTTTCATAATCTCAATTTTGCCTAAAATTAATAAAGTATATCAGCTTTAAGCCGGAGTTTTACTAGAGAAAATCAATGCCACTATCAGCAATGATTATTTGCTGGTATGCTTAGCGTATTCCCGCCATTTATCAATACAAGCCTGCATGTCTTCAGGGATCTCCGAATCAAACCGCTTGTGCTCCCCACTGACCGGGTGTTTAAATCCGAGGGTTTTGGCGTGAAGTGCCTGCCGGGGCAGGATCTTGAAAGCATTATCCACAAACTGCCGGTACTTGGTAAAGGTAGTACCCTTTAGTATCCGGTCTCCGCCATAGCGCTCGTCGTTGAACAGGGTATGACCGATATGTTTAAGATGCACGCGAATCTGGTGAGTTCGCCCGGTCTCCAGTTTGCAGGAGATCAGGGTGACGTAACCGAGTCTTTCCAGAACTTTGTAGTGGGTGACTGCCTCTTTCCCCTGTTCCCCCTCTGGGAACACTTGCATCTGCAATCGGTTCTTGGGGTTCCTGCCGATATGACCTTCAATGGTCCCCTCATCCTGCTCTACATTCCCCCAAACCAGGGCGATGTATTCGCGTTCACTGCTCTTATCAAAGAATTGTTGAGCCAGGTAGGTCATCGCGGCCTCGGTCTTAGCTACAACCAGTAAGCCAGAGGTATCTTTGTCAATTCGGTGCACCAGCCCCGGGCGTTCGTTACTGTTCATCGGCAGCTGGTCTATATGATGCAACAGCGCATTGATCAGTGTCCCGGAATAATTTCCATGACCGGGATGTACCACCATCCCGGCTGGTTTATTCACAACCAGCAAAACATCGTCCTCGTATACAACATCCAGCGGGATGTCTTCCGGGGTCAGCAGGAATTCATGGGGCGGATGCTCAAAAAGCACCTTAACTTCGTCCCCTGCCTTGACTTTGTAATTCTGTTTGACAATTGTGTCGTTCACCCAGATATGGCCAGATTTGGCTGCTTGCTGAATTTTATTCCGGGTAGCGTTTTCTATGAAATTCATAAGGAACTTATCCACCCGTAAGGGGTCCTGTCCTTTTGATGCCTTAAACCTGTAATGTTCAAATAACTCTCCGTCTCCTAATTCTATATTCTCCTCTGCTGTATCCATCCTATTACTCAGAATCTGATTGTACCCGTGCGCTGCCCGGAATTGTTCCGTTACCGCAGACCAGTTCGATCTCTGACTTTTTGGGAAGTTTATCTCCCGGTTTTACTTGTTTGCCTTTATGTTTGATATAGTATACCATATTCTTCCCCAGTTGATCTATATAGGTAACACGCTCCACTTCCAGCCCCACTGCCCGGAGCATGGATTCTGCGTTGCGTTGCGTAACCTGGATAATATTGGGAACACTTACTTTTTTATAACCGGAGGGATTTACCGTAACGTAGATCTTCCTGTTCTCTTTAACCTTGTTACCTCCTTTTGGAGTTTGTTCTATGATAGAGAACCTGGGATAGTCCGGGTTAAAATTAGCCGAATCCATTACTTCATACCGCAGCCCGGCTTCTTCAATTTTTTTACGCATTTCGGTAACTGAAAGCCTGGACAGGTCCGGGACTTCCACGTACTCCCCGTGGTTGGTTGAAGAACGCAGCCACTGCATTGCCAGAATAGTGAGCAGCACTACGCTGACTGCGGCAAGCCCGAGGTTGATAAGAAATGTCCTGCTTCCCAGGAACTTGATGAAATCCTTCATAGGTCCAATTTATTAACCCAGCAAAGATAGGAAACCCACACCTTTTTTCTTTACTTTGAAAAATGGATATTTCACGGGATTTCCCGGGAAGTGATTGTTTCTATGAGAAAAAATATTGCGATTGTAATGGGCGGGTATTCCAGTGAATACCAGATCTCCATAAAAAGCGGGAATGTCGTCTATAAATACCTGGATCCGGATAAATTTGATTGTCACCGTGTATTGATCCGGAAGGATAAGTGGGTCTGCCTGGATAAGGAAGACCGGGAATACCCTGTGAACCGGCATGATTTTAGCGTAACTGTAGCGGGTAAGACCCTTCATTTTGACTGCGTATTTAACGCCATCCATGGTAATCCCGGGGAAGACGGGTACCTCGCTGCTTATTTCGAGTTACTGGGTATCCCCCAGACCTCCTGCAACCATTACCAGGCCGCCCTGACCTTCAATAAAAGAGACCTGCTGAGCGTACTGAAACCCTACGGCATTAAATCGGCCACCTCGTATTACCTGAATTCGGGCGACACTTACAGGGAAGAGGAAATCATCGCAAGAGTCGGACTACCTTGTTTTGTTAAAGCTAACAAAGCAGGCAGCAGTTTCGGGATCACCAAAGTTTATAAGAAAGAAGAATTTGCAGACGCTATTGAGAAGGCATTTGCAGAGGATGACGAAGTCCTTATCGAGGCATTCCTGGACGGAACCGAGGTTTCTGTCGGGGTCATCAATTATAAAGGCAAGACCACGGTATTACCCATTACAGAGATCGTATCAGAAAATGACTTCTTCGACTTTGCCGCTAAATACGAAGGCAAGGCCCAGGAGATCACCCCGGCACGGCTGGGTGTTCAGCAGGAACGCAGGGTGACCGAGGTTGCCCGCAAAGTTTACGACCTTTTGAAAATGAAAGGGTTCTCCCGGAGCGAGTTTATTTTCGTCGAAGATGAACCTTATATGCTGGAAATGAACACCACCCCCGGGCTTACGGAAGAAAGCATCCTCCCGCAGCAGGCCAGGGCAGCGGGGATCTCCCTTCCACAACTCTTTGAAAATGCCATAACGGAGGCTTTAAAGTAATTTGAGTAAATTGGATAGCAGAAACACTGAAGTATGAGACGAGCCATTTTTCCCGGATCTTTTGACCCTATAACCCTGGGGCATTATGATATCATCCAGAGGGGAATCACACTTTTTGACGAACTCATCATTGCTATCGGTATCAATGCAGAAAAGAATTATATGTTCACCCTGGAAGAACGGCTGCGCTTTATTGAAGATGCTTTCCGTGATGAGCCCAAGATCCGGGTGCTGACCTATGAAGGACTAACCGTTGATTTCTGTAAGAAAGTCGATGCAGGATTTATACTCCGTGGCTTGAGAAACCCCGGGGATTTCGAATTTGAAAAAGCCATTGCGCATACTAACCGGAAACTTTCAGAAATAGAAACGGTATTCCTGCTTACCTCATCAGGGAAATCATACATCAGTTCCTCCATTGTCCGCGATGTGATCCGGCACGGGGGTGATTATACCGGTTTAGTTCCGGATACCGTCAGGATATCCTGAATTTCGAAGGATAAAATTCTTTCCTGTTTCCTGAGTCCCACGTCGATAACCTTTAATAATACAAGGATTTCAAAACTGTTCTTATCGGTAATTCAGGAACACACCACAAAATTAGAGCAATTCACAACAATGATTGCCATGTTCCCCGGATGCCCTATACATTAGTAGGAAATTTCAACATTATGCTGCGAGGCACCCCCACCACCGCTGCCAATTATTTGATCAAACAGCTGCCCAAGGCAACTGCTTTTATCAATTCAAAATTTGAGGTCGTCCACGTCTCTGACCGATGGATCACCGATTTTGATTTCGGTAAGAGAAATGTCCTGGGGAAATCCATATTTGATCTTTTTGATTCGGTCAGTGATGACCTGAAAGAATTGCTGGAATCCTGTCTTATGGGATCCGGGGGGGAAACCGGTGTGGAGCGCTTTGTTGACCGATCCAAAAAAGAACGCTGGTTTGAATGGACCAATATCCCCTGGTTTGACGATAAAGAGAATATTATCGGGATCATAATACAGGCTGAGGAAGTAACCGCACGTATCTTACAATCGGAAAAACTGAAAAAACTGGAACTACTGCTCCAGAATAAATCAGAGGTTGCCGGGATAGGCAGCTGGGAATACGATACTTTTACCCAACAGCTTCACTGGTGCCCTACGATCCGGAAGATCAAAGGGGTTGCTGATGATTATATTCCCACTGCAGAAGAAGCCATTAATTTCTACAAGGAAGGATATAGCCGGAATACTATAGCCATGGCCGTTGAGAATGCTAAAAATAATGGTACTCCATGGCACGAGAAATTAGAAATGATAACCGCTGACGGACGAGAGATCTGGGTGATCGCAGCGGGTAAACCCCTTTACCGGGATGGCCAGTACATCGGGTTACTGGGTACCCTGCAGGAGATCACAGAGCATGTGAATTCCGAAAATAAGATCAAAGAAAGTGAAACCTTACTCAGGACTGTTATAGACAACCTACCTCTTAACCTTTATATTAAAGACCGAGATTCCAGGAAGACCCTGGTTAACAGGGCTGAATGTGAGTACCTGGGGGTCTCCAGCCCCGAGGAAATATTAGGAAAAGATGACTACGATCTTTACGATAAAGAGATCGCAGACATCTCCCGGCAGGAAGATCTGTCCGTCATGCGAAGCCTGACCCCGATTTACAGCAGGGAAACACTTAATGTCACTTCCGATGGCTCAGCCACCACCTTCCTGACTTCGAAAATACCATTGATAGGCAAGGACGGGCGTGCCAGTGGCCTGATGGGCATAAGCCTTGATATCAGCAACCTGAAGAGGCAGGAAAGTGAACTCAGGAACCTGATCAACGTTACCTCCCTGCAGAATAAGAAATTAGTAAACTTTGCGCATATTGTATCGCATAACCTGAGATCACATACGGCTAACTTCTCCATGTTACTTGATTTCCTGAAAGATGAGAAGGATGAAGCAGAAAAGGAGAATATCCTGAAAATGCTTACTGCCGCTTCTAACAACCTGTTGGAAACCCTGGAGAACCTCAATGAGGTGGTAACCATAAATACGAATGTCAACCTGGACAAGAAGCCTGTCAGGCTTTATGAAAGAGCACATACCATTGTGGAAAGTCTGTCAGGCTTCTTGCAGAATGCCGATGCGAAGATCGATAACCGGATCTGCCCCGACCTTGACGTCAAAGTCGTTCCTGCATACCTGGATAGCATCCTGATGAACTTTATTACGAATGCCGTTAAATACAAGGATCCATCCAGACCTCCTCAGATCACCCTGACCACGGAGAAAAAGGACAACTATATTGTCCTGGGCATAGCGGACAACGGGCTGGGGATAGACCTTGAACGCTATGGAGAAAAGCTCTTCGGGATGTACAAGACTTTCCATGAGAATGATGAAGCCAGGGGAATTGGTCTGTATATTACCAAGAACCAGGTAGAAGCCATGGGTGGTTTTATCACCACAAGCAGCGAAGTAGGAAAAGGCACTACATTTAAAATACATTTTAATGACAAAGATTAATACGGTCAGTATTATTGATGACGACCCTATAACCATATTTGGAATTACTAAAATGCTGAATGCCCTGGAATGTTGTGAAAGCATTGAGACCTACATGAACGGTGAACAGGCAATCCAAGCGATCCGCGAACAACTGGACACGCAGCAGGCTGTCCCGGAAGTGATCTTCCTCGACATCAATATGCCTATTATGGACGGTTGGCAGTTCCTGGACCAGTTTATCGAGTTGAATATCAGCAGGACTATAAGGATCAATATCGTAACCTCCTCTATAGACCCCGTAGACCGGCAGAATTGGAAAGATTACAGGAGCAGGACCCACCACCTTATAGAATTCAGAAATAAACCAATTACCAGGGATGAAATTGCTTTGATCACAGAAGCAGTAAAGCAGTCTTAATTTTATTTACATTTGGGTACGCTCTTTCCGGAGCTTTAGCTTATTAAACCATGAGGTACCTGATCATCCCCGTTCTGATTTTCTTTTTCATATCCTGTGAAACTGAAAAGGAGAATAAGACCGACGATTTCACAACGCATTTTGAAAACAGCAGTGGCAATGAGACTGCCACCTACCTGCAGGTCATTGAATTCTATATCCGCCTGGCCAGGGAATTCCCGGAAGTGAATGTACAGACCATCGGGCAGACAGACAGCGGCAGGCCGCTGCACCTGGTCACCCTAAACCCGGAAAGCGATTTCAATTTCAGGAAATTGCAGCAGGAGAAACTGGTCATCTTCATCAACAACGGCATACATCCAGGGGAAAGTGATGGTATAGATGCCAGTATGATGTTATTCCGGGATTACGCGACCGGTAAACTGGAACTACCCGAAAATACCATTATTGTTACCATCCCCGTATACAATGTAGGCGGAGCACTAAACCGGAACAACAGCAGCAGGGCAAACCAGGAAGGCCCTGAATCTTACGGGTTCCGTGGCAACGCAAAGAATTTTGACCTCAATCGCGACTTTATCAAGAGCGATTCTAAAAATTCAAGAACCTTCGCCCAGATCTTCCATCTTGTGAAACCGGATATATTTATCGACACCCACGTCAGCAACGGGGCAGATTACCAGTATACCCTTACCCACCTGTTTACCCAGCACGACAAAATGGGCCACCCCCTGGGATCCTTCCTGCACGCTCAATGGAGACCCGGAATCGAAAATGCACTAAAGGAATCCGGGGAAGAGATAACCCCGTATGTGAACGTGTATAACAAGCCTCCTGACAGCGGCTTTTCCCAGTTTATGGATTACCCCCGGTACTCCACCGGTTATACCACACTTTGGAATACCCTGGGCCTCATGATAGAGACCCATATGCTTAAACCTTATAAAGAAAGGGTAACAGCAACTTACCTTATGCTGAAGACCATAGTGGAGTATTCGGCCTCTGAATCAGCGATGATCAAAGACCTCCGGAACAAGGCGTTCGAAGAGCAATTATTACTCGAGAATTACCCTATCCGCTGGGAGCTGGATACTACCCAGACAAGAACACTGCAATTCAGGGGATACGAAGCAGATACTATCCCAAGTCAGGTTACCGGCTTACCACGGTTAAAGTATAACAGGGAGCAACCTTTTACCAAAGAATTACCCTATATGGACCGTTATGTTCCCACGGATTCTGTAAGCATTCCCGAGGCTTATATAGTACCCCGGCCATGGGAAGAAGTGAGAGAATTGCTGGACCTGAACAAAGTAAATTACACTGTCTTACAGAAAGATACCACCATGGCCGTGGAGTCTTACCGTATAACAGCTTACCAGACCCGTACTTCGCCCTATGAAGGTCACTATCCTCATTTTGACACCAGAACGGAAACCAGGCTCGTAACCAAAACTTTCGGGGAAGGAGACCTGTTGGTCCCTACGGCCCAACCGGCGTTGCGATACCTGGTGGAGACCCTGGAACCGGGAGCCCCGGATTCATTTTTCAACTGGAATTTCTTTGATGCCATCCTGCAACGAAAAGAAGGTTTTTCATCTTATGTATTTGAAGATGCCGCAGCTAAAATACTGGAGATGAATCCCGGGCTGGCCAGGGAATTCCGGGAAAAGAAAGAGACGGATGCAGGTTTTGCCGCAGATTCTTATGCGCAGTTAAACTGGATCTATGAAAGATCTCCATATTACGAGGCTGCACACATGCAGTACCCTGTCTACCGTATTCCTAAGAAATAAGCTGAGGTGATCCCTGCTC
The DNA here is from genome assembly GCF_004362865.1 of Zeaxanthinibacter enoshimensis. Taxonomy (GTDB): domain Bacteria; phylum Bacteroidota; class Bacteroidia; order Flavobacteriales; family Flavobacteriaceae; genus Zeaxanthinibacter; species Zeaxanthinibacter enoshimensis. Next base: position 225,301 of record NZ_SNYI01000002.1, on the reverse strand, counting down.
AATGTTCAAATAGCAGGGTGATGTTGGCGTAAGAGTTCTGCAGGGCCTCGGAGATCTGTACAGGGTCCTTCCACTTCACTTTCTTTATGCCTTCGCTCTTCTCTGCCTTCAGAGGACCCTTGTAGTTGGTTTTCATGGCATACCAGTGCACCTCTTTCAGCTTGAATTTACCTTTCCTCTTAAACACATGGTAAGTGGTCTTCAGGTAATTTTCGATGACCAGTCCCTGAACCCCCGTCTCCTCTTCCACCTCGCGGAGAGCACATTCTTCTATCGTTTCCCCTTTATCGAGTTTCCCTTTGGGAAGATCCCATTTATCATTCCTGTATATAAAGAGAACTTTTCCTTTCTTATTGGTGACCACGCCCCCGGCAGCAACTACCAGAGGTATCTTTTTCGTGAATTTTTTAAGGATCTCCTCCGTATTGGGATGGTAGATATAAGCTTCACTGAGCTTCTTTTTTGCCAGGGCCTTGATAGCGCTCTTGATCGATCTTCCATTAAGCAGGAAGTAATTACCGTTCACCGTTTCTGTTAAGGTGTTCGTTAAAATCAAAGGCGAATCATTAACAAAAACTTTATACATTTGCGCCATGGTTTTAGACAAAGATACCGCAAAGAAAACGGCCGAGCTTTTGCTGCAAATTAATGCAATTAAGTTGAAACCAGAAAATCCCTTTACATGGGCTTCGGGGTGGAAATCACCTATTTACTGCGACAACCGCATAATACTTTCCTACCCCGCTATCCGTAATTATGTACGGCAGGAAATCTCCAGGCAACTGGAATCCCTTTACGGGAAACCTGATGTGATCGCAGGGGTAGCAACTGGGGCAATAGGTATAGGTATGCTGGTAGCCGAGCAATTAGGCTTGCCTTTTATTTATGTCCGCCCTGAACCAAAGGCTCATGGGAGGCAGAACCAGATCGAAGGGCAGCTGGAAGCCGGGCAGACCGTTGTGGTAATAGAAGACCTGATCAGTACCGGTAAAAGCAGCCTGAACGCCGTAGACGGACTACTCAAGGCAGGTGCCCAGGTTAAGGGAATGCTCGCCATATTTACTTATGGATTTGAACAGGCCGATAAGGCGTTCAAGGAGAAAGGCATCGACCTACACACGCTCAGCGATTATGAGAACCTGATAGAACAGGCATCCGAAACCAATTATATCCGGGAAGAACAACAAAAAACACTCATGGAATGGAGAAAGGCTCCTTCCGAATGGCCTTCATAACTTATGCAGATAAACACCACTCCTACTACCGTTAATAAGAGCGCAAAAGAACTGTACGATTTCCTGACCAAGCTGGAAAACTTTGAACAGATCATGCCCCAGAACCTGGATAAATTCCAGCTGATCAATGAAGACCGTTTTCTCTTTGGCCTCAAAGGGATGCCGGAGATCGTCCTGGAAAGAAAAGAACAGTTACCTGATCAGAAACTGGTATTGGGCGCTGCCAGCGATAAACTACCCTTTACATTGACCGCGCACATCGCGGCCAAAGAGGCGGACAAAAGTGAAATATCACTGGATTTCGACGGGGAATTTAACGCCATGATGGCAATGATGATCAAGGGACCGATCACCAACTTCCTGAACACTTTATCTAAGAACCTCGGTGAATTATAAGCAGGAGAGATTCCGGCAATCTCAATATAGAAGTTTTATCTCTTTGAGACCGTAGTGCTTTTCTACCCGGTCTTCGAGTTCTACCCTGAGTTGGCCATCCCGGGTTACCCCCCTGATAAAACCCATGAACATCTTGCCTTCCTCGTCTTCAAAAGTGGAAGGTTTATCCTTGCGGAATAACAGCGATTCGTAATCACTGAACAACCGAGACTCTTCCTGTGATAGCAGGTCCACGAAACTTGTCTTCAGTTCTGCCATGAGAGTATGTAAGACCTCGTCCAGTTCATGCTCCTGCCCGGTTTCCAGTTTAAGAGAAGTTACCTGGGGTAAACCATCGAAATCAATTTGGTTGACATTCAGCCCCATACCGATCACCGATGCAGATATCCGGCCGCCCGAAACCATATTTTCTATGAGGATTCCGCATATTTTCCGGTTTCCTGACAGAATGTCGTTAGGCCATTTTATAGAAAGATCGGGAATTAGGAAGTTTTTGAGGGTGCGGTAAACTGCGAGGGAGGTTCCTATATTGACCCGAAACTGCTGCGCGGCGCCCAGGTCCTCAAAACGCTTTAAAACGCTTATTGTCAGGTTCTTATAAGGCTCAGATACCCAGCTCGTTCCCATTTGGCCCCTGCCCATCAACTGGCGATCTGCCTGCACCACGGTCAGATCCCGGGGGCTTCCCTGGGCCAGGATCTCCTTTAAGTAAGTATTAGTAGAATCCGTGGCATCAAGTTTGATTAAAAGCATGGTGAAGCCTAGGTATTTGATGTACAATGTTATGTTAAAACCATTAGCAAAAAAAACAAAAAAACAATAACTTTGTAAAAACTAAAACAATTGAATGCAGAAAAGGGAAACGAGCGCAGATGAATTGATTGCCTTAATCTTACACGGAATTGAAGAAGTAAAGGGTCTGGAGATTAACTTGCTGGACCTCAGAGATATAGAAAATACTGTTTGTGACTACTTTATAATTTGTAATGGTACTTCCAATACTCACGTGAATGCCATTGTGAATTCCATCCAAAAAACCGTTAGTAAAGCAACCCAGGACAAGCCCTGGCATGTTGAGGGATCTGAGAATGCCGAGTGGATCCTTATGGACTATGTCAACGTGGTAGTTCATGTTTTTCAAAAGCAAACCAGAGAGTTTTATGATATTGAAGGACTTTGGGGCGATGCCAAGGTGACCTTGGTAGAAAGTAGCTTTAATCAGTAAAAAATTACAATGTCAAAAGATAACAAAACACCCCAAAAAAAACCTAAGTTCAGTTCATGGTGGATCTACGGACTGATCGCAATTCTGTTAATCGGGTTCCAGTTCTTCGGATCTGGCAGCCTGTCTACAACACAGAAGACCACTACCTCCGAGTTGCAGGAATACCTGCGCAACGGGGATATCAGCAAGATCCTGATCATTACCAACACCCGCCAGGCCAAAGTATTCCTGACAGAAGAGGCCATGAGCAAGGATGTGCACAAAGATGTGGTAGATCAACCCCTGATCCCATCTACCGGGATGGTACCTCAGTACGTGCTGGACTACGGGGATTTACAGAATTTTGAGAACGATATCAAGAAGATAAAGCAGGAAAACAACCTGGATACTATCGTGGATTACGACACGGAATCTAACGTATTCATGGAACTGCTGCTGACTATACTCCCGTTTGTGCTGATCATCGGGATATGGATCTACCTGATGCGCAGGATGTCTGGCGGAGCCGGAGGCGGTGCAGGAGGACAGATCTTCAACATCGGGAAATCCAAGGCAAAACTCTTCGATGAGAAGACAGATACCAGGACATCTTTCAAAGACGTGGCCGGGTTAGAAGGTGCCAAGGAGGAAGTGGAAGAGATCGTGGAATTCCTGAAACACCCTGAAAAATATACTTCCCTGGGAGGTAAGATCCCTAAAGGAGCCCTGTTGGTAGGACCTCCCGGAACCGGTAAGACGCTCCTGGCAAAGGCCGTGGCCGGAGAAGCCAAAGTTCCATTCTTCTCCCTTTCTGGATCAGACTTCGTTGAGATGTTTGTAGGAGTTGGTGCATCCCGTGTACGGGACCTGTTCAAGCAGGCGAAAGACAAATCTCCTGCCATTATTTTTATAGATGAGATCGATGCTATCGGGCGTGCAAGGGGTAAAAACAACTTTACGGGTTCTAATGATGAACGCGAGAATACGCTGAACCAGCTCCTTACGGAGATGGATGGTTTTGGTACGAATACCAACGTGATCGTGCTGGCTGCGACCAACCGCGCAGATGTTCTGGATAAGGCACTGATGCGAGCAGGTAGGTTTGACCGCCAGATCTACGTGGATCTTCCGGATATCAGGGAACGAAAAGAGATCTTTGAAGTTCACCTGAGACCGATCAAAACGGCAGAAACCCTGGACCTTGAGTTCCTGGCGAGGCAAACACCCGGCTTTTCCGGTGCTGATATTGCCAACGTTTGTAACGAAGCTGCCCTGATCGCAGCAAGGAAAGAGAAGAAAGCCGTATCAAAACAGGATTTCCTGGATGCGGTGGACCGTATTGTGGGTGGACTTGAGAAGAAAAACAAGATCATCACCCCGGAAGAGAAAAAGACAATTGCCTACCACGAGGCCGGTCATGCCACGGTTAGCTGGATGCTGGAACATGCTGCTCCCCTGGTTAAGGTTACTATCGTTCCAAGGGGTCAGTCCCTGGGAGCTGCCTGGTACCTGCCAGAAGAAAGGCTGATCGTTCGCCCGGAACAAATGCTGGACGAAATGTGTGCCACCCTGGGTGGACGGGCCGCGGAAAAAGTGATCTTTAACAAGATCTCTACCGGTGCGCTCAGCGACCTGGAAAAGGTAACCAAACAGGCACGGGCTATGGTCACGATCTACGGCCTGAACGAATCCATCGGGAACCTCACCTATTACGATTCTTCCGGTCAGAACGAGTACGGCTTTACTAAGCCTTACAGCGAGGAAACTGCTCAAAGGATTGACAAGGAGATTTCCAAGATCATCGAAACCGAGTATAAAAGGGCTATCGATGTACTCGAGAAGAACAAAGACAAACTTTCCGAATTAGCAGAACGTTTATTGGACAAAGAAGTTATCTTTAAGGAAGATTTAGAGAAGATTTTCGGTAAGCGTCCGTTCGCAGAAAAGTTTGACGAGCAGGGGCAGGAAGAGGTAGCCACCGAGAAACTGGCTTCCGAGGAATCGACTGAGGAAAATAAATAATCGAATTTTAACGTTGTCCATATAGCAACCGGACATGTTTTAGAACCACAAAGATATTCATGGGTCTCTTAGACAAACTCTTCGGGGGGGGTAAGAAAAAGGTTTCCAAAGAAACTGCGGAAACCCGTGGCGTTCATATGCCCGACCTGAATATCCCGGTGGATGAGAAGTTCACCATACACTTTAAGAAGAACGGGGGTAAATTCCTCTATTGCGACTCCTTCGGGGAAGTTTCGGAGGCTTTGAAAAATATCATCCTGGAGAATAACTGGCAACAGGAACCCTTCTTCAGTATGAATCCCCAACTCGAGGAGCGCTTTAAGAAAGAGGGACTTACATTTACCAACAAATCCAAAGAAAGCGAAGTTTTCTTCACAACCTGTGAACACCTGATTGCCCAGAACGGGTCTATCCTGGTTTGTTCTAACCAATTACAGGAAAAGAAACTTCACGAGGTTCCCGACAATGTCATTGTATTTGCCACGACCAGCCAGCTGGTGGAATCTATCGGCGAAGGACTTAAACTGATAAAGAAGAAGTACAAACAAGGCATCCCTGCCAATATCACTACCATTAAACATTTTCAGGCTTCCGCAGAGAATAAGGATGATTTCCTGACTTACGGCAGCAGCTCCAAGCACTTGTACCTGTTACTCCTGGAAGACCTGTAATTATGAAGGAAGTTCTCAGGAGATCCATAACAGGGGTAGTTTATGTAGCCCTTTTACTATCCGCAGTCTTCCTAAGCACAGACGCATTCGACTTCCTGTTCATGATCTTCGGTCTCGCTTGTCTTTATGAATATAAGCGGCTTACCGCGCTCAAGGGATATTATATTTTCATGGCTTACCTGGCACTCTGGTGGGCCTTCATTTACCTGATCCACGACAAGCTGCTCATCAATATCCTGATGTTTATCACCATTACTATCAACATCATTTTATTGTATTACCTCTTCAGCAATAGGAAGCCCAAGGAGAATGGAGTAATGAAATTCCTTATCGGGCTTTTCTATATAGGGGGAGGATGTATTTTTCTTACTATGATCCCCTATAAGGATGACGCCTTTGCGAAATTCCTCATCATGGGCATCTTTATCCTGATCTGGGTAAACGACTCTTTTGCGTACTTAGTGGGGAAAACCATAGGCCGGACCAAATTATACCCGGCTATCTCTCCAAAAAAGACAGTTGAAGGGAGCCTGGGCGGACTTGTTTTTACCGTGGCCGCCGCTTATTTCATGGCTCGGTACGAACCAATCGTTAATCCGGCCCAATGGGTTATCCTGGCTGTAGTCATAGTAATTGCTGGTGGTTTAGGCGATTTAGTGGAATCTAAATTAAAACGTGAAGCCGGGGTGAAAGACAGCGGAGCTATACTTCCTGGTCACGGAGGTATGTTAGATAGGTTGGATAGTCTTATATTTGCTGCACCATTCGCCTACTTAACACTTAACCTTTTGACCAATGTTTCATAAAGAGGGACAAAAAATAATATTAATTACATTTTTCCTGCTCAGCGCCATCATCGTACTGGCTCACTTCTACGTCGGTATATCCTGGGTAAAGACAGCGGTGCAAATAGCTGCCCTCCTGATCCTGGTCGCCATCCTTCAATTCTTCAGGAACCCAAAAAGGGTTGCCACTAAAAATTTTGACGAGATCCTTGCTCCGGTAGACGGGAAGGTGGTCGTCATAGAGGAAGTGGAAGAGAATGAATACTTTAAAGACAAACGCCTGCAGGTCTCCATTTTCATGTCGCCCGTGAATGTCCACGTGACACGATACCCGGCCAGTGGGCAGATCCGTTTCTCGAAATACCACCCCGGGAAGTACCTTGTCGCCTGGCACCCTAAGTCGAGCGAGGAGAACGAGCGTACTACTGTCGTTATCAACACCCCGAAATTCGGCGATATCCTTTACCGGCAGATTGCGGGGGCCATGGCCAGGAGGATCGTCAATTACGCGGAAGTAGGAGAAAGCGTGGTACAGGGTGAAGACGCAGGTTTTATTAAATTTGGTTCTCGCGTGGATCTTTTCCTGCCCTTAAACAGTATTATCACGGTTAAACTCAACCAGAAAGTGAAAGGGGCAAAAACCTGTATTGCCACCATACCTAAAAAGGATGAAGACTGAGGAATTACATATGAAATTTACAAAAGCAGTTGAGATCGTCAACAATTTCAACGATCCGTTACCCGCCGATCTTCTCCTGAAACTATATGCCTATTACAAGATAGCGAACCGCAATTTTGACCACCCGGGAAGTAAGACACCGCTGATCAATGCTTTTAAAGCCAATGCTCTCATCCAGGCGCGGGATATCAGCAGTGCAGACGCCATGAAATTGTACGTAGACCTGGTAAGGAGTGAGATTTCTCCCGAACTCTGAGAATTAATCTTTCGAATACATATCGCTGGGATCTGCCTTACAGAGTTCCAGCATAAATTCCCCGGTTTTTTCCACCAGGTCTTTAAAGTAGCGCTTTCCTTTTTCCGCGGTGGCCTCGGAAGGGTCTCCGATCCCGGTATCCTCGCTAACAGCACTCCATTTCCGTTCGGCCCAGGCCCAGCCTTCAGAGAATGATTTGATCCGGAATTGCCGATGTGCACCACTCCCCCACTCCTTTTTGGGCAATACCAGTCCGGGTTTTAGGTACAGCATAAGTGAAGTTTCCATTTCATCGGCATGGTCACCTTCATTATCAAAGTATTTAGTTTTATCAAGCGCCCTGAAACTATCGGCATAACAAATAAAGAGCTCAGGGAATTCCAGCCCGAGTTCCCGTACCAGCGGTTTAAAATTATTACCCCCATGCCCGTTAAATATCAGCAGCTTAGGTATACCTTGTCTTTTCAGGGTAGCTGCGATATCTCTAAGGATAGCCAGTTGGGTTGATGGATTCAGGTTGATGTCCAGGTAAATATCATGCTGCCCCGTATTCGTCCCGAAGGGTACGGCGGGAAAGACCATTACCTTGCCTCCCTTATCCCAGGCTTTTCCGGCTGCCGCTGCTGCGATAGCTTCGGCCTGAAAATTATCTGTCCCGTACGGCAGGTGGTAATTATGCGCTTCAGTCGCTCCCCAGGGGAGTACAGCAAGTTCTACGTGGTGATCTTTGAGTAATTTATAATTGGTTTCGGCGAGTACGTATGGCCTTTGTTCCATATATCAGACAGCAAGATTAGAAGAAACGGTTTCTTTTTCAAAAAAAGTAAAATAAACGGTGGCGCCAAGGGTAATGATGAAATAAAACTGCAAAACCAGTCCCGCCTCAGCAAAATAGCTGTTCATCCCGAACCAATCCCCGGACAGGTAAATAAAGATAAAACCCGCAGCAGCTCTGGCGACCTCCACGTAGAATGCGTACCGTTGCCGGTCCATAAGACTGCTGTATCCAAAGATCGCCAGGAACAGAAAGCCACCGTAGAGCAATAGTCCCTGGTAACTAATAGCCGAAAAATTGTAGAACATGAACATCAGCAAAGCAAGGGTTACCAGCATCTGCAGCAAGATATAACCCTTAAACCAGGGAGTTGCCTCGGTATGGTATTTTTCATAGTTATACACATCACTGATGACCGTATAAGGGTGCTTTTCTTTAACATCGGCCGGACGCCATCCCGTAGGCATAAACCATATCCTGATTTTATCCCAGGCATTCCGGGTGCGCCAGGCATCTACTGCCAGTCTCCAGAAGTGTTGAAAATTGATCAGGAAAGGATTCCAGGTGGCCGCCGGTTTCAGCACCCCGTACTGAGGGGGCACCTCCTCCAATTCTTCCTGGAATGTGCCGAACCAACGATCCCAAACGGAAAGGATCTGTCCCAGGTTCTTATCGATGTATTCGGGGTTGATGGCGTGGTGAACCCGGTGTTGGGAAGGGGTGACAAATAGGTATTCGAACCATCCAAGCTTACCGATGTGCTGCGTATGGTACCAGAATTGCGCAAATAGATGGATAGGGGCCAGGATGGCGATGACTTTCGCCGGCACGCCCAGCAAGGCAGCAGGGAGAAGCAGTAAAGCAAAGTAGCCGACCAGGTTAGAAATGGGCTGCCGCAGTGCACAAGCCAGGTTGAACTCCTCGCTGGAATGATGAATTACATGCTGGTTCCAGAAAACATTGATGTGGTGACTGAGCCGATGGTTCCAGTATCCGGCGAAATCTATCGCAATAAAAGCCACCAGCCAAACTGCCCAGGTTGCATTTATTTCCGTCAGGGCGAGGGTATCCCGCAGGTAAGGATAAGAAAAGATGATAAGGCCAAGCCCCAGGGAATCCTTGATGACATTGGTAAGCCCGGAACTGATACTGCTAACGCTATCCAGGAGTTTGTGCTTCTGGTCCTTTACGAAATGTCCGTACCCGATTTCCAGGATCAGCAGGATAATAAAGAACGGGATGGCATAAAGTAAGGCCGTGGCATATTGCTCCATAATATAAGTTTGATGGTCTTTTTCGCAGTTTATCCGGGTTTCAGAAAGGTCCGACCATTATATGTGCCCGGTGTGTCCCGGGATCCATAAGCCACGGCATGCCGGGGGCATGAGGCTTATCCGGCAAGCCTGTAGATTCTGTTGTGGCAAAGGGGATATAGATCACGTAACGGAATTTCCCATTGGCCAATTCGCCCGTGCTGCGGTCGTAATCCTCATCTTTCCCGTAATAGATATAGGTCATACTGGGGGCCTCCGGCATTTTAAGTTTCCCTTCGGCTACCTCCTTTCCGCGGGTTTCCATTTTTTCCTTGAAGTCGGCACCTGCGGCACTGAGTTCCCTGCCCCTGGCCATAAATGGTTCCAGGGCCTTGGAATAACAGGATACGCTTATCCCCTCCTTTTCCGGGTCGTCTGCCAGGCATACCATATTATTGGTGCCTTCCCTGAACACTTCCAGCTTTCCTTCGCTGTTATAGCCGTAAACCATGGCCCCGGCCTTCTCGGCATCAGGTAAGGGTAATACGGCTGTTTTAATCTGTATCTCCCTGGGTAATATCTTATTTTGGCCGGACTGGGAGTAGCCGGCCCAGAACATAAGTCCTAAACAAAGGGTTAATATATATTTCATGGGATGGTTCTTTTTATAAAGATAAGAATATGAGGGAAATGGGAATAACACCAACCCGACAAAAAAAGGGTGCCCTATCGGGCACCCTTTGATCATAATATAATTCCGGCCTTCTGTTATTCAAGACTAGCGAGGCTTTTTTCCAGGGTTTCGATCTTAGCCTCAGCATCCGCAGCTTTCTTCTTCTCCATCGCCACCACCTTTTCAGGTGCATTATTCACGAAGCGATCATTGGATAGCTTTTTCTGCACAGATTTAAGGAAGCCTTTGGTATAAGCCAGCTCTTCCTGAATCTTTTCGATCTCTGCGGCCACATCTACTTTCCCGCTCACAGGAATAAAATATTCGTTGCTCTTTACTCGGAAAGACAGTGCACCTTCCGGGGCGGTCTCAATGGTCCTGATCTCTGTCACATTGGTCAGCTTGGCTATTATCCCATTCCAGAAATCACCGGTTTCCTCTGCATCTATAACCTGTAATTCCAGCGACTCCTTCATGGGAATATTCTTTTCTTTCCGGATGGTACGGATGCCGGAAATGACCTCTGCAGCATATTCAAACCCCGCGGTAAGCTCAGTGTTTGTCCCCCTGATCTCGGGCCAGCTGGCAATGATAAGGGCTTCTTCCTCGGTGCGCTCTGCCATATGCTGCCAGATCTCCTCGGTAAGGAAAGGCATAAAGGGATGGAGTAATTTTAGCGTCTCTTCAAATTGCCGGGTTACTTCTTCCAGGGTTTTGGTATCTACAGGCTGCTGGTATGGCGGCTTCACGATCTCCAGTAACCAGGAACAGAAATCGTCCCACACCAACTTATAGATCGCCATCAGGGCGTCAGAGATGCGGTACTTGGAAAAATGATCCTCGATCAGTTCAAGGGTCTGCTGGAATTTAGCATCATACCACTGAATACCTTTGGCGGCAGATTCCGGTTGTTCAAATTCGGCCACTTCCCATCCTTTAACAAGGCGGAAGGCATTCCATATCTTATTGGCAAAGTTCTTTCCTTGCTGGCAGAGGTTTTCGTCAAACAAAAGATCGTTCCCCGCGGCCGAGCTCAGCAACAGCCCGACACGGACACCATCAGCCCCGTATTCTTCGATGAGCTTGAGGGCATCAGGCGAGTTCCCCAGGGATTTTGACATCTTGCGGCGCTGCCCGTCGCGGACCAAACCGGTAAAATATACGTTCTTAAAAGGTCTTTTATCCCGGAATTCATACCCGGCCATGATCATACGGGCCACCCAGAAAAACATAATATCGGGGGCTGTGACCAGGTCACTGGTCGGGTAATAGTAATTGATTTCTTCGTTATCAGGCTCCATGATCCCTCCAAAGACACTCATAGGCCATAACCAGGAAGAAAACCAGGTGTCGAGTACATCCTCGTCCTGCCTCAGGTCTGCCGCAGTAAGCATCCTTGTACCCTGCAGTCGTTTATTAGCCTTCTCCAGGGCTTCTTCAGGACTCTCGGCAACCACAAAGTCATCCTGTCCTTCTCCGTAATAATAAGCGGGGATCTGCTGCCCCCACCATAACTGCCGGGAAATGTTCCAGTCCCTTATGTTTTCCAGCCAGTGTTTATAGGTATTGATAAACTTATTGGGGAAGATCACGATATCACCGGACTCCAGGACAGCGTCCAGGGCCGGTTGGGCAAGGTCTTTCATTTTCAGGAACCACTGCTCAGAAAGCCTGGGTTCTATCACAGCCTTGGTACGTTCAGAGGTCCCCACTTTATTCATATGGGTTTCTGTCTTCACCAGGTAACCCTTTTCTTCCAATTCCTTTGATATAGCCTTGCGGACCACGAACCGATCCTGCCCCTCGTAATGTAATCCATAGGAATTCAGGGTGGCATCGGGATTAAATATATCAACGATATCAAGGCCATGTCTTTGTCCTATCTGCTGATCATTCACATCATGCGCCGGGGTGACCTTCAGGCAACCGGTACCGAACTCCATATCCACGTACTCATCAGCGATCACCGGTATTTTACGGTTACAGATTGGAACAACTACCTGCTTACCAATAAGGTGGGTATAGCGCTCATCTTCGGGATGTACACAGACAGCGGTATCTCCCAGGATAGTTTCAGGACGGGTAGTAGCAATAGTTACTTTTTCATCAGATCCCTCTACCTGGTAAGCCAGGTAATACAATAATCCCTGCTTTTCCTCGTGGATCACTTCCTCGTCAGAGAGAGTTGTCTGCGCCTCGGGATCCCAGTTCACCATGCGGTGACCCCTGTAAATCAGCCCTTTGTCGTACAATTCAACAAAAACCTTGATCACAGAAGCTGACATATCGTCATCCATGGTAAAGCGGGTTCGTTCCCAATCACAGGAACATCCCAGTTTTTTGAGCTGTTCCAGGATGACACCCCCGTATTCATGGGTCCATTCCCATGCGTGCTCCAGGAATTCCTCCCTGCTGAGACTCGACTTAGGGATTCCCTGCTCTTTTAACCTGGCTACAACTTTAGCTTCGGTGGCAATAGAAGCATGATCCGTCCCCGGGACCCAGCAGGCATTCTTACCCTGCAGGCGGGCGCGCCGGATCAGCACGTCCTGTATGGTATTATTAAGCATATGCCCCATATGCAGCACCCCTGTAACGTTAGGTGGCGGAATTACTATGGTGTACGGCTCTCTTTCGTCCGGTACGGAGTGAAAGTATCGATGCTGCATCCAGTAGTCGTACCAACGATTTTCTACCTGCTGCGGCTCATATTTTGAAGGGATTTCCATGTTAACGGTATGGTTTTTGTTTTAATGACCTGCGTATGACGCAAACTTTCCCGGTCTATCGCAATGATGCCGGGAAAACATGGGATTTATCCCATTTTGAAATACGAAACAAAAATAAGTAACGTTAGTAGATAACAAAAGAATTTTGGATGTTCATAGCAAAACATATACATTTGAAATTCACCCAAAACGAAATATGATGAAAAAAGTAGTTATTCTTGCCTTTGTCAGCCTACTTACCTTTGCCGTACAGGCACAGGAAAAAACCGCAAAGATCCAATTCAAAACTGAGACTGTGGATTATGGGGAGATCGCAAAAGGCAGTGATGGGATCCGGGTGTTCGAATTCACCAATACAGGGGATGCTCCCCTGATCATTTCCAAAGTGAGTTCCAGCTGCGGATGTACTATTCCCAAGAAACCCGAGGCACCTATTATGCCGGGTAAAACCGGAGAGATACAGGTGAAATACGATACTAATCGTGTTGGTCCTATCCGGAAAGCGGTTACGGTGATCTCTAATGCAGATACACCGACCAAAGTCCTGAAGATCAAAGGAGAAGTAATGCCCGAAGGCAGCAAGTAATATCACATATATAGAGAAATTAAAACCGGCTCGAAAGGCCGGTTTTTTTTATTCGAATAGTTTTTTCAAGACAAAGGAGAATAACAGGTCCTTATTATATCGCTCGATCAGTACCCGCACCTGTTTCCCTTCTCTTTCGTTCAGCATCTGGATCACCTCCTGTATCTTATACCGGTGCACAGGCTTACCGTTGACAGCGAGGATCACATCTCCTTCCTGCAATCCTGCTTCTGCTGCAGGACTACCGGCGCGGATTGTTGACACAATAATTTCAGGGACCAGGGACAGCCGGGTCCTGTTTTCCAGCAACAGCTGTACATTACCAAAGGAATCATCTTCCTGGTAAGCTACACCACTGGCATCTGCCAGGCTTTCTGCGACGTACCTCATGCCGTTATGCTGTACTTCTATCCCGCTCAGGTTATACCGGAATGGCTCCCTGAACAGGTTATTCTTTTTCAGGGTTACTTGCCCGGCATGATAATTAAACACTACGTTAAAGCGCCTGAGAATTTCTCCTCCAAGGCTGCCGTTCCTGTTCCCCAAATTTTTGATCAAAGAGAAAGAATTCATTTCCGGGAACGCTGCCTTGGCATCTTCCAGCACAAAATTTCCTATCCGAACCTTCTCTACCTTGGTTCTTTTGCCAAAAATGTCCCCATTTAGTCCTTTCCCGAGAAAATCGTCGTAGTGAGAGTCGGGTACCCCCAGGCCTTTCTCAATATCCTGGAATAACCAGACCGCATCACTACTGCCCGTATCGACAAGCAGGTTGACAGGTACTTCCTTGTCGTTAGCAAGGACTACTGCACCATCCAGGTATGCCTTATTATCAATAATGGTGAGGGGTAGCGTCTCACATTTTTTGGATTTCTTTTGCTGGTAATACCTGGGATCATGGAATTTAATATGTTGTGCCGAGTAATTGATCTCCACGACAAAATCCCGGAACAGATCATACCCTATAATCCCGTGAACATTTACCCCCAGGGTGGTGGAAAAATTAAGATCCCGATCCAGGACCACGTAGACCTGTTGATTAGGGTTTACCATGTCTTCCCGGATACGGAATTCGTTTCCTACCGAACTTAATGCTTCTATAGCCTCTCCTTCACCCAGTCCCCTGATGGTTATGGCTCGTACGTTATTAAGAGAAACGGAATCCTGGTCGGTCAGGCTGAAGATGATCGGCTTATTAACCCCGGTATCCAGGATAAAGGACAGAGGGGTGCCATTCACCTCGATGGGCAGTACGATAAGGTTATTGATAAGTTCAAATTTGACCTTCAGTGAGCGGTCACCCTCGGGTAAAGAGAAAACCTGTCCGAAAGTGAATATCGGGGACAAGATTGCGAAGAGCAGACCATATATGAGGGAAGAACGCAATTGTTTAATTATTAGGGCGTTACTTCTTAAATATACGCAATTTTAGCGTACCCTGGGTAGACATTTAACATTCCCGATGAAAGGTCAAATAATTAAGAGGTACAGTTGCCCAGTATATAATGATTTCTCATTTTTGCCTAAAATTTATACCTATGCCATCCATCTCAAGGAAAGGGCAGTCCATGCCGGAATCCCCTATACGTAAACTGGTCCCATTTGCTGAAAATGCTAAGAAGAAAGGGGTCAAGGTCATACACCTGAATATCGGCCAGCCCGATATAAAGACGCCCAAAGTTGCGCTGGATGCGGTAAAGAACAACACCCTCGAGGTACTGGAATACAGCCGCACGGAAGGTTCTGACACCTACCGTGAAAAACTGGCCGGGTATTACGAGAAGCAGGGGGTACATATCAATGCTTCCGAGATCATTGTGACCACCGGTGGTTCAGAAGCACTTGCCTTTGCCCTGGGAACCGTGACCGACATGGGGGACGAGATCATTATCCCGGAGCCTTTTTATGCCAATTACAACGGTTTTGCCACCGCGAACGGGGTCAAAGTAGTCCCGGTAGTATCCGGGATCGAAACAAATTTCGCCTTACCTCCTATCGAAGCATTTGAGAAAGCGATAGGCCCAAAGACCAAAGCTATCCTGATCTGCAACCCGGGGAATCCTACGGGCTACCTGTACAGCAAGGAAGAAATTGAGCAATTGGCCGCCCTGGTCAAAAAACACGACCTCTACCTTATAGCGGACGAGGTTTACCGGGAATTCACCTATGAAGGTAAAAAACACCATTCTATCCTACAGGAGAAGGGACTGGAGCAGCATGCCATAGTGGTCGATTCGGTCTCTAAACGGTACAGTATGTGTGGTGCGAGGATAGGATGTCTTATCTCGCAGAATAAGATGGTGATCAAAACCGCAATGAAGTTTGCACAGGCCAGGTTATCTCCCCCCACCTTCGCACTGATAGCCAGTGAGGCTGCCCTGGACACACCACAAAGCTACTTTGATGACGTGATCGAGGAATACGTAGAACGCCGTGATCTCTTACTGGATGCCCTCAAGGAGATAGAAGGCATCAAGGTTGCGAAACCGCAGGGAGCATTCTACTGTATTGCGGAACTGCCGATAGCTGATGCCGATGATTTTGCACAGTGGTTGCTGGAATCCTTCCAGCTGGATGGGGAAACCGTTATGGTAGCCCCTGCAGCAGGATTTTACGCCACCCCGGGTCTCGGCAAGAACCAGATCAGGATCGCATATGTCCTGGAAAAAGAACAGCTGGTTAAAGCCGTGACCATCCTTAAAGAAGCTCTGAAAGTCTACAAGAAATCTTGAAGATACAAGAAAACATATCCCTCAGACCGTACAATACATTCGGGATAGATGCCAGGGCAAGGCATTTTATATCGGTCAATACGGTCCAGGAATTACAGCAGGCCCTGGCCCTGGAAGAATACCCGGAAAAATTTATTCTCGGGGGCGGTAGCAATATGCTGCTGGTATCGGATATCGAAGCCCTTGTAGTGCATGTTAACCTGAAGGGTATTTCCGAGGTGGAGCGCGAGGGTGACCATCTGCTATTAAAGGTAATGGCCGGTGAAAACTGGCACCAGTTAGTCCTCTGGACAATGCAGCAGGATCTGGGTGGGTTGGAGAACCTTTCCCTGATCCCCGGGAATACCGGCACAGCCCCCATTCAGAATATCGGTGCTTATGGCGTAGAGCTCAAAGATGTCTTCCATAGCTGTGAGGCCGTAGAAGTAGCCACCGGGAAACTTCATTCCTTCACGAAAGAAGAGTGCGAGTTCGGCTACCGGGAATCTATATTTAAGAACAAAGCCAGGGGGAAATTCGTAATTACCGCGGTTACCTTCCGGTTGAGCCTGCAAGATCATCACCTGAACACCTCTTACGGTGCAATCGAAGCAGAACTCGAAGCCATGGGCATAAGTGATCCTGGTATTCAGGATGTATCCAGGGCAGTAATTGCCATCAGGCGTAAGAAATTACCCGACCCTGCAGAATTAGGTAACAGTGGAAGCTTCTTTAAAAACCCGGTGATCGATGGGGATGCTTTCAGGGTATTCCAGCAAAAAAACCCGGAGGCGCCCTTTTATAAAGTATCTGAAACGGCCTATAAGATTCCTGCAGGATGGATGATCGAACAGTGCGGATTTAAAGGCAAGCGATTTGGGGATGCGGGGGTACACAAGCACCAGGCACTGGTACTGGTCAACCATGGTAATGCTACGGGGAAGGAGATCCTTGGGCTGGCCCACAGGATACAGGAAGCTGTTAGTGAGCGATTCGGGATCACGATACAACCCGAGGTCAATATCATCGGGAACTGATCCGGCCGGGCTGCATTTATCCTGCCACTTTCCTCCCGGGGTTAAAAGAAATAACCCCCGGAAAAATTCCCGGGGGTTATACCAAACCAAACTAACCAAAAACTAAATGTACAATTACCAGTTGTACATTCTTCTAATTAAAAATTGAGATATCAGATTAATAACAATCAATTTTATAAATTAGCGTTACCCTATATACGACGCCAAAGATGATATTGGATGCCATCTCTGGCATTTTTTTTACAGACCGTACCGAGGAATGAGCACACTACTGGAAAAACATATTGTAGAACTACTGCAGGAGCGCAATGACAAGGCGATCTCCCTGCTGTATGAGCATTATGGAGATACCCTTTACGGGGTAGCTCATAAAGTAGTCCGGGATGAAGAAATGGCCCAGGATGTGGTACAGGAAAGTTTTGTGAAAATCTGGAAAAAAGCAGATTCCTATGATGCCTCAAAAGCCAAATTGTTCACCTGGCTTTTCAGGATCACCCGGAACACGGCGATCGACAAACTCAGGAGCGTCAACACAAAAAACGATAAGGAGATCCAAATGGATGTTTCTGACGTATATAACTTAGGTGTCCACAGTATACGGCCCGATCTCATGGATGTCCGTGAGAATCTTGACAAAATCGAAAGCAAATACCAGATCGTACTGGATGCATTGTTTTTTCAAGGCATGACCCAACAGGAAGCCAGTGATGAACTGGATATTCCCCTGGGTACGATCAAGTCAAGGCTCAAGATCGGCTTAAGAGAACTTAAGAAGTTGTATGGCACAAGCTTGGCACTGATCATAGTTGTATTTAGTACGTTTTAAAAACCAATTTGATGAAAGAGAAGATTCGCCTTTTCCTGGAAACTGATCTACTGGAGAGTTATCTCCTCGGCAATACCACGACCGAGGAAACCCTGCAGGTAGAAAGGTACATTGCCATGTACCCTGAAGTACGGGAAACCTACAATGAATTGCAGAGCAATTTAGAGGCATATGCCAAAATGCATGCCATAAAAGCCCCTGAAGGCTTAAAGGCACGTATTTTACAAAAGATCAAGGCCCAGGACGCCGGCAGGAGAAAATTCAGGAGGTTCGCGATCGCCGCAAGTATATCTGCAGTGATGTTCGCAGCTTCTGCTTATTTCTTCTACAACCAGAACCTGAACTTACACCAGGAGAATGCGATCGTTAACACCAAGATCCAGAACCTGGAAGCTGATATGAAGCAGCAGCTCGAGGATGTGCGTAACCAGTTTATCGTACTGAACAACCCTCAAACCCGTAAAGTTTCTATCAAGGGTAATAAAAAGGCGAAAGACCTGAAGGCTTTGGCCTATATCAACCCGGTGAAGAAACTATCGTATATTAATGTACAGAACCTGCCACAGCTACCTGAGAACCAGTGTTACCAGATGTGGGCAGAGGTGAACGGAGAAATGCTGAACCTGGGAGTGATAGAAAGCGCTGATGACAAGGAGAAACTGAGAGCTCTTCCCTATGCCGAGGATGCGGTGAGTTATATCACCATAGAACCACAGGGCGGAAATCTTACTCCAACCGTACAAAATATTGTTGCCAATATCAGTTATTAAGACAACTTTAATGAATTTACAGGCCCCTCCAGGGGCCTTTTATTTTATATCTTTGCACAAAGTCTGATTATGGAATTGATATTTCTTACCATAGCCCTGTTAGGTTTAGCATTTGCAGGTATTGCCATTAAGATCTGGTCAAAAAAAGACGGCAAGTTCGCAGGAACCTGTGCCAGCCAGAGCCCTTTCCTGAATAAGGATGGTGAAGCCTGTGGATTCTGCGGAAAGCTCCCTGAGGAGCAGGAGTGCAAGAAGGATACCGTGATGGAATAGAGGACGTACCCTGTTCCCAGCTTCGAAAACAATAATTTGCAGTATACAGAGAATTCATTACAGCTTATAATCCAAGAGGCCAAATCGGGCAACCAAAAGGCCTTCAGCCAGCTATTGGACAATTTCTGGAACGAGGTATACGGTTTCCAGCTGCAAAGAACGAAGAACGAGAACGATGCCGAGGACATCACGATCCAGACCTTTTCCAGGGCATTCGATAAAATTGAGACTTACAAGGAGGAATATGGATTCAAGACCTGGCTCTTTACAATTTCTAAAAACCTGCATGTAGACCTGCTGAGAAAGCAAAAACGGAACATCTTTGAAAATTCCAGTTATGCCAACCATGACGCGGTAAAAAGTGTGCTGGACGATGCCCCGAGTGCAGAAGACCGGCTGATCTCCGAACAACAGCTGGCAAACCTTTTACACCATATCAAATCCCTGAAACCGCATTACCAGGAAGTCATCAACCTGCGGTATTTTCATGAACTTCCCTATGCAGAGATCGCTGAAAAACTTGGGGAACCTATGAATAATGTCAAGGTAAAATTACTCCGGGCCAAGAAACTGCTTGCCGAGAGTATTAAGAACCAGTCATAGACCAACTGCCCCGGTAGTCCCCTCAACCCGCTTCTCCCATCTGGAAATCCCATCTATTTACTTGTTATTTATCCCCAGTATTTGTTCGTATATTTGCTCTAAATTTTGCTTATGAGTACAGTCACTGCCAGTCCGGCTACTGCCGAACCGCATAAGAAGAAACCAAAATGGTTACGGGTTAAGCTCCCGACGGGGAAAAAATACACCCAGATCCGTGGCCTGGTTGAAAAATATGACCTCCATACCATCTGTACCTCGGGTAGTTGCCCTAATATGGGTGAATGCTGGGGGGAAGGAACCGCCACCTTTATGATACTCGGGAACGTGTGTACCCGTTCCTGTGGATTCTGCGGGGTAAAAACAGGGCGGCCCCAGATGGTAGACTGGGCAGAACCTGAGAAAGTAGCCAGGTCTATCAAGATCATGGGCATAAAACACGCCGTAGTAACTTCTGTAGACCGGGACGATCTTAAAGATATGGGATCTATTATCTGGGCAGAAACAGTAAAAGCGATCCGCAGGATGAACCCGGACACTACCATGGAAACCCTAATACCAGATTTCCAGGGAATAGAGGCTCACTTGGACAGGATCATTGCTGTAGGACCCGAAGTGGTTTCTCATAACATGGAAACGGTACGTCGCCTGACCAGGGAAGTACGTATCCAGGCCAAATACGACCGAAGCCTTGAAGTTCTTGCCTACCTTAAAAGAAACGGGGTAAACCGTACAAAATCGGGCATTATGCTGGGGCTTGGCGAACTGGAAGAGGAAGTGATAGAGACCATGCAGGATCTTCGGAATGCAGGGGTAGATGTCATCACCATCGGGCAGTACCTGCAACCTTCTAAGAAACATCTGCCGGTCAAGGAATTCATCACCCCGGAACAATTCAAGAAATACGAGACCCTCGGTCTTGAAATGGGCTTCAGGCATGTAGAAAGCGGTGCGTTAGTGCGTTCGTCTTACAAGGCTCATAAACATATCCATTAATCCGATCAAAACAGTCTAATTCCCCGCTTAGGCGGGTTTTTTTATAGATGGAACCACTGAAAATAGGAATTAACGGGTTTGGGCGGATCGGCCGTACCTTCTTCCGTTTACTCGAAAAGGAACCCGGCATACAGGTAGTCGCTGTCAACGATCCCGCGGATACGGCTACCCTGGCCCACCTGCTTAAATACGACAGTATACACGGTCCCTTCCACGGCACCGTTTCCCACGAAGGAGACAGCATCTCAACCGGGGAACACCAATTCGCGGTACTGCATGAACCTGGTCCTGAGACTATAGACTGGGCATCCCATGGCGTAAAACTGGTGGTTGAATGCAGCGGGAAATTTAAAACAACCGGGGAATTAAAAGCACACCTGGAAAACGGGGCCAAAAAGGTGATCCTGTCCGCTCCCCCGGCCGATGACGAAATCCCGATGACCGTTTTTGGGGTAAATGAAACGGAGCTTACCGCTGAAGACAGTATCATTTCCGCCGCCTCCTGTACCACCAATAATGCCGCGCCCATGCTTAAGGTGATGGATGAACTTTGCGGGATAGAGCAGGCATATATTACCACCATACATTCCTACACATCTGATCAGAGCCTTCATGACCAGCCCCACCGCGATCTGCGAAGGGCCAGGGCAGCAGGGCAGTCGATCGTCCCCACCACTACCGGCGCCGCCAAAGCGCTAACCCGTGTATTTCCCCATCTTGCACCGGTGATCGGGGGCTGCGGTATCCGTGTACCGGTACCCAATGGGTCCTTGACAGACATAACCCTGAATGTTAAAAAATCGACCAGTATATCGGAGGTAAACCATGCTTTTAAAGATGCGTCAGAAAAATCTCTGAAAAATATCTTATTTTACACTGAAGATCCGATAGTTTCTATCGATATAAACAATAGTTATCACTCTTGTACGTTTGATTCTCAGATGACATCCGTAATTGGCAAAATGGTCAAAATTATCGGTTGGTACGATAACGAGACCGGCTACAGCAGCCGCCTGGTAGATGTCATCAAATATTTGATGCAGAAAAATTACATTTGAGATATATAAACCTACATAGACCAATGCGCCCCTTACTTACTGTGGTCTTTGCATTGTTGTTTGCATGTACGGTCCTGTCGCAGGAGAATACGCTCCCGGATAAGGATATAGATTCCTTTTTTCTCAAATCAAAAAGCCTTAAGAACCAGAATAAACTGGATGTGGCCCTGGAAGCACTAAATGAGGCCGCACTGTTGGCCGAATCCCAGGAAGATTTTAAAGCCCTGGTCGATGCCTTCCACCAGTCTGCCCTTCTCTACCTGGATCTTGGAAAAACAGAAAACGCTTCCTTCTTCTGGCAACGGGCCACAGTGACCCTGAAGAATATTTCTTATCCTTACGGACAGGCGGTACACGAATATATAGACGCCTTATTGAAATTCAGGAACGGGAACAATTTCCAGGCGATCGATGCCCTGATCGAATCCAAGAAACTGAGTAATGACAGGAACTTACTGAACCATATCCTCTTGCTGGAAGCTGATATCTACCTCAGCATGAAACGGTATGAGCAGGCAGCTACGAATCTCAATGCCCTGATCGTCAACAATGACCTTTACGAAAAGCAATACCTGAAAATGCGGGCCCATATGGGCCTGGCGCGCTTGTTCCTGGAACAGGAAGAATACGAGGAAAGTGTTAAACACGGTAAGGAGGCCTTACAGCTGGCAGTACAGAACAGCTTCGCCAAAGAGATCGTGGACGCCAACGAGTTACTCGGCCGTGCATACGAGCAAGGGGAACAATACGATATGGCCCTGGTACACAACCGGAACCTGCTCAGGATCCGGGATTCTATTTTTACTGTCAGCAAATTACAGGCCGAATCCAAAACGGCAGACCGTATCCAGTTCGAATTTATGAACGAGGAGATCAAGAGACAGGACGCCAAGATCGAAGACTTAAGCGCCTCTGCCAACCGTTCCGAAATTACGGCCATACTAACTTCTGCCTTCCTGACCATTATTTCTTTACTGGCCGTCTCCCTATACAGGAACAACCAGATAAAATTAAAGACCAACGACCTGCTGCAGACCAAGAACAAGGAATTACAGTCCGCAAGAGATGCTGCGGTCTCTGCCATGGAAGCGAAGACCAATTTCCTTTCCACGGTAAGCCATGAATTAAGGACACCACTATATGCGGTAACAGGACTGACCCACCTTTTACTGGAGGAGAACCCGACAGAAAGCCAGAAAGAACACCTGAAATCCCTGAAATTTTCCGGGGATTATTTGCTGAATTTTATCAATGATATCTTACAGATCAATAAGATCGATGCTGATAAGCTGGAGCCTTTGCATATCGAATTCAATCTTAAAAAGGTTCTGAACGAGGTACTGAACTCCCTGCAACAGACTGCCAAAAGCAATAAGACCAAACTGATCCTGGACTACGACCCTGAGATCCCCACTACCCTTCTCAGCGACCCGATCAAATTATCCCAGGTATTTATGAACCTTGTTGGGAATGCGTTGAAGTTTACCAAGGAAGGGGAAGTTACGGTCATCGCCAAACTAAAAGAAAAGACAGAGGAAGATGTGCGGGTATACTTTGAAGTCCGAGATACGGGTATCGGGATCTCCCCGGAACAACAGGAAAACATATTTGATAGCTTTGAACAGGGATCAGTACAGATCAACCGCGAGTATGGTGGTACCGGGCTTGGCCTCACCATTGTAAAGAGCTTGTTGGGTCTGTTTGAAAGCAAGATCTACCTGGAAAGCCAGCCAGGAAAGGGAAGTTCCTTTTTCTTTGAACTGGAAATGAAGAGCAAGGACAGTGTTCTTGAAGACCTGTCATTTGAACCAGTCGAGAAGGAATATGACCTGGAAGGCCTGCATTTACTGGTAGTAGAGGATAACAAGATCAACCAGGTAATCACCAAGAAAATGCTGAATAAAAGAGGTGTTAACTGTGATATAGCCTCGAATGGTACAGATGCCGTAGCCATGGCGGAGAGCAACCCCTATGATGGTATCCTGATGGACATCCACATGCCGGGGATCAGCGGGGTGGAAGCTACCATAGAGATCCGGAAATTCAACCCGGATATCCCTATCATCGCCCTGACAGCAATCTCCCTGGATGACAGCCTGGAAACCTTCTATGCTGCCGGTTGTAATGACGTGGTCACCAAGCCTTTTAAGCCTGAAGTATTCTACCAAAAGATCGGCGAGAATATCCTTGATAAGAAGATGAACAGACCTGCCTCATAGCGGCAGCAGCTTCTCTTTTAACAGTTCCTCACCCCCGAACAGGAACCGGTGCCTGACAGGGATGTAATACATTCCCGGGATCCTGCCACCAATCCTCGTATAATCCTTCTCAGTGGTTAGCAACAGCTGCTCCTCTCTTATCCGTGATAATTCCTTTTCCGTAAAATCGTGGTGATCAGGGAATCTCAAGTGTTTAAAACTCAAACCTTTTCCGGACAGGTAATTCTCCAGGGGTTCCGGTTTGGCTATTCCCGTGAGCAAGGTAATTTCCCGTCCTTTCAGATCTTCCAATTCAATCTCCATATCACCTCCCCTTAAACGTGTATCATATTCCAGGCAGGAGAATAATAACAGCTGTTGTACTCCCGGGTTCAGCTTTTCTTTTATCTTTTCCCGCTCCGGGATTGAAAGCCCTCTGGGACATTTGGTCACTATGATCACATCAGCCCTTTTCGCCTCCGCTTTGCTGTCACGCAGATCCCCTGTTGGCAGGTACCAATCGTCTGTGTACAACAGATCATGGGGAGTCAGGAGTATAGAGATATCCGGTTTTACCCTGCGGTGCTGGAAGGCATCGTCCAGGATGATCATATCGGGCTTCACCAGTTTCTCCAGCTGGCTTATCCCTCTCCTCCTGTCGGCATCAACTGCCATATGGATCCCCGGGAATTTCCTGTAGATCTGCAGAGGTTCATCCCCGAGATCTGAAGCCGTACTGTTTTCGTCTGCCAGCACGAAGCCCGAAGTCTTCCGCCTGTAGCCACGGCTAAGCACAGCCAGCTTCATGGACGGCTGTAACATCCGGACCAGCAGTTCTGTCATAGGGGTCTTCCCGCTTCCCCCTACACTGATGTTGCCCACACAGATCGTTGGGGTATCAAAGCGTACTGAGGATAAAATACCGGTATCGAAGAGAAAATTTCGCAGGTATACTGCCAGTGCATAGAGCAGGGAGATGGGAAACGCTATTTTTCTGAGCAGTTGCATCGTCAGCGAAATTATAATATTTTATCTTTGAAGGCCTTAAAATCCTCAAATGATTGTAAAAGACGTTACTGATATACTGGAGGAACTTGCTCCGCTGTCACAGGCAGAGGACTTTGATAATGTAGGATTACTGGTGGGCGACGCCCAGGCCGAGGTCACCGGAATACTCGTCACCCTGGACACCCTGGAGAACGTAATTGACGAGGCTATAAAAAAATCGTGCAACCTGGTGGTCAGTTTCCACCCCATCATATTCGGGGGGCTTAAAAAACTAACGGGTAGAACCTACGTTGAACGCGTGGTAATGAAAGCCATCGCCAATAATATCAGCATATATGCTATTCACACTGCCCTGGACAATGCATGGGAAGGGGTTAATGCCAAGATATGCGAGGTACTGGGCCTAAGGGAAAGGGCGATCCTGATCCCCAAGAAAGGCAGTATCCGTAAGCTGATGACCTATGTTCCTAAAGAGAATGCGGAAAAGGTCCGGGAGGCTCTTTTTGCCGCCGGGGCCGGTCAGATCGGGAAATACAGTCACTGCAGTTTTAACCTCGCCGGAACAGGAACCTTCCGGGCCGGTGAAGGCTCCAACCCTACCCTGGGTCAGATAGGTTCTACACATTTCGAGGAAGAAGTCCAGGTACAGGTCGTGTTCCGCGATGACCTGCAACACAAGATCATCACTGCTCTTAAAGAAAATCACCCTTACGAAGAAGTTGCCTACGAAGTGCTGACTACCGAGAACCTGCACCAGGAGCTCGGAATGGGTATGATAGGGGAACTGGAAGATGCCATGGAAGAAGAAGATTTCCTGCAGCTGCTCAAAGACAGGATGGATGCCAAGGTAGTACGCCATTCGGAACTGTTGGGCAAAAAGATCAGGAAGGTAGCAGTCCTGGGGGGCAGCGGAGCCTTTGCCATAGGCGCTGCGAAGGCCGCAGGAGCGGATGCCCTGGTGACATCAGACCTTAAATACCACCAGTTTTACGAGGCAGAAAAAAAGATCTTGCTGGCAGATATCGGACACTTTGAATCTGAGCAGTTTACAAAAACCCTATTGGTTGACTATCTTACAAAAAAAATTCCTAATTTTGCAATCTCTTTATCCGAGAGTATAACAAATCCCATCAAGTATTTTTAAAGTATGGCAACAAAGACAGAAGCTACAGTAGAGGAAAAATTAAGGGCACTATATGATCTGCAACTAATTGATTCCCGTGTTGACGAGATAAGGAATGTAAGAGGCGAATTGCCGCTGGAAGTAGAAGATCTCGAAGACGAAGTACTGGGCCTCAAAACCAGGATCGATAAGCTGAAGACCGATGTAGAGACGATCAACTACGAAATTACCGCCAAAAAGAACCTCATCGAGGAATCTAAAACCCTGATCAAAAAATACGCGGACCAGCAGAAGAATGTCCGTAATAGCCGGGAGTTCAATTCCCTGGCCAAGGAAGTTGAGTTCCAGGAATTGGAAATTCAGTTAGCTGAAAAGAACATCAAAGAATTCAAAGCTCAGATCGAGCAGAAGAAAGAAGTTATAGCAGAGACCAAGGAACGCCTTAGTGAGCGGGAGACACACCTGAAGCACAAGAAAAGCGAATTGGATGCAATCCTTGCAGAAACAGAAAAAGAAGAAAAGGCACTGCTGGCTAAGTCAGAGGAATACCAGGAGCAGATCGAAGAAAGGCTGATCAAAGCTTACAAGAGGATCCGTAATAATGTAAAGAACGGACTGGCCGTAGTACCGATAGAGCGTGGAGCTTCCGGCGGATCATTCTTTACCATCCCGCCACAGGTACAGGTTGAGATTGCTTCCCGCAAGAAGATCATCACTGACGAGCACAGCGGCAGGATACTGGTAGATCCCGTACTGGCTGAGGAAGAGCAGGAGAAAATGCAGAAGATGTTCGGCAAGATCTAAATTATTGCCCCAACAGATAATTAAAACCACCCAACAGGGTGGTTTTTTTGTTATATTCTGATGATGAGAATCACGGTTGTTATAATAGCAGTACTGCTCTCGGGTTTTAGTGCCTGGGCACAGGACATCCGTGACTACCGGTGGAAGAACCGGCTGCTATTCCTGTCGGTAAACCAGGCAGTAACGGTGACAGCCAGTGAGGCTGCCGGCAAATATATGACGCAGAAGAAGGCGATGTCCGAAAGGGAATTGTTGTTATTCTTTATTAAAGATGATGCAATTTTCGACGCAGCAGGGAATTCAGTAGACCTGGAACTGCCCGCTCAATATTACCCCGTAGCCGGGGGAACAGTGCTGGTGGGTAAGGATGGCGGGGTAAAACTGCTTCAGAAAGGAATCGCAGATCCTGTCAGGATCTTTGAAGTAATAGACGGAATGCCGATGCGGAGGGCAGAAATGCGCCGGAAAAAGCCTGATTGAAGTATTATAAGCGTTCGAGGATCATCTTTTCTACCATTTCACTGTCCCACTCCTCCTCTATCTGTGGATGTGCCATTACCTCTTTCATTATGGCTTCCTGCCTGTCTCCTATCTCCAGTGCTTCGGCATACGGCCTGTCAGAAAATGTAACCCTGGAATAGGCCGGTATCCATTTTTCCGGGTATTTGGCAGAAAAGCGTTTTTCGATCTTCTTTTGCAGCAGGAACATTGGGTCTGCCGTTTTACTGCTCATTTCTATAAAATTCCTGTAACTGAGTTCAGCAATGGCATCGGCGTTAGGTTTGCGCTTTCTCTCGTAGGTCTTAAAGATCTGCTCCCAATCATCTCCCAATTCGCGCATTAACTGGTTGAGTACGTAGATGTCTTCAAACCCCGCGTTCATCCCCTGCCCGTAAAATGGCACCACGGCATGGGCTGAGTCGCCGACCAGGGCTACCTTGTCCCAGTATGTCCAGGGAAAACACTTCATGGTCACCATGGCACTGGTAGGGTTACTGAGAAAGTCCTCTGCCAGGTTCTCAATATCCTGCATCACGTTGGGAAAGTACTTTTTAAAGAATGCCCGAGCTTCTTCCTTGGTTTTCAGGTTTTCAAAGGAAACCTCCCCTTCGAACGGAAGGAAAAGAGTACAGGTGAAACTGCCATCGAGATTCGGCATTGCAATGAACATGAATTTACCCCTGGGCCAGATGTGGAAAGAATTCTTATCCAGTTTATGGGTCCCGTCTTCATTGGGGGGAATCGTAAGTTCTTTATACCCTACATCAATAAAATGTTGCGAATAATCAAACCTGCTGCGCCTTTGCATCTTATGCCGGATACGGGAAAATGCACCGTCACAACCAAAGATGATATCGTAGCTGTATTCCTTCCATTCGCTTTTTTCGGTCTCCCCGGTATACAGCTTAGCCTCCGGGAGATTGACATCCCAAACTTTTTCATTAAAGCGGAAGGACGCCCCAGCTTCTTCCGCCAGGTCGATCATCCTCCGGTTCAGTACTCCCCGGGATATCGACCAGATGGCCTCTCCTTCTTTCCCGTACTTCTGGTAATAGACCTCCTCGTCTAACAAGTGCATTGCCCTTTTATCCAGGGGGATGGCAATTTCCTTGATCGCATCTTCCAGACCCACTTCCCTTAAAGCTTTCCACCCACGATTGCTCATGGCCAGGTTAATAGACCTCCCGGAAAACCTGATGGTACGGATATCAGGCCTGCGGTCAAAGACCGTGACTGTGTGGCCAAGCCTCCTGAGGTAGATTGCCAGTAAAGATCCTACAAGACCGGAACCGGCTATGGCAATGTTTTTTGGAGTTTGTGTCATGAATCAAGCAAGAAGAGGTAAATGTACTAATTAAAGTGGGTATTACCAGCTTCGCGGACGCAGATACACAGTTTTCAATATATATTTTACGAGACTCTTAACAACTTTTTGTTCTGCTTTAGGGTATTTTTATTAAACAAAATGGCGCATTCAAAACTAAACCTGCCAACAAAGATCTGTCCTGTCTGTAACCGGCCTTTCCAGTGGAGAAAGAAATGGGAACGCAACTGGGAATCGGTGGTCTATTGCAGTAAAAGGTGCAGGGGAAACAAATCATAAATAGAAAAATCCACCACATGTCTAATTCGCTCGTCTGGTTCCGCAATGACCTCCGGATTACCGATAATTTTGCACTTACCCAAGCCTGCAAAGGAAACCGTGTAATAGCTGTATACTGTTTTGACCCCCGGTACCGGGCAATGGATGCATTTGGCTTTCCTAAGACAGGACCCTTCCGCAGCCAGTTCCTCTACCAGAGCATAGAGGATCTCCGGCAACAATTAGCCGGGCTGAATATCAGCTTGTTCGTATTCCAGAACCCCCCAGAACATGTGATCCCCGATCTTATCCGGGCATTCGCCATTGAAAAGGTATACTCCCAAAAAGAATGGACCCAGGAAGAGGTTACTATTTATGACAGGGTTACCGAATGGAGTCCGGAAGGTGTTCAATGGATTGAAGTATACAACCAATTTCTTTATCATCCTGATGATATTCCTTACGAGAGTTTTAACGACATCCCGGATATCTTCACCCCTTTCCGGAAACATTGCGAAAAAACCGTGGAAGTAAGGGAAGAAACACCCCCACCCCAACCTATGCCTGCAGAAAACCGAGTTCATACTTTGCCTCCTTTCCCATCCATGAGCCAGCTGGGGATGACACCTTTTACACCTGACAACAGGTCTGCATTCCCTTTCAGCGGGGGGGAAACCCAGGCTGCCGAGCGACTTGAGGAATATTCTTGGAAAACAGGAAACCTGTCCGAATATAAAGAAACCAGGAACGGGCTGATCGGTTCTGAATACAGTTCCAAGCTGTCTGCCTGGCTGGCCAATGGGTCGTTATCTCCGCGCACCGTGTACTGGAAGGTAAAAGCTTACGAAGCTGAACGCGTTGCCAACCAGGGCACCTATTGGCTGATCTTTGAACTGATCTGGAGAGATTTCTTCAAATACATTTCCCTGAAACACGGCAACCTTATATTCCGGTTAGGTGGCATCCACAAGAAGGAACTTGAATGGGAAAATGATAAGGAAAAACTGGAAGCCTGGATCAATGGTACCACTGGGGTCGATTTTATTGATGCAAACATGATAGAGCTAGCACTGACCGGTTTCATGAGTAACCGGGGCCGGCAGAATGTAGCAAGTTTCTGGGCCAAGGAATGGCAACAGGACTGGAGAATCGGCGCGGCCTATTTTGAATCCATGCTCATTGATTACGATGTACACAGTAACTGGGGGAACTGGATGTATAACAGCGGGGTTGGTAACGATCCCCGTGACAGAAAATTCAATATCAGCCGGCAAGCCGAACAGTACGATAAAGAGAATACTTACCGCGACCTATGGCTTCAACAGAATTTCCTGAAGGAACAGGGGCAATACACCAAAAAATAATATGAAAACATTAAGGCTTATCCTGGGCGATCAACTGAACCACAACCATAGCTGGTACCGGGAGACTGACGACAGGGTCACCTACCTTATGGCCGAGATGAGACAGGAGACCGATTACGTGACCCATCATATCCAGAAGGTCCTTGGCTTCTTCCAGTCCATGCGGAACTTTGCCGCAGAACTGGAGGAAAAAGGTCACCAGGTAAAATATTTCAGGATCAACGACGAGGATAACACCCAGCAGCTCGAATCCATTATCAGTAATACTATTGAAGCGACAGAGGCCGAATGCTTTGAGTACCAGTTACCCGATGAATACCGGCTGGATCTGCAGTTAAAAGAGATCACCCAAAACCTGGAAATTAAAACAGCCACCGCGGATACTGAACATTTCCTGACGTCGCGGGAGGAACTAACCGAATTCTTCAAGGGTAAGAAACAGCTCCTGATGGAAAGTTTTTACCGCTACATGAGGAAAAAACATAACATCCTGATGGATGGAAAAGAACCTGAAGGCGGGAAATGGAACTACGACAAAAGTAACCGTAAGAAATGGAAAGGTGAACCGGAGATCCCCCATGAGCGCGGATTCCGAAAAGATCTTTCGGGCCTTTTAAAAGAAATTGAAGACGCAGGGGTAGAAACCATTGGTACAGTTGATGCAGGTTCGTTCAGCTGGCCTACCAGCAGGGCAGACGCCCTCTCTGTACTGAACTACTTCTGTAAGAACCTGCTGGTTCATTTCGGGGATTACCAGGATGCAATGCATACCAAGGAAAAGTTTCTATTTCATTCCCGTATATCCTTCGCCCTGAACAGCAAAATGATTGGCCCCGGGGAGACCCTGGAAAAGGTGATCGGGCATTACAGGAAGAATGGTGGGGAAATCGAATTATCGCAGGTTGAAGGTTTTGTAAGGCAGGTCCTGGGATGGCGGGAGTATATGCGCGGTATTTACTGGAAAGAAATGCCTTCCTATGCCAACCGGAACGAGCTCGATAATAAGAACCCACTGCCTTCCTTTTTCTGGGATGCCGATACCCGGATGAGCTGTCTTCATCACTCCATAAAACAAAGCCTCGATGACGCTTATGCCCATCATATTCAACGGCTGATGATCACCGGCAACTATGCCCTGCTGGCACAGACGGACCCGGCAGAAGTTGACCAGTGGTACCTCGGTATTTATATAGATGCCATAGAATGGGTGGAACTTACAAATACCCGGGGAATGTCCCAGTTCGCGGATGGAGGTCTGCTCGCCACCAAACCCTACGTGAGCAGTGCAAATTATATCAACAAAATGGGGAATTACTGCTCGGAATGCAAGTATTCACACTCTAAGAAAACCGGGGAGAATGCCTGTCCATTTAATTCACTTTATTGGAATTTCCTCCACGAAAAAAGACCCTATTTTAAGGATAACCAGCGGATGTCCCTTATGCTTTCCCTGCTCGATAAAATAGAACCGGATGAATTAAAGGCGATCAGGGAACGGGCGGCTAAGATCATCCGGAATCCAGGTAATTTCTGAGAAATTAAACGATAAAAAAAGCCGGGTGATGCCCGGCTTCTATAGTGAATTGCTGAATTATTATTCTTTCCAGACCCCGTCTACTATACCGTAGTCGATAGATTCCTGGGCATCCATCCAGTAATCCCGGTTAAAATCTTTCATGATCTTCTCAAAGGTCTGTCCACAATTTTCTGCAAGGATCCGGGCCCCGATCTCCTTGGTTTTCAGGATCTCCCTGGCTTGTATTTCTATATTAGAAGCCTGTCCCTGTGCTCCTCCACTAGGCTGATGGATCATTACCCTGGCGTGGGGCTGAATGAAGCGCCTTCCCTTCTTACCGACAGATAACAGTATGGAACCCATGGATGCAGCCAGGCCGGTACAAATAGTACTCACCGGGCTCTTTAACGAAGTAATGGTATCATAAATAGCAAAACCGGAAGTAACGTATCCCCCGGGGCTGTTGATAAACAATTGTATTTCCTTGTTATTCTGCATATCTAAATAAAGCAGGCGGTCTATGACATGCTTGGCAGAATCGTCGTTGACCATTCCCCAGAGAAACACTTTTCTTTCATCCAATAATTTTTCGTCAATAGCTTCCTGTACTTTATTCTTCTTACTCTTCATCGTAGATATTTATTTGTTTCAAATGTAAA
Source organism: Zeaxanthinibacter enoshimensis (assembly GCF_004362865.1). Classification (GTDB taxonomy): domain Bacteria; phylum Bacteroidota; class Bacteroidia; order Flavobacteriales; family Flavobacteriaceae; genus Zeaxanthinibacter; species Zeaxanthinibacter enoshimensis. Next base: position 193,011 of record NZ_SNYI01000002.1, on the reverse strand, counting down.
CAATTCAACCCCATTTTGCCAAGCTTCTTTTCTGCTAAAATACACCCAAATAAATTCTGTCAGATTCCTACAAGTGAGCCCTGACTAGAATTGGGCCCCTTCCATTCATCCCATTATACGGCCTATTGAACGATACCTACTTACAAATGACCGATTTCCTATGTCGGAAAAAGCGGCCCGTTCAACGAGACTTTGGTTCTATATCGAGTATTTGCAGCCTTAATCGCCTGTTTCTAAGCATAATCTTTAATTGGCCGTTTCTTTGGTACACAGTTTAACCTACTGAAAATTAACGCTTAAAGTCTAACCCCAAAACGGACGAAGCTATGGATTACAAAACTACTTTCAAGATCAACGCACGGTTGGATCAACTCCAATCACTTTCCTCCAGGCTTTTTCACCGTATGGATTTTTCCATCGGGAGACCAACGCAATTAATTCCAGTACGGATTAATAACCGACCCATGCAAAAAACTACCTACGCTCCGGTGCGATTTCTTTTCGCCCTGGTATTATTCAGTTTCACTTTCCTGGCCCAGGCCCAGGAGAAGAAAAAATTTGAGCCTCGTTATGTCGGAACCGTTTCAGGAAATGTAACGATGATCGCTAACAATGTTCTAAATCAACATCCAATTAATTCCTACCACGGGAATACAGATAACCAGGATGGGACAGGGGTGTATGTAGATATTGACGGTGATACCTCTACCTTTAATTCAAGTAGTGCCAACCTGACCAACCCGGAACCGGGAGCAGGATGCCTGGAATTCGTGAAGGTTTACCTTTACTGGGCTGCATCTGATAAAGAAGCGGGTGGAAGTACACTGAACGACGAAAGCTGGGCACATAACCAGCTGAAGTTACAACTGCCGGGTCAGACTACATATTCTACAATTACTGCGGACGAAGTATTATACCGCGGACGTGATGAGCACTTCTATAATGATCCATATGTATGTATAAAGGATATTACCAACGAGGTAACATCTTTGGGAGATCCTTACGGAAAATATCAGGTTGCTAACTTAAAGGCATCGCATGGCGGACTTAACCCACACAACGGGGGAAATTTTGGTGTTGCAGGCGGATGGCAGATCGTATTTGTGTATCAGTCACCGGATCTCACCAGGAGAAATATTTCTCTTTTTGACGGGTATGCACACGTTGCTAACAACCAGACTACAGAATTTAACATAGACGGTTTCCAGACTATCCCTTTCGGGGAGGTAAAAGCCGATTTTGTTCTTGGTGTTATTGAAGGTGACCGGGTATTATCTGGTGATAAGTTCGAGATCAGAAAACCAGATGGAAACTGGGAAAAACTGAGTTCCCTTAAACGCGGAACCGACAACTTCTTTAACAGTAGGATTACAAAACCTAATGACATTACAGGAATAGAAGAGGATTTCATCAATCGGAACCCTGCCAGTACAAACACCCTTGGTTTTGATGCTTCTATCTTTAAACTTAATAACCTGGGAAATACCCTGATCGCGAATAATCAGACCGAGACAGACTTGAGAGCTACCTCGGGATCAGAGTCTTACGGTCTTTTCCTGGTTGGACTTTCGGTGGAGGTCTACGAACCTAACCTGGGATCGCTCGACTTTACTACCAATCCATTGAACAGTACCTATGACGCGGGTGAAACTGCTACCATGGTAGTTAATGTAAAGAACTCCGGTAATGATGATATCCGCGACCTGGAACTGGTAGGGATAGTTCCCCCTGAAGTAGAACTGGTTGAACCTATCAGCCTGCCATCCTGGATCTCTTATGATTATAAAGCGGGGAGCAGGGAACTCACCTTTACTGTAGATGATGGTTATACCGATGTGGATGATGATCCTTATTCTATACAGTTCGACATGGTGGTAAAAGACCCGTGCTATTTCCTGGAAGGAAGTTGTACGGGAAATTTCTCTATTCAGATGGTAGCCACCTATAAGGGAGTTATTAATGGTGATAAGCAGACAACAAATAGTTCAGGAACCCAGAACGAATGTGGTTTTGGTAACCACGACCCAAGTGTCGTGACCATCAATACCCCGGACCAGGTTGAGTGGGCTACCACGGCTGGTGCACTAGATCGTACGGTTTCCTGTGAGGACACTGCCGGGCTGAATGCCGCCCAGTCCCTGGAGCCGGCGTATGCTTCCTGCAACTTTACTATCCAGAAGACCAGTGGTGCTTTTGTACCCGCCCCCGGCTGTGACGCCATCGGAACATATACCAATACCTTCGTATTCACAGACGCCTGCGGAAGGGAAAGTGAGACTTTTACCCAGGTCATTACTGTTGAAGATACTACGGCGCCCCTGTTCAATGAAACCCTGCCTGCTGATACAGCAGCAGCTTTCGACAATATTCCTGCCCCGGAAATCCTTACAGCATCCGACACTTGTGACAGTAACCCACAGGTGAATATGGTGGAGAGCTATATTGGGGATAGCAACAGTACCACGTATACTATCGTGCGTACCTGGACCGCTTCAGATTGTGCCGGAAATACGACTGAACACATTCAAAAAATATTTGTTACTAAGAACGGCGACCCAATAGGATTAAGCATCAGCGATGTGATCGTTAATGAAAATGTGGGATCTGCTTTATTTACCATCAGCCTGGTCGGTGAGGTAGCCGGTGGGTTTACGGTAGATTACAGGACCGTTAATGCAGCAGCAGTTGCCCCGGCTGATTTTACCGCTTTACCGCTGACCTCGCAATTCTTTAACGGGAACCATGCCGAGACAAGAACTTTAATAGTGGATATTAACGACGACAACATCGTGGAAGCCACTGAAAATTTCACAGTATTGCTTTCTGATCTTTCCACTACAGAGATCACTATCAACGATAATGAAGGAGAAGCTACTATCCTGGATAATGACAGTGCTACCCTGAACATTTCAGATATTGATGTGAACGAGGACGCCGGTTTTGCCAACGTACAGGTGATCCTTTCAGGATTTGTACAGGAGCCTTTCAGCATGGATTATGAGACCTCCAGCGGCGGTGCCTCTGCCACCCCCAATGTAGATTATACCAGTATGAATTCACAACTGAACTGGGGAGCCAACGCTGCTGATGGTGCCGCAATGACCATTGCCGTTCCTATCATCAATGATGACTTTATAGAAATTACCGAGAATTTCCTGGTGTTACTTTCTAATCTCTCTGCAACCGGGAATCTTAGCATTGCCGATGCAAGTGCGAATGTAAATATCCTGGATAACGACGGTGGTGCAGGAACAGGGATCGATTTCGTTAATGATGATGTAACCGTAAATGAAGCTGACGGAACTGCAACCTTTACCGTTACCCTAAGCGGTGCTGTTCAAGGTGGATTCACCCTGGATTATGCTACTGCTGATGGTACTGCTGTTGCCAATGGGGATTACGATTCCAAAAGTGGTACGCTGACCTTCGCAGGTACTGACGGGGAGACTCAGAATATCGTGATCGATATCAATGAAGATCTTTTAATCGAGGCGACTGAAAACTTTGTAGTTAATCTTTCGAACCTCTCCACTACCCTGATCGCTATCAATGATAGCCAGGCAAACGGGAACATCACCGATAACGACGGTGGTGCCGGAACAGGGATCGATTTCTCGAATGATGATGTAACCGTGAATGAGGCTGACGGAACTGCAACCTTTAGCGTAACCCTTAGCGGTGCTGTGCAAGGTGGATTCACCCTGGACTATGCTACTGCTGATGGTACTGCTGTTGCTGATGGTGATTACGATTCCAAAAGTGGTACGCTGACCTTCGCAGGTACTGACGGGGAGACCCAGAATATCGTGATCGATATCAATGAAGACCTATTAATCGAGGAGACTGAGAATTTTGTAGTAAACCTTTCTAACCTTTCCACTACCCTGATCGCTATCAATGATAACCAGGCAAACGGGAACATCACCGATAACGATGGTGGTGCCGGAACAGGGATCGATTTCGCTAATGACGATGTAACCGTAAACGAGGCTGACGGAACTGCAACCTTTAGCGTAACCCTTAGCGGTGCTGTGCAAGGTGGATTCACCCTGGATTACGCTACTGCTGATGGATCTGCTGTTGCCGGTGCGACGGGTGCAGGTGATTATGATGCTGCTTCCGGACAATTAGTGTTCGCTGGTACTGACGGGGAGACCCAGCAGATCGTGATCGATATCAATGAAGACCTGTTAATAGAAGAAACTGAAAACTTTGTAGTTAATCTTTCAAACCTCTCTACTACCCTGATCGCTATCAACGATAACCAGGCGACAGGGAACATCACCGATAACGACGGTGGTGCCGGAACAGGGATCGATTTCTCGAATGACGATGTAACTGTTGACGAAGGTGCTGGTACGGCTACTTTCACTGTAACTCTTACCGGAGCTGTACAAGGTGGATTCACCCTGGATTATGCTACCGCTGATGGGACTGCCGTGGCTAACGGGGATTACGATTCCAAGAGTGGTACGCTGACCTTTGCCGGTACTGATGGGGAGACCCAGCAGATCGTGATCGATATCAATGAAGATCTTTTAATAGAAGCGACTGAAAACTTTGTAGTTAATCTTTCGAACCTCTCCACTACCCTGATCGCTATCAATGATAACCAGGCTACCGGGAATATCACCGATAACGACGGTGGTGCCGGAACAGGGATCGATTTCTCGAATGACGATGTAACTGTTGACGAAGGTGCTGGTACGGCTACTTTCACTGTAACTCTAACCGGAGCTGTACAAGGTGGATTCACCCTGGATTACGCTACCGCTGATGGGACTGCCGTGGCTAACGGGGATTACGATTCCAAGAGTGGTACGCTGACCTTTGCCGGTACTGATGGGGAGACCCAGCAGATCGTGATCGATATCAATGAAGACCTATTAATCGAGGAGACTGAAAATTTCTTTGTAAATCTTTCGAACCTTTCCACTACCCTGATCGCTATCAATGATAGCCAGGCAAACGGGAACATCACCGATAACGACGGTGGTGCCGGAACAGGGATCGATTTCTCGAATGATGATGTAACCGTGAATGAGGCTGACGGAACTGCAACCTTTAGCGTAACCCTTAGCGGTGCTGTGCAAGGTGGATTCACCCTGGACTATGCTACTGCTGATGGTACTGCTGTTGCTGATGGTGATTACGATTCCAAAAGTGGTACGCTGACCTTCGCAGGTACTGACGGGGAATCCCAGAATATCGTGATCGATATCAACGAAGACCTGTTAATAGAAGAAACTGAAAACTTTGTAGTTAACCTTTCTAACCTTTCCACTACCCTGATCGCTATCAACGATAACCAGGCGACCGGGAACATTACCGATAATGACGGTGGTGCAGGTACAGGGATCGATTTCGTTAATGATGATGTAACCGTAAATGAAGCTGACGGAACTGCAACCTTTACCGTTACCCTTAGCGGAGCTGTTCAAGGTGGATTCACCCTGGATTACGCTACCGCTGATGGTACTGCTGTTGCCAACGGGGATTACGATTCCAAGAGTGGTACCCTGACCTTTGCAGGTACTGATGGGGAGACTCAGCAGATCGTGATCGATATCAATGAAGACCTGTTAATAGAAGAAACTGAAAACTTTGTAGTTAATCTTTCAAACCTCTCTACTACCCTGATCGCTATCAATGATAACCAGGCGACCGGGAATATCACCGATAACGACGGTGGTGTAGGAACAGGGATCGATTTCTCGAATGACGATGTAACTGTAAACGAGGCTGACGGAACTGCAACCTTCACCGTAACCCTTAGCGGTGCGGTACAAGGTGGATTCACCCTGGATTATGCTACTGCTGATGGTACTGCGGTTGCCGGTGCGACGGGTGCAGGTGATTATGATGCTGCTTCCGGACAATTAGTGTTCGCTGGTACTGACGGGGAGACCCAGCAGATCGTGATCGATATCAATGAAGATCTTTTAATCGAGGCGACTGAAAACTTTGTAGTTAATCTTTCGAACCTCTCCACTACCCTGATCGCTATCAATGATAACCAGGCGACAGGGAACATCACCGATAACGATGGTGGTGCCGGAACGGGGATCGATTTCTCGAATGATGATGTAACTGTTGATGAAGGTGCTGGTACGGCTACTTTCACTGTAACTCTTACCGGTGCTGTACAAGGTGGATTCACCCTGGATTACGCTACCGCCGATGGTATTGCTGTTGCCGGTGCGACGGGTGCAGGTGATTATGATGCTGCTGCCGGACAATTAGTGTTCGCTGGTACTGACGGGGAGACCCAGCAGATCGTGATCGATATCAATGAAGACCTATTAATCGAGGAGACTGAGAATTTCTTTGTAAATCTTTCGAACCTCTCTACTACCCTGATCGCTATCAATGATAACCAGGCGACCGGGAATATCACCGATAACGATGGTGGTGCCGGAACAGGGATCGATTTCTCGAATGATGATGTAACCGTGAATGAGGCTGACGGAACTGCAACCTTTACCGTAACCCTAAGCGGTGCGGTACAAGGTGGTTTCACCCTGGATTATGCTACCGCCGATGGTACTGCAGTGGCCAACGGGGATTACGATTCCAAGAGTGGTACCCTGACCTTCGCCGGTACTGACGGGGAGACCCAGCAGATCGTGATCGATATCAATGAAGATCTATTAATCGAGGAGACGGAAAACTTTGTAGTTAATCTTTCTAACCTCTCTACTACCCTGATCGCTATAAACGATAACCAGGCGACCGGGAACATCACCGATAACGACGGTGGTGCCGGAACAGGGATCGATTTCGCTAATGACAACGTAACCGTAAACGAGGCTGACGGAACTGCAACCTTTACCGTAACCCTTAGCGGTGCTGTTCAAGGTGGATTCACCCTGGATTATGCTACTGCTGATGGATCTGCTGTTGCCGGTGCAACGGGCGCAGGTGATTATAACTCGAAGAGTGGTACGCTGACCTTTGCCGGTACTGATGGGGAGACCCAGCAGATCATAATCGATATCAACGAAGACCTTTTAATAGAAGAGACTGAAAACTTTGTAGTTAATCTTTCTAACCTCTCCACTACCCTGATCGCTATCAATGATAGCCAGGCGACCGGGAACATCACCGATAACGACGGTGGTGCCGGAACAGGGATCGATTTCTCTAATGACAACGTAACCGTAAACGAAGCGGACGGAACTGCAACCTTTACCGTAACCCTTACGGGAGCTGTTCAAGGTGGATTCACCCTGGATTACGCTACTGCTGATGGTACTGCTGTGGCTAACGGGGATTACGATTCCAAGAGTGGTACCCTGACCTTCGCAGGTACTGACGGGGAGACCCAGCAGATCGTGATCGATATCAATGAAGACCTTTTAATAGAAGAGACTGAAAACTTCGTAGTTAATCTTTCTAACCTCTCTACTACCCTGATAACTATCAATGATAACCAGGCGACCGGGAACATCATCGATAATGATGCGGTAGCAGGTACAGGACTTGATTTTACAGCCACCGAGGTGAATGTAAATGAAGATGGAATCAGTGCTGTATTCAGTGTGGTTCTTACAGGTGCTACCCAGGATGGTTTCAGTGTTGATTTTGCGACCACGGACGGTACCGCGGAAGCTCCTGCTGATTACCTCAGCAATGCCGGTACATTGAATTTTGCCGGTAACGACGGGGAAACTCACACTATAGAAATACTGATCGAAGATGACAACCTGATCGAATTCACAGAGTCGTTCCAGCTGAACCTTTCCGGCCTTACCACGGACCTGATCACCATCAATACCCCTGTGGCCAATGGTAATATCCTGGATAATGACGCTGTAGATGGAACAGGGCTCGACTTTACTGCTACAGATGTAATGATTAACGAGGCAGACGGTACTGCAATCTTTACTGTAGTCCTGACGGGAAATGTCCAGGGTGGTTTTAGTGTGGATTATACTACGCTGGAAATGTCTGCGACCAGTAATATGGATTATACTGAGACCGCAGGTACCCTCAGTTTTACGGGTACAGACGGAGAGTCGTATGACATCACTGTGCCGGTTACTGATGATATCATAATCGAAAGTACCGAGATATTCATCGTCAGGCTGTCCAATATTTCCAATATCCTGGTGAACATCAACAACGGGGATGCTTCTGGAACTATACTGGATAATGACAGCACCAATGATTTCCCTGCAGATGAAACTGCCAGTTGTGATGACATCCCGGCCATTGCGGAAATTAACCTGAACGCAGAAGGATGTGCTTATACGATCGATTTCCAGGAAGTGATCAGCGGACAGGATGACGAATGTGCTACAGAATACAGCATTACCAGGACCTGGATAGTAACCGACTGTGTGGGCAATGTTCGTGAGCACAGCCAGGTAATCACAGTGATAGACACCGAGGCACCTGAATTTGCAGAAGCCCTGCCGACCGATATGACAGTGACTTGTGATACTGTTCCGGTTGCTGCCGTCCTTACTGCAAATGATAACTGTAGCCCTGACGTCATCGTAGTTTTCGAGGAGACTGTTACGAATGATGCCAATTGTATGAATGGTTATATGATAACAAGGGTATGGACGGCCGCGGACTGTGCCGGGAACAGTGTAACGCATACACAGACCATTGCTGTCCCTGCCACAGGTCCAATCACGGCCAGTGCATACGAGGAAGAGATCTCCCTGTTATGTGGTGATGAGATCCCTGAAGTTCCCGTATTGGAATTCTCCGGGGGATGTGGAGACTATGAAGTTAACTATACAGAAGAAACGCAGTTCTCTGAAGATTCGGAAGATTTCATGATCATCCGCAGCTGGGCAGTAACAGATGCCTGTGGTAACAGCGCGCTCTTTGAGCAGATCATTTTTGTGCTGCAGCCTGCCCTTGAAACTGTATCAATTGACATTTGCGTGGAAGATCCCGCAATAGACCTGGTCAACTACCTGCCTGCAGGTTTTGACACTAATGGAACCTTTGAACTGGTTTCGGGAACTACTGAACTACAAGGAAGCACCTTTGATCCTTTTGAACTGGAAGTCGGGGTATACGAAGTGCAATATACCTCTACAGGAGGCACTTGCAAATACTACGTGGACTTCGTGATCAATGTGAATTCTGACTGTGTTCCTTGTGGTCGGGAAAATATTATTGCATCTAAAACCGTTACTGCTAATGGAGATGGTATGAATGATTACTTCGAGATTACAGGAGTTGAGTATTGTGACTTCAGTTTTCACGTGATGATCTTTAACCGTTGGGGTGCGAAAGTATTTGACGGGCAGAACTACCAGAACGACTGGGGCGGCTATTCCCCAAATAGCGCTTTCGGAAATTCGGGTATGCTTCCTGCCGGAACCTACTATTACATCATCGAGGTGAGTAATAAGGAAATGGAGCCTATCAACGGTTATATCTATCTCGGAACCAACTAAACCTACTAAAATGGAAAGTCTGAAGAAATACATCGTACTGATGATACTGGTAGTATGCTCTGGAGTCAACGCCCAGCAGTTGCCACAGTTCACCCAGTACATGTTCAATACCATATCAGTGAACCCGGCCTATGCAGGCAGCAGGGGTACGCTCAACCTGACGGCCCTGCACAGGAACCAATGGACAGGGATAGAAGGAAACCCGAGGACCAATACTTTTTCCCTGCACGCTCCATTGCGGAATGACAGGATCGGCTTAGGGTTATCCTATATCAATGACCGTCTAGGTTTTGAAAAGACCAATTATATCTACGGAGATTTTTCCTATACCATCCCGGTTACCCAGGCTGCAAAGCTCTCGTTCGGGTTAAAAGCCGGTTTTACGAACTATTACCTGGAAAGTCCGGATGGCAGCGACCCGTTTTTCAATGCTAATTTCACCCAATGGTCCCCGAATATCGGTGCAGGAACCTTCCTGAGCACGGATCGTTGGTACGTTGGGATCTCCTCTCCCCGAATCCTCAATACAGACCTAAACGAGGGAGAATTCCAGGCCGTTGAACGGAACAGTTATTACGCCATCGGCGGGTACGTGGTAGATCTATCAGCAAATCTGAAATTCAAGCCTACCATGTTGAGCAAGTTCACCAATGGTGCTCCCTCTTCCTATGACCTTTCGGCTTATTTCCTTTATTCAGAAAAGATCTGGTTTGGAGCAACCTACAGACTAAATAATTCGTCCGGCTTCGGAGCCCTGATCGATTACCAGATCAGTAAGGATTTCCGGATCGGATATGCCTATGACACCCCTACCGGGGACCTGAAACCTTATTCTTCGGGAACACATGAAGTGATCCTGATCTATGAAACTGGATTTAAAAAACTAGGACCTGCTAAATCCCCCAGGTACTTTTAAAAACCGCATTATGAAGAACCAATACACGAAGTTTCTGATAGTGCTTCTGAGCTTTACCATGCAATTGGGTATGGCTCAATACGGGGCACAGAAAAGAGGTGACTATTTTTTCGGCCAGTTTGCTTACAGTAAAGCGATCAAGGAGTATGAGAAGATGGTAGAAGGTGGTTTTAACCTGGATCACGCCCATCAACAGCTGGCAGAATGTTACCTGCTGATCCGTGATTACAAGAAGGCCTTACCACATTTTGAAAAGATCATCAACAACTCCAGCGTACCCACAGATTACTATTTTAAGTACGCTATGGCTCTCTATAGTGACGGGCAGTATGATGAATCTGAAAAATGGTTGAAGAAATACAAGAAATACAACAAGAACGACTCCCGGGTGAAGCGTTTCCTGAAAGACGGGAACCTGGCCTCGGTAGTGTTCAACAGTCGCCAGCGTTATACTGTAGAGCTGGCTGATTTTAATACCGAAGAAAGTGATTTCGGGGTCTTTGCACAAAATGGTTACCTCTACTTTGCTTCCTCAAGTAAAGAGCAGGTGGATGGGGAAGAATACGGATGGAATGATGAGCCCTGGCTGGATCTCTTCAGGATCAGGGAGGATGTTCCCGGTGCCATCCCGGAACTGGTGAATGGTGATGTAAACACGAAGTTCCATGAAAGTAACCTCATCTTCACCACCGATTATAAGAAGGATACAGTCATCTACTTTACCCGGAATAATTTTTATAAGAATAAAAAAGCCTACGGGATAGAGAAAGAACTGAACCTGAAGATCTATCGCGCTGAGAAAGAAAATGGGGAGTGGAAGGTAAACAAAAGCCTGCCGATGAACAGCGATTATTATTCCACGGGTCACCCCTATGTAAGTCCCGATGGCAGGAGGTTGTATTATACCTCTGACAGGCCTGGAGGCTTCGGGGGCACAGATATCTATTATTCTGAGATCCATGAAAGAGGGGGAATTGGTCCGCCGATCAATGCCGGCCCGGTAGTGAATACGGAAGGAAACGAAATGTTCCCTTTTATCAATAACGAAAACCAGTTGTTCTTCTCTTCTGACGGGCACGTCGGGTACGGGCAATTAGACATCTTCTCCACTATTACTAACGAAGAAGGGAAGATCGTCGATGTGATCAACCTGGGAACCCCGGTCAATTCGGGTGCAGACGATTTTGGTTACTACGCCCATGAAAATGGAATTTTCGGTTATATCAGTTCTAACCGGGAAGGTGGTAAAGGCAGTGATGATATTTATAAATTCAAGTTCACCCCTTCCCTTACCGTGGAAGGATACGTACATGACGGAGTGAACGGACAGCCCCTGGATAGTGTGCGAATCACCATCTATGACCAGAAGACAGGTATCAAGGAGGGAGAAGTAACCACGGATTCAAATGGTTACTACAGTATGTTCATCAACAGGGAGCGGAATTATATGCTGGAGGCGGTACGCCGTACACATCCCCATAAGTCCGTATATTTTAACACCTACGTGACGCCTCTCACAACCCGTATCATGAGGCAGGATATCATCCTGGAACCGGTACTGGACCTGAAACTGCTTGCTAACCTGAAAAAGATATATTTTGATTTCAACAAACACGATATCCGGCCGGATGCGGCAAGGGAATTAGATAAGGTAGTAAAACTGATGACCGTGACCTATCCGGAAATGATCATCCGCCTGGAAGCCCATACCGATCCCGTGGGTAGCCATGCCTATAATGATGATCTTTCGGAAAGAAGGGCCAGATCTACCTATGAATACCTGATCGCTCACGGGGTTTCCCCTGATCAGATCGTATCTTACAAAGGATTCGGGAAAAGGGAACCGGTAAACGACTGTACGGGCAGATCAGATTGCACGGCTGATGAACTGGAGCTGAACAGGCGAACAGAATTTCCGATCATACAGATCAAAAAAGGCAGACAGTTACTGGCGAAACACTGATAATGGTATTTATACAAGTCGACTAAAAAAAGAGACAGGATCTATCCTTGTCTCTTTTTTTTATCCCCATCCCGTGCTAAAACAATTTGGAACACATTGTTTTAAGCCTGTATATTTGAAAAAAGATGAATAATGAAAAAGTCGCTCCTTTTACTTCTCTTAGTTTTATTAACCACAGTATCCTGCAAGAACCCAACGGAAAAACCGGGAACGGCTGAAGAAGAAAAAACCATCCTGGAAAAAGTCGCTTATGCGCACGGGTATGAGCATTGGAAGGATGTCCGCCAGATACAGTTTACTTTTAACGTGGACAGGGACACTACCCATTTTGAACGGCACTGGCGCTGGGAACCCGGAAGCCAGGCGGTGACCATGCAGATGAGCGCAGATACCCTGAGCTATAACCGCAAGGAGGTAGATAGTCTTAATATGAAAGCTGATGCCAGTTTTATCAACGACAAATACTGGCTGCTCGCTCCTTACCAGCTGGTTTGGGACCAGGATAATTTTGAGTATGAATACCAGGAAGCGGTAACTGCACCTGTATCGGGGAGTAAAATGAATAAGCTGACTATTGTTTACGGGAACGAAGGCGGGTACACCCCCGGGGATGCCTACGATTTCTACCTGGGCGAGGATTACCGGGTGAAAGAATGGAGTTTCAGGAAAGCAAATGCGCCCGAACCCAACCTGAGTACCACCTGGGAGGATTATAAGGACTTTGGAGGCTTACTAATCGCCACCATGCACAAGAACGAGGAAAGCGGTTCCAGGCTATATTTTACTGACCTGAAAGTGGCGATGGAATAAAAGGTCACTGCTTTGCCCTAAGGCGCAGCGTAGCGAGAAGAACAACCAGGGACCCTCCCAACAGCACCATAAAACTGATCTTCAGGGACGAACTTTCTGCAAGGAAGCCGAGCACGGGCGGCGCCATCAGGAAGCCTGCATAACCCGATCCTGCGATGAAGGCCACTCCCTGGGAGGAATCCACCCCTTTCACATGACCTCCGATACGGAACAACTCCGGTATGATCACGGAAAACCCCAGGCCGATCAAAGCGAACCCGAGAATGGCCACGTAAGTGAAGCTTGCCAGGACAGCGAGGTAACCAGCTATGGCGACCAATATTCCCAGAGCAACGATCTTTACCGACCCTATCCTGGCACTGATCGCGTCACCCAGGAAACGGCCCAGGGTCATCGTGATGGAAAATGCCAGGAAGCCTGATCCCAGGAGCACCTCTGGGGCCATACTGATTTCTTTAAGATACAGGGCGCTCCAGTCTACAACAGCACCCTCACTGGCCATGACGATAAAAGAAACAATTCCCAATAACAACAGAGGCCGGAACAACCGCAGGCTGAAAGGTTCTTTTTCCACAGGAGCCGCCTTGATATGGAGATAATGGCGGTGAAACCTGTAATTTATGATCAGCACCACCAGCACCACGATCAACATATGAATAGCAGGAGATGGCATAACCGGGATCATAAAACTGCCCAACCCGGCAATCACCCCGCCCAGGCTGAAAAACCCGTGAGCGGAAGACATGAACTTTCTCCCATCTTCCTTCTCGATCTCGGTCACGAGGGTATTCATGGAAATATCGAGGAATCCATTGGTAGCTCCGAAAAAGAAAAGGGATAACATCAGCAGGTAAAAGTCGTTCACCAGTAACGGCAGTAATGCCGCAACACTGGCCGCCAGCACAGCGTACCAGGTAGCTTTTCCTACTCCCATTCGGTTAACGAGCCTGGGTGCCACGGGGAAGATCGCAAATACACCTAAAGACAGGCAAAAGAGCGCGATTCCCAGGCTGGCTTTATCAATCCCCAACTGGCTTTTTACCGCCGGGATATAGATGGCCCAGGTGCCAAACCAGATATTGAGACTCGCAAAGACCCAGGCCGGTGCAAAATACCTGGACCTGGAGAGTATCAGTTGAAGTGAGCTCATAGAATGCGGTGCATCCCGGTATTAATACCCGGAGTGTGAAGTATTAAATATAGATCACTTCCGTAAAACTCAGGAAACTTTTTCGAGAATTCCTTTCTTGAGCAACTGCCCGAAATGATACATATCTTCGTAACTACAATAGAACGGTGCCGGGGCGAGCCGGATCACGTTGGGTTCGCGCCAGTCAGGGATAACGCCGTTCTCCATCAGGAAATCAAAGAGCGGACGTCCCTCTCCGTGAAGAAATACCGAGAGCTGGCACCCGCGGTCTTCCGGGGTGATGATCTCAAAACTGCTGTCTACTTCTTTATCAATTTCTTTCAGGATGAATTCCAGGTAGGCGACAATTTTGTTGCGCTTCTTGATCAGAGCCGGCATTCCCACTTCCTCGAACAGTTCCAGCGATGCCAGGTAAGGAGCAACCGACAGGATCGGGGCATTACTCAATTGCCAGGCGTCGGCGGTAGAAATAGGTTCAAACTCGGGCCGCATCAGGAAACGGGTTTCCTTCTTGGTACCCCACCAGCCTTCGAACCTGGGGATATCCGTACGATCCAGGTACTTTTCGTTAATGAAGACACCCGAGGCATTCCCCGGGCCGCTGTTCATATATTTATAGCTGCACCAGGCGGCAAAATCCACATCCCACTCGTGCAGTTTCAGGGTAATATTACCGGCAGCATGGGCCAGGTCCCAGCCTACCATTGCCCCCACTTCATGGCCAGCTTCGGTGATGGTCTTCATATCAAAAACCTGCCCGTTATAGTAATTGAGCCCTCCTATCATCACCAGGGCCAGCTCATCCCCTACTTCGTGGATCTTAGCCACAATATCCTCTGTTCGCCAGAAGTTCTCTCCTTCTCTCTTATTTACCGTCACAACAGCCTCTTCCGGATCAAATCCGTGAAACCTCACCTGGCTCTGCAGCATATACTGGTCAGAAGGAAATGCTTTCTCTTCACAAAGGATCTTGAATCTTTTCTTGTCCGGGCGATAGAAAGAAACCATCAGCAAATGAAGGTTAACCGTAAGGGTGTTCATCACCGAAACCTCCTCTGGTTTGGCCCCGACGATCTTCGCAAGCGGCGCAGCCAGCCGTTCGTGGTAATCCCACCAGGGTTTGTCTGCCTTAAAATGACCTTCCACAGCCATATTCTTCCAGTCAGACATCACTTCGTCTATATATTTTTGGGTGCGTTTTGGCTGTAATCCCAGGGAATTCCCGGTGAAATAGATGACAGGCTTACCATTGTGCTCGGGAAAATGAAATTCAGACCTGTACGACCTGAGCGGGTCTTCTTCATCAAGTTTTCTTGCGTAAGCGAGGGTATTCTGAAATTCCATCTGGTGTTTTTTTCAAAAATACGACAAGCCGGATGATATCTCCATATCCTGATAAGAAGTTCTGCTATTCCCTGCGGTACCGCATCTCTATGAGGTGCTTCGCAAATCCGGCTTTTTCATAGGCCCTGATGGCAGGGTAGTTTTCCGTATACACCGTTAGCCTCAATTCGTTAAGCCCTTGCTTTCCGGCCCAGTGCTCCAGGTGCCCCATCAACAGTTTGTTTATTCCCTTCCCACGGTATTCCGGGTCTGTATACATGAAGCCCAGGTAGGCGTAATCGGTATGATCCAGGTAAGGCCGGGCCGGTTTAGGGCGGGCATAACCGCAGGCGATCACTTTATTATCTATCTCTGCCACGAGGAAATGCACCTCGGGGTTACTGATCAGTTCCTGCAGGTCATAATAAGTAACCGGGTCGGGTTTAATGGTTGGGTCCATCGGTCGTTCTGCACGGATGAGTTCCTGCTCAAAACGGGCCAGAGTCTTCAGGTCCCCGGTCTCAGCTTTTCGTATTTTGATCGCCATGGTTGAAATTGTTAAGACTGTGCCATAAATGGCTATTTTTGCACAAAATGAAGATATGCATTTTCTGCCTGAATCACTGGAATGGTACGTGGAGAATCACTCCCAGGATGAACCCGAATTATTGAAAGAGCTCACCCGGGAAACCCATCTGAAAGTAATCCAGCCCCGGATGCTCACCGGGCATTACCAGGGAAGGTTGCTGAGTATGCTTTCCAAGTTACAGCGCCCGAAGAATATCCTGGAAATAGGAACCTATACCGGGTATTCTGCCATTTGCCTTGCTGAAGGACTACATCCTGAAGGCACACTTCACACCATAGACGTCAACGAGGAATTACATGCCATGCAGAGAACCTATTTTGACAGGAGTGGTGCGGGGGATCGTATCGTACAACATACCGGGAATGCCCTGGATATTATCCCCGGGCTACCCTTAAAGTTTGACCTGATGTACATCGATGCTGAAAAAAAGGAATACCTCTCTTACTACGAGGTGGTAATGGAAAAAGTTAACCCGGGATGCCTGATCATCTCTGATAACGTGTTATGGTCCGGGAAGGTACTCGAGGAAGTGAAGTCCGGCGATAAGACCACCCCTGTATTGCTGGAATACAATAAAAGACTGAAAGAGGACCCCAGGGTGGAGACGGTCCTGTTATCTATTCGTGACGGCTTGACGCTAAGTAGGGTCCTATAAAACCGTTGTACATGTAGAAGAAAAAGAATGCCGAAGCAGTACCCACAAACGTCCCTACCAGTATATCCACGGGATAATGTACTCCTACATAGATCCGGCTGAAAGCGAAGATGAAAGGCCATAAGAAGAATAACCATACCCATTTGTACTTATCTTTCAGGAACAGGTATACCAGGGTGGTAATGGAAAAACTGGAAGCCGCATGGCCGGAGAAAAAACTATAATTCGTCGGACTCTTGAGGATCCTGATCAGGGTATTGATCTCTTCTTCATTGTTTGGCCTTAACCGGGCAACAAACTCCTTGGTAACATCGGTCAGGAACACCACAAAAAACAGCAGGCAGATTATCCATAAAGACATGAACAATGCCTCCTTTCTCCGGTGCTTGAGAAGGATCAGTAAGAAGAATAAGATATAGAGAGGGATCCAGGTAGTAATATTAGTAACAAAAGACCAGAAGCCATCCAGGCGTTCAATTCCCAGGCTGTTCAGGTAGATAAATGTTTCCCTGTCCCACTCTAGTATTTTCTTTAACATAGGTAATATTACTTACGTTTGATGGTCCCGGTGACTTCATCAACATTTTTCTTCACCTGGTCTATCTCCTTCTTGATATCGTCCGTAAAACTGGTATCTATTCCCTGCTTCTCGGCACTCTTCTGGATCTCCTGTTTGATATCTTCAGTAGCATCCCTGAGCTGTCGCATACCTTTGCCTAACCCCTTGGCAATTCCCGGGATCTTGTCCGCGCCGAATACCATGACCACGATGAACATGATAAAGAAGATTTCGGCCCCGCTGATGAATAAAATTACACTGGCATACATGCCACAAATATAAGCAAGTTTGATCTCCAAAAACAAAGTCCCGCCAGTTTAAAAAACCGGCGGGACTCATTTTTTATTCTACAGCGTTCAAATTAATTATCGCCCTGTATACTTTGCTTAAACTTGTTGAAATCAGATTCCTCTGCCTTTTTAGGCCAGCTGTTGTTCGAGGTATCAATATCCGCAGTTTCAGCTTTCGGATCTACCACTACACCTACCAGTTCTTTCTGGGTGGCCATAATCCTGCTTACCTCCTTGTCACTTTTCCTCCAGATCTCTGGCGGGAAAGTCACGTTTTCTTTGCTGCCATCGGCATAGGTGTACTCAACGATCAATGGCATTGGAATACCACCCGGCTTTTCAAAAGTAACTTCGTAAAAGTACTTAGGTTCTTTTACCGCAGCCCTTTGTTCCGGGGTCAGGTTATCCATCATAAAGGCATTAAGCGTCTGCGAGCTTTCTGAAGGGGTTTTCCCTTCTCCGTCTTCACTTTCCTCTGAAAGGTAAACCAGGGGCGGCAGGTCTGACGGACTCATGTTATTGGCAGCGATATACTCCTCCATCTGGGGAGTGGGTTTGTCGCTCACATAATATTTCTTTACATCTTTCACCCCTATGTCTACATAGTCTGTGGTGTAGAACCAGGATCTCCAGAACCAGTCCAGGTCTACCGCAGAAGCGTCTTCCATAGTACGGAAAAAGTCTTCAGGGCTGGGATGTTTGAACATCCAGCGCTGGGCATAGGTTTTAAAAGCGTGATCAAATAATTCCGGTCCCATTACAGTTTCCCTCAGGATGTTCAGCGCAGTGGCTGGTTTGCCATAGGCATTTGGCCCCAGTTGGTAAACATTCTCCGGGTTAGACATGATCGGGGCAAGCGTGCTCTGGTCCCCGCTCATGTAAGGCACGATCTTGGAAGGTGCCCCGCGTCGAGAAGGATAATTCTCATGGGGAGCGATAACTGATGGATTTTCTTTCCCGAACTGCTGCTCGGCCAGGTATTGCATAAAGGTATCCAGTCCTTCATCCATCCATCCCCACTGACGCTCGTCAGAGTTGACGATCATTGGGAAGAAATTATGTCCCACCTCGTGGATGATCACACTGATCATCCCGAACTTGACGCGGTCAGAATAGGTCCCGTCCTCGTTTGGACGACCGTAATTCCAGCAGATCATCGGGTACTCCATTCCCTGGTTCTTGGCGTGGACAGAGATCGCCTTGTGGTAAGGGTAATCAAAGGTGTGCTTGGAATATGTCTTCAGGGTGCTGGCAACTGCCTTGGTAGACTGCTCTTCCCATAAGGGGTTCCCTTCCTTAGGATAAAGGCTAACAGCCATAACATCCTTGTTCCCGATCTTAACGGCCTGCATATCCCAGATAAATTTACGGGAGGTTGCAAATCCGTAATCCCGTACATTTTCAGCTTTGAACTTCCAGGTCTTTTTCTTCTCAGAAAAACCTTTCTCAGCTTGCTCAGCTTCTTCCTGGGTTACGATCAGTACAGGTTTGTCGTAAGATTTCTTAGCGCGCTCGTAACGCTCCATCATGGTCTTTGAGAATACCTCCTTGCGGTTCAGCAGTTCTCCTGTAGCGTCCAGGATGTGGTCTGCAGGGACAGTGATATTCACCTCGTAATTACCGAAAGGCAACGCAAACTCGCCACTTCCCCAGAACTGGTGGTTCTGCCATCCTTCCACATCGTTATAGACAGCCATCCTTGGAAAGAACTGCGCAATTACGTAAGCGCGGTTACCATCCTTCTCAAAGTATTCATACCCGGATCTTGCACGGTCTACTGTATGATCAGGGATGTTATACCACCACTTGATATCAAAAGAGAATTTCTCACCACTCGCAAGCGGGGTTGGCAGGTCTATCCTCATCATGGTCCTGTTGATAGTGTAAGGCAGGGCCTTGCCGTTGGTATCTTTTACATATTCAATATTGAAACCTCCGTCAAAAGGCTCACTCATGTATTCTTTTGTGAATGTTGCCGGCTGGTAAGCCACCGCGATCCTGCTCGGGTTCCGTAAAGGAGACTTGGAATCTTTGGCCCGTACATTCTGGTCCAGCTGTACCCAGAGGTACTCTAACACGTCCGGGGAATTGTTGTGGTAAGTGATGGTCTCTTTCCCGTAGAGCTTGGCATTCTTATCATCCAGCTCGATGTCCATCTTGTAGTCTGCCTGTTGCTGGTAATAATCAGGCCCGGGGGTTCCGGAGGCAGACCTGTAGGTGTTGGGGGTAGCGAATTCCTCGTACATCTGGCGGAATTTGCTCTGGTTAGTGTGGCCGGGTTCCTTGGTGATGGTGGAATCGTCCTGGGCAACCACTACTGCGGCAACCATGAAAAGGATTGCCGAAAATACATGCTTGATCTTATACATTCTGGTTTTTTTTGAGGTTCCGAAAATAGTTTATTTTATAAATTTTGTTCCGAAAACGTTATAAGTTTAACATTCCTTTATTATTCTCCCGGATGAGCACAAAACTCTTTTTTTGTCCCTTTAATTTAAAGTGGACAATATTCTGCTGTTCTTCGAAGAGGTCGGTCAGCAGGTCGTTCTGAATCTCCAGTGTTTCCACTTTTTCCAGCTGTATATCCTGAACTTCTATATAGCAGATCACGAGGTCATCCTTGTACTGTTTCCCCAGGAATTTAAAAGGTACCGGCTTGCCATTGACCCTGAAGATGATCTTGGAGCGCAGGTACTTGTCGATATAGTGATCAGCCTGGGGCGATTCCCTTTTGGTGGCCAGGGCAGCTTTTATCCCGTACCGCTCGGACAATAACTTATCGAGGTCGTCTATAAAGATCCGGCTGGTGACCTGCAGCGCCTGGTCTTTTTCAGAGTATTCGACCATGGTGACGCTGACATAGAACTTATGCGCTGTAAAAGCAAAAAGAGGTAAGAGCAGCAGTAGTAACAGCTTTTTCGGGGTTTTCATCTTCATCGGTTTATAGCTAATGGAGCAAAGTCTGTGCCATTAATCCAGGTCGTTTGCCTTGCGGTATGCTTTACTTTTCAGCACCAGGTATTCCCAGGTGCGCAGGGCATCCCCGCCGGTGACAAGAGCACTGAATTCGGGATCGACCTCGCAAAAATAGAAGAAATCGTCTATTCTGTCTGCGGGTAGTTTCAATTCTTTGATATAGACCGAATCCGGGTAGCTGTAACGCACCTTTTCTGTCTGGCTGTATTTGCGTTCCCGTGCCAGCACCTTTTTTAAATATTTTGTCCGCCCTGAGATTCCATTCAGGATGGGATTCAGGGGAATGATACCGCCACCCGTACTGGCTTCGAACAGTTTCCTCTCTGCCTGTGTCCTGGGTTTTGCATAGGCATTAGGCAAGCCCATGGTAGAAGCGACCTTGACCGGGCCGGCGCCGTTGGCCAGGTCCTGTTCCAGGTCCCCGGACAGGTTATAAGGACGGAGAATGACCTCGTCCAGGGCATTGACAAATTCCTCCAGGGGGACCAGCAGTAAGGGGGTCAGGAGCATGTCTTCTGATAAGACCAGGGATCGACGCTGTAATTGTACCGCCGAGAACAACAGGGTATCACCGGTTTTAGCTGCGAGAAAGAATCTTCCTTCCTGGTCCGTGATGGTCGCCTGGTTTTTGCTCAGGTTCATCACGTGTACGTCGGGCACACCGATCCCCCGGTTGGTCACTATTCCCACCACCTGGGTCTGCGGCCTGGTCTGGGCCGTTAACATCAGCCCGGAAAGGAAGAAAAGTAGAACGTAATACTTATTGTTTGGCATCGAGTTGGGCACGATAGGCTTTGCTCTGGTTCACCAGGAAATCGATCAGCTGGAATTCGTTGTTCTTTAAAAGCAGGGTATACTCCGGGCTGTTATCATCCACGTAGTAGAGAAAGTCGTCTATCTTATCCTGGGGTACATTCAGGTCCACGACAAAGAAACGATCATCATACACTTTGCGGAGTACTTCGCTCATTTTCAGTTTCGGTTGGGCAGCTTCCGGCTTGTCTTTCCCTAAAGAAGCCAGGGCTTTAAATATGTTCACGAAGTTTAGGCCGTCTTTCATTCCCCTGGTAGTCGGGTCCATGGCAATATTTTCGACTTCGGCGGTGGCGTCGGTCTCGTATTCGTACTGCTTGAATTGTTCGTTCTGCAATTGCAGGAATTTTTCCTGGTTCTCAGGGCTGATGACGACTTCGTCCAGTTCCGTCACCTTTTCGTTCACTTCGATAACGAGCCGGTTATTGGCGAGCATGGCTTCGGTAACGGTAAGGATCTCTATCTGGTAATTGACCGCGGTAAAGATCAGCTCATCCCCCACCTTGACGGGGATGGTGAACTCGCCCCTGCTGTTGGTGATGGTCGCTTTCTCGGCCGTGGTATTGATGACATTCTCGTTGGCTACGCTGCTGTTGCGGTAGAGAACCTGTCCCCGAAGTAACTGCCGGTCCTGGTCCTGAGCACTGAGGGAAGAGAAGCTTAAAAAGAGGGTCAGTATATAGAGGCAGTATTTCATGTGATAGGGTTAAAAATCGTTGTATGTCCGAAAGATAAAGAAAAGCCACGAGGGCCTCATAAAAAAATACAGGGGCTTAAACTTATGTTAAACGGGATCCTTACACTTTAAATTCTCCTGGAACAGAGCAAATAAGAGCACTTCGGCATCGGCACTGGCTATTTATCCCAGAAAAGTGTATTTAGCGGGGTAAAGATCGTAATCTGCAAAGTTTCAGTTACTTTTGGGATACCATACCACGAGATTTATTTGATTAAGCTATGTTACAAAGATACCTGCCATTACTGTTCGTATTTGGCTGCATACTGACGGGGAGCGCACAGATCAAGATCGGTGAGAATCCCCAGAATATCCACCCCGCTTCTGTGCTGGAGCTGGAGAGCAATGATCGGGCCCTGGTGATCACCCGGGTTAGTACCGCGGAGATGAATGCCATCGTTCCTTTACAGGGGGCAATGGTCTATAACAACGATACAAGCTGCATCCATTTCTACAACGGCAGCGAGTGGCTGAACCTGTGTGATGCCCTGGGACTGTCTTTTTCCACGGACCCGGTGGTGAACCCGGCCGAGACTATTGTGATCACGGAGACGGACGGCAACCGTAATTTCGAGGTGGGGCAGATCACAGGGATGAACATCGTGGATTTCAGTATAGCGGGAGTGGACCTGCAAAACAATTCGATCACCGCCAATAAGCTGGCTGCCAATTCGGTCGGGAGCGAGGAGTTGCAAGACAACACGGTCACCGATGCGGAGATCGATTACAATGTGGTGACGCTGAACGATTTTCTGAACGATGCCAACTTTATTACTGGGGCGGATATCGTCAGCCCGGATCCGAACAATGCTATCACTGACAGCGGGGGAGCTTTTTTTGATGCCACTCCGCTACAGAACAGCATCACCACTAACACGAACAACCTGAACAACCACATTGCGGCGGATGGGGATCTGGATAGCAGTAATGAGTTAATTACCGGAATGCAAATCCAGGGGAATAATCTGGTTATTAACGAAGGTACTAACCAATCACAGGTTGACTTAAGTCCATTTACAAATACTGGTACAGATAGTCAAACGCTTAGCTTGAATACGGGAACTAATACATTAAGTATTTCAGGGGGAAATCAAGTCAATCTTAGCTCTTTGCTGGATAATACGGATAATCAAAATTTAATTGGTGCTTCTCTCAATGGGGCTAATATCTTACAAATCGACATTGAAGATGGTAGTTCAACAACCGTTGATCTTTCTCCATTGGCAGGAAACGGAGGTAATCCCAATGACGAACTAAACACCACTTTTGCTGTAGTGGGTGCAAATCTAGAGCTGACAGATAATGGAGGAACTCTACAGGTGCCCCTGAATCAAATTGATACCGATGATCAAATTGCAAACGAAGTTCCCGTAACCGCTATTCCTACCAACTACGCAGCACTAACCCAAGATGTCGAAGCACATCTTGAAGGTATTGATGCAGCTCTTGCTGCTGGGGGAGGTAATCCCAATGACGAACTGAACACCACTTTTGCTGTAGTGGGTGCAAATCTAGAGCTGACAGATAATGGAGGAACTCTACAGGTGCCCCTGAATCAAATTGATACCGATGATCAAATTGCAAACGAAGTTCCAGTAACCGCTATTCCTACCAACTACGCAGCACTAACCCAAGATGTCGAAGCACATCTTGAAGGTATTGATGCAGCTCTTGCT
The DNA here is from genome assembly GCF_004362865.1 of Zeaxanthinibacter enoshimensis. GTDB lineage: Bacteria > Bacteroidota > Bacteroidia > Flavobacteriales > Flavobacteriaceae > Zeaxanthinibacter > Zeaxanthinibacter enoshimensis. Next base: position 169,133 of record NZ_SNYI01000002.1, on the reverse strand, counting down.
GCTGGGGGTTCAGGTCATAGCGGTACAGAGGGGTCAATTTTCTTTGCGGATAATGTTACGGGCAATCCTACAGAAGATAACACTAATCTCTTTTGGGATAATAATTTAGACCGGTTGGGAATAGGCTTAAACACACCTCTAACACCTCTCCAAGTAAATGGTGAAACCAGATCTGAAAAATTTACAGCACAAGCTGGTTCAGCAAATTTACCAAGTTACAGTTTCTCAGAAAATATTGATTTCGACACGGGAATGTTCAGACCTAGTCCTGATCAGTTAGGTTTTAGTACAGGAGGAGTCGAGGCCATTAGAATAAATACGGTTCAAGATGTCGGAATTGGCATTTTCCCAACCTCCAACTTACACGTACCTGGTTCAATAGCAACAGGTGCAAGAACGGCAAGCGGTAATTTTAGTCTTGGAAAATCAGATTTCACTATTATTATAACCGCTGATAGTAACATTACATTACCATCTGCTGCAGCCGTTGACGGAAGAGTATATATTATTAAAAATCCCCAGTTCACCGTGAATATTTCAGATTACACTAACGCGATAGGGGGAACTAATAATACCATAAATGCCGGTAGTAGTGTATGGTTACAAGCAATAGGTGGAGTTTGGCATCAAATCAATAATTAGGTGAGATATTTTGTAGTATTTTATTATTTAATAATTAGCTGGCATTCGATTTCCGCCCAAACCGCCCTCTACAACAGCGGCAATATCCGGATTCACGACGGCGGGATCATCGGTTTCCACACCGACCTGGTCAACGATGGCAGTTTTGACGAGAACCGCGGGCTGGCGGGATTTTACGGTACCTCCCCCCTCACCCTCTCCGGGGCTTTTATGCCTTTTTTCTACGATACGGAATGGGCCAATGATTCGGGCGTAGACCTGCAGACCCCGGTCAGCGTAACCAACAACGCCAATTTTATAATCGGCGATGTTCGTACCCCCAGGGATATGCGGGATGTTTTCCTGAATTTCACGGAGGACGGTTTCTACAATGGCGAGACCGATCTTACTAAGGTGGATGGCTATGCCTCGGTCACCGGGCAGGCAAGTTTCAGCTTCCCGGTCGGCACGCCGCAGCAGCTGCGGCCACTGGTGCTGAATTCGGACGGCCCCAATCCCCTGGCCAAATGCGCCTATTTCGCAGAAAATCCGAACAACCCCTCTACCTTCCCTCCTTTCAACACCGAGATCCGTGCCCAGACCATCAGCGGGATCAGCCAGGTGGAATTCTGGCGCCTGGAAGGCAGCGTCCCCTCTACCATTACCCTCAGCTGGAATCCCTCCAGCGGGATTGCAGCCCTGGCCCCGGAACTGGAAATGCTCACCATTATGGGCTGGAGCAAACAGGCCCGGCGCTGGGTATCGCTGGGGCATACCGTGGTTTCAGGTGACCTGGAGAACGGTTTTATCTCCTCGGCCAGCTTTATCCCGGACGAGTACGAGATCATTACCTTTGGCAGCCTGGCCGAACCTTCGGATATTCTCGCCCTGCCGAACTATATTCTCACCCCGAACAACGACGGTATAAACGATTTTCTACGGATCAACGAGCTGGAACAGAGCCCAAATAACAGTTTAACGCTATTTGACCGGAATGGACTCCTGGTCTTTAAAGCTGCACCCTACCAGAACAATTTCGCAGGTTTTTCTAACGTAGACAACCTGGTGATCAACCGGGAACAGGGATTGCCGGAAGGCATCTATTATTACGTACTGGAATTATTTGATCTCGGCCTGCAATACCAGGGATTCCTATACCTTGAAAGGTAGAAGACTAAATCATTGTATTTCGCGATAACCGGGCAATTTTCAGGACGAACTGCTAGGTGATAAATGATTCACCACAACATGAATTCATTTCACAACAAAATCTTCTGCTCCTCTGGTCATTGGGCTAATTTCACTGGGTAAACCCGGATTTTATCCAATAGTCAACCAATGAGATTATTTTACTTATCCATCGTCCTCTTTATCCTGGGCCTGAATATGGCCCTGTCACAGGTAAAGATCGGGGATGATATCAGCACCATCCACCCGGCTTCACTCCTGGAGCTGGAAAGCAGTACAAAGACCTTAGTGCTGAGTCGGGTAACCGACTTCCAGATGCAGCGCATAAAACCCCTCCAGGGGGCTTTGGTCTTTAATACCGATTCCAAAGACATTTACTACTACAACGGGATCCAATGGACCCGCTTCAGCACTTCCGGGGGCAATGGCGGTTCCCCTAACTTTACTTTTACGGATAATGGTGACGGAACATTTACCATCAATTATACCGACGGTAAATCTTTCACTTCCCCGGATCTTACAGGGCCGCAGGGTGCTAAAGGTGATAAGGGGGACAAGGGGGACAAAGGTGACAAAGGTGACAAGGGTGACAAAGGTGACGTAGGGCCGAAGGGTCCAAAAGGGGAAACCGGGGATACCGGGATGCAGGGACCCAGTGGGCCAAAAGGTGACCAGGGTGATGTAGGTCCTCAGGGACCTAAAGGAGATACTGGTGCGCAAGGCCCTCAAGGAGAACAAGGGATACAGGGACCCACGGGACCCGAAGGTCCGCAAGGTCTGAAAGGGGACAAAGGTGACAAGGGGGACAAAGGTGACCAAGGTGACGTAGGACCTCAAGGACCTGTTGGAGCTACTGGTGCTCAGGGTCCTCAAGGTGAAAAAGGAGATCAGGGTATCCAGGGTGAGACTGGGCCTCAAGGTCTAAAAGGTGACCAAGGTGAACAAGGAATCCAAGGTGAAACCGGGCCAGCAGGACCCCAAGGTCCACAAGGTGAAAAGGGTGACACTGGTGACACAGGACCACAAGGTGAACAAGGAATACAGGGACCCACGGGATCCGTAGGTCCGCAAGGTCTGAAAGGGGACAAAGGTGACAAGGGGGACAAAGGTGACCAAGGTGACGTAGGACCACAGGGACCGATCGGACCAGCAGGACCCCAAGGAGAACAAGGTATTCAAGGTGAAACGGGACCGGCAGGACCAACTGGACCCCAGGGTGAACAAGGAATCCAAGGTGAGACTGGACCAACAGGACCCCAAGGTCCGCAGGGTCCAAAAGGAGAAACCGGGGATACGGGGTTGCAGGGACCCAGTGGGCCAAAAGGTGACCAAGGTGACATAGGACCTCAGGGACCTGTTGGAGCTACTGGTGCTCAGGGTCCTCAAGGTGAAAAAGGAGATCAGGGTATCCAAGGAGAAACCGGACCGGCAGGACCTCTAGGACCTAAAGGTGACACCGGTGCTACCGGACCTCAGGGGCCTCAAGGTCTGAAGGGTGACAAAGGAGACAAAGGTGACGTTGGACCGCAAGGACCGATCGGACCAACTGGACCCCAGGGTGAACAAGGAATCCAAGGTGAGACTGGACCAACAGGACCCCAAGGTCCGCAGGGTCCAAAAGGGGAAACCGGGGATACCGGGATGCAGGGACCCAGTGGGCCAAAAGGTGACCAGGGTGATGTAGGTCCTCAGGGACCTAAAGGAGATACTGGTGCGCAAGGCCCTCAAGGAGAACAAGGGATACAGGGACCCACGGGACCCGAAGGTCCGCAAGGTCTGAAAGGTGACAAGGGTGACAAAGGAGACAAAGGGGACACTGGTGACACAGGACCTCAGGGACCTGTTGGAGCAACCGGACCCCAGGGAGAAAAGGGAGATACTGGTGCGCAAGGTCCGGAAGGAGAACAAGGAATTCAAGGTGAAACAGGACCGGCAGGACCCCAAGGTCCACAGGGTGCCAAAGGTGATACTGGTGCTACAGGACCGCAAGGACCGCAGGGTGCCAAGGGTGACAAAGGAGACATCGGTGCTACTGGACCACAAGGACCCCAAGGAGAACAAGGTATTCAAGGTGAAACGGGATCCGTAGGTCCGCAAGGACCGCAGGGTCCAAAGGGAGACACTGGTGCACAAGGTCCACAAGGAGAACAAGGAATTCAAGGCCCACAAGGGCCTGTTGGAGCAACCGGCCCGCAAGGACCGCAGGGTCCAAAGGGTGATACCGGTGCTACAGGACCTACGGGACCCGAAGGTCCACAAGGACCGCAGGGTCCAAAAGGTGATACTGGTGCACAAGGGCCGCAAGGAATCCAAGGTGAAACCGGCCCAGCAGGACCCCAAGGGGAACAAGGAATACAGGGACCCATGGGACCCGAAGGTCCACAAGGACCGAAGGGTGCCAAGGGTGACAAAGGGGACACTGGTGACACAGGACCTCAGGGACCTGTTGGAGCTACTGGTGCTCAAGGTCCGCAAGGTGAACAAGGAATACAAGGCCCACAGGGACCTGTAGGTGCAACCGGACCCCAGGGAGAACAAGGAATACAGGGACCACAAGGTGAAAAGGGTGATACCGGGGCCCAGGGACCTCAGGGTGAAACCGGGCCACAAGGACCGCAGGGTCCAAAAGGGGAAACCGGGGATACCGGGATGCAGGGACCCAGTGGGCCAAAAGGTGACCAGGGTGATGTAGGTCCTCAGGGACCTAAAGGAGATACTGGTGCGCAAGGTCCGCAAGGAATCCAAGGTGAGACCGGGCCGCAAGGACCACAAGGACCGATCGGGGCAACTGGACCCCAGGGTCCAAAAGGTGATACCGGAGCTACAGGACCTACGGGATCCGAAGGTCCGCAAGGTCTGAAAGGTGACAAGGGGGACAAAGGTGACCAAGGTGACGTAGGACCTCAGGGACCTGTTGGAGCTACTGGTGCTCAGGGTCCTCAAGGTGAAAAAGGAGATCAGGGTATCCAGGGTGAGACTGGGCCTCAAGGTCTGAAAGGTGACAAAGGTGACAAGGGTGATAAAGGGGACATCGGTGCTACTGGACCACAAGGACCCCAAGGTGAACAAGGAATCCAAGGTGAAACCGGACCAGCAGGACCCCAAGGTCCGCAGGGTGACAAAGGTGATACCGGGGCTATTGGACCGCAAGGTATTCAGGGTGAAACCGGACCACAAGGACCGCAAGGAATCCAAGGTGAAACGGGGCCACAGGGCCCAATTGGAGCTACTGGTGCACAAGGTCCGCAAGGAGAACAAGGAATACAGGGACCACAAGGTGAAAAAGGTGATACGGGTGCTACAGGACCCCAGGGACCTGTTGGAGCTACTGGTGCTCAGGGTATCCAAGGTGAAACCGGACCACAGGGACCCACGGGACCCGAAGGTCCACAAGGACCGCAGGGTCCAAAAGGGGAAACCGGGGATACCGGGATGCAGGGACCCAGTGGGCCAAAAGGTGACCAAGGTGATGTAGGTCCTCAGGGACCTAAAGGAGATACTGGTGCGCAAGGTCCGCAAGGAATTCAAGGTGAGACCGGACCACAAGGACCACAGGGTCCAAAAGGGGAAACCGGGGATACCGGGATGCAGGGACCCAGTGGGCCAAAAGGTGACCAGGGTGATATAGGTCCTCAGGGACCTAAAGGAGATACTGGTGCACAAGGGCCGCAAGGTCTGAAAGGGGACAAAGGTGACAAGGGGGACAAAGGTGACAAAGGAGATCAAGGTCCTCAAGGAATACAAGGTATTCAAGGGGAAACCGGGCCGCAGGGTCTAAAAGGGGAAACCGGGGATACCGGGATGCAGGGACCCAGTGGGCCAAAAGGTGACCAGGGTGATGTAGGTCCTCAGGGTCCAAAAGGTGATACCGGTGCTACTGGACCACAGGGACCTGTTGGTGCAACCGGACCCCAGGGTGAAAAGGGTGACCAAGGTGACGTGGGACCGCAGGGTCCAAAGGGTGACACCGGGGCTACCGGACCACAAGGACCGCAGGGAGAACAAGGAATACAGGGACCACAAGGTGAAAAAGGTGATACGGGTGCTACAGGACCCCAGGGACCTGTTGGAGCTACTGGTGCTCAGGGTATCCAAGGTGAAACCGGACCACAGGGACCCACGGGACCCGAAGGTCCACAAGGACCGCAGGGTCCAAAAGGGGAAACCGGGGATACCGGGATGCAGGGACCCAGTGGGCCAAAAGGTGACCAAGGTGATGTAGGTCCTCAGGGACCTAAAGGAGATACTGGTGCGCAAGGTCCGCAAGGAGAACAAGGAATACAGGGACCAACGGGACCCGAAGGTCCGCAAGGACCGAAGGGTGCCAAAGGTGACACTGGTGACGTAGGACCTCAGGGACCTGTTGGAGCCACCGGACCCCAAGGAGAAAAAGGTGATACTGGTGCACAAGGGCCGCAAGGAATTCAAGGTGAGACCGGACCACAAGGACCCACGGGACCCGAAGGTCCGCAAGGTCTGAAAGGTGACAAAGGTGACAAGGGTGACAAAGGGGACAAAGGTGACACAGGACCACAGGGACCTGTTGGAGCAACGGGACCTACGGGACCCGAAGGTCCACAAGGACCGAAGGGTGCCAAGGGTGACAAAGGGGACACTGGTGACACAGGACCTATTGGACCACAAGGTATTCAAGGTGAAACCGGACCGTCAGGACCCCAAGGTCCGCAGGGTGAAAAGGGAGACACTGGTGCTCAAGGTCCTCAAGGAATACAAGGAGAAAAAGGAGATCAGGGTATACAGGGTATCCAAGGTGAAACCGGACCACAAGGACCGCAGGGAGAACAAGGAATACAGGGACCACAAGGTCTGAAAGGTGACAAGGGTGACGTGGGACCCCAGGGACCCACGGGATCCGTAGGTCCGCAAGGACCGCAGGGTCCAAAGGGAGAAAAAGGTGATACTGGTACACAAGGGCCGCAAGGAATCCAAGGTGAGACCGGACCACAAGGACCACAAGGACCGATCGGAGCAACTGGACCCCAGGGTCCAAAAGGTGATACCGGAGCTACAGGACCTACGGGACCCGAAGGTCCACAAGGACCGCAGGGTCCAAAGGGTGATACCGGTGCTACAGGACCCCAGGGACCTGTTGGTGCAACTGGACCGCAGGGTGAAAAGGGTAACCAAGGTGACGTGGGACCCCAGGGACCCACGGGATCCGTAGGTCCGCAAGGACCGCAGGGTCCAAAGGGAGAAAAAGGTGATACTGGTGCACAAGGTCTGAAAGGTGACACAGGACCGATCGGACCACAAGGTATTCAGGGTGAAACCGGACCACAGGGACCCACAGGACCCGAAGGTCCGCAAGGTCTGAAAGGTGACAAGGGTGACAAAGGAGACAAAGGTGACACTGGTGACACAGGACCTATTGGACCACAGGGAATCCAGGGAGAAAAAGGTGAAACTGGTGCACAAGGGCCGCAAGGAATCCAAGGTGAGACCGGGCCACAAGGACCACAAGGACCGATCGGAGCAACTGGACCCCAGGGTCCAAAAGGTGATACCGGAGCTACAGGACCTACGGGACCTGTTGGAGCTACTGGTGCTCAGGGTCCTCAGGGAATCCAAGGTGAGATTGGGCCGCAGGGTCCAAAAGGTGATACTGGTGCACAAGGACCACAGGGACCGATCGGAGCAACTGGACCCATGGGACCCGAAGGTCCGCAAGGACCGCAGGGTCCCGCCGGGGCAGATGGTATCCAGGATAACCTGGCGACAGCAGACCTGGTGCAGGATCCCGAAAACCGAACCTATGATATGAATGGCCGTAAACTGGGCATGACCAACGGGATGATGGGTGTGGGCACCGCAAACCCTACCTCTACCCTGCATACTGCCGGGTCACTGGCAACCGGTATCCGCAGTACAACCACGGCTACTACCCTGACCGCAAACGATCATACCCTGATCCTCTACGGTACAGCTGAATATACGGTTACACTGCCCTTTGCCAACACCTGCCCGGGAAGGATTTATATCCTCAAAAACCTTGGAGATAAAGATGTATTTACCAACCTGGAATATATTGACGATAAGGGCGACCGCAAAAGTAAAATTGATAATGATAAAATATTCTGGCTGCAAAGTGATGGCACTAACTGGCACCTGATTTATAAACCATAATGAGAATCCTCGTACTGATCATATGGTTCTGCTGCATCCCGTTCATACTATCGGGACAGACCAAGGTACGCAATAGCGGGAACCTCAAGGTATTCGAGGGCGGGAAACTGGGGCTGCATTCAGACCTGGTCAATGATGTTTCCTTTGACCAGAACAACGGACTTGTTGGCCTGTACGGTGAGGAATCCGTACAGATCACCGGCGCCACCACCCCCGTCTTCTATGACCTCGAGATCGCTAATCCTAAAGGGATCTTTCTCGATCTCCCCTTGGGGGTCAGGAATAACGTCAATTTTATCGATGGGGACTTTATCGCTTCCCGGAAACATACACAGGTCTATATCAATTTCCTGGCTTCCTCCTTTTACGTGGGCGAATCTGATTTTTCCAAGATTTCGGGTTATGCCTACGCAAACAATACGCGCGAATTTACTTTCCCGGTAGGAGACGATCACCGGCTGCGGATGCTGACTATTGACGCGGACGAAGAAGCTGCACAGTTAAAATGTGCATATTTCTTCGAGGATCCTAACTTTTCAAAAACCCTGGATGCTTCTTTCAGCACAGGGAAAAAGTCAACGAACCACCTGAAAATAAGTGATAAAGAGTTCTGGCGACTGGAAGGTGACAGATCCATGTACGTAACGCTCAGCTGGGATACCAAAAGCAATGTCGGTGCCCTGGCTGAATATATTACAGACCTGAAAGTAGTAGGCTGGAACAAACAACAAGGCCAGTGGGTAGACCTGGGAAATACCTTCTCAGAAGGCGGACTGGAATACGGCACTGTCAGGTCCCGGGCTTTTATCCCGGACAACTATGAAGTCCTGACTATAGGCGGCAATGCCGAATTACTGGATAAATACAAGAAAATAGACCTGGATAACTATTACCTGACTCCGAATGCCGATGGGAAGAACGACCGTCTGCGAATAGAAGGGGTGACCGAATCCCCCAATAACCATATACAGATCTTTAACCGATATGGGGTAATGGTGTACTCCAAGGACAACTACAAAGATGAATTTGAAGGGTACTCGAACAGGGACCAGGTGGTCCGCAGGAACCAGGGACTGGATCCGGGAATCTATTTCTATATAATTACCCTGCACGACCTGAAAGTGAAAAAACAAGGGTATATGTATATCAACCGTTAATGGCACATTTCTCCCGGAAACATATTCCTGTCTTAATCTTATAAATACTTTGTAAATTTGATCGGAGGTTATTCTTCATGATCTTTTCATTTTATAAATTTTCGTTCTAATCCCTTATCTATGCATCGCAGATCGTTCCTCAAAAAAAGCAGTATTACCGGCCTCGCCATTGGTTTTATCCCGGCCTCCCTCTTCTCACAGGAAGAAGAATTCACCGTGGAGGAATTGATGGGAAAAGCCGATATCGATCTCTACGGGGAAGGTTTCCAGGCCCAGAAAGAAACCTGCGACGCCTTTATGGCCATGAAAGCAGCTGCCTACCAGGATGGGATAGACCTGAAAGTAGTTTCGGGATACCGGAGCTTTGACCGGCAGGAAGCCATTTTTGAAAGGAAATACCAGCAATTTACCGATGAAGGAATGGAACCACTGGCAGCCATCGATAAGATCATTGAGTACTCCACTATCCCCGGTACAAGCCGGCATCACTGGGGTACGGATCTCGACATCATCGATGGTTATCCCAAAGTTGAAGGAGATGTGCTGGTTCCGGAGAAATTCGGTCCCGGGGGGCCGTTTGAACTGATGAAACAGTGGATGGATGACAATGCTGAGAAATTCGGGTTCTACCTCGTCTACACCGACCAGCCCAAAAGACGTGGCTTTAAATACGAGCCATGGCACTACACCTATGCTCCTGTTTCTATCCCGATGCTGACTGCTTTCCGCAGGAAGAATATTCTCGCCCTGCTCGAGAAAGAAGACTTTTTAGGCAGCGAACATTTTACAACAGGGTTCATAAAAAATTATATACAGGACAATATTCTCGATATCAATCCTAAATTGCTTTAAGCTTTTTACTTATCTTGTATAGGCTCTTAATACCTGTGTATCATGCGATTAGGAAAGTGGAAGATCCGCATATTTATCGGGCTGGCTATCGTGGCTTTTGCCTATGTGCAACGTTGTACCAACAAGGAAGAAAATCCATATACCGGCCGCGTCCAGAATATCAATATGACGGCAGAGCAGGAAATCGCAATCGGCTTACAGAGTGCCCCGGAAGTTGCCCAGATGCACGGCGGACTCTACCCGGATGAACGACTACAGGCTATGGTAGACCGTGTCGGACAAACCCTCGTCAAAAACAGTATCGCCCGTGAAACACCTTACCAGTACGAATTCCATCTCCTGGCTGATGAACAGACAATTAACGCCTTTGCCCTGCCCGGGGGACAGATCTTTATTACCTACGCCCTGTTCTCCAAACTGAATGAAGCCCAGCTGGCCGGCGTACTCGGACACGAGATCGGGCACGTCATCGGGAGGCATTCCGCCGAGCGGATAGCGGAGAGCAATTTCTGGAAAACCGTATCGATGGGCGCAAGTGTCGGTGCTGATGCCGGCGGAATTGTTAACGAGATCGGGCAGAATACCCTGTTGAAAAATGGGCGTGGTGATGAGCTGGAAAGTGATGAACTGGGTGTCCTCTTTATGCTGCAGACGGGGTACCCACCCGAGGAAATGATCCACGTAATGGAGATCCTGAAAAATGCAGCAGGACCTAACCGGGTACCTGAATTCCAAAGCACTCACCCCGACCCCGAAAACCGGATCCAACGCATCAGGGATGCAATTGACAGGTTTAAAAAAGAGTTGCCCGACACTTCGTCGTAAATTCCGGACAATTGGTCGTGTTGTTACAATATTCCCCTCTTAGAAAATAGGTTATGGAACTTATTTAGCTATCTTTGAGTTGTCTCCAAATCTAATAATCGCCTCAGATTTAACCCTTATAGCTTTTCATTAACTCGAAAAAAGACTATATGGGAACACTATTACACTTTAAAGACCTGTATTTTCAGGCATTTGAAAATTGTAAGCCGGAAATTATAGTGGTCTTGCTAAAAGGCTATTCCCTATTCTGTGCTTTAATGCTCACCATGGCAGTTTACGCTTTCTTATACAGGGCGTTTACCGGCTTTGAATTCTGACATTTACTCTTTTACTTGAACACTATTTCAGTAAATGTACTGATATAACAACCCTGCAGCCAGACTGCGGGGTTCTTATTTTTACGTCAACTTCTTCTGCCTCTAATATTTCATATTACGCAATAATCCCCGCCTATTTCTGCTAATCCTGCAATGGTATTCCGGCACAGGTCAAAAAGTTGACAGCAGTCATGGTATTAGCTGTCAATACCCTTATTTTTGACAGCCTTAAGCATATAGACATGAATAATAAAGTTATACTGATGATCCTTGATGGATGGGGAATCTCACCCGATCCAAACGTATCTGCCGTTGCAAATGCCAATACTCCTTTTATAGATTCGCTGTACAAGAATTATCCCAACTCTGAATTGCTAACAGATGGAATGAACGTAGGTCTGCCCGAAGGTCAGATGGGTAACAGCGAGGTGGGACATATGAACCTGGGTGCAGGCAGGATCGTATACCAGGATCTGGCTAAGATCAACCTTGCCGTCCGGGAGAATACGCTAAAGGATGAAAAGGTGCTTAAAGATGCTTTCCTGCATGCCAGGGATAACAATAAAAAAGTTCACTTCTTAGGTTTACTGAGCGATGGCGGGGTACACAGCCATATCCGACACCTTGAAGGCCTGATCACGGCGGCCGAGAGTTATGATGTCCCTAGGGCCTATGTCCATGCCTTCACCGACGGGCGGGATGTAGATCCCAAGAGCGGGAAAAAATTCCTGAGTGAACTCGAGAATTTCTGCAAGGATAAACACACCAGGATCGCTTCGGTAATTGGACGCTATTACGCCATGGACCGTGATAACCGCTGGGAACGCATCAAACTGGCATATGACCTGCTGGTAGAAGGCAAAGGCGAGAGGTCACGTAATATCGCGACCACCATGCAACATAGTTATGACGAAGGCGTGACCGATGAATTCATCAAACCCATAGTCATGACCGGGGAAGACGGCGAACCTTTGGCGACCATTGAGAATGGCGACGTGGTTATTTTCTTTAATTTCCGAACCGACAGGGGTCGGGAGCTTACCGAGGTTCTTTCCCAACAGGATATGCACGAGTACAACATGCATAAGCTGGATCTGTACTATGTCACCATGACCAATTACGATGAATCTTTCCAGGGCATCAAAGTGGTCTATGATAAAGATAACATCGAGAAAACCCTGGGTGAGGTCATTTCCGACGCTGGTAAACAACAGATCCGGATCGCGGAAACAGAAAAATATCCCCATGTGACCTTCTTCTTTAACGGTGGACGCGAAGAACCTTTCCCCGGGGAAAAGCGACTCCTCTGCCCAAGCCCTAAGGTAGCCACCTATGACCTTAAACCCGAGATGAGTGCCTACGAGATCAGGGATGCCATTATACCGGAACTTGCCAAGGAAGAAGCTTCATTTGTATGTCTTAATTTTGCAAATCCCGACATGGTAGGACATACCGGCGATATGCAGGCAGCCATCAAGGCTTGCGAAGTGGTCGATGAATGTGCCAGGGATGTGATTTTGGCCGGCCTGGAACACGGGTATTCCACCCTGGTGATCGCAGATCACGGGAACTGTGATACCATGATCAATCCCGATGGCAGCCCGAATACTGCCCATACGACCAATCCTGTTCCTCTGATCCTGGTTGACCCGGACCGGAAAGAAATCCAGAACGGGGTACTCGGGGACATTGCACCAACCATATTGAAAATGCTGGGGGTTCCAAAACCTGCACTTATGGATCGGGAACCATTGCTTTAGCAGATTCCTGATGTTCTCTTAGGACTCCTTTAAACCGGCTATTTCACAGATTATATTACCTTTGCAACTTATGGTAAAAATTAAGTCAGCTGAAGAAATAGAACTGATCCGCGAAAGCGCGTTAGTCGTATCCAAAACCCTTGGGATGATCGCCTCGGAGATCAAACCGGGAGTATCACCTTTATACCTGGACGGGCTTGCGGAAACCTTTATCAGGGACCATGGTGCTGAACCGGGTTTCCTGGGGATGTATGATTTCCCCAATACCCTGAACATGAGTCCGAATGCCCAGGTAGTACACGGAATTCCCAATGATACACCCCTCGAAGACGGGGATATCATTTCCGTAGACTGTGGCGCCCTTAAAAACGGGTACTACGGGGATCACGCCTATACTTTCGAAGTCGGGGAAGTTGCACCTGAAACCAGGAAATTACTGGAGGTCACAAAAAAATCCCTTTATATCGGGATCAGGGAATTTCGTCTTGGAAACCGGGTCGGGGATGTAGGGTTTGCCATCCAGCAATATTGTGAGAACCACGGTTATGGCGTCGTCCGGGAACTGGTAGGCCACGGTTTGGGTACCGAACTGCATGAGAGTCCTGAAATGCCGAATTATGGCAAGAGAGGCCGTGGGAAGAAATTCGCCGAGGGAATGGTGGTCGCCATAGAACCAATGATCAATATGGGCACCAGGCGCATCCGCCAGCTAAGAGACGGGTGGACCATCCTGACAGCAGACGGAAAACCCAGTGCACATTTTGAACACAACGTGGCTATTGTGAATGGAAAACCACAGCTGTTATCAACCTTCCAGTATATTTATGATGCCCTGGGCATAGAAAGTGACGAAGAGGAAGAGTTCAGGCAGGATAAGCAAACGGTATAAACCAAACGCGGCCTGTGAAGCGGATCTTCCGATTTTTCCTGAACGTCATCCCGAGGCCCTGGCTCATCAAGCTGAGCTACCTCGTTAAACCTTTTATGGCCGTATGGCTCAGGGGATCTCGTTATATGGATCCCATAGATGGTAAGCGCTTCCGCTCTTTCCTCCCTTATGGCTATGAACATCCGCGCGAGAACGTACTCTCCCCTTCTACCCTGTCTTTAGAAAGACACCGGTTGCTGTGGCTGTATTTGAAAGAAGAAACCGACTTTTTCAGCGCTCCCTTGAAAGTGCTGCACTTTGCGCCTGAACAGGCATTTTACAAAAGATTCCGGAAGCTGGATAACCTCGAATACACTACTACGGATCTCAATTCGCCCCTGGCTGATGTTAAAGCCGATATCTGCAACCTTCCATTTGATTCAGATTCCTTTGATGTAATACTCTGCAACCACGTGCTGGAGCATATTCCGGATGACAAAAAGGCCATAGGAGAATTATACCGGGTGATGAAAAAAGGCGGCTGGGGCGTATTCCAGGTGCCCCAGAAACTGGACCTGGAAAAAACCTTTGAGGACCCCACCATAACGGACAAGGCAGAGCGGGCAAAGATCTTCGGTCAGTACGATCATGTACGTGTGTACGGGAGAGACTACTTTGATATACTGCGGCAAGCGGGATTTAAAGTGAGCGAGATAGACCTGGGGAAAAGACTGAGCCGGGAAGAGATTGATTACTACAGGCTGGCCAAGGGTGAGATCATTCCTTTGGTACAGAAATTATAATTCCACCACGATCTCCCGGAACCCAGGTGTCATAAATTCCCGGGTATCGCCATTCTTATCAAGGTAAATAATATATGCCTCCAGACCATCCTGTCCTTCCAGTAGCATTTTAGAATTCTCGAGCTCCATTGCCATCAATGCGGTAGCATAAGCATCTGCTGTAGCACAATTTTCGGCTATAACGGTTGCTGCCAGGACATTGGAATCTTTAGTAAAACCGGTTTTGGGATCAATGGTATGTACGAATTTCTTCCCGCTTACTGAATCGACCCTGAACTTGCGGTAATTTCCCGATGAAGCCAGCGCCCGATCTGTAAGAGCTACTGCCTTTTTAAGTGCTCGTTCCCCGGTGACCTGGGGATCATCGATCCCGACCACCCAGGGTTTATCTTTATTGATGTTCCTTCCCCGGGCGACTATCTCCCCTCCTACTTCTACCAGGTAATCGGAGATCCCTTTTTGATCCAGTACCAGGGCCAGCCGGTCTATGGCATATCCCTTGGCAATGGCATTGAAGTCAAAGTAGATCTGTTCGTCCTGTTTATAAATGGTATTATCGTCCTTTAATGCTACTTTCCCGAACCCTACATACTGCATAAGACTGTCTACTTCGGTACTGTCCAGTTCCATGGCCTTCCCGGGCCCAAAACCCCAGGCATTAACCAGTATACCCACCGTAGGGTCAAAAGCGCCTCCCGTGGCCTCGTAAACCTCTTTAGACAGGCTGAACACCTCCCTGAACATCTGGTCCACCACCACTGTACTGTCTCCTGCATTGATTCTGGAGATATCCGAGTCGCGCTGGTAGGTGGACATGGATTGGTTGATAACTTTAAAAACAGAATCGATCTCTCGCTGTAGGTCCAGTTTTTCCTTAGTGAAATAGGCGATGTTATACGACGTTCCCAGGGCGCCCCCTGAATTCTGATTCAAGGTATAACCGGGATCGTCAGCACAAGAAAGCAGGAACAGACATCCAAAAAGCGATAATAATTTCTTCATATCAGATTTCTTTCAGTCCGTGGTAATCCACGATATAGGATTCGTTAAGGTATACAGGTAGTTCGCGGTTCTCAGCATTAGAAAGACCTACCCCTGCATAATAGGTTTTCGCCTCAAATTTATCAGCATGTTCTTTGACCTTCTTCATTAAAGCTTCGTCATAGACGTTAGGATCCAGTGGAAACGGCACGTGGCGCACCACTATAAAATGCAGTATCTTATTTTTAAGGCAGACAAATTGAGGATTGCGTTTAGGCTTACTGTTCACCCCCATGAATTCGAATCCTTCCTCCTCTAACTGGCGGCCGACAATATTCATGGCGAGGTTATGTAACTCCTGTTCTGAAAGTTCCTGCATAACTATAACTTATAAAAAAACCGATATGGGAAACATACCGGTTTTATATCATTTTATTTACGTGATCGGGTTCTGCAACCCGGTTTCTTCAAAGGTTCTATCCTCCAAAGTCGTCAAATCGGATATGTTCATCCGGTATTCCGAAATCTTCTCCCATCTTCTGGACAGCTTTGTTCATCAGAGGCGGTCCGCAGAAGTACAGTTCGATATCCTCCGGAGATTCGTGTTTGGAGAGGTAGTTATCGATCACACAGTTGTGAATGAAACCTACAAATCCATCCCCTGGTGCATCCAGGTCTTCTTTCACTTTCCAGTTATCTTCAGGAAGTGGTTCAGACAAGGCCATATAGAACTTAAAGTTAGGGAAATCCTTTTCCAGCTGGCGGAAGTGATCTATATAGAACAGCTCGCGTTTTGAACGTCCACCATACCAGTAAGTCACTTTCCTGTTCGTCTTCAGGGTCTTGAACAGGTGGTACAGGTGAGAACGCATAGGCGCCATCCCTGCTCCTCCTCCAACGTATAACATCTCTGAATCTGACTCGTTGATGAAGAATTCACCGTAAGGTCCTGAGATGATCACTTTATTCCCCGGTTTCTGGGCAAATATATAAGAAGATGCGATTCCAGGGTTAACACTCATCCAGCCGTTCTTGGCACGGTCCCATGGTGGAGTTGCGATACGAACGTTAAGCATGATCTCACGCCCTTCTGCAGGGTAAGAGGCCATGGAATAAGCACGCTCTACTATCTCGTTATTCTTCATTACCAGGGGCCACAGGTTAAATTTGTCCCACTCTGCCTGGAACTTATCCGGGGTCTCATGTTCCTCCGGGTGAGCCGTAATATCGATATCCTCGTATTTGATCTCGCAAGGTGGGATCTCTATCTGGATATACCCCCCGGCCTTGTAGTTCATATCTTCAGGGATCTCTACTACGAATTCCTTGATAAAGGAGGCTACGTTATAGTTACGCACAACAGTAGCTTCCCATTTCTTGATTCCGAAGACTTCTTCAGGAATGGTGATCTCCATGTCCTGCTTTACCTTTACCTGGCATGCCAGGCGGGCACCTTCGTTCAGCTCTTTCTTAGAGAAGTGAGGAGTCTCGGTAGGCAGCGCCTCTCCTCCACCCTCGAGAACGTGGCATTCGCACTGTATACAGGTTCCACCACCACCGCAGGCGGAAGGCAGAAAGATCTTCTTTTCACCCAGTGTAGATAACAGGGAGCTTCCCGATCCTACTTCAATTTTCTTTTCCCCGTTGATGGTAATGGTCACAGGACCGGATGGGGATAATTTTTCTTTTGTGAACAATAACAGGCTGACCAGGATCAACAGCAATACCATGAATGCGATGACGGTGATCAGGATTGTTCCGAGGGTACTCGTAGCTAAAATCATTCTTATTTGTTTATAGCCTGGTTAAACGAAACGGCATTCTCTTCTAATTCTTCTTCAGCCGGTTCTTTCTTTTCTTCTTCTTTAGCAACTGCTGCATCGGTAACGTTGTCCTCGCTACCTCCACCGGTCAGCATTCCACCAAAACTCATAAAGCCGATAGCCATAAGACCCGTGATGATAAAGGTGATCCCCAGTCCACGTAATGGTGGCGGAACATTGGAGTACCTGATCTTCTCCCGGATGGCAGCAATGGCAAGGATGGCCAGGAACCAACCGATCCCCGAAGCCAGTCCGTAGTTAAAGGCTAACCCGAGTGTAGGTATTTCCCTGGACTGCATGAACAGTGATCCTCCCAGGATAGCGCAGTTTACCGCGATAAGGGGCAGGAAGATCCCTAAGGAGTTATACAGCGCAGGAGAGAATTTCTCTACCACGATCTCTACCAATTGCACCATGGTTGCGATTGTAGCAATGAAGAGGATAAAAGAAAGGAAGCTCAGGTTATAGTCCGCGTACTCCGGTCCTAACCAGGCCAAAGCCCCGTCCTGTAACAAATACTGGTCTAACAGCCAGTTCAGGGGTACCGTTACTGCAAGTACGAAGATAACCGCAGCTCCCAGACCTACCGCCGTTGTCACTTTTTTGGATACCGCCAGGTAGGAACACATTCCTAGGAAGGTGGCAAACACCATATTATCTATGAATATGGATTTAAAAAACAGCTCTATATGCTCTAACATAATATCTTTTTTAAGCGCTAATTAGTTTTCCTCGATCAAAGCTCTGTTTCGCGAACGCTGGACCCAGATAATGATTCCCACCACGATCAGTGCCATAGGCGATAATAACATGAACCCGTTATTCTCATAACCTATAGAGTACAGCCCGGTTTTGGCAATCGGGTCTCCAAGAACAGGAATTCCCAATAAGGTTCCCGACCCCAGCAGTTCACGGAAAAAACCGACAATGATCAGGATCAGACCATAACCTGCTGCGTTACCTATACCATCAAGGAAAGACCTGTAGGGCCCGTTACCAAGGGCAAAGGCCTCAAATCGTCCCATAATGATACAGTTCGTAATAATAAGACCTACGAAAACCGACAGGGTCTTACTGAGTTCATAGGCAAATGCTTTTAATACCTGGTCCACGATAATTACCAGCGAAGCAACCACGATCAATTGAACAATGATCCGGATCTTGGAAGGGATCAAATCCCTCATAAGTGCTATCACGACGTTTCCTAGCCCCATTACGAACAATACGGAGATAGCCATCACGATAGATGCTTTTAATTCGGCTGTGATTGCCAGTGCAGAACATATCCCGAGCACCTGTATGGTAATAGGGTTGTTGTCTGCAAGTGGATCCAGTAGCAGACTGGTATCTTTTTTAGATAGTAAGGCCATGTTATTCTGTGGTTCTTATGGTTTCTAAATAGCTTTTGTACATCTTCACGGTCTGGGAGATCATGTTGGAAACCCCGTCACCGGTAATGGTAGCACCGGCAAGAGCATCTACCTCGTTATCCTCCTTATCCTCGTTAAGGGGATCGTTGTTTCCTTTGGCCACCCTGATTCCTTCGTACTTGGTTCCGTTAAGGATGGTTTCCCCATCAAAATCGTCCATGAAGTAACGTTCCTTGATATTGGCTCCAAGTCCGGGGGTTTCACCTTTATGGTCAAAATACACCCCTTGTACGATCATGTTCTCATCCAAAGATATATGTCCCCAGATCGCATCCCAGAGGCCTTTCCCGTACATAGGGATGATATAAAACGTTTTACCATCCTTCTCCCCGATCATCAGCGGCAGTTTAGGAGTATTGCCTTTACTGGCAAGGGCCAGCTGCTTCTTCAAATCGATCAGGTATGCGTTTTCATCCTCACTGATCTTGTCGCCCTCAATAACCAGTTGCTTCTTGATGTATTTGGAAAACTCTTCTTCCACACGATCTGTAGGGATAAAATTCACACCACTGTCCGGCGTATTCTCATTGACCCCCATGGCATACAGGATGTTCTGCTGTTTTTCAAATCGTTCGTTCTCCTGAATCCTTGGTTTAAGGGACGAGGCCAGGTACGCCAGGATGGCTCCTACCACGATCACCATTATAGCTGCAAAAATTACAGTGTAAACGTTATTTTCTTTATTGACTGCCATAATTAAACTGTTTCAACTTGTAGTTTAGCTCCTTCTCCTTCGGTCGTCTTAGGATAAACGGTCGCGTTCTTGAATCGCTTAAGACGCCTGTTCACATTGCCTCTAACCACGTAGTGATCAATGGTTGGGGCGAATACGTTCATCAGTAATATCGCCAGGAATACTCCTTCGGGATATGCAGGGTTAAACACCCTGATCATAACCGAGATAAACCCAATAAAGAACCCATAAAACCATTTACCGCGGTTAGTCTGCGACCCGGTAACCGGATCTGTAGCCATGTAGACAATACCAAAGGCAAGTCCGCCAACGATAAGGTGCTTCCAGAAATCAAAACTCATCAGGCCGTAGAATTTACTTGTTTCCCCGATCCAACCAGCATCGACAACCCCGTTAAAGATCAATCCCATAACCAGGGACCCGATTACGGCACTTACCATGATCCTCCAGCTGGCTATCTTGGTAAAGATCAGGAATAGACCTCCCAGAAGGATGAGAAAGGCAGAAGTCTCTCCGACAGAACCCGGGATAAAACCGAAGAACATATCGGAAACAGAATAGTTAAATTCAGATGCGTTGTTCTGGGCAAGATACCCGAGGATTGTTTCCCCGGAAATCGCATCAGGTCCACCTGCGCGCTCTACTGCACCCTGAACCCATACCTTATCACCACTCATCCACGTAGGATAAGCGAAGAAGAGAAAGGCCCGGATAGTCAGTGCGGGGTTAAGGATATTCATCCCTGTTCCACCGAATACCTCTTTCCCAATCACCACTCCGAAGGCCACTGCTACTGCCAGCATCCATAATGGAGTATCGATGGGAACAATAAGCGGAACAAGCATTCCCGTAACCAGGTAACCCTCTTCAACTTCATGTCCTTTGATCACCGCAAAAATGAACTCGATCAGCAGACCGACCCCGTAAGAGACAATAACCAGCGGCAGTACGTGAACAATCCCTATCCAGAAGTTATCCCAGGTCAGGAAATTTTCAAAAAGCGACACTTCCCTGCTGATACCATTGGCAGCATCTATTGCTGCATAGTGCTGGTATCCCGCATTGAACATGGAAAAGAGCAGTACCGGGATCAGCGCCATGATCACCGTGTTCATGGTCCGCTTCAGGTCATCCGCAGCACGAACGTGAGATCCGTTATGGGTTGTCTCGTTCGGGGCATAAAGGAAAGTATGGAATGCATTAAAAGCAGGAGCCATTTTCTTATCCCTGTACCGATGCTTCAGGATATGCAGCCTTTTCTTGAACGTTAGTCTTTTATCTCTCATCTTTTATCCTATTTCTTTATATAACAAATCCAATCCTTCACGGATGATCTTCTGGTGTGGTTGTTTGGAAATACAAATGAACTCGGTCAGGGAGAAATCCTCCGGAACCACTTCGTATAATCCCAATTGCTCCATTTCATCGAGATCCTGGACCATACAAGCCTTCAGCAACTGCAGCGGGTAGATATCCATTGGGAACACCTCCTCGTACATACCAGTTACTACGAAAGCCCTGTGCTCCCCGTTGGTATTGGTATTCAGTTCATATTTCTTATTGGGCTGCAACCATGAGAAGGTAAGTGCCCGGGTAGCCGAGATCTTATCAAATACAGGCTTATTCCAACCGAAAAACTCGTAGTCGTCCCCTTCCGGGATCACCGATACGGTGTTATTATAGAAACCGAGGTGACCATCCGGCTTTGACTTCCTGCCGGTCAGCACATCCCCGTTGATAACCCTGATATCATCTTCCTTGACGCCACTTGCATAAAGGAATGTAGAGATCTCTGCCCCGATCTTAGTAGTATAATACTTTGGATTCTTAACCGAAGAACCAACTAAAGCCACTGTTCTTTCCGGGTTGAATTTCCCGGTAAGCAGGGCTTCCCCTATAATAACGAGGTCCTGGGCAGCTAATGTCCAAACGGTCTCTCCCTTGTTAATAGGATCTATTTTATTTATCTGGGTTCCTACCAGTCCCGCAGGGTGCGGTCCGGAGACCTTATGCAGGGTGATCCCTTGCAATCCCGCCAGGGGAGAATCAGAAGATTTGCCCACAGACACATGCACTTTACCGGGGGTTAATTTCCCAAGGGCAGTGATAGCAGCCTGAATTTCCTTTTCCTTGCCTTTCAGCACGTAATCCAGTTCGGCCGCCAGGGGGGCAGTTACATAACCGGAAATAAATATAGCCTTAGGCCTTGATTCCGGGTCAGCAATAATATCGTAAGGCCGCTGCTTAATAAAAGGCCAGCAACCTGATTTAAGTAAAAATTCGCGTATAGCTTCTTCAGAAGCCTTCTCCGGGCTCAGGGGCGTATGCTCCACTGTTGCCTGGGTTTTGTCTGCAAGGATCTTGAGATTGAGAATCCTTCTTCTTGCACCGCGCTCAATTTCGATCAATTCCCCGCTAACCGGCGAAACGAATAACATCTCTTCGTTATTCTTGCTGTAAAACAATGGCTCACCTGCCTTTACCTCAACACCCTGCTTGACCATCATTTTAGGAGTAATCCCATGAAAATCTGCAAGGTTGATGTTATAAACGTTACTGGAAACGGCTTTGGTAGTGGTCTGTTCTGCAGCACCGACAAGGTTTATGTTTAATCCTTTTTTAATCCGGATGTCTTTGGACATAGAGTGTAGACCTTAGGTTATCAAAAATTCGCCACAAAAATAGCATTAAAAGAAAAGTTTTCATAATTATTGTCTATAAAATTGGGCATTCAACGGATAGGAACAACCGCGGTAAGCTTTTTGTTTACCTTTGCCCGTAAATATGCCCTGAAATGCGCCTGAATCTTAAACAACTTGCATTCCTATTACTTTGTGCCCCCATATTTGCACAGGTGCAATACGAGGTGAATCCTCCTTCGCACATATTATCCGTCCGTTTCACCGGCCCAACGGAAGACCAGTTCCCGATCATACAACTTGGAGAAGGGGTCTACCTGGAATTTGATGACCTCACTGCAAGTGAACAAGACTATTATTACAAGATCATCCACTGTGACTACGACTGGACCCCCTCTACCCTTTTGAAATCACAATACCTGGACGGGGTAGACAACCAGCGCATTATTGATTACGCTAACAGTTATAACACCCTGCAACCTTATTCCAATTACCGCCTTACCATCCCAAACCAGAACGTCCGCCTCAGGGTCAGCGGTAATTATGTACTGGAGGTATACAATACAGATGGGGATCTACAATTCTCGCGCAGGTTTATAGTCTACCAGGACCTGGTCAAAGTGAGGGGTGAGGTAAAGCGCAGCAGGGACTTCCAGTTTCTCAACGAGAAGCAAGTTGTCCAGTTCAGTATACTTGCAGGGGATTTTGAGTGGATCAATCCCAAGCAGGAGGTGAAAGTGGCCATCCTGCAGAATTACTACTGGCCAACGGCGAAATACAACATTGAACCCCAGTATATCCTGGGCAATCAGCTCGTCTATAAATATAACGAGGAGACAAGTTTTTACGGGGGAAACGAGTACCTGTATTTTGATACCAAGGACCTCAGGGCTCCCAGCGCCCAAATTTCCAAGATAACCGTAGGCGATCTTTACAATCACATCCTGTTTACAGACCGGTACCGCTATGACGAACCATATACCTACTTTCCCGATATTAATGGTGACTTCGTAGTCAGGACAATTCAAGGTACGGAGGGTTCCCGGGAAGCGGAATACACCGAAGTTCATTTCAGCCTTCCATATTCCCAGATGCTGGGAATGGATGATGTCTATGTATTCGGCAAGTTCAATAATTACGCCCTACAGGAGGAGAATCGCCTGAAATTCAACAAAGAGACCGGGAACATGGAAACCGTTATCCTGATGAAACAGGGTTTTTATAACTACAAATACGTTATAGAGGATAAAAAAGGTAAGCTCGACCTCAATGCCATCTCGGGCAATTTCCATTTCACGGAGAACAACTACCTCATCCTAGTATATTACAGGAGATTCGGCGACCTGTATGACAGCCTGATCGGAATCGGGAATGTTAATTCGAGAAACATCAGTAATTGACCAGGCCTTTTCTCCATCGTACACTTACGCTGACCTAATCCCTTATCCATTATAACCAACTGGGTATGACCAACCTGACCAAACCGAAGCGCGAAAGACATCCCATGCAATACAGGGGAACTGAATGCCTGAACTGTGGGCATCCTTTGGATATAAGCGACCGCTATTGCCCGCAATGCTCGCAGGCCAATAATGACAAAAGAAGAACACTTGCTGATTTTATAGAGGAATTCCTGGGCACCCTGGTCGCCTATGACTCCCGCCTTCTCACGACCCTCTCTGCCATGTTATTCCACCCGGGCAGGATGACCATAGAATACCTGAAAGGCAAGCGGATGACCTACACCAACCCATTCCGCTTCCTACTGAGCCTCAGCATCATTTATTTTCTTTTACTGAGTTTCACCAACGATTTCAGGAGCTTTGACAATGATGCAGCTAAAAGTGCCAAGGAAACCCTAGAAGAGGCACCAGGTCCAGACCGGTCAAATTCCCGCGGAGGTTCAGGAACCTCCGAGACAAAACCGGAAACCCTGCGGCTAGACAGCACCGGCTTCTTTTCCGAGAAGAACGATGCATTGATCGCTGCGGAGCCCGGCAGGTATTACAACGAGATAAAAGCAAAAGGATTCTGGGATCGATTCTTTAAGAAAACAGAACTCTACCTGGCACTGATCCGGTACGAGAACCCGGTAAACTACGAGTCACTCTCTGCCACACACCAGCTTCCGGAAACCTGGGACAACCGGGCCAGCTTTAGTCTTGCCCGCAGCTTTTACAGCATTGTCAAATACCCCGGCAGCTTTCTTAACGCAGTGTTGGGCAGGCTTCCTTTTGCGACATTTTTCTTCCTGCCGGTATTCGCTTTCTTCATCTGGCTGGTTTATATCAGGAAAAGATATACATACACCGATAATCTGATTTTCAGCTTCCATAATCAGACACTTATGTTTATCTTGCTCATTATTAGTTTTTTGGTGGATGAGATTTTTGGTATTTCCACAGCCGCTATTGCATTTCTTGTATTCTCCCTGTACCTGTACAAGGCTATGAGAACGTTTTACGGCGATGGAAGACTTAAAACAATATTAAAATTTCTGCTACTAAACACGATTTTTATAATTTTGTCGGGCATTGGGGCTCTCGCCCTGCTTCTGGGAAGCGCCTTCACTTATTAGAGACACGTCATGATCACACAGGTAACCAAAGGGATTAAAATTTCCGTGACCACCAGTTTTGAGGGAACTTTCTTTAAGAACTACAAGATGCATTTTGCCTTTGGGTACACTATCACTATTGAAAACCAGAGCAAGGATTCGGTGCAGCTCACCTCGAGGCACTGGAAGATCTACGACGCCCTGAACGATTTTGAAATCCTGGACGGGGAAGGCGTGATAGGAAAGAAACCTGTGATCAAACCAGGGGAAGCACACACCTATAGTTCAGGTTGTCTTTTAGCCTCGCCGATCGGGGCGATGAAAGGCCATTACAACATGGTCAACTTCAGTTCTACGGAGAAATTCAGGGTCTATGTACCCACCTTTAAATTCAGCGCTCCTTTTGCACTAAACTAGAAGCCTCCATTTCTAACGTTATAGTTTTCTATTCCCTACATGATTTAATACCTTTGCTGGAATTTTAATTAAAAATAACAGCAATTATGGGTAAAGGATTTTTTAATGTCCCGGTAGCAGTAAATGAACCTGTTAGGACATATGAGCCCGGGAGTTCCGAAAGGGAATCCGTACTTCAACAATATAAGGAATACTATAACGGGCAGGTAGAGGTACCACTCTACATAGGAAGTTCAGAAATTAAGACGGGGAATACCGCAGATATGGCACCTCCCCATGATCATAAACATAAAGTAGGGAAATACCACAAAGCCGAAAAGAAACACGTGGAATCGGCTATTTCAGAAGCATTGAAGGCAAGAGAAGCATGGGCTGCCCTTAGCTGGGAACAACGCGCTTCTATATTCCTGAAAGCTGCTGCCCTGATCTCCGGCCCTTACCGCGATAAGCTGAACGCTTCTACAATGATAGCGCAGTCTAAGAATATTTACCAGGCAGAGATCGATGCTGCCTGTGAACTGATAGATTTCCTTAACTTCAATGTGGAGTACATGGCGGAGATCTACAGCCAGCAACCCGAATCCTCTGAGGGTATCTGGAACCGCGTGGAATACCGTCCGCTGGAAGGGTTCGTATACGCCGTGACACCGTTTAACTTCACGGCTATTGCCGGTAACCTTCCTACCAGTGCTGCCCTTATGGGGAATGTTGTGGTATGGAAACCCAGTGACCACCAGATCTTCTCAGCTAAAGTTGTGATGGATGTATTTAAGGAAGCCGGGGTCCCTGACGGGGTTATCAACGTTGTTTACGGCGACCCGGAAATGATCACCGACACAGTTCTGGCCAGCCCGGATTTCGCCGGGATACACTTTACCGGTTCTACCACCGTATTTAAGGATATCTGGAGAAAGATCGGGAACAACATCGACAAGTATAAAACATACCCAAGGATCGTAGGAGAAACAGGAGGTAAGGATTACATTATTGCACATCCTACTGCAGACGCCCGGCAGGTAGCAACGGCTATCACAAGGGGAGCTTTCGAGTTCCAGGGGCAGAAATGTAGTGCCGCTTCCAGGGTATACCTTCCAAAATCGACCGCACAGGATATCCTTGACCTGGTGAAGAAGGATGTTGAGTCCTTTAAGCCGGCAGGGTCACCTGAGGATATGGGCAACTTTATCACTGCCGTTATTCACGAAGGAGCATTTGATAAGCTCGCCTCTTACATAGACCAGGCGAAAAAGGATAAGGATGCCGAGGTAGTTATCGGGGGCGGATACGATAAATCCAAGGGCTATTTCATAGATCCTACGGTGATCGTAACGACGGATCCGAAATACAAGACCATGGAGACCGAGCTGTTCGGACCTGTTGTCACTGTATATGTCTACGAGGACAAGGACTGGAGCAAAACCCTGAAATTGGTTGATGAAACATCTATCTACGGACTGACCGGAGCTGTGATGTCTGCCGACCGCTACTCGATCGCCGAAGCTACCAAAGTGCTGGAGAACAGCGCAGGGAACTTCTACATCAATGATAAGCCAACCGGAGCGGTTGTAGGTCAGCAACCATTCGGAGGAGCACGCGCTTCGGGAACAAATGACAAGGCCGGATCCGCACAGAACCTGTTGAGATGGGTATCTCCGCGACTGATCAAAGAGACCTTTGTTACACCGGTAGATTACCGCTATCCATTCCTGGGAGAATAAAGATCCCTGATACAGGTCTCAGGCCTGGATTATATTAAGCCTTATTATCCACGAGATAATAAGGCTTTCTTTTTGAACGTTATATATAAGTATCAGATTTTGTAACTTTAAGGAAAGCAACCAGAATCTGAATCTTAAATGAGATCATATGAACAGTCGGAAAACCAAAAAAATTCGCGTCTGGGGGATAACCTCCCTGTACTCCCGTTACCAGTTATGGCTGCGTAAGTACGTCGATCGCTGCAGGAGTGCATACTACCAGATGCTCGCGCTGTAAGCTTCAGGGTTTATATTTCATAGGCAGGTAGACCACTTTTTTAGTGTCAAAGAATGGCTCTTCAAAGTACTGGTCCAGGTTATATATCTGTGCTTTTTTATAAGGTGCCAGCTCCTCAGACAGGTCACCTCCTTTTAAATACAGAATACCATTCTTCAGTTCGTGGATGGATTGTTTGGCGATCCTGCCCCGCACCCAGTTCACAAAGGTTGGCATGGCTGCCACCGCACGGCTTACGATAAAGTCGAACTGCATATCCAGCTCCTCTACCCTGCAGTGCCTGGTTTGCACGTTCTGAAGACCCAGGCCCTCGACCACCTCGTCCACGACCTTGATTTTCTTACCTATCGCATCCACCAGGGTGAATTGCGTTTCCGGGAAGGCTATGGCCAGGGGAATACCGGGGAAACCTCCGCCCGTACCCACATCCAGAACTTTAGCGCCGGGTTTAAATGAAATGATCTTGGCGATCCCGAGGGAATGCAGTACATGCCTGAGGTAGAGTTCATCGATATCCTTGCGCGATACTACGTTGATCTTCAGGTTCCAATCCTGGTACAATGCTTCCAGATCCCTGAATTGTTGTTGCTGTGTTTCGTTAAATTGTTCAAAATATTTAAAGACTATATCCGCCTGCATGCTTACCTTTGTGTTTTTGGCAAAAGTACGACAATCAGTAAGAGATATTAAAAGTTTGTATTTTGCGTTTTATTATAAAGACCCCAAGATCTTTTAACAATACTGAATATGAAAACTTCACCTGTAAGGTTCTCCCGAAATGATTCTGCACAATTTTTCAGAACCCTCAACAGAAGGGTAAATGCCTACTTCAAAGAGAACCAGATAAAAAAAACCGGTAACTGGCAACTTCACCTGAAGACCGCGATTATGTTTGGCCTGTTCCTGGCCCCTTATTTCCTGATGCTGACCCTGAACCTCCCTACCTGGGCCAATATTCTGCTAACCATTACCATGGGTGTAGGAATGGCGGGCGTTGGTATGAATGTTATGCATGATGGTAACCACGGGTCCTATTCCAGTAAAAAATGGCTGAACAAGGTGATGGGGAGCAGCATCTATATCCTTGCCGGGAATGTCTATAACTGGCAGGTACAGCACAATGTACTGCACCACACCTACACCAACATACACGAACACGATGAAGACCTGGAAGCAGGACGTATTTTACGATTTTCAAAACACGCTCCCTGGCACCGTTTTCATAAGTTCCAGCACTATTATTCGATCTTTCTATACGGTTTACTGACCTTTAACTGGGCCATCACCACCGATTTCATGCAGATGTACCGCTACACCAAGCGAAAGCTGGCTTACGGGAAATTCCCGAGCCCGGTGGTAAACTGGAGTGTGCTGGTAGTCACCAAACTGATCTATATCACGATCTGGATCGTACTTCCGATGTTATTGATGGATATAGCCTGGTGGAAAGTGCTTATCGGATTCTTCCTGATGCACTATGTCGCAGGAGTCATTCTGAGCGTGGTCTTCCAGCTGGCTCACGTTGTCGATGAAGCTGAAACTCCCCTGCCCGAGCAAGATGGATCAATGAAAAACACCTGGGCCATACACCAGTTATTTACTACTGTGAATTTTGGCACCAAGAACAGGATCGTGAACTGGTTTACCGGGGGACTCAACCACCAGGTGGAGCACCACATCTTCCCGAACATCAGCCATATACATTACACAAAAATCGCCGAAATTGTGAAAGAAACGGCGAATGAGTTTAATTTACCCTACAACGAATACAAAACTACCAGAAAAGCTATAATTTCGCACTTCAAGCATTTAAAAGAACTAGGTAAAAGACCTGCATTACTGCACACCTAAAGTAAATACAGCATGAAGAACGCGCTTTCCGAAAGAATCACCAACATGGCAACCTCGGCCACCCTGGCCATGGCTGCAAAAGCCAGAGAATTAAGAAACCAAGGTAAAGATATCATCGGGCTCAGCCTGGGAGAACCGGATTTCCACATTCCCGATTTCATCAAGGAAGCAGCAAAAGAAGCGATAGATCAGAACTACAGCAGTTACTCCCCCGTGGACGGGTACGGAGACCTGAAGCAGGCGATCTCCAACAAATTTAAGCGTGATAATAACCTGGATTATGGTCTTTCACAGATCGTGGTCTCTACTGGTGCAAAGCAATCCCTTGCCAATGTGGCCATGGTAATGCTGAACCAGGGAGACGAGGTTATACTGCCAGCGCCATACTGGGTAAGTTACAGCGATATTGTAAAACTTGCAGAAGGGGTGCCTGTAGAGGTTCCCACCAGTATCGAAAACGATTTTAAGATGACACCCTACCAACTGGAAGCGGCCATCACTCCAAAGACCAAGATGATCTGGTTCAGCTCACCCTGTAACCCCAGTGGCTCGGTATACAGCCAGGAAGAGCTGGAAGGGCTTGCGGAAGTCCTGAGGAAGCATCCCGGGATTTACGTGGTCTCTGACGAGATCTACGAACATATCAATTTCAGGGGAGGCCATGTAAGTATTGCAGGGATAGAAGGAATGTATGACCGTACTATAACCGTAAATGGAGTCTCCAAAGCTTTTGCCATGACCGGGTGGAGGATCGGTTATATCGGTGCTCCGGAATGGATCGCCAAGGCCTGCACCAAATTCCAGGGACAGATCACCAGCGGGGCAAATGCCATCGCTCAGCGGGCCACCATTGCGGCCCTTGAAGCCCCTGTGAGCAAGATCCAGTACATGATAGACGAGTTTCATAAACGAAGAGACCTCATCCTTTCATTACTCGGGGAGATAGAAGGGTTTGCCCTGAATGTACCCGAAGGAGCTTTCTATGTTTTCCCTAACGTCTCCAGTTTCTTTGGGAAGACCCTTAAAGGCCAGAAGATTGAAAATGCCTCTGATTTCTCCCTCTATCTTTTAGAACACGCCAATGTTGCAACGGTTACAGGTGAAGCTTTCGGGAACCCGAATTGCATCCGTATCTCTTACGCGGCTTCTACCGACGAGATCAAAGAAGCTGTGTCCCGAATAAAAGCCGTTCTATAAAAGCATCCTGAATTTATTAATAGCAATCAGGTCTTTTTCCAGAAGTAAGGGGTAAAGAGAATAAGCACCGTGAAGAGTTCCAGCCTTCCGGCCAGCATCAGGAATCCACACCACCATTTGCCAAGTACCGGCAGGCTGTTAAAGTTACTCAGGGGATTCAGGGAACCGAAAGCAGGCCCAACATTTCCGAGCGAGGAAACAGCGCCACCTATGGCGGTTATAAAATCCAACCCGAGCAATCCAAGTACCAGGGCCCCGAGGATAAACAGCATCATGTACAAGGCAAAGAATGCCACGATGTTGTATACGATGTGCTCCGAAACTGATTTCTCATTGTAGCGAACCGGGATGATCGCACTCGGGTGCAGGGTTCTTTTAAACTCGAGCAAGCCATTCTTCAGGATCATGATATGCCGCATGATCTTGATACCCCCGGCCGTTGATCCCGCAGAACCGCCGGAGAACATCAGCACAAAGAATAAAATGGTCAGGAAGGGGGTCCATGCAGTGAAATCTGCAGTGACGAATCCGGTCGTGGTCACCACGGCGATCACCTGGAATGCAGCGTGCCTGAAAGCACTTTCCATCTCCCCGAAGATCATGGGATGGTAATCCGTGACCGCCATATTGGCCTTAAAGTGAATCACAATTGCTGCAAGCACAGTGACGAGGCCAATAAAAATCATGTACACCTTGAATTCCTCATCCTTCAGTACTTTCTGCACCTTCCCTTTAAAGGCAAAATAGCTCAACACAAAATTACTCCCGGCCAGCACCATAAAGAACATTATAATATACTGTATCAGGGGCTGATCATTCCAGTAAGCTATACTGGCGTTCTTGGTAGAGAACCCACCTGTAGACAGGGTTGCCAGGGAATGGTTGATCGCATCAAAGAAAGACATACCCGCTATTTTAAGCAATACAGTCTCGGCGACGGTATAACCAAAATAGATCAGCCAGAGCCTTTTTGCCGTGTCCGTGATCCTTGGATGCAGCTTATCCCCGCTTGGCCCGGGAGCTTCAGCTGCAAAGAGCTGCATCCCTCCTATCCCGAGCAAGGGAAGTATGGCAATAGCCAGGACGATGATCCCCATTCCTCCGATCCAGTGAGTCAGGCTGCGCCAGAAAAGGATGCCTTCGGGCAGGCTTTCTATATCATCAAGTATAGAAGCCCCTGTGGTGGTATAACCCGATATGGTTTCAAAGAATGCATTGGTGAGGGTGGGAATAGCCCCTGAAAACAAATAGGGCAAAACACCGGATGCTGACATGATCAGCCAGCCGAAGGTTACAATGATATACCCTTCCTTGCGGTTCACTTCTTTTTTATGACCCCGGGTATAGAACATCCCAACTACCCCAACCAGGATAGTGACTATCGCAGCGAGGGTAATATCCAGGGTCACCCCATCCTTATAGATCCCACTGACCAGTGCTGCCAGCAGCATAAAGGAGCCATTACAGAGTAACAGCAGTCCCATCAGGTGAATAATGATCCGTAGGTTCAGGTGCATATTACAGGAAAAGCTTTTCTATTTTAGGGATTGCCCTCGGAAGGCAGCAAACTACTACCCGGTCTCCCGGGGTGATCCTGAAATTACCCAAGGCAATGATTCCTTCGCCGTCCCTGATAACACCCCCTATAATGGCCGATCGAGGAAAATCCAGTTCCTTGATGATATTTCCGGCTACTTCGGATTTTGGTTTTACCACGAATTCCAGTATCTCGGCATTCAGGTTATTCAGCCTGGTCAGGGCTACCACTTCACCTTTTCTTATATGCCGGAAAATGTGATTTGCCGCCAACAGTTTTTTATTGATCAGGGTATCCACACCGATACTTTGTGAAAGCTGGAAGTAGTCCATGTTTTCAACCAGGGCAATGGTCTTTTTAATACTCCGGGATTTGGCCACCAGGCAAGACATAATGTTGGTTTCGGAATTCCCAGTGACAGCGATAAAAGCATCCATGGACTCCAGGCTTTCTTCATCCAGCAATTCCACGTTCCGGCAGTCCCCGTTTATGACCAGGGCATTAGGAAGAGCATCCGCTATTTCAAAAGCCTTTTCCTTACTTTTTTCTATCAGCTTAACATTGAAGCGGTTGCCGCAAAGGTCCCGGGCTGTATTAAGCCCGACCTTGCTGCCCCCCAGGATCATCACGTTCCGGATCTCCTCTTTCTTCTTTCCGAGTAGTTTGTAAAGTTCATCTACCCCTTTCTTATCTGTAATGAAGTAAACCTGGTCCTCTTCGTTAAAAACAGTGTCTCCCCTTGGAATAAGTGTATACTGCGTTCCTCTCCGCTGCATAGCGATAGGCATAAAGTGGAGTTCCGGGAAGATCTCGGCAGCTTCTTTCACCATTTTTCCGACGAAGGGCGCAGATTTTGGCAGGGAAACCCCGAGCATTATCAGCGCACCATCTTCGAACTCATAAGTGTCGTTAAAAGCAGATTGGTTCAGCAGTAACTGTATCTCCGTGGCAGCGAGTTCTTCGGGAGAGATCAGTTCGTCTATTCCCAGTTGTTCAAACTTGATCAGCTCCTTATGCTCAACAAATTCGGTATTAGATATCCTGGCGATGGTTCTTTTACACCCTAATTGTTTAGCCAGCATACAAAGGGTAAGGTTGGTAGTTTCTGAAGCTGTTACAGCGATCACCAGGTCCGAGCTGTCTATCTGGGCTTCCTGCAGTACGGAAACTGAAGTCGCATCCCCTTTAAGCACCCTGATATCAAGATGGCTGTCCGCATAAGCGAGGCTTTCTTTCCTCGTATCTATCAGGGTGATGTCCTGGGATTCATATGAGAGAAGTTTAGCCAAATGAAATCCTACTTCACCAGCACCTGCAATTATAATCTTCATTTACGAAATACATTGATTTTCATAAGCAGCGTCCTTCTTAAGGAGGGAATCTTGCGGTCGTGGAAATTCACCACGGGGCAACTGCAGAAAGTTTGGGACAAAATTACGGAAATTTCTTTTGGTTAAATCCAAATTACAGGCTCAAATTCCGATAGAGAAGTTGTACGGTAAAGTTTACAACAGAGAAGTATGCATTGTAGTATCTTTGCCAAAATCAAAGGATTAAATGGCTAAAAAAATAACGCCCTATAAAGAATCTGAACTTGGAAAAAAAGCCCAGGTACGCCAGATGTTTGACACTATTTCTGAGCGTTATGACGGACTTAACCGGGTGATTTCTTTCGGGATCGATGTGAAGTGGAGAAAGAAAGTGGTAAAGCTGGTCGCTGCCGCAAAACCGGATACCATCCTGGATATTGCCACCGGTACCGGGGACCTCGCCATCCAGATGGCAAGTACGGGAGCAAAGCGCATAGTAGGGCTTGATATTTCTCCCGGCATGCTGGAAGTAGGGAAAAAGAAAGTCAGTTCCAGATCGCTGAATGAGACCGTGGAAATGGTGGTTGGCGACAGCGAGGACCTGCCTTTTGAGGCGGATAGCTTTGATGCGGTTACAGTGGCCTTCGGGGTGCGGAATTTTGAAGACCTGGAGAAGGGATTGTCAGAAATATACAGGGTACTGAAACCGGGAGGAACCTTCGTGGTCCTGGAGACATCTGTCCCTACCAAGGCTCCGTACCTGCAGGGATACAGGGCCTACACCAGGTACCTGTTACCGGCAATGGGGAAACTACTTTCAAGGGACAGGGATGCCTATGCTTACCTGTCTGAATCGGCTGCTGCATTTCCACATGGGCAGGCCTTCAACAATATTTTAGAGAAAATAGGGTTTATAGGGGTGGAGAACAAGCCACAGACTTTTGGTGTGGCATCTATATATGTAGCTACCAAGTAGGTATGAAAAAACTTCTGTATTCCTTCATTGCATTACTGTGTTGCCATTTGTTGCATTCCCAGTTCAATGAAAAGCCTATTCTCAACCTGCAGAACGAAGACAAGAAACTTCTTAACTGGGGGTACTACCTTGGCTTCAACCACTATGATTTCAAATTTGAGTATAAGAATGATCTCCCAAATATCCTGGTCGACAGGTCTGCCGGTTTTAATGTTGGACTGATCGGGGAACTGAGGATAAACGAATTTACTGATGTCCGTTTTGAACCCGGACTGTTCTACACCCAGCGAACTCTGGGTTTCCCTGGATTTGATGAAGAAAGGGATGCTCTCAGGATCGTAAAATCAACCTATATTAATTTTCCATTACTTTTAAAACTGAGTACCCGTCGTATCGGGAACTGGAAACCGTTTATCATCGGCGGCGGTTACGCTTCCCTGAACCTGGGCAGTAACGAGGACAGCCTGGATGACAACAGCAGCGGTACTTTCCGGATGAAGAAGAATGTCTACGGGTATGAACTTGGTTTCGGGATCGACTTTTACACCGAGTACTTCAAATTTTCGCCATCGATCCGGGGGGTGTTTGCCCTGACAGACGAACTGGTCAGGGACGAAGATCCGAACAGTCCGTGGACCGGGAATATAGATGCCCTGAAAACCCGGGGTATATTCGTGAACTTCACCTTTGAATAAGACCGCGAACTCAGGGTCTTCTCATTTCATATAGTAGGATAGCCGTGGCAGTTGCCACGTTCAGGCTCTCCGCTCCACTACCCTCCTGAGCCGGAATACTGACTTTATGGGTAAGGTACTGTTTCACTTTTTCGGAAATACCATGCGCTTCATTTCCCATCACCAGGATACCTTCTTTGGGCATCGCAGCAGAATATACCGGTGTGGCGCTCATATAACTGCCGTAGACAGGGCAGTTTGCCGATGATAAATAAGCGCCGAGATCTGTATAACTGATCTTCACCCGTGCAATAGATCCCATGGTTGCCTGTAAGACTTTTGGATTATAACAATCTACCGTCTCCCGGGAACATACCAGCTGGTCTACCCCGAACCAATCGCAAAGACGGATAATGGTACCCAGGTTGCCTGGATCCTGGATATCGTCCAATACTACGCTGAACCCTTCATAGCCCGGGTTGTCTCCTGTACGCATATAAAAAACGGCAAGCCCTTTATTGGGGTTCTTCAGGCTACTCATCCGCCTCAGATCTGCTGCTGAGAGCAGGGAGACTTCCCCTGTGGTACCGGTGTAAAGATCAGCCTCAGTAGCATAGACCGAATGCACCTTAAGTCCCGAATCCAGTAAGTCCTGTACCATCTTCACCCCTTCGGCTACAAAGAGCCCGTGCTCCATACGGTTCTTTTTTTGCTGCAGGCTTTTTATAAACTTTATTTCACTTTTCGCAACCATTCAAATAATGTATTTTTGGTCCATATGAGCACCCCTCGGAGTATGAAAATGCGCTTTGCAAAAATAGGTTTATTATTGCTTTGCATGGCAATATCAGCCTGCAATACACTGAGAAGGGTGGATGAGGACGAATTACTGCTCACCCGGAATACCATATATGCAGATGACGAGAAGGTCATTGATGCGGATATCCGGAGCCTGATCGTACAGGAACCGAACAGTGCATTGTTAGGTTACCCGCTTCGGCTGAACTTGTACAACCTCGCTAAAGAAAACCCGGATTCTTCCTACCAGGCCTGGCTGAATGCCAAACCGAGGAGAGCCGAAAGACTGGCCTCCCTGCTTTCAGAAAAACAAGTGGCTCGCTTAGGAGAATCATTCCTGGTGAAAGGTTACAGTGAATGGCTCAAAAATGTAGGGGAGCCACCGGTGATCGTTGACACCGCAAAATCCAGGAAAACCCTTTTACGCTTGAGTTCTTACTACGACAGTAAAGGGTATTTTAATAATACTACAACCTACGAGATAGACTCTACCAAAAGAAAACAGAGAGCCGAAGTGGAATACAGGATCAGTCTTGGGCCGGGGTACATGATTGATTCCCTGGGGCAGGATATTGAATCGGCCGCCATTGATTCTATATACGCCCTTAATAAGACGGGATCTTTTCTCAGGGAGGGTCAGCAATTTGATCTCAGTAACTTTAACCTGGAAAGAGAGCGGTTAACCACTTTGTTCCGTAATACCGGGATCTATAATTTCCAGGAAAGTTCTATCACCTTCGACATCCGGCGTGACACCTCCCAGACCGATATCGATACCGATATGGAGGTCACTATGAATATTGAAAACCTGAGGCAAAGGGGAGACACTTCGAGTACGAGAACCACCTACAAGGTTCATCGACTGGAAAAAGTGAATATCTACGCAGATTATGGTCCCGAAATGGTCGGTTCAGAACTGCAGTCCGTTGATTACGATAATTACACCATCTATTTCCAGGATAAATTAAAATATAAACCCAAAGCACTGACCGACGCTGTATTCCTGGCCAAGGATAGTGTATACCGGGAAATAGACCAATTGCGAACTTACAGGCAGATCTCTAACCTCAACACCTTTAAGTACCCCAATATCGAGTTGGTCCAGGACAGCACCAGGACTAAACTGACCACCAACATCTACCTCTCCCCGCGACCCAAATATTCCCTGGGGGTCGATTTTGATATTACCCATTCCAATATCCAGCGACTGGGGGTAGGATTCAGTACCAGCCTTATCTCCAGGAATATATTCGGCGGGGCCGAAACACTCAGTCTGTCGGCAAGAGGAACCTTTGGCCTGCTCAGTGATGAATCCCTGCCTGAAGACTATTTTTCCGAATGGGGTGGAGACATCAACCTGCTTTTTCCCAGGATCTGGTTCCCGGTCTTTGACACCAAGAAGATCATACCTTATTATATGCTGCCACAGACGAGGATCTCGGCGGGAAGCAGTTTCCAGAAGAACATCGGACTGGATAAGCAAACCTTTAATACCATCTTCGGGTATAACTGGACTCCTTCCACTTTCCGGAAACACGCCCTTGAACTTCTGAACATACAGTTTGTCCGGAACGTGAACCCCGACCGATTCTTTAATGTATATACCAGCACCTATAACAGGCTCGACGATATCGCGGACGACTTCCAGGATGATCCTACCCTGTCCGAATTTTTCGAGGAAACGAACACCCCTGGAGATCCCAGGCTGATCATTCCCGCGGGCACCAGGGGTTTCATCCAGGCGGTGGCAGCTGGTGATATAAATGTAAGCAGGGAACAGCAACTGGAGGTAAACCGGATAGAGGAACGGAGGGAGCGATTGACGGAGAACAATCTTATCTTTACCAGTAACTATACCTATTCCAGGAATAACCGGGCAGGACTCACCGATAATAACTTCTACCAGCTGCGGCTTAAATTTGAAAGCGCAGGTAACTTGTTGTCCGGTATTGCCAATTTCATTCCTTTTGACAAGAATGATTCCGGCAACCAGCTTGTGTTCGGGGTTCCTTATTCCCAGTATATGAAGACCGAAGTGGATTACATCAAACACTGGGAACTGGCAGGTGAGGATGTCCTGGCCTTCAGGACCTTTGTTGGCCTGGCGGTCCCTTACGGCAACTCTAACAGCATCCCTTTTGTCCGCAGC
This sequence comes from Zeaxanthinibacter enoshimensis, assembly GCF_004362865.1. Classification (GTDB taxonomy): domain Bacteria; phylum Bacteroidota; class Bacteroidia; order Flavobacteriales; family Flavobacteriaceae; genus Zeaxanthinibacter; species Zeaxanthinibacter enoshimensis. The sequence goes on along the minus strand of NZ_SNYI01000002.1, from coordinate 131,570 downwards.
TACTTCGCAGGAGGATCTAATGACAACAGGGCGTGGAATCCCTACTCCCTTGGTCCCGGCAGAACGCAAACCCTGAACGAGTTCAACGAAGCGAACTTCAAGATAGCGATGAACCTTGAATATCGCTTCCCCCTCGTTGGCAACATAAAAGGTGCCTTGTTTGCAGATGCGGGGAATATCTGGAACCTCTGGGACAACGTGGATGACCCGGCAGCCACCTTTAACGGGCTGGAATCACTGGAAGACACTGCGCTGGGAACCGGTTTCGGTCTGCGATACGATTTTACATATTTCGTGTTCAGGCTGGATTACGGGTTTAAAACATATAACCCTGCCCTGGAACCGGGTAGCCGCTGGTTCAGCCAGTATAATTTTGCCAACGGGGAACTTCAAATAGGGATTAACTATCCTTTTTAAACCTAATTATTTTATTACTTTTGCCCCAATCAGGACTTATTAACTACTAGATAAAATACTATGTCTCATTCCATAAAACCAGGAGTTGCCACCGGTGACGAAGTACAGGAGATCTTCCGGTATGCCAAAGAAAAGAACTTTGCACTGCCTGCAGTAAACGTGATCGGGTCAGATACCATCAATGCTGTCATGGAGACTGCCGCGAGCCTGAATGCTCCGGTAATCATCCAGTTCTCTAACGGGGGTGCCCAGTTCAATGCGGGTAAAGGCTTGTCTAACGAAGGGCAGCAGGCAGCCATCTTAGGAGCGGTTGCAGGTGCCAAGCATATTCACCAGTTAGCGGAAGCCTATGGTGCTACAGTCATTCTGCACACGGATCACTGTGCCAAGAAGTTACTTCCCTGGATTGACGGCCTGCTGGATGCAAGTGAAAAGCATTTCAAGGAGACAGGAAAATCTTTGTTCAGTTCGCATATGATCGATCTTTCCGAGGAGCCCCTGGAAGAAAATATCGCTATCTGCAAGGAATACCTGGAGAGGATGAGCAAAATGAATATGACCCTGGAAATAGAACTGGGTATAACCGGCGGTGAAGAAGACGGGGTGGATAACACAGACGTTGATGATTCTAAATTATATACCCAACCGGAAGAAGTGGCTTATGCTTACGAAGAACTTTCTAAAGTAAGTCCTCGTTTTACCATTGCGGCTGCTTTCGGAAACGTACACGGTGTCTACAAACCGGGGAACGTGAAACTTACTCCTAAGATCCTGAAGAATTCCCAAGAATACGTTACCGAGAAATACAACGTAGGACACAACCATATCGACTTCGTATTTCACGGCGGATCCGGCTCTACCGTAGAGGAGATCAGGGAAGCCATAGGTTACGGGGTGATCAAGATGAACATCGATACCGATCTTCAGTACGCCTTCCTCGCTGGAGTAAGGGACTATGTACAGAAGAACAGCGATTATCTTCAAAGCCAGATCGGGAACCCCGATGGGGAAGATTCACCGAACAAAAAATACTACGATCCAAGGGTTTGGCTCAGGGAAGGTGAAAAATCTTTCAGTGCCCGTTTAAAAAAGGCCTTTGAAGACCTGAACAACATTAACACCTTATAAGGTTCCTAATACCCCTAAACAAGACATCTTATGACAGCTTGGTTCAAACGTAAGGAAAAAGGAATTCAGACTGCAACAGAGCAGAAAAAAGATACCAAAAAAGGACTTTGGTATAAATCCCCTACAGGAAAGATCGTTGAATCTGAGGAGTTGGCAAAGAATTTCTATGTCAGCCCTGAAGATGATTACCACGTGCGTATCGGGAGTAAGGAATATTTCCAGATCATCTTTGATGATAATAAGTTCAAGGAACTTGATGAAAAACTCACTTCAAAAGATCCTTTAAAATTCGTCGATACAAAATCCTATTCAGACCGTCTGGAATCTGCAATGAAGAAAACCGGGCTTAAGGATGCGGTGCGTACCGCTGTGGGAAAATCACAGGGTAAAGACCTGGTCGTTGCCTGTATGGACTTCAGTTTTATCGGGGGATCCATGGGAAGTGTGGTAGGTGAAAAGATCGCCAGGGCGATCGATTATTCCATCAAGAAGAAAATACCATTCCTGATGATCTCAAAATCGGGAGGTGCAAGGATGATGGAGGCCGCTTTATCGCTGATGCAATTAGCGAAGACCTCTGCTAAACTGGCTCAGCTGGCAGAAGCAAAGATCCCGTACATCTCTTTATGTACCGACCCTACAACGGGAGGAACTACTGCTTCCTATGCTATGCTGGGAGACATTAACATTTCAGAACCAGGAGCTTTGATCGGTTTTGCCGGACCCAGGGTAGTAAAAGAGGCTACCGGGAAGGAATTACCCGAAGGTTTCCAGACTGCAGAATTTGTCCTGGAACACGGTTTCCTGGATTTCATATGTCACCGGAGAGACCTTAAAAAGAAGGTCAATCTTTATATAGACCTTATCGAGAACAATCCTGTTCGCAAATAAGAAAAGGCCCTGCTAAAAACAGGGCCTTCTTTTTTTCCAAATTTACTTAGCGTTTAAACCTTCTCAGGTAGATCTCCTCACTCTCCCCGTCAGGGTAGGTAATAACACCGATGGCATCGCATTCTCCTGATCCAAAATCCAGGGATGCTGTCTTGTCATTCCGTGAGATCTCCAGTACTCCGCTTACCAGGAAGCGGCAGGAAAGCTCCCTTCTCAATGGGCTGATCACTTCTTTCTGGAAGGTATTACCCTGAGGACCTGTAAAAGTTCTCTTCCCCGTGATGAGGAACACATTGTCGCCCCAGAATCCACTGCCGTAGCCTTCTATCCATTCCCGTGTACGTTCTCCTTCAAAGGAAGCAGTAGCACCGTCAGGCCAGGTCGCGCTGAAGCCGGCTTCGGCGTCAGATTGTGGATTCCCATTCTCATTAGCTCGGACCCGTAGTACAGAGGCACTGCCGCTTACTGCCACCCCGTTAAAGGTGAAATTCTCCAGCGAAAGAGAAAGGGTTTTGGAAGGAACGTCCATATCCTTGGCATAACTCAGGTAGATTATGCCACTGAGGAAATTCCCATTGGGCAGTTCACAACCTTCGCCAAAATCGATGGTCTTTGTCTTTGTATTACCAGTGATCACTGTAGTGATGGTAACACATATGGGCAGGAAACCGGTATTGTAACTGCCTTTGGACCCGGCCTGGATCTCATCGGTGGAATACACTTCTTCCCCAATGTTCAGTACTTCTTCCGAAATCAATTCCGATTCGTCAGAAATTTGTAATTCGGCCACTTCAAATTGCTCCTCCTCTACTTCAGGAGATGCTTCTTTACTACAGGACTGCATGATGGTAATTGCCAGCAGGACCATTCCTGTGATGTTCAAGGTTTTAAGACTTCTTTTCATTGTAACAATTTTTTAACATTTCAATAATAGGACGATGCGAAAAGAAAAAGGTTTAATTTTGCGTTTCAAAAATCGATGAGTGGTGCGTCTATTCTAAAATTATTACTATCTTTGCCGCTCGATTGAAAATCAATCAGATACATAAAAATCATTTAAAATAATATTGGAATGTATTTAACCCAAGAAGTTAAAGCTGAGCTGTTTAAGAAGCACGGCGGGTCTGAGACCAACACAGGTTCTACAGAAGGGCAGATCGCTCTTTTCACGTACCGCATCAACCACCTTACTGAGCACTTAAAAAGGAACCACAAGGATTTCAACACTGAAAGATCCCTGGTACGCCTGGTAGGTAAGCGTCGCTCACTGCTCGATTACCTGAAGAAAAAAGATATTGAGAAATATCGTGAACTCATCAAGGAATTGAATATCCGTAAATAACAAAGAAAGGGGAAGGCATACTTCCCCTTTTTTGTATTTTTATAATTGCCAAAGTCCCGGCAACGGGCAACAACAAAAAGCTTACTCCTGGTTTTTCATTGGTCAACACAACAACACAACCCTGGCCGTCCGGTAAGGCGGCAGACCATGTTTAACAAGACCCGGCATTTATGCCCGGTACTAATTCAATTTTATGATTCCAAAAACATTTAAAGAGGTCATAGACCTTGGTGATGGTAGAGAAATCTCTATCGAAACCGGAAAACTCGCCAAGCAGGCACACGGTTCTGTTGTAGTGCGTTCCGGAAACTGTATGCTTCTATGTACCGTAGTTTCTAACTACCAGCAAAGCGATGTGGATTTCTTGCCACTTACTGTAGATTACCGTGAAAAATTTGCCGCCTCCGGGCGCTATCCAGGCGGATTCTTTAAGCGCGAGGCTCGTCCGAGCGACGGAGAGATCCTGACCATGCGACTTGTAGACAGGGTATTAAGACCTTTATTCCCTAAGGATTACCACGCGGAAACCCAGGTGATGATACAGCTGATGTCTCATGACGAGGATGTGATGCCTGATGCCATGGCCGGATTGGCAGCATCTGCAGCAATCCAACTATCTGACTTCCCATTTGAATGCGCTATTTCTGAAGTACGCGTAGGACGTGTCGACGGAGAGTTCATCATCAACCCAACCCGGGCACAGCTCGAGCAGTCTGACATCGACATGGTGATCGGGGCTTCTGAGGATTCAGTGATGATGGTGGAAGGAGAGATGAAAGAGATCTCTGAAGAGGAAATGGCTGAAGCTATTAAGTTCGCTCACGAAGCGATTAAGAAACAGGTTGCAGCCCAACACAGGCTGGCTGATGCTTTTGGCAGGAAAGAAGTGCGTGAGTACGAATCTGCACGTGAAGACGAGGAGCTTGAGAAAAAGATCCATGAAATGGCATATGACAAGGTTTATGCCGTCGCCAAAGCAGGGTCTGCCAAGCACGAAAGAAGCGCTTCATTTGCAGAGATAAAAGAAGAGATCGTAAACAGTTTCTCAGAAGAGGAGCAGGAAGAATACGGAAACCTGATCAGCAAATACTACGGGAAAGCTGAAAAAGATGCGATCCGTGATCTTACACTAAATGAAGGTCTCCGTTTGGATGGCCGTAAGACAGACGAGATCAGGCCGATCTGGTGCGAAGTGGATTACCTCCCCTCTACCCACGGTTCTGCTATCTTCACCAGGGGTGAGACCCAGGCCCTGGCTACGGTAACCCTAGGAACTTCCAGGGAAGCCAACCAGATAGACATGCCATCTTACGAAGGAGAAGAAACATTCTACCTTCACTATAATTTCCCACCTTTCTCAACAGGAGAAGCACGCCCGATCCGGGGTACTTCAAGACGTGAGATTGGCCATGGAAACCTTGCACAACGTGCATTAAAAGGAATGATCCCGGCAGACTGTCCTTATACTGTAAGGGTAGTATCGGAAATCCTGGAAAGTAACGGTTCTTCCTCTATGGCAACTGTTTGTGCCGGTACAATGGCATTAATGGATGCAGGGGTACAGATCAAGAAACCTGTATCAGGGATCGCGATGGGACTTATCACTGACACTGAAAGCGGAAAGTATGCCGTACTTTCTGACATCCTTGGGGATGAAGATCACCTTGGAGATATGGATTTCAAGGTTACCGGTACAGCTGATGGTATCACAGCCTGCCAGATGGACATCAAGGTTAAGGGACTTTCTTACGAGATCCTGGTAAATGCTCTTAAGCAAGCCAGGGGAGGAAGATTACACATCCTTGATAAACTGAATGAAACCATCTCTGAGCCTAACGAGTCTGTAAAAGCTCATGCTCCTAAAATGGTAACGACTACCATCGCCAATGAATATATCGGTGCCCTGATCGGACCAGGAGGTAAAGTGATACAGGAGCTTCAGAAAGCGACCAAGACTACGATCGTAATCAATGAAGACCCTGTTACAGAAGAAGGAATCGTCGAGATCCTGGGTACAGACCAGGCCGGTATTGATGCCGTTCTTGCGAAGATCGATTCTATCACCTTTAAGCCTGAGGTTGGAAGTGTATACGAAGTGAAAGTGATCAAAATGCTCGATTTCGGAGCTGTAGTCGAGTATAAAGATGCCCCCGGCAACGAAGTACTGCTGCACGTTTCTGAACTCGCATGGGAACGCACAGAAAATGTCAGCGATGTGGTAAACATGGGTGATGTATTTGATGTGAAGTACATGGGTACAGATCCAAGGACCCGTAAAGAGAAAGTTTCAAGGAAAGCACTGCTTCCTAAACCGGAAGGTTACAAGGAGCGTCCACCAAGAAATGATCGTGACCGCGGAGGAGATCGCAATAAGCGCCCGCATTCAAAACAAAGAAGGGACTAATCTTATTCCCAGTCGTTTATAGCTAAAGCCCCTGTTTCAGGGGCTTTTTTTATGAACTTCTACAATTATTAAAAATTTTCAATAGCATCTTGTAACATTTGGTAGTTTTCTACGTATAAGTCTATGCAGCCTATGCATACTCAACTTAATTTGAAAGGAAAAAGCTAGATGAGACAATTAAAAATCACAAAACAGGTAACCAACAGGGAAACCGCGTCACTTGACAAGTACTTACAGGAGATCGGGAAAGTGGATCTGATCACTGCCGACGAGGAAGTAGAACTGGCACAACGGATCAAAGCCGGGGACCAGATCGCACTTGAGAAGCTGACCAAGGCCAACCTGCGGTTCGTGGTATCCGTTGCTAAACAGTACCAGAACCAGGGACTGACCCTGCCTGATTTGATCAATGAAGGAAACCTTGGACTGATCAAAGCCGCACAGCGCTTTGATGAAACCCGTGGATTCAAATTCATCTCTTACGCCGTATGGTGGATCCGCCAGTCCATACTGCAGGCACTTGCCGAGCAATCCCGAATTGTCCGTCTGCCATTGAACAAGATCGGATCGATCAACAAGATCAATAAAACCTTCGCTTTCCTGGAGCAGGCCCACGAACGTGTACCTTCTGCAGAGGAGATCGCCAAGGAACTGGACATGACCGTAGAGAACGTAAAGCAGTCGCTTAAGAACTCCGGCCGCCATGTATCCATGGACGCTCCCCTTATAGACGGGGAAGATTCTAACCTATACGATGTACTTCGCAGTGGGGAATCACCAAACCCGGATAAGGAACTCTTGCACGAGTCGCTCCGTACGGAGATCGAAAGAGCACTGGAAACACTGACCCCAAGGGAAGCAGACGTGATCAGGCTGTATTTCGGTCTTGCCGGTCAGCACTCTATGACTCTCGAAGAAATAGGTGAAACCTTTGACCTGACCAGGGAACGTGTAAGGCAGATCAAGGAAAAAGCCATCAGGAGACTTAAACACACCTCCAGGAGTAAGATCCTGAAGACTTACCTGGGCTAAGAAACACGGTTGCGATTATTGCCTATCACCAGTTGTGACATTGGTATAATAATTGTAATTTGTAACCACAACAACAGTACATCATGACTGTTCGTTTTTTGATTGATGAATGAACTCCGGCTGATTACCGGAGTTTTTCATTTTATAATACCAGTGAGACTGAAATTTTCCCATTCGCAGCCTGACTACAGGGAATACTTCAATTCCTTACCTTTGTATCTATCTTTATCAGATAAGCGCCTATGAATCACTTAAAAATTGCCCCTTCCCTGCTCGCCGCCGATTTCGGCAATCTTGAACGCGATGTGAAACTTGTGGAAAACAGTAAGGCAGACTGGCATCACCTGGATATTATGGACGGATTATTTGTACCCAATATCTCTTATGGGATGCCGGTAGTAAAAGCAATCTCCGAATACGCTTCAAAACCCCTGGATGTACACCTGATGATCGTAGACCCGGATCGCTATATCAGCGAATTCGCCAGTTCAGGTGCCCACATACTTACTGTTCATTTTGAGGCCTGCAAGCACCTGCACAGGACGGTACAGGCGATCAAGGCAGAGGGAATGAAGGCCGGGGTTGCCCTTAACCCGCATACCCCTGTCCGTTTACTTGAAGATATCATACAGGACCTGGACCTGGTTCTCGTGATGAGTGTGAACCCGGGCTTCGGCGGTCAATCGTTCATAGAAAATACCTATGAAAAGATCCGTAAGCTGAAGGAACTGATCACGGCTAAAGGATGCGACACCCTGATAGAGGTTGACGGGGGCGTTGGCCTGCAGAATGCCGCAAAACTCAAAGCGGCCGGTGCTGATGTCCTGGTAGCAGGCAGCGCGGTCTTCAGCAGTGAAGATCCCGGCGCCACGATTGAAAAATTAAAAGAAAGTTAGGATTGATGGAAGCATATGATGTACTGATCGTTGGCGGAGGGCCCATCGGGATCGCCTGCGGTCTTGAAGCAAAGAAAAAGGGTTTGACTTACCTGATCGTAGAAAAGGGACCAATCGTTAATTCCCTCTTCAACTACCCCATCAATATGCAATTCTTTTCTTCCTCTGAAAAACTGGAGATCGCAGAGATCCCTTTCATCAGTAAGGAAGCCAAACCCAAACGAAATGAAGCCTTGGAATACTACAGGCGCATTGTCACTTCTAACCAGTTAAATATCCACTTGTTTGAACGGGTTCAGGGTATCGAGAAGAATGACGATCATTTTATAGTCACCTCGGAGAAGACCCGATACCAGGCTAAAAATGTTATTGTTGCCACAGGGTTCTATGACCTTCCCAACAAGATTGAGGTGCCCGGGGAAGACCTTCCCAAGGTGTCGCACTACTACAAAGACCCGCACTTCTATGCCAGCCAGAAATTAGCCGTGATCGGCGCCAGTAACTCGGCCATAGACGCTGCGCTGGAATGCTGGCGCAAGGGTGCGGAGGTGTCGCTCATTATCCGCGGACCCGAAGTCGGGCAAAGGGTTAAATACTGGGTAAGACCTGACATCATCAACCGTATCAATGAAGGCAGTATTAAGGCATATTATAATTCGGTGGTCAAGGAAATAAGGCAACATGAAATTGTTGTTGACACCCCGGAGGGGGAAGTGGTAATCGAAAACGACTTTGTCCTGGCACTAACGGGCTATAAGCCTAATTTCAGATTCCTGCAAAAGATCGGGATAGAGTTATCAGAGGATGAGAAGAAACTGCCTGTATACGACCCGGAAACCATGGAAACCAATGTGGCCGGACTCTACCTCGCCGGGGTGATCTGCGGGGGAATGGAGACCCATAAATGGTTTATAGAAAATTCCAGGATCCATGCAGATATGATCATTGCATCCATCCTGGAAAAACAGGAAAGCAAGGTACCCTCCTGATCCTGTTTTCTTTTCTCAAAGAATTAAACGAACACCAAGGTTTCGTATCTTAGGCTGACTATACCCCCGCGCATATGATCCAGACAGAGACGGAAAGAACCAGCAGCAGCACTAATATATCCTATGACCTGCTTTTCAGGAAGCAGCAGGCCCAAATGCTGGTTACCGGGAACAGTTCTGCGAAGACCAGGATTGAAAAACTGAACCGCCTTTTAAAAGCGGTACGGGAAACATACCGGACACAGATACAGGAAGCGCTCTATAAGGACTTTGGTAAGCCCCACACTGAAACCGATCTTACAGAGATCTACCCCATTGTAAAAGAAATCAAGCATACCAGGAAACACCTGCACCGCTGGATGAGAAAACAAAGAGTTGAGACTCCCCTGACCCTTATGGGAACCTCATCCTGGTATCGCTATGAATCTAAAGGGGTCTGCCTGATCCTATCGCCCTGGAATTTTCCACTGAACCTGACCTTTGGACCTTTGGTATCGGCCATAGCGGCAGGTAACACGGTGATCCTGAAACCCTCGGAAATGACCCCTCATATTGCCGGGGTTATGCAAAAGATCATTGAAGACCTGTACCGGGAAGAAGAGATCGCCATGGTTCAGGGTGATGCCGATACAGCCAAAGCCCTGCTGGACCTTCCTTTTAACCATATCTTCTTCACCGGTTCGCCGGGCATTGGAAAAAAAGTGATGGCCGCAGCAGCTAAAAACCTGAGCTCTGTGACGCTCGAATTAGGCGGGAAGTCCCCCGTTATCGTCGACGAGAGTGCCAATCTGAAGGTGGCCGCCAAACGGATTGCCTGGGGAAAATACATGAATGCTGGTCAGATCTGCGTCAGCCCTGATTACCTGCTGATCCATCATTCGGCAAAGGCAGACTTTCTGAAACTCATTGAAATCGAGGTGCAAAAATTTTTCACCTCAAACCCAAAAAGCTCCGGCTCTTACAGCAGGATAGTCAACCAGCGGCATTATGACCGTTTAATGGAACACCTGGAGGATGCAGAGGAGAAGAATGGCGTAACCCGCTTCGGGGGCAAAAGCGATGCTGCGGAGAATTATATCAGTCCCACTGTAATCGAAGATCTGCCCGAGGATGCAAGTCTTATGCAGGAAGAGATCTTTGGCCCGGTCCTGCCCGTAAAGACCTATAAGGAGCTGGAAGAGGTCATTGCTTATATCAATTCAAAAGAGCGGCCCCTTGCCCTTTATATATACAGCAGGAGAAAGAAGAATATAAACAAGATCCTCGGGGAGACTCGTGCCGGGAGCAGCTGTATAAATTCCAATGTCCTGCAGTACGCCAATCAAAACCTGCCATTTGGCGGAGTCAACAACAGCGGGATCGGAAAGTCGAACGGCATATACGGGTTCCGGGAATTTTCTAACCAGCGGGCCGTATTAAAACAATATAACCGGGGCATTATACAATTGCTGTTTCCACCTTACACCAGCTGGAAACAGAAGATAGCGATCATCACCCTTAAGTGGTTTTAGGATTTGGTAGTTGACAGTAGCCAGTAGCCAGTAGACAGTATACAGTAGCCAGTAGAGAGTAGACAGTAGACAGTAGAGAGTAGAGAGTAGAGAGTAGAGAGTAGAGAGTAGGATAATTAATTTAACGGTCGCCGGAACACATAGTTTCGCTGCATGTTTTTTGCAGGGAAAGCAGTTAACTTGAGACCGGGTGGGGGTTTGGGTCCCCCTAAAAAAAGAATGGTTAATCGCGGCTTAAAGGTTAAACTTTATTTCCTGGCAAAAACGTTACACACCTCCGGACGACCTTGTCACGATCGTTAGTTTTAGCAGATGATCAAACTGTCTGGATTCCGCTGACTATGCTTAACCCTCACAATAACCGGTACTAAAATCTTCTCATTCCAGGGAACATATTCCAGGTCATGAGAATTGCTCTTATGTATCTGATACTTTGTTTCACTGCAAGCTTCCTGCAGTGAAAACAATTAACTTAAGACCGGGTGGGGGATTAAGATACCCCCATAATATTCACATGAGAAATCTTTCATTCTCTGCCCTGCAATTCTGTGCCCGGTACTGCTAATATAGCGGTATCTGCCGGTACCGGGAAGCAGGATATCCATGGGGACAGGCAGGAAAATGTTCACAAAATATTTTTCTTGTCTACTGCAAGCTTTCTGCAGCGTACTGCATTACTTTGAACCCGTGTGGGACGGTGAACCGGCTCATTTATATCAGGCGAGAATAATGCCACAGGGTCTATTTCAAAATGGAAAAAGACCCCGCAGCACTACTATACCCGTATTAATGAATCAATGTTATAATTTCCATTTCAGTCCGCCATTCACAACGAATCCGTCCACCGGGGCGTAAATATCCCTGAACTGAGGGTCACTCAGGTTCCCGGTGTAGATGGTATCAAAGGCAGTTTGCCGGGTATCCAGGAAATTCTCAAAATTAAGGAATACTGAAAAGTGTTCTCCAAGTTTCTTCTCTGTCATTAACCCGGTGATCCAGTAGGATTGTCCTGTACTGCCGTCACTGAGTTGCTGCGGACTGTAGTAATACGCTTCTAAGCCTATCCAAAAATTATCGTGCTTCTCGTACATCAGTACATTATTCAGCCGATGTTTGGCCACCAGCGGAAAATCGGAGGTCTCACCATTATAATGTTCCTCCACATCGGCATAAGTATACCCCACAAATAATTTCAGATCCCTGTAACTCCACTTCAGGTTCACCTCCACCCCTTTGGTATCCACCTTGCCATCCGGCTGTACAAATTCGAAAGCCGAGCCGACCGGTGTAAGGACCAGTGGGTTTTGGATCTGGGTGTAGAAGAACAACACATTGGAGGACATGATGATCTCAGCAGTGAGGGGCACTTTATAATTAATATCAAAGTTCCCGCCAACAGAACGCTCAGCATTCAGTGCTTCTGTATCGAGCGGTAAAATATTCCGGAACTGCCTGCGTTCCGCATCTTCTGAGAATACCGTAGGTGTCTTATAACCTAGTCCTCCTCCTGTCCTGAACGTCAGTTGTGGCAGGGGTTCATACATAAGGGACAAGCGGGGTAAGGGAAACCAACCATATTCATTCTGGTAGTCCAGCCTGAACCCGGATTCCAGGGTCCATTTCTCACTTACAGACCAGGTATTCTGGGCAAAGGCTCCCCAGGTCGAATTAGAGAAGCTCAGGTCCTGTGCTGATTGACCGTCGGACTGTTTAAACTGGTCTGTCCAGAGATTTAGTCCGGATATCCATTCGGAGGTACTGTTCCCCCAGATCAGGTTTATTTCGCTGAATGAAGAGAACTGCTGCCCACCAAAACTATACTCCGGGATGGCCACCAGCCGGTCGTAGAAATTCAGGCTGTTCTTGATCTCTAACCTGACTGAATCGCTTAAATCACTTGTCAGCTGGTATTGTGTGGAGATACGATCGGTCTTATTACTTTCAAAGTAGGGATCTTCTACCGGTTCTCCTTTTACAAAATCCAGGTTCCCCCCTAATCGACGTTCAGTAACTATATTCACCCCGGCATTCATCCGGGTGTCATCTCCCAGGTATAAGAAAAGCTTTGGATTCAATGTAAATCGATCAAACTCTGGTATAGCGGTCAGACCAATCTCAGCGGGATCATACGGGGTTCCTTTATTATAGGAAGCAAAGATCGTTGTCCCTACTTTGCCATACTTCTCCGAATAAAACCCACTGATATCCAGGCCAAGCGCAGAAGTTCCATTGAGCATAAAACTCAGCTCTTTTTCCTCCCCCGGTGTCTTGGTGATCAGGTTCACCAGACCGGCGATGGCACCGCCACCGTACAGGGTCGATGATGCTCCTTTTATTACTTCGACCTGTTTAAGGTCTAAAGGGGCTATCTGCATTAAACTCAGACCCCCGGAAAACCCAGAGTATAATGGCATCCCATCCCGCAGCAGCTGGGTGTATTTACCATCCAGTCCCTGGATGCGGATGCTCGAGTTGTAACTGGTAGCAGAGGTTTGTTGCGTTTGGATCCCGGTACTTTCATTTAATAACATGCGGATATCCCCGGGTTTCATATTCCCTTTTTCGGCTAATTCCTCCCCGGCAATAAATTCGACCCGCGTTGGTATATCCTGAATGGTCCTGGTACTCCGCGTTGATTGTATAACCACTTCATCCATCTCCTCATGGGAGGCATGAAGCCTGATAGTCTGATCCTGTTGATCATCCTCCAGCGGGAATGACAAATCCTTCTCAATAGTTTCGTAGCCCACGTAACTTATACGCAACAAATGAGGGCCATCCGGAATACCCGTAATGGATACTCTCCCCGCATCGTCCGTTGTTCCCCCGATCTGTAATTCCGGGAAGAAAACACTTACCCCCAACATGGGTTCTGCACTTTCGGCATCAACGATCCTTGTCTTAAAAGTATTTTGGGCACTGAGACCACAGAGTACAAAGAAGGCCAGGCCCGTCAAAAAAATTTTGATATTCATGTTGTGTAAAATTAGATTTTGAATGTGGTACACTTAAATGCAGGCATGGGTCTGCCTGCATATTCATCTAGAAAAATCCAATTATATAATGGGAGGGCGGAAATGACGCTGTACATAGGTTCCCGGGAATATTCTCGCAGGAAATAAAATAATATTCCGTTCAACAAGGGCTACAACCGGGGAATCAAATGCTACTCCATTGACCTGTATAAATCCCACGCAGGTGCCACACATATTAAATGGGGAGCAGGGTTCATTACTTCCCGGTTCTTCCCCGTGTCCGGTTTCCGAGGTGCAGACCGTTTGTGCAGTATCATCGCACAATAGTTCTGAAGCACAGCAAGGCATGCCCGAAAACAGGAGAATGATGAATGTGACTATGTAAACACCCCAACGCATGTTGTAAAAATAATGCTTTATGATCAATTGCTGCAGGGATCAGGACACATAGTAATGATATTGCCCCCCTGCACTCCCCTCTGCAAAATATATAGGCGAGAGCTGTTCAACGCTGTATTTTTTTATGCCCCTTGGCTCCCCTGAGCCTGTGAGAGGATATACTGCGTTGATCCTCACTACACTCCCCTTTGCAATACAAAAAGGCCACGGCTGTTCGCCGTGGTATTTTTTTATGCCCCTTGGCTCCCCTGAGCCTGGGGGAGGATGAACTGCGTTGATCCTCACTACCCTCCCCTTTGCAATACAAAAAGGCCACGGCTGTTCGCCGTGGTATTTTTTTATGCCCCTTGGCTCCCCTGAGACCACGGGAGGATGAACTGCGTTGATCCTCACAACACTCCCCTTTGCAATACAAAAAGGCCACGGCTATTCGCCGTGGTATTTTTTTATGCCCCTTGGCTCCCCTGAGCCTGTGGGAGGATGAACTGCGTTGTTCCTCACTACCCTCCCCTTTGCAATACAAAAAGGCCACGGCTGTTCGCCGTGGTATTTTTTTATGCCCCTTGGCTCCCCTGAGCCTGTGGGAGGATGAACTGCGTTGATCCTCACTACCCTCCCCTTTGCAATACAAAAAGGCCACGGCTGTTCGCCGTGGTATTTTTTTATGCCCCTTGGCTCCCCTGAGCCTGTGGGAGGATGAACTGCGTTGATCCTCACTACCCTCCCCTTTGCAATACAAAAAGGCCATGGCTGTTCGCCGTGGTATTTTTTTATGCCCCTTGGCTCCCCTGAGCCTGTGGCTCGGTTCGCAGCGGGGCATAAAAAAAGTCCACAACTTTCGTTGTGGACTTTTTGGTTGTAGTGACCGCGGGAGGATTCGAACCCCCAACCCTCAGAGCCGAAATCTGATATTCTATCCAGTTGAACTACGCGGCCGCCTGTATTTCCAGGAAATATTGGAATTAACCCTTTTTCCTTAGGGAGCGCAATTTACATAAAAACTGCAACCCGGCATTAAAAAATTTATTCCAATTTACAGGCAAAATACAGGAAGCCCTATTGCAATTTTGCCTTCACAATAGTGGAAATGGTTTTGCCATCTGCTTTCCCGGCCAGTTCTTTTGAAACTATTCCCATTACTTTGCCCATATCTTTCATACCCTCCGCATTTACTGAGGCAATTGTCTTTTCTACCACGGCTTCGATCTCTGCTTCCGAAAGCTGTTCCGGCAAAAATGATTCAATGACCTTGGCCTGGGCAAGTTCCGGCTCTGCCAGGTCTGCCCTGCCCTGCTCCTTATATATTGCCGCGCTGTCTTTGCGCTGCTTCACCAGGCGCTGAACGATCTTGATCTCTTCCTCTTCAGACAGCTCGCTGCCCGCCGATTTTTCTGTTTTCGCTAATAAGAGTGCTGCCTTGATAGCCCGCAGCGATTCCAAGCGAACTGCATCCTTGGATTTCATCGCGTTCTTCATCTCTGTCAGCAGTTTTTCCTGTAAAGCCATATCCACCATTTTTAGGGCTACGAAGATAAAAAATAAACCCGGATAAGCATTGCTCTCCGGGTTTATCCGCACCTGTTGGGGAAACGTTTGGCAACTTAGTCCACGTTGTCGTGCAGGAATGAGTTATTAGAGCGTATCTGTATTTCATCGTTACTGTCTTCACCCAGCGAAGTCCTGGAGATCTTTCCTTCTTTATTATGGGCAGAAAGGTCTACACCTTGTCGCTTGTAAGCAGGCTCCTTTTCAATTTCATCAATGTTGTTTACATTATTCTGAAACTTGTAGTTGAAATCTTTGAGCTTTTTCCTTCGCTCAGCCGCACGCTCCTTGAGCAATACTTCGATAGGGCTATTCATCGGGTCCGGCTCCTCGGTCTCAGCTACCATTTTCTGAGGTTCTTCCTGGCGTACGGTCTTTTTTTCAAATACCAGTTCACTGTCCTTTAATTTAGGCTCAAATTTTTCAGCCTTGGATTTAGCCCCGGTCAGTTTCTTTTCCAGGTCCATATAATCATCCAGGCTGTACCTGGTCTCACCTTCCTTGTTATACTCCAGGACCGGGATAACCTCTATATGATCCTCCACATCCATTTCCCTGACCTCATCATCGAGGCTGAAGGTGATGGTGTGTTCCTTTTCTTCTTCCTGAATGGATTCTTCTTTTTGGATCGGCATATCAAAACTGAACGCGATCTGGTCCTTATCGGTCCTTTTAGAAGAAACTACCTCAGGATCTATCACTTCTATAGACTCCAGCGACTCCTTGGAATCGATAATAATGAAATCCTCTTCTTTAACATTAGTGGCTACTACCTCGTCGTAGAAAACATTAAAGTTCCGGATATAGTTAGTGGTTGGGATCAGGTCCATCTCGTCCTCCTTGCTGGCTTTAGGCTGCTGCCTTTGTGCCGGCTTCTGAACGATCTCTTCATCTTCCAGTACGTGAACTACTTGTTCCTGGGTAAGGTTACGGGTTGCCTTTTGTTCATCCTCCAGCGTATGGATGATCTTTTTGGACTCGGTATTTACGATCTCATCCTGCTGGTCTATATTAAAACCCGTGGCGATCACCGTTACAGCGATGGCTTCACCAAGGTTTTCATCTTCCCCTACACCCATAATGATATTAGCACCATGACCGGCTTCGATCTGGATGTGATCATTGATCTCTCCGATCTCATCTATGGTAATCTCCTGGGCGCCGGATACGATCAACAGCAGCACGTTTTTAGCTCCTGTAATCTTATTGTCATTCAGCAATGGCGAATCCAGTGCTTTCATAATGGCCTCGTTGGCCCTGTTAGACCCGGAGGATACCGCAGACCCCATAATGGCGGTACCGCTGTTAGACAATACGGTCTTTGCATCCCTGAGGTCAATATTCTGGGTGTAATGATGGGTAATTACCTCGGCTATCCCCCTTGCCGCAGTTGCCAGCACTTCATCTGCTTTGGAGAACCCGGCTTTAAACCCAAGGTTACCGTATACTTCTCTTAGCTTGTTATTATTGATCACGATCAGGGAATCCACATTGGCACGTAATTTTTCGATCCCTATCTGCGCTTGCTTACAACGACTCTTTCCTTCAAACTGGAATGGCATGGTAACGATCCCCACCGTTAAAACATCCATTTCCATGGCTAGTTTCGCGATGACAGGAGCAGCTCCTGTACCGGTTCCTCCACCCATCCCCGCGGTGATAAATATCATCTTGGTCGTGGTGTCAAGCATCTGCTTGATCTCTTCCATACTTTCCAGTGCGGCTTGTTCGCCCACTTCCGGGTTAGCCCCTGCTCCTAATCCTTCTGTCAGGGAAACTCCTAGCTGGATCTTATTGGGAACCGGGCTGTTCTGCAATGCCTGAGCATCGGTATTACAGATTACAAAGTCCACGCCGTTAATACCGGCCTGGAACATGTGGTTGATGGCGTTGCTTCCGCCTCCACCTACTCCGATCACTTTTATTACGTTGCTCTGATTCTTGGGCAAATCAAAGGCGATGTTGTCAAATTCGGTGTTGCTGCTCATGATCAATAATTTTGAGGTTTTTATGTGCTTCTGTGTATTCTGATTATTCTGCGTTATCTAAGAAATCTTTTAATTTCTCAGACCAACGATCAAAGACCGATTTCCTTTCCTTCCGGACTTCGGTCTGGGTACCTGATTCCATCGAGGTCTCCAGTACCATTTCTGTATCGAGCTCCTGCTGGGCCTCTTCAGCCTCCTGCTTCTTACGCCCCTGGTTTTTGACAGCATTCATCAGTAATCCGACGGCAGTGGCGTAAAGCGGACTTGCGATCTCCTCGTCAGAGTCGCCTGCCAGGTGCTCGTTCGGGTACCCGATGCGGGTATCCATCCCGGTGATATACTCTACCAGTTGTTTCAGGTGCTTTAACTGGCTGCCTCCCCCTGTGAGGACAATACCAGCAATTAATTTTTTCTTTTGTTCTTCGTGCCCGTAGTTCTTGATCTCCACGTAGACCTGCTCGATGATCTCCACTACCCTGGCATGAATGATCTTAGACAAATTCTTCAGGGTGATCTCTTTTGGCTCCCTGCCTCTAAGGCCGGGTATACTTACGATCTCGTTATCCTTGTTTTCTCCTGGCCATGCTGATCCAAATTTGATCTTCAGTAATTCGGCCTGCTTCTCAATTATAGAACATCCTTCCTTGATATCTTCGGTAATGACGTTCCCTCCAAATGGAATAACCGCGGTATGCCTGATGATCCCATCCTTGAAGATGGCGAGGTCCGTGGTTCCGCCTCCTATATCGATCAGTGCCACACCGGCTTCTTTTTCTTCCTGGCTAAGTACAGCGTCAGAAGATGCCAGGGGTTCCAGGGTGATATTTCCCAGGTCCAGACCTGCACTCTTGATACAGCGACCTACATTTTTTATCGAAGAAACCTGGCCTACCACTACATGGAAATTAGCTTCCAGCCTGCCTCCGTACATCCCCATAGGTTGCTTGATCTCTCCCTGCCCGTCTATGCGGTATTCCTGCGGAAGCACATGGATGATCTCTTCCCCGGGTAACATCACCAGCTTATAGACCTGGTTACAGAGTTTGTCCAGGTCGTCCTCGTTGATCACTTCTTCAGAGTTAGCCCTGGTGATATAGTCACTGTGCTGTAAGCTGCGGATATGCTGCCCGGCTATGCCCACCACTACAGAACCTATTTTTAAACCGGAATTAGCTTCGGCCTGTTCCACGGCCTGCTGGATAGATTGTATCGTCTGGGTGATATTATTGACCACCCCGCGATGAACCCCCAGGCTCTTAGACCTGCCGATCCCAACCACTTCAATCTTGCCATATTCATTTTCTTTTCCAATGATGGCAACGATCTTGGTGGTCCCAATGTCGAGTCCGACTGAATAATTCCCTTGTTCCATATGTTCTATATTTTGGTGCACACTACTTGATTGTTAAACTCCAGGCTTACGATATCGTATTCCTTTAATGTCCTGTCCTTAGCAGCCTTTGCATAAAAGGCCTTGAAATTGTTAAACTTCTTCTGAAGGTCCTCTACACCCCCCAGGTTAACTACAAAATTCTCCACCCTGAACTTCAGCTGGTAATTCCCTTCCTCGAGGATATGGATACCTATGACGTTCTTTCGCAGAAAGTCGTCCGTGTTAATGTATTTCAGGATTACATAGGCATCTTCTAAAGCTTTGCCTGTGATCTTACCTGTTATAATTGGTACGCGGGCTGAATGGTTATTCGATAAAGGCATACGCTTTCCCTCCTCATCAAGGTAATATTTGGTATATCCCTCTATGCGACCTATGGGTTGCCTTTGTTCGATCTTGGTTGTGAGTTCACCGTTTACGGTCAGAAAAACCTGGGCGTCTTTCACCATTTCGTTAGTCTCGATGACCTCCTCAATAGTATTCAAAGCTATATTTTCTTTAGGGACGTTTGAGAGACGGCCGAATTTTTGTATTAACAATTTATTAACCGTTTCTTCAGTGACATACAAGTTATCACTGCCGACAAAAGAGATCCGGATCCCCTCTACATTACGAGCAGCACTTCTGATCGAGGAAAAAGCGAAAAGACCTGTAACACAGATCATTAATCCAGCAAGCTTGAGGTAGTTCAGTTTAGCCTTCATATTCCAGTTCTTTTTGAATTTTTACAACTTCCAGTCCAATATCCCCGGCACCCATGGTGATCAGTATTTCGGGTTGCCTTTTCTTAATTTCAGTGATCAGGTCCTCCTTTTTAACCAGGCTTTTTTCATCCGTATCTACCTGTTCCAGTAACCAGGAAGAGGTGATACCGGGGATGGGTAATTCCCGGGCAGGGTAGATATCCAGCAAGAGCAGACTGTCAAACCTGGACAGGCTCTGCGCAAACCCCTCTGCAAAGTCGCGCGTACGGGAAAACAAATGGGGCTGAAATACCACCAATGTCTTCTTTCCCGGGTGCATTTCTGTCACCGCCTGGTAAACCGCATCGATCTCGCCCGGGTGATGGGCATAATCATCGATAAAAACCAGGTTGTCTCGCTTGATCCTGTAAGAGAACCGCCTGGAAACTCCTTTAAAAGTCTCCAGGGCTTTAGCCAGATCTTCCGCGGTCGGTCCCGCTTCAAGGGCCATGGCAAATGCCACCAGTGCATTGAGCAGGTTATGCCTGCCGGGCAGGTTGAAGGTGACCCCGGGAACCTCTGTATCAGGGGTATGGATATCAAAGTGATACCGCCCTTCTGAGATCTTTAAATTTTGTATGCTGTAATCGGCAGGCTCTTCAATTCCATAGGTAAGCCCTTTCATGGAGAGACCTTTCCTGACGAAAAGTTTTCCTCCCGGTTTCAGCTTCCCGGCGAATTCGTGGAACGATTGCACCAGTTGTTCCCCATCGCCATAAATATCTAAATGATCTGCCTCCATAGAGGTAACACAGGCTACATCAGGACTTAACCTCAGGAAAGACCGGTCGTATTCGTCTGCCTCTACCACGGAATAAGTTGTGCCTTCCAGGATGAAGTTGCTGTGAAAATCTTCGGATATTCCTCCTAAAAATGCCATCAACGGAACCTTGGTCTCCTTTAGTAAATGCGCCAGTATAGTGGAGGTAGTCGTTTTCCCGTGGGTACCTGCAACCGCAAAACAAAATGAATCCCTGGTCACCGCCCCGAGTACATCGGATCGTTTTTTTACATTGAACCCCCGGGCGGTAAAATATGCCAGCTCCTTGTGATCCTTTGGTACAGCCGGAGTATAAACCACCAGGGTAGTAGCCGCATCCCTGAATCTACCCTTGATCTCGGAAACCTCGTCTGTATAATGAATGATCATCCCCATCTCCTCCAACTCCCTGGTCAACGGGGAAGGAGTCTTATCATAACCCCCGACTTCTTTCCCGATAAAATGGAAATACCTCGCAAGGGCAGACATACCTATCCCCCCGATACCAATGAAATAGACGTTATGTATTTCCTTTAAATTCATATTGCTGTCGGCAGTAATTTTTCTATTTCGTCTGCTATTCTTCTTGTGGCATCCGGCATTGCCATCTTCCTGATATTATTCCCCAGCCTATGACGGTCTTCAGGGGAGCTCGCCAGCTTCCTGAATACGGCTTCAAACCTGCTGTCCAGCTCGCTTTCCCTGAGCATGATTGCGGCATCCTTATCCACCATGGCCTGTGCATTCTTGGTCTGGTGATCCTCTGCCACGTGGGGAGAGGGTATAAGAATCACCGGTTTTCCTACCAGTGACAATTCTGAGACTGCCCCTGCACCGGCCCGGGAAATGATCATGTCTGCCATGGCATATGCCAGGTCCATCCGGTTCAGGAAATCATAAACTTTTATATGCTCCGTTCCCAGGTCTTTATATGTTTCGTAATATCCTTTCCCGCATTGCCACACCAGCTGTATCCCCAATTCTTCTATGAGCCCCAGGTTATCAGCCAGAAGTTCGTTGATCCGCTTTGACCCCAGGCTGCCACCGAGCACTACCAGGGTGGTCCTTTCTGCTTCCAGGTTAAAGTACGCGGCTGCTTCCTGCTTGGAACCCGCTTCCCGGATCAATGATTCACGAACAGGGTTGCCGGTCTTTACAACTTTATCCGCGGGGAAGAATTTCTCCATCCCATCATAAGCAACGCAGATCTTTTCAGCCTTCTTGGCCAGCAACTTATTAGTTATCCCTGCAAAGGAATTCTGTTCCTGCAGCACACAAGGTATTCCCTTCCTGGAAGCCACCTGTAATACTGGACCACTGGCAAATCCACCCGTGCCAATAGCGACGTGCGGTTTAAATTCAGCTACTATGTTACCTGCTTTGATCAAGCTCTGTATCAGTTTTACCGGAAACATTAAATTCTTCAGACTGAGTTTCCGTTGCAGTCCTGTGATCCACAACCCCTTTATCTCGTAACCGGCCTGTGGCACTTTTTCCATTTCCATTCTCCCCTTGGCTCCTACGAAAAGGAACCGGGCATCCGGGTACCTCTTTTTCAACTCGTTGGCAATCGCGATGGCCGGGTAAATATGACCCCCTGTTCCTCCCCCTGATAATATGAATCTATAATTGCCCACTCAATATCTCTAAAGGGTTCGTCTCATCATTCTCTACGGTCTCTTCTGCCTTTTTCTCCCGTTTGATACTGGCGCTTAATATGATCCCTATGGCCAGGCAGGTCATCCAGATAGAGGTTCCCCCGCTACTGATCAGCGGGAGGGTCTGTCCCGTCACCGGGAACAGCTCAACCGCTACAGCCATATTGATCAGGGCCTGGAATACAATAGGAATGCCTACTCCTACTACGAGTAACTTCCCGAAAATACTTTCGTGCGCATTGGCAACCACTACTATCCTGAAAAGCAGCAGCATATAAAAGAACAAAAGGGCCAGTCCTCCCAATAATCCATATTCCTCAATGATGATCGCATAGATAAAATCCGAGGAACTCTGCGGCAGGAAATTCTTCATCACACTCTTCCCCGCGCCGTTACCCATGATACCGCCGGTGGCAATAGCTATCTTGGCTTTTTCGATCTGGTAATCCGACTCGGTATCCGCCGGGTCCCAGAAACTTTCTATCCTGCTGACCCAGGTATCGATCCGGTTCGGGATAAGATCCGGAACAGCTTTGGCCAGCAAAATGAATATGCACAACATCGCGATCCCGGCCCCTACCATTCCCAGCAGGTATTTAATTGGGTACCCGCCCATAAAACAGAGCACCATTACCATGAAAAATATGATGGCTGCAGTTGAAAAGTTTGCAGGTAGTATCAGCATGATCACCAGGAACACGGGGACCCACAGTGGCAAAAGGCTTTCCTTAAAGCTCACCACTTTATCTTTTACCTTGGTCAGGTACCGGGCCACATAGATCATCAGTACCACGGCTGCAAGGTTGGATGTCTGGAACGATATCCCCACCACGGGAAGGCGGATCCAGCGACTGGCATTGGCACCGTCAATAGTAGTTCCTTGCGCAAGGGTATAGACCAGGAGCACCAGTACTACCGGCATAGCGATAATAGATAGCCCTTTAAAGAAATGTGTTGGAATCTTATGGACCGCGAAGATAATTCCAAACCCAAGAAATAAGAGCATAGCGTGTTTCAGCAGGTATCCAATGGTGGTACCGGTTCCTACTACGTACACCAGGTTACTACTGGCACTGTACACAGGCAGGAACGAAAACAAGGCCAGCAGGGCCACCACGGCCCATATTACCTTATCTCCTTTTATGTTCTGGAATAATCCGGTCATGGTATTATAAATTCTTTACAGCTTCTTTAAATTGGTCTCCCCTGTCTTCGTAATTGTTAAAAAGGTCGAAGCTCGCACAGGCCGGAGATAACAAAACGGTATCTCCCCTTTCAGAGATTTTGTATGCCACTTTTACTGCTTCCTGCATGGCAAAGGTCTCCACCACCAGGTCTACGGCATTTCCGAAGGTCTCCACGATCTTTGAATTGTCCACTCCTAAGCAGATGATCGCTTTGACTTTTTCACGCACCAGCGGCATCAGTGACTTATAATCATTTCCCTTATCAATACCCCCGACGATCCAGATCGTAGGCCCGGTCATACTGTCCAGGGCGTAATAGGTAGCATTGACGTTCGTCGCTTTGGAGTCATTGATGTACTGCACATGGTGAATTTTCAACACCTTTTCCAGGCGATGCGGGGCTCCCTGGAAATTCTGAATACTCTGGCGGATAGTCTCCTTCCGGATACTTACCAGCTTAGCAACCGTAGCTGCAGCCATAGTATTCTTTAAGTTATGCTTGCCTTCCAGGGCCAATGCTTCGTTTTTCATATCAATAGTGTTTTCATTTGTCTTAATCCGTATGTTCTCTTTGTCCAGCCAGGCTCCCTGTTCCAGTTCCTTTTCAATGGAAAAAGGAAGTACAGTTGCCCGTACCGGGTGGTTTTCCAGCCAATTCACCGATACTTCGTCATCGGCGTCGTAGATGAAATAATCCTCTTCTTGTTGATTTTCGGTTATCCGGAATTTAGAGGCGATATAATTCTCAAACTTGTAATCGTACCTGTCCAGGTGGTCTTCCGAGATATTTGTGATCATGGCTATATGCGGCCTGAAATCTCTTATCCCGTCTAACTGGAAGCTGCTGATCTCTAATACGTAATAATCGTATTGTTCTTCAGCGACCATTTTTGCGAAACTATCCCCGATGTTACCTGCCATCCCGACATTTAAACCAGCCTCTTTCAGGATATGGTAGGTAAGCATGGTGGTAGTGGTTTTTCCATTACTACCCGTTATTCCGATCAGGGTCGCATCCGTGAACCTTGCCGCAAACTCGATCTCTGATATCACCGGGATCCCTTTAGCCACCAACGCTTTTACCAGCGGCACCTTATCCGGTATACCGGGACTCTTCATTACCAGGTCTGCCTCCAGGATCCTGTTTTCCGAATGTCTCTCCTCTTCCCAATCAACTCCAAGATGTATAAGAACGTCCTTATATTTTTTTGCTATCCTGCCCTTGTCGGATACAAATACCTCGAATCCTTGCTGCTTTCCCAGGATGGCGGTTCCCACACCACTTTCTCCTCCGCCAAGTACCACCAGTTTCTGCATCAGCGGACTTTTAGGGTCACAATGGTGACAATGGCCAGGAGTATTCCTATAATCCAGAACCTGGTCACGATCTTACTCTCGTGGTATCCTTTCTTCTGGTAGTGGTGATGCAGCGGAGACATCAGGAAGATTCTCCTCCCCTCCCCGAACTTCCGCTTGGTATATTTAAAATAGCTCACCTGTATCATCACCGAGAGCGACTCGGCAAAGAAGATCCCGCATAAAAGAGGGATCAGTAATTCTTTCCTTACGATCAGGGCAATTACCGCGATCACACCCCCAATAGTAAGGCTGCCCGTATCACCCATAAACACCTGGGCAGGGAATGCATTATACCAGAGGAATCCTACCAGGGCCCCCACGAAGGCAGCAATAAATACTACCAATTCTCCCGCTCGCGGGATAAAGAAGATGTCCAGGTAATCAGAGAAAATGATGTTACCCGAGACCCATGCAAATATTCCAAGGGTAAGTACGATTATGGCCGAGGTACCTGCTGCCAGCCCATCTATTCCATCGGTAAGGTTCGCCCCGTTAGAGACTGCCGTGACAATAAAGATCACGATGGGAATAAACAGTAACCAGGCATAATCCGTAGCTCCTTCACCCATCCAGCCCAGCAGCTCACTGTAATCCAATTCGTTGTCCTTGAAAAAAGGAACATTCGTCTTGATCGATTTGATCTCTTTTCCTTCAACCTGTTCTACGGTAAACCGTTCCGTGATCCGGCTGCTGTCATTATCTTTCATGGTCACCTCCGGGTGAAAGTAGAGGGTTGCCCCCACCATCAGCCCGAGCATCACCTGCCCCATCACTTTGAACCGCCCTTTAAGTCCCTGCTTGTTCTTCTTGAATATCTTGATGTAATCGTCGATAAAACCTATGGCCCCCATCCAGAGGGTAGTGACGATCAGGAGCAGGATATAGACATTATCCAGCTTTGTGAACAGTAAGACCGGCACCAGGGTAGACATGATGATGATGAGCCCTCCCATAGTAGGAGTCCCTGCTTTCTGCTCCTGGCCTTCAAGTCCAAGATCCCTTACGGTTTCACCGATCTGTTTACGCCGCAGCAAAAGGATGATCCGCTTTCCATAGACCGTTGCGAGGACAAGGGAAAGCAATACCGACATTGCCGCACGGAACGAGAGGAACTGGAACAGCGTAGCCCCGGGGAACTGGTATTGTTTTTCTAAGTATTCGAACAGATAATACAGCATCTTGTCAGTTATCTAGGTAACCGGGCTACAAGGAGCACCGGCCTGGTTTTTTATTTTTGCAATTCGGTCAGCATATCCCTGACCTTCTTAAAATCATCAAAGTCTACCCGGGTTCCTTTTGTCTCCTGGTAGGTTTCATGCCCCTTCCCGGCTATCAGGATTATGTCCAGTTCACTTGCCATCTTACAGGCTGTTTTAATAGCCTGCTCCCTGCTTTCAATAGCCAACACCTTGCGGGTATTCTGGGGCTCCACCCCGGCTTCCATGTCCTCGATGATCTTGGAGGGATCTTCTGACCGGGGATTGTCAGAGGTGAATATCACCTGGGTGCTTAATTCGGTTGCGATATGACCCATAACCGGACGCTTAGACTTGTCACGATCACCACCGCACCCCACTACGGTAATGACGTTTTCATTTCCAGTCCTCAATGCATTGATAGTAATCAATACATTTTTAAGTGCATCCGGTGTATGGGCATAATCAACTATCGCTGTAATCTTCTTATCGGATATAAAATACTGGAACCTCCCGTCCACGGTTTCCAGTTCACTGATCAGTCTCAGTATCTCCAGGGTCTCAAGCCCGAGAAGTTCCGCCGCGGCGTAAATGGCCAGAACGTTATATGCATTAAAGTGACCGATCAAACGGGTCCAGAATTCGTTTTCCCCGATTTTAAGCAACTGCCCACTGAATTGATTCTCCAGGATCTGCGCCCTGAAGTCGGCATAGGTTTTAAGGGCGTATGTGTGTTTTTTTGCACGGGTATTCTGCAACATGACAAAGCCGTTCTTATCGTCAATGTTGGATAAAGCGAATGCCGTCTTAGGCAGGTTGTCGAAGAGTAGTTTCTTGGTGTCCCGGTATTCTGCGAATGTCTTGTGGTAATCCAGGTGATCATGAGACAAATTGGTGAAAATTGCCCCCGCAAAATAAAGTCCCTCTGTCCTTTTCTGGGCGATCCCGTGAGAACTCACCTCCATAAAACAGAACTCCACCCCGGCTTCGTTCATCATAGCCAGGTGCTTGTTGATGACCAGCGCATCCGGGGTCGTATGGCGGGTAGCGTGTTCCTGGTCGTCTACCATGATCTTTATGGTAGAAATTAGGCCGACTTTAAAACCGGCCTTTTTGAAGAGTTGATAGAGCAGGCTGCTGACCGTCGTTTTACCATTGGTGCCGGTTACCCCGACCAGTTTCAGGTTTCTCGAGGGATTCCCATAATAATTGGCCGCCATCACGGCGAGAGCCGATTGCGTATTTTCTACCTGCACATAGGTCACCTCGTTCACCAGGTTCCCCGGTAATTCTTCGCAAACCACGGTGTTTGCTCCAGAGCTGATTGCCTTGTCGATAAATTCGTGACCATCTGCCTGTGTTCCCCGTATAGCCACGAATACATCGTCCATACCTACAGCCCTGCTGTCAAAACAAATGGCGTTCACCATTTTGGCCGTAGAACCGGTCACTGCCGAGAGGCGTACTCCGTATAGTATGTCCTTTAATGACTTCATGAAAGTTCCAGTACAATTTTTTTAACCTGCTTAAGGTCTGTCCCTTTGTTGACCGATTGTCTCCTAACTTTTCCATTACCCCTGACCTCTACCTCCAGCCCGAGGTTTTCCAGGATAGAGATAGCGTCCATACCACTCATTCCCTTTACATCAGGGACCTGGTTGTAGTCTTTCTGGACCTTGGCATAATAGGCCTCGTATTCTTCTTCCAGTTCCTTGGTAGTAGGATCCAGGGATTCCACTTCATCCACCATGGGGTTATTGGCATAGATCTTTTGAGCAACCGATTTAAATACCGGGCCGGAAACATCTGCTCCATAGTACCCTACACTTTTATCAGGTTCGTGGATCACTACGATACAGGAATATTTTGGGTTTTCAACAGGGAAGAAACCGGCAAACGTGGAGATGTATTTCAGTTTATCCGGGTCCTTGGAAACATAATTCTTCTGGGCGGTTCCTGTTTTCCCAGCCATTGAGAACTGGGAGGAGTACAGACCATGCCCGGTACCGTGTTTCTTGGAAACCACGTTACTTAAAAGTTGTTTTACCTTGGCTGCAGTTTCCTCGGAACAGATGGCAGGATTCAGCACTTCCTTTTCAAATACCTGTATGGTACGGTCCCACTCCCTTACTTCCTTTATTAACCTTGGCCTCAGCAACTCTCCCCCATTCGCAATGGCATTGTAAAATGCAAGGGTCTGCAAAGGAGTAAGAGAAACTTCATAGCCGTGCGACATCCAGGCAAGAGAAATTCCTGACCATCCTTTATCACCCGGCATACGAATCACCGGCTCGCCCTCCCCTTTAATAGGAAGACCCAGTTTTTCATGAAGACCCATACTGCGAAGACGGTTCACATAGGCTTTTGGGTTGTCCTTATAACCGTAATGAATCATTTTTGCGAAAGCCGTATTCGAAGAAACTTCGAATGCCTTTCCCATACTGATCTTACCATAGCCGCCGTGCTTAGAATCCCGGACAGTCCTGTCAAAAATTCTCCACCGGCCTTTTTCGGTATCGATTACGGTACTGGTATCAACCACCCCGTCTTCCAGGGCAGCGACCAGTGACATTAATTTAAAGGTAGAACCCGGCTCATGGGATTCCCCAATAGCGTAATTTAAACGCTCGTAATATTTTCCTTCTTCTGTTCTCCCAAGGTTAGAGATCGCTTTGATCTCCCCTGTTTCCGTCTCCATCACGATAACACTGCCGTGTTCTGCTTTATATTTTTCTAATTGCGAGAGCAGGGCGTGATGGGCGATGTCCTGTATGTTGATGTCGATGGTGGAGATAACGTCATAACCATCTTTCGGCTCAACCAGGTTATCAAAACCGATCGGCTTCCACTGGCCTTTGGCGATCTTTTGCTTCATCCGCTTACCCTCAACTCCTCTCAGGTATTGCCCGAAAGCACCCTCGAGTCCCACCCTGGTAGCGTAGCCGTTCTCATCAAAGCGTTCATATCCCACACTTCGTTCTGCGATCTTACCTAAGGGATGCTCGCGAACGGTCTTCTGCTCCACGATCACCCCTCCTTTATAGGGGCCCATATTGAACAATGGGAATTCACGGAGTTCCATATAGTCCGAATAATCCAGGTTCCTGGCGATTAAAGCATAACGGTTCTTATTGATCTTCGCCTTGCGAAGCAACCTTTCGTAATGAGCTGTTGGTTTACCCAGTAAGCCGGAAAGCGCCTTGGATAAAGGCTTTACCTGGGCCTCGAAATCGGAGTCTTTCACTGTAACCGCGTCAAAACGGATGGTATAGCGCGAAACCGATGTAGCCAGCAAACTCCCGTCATCAGAATACAGGTTACCCCGGTTAGGGGCAATCGTGAACATCTTCTCCGTGCGCTGCATGGCGAGGTCGCGGTATTTATCACCGTCCACCATCTGTATAGTGACCAGCTTAAATACCACGGCCAAGGCAAACAGGAAAAGGCTTCCTGCCACCAGGTACATACGGTTTAATATTTTTTTCTCCGTAACAGCCATTTAGCTCTTTTTAGCTTTTACCTTGATCTTCTTTGGAGGATTCTCAGAAGGCAATAACCCGTCTTCTTTTACGCTTTCGCGTATAGTGGATTCCAGCTTTAGTTTCTGCACATCAGAACGCATATCCACGAACTGGCTTCTCAATTCTTTTACTTCTTCGTTTAGGGCTGCCACCTTGTGCACTTTCCTGTCTGCGCTGTGCGCACTGGCAATCATGACGGTCGCCAGGAAAGATGTGAAAATGATGAATGTCCAGTTCTTGGGTGCATCACTGCTGATCAGGAATTTCCCCCTTAAAATGTCTACAATTCCCTTTTTCATGGTCAGTTATCCTTAAGATTCTATACTTACCGACAGCACCTATATATTAAGGTATAGCTGCTGTGCTTCCCGCCTATAATTTTTCCGCGATCCGGAGCTTTGCACTCCTGGCCCGGCTATTCTGCCTGATCTCCTCTGCCGAAGGAACGATCAGCCCTCCAACTTTCTTCATAGGAACACTAATATTCCCGTAGAAATCCTTTTCTGCCTCGCCCTCGAATTTCCCCGTCCGGATAAACCGCTTTACCAACCGGTCTTCCAGGGAGTGATAGCTGATAACAGACAGCCTGCCTCCCTGGATCAGTAATTCAGGGCACTGCAACAGGAACTCCCGAATGACCGCGATCTCCTGGTTTACCTCTATCCTTACCGCCTGGTAGACCTGCGCCAGGATCTTATGCTCTTTGTGCCCCGGGAGAAATCGCTTTAATACCTCCTTCAGGGCAGCAGTTGTCTTGATTGGCCCGGTTTCCCTGGCAACAACTATCGCCTTTGCCATTGCCCCGGCATTCCGTAACTCTCCATATTGAAAAAGCACATCACGGATAGCTCCTTCTTCGTAATCGTTGATCACCTCATAGGCCGACAGCGAACTGCGCTGACTCATCCGCATATCCAGGTCGGCATCAAAGCGGGTTGAAAATCCACGCTCCGGAATATCGAACTGGTGAGATGAAACCCCGAAATCGGCCAGGATCCCATTCACCTGCCGCACCCCGTAAAACTTCAGGAATTGCCTTATATGCCTGAAGTTCTCATGGATCAGCGTAAACCGCTCATCATCGATCTTGTTCTGCAAGGCATCCTCATCCTGGTCAAATGCGTATAATTTTCCACCAGGTCCTAACCTCTTCAGTATTTCCCGGGAATGCCCGCCGCCACCAAAGGTGACATCCACATAGACGCCATCAGGCACGATATCGAGACCATCAACAGAGGCCTCCAGCAAAACCGGGTTATGATAATTCATCTCCATCGTCACCCATTACTTCTTCGGCCAGGTCCGCAAAGTCCTCTGCAGTTTCCTCAATGACCTTTTCATAACTATCTTTGTCCCAGATCTCGATGATATTGATCGCCGAGCTCAGCACAACCTCTTTTTCTATCCCCGCAATAGACACCAGGTTCTTTGGAATCAATAACCTCCCGGTAGCATCTATTTCTACCGGCTTCACCCCTGCAGAAAACCTGCGGATGAAATCATTGTTCTTCTTCTTGAACCTGTTTTTCTTGTTCATTTTCTGCATGAGCTTCTGCCACTCTTCCATAGGGTAGAGCTCAAGGCAAGGATGAAAAACGGATCTTTTGATGACGAACCCCTGGTTGATAAGAGGGGCCAATTGGTTTTTCAGGGTAACAGGAATCATGACACGCCCTTTGGCATCGGCCTTACACTCATATGTCCCTATGAATCCTATCACTGAATTGGTTGGTTTACTAATTCTTAACTCAAAAATATGAAATTTATTACCACAATTTACCACTTATTACCACTTTGTTGATAAATTTCTGGCTCCCGGGCCTTCATCGACGTGATAATTCATGCAAAAAAGTTGGCGGAGAACTCTGGAAATTTTCGTTATTTTAAGGCAAGCGCAATCCCCAGTATTGCTTTTGAGAATAATTTGAGACAATTCGCATTACATGGAATTGCCTATATTTGCCAACTGACGCCAAGCTGACCTGCATGAAAGACAATTTTATTACCGATGGAAAATACAGGTATATAGAAATAGGGGAAGGTACCCCTATAATCATATTACACGGGCTCATGGGCGGACTGAGCAATTTCCACGGTGTAACTGACTTCTTTCCTGAAAAAGGCTACAAAGTCTTGATCCCGGAACTCCCTATTTACGAGATGCCGGTCCTGAAGACTAATGTCAAGAACTTCGCCAAATTCCTCGAGGGATTCCTGGAATACAAGAATCTACACGATGTTATCCTGTTGGGTAATTCCCTCGGCGGACATATCGGGCTGCTGCACACCAAGTTGTACCCGGAAATGGTCCGGGCGCTCTGTATCACTGGCAGTTCGGGACTCTATGAAAGCGCCATGGGGGACGGGTACCCGAGACGGGGAGATTACGAGTTCATCAAGAAGAAAGCTGAAAATGTCTTTTATGATCCGGCCATAGCCACCAAAGAGATCGTAGACGAGGTCTTTGCCACGGTAAACGACCGGAATAAGATCATACGGACCCTTGCCATAGCCAAAAGCGCAATTCGTCACAATATGGCAAAGGATCTTCCCAAGATGAAAACACCGACCTGTATCATCTGGGGTGAGAACGATTCCGTGACCCCGCCAAATGTGGCAAAGGAATTCCACGAGCTATTGCCTGATTCAGACCTGTACTGGATCGAAAAATGCGGACATGCACCCATGATGGAGCATCCCGATCAATTCAACGAGCTGCTGTACAGCTGGCTCAGGAAAAGGAATTTCTAAACTCCTTAAAAAAGTATATGAAGATCAAGTCGGCCGACTTTGTAATGAGTAACTCCAACGTGCTCAAATGTCCCAATGAACCCCTGCCGGAGTACGCTTTTATCGGGCGTTCCAATGTAGGGAAGTCGTCATTGATCAATATGCTCACCGAACGTAAATCACTGGCAAAAACTTCTGGCAGACCTGGGAAGACCCAGCTGATCAACCATTTCAAGATCAACAACAACTGGTTCCTGGTAGACCTTCCTGGTTATGGATATGCACGGGTTTCCAAGAAATCCAAAAATACCTTCCAGAAGTATATCACCGATTATTTCAGGAAACGCAAACAACTGGTGAACGCCTTTGTTCTGGTTGATATCCGCCATGAGCCACAAAAGATCGATACAGAATTCATGAGCTGGTTAGGCCTGGAGGGCATCCCTTTCTCCATCATTTTCACCAAGGCAGATAAACTTAAACCAAGTGAAAAGGAAACTAAAGTTGCTGCCTACCTGGATCATCTTTTACAAGAGGCCTGGGAAGAGGCACCGGTCTATTTTATCACCTCCTCCAGCAGCTACGAAGGCAGGGAAGAGTTGCTGCAATACATAGACAGTATCAACAAAGCTTTTTACGAGCAGACTTCATCAAACTAAGCCTTTATTTCAGCAATAGCTCATAGGCAGATTCGATTGTCTGGCTTTCCACACCCACCCGGATTTCCGTAATTTTATATAAAGGATTCAGCGAACGCACAACGCCTGGATCGCAATAAAATAAGGAGATATGAAAAAGGATCTACATACTGCCGCCAGCCGAGGACACGCAAACCACGGATGGCTCAACAGTTATCACACCTTCAGTTTTGCCAGTTATTACAACCCGGAGCGAATGAATTTCGGGGTACTACGGGTGCTTAACGATGATGAAGTGGCCCCGGGCATGGGTTTTGGCACCCATCCCCATAAGAATATGGAGATCATTTCTATCCCGCTCCAGGGGGACCTGGAACATAAAGACAGTATGGGCAACACCGAAGTGATCCGGGAAGGAGATATACAGGTGATGAGTGCCGGCACCGGCGTTCGTCACAGCGAATACAACAGGAACAAGGACAAACCGGTGAAATTCCTGCAGATATGGATAATCCCTAAAGCAGAGGATGTTGTGCCCAGGTATGACCAGATCACGCTCCGGCAAGAAAAATTAAAAAACCGTTTTTACCAGGTCTTGTCCCCTACTCCCGATGATGGCGGGGTCTGGATCCACCAGGACGCCTGGTTTCATATTGGGCATTTTGAAGCCGGGCAGGATGCCCGGTACGACCTCAAGAAAAAGGATAACGGCCTTTACGTCTTCGTTCTGGAGGGAAATACTGCTGTCGGTGACACCCGGCTCTCCAGTCGTGATGGGCTCGCGATACAGGAGACAGACAGCGTGGATTTCAGCTTTCCCGGGGCTGCAAAGATCCTCCTGATGGAAGTACCTATGAAATTGTAGGCTTATTTCTTCAGTTCAAGCTTTTCCGCAAAATAATCACAGAAATCCTTCATGGTTGCGGTCATCTTATCGTCCTGTGTTGCTTTCATGAACGTATCCGCCATAGAAACAAGGGTCTGGTGAAAGAACACCTTCATCTCGTCTACCGGCATATCTTTGGTCCACAGATCTATTTTCAGGGACTCCTGGTTCTTGCTATCCCAGACAGACAATAACATTGCCTTTGCCTCTTCATTGGTTATTCCTCCGTCTTCGGCAGACCAGGTAAGGGTTTCCGGAACCCTGTTCTCATCTAACCCCACTTTAAGCGTGATTTCAGAGGTGTGTAACTTTCCCATGCTTTATTTCTTTGGTTTATAATTGGATTCTTTAAAAATCTGCTCTCCCGGGAGCGATAACATCGTTTGGAGATCCAGCTTTTCTTTCTCCATGAATGCCCTTACGATCTGCCAGCCAATATACCTGCCCAGCCGACCCGGTGATTCATTATCCAGCTCCAGCCGGAACTTGGAGAAAGGTGCCGGGTCCAGGAAACGCGGACCGAGCTTGGGGTCTGTGCTGTAAAGCAGTTCTCTCTCTATAAAGTATCTCCAGATCTGCTCTTCATTAGCCCTGGCCCACTCCATTTCTTCAGAACTATACCCGATCTTTTCCTCATCTGAGGACATTGGCATCATCCGGTCCTTAAGGTAGAGTTCTTTCCCGTAATACACCATCCTGGAAAGAAAAGACCGGTCGCGGGGGCGTGGCACTACACGTTTCGCAAAGGCAGCAGCTACATCACTGACCAGGTATTCCTTATCCAAACTTTCCGCAATATAACGATCTATCCCGCCGTAGAACCTGTGCTCCTCCCCCAGGTAATTATCCAGACCCAGTAATAACAGGCTGTCTGTCAAAATGACCCGGTTAGCATAGTCCACATCCGAAATCACGGTGACCACCTGGGGCACCGTGAACCCGGGAAAATAATAAACCGCATGCTTGAAAAACAATTCCAGTTCCTCTTCAATGGGTTCAAAATTCCGGAATGCCAGGTCTACCTCACTGAGCAATTCGCGCTGCAGGGTATCGCTCATTTTGGCGATCCAAACAGAATCTGTGTACTGCACAGGAAAAAGATAAGGGTATTTGGCTTTCAGTGTCGGTAACTCCCCGGCACTTGCTGCGGCGAATTCCCGATCAAAACGATGTACCACAAGATCTACCGGGATCTCTTGCACCTCTTGCTTCACATGTGCTTTATCGGTTTTGCAGCTATGCATGAAACATATCAAAGCAAGAAGAGACAATAAGGTTCTATACATCTAAACTATTCTGTTTTAAGTTTTAATATTAAGCGTGCAGGGGTTATTTTTACGGGGGTAAAGTTAATTGTTTTCACTGTAAAACCGACCTCAATGCAAACCAAAAAAGTAGTTGACCATATAACCGACTGGCTGCGATCCTATGCCGAGCAAGCCGGAATGAAAGGATTCGTTATCGGCGTGTCAGGAGGAATAGATTCTGCCGTCACCTCAACGCTTTGCGCCAGAACGGGATTAGACCTCCTCTGTGTAGAAATGCCCATCCACCAGGGAGAAAACCAGGTTACCCGTGCCGATGACCATATCAACTGGTTGCAAAAGAATTTTCCGAATGTCAGGCGTCAAAAAGTGGAGCTGACCCCGATCTTTGACGAACTCGTCGACGCCCTGCCCGACGTGGAAAAGGAAGAGGATCGGTTTATGTCCCTGGCCAATACACGGGCTCGCCTCCGCATGACAACTTTATACTATTTCGCTGCTTTGGAAAAATACCTGGTTGCCGGTACAGGGAATAAAGTAGAGGATTTTGGGATCGGTTTCTTCACTAAGTACGGGGATGGCGGTGTGGATCTGAGCCCTATTGCCGATCTCCTGAAAACCGAAGTATATGCCCTGGGCGAGGAACTTGGGATCATTGAATCTATCATGACAGCCGCACCCACAGACGGGCTTTGGGGAGACGACAGAACCGACGAAGATCAGATCGGTGCAAGCTACCCGGAACTGGAGTGGGCCATGAGAATGAAGGACGAAGGGAAAAATTCATCGGATTTTTCGGGCAGAGAAAAGGAAGTTTTTCTTATATTTAACAGGTTTCATTCGGCCAACAAACATAAGATGGTTCCCATCCCTATTTGTAAGATTCCGGATGAGCTAAAATGACCGCTCACCTAAGAATCAAGTGTTTAAAACGAATAAACCACCTGAAATTGGAGAGGTTTGGGAAAAAAATTACAATTTTACTGAAGAAACCAGGGAATTTAACGCCAAATCGTGTATTTCTGAACACCGTGAAGACGAGACGTTAAATTTTGCAAACACACCAAACATGATCAACGTATTAGTTGCTGACAATCATCCAATAGTACGTATGGGGATCAGGCAAATTCTTAGCGATGCCACTGACATCAGGGTCATCGAAGACGCTGCCACAACCACCGAACTTTTTGAAAAATTAGACGAACTGTCCCCCGACGTTCTTATCCTAGAAATGGATATTCCTGAAATTAACGGTATCGCCACGCTCCGTAAGATGAAACAGGAGCACCCGGACGTAAAGGTCCTGATCTACAGTGGTCAATCTGAAGATGTTTACGCCTTAAGTACCATCAGGGCAGGCGCCTATGGATACCTGTCCAAAACAGCCGAGCTGGAATATCTAACCAAGGCCGTAAGAAGGGTCAGTTCAGGAAGTATGTTCATCACCAACGAACTTGCCCAGAGGCTTGCTTTTGATGAAGGCACTCAAAAACCCCGGAGATTCTTCAGGAAACTCTCTACACGGGAAGTGGAAGTCCTTAAACTACTTGCCAGCGGTAAGAGAAATAAGGAAGTCGCCCAGGGGCTGAACCTCAACGAAAAGACTGTGAGCACCTATAAGGCGCGTTTAATGAAGAAGCTGAATGTAGATAATATGGTAGACCTGCTGCAACAGGCCAAAGCATTAGAACTATACTAAACCAAACATGCCAAAACTGGAAACCCGGTCTGTGACCGGGTTTTTTTATGGTAAAGATCCTCGTCAGGCTATAACCCTGTTGAGCTTCTTGTTCAGTAGTTTTGTCAGTTGAAGGTAATTGATGATCTCTTCCAGGATCTCGCGATGATCTTCCTCCCCCGATTCTGTATCCTTCTGCAGGGCAGCAATCCTTTTCTTGATCAGGTAACACCGAAGGGTAAGAATGGTTTCACTGACCAATTGGGCCACCCCGTTCTCCTTTTCCTTGGGATAGATATCTTTCCGCTCCCAGTCGTGCAGCATATATTTTTCTTCTTCCATCAGTATGGACGATATTTCTGCACTGAGGTTCTGGTCCAGCGTATTCAGGAAACTGTTCAGGGAGAATTCCTCGTTTTCATTCATTTCAGTGATCAGCCGGGCATAGATCTTCCGGAATTGCTCATGCGCCAGTTCGATCTCGTCGTCCTGCAGGTCCAGGTAGATCTTCTCAAAAACCCTCGCCTTATACTGCTCGGGTTCCAGGACCAGGTCACCTTCTTCATTTTCCTTAAGCACCAGGTCTTCAAATTCCTGCTGTTGCTTCCCGTACAGGAGTAAAACTTCTATGATCTTCCGCTCCAGTTCGTACTGCACATCTACCTTATCTGCCGGGGCATCGTCCCTGACTACCTGGAAGGATTTTTGTTCTTCCCTGGCTTTCTTAGCCGCATCCGCCCCGTGTTTCTTTCCCATCTGTGCCAGGGTGTTGAACAAGACCGCTTCGGAAATGTTCATCATAGACGCACATTCCTGGATGTAAATTTCGCGCTGTATGCGGTCGGGAATCCTGGAAATACTCTGTACGATCTCCCTGACCGTGTCTGCCTTCTTAATCGGGTCATTAGCTGCTTCTTTCGCCAGGAGCGAGGTCTTAAACTGTATAAAATCCTTAGCTTCTGACTTCAGGTAATCCTTCAGTTCATCATCTGAGTGCCCCCGTGCAAAACTATCCGGATCTTCTCCATCCGGGAAGGTGACCACCTTTACATTCATCCCCTGCTCCAGGATCAGGTCTATACCCCGCAGGGAGGCCCGCTGTCCTGCTGCATCCCCGTCAAATAGTACGGTGATGTTCCTGGTCAGCCGGTTGACCAGGCGTATCTGCTCCGGGGTAAGGGCGGTACCGCTGGAAGACACTACGTTCTCTACCCCGCTTTGGTAAAGCTGGATCACATCCGTATATCCTTCCACCAGGTAGCAGTTATCTTCCCTGGCTATAGCCTGTTTTGCGAAGTTAATACCGTAAAGTACCTTGCTTTTGTGATAGATATCGCTCTCCGGGGAGTTCAGATATTTCGCGGCTTTTTTATCGTTTCCTAAGATCCGCCCCCCGAACCCGAGGACACGTCCACTCATGGAGTGGATGGGGAACATCACTCTCCCTTTGAACCGGTCAAAGGTCTTCTTCTCCCCCGATACGCCATCCTTCACGATCGTAAGACCGGTCTTTTCCAGGTATTCCAGTTTGTAGCCGTCGCCCAAGGCCGTCTTAGTAAAAGCTTCCCACTGGTCCGGGCTGTAGCCCAGGCCAAACTTCCTGATCGTATCATCAGAGAACCCGCGCTCTTTGAAATAGCTCAACCCTATGGCTTTGCCCGTTTCGGTCTTCCACAGCACCTTCTCAAAATACTGCTGGGCATAGGTGGTAACCAGGAACATGCTTTCCCGCTCGTCTGCCTGTTCCCGTTGCTCATCTGTCTGCTCGGTTTCCTCTATCTCTATCCCGTATTTCTTTGCGAGGTATCTTATGGCTTCGGGATAAGTGAAATGTTCGTGTTCCATAAGAAACGCGACGACGTTCCCCCCTTTCCCGCTACTGAAATCCTTCCAGATCTGTTTCACCGGGGAAACCATGAAACTCGGGGTGCGCTCATCCGTAAAGGGACTCAGTCCCTTGAA
Organism: Zeaxanthinibacter enoshimensis; assembly: GCF_004362865.1. Lineage (GTDB taxonomy): Bacteria > Bacteroidota > Bacteroidia > Flavobacteriales > Flavobacteriaceae > Zeaxanthinibacter > Zeaxanthinibacter enoshimensis. The sequence goes on along the minus strand of NZ_SNYI01000002.1, from coordinate 93,077 downwards.
ATTGGAACCCGATTTTTTAAGATTGACAAAATCACCGATCACCTCCTCTACCCGGGCGGTTTCATATACATTATCTATGGTGGTCTTTGAAATCAAATCTCGGCGTTTATGGGTATGGTAAAAATATAAAAACTGCTTCTAAGGCAGCTTTCCTTTGGAGGAATAAAATTATCCGTACAATATCTTAATTTCGCATTAACCATTGTAAAAATTCATTAGAAATGATCCTGTTCCTTGGGGTACGTCCCGGCAAAAGTGAGATCATCCAGCTCCAGGGTGTTTCCTGCCCGCATTGCGGCAATACGCAAACCATGGCATTACACAACACCCCGCATTATTTCCACCTTTTCTGGATCAAGATCTTTCCCGTATATACAAGTCGTCTCGTTGAATGCAGCCATTGTAAACGGGTGTATTACAAAGAGGAATTCACAGAAGAAATGAAACAGGCTCTCCCATAAGACCGGAGCTGCTATTTTTTTCGATCCACCACGTAATTCACCATCAGCTCCAGCGCAGACCTGTAGGGAGATTCGGGATATGCAGACAACAGTTCTAACGCCTCCTCCTTAAAACCGTTCATTTTCTCCTCCGCGTAGGCCAGGCCACCGTTTGCTTTTACAAAGGCTATCACTTCCTTTACCCTTTTCTTATCCTTGTTATATTTTTTAACCGAGTTGATCAGCCACTTCCGGTCCTTATCATCACAGGTATTGAGCACGTAGATCAGCGGGAGGGTCATTTTCTGTTCCTTGATGTCTATTCCCGTGGGCTTTCCGATCTTTTCTTCCCCGTAGTCGAACAGGTCGTCCTTGATCTGGAAAGCCATCCCGCAGAGCTCCCCGAATTTCCGGAAGGTTTCCACGTGTGAAGTACCCGGTTGCACGGAACAGGCGCCCAGGCTACAACAGGCAGCAATCAGGGTAGCAGTCTTCTGCCGGATGATCTCGTAATATACTTCTTCGGTAATGTCCAGTCTCCTGGCTTTTTCTATCTGCAGTAATTCCCCTTCACTGATCTCCCTGATAGCTACGGAAATGATCTTTAAGAGGTCAAAGTCATCGTGGTCCACGGATAGGAGCATGCCTTTAGACAACAGGTAATCCCCGACCAACACGGCGATCTTGTTCTTCCAGAGGGCGTTGATAGAGAAGAATCCCCTGCGTTTATTGGAATCGTCAACAACATCGTCATGAACCAGCGAAGCCGTATGGATAAGCTCTATGACCGATGCTCCCCGGTAGGTACGTTCGTTGACCTGGCCATCGTTCAGCAGTTTTGCGGTAAGAAAGACAAACATGGGGCGCATCTGTTTCCCCTTGCGGTTCACGATATAATAGGTGATCCGGTTCAGTAAGGCCACCTTGGAGGACATGGAATCATAGAACTTCTTTTCAAAAAGTTCCATCTCCTTGTTTACCGGCTCCTTGATTTGCTCTACGACGTTCAACAGACTTGTTTTATGAACTCAAAAGTAGGTAAAAATAAAAAGGTTCCGGGCATTGCAGAAGGGCTTAGGATTTATTGGCAAGTTGACCACATGCCGCATCGATATCCTTCCCGCGGGACCGCCTCACCGTGACCGTGATCCCGTTGCGTTCAAGGGTATGCACATAAAGGTCTATGGCGGCATTGGATGCCTGCCGGAAATCGTCCCCGTCCTCTATGGGGTTATATTCTATCAGGTTAACCTTAGAGGGTGCGAACTTACAAAAGGCCACCAATGCATCGGCGTCTTCCTGCCGGTCGTTGATGCCTTCCCAGACCACATACTCATAGGTGATCCTGCTTTTTGTCTTGGCATACCAGTATTCCAGCGCTTCCCTGAGATCTGCCAGGGGAAAAGTGGAATTGAAGGGCATGATACTGGTGCGGATACTGTCTATGGCTGAATGCAGGGAAACCGCCAGTTTAAATTTCACCTCCTCATCGGCCAGTTTCCTGATCATCTTTGGCACTCCCGAGGTGGAAACCGTGATACGTTTCGGGGACATCCCAAGACCTTCAGGAGAGGTGATCTTATCTATTGCCTTCAGCACGTTATTGTAGTTCATCAGGGGTTCTCCCATTCCCATGAAAACGATGTTGCTGAGCGGCCGGTCAAAATACAGCCTGCTTTCATTGTCGATGGCCACCACCTGGTCATAGATCTCATCCGGGTTCAGGTTACGCATCCGCTTCAGCTTTGCCGTAGCACAAAACCTGCAGTCCAGGCTGCAACCCACCTGGCTGGACACACAGGCGGTAGTCCTGCTGCTGGTGGGAATAAGAACCGACTCCACCACAAGGTCATCATGCAGCCTGATCGCGTTCTTGATGGTGCCATCATTACTGCGCTGCATCTTATCTACCTTGATATGGTTGATCACGAAATTATCGGCCAGCATTTCCCTCGTCGCTTTGGAGAGGTTCGTCATCGCTTCGAAGGAGTGAGCCGATTTCTGCCACAGCCATTCATATACCTGGTCTCCCCTGTAAGTATGGTCTCCCTGGTCCTTAAAAAAGGTCCTTAACTGATCCCTTGTCAGCGCCCGTATGTCTTTCTTCACTTGTGTGTCCACTTCATTGGCTTTTTCAGACCAGGGAAGGCCTGTTCAGGGGGGCGTTCCCCCGGTATTATTAATCGATAATAAGCATGGCATCCCCGTAGGAATAGAACCGGTATCCTTCCAGGATAGCCTCCTTGTACGCCCGCTTCATAAGGTCGTGCCCCATAAAGGCTGAAACCATCATCAGGAGGGTAGATTTTGGCAGGTGGAAGTTGGTCACCATGGCGTTGGCGATACTGAAATCATAAGGAGGGAATATGAATTTATTGGTCCATCCTTCAAAAGTATTCAGCATATGCTCAGAAGATACAGCACTTTCCAATCCTCGCATTGCGGTGGTACCCACGGCACAGATTCGGCGTTTATTCTTCTTTGCGTTGTTGACGATCTCTGTCGCTTTCTCATCGATCACCAGCTCCTCGCTGTCCATCTTGTGCTTGGAAAGGTCTTCTACCTCAACAGGGTTAAATGTCCCCAAACCAACGTGGAGGGTAAGCTCAGCGAAGTCGATCCCTTTGATCTCCAAACGTTTCAACAGGTGTTTGGAGAAATGCAATCCGGCCGTTGGGGCAGCTACAGCTCCTTCGTATTTGGCATAAATGGTCTGGTAGCGATTTTCATCTTCCGGTTCAACTTCCCTTTTGATATACTTAGGCAGCGGGGTTTCACCCAGCTCCCTGAGTTTACGCCTGAAATCGGTATACGATCCATCGTAAAGGAAACGCAGGGTTCTTCCCCTGGAAGTGGTATTGTCTATCACCTCGGCCACAAGGCTTTCATCTTCCCCGAAGTACAGTTTGTTACCAATCCGGATCTTCCTTGCAGGGTCTACCAGCACATCCCATAATCTTTGCTCTTCGTTCAGTTCGCGCAACAGGAATACCTCGATCCGCGCTCCTGTCTTTTCCTTGTTTCCATATAACCTGGCAGGAAACACCTTGGTGTTGTTCAGCACCATTACATCACCCTCGTCAAAATAATCGATCAGGTCTTTGAACATCTTGTGCTCAATTTTACCGCTTTTTCGATGCACTACCATCAGTTTGGATTCATCCCTGTTCTCTGATGGATATTCCGCCAGTAATTCTTTAGGCAACTCGAAGTTAAAATGTGATAATTTCATAGATGTTTTCTGAAATAGGGTTATGGAAACTATTCAAATGGCAAAATGCGCCCGACCCCGTGAACTAATTTAATTCCCGGAGTGGAGGCCGACATGCTGAAGCCTTAATATTTCCTGTACAAATTTTGATAATGATTATAGCGGCTGCAAATATACGACCCGGGAACAGGGGTTGTCAAGTAAATAGCCATTTAAATCTGAATCATAACTCACGGAGACCGAATCCTAATGCCTGCAAATCACTCCAGTAATCCGGGTACGACTTCTCTACCACCCCCGCATCTGCTATTTGTATCCGGGTTTTCAGAGCAAGGGGAGCAAAGGCCATGGCCATACGATGGTCGTTATAGGTAGCTATGCTTACATCGGCTTTAATTCCGGAAGAAGGCTTCAGATCAAGGCTGTCCCCGGTTATTTCCACTTCAGCTCCCAGTTTCCCGAGTTCGTTCTGTAGGGCTACCAGCCTGTCGGTTTCCTTGATCTTGAGCGTATGAAGGCCCGTGAGCCTGCAACCCAGTCCCAGGCCAAAACAGGTCACCGCTATGGTCTGGGCGATATCAGGTGCATTCGCCAGGTCGTATTCCAGCACCTCTGCTGGCTTTTGCTCCGTCCGCATTAAACGCAGGGAGTGGCCTTTAAAACGGGTTTCCACGCCAAAATCCCTGTAGATCTCTTTCAGGACGCTGTCGCCCTGTAAACTCTTTTCATGGTAAGAGGACAGCACCAGTGCCGATCCCGGTTCCGCCAACGCAACAATGCTGTAAAAGTAAGAGGCCGAACTCCAGTCCGACTCTACCACCATCTTTTTAGAATTCACGCTTGATGCGGCGCCAACCGTTATGGTTGAACCCTCGAATTTATTCGGAATACCCAGATGATCCAGGAGCGAAAGGGTCATCCGGATGTAAGGGACCGATGTGATCTTACCTACGAGCTCCAGTTCCAGGCCATCTTGCAGGGAGGGTGCGATCAGCAGCAGGGCAGATATATACTGGCTGCTGATATTTGCGGGCAGGCTGGTTGCTTTTCCCTCCAACTTTTTGCCTTTGATGTGTAAGGGGGGAAATCCCTCCTTTTCGGCATAACTGATATCGGCTCCCAGGGATCGCAGCGCATCTACCAGGATCCCGATCGGTCTTTCGGTCATCCGTTGGGAGCCGGTAAGCAGAACATCTGTCCCGGGTTGGGAGGCAAAATAGGCTGTCAGGAACCGCATGGCGGTACCGGCGTGATGGATATCCACTGTCCCGTTCTTTTTCCGCAGGCCTTCCTGCATTACCGTGGTATCGGCAGAATTTGAAAGATTCACGATCTGCAGCCCGGGGAACAAGGCCCCGAGCAGCAGCAGCCGGTTCGATTCACTTTTGGAGCCGGTAATACTGACCTGGGCTTTCAGGAGGTGGTTATCGGGTCCGGTTAATGCTATGTCCAAAGCAGATTTTTTTATTGGATTAATCAATGGTGTATAGATACAAACTAAAAACCACTACCTCTTCCGGGGTAGTGGTTCGTAAAATGTATTTATTTCAATTTCTCGTTATTCTGGTGACGGTCGTGGTCGCGTTTGGTTTTCAGGTCCAGCTTTTTATCAAATGCTTGTTGCAGGTCTATCCCCGTCTGGTTGGCAAGGCAGAGCACTACGAATAGTACATCCGCCAATTCTTCCCCCAGGTCCTTTTCCTTATCGCTGGGCTTTTCACTTTGTTCGCCGTAACGCCTTGCAATGATCCTGGCCACTTCCCCTACCTCCTCGGTAAGTTGGGCCATATTGGTGAGCTCGTTAAAATATCGCACCCCATGGGCCTGGATCCATTTATCTACCGCCAGCTGCGCTCCCTGTATGTTCATCCGAAGTAATTTTAGTTAAAACTACTTGTTCTGCCTCTTTTTCGATAATATTTTTAAAGAATTTTTTGATAACAGCGTATTCCATGGACGGAATTACTACCCGGTTTATTTTTATATCGGCGACTACCTGCAAATGATTGTCTGAAATCTTCCCCACCCGGTATATAAAACTGCCTGTATCATTTGGTAAGGCGTACTTAACACTCTCCGGGTAGCTACTGATCTCGAATCCTTCAGGAATACTGATATTTAACATGTATTTCTCCTGCCAGGGATAATTAAAGTCGATTGGATAATTCCTCTCCTCTCTTTTGAACGGGTTGGTGGTCAGGGCATGATAGAACAGAGGGGCAAAATAGATCTTATCCCCGGCGACATTAGCCTGGTTCTCCATTATGAACTCCAGGTTTTCCATGACGGGCTTCCCTACTGCCTTACTGTTCTTCACATCGTATTCGACCACCTCCAGGCCTTCCTGTTCGTTTTCAAAATCCTCCAGGTATTCCTCTTCACTTAAGCTGTTGTTTGAATTCCTGAAGCCATAAGCCCTGTATTCCGTATGAACGATACGCATCTTCCCACTGATGTCTCCACCAGCATCCATTTCCACGTTAATATTGTAGATATCCGCAGACGGCCTGGTTGGAAAAAGGGATACGGAGAGAATAGTTCCGTCCTCCTTCACCAGTTTTCCATCCCAGTTCAGTGCAGGGGTGCGAATAAGGTTGGGTTTGGTATAGGAGTTAGCGGCATCTAACAGTATCCTGGCCCCATCCACTTCGGCTGCGGCGATCACGTAATTAAAACCATCCACTGTAGGAAACAAGGGTATCCCATTATCCCGGGTACTGACAAGGACAGGGTTGGCCTCTATCCCTGCCGACCTCAGCATGGAAATTAGCATCAGGTTAATATCCGCGATGTTACCGCTTTTCTCCTCGTAGGCCTCTTTTACGCCTTTATCTGTAAAATATCCATTATAACTATTCCAGGTCATATGCTCTTGCACGTGCTTAAAAACAGCAGCCATCTTTTCCTTTTCGGAAGATGCATCTGCGATCAACCCGGGAAGTACATCCTTGTAATAGCGGTCTATCTTCATCTGACGACCAAAATTGTCACTGTCATAGATGGTTTTAACGACTTTTTCCCAGGAAGTAGAGAAGTCTTCCATGGCGGAGCCAGGGAATCGAACCTGCTGCAGCTCGTAGCTAATTACACTTCGATAATTATCCATGTCGTTCACGAAAGGTTCTTCCTCCAATGCCGGCACCTCCTTCATACTGAAAGTGGTAGTATTAATAAAGTAATCGACAGAATTATTCCTCATTGTAGAACCACCGGGGTTCATTCCACCCCTAGTTGTTGTGGTAGTCGTGAAATTTATTTTCCCGGATTCCTTGCCATAAGACGGATTGATTCCCAAGTATCCTTTCATCTTAGTCTTGAAAGAATAATATTCCGGGATTGCGATCTTGATATGCTGTTCCCGGATGGGAATATCATACTGCAAAACAATATCATCCAAGCTATAGGAATAGGGGGAAATAACGTTGTACTGGTATTCTATAACACTCCCCTCTTTTACCTGGGGCATGGTAAAAGTTTCCTCTTTATAATACTTATTGACATCCCGGGAAAAGGTATCGGACCCTTTAAGCTTGGTTTTCTCTACCTCGCCATTTACAAGGTTATAGGTGTATCCCTTGAGTTTCGAGAGCGACTCTTCCTTGCTTTTACCCTGGTATAGCCTTTGAGCAATGGTTGCATAATCAAAGCCTTCCTGGTCATAGATCTTAATTCGCTCATGCACAGCGGTAATTACCTGGAAACCGGTAGCTTCATTGTAATGATATCGAACGTCCAGGTCACGATAAAGTACAGCGGCAGGGGCAGTAGAATCATTCGGGTAAATTTTTTCTTCTAATTCTTCACTGGTTATTTTCCCGAACTTAATATCCTGGGCATACCCGAAGGCGGCACACAACATGGCCAGGGTAAGAAAAAACTGCTGTCTGGGTCTCATAAATAATGGTTTTGGTTGGATTGATTATATTTTTTTCAATACAAGATGCGCACTGTCATTCCGGGCGACTTTTTTCCTGAATTCACGGTAAGTATTATATTTAGCGGGTTCATAGGAACCTTCCTTCACAAGCAGTTTTCGTCGGTACTGTAGCTGGTGTTTAGTTTTATCGTATTCGATTTGTGCTTCATATTCACCAAACTCATTACGGATGGATTCAAATTCCGGCATAGCTTCAATTTCAAAACCGGGAGGTAGTTGAATGCTGAAGACATCTTCATCCAGGTAACCCCTGGAAATTTGGAAGGGCAGTTTTCGGTTCCTGACCCGGTCCGGTACATTGGTATTCCTGTTAAATGCATTGGGATTCAGGAATAACAGCTGCCCACTCTGGTTAGCATAATTTTCAGCCTTAAGGGTAACTTTCTCCTTAAAGACAATAGTCTCCTTATCGTTACTCATTACTATATCAGTGACGGAAAGGTTGTTGATATACGACCAGTATTTCTTATAATATTTCTGCTGCTCATCATAGGCCTCGTTCTCCAGGGTGAAATGGTTATCGTACTGTATACCCCTGGTTGTTATCTCAACATTGCCAATAATATTTCCCTGCGAATCCAGAGTATAATCTGCTTCGGTATTTTGATAATTATCTTCGTTCCTGTACACCGGGGTACGCGTAAGTTCTCCTCCTTCAGGTTTCATTACCAACACGGTCCGGTCGTCGGTGAAATCACCCAGGAACCCAAAAGGATGTACCTGTGAGGTACAGTCTATCCAATGGTATCCCGATTCGTCCGGAATTGCAAGGATCACGTGGTTACCTTGTTTCAGGTCGGCAAAATCCTCCATAAAATCAATTTTCTCAGGGCCGGCTTCCACATGGGTGTAATATGCCGGGACTCCTACGGCTGCCAGGAGTGCCATAGTATAATTGGAGAGACCCTTACAATCTCCATACTTAAGTCGGTCAACCTCTGAAGCACTTATCGGTTGTATTCCCCCGATCCCTACCTGCACGCTGATGTAGCGGGTATTCCTCTGCACAAAATCATATATGATCTTCGCTTTTTCAACAGGGTCATTTTTACCCTTAGTCAGTGTTCTTACCTGGGTGAGTGTGGCGTCTGAAAGTTGATCACGACCTTGCAGTATGGTGTTATACATCCACGCACCTACTTCTTTCCAATCCCTCATCTGCCCGAGGTAGTCTTCATACTGAAAGGATTCCATACGCACTTGTACCATAGGCATCCACTCCAAGGTGGGAGGAGTAAAGGGTTCCTCTTTAATTGCTTTAATCCCCGTAGCCGTGAATGCAATACTGCCCGGGTTTTCTGTCCGCTCAACTTCTATCCCCTCAAGATTCAGTTCCTTCAGTATTGGTTTTAATTCAGGGGAAGCATAATTGATCTTAAAATGACTTTTCTCTATACTCTGATGAAATAAATGAAAGAAGGTCCAGGTAGGAATAAAAGCCGTGTTCTTCGTAGCAAGTTCGTAAGTGAATTCTATAGTATAAGGGTACTGGGTGGGGGTGTATCTCAGGTATTTAACGCGATTGTCTGAATATAATGTTCCCCCGGGAACTGCACTTACATCCATAAAATCCTTCTCTTTTACCTTCTCGATCTCTTTGCCGTAAGCATCATAGATAATTGCCTGTATATGCTTGATCTTTGTAGAATTATCGTAGCCCGCATACGCCATCACCTGTTCATTTCCATGCTTATTTTTAACGGTTATGACCCGCTTTTCTTCAATGGTCATCTCGTCCAGAGCATTGATATTCACTATCCTTTCTTCCAGCCGGACAATTGAATGGGCATTTTCAGCAAGATCAGCTTTTAATAAAAGAGATTGGTATTCAGAGGTCTGGGCCTGCAGATACAGGCAACTTCCGATGAGAAGCAGGGATAAATAGAGGCGCATTAAGGTGGGTTTGGTTGGCTTTGCAGGGCACAATATGAATATTTTCCTACAAAAAACCCAAAAAAAATCGATTAAATACGCTATTCTCGTTGTCTGGTGTCGATTATTATCGTGACAGGACCGTCATTAAGTAATTCCACTTTCATATCCGCCCCGAAGCTGCCCGTGCCTACTTTTTTACCCAGATCATCCTCGAGCTGGCGAACGAATTGTTCATACAGGGGGATGGCTGTATCCGGTTTGGCCGCCCTGGTGTAAGAGGGTCGGTTTCCTTTCTTGGTCGAGGCGTGCAGGGTGAATTGGCTGACCACTATGGCATCCCCATCCTCCTCTAACAAGGACCTGTTCATCACCCCATCCTCATCATTAAATATCCTGAGGTTAGCAATCTTTCGGGACAACCAGGTGATATCTTCCCGGGTGTCTGCTTCCTCTACCCCCAGCAGGATCAATAGCCCCCCTGAGATAGCAGAAATCTGTTCTCCTTCTACCGTTACCCCGGCACGGGAAACGCGCTGCACTACTGCCCTCATACTCCCTGGTAATTATCCTGCCGGTGGGTGTCTTCTTCCCCGGTGACCATGGCGACATAACTCTTATAACGACTCCATGCCAGTTCATCATTATCCAGAGCCTCTTTAACCGCACACTGGGGTTCATCGAGGTGCAGGCAATTATTGAACTTACAGTGTTCTTTCAATTCGAAGAATTCCGGGAAATAGTCCCCGATCTCTTCTTTCTCCATATCCACAAGTCCGAAACCTTTTATCCCCGGGGTATCTATGATACGGATGTCGTCTTCCAGGTCGAACATTTCGGCGAAGGTAGTGGTATGTTGTCCCTGCATGTGCTGGGCGGAGATTTCAGCAGTTTTGAGCGCCAGGTCCGGTGCTATATAATTTATGAGGGTGGATTTCCCTACCCCGGAATGGCCGGCAAACATACTGGTCTTTCCTTTCATCATCTCGCGTACTTTATCCACGTTCTTACCGGTCTTCGCAGAGATCCCGATACAGGTGTAGCCGATATCGCGGTAGAGGGCTGCCAGGTATTTAATCTCCCCCAATTCTTCAGGGTCATAGACATCAACCTTGTTGAATAATAACACGGCAGGCACATCATAGGCCTCTGAAGTGGCCAGGAAGCGGTCTATAAAGTTCGTATAGGTCTTTGGATTGTTCAGGGTCACCACCAGGAAGACCTGGTCCAGGTTTGCGGCGATTATATGGGTCTGCTTAGAGAGGTTTACAGACTTCCGGATAATATAATTCTTACGGTCCTCTATTTCTGTGATGATCCCGAAAGTCTCGTCCCCGGCATCTTCAAGCATAAAGGAAACTTCATCGCCTACAGCCACAGGATTGGTACTCTTGATCCCCTGTATCCGGAACTTTCCCTTGATGCGGCAATCATAGGTTTCACCCTCCCTGGTTTTGACGGTGTACCAACTGCCGGTCGACTTGTAAACGGTCCCTTTCATGTTCTTATATTTCTCTGCAAAGAAACAATTTTAGCATTAAACTATGGAGTATATTTGACTGTAAATAAGCTCATTCACTTATAATCTGACAAGCCAATGAAAAAATTAATGTTAATCAGTTGCCTGTTCCTGTTGGCTGGCGTAGATGCCATGGCCCAGCAGTACAAGGTCATCACCAGTGTAGAGTCTATCATTCCCAGCGGCCTTGGCCGATCGCGGATCATCAACGCCCAGGAAGAGAAAGACTACAAGGAGTTCACCAGCGTCCAGACCGAAGATGACAACTCGCGGAACAAATCTGACCGGGATGAGATCCGGGTCCGGAATTTCGAGGAAACCAAGCTGCTGAACTTCTTCAACATCGGTGGTATCCGTTTCCAGAACATCGCAGCTAATGACGCAATGCTGAGCTCTATGATCAACAGTATGGTAGCTGACGGATGGGAGCTCGCCTTTGTGACCAGCGCCGTGGAAAGCGACGCAGGAAAAGAGGACGGGCAGGGGATCTTTATCACCCGCTACATCTTCCGCAAGTAAACCCATAGAATCCCTTCCCCGGGAACACCCGGGGAAGCATGGGATCCAATTAGCACCACCTGCAGGAAACCATATCTATTTCTGCACTACCTCTGCTTTGGCAGCATTGACGATCTTCTCCTGGTGGTTGATGGATTCCTGGTGGATTGCCTTGAACATTTTTAAAACAAATTCTTCACTAAGCCCCTTACTCTCGCCTTCCAGGATCATTTTACCCAGGATGGCATTCCAGCGGTTGGTCTGCAGTACGGCGACATTCCGCTGTTTCTTCAGTTCCCCGATCTGGTCTGCTACCTTCATCCTTTTTCCAAGGGTCTCGATCAGCTGGTTATCCAGGATATCGATCTGGGCGCGGCAGTTGCTCAGGCTGTTCTTGTATTCGGTTTCTTCGTCAGTCTCTTTACGGATACGGAGGTCTTTCATGATCTGTACCAGTTTCTGTGGCGTAACTTGTTGTGCAGCATCGCTCCAGGCATTGTCCGGATCGTGATGGGTCTCTATCATCAGCCCGTCGAAATTGAGATCGAGCGCGGTCTGGGATACATCAAAGATCATGTCTCTCTTCCCCGTGATGTGTGATGGGTCATTGATCAAAGGCAGGTCCGGGAAGCGCGTCTGCAATTCGATCGCCAGCTGCCATTCCGGGATATTCCTGTATTTGGTCTTTTCATAGGTAGAGAAGCCGCGGTGGATCACCCCAAGTTTCTTTATTCCCGCCTTATGAAGCCTTTCTACAGCCCCAAGCCAAAGGGAAAGGTCAGGGTTTACAGGGTTCTTCACCAGGACGATCTTATCCGTTCCCTCAAGGGCGTCGGCGATCTCCTGAATGATAAACGGGCTCACGGTAGAACGGGCCCCTATCCACAGCAGGTCCACATCGTGCTCCAGGGCCAGGTCTACATGGGTCTTATTGGCAACCTCCGTAGCGGTCTTCAACCCTGTCTCTTCCTTGACCTTCTTCAGCCACTTTAAGCCGATGGCGCCTACCCCTTCAAAGTTCCCGGGACGGGTACGCGGTTTCCAGATACCTGCACGGTAATAATTAACATCGGTATCCTTGAGCTCATGTGCAATGCGCAACACCTGCTCTTCTGTTTCCGCGCTGCATGGTCCTGCGATTACCAGGGGATGGGATAATGCCATCTCATCTAACCATGATCTTAACTCTTTTGAATTTTCCACTACATCTGATTTTAAATTGTAATTCCGTTATATGTTGATCTCCTCCCGGAGCAAATTCCATTATTTCACTTTGTTCAGGGGTATCCCGTCCAGGATCTCCCTGATCTTATTCGTATTGTCCATCTCCCGGTAAATGCCATCAAAATCGTCGGCCAGCATCTGGGCCTTGAACCCTTCCAGGTTGGCTATATATTCATTCAGTATTTCCAGGACGTATTCCTTGTTCTGCCGGAATATTGGCGTCCACATGGCCGGGGAACTCTTCGCCAGCCGCACTGTACTTTCAAATCCACTGCCTGCCATATCAAAGATGTCCCGTTCGTTCTTCTCCTTTTCGATTACCGTCTTCCCAAGCATAAATGAACTGATATGGGAGAGGTGGGAAACATAAGCAATATGCTTATCATGGGCATCGGGGTTCATGTACCGTATTCTCATTCCCAGGTCCCTGAACAGGTCCAGTGCTCTCTCCTGTAATTTGAAGGCCGTTTTCTCAACTTCGCAGATGATATTGGTCTTCCCCTGGTACAGACCGGAGATGGCTGCGGAGGGCCCGCTGAACTCTGTACCGGCAATTGGATGACAGGCCAGGAAGTTCCTCCTGTTGTCATGATCTTCCACCGCCTTGCAGACCAGGTTCTTGGTAGAACCTGCATCCAGTACCAGGGTCTGTTCCCCTATGGAATCCAGGATAACCGGTAACTCGCGGACCAGGGCATCTACCGGTATACTGACCAATACCAGGTCTGCCTTCACCAGGTCCCCGTAGGTGGCAGCTTCGTCTATCAGGTCCATGGACAATGCCTGCTGCAGGTGTTCAGGATCAGCATCGATCCCAAAGATACGACAGCCAGGCCTTATCTGCCTGATATCCCGGGCGTAAGACCCCCCGATCAGTCCAATTCCTATGATGAATACATTCATGTTTTCTCTTTCTCTATATTCTTTTTATTGCTTCTCTGATCTTTTCTTCTGGGACGCACAGTGAGAAACGGATATAGCCCTCCCCGCAACTTCCGAAAATGGTTCCCGGTGCGATGAACAGGTGCTTTTCCAGAAGTATCTTGTCTATGAATGCTTCTGAATTACCTGCCCCTTCGGGCAATCGCGCCCAGATGAACATGCCCACGGCTTCAGGGTCATACGTACACCCTAATTTATCCGCCAGCTGGCATAGCAGCTGCCTGCGCTTCTGGTAAATGGCATCCAGCTGTTCAAACCAAATTTTTCCACTGTTCAGTGCAGCAATTGCTCCTTTCTGTATCCCGTAGAACATCCCTGAATCCATATTGCTTTTCACCTTGAGAATTGCATTGATATGCTTATCGTTCCCCAGGACCATTCCTACTCTCCACCCGGCCATATTAAAGGTTTTACTCAGGGAATTCAGTTCCAGGGAGATTTCTTTAGCCCCTTTTACAGACAAAAGGCTCAGCGGATCTTTCCCCAGCACAAAACTGTAAGGATTATCATTGACCAGCAAGATGCGGTTCCTTTTGGCAAATTCGACCAGGGCTTCAAATTGCTCCCTGCTCGCCATGGCCCCGGTAGGCATATGGGGATAGCTCACCCACATCAGTTTTACCTTTTGCAGGTCCTGCTTTTCCAGGGCCTCTAAGTCCGGGAACCATCCCCGTGACTCGGACAACTCGTAGGTCCGGGCCACCGCCCCTACCAACCTGGTGACAGAACTGTATGTCGGGTAACCCGGGTTAGGGATCAAAACCTCGTCTCCTGCATTCAGGAAAGCGAGACTGATGTGCATGATCCCTTCCTTAGACCCCATAAGGGGCAGGATCTCTTTGGCAGGATCCATATCGACCCCAAATTTCTCGGTATAGAATCGCGCTACTGCCTCCCTCAGTTCCGGGAGCCCCTGGTAACTCTGGTACTGGTGGGCACCGGGTTCTGTCATGGCCGTGGTAAGGGTTTGCAACACTTCCGGCGAGGGAGCAAGATCCGGGCTGCCGATCCCCATATTGATGATAGGTTTACCTTCACTGATCAATTCCCTGACCTCCCGCAGTTTCCTGGAGAAGTAGTATTCCTCTACGGTATGTAAACGATCTGCAGTACTAATCATGGTTTTGCATTTTTATATTCTCCAAGTACCCTGAAATCCTCGGACATGATTCCCAATAAGGCCTTGGCCTTTTCAAAATTCCTGTACTCTTCAAAGGTTACATCCACGAAAAAGGCGTATTTCCACGGGGATTCAATAACCGGGAGGGATTGGATCTTGGTCAGGTTCAGGTTGCAATCGCTCATAACGTTCAGCACCGTTGCAAGACTTCCTCTTTTATGATCTGTAATGAACCTCAGGGAAGCCTTGTTGATCTCTTCCTTAGGCCATTCCTTGTTCCTTGTTTTGACGATGATAAAGCGCGTAGCGTTATTCTTGATGGTCTGTATCTCGTCTTCAATAATCGATAGCCCATACAATTCTGCTGCCATCCTGGGGGCTATTGCGGCGATCCCTTTCAGCTGTCCCTGCTGGATGCGACGGGCCGTTTCGGCCGTATCCACATCTTCTACCAGTTTCAGATGCGGATGCCCTCCCAGGAAGTCCATACACTGTAAGAGTGCCATAGGGTGCGAATGTACTTCGGCGATCTCCTCCAGGCTTTGGCCATTAAGACCCATCAGGTGATGATGGATATTCAGGTAGTGCTCCCCTATGATATGCAGCTGGTGCCTGTAAACAAGGTTATAGTTAGGCAGGATAGAGCCGGCAATCGAATTCTCTATGGCCATTACCCCCTGGTCCGCAGTACCATCCAGGAGATGACCCACTAGCGAATCAAAAGACATGCACTCAACCAGTTCTATGCCTTGATCAAAATACTGGCTAGCCACCTGGTGGTGGTTAGACCCTTTAATTCCTTGTATTGCAATTCGTTTTCCCACTTATTACTTGTAATCTGTTGTGTCCTTTCAGCACGTTGCTAATTTCCGGTGACGGTAAAAAAAAAGTCCCGATTTTTATCGGGACTTTATCATATAGTGTATTACCATATACTAGAACAGTCCCGCACCTCTTTGGTAAAAGAAGTAAAAATAGAAACGGTTCCAGAAATACGTGCGTGTCATAGTCGTTGTAATCTCTGACTAAGGTACTTATTAAATTTACATGACCATCTTTTGCTATGTTTTTTTTTGAATTCCGGTTTCATCCTGACATTTTTTGAAATATCTATTATAAAAATACAGGGGTATTGAGAATAATGGAATACAGCGGTAGGTATAAAAACCGGCTAACCGCTGCCCGCTTTTGTTTATTTTTGTTCAAAACAGGTATATATGTCATTATCGGTACAGCAGCTCGAGAAATCTTACGGCTCACAGAAAGCCCTTCACAACGTGAGTTTTGAAATTGCAAAAGGAGAGATCGTTGGCTTCCTCGGCCCTAACGGTGCAGGTAAATCGACCCTGATGAAGATACTGACCACCTATCTCCCGGCCGACAGCGGCAGCGCGACGGTGAACCAGCACGATGTGCAAAAGGAGCAGAGAGCGGTCCAGAGATCTATCGGATACCTGCCAGAAAACAACCCATTGTACCCGGAGATGTACGTGCGCGAATACCTGCAGTTCAATGCCGAAGTCTACGGTGCTTCCAGGGACAGGATACAACTTGTTATTGAGCAGACCGGGCTGCAGCCCGAAGCCCATAAGAAGATCGGGCAACTCTCTAAGGGATATAAACAAAGGGTGGGACTCGCAGCTGCCTTGCTACACGATCCGGAGGTCCTGCTGCTGGATGAGCCGACAACCGGCCTTGACCCCAATCAACTACAGGAAATACGAAAACTGATCAGGGAGATCGGTAAGGAGAAAACGATACTATTATCTACGCACATCATGAAAGAGGTAGAAGCGGTTTGTGACCGGGTACTGGTACTGAACAAAGGCCGACTGGTAGCGGATAAAAAGCTTGCAGACCTGCGGGATAAAGATGAGCAGATCATTGAAGTGGAATTTGATTACCGGGTAGAAGAAGTGCTGCTGCAAAAATTACCCCATGCCAGGGAAGTGAGAAATACCGGTGGGTTTGTCTACGAGATCGTCTTCAGCACCCAGCAGGATATGCGCCCGGCGGTTTTCGATTTCGCCCATGACAACCGCTTAAAAACCCTGCAGCTGAGCAGGAAGAACAAGAACCTGGAAAGTCTCTTCAGCGAATTGACACAGGCCTGAATCAGGCGTTGGACTCCGTACTGAAAACATATTCCTTGCCCTCATACGTACAACAGATCCGGCTTTTGAACGATCGTGCCGGCACCCCGGTGGGGTACCAGTTCTTGCCGTTCTGCACCACGATCAGCAGCCCGGACTCTTCCCCGGCCGCACAGAAATTCTCGAGCGGTGGTTGCTTGTGGAACAATGGAATACCGGAGGCCTTATGGATCTCCGCGTATAATTTTGCTACATCAGCTGTCACCATCCCCATTTCGCTCAGGTATAATAAACTGTCTGGATTAAAGGCATGATCTGACCGGGTGGGCTGTTCAAACCTGCCAATACATTCCAGGATATTTCCATTATTATCGTAGAAATAGAAAGAACGTGCATCCCAGGAAGTGAATTCCGCGAAAGGAGCCCCGGGTTGAACCGGGATAATTTCTGCCCTGTCCCCTATCCACTCAAATGCCTCTTCTACCTGGTTATGAGGGATCTCGAAAGCAAAGTGATAGACAGGGTCGGGATCCCGGGTCTCTTCAAACCTGAGAAGGGTCTCCCCTGCCCGGATTACCATGTGGTCTTTAGATTCCACCACAGCCAGGCCTAATTGTCCCCTGTAGAAATCCAGGGTGGCATCCAGGTCGTTACTTTGCAGGTGTACTTCTGTGAGCCTCATGTTTAGGAAGTTTCTTGCTCGATGTATTCTTTCAGCCTGCCTTGTATAAAATATTCCCAGCCGGCTTTGCAGCTGGCACTGGAGAATTCGGGGATCTCCTGTGGAAAGGTCTCAATTCCCCAGTTCAGTACCCGGACAAGGGTGCCATCCCCATCTTCTTCCAGTTCAAAAGTGACCAATCCTTCCCCGGGGTAGTCCGGGTAGTTCCAGGTATAGGTGATACGTTCGCCGGGAACGACTTCGGTAACCTCCCATTGGTGGCGGAAGATCCGCCCCCCTGATGTAACATCAAAATCGGTGGAAAAACCAATGACCGGTTTAAAATCCACGATCTGTTCAAAGTACCATTGTACCATTTCTTCATGGTTAGTGAGGGCAGACCAAACTTTCTCCCGGGGTGCATTAAGGGTTTGTGAGACGATTATAGGTTTCATTCGCGATTTGGATTTGATTAAAAATACGAAAGTTATGACTAGGCCAGGGGTGATATTTCCCTGAAAATCGCGTTGATCCCCGACTCCAGGTGATTTTCCACCCCGGGATTGGTACAATTGACCAGGATCACCACCACCACCCTTTCTTCAGGATAGACGCGGAAAAGACTATAGGCCCCTACGCTGTTACCGGTATGCCCATAGAAGTCCCTGCCTTCACTATCCCGGCTGACCTCCCAACCCAGCCCGTAATAGGTAGGTTTGCCGTCTATAGTATCTGAAGTGAGAAATTCCGTTTGCAACCCGGAGTATTCCAGTTGCCCTGTACGGTATGCCTCGCCCAGCCGGGCAATATCGCCCACTGTACTCAGGTATCCCCCGCCGGCAAGTTTATAACGGTTATCCACGGGAACTGCCTTCCTGAAACCACTGAAATTGCGGGTGTAGAAGGTCGCGGTATGCTCCGGCAAATGTCCCGGAATCTCGGGACAGGTATGTACCATCCCCAGCGGCTCCAACACCTCCCGGGACACATAATCCCGGAAAGGAATTCCGCTCACCACCTCCATCACCCTGGAGAGCAGGACCCAGTCAAAGCTGTTATACAGGTATCCTTTCCCGGGTTCAAATTCCAGGGGGTCGTCCTGGAATACCTGTAATCCTTCGGCTATACTGTAGGGTTTATCCAGGGCGTATTCCTTTCCCTTATAAGTTCGTATACCGGCAGTATGGGAAGCCAGTTGGCGAATGGTAAAGTCAAACTGTTTGGGCGGGTAAGCAGGGAGGTATTTATAAAGGGAATCATCCAATCCAATCTTCCCTTCACCGACCAGTTTCAGCAGGGCAGTTGCCGCAATAGGTTTGGAAATACTGGCCACCCTGAAAACGGTCCGGGCGGGATTTACCGGGGTGGCGGAATCTATATCTGCCAGGCCGAACCCGGCTTCCAGCATAGTAGCTCCATCCTGCAAAACCTTGACAGCCATCCCGGGGAGTTTCCCATCCCTGGCCAGGGCTTCAAATAGTTGAACTTTCTCCATCAGTTTCTAAATAAGCTGTTACACCATTGACCATACGCTCCGGGCGATTAGTCCATATAGACCAGTTTCCCGGTAAAAAGTTGTTCTACATCAACAGTACCGGGCCGGTTATAGATGAGGGCATTCCCTGTACCCCTCAGCGTTCCCGACAGTATATTAACCGGGTGCACCAGGATGTCATTGCTCCCGCGATGATTCAATTGTACCTGGGAGGCCAGGAGCTCCTGGGCTTCTACCCGGGAATCCCCGGCAGCAATAGTCACCCTGAATACCTCTGCCTCCCCGCGCAATGAAAAATAGGCTAAGCCGTTGGATACAATTGAAAGTTCACCTACATCGAGCTCCAGGTCAAAAGAGCCATCCGTGGTTTCGGCTTCCGGGTTATTAAAACTTTCGGACAGCAGGGAGAGGGATTCATAAGGAAGAACGCCCTGGCTTTCTACCGGGAATCCTGTACTGCTCCTTATGCTCCTGAGATCGGGAGATGTCACGGTGAACACAGTGGTCCCGTAAGCCCTGAAATAGTTGCAATCATTGCCATCTCTCAGCTGTAACACCCCGTTCACGACCCTGGCCGTCACCTCCTGTCTAAGGCTGGCCCCGGTCTGCAGCTCCACCTTTTGTATTTCCCCGTAACGTACCACCAGCCGGATATTTTCATACACCTCGACCTGGTCAAAGGCACTGACATCCAGCTCTTCGGAAAGAATATCGCCCGTTGCCTGTATACAATCCGGGGCATTCTCCGAGTTACATGCCGAGAGGAGAAATAAAAGGATAATACCGGGAATTGTCCCGGCAATCCATCTTACTATGTGATGCTGGCTTTTCATATGCGTATCCCGAATCCAAGTTCTACCGCTTCGGCTTTGGCGGCATGTGATTTTAAACTGAGGGTAGCGTAGTACCGATCACCAAAATATCGCTTTAGTCCTACCCTGTTATACACCCGGCCTTCAAAATCGAAAGGATAATAAAGATAATACCCCAACTGCGTGACAATACTCATCCTGTTGATATAGAGTTCGTGCCCTGCAAAGATACCTACCCTCTTATAATCAGTGTCCGGATCTACCTGCAGCTCCGGGAAGGAGGTTGATTGAAAGCGAATCAGTTTTTTAAGGAAGTTGGAGAAGAAAATATCTGTTCCTAGTTGTACTGAACTGACACGTCCCAGGCGCTTCTCTGCAGAGACGGTAAAAATATAGAAAGGAAACTGCCCGGACCCGATCACATCGCTTTCATTGATCCCTGTACTGAATGCCAGGTTGTATGCCATGTCCCGGTCTGTCTCCCCGGGTTCCGTTATTTTATATTCCCTTTTCCCTTCAGCATCCAGGTCATAGACCAGTCCTGCATTAAAGGCAATGGTATTCGTGGAAGTATTGGGCGCTTTTACATTGGCATTCGAATAATGAACCAGGGATAATCCTGCCTTTACTCCAAGGGTACCCAGCAGCCGCATTTTCCGGTAATTGAGCATAAGGTATGTTGAGCTCATGAAGGCCGTGCCGTAGGCGTTATTCCTGAAATTCTCCTCCCGGTCATAGGGGTTGGTATTGTACGCAATGCCCTGTCCTACCCGGAACTGCAAGGCCCGGTTCAGCAGGTAGAAATTATAATGGGCATACAGCCCGTAGTTCTCGCCCAGGACGGAGTTGCGCATATCCTGGTAAATAAAGGAATACCCGACATCCGGGTAATTGAAGGTGCTGTGCCAGGCCTGCTCACCATAGGTTTCCCGGTTAAAGGCCAGGATAAGCCCGGAAGGGTGAGACCTGATCAGGTGGCTGATATCCGTGTTATGCAGCAGGATAGAGCCATAGAACACATCCGTACCGAGGGTGTAAGCGGGAGAAGCTTCCTGCTGCTGGGCAGAGAGCAGCAAACACTGGAAGAACAAGACGATAAGGAAGCGGTTTTTCATGAGGCATAAAAGTAGGAAAAACAAGGGATTCGCTGCCTACCGGATTCAAATTGGAAATGTCTTTAGAACACTGCTTCCGCTATAGCCTTGATATTGTCCGATTTACCCATAGAATAATAATGCAGTACGGGTACCCCGGCTTGTTTTAATTCGCGCGATTGCTCGATGGCCCATTCTATGCCCACCTGCCTTACCTGTTTATTATTCTTGCAGGCCTCTACGGCATCGATCAGCTCCTGGGGCAGGTCTATGCGGAAGACCTGGGGCAGTAACTGCAGGTGACGTTTTACCGCTACCGGTTTGATACCGGGAATGATGGGAACCGTAATGCCCGCTGCCCGGGCTGCATCCACAAATTCGAAGTATTTCTTATTATCGAAGAACATCTGGGTGACCACGTAATGCGCTCCCTCATCTACCTTTTGTTTCAGCCGCTTGAGGTCTGTCTGCAGCGATGGTGCTTCCATATGTTTTTCAGGGTAACCGGCCACGCCAATACAAAAGTCGGCACAATGATCCCGCTCTACCACTTCATGCAGGTACTCCCCGCAATTCAGTTTATGAATCTGTTGAACCAGGTCGGAGGCATAAGCATGTCCCCCGCTGGTGGGTTCAAAATATTTCTCTTCCTTCATCGCATCCCCCCGTAGTGCCATCACGTTCTGTATCCCCAGGTAGTGGCAATCAATAAGCAGGTACTCGGTTTCTTCCTTTGTAAAACCCCCGCATAATACATGGGGGATCGTATCCACGTTATATTTATGCTTGATAGATGCACATATACCAACGGTTCCCGGTCGCATGCGGGTCAGCTTTTTATCCAGCAGGCCGTCGCGGTCTATATAGACATACTCCTCCCGGGAGGTGGTCACGTCTATAAACGGAGGGTTAAATTCCATCAGGGGATCAATATTATCATATAACTCCTGGATATTATGCCCCTTGACCGGCGGAATGATCTCGAAAGAGAAAAGGGTTTCCCCTTTGGCGTTTCCTATGTGTTCTGTTACTTTCATCTGGGAATGCTTGCTTATTTTTATTTCTGATCGGTTTCTTCGGCCAGGTTAGGTGCCAGCCATTTCCTGGCCTCTTCCAGCGCTATTCCTTTCCTGTTTGCATAATCGGCGAGTTGCTGTTCCGTAATTTTCCCAACCCCGAAATACCGTGATTCCGGGTGTGCAAAGTAATAGCCGCTCACACTGGCCGCAGGCCACATGGCGAGGCTTTCTGTCAGGGTCACCCCTATCCTCTCTTCTACCTGCAGCAACTTCCAGATCGTCTTCTTTTCCAGGTGGTCCGGGCAGGCAGGGTAGCCGGGCGCCGGCCTGATTCCGCAATATTCTTCTGCGATCAGGGCATTGTTGTCCAGGCTCTCAGCAGCGCTGTATCCCCAGTATTTCTTGCGGACTTCCCGGTGCAGGTATTCTGCGAATGCTTCCGCAAGGCGGTCTGCCAGGGCTTTGACCATGATCGAGTTATAATCGTCCAGTTCTTCCTCAAATTTTGAGGCCAGCTCCTGGGTACCAAAGCCTGTAGTCACACAGAAGCAGCCAATATGGTCCCGGAGGCCACTGCTCTCAGGTACAATAAAGTCGGCCAGGGCAAAATTGGGCACCCCAGCCCTCTTCTTCAGCTGCTGTCTCAGGGTGTGGAAGGTGAGGGTATCACTCCCGGTTTCCTTACGCAGCTCTTCGGGCACAACTACTTTGATATCATCATCGGCTACCGTATTGGCCGGGAAGATCCCCCACACTGCTTTGGCCTTGAGCAGCTTCTCCTGCAGGATGCGTTTCAAGATCAGCTGGGCATCCTCAAAGAGTTCGCGTGCCTGCGCCCCTACCACTTCATCGTCGAGGATCTGCGGGTATTTTCCATGCAGGTCCCAGCTCCTGAAAAAAGGGGTCCAGTCAATAAATTCCAGCAAGGGCTCCAGGGCCTGGTTCTCCAGGACATGTATGCCGGGTTGCTCAGGCGCCACCAGGGAATCCTTTTCCCAATCAATACGGAACTTGTTTTCCCTGGCATCACGGATATCCAGGTACTCTTTCTGTTTGCCCCTCTTCAGAAATTTCTCCCTGAAGGATTCGTAATCCAGTTTAAGTTCAGATTTGTAGCGGGCCGAATGCTCTTTCTGAAGCAGGTCTCCCACGACGGTCACGGCACGGGATGCATCATTGACATGCACCACGGCCGAACTGTACTGCGGGTCTATCTTCACCGCGGTATGCGCCTTACTGGTCGTAGCTCCGCCGATCAACAAAGGCACCGTGAAGCCCTGCCGTTCCATTTCTTTGGCCAAAAAGACCATCTCGTCCAGGGAAGGGGTGATCAGCCCACTAAGCCCGATCACATCTACCTGTTCTTCTTTGGCTTTTTGAATGATCTTTTCCGGGGGCACCATTACTCCCAGGTCAACGATCTCGTAATTATTACACGCCAGGACCACACTTACGATATTCTTCCCGATATCATGGACATCACCTTTCACGGTCGCCATCAGGATCTTACCGTTATTTCCATTCCCCTGTTCTGCCAGTGGTAAGGATTTCTTCTCTTCCTCTATGTAAGGCAGCAGGTAAGCTACTGCCTTCTTCATGACCCTCGCCGACTTCACCACCTGGGGAAGGAACATTTTTCCACTTCCAAAAAGATCTCCCACCACGTTCATCCCCGTCATCAGCTGCCCTTCAATGACTTCGATCGGCCGCTTGGCATTTTGCCTGGCTTCCTCCACGTCTTCTTCTATATACTGGTCTATACCTTTAACCAGGGCCCTTGTGATACGGGATTGCAGGGGTTCTTCCCTCCAGCTGAGATCGGTCTTGTTTTCCCGGGCCTTGCCCACCACGGTCTCCGCAAATTCGAGCAGCCGTTCTGTCGCATCATCCCGCCGGTTAAGGATCACGTCTTCTACTTTCTCCAGCAGTTCTGGCGGGATATCGTCATAAACTTCGAGCATAGTAGGGTTTACTATGCCAATATTCATTCCTGCCTGGATGGCGTGGTACAGGAAAACGGAATGCATAGCCTCGCGCACGGGATTGTTTCCCCTGAAACTGAAGGATACATTACTGACCCCCCCGCTGACGCTGCAGTACGGTAAATTCTGGCGTACCCAGGCGGTAGCCTCGATAAAATCGAGCGCGTTCCTCTTATGCTCTTCCATCCCTGTGGCGACGGGGAAAACATTCAGGTCAAAAATGATATCCTCAGGCGGAAAATTCGCCTTCTCTGTCAGGAGTTCGTAAGAACGCTTCGCAATCTCTATCCGTCTCTCGTAATTATCTGCCTGTCCGACCTCGTCAAAAGCCATGACGATGACGGCCGCACCGTAACGCCGGATGAGTTTTGCCTGCCGCAGGAATTCTTCTTCTCCTTCTTTCAGGCTGATGGAGTTCACAACGCATTTTCCCTGCACCACCTGCAAGCCGGCCTCTATGATCTCCCATTTAGAACTGTCGATCATAATGGGAACCCGGGCAATATCAGGTTCAGCAACCACCAGGTTCAGGAACCGGACCATGGCTTCTTTCCCGTCGATCAGGCCATCATCCATGTTAATATCAATGATCTGGGCCCCTCCTTCTACCTGTTCCCTGGCAATTTCGAGGGCTTCTTCAAACCTGTCCTCTTTGATCAGCCTCAGGAATTTCCGGGACCCGGCCACGTTGGTGCGTTCCCCTACGTTTACGAAATTGCTTTCGGGGGTGACCACCAGGGGTTCCAACCCGGATAATTTTAAATAGCGCGGAGCTTCCGTGGCACCGGTTTTGGTATGTACTGCTGGATCTTTGCCCATATTACTGATGTATTACTTTATCAGACACCGGGCTAAAGGGTCTGGGTTTATATTGCGCAGAAAGTTCTGCGATGGCTTTGATGTGTTCGGGGGTGGTGCCACAGCAACCGCCCACTATATTCACCAGGCTCTTTTCCAGGTATTCCCTGATCTGGTCTGCCATTTGCCGGGCCGACTGATCGTAGGCACCAAAGGCGTTGGGAAGTCCCGCATTGGGGTGGGCAGAAACCGCTGCCCGGGTCCTTGCTGACAAGACTTCCAGGTGGGGTACCAGTTGACTGGCTCCTAGGGCACAGTTAAAACCGATAGAAAGAATCGGGATATGCGAAACGGAGATGAGGAAAGCCTCCGCGGTCTGACCGGACAAGGTACGCCCCGAGGCATCTGTTATAGTACCACTAATCATGACGGGGACATCAGAACCTTTTTCCTCTTTTACCTCTTCGATGGCAAAGAGGGCAGCTTTGGCATTCAGGGTATCAAAGACGGTTTCCACGAGAAGCAGGTCTACTCCTCCTTCCAGCAGAGCTTCTGCCTGTTCCCGGTATGCCACCTTTAGTTCCTCGAAAGAAACAGCCCTGAATCCAGGGTCGTTCACATCGGGCGACATACTGGCCGTTTTATTGGTAGGACCAATACTCCCTGCGACAAAACGGGGTTTCTCCGGATCCTTACGGGTGAATTCGTCCGCGACCTCGCGGGCGATACGAGCTGATTCGTAGTTCAGTTCGTATACCAGGGATTCCATCCCGTAATCAGCCATGGCAATACTGGTGCCTGAGAAGGTGTTGGTTTCCACGATATCTGCCCCCGCTTCAAAATATTTCCTGTGGATGTCTGCAATAGCATCCGGCTGGGTGAGGGAAAGCAGGTCATTGTTCCCCTGCAGGTCGCTGGGCCAGTCTTTAAAACGCTCCCCCCGGAAGTCCTTTTCTTCAAATTTATAGCGTTGAAGCATGGTACCCATGGCACCATCCAGAACCAGGATGCGTTTTTTTAAAATATCTTCTATCCTACTCATACAGCTAATTCTTAATGTATTTAGCAAGGAAAGGATATATCAAGACAGGGATGGGAACGGACAGGGAGTCCTTTCTTTTTGTTATCTATTCCCGTCTGTACGGGATAGAATGTAGCACCTTCTTTAAAGATAAAGGGTTGCTAAGGTTTCACAGGGTCTATTCCCTCCACCTTTCTTGATAACCTTTCAATGTGGTAATGAACTGGTACAAAGAAACAGTACGGCCTTTTTAAAAGCAAGAATTTGGCCGTTTATTTTAACCGGCCACTTTTATCCTGTGGCCGGTATCTGATAACTATTTGCCGAACGATCAGGCAAGGATACTCTGTACCACTTCTTTCTTGGCTTCCTTCACCGAACCGTCAAAACCGGTGACCCCTCCTACCGTGGTATATTTCATTACAAACCGCTTACCCGGATTGATCCTCTGGTAAGCACTCTGGCACATAACCGCGGCCTCGTGGAAGCCGGAAAGGATGAGCTTTAATTTACCGGGGTAGGTATTCACATCCCCCACGGCGTATACCCCTGGAATATTGGTCTGGTAATCGTACGAATTATTGACCTTTATCGCATTCTTTTCGATCTCCAGCCCCCAATCCCCTATGGGCCCTAATTTCGGTGACAACCCGAAGAGGGGAATAAAATGATCTGCTTCTACGTAAGATTCTCCCCTGGCCTTATCGTTGTGCTCTACCACGACGGCTTCCAGGTGTTCATCCCCGTACAGCTTCTTCACCTCGGCTTCTGTAAATAATTTGATCTTGCCCGCCTTGGCCAGTGCCGCTGCTTTCTCTACAGAATCCAGGGCACCGCGGAATTCGTTTCTGCGATGTACAAGAGATACTTCTGCTGCAATATCGGACAGGTAAATAGACCAATCCAGGGCCGAATCCCCGCCGCCTGCGATCACCACCTTTTTGTCACGGTAGACCTCAGGGTCCTTTATCATATAGGCGACCCCTTTGTCTTCAAAATCATCTATATTCCCGATCGGGGGTTTCCGGGGTTCAAAAGACCCCAGTCCGCCTGCAATGACCACAACGGGAGCGTTATGGGCAGTCCCTTTATTGGTGGTTACCACGAAAGTTCCGTCTTCCAGGGTTTCCAGGTTTTGTGCCCGTTCGCCGAGGGTAAAGCCGGGGCTAAAGGGTTTTATCTGTTCCATTAAGCGATCTACCAGGTCCCCGGCCAGGATCTCCGGGTAGGCCGGGATGTCGTAAATGGGTTTCTTGGGATAGATCTCGGAGCATTGCCCTCCCGGTTGTGGAAGCGCATCGATGAGATGTGTTTTCAGCTTAAGTAATCCGGCTTCAAAGACCGTAAACAAACCGGTGGGACCCGCCCCTATGATGATGATATCTGTCTTGATCATAATATTTTTCTGTTCTTAATTCTCAATTCTGCTTATCCCGGAATACTTCATCCCCGACCAGGCTCCGGGTTACTTTGTTCATCTCTTTCACTTTATACTCAAAGTCTCCCTTCAGCTTCTTCCTGTAAGCGTTAAGGTTCAGGACCATCTGGTCTATTTCTTCCGGGATCACCTCCTCGAAGAATTGTCTTAATCTCTTGGCAGTCGTGGGCGAGGTTCCATTAGTAGAGATAGCCACCTTTACATTACCCTTGGTCACGATCCCGCCCATGTAGAAATCGCAGTAAGGGGGATTATCTGCGACGTTCACCAGCTTATCGCGTTCCCTGCATTCCCGGTATACCCTTATATTGACCTCCGGCTGGTCTGTAGCAGCGATCACCAGGTGTTTGCCTTGCAGGTGGAAAGTTTGGTAAACGTCCTCGATGAGTTCTACGTTAAATTCCAGCGCCAGTTCCCTGGTCCCGTCCCTGAAAAATGGGGCAACCATGGTAACTACGGCATCCGGACTGGATTTAGTCAGGAAATGAAGTTTTTCTTCAGCCACGTTGCCCCCACCTACAATGAGAATCTTCAGGGTATTTGTCTTTAAGAAGACAGGGTATAAATTGTTTCTTTCTTTCATGCGTGTATCTCTTGGTGTATCCCGGAGGTCAGTGCTAACAACCCGGCGCGGTGGTTGACAACTTCCCCGAGAATTATGATGGCAGGGTTGGCGAGCTGTTTTTGCTTTACCACCTGCTCAATACTATTCACAGAGCCAATTCCAATTTTTTCATCCGGCAGGGTGCCGTTCTGTATGATGGCTAACGGCAAGTCGCCTTTCCCCTGCTCACGGAACAGTTCACATATTTCTCCCAGTTTGGACATCCCCATCAGGATGATCACGGTAGCCGATGATCTTGCTGCAAGTGCGACATCGGCCGAGATCTTGTGAGACCTGGTAGTCCCGGTGATCACCCAGAAACTTTCCGATGCTCCCCTTTTTGTTGTAGGTATATGCTGGGATGCAGGAACAGCGAGACAGGAGGAAATACCCGGAACCATGGCGACGGATAAACCTTCTTTCGCCGCATACTCCATCTCCTCCGCTCCCCGGCCAAAGACGAACGGGTCTCCACCTTTCAGCCTGACCACGTGGCCGTGAGACCTGGCCCTGCTGACGATTAGTTCGTTGATCTGTTCCTGCTGGTAGGCGTAACACCCTTTGCGCTTCCCGACAAAAATATGCTCCGCAGCCGGGGCGTACGCCAACAGTTCGGTATCAACCAAGGCATCGTACAGGATCACAGCAGCAGACTGCAGCGCCTTAATTGCTTTTATCGTGATGAGTTCTGTATCGCCTGGACCCGCACCGACAACTGTCAGCCTGGGTTGCACATCGGCAACTCCCCCGGGGATCAAATTTTCTTTATAAGTAATACTCTTCTCCATGGTTTCAGGCTTCTGTTAATTCGACTTCCCGGTACGCTTTCGCTTTCTCTATAAATGCTTCTGCCTGCTGCAGGTAGGCTTCGGCAAATTCCCCGGAAGGAGTGTTCTTATTGATCTGCAGAACGAGTTGTTCAAAGGAACCGCCCAGTTCAAGTTTCCCGGACTCGATAAAACAGCTATCAAAATCTTTGATGATGGACGCATGAGTATTGGTCTTGGTGTTTTCCGAGGTGAGCAATGCCTTTGCCGCATTCACCATGGCCGAATAACTGTAAAAGACAGATGCGGCCCATTTCCCGGCTTGCAGAGATTGCGCTGAATGTTCCAGTTTCTCCTCGCTTTCAAATAATAAGGTTGCCACCAGGTCGATGACCACTCCTGCACATTCCCCTACCCCGATAGCCTGTTCATAACGCTCTTCATTACCCCAGTCTATAAAATCTTCTGCGACCAGGTTATCCGTATCGGACAATGGTTTCAGGAATTCGTAAAAATACAGCTGGCCCTTTTCGGCATAGTAATCGTCGTAGCTCGCTCCCTTACCATGAGCTTCGTAATCATCCAGGATCAACCTCAGCGCAGCCGGCCCTCTTTTACTCGGGACCTTGATCACCTTATCGGCAAACCTCCCCCGGCCGTTCCCCAGGTTGCCACCCCCCAGCAATACCTGTAAGGCAGGCGCTACCTTTTTATCAGGGGTCCGGACAGACATGCCCTGGAAACCGATATGGGCCATATTATGCTGGCCACAGGCATTCATACAACCACTGATCTTAATGACCACATCCGGGTTGGCTGTATAGTGCGGGTACTCTGAGCGGATGACCCGCTCCAGTTCGGCAGCAATACCGGTACTGCTGGCAATCCCCAGGTTACAGGTATCTGTTCCGGGGCAGGCAGTGATATCAAGGGCCTTGTTATACCCCGCCTCTGCAAACCCGAGCTTCCGCAATTCTTCATAGAAGAAAGGAAGGGAATTCTCCGGGACATAGGGCAACAGGATATTCTGCCGTAATGACAGCCGTATCTCGCCCCCGGCGTACTGTTCTACCAGGTCTGCCAGTTGCCTGGCTTTATCTGTATAGAAATCACCTAGCATCACCTTGATCCCTATGGCAACATACCCGGGTTGTTTCTGGGTGACGAGATTGGTCTTTTTCCACAATTCAAAACCCTCTTCATCCTGGATTTCAACAAGTGGTGCTTCCCTGGACGGCTCTTTAACCGCTGGGTATGCTGCGGCATCTATTGGGTAATTCCGGTGGGGAAGGGCTGTCTGTTCCTCTTCCAACAGGGTTTTAAACCCTTGCAGTCCCAGGTCTTTCAGTAAGAACTTCATCCGTGCCTTAGCCCGGCTCTTGCGTTCGCCGTAACGGTCAAATACCCGGATAACACCTTCCATCAGGGGAATGATCTTGTCCGCAGGAAGGAATTCATATAGGGTATCAGCATGCCGGGGCTGAGAACCAAGTCCGCCTCCAAGCATTACTTTAAAACCTCTTTCCCCTTGCTGCAGCTTGGCGATAAAGCCAAGATCATGCATATAGGACAACCCGGTATCCCTGTCCGAGGCAGAAAAAGACACTTTGAACTTCCTGCCCATTTCCTGCCCTACCGGGTTTCTCAGGAAATATTCAAATACTGCCTGGGCATACGGGGATACATCAAAGGGTTCTTCGGGATCAATACCGGCCGTTTCACTGGCGGTTACATTACGAACCGTATTTCCACAGGCTTCCCTAAGGGTAACCTGGTCCCTTTCCAGTTCTGCCCATAGTTCCGGGGTGCGTTCCAGGTCCACGTAATGGATCTGTATATCCTGGCGGGTGGTGATATGCAGCCGCCCGGTCGAATATTCATCCGCTACATCGGCAATCCTCCTGAGCTGGTGTGCCGTGACCTTCCCGTAAGGAAGTTTGATCCTCACCATCTGCACCCCCTGCTGTCTCTGGCCATATACCCCCCGCGCAAGCCTGAGACTCCTGAATTTCTCCTCGTCAACTTTTCCCTCCTTAAACTCACGGATCTTGCGATCCAGTTCCAGGATATCTCGCTCTACTATGGGATTCTCTATTTCTGTTCTAAAACTTCTCATTTTACTCTATTTTTCCTATAAACTTAATAGGATATTAAAAACAAGAAAGGCACTGCCTGGTAAAAGGCGTTTACTCCTTTCAAATATCTAAATCAGTGGATGCAACCCGCCTGCCTAGCTGTGCAGACCACATTCCCGGTTCGCAAGAACTTTTGTCGGGTCAAAATAAGTATGCTCGTTAGGAAGGCCTGCTTCCTGCAAATAGGCATCCAGCTGGGCATCGTTCCAATGGTAGAAAGGACTCACCTTGAGCACTCCCTGTTTATCCAGGCTGAGGATGTCCAGGGTATCGCGGTGGGCGGTCTGACCCTTCCTGAGGTTGGTGAACCAGACATCAGGCCGGTGTTCTGCCATGGCCCTGCGGAAAGGTTCCAGTTTTACCTGTTCTGTAAAAATGACGTGCCTGGGATCTTCTACCTGCGGAATACCCAGCACCACGTCCCGGTGGGCGGTCGACTGTCTTGGCACATAAAGGTGAATATTCAGTTCTAACCTGGCAATTACCTCTTCTGCATGCCTGTAGGTCTGGGGGGTGTTATAGCCGGTATCGCACCAGATCACGGGGATATCCTTCTTTACCTCGGTCACCGCGTGCAGGATCGCCACTTCGTAAGGCCGGAAATTGGTGGTAACCACCGGGCTTTTCCCGTACGATATAGCCCAGGAGATAATTTCTTCCGGTGGGATCCCTTTGAACTGTGCGTTCAGACTTTTTAGCTGTTGATCAGAAAATCTCATAATACATTACTTTAAATAATACAGGTTTACCTCCCCCATTTGATCCGGTTCCAGATACGTTCATGTAAAAAATAGAGGGCCATCTTGGTGACCAGTTCCACAGCACCTATAGAAAAAGCCACGCTTAAGGTCCCGGTGATCACCCAGGAAATGATGATCGTATCTACAGTGCCCACGATCCGCCAGCTGATCGATTTTACAATGCTGCGTTTAGGATGTTCAGATGTCCGGTCTCTCCGGTAGCTGCTGGCCTTTTGCCTGCCTTGAATTAATTGCTCTGCGATCAAAATATTATATATTTAATTACCCTATAGATTTAATAGGATAAACAAAAATAGAATTAAAATGATATGTAAGCCTATTCCGGGAGAAGAATTTCCGGATTAGTCTATAGTTTTAGTAGATTAATAAAAGATATCCCTATAGATTGACAATTTTGCAAAGAAAGACATGGCAACAGAAGAATTTACGCCTCAGGTAAGTATATCGGCCAGGGTATTATTTCGGTACACCTCCAGGGCGCTGTCTCTGACCATCAGCATCAGTTTGTGGACAGAACACTCGTTCTCATCCGGGCAGTCGTCGCATTTCTCGTAAAAATTCAGACTAACGCAGGGGACCATGGCAATGGGACCTTCCAGCACCCGTATTACAGTCGTCATGGGAATCTCTGAAGCATCTTTGATCAGGTAATATCCGCCACCCTTTCCTTTCTTTGAACCAAGAAACCCGGTCTTCCTCAGGCTAAGCAAAATACTCTCTAAAAATTTTTGGGAAATATTCTCGTGTTCAGCGATCTCTGCGATCTGAACCGGCTCTTTATCCGGCCGGGATGCCAGGTATGTTAGGGCCTTCAGCCCATATTTGGTCTTTTTGGAAAGCATAGTACGAAGATAGAAAAAAATCCCGCTCCCGAACTATACCTTCCATTTCCGACCCATGGTTTCTTCGCTATTCCTCCCCTAAAGCCTGGGCGATATCTGCAATGATATCTTCTATATGTTCCAGGCCTACAGAAACCCTGACCAATCCATCTGTAATACCCGTCTCCTGCCGTTCTTCCGGTGATAACTTACTATGGGTGGTAGACGCAGGGTGGGTCACAATACTCCGCGTATCTCCCAGGTTGGCCGATAGTGACAGCAGCCGGATGGCATCAAAAAACCTGCGGCCGGCCTTGAGGCCCCCTTCCACTTCAAAGGCTACTACACACCCCCCTGCCTTCATCTGTTTCTTAGCCAGTTTATACTGGGGGTGTGATGGCAGGAATGGATATTTGACCCGCTTAATTTTCGGGTGTTTCTCCAAAAATTTCGCCAGGGCAAGGGCATTCTCACAATGGCGGTCTACACGGACAGCCAGGGTCTCCAGGCTCCTGGACAATATCCACGCGTTAAAGGGCGACAAAGCGGGACCGGTGATCCTTGAGAACCTGTAGATCTTATCGATCAGTTCATGGCTGCCCACCGTGATCCCAGCCAGTACCCTGCCCTGCCCATCCATCAGCTTGGTCCCTGAATGGATCACCAGGTCTGCCCCGAACTTTAAAGGTTGCTGCAGGTATGGACTCGCAAAGCAGTTGTCGACTACCAGCAGTATCCCGTGCTTTTTGGCCAGTTTCCCCAGCAGCTGCAGGTCCAGGATATCTACCCCCGGGTTGGTGGGCGACTCGGCATAGATCATCTTGGTCTCGGGCCGGATCAGGGCCTCGATCTCTTCTTCAGTGGCCGTGATCCCGAAATAATCGTGACTGATCTTCCACTTGGGCAGGAACTGGGTCAGCAGGCTGTGCGTAGACCCAAAGATGTTCCTGGATGACACCAGGTGGTCCCCGCTCTCCAGCAAAGCCGCAAAGGTGTTAAAGACAGCTGCCATTCCGGAGGCAAAGGCAAATCCATCCTCGGCTCCTTCCATCTTACATACCCGTTCAATAAATTCAGAACTGTTTGGATTGGAATACCTGGAATAGATATTCCTGTCCTTCTCCTCGGCAAAGGAAGCCCGCATATCCTCGGCATCCTCGAAGACAAAGCTCGAGGTGAGGTACACCGGGCTGGAGTGCTCCAGGAAAGAGGATCTTTCCATCTGGGTTCTTATGGCATTGGTCTCAAATTCTCTTTTTTTCATGATCTGTATTTTATCCATCTGTAATTTATCCTTTCTCGGCGATCCGCAGAATATCCCCGAATACGCCCCGGGCGGTTACCGCGGCACCTGCCCCTGCCCCCTGTATGACCAGGGGATGTTCCCCGTAGGATTCCGTGTAGATCTCGATTATCGAATCGGATCCTTTCACCTGCCCGAGGGCACTTTCCTGGGGTACGGACACCAGTTTTACATCCAGTTTTCCTTTTTCCTTTCGCAGGTCCCCGTGTAGTTCTCCCACGTACCGCAAGACATGTCCGGCTGGTTGTTGCTGTTTTATCTTGTTGTAATGTTCGTCAAGTTCGTTCCTCCTGGCCAGGAATTCTTCCACCTCGCCTTCTCTCAGGGCCGGCGGGATAAGGTTCTCAATATTGATATCCGGGAATTCGTTGTGCAGGTCGAGCTCCCGGGCCAGGATGAGGAGTTTCCGGCCAACATCATTCCCCGAGAGATCTTCCCGTGGGTCCGGTTCGGTCAGTCCGCGTTCCATCGCATCCTTAAGTACGTCGGAAAAACTGGTCTCCTCCTGGGAAAAATTATTGAAGATATAGCTGAGTGAACCGGAGAATACCCCTTTGATACGGGTAATGTTCTCCCCTGATAAATGGAGTAGCTTGATCGTATCTATTAGCGGCAGCCCCGCCCCCACGTTGGTTTCATACAGGTACTGTTTCTGGTGCCTGCCCAGTTCCTCCCTGAGGAGCTGGTAATAATCAAAGCCAAGGGTGTTGGCAATCTTGTTAGAAGAGACCAGGTCATACCCTTCTTCAACCAGTTCAAAATAGTGGGCTACAAAATCTTCACTGGCCGTGTTATCCACTGCGATCAGGTTCTCCAGGTGATGGTTCCGCGCGTATTGTTTCACCGCTTCCACGCTGTAAGCCACTCCTTTTTCCTCAATGTCTTTCCGCCAGTTCTTGTTCAGTCCTTCTTTATCCAGCAGTAATTTCCTGGAATTGGCGAGGGCGAAGACATTAAGGCTGATCCCTTTCCGCTTTTCGATCTTCTCCCGGGAATCCAGGATCTGGTCAACGAGGGTCCCCCCCACGTTACCATGACCGAAGATCGCGAGATTCACCTTTTTGGCGATCCCAAAGATCTGCCCGTGCATTACATTAAGGGCCTTGTGAAGGTCTGATTTTTTCAGGACCAGGCTGACATTCTTCCCCGTAACCGTATTGTTGAACAACAGGGGTACGACCTGGTTCTTGATGAGGGAATTATAGGGCTTGTGAAAGGTACTGAGATCCTGCCCGATGATGGATATCACCGAGACATCCTCGGTAATGGTGATGGTATTCACATCGCGGGACTGGAAGGCATCTTCAAACTCGGTTTCCAGCGCTTCCTTGGCGCGCCTCGCTTCGGAAGCAGCCACTACCAGGCCTATCCCCCGTTCTGAAGAACCCTGGGAGATGATTCCCACGTTGATATTCGCCTGTCCCAGGGCTTTGAAGATCCTGGCATCCACACCTACTTTCCCCAACAGTCCACGGCCTTCCAGGTTGATCAGGGCCTCGTTCTCTATTACCGAAAGTGATTTGATGCCCTCCGGGCCTCCTTTCGCACTGATCAGGGTTCCCTCCCCGTCCGTGTTGAAAGTATTCAGAATTCGTAGGGGGATATTCTTTTCCAACAAGGGGATAATGGTCTTTGCATGGAGGATAGTTGTCCCGAAATTAGCCATTTCGTTGGCTTCGCTGTAGGACAGGTTACTAATGATGCGGGCTTCAGGAACCAGGTCCGGGTTTGCCGTGTAGATACCATCCACATGGGTGTAATTCTGAAGCTCCTCCGCATCCAGGAAATTCGCCAGCAGGGAGGCCGTGTAATTGCTCCCGTTCCTCCCCAGGGTTGTGGTATCCCCATCCTTGTTTGCAGCAATAAAGCCTGTGATCACCGGCACGGCTCCGGGCTCTAGCTCCGCAAATTCGCGCAGCACCTGTTCTTTGGAGACCAGCTCGTTCACCTGGGCATTACCGTAATTGTCATCGGTCCGGATCAGTTTGCGTGAATCCAGGAATACAGCGTTCACTCCTTTCCCGATCAGTAATTTTGTGAGCAGGCGTGCAGAGATCAGCTCCCCGTATGCCAGCACCTGGTCTTTGGTCTTAACGCTGTAATCTCCCAACAGGGCCACCCCTTCCAGCAACTGGAACAGGCCCCGGAACTCATCAGTGAGCTTTACATTGCTGAAGGTATGCTGTTGATAGCGTTCAAAAGCTTCAAAGTCCTGCTTAAAATCTTTCCCGGCAGCGGCTTTCCGCAACATAATTTCCAGCTGGTCCGTGGCTTTTTCCCGGGCAGAGAGTACCACTGCGAGCTTCTGGCCGGCTTCCACTTTAGTAGTAATTATCCGGAGCACATTCCCTATACCCTCTCCATTGGCAAGGGAAACCCCGCCAAATTTCAGCACCTTGTAGCGTTGAATACTGGCCGGGTCCTCAAATATGGGTTTCAGCAACTGCTGAATCTGTTCATACTCCATCAGGAAGGCATCGTGCCCGTGAAGGGACTGGATCTCTCCATAGGTCACATTACTGTTGGTCTGTGCCAGCTGTTTAAAGGTTTCCTTATTTTCCTTCGCGGTAAAGAAAAGGTCCGAATCAACCCCTATGATATGGATATTGGTGTCACTGTCCTGCAAGCGGGTAAAGGCTTCCTCCCCGTCCCTGGTTATATCAATGGTCTTCAGGAGCTGGTTGGTAAGTTTATAAGCAGACAGCTGGAAACGCTCCTGCAGTTTTTTACCGTGATGCATCAGCCAGCTCTCTACGTTAAACTGCTGGGAAGCCTCGTCAGTACTGCGTTGAAATCGTTCCTTGAATGATTCCGGCGTCCTGTAGCACAACATGGCGTGCATACGCGCATCGTGGACGGGTTGCCTGGAATTGACCAGGAACTGCTCCTGGATCTGGCAATTGGCGATCAGCCAATCGGTCGATTTCCAGTCAGACGCCACAGGGATCAGGTGTTCGGTAAGACCGGGTTTCAAGGCGGCCATTTCCCAGGCGATTCCCCCGCCGAGTGATCCGCCGATCAGGGCAAACAATCTCTTTATCCCCAGTTGCTCCAGGCCGGTGAGGAAGATCCTGGCGATATCCCTTGCCACAAAATCCTTGTAATTCTCGATAACAAATCCATCATAACCATTACCGGGAATATTAAAGGCCAGCACGGTATATTTCTCGGTATTGATGCATTTGCCAGGCCCGATCAGTACAGACCACCAGCCGTCGTCACCGGTGACGTTCGAGTTCCCTGTCAGGGCATGGTTGACGAGGACTACCGGGGCCGTATGCAGTTCGCATCCGAACAACTGGTAAGAGAGCTCAATATCCTGTGTGCTCCCGCTATCGGTCCTGAAGGACGGTATGCTTAAATGATGTAACATATCTTTCTATCGTTTATAAGACCCTGCTGATACACAAATGCATATTGCAATGGGCCTGGAATCCCCCGCGTTCAGCACAGGGGTAATAAATATGTTATAAGAAAGATATGAAGGAAGTAAATCCCGTCAGCGTTATCTATTCCCGTCTGTACGGGATAGAATGTAGCACCTTCTCTGCAATGAGGAGCAGAGGGTTGCTAAGGTTTCACAGGGTCTATTCCCTCCACCTTTCTTGATAACAGATCAGTAAATAATTGAACTTATGTCTTACAAATATAGGTACGAAGCCGGATAATCCTAGTGATTTTCCAAAACTTCGAGACCAAAGGTCTGGCGGATAGGTTCTACCATATCCAGTTTTTCCCAGGTAAATAACTCTACGTCCATCTCGACCCTGCCGTTATAGGGCGACTCAAACACTTTATGCACCATTTTGGGCTCTTTCCCCATATGGCCGTAAGCTGCGGTTTCCAGGTAAATAGGGTTCCGCAGTTTCAGGCGTTTTTCGATGGCAAAAGGCCTCATATCGAAAAGTTGGGAAACTTTCTCCGCGATCTCTCCATCCTTGAGATCCACATGCGCTGTTCCGTAGGTATTGACA
The DNA here is from genome assembly GCF_004362865.1 of Zeaxanthinibacter enoshimensis. Lineage (GTDB taxonomy): Bacteria > Bacteroidota > Bacteroidia > Flavobacteriales > Flavobacteriaceae > Zeaxanthinibacter > Zeaxanthinibacter enoshimensis. The sequence goes on along the minus strand of NZ_SNYI01000002.1, from coordinate 55,536 downwards.
AAAATAGAAGTGGGTTCTACCACCCCGATCGCGTAACTTACCTGTACCAGTACTTCGTCTGCCACGCCGGCAGCTACCAGGTTCTTGGCTATATGCCTAGCTGCGTAGGCCGCACTGCGGTCTACCTTGCTTGGATCCTTCCCGCTGAATGCTCCTCCGCCGTGAGCTCCCCGGCCCCCGTAGGTATCCACGATGATCTTCCGCCCGGTAAGTCCGCTGTCCCCGTGGGGGCCACCGATGACAAATTTCCCGGTCGGGTTGATATGGTAAGTGATATTGTCGTCAAAAAGGGCCTGTACTTCTGGTGCAAGCAATGCCTTGACCCGCGGGATAAGGATCTCCAGCAGGTCGTTCTTAATGATCTGCAGCATGCGTACACTGTCCTTGTCAAAATCGTCGTGCTGTGTAGAGATCACAATGGTATCGATCCGCTGCGGAATATGGTCATCGGAATACTCGAGGGTCACCTGCGCCTTGGCATCCGGCCGCAGGTAGGTGATCTGGTCCCCTTCTCTCCTCAGGGCAGCCAGTTCACTCAGGATCTTATGGGAAATATCCAGGGCCAGTGGCATATAATTATCGGTTTCCTTAATGGCATACCCGAACATCATCCCCTGGTCACCGGCTCCCTGTTCTTCTTTCTCGCCACGGTCTACCCCCTGGTTAATGTCTTGTGACTGCTCGTGGATAAGCGAGATCACCCCGCAGGAATCACCGCTGAACTGGTACTCTCCCTTGGTATAACCGATCTTGTTGATCACATCCCGGGTAATGGCCTGCAGGTCTACGTAGGTATGGCTCTTCACTTCCCCGGCAAGGATCACCTGCCCGGTGGTCACCAGGGTCTCGCAAGCCACCTTGCTCTCCGGGTCAAATGCCAGGAAATTATCAAGAAGGGCGTCACTGATCTGGTCCGCGATCTTATCGGGATGTCCTTCACTAACAGATTCTGATGTAAATAAATAAGCCATACGTCAATACTTTATAAGGTAACGAGGCAGATCTGACGTAATAATGTAAAGGAGTTTACTCGCGTGAAGGAAACTGCTTTAGCATTTTATCCTGCCTCTTTCCCCAACCCCCATTGTAAAGGGTATCGCGGTGCGCGGGCAGGGAGGTTGCAATCAGTCAAATCCGTCCTCTCAATTCGCAGTGACAAAAGTACATATTTGGGTTCGAAATAAAAATTTTGAACCCCAGAATTTACCGCGCGCATTTCCGCGACTATTTTTTCGGGAACCCCGGATACTTTGTATATTGTGTCCCTTTATCAGAACAACGCATAACCCTAAATCGTTACATGGCCATGCATATTGCAGTTGCAGGAAATATAGGCTCCGGGAAGACTACCCTGACCAGGTTACTCTCTAAACATTACAACTGGGACGCCCAGTTTGAAGACGTGGTGGATAATCCTTACCTGGACGATTTCTATACCAGTATGGCACGGTGGAGTTTTAACCTGCAGATCTACTTCCTTAACAGCCGCTACCGGCAGATCCTCAAGATCCGTGAAAGCGGGAAAACTGTGATCCAGGACAGGACCATTTACGAGGATGCTCACATCTTTGCCCCCAACCTGCACGCCATGGGCCTGATGACCAACAGGGATTTTAATAATTACACCAGTCTCTTTGAATTAATGGAGACCTTTGTACAACCGCCGGACCTCCTGATCTATTTAAGAAGTTCTATTCCCAACCTGGTGAACCAGATCCATAAAAGAGGCAGGGATTACGAGAACAGTATCTCTATAGACTACCTCAGCAGGCTGAACGAGCGTTACGAGGCATGGATTCAAAGCTATACCAAGGGAAAACTCCTGATCATGGATGTGGATAACCTGAACTTCGTGGACGAACCGGAAGATCTCGGCTTTGTGATCAACAAGATCGATGCAGAGATCCACGGACTTTTCTAGTGGCCGGGATCTGCGATAAACCCTTTCTCAAAAGCATGTGAGAACAATTGTTTACTGTCTTCGGCAAGAAGCACGGGTACGGTTTCGTACGATTTAAATAACCCCTTTACCCGCATCATCCGCTTTCGGTGCTTTACACTCCTCAGGTAGATAGCCAGGATCCTTTCCGGGTAAGCTTCCGCGATCTCTATGTAGATATCTGCATCGTGCTCCCCGCTGTCCCCGATCAGGATAAAGTTCAGGTTCGGGTATGTTTCCAGGATATTCAGTATTTCTTTTTGCTTCTGTGGTTTCTCTACCACTTTCTTGCGGTTCAGGAAACTCTTAAAACTCCTCAACAGGATGGGTCCTTTAGGAAAGTTATGTTCTTTCAGGAACAGTTCCAGGTAGCGGTACAGGTTCCACGGACTATGGCTGACATAGAAGATAGGGTTAGAACCCTCCCCGGTCTTCCCCCTGTGCAGAAGGTGGTAAAACTGGGCAGCCCCGTCCAGGGGGGTCCGTTTTTCGGGTCGCTTGAAAACGGTATTGAAGATCACCTGCCACTTAAGGGAAGAGACCACGCCTGTATGCAGGATGGTATCATCAATATCACTGATCACCCCGAATTCAGCTGTGGCAGGGGGTATAAGGATTTCCCCGGGGAAACGGTTTTCACGGATCCGGGTCGGATCAACCCCGGAAGTATCATAGGTTACTTCGTAAGGCAACCATCCTTCCTCGTTGGCGTATTCCTCAAGGTCTTCCAGCTTTTCATCGGCCAGGTAATAGCCTTCCGAGTCGGTCCTGGCCTTAATGACCTTCCCATTCGGGAGGTGGATGTCTATTGGACTATCCCCTACTTCATCGGTCTCGAAACGTTTCCAGGTATTGATCAGCAGTTTCCAGAAGCCTTTATTGGAAAGATCTATATTTTCATCTTCGAGCGCTCGGCCCTTCGCATAGAAGTGGCTGTTGGTCCCGTAAGTCTGGAACGCAATGATTTGCAGGGGGTCTTGTTTTTTTTTAAATATCATTCTTAAAAGAAATGCCAGGATTCAGGCCAGAGCCACATGATCAGTAAACCTGCGGCTATGGATACTCCAAAGGTAATAGAAATCCATTTTGTCAGTTCCCTGCTTCCGAGGACCGCCGCCATTATCCCTTTGAACAGCAAATTAGACAGCGATGCCAGCAGGATCAGCCGCCACCCGGATTCCACCTCGAGGCTTCCTTTTTTCATCAGCTGGGATAAAGATAGGGTAATGGCATCCACATCGGTAAGACCACTGATGATAGAAACTACGTAGAGGGCATTATTACCGAACTCTTCCTTTACAAAGGCCACGGCCAGGAGAATGAGTGCATAAAGTAAGCCAAAGACCAATGCACTTTTAAACTGGGCGGGGTTAGAAGGTTCGGGCATCTCGTCCTGTTCCTGTTCCTTATTGATGAGGTAGAACATCCCTATACAGAGACCGGCCATAATTACAAACTCGGCCAGGATAGGGGTCATCAGGGATCCTAATTTTTCAGGCACCACCACGCTAACCTCTACCAGCACCCTAACCAGGGCAATGGCAGAAGCCGCAGTAATTATAAAGGCTGCCATCTTGCCAATATCGGCTGTCTCTTTGGTCTTCCTGGAATAACTGACCGTGGTCGCTGTACTGCTGATCAGTCCCCCGAGAATACCGTTAGAAATGATCCCCACCTTGGTCCCTACAAACTTGTAAATAAAATACCCCACCACACTGATCCCGACGATCAGGACGACCATCAGCCAGATATTATAAGGATTAAGCACATCAAAGGGGCCATAGGTCTCGTTGGGCAGGATAGGCAGCACCACCAGGGAAATACCGGCGAATGTCATGATAGCATTCAGCTCCTTTGCTTTCAAGTTCTCGATAAGTCCATGCAGGCGTTCTTTTACATATAACAGGATAGCCATTCCTCCCCCCATCAGCACCCCTATCGTCCGGTCACCCAGGACAAGGTACGCACCAATGGCATACATAAGCAGGGCAGCAACTTCCGTGGTCTGCCCGATATGCGCTTCATCTAGTTTCCGCAGTTTTATCACGTTCCCCATCACGAGGAAAGCAGTGATCGCCAATCCAAAAAATGGAACCAGGTAAGGATTGTCCAGGTTCCGGGTCAGGAACCCGGCCAGGGTACCCAGGATAGCGATGAGTGTAAAAGTACGCACGCCGGCGATCCGGTCATCTTCGGACTGCCGTTGCAGGCCATTGAGCATGCCAAGACCAAAGGAAATTCCCAGTATTATAAGGTCGTCGTAATTCATGAGAGAAGTTAATAATTCATGAGAGAAAAAGATACTGCAGCATAAAAAAACCCGCAAGCGGTCTTGCGGGTTTTTTTGACTGAAACAAAACTAAGCAAGCTTAGCTTTTCGTTTGTACTTTCTTCACTTCTGTAAGCAGTACTTCTTTTTTGACAGCTGTCTTTACTTCCGGCGCCATTTCGGTGCTTACAATTTCCTCGGATCCGGCTTCCAGGGCATCCTCGTAATGGATCGCCTGGCTGTCTGCAGCAGCCATCACCTCTTCCTGTGTCAATTCGTAAACAGCGGGGGCAGGTTGTACCGCAGCCATATCGTCACCTACTGCAATACTCGGGGCAATGACCAGGGCCACAACCGACATTAATTTCAGAAGGATGTTCAGGGAAGGGCCGGAAGTATCTTTGAACGGATCTCCAACGGTATCCCCAACTACGGCAGCTTTATGAGCATCTGTACCTTTACGGCCGTCAGCTTCTATCATCTTCTTAGCGTTATCCCATGCGCCACCTGCATTAGACTGGAAGATCGCCATCAGCACACCGGCAGAGGTAACTCCTGCTAAGAGGCCTCCCAGCATTTCTGCACTTCCGAGGAAACCAACAGCAACAGGAACGGCAATGGCCAGGATCCCGGGCAGAACCATCTCGCGGATAGAAGCAGTAGTGGAAATTGCCACACACTTCTGGTATTCTGCAACACCGTCTGCTTCGTGGAAGATCCTTTGCTCCTCCGGGGTGGCCTTAGAAATATCTGAATCGTATTTACGCATCAGTTCAAGCGCTGCTTTCAGCTCCGGGATATCCCTGAACTGGCGACGTACTTCGTTGATCATAGCCATAGCGGCACGTCCTACAGCATTCATCGATAATGCAGAAAAGACGAATGGGAGCATTGCTCCTACAAGCAGACCGGCCATGATATCTGGTCGTGATACATCGATAGAAGTAACACCGGCCACCTTCATAAATGCTGCAAACAAGGCCAGGGCAGTCAAGGCCGCAGAAGCAATCGCGAATCCTTTCCCGATAGCTGCAGTGGTATTTCCAACCGCATCCAGTTTATCAGTACGTTCCCTTACTTCTTTAGGAAGCTCAGCCATTTCGGCAATACCTCCTGCATTATCCGAGATTGGCCCGTAAGCATCCACAGCCAGCTGTATACCCGTGTTGGCAAGCATACCTACCGCAGCGATCGCGATCCCGTACAGTCCGGCAAAGTGGTGAGACACCAGGATAGCGGCAGCGATCAGGATGATCGGCACAGCCGTAGACATCATCCCCACTCCAAGACCGGCAATGATATTGGTGGCAGCACCGGTTTCTGACTGGCGTACGATGTTGATCACGGGTTTTTTCCCGGTTCCTGTATAGTACTCTGTTATCTTACCAACTCCAAGCCCGGCAACAAGTCCGGCTATAGTAGCCCAGAATACACCCATTGCACCAAATGGCAATCCTTCTACTGAGTCAGGGATCATCATCTGGATAATGAAATAAGAAGCGATAACCATTAAAATAGCTGATCCGAATTCACCTACGTTCAATGCAGTCTGGGGATTACCTCCCTCTTTAACACGCACGAAGAAAGTTCCGATGATCGACATAACGATTCCCAGGGCTGCAAGAACCAGGGGCAGGTAAACCGCTCCCAGTCCGCCAAAATCCGGGGTAAAGATATAGGCTCCCAGTACCATGGTTCCGATGATGGAACCTACGTATGATTCGAACAGATCAGCTCCCATCCCGGCAACATCACCTACGTTATCCCCTACGTTATCGGCAATAGTAGCAGGGTTAAGCGGGTGATCCTCGGGGATACCTGCTTCAACTTTTCCAACAAGGTCAGCTCCTACGTCGGCTGCCTTGGTATAAATTCCTCCACCCACACGTGCAAAAAGTGCGATAGAAGAAGCTCCCAGTGAGAATCCGGAAAGTACATTCAGTACCAGCGGTACTTTATCGGCACCTTCCCAGATATTCTGGTAGATCATGAACAATCCACTCAGCCCCAGCACGCCCAGGCCCACTACGCCAAGACCCATTACTGAACCTCCGGCAAATGCTACCTCCAGTGCTTTTCCCAGGGAAGTCCTGGCAGCTTGTGTAGTTCTTACGTTGGCCTTTGTGGCTACTTTCATCCCGATAAAACCGGCCAGTGCAGAGCAGATGGCCCCTACGATAAAGGATACGGCAACCATCCCGTGAGACCCGGTCTCGGCTTCGCCTTTAAAGTATAGCAGTATAGCTACGGCAAGGACAAATATTGATAGAATTTTATATTCGGCTTTTAAGAAAGACATAGCCCCATCGGCTATGTTTTTGGCAATTTTTGCCATTTTAGCATCGCCCTCATCCTGTTTGGAGACCCACGCATTTTTAACGAAAACAAATAGCAAGCCCAGGATCCCGAAGGCAGGCAAGAATTTCACAAAACTTTCCATGTTGATTAGTTATTTTTTGGTTTAAACGTGGGCTAAAGTAGTAAAACCGATTAGAATATGAAACAATAAATTTCCGCCCACGAAGCCGCAATTGCCTTGTTCCCTGATAACTGCAGCGCTCCGGGATCCACGGACAGTAAACTCAGAAACTGAAGCCGAAAGTGCCGGTAATGGCAAAGGTACGGGCATTTGGCTGGTCCAGGTAATTGCCACGGAAGTTAAAATCGATGCGGAAGATGCGGAAGATATTGCCCACCCCGAAGGAGTATTCCCAATAAACAGCATCATCGGGTGCCATCAACGGTATATTGGCCGGACTGCTCAAGGTCTTGTTAGCCTCAGACAACTCGCCCCAGACTCCCCTCAGGCCGACGATCTCCCTGAGATTGGCTTTCCTCAGCAGGGGGATCCTGGAGAAGAGGCGCCCGTTAAAATTGTGTTCCAGGTGAAGGGATGCGTAAGTATCGGTCACGAATTCGTAAAAATCCAGGTTTGGAAACGTATTGTACAAGGTAAAAAAGGTCTGGTTCCCCGGGATCACGTTCAGCATGCCCAGCGGCACTTCTCCAAAAGTCCTGCCTACTTCTACCGTAGACATCAAGCGTCCGATCCCCCCTACTTGCCAGGGTTGGGAATAGGAGAACTGCAGTTTGCTGTAGTTAAAATCACTTTGCAGGAAACCTTCCAGTCCCTGGGTATAATTCAGGAGCAGGGTACTGTAGGTATCATTGATATCACGCCGCTCTACCCCGTAGCCGATGGTCCTTTTCCCGGGGGTATAAATGAGGATGGTGGTAATATCAAACTGTTTTATTTCCGAGGCAATTCCGCCGGGGGATTCCGGGTCCAGGTACTCCAGGCTGAAGGCATCGGGCAGGGCTGATTCCAGCTGCCGGAAAGATCCCCCGAAGCGCACCCGGAAATTAAGCAGGGGCTCCAGTTCCAGGTTCAAGGTCGTTAGGTTGATCCTGGTCAGCCGGTCGTTAGCACCCACGGTAAAGACAGAGGAAGAAGCCACGCTGCGGCCCAGGACATCGTTGGTGGCAGTCAGGCTTAGGCCCAGCTGTTCCACATCCCGGCGGTTACCCCCAGAGAGGATAAGCCGGGTTCCGCGATCCAGGAGGAACTTGGCCGAGAAGCCGTGTTTCACCTTTTGATCCTCCAGGCCATATGCCAGGTATCCCTCCAGCCTCCAGGGATCGTTCTGCCCAAAATAGGTCCGCGCCCCTGCCCTGACACGGATACCTTCGGCATCGTTATATCCGAAGGTGCTGTAGAGGTCCCCGATATCAACATTCCATTTATCGATCTCCACGTACCCCGAACCCAGGATACTGACAATATCGTAATAGGTCCTGAAGCGGGGAACCGTTTTCAGGGTATCCAGCAGTTCGTAGATCCCCTTCTCATCCTTGTTCAACGATTCCAAACGGTTATTGGCCCAGAAAACGCTGTCCCGCTCAAAAATGAGGGGATTATAGGGGTCTGTCTTGCGCGAATAGAATTCCTTGGGCCGGGGCTCTTCAAATACGTAATTGTCGTACACCGTGGTCCGCTTGCCGTAGACGCCTCTCGACTTCTCTTTCTTGCTCAAACTGAAATCACTAAGCATATAGTCCCTCTTCAACAGGAATACAGAATCGTTCAGCACCTCGAAGTCCTGTTCTATATAGATCTCCTTTACCCAGTTAATGTTGGCACTCTTGGTCACTTCCAGGTTGATCTTCGCAATCGCAAAGGTGGTATCGTTCACCCAGAAATCACCTTTAAAGGTGAGCTCGTTCTTCCGCCTGGGGTAGTATACAATGTTGTAACACCATTTATCCCCGATATAAGCACTGTCTGCCAGCACGTAATTATAGGTGTCGATCCCGGTTCGCGAGAGCGGGCTGGTAAAACTTTTATCAAAGAATTTCAGGTAGTTGTTATAGATGTTGTAATCCGAATACAGGTCCTCTACAAAGGCTGTGATCGCCTGGTTATTGCTGAAACCGGAATTCTTGGAACCCAGCAGGTCTTCCTTCTCCAGGTCCAGGGTGTTATCCCCGTATACCCTGGCAAAGGTCTCGTTCAAAAAAAGCGGCAGGTAGGTCTTCCCCGTTATCCGCGAGGTATCCAGGTCCTGGAAAACGAATTCCATCCCCTTAAAAAGCTTGCTTTTGATCACGGAACTGTCAATGGTGTTCAGGTCAAATTCCAGTTTCTCGTACTTATCGTAGCGGTACTGCTCAAACATCCTGAGCCCGTTGATCCGTTTCTTGGCCCAGATCTTCTTCAGGATCTCTATAGCAGGGTTGTTCTTCTTGGATTGTTTGCCCACATAGACAATCACTTCGTCCAGTTGTTCACCGCCTTCTTCCAGCACAATTTCCAGGTCGTAGTTTGCACCCTTCTTCAGGGGAACCTGCCGGGTGGTGTAGCCGATAAAAGACACCTGGAGGGAGTCATAATCCGAATCGGATTCCAGGTAGAATCGCCCATCGTCGTTAGTAATGGTCCCTTCCCTGGAACCAGCGAACAGTACGTTGGCAAATGCAACCGCAGATCCGCCCTCATCCTTTACAATACCCGCCACCTTGGTCTGGGAGAAGAGGGAGACCGAGCTTAAGAACACCAGGATGCAGAACAATGATTTCTTCATAGTTGTCCGGAGCGGGATATACAGTACTTCCGGGAAGGGTCAAATGTAAACCATCCCTGCGGCTTGACTTACTAAACTTATCAAAAAAAAAGCTCCGTCCACCTTAGGTCAACGGAGCTTTTGATTCCTTACAGCGGATCGCTGTTATTTGTACATCACCTTTTTTACCGCGGCGATCACATCCTTGTGGTTAGGCAGCCATTCTTCCAGTAATACGGGAGAATAAGGCGCAGGGGTATCGGCGGTATTGATCTTTATGACAGGCGCATCCAGGAAATCGAATGCCTTGGACTGCACCTGGTAAGTGATCTCTGTTGCGACATTTCCAAAAGGCCAGGCCTCTTCCAGGATCACCAGCCTGTTGGTTTTCTTTACAGAGTTCAGGATGGTATCATGATCCATAGGACGTACGGTACGCAGATCGATGATCTCGCATTTTATACCATCCTTCTCCAGCTCATCCGCAGCTTTATAAGCCTCTTTGATGATCTTCCCGAAAGACACGATGGTAACATCGGTCCCTTCGCGGACCACATCGGCCACCCCCAGTGGAATGGTATATTCATCCTCAGGCACTTCTCCTTTATCGCCATACATCTGCTCGGACTCCATGAAAATAACCGGGTCGTCATCGCGGATAGCTGATTTCAGCAGCCCCTTGGCATCTTTAGGGTTAGAAGGCACCACCACTTTTAGTCCCGGGCAGTTGGCAAACCAACTCTCGAAAGCCTGTGAGTGGGTCGCAGCTAACTGGCCTGCAGAAGCGGTTGGTCCCCTGAAAACGATCGGGCAGTTGAACTGGCCTCCTGACATCTGCCGGATCTTAGCGGCATTATTGATGATCTGGTCTATACCTACTAAAGCAAAGTTAAAGGTCATGAACTCGATAATCGGCCTGTTCCCGATCATGGCAGAACCTACTCCGACCCCGGCAAAACCGAGTTCCGAAATCGGGGTATCTATCACCCTTTCCGGTCCAAACTCATCTAACATCCCTTTAGAAGCCTTGTAAGCGCCATTGTATTCGGCAACTTCCTCTCCCATCAGGTAGATGGATTCATCTTTTCTCATTTCTTCCGACATCGCCTCGGCTATGGCTTCTCTAAACTGTAATGTTTTCATCTTTCTGTGCGGACGCTTTAAAAATGTTGTTTCTTAAGAATGCGAACAAAAATAGAAAAATATCTAGCAAATACGCCGACACAGGCTTTAAAAAAAAGAAGATAATTTACTATGCACGCATAGTAATTTTCAAAATTAATGGCTATCTTAGCGGCCATACATTAAAAAACTATTGTACATGAAAATTCTGGTTTGCATCAGCAACGTACCCGATACAACTTCCAAGATCAACTTCACGGAAGGCGACACCAAATTTGACACTTCCGGCATACAATTCGTTATTAACCCCAACGATGAATTCGGACTCACCCGAGCCATGTGGTTCAAAGAAAAACAAGGTGCCACGGTGCACGTAGCTACCGTAGGAGAAGCCAGTACAGAACCCACCATCCGGAAAGCCCTGGCCATTGGAGCCGATGAGGCCATCCGCGTGGACGCTGCTCCTGCTGATGGATTTTTCGTAGCCCGCCAGCTGGCCGAAGTGGTCAAGAACGGAGGGTATGACCTGGTCATTGCCGGTCGGGAATCTATCGATTACAATGGCGGAATGGTTCCCGGGATCATGGCTGCACTGCTGGATATGAATTTCGTCAATACCTGTATCAGCCTGGAGGTAGATGGCAACAACGCCACAGCTGTCCGGGAGATCGACGGGGGAAAAGAAAAAGTTTCCACCACCCTACCCCTGATCATCGGCGGGCAGAAAGGCCTGGTTGAAGAAAGCGACCTGAGGATCCCGAACATGAGGGGAATCATGATGGCACGGCAGAAAAAACTGAACGTAGTACCGCCGGTAGATGCCACCCCTGCTACAAAGGAGACCCGTTTTGAAAAGCCAGCTCCCAAGGGAGAAGTTAAACTGGTAGATGCGGACAATGTCGGCGAACTGGTAGAACTACTGCATAACGAAGCCAAAGTAATCTAAAATATTGCCCGGGCTCCCTGTGGGGCCGGCTAAAAACACTACAACAAATTATGTCTATACTGGTATATACAGAATCAGAACAAGGTAAATTCAAGAAACACGCGCTGGAGGCGGCCTCTTATGCCTATGAAGTTGCCCATAAACTGGGCACCACTGTCACCGCTATTTCCTTTAACAACGAAGAGAACGATGTTTTGGGAACTTACGGGGTGAACAAGGTACTGCAGGTGAGTGACGACAAACTAAAGACCTTCAATGCCAAAGCTTATGCCCAGGCTGTTTCCCAGGCTGCTTCCAAGGAAGACGCCAGGGTAATTGTACTGAGCTCCAGCACCGATTCCAAATACATGGCCGGTTTGCTGGCAGGAATGCTAAAAGCCAGCTACGCACCTAACGTGGTTGCTGCGCCGGAAAGCACCAGCCCGCTGGTGGTAAAAAGAACTGCTTTCAGTAACAAGGGATTTGCCCTGACACAAATGGATGCCGATGTCAGCATCATCGGGGTTTCCAACAACGCCTACGGGCTCAAGGAGAACGCGGTTGATGCAACCGTAGAAGCATTTTCGCCCGAGTTGAAAGACGGTGCATTTAATGTGAAATCCGTAGAGGTGGACAAAGTTGTCGGGAAGGCAACCATCGCTGATGCCGAGATCGTCGTATCTGCAGGTCGCGGAATGAAAGGCCCGGAAAACTGGGGAATGATCGAGGAACTCGCCGATGTACTGGGAGCTGCCACTGCCTGCTCCAAGCCCGTATCTGACCTGGGATGGAGACCTCACAGTGAGCACGTGGGACAGACCGGGAAACCTGTAGCATCTAACCTGTACATTGCTATTGGTATCTCCGGGGCCATCCAGCACCTGGCAGGTGTGAGTGCTTCCAAAACCAAAGTGGTCATCAATAACGATCCGGAAGCTCCATTCTTCAAGGCTGCGGATTACGGGATCGTGGGTGATGCCTTTGAAGTGGTGCCTAAACTCATCGAAAAATTAAAGGAATTTAAAGCACAAAACGCTTAATTTTTGTTAATTTGTGCCCCTTAAGGGACTGCAAACTTCCGGCTTGTCCGGAAGTTTGACGCAGCCCCAATGTTGTATTGATGGATATGAGTTTAGTAAGGTTAAAAATAAAGGGGATCTCCTACAGCCAGACACAGAACGGGGCATACGCCCTGATCCTGAATGAAGTAGAGGGTGATCGGAAGCTGCCAATAGTCATCGGCGCGTTTGAAGCACAGTCTATCGCGATTGCGCTGGAGAAAGAGATCAAACCCCCAAGACCCCTTACCCATGACCTGTTCAAGAATTTTGCCGACCGTTTTGACATCGTCGTAAAGCAGGTGATCATCCATAAACTCGTAGACGGGGTGTTTTACTCCAGTATCATCTGCGAACGGGACAAGATCGAAGAGATCATCGATGCGAGGACCAGCGACGCTATCGCCCTGGCATTACGCTTCAATGCACCCATTTTCACATACAAGACCATCCTGGACAAGGCAGGTATTTTCCTGAAATTCTCTTCCAAGGACAAGGACAAGGAAGAGGGCGATGACAGTATTGTCGTTGACGAGATCCTGCAGGAAGGTGAAACCGTCGAAATTGATTCGGCCTCCTCTGCTCCATATAAAGAACTGACCCTGGAGGAATTACACAGGGAACTGGATAAGGCCGTAGCCGGGGAAGACTACGAAAAAGCGGCCCAACTTCGCGATGAAATTTCCAAACGCAAGCGATAATTAGCACCTACTGTATGAACCCAAGGGCCTGGCTTACTCTGTTATTCTTTGTCTTTTTGTTACCCATTTGCGCCCAGGACACCCTGGTGCAGGAAGCGTTGCCCCAGGCTACAGACAGTATCGCTGTCTTACAGGATGAGGGCAGTAAGATCTCTGCAGCGGTGCCCAACCAGGGCTTTACGGTGGAATCCCTCGGCCGCGGGATGCTGGGAATGCTGGCCCTGATCGGGCTTGCATTTATTTTCAGTGCCAACCGCCGGGCAATCAACTGGAAGACCGTCGGGATAGGACTGGGGATACAACTTTTACTGGCCATCGGCGTACTGAAGGTCTATTACGTTCAATTATTATTCAGCAGCATAGGACAGTTCTTTGTCAACATCCTGGACTACACCCTGGTGGGAAGCCAGTTCCTGCTCGGGAACCTGTTGGATGTGGACAACCCCAGCATAGGGTACATCTTTGCTTTCCAGATCCTGCCTACCATAATCTTCTTTTCAGCACTTACCTCGGTACTGTTCTACCTGGGTATCGTTCAGAAGATCGTAAAAGCTCTGGCATGGATGCTCACCAAATCCCTGGGTATCAGCGGGGCTGAAAGTCTTTCCGTGGCCGGGAACATTTTCCTGGGGCAAACCGAATCCCCACTGCTGATCAAGGCCTACCTGGAAAAAATGAATAAGTCAGAGATCCTCCTGGTGATGATCGGGGGTATGGCCACCGTGGCAGGAGGCGTACTCGCTGCTTATATTGGCTTCCTGGGCGGCACTGACGAACAACTGCGGCTGGAATTTGCACGCCACCTGCTGGCGGCCTCTGTAATGGCAGCACCCGGCGCAATTATTGTCTCAAAGATCCTTTACCCCCAGACAGAACCCATAGATACGGATATACAGGTATCCCACGAAAAAATAGGGTCCAATTTCCTGGATGCGATTGCCAACGGAACCACAGAAGGACTGAAACTGGCCGTGAATGTCGGGGCCATGTTACTGGTCTTTGTAGCCTTTATCGCCATGATCAATGGAATCCTGGGCTGGGTAGGCGATGTGACCACGCTAAACGGCTGGATCGCCGGGAATTCCTCTTTTGAACAGCTTTCCCTGGAAGCGATCCTCGGGGTGATCTTCTCCCCGCTGATGTGGCTGATCGGGGTTCATACCGAAGACATCATGCTGATGGGGCAATTGCTGGGAATTAAACTGGCAGCGAGCGAATTTATCGGGTACATCCAGCTGGCCTCCCTGAAAGACGCCAGCCAGGGGACACATTTCACCTATAGCAAGTCGATCATCATGGCCACCTACATGCTTTGCGGTTTTGCCAATTTTGCGTCTATCGGGATACAGATCGGGGGAATCGGTTCTCTCGCCCCGGGAAAAAGGAAGCTGCTGTCCGAATTCGGGATGCGTGCTGTCCTCGGGGGAACTCTGGCCTCTCTTTTATCGGCCACCATTGCAGGGATGATCCTCGGGTAAGCGCTTTACGGGCCACTCCCGGCCCGTTAATAATTTTTTATAACTAGCAACCGGAGTTTATCAGAAAAGGCTTTCCTATTCCTTATTTTTAGCCCGGGCGCCAGGCATATATTACCTCGGATCCCTTCAATTCAAAATACCCGTTCACTTATGAAAGCATACCACGACCTCCTGAAGCACGTACTGGAAAACGGAAATTTTAAGCAAGACCGCACGGGTACGGGTACCCTCAGCGTGTTTGGTTACCAGATGCGTTTTGACCTGGCTGAAGGCTTCCCGATGGTGACCACCAAGAAACTGCACCTGAAATCGATCATCCACGAATTGCTGTGGTTCCTGAAAGGGGATACCAACATCAAGTACCTGCAGGAGAACGGGGTGCGGATCTGGAACGAATGGGCAGATGAGAACGGGGACCTGGGGCCTGTTTACGGCGCCCAGTGGCGCAACTGGAACGGGGACGGAATTGACCAGATCAGGAACCTTGTCGATACACTGAAGAACAACCCGGACAGCAGGCGGATGATGGTATCTGCCTGGAATCCCGGGGTACTGCCGGATACTTCGGTTTCCTTCGCGGAGAATGTCGCGAACGGCAAGGCTGCCCTGCCGCCATGCCACGCCTTTTTCCAGGTCTACGTCTCGGACGGCAGGCTCTCCTGCCAGCTCTACCAAAGGAGCGCCGATATTTTCCTGGGCGTACCTTTCAATATTGCTTCTTATGCCCTGCTTACTTTAATGCTGGCCCAGGTCTGCGAGCTGGAACCCGGGGATTTCATCCACACCTTCGGGGATGCCCATATTTACAGCAACCACCTGGAACAGATCAAACTGCAGCTGAGCAGGGATCCCCGCCCCCTGCCCAAGATGCAACTGAACCCGGAAGTGAAAGACATCTTTAATTTCAAGTTCGAGGATTTCACACTGCTGGATTACGATCCGCATCCGCCCATCAAGGGAAAGGTTGCCGTTTAGCGTTCATCTCTGAATTAATAGAGCTCCAGGGGTCCTTCGGAAAATTCTTAACTTTAAGAAGATTCAGAAGTTATGCTTGCGACCGACACTCTACTGAGCTTTTTCAAGGAAACCCGGAAACATTCCGAAGCACTCTGTGCCCCACTGGAAACAGAGGATTACGTTGTGCAACCCATAGAAGATGTATCCCCGCCCAAGTGGCACCTGGGGCATACTACCTGGTTCTTTGAAGAATTCATCCTCAAAAAATTCGCCGAAGGATATACTGAATTTGATCCCGACTTTTCTTTTGTCTTTAATTCCTATTATGAGAGTATGGGCAAACGGGTGGTGCGTGCCAATCGCGGCAACCTCAGCCGCCCTTCCGTAAAGAAGATCTATGAATACCGCGAACATGTAACCCGGGCGATCAGTGAACTCTTCGAGGCAGACAGTACGCCTGAGGAATTACACGGGCTGATGGAGATCGGCATCCACCACGAGAAGCAACACCAGGAGTTACTGCTTACAGATATCAAATATATACTGGGCAACAACCCGCTTTTACCTGCCTATGCAACCTTTCCTATGGAATACGAAAGGGAATCCCATGAGCAGGACTGGATCGGGATGGACGAAGGGATCTACGAGATCGGGCATAAGGGAGATGAATTCTGTTATGACAACGAGCTTGGGGCACATAAGGTATACCTGAACGCTTACGAGATCTCCAACAAACTTGTGACCAACGGGGAATTCCTGGAATTCATTGCAGCCGGAGGCTACAAGGAGTTCAGTCACTGGCATGCCGAGGGATGGGACTGGGTGAATACCAAGCAGGTGCAATGCCTGCAGTACTGGCACCAGGTAGACGGCCGGTGGCATTATTATACCATGGAAGGATTAAAGCCGGTTGACCCGGAGGCACCGCTGACCCATATCTCTTATTACGAGGCCTTTGCCTTTGCGCAGTGGAAAGGATGCAGGCTGCCGACCGAATTTGAATGGGAAGCAAGCCAGGAATATTTTCCCTGGGGGAAGCGATGGGAATGGACAGAAAGTGCATACCTGCCCTACCCTGGCTATGAAAAAGCTGAAGGAGCCTTAGGAGAATACAACGGGAAATTCATGGTCAGCCAGAAAGTACTGCGGGGCAGTTCTGTGGCGACCCCTGAAAAACACAGCAGGCCGACCTATCGCAATTTTTTCCATCCCCCGCTCCGCTGGCAATATACCGGGCTGCGCCTGGCACGTTAACAACATAAAGAACACTATGCAACCACATACCCTATCCACATTAAAATCTCCTTTTGAAAGAGATGTATACCGGGGGCTCACGGATTACCCCAAGCACCTCTCGTCCAAATATTTTTACGACAAGGCAGGCGACCAGCTCTTCCAGGACATCATGGAGATGCCGGAGTACTACCTGACCCGCTGCGAGTTTCGTCTCCTGGAGACCAACCGGGCAGATATCTGCCGGCAGTTTGCCAAGGGAAGGCAACCTTTTAACCTCATTGAACTGGGGGCGGGAGATGGCAAGAAGACCAAGATACTGCTGAAGGAACTGCTGGAACAGCAGGCCGATTTTAAATACCTGCCTATCGATATCAGTGGCAATGTCCTGGAACAGCTGCAAAGATCGGTAGAAAAAGAAATACCAGGGGTGGCCATCCATCCGATGGAAGGAACCTATTTTGAAATACTGGAAAAACTGCAGGACGTAAAGGAGCGGAAGGTAATACTCTTCCTGGGATCCAATATTGGGAACCTGCTTCATAAAAAGGCCATTGAATTCCTGAAGGGGATCAGGCAGCTGATGGGGCCGGAAGACCTTCTTTTCATAGGGTTTGACCAGAAAAAGGATCCGCAGACCATCCTGGATGCCTACAATGATCCGGCCGGTATAACCGAAGCCTTCAATAAGAATATCCTGGTGCGGATGAACCGCGAACTGGACGCCAACTTTGAACCTGACAATTTTAAGCATTGGGAAACTTATGACCCGGAAACCGGTACGGCGCGGAGCTACCTGGTATCGACCAAAAAACAATCGGTTTACCTGGGCAAACTAGACCTGCAGATCACCCTGGAAGCCTGGGAGAGTATTCACACAGAGATTTCGCAGAAGTATGATCACCGCACGGTACAATGGCTGGCAGATGAGGCGGGACTCGGGATAGGACAGGTGTTCGAGGATCTCGACGGCTGCTACAAGAACTATATTTTCACGGGAAAATAGGGAATAAAAAACGGGGCTGATCGCCCCGTTAATTCTTTCTTTTCAGTTGACATCAGAGTTCCAGTACCCCGTTCTCAGTACCTGCGAAATCATTCCACTGGTAACGATCGGCTTCCCCGTCGTTGACATAGGCACCGTCCACAAGATATTTAAACTCGTAAGTGTTGTCTTTAGGAAGATCAAAAGTACCTTTAAACTTTCCGTTCTTTAATTTCTTCAATGCACTCCCTTTTGGGTTCCAGTTATTGAAATCTCCAACCACTGCCACTTTAGATGCGTCTTCTGCAGGCAGGGTAAATGTCACTTTGCATACCGGTTTAGTCTTGAGGTATTGTTTTGTAATAGCCATGATATAATATTATTAATTGATACAGGTTGTTTTCAAATTGCAGAAGCAAATGAATACATAAAACTCTTAATACACAATTGGTTAACAGAGAATTATCAATTTAATAAAAATTGACGAACAATGAAAATTCCTTCTCAAAATACAGGCGCGGAATTCAGGATATGTCAATCAGGATCCGGACTGATCCCAAAGCCCGGCAATACGGTCTATATCTTCCCTGGTGTTATAGGCATGGAAGGCAAGCCGTATTCCGCCTCCCCGTTGACTGCACATCACATCCCGGGATACCAGGAATTCGTATAAAGCTGTATCCCCTCTAATATTGAAAATAGTGCTGTGGACGGGGCGAGATTGTACGGTGCCTGAGAGTAATCCCCGGCTTCCGAATACTTCGCTGGCATGCCGGGACAAATCCCGGTTATAGGCCTCTATGGCCGGCATGCCGGCCTGCTGCAGGAACTGCAGGGAAAAATTCAGGCTTCCGAAACAAAGACTGTCCAGGTGTCCGGGTTCAAACTGCCTTGAAAAAGGGATCTCATCCTTCCGGTCCAGGTTGGCGCCGGAGGCGTTAAAACCGGTGACCAAAGGGTTCAGTTTTTGCATGGAGTTTTCGCTGAAAAGCAGGAAACCGTTGCCTGTTCCCCCCAGCATCCATTTGTAACCACTGGCCCCTAATACATCGATGCCGCTCTCCCGGAAGTCCAGGCTGAAGGCGCCGCAGAATTGCGTACCATCGGCAATGACCAGCAAGTCCGGGTATTTTTTCTTAAGATCCCTCAGGAAATCCATGCTGATCATCACCCCATCCTGCCACTGTACCAGGCTCAGGGCGAGGATATCGATCTTTCCTGCGGATACCAGCTCTTCTATACGCTGTTCCAGGTCTGCGGCCACAGGCACAAAGGTTACGCGAAAGCCCCGCTTTTCAAAGGGCCAGTTTACGGAGGGGTAATCATTCTCCAGCAGGAGTACCCGGCTGTTCTTATCAAGCCCTTCCAGCAGGAAATTGAGCCCGATGGAAAAATTGGGCAGCAGGGAGACCCTCCCGGGGTCTGTATTAAAAAAATTCGCAATGGTTTTCCGGGTCTCCGAGATGAGGGAAAGACTTTCTATCTTCATACGCCCGCCCCCAACCAGGTAGTCGAGGTCATGGTCCTGCCGCCATTCCTGCAATCCTTCGGACATTAGTCCGAAGGCGGCGGTATTGGCATAGGTATAATGTTCCAGGATCGGGAAATGTTTTCGTATCATACAGCGGTAATATATGGCCGCAAGGCAGAGAGGGATTATCTTTATCTTTGTTACTAAATATAGGGATAAGCATGTTCAACAAAAATAAAAAGGAAACAGAAATCGCCCACGAACAACACGAGCAGCTGGAATATGCCCATCACCGGATCCGGCAGAAGAAACGGTTGTACCGTCATTTTGTGCTCTTCCTCATCGGAAGCGTCTTCCTGGTACTGATCAACAAGATCCTGAAGTACGGGGAAGAATATGACTGGTTCATCTGGGCGATCACCTTCTGGGCCTTCCTGTTCATCGTGCACCTGATCAACGTATTTGTCACGGATAAGTTCATGGGCAGGGACTGGGAACGAAAGCAGCGGGAGATCCTGGTGCGGAAACAGCGGGAGAAGCTCGCCCGCATGCAGAAAGAGATAGAAACCGATTTTCCCGAATCACAAATCAATAAAAGAACAGAATAGTGGGTGTATACACAATGATCGCCGCAGTGGCGGACAACAATGCAATAGGCAAGGATAACGATCTGCTCTGGCGGCTTCCGGACGACTTTAAGCGTTTTAAAGCCCTCACCACCGGGCACAAGATCATCATGGGCAGGAAGACCTTTGAGAGCTTCCCCAAGCCGCTTCCCAACCGTTTCCACATCGTGATCACCCGGGACAGGGAGTACAAGATAGAGCACCCGGAATGCCAGGTGGTACATTCCCTGGAAGAGGCCCTCGAAGTTACCGCCTCTGAGCCCGTAACCTATATTATAGGCGGAGGGGAGATCTACAAGATGGGGATGCCCTATGCAGACAGCCTGGAGATCACAAGGGTACACGGGGAGTTTGAGGCGGATGCCTTCTTCCCGGAGATCGACCCGGAAGACTGGACGCTGCAGGCCGAGGTGTTTCACCCGGCAGATGACCGGCACGATTATTCTTTTACCTACAGGACCTTTACCAGGAAACGGTCATAAAAAGATCAGAAATCACGGTGTTCGACAATGATATCCCCGGTGACATCCCTTAACAGGGAGCGCAACACCTCTGTGCCGGTATTGCTGTAGAATTCCGGTTTCCCCGGCTGCCCTGTTGTGGCAAGCATATTATTCTTCTCAAGGATATTCCGCGTCTGCCTTGCCACGGCTTCCCCACAATCGATGATACGGACGCCTTCGGGCAATAACTCCTTCAGCACGGGGACCAGGTAGGGATAATGGGTGCAGCCCAGTACCAGGTAATCTATGCGGGCGGCTATCATCGGCGACAGGTATTTTTTCAATAACTCCCGGGTTTCCGCGGAATTTTCTTTCCCGGCTTCTATCAAGGGCACCAGCCCTTTTCCTTCCTGTTCCATGATAGTTATACCGTTGCCATGCAGCCTGGAGGTATTATGGAAGAGGGCGCTGCTGAGCGTCCCCTTGGTGGCCAGCACCCCAACCTTTTTAGTATTTGATTGCAGGGCAGCGGGTTTAATGGCAGGTTCTATCCCGATAAAAGGCAGGTCATAATGGGCCCTTAAGTGGTCTATAGCATTCGTGGTGGCGGTATTACAGGCCACTACGATCATTTTACAGCCCATACCCAACAAGAATTCGGTATTCTTGACGCTGAGCGCCAGGATCTCTTCCGGGCTGCGTTCCCCGTAGGGAGCATTTTTGCTGTCTGCAAGGTAGATAGTGTGTTCTGAAGGAAGTAAAGCATGGATCTCCTTCCAAATGGAGGTCCCCCCTATCCCGGAGTCAAATATTCCTATCGGCCTGTTGTCCATGTATTGCTTGTGTACTTTGTAAAAATAAAAAAACCGCCATGATTGGCGGTTTAATTTTTTAACGGATGGGGTTCCTTAGAATCCCAGTTCTTTCTTTACGTCAGGAAGAAGGTCTTTTCCTTTGGCAACGATAACTCCGAGTCCCGGGCTGGCGTCGATCACGTAGTCATACCCTTGGGCCGCTGCAACTCTTTCAATAGCTGCCTTGGCTTTCTTGGAGATAGGCTCAAAGAGCTCTGCCTGCTTTTTCTGCAGTTCCTGCTGGGCAGCTTGCTGAGCTTCGCCGATATTCTTTTCAAATCCCTGCAGCTCCTGTGCTCTCTTCTGGTTCTCTTCTTCTGATTTAGCCGCTGCTTCGTTCTGGTACTGGGTGAATTTATTCTTCAACTCGGTCATGGAAGATTCGATATCTGCCCTGTACGTTTCCTGAAGCTTCTTAAGCTCTCCTTGTGCCGCCTTCATTTCTGGCATAGATGACAACAGTTCGTTGACATTGATATGCGCAACCTTGCTCTGGGCATTTACAAAACCTGTAGCGGCTACAAAAAACAATAAAACGGCTGCTACTTTCATTACGTGTTTCATGATTTCTAGTTTACTTTTTGAGTGTTAATTTTAAGATATTTAATTTGGGTCTTTAGTTGTTGTACTGTCTGTTTCCACGTTATTCCTCTGGGCTTCCCGTGCTTTTAACCTGGCTTCCCTTTCTTCCAGTAATTTCTTTCTTCGTTCTTCGTAGGCTTTCTTACGTTCCTCCCGGATCCGCTGTTGTTCGGCCCTTCTTTCTTCTACTGTCTTCGCTCTTGCCTCTGCTGCCTGTTCTGCACGTTCCTGTCTTTCCTGCAGGGCTTCACTTATTTCTTCCTCTTCCTCATCCTCTGCTTCCAGGTCGGCTATCCTTTTCGGATCTATTTTCTTCTCTTTGGGTTTGCTGACCTTCCGGGTGCGGGCAATTCCGCGAAGCACCAAATCACTGATATCGTGCCTTTTTTCGGAGTACAACATTACAACATCCGCAGATTTATCAAAAATAAAATCATACTTTTTATTGGCCCCGATCTGCTGTACTTCATTGAAAACCTGGTCCTGTATCGGCTGTATCAGCAACCGTTTCTGGAGCACCAGGTCTCCCTGTGGTCCAAAGCGGTCCTGCTGGTAATCCAGCAGTTCCTTTTCCAGGATCTGAATCTCTTCTTCCCGCTCTGCGATCAGCTCCTCCGTCAACAGCACTTTTTCGGCCATCAGGTCTTTCTTCATCTGCTCTACCACGTTGCGCTGCTCCTCGATCTCCAGTTTCCATTTCTGGACCTTTTTAGCCAATTGCTCATTGGCTTCACGATACTCTTCAACATTCTCAAGGATATACTCCATGTCTACATAGCCGATACGAACACCCCTCTGTGCCATCGCATAAAACGAGAGAAAAATCAGCAGGTATGTCAGAAGAACTTTATGTTTCATTTCTGAATTCTTTTAGTACATAGAAAATATCGTGCCAAAAATAGTATTTATTTATAAATGAGCCTGTTAGGTTTTCCAGGGCAATTAAAACTGCTGTCCTATGATAAAGTGGGTCTGCCACCCGCTGGGCCCTGATCCTGACGACTGTGGCCTGAGATCCTCATCAAACCCATACCCGAAATCAATACCCAGTAATCCAAAGGCAGGCATAAATATCCTTAACCCTACTCCGGCCGATCTTTTAATCAGGAACGGATTAAACTCCTGAAAATTGTTGAAGGAATTCCCGGCCTCTGTAAATACCAGCCCGTAAATAGAAGCCGATGGCTTCAGGGTAAGCGGGTAGCGCAGTTCCAAGGAGTACTTGTTGTACACTATACCTCCTTCCTGCTGCCCGGTAAGGGGATCCACAGGGGTAAGGGAGTTATTTTCATATCCACGCAGCTGAATGGTCTCACGGCCATCCAGGGTGAAGTTCCTTCCAAGCCCGTCTCCTCCAAGGAAGAATCGCTCAAATGGCACTTTCCCGACATCGCTGTTGTAGTTACCGAGGAAACCGAATTCCACGTTGGTCCGCAGCACCAGTTTATCCACCAGCCTGGTGTACCAGTCCCCGGCGAATTTAACCTTGTAGTATTCCAGCCAGTTGAATCGTTCCTGGTCTATGCTCTCCAATTCATTTCTTTCAGCTTCGTTCAGGGTAAGTCCCTGCTGCTGTCTTTCAAGCTGTAAAGCACTTAGTTCCTGGCTGCGATCCTTGAGGGCGGCAAAATCCTTGTCGCTGAACAGCGAATATGGCGGTGTGAACTTTGCACTGATCTCGAAATTGGACCCGGTGATCGGGTAGATACGGCCCGGACCGGCTGAACTCCTGGAGATACCAATGGTATAAGCCAGGGAATTGGATTTACCGTTACCAAAGTTAAAGAGCCCGGTACGGTAGTTCTGGAAATCGTATAACTGGTAGCCTACAGCATGAGATACTGTAAAGAAATCATCTGGCCATTGCACGCGTTTTGCAAGCCCCAGGGAGATCCCGGTAATAGAGAACTGCTGGTCTTTATTTACTTCTACCCGCCCGCTGTTGCTGAATGATGCCAGGAACTGCTGGGTACGGGATAAGGACATATTAAAACGGACCGGTTTCTTTCCACCAAGCCATGGCTCGGAAAAATTCAGGCTGTACACCCTGAAAGTACGGCTGGCCTGCAGTCGAAGGGCAAAGGTCTGTCCGTCCCCCATTGGGACCGGCTTATAGGCCTCCCCGTTGAACAGGTTCTGGATAGAGAAGTTGCTGAAAGACAGTCCGAGTGTCCCGATAAAACCTCCTCCACCGTAACCACCCTGCAGCTCGATCTGGCTGGAGCCAGATTCCACAAGGCTGTACTTCAGGTCTACGGTCCCGGAGTTAGGATCGGCGTTCTGGATATCCGGCTTGATCTGTTCGGCGTCGAAGAAACCGAGTTGCCCCAGTTCCCGTACAGAACGAATAATATTGTCTTTACTGTATTTCTGCCCGGGACGGGTCCTCAGTTCCCTGAAGATCACGTGGTCATTCGTTTTGTCGTTCCCCACCACGGTCACATGGTTAAGGAAGGTTTCCTTTCCTTCGATAATACGGATCTCAAAATCGATGGTATCATTGGCGGCAGAAACCTCGACCGGGTTGATCTGTGAGAACAGGTAACCGTTGTTCTGGTACAGGTTGGTCAGGTCTTCCCCATCAGGTTTGGAATCATCCGCAATACGTTTGCGCAGCAGCACCCCGTTATAGGTGGCCCCTTTCTTGATCCCCAGGACCTGGCTCAGCTGCCGGTCTGTGTAGACCGTATTCCCGACGAAGTCGATATCCCCGAAATAGTACTTATCTCCTTCTTCTACTGTGATCTTTACATCGATCAGGTTTTCGTTTACCTTGATCGTGGTATCGGACAATACCCGGGCATCCCGGTAACCGTTCTCGGCATATTTGTCGATCAGGGAGGTCAGGTCTTCTTCGAAATCGTCCCCGATGAACTTGGATTTCTTCCAGAAACGACCAAATTGCTTTTCCTTGGTGTTTTTAAGCGCTTTGCGAAGCCTTTTGTCAGACAGCTCTTCGTTGCCTTCGATGATGATATCGCGGATCTTCACTTTCTCACCCTTGTCTACATTGATGAGCATGCGTTCCGTATTGGTATCTACGGTGTCCTTGGCCGTGATGATATTAACCTTGGTGTTCAGGTAACCCTGCTTGCGGTACTTGTTCTGCAGATAATTCTTGGTATTAGCGATAAGACTCTTAGTGATCTTCTTACCTTTCTTGAGATCGGTATCCTTGATGATCTCGTCTGTCTTTCGTTGTTTGATCCCGTTGATGGTCACGGCAGAGAGCGTTGGCCGTTCCTCGATCTGCAGCTCCAGGAACACCTGGTCTCCCTGTACGTCCGTAATATAGAACGAGATGTCCGAGAAAAGTTCCAGACCCCATAACTTCTTGATCACCTCGCTGATCTTATCACCCGGAAGGGTGATGGGCTCCCCTACCCTTAAACCGGTATAGGTCTTTACGGTCTGCTCGTTATAGCTCTGCAGGCCGGTTACTTCCAGCCCACCAAGAATATATTGCTTACCGTCCTCATAGGAAGTCTCCTGGGAGTATGTTAAGGTCGTAATTAGAAGGAGTAATAGGGTAATGAAGTGTTCAAGAGATATGTACTTAGTCATACCGCTAGATGAGTTGTTCGCTTGTTTTTCCAAATCTTCGTTCTCTGTTCTGGTAATTTATAATTGCCGCTACCAAATGTTGCTCATCAAAATCGGGCCAAAATACATCAATAAAATATAACTCGGCGTAGGCAATCTGCCACAGTAAAAAATTGCTGATCCGGTGCTCTCCGCTGGTACGAATAAGCAGGTCTACGTCTGGTAAATTGTGCGTGTAAAGATGAGTATTTATAATTGTTTCATCAATGTTTTCGGGCGAAATTATATTATTTTTAACTTTGGTACTTATTTGCTGAACCGCCTGTTTTATTTCCTCCCGCGCTCCGTAGCTGAGGGCGAGGGTAAGGGTCATGGCATCGTTCCCCGAGGTCTTTTCCATAACCTCCTCCAGCTCTCTCCGGGCTTTTTTGGGAAGGGCATCCATATTGCCTATGGCATTCAACCTTATATTATTCTTATGCAGGGTTTTAAGCTCTTTCCTGAGTGAAGCCACCAGCAGTTTCATCAGGGTGTCCACTTCAATTTTCGGGCGATTCCAGTTTTCCGTGGAGAAGGCGTAAAGGGTAAGGTACTCTATCCCGATCTTGGCGCAATTCTCCACCGTTCTCCTTACAGCGTTCACCCCGTTCTCGTGACCAAAAATACGCATCTTGCCCTGCTGTTTTGCCCACCTGCCGTTACCATCCATAATGATGGCCAGGTGCCTGGGTAAACGTTCTCGGGAGATGTCTTCTATCTTATTCATGCCTATATGCTACTCAAAACAGTCCTGGCAGGGTTTCCTGCCAAAGGTATAAGTTACAGTAATTCCGGAAAAGACGTACCAATCGTCGCTAAATATATTCCCGAACCTAAACTGTTCAAAATTAGATCCTTCCGGGTTGCTGCCGTCCAGGTTATCTGTAAAAGTATACCTGGCGCCAATCTCTGCCCCGATGATGATAAACTGGTTCAACCTGCTCTTGGCCCCAACCGTCATCGGGATAGCAAAAGCCCCGTCTTTCTGATTGATATCCCGGAACTGCCCGGTATCAAAATAGTGATACCCGTAGCGGAAATAGGTGACCCCTGTATATAAATAGGGGGTAAATGCCGGCCCCAGCTTATGCAGGTTGTATTCCACGAAGTTAACTTCGAGCCCTGCGGAGGCTTCCAGCACGTTATTTTCTACCACGTATCCCCGTTGCTGCCGGGCAAACTGGTCAGACTTGGCATCATCCATGGTGAATGAACCATGGATAAGGCTTGCCCTCCAGGCGTAGCGCTTACTTTTATTCCATTTAAAGATTCCGCCAAAGGCAGGCCCGTTAGGCGAAATAAAAGTGGTTCGCCCCACGTCCCCTATAGCGTTGGCCCCGCCACCAAAGAGCCCAACCTCGTAGGTCTGTGCGCTCGCGGCCGAAATTGCCATCATCCATAAGAGAACTGTGAGTTTCTTCATCAAATGTCAAAAGGGTGCAAATATAATTATTTCAGGCAAGGGTGCAACCGGCATCTGGTCATCCCACCTGTTTGCTTAACAGTGATTAGCCTTATTTATTGTTTTGAAAAGCACTCAATTACGGCGGTCCTGGCCCCAGAGCAGCTTATTGCGGAGGGTCTTCAGGAAGCTCTCGGAAGTATACTCGATCATGCGGATCGAAAAATCAGCCCTCCTGATAGTGATCTCTCTCCCGTTCTCTATGGTAGCGATACGGGAATCCAGGGAGAGCAGGTGCTGGTCTTCCCGGCCGGAGACTTTCAGCCGGATAACTGTATGATCTGCGATCACCAGTGGCCTGGCATTAAGGTTGTGTGGAGCAATGGGGGTAATTACCAGCGACTTGGCCCAGGGAGTGATCACCGGCCCGCCACAGCTCAGGCTGTAGCCTGTTGATCCCGTAGGCGTGGCAATGATCAGGCCGTCTGCCCAGTAAGAGGTCAGGTATTCATCATTCAGGTAGGTCTCTACCGTGATCATGGAGGTGGTATCCTTCCTGCTGACGGTAATCTCGTTCAGGGCAAAATTAAAGCCATCAAATTCCGGGATCTCCTCATCGGAGAGCACTTCCACCAGGCTGCGTTCTTCAATGGTAAAGGCCCCGGCAACGAATTCCTGCACCACCTTCCGGACGTCTTCCTTCTTAAAGGTAGAGAGGAAACCCAGCCTGCCGGTGTTGACTCCTACGATGGGGATGCCCAGGTCCCTGACATAGGTAATGGCGCGGAGGATGGTCCCGTCCCCACCAAAACTCACGAACATATCAAAGTCCGGATCAAGCCCCCTGGAAGCATTAAAGGTGGATAGTGGCGGAAGGCTGTCTCCGTGTTTCAGGAGTTTGTAAAAATCTTCCTCGATACACACCTCTGCCTTGTGCTGGCGGAGTTCATCCAGGATCTCCTGTACATATAAAAGGGTATTATTCTGGTCGGCCTGGCCGTATATGGCAATTTTCATGGGGAATCAGACATTTAGGTATTTATCCAGGTAGTCCGATCGTTGTTTCAGGTCTTCCAGGAACTGGTCGTCCATATTGCCAAATAGTATAGTGTAATTATAGCGACGGAAAGACTGCAGCACCTCGTTGATATTCCCGGAGCTGATCTTTATGGTAGTCTGCACGATGTCATTCTGGTAATCTGAAATAAATGCACCGATAAGTTTGGCATTGTTACTTTCCACGATCTGGGCAATCTCACTGAAGGAATGATCCTTTGCCCCGGTGGCAACCACCAGCAGTGCGCCCGGTTCATTAAAGAAAGGGGTCTCTACCAGGAAATCGAGTACTTCCCCGAGATCGTAATACCCTATTACCGAAGCCTCCTGGTCCAGGACCGGCATCAGGTTCGCCTGGTTGTCGGCGAAGAGTTTAAGAATATCCAGCCAGGAAGCATCCTGGGGCACGTAAAAGGTTTCCAGGCTGTTCCGGTGGTCGGCCAGCTGGCCCTTTTCCCCGATGGTCCGGAAATCCTCTTCGGACAAGACGCCGAGGAACTTCCGATCCTCTACTACAGCGACATGCGAGTACCCAGAACCCCTGAAAAATTTCACCACGTCCTGTAAGGGAGCGCCAATGTCAAAGACATCGAGATGGTCTGATATGTGTTCTTGTATCTTCATCATGGTCTGTTCTATTGCAAAATAACAATTTTAAAGGTCAAAAGGTGTGCCTAATTTGTATTTTTGTTCGGCGAATCGCTTAAGTGTAAGGAAATGACGAAATTAAGTGTAAACATTAACAAAATTGCCACTTTGCGCAATGCAAGAGGCGGGAATGTGCCCGATGTAATACAGGCCGCGAAAGACCTGGAACGGTTCGGCGCACAGGGAATCACCATACACCCCAGGCCCGATGAACGACACATCCGTTACCAGGATGCGCGCGACCTGAAACCGGTTGTAAAGACCGAACTGAATATAGAGGGTAACCCCATTGATAAATTTACCAACCTGGTCCTGGAAGTTATCCCTGCCCAGGTGACCCTGGTCCCGGATGGCCCGGATGCCATCACCTCCAATGCCGGCTGGGATACGGTAAAGCACAGGGATTACCTGAAAGACGTGATCGCTACTTTTAAAGCGAAAGGCATCCGCACCTCTATCTTTGTCGATCCCGATCCAGAAATGGTTGCGGGCGCAGCGGAGACCGGGACAGACCGGGTGGAACTCTATACAGAATCCTATGCGGTGGCCTACGCCAAAGGCGATAAGGATGCCGTCCTCCCCTTCGCCGAGGCAGCCAGGATCGCCCATGAACACGGACTTGGCGTGAATGCAGGGCACGACCTCAGCCTGGACAACCTCGCCTATTTTAAACAACATGTACCCCACCTGCTGGAAGTATCCATAGGGCATGCGCTGATCAGCGAAGCGCTGTACCTGGGGCTGGAAAAGGTGGTAAACATGTATTTAGAACGTCTTAAATGAAACAACTGTTACACTCACAAATACTCGGGGAAGGCAGCCCGCTTTTAATCCTGCACGGTTTCCTGGGCATGTCTGATAACTGGAAGACCCTCGGGAATAAATATTCCCGGAAAGGAATGCAGGTCCACCTGATCGACCAGCGGAACCACGGCAAGAGTTTCTGGTCAGACACCTTTAATTATGAGGTCATGGCCGACGACCTGGACCATTATATGCAGGAGCACGGCATAGGGAACGCCATCGTGATGGGGCACTCTATGGGCGGGAAGACCGCCATGCAGTTTGCCTGCACCCGGCCGGAGAATGTAAGCAAACTTATCGTGGCCGACATCGCCCCGAAATTCTACCCGCCTCACCACCAGGAGATCCTGGAGGCACTGAAAAGCCTGCCCCTGGACGAATTTGAATCGAGGACGGATGCAGATGAATACCTGTCTGAACGGATCAAGGACTGGGGTACCCGGCAGTTCCTGCTGAAGAACCTGAGCTGGGAAAAGGACGGCAGCCTGGGCTTTAAATGCAACCTGGAGGTGCTGGACGAGAAGTACGAGGAGATCGGGGAAGCCATCGGCACAGGATTTACCTACGATGGCCCTACCCTCTTCCTGAGAGGAGACCGGTCAGAATATATTTCACCGGCAGACAGCGACGACATCCGGAAACACTTTCCCAAAGCTACTGTGGCAACCATAGATAATGCGGGGCATTGGCTGCATGCTGAAAACCCTAAGCAGTACTTTGACGTCTCCATGAATTTTATCGGGAAGGATCAGTAATCCTTCTGACAGGACATGGAAAGCAGCGGTTTTTTAGCTACTTTTAGTTACTTAAACCAACGTTATGAAACTCATTTTAAGATTACTGTTAAACGCCCTGGCCGTTATTATCCTGGCCAATATATTACCGGGCGTAGGGGTGGAATCTTTCTGGACTGCGATCTGGGTAGCTATCGTACTCAGCCTGCTGAACCTGATCGTTAAACCTATACTGGTGGTACTGACTCTCCCGGTGACCATTCTCACCCTCGGGTTGTTCCTGCTGATCATCAATGCCCTTATCATCCTCCTGGCAGATTACCTGGTTCCCGGGTTCGCTGTAAACGGTATTTGGTGGGCCTTGTTATTCAGCCTTTTATTATCCCTCTTACAATCCATACTGCATGGTCTTTTAAAGGAGGATTAGCACAGCTGTAGTTATTTCAATCTCACGTACTTAAAACTTGCTGCGCTCTTTAAAAAATACTATTTTTGCATCCCCTTTTACAGATCCCTCATAGAAAGATCTGTCGGGAAAGGCGCCCGGAAGGGCTGAATTTGATAAGAACCAGCTGCCGAAAGCAGCGGGGAACCTAATGAAAGTGGATCTCAGATAAATTAAAAGAATAGATGAACATTACGAAAGAGCAGATAGACGAGTTGAATGCCATTGTGAAAGTCGCTATCACCAAAGAAGATTACCAGGACCGTGTTGAAAACATCCTGAAAGATTATCGCAAACAGGCGAATATTCCAGGCTTCCGCAAAGGACAGGTTCCCATGGGATTGATCAAGAAACAGTACGGGAAAGCCGTATTGGTTGATGAAGTCAACAAACTATTACAGGACAACCTGAACAAGTACCTGACCGAAGAAAAACTGGATGTACTTGGGAACCCCCTTCCCAAGCAACAGGATAATTTTAACTGGGACAGTGAGGAATTCGCTTTTGAGTTTGAACTGGGCCTTGCCCCTGAATTCGAAGTGGAGTTAAAGACCAAGAAGCCGGTAACTCACTACAAGATCGTTGCCGACCAGAAGATGATCGACGAGCAGGTAGAACGTATCCGTAAGCAGTACGGGAAACTTATCAGCAAGGAAGAAGTAGGGAAAGAAGATGAAGTTCGCGGTACTTTCAGGAATGAAGAAGCCGAGATAGACAACAACGCTACCCTGGAACTGAAAAAGATCAGTGACAAGAAAGCGATCAGTGCGCTGACCGGGAAGAAGGTCGGGGATACTGTAACCCTTTCTACCAAAGGACTTTTCAAAGAAGATTACCTGTTGGCCGGAGCCCTCGGACTTTCTAATGATAAAGTAGAGAACCTGGATGTAAAGGTTGACTTCACTATCGAAGAGATCAACGAAAGGCAACCTGCGGAACTGAACCAGGAGTTGTTCGACAAACTTTTTGGCGAAGGGAAAGTAAGCAGCCAGAAAGAACTGGAAGAGCGCATCAAGGAAGATTCTGAGAAGCAGTTTGAACAGCAGGCTGACCAGAAACTGCTTAACGATGTCACTGAAAGACTGATCGAAACCACTGAATTTGACCTGCCGGCCGAATTCCTGAAGAAGTGGATACAGACCACCGGGGAGAAAGAGCTAAGCATAGAGCAGGCCCAGGAGGAATACGAAAAGTCTGAAAAAGGTCTTCGTTACCAGCTGATCGAAGGTAAGATCCTGAAAGATCACAACATCGAACTGCAGTTCGAGGAGCTGAAGGATTTCACCAAAGGATTTATCAAGGACCAGATGGCACAGTACGGGCAGATGAACCCTGAAGAGGAAGAACTGGACCGTATCGCGGCCCGTGTTCTCTCTAACCAGGACGAGGCAAAACGCCTGTCTGAGCAGCTGATGAGTGAAAAACTCCTCGCCCTCTACAAAGAGAAAGCGAACCTGAAGACAAAAGAGGTTAATTACGAGGATTTCGTTAAGGAAGTCTACGGTTAATCTACAGCGTAATCACAGGAACTGCCGCACTTATAACGAGTTGCGGCAGTCTTGCTTATAGCGGTTTCAAATTTGCAGAGGTCAGCTAGGAATACCACTAAATTCCCTATCTTTACAAGGCCGGAAGCACCATTTCTGGCACCTTTTTTTTGATTAAAGACAGACAATACACTATGGATTTCACAAAAGAATTTAAGGATTTCGCCATCAAGGACCAGGGAATCAACAGCATGTACTATGACAAAATGATCAGCAGCATGTACCCTGTAAATATGACTCCCAACATCATCGAGGAAAGGCAGTTGAATGCCATCGCGATGGACGTTTTCTCGCGGCTGATGATGGACAGGATCATTTTCCTGGGAACGGGGATCAGTGACCAGGTTGCGAATATCGTACAGGCGCAATTACTGTTTTTAGCCAGTGCAGATTCTTCTAAGGATATCCAGATATATATCAACTCGCCCGGGGGAAGTGTCTATGCCGGGTTAGGGATCTATGACACCATGCAGTTCATCAAGCCCGATGTGGCAACGATCTGTACAGGGATGGCCGCCTCTATGGCCGCCGTACTGTTATGTGCAGGGGAGAAAGGAAAACGCAGCGGTTTAAAACACTCCAGGGTGATGATCCACCAGCCGATGTCCGGCGCACAGGGACAGGCCAGTGATATCGAGATCGCAGCCAAGGAAGTGCTGAAGATCAAAGACGAGTTATACCATATCATAGCCAAGCATACCGGCCAGAAATTTGATAAGGTTCATGACGACAGTGATCGTGATTACTGGATGGGAGCCGAGGAAGCTCTGAATTACGGAATGATCGATGAGATCCTGGAAAGAGAAAAGAGCTAATATAAAGCATTAAAGTCCTGGTTTACAGGCGTTAAATTGAAGAGGAAATGAACCAAAACGAGGAAAATCCCGTTATGGTTCTGAAAGTGAGCAGAAATTATGGCTAAGGAAAATTTAGAATGTTCCTTTTGCGGTAGGAAAAAACCGGAAACAAACTTACTCATTGCAGGTCTGGATGCGCACATCTGTGACCGATGCATAGAGCAGGCACACGGTATCGTGGCCGAAGAATCCAGGCAGTCCAAGACGGACGACCTGTCTTCTGAACTGGTCCTGAAGAAGCCTAAGGAGATCAACGAATTCCTGGACAGCTTCGTGATCGGGCAGGAACGCACCAAGAAGGTACTTTCCGTAGCGGTGTACAACCACTACAAGCGATTATTACAGCCGAGTTCCAAAGAAGACCAGGTAGAGATACAGAAGAGTAATATCGTGATGGTAGGGCATACCGGTACAGGGAAGACCCTGATGGCAAAGACCATCGCCAAGATGCTGAATGTACCCCTGGCCATCGTGGATGCCACTGTACTGACCGAAGCCGGTTATGTAGGGGAAGATGTGGAAAGCATCCTGACCCGGCTCTTACAGGCTGCGGATTACAACCTTGAAAAGGCAGAACGGGGTATTGTGTTTATCGACGAGATCGACAAGATCGCGCGGAAAAGCGACAACCCTTCCATTACCCGGGACGTATCCGGGGAAGGTGTGCAGCAGGGATTACTGAAATTACTGGAAGGAACCACGGTTAACGTTCCGCCGAAAGGAGGACGGAAACACCCGGACCAGAAATTTATCGAAGTGAATACCGAGAACATCCTCTTTATTGCAGGGGGTGCTTTTGACGGGATAGAGCGCATCATTACCAAGCGCCTGAACATGCAGGCCATTGGCTACAGTGCTGCCAAAAAAGGAGAAGAGCTGGACGAAGGTAACGTACTGCAGTACATCACTCCTAAAGATCTGAAAGAATTTGGCCTGATCCCGGAGATCATCGGCCGACTGCCGGTACTGACGCATATGAACCCGCTGGATGAGAAGACCCTGAGGGCCATCCTGACCGAACCCAAGAATGCCATCATCAAACAATACCAGAAATTGTTCGATATGGATGGGATCAAGTTCACCATCACGGACCAGGCACTGGATTACATTGTGGAGAAGGCAATAGAATACAAGCTAGGGGCGCGAGGATTGCGTTCCCTATGTGAAGCTGTCTTTACCGATGCCATGTTTGAGCTGCCAAGCAGCGACGAGACCACCTTCCACGTGACCAAACCGTACGCCGAGAAAAAACTGACGCACGATACGGTCAAGCAGTTAAAAGCAGTATCCTAAAGTTTCTGATACTGCCTGTTCAGTAATGAATCCAACAGGTCCTTACAAATCTTCTGAATGATCTTTTCGTCAGAATAAAGCTGGTGCCCAAACCCGGGGATTACCTCGGTGGGTACCGCCAGCCTGGCGATCCATTCATCAGAGGGCCTCAGGTAGTGATCATTAGCACCGTATACCAGTTTTACCGGGCAATCGGGCATATCTGTCTGCGCACTGAGATCCAACGGGGATACAGCGGTCAATGATTTCATCGGCAATCCCATCCTGCCGGCTTTCCACGCAATGTTACCACCGGCGCAGAAGGTGAGGTAGTGCGAAGACACATCCTCTTTCTTCAGCAGGTGGGCAACCGCCGTGTCTATGCCGCCTTCCATGAAAGCTGCTTCTATATTTTCAAGGGTTTTAATAGGAACATCTATGTTTGCCAGTTGCTGGCTGTCATAGTATACAATGTCATAATATTGCTGCAGGTATCCCAGGTAGGATGTGATCCACAGTCCACTTTTCGATCCGAGCATGTCGGATAATATAACGAGTCTTTCTGCCATAATTAAATAAAATTTGGAACTTTGGGGGTCAAGTTAGTACCACAAGTTAGGACATATGTGTCCCTTCGACATATTTATTGGTTCATCTGAAGCAATTCATCGACATATACCCGGTCATTAGACAATCGTGGTATCTTGTGTTGACCTCCCAGCTTGCCTTTAGACTTCAGCCAGTCGTAGAAAAGGTTCGGCCTGGCAATGTGGATCTTAGGCCGGTTCAGGGTCATATTATTATAGCGCTTGGCCTCGTAATCAGAGTTCAGGGATTTCAGAGCATTGTCCAGGACCTCGGTAAAATACTCGATCTCTTCCGGGGCTTTCCGGAATTCGATCAGCCACTCGTGGGCTCCTTTTTCTTTCCCGGACATAAAAATCGGGGCCACGGTATAATCCGCGATCTCTGCCCCCGTTTTCTGGCAGATGGTCTTCAGGGCTTCCTCTGTATTCTCTATGATCAGTTCTTCCCCGAAGACATTAATATGGTGTTTGGTCCTGCCGGTGATCCGGATGCGGTAGGGGTCTGTAGATGTAAAGCGGACCGTATCCCCTATTTTGTAGCGCCATAATCCTGCATTGGTAGTGATGAGGATGGCGTAATTCTTCCCGACCTCAACTTCCCAGAGAGGCAGTGCACGCTGTTGCAGGGTTCCGTAGGTATCCATGGGGATGAATTCGTAGAAGATTCCATAGTCGAGCATCAGCAGCAGGTCGTCCGCGTTATTCCGGTCCTGGATCGCAAAGAAACCTTCTGAAGCGTTATAGATCTCGTAATACCGGAACTTCTTCCTGGGCAACAGTTTATGGTACTGGTCCCGGTAGGGAGTAAAGCTGACGCCCCCGTGGAAATACACTTCCAGGTTCTCCCAGACCTCGAAGAGGTGGTTCTTGCCGGTCTCCTCGAGCACCCTGTTCAGGAGTACCAGCATCCAGGAAGGCACCCCTGCCAGGCTGGTAACATTTTCCTGTATACTTTCACTGATGATGGCCTGCATCTTGGATTCCCATTCGCTCATCAGGGACACCTTGCTGCTGGGCGTACTGCTCATCTCTGCCCAGAAGGGCATATTATCTATAAGGATGGCACTAAGGTCACCGAAAAAGGTACCGTTGTCTTCGTACAGTTCTTTACTACCCCCCAGCCGGAGACTCTTGCCGGTGAACAATTGGGAGTTCTCGTTATTATTAAGGTAGAGGCACAGCAGGTCTTTGCCCGATTTGTAATGGCAGTCCTCCAGGGCTTCTGTACTTACCGGGATAAACTTGCTTTTTGCATTGGTGGTACCACTGCTTTTGGCAAACCATTTGATCCCCGTCGGCCAGAACACATTGTGTTCTCCCCGGCGGCTGCGCTCTATCATGGGCTCGGCCTCTTCGTAAGAGAGGATAGGAAGGCGTTCTGAGAATTGGCGGTAATTGGTAATGGTGTCAAAGCCGTATTTCTTTCCCACCTCGGTATCCCTGGCATAGTCTATCAGCTGCTGTAACACCTCCTGCTGTACCTCGGCCGGGTACTTCAGGAAAAGTTCTATCTGGTGATAGCGCTTTTTTAAGAGCCAAGACGCAATAGAATTGAACAACGGGATGGTCATTTTTTTCGGTATTTTAGCAGCTGTCGTTGCGGCATAAAAGTAGTATTTTCCAACTGATTTAAACAATAAAACACGAATGCAATACGAAGGGGTCTTACGCAAGATGCAGACAGAAATAGGCAACCCAATCCAGTATTTCCTGGTTTTCGAGGACAGTTTTATCCACATGAACCAAATACTGGACAAGGAGCTGGAGATCAGTTTCATCAAATACCAGTGCCTGAATTGCGGGGAAGACCGGCCCATTTACCGGCAAGGCTGCTGCAGGTATTGCTTCTTTGAGATCCCGTCTGCCGGGGACTGGATCATGAAACCGGAACTGAGCACAGCCCACCTGGACCAGGAAGACCGTGACCTGGAATACGAAAAGAAGGTACAGCTGCAACCCCACGTGGTGTACCTGGCCAATTCGAGCAACGTAAAGGTCGGGGTAACCCGTAAGAGCCAGGTCCCCACGCGGTGGATAGACCAGGGAGCCCACGAGGCCATCATTATGGTAGAGGTGCCCAACCGGTACCTGGCCGGGATCACCGAGGTGGCGCTGAAGGATCATGTCTCTGATAAAACGAACTGGAGGCGGATGCTCACCAACACCCTGGAAGACCTGGATCTGTCTGAGTGGCGCGAGCGGCTGAAACCCTATATCCCGGAAGAGGTTGCCGATTACTATATGAGCGATGCCGAGGAGCTGGAGCTACACTTCCCGGTATTGCAGTACCCCAGCAAGGTAAAGTCCCTGAACCTGGAAAAGAGCCCCCAATACAAGGGAACTTTAAAAGGGATCAAAGGACAATACCTGCTATTTGATGACAATACCGTATTTAATATCCGCGGTAGTGAAGGCTATTATGTAGGCCTGAATTTTCAATAACCGAATTATATGTCCCAAGAAAAGTCCAAAAAAAGTAAGATCCCTTTCTATGCTTCGCTGGGGATCATCATTTCCCTCTTCGTCCTTTATTTCCTGGTACCCTCTGTACGGGAATTCCTGACCCATGCCTGGGATGTACTGACGAGTGAAGACGAAGCGAGGATCAAGGAATGGATCTCCGGCTTCGGTTACCTGGGGCCTTTGGTCCTGGTGCTGGCCATGGTCTTGCAGATGTTCCTCATCATTATACCCACTGTATTACTGATGGTTGTATCGGTACTAGCCTACGGCCCGGTCTGGGGAAGCCTGATCATCTTTGTCGCGGTGGCCTGTGCCTCCAGTGTCGGGTATTTTATCGGGCGTTTCCTCGGGGAAGGTAAAGTGGGAAAACTGATTGGCGGCAAGACCGAACGGAAGATCAGTAAATTCATAGAAGATTATGGTTTCTGGGCCGTAGTGATCACCCGGCTGAACCCTTTCCTGTCTAATGATGCGATCAGTTTCGTGGCCGGGATTCTGCGCATGGGATACCTGAGGTTCATGGGGGCTACCCTGCTCGGGATCGCCCCGCTTACGATCTTCCTGGCTATCATAGGACAAAGCACCCAGACCCTGAAAACCGGGTTGCTCTGGGGCTCGCTGGTCAGCCTTGCAGGCTTTGCGGCCTACGTCTGGTGGGATAAGAAGCGTAAAAAGGATCAGGGCTGAACCGAATCTTTCTTCGTTTTTGTCGTATCCTTTTTCTTCTTGTTCAGTATGCCACCCAGGATATCCCTGGCTGCATCTTTTACCGGGTCTTTCTTTACCGCCTGGGAATCGCGTTTTACACTGTCCTGAGGTTTCTTACCGAGTACATTACCCAGCACCCCTTTCACAGCCTGGGCAGTAGAATCTTTCTTCGTAGCCGTACTGTCTTTCTTCCCGGTGATCAGGCCCCCGATCAGGTCTTTGGCCTTATCCGTTCCCTTACCGATCAGTTTCTGTTTCTCGATCTCCACCAGCCGTGCCGTGAGTTGTTTCACCCCGCCGGCCAAGTCTGTGGATACCTGGGGGTTGGCATAAGTACCTTTCATGGTAGCCACCACGGGGATGGTCAGGTTCTTTAACTGCTGGTCATCTATCCGTGCGATCAGGTTGTTCACCTCTTTCCCCAGGTATTTGGCAGGCACCTGTATGGTCGCGTTGTATTCCAGTTCCTTATTAAAAGTATGCTGCCCGGCAACATCGATGGCAATATCCTTATACTTCACGGTAAAAGGTTTTACACGTACAAGCCCGTTCTCAAAACTCAGGGCAGTCTTCAGGTCGCGCAGGTTCAGGCTATCCAGGTTCAGGAAATTCAGTTTACTGTCAAGCAGGGCCAGTAATTTTTCCTTTTCGGGATCAATACTGGTCTGCAGCAATTCGGCCAGCGCATTCCCGGTCAGGGTAGCCAGGTCCGGGGTCATCTCCTCGGTCAAGAGACCGTTGAGATTAAGTGTCGAGTTCAGTCTGCCCTGCAGTGCATTGGCCACCGGGGCCAGGGCACGCAGCAGTTCTACCTGCTTAAAGGTCTCGGCTATACTGAAATCGGCTATCCCTAATTGCATATCGAAAACGGGGCGGGCCTCCTTGGTGGATACATTCCCGCTAAGGTTCAACCGGCCTCCCAGCAGGGAAGAGGTCAGTCCGGAGAGGGTAGCCTTCTGGTCGCGGATAGCCAGTTCCCCGCTCATGTTCTTCAGGTTCAGGTTATCGTAGATCACCGTATTGGCCCTGGCCTGCAGGCTCACATCCAGGAATGATGGAATTTTCAGGGCAGCGGTCTTAGGCTTTTCCCCTTCCCCACCTGAAATCGTGGTTTCTGCGGTCATAAAATCGCCCAGATCAAAGGTATCGGAGTTCAGGGTGAACTGCCCGCGTATGGGCTGGTCATTGAACATGAAACCAAGC
Source organism: Zeaxanthinibacter enoshimensis (assembly GCF_004362865.1). Taxonomy (GTDB): domain Bacteria; phylum Bacteroidota; class Bacteroidia; order Flavobacteriales; family Flavobacteriaceae; genus Zeaxanthinibacter; species Zeaxanthinibacter enoshimensis. The sequence goes on along the minus strand of NZ_SNYI01000002.1, from coordinate 16,525 downwards.
AGGTTGCGCAGGGAGCCCTGGACAGCAAAGTCGGTATTCCCTGTCTTCCCTTCCATTTTTTTAAGGCTGACCACCGTGGGGGTGAAATTCATTTCCATGCTACTGATGGCTACCGGGTTTTTCAGCTCGGCGGAGCTGTACTCAAAATTGCGCAGGCTGGCGGTACCACTGGTCTTGGTATTCTGGTACTGTTTCTTCTCGATGGAAGCCATATCAAAAGCGGTACTCACATCGGCCCGCAGCAAACCTTTCAGGTCTTTGGCCGCAGGGAGGGGATATGCCTTGCTGATGTTAGCCAGGTTCATATTGGCGTCTATATCAGCTGTTACCCTGGTATTACCCAGCAACTCGGTGATGTTAGAGGTCATGGTGAAATAGTCCTGCCCTATCCGGAAGGAGGCTTTCTTTATATCCACGAAGGTATCTTCTGATATCCCGCTCGTATTCTTCACGGCTGCATCGATCACGATATCGCTGACCCCCATCGGCAGGTCCGGGTATTTAAAGGAAGCATTATCCGAATTGATCTGGATGTCAAACTGGGGGATGTAGGTATCATCCACCTTTCCGGCTATGGTACCCTCTACCATGAAATCCCCGGAGGTGGTTACCTGGTCCAGGTTTTTAGCATATTCTTCGGGCATCACGCCCAGGAAATTCTTAAAGTCCGAGGACGGGGTTTTGAACTTCAGGTCAACCTGGTTGTACTCTTCAAAGAGCTGTACATAACCTTCAAATACCAGCGGCAACTGGTTGACCATGGCCTGGTTCTCCAGGAAGGTATATTTGTCCTTTTCCAGGTCTATGCCTATCAGCGCCTCCAGCTGCAGTTTACTGCGATCAAGGTAGTTCACACTGTCCATCTCGAAGGAGAGCAGGGCATTGGTATTGGTCTGCAGCTTTGACTCCACCAGAGAGAGGTCCCCGCTTCCTGTATGTGCTATCTCGTCCAGACGCATCCGGATGCCTGAAGAGCGGTCCAGGTATGTGACCGTAGCATTATCGATGGAATATCCCTGCAGCTCGAAGGTAAAATCAGCAGCAGGTTCATCGCTCTCCTTGGTGATATCGTAATTGGCATTTTCATCCTCATCGAGTACAATGTACAGTCGCGCCCCGTCTACCGACATCTTGCGGACCGAATAAGCTTCACCCGCACCTTTGAACAGTTCGCCCAGCCCCATTGTCATAGAGGCTTCGGAAGCGTAGAAAAGGGTATCACCTTTAAAAGGCTCGGTGGTATTGATGATCCGCATTCCTTTAAGGCTGAGTTCGGCATTGGGGAAACTGCTGATCAGGCTCAGGTCTGCATCGTCAAAATCAAAATCGGCATTGATACTGCTGTTCACGTTGTTGCGCACCAGCGTCCCGATCTTGCTTTCCAGGAAGATGGGAATGGCAACCAGTATACCGATGATCACCAGCAGGGTGATCCCAACGATCTTAAGAATCTTTTTCTTCATAGTACAATATTTTTGCCCTGTTTCAGAACTCCAGGTCTATCTCCTGTTCGGGAGAAAGGTTGAATCTTTTGCGAAAAATATACACGAAAATATACAAGAAAGGGGTATCAATAAATGCAATTAATACCTTGAAAGCAAAACCACTGAGGACAAGGCCGTAGAACAGCTCCCAGGGGAGAACCCCGAAGATACAAAGCAGTCCTACCACCAGGAAAGTGTCTATAAACTGGGAGGTAAAGGTAGAGAAGTTGTTCCGCAGCCAGAGGTATCGTCCCCTGGTCAGTTTTTTCCAGAAATGGTAGATGGCAATATCCACGTACTGGGCACAGAGGTAGGCCAGCATGGAGGCGAGTACGGCAATGGGTGATAGGGCAAATACACTTTGGAAGACCTCATCATCGATGGGCGAGTTCTCAATGGCCGGCACCTGTTCCGCCACCAGGATGATCCCCATGGAAAATACAGATGCAAAGATCCCTGCGGTAACCACCTGGTTGGCTTTCTTCTTCCCGTAGATCTCGGAGATCAGGTCAGTGATCAGGAATGTAAGGGGGTACGGCAGTATCCCCACCGAGAGCTCGAACAGGGGGGCATCAAAGAAGGTCAGATCCCCGAAGGGATACCAGTAAAAGAATTTCTGGAAGATCAGGTTAGAGACCACCAGGGACGTAATAAAAAGTGCCCCAAGGTATAGGTAGATCCGGAAGGCAAGTTTCTTGTCCTTGCTGTTCATCCTTATTTGATGTTAAGCGAATAGGGCATCCTGGCCTGCACTCCTTTGGTACGCGTGGCACGGCGAACTTCCTGCATTATGCTGTACAGCTCATCCCCCATCTCGGCCTTCAGGGCTGCCTCGGTAATACGGCTTTCTGCCCCACCAAGGTCTTCCATCAGCCGCGCAAAACCGGATTTGAATTTCGGGTATTTCTTTACACTGAACTCGGATAACTCGGCCAGCTCGGCGGCACGTACAATGGCCATATCCAGTCCGCCAAGGGCATCCACCAGTCCAAGCCGCTGTGCATCCACCCCGCTCCAGACCCTGCCTTGTGCCAGGCTGTCTACCTGGGCGAGGCTCATGTTCCTGCCGGCAGCCACCCGCCTGAGGAAGGTCTGGTACACCTCTTCTATGCTTTCCTGTACCACTTCCCTGAAATCATCGGTCATGGGTTCAAAGAGGGAATATTCCACCGAATTCTTATTGGTGCCCACCTGCTCTGCATTGATCCCGATATCTTCGGCCAGTTCGCTGATGTTGGGAATTGTGCCAAAGACCCCGATAGACCCTGTGATGGTGGTTGGTTCTGCGAAGATCTCGTCAGCACCAGCGGCGATGTAATAACCGCCGGAAGCCGCGACGTTCCCCATGGAGACCACAACCGGTTTCACGGCCTTGGTCAGTTCTACCTCGCGCCAGATAATATCGGAAACCAGCGCGCTGCCCCCGGGTGAATTCACCCGTAAAACCACGGCCTTAATGTCGTCATCTTCCCGGGCTTTTACCAGGGCCTCGGTCATGATTCCCTGCCCTATCATATCCGGGCCACCTTCCCCGTAGAAGATCTCGCCCTGGGCGAAAATAACGGCAACCTTATCTTTTCCTTTATAGATCTTCTTTTTCTTGGCGTCTTCCATGTAGTCTGCCATGGAGATATAGTTCTGGTCATCGTCTATTTCGGTGCCCGTTTCCCCTTTAAGCATGGCTTCGTATTCGTCATAGTAGCGGGTGCCATCTATCAAACCATTGGCGATGGCATATTCCGGCATCCGTGCTCCCAGGGTATCCGCGATATTATTAAGCGTAGCGGCATCGAGCTGCCTGGACCCGGCAATATCCCCGACCATCTCTGACCAAAGGGATTCCAGCAGTTCCTCGATCTGCCGGCGGTTAGATTCGCTCATATTATCCGACATAAAAGGTTCTACCGCGCTTTTATATTTCCCGTGGCGGATCACTTCTATCTTTACCCCTGATTTTTCCTGCAGGCTTTTCAGATAGAGCACTTCGGCAGAGAGTCCCCGGAAATTCATCATCCCGACAGGATTCAGGAAAACACTATCGGCCACACTGGCCAGGTAATAATCAGGTTGCATATAGAAGTCCCCGTAGGCGTATACGAATTTGCCGCTTTCTTTAAAATCCTCCAGCGCATCGCGGATGGCCTTGACCTGGGAGAGTCCCCCCATGATCATGTTACTGCGGATACTGATCCCTTTGATCTTCTCGTCATCAGCGGCAACCTGTATGGCATGGATGATCTCATCGAGGCCAATACTCTGTTCAAATAATCCTGCAAAAGGATCGGCAGCGTCGTTACCGGTATAATCACTGATGGGGTATTCCAGGTTGAGTTCCAGGACCGAATCTTTCTTGACGGTTACCGATTCCTCAGCACTGGCCAGGGAGACCAGGATCAGGAACATGACAAAAATAATTCCAAGGGCCATTAAGGTTCCGAGGATGGAGGCCAGGAGGTTACGTAGAAAATTCATAGCAGGTGGCTAAAGTTTGCAAACAAATATAACCAATCCGCCAAGTACAGGATTTTTTTCTCATCAAATTTCCAACTTCAACTATAAGCAGGGGCAATATACCCGGGTTATACCACTTTTTCCCCGGGATTAAAAAGGCTATCAGAAGTTATTAACCGCCATGGGATAATGCCCTGCATTTTTTTAGATTTGCATCCTTATGACTCCTAAATCTATCCTCTACCTTGCTATTGGCAGCAACGAAGGCCAAACGCTCAACAACCTGCAGCAGGCGGTATTTGCTATCCGGCGGGAGCTCGGGGAGATCACGGGAGTATCTAAAGTATACCGAAGTGCCTCCTGGGGTTTTGACGGGCCGGATTTCCTGAATGCCTGTGTCATGGTGCAGACCGAATTACCCCCTACTGCGGTGATGGAGACCATCCTGCGGATCGAAAAACGGTTGGGACGGCAGCGGAAAACCGAGGAAGGCTATGAATCCAGGACCATTGATATAGACCTCTTGTATTACGACTACGAGGTTATCAACCAGGAAGGGCTGACGATTCCCCATCCAAAACTGCAGGAAAGAAAATTTGTACTGAGACCACTGTCAGACATCGCCCCGCAATTCTACCATCCCGTACTAAACAAGGATACCAGGAACTTACTGCAACAGTGCAAGGATAAGATCGTACCGGAAAAGACAGATCATAAATTATACTGGAGCAGGGCCCAATTATTTGCCCAGGTAGATTTTATGGCCATAGAGGGAAACATCGGGGCGGGGAAAACCACCCTGGCCAAGAAGATCTCCGAGGATTACAATGCCAAACTGGTACTGGAGCGTTTCGCGGACAACCCTTTCTTACCCAAGTTCTACGAGGACCCGGCAAGGTATGCTTTCCCGCTGGAGATGTCTTTCCTGGCAGAACGCTACCAGCAGTTCGTGGATGACACCACGCAGTTTGACCTCTTTAAGAATTTCATGATCAGTGATTACGACATCTTTAAGTCGCTCATCTTTGCCAAGGTGACCTTACAGGAAGAGGAATTTAACCTGTACCGGAAGATGTTCAATTTCATGTACAAGGAGGTGAAGAAACCCGGGGTCTATGTGTACCTGTACCAGAAGACGGAGCGTTTACTGGACAACATTAAGAAACGGGGACGGGATTACGAGCAGCAGATTCAGCCTGATTACCTGGATAAGATACAGCGGGGGTATATGGACTTCCTGCGGAGCAACCCGCAGCAGAACAGCCTGATCCTGGATGTGAGCGACCTGGATTTTGTGACCAACCGCGACGATTACGACTACATCCTGGACCAGATCCAGGCGCATTTGACCAAGATCTAAAGGATCTTCAAGGGTCGCCCGGACCCCGATTTAACAGTGGATTATTTGGATTTCAGCCCTGATTTGTCTTTCTTGCATACCTGCTAAGCAACTAACTGGCTCAAATATACCAGCACCCCGGCCCACAAGCCGGGGTTTTTTATTGGAGTTTGGACCAGAGGTCCCAGACCACCACACCTGCACTGACCGAGATATTGAGGGAGTGTTTGGTCCCGAACTGGGGGATCTCCAGCACCCCGTGACAAAGGTTGACCACTTCCTGGGACACCCCTTTTACTTCGTTCCCAAGCACCAGCGCGTACTTCCTGTTCTTTTCCACCTGGAAATCATTGAGGAAAGTGGCGTTCTCTGCCTGTTCCACGGCCATGCATTGGTATTCTGCTTTCAGCTCCCGGACCAGGTCTGCGGTGTTTTCCCGGTATTCCCAGGCCACACTCTCGGTAGCGCCCAGGGCGGTCTTATGGATGTCTTTATGAGGAGGCCGGGCGGTAATGCCGCAGAGGTATACTTTCTCGATCAGGAAAGCATCGGCGGTACGGAAAACGGAGCCAATGTTGTTAAGGCTTCGGATATTATCCAGGACGAGTACCAGGGGAGTTTTCTCGGCCTCTTTGAATTCTTCCGGGTCTAACCGCTGCAGTTCGCTGTTCTTTAATTTTCGCATATTGTTCATTCAGATTGTAAAAAACTTCTCATTTTCTGGTGGGCGGCGGGGAATACAAATACCCGGCCCAACAGGTTCAAAATTAATAAAGGGGGGAGTCTTACCCCCGCCCCGTGTTCAAGTTAATCGTTCTCACTGCATAAAACCGGCAGTCGCAAGTATACGTATTCTACCGGGTCCATCTTCCGGGTCCATCTTCGTCGAGGGGGATCTGACCCCCACCCCAGGTTCAAGGTAAACGCCTTCACTGCAGAAAACCAGCAGTCACTAGTATACGTATTCTACCGGGTCCATCTTCCGGGTCCATCTTCGTCGAGGGGGATCTTACCCCCACCCCAGGTTCAAGGTAATCGTTCTCCCTGTATAAACTATGCAGTAAATCATCCAATAAATTTTCCCCCACAGTGCTGGATGGGGGGCTCACAGCCCCACCCCGGGCTCAAGATATACCTCTTCCCTGCATAAAACCAGCAATAGCAAGTATACATATTCTACTGGGTCCATCCTCCTCCAGGGGGTTCTGATCCCCGCCCCAGGTTCAAGGTAATTGTTCTCCCTGCAGTAAACATGCAGTATAGAGATTAATTTTTGACACTGCTTCTGCGTGAACATGGGGATGCTTATCCCCTCCCCGGGTTCACGGCAAAGGCTTACCCTGCACAGAACCAGCAGAAAAAATCATCCTTTTCCTGGGCCCTCGCGGAGGGCCGGGGTTCTTAACCCCGCCCCTTGATCAAGATAAGTGATCCCGGTGCATAAAACATGCAGGGAAGGGTACGACTCCTGCATTTTTCACCCCGAGCTGATCACCACCCCTGCAGGGGGGTTAAGTTATCCGAAAATATCAACAAAAGTTCGGTGGCCACAGGGAAAATAGTAATTTCGTCAAGGCACAAAAATAACTTAAACCCATCGTTTTGGCTAATTCAGGAAAAACAAAGAAGGTCACCCCCTTAATGCAGCAGTACGGTACTATTAAACGCAAGTACCCCGATGCGCTGTTACTCTTCCGGGTGGGGGATTTCTACGAGACCTTCGGGGAAGATGCCGTAAAGGCGGCCCGTATCCTGGGTATAGTCCTCACCCACCGGAATAACGGGGGCGACCAGACCGAGCTGGCAGGTTTCCCTCACCATTCTCTGAACACTTACCTCCCAAAACTGGTGAAAGCCGGGGAGCGTGTGGCGATCTGCGACCAGCTGGAAGATCCCAAGCAGACCAAGACGATCGTAAAAAGGGGAGTTACCGAACTGGTGACCCCTGGGGTAGCCCTGAACGATGACATCCTCAGTGCCAAGAGCAACAACTTCTTATGCGCGGTCCATTTTGGCAGGAAAACCTATGGCATCTCTTTCCTCGATATTTCCACAGGGGAATACCTCTGCTCGGAGGGGAATGCGGAGCAGGTGGATAAACTGCTGCAGAATTTTGGTCCGACAGAAGTGCTGATCTCCAAGACCCATAAGAAAGAATTTGCCCAGAACTTTGGGAGTGAACACCATACCTTTTTCTGCGAAGACTGGATCTTCCAGGAAGATTACGCCAATGAAACCCTGAACGGGCATTTTAAGACCAGTACTTTAAAAGGGTTCGGCGTAGACCACCTGGCCCATGGGATCATCGCGGCCGGGGCGATCCTGCATTACCTGTCCGAGACCCAGCACCGGCAATTGCAACATATCAGCAGCCTTAAAAGGATAGCAGAGGAAGAATATATCTGGATGGATAAGTTCACCATCCGCAACCTGGAACTGTACCACAGTCCGCATGCCCAGGCCATCACTTTATTTGACGTGGTAGACAAGACCATCTCGCCCATGGGCGGGCGTTTGCTGAAAAGATGGCTGGCCCTGCCATTGAAAAACCTGGAAAAGATACAAGCCAGGCATGAGGTGGTCGCGGCCCTGAAAGAAGACCTGCCCTGCCTGGACCAGACCCGGAACCAGATCAAAAGGATCGGGGACCTTGAACGACTGATCTCCAAGCTGGCTACGGGGAAGATCAGTCCGCGCGAGGTCGTTTACCTGAAGAATTCCCTGGAAGCCCTGGTACCTGTTAAAGCACAACTTGGGCAGCACAGTCACGCAGCCCTGCAGCAACTGGCCGGGCAGCTGGAGGAATGCGAACCCCTGCGGAGCAAGATCAAGGAGGTCCTCTTTGAGGATGCCCCTACCCAGGTGCAGAAAGGAGGAGTGATCGCCACCGGTTTTTCCGAAGAACTTGATGAGCTGAGGAACCTGGCTTTCCGTGGGAAAGACCTTTTGGACGAGATGCTGAAGCGGGAAACGGAACGGACCGGGATCACATCCCTGAAGATCGCCTCTAACAACGTATTCGGATATTATATCGAGGTGCGCAATACCCATAAGGACAAGGTACCCGAGGAGTGGACCCGGAAACAGACCCTGGTAAATGCCGAGCGCTATATCACCGAAGAACTTAAGGAATACGAAGCCAAGATACTGGGAGCCGAAGAGCGCATCCTTGATCTGGAGCAGCAGCTGTTCTCCCAATTGCTGGTCTGGATGCAGGCTTATATAGAGCCCGTACAACAGAATGCACGGGCGGTTGCAAGGCTGGACTGCCTCTGCGGATTTGCCCAGTTGGCGGTAGAGAACAATTACGTGCAGCCTGTATTGAACGAGGGTACGGAACTCAAAATAAGTAATGGCCGACACCCGGTCATTGAAAAGCAGTTACCCCCGGGAGAAGCCTATGTACCCAACGATGTAACCCTGGACCGGGAGCAGCAGCAGATCATCATGATCACCGGCCCGAACATGAGTGGTAAGTCGGCCATTTTACGGCAGACCGCCCTGATCGTACTGATGGCACAGATGGGAAGTTTTGTGCCGGCAGAGGCAGCCGAGATCGGGTACGTGGACAAGCTGTTCACCCGGGTGGGCGCCAGCGATAACATCTCTATGGGTGAATCCACTTTCATGGTAGAGATGAACGAGACCGCCAGTATCCTGAACAATATCTCTGATCGCAGCCTGGTATTGCTGGATGAGATCGGGCGGGGTACCAGTACTTACGACGGAATTTCCATAGCCTGGGCGATCACGGAGTACCTGCATGAGCACCCGGCGAGGCCCAAGACCCTGTTCGCGACCCACTACCACGAACTGAACGAGATGAGCGCCACGTTTGAACGCATTGCCAATTACAACGTAGCAGTCAAGGAATTAAAAGACACGGTGCTGTTTATGCGGAAACTGCAGCAAGGCGGAAGCGCTCACAGTTTCGGGATCCATGTGGCCAGGATGGCCGGGATGCCGCAGCAGGTGATCCACAAGGCCGGGCGTATCCTTAAGAAACTGGAGAAAGACCACAGCAGCGAGGCTTTGTCTGAGGGATTGAAAGCAGCGAACGACGAGCTGCAACTAAGCTTCTTTAACCTGGATGATCCTTTACTGGAGCAGATCAAGGAAGAGATCCTGAGTACGGACATCGATACCCTGACCCCGGTGGAAGCTTTGATGAAGCTGAACGAGATCAAGCGGATGCTGGTGAGGAAGAAACAGGCTAATTCATAAGATATTTGGCCAGTAAATACGGGGAAACCAAGGGCTTGCAGAAAATCGAAGAAAAGTTCTTTACTTTTTACAGAATTGTATTAAATTTGCGTCCGCATCTGATAAGGATGCCAAGCTCTTATAATTAACGCGAAAATAGTTTCCCGTACGTACGGGAGTAGAGCGCCAGGAGTAAAGCACTTCGTACGTTCGTTATTTTTCGCAACCATGCGAAAATAGCTCAGTTGGTAGAGCGCCACCTTGCCAAGGTGGAGGTCGCGGGTTCGAATCCCGTTTTTCGCTCGACCGGGAAAACGCTGCTTGCCAGCGTTTTTTTGTTCAGGCTCGAGTGGTGGAATTGGTAGACACGTTGGACTTAAAATCCAATGACCATTGCGGTCGTGCGGGTTCAAGTCCCGCCTCGAGTACAAATAGAAGGAAAAGCCGCAGCGAAAGCTGTGGCTTTTTTCGTTCCCGGGACCGCGCCAAGCTTGCTTGTGCGTGGGAAACTGGAACGGAGAAAGCGGCACGGAGTGCCGGCTTTTCCTTCTTGAAGCTGACGTTTCGGGACTCGCGAATTCCGAAGGAATGAGCAATTCCCGCCCACTTCGGGGTCGGGCAGGCCCACCAATTCAGTCCTTGCTCCTCTCCGCTTTAAAAGAAAATTAAAAGGGGTAAAGCGGCACGGAGTGCCGGCTTTTCCTTCTTGAAGATGACGTTTCGGGACTCGCGAATTCCGAAGGAATGAGCAATTCCCGCCCACTTCGGGGTCGGGCAGGCCCACCAATTCAGTCCTTGCTCCTCTCCGCTTTAAAAGAAAATTAAAAGGGGTAAAAGGGCCTGCAATGCCGGCTTTTCCTTCTTGAAGATGACGTTCGGGACTCGCGAATTCCGAAGGAATGAGCAATTCCCGCCCCCTTCTGGGTCGGACAGGTCCACCAATTCAATCATTGATTCTCCCCGCTTTAAAAGAAAATTAAAAGGGGTAAAACGGCAGGCAATGCCGGCTTTTCCTTCTTGAAGATAACGTTGCGGGACTCGCGAATTCCGTAGGAATGAGCAATTCCCGCCCCCTTCGGGGTCGGGCAGGCCCGACAATTCAATCCTTGCTCCTCTCCGCTTTAAAAGAAAATTAAAAGGGTAAATCGGCACGGAGTGCCGGCTTTTCCTTCTTGAAGATGACGTTTCGGGACTCGCAAATTAAGAAGGATAAGGAAATGCCATTGCATTTACAAGTATTAATCCTTTTATTTTCAGGAAAGTACGGCACAAAAAACCAACTAAAACCCTTGTGAAAAAACAGAGTTTTTTCATACCTTTAAGTACTTCCTCCGATTTATACTATTTCACATCACAACTTAAAGAATCGTCTGACCTTTCAGGATGGGCCTTTCATACCCTCTGCGGTTGTGTGCCAGTACGAATTTATAACCTTGTTAAACTGGTACTCTTATGTCTACCGATATAAAACCGACCGATATTAAATATGCCTTCCTGGAGCAACCCCAAGTGGCAGAACCTGTACAGATTGTTAAAGATCGCCACAGGGAACAGGCACCAATCCTGGTCGATTACCTGATACCCGTATTAAAGGGCAAGGATAAGAAGTTATACCTTTTCCTTGTTGCAGTTTGGTTTGTTTCCCTTATTATTTTCTTTGAGTACTGGTTAAGGCCGGGTCATGTCATTACACCTTTCCGAACGGTACTCAACACCCTTCTGCTGGTGTATTCTTTCCTCTTACCCGCCTATTTTTTCTTTTTTGTTGCCAAAATGAAAAAAGTGAACCCCGAAATTGATATTCCCCGGGAATGGGAAGTTGCCATGATCGTTACCAGGTCTCCTTCAGAGCCTTTTTACGTGGTAAAAAAAACCCTGGAAGGAATGTTAAGTCAGGCTACAGCCCATGATACCTGGCTGGCTGACGAAGATCCCAGCCCGGAAATCATTCAATGGTGCAGACAGAACGGGGTTAAAATTTCGTGCCGAAAGAATGTTGAGGCTTACCACAGGGCTACCTGGCCGCGGAGAACCAGGTGCAAAGAAGGAAACCTTGCTTATTTCTACGACAAATTTGGATATGACCTCTATGATTTTGTCGTGCAACTGGATGCCGACCATGTACCCGGCAAGGATTACCTGAAAAATATTTTGAAACCATTTGTAGCTGAAGAGGTGGGATATGTGTCTGCACCAAGTATTACCAACTCCAATGAAAAAATGAGCTGGTCTGCCAGGGGCAGGTTATATGCAGAAAGCATTATGCACGGACCTTTACAGGCCGGTTATTCCCTTGATTATGCCCCGTTGTGCATAGGTTCTCACTATGCTGTGCGGACCAGGGCATTAAAAGAAATAGGCGGGCTTGGACCGGAACTTGCGGAAGACCACTCTACCACCCTTATGTTTAACGCCTATGGCTGGAAAGGGGTTCATGCCCTTGATGCCATCGCATCCGGGGAGGGTCCCCCTTCGTTGAGGGCATGTATTTTACAGGAGTTTCAGTGGAGCCGGAGCCTGGCTATTATACTTACCTCCTTATTACCCAAATACTGGAAGTTACTTACCCTTAAAGCACGACTGCAATTTTTATTCTCAGAATTGTGGTATCCCATCTTTGGTTTCACCATGCTGATAGGGTACTTGTTTCCCATTATTGCAGTCATCCAGGGGAAGGCATGGGTTTCTGTTTCCTATTTTGAATTCATGACCTACTCCGTACCACTGGTCATAAGCATTTTTGGCATAATTCATTTTTTAAAAGCAAAGGGATTATTAAGACCCCATACCGCACCCTTGTTCAGCATGGAGGCGACAGTATTCCAGATCATCCGGTGGCCCTGGGCACTCTATGGCACCATCAGCGGGATTATCGCAGGTCTTGGAGGAAAAACCCCGCCTTTTAAAGTGACCAAAAAAGGAAATTTTGCAGAAGAAGATATTGGATGGCCCATCTACATTCTTTATGCGTCACTAATAGCTTTCCCTGCCCTGGTCTTGTTCTTTGATCATGGTGAAAAGCCCGGAGGGGCAGACGGGTATTATTTTTTCATCATCATTAACCAGCTTATGTACCTGGCCGTGCTCTTTTACATGGTCTTACAACAAAAGCGGGAATATAAAATGGCAACTTTAAATCCAAGCTGTTGAAAAGATCAAATATACATATCTGGACTACGATTGCATTGCTTGCCATACCGGTGTGTATGGTATGGCTGAACGGGTATAAGGCCATAGACGCATTATTATGGAGCAAGCCGGCACATGCCCCGGTTATGCTCGCGCAGGATAATACCGAATTAAACCCTTCTTTAGAATTCGGGATTTATGACCCATATCATAGCTGGAGGGATTCGGCCACCACATGGAATTACGAGCAGTTTTACTTGCACTGGGTCAACTTTGATCCAGCAGCTATTCAACGGGAAATAAAAAGAGTACTGCAAAGAGAAACCAAGGCTATACTGGTGGTGGAGCCCTGGAGCAAGTACCAGACCCCCTTATTTAATGATATAATAGCAGGCAGGTACGATGTGGAGATCGATAAGATCAACCAGGTCTTACAGGGCTTTAAGGACACTTTATATATCTGCTGGGGCCATGAGATGGACCAGGACCTGACTACCCGGTATGATTGGTCTTCCAGGGACAGTGCCGGGTATAAAGCAGCATATAGATACGTGCATTCCAGGCTGAAAGAAAACCCTGTGAAATGGATCTGGGCCCCGGTGGGTAAGGACAACTGTAACGACTACTGGCCCGGAAATGAATATGTAGATATGGTAGGGCTTCCCATTTATTCGCTGCCGGATTTTGATTATGCATATTATGGCCGGATCCGGTCGTTTAAAGAAGCTTTTGGCGAAAAGTATACCCTGGTGAAGGGTCACGACAAACCGGTCTTCCTGGTCGAATTTGGGGTGTCGGGGTCTGATGATTTTGAAGCGTACTGGGTCAGGGAAGCCTTTGATGCTTTTAATACGTTCCCTTTGCTAAAGTCTGTAGTGTTCTTTAACAGTAAGGATATAGAAGGCGCATGGGGGACTGCTTATGAAACCCCTGACTGGTCCATAAACCAGGAACTGATCGCTGCCTTGATTGACAATTATCGCCATTCTGATTGAACGGACAATTATATACCCCGACCTATTCGCATTGCTATCTGACACTACATAACTCACTTCTTTCAGTTTAGGTCGGCAGTCACCTCCAGAACCCTCCTATGCCCCGAATACCAATCAACAAAGCACTTTTCTGCTACCCAAATAAATAATAGGCTAAAGGTTAGTTCAAGATAACGTAGCAAACACTTTAACAAGGGGCCTCTTAGCCCTCCCCGCTACCAAGTTAACTCGCTCCACTGCAACTTCCTTGCAGTTGAAAAATTAGTTTCTGCTTATCTTGAAAGGATGAAAAAGCCAACAATTATCCTGTCTTCTTTAGACCATCGCGGGCAGAAGATGATCCGGATCAGCTATACTTTTGAAAAGCAGCTGGCCGCCTATGTGAAAGCGTTCCCGGGGGTCCGGTGGAGCAGGACCTACGGTTGTTACTATCTCCCCTACTCTTACAACCGGAAGAACGAGCTATTCCATTACCTGGTTGCCGGTGGCTACTGGGTAGATTATGAACAGTTGAACAGGAAGCAGGCCGGGAAACCTGTTGAACCAAAGACACTGAGGGTGCTTTCTGCAGAGAACCAGGCCAGGCTGGAACGCTACCAACAGTACCTGCGAGGTTTACGAATGAGTGACAGCACGGTGCAAACCTATGGCTCGTTCGTGTTCACTTTCCTGGAGTACCTGGGTGACAAACCCTTATCTGCCATAGACAATACCAGTGTAAGGTTGTTCGTGGAAGAGTTGGTGCGGAGGAAGAAATACGGTATCAGCAGCCACCGACAATTGATCGGGGCACTGAAACATTTTTCGGTCCTGTTCACGGAAACCAGGATAGACAATCCCGAGCTGGTACGACCCAAACGTTCCAGGCTCCTTCCTACCGTACTCAGCCAGGAAGAAGTAATGCGATTATTGCAGCGCACCCCAAACCTGAAACACCGGACGGTTTTAGCCCTGATCTACTCGAGCGGTCTGCGCATCAGCGAACTGCTGAACCTGGAACTGAAGGATGTGGACCTGGAACGGAAGCAGCTGCGGATCCGACAGGCCAAGGGTCGAAAAGACCGTTACGTAGTACTGGCCGAGAGTTTTATCCCCTTACTGATGAACTACCTGAACAGTTACCGGCCGACGAAATACGTCATCCAGGGCGATGGCGGAGGGCGTTACAGTGGCAGCAGTGTGCGCGCATTTCTAAAACGCAGTTGCCAGAGGGCAGGGATCCTTAAGAAGGTAAGTCCGCACACCCTGCGCCATTCCTATGCCACCCACCTGGTGGAGAACGGGGTCAACCTGAGGCACGTGCAGGAGCTGCTGGGTCACTCCAAACCGGAAACCACTATGATCTACACCCATGTAGCCCGGAGAGACCTGCTGAACATCCGCAGTCCATTAGACGATGCGGTCCTGAAGCTGCTGAAGGACGATAAAAATCCACCTCACCTCTCATTATCCGGCGATCTGTAGAAATTATTTTCTATTTTAGTCCGCATATAACACGTTGTGTATAATATTTATGATAGTCCCGAATATTGAGATTGTTTCAATTGCTGTTATTCTACTTATAGCAGCCCCCATTTTATGGTATAGCCAAAGGAATAGTTCGAAGGGGTCTTTCACTTTCTCACAGTTAATAAAGAACCTCAATCACTCCTTAAAATTTCAATTTTTAATTGGGCTAATTTTAGCCCTAATTGCCTTAATTTTCAAAATTGCCAGTGTAGAGCCTATTGAGTATTTTGCCGGAATTCTCTATACCTATCTTGTTGTTGGTCTATTCTTCTATTTGCCAACTTTAGGGATGCTAAATCTTATTCTTCTTCTTGGTAAATGGATAAACAAATAAATACTATACACAACAACGGGTATGCCCAATAGCTTGCCCTCTCACTTCTATCGCATTTTTACTCTATATTTAAATCCTGAACCTGGTTAGGCGTAGTGCACCAGATCCACTACTGCGCATACCCGTAACCGTTGCCATACATTTTGAAGAAAACACTTTTCATATTACTATTTCTTGGAATTGGAATTAATTCCTGCTTCTCTCAATCTGTATCGGAGAAACGATTCGGACTGTTCGAATTTGATTCTACCATTCACGAACGAATCTATCGATTTCAAATTGAGGACTATCAAATCCTAGAACTGATTGAGTTTAAAAAAGATTCATTTGAAGGAACATTAACCCACTTGGTTTGGAAAACCAATCGAAAAGAAATAAGAAAAGATAGCATCGTTCAAAAAATTGCTATACCAGCTTTAACCGTTAAAATGTTGATTTCAGATTTAGAAGGCAATGGGTTTGAAAATTTAGAGGACTGCAATAAAGTCGAGGACTGTATAAGCGGATTAGATGGGACCACAACCTCGTTTACAACAATAAAAAGGGGAGAAACCAATACAGCATCTTACTGGGAATTGGAATCTGATTATTATTACAATCAAAGCAAAGTTAAATTACCGGCAGAAGTCATAAATGCAAGAAAACTGATTTCAATAATCAACAAAGAATTTGACTTGGAAGAACAATTTCAAAACTTTTTGAACCGACTTCCAAATGGACGTTATTCGTATAGTATGTTGATAATGAATAAAGTATAAAAAAACGTATGGCAACAACGGCTATGAGCCATAGCTTATTTCCGGCACTCCAGAATATTTGCTCTATATTTAATACCTAATTAAATGGGTTAGCGCTTTGCGAAAGCCAGTTGTTTGGGAAAGACCAGGGAATGGTGTTCTGCACAAGAGAACTCATTGTCTGATAGCTAGGGATCACCTAGGGCCGGACCCAAACAACTGTCTAAAGTCGCTACGGCGCATAGCCCTGACCGTTGTAAGCAATTTTTCATGGCGCATGGTAGTCTACATCAATTCAAAGCATTTCTCGCGCGAAGAAATGAAAGGGCTGCTAAATCCAAATC
>NZ_SNYI01000001.1 GCF_004362865.1 Zeaxanthinibacter enoshimensis | reverse complement strand
TACCAATATGTCAATGAACTTGTTTACTTTTCTTCTCGTCTAAGAGCACTTACTGTCTCTCAAAGCGGGTGCAAATATACAACCGTTTTTCTCTCTGCCAAACTTTTTATGAAAATTTTATTTTTCATGTTTCGGCTTCAGTAAAATCTCAAAGAACTCGGCCTTTTCAGGCCCTCGCTTAACAACTATGCTGTTGTCTTTAGCGGCTGCAAATATACAACCGTTTTTTAATCACGCAACACTTTTTGAAGAACTTTCCCTGGCTTTCCACAACACAAATTCAAAGCCCGCTGCTAACCAGAGTTTTACCGCTAAAATTTTTTTTGATTTTAACAATAATAGTGATACAGTGATACAGTGATACGGTGATGCAGTGATGCAGTGATGCAGTGATGCAGGGATGCGGGGATACAGTGATACGGTGATACGGCCCGCCCGAACGTACCGTCCGGTACGGGCGGGTGATGCAGTGATGCGGTGATACAGTGATACGGTGATGCGGTGATGCGGCCCGCCCGAACGTACCGTCCGGTACGGGCGGGTGATGCGGTGATGCAGTGATGCGGTGATGCAGTGATGCGATGACAAAAGGAAAAGAGAATAAATTACGGAGGACCGCCTAGTGAATCCTGCATTCTCAAACTTCAAACCTCAAATTTACCTGCCGAACGCAGGCCTCAAACTTCAAATTTACCTGCCCGCCCTTGCCGGTCGGACGGGCCGAAGGCAGGCCTCAAACCTCGAACTTCAAACTTCGAACCTCGAACTCTCCAGCCCGGGTACAGCACCCTCCCCTCCCCGGTTCTAAATTAATCGTACAGGTTGCAGTATGCCTGCAGTGGATGAATGAATAAAATGACAACCTGGATGAATCAATTTTCGCTTTGATGACATATCACATCAAACTGCAAGGAACAATTAAATTAAGAGAAGAAATTCCAGACCAGTCCGAAACGGATCACGAAATCCCTGTAAGGGTATGCCGGGGCAGAATAAAAGTTGCTCTCACCAAAGGATGAATTGAAATGTTCGGCCTTTAAGTAGATCCTGGTCTGCCGGACTTTGGCGTTGATGAAGAAGTCGAGCAGCGGGTATCCACCCAATTCCTCCCTGTCCTGAATATAGAACTCGCTCAGGAGCGGGTTATAAGCATTCATATAATAAGGAGTAAAATACTTAAAGGTGACCCCGGTCTGCAGGTACATGGCCTTCTTAAAGATATGACTGGAGAAATACAAGGAATTCCTCGTGACCAGTTCCGGAACATTGAGATATTCACTGCCGCCGGAAACATTCTGGTACATGACCGTATTATATAAGGCCCATTTGCCCAGGCGGAATTCTTTCCGGATCCCTAATTTTAAATAATTCACCGCATCCGGGGCCTGGAATGGCTTAACGAATGCATTCTCCTGCCCTTCTGCTATCTGTTCTGCAGTAGCTGTTGAGGCAAAATAGGTGTAATTATCGATATTGGTCACCTCCCCACTGAGCTGCCCAAACCAGGAAGAGCTGAACTCTACCCGGAGACTGTTCAGTTTCTGGGTATCAAATACAGCGGTATTCTGCCAGTTGTAATTCTGGTAGTCGGACTGATACAACAGGTAATTCAGGTCGGGCATGCGCGAACTTGACGTCAGTGTAGCATTAAGACCTGTCTGTTCATTGAAGTTATAACCTGCCTTCCCGCTGAACTGGTAATCGGTCAACTCTCCCGAGACCGTATAGGCAAAATCTGCATCCAGGTCAAACCCCCCGATATTCTTTTGATAGGCAGCCCCCAGGCTGATCTCTTCTCCCTTCAACTGGTTATCTACCTGCCCCTCTTCAGTAATCAGCAGGTTATTAAAGTAATAGTTATAATTGTAGACTCCCGTGTAACCCTCAAGGCTACCCAGCACCGGGTTAGTAAAAACAGCTCCTACCCTGTTGAACATGGTTTTATAATAGGTTTTATCGTTAATGGGGTCCAGGAAGACCTCGCCGAAATAATCGTTCTGGCTGGTTTGCAGGAATTGGTAGTACTTGGTCTCGTATGCAAACTGGTGACGCAGGCCCAGTGTGGTGGTGCGCTGCGGATCCAGCGGGGATGCTTTCCCGAGTAGGGTATACTGGTGCTGAAGAAAATATCGTTTCCCGACAAGTTTACCATCGGCATCGGTCAGCACCACATCTATCCTGGAACGGTCCGTGAATTCCGGATCCTGGGATTCAAACTGCAGTTCCGCATTCAGCAATCCGCCATTCTCCTCCGTTTCTATATCCTGGGCTGCAATGTGCCCCCTTAACCAATAGCGACTATTCTTACTGATATAACTGGCTGTAGTCCTAAAGTTTCCTGATTCTGCCTGGTTCAGTTGATATTTACCCAGGGAACGGAAACCTTTATAAGCAATGGACACATTAAAACGGGGAGAAGTATTCAATGTTAGTAAGGCATCCAGCAACTGCCCCTGCTCAAAGGTCGTCTTAAAGAACAGCTCGGTCATAGGTGTAGGTACATGGTAATAATTGATATCATCTATTTCCATGTAATTAAAGTGCTTGGTACTTGCCCCCATTCCCGGGTACCGTTCTACCCCTATAAAATCGCGCCCCAGTGCGTTATAAGGCTGACCCACGTTAGCAAATGGCATCAACTCAAAATCATCACGCCGCAGGTAATTGTATTTGTATTCCTTATTAATGGTCAGGGTAGTGTCCAGGTAAGTGGTATCCCGTGCATAGGAGATGATCTTGTAATCCTTTATACTGATCTCCCGGGTGACTGAGGTATCTCTCCTTTTCTTAGGAAGCATTCTTTCAGAAGGCGTCCTCAGGCTATCCGCCACCGGCCTTGGTGGCAGCGAATCTTCCTGGGCATGTACCGTAGTACATAGTATAGCAAGCAGGAATAAGATCAGGTATCTCATATCGGGTAATTACGGCATCAAAGTTAGTAAAACCCGGCAGAACCTGTACCAACAAAAAACCCCCGCCGAAGCGAGGGTTTTCATATATATTAAAGACTGGTATCCTAGTAGAAAGGAACAACAGCTTCTGAAGTCTTGTTAGCCACAAGAACATCGTTAAGATCAACAGTCGTAGTAGCTACTCCTGCTCCTGCATCATAAGTGAATGCATCAAGATCAGGAATGATCGACGCGATGAAAGATGGAATTACTGCAACAGTTCCGAAATCACCTTCATTCACATTTTCGTTCTGAAGAATTTCGTTTTCGTTGATCACCAACTTAACGCCCATGTCAACAAATCGGATCCCCTCAGCAATAAAGATCTCCTGACGAGTTCTGTAAAGCTTAGAAAGAGATTCATCATCATTGGCAAATGCAGCTATTTCAGCTGTGGTTAAAGAAGTACCGGAAATTGAAGGTACAGCAACCACTCCGTCCTGCCTGTCAAGAACAAGTCCTGAACGTCCGTTTACTACTACTCCAGAATTATCTGGCCTTCCTCCCGGATCAACTTCACTACGTTGTTCTGCACGGTCATCAATAACACGCACTTCTCTTGTAGCAACAAGGTCAAGCAGGTCATTAAGATTTGCCTGGGCAGCCGCAACATTTCCATCAGAAAGGTTAGCTTCTGCAAGGATCAGGTATGCCTCTTCTGCTTTCAAGTAGTGTACAGAAGCATCTTGCTCAGGAGACAGGAATGAATACTTAGGATCCAGGAAGTCCAGGCTAGGTAACGGCTGGAAATCATCGAAAGTTGCTCTTTCATAAAGCGCATCTTCCATGGCATTACTTGGTCCTTCAGCTTCATCAAATTTAGCTTCCCTTGTAAAATCAGTGCTCAGAGCCAATGCAGCATTTGCAGCAGAAACAGCAGCAGATTTATTTCCAAGATAGTAGTTAGATCGGGCAATTGCCAAATGGTACTCTGGCTTTGCACTGATAGAAACTGCAGTCTGGAAAGATTGGATCGCCGACTGGTAGTTCTCAGCTGAAACAACTGGCACACCTACTGTTTCCTGAGGCAATGCAGAAAAGTACATGGCCGACAACATCCTGGAAAGACCAAGGTAGTAGTGGAACTCAGCTTCCTGAGCCGGGCTGTAGTTAGGATCGTTAGGACCTACGGTCTCTAATCCGAACTGCGCCATTTTAGCTACACGAGCAATCTCGTTCTGCGTATCGCGGATGTCCGGATCCGTTGTACGGATATCCAATCCATCGAGGAACTGGCTAAAGAAAGTCTGTGTATTCTCGTAGTTATCTGAACCTAATTCAGCCAAGATCAAGATCTCGTTGAAAGTTCGGGATATCTCTCTTTCGATACCCGCAGCCCAGATCACTGCAGAGTTAGGCTGGCCGACAACCGACTCCTCGGAGAGGGTTGGGTTGGTTACTTCTGTGAAGTCGACCACCTCTTTAAAATCTCCTGTACAACCTACTATCGCTGATAGCAGAACTGCACCTATATATAATTGTATTTTTTTCATGTTGCGTTACGTATTAAAATTGAAATTTCAGTGAACTCATGAAAACCCTTGGCACAGACTCTGTACCATAAGCGAATCCACCTGAACTGAACCCGTTCTGAGCCCCGATACCAGACCCTGTGGTCTCTGGGTCAAATGATCCAGCAGTCCAGTTGAATGGGTTGGTAACAGAAATTCCAAAGGTTACATTAGAGAAAGGCTTCAGCATATCTCCGAACCTGTAAGAAGCTCCGATGTTCCTAACTTTCAAGAAATCATTATCAAATGTGAAGAAGTTCACATAGTTGAATGGAGAAGTAGTTCCGATAAGCTCCTCAGGAATACCTGTATCATCTACTCCACGCAGGTGGCGCAGCAAGAAGCTAAGGTCTACGATCTTTCCACCAAACTGGTAGTCCGCAGAAGCGTACAGGTTAAAGTCTCCCCAAGTATAGTTAAGGGTCATAGAACCAAAGTTTGGAGCAAAGGTTTTTCCAAGAGCCGTGTTAGGCTCAAAAGCATAAGAACCGTCATCCTGAAGTACAGCAGCAGTACCTCTCAGGTAACCCAGACTCTGTCCTTCTTCCACCCAAGAACCGATTACTGTAAATCCTCCTACTACGAATGGAGCAGCTCCACCGGTAGAAGTAACAAGGTTCTCGTTTGTGTTATAAGAAACAGAAGCTTGTAACTGGTGCTTCTCTGTATCGATAATTCTGGAACTTAAAGCAAATTCCCATCCAGAGTTCTCAATCTCACCGATGTTCTGAACCTGAGGAATCAGACCTGAAGATGGTGGCTGAGTTGGGGTAAATAATGCATCTTCGGTAATAGCCTTATAGTAAGTACCGGAGAAGTTTAACCTGTTGTTGAAAAATCCAAGTTCAGCACCAACTTCAGAAGTTTTTACTGTCTCCGAGATCAGGCCAGGGTTACCTGGCTGGTCAAAACGGAAGGCAGGAGCACCCAAGAATGATTCAAGAGCAAAAGTCCTGTCCTGTGAGAAAGGCTGGGCGAAGTTTGTAGCCTCACCGTAGTTAGCTCTTAATTTAATGCTTGAAACTACATCGTAGATTCCGCTTTCACGGTAGAAATCGTGATCCGAAACGTTGTAGGTAAGACCGATCTTAGGCAGGAAAAGTGCCTCGGTATCCTTACCAGCAGAAGTGTTCGCATCCAGACGTCCTCCTAATTCAAGGAAAGCTACATTGTAGAAGCCAATGTTCTCTAAGAAATAAAGACCATAGTTAGCGTTCTCCAATACAAAATCGCTTGCCGTTTTAGTTGGGAAAGTGTTGATAGAAGTTGTTCCATCCACACCACCTGATCCGTCTAACCTGTTCTGACGGTCAGCCGTACGGAAGAACTGTGCACCAAGGATAGTCACAAAAGAGAAATTATCTGTGTAAGCCCTGTGCGTAAGGTTTAAATCTGAAGTAACCGTGAAGTTATTCCTCAGGAAACGAGTAAAACTTGCCTGGTCAGTTGTACCTTCTGGTCTTGACCCTAAAGCAATAAACAAGGCATTGGTATCATTCTCTTCATCGATAGAAGTACGATAGTCAACACCTACAGTTGCGTTAGCTTCCAGGTTATCCGAAAAGCTATAGATAAATTTATTAGAAGCAGTGAAACGGTTATTCACCCTTCTGATATCTACGAGCTCCCCGATAAGCTGAGCCCTGTCTTTTTCTACCTGCCAATCAGCATCGCTGAGCTCATCAAGGTTTCCACGTCCTCCACCTTCAAAAGCAGAAAAACGAGAGAAACTTGTATTCGCGTTAAAATCCAGGTTAGAATCAAATCCAACATAAGAGAAAGATCCCTGGTACTTTAATTGGTCGGTAACCTGTGCTCCCAGTCCAAAAGTAAAACTTCTTTTGATCTGCTTGTTCAGGTCGTTGAATCCGTCATCAGCGTAAAGACTTCCACCAAAGTTATAGGTGAATTTTTCATTACCACCATTGATCCCGATTCGGTATTCCTGTGAAAAACCTGTTTCGAAGATCGCTTCGCCAGTTCTTTCATATTTCAGGAAGTCGTCTGTAGCTTTGATAATACCTAACCTGTTTTCGAAGAAAACAGTAGCTTTTCCAGCCTTACCCTTCTTGGTAATGATCTGGATCACACCATTTGCAGCGTCCGCCCCGTATAATGTCGTAGCAGCACCACCTTTGATATATTCTATTCTTTCAATAGATTCTGTTGGAATATCCGCTAAAGCAGAAGTGTTTGCTCCACCAGTTCCAATACCATTTGCTGGGTTGGAGTTCAGGTTATCCACACGGACACCATCAACGATGATCACCGGAGTTGCAGAAGAGGCTGCAGATATTGGTCCCCTTGTACGGATAATAGAAGCAGTTCCAGGCTGTCCTGAGCTCAGACGGATCTGTGCACTAGGAGTAGTAGACTGTAATAACTGGTCTATCTGGTTAGCTGGCAGTTTATCAATGTCCTCTTCTTTAAGAACATCAACAGTAGTAGAAAGCTTCCTTTTCTGGATACCGGAACCCTGCCCGGTAACGATCACTTCCTCCAATGCTTCTGCATCTTCTTTCATGCTAACATCGATGGTGTTCGAGGCTCCTACTTGTTTACGGACGGTTTGCTGTCCGATGTAAGTAAAAATAAGAGTAGATCCCTGACTGGCCTGGATAGAGTATTTTCCATCAAAGTCGGTCTGAGTACCTGTAGTGGTATTTTCTACAAGGATGTTCACTCCTGGGAGCGGCATCCCGTACTGGTCAACCACGGTACCAGTAATGGTCTTCTCCTGCCCGAAAGACAGGCCCGTACATAACACCGCGAACAGTGTTAATATACTACATAGTTTTAATCTCATTTAATTAGGTTTTTGGATTATCAGTCGGCGAATATCTCACTCTTTTATATAATTTGCAAGGATTCATAAATAATGCTGGTTTTTTAACACATTTCGTGGAACATTACCGCATTTCCAACATTTCCAAACAGGGGCGTTAAACATTAACAGAATTAACCTTTTCTTCATATTTTGCCGGCCTATGCTGATACGATTTAACCCTTCTTTAATTATTGCGGGAACCGATGAGGCCGGCCGCGGCTGCCTTGCCGGGCCTGTTACCGCTGCTGCTGTGATCCTGGACGGGCACACTGAATATGAACAGCTTAACGACTCCAAAAAACTAAGCGTCGGGCTCAGGAATATGATCCGTCCCCTGATCGAACAGCACGCCATTTGCTACAGCGTTGCCCACCTGCACCCGGAAACCATAGACGAGATAAACATTCTGAACGCTTCTATCGAAGCCATGCACCACGCCCTTTCTGACCTTAAACAAAATCCCGAAAAAATTCTCGTCGACGGGAACCGCTTCAAACCTTACGGCGCAGTTCCCTATGAATGTGTCATAAAAGGAGACGGGAAGTATCTCAGTATTGCTGCCGCCTCTGTGCTGGCCAAGACCTATCGCGATGCCTATATGGAGAAGATTCACGAGGAGTACCCGATGTATAACTGGAAAAAGAATAAAGGCTATCCCACCGCCGAACACCGGGAGGCTATCAAAAAATACGGGGTCAGTCCCTATCACCGGAAGAGCTTCCAGTTACTGCCGAAACAGCTTAAACTTGAACTCTAAAATTGTATTTTTACCACAAACTCCCAACCCTTGAAGTCACTGAGAATACTCCTGTTTCTTACTTTAACCATAACCCTCGGATGCAGGGAAGATCAAAGGCCCGTTACAGAGCTGATCGCACAACTGCCTCCCGGAACCTCTGCGCTTGTAAAGATCAACAACCCGCAGCAACTGCAGTCCGAACTAAAATCCAATAAACTGATCCAACTGGGGCTCGGGGACGGTATCCCTCAAAAAATCGAGGTATTGCTCAGGGGCCTCTCATTCTTAGAGATACATGGGGAACAACTGCTGGCACTGACTATTACAGGCCGGGACTCCCTCGCTTACCTGTATATGGCCCGCCAGGCCCCGGACAGTATAGACCTGTCCTCTGTAAAAAATAAAAGTATAGAAACGATCACCTCCGGCAGTCACACCTTTAAGAAATACGAAGCAGAGGACCTTCTTTTCTTCACCACACAAGACCGGGGAACCTTTAAAATGAGTAATTCGATCGCTCTATTAAAGCAAAATGTTGAAACCGAAGGTCCCGGAGTCTCAGAAACACTTCGCACCCTGTATGAAACCGCCAATCCCGGAAAGAGTGCGAATATTTTCCTGAACCTGGACCCCGAAATCTCATTATTTCAAAATACCTCTTTTAAAGCCCAGGGGGCAGACTTAGCTTACTTCTCAGACTGGATAGCCCTGGATGCCGAGATCACCAGTCATGGCCTGCGGCTCAACGGGGTGGGGATCATGCCCGATTCGACCAATACCCTGGTCCCTCTTTTTCGGAATACAGGCACCCTGGCCACCAGGACCCCTGATATCGCTCCTGAAAACAGCCTCGCCATGGTCAGCTATATATTCCGGAATATAAAGGTGTTTGATAAAAACCTTGTTGTTGTTCAGGATTCGACCGCTGCTGATAAATCGGTGTTCGAAACCGTGGAAGAATTGGGGATCGTATATATGGAAGGATCCAAAGCTGTGATGCTCCACACCTACGGCCCCCAGGATCTGAACGAGCTGTTGGGAACAATAGGCGGCACAGCGGAAAACAGTATGGGCAGCGAGATCTTTGCACTGCAGGAAAACGATATACTGACCGAAGCTTTTAGTCCGCTGCTCGAAAATTTCAAACCCGGTTTTTACACTGTTTTAGAGAATACCTTCGTTTTTGCCAGGGATCGCAGTACTATCCAGGATATCATAGCCTCTTTTACCCGCAAGGCCACCTACAGGAATAGCCCCGGCTACCAAACGGTACGAACTTCTCTTGCCGATGAAAGCAACATCCTGCTGATAGCTTCACAGCAAGGCTTAGAAATTCTTTCTGAAGATGGCTTCAGGATTCCGTCGCCTATGTTATCACTAAATACAGGAAAGGAAGATTATATTTTCGCGATGCAGGTGATCGCAGAAAACAATTTCTTCCACACCACCCTGCTTGCGCAACAGGAACAGGGTGTTGGCGTGGCAGACAATACATGGAAAAAAACAAAATACAGCCTGCAGTCCAAAGCACTGACCGCCCCTCAATTTGTGACCAACCATCGCAGCGGGAAGAAAGAGGTCGTGATCCAGGATGAAGCTTTTCGCCTGTACCTCATCGATCCGAACAAAGGGATCCTCTGGACCAAACAGCTCGATGGGCCCATACAGGGAGAGATCCACCAGGTAGACCTTTATAAGAACGGCCGACTACAGCTGGCCTTTACCACTGACCACCAGTTCATCATCCTGGACAGGAATGGTAAAGAAGTTGCCCCCTTCACCTTTTCGTACCCGGGTGGCAACCTGAACCCACTGGCGGTATTTGACTATAACCGCAACCGGAATTACAGGTTCGTGGTCACGCAGGGAGAGACTGTGAAAATGTATAATTCCAAAGGGAAGATCGTCAAAGGTTTTACCTATACCAAGGCGGAAAGTCCCGTTCTGCAAGCACCTAAGCATTTCCGGATCTCAGGGAAGGATTACCTGGTCTTTCTCCTGGAGAACGGGCAGCTGAAGATCCTTAACCGGGTAGGTAAAACAAGGGTACCCGTTAAGAGGAAAATCGACTTCTCGGATAACGAAGTGTTTGTATACAGGAATAATTTCGCGGTGACCGAAAAGAACGGGAACCTGGTCCTCATCGATGGGAATGGGAAGATCAGCCAGAGAAACCTGAACCTTCCTGCCGATCACGGTTGGGCTGCACGGGAAAATATCCTTACTTATACCAATGAAAACCTCATCCAGATAGGTGGAAAAGAGATTCCGCTAGACTACGGGGTCTATACCAAACCGAGGATATTCCGATTTGGAAAACAGAACTTTATTGCCCTGGCCGACCTGCAATCCAGGCAGGTATTCCTGATGGATGACCAGGGGAATTACATTCCCGGTTTCCCGGTCTACGGGAACACGGTCCCGGATATGGCAGACTGGGATAACAATGGCAGACCGGACCTGGTGACTATTGAAGAAGACCTGGATGTCACCATATTCAGCCAGGGTTGATAACGGTAAGCCATCAGGATATAATTGCAGGAATGCAAAACAAACAATAACTTAAAATAAACAGGACTTTTTAAGTATCTTTAATAGACTTAAAAATTAATGCCATGAATGCCAGAAGCCGCTTACCTATGATGGCGCTTCTGCTGATGGTGTTTCTATGTATCCCCCGGCTGGAAGCCCAGTTGCTTAAAAAATTAGGCAAGAAAGCAGAACGAGCTGCCGAACGAACTGTTGAAAGGCGTGTAGAACGCGAAACAGAAAAGAAAACCGATGCTGCACTAGACAGTATCCTTGAACCCGGCTCAGGCCGTAACGCACCTTCCAAGGAAAATGTGCCCGTAGCGGGTAACGACCCACCCCCTCCCCGGCAAACAGGAACGGGAAATGAAAACCCGGGAATGAATAATCCAGAAAATTCGGGGGCCATCGAGATCTACAGCAAATTCGACTTCGTCCCAGGGGATACCCCGATCTTTTATGATGATTTTTCCAAAGATTTTATCGGGGACTTCCCTTCCAAATGGAACACCAACGGCAGCGGGGAGGTTGTCACCTTATCCAATGCTACCGGGAAATGGCTCGCCATGGTCCCCGGCTATTCTACCTATTACATTCCCGATGTTCCTGCACTGCCTGAAGAATATACTATAGAATTCGACGTCATGGCAACAGGTCTCGATCAGAAAACATCTTCAACGGCCATTATGCGAGTGATGCTGTCCGACGATCCTCTCTTCAAATCCGGGAACTATGCCGCTGCGGACATCCCCTTCTGCCAGTACCATCCAGTAGGATTTCATGTAAGAAATTCCAGGGGGGACATCAATAATAACATCCAGGGTGATATCCGTAAGGCTGTGATGAACCAACCCCACATTTCTATTGCCGTGAATAAGGAAAGGTTCCGGCTGTGGGTCAATGAAAGTAAATATATCGACATTCCGAGGATGATCCCTGTTGATCAGAACCTGAGCACCTTAAAATTCGAAGTCATCAATTTCAAGGATGGCAAGGAACGTATTTTTATCAAGGATCTGAAAGTAGCTGAGGGAGGTGTTGACCTCAGGAGGAAACTCCTTTCAGAGGGTGCTGTATCCACAAATGGCATCATGTTCGTTTCGGGCTCTGCGGAAATACAGCCACAATCCATGGGTATCATACGGCAGGTCTCACAGGTATTGCAGGAGGATAATACCATGAACCTGCTCATCATCGGGCATACCGATTCTGACGGGGCTGACGCTGCTAACCTGGCCTTATCCAAGCAACGTGCAGATGCCGTCAGGGATATACTCGTGGAAGTCTACGGTGTAGCTCCAGCCCGCCTGGCCACGGAAGGAAAAGGAGAATCGGAGCCGGTCGCCTCTAATGATACCCCGGACGGGAAGGCACAGAACAGGCGAGTTGAATTTAAAAAACAATCATAAAATAATGTAATATGAAAAACTTACTCTTAATGCTTATTGCCCTGGCAGTGACCAGTGTTCACAGCTATTCACAGGATTGCAGCAAATACTACCCTCTGCAGGAAGGTTCCCGACTGGAATACACCAATTACGATAAAAAAGATAAGCCGGACGGCACAGTGACCTACGAGGTCATCAGTTCAGAAAACACTTCTGATGGTACCACCGCCTTAATGCAGATGTCTCTCAGGGACCAGGATGGAGAAGAGGTAATGCAGTCCGAGTACGAGATACGCTGTAAGGACGACATAGTGCAGATCGACTTCAAATCTCTTATGAACCAGCAGATGATGGAACAATTCAAGGAGATGGAAGTTGAACTCAGCGGTACTGATATTGAATTACCGAATAACCTCAGCGTTGGTCAATCCCTGGATGACGCGGACCTGAACATGAAAATGAATATGGGTGCCATGAATATGAATATGAACGTGCAGACCATCAACCGGAAGGTGGAGAAGAAAGAAACCGTTACCACCCCTGCAGGTACCTTTGATTGTTTCGTGATCTACAGTGAGACCAAGACCAAAATGATGATGGCCAACCAGACATTCCCCTCGCGGACCTGGTTTGCCGAAGGGGTTGGCATGATCAAACAGGAAAGTTACAATAAGAAAGGAAATACTATCGGGAAGATGGAGTTAACCGCATATTCCAATTAAAAATTCAGGTTGCAGGCTGATCCTGGACTAATTCTGCCTCGAACAGCGCCTTGAAATGGAAGAGTAGTTTTTCTTTGACTTCCTCCAGCGGCACTTCGGCCCGACCGAGTTCTGCGTTCAGCGAAGTGACGGCTTTATCCTTGATCCCGCAGGGAATCATCAGGTCAAAATATCCCAGGTTGGCATTCACGTTCAGGGCGAAGCCGTGCATGGTGACCCACCTGCTGGCCCTTACCCCCATGGCACAGATCTTCCGGGCAAAGGGAGTGCCTACATCCAGCCAGACCCCGGTTTCTCCCTCTGACCGAGTGGCCTTTAAACCGTATTCTGCAAGGGTCCTGATCACCATTTCTTCCAGGTAACGCAGGTACTTATGGATGTCGGTAAAAAAATTGTCGAGGTCGAGGATAGGATAGCCAACGATCTGCCCCGGGCCATGATACGTGATATCTCCCCCGCGGTTGATCTTGTAGAATTTGGCATTATGCTGTTGCAGTTGCTCTTCATCGACCAGGAGGTTAGACATATCCCCGCTTTTCCCCAGCGTAAAGACGTGAGGATGTTCTACGAGAAGAAAATAGTTAGGGGTGGGGTGGGTTGTATTATTCCGCCTGTTTGAAATTTTAAGATCAACGATCTTTTTAAACAGCAGCTCCTGGTAGTCCCAGGTCTCTTTATAATCTTTTTGGCCTAACTCTTCAACTGTAATACGCTTGTTCATACCGGCTTTTCTTCAGCTGGCGCAAAGGTACAATTATCCGTTGGGATTATTGAGGATGACCAAGGCAGCGATCACCCCGGGTACCCAGCCACAAAGCGTAAGCAGAAAAACGATAAGGATAGATCCACACCCCCGGCCTATTACGGATAGCGGTGGAAAAAGGATAGCGAGCAGTACGCGCCAGAAACTCATAAGTAGTGATTTAATTCTCCGTGGAGAGATTGATTGATGACAGCTATTTGACGAACAAACCCGGCATTTGTTACACCGGGGATCAAATCTTTCTGTCTATGGCATAAACATTACAACTGTAGCGTTGAAAGATTTGGGCTAAGTCCCTATATTTGCACACTTAATTCGCGTTTATGCAATTGTCCGAACAAGAAGTAATCAGGAGGGAAAAATTATCCAAATTAAGGGAGGCCGGGATCAACCCATACCCTGCAGCCTTATACCCGGTAGACCATACGTCTGAAAGCATCCGGAAGCAGTACGAAGAAGGGAAACATGTAACCGTCGCGGGCAGGTTGATGTCCAGGCGGATACAGGGAAAAGCTTCCTTTGCCGAACTGCAGGATAGTACGGGCCGGATACAGGTATATTTTAACCGGGACGAGATCTGTACCGGGGAGGACAAGAGCAAGTACAACGACATTTACAAGAAACTACTCGATATCGGTGATATCATCGGGGTGGAAGGAGAATTATTCACCACCCAGGTCGGTGAAAAAACTATTCTTGTCAAAGATTTTACTTTGCTGAGCAAGGCCCTGCGACCCCTTCCCCTGCCAAAGAAAGATGCAGAGGGCAATGTGTACGATAAGTTCAACGACCCGGAACAACGCTATCGCCAGCGGTATGTAGACCTGGCGGTCAACCCTTCCGTGAAGGATACTTTTATCAAGAGGACGAAGATCACCAACAGTATACGCGACTTCTTTAACCAACGAGGCTACCTGGAGGTAGAAACTCCGATTCTACAGCCTATCCCGGGGGGTGCAGCGGCCAGGCCTTTCCTGACACACCACAATGCGCTGAACATCCCATTATACCTGAGGATCGCCAACGAATTATACCTGAAGAGGCTGATCGTCGGTGGTTTTGACGGAGTCTATGAATTCTCCAAGGATTTCCGGAATGAAGGGATGGACAGGACCCATAACCCCGAATTCACGGTAATGGAACTGTATGTAGCCTATAAGGATTACCTGTGGATGATGGAAACCACGGAACAACTGCTGGAGAAAGTCGCCACCGATGCCACTGGAGGTACCAGGATCACCGTGGGTGATAAAGAGATCGAATTTAAAGCGCCTTATCCTAGGGTTCCTATCCTGGAAGCCATCAAGCAACACACCGGGTACGATGTGGCCGGGTTGGACGAGGTGGCTCTCCGCGAGGTCGCTGAAAAACTGGGTGTGGAAGTAGATGACAGCATGGGGATCGGGAAGCTTATTGACGAGATCTTCGGGGAACACTGCGAAAAACATTACATCCAGCCCACCTTTATTACCGATTACCCTAAAGAGATGAGTCCGCTCACCAAGGAACACCGGGATAATCCTGCCCTAACCGAGCGCTTTGAACTGATGGTTAACGGAAAGGAGCTGGCCAACGCTTATTCCGAGCTGAATGATCCTATAGACCAGCGTAAGCGGTTCGAGGAGCAGTTAAAGCTGTCAGAAAAAGGAGATGATGAAGCAATGTTCATAGACCAGGACTTCCTGCGTGCCCTGGAATACGGGATGCCTCCTACTTCCGGGATCGGGATCGGGATCGACCGACTTGTGATGTTGCTGACCAATAATGCTTCCATTCAGGAAGTGTTGTTCTTCCCGCAAATGCGCCCTGAGAAAAAGCCTGTAGAGCTCAGTGACAATGAAAAAGCTATCCTGGATATCCTTAAACCCGAGGGCAGAATGGCCCTGGACGCTTTAAAGGAAAAAGCCGGACTTAGCAATAAGGCATGGGACAAGGGACTTAAAGGCCTTAATAAGCATGGTCTCACCAAGGTTTCCAAGGAAGAGGATACCCTGGTGGTCAGCCTGCAGTAGGGAGTTACCGGAGTTGCCGGGTTTCATGTTTACCACTTGTCGAAAATCTGAAATATAATCATGGGCTTTAGCGTTTTATAGTAATAGATCCCAAATCTACTACTGTTATGAAACGCTACTCATTGCTCCTGGCAACGGTTCTGCTGTTGTTTTCCTGCAGCATGGACAATAAGCCGGAACTGCTTCCCGAGACCCTCGACGCAGGGGATACTGTGGTTCGCGCCTGTTTCCAGGTTTCACAAAACAGTGTCATGGCTGGCGCCTCCCTCACGATCACTAACTGTTCCGAGGGCGCTAAATCCTACCTGTATGATTTTGGCAACGGTAATACCAGCTCCGATGATCAACCCACTATTTATTACGAGGAAGCCGGTACTTACGAATTAAGCCTTACCGTATCCGGTGAGGGTGACACATCAGACACTTTCAGTATCACCATACAGGTGATAGGTCCGAATTTCATTTACCCGGAGATACCACAGGGATATACTGCTAACCCGGTAGACCTTGGACTGGATGCTCACAGCGGGGAACTATACGCAATTACGGTGCTCAAGGACGAAAGCGGCCTGGAAGGACGGAAATTCTTCTACCATTCCCTAGGTGCCAGCATGATGGAAGGCGCCAAATACCTGGGTGACCAGACCTATGACGGGAATAATGCTTTCAGCTGGTTCCTCCCGGGCGGCGCTCGTGGGTTTCACTTTTCCCGCACCCTTAACGGCTTCTATGGTTCCAGGGAAGTCAGTTTTGATGGGGAATGGAACGTATCCGGCCAACTGAATTCTGCAGAGCAGATAAGTTACGGCTACCTGCAGGATAATGGGAACCTTTTATTCTACGGATCTATAAAGGAGGGAGTCACTAATAAGGCTGCCATAGACATGAGAAACGGCATGGGCGATTCTTTTAAACAGGTATTGCACCAGGTTGGGGAACACGACTCGCACATAGGAAGTATGATCAAGACAGAAAATGGGTATGCTGCGTTTGGAGGCAGTTTTATTAAAAATGACAACAAGCCCTATATAACCGAATACAGACCAACCCTGATCTTCCTTGATGAAGCTTTAGAAATGATCAGTTACAAGATCTTTGATAATTCCATGCTTACGGGGAGGATATACAGTACAGCAGACCTCAACGGGTCCTTCAACATGCTGCATTTACCCAATGGCAATTTCGTACTCTACGGCCTGGGCGAACTCCTGGTTACAGACAATTCGGGCACCATTATCCGCTCGCATTTCTATGAGAACACTCTTAATAACCAAGGGCTGATTGGTTTCAGGGATTCCTTCGTGATCTCCAGCGACCGTTTCCTGCGAAAGTTCAATGCCATGGGGGAGCAGCTATCCGCCTTGCAGTACCCGGGCAAACAGGTACCGGCCTTCATAGCAAAGGATGAAAAATTGTATATGATCGCTAAGTATGCCACTCCCGAGGGTGAAAAGTTGCTGTACGGCGCCCTGGACCAGGAGTTGAATGTTATCGCATGGGAACCGGGCTAGGTCAATATTAATTTTATTAACTAAGGGAAAAAAACTAGTTTAGGACCAAACTTTGGTTATGGCCCTCAGCAAAAAAATAGGTCTCCTGTTGGGGCCTGCCCTTTTCTTCCTGATCCTCATGCTTCCTTTTGACCTGGTCTCTGAATCCGGGGACAGGGTAATCGCGGTAGCGATCTGGATGATCACCTGGTGGATAACGGAATCGGTTTCCATCTCGGTCACTGCCTTACTGCCCCTCTTCCTTTTTCCATTACTCAAGATCATGCCGATCGGGGAAGTCGGCGCTAATTACGGCAGCCCTATCATTTTCTTATTCTTCGGGGGATTTGTCCTGGCACTGGCACTGGAAAAAGTGAACCTGCACAAACGTATTGCCTTAAACATTATCAGGATCACCGGCACCACACCCAACAGGGTGGTTCTCGGATTTATGATCGCAACCGCAGCCCTGAGTATGTGGATCAGTAACACTGCCAGTACGGTGGTCATGTTGCCCATTGCCCTGTCTGTTATAAAACTCCTGATCAATGATGCCGACGGTTTTACCAAGGATGACCAGAATTTTGCCTTGAGCGTTATGTTGGGGATCGCCTTTTCTGCAAATGCCGGCGGAATTGCCACGGTTATAGGCACCCCGCCCAATTCGGTCCTGATCGGGCTACTGGAAAACGAATACAATATCGAGATATCCTTCCTGAAATGGATGACCCTGGGGCTGCCCTTCTCCCTGGTACTACTGACCATTTGCTACCTGGTACTGGTTAAATGGATGTTCCCGAACAAGCAGCTGAAATTTGATGCTTCCCGGGAAGTTATACAGGTGGAATTGGAAAAATTGGGCCGAACCAGCGGGAGAGAGAAAATGGTGCTGACTATTTTTGGCGTCACGGTCTTTCTGTGGATCTTCCGGACTGTCATCAATGGAATCTTCCCCTGGCTCGACCTTTCAGATACCCTGATCAGTATGCTGGGTGCCATCTCGCTATTTGCCATTCCCTACAACTATAAAAAAGGAGATTTTATACTGGGGTGGCAGGATACTGAAAAACTGGCGTGGGGAATCCTGATCCTCTTTGGCGGGGGTCTTGCCCTGGCCAACGGGATGTCTGTCAGCGGGATCGTGGATATGGTATCAGCCGCAATTGCCACCAGCAACGTCAGTATCCTGGTGACCGCGGCCATGTTAATATTCCTGATGCTTTTTATGACCGAGCTGATGAGCAACGTCGCCCTGGTAGCCGTACTGGCCCCGGTTGTGGCAGGTATTGCCATAGGTCTGAATATCCCTATGTTACACCTGTTGATACCCGTAACTATAGCCAGTAGCTGTGCCTTTATGCTGCCTATGGCCACCCCGCCGAACGCTATCGTATTTGCCAGCGGTTATATACAGGTACACCAGATGGCCCGGGTGGGTATCATCCTCAACCTGATCGCGGTAGTTTTACTGATCATGCTGTTTGAATGGGTACTCCCCATCATGTTCTGATATAAAAAAACCTCCCAGGGGGAGGTTTGCTAATTCAAGTTGAGAACAATTTGGGGTTGTTATTTTAATCAGAGCGAAGACAATTTTTTCTCCGCTGCTTCACCTGACAGGCATTTTATTCCCCTGACAGTGATCTTTATCGGTTCGTTGTAGGCTGCGTAAGGATCGAAACCTGTTGGCAGGAACAGGCTGGTGTCAATTTCCGGGTCCAGGTCTGACTCTTCATCCTCTATATAAGATACACTCATAGGATCTACAGGGGCACTGTAGGGGTCAAAGTTTTCGGGAAGGTATTCCCTGGTATCAAAACCCAGGTCAATTTCGTTTTCTTCTTCAATAAAATTGATCTCGCTCAGATCCGGCTCAAGGAATTCTGCTACAGAAAGTCCCCTTTCCAGCCCCCATGGGTTCTCGTTGTCCCTCCCGTTATCCACGAGGGCCTGGTTTGTAATAAGGAAAGAGGTTGTTTCGACAAGATCATCAGTTTCTGATGTGTGATTGATCGGGTGATGCGGTGTGGTATCACTGCCCAGCAGTAAAAGGCCACTGAATAATAGGATGAGGTTCATTTTTTGATTGTTTAATGATGAATGGTTTTTATATTTAATAAGACTGGAAAGAAACAGGATTGTTACAATTTTAGGTTTAGTTTAACAACCTAAGTACTCTAGTATCAACACATAACACCTCGGAACAGCCGATTTTACCGATGAATTGCAACTCCTGGACCACCGGAAAATTACTGCTTCGACTTTCACCACAACTTTACGGGAATTGACAGCAAAATACCCGGAGTTCACAACATCCTGCCAGGGTATGTGACTTAAGAGCCTATCTTAGTTATATTAAAACCCCAAATTATGTCCTACAAAATCAAAAGCCTGCTCTACTTTGTTTGCTTTTTAGCAGCCATTGGCATCTATGAACTGACATCTCCTGAACCTACTCGGGAAGACGTTGTTGTGGATGCGGTAAAAGATGGTAAATCTAAAGAACTCACACCAGAGGCAGTAGTCCAACTGGAATTTGTACAATGATTTAAGGAACTCCAATTTGGTTCTTAAAGGCAAGGGCGCGGAAATTCCGCGCCCTTGTTATTTATAGGTAAAAGAGGTTTGACTCCTAGAGACTCTTTATAGTCTCTGAAAATGCCGTGAGCACCCGGTCCATGTCATCCATAGTTAGTGCATCATTAAGAAAATAGCTTTCAAAGGCACTGGGTGGAAGATAAACTCCCCTATCCAGCATGCCGTGAAAATATTTATTGAACATGTCGTGATCACCTGCCGCCGAACTGGCAAAATCGGTCACTTCCTGTTCAGAAAAATGCAGGGAGATCATAGAACCAAAGCGGTTAACCTGGTAAGGTATTCCCTTCTGCTCAAGAACAGGGATCATTCCTTCGTGGAGATAAGCAGTTTTCTTTTCAAGGCTATCAAATATTCCGGGGTTGTCGTTCAAGGCTGTGAGCATAGCATAACCTGCACTCATCGCCAATGGGTTCCCACTTAAGGTCCCGGCCTGGTATACCGGTCCTTCCGGCGCAAGGTGACTCATGATCTCTTCCCTGGCGGCAAAGGCACCTACCGGCAGCCCGCCCCCGATGACCTTCCCGAAGGTCGCGATGTCTGCCCGAACACCAAGTACTTCCTGGGCACCACCTTTAGCAAGACGGAATCCCGTCATCACCTCGTCAAATATCAGCAGTATCCCCTCCTTGTCACAGAGGGTGCGAAGGCCCTGGATAAAATCCTCTTTGGGAGGGATACAACCCATATTCCCGGCCACCGGCTCCAGGATGATCGCTGCAATCTCGCCCGGGTTTGCATCCACCAGCTGCTTAACCTGGTCCAGGTTGTTATAAGCGGCTAACAGGGTGTCTTTGGCAGTCCCCTGGGTGACCCCGGGACTGTTAGGTGTACCAAAGGTTACCGCACCACTCCCCGCCTGTATAAGGAAAGCATCAGCATGGCCGTGGTAACAGCCTGCAAACTTTATGATCTTCTCTCTCTTTGTAAAACCCCGGGCAAGGCGGACAGCACTCATACATGCTTCTGTCCCACTGTTTACAAAACGGATCTTATCTATCCCCGGAACCATGGAGACCGCAAGTTTTGCGATCCTGGTTTCCAGTTCTGTCGGCATCCCGAAGGAAGTACCTTTTTTAGCACTCTCGATCACGGCATCAAGGACAGGTTGGTAGGCATGGCCAAGGATAAGTGGCCCCCAGGAAGCGATAAAATCAATATACTCATTCCCATCTTCGTCATAGAAATAAGCCCCTTTGGCCTCTTTCACAAAGACCGGGGTTCCGCCAACTGCCTTAAATGCTCTTACCGGTGAATTCACACCACCGGGTATATACTGCTGTGCCTCTTTAAAGAGCGCACTGCTTCTTTGGTATCTCATATTACTGTCTGCTGTTTTCAGTCCGGATCTTGAGTACCTGTCCAATAGCCAGGTTGTGATCCTTCAGGTTGTTAAGTTCCATCAGGTCTAGAACCGATATAAAATATTTCCTGGAAAGCGAGTACAGGGTATCTCCTTTCTGCACGGTGTGCTGGGTGTAGAATACGGCCTTTGGCTCGCGCTTTACACTATACCCTTCCTGCAACACCTCCCGGTCATACTTGTACAACTGGTATCTTTCAATGAAGTCGATCAGTTTCTGGGGATAGCGCCTGTCTGTAGCGTAACCAGCGGCCCGAAGTCCGTGAGCCCATCCTTTATAGTCATCCCGCCGAAGGTCGAACAGGGAAGCGTAGCGGGCACGGGTTGACAGGAATATACTGTGATCCCTGAAGGAATACATAGGATGGTTGTATTTCCGGAAACACTCTCCTTTCTCAT
Source organism: Zeaxanthinibacter enoshimensis (assembly GCF_004362865.1). Lineage (GTDB taxonomy): Bacteria > Bacteroidota > Bacteroidia > Flavobacteriales > Flavobacteriaceae > Zeaxanthinibacter > Zeaxanthinibacter enoshimensis. Next base: position 1,426,812 of record NZ_SNYI01000001.1, on the reverse strand, counting down.
CGTCATCATGCGACTCATAGGCCCCGTTCCAGCCGGTATGGCATTTAATCCCGAAATGGTTATTCGTTTTACGGGTGAGTTCTCCCTGTCCATAACCACTTTCCAAAATTCCTTGGGCCAGGGTAATACTGGCCGGGATCCCGTAGGCTTTCATCTCGAACTGTGCAATCTCGGAGAAAGTGTCTATATAATCCTGTATATCGGTAATCTGTATGGTCACAAACTTACCATCATCCTCCGGCATAGGGTATATATCCTTCTCCCCGGGAGGGGTATTCTCAGCCCTGGTATGCTCCACGACAGTCCTTTCGGGTTTCTTATAGGTCGTACGCTTTTTGCTGCCACAGCCGGCCAAAAAGACAAGTAAAACCACGGCTGTCACCAATGATCTTATAGGCATAGTGTTGGTAGATTCTTTTTCATCAATTTTTCATTCATCCCTGCAATTCCCTGCAATCCTCCTGTATGTATGGCCAGTATCCTGCTGCCCGGGGAGAAATGCCCCCGCCTGGCCTTGTCGAGAATTCCGTATATCATTTTCCCGGTATAAACCGGGTCTAACGGAATTCCTGTCTTTTCCCTGAAGTCATTGATAAAATGGATAAGCTCTTCAGTTACTTTAGCATACCCGCCAAAGTGGTAATTTTCTTCCAGGGACCAGTTTTGATTCCGGGCAAAGTTACAAATATCTTTCTTCAAAAAAGAACCTTTAAGTGCGGGAAAGCCTATGACCTGCTGGTGTTTATGTGCACTGTTGATCAGTCCTGCGAGGGTACCTCCTGTCCCGGCACTGCAGCAGATATAATTGTATTCCCGGTCAGATCCTGCCAGTATTTCTTCACAACCCTTTACGGCCAGGATATTCGTTCCCCCTTCGGGAAGCATGTAAAAATCCCCAAAGTGTTGTTGTAAGGATGCCAGGAATCCGGGTTCGTCCTTCTGTCGGTATTCCTTCCTGCTAATGAAGTGCAGGGTCATCCCGTTCCCGGATGCTATTGAAAGTGTAGGATTAAGGGCTTCCTGCCCGGCAAGTTCCTCACCCCTGATGACCCCCACCGTTTTGAAGTTCTGTTCTTTGCCCACCCGTGCCGTAGCGGCAATATGGTTAGAATAGGCTCCGCCGAAGGTCAGGAGGGTATCACATCCCCTGCTCCTCGCCTCCAGCAGGTTGTATTTTAATTTGCGGTATTTATTGCCGGAGATAATGGGATGGATCAGATCTTCCCTCCGGATATCGAGGATCACCCCGGCATCCGCCAATACAGGAAGTTCTACCCGTTGTGTAGTGACCTGGATAGGAAGGTTAAGGCTCATGGCCTCAAAGATATTTAATAAATGCGAAGGGTTTACGGTTCTGAAGGTAGTCCAGCTTGCTTTCCTGTTCGTATGCTTCCCTTTCAAAACTCAGGTTCTTATAGGCTTTGTATGCATCCCTGTATATGAGCATCCTGACCAGCCATTCAGTGAAGTATAAAATATAGAAGGGAAGAATCAGTAATTCCTGCTGCTGTCTCAGGTGGATCCTTTCATGGTTGATCAGCACCGCATCTTTCCGCAAGGCATCGGCCTTGAGGATGATCAGTGGCCATAAGGACAGGCCAACATAATTCTTAAGAAAGATTGGGCGGAAAACCACTATCATAAACGGAGTCTTATTTTATAAAACTAAAGTTACAGGTATAATTCCAAAACCACTGCATATCCGTGTTTTAGAGCAAAAAATTACGTTAAATCGTTAATTCTGACCTACCTTCACGCTAATTGGGACACGTATCTTCAAATTATTAATTCATTAATTTTGTAAAAACAAAACGGATCCCCCATGAAGAAATTTATTCCTGCCGAGGAAGGAGATTACTACCTGACCAAGGAAGGATACAGGGTTTTCACTGCACAGTATCTTCTCAAGAGAGGCTATTGTTGTGAAAGCGGCTGCAGGCACTGTCCTTATGGCTATGACGCTAAAACCAACAGTTACTGAAACTGGGGCTTTCGGCATGGTATTTGTGACTTTTTCAATTACGTTGTTCTAAAAAAAATACTATGAAAAGATTCAAACTACTTGGGCTACCGGTACTGCTATTACTTGTGGCCAGCGCATGTGTCTCGGTTCGTGTCGCTACCGATTACGATACCCGGGCCGATTTTAATACTTACAAAAGTTATGCCTTTTATAAAACAGGGATAGACCAGGCAGAGATCTCCGACCTTGATAAGAAGCGTATTCTCAGGGCGATTGAAGCCGAGATGGATTCCCGCGGGTTTGTCAAATCCCAGGATCCCGATCTCCTGGTAAGCATTTTCACCCGGGAAAAAGAACGGGTAGATGTCTACAACAACCGCTTTGGCGCAGGCTGGGGCTGGGGTTGGGGCTGGGGTTGGGGCTGGAACGCCTGGAACCCTTATGGCTTCGGATGGCCGGGCTGGGGAGGCTATAACGTTTCCACCACGACAGAAGGTTCTCTCTTTATAGACCTGATCGATGCCAGGACCAAAGACCTGGTATGGCAGGGCCGCGGTGCAGGTTCCCTGAACTATTCAGGAAATATTGAAAAGAAAGAAGCACGGATCAAAGAATTCGTACGTGAAATACTGGCTGAGTACCCGCCAAACAGGGCAGGTGCCAAATAAACTTCGACCGCCCTTTTCGGGCGGTTTTTTGTATATTTACGGTAGAAAATTTTGAACGAATGTCTTACGAGAGTAATCCTATACTGGACAAGTTACCCAAGCATTTAAAGCAATATATAAAGCCACAGCATTACGATTCCTATACAGCTATAGACCAGGCGGTCTGGCGGTATGTTATGCGTAAGAACGTGGACTACCTCAGCAAGGTTGCTCATTCCTCGTATCTCGAAGGCCTGAAGAAAACTGGTATCAGCATTGATCATATTCCCAATATGTACGGGATGAACCGTATCCTGAAGGAAATAGGCTGGGCTGCCGTTGCAGTAGATGGCTTTATACCGCCCTCGGCCTTCATGGAATTCCAGGCTTACAACGTGCTGGTGATTGCCTCGGATATCAGGCAGCTCAACCACATAGAATACACCCCTGCCCCGGACATTATCCACGAAGGAGCCGGGCATGCCCCTATCATTGCAAACCCGGAGTACTCGGAATACCTCAGGCGTTTCGGGGAAATAGGCAGTAAGGCCATCTCCAGTGCAAGGGATTATGAACTCTACGAGGCTGTCCGCCATTTATCCATCATCAAGGAGGCTGAAGACACCCCCGAGGACGAAATAGAAAAAGCCGAGAAACATATAGAATACCTGCAGGAGAATATGGGCGAACCCAGCGAAATGGCCCTTATCCGTAACCTCCACTGGTGGACCGTAGAATACGGCCTGATCGGCAGCCTGGATCAGCCTAAGATCTATGGCGCAGGATTACTCTCCTCTATCGGTGAAAGCGCTTGGTGCATGACTGATAAGGTGAAAAAGATCCCCTATTCCATCGAAGCCGCACAGACATCGTTCGATATTACCAAACCCCAGCCACAGTTGTTCGTAACGCCCGACTTTGCGTACCTCAGCCAGGTGCTGGAGGAATTTGCCAATACCATGGCCCTCAGGAAAGGCGGACTGGAAGGCGTTGAGAAGCTCATCCATTCCGATGCCCTGGGCACCATTGAACTAAGTACCGGGTTACAGATATCCGGGGTATTCAAGGAGGTGATCGCCCATGAAGGAAAGCCGGTATATGTACAAGCCGTGGGTCCTGCCGCACTGGCATTCCGGGATCGCGAACTGGTGGGGCACAGTACCCGTCATCACAGTACCGGATTCGGAACCCCCATCGGCAAATTAAAAGGGATCAACCTGCCCATAGAAGATATGAGCCCGGTAGACCTGAAAGCCTATAATATATACGAAGGAGAGACGGTGAATCTCGAATTCGAAGGAGGAGTGACCATTGAGGGTGAGATCGTGACAGGCACCAGGAACCTGAAGGGTGAGATCATCCTGATCACCTTCCGAAATTGTAAGGTTACCCACGAAGACAAAGTGATCTTCGCTTCTAATGAAAACCTGTACAGCATGGCAGTTGGAGAGCGAATCATTTCTGCTTACAACGGTCCGGCAGACCTGCAGAGTTTTGATCTCATCACCCACGAGATCTCCCAGACCCCGCCTAAGGACAACCGTTCCCCCGAACGCAAGAGGCTCGCATCCTTCTACGAGCAGATCCGTCATTTCCGGGAAGGGAAGAACACTACAGTATCAAGGAATAAGGTTTTCAAGGAAATAGTTAAGCACTATCCTAACGACTGGTTACTGTCTGTGGAACTATACGAACTGGCCGTTGAGAGCAACAACCACGAGTTTGCGCAGGAAATTGCAGCACACCTGAACCGGGTCAAGGAAGAGAATCCCCACCTGGGGCACCTGATCGATGACGGCCTGGCATTGGTAGACCAGACCCTGGTCCCCTGAGCACAGGGAATCTGCCATAATGATCTAGAATTCCATAAAGGGATATGATCTCTTAAGATCGGTAATCTTCTGTTCCAGGGATTGCAGGAAACTGCGATGTGCCTGGGAATTGGGATTATACGGTCTGTGTGCCTTTCCTCTCCGGACGGCTTCTACCTGCTCCATTACGGGGTAAGCCCCGGCAGCAACTGATGAGGCTTTAAAACGTTCCCAGATGTAATTGATCGCGATCTCGTTGGGATGTACCATATCAGGCCCGTAGAAACGGTAATCCCTCAATTCATCCATCATCAGTTCATAAGAAGGGAAGTAAGTCGCTCCTTTCAAGGTATGTACCGCAGCGATCAAATGAGCTTTACTGCGTTGGTTCTCGGTGAACCCGTCCCTGAGGTGCCTTACAGGGGAAACCGTGTATACGATTTGCAACCCCGGATTCACCTTGCGCACCAGTTGGGCCAGTTGCTCCAGGTAACCAGCGATCACGGGCTGAGTCAATAGTTCTTTCCGGAATTCGCGCTGAGGCACCTTATGGCAGTTCGCTACCAGTTTCCCCGTTCTTTTATAGCGGTAGACCCATGCCGTGCCAAGGGTGATCAGTAAATGCGTGGCTTTCTTTATGTAGGCGGCTGTCTCGTCCAGGGCACCGTTCAGGTTGCGCAACAGCGTATCCTTGTCGGTATGACTGAGGTCTGAATGCACCGCGAAACAATGCCAGCGTTCGTTAAGAAAAAAAAGATCATCCCCGGTGAAATGATCCTTCTCCAGGGATCGCCTGACAATTTCGTAAATGGCCTGGGGCTGGTAGATGATACCAAACGGGTTCAGCAGGGACCGGAATTGGTAATACCCGAGTTTACCCCCTATATGCTCGGCAAAACAGGATCCGAGGACCAGTACCTTTGAGCTGTAATCTATAGGATGGGCCGAATTGCTTATCGGTACCCTGGTAAGAAGTTCCATATCAGTCTATATACTGCTTAGCCGCTTCCAGGGCCTCAGCAATTCCATCGGGATTCTTCCCCCCGGCAGTGGCAAAGAAAGGCTGCCCGCCTCCTCCACCCTGGATATATTTACCCAGTTCCCGGACAATAGTACCCGCATTCAGCTCTTTGCTCGCCACCAGTGGCTTGGAAATATAGCAGGAGAGTACTGCCTTCCCATTCTGCTCAGAAGCGAGCAGGAGAAACAGGTCGTCATACTGCTGACCCATCTCGAAGGCCAGGTCTTTGATCGCCCCCGCATCCAGGTCCACCTTACGGGCCAGGAAATGGGTGCCGTTTACCTCGGCCAGCTCCCCGAGTAATTCGGATCGCAATTGTTTGGCCTTATCCTTCTGCAGGCCTTCCAGTTCTTTTTTCAGGCGCGAATTCTCATCCTGTAAGGAGACTACAGCCTTCACAGGATCTTTGGCATTCTTAAGCGCTTCTTTGACCGCCTGCAGCTCCTCGCCGGTTTTCCTGTAATATTCTTTTACGGCTTGGGAGGTGATTGCCTCTATTCGCCGGATACCTGCCGCGATACCACCTTCCGAGGTGATCTTGAACTGCCAAATCTCGGCCGTGTTCTGTACGTGGGTACCTCCACAGAGTTCCATGGAATCCCCGAAGCGCACTGTTCTTACCGCATCCCCGTATTTTTCACCAAAAAGCGCTATGGCTCCTTCTTGCAGGGCCTTTTCCATAGGGATGGCACGCTGCTCCTTTAACGGCAGTTGCTCCTCTATTCTTTCGTTCACAAAGGCTTCTACTCGGGCGATCTCTTCTTCGGTCATTTTCGCGAAATGGGAGAAATCAAATCGCAGGCCTTTGGCGTGTACTGCCGAGCCTTTCTGCTCCACGTGGCTACCCAGCACCTCTCGCAATGCCTGGTGCAGCAAGTGGGTGGCGGTATGGTTCCTCGCCGTCAGCCTGCGCTTCTGCAGGTCTACGCTGGCATGGTAAGTGGCTTGCAGGTCTGCCGGCAGTTCACTGGCAATATGCACGATCTCGTTGTTCTCTTTGCGGGTATCGGCGATCCGTATCTTATCACCTTTAGCACTTGTCAGCACCCCCTGGTCCCCCACCTGTCCTCCACCTTCGGCATAGAACGGGGTCAGGTTAAAGACCATCTGGTAATGGTCTCCTTCCTTCTTGGAACTCAGTTTACGGTATTTTACCAGCTTAACGTCGGCCTCGAGGGTATCGTACCCCACAAATTCCTGTTCCTTATCATCACTGAGGACGGTCCAGTCCCCTTTTGTAACTACAGAAGCTTTCTTAGACCTGCTCTTCTGTTCCTGCATGGCTTCATCAAATCCTTCCGCATCGAGGGAATACCCTTTTTCTTCCAGGATAAGCGCGGTAAGGTCGATGGGGAAACCGAAGGTATCGTAAAGTTCAAAAGCTTTCCGGCCATCCATGACCTTCCCCTTCATTCCGGCGATCATATTATCCAGCAACTGCAACCCTTGCTCCAGCGTCCTGAGGAAGGCATGTTCCTCTTCCTTTACCACGTTGGTCACCAGCTGTTCCTGTTCTTTCAGTTCGGGGTAGGCCTCGCCCATCTGGGAGGTAAGTTTGCCTACCAGTTTGTACATGAATGCCTCCTGGGTATCCAGGTAGGTAAAGCCGTAACGGATGGCACGGCGGAGTATCCTGCGGATGACGTACCCGGCACCGGTATTGCTGGGCAATTGCCCATCGGCAATGGCGAATGATACCGCGCGGATGTGGTCTGCAATAACCCTGATGGCGATATCTACCTGCTCATCTTTCCCGTAGGTCTTGTTGGTGATCTTACTGATCTCGGCGATCAGTGGAGTAAAGACATCCGTATCGTAGTTGGATTGTTTCCCCTGGAGCACCATACATAGACGCTCAAAGCCCATCCCGGTGTCCACGTGTTTCTCGGGCAATGGTTCCAGCCTGCCATCTGCTTTCCGGTTGTACTGTATAAATACGAGGTTCCAGATCTCTACCACCAGCGGGTGATCCTGGTTCACCAGTGATGCCCCGGACACCTTCTGTCTTTCTTCGTCACTCCTGAGATCCACATGGATCTCCGAGCAAGGACCGCAGGGTCCCTGGTCTCCCATTTCCCAGAAATTGTCCTTCTTATCCCCCATCAGGATACGGTCTTCGGGGACAATAGTTTTCCACAGGTCAAAAGCCTCCTGGTCCAGGGTAAGTTTATCGTCATCGTCGCTTCCTTCGAACACGGAGATATAGAGCCTGTCCTTATCTATCTTGTACACCTCGGTCAGTAATTCCCAGGCCCACTCGATCGCTTCCTTCTTGAAGTAATCCCCAAAGCTCCAGTTGCCAAGCATCTCGAACATGGTGTGGTGGTAGGTATCCTTCCCCACCTCTTCCAGGTCGTTGTGCTTTCCACTCACCCTGAGGCATTTCTGCGTATCCGTCACCCTCCTGTCCGCAGGGGTATTTATCCCCAGGAAAAACTCCTTGAACTGGTTCATCCCGGCGTTGGTAAACATCAGTGTGGGATCGTCCTTGATGACCATCGGGGCCGATGGAACGATCTTATGTTTTTTGTCCCGGAAAAAATTTAAAAAGGTAGAACGGATATCCTTAGAGTTCATATAAAAAGGCAAGGTTTTACTAATTTTAGCGCTTTGTGCGAAACAATTTTTATATTTGTTAGACGCACCCCGCAGAGGCACAAAAATAGGATAAAATCCATACATGTCTAAGGTTAAATATTATTACGATCCCGATACGCTTTCCTATCGGAAGATAGAACCCAAAAAATCCAGAAAATACCGGAATATCTTCCTGTTTTTACTCGCTTCCGCGATCTTCGGATTCCTGGGACTGATGATCCTGCTCAACACTGACCTGTTCAACACGCCGAGGGAACTGTCGCTGGCCAGGGAAGTGAAGAATTACGAGCTGCAGTTTGAGCTCATCAACAGGAAGCTGGAGCAGATGGAGCAAGTACTCGCCAACATCGAGGACAGGGATAATAATATCTACAGGCTTTATTTTGAAGCCAACCCCATTCCGCCGGAACAACGCAGGGCAGGTTTTGGTGGAGTGAACCGGTACAAATCCCTCGAGGGATTCAATAATTCGGAAATGATCATTGCCACGGCCAAGCGGGTGGATATCATCCAGAAACAGATGGCCATCCAATCCAAGTCTTTGGACGAGGTCACCAAGCTGGCAGCAGAAAAAGAAAAGTTACTGGCCGCTATCCCGGCCATACAGCCCATACGGAACGAGGAGCTAACCCGGATGGCTTCAGGTTACGGGTGGCGCTCTGACCCGTTTACAAAGGCAAGGAAAATGCACTGGGGGATGGACTTTACAGCACCCAAGGGTACGCCCATCTACGCTTCCGGCGACGGCAAAGTGATCAGGGCAGACAATAATTCCTCGGGATATGGTAAACATATCCGGATAGATCACGGCTATGGCTATATGACCCTCTATGGGCACCTCAGCCGTTATAACGTAAAAAAGTGGCAACGCGTTAAGCGGGGCGACCTGATCGGGTTTGTCGGCAGTACCGGGAGGTCCGAAGCCCCCCACCTTCATTACGAGGTATGGAAGGATGATGAGCGGATCAACCCCATCAACTTCTATTACGGCAGTTTAACCGCCGAGGAGTTCGAGAACATGTTGAAATTTGCCAACCAAGAAAACCAATCCCTGGATTAATGCACATAGAACTGCCTGAAAAACGATATTACGGCATAGGCGAAGTTGCAAAGGCCTTTGACGTGAACACTTCCCTGATCCGATTCTGGGAGAAGGAGTTTGACGTGCTTAAACCAAAGAAGAATGCCAAGGGGAACCGGAAATTCACTCCCCAGGACATCAAGAACCTGCAGCTGATCTACCACCTGGTCAAGGAGCGGGGATTTACGCTGGAAGGCGCTAAGACCCATTTAAGGGAAGAACGAAAAAAAACCTTGTCCAATTTCGAGATCATACAGAAACTGGAACGGATCAAGGCCGAATTAGAAAAAATTAAAAACCAACTTTAATATACCAACCATGAAAAAATGGATCATCCCGGTAATTATCATTGCCGTAATCGCTATAGGGCTCTACCAGTGGGCCGTCGGGTTCAACAACACCGCAGTAAAATACGAAGAGAATGCAAAGACCAAATGGTCTAACGTTGAGAGTGCTTACCAGCGCAGGAACGACCTCATCGGGAATTTGGTTAAGACCGTACAGGGTGCTGCCGACTTTGAAAGAGGAACGCTGACCGACGTGATTGAGGCCAGGGCAAAAGCCACCTCCACCACCATCGACGCAGACAACCTGACCCCGGAGAAACTGGCGGCTTTCCAACAGGCACAGACCGGCTTATCATCTGCCTTATCACGACTCCTGGTAACCGTGGAGCGCTATCCCGAACTGAAGGCGAACCAGAATTTCCTGGAACTGCAATCACAGCTGGAGGGAACTGAAAACCGCATCAATGTCGCTCGCGACCGTTTTAACGAGGAAGTAAACGTATACAATATCCACATCCGGAAATTCCCGAATTCGATCCTGGCCGGTATATTCGACTTTGACAAGATGGCGCGCTACCAGGCCGATCCCGGTTCTGAAAACGCACCGGATGTAGACTTTGATTTTGAATAGATGAAAGACGAGGTAGAGGAGTTTCTTAGCACAGAAGACGAGGAAGCCATTGTACAGGCTATCCTGGAGGCAGAACAGAACACCTCCGGCGAGATCCGGGTGCACCTGGAACCTCATACCTCGAAAGATCATTTTGAGCGGGCAAAGGAAGTTTTCCACTACCTGAAAATGGACAATACCCGGGAGAGGAACGGGGTACTGATCTATGTAGCCATCAGGGACCACAAGTTCGTGATCCTGGGCGATAAAGGCATAGACGACAAAGTGCCCAAGGGTTTCTGGGACAGCACCCGCGACATATTGCAGGCTCATTTTAAAAATAAAGAATTCCGACAAGGTCTTGTACAAGGCATACTGCGCGCCGGGCAGGAATTAAAAACCCATTTTCCGTGGCGACCGGAAAACCGAAACGAACTATCCAATGAGGTTTCCAAAGGTTAGCCTGTTAATACTTATTCTTTGCAGCTGGTTCACGACATCAGCCCAGTTCAAGATCCCGGAAAAGCCGGACAAGGAGACCAGTGTCTATGATTACGTAGACCTGCTGAACCCGGGGCAGGAAAAAGCCCTGGAGGAAAAGCTCATCCGTTATTCGGATACCACTTCTACCCAGATCGTGATAGCCATCATCGGCAGTACCGAAGGCGAGAACATCAATTACCTCGGCGCCCAATGGGGCCAGGCCTGGGGAATCGGGCAGGCCGATGAGGATAACGGGGTTTTGGTACTCCTGGCGAGGGATGACCGCCGGATCGCCATCAATACAGGGTACGGCACGGAAGCCACGCTTACCGATGCCCTCTCCAAAAGGATCATAGAGAACATCATTATCCCCGAGTTTAAACGAGGCGACTACTACGCCGGGCTGGACAGGGGATCTGACGCAATTTTCGCAGTCTTACAGGGCGAATTCACAGGTACTCCACAACCCCGTGGCGGCAAAGGTTTCCCGCTGGGCAGCATACTGCCATTCCTCATTTTTGTAGTCATTATCATCATCCTCGCCAACCGCAAGAACCGTGGCGGCGGCCCCGGAAGCAAAGGCCGATCCGGCTTCGACATCTGGGATATGATTATCCTGAGCAATATGGGCCGGGGTGGTTACCGTGGTGGCAGTTCCGGCGGAGGATTCGGCAGCGGAGGAGGTTTTGGCGGCGGCTTCGGAGGAGGCTTCGGCGGCGGTGGCTTTGGGGGTGGAGGTGCAAGCGGCGGCTGGTAGCCGCCGCTTGCCGTCACGCGGTCACACCGTCATACCGTCATACCGTCATACCGTCTCACTGAAATTTTGTTATTTAGAAAGCGGAGTGCAAATTAAAGGTAATGAGTCGGATTATCTTATCATGAAATTTAATATTCATGATACATACACAACTGGATGTCTGGAAAAAGAGTATAGAGCTGGTAAAAGAAGTATACCTGTGTAGTAAGCGATTACCGAAGGAAGAGCAATTTGAATTAGCATCGCAGATGCGGAGAGCTGCTATTTCTATACCTGCAAATATTGCCGAAGGAGCCACCAGAAGATCTACAAAAGACTATCTGCGATTTATAAGAATATCTTACTCCTCCTTAGCCGAACTAGACACTTATTTTGTTTTAGTGCAAGAACTTAATTACATCAGGAAAGAGGATCTCCCCATTCAGTTACTCATTTCGGTCAGGAAAATGCTATACCGATTGCAAGATAGCCTAAGTAAGCAACTAGTGTAATTGGGACGATAGCTTCAAGTATTGACTCATTTATAGAGACGTCGCTTGCTACAGGTTTTCCGGTGTGACGGCGTGACGGTGTGACGGCATCCCGGAAAAAATAGCCACGCTATTTTTTCCTCATAAATATAGTAACCGGCACTCCCGTAAAATCGAACTGCTCTCTGAGTTTATTCTCCAGGAAGCGTTTGTATGGTTCCCGAACATATTGCGGGAGGTTACAGAAGAACGCGAACTGCGGGTAATGGGTGGGTAACTGGGTGCAGAATTTAATTTTCACGTATTTACCCTTGTAGGCCGGTGGTGGAGTGCGCTCGATGATGGGCAGCATCACATCGTTCAGTTTACGGGTAGGGATACGTTTGCTGCGGTTTTTAAATACTTCGACCGCGGTTTCCATCGCCTTGTAGAGACGTTGCTTGGTAAGCGCAGAAATGAAGAGGATAGGTACATCGGTAAAAGGCTCTATCCGTTGTTTGATCATCTTGGTATATTCCTTTACGGAGTGGGTGTCCTTATCCACCAGGTCCCATTTATTCACCAGGATGACTATCCCTTTGTTATTGCGTTGGGCCAGCCAGAAGATGTTCTCTACCTGTCCGTCAAAACCACGGGTGGCATCCAGGAGCAGGAGGCAGACATCACTGTATTCTATAGAGCGTACCGCCCTCATGACCGAATAGAATTCGAGGTCTTCCCTTACTTTAGCCTTTCGGCGGATCCCGGCGGTATCCACCAGGTAGAAATCGAACCCGAACTGGTTGTACTTGGTATCAATACTATCGCGGGTAGTACCGGCGATATCGGTTACAATATTGCGCTCCTCCCCTATCAGGGCGTTGACGAAGCTCGACTTCCCTGCGTTAGGTCTTCCGACCACCGCGAAGCGGGGCAGGTCGTCTGCAGGAAGTTCCCCTTCGGGCAGTACCTCTACCAGGGCATCAAGTAGTTCCCCGGTACCGCTTCCATTGATACTGGAGATGGTATAGTATTCACCGAGTCCAAGGGAATAGAACTCCACCGCGTCCTCACTTCGCTTGGCATTATCAACTTTGTTGACCACCAGGAATACGGGCTTGTCTACCTTGCGCAGTAACTTGGCCACATCTTCATCCATCCCGGTAACCCCGGTTTCAACATCCACCATAAAGAGAATGGCATCAGCCTCGTCGATAGCCAGGTTCACCTGCTGGTCAATGGCTTCCTCGAAGACATCATCACTACCAACCACGTACCCACCGGTATCGATCAGCGAGAACTCCTTCCCGTTCCAGTCGCTTTTCCCATAGTGGCGATCACGGGTCACCCCACTGGTCGCATCTACGATAGCTTCCCTGCGCTGCAGCATGCGGTTAAAGAAAGTCGACTTCCCTACATTAGGTCGTCCTACAATGGCAACAATGGCACCCATATTATTCAATTAGGCTGCAAAGGTAGTATTTAAGAAGGAGAAAAATGGGAGAAATAGCACTCTTAAGGTGTCCGATAGCATTTTCGAGGCCTGGCAACCAGCGCAAAAGGAAGAGGGGTATCAGTAATCGTTAAAGAACAAGGGATAGGAATTCGATTTCTTGCTTCCTGCCAGGTAAGGCTCCCCGATGACCCTGCCGCGGATGATCCTTGCAGGCGAGCCATAGGCCACCACCTGGCCCGGCATACTGTGCACAAGCAGTGAACCTGCACCTATAACGGTGTGGTCCCCTATGCTGATACTTTCGATCACGTTGGTCCCCAGCCCGATGACCGAGAATTGCCCCAGTTCCAGGTTTCCACCGGTACAGACCATAGGAGCCAGGCTGGAATACTCTTTCATATGACCGTCGTGATCCAGGGATGAATTGGTGTTCAGGATACAGAAATCCCCGATAATGGAATTTGCGTTGACCGTAGTACCGGGCATGATCACGGTTCCGCGACCGATAACCACTCCCCGGCCGATGATCGTCCTGGGGTGAATGGCTGTAATGAAATTGAAACCCGGTAAAATAGCGGTTATCTTATCCACCATGATCTTCCGGATCCAGTTGTCCCCGATAGCTACTATCCCGCCTTTAATATTGAACTTGTCTTTTAGATAAGGAAGATCGTTCTCAGAACCCAGGATCTCGTACCCATTGAATTTCCTGCCCTTCTTCTTGAAGGAATCAACAAACCCCACGACATTGTATTTGCCCTGTTGTTCAATGCAGTCCAGCACTACACTGCCATGGCCGGATGCTCCGAAAATGACGACATTTTTCATGGGTTCGGGGGAATTTAAAACCATTCACCGATAAAATTCGCACTTTATCGATACCCAAATGTACTACAATCCTTTCATCTCAACTGCCAAAAACCGGCGCTTTATCAGGAGAAAAGGTGTCTCGATTAGGGGGAGAAGGTGTAATAAAACCGGGGTTAGCAGAGCCAGGAAGAAGATAAAATATTCAGGCAGAGAAGCTTATTGAAACCAGCAAAAACTGATCGCACACCCCCCGGGGAAGAAAAAAAAATTAAAAATTATTTTTTGTTGTACCCAAAGCGGCGCAACTGTCTCGGATCGCTCCGCCAGTTCTTGTTCACCTTTACATAGAGTTCTATGTGTACTTGTTTATCGAAGAATTTTTCCAGGTCTTTACGGGCATCGATACCTACACCTTTCAGGGCATTCCCTTTGTGGCCGATAATGATCCCCTTCTGGGATTCGCGCTCCACCATGATCACGGAGCGGATGCGGATAATATTTTCTTCCTCGAAGAACTCTTCGGTCTCGATCTCCACCGCGTAGGGGATCTCTTTCTTGTATTGCTGCAGTATCTTTTCCCGGATGATCTCGTTTACGAAGAAGCGCTCGGGCTTATCGGTCAGCTGGTCTTTCGGGTAGTAAGGCGGGGCTTCAGGTAGGAGCTCAATGATCCGGTTGAACACCTCGGCCACGTTAAAGCCACGCAGGGCAGAGATCGGGATGATCTCGGCATTGGGCAATTGCTCTTTCCAGTGGTCGACCTGGGCTTCCAGGGTTTCCTGGTTAGATTTGTCGATCTTGTTGATCAGCAGCAGGATAGGGATATCGGTATTCTGCAGTTTCTCGAAGAACTTTTCATCTTTCAGAGATTGTTCCCCGATCTCCACGATATATAGGAGGACGTCGGCATCTTCAAAAGCGCTTTTAACGAAATCCATCATGGACTGCTGCAGTTCGTAGGCCGGTTTGATGATCCCGGGGGTATCGGAAAGGATCACCTGGAAATCATCCCCGTTGACAATCCCGAGGATACGGTGCCGTGTGGTCTGGGCTTTGGAAGTGATGATAGACAGTTTCTCGCCTACAAAGGCATTCATCAGAGTTGATTTCCCCACGTTGGGGTTTCCTATGATATTAACGAATCCTGCTTTGTGCTCTGCCATCTTTGAGATTTTTAAAATAACGGTTCATTTCCTTGTTTACACGGGGCGCCAGGTAGAGCACCGCGATCATGTTGGGGATACACATCAGGGCGTAGGCCAGGTCGATCAGGTTGATCACCAGGTCTACAGATGCGACCGCCGCAAAGGTAATGGTAGCTATATAATATACGTTAAAATACTTGCCGATCTTTGCATTGGTAAGGAAAGACAGGCATTTGGTACCATAATACGAATAAGTGAACAAGGTAGAGAGCGCAAAAGCGGCAACTATTAACATTAATAATACATCCCCGTAGCCGAAGAGCGATTTTTCGAAAGCGATAAGGGTCATCAGTATGCCATTGCTTTCAGCTTCCAGGTAGGCCCCGCTCAGGATAATGACGACGGCCGTCAGTGTACAAACTACGATAGTATCGATGAATGGGCCCAGCATAGCAACCAGACCTTCTTGAATGGGCTCCTTGGTGCGCGACTGCCCGTGGTACATGGGAGCACTACCCAGCCCGGCTTCATTGGAGAACACCGCCCGTCTTACCCCCAGGATCACCATCCCCCAAAAGCCACCGGCCACCATGGTCTTAAAGTTAAAAGCTTCAGAGACGATCAGTTCCAGGGACGGAAGGATCTGCCCGGCATTAAAGAACATCACCACGAAGACCGAGATAAAGTAGAGCACCACCATAAAGGGCACGATGGCGGTGGCCACTTTTGCGATCTTTTTGAGACCGCCGAAGATCACTAAAGATGTAATGATCGAGAGTACGATCCCGATGGTGAGTTTCCAGTTGAATTCGCCCATGGTGAACAGGTTGGCATCCGGCTCCACCACGTTCATAAAGGTCTGGGTGAACTGGTTCACTGTAAAGACTCCAAGGAAACCCACCAATCCTGCCACGCAGAAGAACTGCGCCAGGGGTTTGGCTTTGGGTCCGATCCCTTTGGTGATATAGTACATGGGGCCACCCTGCAGGTTCCCGGCGCTGTCCTGGTCCCGGTACATGATAGCCAGGGAGCAGGAATAGAATTTGATACACATCCCGACCACCGCGGTCACCCAGATCCAGAAGATCACCCCGGGTCCGCCCATATAGATAGCGATGGCCACCCCGGAGATATTCCCCAGTCCCACGGTTGCCGCCACGGCCGAGGACAGGGCCTGGTAGTGGCTCACTTCGCCCGGATCATTGGGATCGTCGTACTTCCCTGCGGTGATGCTGATGGCATGGCGGAAGTAGCGGTAGGGCATGGCGCGGGAGTAGATAACGAGAAAAAGACCTCCCCCGATCACGAGGAAGAGCATGATCCATTCAGCATAGGGAATCAGGCCTGATAAAAAGTTATTGATGGTCTCCATAGGTACGGTTTGGCAAGTTCCGAAGGTATGGATTTTATGTTTTTTTTGAAGGAAACGGGCTTCTAAAAATATTTATCCAAAGGCTTTGATTAGTCTAAAAAACCATTGTATATTTGCAGTCCACATCGCGGGGTAGAGCAGTAGGTAGCTCGTCGGGCTCATAACCCGAAGGTCGCTGGTTCGAGTCCAGTCCCCGCTACTAAGAAAACCGGTTACGAAAGTATCCGGTTTTTTTGTGGGATAAACTTAAAAAATCAGCATTTAAATAATTGTCTTACAGTTATTTATATCAAAATTACAGACATTCGAGGCGCTGAGAAAAAAGTTGAAAACCTGTTCATAAGAGGGTAGAAAATTGCCTAAATGTGTGCTCATAATTCTTTTTTGAAGATGACACTTACCGTACTTTTACAGGCAGTACACGAAAATGGACACGTTTTTAACATGAAAAAGGCTTACAGCGAACCCAAAATCTACACCGGGGGAGTGAAATTAGAAGACTGGGATATGCTCCCCGATGAGATCCGCAAGAAGGCCTTGGAGAAATACTGGCATGTCTACTTCTCCTTCCGGCATCCGGAAACCGGAAAAATGGTACGCCAGAAAAATCAGAAAGCCCACGCCAACACCTTTAAAACTAAGGAAGAGCGGATGGCTGTGCTGGAACCGCTCAAACGAAATCTACTGTTCTTACTCAAAAATGGTTTTGATCCCTACCAGGATAACACCCATTTAATACGAAAGATACTGGGCGAGGACTACCTGCCGAAATCCATCGCAAATCGTGTCCCACAACCCTACTTTTCGGGCCACTACCCCGAAGGTAGAAAAGCAGCGAAAAAAGTTGACAAGGCTCCGGAGCCTGTTGTTTTACAGACCCTCCCGGCCAACAACTTTTGGAACAGCACATCAACTACAGATTCGATCGCTGAAGAATCCGTCTCTGAAAACGTGCACTCGGAAGAACGATCTGTCGCCCTGGATCAACGAAAAATCAACGAAATATCAACGCCAAATCAACAAAATCAGGGCGATCAACAAAAAATCAACGAGAAATCAACAAACGCGACCGGATCAACAAAAAATCAACAACAAATCAACAAACCGGATACTGAGGTTCAACCAGGCGGGAAAAACCCAACAGATAGTCTTGTCAACGGCCATACCGACATCAACATTATCAGCAACAACGAGCAACAGTATGCTGTTGGGCGATCAGAACCGGAAGATGGAGTAGTCACTATTGAAGAGGCAATAAGCCTGGCAATGTCGTTAAAAGAAAAGATGTTGGGGGCCGATTCCTTTGTAAAATTTAAAAACAGGATTCGGAAGTTTGAATACTGGCTGGGTGAGAATGGTTATGCCTGGCAACCTGTTACAGCAATTAATAAAAAGGTGGTGGTAAAATACCTGAACCAGGTATTAATGGACACCAGTCCCCGGAGTCGCAACAACGCCAGAACTGATCTTAGTACTGTTTTCCAGACCATGGTGGACAATGATCTTATCGAATACAACTTTATTCAGGACATCAATAAACTGAAAGCGCTTCCAACCCGGAATAAGACTTACACCCCGGAGCAGGAACAACAGCTGTTGAAATACATAAAGGAGAATGAGCCCACTTTATATGTATTGGTGTTATTCATTATCTATCCCCTACTTCGCCCTATTGAAGTTTGCCGCTTAAAAATTGAGGACATTGATATAAAGCACAAGCGGGTTCAGCTAAAGGCAAAAAATAAAAAAGTGAAAATTAAGATCCTGCCAGACATTCTTCTGGAAGAACTTCCGGATCTCTCAAAATATCCAAAAGACTCCTATCTGATTACTCCCTGGGGTATTGGCCATGCCTGGGGGACCAAAGAGAGTGATAAGCGCAATTACTTTACAGGCAAATACAAAAAGGTAAAAGATCATTTTGGTTTAGGACCCGAGTACGGTTTGTATTCCTGGCGGCATACAAGCATTACCAATTTATATAAGGAAATGGCCAAGACCATGACTCCGTTTGAAGTAAAAAGTAAACTCCTGCTGATTACCGGTCATAGCAGCATGCAGGCGCTGGAATCCTACCTGCGTAGTATTGATGCCCAACTGCCACAGGACTATTCTCATCTCTTTAAAAAACCAGGTATATGAAGTATTTTGGAGTGCTAAGCAGAAAAGAATACTACCGCCGCTCCCCTGCCCGGCAAAAAACGTTGTTGGTAAAGCAACATTTGTTTGAAACCAGATTTCGGATCCGCCTTCAACGAAATGGGACCATTCCGCTTGTAAAAGAACAAGCGGAAGAAATTTTGGTACCTAGGCAAGAAGTGGTGCTCGACTTTTACAACTTCCTGCAACAACAGTATGCAACAGAAATTGATCATACCTACCTGGAGTTCTTTCACCAGTTTAATGAGGAGATCTTTGGACTAGACCAAGAATCTCAAAAATTGCAGGCCTTGATCCATTACAAGCAGCTATTCAGGGCCATCAACAACGGCGATTTTCAGTTTTTTAGAGAAAGTGCTGGACCATGTGGTATCCCCCAGGTGGAAAACAGCAGCAAGCTGGAGACGTTGCAACAGCAACAACAGGCGTTGCAACAGAACCTATCTAATTCGGATTTGTTCCTCTGGTATCTATTTGGAGACAAGGAAGTATTTTCTATTGAAAAAATAAATGAAAGCCCTGATTTACATGAATTTGTAGAATTTGAAAGGCATCTGAAGGTGATAATAATGCTGAATTTTAACTATAATTTCGAGCCACACCTGTCCTTTGATAACACTGCAACACTTACAACAACAACGCAACAAGAATTGTTGCAGACGCAACAGACTGAAGACAAAGGAAAGTTTACGGATGAGATGGCGAGAAGGTATTTGGTGGAGAGGGTGTTTGGAAAATAATTACGTATTGTAGTATTTATCCATAGTAGGTGTAGGATAAAATTACTATTTTGTTTCTCGGATATATGCAGTTGCCAAACATAAAATAGAACTATGGGACAAGAGATTAGTCTGTTTAATGATTATCGTACTAAAGAAAACATTCTATCAAATCATTGTGGTGTAGTTCTAAAGCTACTTTACGAAGAAAATCCAAGAAGTTTTGAAGAAGCGATATCAAACCTGACTTCTCAAGATTTTATGATAAGTCCTTCTTTTAAACAACAGATTAAGAAAAAAGATAGTACGCCTGATATTGTTATAGAACAGAAATCGTTTACTATTTTTTTTGAAACTAAAACGTTTGATTGGTTCTACAAAAATCAAATTGATAGACACTTAAAAGGTTTCAAAAATGACACTACATACAATGTACTTTTCCTCTTATGTAATTTTGAGATTGACAACCCTGAAGAAAAATTTCAGAGCCAAATAAGTGAAGCATATGATCGTTATGGGATCACACTTTGCCCGATTTCTTTTGAAACATTGATTGGAGTACTTGAAACAGTCGAGACCACTGAAAATTTCAAAGCATTTTTAGATGAGTTTAGGTCCTTTCTAGAACGCAACAATTATCTGCCTACGTGGAAATACATGTTAGACATAGTTAACTGCGCTAGCACAATTCATGAAGTCCATAATCATGATGTCTACATGTGTCCTGACACTGGTGGTAAGTATAAACATAGAAGAGCCCTATTTTTTGGAGGTTATAAATCTAAAAATGTAAAATTCATTCATGAGATTAAAGCATTGGTTGTTATTGAGCAAGGTGGACGAACGGGAAGGGTTGTTTGGAAAAACTTTAATGACGCTCCAAGTGAAGATTTAATACAAGAAGCAAAAAATAGATTGAATCAATTTGACTACCGAAAATCAGAAATACAAGAAAGAGACCTACAAGTCTTTTTATTACAGAATCCGGTAGAAGTAAATTTTAGAAAAAGTTCTGATGGCGGACTTTATTCAAGCAAAAAATACTTTCGCTTTATAGCAAAAGAGCATGGTGCAAAAAACTCAATGGAGTTGGCAGAAAAATTAGCAGGTGAAACATGGAAATAAAAAATACGTTTGGCAACATTGGCTACGGAAAATGCGTATTGACTGCTTAAAAACGAAGACATCATAATCAATCAAACCTACGGTAGACAAACAAGAAAATGGCTTTCCCGTCGAGCACTAACCATAGCCAGGGCCGTTGGCATTAATATTAAGCCGAGAATGAAAAAGAAAACAAAAAATGAATTAAAGATTATCATTTTAACAGCAATAATAACTTCTATTCTGACTGTGTTAGGTTCTTATTTTTTAATGTACAGTCAACTATCGTATGAACAAGATTATTGGAAAGAAAGGATAAAAACAGAAAAGCTTATCGAATTAGTAGATAAGCAAACAATATTAATGAATGAAATAAATGAAGGGATTTTGACCAATCAAACTCTAGTTAAACACTACAAGCTTTTATCCGCTAAATATATGTCTAAACTAAGCCTTTCTTATAACAGAGGAAAAGGTTTAACCGAAGATTTTCAACAAAATTTTGAGAATAAATCCCTAGAACTTCACAAACAGATTATGACATTAGCATCTAAAATACAAGAATCTGAACTTTACTTTCAAGGAGAAGTGGATTCTTTATTAAATCCTCTTTCAGAAGCTTTAAATAAAAACTATCAAACTAATCTTTTTACAGGTTCTGACATTCACAACCAAGATATAAATTCAATAGAAATGTACTTTGACCGAGATTTTGAAACTCTAAAAGTTTTAAAAGAAAAAAGAATGGAATTGATTAAAGCAATGAGAGATGAGATAGGTGAAAACTCAAAATTTATTTATGAAAAAAAATTAAAATAATACTAACGCCAACCACGGCTAAAAGTAATTGCTTGTTCTTACTTCTGAAAATCCTCGCGGATTTTCAGTTTGGTGTGTACTTGCAAAAGTTAGTGCTAAATCACGCAACTACTCATAGTCGAGTCCCTTAGGTGCTAGTTTCATAAAAATACATAATGGAATATTATCACATTCAGAAACTGAATAGAATAGATAAAGAGTGGACCTTGAATCAAATTATTCAAACTGATTTAAATTCACATAATCCATTCTTTGGAGATATTTTAGTTGGCTTAAATGATAATTTCAATAGACGAATCAGAAACCAGGATATCTTATCCGTGGCGAGTAAAAAACTAAGTGAAGAAAACTGTGACCAAAAATTCGCTGATTTTAGTAATTATGATCAAACAAAACATTTTCAATTTCTTGATCACTGCAGAGAATTTGAAGACTTGACAGATAAATTGTCAAAGGTTAATCTTCAATATTTAAAGTGGATTAGAGAAGAAATATTTGAAAAAACTCGAGTCGAATTTGACCCAAATCTACCTTCAAGAAAAAAAGGAATTTGGCTTACAAATAAAAATAATCTTAAAAAATGGTGGGATATTTTAAATTCTGACCAATGTAGAATCTATAAAGTTCAAATAGAAAAAGGGAAGATTTTTACAACTGATGAACACTATTGTGAACTTCAGAATTTTTCAATCGAGGAGTTCAAAAATAATGCTAAAAAATACTGGAAGGGGGACCTGACAAATGAACCTATTGTAGAGATCCTATTCGAAGGGGAATTTAAAGTATTAAAATCTTATGAAGATATATCGGAACTAGAAACCAGCACTTAACAACGGGTCATAAGCAATAGCCAGTCCTCTCCCTCTTATCGCATTTTCTTCTATATTTAAAATCTGAACCTGTATAGGCGCGGTGTACGAAATCCGCTACTGCGCATACCCGTACACGTTGGGCATAATTTGTCCAAAAATCAAAACTGAATAAAAAAATATAAAAATGACTTTAAACGAATTAGGAACAAAACTCAGTGAAATGTATCACAACGCACCGAAAGGAGATGCGGTCGCTATGATACACTTGTTTGGAATTAAATACGCAAACGAAATCAAACAAAGTAATTACTCGAAGAAAGATATTATTGAACAATCTAGAATTTCAAAATCATATTTGACTGAATTGACCAAAGGAGTAAAATTGGCTGAGTATGTTCTTCCTAAAAACTAAAAAAATCAAACTATGACAAAAGCAAGCTCTTTACCATACTATCCAAGATTTATATTTAACTGTTCAGACGACAACTGTTTTTCGTCAGCCGACTTGGATTCATTAGAGCATATAAAGTAGAATGGAAGTGAATACGAAGTTAGTCGTTTTAAGCAAGGACAAAATTTAGATATAACTTGGGCAGATGATGCGGGAAATACGACCGTAAATACATATACCGTTTCTGGAATTGAAATTCACCAAATCAAACGAGATATAGATGAGCCAACTTATGGAATGAATCATAATGATTGCCAAGGAGTTCACGGAGCTAAAAAAAAATGGCTTATGGAAATTTATATTTTCCTTGATTTAGTGGAATAAAAACTATGCCCAACAATGTGTAACCGCAATTACGGCGGATTCGACTACGTCCGTATCCCTGCCTGCCGGCAGACAGTCACTCGGAATTGCTAACGTCAATACTAGACCGAAAAATAACGCATATTAACCCATTACTGACAGTTATTCGGGACCGCTGAAGTACAATAGAAATCTATGACTGAATTTCAATTAAATGACCCCAGTTTAGAATCTCAATGGAGAGCTTTAATTCTTTTTGGTAAAAATTCGGCCACATACAAATTTGCGTTTGCGAAAAGCCTGTTGGAATTAATAGATGAAGAGAGGACAACAATAACCCTGTCTGATCTCGCAATACCATTTTCTAAGAACATTACCGAGCACTTAAAGCAATGTGATAAACAAGGAAATTCTAATTCAAGTAGATTTCTGAATTACTGCAGAGATTTTAATAACGGAATAATTGATGAATCACAGCTTCTAATTCAGACAGAAAAACTAGGTTTTGTTAATGTTGTTGATGCATTTCAAAATATAAATGGTGGACCAGTGCCAAACTTGTTTTACGAAAAGGATTTCTCTAAGGGAAAAAAGAGAATTATTATAACTGATAATTTACTTAAATTGCAGGAAAGCTTCCACTTTCAAAACTTCGAACAAGAAACTGAGGCAAGATGGCAGTTGGTAGAAACTGCATGGAATCTTCAAATAAATCCGCAATTATTAGAAGTTAAGTATGATGAAGAGTCTTCTTTATTTTTTCTTGAAAATAATTTCATGAGAAGAATAAATATTACTTCAGTGCGAGATTCATTAAATGGCTATCAAAAAGGTAAATGCTTCTATAGCTTTCGAGACATTTCAGTAAATAACTGTAACAACGACATTTGCGAAGTGGATCATTTCTTACCCCATATAAATAAGAAAAGTCATTTTAAATCGGGAACAAACATTAATGGTGTTTGGAATCTGGTACTTGCTGATCCAGCCATTAACAAAGAGAAAAGTGCAAAAATACCTAATATCAAGTTCCTTAGTAGATTGTATAACAGAAATGAGTTTTATATCATGTCCAAACACCCCTTGGCCGAAACAATTATTAACCAAACAGGAAGAACTAAGGAGGCTAGAAGGGCTTTTCTTCAAAAACAATATGACCTCGCTAAGGAAAATTCTATTATATCCTGGTCGCCTAGTATAGAACTTAAAGGAACTTTTTAATGAGCGTATTTTCAAACATACCTGATCATAAAATTCTTTATAAAGGACATCACTTCTTTTTGATTTATGATTCATATCCGGTCTCTCCAGGGCATATTCTTATCATTTCCAATAAAGAAAAAGTCGATTATTTCGCTCTGAATAAAGAAGAACAAAAAGAATTAACTTCCTTAGTGGAGATAGCAAAAGATATTATTGAGGAGGGAAAGGAACCTGATGGGTACAATATTGGAATGAATTGCGGTGAAGCAGCCGGTCAAACTGTAATGCATTTCCATTGTCATGTAATTCCAAGATATAGAGGAGATATGGATAACCCGCGAGGCGGTATAAGACATTGTATAAGAGGAAAAGGATATTATTGAAATTAAAAACAAATAATTTGACCATATAATTATATCGTAAAAATGACAATCTCATTCAAAAAGCCATATTTAAAAAATGGACTACAACATTAAAATAATTGAACTTCTAGAAACCGAAGATGAAGAAGCCATTTTTAATCAAGTCAAGGAATGGGATATACTTTTTGATTTTACAGATGATTATGGTAATAACCTTATTCATTTAGCAGTAAGAAGAAATTTATTGAGTTTGGTAGAGAAGTTACTTAAGGCTGATGAATTAAATTCTAATAAAATAGATGGTTTCAAGTGGGATCGGATTATAAATGACCTTAACGAGAAAGAAAAAACACCCCTGGATTACAGCGTGAGGAAGGAAATGGAAGACTTGATTCAAAGCTATGGAGGCAAAACTGGTTCCGAGGTTCAAGCCTATGAAAATGATTATTATTCGGGCGATATTTGGAAAATGCAAACTGGCTGTTTTGTAAATGATCATATGTTCAACGCCATAATGTGTAATAATTTCATTGAATTTAAAGAACTCTACGAACTGGATGTTGCCAAAGGAGGATTATTACTTCCTAGATTATATAGTAAAAATAAAAATGGACAAAACTTTTTGGAATTGGCAGAACAATTAGATCGAACAGAAATAATTGAATACTTAAAAACCAAAACCAGAGGTTAAATTCTGATATAATTAATCCTCTAATATGCATTAGGAAACTTAAGATATTTATTTAGCCTCTGCTTATATTTTCACCTTTCCAATATTCATACAATATTCTTGTTATGAGGAGTGAATTCTAATTGAAGTATATCTGTATAAATTCTCATCCCCTCTATATAAACATGTTGACTTTAACCGTATAAAAGCATTTCCACATATTTTGAATCCAATTATAAACGTTTCAGCGGGTATTATAATCCGGGGGAAAAAAGTCTTAATCGCTAAAAGAAATATACACAAGCACCTAGGTGGCCTCTGGGAATTTCCAGGCGGTAAAGTTCAAAGAGGTGAATCCGCTGAAGATACACTGATTAGAGAGTTACAGGAAGAGTTAGATGTGCGTGTAACAATTCAATCTTTCTTTTCTGAACATGTTCATGAATATCCTGAGAAAACAATTCGGCTTCTTTCGTATTTGATAACTGATATAGATGGAGATATAGTTAATAAAGAACATGAGGAATTAAAATGGGTTCAACTTGAAAATCTCCTCGATTATCAACTTGCAGAAGCGGATATAACTATTGCCCAGAAACTGATAAATCAAAATAGGCAGAGTACCCGTTCATATTATTCTAATACCATTTCAGGATTTTTGTCGGACCATAAAGAACGGATTCTTGGACGATTGGTGAGTCTTCATAATAACACTCAGCTAATTGACCAACAGAGAAATGCATGGCAACAGCAAATTGATATTCTAAAGCAGGCTCTTATTGGATTAGAGGGATTTTTATTCTTCGAATTTGCCATACCCCGAATGGGGAAACGAGTGGATAACATCCTTATTATTAACGAGCTTATTTTTGTTCTTGAATTCAAAGTTGGCGATTCACTATTTAAGCAACATGCTAAAAATCAAGTAATTGATTATGCTTTAGATTTGAAAAATTTTCACCAAGGAAGCCATCATGCTCGATTAATGCCTGTCCTTATTTCTACCAAAGCTGAAAACAATTTTACACAATCTTATAAATTAGCAGAGAAGTTAGAGCATCCTATATGTACAAATTCTACATCTCTTCGGAAACATCTTCAGGAAGTTCTTAATCAAAGCAATGGAATAATATTGAATGGTTGGGATTGGGAACAAGCAATATATAAGCCTACACCTACTATAGTAGAAGCAGCACAGGCTTTATATAAGGGCCATAAGGTGCAGGAAATTTCAAGGTCCGATGCCGGAGCCATCAATCTCACTAAAACCGCAAACTGCTTAAACAGCATCATAGTAAATAGCAAATGCAGTGGGAGTAAGTCGATTTGCTTTGTCACAGGAGTTCCTGGTGCAGGTAAAACTTTAGCAGGATTGAATATCGCTAACGAGCGAATGAAAATTGATGAAGAAGAGCATGCTGTTTTTCTTTCAGGAAACGGTCCCCTGGTACAAGTCCTCCGAGAGGCCTTGGCTAGGGATGTAGTAGAAACATCAAAGTATTCTGGGAACCGTATTTCCAAAAAAGATACAAGTAGAAAAACCAATGCTTTCATTCAGAATATTCATCATTTCCGAGATGAATACCTAAAACAACCATTAGCACCCACTGAGAGGGTTGTGGTCTTTGATGAAGCTCAAAGAGCCTGGAATAAGGATCAAGCTGCTTCATTCATGAAGCGGAAAAAAGGAATAGATAATTTCGACCAATCGGAACCAGAATTTTTAATTGATGTCATGGATCGCCATGAATCTTGGTGCAACATCATCTGCCTTATAGGAGGCGGACAAGAGATCAACACCGGGGAAGCAGGTCTCGAAGAATGGATTAATGCTCTTAGATTGAAATTCCCTGATTGGAATGTTTATTATTCTGAAAAAATCATAGAAAATAAAAACTATCTTCAAGATGCCGTTCTAAAACAATGGCTCAAAGAAACCGCGAAACCAAAAACCGACTTACACCTGGCGGTATCAATTCGATCTTTTCGTTCTGAGAAATTATCAGCATTTATTGAAGCCTTATTAGATCTAGAAATAGCTCAAAGTAAGAAGCTCTATCAAGAAATTAAAGATCAATATCCTATTTACTTAACACGCGATCTAGGTAGCGCAAAAGAATGGATAAGAGGAAAATCCAAGGGCACAGAACGCTATGGACTTCTCGCATCATCGGGAGCTCGACGATTAAGGGCAATAGGCATTGATGTTAAGAACAAAGTGGATGCCCCAAATTGGTTTTTAAATGAACAAGAGGATATTAGATCTTCATACTTCCTTGAAGAGGTCGCCACTGAATTCGATATTCAAGGGTTAGAGATAGACTGGAGCATTGTAACATGGGGGGCTGATTTATATAAAGATCAGGGGAAATGGGTGTATCAAAAATTTAGCGGCACAGCCTGGAGGCAAATGAAAAAAGTAAACGATAAAAAATATCTTCTAAATACTTATCGAGTACTATTAACACGAGCGAGGCAGGGAATGGTTCTCTATATCCCTGAAGGCTCAACTATTGATAATACTCGGCCAATTAGATTCTATGATCAAACCTACCTATATCTTCTGTCTCTAGGTATAAAAAAACTTGAATCCTGATTCAACTTATTGTGCGACTACAGAATCTTGGTATTCTTCTCTCACTCCCTAACACCAATCCCAGGATTCAATAGAAAAGCGTTCCGCCCACAGGGTTGATTACGCAATCCGAAGAGAATTACCCCACCTTTCATTATTCCGAGGTAGAGTTCCTAAAATCAAAGACCGACATTAAAACGGCATTCACGCCACGGGTTGTGTGAAACCGCCGGGCTACTATTTGCTATTGGGAAGGATCCGGATGGGGCGTTTTTGGGATATGGTAATGATTAGAAACTAATGTTAGTCATATAACTTATAGAAGATAACTTTTCACAAAATCCATACTTGAGTTTTTTTTCGCTATTTTAACTCCCCATTTAAATTCCTAAGTAAATTAAATAGTTCGAAAAAGGTTATACCACTCATCCCATGTGTTGGTCAATATCTTTTTTAAAAGTATTATATAACTTATCGCTCTCCGAAGATCCCTTTCAAAATATATCTTTCATTATGACGCATAATCCACGTTACCCCTTAAAACATCTTTCCATTCGAGTTCCTTGGCATGACAACAAGTGGAATGGGACAATTTGCAATAACCCACAAGCCAACGGTGCCTGTTTGGTTCTAAAAAATTGTGCACTAAACAGAGATGATGAAAAAGAACAGCTTCTAGCTGGAAAATCAATTGAAAATTTAGAGGAGGAGAATTTTCCAGTTTGCATTGGGGAGCGTGCTACATTCATGGCTCCCTTCTCTTTTACAAGAACTTTAAAGCATCCTTATGCAAAAAGTTCTCCAGAATCACATGGACACCTCAAACCAACTACCGTAAATTTCCCAGCTTATTCGGGCGCTGCTGTACCTTACCATTGGCTCCTTAAAGGAAACGCAATGGAAAAGGCGGAGGTATTTGATTTAAACTTTGATCTGAATAGAGAACCCAGACTGAGTTGGGCTAAGAATGGCAACGACAATTGGGTGCAGGAAACTGAAAATCAAAGAGCTTTACTTAATTGCTTTTTTGAGCATCTCGAAGAGGATACCTCCTTGGTGTTTTTCTATACCAAACAAATGCCGTTTGTGGAAGAGTCAGGAAGGGTATTAGCGGGAGTGGGTAGAATCAATAAAATAATACCCTCCGGACAATACGAAGGCAGCAACAAACGCTTCGGTGCTTCATATTGGGAGCATATGATAATGCATTCCATCAGAGAGCACCATAAAGACGGCTTCTTGCTACCGTATCACGAAGCCATCAATTACCAAAAGGAAAATCCGAGTTTCGATGTTGCCGACTTAGTCGTTATTGTGCCTGGTGATAAGCAGTTTGAATTTTCATATGCTTCAGAACATGTTAGCAATGATAGTGCTATACGAGTGCTGTTAGATTGTGTTAAATCTTTGGAGAAAGCTCAGGAATTAGGCATTGGTGAAAATAATTCCTTTTCTATTAAATGGATACATGATGAAATTGCGAAGTTGGAAAAACTCCGAGGTCATTATCCCGGAATGGGAGCTGCTTTATGCGCATTTGGAATTGAAAAAGGACATTTTGTAGCAGCAGAAATCATAAATAAGCTTAAGGATGAAAATGAAAATCCATGGAAATTATTTGAGAAAGTACTGGACTCCCCTGAAGGTATTTTATCTGATAGGATTAATGAATTAATTCCCTATATAGCTAAAAAACTATATAAGCGTTTAAAAGAAAAATCCAAACCAGTTCGAATTAAGTACTTGCACTTACTAAGCCGATTTGACCTAAGTATTGAACAAGCTAAAACACTTTTTGTACAAGAAGAAAGAGAGAAAATCGGGGTCAATAGGAAAGATGAAGAATATCTTAGAAACCCATATTTAATTTACGAAGATTTAAGGCAGACGCTAAACCCAGTTTCGCTTAATACAATTGATTTAGGATTATTTTTAAAGGTAGCCGAGAACAATTTATTACCTGATCAATTATTGCTTGAAGACCCATATGACCTCAATAGAATTAGGGCGCTTACAATTCAACAATTGGAATATGCTTCATTACAAGGCCACACCCTTCTGCCTCGCAAAGAACTGATAAAAAAAATTAGAGATCTGGCTATAACCCCTCCCTGCGAAATTAATAGTGATTATTATGAACTTGCCGAAGAAAGCTTTGACCTTGACATTGTAAACGAAGAGATGAAGAACGGGGAAGTGGCCTATCAACTTGCCCGTTACCGAGAAACCCGTACAATCATAAGTCAAAACGTAAGTGAAAGAATTCAGGCTAAACGACATTCCATAAAAGTAAATTGGAAAGAATTACTCAACAAAGCCTTAGCAGAACATACAGAAGGTGATCCGGATGAACAGGAGAAAAGGGCCAGAGAAGAAAAAGCGATCGCACTTCGTGAAATTGCAGAGAATCGGTTCTCGGTTCTTATAGGTCCTGCAGGAACCGGTAAAACTACATTATTAACGATTCTGGCCGGTCATGAAGAAATTGAATCCAACGGAGTTCTTTTTTTAGCTCCAACAGGAAAAGCACGGGTACGGATGGAAGAGGTAGCAAGGAACATTAAGGTTACTGCCAAAACATTAGCACAATTTCTAATTCCCTTTGGGCGCTACAACGGGGAAATTCAACAATATAAATTATCTGAGCAATATTGCGAAGGCACCTATCAGACTGTCATTTTAGATGAAGCCTCCATGCTTACTGAAGAAATGTTAGCTACAACTCTAGATTGTTTGAAAGGTGTTAAACGATTTATATTAGTGGGTGATCATAGACAGCTTCCTCCCATAGGTGCGGGTCGCCCCTTTCTAGATATTATTCATCATTTGAGACCTAATCAAATTGAATCGCAATTTCCACGAATAGGAAGAGGTTATGCAGAGCTAAATATAAAACGTCGTCAAGGAGGTGCAAAAAGGGAAGACATTCAACTTGCAGAATGGTTTAGTGGGGAACCACTTGAACCCGGAGCGGATAGTATTATCAATCATCTCATTAATACTCCAAATACAGAATATCTTAGAATTGAACACTGGGAAAATGAATCAGATTTCGAAAAGCTCTTTAATGCAATATTGGTAGATGAATTAAAAATGTCCTCAATAGAGGATGTTGAAACTTTCAACAAGTCTTTGGGATCCTCTGATGGACGCTATTTTAATTTTAGGGAAGCAGTTAAAAAAGTAGAATCCTGGCAAATTCTATCTCCGGTTCGAGAAAAAATTTATGGAGTACGTGCAATTAATAGAAAGATTCATAAACAGTTTCGCAAGGACAAGGTAGAATATGCAAGAACCAAATTCAGTAAAATTCCTTTACCAATTGGTCTCGAAGAAATTGTTTACGGGGATAAAGTTATTAACCTGGTCAATTCTAAACGAAATGCTGTTTGGCCATCGGTCAACTCCATAAATTATATTGCAAATGGCGAAATCGGCACAGTGATTGGGCAATTTAAAACTTCGAAAATGAAATTTCCGGGACGACCTAAAAATACTGAGATTGAATTCACAACTCAAAAGGGATTTAAATATACTTTTAAAGGTTATGAATTTGCAGAAGAAGGAAATAACCCCTTAGAACTGGCTTATGCCTTAACTGTACATAAAGCACAGGGTAGTGAATTCGGAAAGGTATTTATAGTCATTCCAAATCCTTGCTTTTTACTGTCAAGGGAAATGATATATACGGCCCTTACCCGGCAAAAAGATAAGGTAATACTGCTTTTGCAAGGGAATTCATTTGACATTAAAGAACTAGCCTCTCCAACAAAATCTGACGCTTTAAAACGGATGACCAACTTATTTGAAAAGCCTGAATTAGTAGAAATTGAAGGAGAATATTTAGAGAAAAACCTAATTCAACAAGCCACAGATGGGAAAATGTTACGATCAAAAAGTGAACTTCTTATCTATCAGAGGTTATTAGATAAAAAATTGAATCCACTTTACGAGAAAAAACTTGTGATTAAGGAAGTAGAAAAACTTCCTGATTTTACCATTGAAAATGATAATACAGGTGAGATTTACTACTGGGAGCATTGCGGAATGCTTTTTGACGCGGAATACAAAAAAAGGTGGGATGAGAAATATCAATGGTATATAGAGAATAACATCCTACCCTATGAGCAAGGTGGAGGGGAAAATGGAACCTTAATAGTTACTGAAGATAAACCATCTAAGGTAGAAGGAGGTGAAACTAAAGGCTCCATCTCTATGAAGGAAATAGATATAATAATTGAAAAAGTATTTGCCCGTTAAATAGCACTAATCAAATAAAGTAGTTTGAGAATTTTTTTCCTTCATTACAAAGGAGAAACACTTTTCCATGGTTTTAATGCCAATTCCCTTGAGTTTGATTAAATCCATCATCGACCGGATGGTAGTGTCCTCTAAGGCCTCCGTGATTAAGTTAATCTTATCCATTCGCAACTTAGTCTCAACCTTAATTTGGGCCTTGTCGAGCTGCTGCCAATTGGCCTTGAAATGCTCAAATAAATCATCGGGAATAGAGGGGTCAAATTCGTAGATTTCTACTTCAATATCACACATAGATAAATACCTCGTCATGACCTCCATGACCTCTTCCTTTTCCAACCCACCATTATGGGCACCCAATAACGGGAAAGCTATGGAGGTAATGCCCTGTTCGGCATAGGTATTCCGAAACTTCTCCAGGCCTTTTTCGAGATATTCTATTCTACTTGGAAATTTCCAGTGATTCTTGGTTGGGAAATTAAGTACCCAGGGTGCTCCTTCCTCTCCTCTGTAAATCCAGAGTTTACCGATGTCGATGTACTTATCCTTGCAATACTTTTTATAAATGTCAAACATCTCTGGGTACCTCAGCTTGTATACCAAGGCGATCCCTTTACCCATAACCCCCACACAATTTACGGTATTTACCAGGGTCTGCGCATTGGAATTGAAGATATTTCCTTTCTTAAAGTTAATGGACATTACAGTATTTGATTACCTCCCAGGGTTCTTTATTGGTTAACTCATCACTAAAACTGACAGAAAAACAGAGCTCGGATTTGAATTCGATCTCAATGTCTGGATAAAAAGTTATACGATTTCCTAATCTATTTGTAACAGTGCCTCCTCGTACTTTATAACGAGAATTGCTCAGATCAATTACAAAATTACCTTTTACTTTTCCATCTCCTAGGTAATCTGTATCAACTTGCAACTTATTTTCATTAATAGTATAGTATATCTCTCTATTCTGATTGTTGAAAATTTTATCCCTTCCATTAGCCACTCGTAACTTAGAGAGGATTTCATGATCATTTCTTAACAATTGTTTCAGTTGTTGTAAGTCTCCTTGCGTCTTTACAAGAATTTCGTAATTGGTTAGATTCGAAAAATTAAACTCATCGCGAACCAAAAATTCCTGCTGTGATTTATTTAAGTATGTTTTCCAATTATCATCTGAAGTATGTTCAATAGTGCTATAAACATCCTCAAAATCAAAGTGAAGTATCATTTTCTGAATTGTACCCATCTTGGCCCAATTGGTCTGCAAATTTCCATCGCTTATAAAACATTTATCTTTTATTTGACTCAATATTTCCTGAAGATCGAACTTGAAGAAAACTGGAATCGGGCATTTGGGCAAGTCCAAATCTTTAGCCTTTTCGAAACTATTAGTCTGAAAGTCTTTTCCTAAACATTCATTATAAAATTGAGTAGGAGTTTGGGGGCGAAAGTAAAAACGGGCATAATTATGGGCCTCATCCCTTCGTTTTACGACAGATCCTGCAGCATCACTAAAACCACCACCAGATGCCTTATTTCTACTTAAAATTTTTCGATTCTTAATAATTGCCAAGGCATTAGTAAGGTGCGTAAAATGATATACATTACCAGCCCAAGGACCACCCTGTTCCTTTAATTTTTCTACAAACCTAATTTCAATATTAGCCCTTAGGTACTCTTTGATAAACCTTGCCATTTCCGGGGGCACGGTGGGGTTGTTTTGTAGCCGGGAGAGGTGGAATTTAGCAATATGACGCTTCACAAAGGGCAGCTTTCCATCGAAGTCCATTTTTTCGGAAATCACTTCCCAGTTGACATATTGACTAAATCTTTCAATTTTATAAACATCATTAAGCACCTTAGGCGAAAGGAATCTCCAATCTAACAGGTTTTTAAATGCCTCAAGAATTTCAAAGGTCGGACTGAATTTATGGTGTCTCGACAATTCACCCCAATCGATAAAAGAGACATACCTTTTTAAGTTGTCCACATCATTAAAATCCAATTTCCAATTTTCTAGCAGCACTTCCCAATTCCAGTAAGAAGAATATTTTAAAAGATGATCGGCCTTTAAATTGGAGAAATCTAATTTAGGGTGTGAACTCAGGATCCCCCAACAATGTGAATTATCTTCGATTATGGCAGATAGCAACATCAGATTTTCATCATTCAAATCCAGATTAACATTCTTTAAAACAGCCTCCCAGGAAACCTCATCAGCATGATTCGTAGCAAATATTCTAAGTAGGTTTGTAGAGAGGTGAAGATTTCGGTTGACCGATAGTTGATGCCAATCCCAAGGTTTTGTTTCGAGGGCACAAACCGTCTCTGCGTTGATCCAGTTTTGAGAAGAAAAATACCCCCAATCTAAATCCCTATCATGCATTTCCAGAAGATCTGTATTATCAAATTCTAAATCGGGATGCTGGGATAAGGAAAACCAATTCCAAGGCTTATTTTTTAAGTCCCCCAGTAAAACCTTTTTATCCAATTTAACCGCAGGATTTCCTGATAGTTCATTCCAATTCCAAGACTTATTATCATATTTTTTAACAAACTCTAAGTCAAATTGGATGTCATCTCGTTGCGAGATCACATTAAAATCGATTTGATCGATATACTTACTAAATATCTTTGTATTATATTTTACTTTATTACCCTTTTTTGTGGTCAGAAAGTTTGATGCCGAAGAGGAAAGTATTTGCCAGTCCCAATGATCTTTAAATTTTTGGATAATGGTCTCATTCCAGGTGATATTAGAAACCTTGGACAAACCCTGAAAGTTCCAATACTGTTTAAATTCGATCAAATATCCCAGAACATACTCTATCCAATCATTAGTGCCATCAAATAGCTCGGTGTCTTTATAAAACAGTTTATTAATTACTTCATTTTCTGATAAAAGATCCCAATTGATATTATTCCTGTAGTGCGATAAGGTATTTTTATCCAGGGATATTCGATTTGTACTACTAATCAGATTCCAATCCCACCTGAAAATATCCTGCATCGCGATAGTCTTTCCAATATCTTCCCACAATAAATGTTTAGGGTAGTTTTCGGTAATGTATCTCCAGGCCTTATCGATAAATTCTTCGTTTTCCGATTGGGCAATAAGTGTTGCAATTTCCGGTAACTTATGAGCTTTGAGAAGATCTTCTTCAGTATAATAATTTTCGAGAATTACATTCCAGTACCACAAATGTGCAAACTCATACAAGGATTCCTCATTAAGGATATCTTTTATTAAGGCATTTTCCGTCACAACCTTCCAATCCCAATCAAAATCGCAATTTTCCAGCTGAAACTCTACATTTAATTTTGAGGTCAGAGGGGTTTTAACCCGTTCGTAAACACCCAATTCTAGAAGTACTTCATATATCTCCCACATCTGCTCATGCAAAAATGAAATCTTTGTATTAAACACTATTAGATCCCACTCAACGGCCTCATTTATCTCCTCAATCCATTCCTTTTGATGACACAATACATCTTCAATACTTATTGTAGAAGAAGCTGACTCAACCCAATGTTCCTTATAAATATCATCAAACCGCGATAGTGCCCAAGGCAAATGCCTTTTCCAATCCTTAGGAGACCATACCTGTATCACCTCATTAGGGTCAAGCTTGGCACCATAGGTCTCTAAAACCTGCTTTTCACTGACGAGATAAGCATTTTTTGAAATTCCTGAATAATTCCAATTTAAGGGTATGGTTCTAATCACCTCTACATCTTGCAAATGCTCTTCGAGAAATTGTATGGCTTCTGGATAATTCCATTTATCCTGGAAATAATCAATTATCTCGTAGTTCCATTCCTGATGTGTATTCATCTCGTAGCCGGGCACGGTGCTATCTCCCCAAAAAATCAAGTTTTTCCCATCCAGGAGCTTTAACTCCGCAAGGTTCATGTTGGACGGGTGTTGCCTATTTAATAAAGGATTATTATCCGCTTTAGGTATACGATTGATAAGCGCACCAAATTCGTCTCCTGATATGTGTAATTCCTCCGTAATAATTTGTTGTAGTACGAGTATCGATGGGAAATGTACTTTATGCTCTTCGGATAATGAAAATAAATCTTCCAGAGGCATATTTTGACCAATCTGTGTCCAATTCCATGGGCCATTTGGGTACAGAGCTAAGAATTCTGCAAGCCAGTTTGGCTTGTATCGTGTGATATATGCTGTGATATCTGGTAAATGGTCAAATTGTTCTGAGAGAAATTCCTTGTCCAACTGTCTGTAATACTGTGTGAAGGGGAAGTCTGACAAAGCTTTTAATTCCAGGTAGTAATCTTTAAATACTTCTACAGTGATACGCTCTGCTAAAACGGTTGCATCCCAATACAGTTCCGGTAAATGGGTTAAAATAAAATCCAGGGAAAGCCGTCCAGTAATAATTGGCCAATCGACTACATTGACACTTTCTTCTAATTGCTCATAGAGCACATCTTCGGGGGAATGTTGGGAAATTAGCTTAGATGAAACGCCAAGCTCCCCGAGCTTTCTTAATGTGGTTGCTTTCCAATCAAATTCCTCATCATAAGTTTCAAAGAAGACATCCCAATTGATGATCGATTCATATATCAAAAGCTCATCTAAACGATAGGCTTTATTGTTTTCTAAATAGGCTTTTAGGCCTAATTGCAATTTAACCTCCTTAGCTAATTCTTCATTGCCCTCATAATTAAACAAATCTGTAAGTGACGCTATAAAATGATCCTCAAAGTAGCATTTCAGGAGCTTTCCATCCATTTCAAAATTGATATCCACATCTTTTCTTAGTGCTCCATTCGATTCCTCGATAACATCGATAAAAATATTTTTCTGAAAATGGAAGCCCATATTGATAAGCCTATTAACATCATCATCATCGACGGCCTCCATGCGGGATGCTATAGGCCAGGGAGATTCAAATTCTTTTACTTCTTCTAACTGCAGCTCCAATCCGAGTTCTGCGAAGGAGACTATTATAGGTGGATCGGGTTGTTGCAACTCCATGAATCCGGGCACTCGAATGAGGCCATTATAAAAAAGGTGTTTTACCCCTTCCTGAACCGCTACCTCACCCCATTCGGATAGCAGAATACAATCCTCATCCCTACTAATTAAATGGACTTTTTGTAAAGCATCCAGGTAACTTTCAAAAATTCCCACTTCGGCATAGTCCTTTCTTACGCCTTCATCCAAATTCTCAGCTACAGCAAAACCTAAGATTTCCCCTAATTCTTTCCATTCCATTAGCCCACCCTGCTCATGAAGTAATCCAATAATTGCCTGTTCGTACTTGGTGAGCGCTTCAGTCTTCCGGTATTTCAACTTATAATTCTTAAGTCCTAATTTTACCAAGCCTTTATGGCATATCCTATCAACTATTTCCATTCCTCACCTTTTTTAGATCTCCCTTACTAAACGACCAAACCTCTCCCTGAGGATGTTTCAAGATGGTCTCATAAACATTTTTATAAATTTGTTTACTGCTGAAATGGTCTTTATTACCCACCACGATCAATAGTCTTTTTGCCCTGGACAAAGCTACATTGAGCCTATTGGGAGATTCTGCGAATCCCAGGCTGGTATTCTTTGCATAGCCCAAATCGGGGAACATTTCATAATCCGGTTCCTGACCCGGATGTTCTGCTAAACGATTACTACGGACCATCGAGACGATCACAATATTGCGTTCCATTCCCTGGAATCGATCTACTGGAGATACCCTAGCCTGAATATCCTGCGGCAAGTTTTTCTTTAGCAAATTAGCCTGAGCACCGTAAAAAGTAATAATTCCCAACTCCTTTTCTGCTTGTAAATGATCACCCCAATGGTCGACAAAATGCTTGTAACGCTCGTTTCCCTTTAATCTTTCAACAATCCATTTTATCGCTTCCACTTCTCCGGGATTAACACGACTGGTTCCTTGCTTTACTTCCGGAGTATTCACATCAAACCACATCACATGAGTATCTGCCTTATTGGTAATTCCATGGTAACGGCTTTGTATATTATCCAGGTTAGGATCGTCTACACAATTCATGTCCAGGCCACATTCGAGATCTTTTCCTCCTTCAAAATCGCCTTTGTAAAATTGTTTTATAGTCTCATTAATGGCCGGGTGCATACGGTATTGTGTATCGAAGGTTGTCTTGTAATTTTGATGAATTCCTTTGAACAAACGCTCAAAATGAGAAATCTCAAATGACCTGGAATTCCGTTTTATAAACCTCTGTAAGCGTTTAATTTTTTGACGCTGCTCCCCTTCCTGAGCTTTAGCTTTTAAATATTCCAGACTGTCAATAAACTCATTAGTGTCGATCATAGGTGGTAATTGGCGGTGATCACCAATCACGATTGCTTTTTTAGTAAACACAAAGGGTAACATAAGTTCCGGTGGTGAAGCTTTTGAAGCCTCATCTTGTATGGCCAAGTCAAATTCAACACTCAATCCATTCAAAGCCTTTATAGTATTCCAACTTCTATCAGACTTATAACTTTCTAATTTTTCTGCGTGGTAAACGTTGCAGTAATCCTGAAAAAAGCGGGTAAACCTTCCTTCTGAGTTAAGCTTTCCAATAGAACTACAGGTAGCTCCGACCACATTACAGTGCTTCAAATAGGCTTGGCTAAAAAATTCCCTAACCGTTTTATCTTTTTCTAAAAGGTGTTCCTTCCAAAGCTTTAAATAACCACTTTGAGCTTGCTCTTCACTTCGATCGCTAATTAATGTTACCCAATCGTCCACAATTAAAGTATCTTCATAAGCTGTAACATCTTTACCCCAGGCATTAATGGCTTCTAACGAAAATCGCCATCCTTCCCGGTCCAATTTATCTTCCGATCCAAAACGAATAGGTTTAATTAGCATATGTCTATCACTTCGAAGCTTATCCAAAGCATTATCCACCGCCAAATTAGTCTCTGAAGTCACTAATATTTTATATTTTTCTTGGTGGGCGCCCTGCAATCGAATGTGTTGCCAGATCAATTCGGCAATAGCGGTAGACTTCCCGGTACCCGGAGGTCCCTGGACCACAAAAAGATCCTCAGCCAATAGTGATTTGGCGATGGCCTCTTTCTGACTCTCATTGATAAAACTACTGAGTAAGTCGGCCTCCACCTCTCGGTACAAATTGCAATACTCCAAGGTCCTTTTAATTTCATCAACGTCATATTTCACCTCGGCTGAATCAATAAGTCCATCCTTAAGATTCGGATTTACTATAGATATTGAGGAATCGCTTTGAATAGCCTCAATAGCATCGTAAAGGCGTTTTATTTTATCTTTCTCTCCCTTTAGAGAGCCCGCAACGGTTAAAGTCTCCTCTAAAAGTATCTCCTCACTATCCACCTCTAATTCGATTTCGAGGTAGGGGTAATTTACATAGCGAATCATCCCAAAAGGAGCCTCAGACTCGTAATCTTTAACTAGCCCCCCCCTCAATTTCATGAACTTTCTTTCAGTGTATTCTTGAAAGGATTCTTCATCAAAGTGCAAGAAGTATTTTAAATATCCATTCCCGATCTCATTCCATTTGAGGCTACAATACTTCACATCAATTTTATCGTATTCATTTAGAATTTTTGCCTTAAGAATCTCTTGCTGGGCAGGATCAGCCAACATTCCAAAAACCTGTAATTGATTCTGGTCTTTATTTAGGACCGCTTTAATTTTAGAAGATTTTGACAATCGCCTTTCTAAGTCAACCAAAGGCGTACTTACTTCAAAGTACACCTTAAATTTATGGCCATTCTCATGCTGCTTTAGATTAATCCAGGAATACCTTTCAAGTGCTTCAATCTTTTTATCTAACTCTTCTGCCGATTGAAAGTCAAAAGAAAGCGTCTCTGAATTCAGACTTACCTGGTATGTTTCCGGCAGTGAAGCTTTAATATATTCAATATAGGAGTTGAACAACTGCTTCCCGGAGGTTCTAAATACTTGTTCATGGGTTACGGTGATATCCTCTTCCTTAAAAAATCGCCCTAGAACCCTTTTAAAATGTCTGATTTCGTCATTCAACTCCTCCTTTGCAATATCATTTTTAAATCTTCGGACAAATTTATTTCCTTGAGGGTCGGGTAATATCTGACTCTTATTATTGGAATTATCATTAGCATGGGGCTCTGACCTAAAAAACACCTTCTGGTGTTTTTTGGTCTTTAAGAAGTCATTGAAAGCATCTGGTTGTATTTCATAAGTGACTAAATGAATGGTGTTGTAATATGGGGTACTCTCCTTAATTACCTCGACAAAATCCTTGAAAAAATACTTGTTCTTGTAATAGATATCGTAAGAATCTACTTTCACAGCTCCCGGCTTTACTCCTGCATGTTTCCATATGAACTTCAGGGTATGTTCACACTGCCGCGCCATATATTCATCTTTCATTTCTAACTGAAAGACCGCCCCTATATCTGTAGCCCGGGTAACTTCAGGGTAGTCTTCAAGAACGCCGTCTATCTTTTCTATTTCTTCAATGGTGAGGTAAACCGGCTTATCGAGTTTTGCTCTCTCCTTAATTCCTACTTGATCGAATAATTCCTGTAAGTGATTATGGGTATAGTTTATGGTTGCTGAAAATCCGGGATTTAGCGAATAAGTAAAGTGATGTGCCCGTGCAAGGTTATCTAGGGTATCCTTGGCGTCATTAGTCCTGTTAAGCCTCCCAGATGTCGGGTAAAGCAGGTGATTTTCTTTGAAACGGACGTCCTCAAATGTTAAATCTTTGAAAACTCCCGTTAGCGCTTCATAAACAAGTCGTTTCTGATCTTCTTCCACAAACCTACAGTCTATGACCCCTTCTTCTTTAGTTTTTAACACCTTTATTCGAAAAGGGTTTTCGTACTGCTCGGTGAGAATGTTAAGGGCATCAATATACGATTGCCATACTTGGAATTCTTTCATGGGTTGGTGCTATCGGTAGGTTAGTCATATGTTAATCATTAGGTCAGCATCATTACTTTATCTCCCACTCCCGTAATTAGGAGATAGGAGGTGGCCCTTGAAAATGCTACATACGACAGAAGATATTCTGACTGAATAAAAGCCTTTTGCTCAGCTTCGGACCATGTAGAAAACTTATAGGGTTTATATGGAAAATGGTCTTTGCAAAAACCTGTAATGATCATGGTTTTGAACTCCATACCTTTTACTCCATGCATAGTTGAAACACCCACATGATTGTCCAAATCTGAGAGATTTTCCAAGTTTACCAACATCTTTACTGGAAGGCGGTTGTCGGACAAGTACTCATAGATCTCCATAGCTTCTTTTTTTGTTCGGGCGGTAATACATATTTCATGGAGGCCAATGCTTCCAAAACTTGCTTTAATATAATTCTTAATGTATTCTAACTCCTTTGATCTAGTATCACATGTTATATATTTCGGCTCTTCCCCAGAGAGTATACTGGTATCTCCCAGCGTTGTCGCCTTTTCTCCACTGAAATCGTCAACCTCTAGGCCGGCAATCATATTAGTTGCGAGGATTCGTATCTCTTCAGTTGTACGATAGTTAAACTTTAAACGCGTACTTCTTCCTCTAATACTTATACCCGATTTACTAAACGTAGTATTCTTCTGATATATATTCTGAAAAGGGTCACCTGCCAAAAAGAGATCATTGGGGCCTTCGTTTACCAAAACGCGTAATAGCCGTAATTCCAAGTTGCCGAAATCCTGCACTTCATCACAAACTATATGACTAAAGGGGCGATCTTCTGGCCATCTTTCCAGATGTCTGCAAAGCTGAAAGAAGACATCTGAACGGGTATAACGTTTAGAATATTTCTGATAAGCCTCATATTGCTGGAAAATTTTCCAAATTTTTCTTCTATCCTTATCATATAACTGAGCACCTCTCCCAACCCTTGGAACACCTAAATACTCTTCCTCTTTGGTGACATGATATTTTAATATCACTTCAGCATATTCTTTTTCCAGAAACCTTTGCTTCACTTTAATTTCCTGATTTCTTCTGAGGAAGAAAGACCAAGCATCCTTGCTATCGATGGGTTTAACCGATCTAGGAATTATTTCCAATTCCTTTGCAAGCTTAAATGCTAGTTTATCCAGATTATGGACTTCAAGTTTAGAAGCGGGAATGTTCTGCTCTGCAAAAAGCGCCTGGATATTCTTAATTAGGAATTTAGTGAAGGTGGTGAAGAGGATAGGTTTATCGCCTTCTTTTAATTGATCAGCTAAAAATTTCACTCTGTGCAAGGCTACCACGGTTTTCCCAGTACCTGCACTACCTGTAACCTTTTTGGAACCCGAAAAATTATTATAAGCCAAATAATGTTGCGTTGGGTGCAGATAAAAGCGAAACACATTAATATCCTTATTTAGGACTTCTATGAGTTTATCGTCTTCACTAATTACATGCAGCCCTGGTTGAACTTCGATAAGCTCTTCGGTTTTCTCTGGGAGCTGACTTGCCTTATATTCAATTTGCTTGATTAAAACTTTAACATCAATCTCTCCTTCTAGCAGAATTCCAAGGTTTTCAATGGCATCATCAGGAAGAACATCCCATAGCTTCATAAACTGTTCCTCACTTGTTATCTTCTGAACAGTTTCCACCCATTCTGAGGGCACCCCTATCGCTAAAAGTTGTTCGTGTGAGAAATTTTCAAAGATTCCAGCATACTCAACTTCCGGCTCCTGCACGATATTCTCATCTTCAAACTCTTCAATTTTACCGCTATAAATCTGAATTGCGCCTGTGTAAAGGTTTTTATCAATTCGCTTCCCCTTTGCCCAATCGTTGGTTTTATCATGCTGGCCTCCAGTATGTAAAAGAAAATATTGTCCCTCAA
The DNA here is from genome assembly GCF_004362865.1 of Zeaxanthinibacter enoshimensis. GTDB lineage: Bacteria > Bacteroidota > Bacteroidia > Flavobacteriales > Flavobacteriaceae > Zeaxanthinibacter > Zeaxanthinibacter enoshimensis. The sequence continues at coordinate 1,384,066 of NZ_SNYI01000001.1, read as the reverse complement.
ATTTTGCCATTATGATACGCCAGGCATCATTTGCACGAATGGAAAAAATATTATCTCCAGTAAATGACAACTTTTCAAAATTAGATGAGCTGGCCTGGGGATTTTCAATCCACTTATTGATAGCATTATCTACAAGTTCCTGCTCATTTTTTTTAAGTCCGCGGAATGTTTTTCTAAATCGATCTGTAGAAACTACTTTAAAATCCATGTATTAGTTATTATTAAAGGTTTGATTCGTCTCTACATCACCTATTATCGTCAAACTACTCCCTTTGGTAGCAGGATTTGCAAGCCACTCATCTATGGCCTTATCGATATCTTTTTGCTCAGACTTTGTACAATTACGATACGTTTTTCGGTAAGTATTGGTTAGTGCTACGTTGAATTTCACAGGATTCTGGTGGGTTTGGAGGTTAGCCAAAGTGGTTCTTATAAATTCAAAGTTGATTGGGCCTTATCCGTCTTCATTTTCTTATTATTAGATTTTTTCGAACTTATTTTTCGGTCACTGAAAATGGTACCCTCAGGTACAGGCTTCCCTTTCTGATGGTAGTACGCCTCGACATCTTTCTTTTTATGTAGGCCCTGAGCCACCTCCTCTTCGAATCGTTCATGATTCAGTAATAAGAGACGCTTTAGAACTTCCTTCCGGGCCTCCGGGTGAATGGTATAACGAACCCGATCATTTTCTGGTAGATAATCAACTTCGTAGAAATCATGGCGAAGTTGAATGGCTTTACCCCATTTTTCTGAATCTTCATGCCAGCCATACGAAACCAAAACAGCTTCATCCATTTCTTTGTGGAGCTCACGAAGTTTAAAAATGAGTGTAACTGCTTCTTTAAATGAAATTTCACCTTCTTTTTTAACCTTTATATTGTTGTATAGATTCAAGGTTTCTTTGCCGTATTTTTTTTCAAAGGTTTTAGCTTCTAACGGTTCTAGATCGTTGGTTAAATCTCTATTATGAAATTGATTATAAGTTTTAGTTAGACCTAATTTTAATAGAGTTAATACTTCTTGACGATTATTATAGTAAAGCTCCCCAATGTTTTCAAGGTGATTTAATCGACTTTTTTCTGGAAGAGGAAATGTTTCAAATACAGCTGTTGGATTTAGTCTTAATGTACTAGATCCCATCGTAGTAGTGTTTTTCCAAGCCCATTCTGACAAAAAGGTTGAATTTAAAACTGCGAAATACCTAGGGTTTTCGTATGAGAAAACGGTTAAATCTTGTGAAAAAACTTTGTTATTCTCTGAAAAAATAAAACTTGGATATTTAGTGGTTTTAGCAACCACCATCACAATATTATTACTTTCTATTGTCTCATATAATTTCGCCCCCCTCTCAGCATAAATCCACCATTTTTCACGATAAATTTTTCTTTTAACTAATGATCGTTGAGGCTTCACCAATTCTTGAACTATCTTAAAAGGTTCTTGATACTTAGATGCTTTCATCTCGTCCCAATCATGAAAGTTTATTATCCATCTTGAATGATTTTGAGCAATATTATTATTCAAGTCTCTGCCATTCAAATAGGGAAAAACGACCTGTGAGTTTTTATCGTCTGAATTCAACAGATTTAATGCTTTATGCACTTCAAGGACGAAACCATCTCCATTCACAACTGATCCGACAAAACTCTTATTAGAATTTGAAATTAATGCCTTTGGATCACCTAAAACCTTTTGATCATCGAGATATGAATTAATTAAGTTTGTTCTTCTGTTATTTAGAAAAATTAAATCGCTCCAAACACCTTTATAGACCGTTATTAATGAAACATCGACAGCAGCTAAACCTGGCCATTTCATTGACTTAACAGCAAAGTTTATTGTACCCCCATTCTTTAATATTTCAACCAAGCCTCCTTTTCTTGTATCACCTTGTGATATAGTGTTTGTAGAAATTAAGGCAAGGAATCCAGATGCCTTTTGAATAATAAAAATTCTTCTAAAGAAGTATGCAACCAAATCAAGACCACCTATAGCGGGATCAAAATATACTTTTATATAATTTAGAAAACCATCTCCAAAATGACCACTAATTCTCTTCCCTCCCAAAAATGGAGGATTTCCCAAAATACAATCAAAACCACCTCTCCCAAACACTTCAGGAAACTCTAAAAACCAATGGAAGAACTTCTTTTCTTCCGCTTTAGCCAAACTCGCTCCTCGGTCTAAGATTTGTGCACCACCATTAAGGTAAGTGCGGTATTGTTTGTCCGTAGTAAGGCTTTTTTTATTCTCAATTGTTTTGGGAATAAAGAACTGAGCGATTTGTAGGTCGGCCAGGTTTTTTAATCGCCACCACTTAGCCCCATTGGTTAGTTTTTGATAAGCAGTTGCCTTGGCCGCAATTTCTTCCGGTGTGCTTTCAGGCAATGCGGTAAAGTCTGCAAACTCTTTTCTCAAACTCTTTAGGCTATCATCAACTTTGGAGAGGTCATAGGTGCCGAGCTGGGCTTTTGTTTTTCGTTCAGCTGCGTTCTTCTTTCTTAAGGTAGCAACCACATCTTTGTCATCCCCGGGTAAGGTTTTAAAGGCTTCGGTTGCTATACCATTTTCCAGCTCTTCAAAATGGGCCAAGCCCACAATAGCATTTCCGTTTTTAATGTGGTGATCTAAGAAGTTCAACGGTTCATTAGGATTATGTGCTTCCAGCCATAAAGCTACTTTACACAACTCTACAGCCAAAGGGTTTAAGTCGACCCCGTAAATACAGTTGCGTATAACATCGCGAATAGCGACCCGATAAAATGTCGGCGAAGGTTGCTCGGCATTTTCCCGCAAACTGGCTAACTCCGTGGCTATTCTTCGGGCAGCAGCTAATAGAATATGCCCAGAACCACAGGCCACGTCACATACGGTTATGGAGAGCAGCGCTTCTTCCGGATTCGGCTCCTTAAGTTTATAAGCAATTATATAATCCAAGGAATGTTTAATAAGTGGCTTCACTAACTCTTCAGGTGTGTAATGGGACCCGGAGGAGGACCGCCCGGTTCCTTCGACAAAGCTAAATTGCCATTTGGCACCAAGCTTTTCCACTTTAGGATCATACTCTAACAAGCCTTCATATACAGAACCAAACTCCTCTACGTCCAGGTCAGAGTAATTTACCCGTACCAATTGGCCTTGCTTGTTAATGAACGTGGTGAGTCGTTTTACGACTTCAAGCAGATCAGAATTTTTCAGCTGGCACTGCATTAAACCACCTAATGCATTAGGGGCGAAAAGACCACTTCCTAAAGGCTTTATTCCTAGTTTCTCACCATAGAATCCATTCTCGAAAAGCAGGAAGGTGGTTTTAAGACTTTCCCAAATGTCTACTTTATCACCATCTACATATACCCGAGACTCCGTAAGTCTTCGCAATCGTTCAACACTGTAATACTTGTAGTAGATATTCCGTTTGCGCTGGCCTTCTTCATCCAGTTCTTCGGGGTAAATCAACTGGCGTTCTTCCAGTACAATTAAAAACAGTACGCGATAAATTAAGCGCAGCTGATACATATAGTAATCATCTGCTTTCAAACTATCGTTCTCAAACTGCTGTGATAAATCTTCATTGGATCGATTTAGTAAAAATCCGTTGGCTAAGGTTTTAATAGAAACTTCTACTGCTTCACTCAGCTTCTCACGAATCCGCGTACCGGAAGCCATGCTTTCCTGATGGTAGTATTCGATAACAGAGTCAGGGCCTTCATCCATCTGTTCCGGCATGCGGCTAATGTGAAGAACTCTGTAGAGAATAGAGAAGTCAGCATAAAGTTCCTCCTCGAACATTCGTTCCAAATCAAATTCCAAGTAACTCATTCGTACCAAGCGGGTGGCATCTCGCAATAATCTGAGGTGCCTACCATTAGTAACCAGGGCAAAAAGATGCTCGGTGCTATTCAAATATTCTTGGACTAGGGCATGAGGTGATAGCCGAGGACCCCCAGTCTCTCTGCGCTTATCCAGACTATCACGGTAGCCCATGATGTGCACTGGGAAATTATCACGGTTAGAGGCCCCGTGGCTAATTGCATAAGACTTTCCATTAACCTGTTGGGCTCTTAGAATACTCACTTGATAACCTATTTCGGTCAGCAAGGGTAAAATCCATTTTTCACGTGTTAATGAGGTTCCCGTATCGCCTTTGGGCAATGTTTCCAATCGCTTTTTGTATGCCTGCCAATGGGTTCGTAGAATAGACCATGCCAGTCCGATTTCATCTCGCAATGAAGCAGATCGTGAGAGCCCGAAAGATTCGGGAGATTGGTGTTTAAATTTTTCTTCCGATCGGATTTTATCCAAAATTTCCGATGAAATTATATTCCCCTGAATATTGATACTTGCGTAATTCATCTTAAAGAGCTTTTGGTTTGGGCATCAGCACATAAATTCCCATAATGTCTGGGGGCAGGACCGGATGCACTGCTTCAAATCTTCTTCCCCCTACTAATTCTTTAAATCGTCCATGTGATTCAACCAGGTGATTAGCCCTGGCCTCCGCTAATTTTTGGACCTCTTGACTCAAACCGCTGTAGGTATCCTCCACTTCTTCGAAAATGGAAGTTTGACGCGGATAAGGGATATTAACTAAACTACGCGCCCTTAGTAACAAATCCTTACACTGCTTATAATCCAATATTTCCCTGCTCTCAATAGTCCCTGTGAAGCCCCATAAATACATTTCCTCTGCGATTAGTTCTCGTTTACGGCCAACTTCTTTAATGACATTACGCACTCGGAACTGAACGATAGTAGTACGCTTATTCACTGCATCAGTTTGGATTACGGCTGACCTGGCAACCGTACTATGTCCTGCTTTAGGCTCTAAAGCTTGAGACATCATAAGTTGTGCAAGTTGTTCTACAAACTTGTGGTTTCTGCCTATGTAGACCCTCCCCCGAGGTGTAGGAGATACAAAGCTAAGAGGTAGTATAGGTAAATCTGGGAGGGTGCGTTTGAGATGTTCGGGTAAGTTCGTAGTATCTAGATTGAATCCATGTAGATCTTGTGTAATAATACCCCCTAGAGCCTGTGCTGCTTGAATCACAAATGATTCAACCGTACGATCATCCCCAATAACCTCATCAACCTCCTTTAACTCCTTCTCAATGGTTTTAGGGTCAATGCTTTCATGGGCAAATATGCTTCTTAATTTTTCCGCCTTTTCTTTGGCCTGCTCTAATTGATTTGTAATGATAGTATTCGCTGAGGAAAATTCATCACCGAAATCCAATGTTTTCTGAGCGGCTACCTTTTTGGGTTCCAGGAGGACTTCTTTGAGTACGGAATCCATAATGGAATTATTCTCATCTCCGATCACGATGGAGACACCTGTCGCCTTTTGGATATCTCGAACTTTCTTAATAAGTACGTTTAATACCACCTTATCAATCGGGTTATCCTCACCCCATAAAAGGTAGGCATACACTTTATCTGCCACTTGACCATAGCGATCTACGCGACCTTCCCGCTGCTCCAATCGGTTAGGGTTCCATGGTAAGTCGTAATGTAGTACCGCAGTAAAATGTTCCTGAAGGTTGATTCCTTCGGAAAGGCAATCCGTGGCTACCAGCACACGCCTTTCGCTTTTACCCATGGCATCTACCATTTCTTTTCGCTGCTCATCTGCGAACTCTGAAGTGATTACTTGAACATCTACGTCCCGTGGAAGAACATCTTTAAAATGGGTTCCAAGGTATTGGGCAGAGGCAATATAACGGCAAAATACAATGGGATACACTCCTGCTTTCACCCATTCCTCTACCTGTTTCACGGCAATCTGGGCTTTTTTATCCCGCTTTAGCGTGGTTAAATTTTCCAGAGCTTGTATCAAACGGTCTATTCTAGAAATTTGTTGGGCATCAAAATCTAGCTGTTCCATTAAAGCCGTCTCGGTTACATCTGTATCATTTTCTTCCGATACCAGAAGTGGGTTTTCTTCCTGATCCCTTTCTATAACTAAACGTTTCTCTCGCCGTGCTTTAAGCATTTCTAGACCGGCTTGAGGAGTGGACATTACACCTCTTAGCAATGCCAATGCCGCCCAATAATGAGTACGTCCTTTTTGCCCCTCTGAATGCTGTGTTATTCCTTGAGCAAAATCTAGAATTTCATTGTAAAAATCCTGATAATCCGAACTAAGCGAATAACCAATTTCCTTCGTTTCTCGTTCAGGAAAAGGCGTATCTTGATTAAGCCAACGGGTGATATTGGCTCGTTTACGTTGGACGAAGTATCGTGCGAGCTCTTTACGTTGTTGTGGAGTTATATTTTCAAAATCGAGCTGGCCAAACTTCTTATTCAGTAGACTTAGCAAGGAGCGAAATTCCTCGTCCTTACCACTATGAGGGGTAGCCGTTAAAAGAAGTAAATGTCTTTTATCATGAATAGCAATATCATGCAAGAGACTATGCCTTAACTGCTGATTTTTCGACTTTGCTCCAGCAGGCATGGTACAGGTGTGTGCTTCATCAACGATGATAAATTCTGGACAGTCTGTGAGGAAAATACCCTTTTTAGAGGACTGTTTTACATAGTCAATAGAAATAACTTGATAAGGATAATGATGAAAAACACTTTGATCGTCCGGAATCTTTCGTTCGAGGCCGGCAATGGTAGAAGAGCGGATGATTTCAGCTTCAAGATCCAACTTATCTTTTAATTCTGACTTCCATTGTTCACACAAATGAGGCAAACATATGACAGCAAATCGCTCAACTTCCCCGCGCTCCATGGCCTCTTTCAAAATCATGAGAGCTTCAACGGTTTTACCAATCCCTACATCATCCGCAATAAGCAGTCGGGTAACTTCCTGCTTTAAAGACATCACTAAGGGTATTACTTGGTAAGATCTAGGGCGAAATGATAATTTTCCCATACAGCGAAAAGGGCCGGCTGCATTTCTAAATGACAAGCGCGAGGCATGAAATAACATTTTGGCCGAATGAAAATCGCCCAGATCATTAACCCTCGGATAATCTATTTCCGTATCTGTTATTTCCTGTCCAGGTATACTAAGAGGAAGAAAGACGCCAGTAATTTCATGATCAGACCCGCCAAGCGGTTTAATATTTAACACTTCATTATCGTCCGACGGCATGACAATCCAATCACGACCTCGGTAGTTTACCAGTGTTCCTGGTTTATGTTCTTTAATCATTCTCAAGCACTTTTCTAAATATGTCCTTCCTACTTTCCACTAAATCATCCAAACTCTGATCATATCGCCAGACAATTGCATCATAGCCGTTATCCCGTAAAAGATTTCGTTTTTTATCGTCCTCAATCTTTTGTTCTTCAGCATCATGAACTGATCCATCCACAAACACAAAAGTTTGGATCTCCGTATTGGGATCCTCGTACACAAAATCTGCAGAGATATAATAACCCTTCAGGTTGTATTGGGCCTTATCCGGCAATGCAAGCCCTTTATTGTAGAGGTATCGTAGAAACTTAAGCTCTGTAGAGGAATTCTTATCGTAAGTTTCCAACAGATATTGATAATGTTGATGATAGCTACTTTGTTCGTTTTCCTGCACCTCTATGCTTGCATCAATTAGCATTTCCAAGGGCCTTTTTATTAATGTTCTATCGATGATATCATGATGCCTTTGGTTGTAGTACGAGAGTAAATCATCATATGATGCTATTAAGCCATCTGGATGCGTGTCTTGTCTCGTAGTTAAATCATAATGGCAGATTTCATAGGCGGTCTTAAAAACTTCTTTGAGTTTTGTGGGATTCCGGATCAACTCAGCTAATACTCCTAAACTACTTTCTGCCGCTTCATAGAGAAGAATATTGGCAAATTCCCCTTCGCCCATATTCCACGCCCCTAATTCACTTTCTTCAATTTGAAATTTCTTTTCAATTGCTCTCTTAATCGCGTAGGTTAAAGTGATCACACCTTCTTCTTGTAAACCCAGGGTTTTAACCGGTTGGATATATAAAACATCTGAAACATCAGTGGTGAATACATGGACTTTATGGATAGGGTCCTTCTCATGATCTTTTTCTTCTTCAGAAGGGCTTTTCCAGAAACCTGTATTAAGACCGATATTGAAACCATTTTCATCCCCAGGCCTAGATCTTCTCCATTTACGATTCATTTGAAGCAATCTGGCTGACGGTCCATATCGTAATTCTAGTAATGTATCTTCACCGTAAGAAATTTTTGATTTCTGAGTATTTCTTACCCCTTCTGCGAAGGAAAAATACTGTTCAATATCGTAACCTGAAGAGGTGCGCTCCTCCTCTTGGGAGGAAATGCGCTCCTTGAGCTTGGTTTGGCTTTCCGCTAACTCTATAAGATTTGATTTAATCTCCAAGAGCTTGTCTGAATTTAATTCCACATTCGTGATGGGATCATTATTTATACCTTGTCCTTCCTCATTTAAAAATATATAGCCAGTAGATTTACTAATTTTGAGCTTATGAAATAAGTGATCCGAATCGCTAAGCATCATGCGATTCACTAGGTATTTATTCCCCATATGGTAAATAAGGTTATTAGGACCAAATTCTTTTAAGGCTACAAATCTCGGACGCGAAATAAACTCTCCTTTATCTCTATTACCGATAAAAGTTCTTATGGGAAGGCGAGTAAAATTGTAACCCGGCAAGAATGCTTCTGCAGCGAGATACCGGAAAATATAAAATTCAGATTGTGTAGCTGAATGGTTGTGGTCATTTAATAATAATTCTCGCTGACGTTGTGCCATGAAATGATCGCGGTTGGCATTCTTTTTTTCAGGCGCACCAGATTTTATTGTGGGATCATCCATGACCGATCTTGCCTTATCAATCAATCGATTAGCATTACGGTACAGTTGTCGCCATCTATCAAAAGCTTTATCCAATTTCTCTAGAAATTGATTGGCTTGTAGAACCAGCTTCTTTTCGGAAAACCAACTACTTTCTAATAACTCGGGATATATATTTTTTAATGCTATTTTATACTGATCAACCCAATTCTTTTCATATGAAGCAATTTGCTCTTTGATATACTCCTTAAGTTCAGTCTTAATAGGCAATTCTTCAGATTGTTCCATATCGAGAATTTCTGCAGCCGAAGTAGATACCTGATTCAATCCTAATTGCATAAAAATATGCGCATTAAAATGGCTTTCAATCAGTTCTCGATTAGTTAGGTCGAGGCGCGGAGGAGCCACCACACCAGCTACCATTTCTGTAGCATTCGCAAAATAATTACGGTCGTGAGGGGAGCTGTTAGAACAATAGGTAATTATTAAAGCAGTTTGGCCACTTCTTCCCGCTCGTCCGCTACGCTGGGCGTAATTCGCAGGCCCAGGGGGTACATTTCTCATATGTACTACGTTCATATGTGAAATATCTATACCCAGTTCCATTGTAGGGGAGCAAAAAAGCGCAGAAATCGCTCCTTCTCTAAAAGCTTTTTCCCGTTCCTGTCGCACCGCGGAAGATAATTGGCCTGTATGCTCTGCCCCCTTTATACTTTTCCGAAATTTAGCATAATTGACTTTATAATAATTCCGGAAGAAGTCATTAACCTTTAGCTCAACAGTATTGAGAGCATTTACCCGGACTTTGTCGATTTCAATCGTGTCGGCATCATCCAATTTCCAGATCACTTGATCCAACCGTAATCGATACCCAATAACCGACCCTTTACTTCCAGAAACTTCCTCTCCATGCAGGATTTGAGCGGATTTCATTATCTCATAGATTTGAACGAGATAATCAGTCAACTCCTCTCCCTTGAAGGGTATCTCACCTTCATGTTTCCAAAATAGTCCTTTAAAATATTTTCCAATCGCGCTAAGATGTCCACATCCAGCTACAGATACCCCATAAGGAGGCCTACCCACTCCTCTTGGCAATAACACTACTGGAGCTTCAATCCGTTCTCCTTCATCCAAACACCAATTGCTATCGGTACGAAGTCTATCTTTAATTTCGTTGGCAATTTCTGCTCTTCGACTTACTTCCAATTTTCGATGATCTAAAGCATAAGAAGTCCGGAAATAGCTAGAAATTTGGTGCAGTATCTCAAACCTTTCTTCATGGGAAAGGTCCTTCATAAGTGGTATCGACCCCCACTCTTCATCATCCTCAGCAAGTTGTTCTAAATTATAATAATGAACTTTTAATAAGCCCGCCTGCTCTAAATTGGGAGTGTTGTAGCGCCAACCCCTACGCAAATCATAAATAATTCTTGTAAACAGGTACTCTTCGAGCATTTCCGTATTCTTTCTATCAGGATATTTAGGATTGTCGGAGGGTCTCCTCGCGTAATCACTTTCCTTTAAGGCTAACTTTTCACGAGTCTTAGCAGCTATATTGCTTGCATTAAGACCATCTTGATTATCTTGAAGCGCATAGTAAATGGCAGACCTTAATTGAATGGTAGAAATAAAATCATTGAAATGGCCGGACTGCAAAGAAGCATCCTGCCTATTATCGGTGAAACTGAGGAGCTTTTGTAACTCAGGACTGATTCCTTGTTCTGATAATGCTTTAATGGTACTTAAGGAAAGAATTGTTGTAGCCGTGCTTCGCCCTTCGTTCCCTAAGCGCATCAATTTTGTAAATTCATTAACCTGGGCATTAAAAATCACGCCTGAGGTAGGATCCAAAAGAAGATGACATGGGATAAACCATGCCGCTTGCTTCTCTGGCTCTTCTATCTCGGAATAAGAACCAAATTTATCTACCCAAATTCTCTGAGGAATTTTGGTCTCATAATAATTATCCAGCTCATCGGAATTATTTCTTTTTCTCCATGTATCAGGTAGATCTTCAATATTGGTATCCGACCAAATTGGCTCATCATGATCGAATACTACATACCCATCTGGAAAATCATCCCAGCCTAACACCCTTTTAGATGTGCCAAGCTTCTTATTCCCTTTTAGTGAAGATTTGGTAATCTTCTCAGGTAAATCCTTTGTATCTCGAGGGACTATTATACCATTTTCGAGGTCTTTTCTAACACATATATATTCATGCCCAGAGTATCTACTAAATAACACCGGAAAGACATGAATTTGTCGCCCTGATTCCTTATCCCTTGTATAAAGCGCAGTCTCAAGAGTTATCTGTCTTTCACCGGGCGTTTCGAGTGTAACAGAGACATTTCCAGTTTGCGCTACGAATTGATGGAATTTAAAGGGTAAATAACTCTGCCGTTTTTGTTTTCTCGCTGCAGATTCATTTAAACTTTCGGCCCATTCTAATAATTCTACTAGTCTATCCTTACAAGTTTTTAGGTCTATGTGGGTATGCTCAGCAAGATTTTCCGAAATCTCAGTTAACGTACAAGGCTTAGCACGTTGCAATACGCCGTCTTCTAATTCTACTAGTGCAATGTCATTTTCTAGCCAAATAGCTAAGGGATGACGAATAAATTCCTCTGCAGGGCTATTATCATTAATTGGAATAGATAGACTCTTCTTTAGAGCCTCTAAATCAACCTTCTTACTTACGGTGGTATTTTCCAAATACTCTCCAATGACTTGTGAAGGCAAAAATTCTTTATCAAAAATTTGAGTCCCAACCTGTGCTACCGTTTGCTTTTGCTCTAGCAAACTTCCTCCACTAGCCATAGTCGCAGAGGTCCCAATACAGATTAGATCATTTTCACATCCTGACTGTATTCTTCTATTTAATAATGAGACATCTGCCCCTTGTCTACCCCGATAAGTATGTAATTCATCAAAAATTAAATACTTCAAGTTACTACTAATGGATTCCCTCATTTTGCTTTCTGATGCTCGCGTCATGAGGAGTTCCAACATCATATAGTTGGTTAGCAAAATATCCGGGGGGTTATTTCGTATTTCGTCTCTCTCTAGAGCTGAATCTTGCCCGGTATATGTTTTGAATGAAATTGGGAAATCACTTCCTGTGGCAATTTTATAGTTATCAGCATACTTCTTAATTTCCTCCTCTTGAGAATTAATCAAAGCATTCATCGGATAAACCAAAATGGCCTTTATACCCTTCTCGTACTGGTTTTTCAGAAGATCACTAAATATTGTTGCAAGGTAGGTTAAGGATTTACCTGAACCGGTTCCGGAGGTAACTATGAAACTTTTTTCCTCAGCCCCTAATTCTATAGCTTCAACCTGATGTCTGTATAAATCATATCCAGTAAATACATCTTTAAGAGCCTTAGCTACAGTTCCCTTATTTGCTAAATTATCAATGGATTTTCCCTTCTCAAAAGTAGGATTGAATTGTATTAAAGGTTCCGGCCATAATTTCCCTTTTTCCAATTCAGAATTCACTACATCACTGATTATCTGATCTTTAATAAAAAGAAAACTTTCTATATAGGATTTGTAATCTGAAATGATCTTATCGTGTAGGTTGAATATGTTCATGATGGGAAATATGGTTATTAAATATACATAACGGTAATCAGCATACCTATTTTATGACACCGGTTTGTTTCCTTGTCCAGGAACAAGAAGCTGTTCTCAACTAATTCATTATTAAATTGTTAATAGAAAGAAATTATATAATATAATTCAGATTAAAGCAACATGATAGGTCATTTAAATATTACAGCAGAAATGGATAAAAAACAATAAGGATGAGTGAAAATTTGATATTAAGAACATATATTCAAAATGAATTTTGGTTGGGATATTGACAATATTTCAATATTAGTGGTCAATATAAAAAATAATCTATTAATGAGGGATTACCTTTTATACTCCGAGTCTAAAAAATTATAGTGGATTTTTAATTATGGATTTTAAAGCTATTGCGACTTAACCTAAGGTTGGTAAATGAAAAACAAAATATCATGAGTTTAAAAAAATTGAATGACTAATATTTTTTTTGAAATGTACCTCTAAAGAGTAGAAGATCAACTAAACTTTGTAAATTCAATTATTATTATATAGGGGTTTTATAATTCTCAAAAAGATCATTAAATAGTGATTGAATTAAAATTCTAAATTGATTCGCTGCCTCACTATTCATCAAATCAGGATGAGCAGATTTATTTCTATAATTTTTTATTATCGATCTAAGCTCGTCTAAGAATTCTACCTCGAGAATATCCTCAGTAAAAGATTGTAAAATTTGGTCTTTAATATCCTGTAAAAGTGCACTTTTACGGATAGAATTTCCAGTTAAATAGCGAAGATGCATTTCCATATTGCCCAATTCAAAATACCATTCCGAGGAATCTTTAGTAATACATTTCTTAAAATGCTTAGCTAAACGATAAGTATTTGGAGAATTCGGCTTCCCATTCTCCTTAAGTCCTAAGTCCCAGTAAAATTTTTGATCTATATCAATATTTCTATCAATTAATGATTGCACATATCTTCTAAAAAGCTTCAAAAGCATTTCATTTTCGAATGCTCGGCAATACTGAATAATAAAGGGTGAATAGTCTGGGTTGGACAGTCGGGATATTTGATCAAATAGAAATTCTGCCTGCGGCAGATATAATTTACTTTTAGGTTCCAATAAATCAAAATGGTCAAACCATCGATGAATTTCCTCTAAATGTAACTCTATCTTGTCTTGGTTAAGAATAAACTCTTCAATTCTAGAATCGAGTAATTTCTCCATTCTACGGATTATGTCTGATTCCTCACGGGGTAAATGCTTTAATCGCGAAAACTCTATAGAAAGATTTTCAATTTTTTCTATTAAATGGTCCAGCTTATTATTTATCGCAGACTGGTTCGCTATTATATATTCAATCCTAGAATACATAGTATTTAACATCTCTACAACAGCAATTGACTGATTATCACCACCCCTCGTATGCCTAATTGTTTCACGGACCTGCTGTAATTTATCACTTAACTCCACAACGGGTTGTTGAAGGAGGGAATCGTTATTTATTCTATCTGTGTAAAAGTTAGGTAAAATCGGAATCTCAAATTCTTTTAAATCTCGTAATGTTAAGCGAGGTAATACGCCGCCACGCAAGTGCTTTTTAATTTGATTGAGAAGTAATTCCTGTCCTTGATTGGTGCTTAAATAATCCCATAGATAGAAGGAATTTTTATTATTTCTTATTATGATTAAGTGCTGATTAGCAATTAAACGAGATTCAGTATTATGAAAATACAATTGCAGCCTGTGATCTTTATTAATGGCCGATATTACAATATCACCTTTTTGAAGTAAGCTATTACGAGACGTTGCCGGAAGGTTATCAAAGTGTGATTCTTCTATAAACTTGTTTTCAAAATAGGATACTAAACCTTTTCTCGATATATCCACTGGCCGTATTACTCGAATCTCTCCAAAACTATTTAGGGACTTGGAATTAATATGGGCTCCAGGAAGAATTGAAGCTAAGATTCCTAACTTTTCAAGCTTATAGTTTTTAATTTCTTGTTCGTAATTCGAATTTTCAGGGGCATTATAATCAAAGTCCCATCGTATTAATCCAATTTTAGAAACCTTAAAATCATAGTTAGATTTCCTGAAGTTTTCTACAACTACCTCGGTTGAGGTATAGCTGTAAAATTCAGTTTCTTGGTCAGAAGTTCTATTTTCTATAATTATTATACTGCATTTGGCGGATGTGCCTTGTAGTGACTTTTCTGGTAATGAAATTACACCTTTCAAATAGTATTGTTCCAGGATTTTTTGTCTGAATGTATCGAACTCGGTCGTGTTCAAAAAATTATCTCTCACAATACATACAAGCAGTCCACCAGGATTTAATAATTCCAAACCCTTTTTTATAAAAACTTGATTATTATTAATCGTCTTCTGATCAAAAATCGTTTTTCCGAATGGTAAACATCCACAAACGCAGTCATAAGTTTCACGGAAAGAATGCTTTAAGGTGTTGGTACAGATGAATTCAATTTCGGGGAACAGGTACTCCGCTATCTTTACAATATTATCATTGATCTCATAACCTACACGATAAGCTTCAGAATTGCAGTAATAAAGAATATTTCCTAAACCAGAACATATGTCAGCTATAGATTTCGGCTGATAAAACTGAATGATATCGGACATTACCATCGCGATTTCGTTTGGTGTGGAATGGTAATTTAGATTTCGGTTGGAAGACAGGTGATCCGCAATATCATTTTTATCAAGTTTAATCCCTTCAGTTTTTGCCGCCTCAAGAATATTTTCAAGGTTAAAAACATCTTTTCTTTCCTCATATAACTTACTTAATATTAATTCAAATGACGTATTCATAATTATTAGATTATAAAGGCATTATTACGTGATAGCTTTTTTCCGCACGCCTAACAAGCTCTATATCCCCCACGTAAATTCACAATAATCAGCCAGTTATTTGCCCGGGTCCTTAGCAATTAAAACCTCTTCCTTTACATTTCTTGTTATTCGAGCTGTAACTTTTATAGTAAACTACTTGAGAATTTGTAAGGACCGCGCTATATTATAACTGAAAAGTCGTGAGGTTCTGATACAAAATATAATCTCTACCCTCTTATCTTGATTAAATGAATATACAGCAATTAGAATTTATAATTCGGTCCACATTTACAAACTTGGATTATTCTTTCTTAGATCAATTAGATAAGGATTCTTATTATTCTGATCAAGATAAATATGAATTAATTAATAGAATCGAATTCCAGATTCATAGTCTCAAAACAGCAGGTTATAATAAATTACTTTGTAAGCAGTCTAGGTGTTTTTTATGTTATCCGAATGCAGATGCACTTAGTTTTCATTGTCCTAATACAGATGAACTAGTAATCAAATATGTATTTCAAAATTTGGGTAAAACTGAGGAAGGAGAATTTTTATACCGTGTAGAAGAATGTAAAAATAATCCAATTAAGGAGGGGGCGAATGGTTTGCCCTTTTAAACTAGCAATTACTACTTTCAGAGGGGATAATTTATTAGGCTCTTAATAGGCTACTACACTATCCAAGTTCTTAAATAGATTTTTTACCAGAATGAACCCATTCTCTGGAAAAATCCTTAGCACCATAATTCGTCCTCACAACACGTAGAATAACCCAATATTAAATAATCTCAATATATCTTAGATAGGAGGAAAATGTTAATCATTAAACCAAGAAATAGTAATTTGGGATTCATGAAAAAAATCGATCTAATAGGTGACATCCACGGCCACGCTGATGAATTAATTGCGTTACTTAAAAAATTAGGCTATGAAAAAGAAAACGGTGTATTCACACATGAATACAGGACAGCTTTATTTGTTGGTGATTATATCGACCGGGGACCCAAGATTCGTGAAACGTTACATATAGTGAGGCCCATGGTGGAAAACGGGCATGCTATTGCTCTTATGGGTAATCACGAATATAATGCGCTTTGTTTTCACCAGGAAGAACGGGAAGGTGGACATTTGAGAAGACACAGCATCAAAAATATACTTCAGCATTATGAAACCTTACAACAATTTAAAAATCGCCAGGATGAATACGATAACCATCTTGAGTGGTTTAAAACGCTACCCTTGTTCTATGAGAATGAAAATTTCAGGGCTGTACATGCATGTTGGGATCCAGTTCATATTAAATATTTAAAAGGTCGATTGCCGGATGCGAGGCTTACCGACGAGCTTTTACACGAATCGGTTAATAAAGATTCAGCTCTTCATAAAGCAGTTGAGGTAACTCTAAAGGGCCAGGAACTTTCGTTGCCTTCCGGCCTCACTTTCCAGGATAAAGATGGTTTCTTTCGTACGGAGATCCGCTCCAAATGGTGGGAGAATCCTGTGAATGCCACCTATAGCTCTATAAGTGTTCATAAAGATGATCAACTTCCTGAAATTGTAATTGAACACAACAATGGCCTGGACTATTATTCAGAAAATGAAAAGCCTGTGTTCTTTGGCCACTACTGGCTAAAAGGAACTCCCGAACTGCAGAAAATGAATGTTTGTTGCCTGGATTATAGTGTAGCTAAACAAGGTGAATTAGTGGCCTACACCTTTAAAGGTGAACGAACACTTTCCAATTCCAATTTTACCATTGCAAGATAGTTTCTAGAAACGGTTTACCAGGGGTGCAATTAGGGGTTGGTTATGTGATTAATTATTATCGAAGGCTACCTATTATAATTACATCAGAATTAAAATTAATAATCAATTTTCAATTGGCCTTCATAAATATAATTCCAACCCAGGCCATAAAAACGTCCAGAAATCACCAATTTTCACACACCATTTTTTACTCTCCTAAAAATGTGTATTTTAGAGCAAAATAATGTTTAACCCGAGCACGCAAAATGTGCCGGTTTTCAAAGCTCAAAAACGCTGGGAGGCCCTGTATTTAAAGGGATGCTGCCTCATAACCCGAAGGTCGCCCGACTCGGTTAAAAGCTCTTCAAGTCAGCTAAAATCAGGGGTTTCAGCTTCTTCCGAACCTTTTTCATAAAAGTATTTTCCAGGTATATCCTCACTGACATCATTGAGTGCACGGAAATCTCACTTTCATACAACCCGAAGGAGGGGGTGGAATGTAAACATTCCGTTCACGGTTCGCAGTTTGCGGTTCGCAATTTAATGTCGCGAGTTCTCCTGAATCCACTTCCCTGTCCCTTTGTCCCCCTTGTCACCCTGTCACTCTTCCCGTTCGCAGTTCACGGCCTACTTACAGTAGGTAAATTTGCGGTTTGCTGGTGTGACAGGGTGGTTCGAGGTTTGAAGTTCGATATTCGAATTTTGATAATATCTACCTATCCGAATACCTGCCCTACCGCATCACTGCATCACCGTATTACCGCATCACCCGCCCGAACGACGTTCAGTCGGGCGGGCCGCATCATCGTATCACCATATCACCGTAATTATTTTTCAGCCCTTAATTCCTGAGAATTACCATAAAGCCCTTATCTTAATTCCCCCAACCAGACCAATGGCTCACGCTTATGAAAATTCGATCCTTGCTACTGATTCTCCTGCTAGCTCTTCCTTTAAGTATTTCTGCCCAGGAAAGGCAACGAGCCCGGGAATTAGGAATTGAACCAGGTATCCTGACGCCCGGCCCGTATAACGCAATTACTGATGTTGCCGGTGTTTCTGTCGGGCATACCACGTTGGTCGTGGGGGATTCTATTCGGACAGGGGTAACGGTGATCCGACCCCATGGCGGGAATATCTTCCAGGAAAAGGTCCCCGCAGCAGTGTTCGTAGGGAATGGTTTTGGAAAGGCGATCGGGTTTACGCAGGTCGAAGAATTAGGGAATATCGAAACTCCGATTGCCCTTACCAATACGTTGAATGCCTTCCTTGTGGCCAATGCCCTGATGGACTACACCCTGCAGACCCCCGGGAATGAATCCGTGCGTTCTGTTAACCCCGTGGTAGGGGAAACCAATGACGGGTGGCTCAATCATATCCGGGGCCGGCATGTAAAACAGGAGCATGTTTTTAAAGCCCTGGAAAACGCCCAGACGGGAATTGTGGCAGAAGGCAACGTCGGGGCCGGGACTGGCACCCGCGCCCTGGGTTTTAAAGGAGGGATCGGGACCGCTTCCCGGGTGCTCCCCGAAGATAAAGGCGGGTATACGGTGGGCGTCCTGGTACAGACCAATTTTGGAGGAATATTACAGATCAACGGAGCCCCGGTTGGTCGCGAAATGAATAATTTTTACATGGCCGAAGACGTGCCATACGTGGTGGATGGGTCCTGCATGATGATCATCGCAACAGATGCTCCCCTGTCTCCCAGAAATCTTAAACGCCTCGCAAAACGTTCCTTCCTCGCCTTTGGCAGGGTCGGTGCCTTCTCTTCCAACGGGAGCGGGGATTACAGCATTGCCTTCAGCACCCATAAGGACCGGCGCATCCCCTATACAGCAGCCTCCATAGAGCGCACCGTGAAAGAAGTAGGCAATGATTTTATGTCGCCCTTGTTCCTCGCTGTCGTGGAAGCGACAGAAGAAGCCATCTACAATTCGCTTTTCATGGCCGAGGATATGCAGGGACAGGACGGAAGGATCATGAAAGCCTTACCCATAGAGCAAACCCTGAAAATATTAGATCAGTATAAAGCACGAAAACAAGAGTAAAACCCGAGTACCTATGAGATATATAATTCCCCTGGCGATCCTGCTGCTGCTAAGTTGCCAGGCCGAGCAAAAGTTCGAAATTGCCCCCTGGGTCCCCTATGATGAAAGCGGAATACTCCAAGCTAATGCCGACCATGAAAATACCCGGCTCCGTTACAAGCGGATCCAAGCCAAAGTGCTTGATAAAAATGACCTCTGGGCCGTTATATCGCCCCAATTACAAGGTTTTTCAGAGGAAAGATACCAGGAGCTGAAGCCCCTGATCTTTGAGCAGGATATCCTGAGCATACAGGACAAGGTGGAGTCGGGCCAATTGACCTACGAGGCCCTCGCCCAGTGGTATCTCTACCGCATTGTGAGATACGAGAACGACCCGGAAACGGCCCTCAATGCCATCATCGCCATCAACCCCGAGGTCGTAGCCCAGGCGCGGGAACGGGATGCCGAGCGCACTGCGGACCGCCACCCTGTTTTCGGGATCCCGATCCTGGTTAAGGACAATATCAATACTTCGGGAATGGCCACCACTGCAGGGGCAGATGCCCTGAAAAATAACTTTGCCCCGGATGCACATATCATCCGGAAATTCCGTGAACACGGTGGCCTGGTTCTAGGTAAGACCAACCTGAGCGAGTGGGCTAATTTCTTTTGTTCGGATTGTCCCAATGGCTACAGTGCCATGGGAGGGCAAACCCTGAATCCTTACGGACCGCGGCAGTTTGATACAGGCGGTTCCAGTTCAGGAAGCGGGGTTGCCATGGCCGCCAATTACGCCGCCGCAACGATCGGCACGGAAACCTCGGGCTCTATCCTCTCCCCGGCCAGTAAGAATAGCGTTGTGGGACTTAAACCTACCGTGGGATTACTGAGCCGGAGCGGCATCGTGCCCATCTCCAGTACCCTGGACACCCCCGGACCAATCACCAAACATGTCGTGGACAACGCCATCCTGCTTTCAGCACTGACAGGCGAAGACCGGGATGATCCTGTCACCCTGGAGAAGTCATCACCGAAGCAATATTGGAAAGATCTCCGGGAAGCCGACCTCTCGTCCTTCCGGCTGGGGGTCAATAAAGAATTTTTGAAGGATAGTATCTACGCCGAGACCGTCCAAAAACTTGAGGCAGCCGGGGTCACCACGATCGCCTTTGAGCCCATTGAAGCTGATCTTACAGATTTTGGGCGCGTCCTTAGTGCCGACATGCAGACGGATCTCGCGCATTACCTTAAAAATTTCAGCGGGGACTCCGTTCGCTTCCAGTCTGCTGCAGAAATTGAAAGGTATAACGAGGCAGATTCGGTCATCCGTATGCCCTACGGGCAGGAACGGTTTCACTCTGTGTCTGCTGAAGATTTGGATAGCACAGCCCTGGCCGATCTGAAGCAGCGGTTGAATCAGGAAGCAGTTCGTTATTTCACCACCCCTATGGATACCCATAAGCTGGATGCTGTTCTCTCTATAAACAATTACAGCGCCGGTTATGCCGCCATGGCTCATTTTCCATGCCTGACGATACCGATGGGATACAGTACCGATGGCGAACCCATCGGGCTCACCTTTATCGGGAAACCCTTCGAGGAAGAGAAGCTGTTAAAAATGGCCTATGATTTTGAGCGGAATTTCAACAACAGGAAACCGCCGGCCGTTTATGATTAAGGATACAGAGTCATGATAGGTTTTCGGCCGATAAGTTCGAAGTTTGAGGTTTGAGGTTTGAGGTTCGATGCATAACAAAAAAGTTGTAAAAGTTTACTCTATTACCGCTTCACCGCTTCACCGTATCACTGTAAAACCGTTTGACGGTGTGACGGCGTGACGGTGTGACCTGGTAGTTCGAGGCCTGCTGGGCTCAGTTGGTGGTAGGCAGTGGACAGTAGGCAGTGGGCACTCACAAAAAATTTTTATGTCCCTTCTGTCCCTCTTGTCACCCTGTCACTCTACCCGTTCGCAGTTCACGGTTTGCAGTTTGCGGGTGTGACCGTTTCACTGCTTCACCGCATCACCCGCCCGTACCGGACGGTACGTTCGGGCGGGCCGTATCACTGTAAAACCGTTTGACGGTGTGCCGGTTTGACGGCATCCCGAAATATCCGCATCACCGCATCACCCGCCCGCCCGCCTGCATGTACGCAGTACGGGCAGGAACGACGTTCATTCGGGCGGGCCGCATCACCCTTTTCAATGCCTCATCCAGCTATTAACAACACTCCATACCCAACAACTCCGGAAATGAAAGCGGGAAGATTACTTTCGCGTTCCTTCGGTAATTCCTCTTTCATCACGTTAAGGATGACACCCCCGGCGAGGAAGGCAAAGAGCATTCCCAGGTAGTGTTTCGGGATCTCGAGGAAGAGGGAGATTCCCCAGCCTGCGATGACCGCGGCGACCAGCAACCACCGCCCGCCTTTCTCGTAGCGTTTGGTATAATGTTCGGCCAGGGCAAAATCGGTCACCATGAAATGAAAGGCCATGGCGGTGGCGTACAGAATCATTCCGAACCTTCCGCTGTCTTCTTCCCTTTCCAAGAGCAGGTAGCCGATGATCAGGTTGTATAGGGCAAAGGACGCCAGGTGCAGCCAGTAAATACTTCCCTCCTGCTCTTCCCCCGCCGGATCCCGCCTGGAATGCTCCGTCAGCTTCGCATGCCGTTCCAGGCCGTAGAAAAGTACGAGTCCGCCCAGGGCCAGCAGGAAAATGGCCGAATCCGCCAGGATAAAACCTTTTTCCTCCCTCACTGCTTCGTGAAATTCGAACAGTTCCGGGAAAGCAGACAGGAAGATATAGGCTACCGAGATCCCGCCTGCAAAAGACAACCACCTGGAGCGTGGAATGCTGGTCAGATTAAGTTTATATGAGAAAAGGTGGGTGAGGACAAGTAGTGAGAGCGCAAGTATGGTGTAGAGATTCATAATGGCAATTTAATATCTTTTCCCGTCTCTGGCGTGTTGGATTGCTTGCAATAAGGGTTGCATTTAGTGCGCAATGCGCGGTTCGAAGTTTGAGGTTTGATGTTCGAAATTGATCTGGATTTCCAATTACCCTTATACCCGCCTACCTGTATCACTGTATCACCGCATCACCCAATCACTGTAAAACCGTTTGCCGGCGTGACGGTGTGACCTGGTAGTTCGAAGTTTGAGGTTTGATGTTCGAATTTGATCTGGATTTCCAATTACCCGTATACCTGTATCACCGCATCACCCGCCCGAACGTGCCGCTCGGTACCTGCCCGACTACGTCATTCAGGCGGGCGGGCGGGTAGGTAAATTCGAGGTTCGAAGTTCGAAGTTCGATGCATAATAAAAAAGTTGTAAAAGTTTACTGTATTACCGCTTCACCGTATCACTGCATCACCGTATCACCGTTTGACGGCGTGACGGTGTGACGGTATGACCTGGTAGTTCGAAGTTTGAGGTTTGATGTTCGAAATTGATCTGGATTTCCAATTACCCGTATACCCGCCTACCTGTATCACTGTATCACCGCATCACTGCATCACCCGCCCGTACCGGACGGTACGTTCGGGCGGGCCGCATCACTCCCTCACATTTTTCGTAACTTAACCCTAAATCGCGTAGTCTCCCCCGGGCTTCCAAACGGGAGATGTTATGAAATCACTTTACATACTACTTGCCGCCTTCCTTATTGTTTCTGGTCATTGCGGGGCCCAAACCCCGCCTGCGGAGCTTCCGGAAATGGTGGAAAGTCAGCAGGAAGCTAAAAAACTTGGTGCCTTGATCGTTGAGAAACCAGACCCTAGACTCACCTATCGCAAAAACTGGAGGAGGAAGTCGGGCAAGAAACCCCAGCAATCCAAAGCCAAACTGGGCGTAGCAGCAATAGGCATCGTCGTAAGTGATATTAATGCCTCGCTGGACTTTTACAAAAATGTTCTAGGCATGGTGGAAGTAGGTGAATTTGAACTGGATGCGGATTGGAGCGCAGAAGCGGGGGCTGCCAATAACCAGCCATTCAAGGTGAAGCGGTTGAAACAGAAAGACAACCCTGCGGCCACAGAAATAAAACTGGCATATTTTGAGGAGCCTGTTAAACGGTCAGATCTCGGCGGAATCAATGATCGGGCAGGTGTAAATTACCTTACCTTCTATTACTCGGCCAAAGATTTCCAAAAGATCCTTGACCAGTCCAAAAAATTTAATATCCAGAAACTGGGGTGGGTCAAGAGAGATGCCTATCAACTCGTCTTTCTCCGCGATCCCGATAATGTTTTTATTGAAATAGTAAGTCGGAAGGAGCGGTGATACAGAATTTGGTTTCCAGTTCGCTGTTCGCAGTTCGCGGTTCGCAGTTCGCTGTTTGCAGTTCACAAAGGACAGTAATAAAAACTACTTTGAAACTTTTATTCCCCCTTGTCACCCTGTCACTCTACCCGTTCGCAGTTCCCGGTTCGCAGCATTATATAATCTGCAGAACCGTTTGACGGCGTGACCGTCTACGGTATGACCACATCGAAAGATGCCTCAAATTAAGTGCTGGCATAAAAGAGTGAACGTACAATTTATCCTTCCCCCCTTTTACCATTACCCCGATTACCTGTTTACCTCGTTACCCCTTCACCCTATTCATCGATAAATATTTGTCATAATGAAAATATTCTATAAGTTAGTGCTCGTTTGTGCGACATGCGATTGTCGCGTAGTATTAATCCCACAGCGACCAACCAATTAACCTGTGTCCCTGACCTATACCCATTCCCCTATTGGGGATAACTGCTTATGAGTAAAAATAACCTACTCGCCTGCATCTTGCTATGCATGGTGGGTTGCCTCTCTGCACAAAGTGATTTCCGGGAGGGCTATGTAATCTCCTTGGAAAAGGATACCATCCACGGACTTTTGGCTTACCGTACCATCGAAAAACGCTATGAATCCTGTGTATTAAGAACTGGAGAGACGCTTAAAACATACACTCCCGCCGAAATCCTGGGGTATGGATTCATAAATGACGAGCATTACAGTGCACTTATCGTTGAGGGAACTTTTGTAGAGGTGCTGGTTGAAGGCCAAATGAGTCTTTACCAGGCAGAAGATAAATTTGTTGTGAAGAAGGACGGCGAGTTAATACACCTGGATTCCAACCATCAGATGATCTACGACCGCCAGAAGTACGAATACTACACGGTGGAGAAAGGACGCTGGAGGGGTAAACTATCCTACATGCTCAATGATTGCCTTAAGAATTCTCAAAAATTAACGGTAAACATCCGCTTAAGGGAAAGCGACCTTACTCCACTGGTTGTTCAGTATAATCAATGCAAAGGCGAATACTTTAAGGAGTACAAAACCGAAAAGCCATGGAGCGTTTTTGAGTTCGGCGCTATCGTGGGCGTCTCCAGGTCCCAGTTGGTTACTTCACACGACCCCAAGTTCATAGCAGATGACAGTTACCTCGAGTATATGGATGATTCTTATGAGAATATGGTCCCTACCGTAGGAATATTGGTTTCCTTCACAGCTCCCCGCATCTCGGAACGATTCGCGTTCCAGATGGAGACTCATTTCAGCAAATCCAGTTACCAGTCACTGGTCATTGAGGAAGGGCGCAATTCCACCTCCTACCACGATACATTTATCGCTCTCACAACGGTTGGTGTCCCTCTTTCCCTCAAATACACCTTCCCCGGTCGGTCCGTGCAATTCTTTCTTCAGGGTGGAGGGCGATTAAACTTTAATATCGATTCCGAATCCTATGTAATGAGCGAAGAGATCGAGGGCAACGAGGTACAGACTTCTCCGGTAACCGAAGCTCTATATATCAATAAATCCCAGGTAGGCGCCTGGGGAGGGGTTGGCGTTATAAAATCCTTTAAACACTTTAAAAGCGGACTCACCCTGCGCTACACCCAGATGTCAAGAATCAGCCATGTGTTTTCTACCATGGTTACCACCAACCAGTTGTCCCTTAATTTCATCGTTCAGATATGAAACTGTACATCCTACGTTCACTCGCATTCTCTCTTCTACTTTTTTCCCTGGCTACCTGTACTACGGAAGAAGAAACTATCACACCGCGGGAATATCCCCGCCTTACTACCTTACCGGTAACCGAGGTATCAAATGATGGGGCCCGCTTGAATGCTGAGTTCATCCTGCGCGGCGACTACCCCATTGCAGAATATGGATTCATTTATTCTGATGATTACGTTGGGAGGATGGATTTTGAGAACAGTGAACGCATCAGTATAGAGGGTAATGTTGGAGCAGAAGGATTCTCGGCCATGATCAGCAGGAACCTGAGAAACAATGAGGAGTATCATGTTAAGGCCTATGTCCGTACCGCCGATTACCTCGTGTTGGGGGAGCCTGTTAACTTTAAGAGCCAGGGCAGTAAAGGCCCGGAACTTAAGAGCATGATCCCATCGAGCGGTCATATTGGGGACGAGGTTGAAATTACCTCCAGCGATTTTGGCAAAGCTAAATGGGCAACCAAGGTTTTTGTAGAAGGGAGTGAAGCAGAAATCACATCGTTCAGTGAGACAGCAATTAAATTCTTGATCCCGGACGCGGTTGCGGAGGAGCTGCTAACTGTTGCCGTCGAAGTAAATGGGAATGTGTCATCATTTGAAGAAAAGTTCAATCTATATAAACCGGTTATCAGTGAAATCACCCCCGTGCAGACCAGTTTTGATGCTGAGGTCACGCTCTCCGGTGAAAATTTTAATCCGGTTAAGGGCAGTATTTCGGTAAACTTTCTTGGATTTAAAGACGTCGCCTTTCCTGCAGAAATTGTGACAACAGAGGAGTCCAGCGTGGTTGTTCGGGTTCCGGCAGGAGTGGATATAAAAGAACCCGGCATCACCATTGAAATGAATAATATGAAGACCAAAGTGAAGCAGGCCATAAGCATTAAAGACCCTGTGATTTCTTCCTTCTCCTCGAATACAGCTAAGACGGGTGAAGAATTCACCTTAATTGGCAAGAATTTCAGCCCGGATCCGGAAATGAATGAGGTTCGTATCGATGGAAAAATAGCTGAAATCGTGACAGCTCGTGCCGATAGCCTTACCGTAATCATCCCTACTCAGATTGAACATGTTTACAGTTCGCGCAGTGTTGAAGTAAGTGTCAACATTCTCGGGGAAATCGCTTATAGTGATACTTTTCTACAAATAACAGACAAGTGGTTCAGGCTCTCCAATGTTCCATTTAACAATTCGGCCTATATCTACCAAGGGATGTCCACCATGGACCAGGGGTATGTGATTTCAAATGATGAATTCTGGAAGTACGATCCTATAACAAGGGAATGGCAACAGGAAACGTCATACCCCGGGAGTACCACTATTAGTCCCAGCAGTTTTACAATTGAAAACCTACTTTTTATAATGGCAGGAATGGAACTCTATGAATATAATACCCTCTCGAAGAACTGGACACAGAAAACCAATGTTCCTTATTCGGGCAAAAGGGATTTGCTTACTTTCTCATATAATAACATAGGTTATGCAGGAACAGGACGATCCTATGATTATCATACCTATTACTCCGACATGTGGAAGTACGATCCAACAGGAGATAGTTGGACACAGATAGCAAATTACCCTGCAACTCTAGGTGGACGCAGGGGTGGTGTGGCCACGATACTTAATGGTCACATATATACCGGGCTAGGAGGGTCACGAAATACGGGATCCCATAATTATGAAATGTATAAGTTCGACCCCGTGGTTGAGCAATGGACACGATTTGATGATTACCCTGCCAAATCACTGGCTAACCCTACGGCATTTACTACCAATAGCAGGGCTTACTTCGGTAGTGTCAATGAACCGCATGGGACTACTAACCTTTGGAGTTTTGATGGCTTCTCCTGGAAAAAGGAACCCATGGCACCCCGAAGAATGAATTTTTTATTCCTCTTAAATGACATCGCCTATTTTACCGCAGGTAGTAGTGGGCAATTTTGGATCTATGATGCACTACAGCCTGATTAATAATACGCTGTATAGGGTAAAGTCCAGGCTACCCCGGTACACCATTAATTCGGGACAGGGGTACATCGGGACACGCCCCCATACACTAATCACTCCTTACTATATTTAACCAAATCCAATCTCCTTTTTCCATACCTTAGATATAACTCCCCCTCACATATATTAATCATAATATCAATTGTCATGAAAAAATCAACCATGTACAGGCTGGGTGGAATAATTCTTGTTGTCATTCTTAGTATAACGCTACAGAACTGCGGGGAAGACGAGAAAAAAGAGGTCAAGGAAATCGAAAAAATAGTCGAGATCGCGGCTGCGGAACCCGAGTATTTCCTCTTGAGGCCGGAGGTGGAGAAAGCTTACGGCTACTCACATGCGGTGAAGATCGGTAACAACATCAAGGTCTCCGGAGCGGTGAGCATGGATGATGGCGGGAACCCAACAGCAATGGGTGACCTGGAACAACAAATGAAAAACTGCTATGCGGATCTGGAAGAGATTTTAACGCATTTTGGCTGCACTTTTGATGATGTGGTAGTGGAAAACATTTTCACCACTGATATGAAGAAAATGTTGGAAGTGGCGGCTTACCGCAACGAACTTTACAAGAACCACTACCCCACCGGCACCTGGGTTGAGGTAAAAGGGCTTGCGCTACCGGAGTTCATGATCGAGATTGAACTCGAAGTGCATCATAGCGGTGAGCGGGTTAGTCTGCGAGACGATTGACATCGCCAAAATTTAAGGATCAAGGAAGTTTCACGGTAGTAGTTATTAGTAAATCGGAAAAGGTAATTCCATCCTTCACCATTTAACTTTTAATTATTCAACCTACTAAATCACTACGTCCCCACGTCCCTACTTCTACATTTCACTCAGTTCCCGGCAGTGCTATTTAGAAAAATTCTAAATAATTTTACCAGCTCAAAATCCTTTTTTATTTTTAGCCCTTCGATGCAAGGACAAAAGATCATTAGCACAAAATTCGCGACGCGGCAGGTTATTGTTGCGGCACTGCTCTTTATGATGGTGGGCACGGGATTGGAGCTGGTGCTGATCGACCATTACGAGGACCTGCTGCAGTTGATTCCGCTGGTGTGTATCGCCCTGGCTATGGTCCTGGTACTCGTATTGTTATTTTACAGAACACGGTTTACAATCGGATTCTTTAAACTGGTACTGGGCGTTTCAGCCCTGAGCGGACTCTATGGGACTTTCCTGCACCTGCAGGCCAATTACGAGTTTGAACAGGAGATGCAGCCTACCGCAGATGACTGGCATTTACTGGTAGAAAGTTTGTCCGGCGCATTGCCGGCCCTTGCCCCCGGCAGCATGATCGTATTGGCATTACTTGGATATTCATACATAACCCTGATAAATCAAAAACAACAATGAAGACAATAGCAAAAATGGCCTTTAGTGCCGCCCTGATCGGACTCACCGTAGTCGCCTGCAAGGAAGAGAAGAAAGTAGATACCAACAGCGAAACAATGACCGAGGAAGCCAAAGGGATGGAGGAGTCCGGTATGGTGGAATCCAATGAAGTGCTCAATGTGAACCTCGCGACGGAAGAAGATCTGAACAACAGCGGACTTCCTGCAGATGTGATCGGTAAGATCTTGGAAAAGAAACCCCTTCTGACTATGCAGGAACTGGATGAGATGCTGGGCGAGGATGTCAACAGGGATGAACTTTATGCCAAGATCTTTATTCCGATGGATCTGAATTCGACTGCCGAAGAAGATTTTAAACTGATCCCAGGCGTAGGCGACCGTATGGCGCACGAGTTTGAGGAATACCGACCCTACACCAGCGTGGAACAATTTAAGCGCGAGATCGGAAAATACGTGGACGACGAGGAAGTTGAGCGCTACCTGAATTACGTCTATGTCCCCGTGGAACTGAACACGGCATCTGAATCGGACATCAAAGCGCTCCCCGGCGTAGGCGACCGTATGGCGCACGAATTCGAGGAGTACCGCCCTTACAAGAACATGGAACAATTCCGCACCGAGATCGGCAAATATGTCGATGACAAGGAGCTGGCGCGGTTAGAGCGCATGGTGTATATAAAGCAATAGACGCCTAGGGCGCTATTGCTTTAGTTCGAGGTTTGAAGTTCGAGGTTCGAAGTGGGCAGTGGGCAGTAGACAGTGGGCAGTAGACAGTTTGCAGTTTGCAGTTTGCAGTTTGCAGTTTAAGATCTGATATTGGCAGTATACAGTAACTAAAATTAACCTATTCCTGTCACTTCTGTCCCCCTTGTCACTCTGTCACGCCTTTGTACCTATGTAACCCCCTCAAGTTCGAGGTTGGAGGTTTGAAGTTCGAAGTGGACAGTGGGGAGTTTGCTGTTTGCAGTTTACAGTTGGCAGTTGGCTGTTCCCGGTTCGCCGTTTGCAGTTTAAAATAATCTGTAGTACCGTTTGACGGCGTCATGGCTTGACGGCATCCCGAAATATCCGTGTCACCGCATCACCGGGTCACCGTATCACTACTTGCATCACTGTATCACCCGCCCGTACCGGACGGTACGTTCCTGCCCGACTACGTCATTCCATCCTGGACTTTGTCCAGTCTGGCAGGCAGGCGGGCGGGCGGGCCGTATCACCGCATCACTGTATCACTGCATCCCCGTATCACTGCATCACTGTATCACCGGACCACCGCTTGACAGTGTGCCGCTGTAATGCCCCCCTATCGAATATTCCCCTCCTTTACAAAGAAATCGATCACTTCTATATTCCTTGTCAACTGATCCAGGTATAGTTCTACTTCTGTTTCTTCAAGCAATTCATCCTGGAGCTGTTTAAAGTGTATTTCGCCACTTTGCTGCGGAGCGACCAGGATGGTTCTCCCGTATTTTAAATTGAAGAATTTCATATTGATGATCGCATAAGACTTACCATCGTAGGCACGTATCACTACCCAGTCTGTCTTATAATTACGACTGTTAAACGTGCCTTCAGCAAGGTAATTGGGATGGTTCCTTGAGGTTACGATACTGGGATTAGGAAGCGATACGTCATCAGTCAGACACAGAAGGTTTATAAGAACCTCACTGTTCTTATTCAAGGGCTTGAGTAAAGATTCATTTTGCTCACCACGCCGGATAAAAACACTCCTGCTGACCACATCTCTCTCCCCGATTTTTAAAGGAAACCCCATAGTTCCGTTCCCAGGCGTATTATATTCAGCAACAGGAAATGAACCTACATAGATTGGAAAACCAGATTCATTTATCTCTTTTTCATATTCCAGATCTGAACTGGGCCCTGTATTCTTGTAAATGTCCTTGTTCTTGGCCTGGTAATGGTCTTCAAGATTGGAAACAATTGCCGCACGGCTACTTTTACAACTGAGTTGCTGTAGAGCGATAACGAGTAGCAGGAAAACCTTCAGACCGACTTTCATGTGAATATATTTTACTGCCTGAAATATAGAAAAAAGTCATCACTGTGATATCACAAGAACCAGAAACCCTCCCGCTGTCACTCCTGTCCCCCTTGTCACCTTTGTCACATCCCTGTATCACTGCATCACCGCATCACCGTATCACCACCTTTAGGCTTGATTCCTCGCCCCGCATTCTCTATCTTTAGCAAAATCACATTTGCGCTGGCTATGACGAATTATAGGATTACCGTCGGGGATCAGCAGATCTCCGCAACCCCCGGGGATATCGAAGACCTGGATATTATCAGGACCTCCGGATCCAACTACCACCTGCTTAAAGACAACAAAGCTTACCAGGTTCAGCTGTTAAGTGCAGATTACCTGGAGAAGCGCTTAAAAATTGCTGTCAATGGCACCACCTACGAGATAGAGATCGAAGATGAATACGACCAGCAGGTCAAGGAAATGGGCTTACTGGCCGTGGCGGCGCAAAAGGTGAATTTCATCAATGCCCCAATGCCCGGGCTCATTCTCGATATTATGGTCACGGAAGGACAGGAAGTTGAAGCGGGTACTCCCCTGCTGGTACTGTCTGCCATGAAAATGGAAAACATAATCGTGTCCCAGGGAGAGGGAGTTGTGAAATCCATTCCCGTTAAAAAGGACGAGGCCGTAGAGAAGGGACAACTGGTCATTGAAATGGAGTAGCACCTAATCACACAAATCCAACATGAAAAAAATATTAGTTGCCAACCGCGGGGAGATTGCACTGCGCATCATGAAGACCGCGAGGAAAATGGGCATTAAGACCGTGGCTGTTTATTCAGAAGCAGACCGGCATTCCCCCCACGTAAAATTTGCAGATGAGGCTATCCTCCTGGGTAAAGCTCCTTCGTCCGAGTCGTACCTGGATATGGAGAAGATCATCAAAGCCACCACACAATCCGGTGCAGAAGCCATACACCCGGGTTATGGTTTTCTCAGTGAAAATGCCAAATTCGCCCAAATGGTTAGGGACAACGGGATCACGTTCATCGGTCCTGAGCCCCATGCCATTGAGGTCATGGGTAATAAACTGGCTGCCAAAGATGCCGTCCGCGCATACGATATCCCTATGGTTCCGGGTATAGAAGAGGCTATCACCGATGTGAAACTGGCACAGAAAACCGCAGAAGACATAGGCTTTCCCATCCTGATCAAGGCCGCCGCCGGTGGTGGTGGTAAGGGTATGCGGATCGTAGAGAACATGAAGGAACTGCCTGAACAGATGGACAGGGCCATCAGCGAAGCCAAGGCCGCTTTCGGGGACGGCTCGGTTTTTATCGAGAAATACGTCGGTTCTCCCAGGCATATCGAGATACAGGTATTGTCCGATACTCATGGAAATACCCTGCACCTGTTTGAACGGGAATGCAGCATCCAACGCAGGCACCAGAAAGTAGTGGAAGAAGCCCCTTCTTCTGTGCTGACCCCAAAGATACGAGAAGCTATGGGCCAGGCAGCCATTAACGTGGCCAGGGCCTGTCATTACGTTGGTGCCGGAACGGTGGAATTCCTGCTGGACGAAGATCATAATTTCTATTTCCTCGAAATGAATACCCGTTTACAGGTAGAACACCCGGTCACTGAACTGATTACCGGGATAGACCTGGTGGAACAACAGATCAGGATCGCCCGTGGAGAGGAACTGGAGATCAGGCAGGAAGACCTGCACATTAAAGGCCATGCCGTGGAACTCCGGGTTTATGCCGAAGATCCCCTGGATAATTTTATGCCCAGTATCGGCACCCTGGAAGTATACCGCCAGCCCGACGGAAGTGGTATACGGGTAGATGATGGTTTTGAAGAAGGGATGGAAGTTCCGATCCATTATGATCCCATGCTGTCCAAACTGATCACTTACGGGAAGAACAGGGAAGAGGCAATACAACGAATGGTTGAGGCAATTGCCGAATATAAGATCGAAGGTGTTGCTACCACCCTCCCCTTCGGGAAATTTGTATTTGAGCACCCCGCCTTTACCTCCGGCGATTTTGACACCCACTTTGTAAAGAATTATTATTCCCCTGAGAAACTTCTCGACCAGTTTTCCGAAAAAGGACGGATCGCTGCTCTGGTTGGGTTAAAACTATTCCTCGAAAAGCAGGAGACCTTAAGGCTTCCGGAGAAAACAGGTTCTAACTGGAAATTAAACAGGAGCTAACAGAAATTATACCCCTACAATGGCCGATAAAAAGGAAAAAATAAAAGTATTAGAAGATAAACTGGCCCAGTCCCGCTTGGGGGGAGGCCAGGCTCGTATTGATAAACAACACGAAAAAGGCAAACTGACCGCAAGGGAGCGGCTTCATTTCTTGCTGGATGAAGGCTCCTTTGAAGAGATCGGGGCCCTGGTGACCCACAGGACCAAAGAATTCGGGATGGATAAACAACAGATCTATGGAGATGGAGTCGTCACCGGCTATGGAACCATTAACGGCAGGCAGGTCTGTGTGTTTGCCCAGGATTTCACCGTCTTCGGCGGAGCCCTGTCAGAAACCCACGCGGAAAAGATCTGCAAGGTGATGGATATGGCCATGAAGATCGGGGTGCCGGTCATAGGCCTGAACGACAGTGGTGGTGCCCGTATTCAGGAAGGGGTGCGATCCCTGGGAGGATATGCTGATATCTTCCACAGGAACGTTATGGCATCCGGGGTCGTGCCGCAAATTTCAGCCATCATGGGTCCCTGCGCCGGCGGTGCGGTTTATTCCCCGGCGATGACCGACTTCACCCTTATGGTAGAGCATTCCAGCTACATGTTCGTCACAGGCCCCAACGTGGTCAAGACCGTGACCAACGAAAATGTCACTTCTGAAGAACTGGGAGGAGCGTCCACTCACGCTACTAAATCCGGGGTTACCCATCTCACGGCTGCAAATGACCTGCAGTGTATTGAACAGATCAAGAAAATGCTGGGTTATATGCCGCAAAATTGCGAGGATGCTCCTGCAGATCTTCTTTACGAGCTGGGGGATGAATTGAGGGAAGAACTGGAAAGCATCGTTCCGGATAATTCGAACCAGCCTTACGACATGAGGAACGTGATCAACGGCATAATCGATAATGAAAGTTTTATGGAGATCCATAAGGACTATGCCGAAAACATTGTAGTGGGCTTTGCCCGGCTGGCAGGAAAAAGTATCGGGATCGTGGCCAACCAGCCTATGAGCCTGGCCGGAGTGCTCGACGTGGACAGCTCCAAGAAAGCAGCACGTTTTACCCGCTTCTGTGATTGTTTCAATATTCCCCTGCTGGTACTGGTAGACGTCCCCGGGTTCCTGCCGGGAACGGACCAGGAGTGGAACGGGATCATTACGAACGGGGCTAAGCTCCTCTATGCTTTAAGCGAAGCTACGGTACCTAAGGTCACCGTAATTACCAGGAAGGCATACGGGGGCGCCTACGATGTAATGAACTCCAAGCATATCGGTGCAGATATGAATTATGCCTGGCCGGGTGCAGAAATCGCGGTGATGGGTGCTAAAGGAGCCAGCGAGATCATCTTCAGGAAAGAGATCGCCAAGGCCGAGGACCCGGAAGCGAAACTACTGGAGAAAGAATCGGAATACGCCGAGATGTTCGCCAACCCGTACAGTGCAGCCGAAAGAGGGTTTATAGACGAGGTGATCTTACCTAAGGACACCAGGCGAAAACTGATCAAGGCATATTCACTGCTGGAACATAAGGCGGTGTCTTTACCGAAGAAGAAACACGGGAATATTCCCCTCTGATATTCAAAGTATAAATAATTAAGAAATGCAGTAAACATGTTTGCGAATCTGAAAATACTCATCATTTTACTGCTGTTAAACATGGGAACTTCATCGATGAAAGATCTGTCACAAACTTCCTCCCAGGCTACTGCCTTCTATGTGGGTACCTATACGGACAAAGAAAGTGAAGGTATTTATAAATATACCCTGGATGCTGATGGCAAACTCAGCTTATCAGGCCTGCTAGCCCGGGAAGAAAATCCTTCTTACCTGGCTCAAACAAGAGATGGGAAATACCTCCTTGCCGTCAATGAGAACAGTGACCAGCAAGGAGATGGGGGAACTGTAGCTTCGTTTGCTATCACGGCAGATACATTAAAATTCATTGACCGGAAAAAGAGCGGCGGGGACGCTCCCTGTCATATCACACCCAACCCAGATGGACAACTGTTGGTCTCTAACTACCTCAGCGGCACCATCGCCCTGCTTCAAATAGACAGTGAGGGTATGCTGCATGGGCCTCTGGATGTAAGCCGGCACCAGGGCAGCGGTCCACATAACAGGCAGGAAGCTCCGCATGCACATTCGGCCTGGTTTAATCCAGAAGGGAACGAGATCATAGGGGTGGATCTCGGTACGGACGAATTGTGGCTATATTCCCTTGAAAAAGAAGAAGAACAATTACAAAACACTGCTAAGGTCAAGATCCCGGCAGGTTCAGGTCCCAGGCACCTGGCTTTTCACCCGGCAGCGCCATGGGTTTACGTCATCAATGAATTAAATTCCACCATCACCCAGCTCAACCGTTCCGAGAGCGGGGAATTCGTAATTATAAAATCCGTAAGCACCCTTCCCGAAGGGTATGAAGGCGAGAATTACACAGCAGATATCCGGGTCTCCCCGGATGGCAGGTTTCTTTATGGGTCTAACCGGGGGCATAATTCGATCGTGATCTATGAATGCGACCAGCAAAATGGTCAACTAAGCCTGGTAGGGCATCATGAAACCCAGGGCGACTGGCCCCGGAATTTTGTGCTCAGTCCTGATGCAAAATACCTGCTTGTGGCGAACCAGAGGTCCAATTCGATCGTGGCATTTAAAAGGGATGGCGCTACCGGCAGGCTGGAATTCTCAGACAAGATCCAAGCTCCCAGCCCGGTCTGCCTGCTTTTCTGACTTCTAAAGGAGAACAGATCCTGTTTTTAATCTTGAAAGTGCAAGCTTTTTGCAGCCGGTTACATTAAATTGTTATCAGGGGAGGAGGGGTATTTTACCCCCCGGATTTTTCACCATTTTCTAAACCTTTAAGTTCACCTGATCTGAACAGCGATGTTCCCATCAGCGCCCTTAAAAACACGGTTTTTCCACCGCAAACTGAACCCAATACCGTTTTCATCCTGGATTACAGTATTATACCCTTCCAAGGGTATCCTTTCAAGGAAATAAATCGCTATTTTTAAGATCTCATCACAAGCAATCAACATGAAAAGAATTACAAGAACTCTGATCCTCCTGGCATTTCTTGTTGCCGGGACCACGGGCTACGCCCAAATGAAAAAAACAGCTTCCGTTGAAGGAATCACGCAATACGAGCTGGATAACGGCTTAAAAGTATTGTTGTTTCCTGACAACTCGGCCCAGACCATCACCGTGAACATCACCTACCTGGTGGGTTCCCGGCATGAAGGGTACGGGGAAAAAGGGATGGCACACCTGCTGGAACACTTGGTGTTCAAAGGCACCCCCAACCACCCGGATATTCCCAAGGAACTCACGTCCCACGGGGCAAGGGCAAACGGTACCACCTGGTATGACCGTACCAACTACTACGAAACCTTTAATGCCACGGACGAAAACCTGGAATGGGCCCTGGACCTGGAAGCAGACCGGATGGTGAACTCTTTTATCGCCAAGAAAGATCTCGACTCCGAGTTCAGCGTGGTGCGGAACGAATTTGAATCCGGCGAGAACAACCCTACAGGAGTACTGCTGGAGAAAGTCATCAATGCTGCTTTCTTATGGCATAACTATGGCAACAGTACTATCGGTAACCGATCCGATATAGAACGTGTGCCGATAGAGAACCTGAAAGCATTCTATAAAAAGTTCTACAGGCCGGACAATGCCGTGCTGATGATCACCGGGAAGTTTGATGAAGAAAAGACTTTAAACCTGGTGAAAGAAAAGTTCG
This sequence comes from Zeaxanthinibacter enoshimensis, assembly GCF_004362865.1. Lineage (GTDB taxonomy): Bacteria > Bacteroidota > Bacteroidia > Flavobacteriales > Flavobacteriaceae > Zeaxanthinibacter > Zeaxanthinibacter enoshimensis. Next base: position 1,347,772 of record NZ_SNYI01000001.1, on the reverse strand, counting down.
GGAAGATACAAAAGCCGGATACTCCCCTTCGCGATTCTCATACCGAGGAACCCGCACAGGACGGAGAAAAACGAGTGGCCCTCAGCCGGGTTGGAGACCTGCAGCTGGTTTCATCTCTTTACCATACCCCATCGGGTTCTGATCCTGATTATGCCGCTATGTCTGTAGTAGAACAAGTTCTGACAGACGAACCCTCCGGAAGGCTGTACAAGGCACTGATCGAAACCCAGAAAGCATCTTCGCTTTGGTCCTTTTCTCCTTTTACTAAAGAACCCGGTTTCCTTTACATCAATGTCAATGTTCCGTCTGATAAGGACGCGGACGAAGTACAATCGGTTCTGACCTCGGTGCTGGACCAGGTTAAAGAAAAGCCGATCACCCAGGAGGAGCTCGATCGTGCAAAAGCGAAGCTGATGAAAGAGTTTGACCAGATCCTCAGGAACTCGGCAAGATTAGGCACCTTTATGAGCGAATTCATCGGGGCCGGGGATTTCAGGCTGGCCTTTATCCACAGGGACCGCGTCGAAGCCATGACCCTGGAACAGGTGAACAAGGCTGCTGCCAAATACCTCATCCCTTCTAACCGTACCATCGGCCGCTTCTACCCTACCAAATCACCGGAACGGGTTGCCATACCTCACGTAACCAACCTTGATTCCCTGGTGTCGGGCTACAAGGGGAAAGAAAGCAAGGGTACAGGCGAAGCCTTTGACGTAGCCTATGACAAGATCGAGGAAAGGCTGGAACGCGGTAAACTGGACAATGGAATACATTATGGCTTCATTGAAAAGAGCAACCGGGGAGCTACGGTAACCTTTAACTTCAGCATGAGAACCGGGGATGCCAAATCTCTTACTGGTAAAGGGATGATACCCTCTTTTACAGCTGCAATGCTGAATAAAGGCACCACCTCCATGAGCCGGCAGCAGATCGAGGACGAACTGAGCAGGCTTAAAAGTTCGGTGAATCTCTATGCCCGGAACGGGAATGTGTACGCCTCTATCGAGAGTACGGAGGAAAACCTGGAAGATGCGGTAAAGCTGATGATCGATATGCTGAAGAACCCTGCGTTCGATGCAGCGGAACTCGAGAAGATCAGGACCGAGCGTTTGGCAAGCCTGGAGAATAACAAGACAGAGCCACAGTTCCTGGCTTCCCAGCGTCTTGGAGAGATCAACAACAACTACCCCAAAGGTCATCCTAATTATAACATGACTATAGAAGAGCAGGAGGCTGCCATACAAGCGGTAACCGTAGAGGATGTGAAGAATTTCCATAAGGAGTTTTACGGGCTTGGCAAATCTATCCTGGTAAGTATCGGGGACCAGGACACCGGGAAACTTAAAGATATGATGCAGCAGGCCTTTGCAGGTTTTGAAGCCAGGCATCCCTATTCGGAGATCAAGAACCCGTTCTATATCAATAAGCCGGTACACGAGGACATCCAGACCCCGGATAAACAGAATGCAATGACCCTGGGCGGACAAACTATTGAGATCAGTGAATACCATAAGGATTACCCCGCGCTGACCATAGCGAGTACCATCCTTGGAGGTGGGTTCCTGAATTCGCGAATCGCTGAAAGATTAAGGCAGAAAGACGGGGTCAGCTATGGAGCCGGTGCCGGTTTCCAGGCAGATTCGGATAAAGAGGATTCCAATTCACAAGTGTATATATATGCCATCTATGCCCCTGCTAATTACGACAAGGTACAGCTGGGCTTTAAAGAAGAGATAGCTCGTTTTATTAAAGATGGGATCACCGAAGAGGAATTAAAAGATGCGATCAATGGCTGGGTACAGGGAAGAACAGTTTCCCGGGCCAAAGATAACGAACTGGCCTCCCTCGTTAATAATAACATCTATTACAACAGGGGAATGGAATTCCACAAAGCTATTGAGGATAAAGTGACTTCCCTGACTGTAAAAGATGTGAATGCAGCCATCAAAAAGCACATTAAACCATTCTCTGAATGGACGGTGGTCAATGCAGGCGACTTCAAGAAAGAAGGCACCGAATAGTTATATCAGTAAAGTTATAATATGAAAAACCCGGGGAAACCCGGGTTTTATTGTTCTGGATATTTAATCACCAAACAGTCGGCGTACGGTGTTGAATAGTTCGTGCTGACCCTGCGCCAGGAGTCGCTCTGCACTCCTTTCCAGGACCCCGAAGGCTTCCTTATTACCTTCAGATATTGTGGCCTGCTCCAGGATCTGGTCTAGCTGTAACCTTGTATGTGCGGTGCTGTCCTCTTCCTCTTCAAATTCGTAAAAGGCCATGGCCCAGTTTGGGAATATGCGGGTTCCGCTCGACTCATCAAAGAGCGTGGTAACTTCATGATGTCTGTTATCTTCAACCAATTTCCTGTAGAGTTCCCGTACATCTTTCTCAGCCCCTTCTATAAGCTGCAAAAACTGTTGTTTATGATACAGGATACAACCGGTGATCTCGTGCGTACGGTTGTAGGATTTGGCTTTCAGCAACATCTCCTTGACCTCTCCTTTAGAGAATCCCGGATCAGCCTTTGAAATGTAGATCACTGCATGTATCACCTAGTACCAAATTTAATTTACACCCTACATCTCAGCCGGGTATTCTTTAAGATTAAGCGGGAAGGTAATTAATTAGAAGGTCATCATTTCATGATATCCATCAGCTTATTGCCGTGATGCAATAAATACATAAGAAATAAATGCCCGGATGAAGGATTCAGGGGATTACCGCCGCCTCGAAAGAGAGCAGCTCCTCCCCACTGAAATTCATTTTTACCTCAACGGGATTACAACACACCTCGCAATCCTCGATGTACTGTTGCTGCCCCGCAGACGGGTCTAACAGCATCGATATGGTCTCCCAGCAGTAAGGGCATTGGAAAAAATGTTCGTTCATTAGTTTGAGGCCTGCCTTCGGCAGGTAAATTTGAGGTTTGAAGTTTACAAAATTATATAAATACTCATGTGCCGGTATGACGGCATCACCGCATCACCGTGTCACTGCATCACCGTATCACTGCATCACCGCATCACCCGCCCGAACGTGCCGCTCGGTACGGGCGGGCCGTATCACTGCTTCACTGAATCACCGTGTGTCGGCATGACGGTGTGACCGTATCCCCCTAAAGAGGAACATTCAACAACTGCCCGGTCAGCTGCAGCAACTGCAGTTCGGCCAGTTTTGCGTCGTACTTGGCCAGGTTCTTATTGGTCTGGGCGTTGAGCAGGTTGATCTGGGCCTGCCTGAACTCGATCGAAGTGATCCTCCCCAGCTGGAACTGCTCCCGGGAGCGTTCAAAATTATTTTTATTGGTGACCACGTTCTTCTCCTGTATCCGGTAAATGCTCAGCCTGTTCTTATAAATATCAAAGGCGTTCTTTATATCCCGGTCCACTTCAAGCAGTACCTGTTTCTTTAATATTTCCTGGTTCTCGTAGGCGATCTTCGCATTCTTGATCCGCACCGCGGTATTCCCCCCGTCAAAAAGGTTCCAGCTGAGACTGGCGCCCAGGGAAAGGTTATTATTGGTGTTATTGGTACCGGGAAAGAAGGCAGAGGCTGCACTCTGGTTCAGGTTCCAGCCGTAGGAACCTGTGAGCCCGATCCTTGGCAAATACCCGGATTTGCTGATCTTGATATCGTATTCATTGATGGCGAGGTTCCGCTCTACCTGCAACACGGAAACATTATTTTCTTCGGCCCTGTCAATGTAGTCCTGTAAGACCAGCGGAGAGGTGAACTGGATCAGGGTGTCTACTGCAAAGGCTGCATCCAGCTCCCTGTTCAGGATAAGGTTCAGGTCCCTTTTCGCATTCTTAAGCTGCTGCCGGGTATTCAGCAAGTTGATGCTGTCATTGGTGACATCTACCTCTGCATTGAGGATATTCAGCTTGGTATTCTGTCCGAATTCAAAGGCATATTCCGCCCGTTTGGTCCTGTCCTGGGAGATCCTCAGGGCTTCTTCCAGTACTTTTTCATTCTCACTCAGCCTGGCGATCTCGTAATACACACTGAACAGTTCCAGCATCGTATTCTCTATGGTTTCCCGTGCCTGCAGGGTGGTAAGTTCATATTCTTCTTTTAAACTCTTGTAATTGTAGAGCCGTCCCAGCCCGTCAAAGAGGGTATAATTCAGCTGCAGGGCCGAAGTATAACGCTGGGCTTCAGCCTGGTTGATCTCAAAGTCGGGCCTGGGATTACCCTGGTCGTCCACCTGCCCCGGGAATTCAATAGTAGAATCGTCCCTGCTGTAATCAGCCCCGGCTACCGCACTCAGGCTTGGCAGGTAACCCGAATTAAGGATTCCCTGGTTATTATCTGCTATTTCAACCTGGTTACGCGCAACCTCTATCCCGAAATTATGTTCCAGGGCCTGCTCTACAGCCTCTTCCTTGGTCAGCAGCGGTGACTGTGCCTGCACACAGAACAAGCCTGCGGTTAGTAATACAACTGTGGCAATAATTTCCTTCATCCGTATTCCTTACTAGTTTTCAGAATGTTTCAGCCTGTCTTTGGACAAGTCCTCCATCCCATTATTCGTTCTGTCCGATTGTGATTCCAGGTGTTCCTCTTCCTTTTGTTCCTTAATGGCCCGCTCTACCTCTTCCCTGGAGATCTCCTTCCCTGTTCTCAGCCATTTTACAGTGACCTTGTAACGGTTGCTGAAAGCAAGGAATAACGGCAGCAAAAGCAGGGTGAGAACCGTGGCAAACCCGATACCGTAGGCGATAGAAATAGCCATAGGTTTCAGGAACTGCGCCTGCCTGCTCTTTTCCAGCAGTAAAGGTGCAAGACCTGCAATGGTGGTGATCGAGGTCAGGAAGATCGCCCTGAACCTGGATTTGCCCGCCTCGAAAATGGCATCATCAAACTTCATACCTCCTCTCAGGTTGGTATTAAACTTACTGATCAGCACCAGTCCGTCATTCACCATAATCCCGATCAGGGCAATGATCCCCAGCAGCGACAGTATATTGATAGGGAACCCGTGCAACCAGTGGCCCCAGGCTACCGCTGTAAGGCTGAAAGGAACCAGTAATAATAACAACAAGGGCTGGCTGAAACTTCTGAAGGTAAATGCGATGGTGATATAAATTAGCATCAGCACGGTAAACCCGGCGGTCTGCAGGGAACTTATCGTTTTTCCGGCTTCCCGGTTCTGTCCTTCGTAAGACGGACTCACCGTTGGATACTTAGAAGTTATCTCGGGCATCACGTCTTGCTTGATCCACGCCATTATATCGGTCCCACTGGTGGTTTCGTTGTCCTTGATATCTGCACTGATCTGCACTTCCCGGCGCCCGTCCAGGTGGTTGATGGCCACTTCTCCCCTGGCAATTTCATAGGTGGCGATCTCTTTCAGGGGAATCCTGTCCCCGGAAGGGGTTAGGATACGCATTTCGTCCAGGTCTGTGATCGAAGAACGATTTTCACGGTCATACCGCACCCAAACCCGGATCTCGTCCTGCCCGCGCTGGAAGCGTTGTGCCTGTGTACCGAAGAAGCCTGCCCGTACCTGGTTCATAACGGTCCGGAGGTCCAGCCCTAACAGGTATGCATTCTCTTTCAGCTCTAACCGGATCTCCTTGATCCCTGCCGGGTCATTGTCGGCCACGTCTTTTAGTAAGGCATTGTTCTCCAGGGCGGTTTTCAGTTCTACCTTCGCCGCCTTCAGTTCCTCGATATTGTTCCCCAGCAGGGATACGGATACCGGGCTCCCTCCAAAATTACCTCCCGAGCCGTAGATGAGGCTTTCAACACCTGTGACGGGGCCTACCAGCTCCCTTAAGCGGTTAGTTACCATCTCTGACCTGATCTGGTCCGGGCGTTCTTCCCCGGGCAGCAGGTTGATCACCAGGCTTGCATTAGAAGACCCGGGTCCAAGATTACGGATGGTATTCTCAAATAATTCTTTCCCGGTTCCGGACAGATACTTCTCGGTCAGTTCCCGGTTCACGATATCTGCTTTTTCCGAGATATAGGTGATGAGAGAATCGGTCACGGCCTCGTTGGTCCCGTTGGGCATGGTCAGTTCCACGGATACCCTGTCACTGGCGATCTGGGGAAAGAATGCAGTACGAACCACCCCACCTCCTATAGATCCTATGGTCAGGGCAAAGGCCATAAAGAAGAAAGAAAAGGTCAGGATCTTATGTCGTATAGTGAAGGCAAGTGCCGGGGCATAAAGCTTATCCCGCATCCAGCCCATCATATTATCGCCTGCACGGTTAATTCCACGTAATTTGGCAAATACTTTGGCTATTCCCTTCTTGGGCTTATCCGACTGCTTTTGTAAAGCCTTGGAATGCGCGAGGTGGGCAGGCAGGATGATCAGGGCCTCGATCAGGGATACGAGGAGCGTCAGGATCACGATAACAGAAACCTCCCCGAAAAATTCCCCGATACGACCTTCCAGGAAGAAGAAGATCGAAAATGCGAGTATGGTGGTGATAATGGCGGAAACGATGGGAGGAATCACCTCCATGGTCCCGTCTATCGCCGCCTGAATAGGTTTTTTACCCCGTTCATGGTGTTGATATATATTCTCGGCAATAACGATCCCGTCGTCCACCAGGATACCGATCACAATGATCATCCCGAACAGGGACAGCACGTTAATGGTCACATCAAATAAGGGTGCAAAGATGAACATCCCCAGGAAAGAGATAGGAAGCCCGAAGGCTACCCAGAATGCCAGCCGGGTATTCAGGAAGAGGGAGAGGAAGATGAGGACCAGGATCATCCCCATTACCGCGTTCTCTGTAAGCAACTGTGTTCTCTGGTTCAGCGTTTTGGACTGGTCACTGAGTACACTTAACTGTACATTATTGTACTTCTGGTTAAAATCCTCTATGTATTCCTTTACCTTATCGGCTGCCGAAATAAGGTCTTCCGTATTGGTACTGGTGATAGAGACGTTTACAGAGAGGTTGCCGTTGAAATAAGAAGCATTCGGCGTTTCAGAGAACCTGTCCCTGAGCACGGCCACATCTTTCAGGCGGATGGTTCGTCCGGATGCATCTGCCCTGATCACGAGGTTAGATAGTTCGTCTCCGTAATAAGAGCGGTTGTTCGCCCGGATCAGGTATTCCTCGGTCGATGTTTTAATATTCCCACCGGTCACCAGAATATTGGCATTGGCCACGGCCTGGGCTACTTCTGAGAACGTCATGTTGTAAGCCAGCAGGTTATTCTCGTTCAGGGCGATTTCTATTTCTTCATCGGGATACCCGGAAATGGCGATCTGCGAGATCCCCTCGATGGCTCTCAGGTCGTTCTCTACCTGCCTGCCGATCTGTTTCAAAGTAGCTAAAGGCACATTGTCCCCGCTGATCGCAAAGCTAATGGTCTGCCGGATGGCTTCCCGCTTGGAGACCACCAGGGGTTCCATCCCGCTGGGGAAGGAAGGCACGCGGTCTACCGCGTTCTTAACCTCGAGAAGCATAAAATCAACATTCCTGCCTTTCTCTATTTCCACGTCTATAGATCCACTGTTCTCGCGCGAAGTAGAGGTTACCCGTTCTATCCCTTCCAATCCTTTCAGGTTATCTTCTATCTTCAGGACGATCCCTTCCTCTACTTCCTGCGGGGAAGCACCCGGGTAGGTCACCGCGATCTGTATGTTCCTGGAATCGGTTAGTGGAAAGAAAGAAGATTTGAGGGACAGGGCCCCGTAAATACCAAATATGAAGAACGCGATGATGAAAACATCTACCGCGACATGGTACTTGATAAAATAGGATAAGATTGATCTCATGTCGTTTCGCTTATTGCTGCTTCTGCTTTTCCTCGTACACCTTCACCAACATTCCTGCATAGGCTCCCACAACGGGTTTGGAGATGATGGTTGTTCCATCGGGCACGTCTTTCAAGACCACTTTCTTATCGGTAAAGTAGACAGGTTTTACATTGATATAATCCAGGATAGAATCCCTGACCACGAAGATCTTATCATCTTCAAGCAGCAGTGAACGGTCTATCTCGATGGCATTCTCTTCATTCCTCGCATCCAGTAGTGCTTCCAGGTACATCCCTTCTCTCAGTTCAGGATCGTTAACCTCGATAAAAGCTGTGATGGTCTGGGATCCCTGCTCTACCCTGGCATTGATCCTCGACACCTTCCCTTTATAGGTTTCACTGCCGTCCAGGTTGGTCAGGTTCACTGCCTCGCCCACGCGGAGCAGGTCACTGAATGTCTTGCTGATGGCCACCTCTAACTCGAACGACCCGGTATTGATGAACTCACCTAGCTTCTGGCCCGCTCTTATCAGGGTCCCCTCGGTAACCAGGGCCTCGGTAAGTACCCCGTCAAAAGGTGCACGGATAATATATTTGCCCAGCCGCTGCTCCAGGTTCTTTACGTTGTAGTAATTGGTCAGGATCCCTCTTCCGCTGATAAAGTATTTTTCTTTTTCCGTAGTCAGTTCCGGAAGTTCCGGTGTTGGCCGCTCCATATCAAAGCTGTTCAGGTATTCCTGCCACTTCCCTGAGATCTCGGGATAGTCAAGCCGCAGGTCCGGCATTATGGAGGTGATCAGGTTGTAGAGGTTACTTTTGGCCGATTGTACACTGGCACGGTATTCCTCGGCATCTATCCGGATAATAGTCTCCCCCGACCTGTATTGCTGGCCCGGGCGGTATAACTTATTACCGGACCGGAAGACTCCCTGTACTTCTGAAAAGAGTTCCACCCGTTTCTTAGCAACCAGGTTCCCGTTGGCTGGCACGACTATGGGTACGGTCCCGTTCTGCACGGTATCCGTAAACACGGTCTTCACCACCTTCGCAGGGGTCGGTCGCGGGGTAGTCTTACTTTTAATAATAGAGTTGGCAAGGTAGAGGGATAGCAATATCACTACACCCCCCAGAATGGAAAGTAATATTTTTCTAGTATTCATCAGGCTGATTCACTTACCGGTTAGACGGTAAAACTATCCAATAGTTTAAGGGGCTTTAGTTAAATAAATCTTAAATGCGATATGCCGGGGCTGGAGCATAAAAAAAGGCACCCACTGGTGCCTTTTTAAGTAACTAACTATAAACGGTTTTACTCGTCTATTTCATCATCCTCGAATTTGGTATCGGCCATCCTGGTGCGGGAGAAGTCGACATCCCTGAACTCGAGTTTATCATCTTTCTTATCGTAATCAAAAACCAGGAACTGGTTCTGATCCATTTGCTCTAATCCTTTAAAAGAATCAAACGCATTATTCTGTAATTGCAGTATCTCCAGGCTCGCCAGTTGTCCGAACTCGGCCGGGATCGATCCGCCTAGACCGTTATTGGACAGTACCAACTCCTTCAGCATGGAGAGCTGTCCCATTTCTGCAGGGATCTCACCAAAAAGGGTGTTTTCAAACAGGCCCAGTCTTTCAAGCTTTGTAAGCTTCCCGATAGAGGATGGAATTTCACCCCTCAGCATATTGCTCGAGAGGTTGAGAGTTCTCAATTGTGATATTTCACCTATACTTCCAGGGATCCTGCCTTCAATGAAATTATTGAATGCAGTAAGTTCCTGCAGGTTCTTCAACCGGCCGATCTCCACCGGAATTTCTCCCTTGATACGGTTCATCTCCAGTTTAAGAACTTCCAGGTTTTCCAGGGCTACTATATTCTCGGGGATCTCCCCGGTAATATGGTTAAAGGCCAGGTTGAGGACTTTCAGGTATTTCAGGGAGGAAATGCTTTCCGGCAGTGGCCCCATCAGGTTATTCCTGAAGAGGTTGATAGCCACTACGTGGTTATCTTCCACGGTAACGCCGTGCCATCCTTCCACAGCCTCATCCAGGTTCCATTTCTTGACCCAGTGCAGTCCGTTCGTACTTTCATACAAATCGATCAGTGCTTTCTTCTCGGCACGGGAAACCTTGGCAAAAGCCAATTGTCCGGCACCTACAAGTATCACTAATAAGAATACAATCTTTTTAACCATGACGATCTTTAGATTTGATAATGTGCTTGATTCAATGTTATTTAGGAATTACCCTACAAACAAAAATACGCACTTCGTCCCGGAGATAATACTTTTTGTCGTTGAACGGTTCTACTTTGTTGTGAAGACAGGGTTTTCTGTGGTGAAATGTATTTTAACACGCCAAAAACCCTAGGCAGAAGTCAGTTTTTCAAGGTCCAGCGTCAGTTTTTCCCAATCTTTCATCAGCTTTTCAAGGCTCTTTTTCTTGGCCTGATACTTTTCAAAGAAATCGGGCTGGGCAATGGTTTCGTCATAGTTCATCAGTAGCTGGTGATCTATCTCCCCTATCTCCTTTTCCAGGGCTGCAATCTTACTCTCCACCCCGCTGAGCTGATTGTTGAGCGACCGTTCTTTCTTCTGCTGCTCATGATCGGACGGAGCGGTCGATTTGGCCTTCTGTTTTTCCTTTACGGGGTCCTTCTTCTCTATCGCCCTGAAATCCTCTGCTTTCCGCTCTTCCAGGTAAAAGTTGATATCCCCCAGGTATTCTTTGATCTTATGGTTCTTGAACTCGTATACCTTATTGGTAAGCCCCTGCAGGAAATCCCGGTCGTGGGATACCAGGATCAGGGTACCCTCAAAATGCTGCAACGCCTCTTTCAATACGTTCTTCGAAGCAATATCGAGGTGGTTGGTAGGTTCGTCCATTACCAGCACATTAAAGGGCTGTAACAGCAATTTTGCAAGTGCAAGCCTGTTTCTCTCCCCACCTGATAAGACCTTGACATATTTTTCTACCTCTTCCCCGCGGAAAAGGAAAGCTCCAAGAATATCTCTTACTTTACTCCTGTTCTTTTCATTGGCTGCATCGATCATGGTATCGAGCACGGTCTTGTTCCCGTCCAGGTATTCGGCCTGGTTCTGGGCAAAATATCCGATCTGGACATTATGCCCGAGCTTCATCTTGCCTTCATAATCCAGCTCTCCTACCATGATCTTGGCCAGGGTGGTCTTTCCCTGCCCGTTCTGTCCTACAAAGGCCGTCTTGCTGTTCCTTTCAATGAGGAGGTCGATATCTTTAAGAACAATTTTGCTGCCATAGCTTTTGCTTAACCCTTCTAATTCCGCCACCACTTTCCCGGGAGTGACAGAAACCGGGAAACGGAGGTTCATCACCGCGTTATCGGTCCCATCTACCTCTATCCGGTCCATCTTATCCAGTTTTTTGATAAGCGACTGGGCCATGGACGCTTTGGAAGATTTTGCCCGGAACTTCTCGATCAGCCGCTCTGCCTGCTGTATCTCTTTTTCCTGGTTCTTCTGGGCATTCAGCTGCTGTTCCCTTACTTCTTCCCGAAGCAACAGGAACTCGGAATAAGGTTTATTATAATCATAGATCCTCCCCAGGGAAATCTCTATGGTACGGTTGGTGACATTGTCCAGGAACATCTTATCGTGGGATACGATCACGACTGCCCCGGGAAAAGACTTCAGGAATTGCTCTAACCACAGTATAGATTCGATGTCCAGGTGGTTGGTGGGCTCATCCAGCAGGAGGATATCGTGTTGTTGCAGCAGCAGCTTTGCCAGTTCCAGGCGCATCCGCCAGCCTCCCGAAAAAGTATCGGTCTGTTTGCTGAAATCCTCGCGGGTAAAACCCAGTCCCCTCAGGATCTTCTCGGTGTCCCCCTCATAATTATACCCCCCGAGGATCTCGAAACGATGGGTAAGGTCATTCAGGTCTATGATCAGCTGGCTGTACGAATCACTTTCGTAATCCGTCCGCTCTGCAAGTTGCTGATTGATATGTGCCAACTGCCCCTCTACTTCCTTGATCTCGTAAAAGGCCTGATGGGCTTCCTCCAGAACGGTCCGTCCGGCTTCAAAGTCGATGTCCTGTCGTAAGAACCCGATCCGCACATCCTTGTCTGTGGCCAGGGTACCCGAATCCGGGGCCTGGTCTCCGGCAAGAAGTTTCAGTAGGGTAGATTTACCTGCCCCGTTCTTACCGATCAGCCCGACCCGGTCCCCGGGATTTAACCGGAACGCTATTTCTTCAAAGAGATATTCTCCACCGAAGGCAACTGATAAATTATGAACGTTGAGCATGCAATTGTAATCTTGGTTACCGGTAAAACACTGTGAATGTTTACCTTTGTGTAAATTTTTGCAAATGTTAAAAAAAGGAAACAAACTATACAGCATTTTAACAGGAAGTTGTCCCAAATGCCACCAGGAAAGCATGTACGAGGTAAAGAACCCTTACAATCCAGGGACGTTGTTTAAGATGCACGAGCGGTGTTCGCATTGCGGCACCCGATACAAGATAGAGCCTTCCTTTTTTTACGGGGCCATGTATGTGAGTTACGCGGTAGGGATCGCTTTCGGAGTTGCGGCCTTCGTGATCGCTTTTTTACTGTTAAAAGCCACCCTGATACAGACCTTTATCGCAATTTTCATCACCCTGGTGGTTTTTATGCCGGTGATCATCCGGCTGTCGCGAAATATTTGGATCAACCTCTTCATCCATTACGACCCGCTTGCGTCACGGGCCTGAGGGTAGTATATCTTAGTGAATCGTCCAAGGTCCATCTCGGGATTTAAAGGTTGGCCGGATTCTATAAGATCAAACAATTGCTTCGCTGCCCATGGCCCGATCATCACACCCCTGGAACCAAAGCCGTTTAGCGCGTAAAGATTAGTATGTTCCGGATGCCTGCCTACCAGCGGTCTCCGATCTGCCACCGTAGGGCGTAACCCGGCCTGTTGTCCGATAATCTGGTAATCGCAGTTCAGCAATTTATCCAGTTTTTCTTTTAATTGTACCCGGGCTTTTTTGGTCGGGGTATTCTCGTAATCTTTCCAGGCATAGGTGGCACCGACGAGATATTCATCATTTTCTCCCGGCAACACGAAGAATGCGCTTTTCAGGATCTCGGTTTCCTTCAGGCCGGGACAATGTATCCTGAGGTATTCGCCTTTGGAACCTTGCAGGGGCAGGTAATTGAAATATGGGTTCGCAGACAGCCCGTAGCCGGTGGCAAAAATGACCTGCCGGGCTTTTATCTCCTTGTATTGCACCTCATCTGCAGATACCTTCAGCTTATCAAAAAGAAAAGACTCTTTAAGCAGTGTCCCTTTTTCCTCCAGTAATTCGGCATACTGTTTTGCAAGAAGGGCCGTATCCACACGCCCGCTGTTCTCAACGATCCCAAAGCCGTAAGGCGCTGCGATACCGGGATTGGTATTGGCCAGTACGTCGGGCAGCAAAAAATCTTTTAGCCGGGGATGGTCACAGGCCTCGAACCACTGGTTCTGCTCCTCTACGGAGGCAAACCTTCGTTTGATCCGGCCCGGATACAATAACCGGGCGCCTAATTTTTCTTCCAGGGCAGTATAGAAAGGCAGGGCCACCTGCAGCTGCTCTGCGGCCATCCAGACGGGATTGAATCTTTTCAGGACAACGGGATTATACAATCCCCCGGCGACTTTGGTCGCCTGCTGGGAATCATCGTTTATCACCACGAAGCTTTTGCCATGACCGGACAGCGTTTCACACATGGAGATCCCTGCCAGGCCCAGGCCGACAATCAAGTAATCGATCATAGCACAAATTTACTTAAAGATGCCGGCTGCACATAGCTTTTCTGATCAATTATAAAGAGATGGATAATGAAAAAACCCCGGCCAGGCCGGGGTTCTTATAGATTCAGAATTGGAATGTTCTACTTATATAACCTAACTAGTAGGCCCACATATCCTGTTCGCGATCCCTGATCGCTTCATTGATACGCTGGGATTCGAGTAACTGGAACAAGGCGTTTTCTGCGATGTACTGGTCAATTTCACGATCTCCCTGTACGTTGTCTTCTTTATAGATGACCCCGTTGAACCTTCTTGCATTAAGGAGCATATCAAAAGAGATGGGCTGGGCGGAATTCCGCTGGTTGAACACCTTGGCCTTGTGGAGGATCTCCCTGGCACTTGGGAACCATACCCAGAACAATTCTACCAAAGCATCTTCCGGCGCCATAGACTCATCGTCTATGAAGTTCACGTCTGGTGCTACCGGGGCAATACCCAGCAATCGGTATTTAAGTTCTCCCTGCCGCTTATCAAAATACCAGATCCCTTTGATCCTGTACTCTTCGATATCTGCTGCAGTAAGTTCTCTCCTGTTGATATATTCCGGGGATAACTGCTCCCCTGCGTTGATCTGCTCGTATCCCAGGTCCGTGGTATCTACCTTCTTCAAGGTAGCTTCCAGGTCACTGAACTTACGTTTCTCCGTAAAATAGGAGTCGACATACACGTCTGTAAGTTCCCCGGTCTTGATATGCTTTATCAGCACATCGTAGAGCGATCGCCTGTCTGACCCGATATTGACGGTATCCAGTGGATAATACAAGGGGAAATTCACCCGCTCGTCAAGGTCAATGACCTCCCAGATGGTCTTGGACCAGAGAATATCCCTGTCGTCCACGTAACCATATTGTAATGGGGTATCATTATCGGCTGCAATCTGGGCCTCGGTCTTCTTACCGATCTCTTCTGGTTTCTTGGCATTCAGGATATTTGCCTGAGCCGAGATCGAGATCGGGAGAAGAGCAACTGCTCCTACCAATAAAACATTCTTCCAATTCATATACTTCAATTTAACTATTCTTAGTTTGTGAGCTCCACGATAACGGGAGACACTTTCTTCAACTTGTAGGTCTTGTTATTTGTTATGTAAGCCTCAATATCAAAGATCTGAACTGCGTCACCACGCTTGGCACGTTTTAAGGCTGATTTAGCCCTGTCGTCCAGTTTATTACCGTTCACGTTTACAGTAGGCTGTCCCGGAACTTTGAATTTAAAGCCGCTAACCGCCAGGTTAAGGTCAAAGTCAAAGTCTTCGAGCATTGCACCAACCGTCGAGATCTCGAGGTTGTTACGTGGCATGCTCACACTTCCGGATTCGCCCCTGATAGAACCTGATGGTCTTGGGATATCCTTGATCCTGAATTCCGCAGGCGTATTGATCTTCTGCCCGTCAGGTAATACTCCCGACGCAACAATTGTAACAGTTCTCCCGGTACCCGGGTTCATCACGTACTGGCTGCCGTTTCTCTTGGAAAGACCCGGTGCCGAAGCACTAACCTTGTTATCAGGAATACCAGGTATAGAGATGGTCATAGGGTTTGCAACCCCACGGTATACCACGTTCATCTTATCTGCTGCAATTACCGCCGCATTTGGCTTGCTGATCGTAGCAAAGGTAGAGGATACAGGTACATCAACTTCTTTACCATCCTGCTTAAAGATCAGTTTCCCTTCGATCTTGTGATCACCTGGGTTACCGGCACTTACCAGCATTTTAACTCCCCCGCCTTCGTAGACGAAATCCTTTCCTTCCTGCAGTTTCCTGCCATCCAGGGTAAGCTCCGCCCTGTCGGGCTTGGTAGAGTTATCTGTACGTCCAAGTACAATACTTCCTTCAAATTTCTCTCCTGCGTAAAAAGCAGATTTCTCTTGCTGTAACAGGGTTGAATAATTGGTCATCGAAACCTCAGCGGTTAACTGTCCCTGCAGCATAGCTTTCAGGGCTGTCTGCTCGGTCTCGCGGATGTCGGCCTGCAAGGCAGTCAGTTTGGTCAGGGAGGCAACCATTGGGAAGCCTTCATAGTGATAGTTGATCCAATCAACCTTCACCCCGTCACGTCGTTCTACTTTGCCATTCTCATCCCCGGTTTCGAACTTAGCTTTTACGAGCGACTTTACTTCACCCATTTCATCAGGTAAAATAGAGATCACCTGGTCACGGTAATCGTTCAATCGCTTCATAAATTCTTTTCCTTCCGGCGCCAGGTTATCTCCCTGGAAGAATTTCTGGTCAAGATAATCAGACTTGTCCATTACTACGTAATCCTTGGGATCTTCTATCCCTTCCATCATGTTATTCTTGATGTCTTCCAGGTAGTCGTAGTAAGACTCGGACAATTGCTTGATCTTGATAGCATCCTGGTACAAGGGTCCGTATTTCTCCTTGTTTTCGTTTGCTTTTGTCTCCAGGTTCCCCAGGAAAGCCGTATTGGTTTCCGAGGTCTTGACATTAGAAGCCTCCATCTTTTCGTTCATAAGACCGAAAGCGGCGAGTACTTCTTTACTCATATTTAACGCCAGCATTGCGATGAAGATCAAGTACATAAGGTTGATCATCTTCTGACGTGGTGTTGCTTTTCCTCCTGCCATGTTTTCTAATTAGTTTTGTTGATTAATTTGATTTGGGTTAAAAGAAAAAACTAATTAGTTTCTGTTCATGGCGGTCAGCATACCTCCGTAAACGCCATTCAGCGAAGACAGGTTAGATGCCAGCGACTCCATTTGCTCTTTTAATGCACCTGCGTTCTGAACTACTTCCTCATTGATAGAAGCTTGACGACTGGCACTTTCTAACTGAACTTTGTAAAGACTGTTCAGGGATTCCATCTGCTCTGCAGCTGTAGACAGCTCTTCAGAGTATTTTTTAGTATGTTCGATTGCATCGGCAGTAGGAGCGATTCCTTTAGCAGCTCCTTCAAAATTGCGGATACTGTTACCAAGGCTGTCAAACAGCTCTGCATCGATATTTGCTTCTTTCAGCAATTCGTCCAGTTTACGGGATAACATTCCCTCTGCCATCTGGGCTTCCTGGGCTTCGTTACTTCTTCCTGAAGCAGCTCCTCCGTTAAGTTCCGGGTATACCAGGGACCAATCGTACTCGTCGTCTACCGGCTCAAATGCACTGATAGCGAAGATAAGGGCTTCCGTGATCAGACCGATCGCGAGCAGCAATCCTCCTGTAAGGGGGCCAAACTCCCAGTGAAGGATCTTGAATAACGCACCGATGATCACCACCGACGCTCCAAGGCCGTAGGCCATGTTGAATAGTTTCTTTGTTGACTTTGACTGTGCCATAATGTTGATTTAAAAATTAGGTTATAATAAGTATTTGGTCACTTGGTTGGTTTGCATCATTACTGGGTAGAATCTTCTTCTCCCATGTAATCCTGCACGGTCCGGAATCCGATATAACTTCTTGCGGAATCCTTGTATTCATAATCCCTGGTACTCACCTGCAGGAAATAAGCCACGTCTTTCCAGGATCCTCCACGGATCACTTTACGTGTATTCTTCCCGTCCTCTGCATTAGGGTTCATGGTTGATGCGTACTCGTATGACCCGGGGTAGTAGCTGGAGTTCGTCCATTCTGCCACGTTACCGGCCATATTGTACAGGTTAAAATCATTGGGCTCGTAAGACTTCGCTTCCACGGTATACAGGGCGGCATCTGCAGCATAATCTCCTCGCTGCGGTTTAAAGTTTGCCATGAAACACCCGGTATCACTGATCACGTAAGGTCCTCCCCAAGGGTAAGTTCCTCCTTCAATTCCTCCACGGGCGGCATATTCCCACTCTGCTTCGGTAGGGAGACGGAACTGGTTCACGAATTGTTTTCCACGACTCTTCTGATCGTCGTTCTTGAATTTGGTTCTCCAGTTACAGAAGGCCTTGGCTTGCTGCCAGGACACACCTACTACCGGGTAATCGCTGTAAGCGTCGTGCCAGAAGTAATCATTGTGCATAGGCTCGTTATAGGAGTATTCAAAATCCCTGATCCAAACCGTAGTATCCGGGTAGATCTCTATTTCCTCCTGCTTGATGAAAGGCTTACGCCCCTGCTCTCTTGCCCTTGCAGCTTCCTGGATATCCATCCAGGTATATTTGTATTTCAGTTTCTTCACATCGATCATGCGCTGACCGTTGTACGACTCCTCTTCCGGGATATACATAGAGTCCATTACTTCTGTATAATACTCGTCCGGGTAGTCGCTGGTATCCCAGATCAATTCTTCGTCCTTATTAAGGGCATATCCTTCATAACCTGTTTCTCCAAGTCCGGCATAATTGTCGAGCATATATCGCTCGTATACGGACATCTTGGTGGTATCTGCAGATTTAAAGGCGTATTCTCCAATACCTCCATCTTCCGGGGTAAGGCCTAATTCATCTGCCAGGATTGCCAGCCTGCTTCGTACGATAGAGTCTTTAACCCATTCTACAAATTGCCTGTACTCACTGTTGGTGATCTCGGTATCATCCATGTAAAAGGAACGAACGGTAACGGTCTTGGTTGGCGCGTTGTAAACCTTGGCTACATCCTCGTCCTGCTTACCCATGATAAAAGCACCACGGGGAATCAGTTCCATTCCGTAGGGCTTTTCCGGGTGCCACTTCTTCCCCTGGACCCCAACCAGTTCTCCTTTGGTCTTGGACCCGCAGCTGGATAATAAAAAAACAAACGCTATAGGGATTAACAATAGCTTCTTCATACTCTAGGTTAAATTTCGATTAAGACAATTCACAGTAACGAAATGCATTATTCACTAAAACTGCATTTTATGCGATTTATTGTGTAAAATGGAACGCCACAAAAAAATAATGATCATTTAGTTAAAGCCCTTCTTGTAGGCTTTGAACCACCTCTCAGGGATATTCTGGTCGCAAGCATCCAGATAGTCCTGTTCGGTGCAGGGTAATAACGCAGGTGAATTGGATTTAGTATCTGAAGCAAGGATAGATGGTACTTCTACCCACCACCTTTCGGTAAGATGGCTTTTATAGAAGACCAGCTGCTCTGTTTCAGTAGGCACATTGAACTTGGTGAAGTCGTTGTTCCGTGCACTTGGAGTTTCTTTGATCCGGTAATTGAAGCCTTCCATAAAGTACCAGATGATCTGGGCTACCAACTGGAAGGATTGTATGTTATTTTCGCATTCGTAAATTCCGAAGACAGAAAGGTTGTCACTTATACCCGCATAGCGTGCGATCGCACAGATCTCTCTCCCGTTAAAGCCGTTCGGCGAAAAGTTAGGCGAGGTTGTCCCCAGGTCACTGGCCATGATCGCCCGGGCATCGAGGCTGAGGATATTGGCATTGCGGAGTACAGGTTCAGCCAGGCTGATATCCGAAGTGATCTCCCCCAGGCGGTAAGCATCAAAGAACAGCTTCTCCATAAGGTCTATCTCTTCCTGGCTGTTAAAATAGCTCTGGTATCCCAGGTTGGAAAAATTAAAAAGATTATTGGGTTTGTCCGTGATGATCTTACTCATATAGGAATTAGACGAGATAAGCTCCTCGTCAGCCCCGAAGTCGAACCTGCTGTCAACGGAAACAAGGTTAACCATATTCCTGATCCCGTCAAAAGCCCGGTATGTAGGATAGGTGATATCCTGGGTAGCGCCTATGACTATAGGAATAATATCCTCTTCGAGCAATCCGGCAACGATCTCTTTGACAACAAAATAAGTATCCTCTACGGTCTCGCCTTCGTTCAGATCTCCCAGGTCGACTATAGAAGCGTTCCAGTTCCCCATCATCAGTTGGTACAACTGTAACCGGATCTGGGAGATATCGAGCGCTTCCGGTTTCTTTTCAAAGGCGTTCCTGGATTCATTGACCCCAAGGATGGCAAAAGATACGTTGGCGAGCACTGGCAGGCCATGACGCGAAGTATGTTTGTGAATGTTCTTTCCAAGAGCCTGGGGAGGCAACAACTCGCAATGAGCCAGAACTTTGTCACTTACCGGGATGAGGAAATCAAACGCCATATTGCGGGACTAACCTTTAGTTTTCTTTGTTGTTTTCTTTGTCGCTTTTTTCTTGGGTTTCTTCTTTTCAAGTAATTCCTTGGCCGCCTCCAGGGTAACCTTGTTGGGATCCACATCCTTGGTAAGCTCTACTTTGATCTTACCCTGTATGATATTATGCCTGCCCCACCTGGCCTTTTCGATGCGGATATCCTCTTCCGTCCATTCAACCACCACCTTTTCGGCTTCCTTCTTCTTCTTGGCCTCGATCAGCTCCTCGATATCTTCCTGGGAGAGATTATCGAAATCGTACTTCTTGTTTACATTGATGAACATGCCGTCCCACTTAATGAATGGGCCAAACCGGCCTTTTCCTTTAGTGACCTCCTTCCCTTCATAAGAAGCTATTGGCGCATCTGCCTTTTCCTTTTCCTTTATCAGTTCTATAGCCCGGTCCAGGTCTACATCAAATGCGCTTTCATCCTTCCCCAGGGATACGAATTTCTTCCCGTACCTGACGTAAGGACCATACCTTCCGACATTCGCCTCTACTTCCTCCCCTTTGTACTCCCCAAGGTTCCTGGGCAGTTTAAAGAGTTCCATTGCCTCCTCGAAGGTGAGGGTGGTGATCGACTGGTGCGGTAAGAGGCTCGCAAACTGTGGCTTCTCTTCCTCATCCACGGTACCAATCTGTACCATCGGCCCAAAGCGGCCCAGCCTTACAGATACCTGCCTGCCCGATTTAGGATCCGTTCCCAGTACCCGCTCCCCGCTGGCGCGTTCTGCATTTTCTTCCACGTCGAGGACCTTTGGGTGGAAATCCTTGTAGAAGTTCTTCATCACCTTTTGCCAGTCTTCCTCGCCGGCTGCGATCTCGTCAAAGTCCTTTTCAACCTTGGCGGTAAAATTATAATCCAGGATTCCGGAGAAATGACTGACCAGGAAATCGTTCACTACGATCCCGATATCCGTTGGTACCAGTTTTCCTTTATCCGATCCTACCGTCTCGGTGAGGGTCTTCGATTCTATATTATCTGAACTGAGTTCCAGTTGTACGTAATTCCGTTCGGTTCCGTCAATAGTTCCCTTTTCCACATACCCCCTGTTCTGGATGGTAGAAATGGTCGGGGCATAAGTAGAAGGTCGCCCGATCCCGAGTTCTTCCAGTTTCTTAACCAGCGAGGCTTCCGTGTAGCGGTAGGGTGCCCTTGTAAACCGCTGGGTCGCCGTGATAGAATTATTATTGAGCGCTTCGCCCAGTTTCATGGCTGGCAACATTCCCTCCTGCTCTTCAGCTGTATCTTCCTCGTCTTTACCTTCCAGGTATACTTTCAGGAATCCGTCAAATTTGATCACCTCCCCGTTTGCTGAGAATAGCTGGTCGTGCTTGTTACTGGCGATCTTAACGTTTGTACGTTCCAGTTGTGCATCACTCATCTGGGAGGCGAGGGTTCGCATCCAGATCAGTTCATACAATTTGGCCTGGTCCCTGTCCATGGTAGGCGATTGATTCTTCATATCGGTCGGGCGGATCGCTTCGTGGGCCTCCTGTGCTCCCTTGGACTTCCCCTTGTAATTCCTGACCTTGCTGTATTTTTCGCCGTAATTCTCAATAATGGCTTCCTTGGCAGCCTGTATAGCTTCCCCTGACAGGTTAACACTATCGGTTCTCATATAGGTGATATGCCCTGCCTCGTATAAGCGCTGAGCCACCTGCATGGTCCTGGAAACCGAGAAGTACAGCTTCCGGGCCGCTTCCTGTTGCAGGGTGGAAGTGGTAAATGGAGCTGCCGGTGATTTTTTAGCCGGCTTGGTATCCAGGCTGTCTATCTTGTAGTCGGAACCTATATTCTTCTTAAGGAATTCCTCTGCCTCTTCCTTGCTTTCGAAAGTTGAATTCAGTTTGGCAGTGAAAACCTCGCCCTTGGAGGTGGTGAATTCTGCCGTTACCTTGAAGGAAGCAACCGGCGTAAAGCCTTCGATATCCCGCTCCCGTTCAACTATGAGTCGGACTGCCACTGATTGTACCCTACCGGCAGACAGTCCCGGTTTAATTTTTTTCCACAATACAGGGGATAATTCGTACCCCACCAGCCTGTCAAGGACACGCCTTGCCTGTTGGGCATTCACCAGGTCGTAATTAATATCCCTTGGATTTTCTATCGCTTTCTGGATAGCATTCTTGGTAATAGAGTTGAATACGATCCTCCGGGTCTTATCTTTATCTAGCTTCAGGGTCTCAGCCAGGTGCCATGAAATCGCCTCTCCTTCCCGGTCTTCATCACTGGCCAGCCAGATCAATTCTGCCTTGGATGCCATTTCCCTGAGTTTCTTGACCAGCGCCTTCTTTTCCTTATCTACTATATAATTAGGTGTAAAGTCTTTTTCCACATCCACACCGAGCTCTTTGGTAGGGAGGTCTGCAATATGTCCAAAACTGGAGGTGACCTTATAATCCTTACCAAGGAACTTTTCGATGGTCTTTGCTTTCGCGGGCGACTCTACTATAACTAAATTCTTTGCCATTCAGAGGTTTTTGAAGTCACAAAAGTATGGGAATTTTTTGATTTCCGTTCCCGCCCTTTTTTCCCGCCCATAAAAAAACACCTGCGGAATCGCAGGTGTCATAAGATTTCAGAACATAATTCTCTTACAGCTCGGTACTGCTGATCCAATGCAGCTGCAACCCTTCATAAGCATACTGGTGCACCACTCCCTCACCTACCATCAGCAACGTATCCTCCAGTGGTATTACGTCAAAGGCCATCTGGTCGGGGAAATGCTGAACCTGCTCCAGGCTCATGATATCCGATTTGTCGTACACTTTTAAACCCGACTCCCCATCGCAGACAAAGACGGCATCTCCCCTGACCCCCAGGCCGTAAGGCTGGTCCATCGGGTAAGAAACAGCAAGGACAGGATCAGAGATATCAGACAGGTCTACAATAAAGAGCCCGCTTGCGGTAGCACCACAGCCATTACCACCCCTTAGGGTCACATAGGCATAATTCCCCTGCACCACCACGGGATCACAGGCGGTACCATGCTGGAATTCCGACACCTTAACAGGCTGGGAAGGGTTGGTGATATCATAGATATACATACCCCGCATACTCCCCAGGAATAATTTGTCTTCGTAGTAAAAGATTGTTTCAATGTCAAATCCCGCAAACACATCCTCCAGGTCCTGCGGGTTATCCAGGTCGCTGATATTAAAGATGTTGATGTAATGGGGATCTACGGCGTACAGGAAATCACCCACGATCTTGAACCTGGCCAGGGATCCGCCCTCCCCTGTTGCAAGATCGTTGGCCGCCTCTGCCATAAAAACCATGTTATCCCGGTACTCCGCTACCAGGCGTCTTTCGGTCACCACTTCCCAGCCCAGCAACACTTCTGAGGTAGCATCAAATTCATCATAGTCATATATTTCTGCATCAGCGGGCCAGACCATATTATCATTCAGCACATTTTCCAGGCGTTTGACGAGGTTAATATCAGCCATCTGTGAAATATCCAGTACCACCAGGTCATTACCGCTGTCTGCATACAGGTAATCTCCTTTTACAGAAATATCCACATTGCCTGGTATATTGAGGAAGCCTATCTTTTCGGGTTGTACGGGGTTCGAATTATCGACTACGTGTACCCCCTTGAATTTTTCGTTTACAAAGATATAGTCCTTATAAGCATAGATCTTCCCGGAATGCTCGAGTGACCGCGGTGGCAGCACCTGGACACTGGCATTATATTCTTCGATACTCATGGTTACAGGTTTTGCCACCAGGAAATCACGGTACTCCCCGTTATCCGCATTATCGCAGGAAAACAGGAGCAACACGGCGGGAATCAGGAGTGATAAAAGTTTTGTTCTCATCGGTTATTTAATAAATGGTTTGTTTAACAACAGATACGATACTGGCCTTTAAGTTGCGCATTCATCCTAAATATATTGACTGTCATATTGTCATAAACAGGGATTTAATCCTATCTTTGCCAACGCAAAGAAAATTACGAAGATCTACGGTTGTAATGGAGAAAGAAATTAACGAATCGCTGCAGGGCAGCACATTAGTTCTGGACAAAAAGGATGGCAACTCCCGTAAACTTTATATAGAAAGTTATGGCTGCCAGATGAATTTCTCGGACAGTGAGATTGTCGCATCCATCCTGTCCAAGGAAGGATTTGACACTACCACTAACCTGGAAGATGCAGACCTTGTCCTTGTCAACACCTGTTCTATCCGCGAGAAGGCAGAAACCACGGTGAGAAAACGCCTGGAGAAATTCAATGCAGTTAAGAAAGGTCGGCCCCATATGAAGGTCGGGGTTCTCGGCTGTATGGCAGAGCGCCTTAAAAGCAAGTTCCTGGAAGAAGAGAAGATCGTTGATATGGTGGTAGGCCCGGATGCCTATAAAGACCTGCCTAACCTTATCGCAGAGATAGACGAAGGCCGGAACGCCGTAAACGTTATCCTTTCCAAAGAGGAGACCTACGGGGACGTTGCGCCGGTACGCCTGAACACCAATGGAGTTACTGCTTTTGTATCCATCACCAGGGGTTGTGATAATATGTGTACTTTCTGTGTTGTCCCATTCACCAGGGGCCGCGAGAGGAGCAGGGATCCCCAGTCTATACTGAAAGAAGTGAATGAATTATGGGATCAGGGCTTTAAAGAGATCACCCTGTTGGGCCAGAATGTTGACAGCTACCTCTGGTACGGCGGTGGGCTGAAAAAGGATTTTGACCGGGCTACCGAAATGCAAAAGGCGACTGCGGTCAACTTTGCCAGGCTATTACAACTCGTAGCCGAGGCCCAGCCGCGCATGCGTATCCGATTCTCGACCTCCAATCCCCAGGACATGACCATGGATGTGATAGAGACCATGGCGAATTATAAGAATATCTGTAACTATATACACCTGCCGGTTCAGAGTGGCAGTAACCGTATCCTGAAAGCCATGAACAGGCAGCACACCAGGGAAGAATATTTCACAATGATCGATAATATCCGGGAACTGATCCCTGACTGTGCCATCAGTATGGATATGATCACCGGCTTCCCTACCGAAACCGAAGAAGACCACCAGGACACCCTGAGCCTGATGGAGTATGTGAAGTACGATTTTGGTTTTATGTTCGCTTATTCGGAAAGACCGGGTACCATGGCCGCGCGGAAACTTGAGGATGATATCCCGGAGGCTGTGAAAAAGAGAAGGCTGCAGGAAGTTATTGAACTGCAGCAAAAGCACAGTCACTACAGGACACGGCAGCACCTGGGTAAAACCGAAGAGGTGCTGATAGAAGGTGATTCCAGGAAGTCCTCGGAACACTGGATGGGACGTAATTCACAGAATACGGTTGTCGTCTTTCCAAAGGAGTCTTATAAAGTAGGTGATTTCGTAAATGTGAAGATCGAAGATTGTACTTCGGCTACCCTCCTGGGTACTGCTGTAGGATATGCTTCATGAGACTAAATTTTTCAGATCCGTTTACCCCCGGGGGGTAAACAGGGATCATTTTTATATAAGTATTTGATATATGGAATCCATACAGGCCATTAAACAACGATTTGAGATCATCGGGAACGATGTCAAACTGAATCGTGCCCTGGAAAAAGCGATGCAGGTGGCCCCTACAGACATATCAGTGCTGGTGACCGGGGAAAGCGGGGTCGGAAAAGAGTCGATTCCAAAGATCATTCACTCCCTCTCCCATCGCAAACACGCTAAATATATCGCGGTCAACTGCGGGGCTATTCCTGAAGGTACCATAGACAGTGAACTTTTCGGACACGAGAAAGGAGCATTCACCGGGGCAACCCAGACCAGGAGTGGTTATTTCGAGGTAGCCGACGGGGGAACCATTTTCCTGGACGAGGTAGGAGAACTGCCGCTCACCACCCAGGTAAGATTGCTGCGTGTACTGGAGAACGGGGAATTCTTAAAAGTTGGTTCTTCCCAGGTGCAGAAGACCAACGTTCGCATTGTTGCTGCCACGAATATAAACATGGCAGAAGCCATCAGTAAAGGCAAATTCAGGGAGGATCTCTATTACAGGTTAAGTACGGTAGAGATCAATATTCCACCCCTGAGGCAAAGACAGGGTGATATCCACCTGCTGTTCCGGAAATTCGCTTCCGATTTTGCCCAGAAATACAAGATGCCGACGATACGGCTGGAAGATGATGCGGTACAATTACTCCTGAAATATCGCTGGCCCGGGAACATCCGGCAGCTGAGGAACGTGGCAGAACAGATATCCGTGCTGGAGGAGAGCAGGGAGATCAGTTTATCCTGCCTGAACAGTTACCTGCCCAATGCAGGGGATTCTCACCTGCCGGCAGTAATAGGCACCAAATCCAAGGAAAGTGATTTCAGCAACGAAAGGGAGATCCTTTACAAGGTGCTGTTTGACATGAAGGGTGACCTTAACGATCTAAAGAAACTGACCCTGGAATTGCTGAAGGAAAACGATACTGATAAGGTACAGGAAGAGAACCGCAACCTTATCCGCAAGATCTACGGGGATACCGAGGAAGCCATTGAAGAAGAGAGCACTGCCCTCGAAGTACTTCCGTCTGCCCCGTTGAGAAGGGAACGCCCGGCAGAACCCGGCCCGGAGGACAAGTATCATTTTGCGGAAGAAATCGAAGAAGAAGAAACCCTATCTTTACAGGAAAAAGAGATAGAGCTGATCAAAAAATCCCTGGAACGGAACCGTGGAAAACGAAAAGCGGCTGCCTCAGAACTGGGAATTTCAGAACGCACCCTGTACAGGAAGATCAAACAGTACGATCTCTGATCAGCCAGAGGGAAAAAGAATAACAGCATAACAGCGGCCAA
Organism: Zeaxanthinibacter enoshimensis; assembly: GCF_004362865.1. Taxonomy (GTDB): domain Bacteria; phylum Bacteroidota; class Bacteroidia; order Flavobacteriales; family Flavobacteriaceae; genus Zeaxanthinibacter; species Zeaxanthinibacter enoshimensis. The sequence goes on along the minus strand of NZ_SNYI01000001.1, from coordinate 1,321,405 downwards.
TGCCATCACTTTTGAAGAACAGATCTATAAGAATATTACTGCTTAGCTGCCTATTAAGTCTTTTTAGTTGCGGGGCTTATAATTTCACGGGGGGCGATGTAGGAACTGCAGAAACCTTCCAGGTGAATTATTTCCAGAATTACGCCTCTCAATCCCCGGGGTCTACTTTTGATCCTGGACTGGACCGGGAATTTACCCTGGCCCTGCAGGACCTTATCCTGAACCAGACCAGCCTGGACCTGGTGAGTGCCGAAGGCGATCTGCTTTTTGAAGGAGAGATCGTGGAATACCGGGTAACACCCATGAGTGCAACGGCAGAGCAAAGAGCAGCCCAGAACCGTTTGTCGATCAGTGTAAATGTCCGTTTCTTTAACCGGACCAAGGAAGATGCTGATTTTGAAAGAAGATTTTCACATTTTTATGACTACGATGCGGCTTCCCAGTTATCAACCGTAAGGGATGAAGCCCACCAGGTGATCTTTGAACGAATTAACCAGGACATTTTCCAGGCTGCCCTGGCCGATTGGTAAATAACAATATGAACGTATCCGACTTTACATACCTGCTACAGAACCCGGAAAGCCTGGTCTCCCCGGTACAGACCAAGCAGCTGGAAGATGTATTGGAAGAATACCCCTATTTCCAGGCTGCCAGGGCCGTACACCTGAAAGGGCTCCGGAACCTGAACAGTTTTAAGTACAATAATGCCCTGAAGATCACGGCTGCCTATACCGCAGACAGGGATGTGTTGTTTGATCTTATCACCTCCAAGGATTTCCTGCAGAACACTATAGCCGATACCATTTCAGGCAAGAAGCTGCCCCTGGTCGAAAAAGAGGTAGAAGCCGAAGAAGTCACAGCAGAGCCCGGCAGTACCCAGGAAATGATCGAAGCTTCTACCGATGAGCCGCTACCCAGGTCTATCAAGGATGCGGATAACATCCTGGATCCCGCCTTGTTCAAGTCCCTGGATCCCGAAGTGGACAAGTCGCTCGATGAAGCTAAAAAGAAAGCAGCCGAGGAACTGCAGCTGGGTCAACCCCTGCCTTTCACCAGGAAAGAGAAATACTCCTTTGCAGAATGGCTGCAGCTCACCTCCTTAAAGAAGGATCCTGCGGCAAAACTACAGGAAGAGAAAGAGGAAGAGACGCCCCCGGAAAACACAGCCGGCGAGAGCACCGAACAGGATGAATCGCTTTCCAGGGAAGAAAAATTTGAATTGATAGACAAGTTCATCAAGAACAATCCCAAGATAGACCGGCAACCGGAATCACTCCCTAAAGTGGACATCAAAGCATCGACGAAGCTCGATAAAGCCGAGCTTATGACCGAGACGCTGGCCAAGGTTTACCTGGAGCAGGGCAAGTATAAAAACGCCATCCAGGCCTACAAGATTTTAAGTTTGAAATATCCGGAAAAAAGTAGTTTCTTTGCGGACCGCATAAAAGCGGTGAAGAAATTACAAAAAGACAATTAAGAAATGAGTACATTTTCTATTTTCCTGGTGCTGATCATCGTAGTATGCTTTTTGCTTGTTCTCGTGGTCATGGTACAGAACCCGAAAGGCGGCGGATTATCATCTTCCTTTGGAGGAGGAGGCAGCCAGGTAGTTGGTGGTGTTAAGAAAACGGGCGACTTTTTAGATAAGAGCACCTGGACACTGGCCACTTTACTGATCGTCCTGATCCTGTTATCTAACGTCGCGCTGAAAGAAAATTTTAGCGAATCGGATTCAAGGTTACTGCAAGGGGACGACATTGAAACCACTATTCCAGAAGAGGTTCCGGAAACACTTCCTGAAACCCAGCAAACTCCTGCCGAACCGGATCAGCAGTAAGCTCTGAAATTGATAAAACACTAAAAAATGCCAGCACAATGACAAGCTGGCATTTTTTGTTTCACATATTGTCAGTTTTTAAGCAGTGGCACAATTTCTGCCTATTGAAAACGGAATTTTAAACTAAATATTAAAAACTAAAATAAGATGGCTAAAGTAAACATCAAACCATTGGCTGATAGGGTTCTTATTGAACCTATGGCAGCAGAGACAAAAACTGCTTCGGGTCTTTACATTCCCGACACCGCTAAGGAAAAACCACAACAAGGGAAAGTAGTGGCCGTTGGCCCAGGTACAAAGGATGAACAAGTCACTGTAAAAGTCGGAGACAAAGTCCTGTACGGTAAATATTCCGGTACCGAGTTAAAACTTGATGGTACTGATTACCTGATGATGCGTGAAAGTGACATTTTAGCAATTATATAAACTTAAAATCAACTATATACAAATGGCAAAAGATATAACATTTGACATCGAAGCACGCGATGGCCTCAGACGAGGAGTTGACGCCCTGGCAAATGCAGTAAAAGTTACTTTAGGACCAAAGGGTCGTAACGTGATTATCAGCAAATCCTTCGGCTCTCCTTCCGTAACTAAAGACGGGGTTACCGTAGCAAAAGAAATAGAATTAAAGGACGCCCTTGAAAATATGGGTGCCCAGATGGTGAAGGAAGTTGCTTCCAAAACCAACGATCTTGCGGGTGACGGAACAACTACCGCCACCGTTTTAGCGCAGGCTATCGTAAAAGAAGGTCTTAAGAACGTAGCCGCCGGAGCAAATCCTATGGATCTGAAACGCGGTATCGACAAAGCTGTGGAGGCCATCGTTGCCGACCTGGCTAAGCAGACCAAGAAAGTGGGTGATTCTTCAGAGAAAATCAAGCAGGTAGCTGCTATTTCTTCTAACAACGACGAAACAATCGGGGAACTGATCGCCGAAGCTTTCGGAAAAGTTGGGAAAGAAGGAGTGATCACTGTTGAGGAAGCCAAAGGAACAGATACTTACGTGGATGTAGTAGAAGGTATGCAGTTTGACCGCGGTTACCTTTCTCCCTATTTCGTTACCGATTCTGAAAAGATGGTAGCTGAACTGGACAACCCTTACATCCTTCTTTTTGACAAGAAGATCTCTACCATGAAAGACCTGCTTCCTGTTCTGGAGCCGGTTGCCCAATCAGGAAAACCTCTGCTGATCATCGCAGAGGATGTTGATGGTGAAGCTTTAGCTACACTGGTAGTAAACAAACTGCGCGGATCGCTTAAGATCGCAGCAGTTAAGGCACCAGGATTCGGGGACCGAAGGAAGGCTATGCTGGAAGATATCGCTATCCTCACCGGGGGTACCGTGATCGCCGAAGAGCGTGGCTTCTCCCTGGAGAACGCTACTATCGATATGCTGGGTACCTGTGAGAAGGTGACCATCGATAAAGACAACACTACTATCGTAAATGGTTCTGGTAACGCGAAGGACATCAAGACACGTGTTAACCAGATCAAAGCCCAGATAGAAACCACTACCTCGGATTACGATAAGGAAAAACTTCAGGAACGCCTGGCAAAGCTGGCCGGTGGTGTGGCTGTACTATATGTAGGTGCCGCTTCTGAGGTAGAAATGAAGGAAAAGAAAGACAGGGTAGATGATGCATTACACGCTACCAGGGCTGCAGTAGAAGAAGGAATCGTTTCCGGTGGAGGAGTTGCCCTGATCAGGGCCAAAGCTTCCCTTTCTAAAGTGAAGCCTGAGAACGCCGATGAAGAGACCGGTATCCAGATCGTTGCACGCGCTATTGAAGCTCCCCTGAGGACCATAGTTGAGAACGCAGGTGGAGAAGGATCTGTAGTGGTTGCCAAGGTTTACGAAGGTAAGAATGATTACGGCTACGACGCCAAGTCTGAGAAATATGTAGACATGATGAAAGCCGGTATCATCGATCCTAAAAAAGTGACTCGTATCGCGCTGGAGAATGCCGCTTCTGTTTCAGGAATGATCCTTACTACAGAATGTGCCCTTACAGACATCAAGGAAGACAACCCACCTGCCCCACAAATGGGCGGAGGGATGCCTGGAATGATGTAATAAGCACAGCCCATACGGCAATTATAACAAACCGTCCTTGGGAATCCCCGGGGACGGTTTTTGTTTTTCAAAAGCTGCTGGCGAAAGCCGCATAATTACTTAATTTTACAAAAAAAATAAGCTATGTTCGACGCATTGCGCCCCGCCATCAAAGGCATAATATCCCAGGAAGAAAAATCAGCTGAAGAACGGATGCAGGCCATCTGTGACCTGCTCAAGGAGACCGTACCTCATTACGACTGGGTAGGCTTTTACTTCAGGGACGGAGAAAAGGAACAATTAAAACTGGGAGCTTATGCAGGAGCCCCTACAGACCATACGATCATCCCTTTCGGGAAAGGTATCTGCGGGCAGGTAGCCGTGAGCAACCAGAATTTCGTAGTACCTGATGTGAGTGCCCAGGATAATTATATCGCCTGCAGCCTTACCGTAAAATCGGAAATCGTGGTACCTCTGTTTGTAGACGGGAAGAATATCGGGCAGATCGACATCGACTCCAATGTTCCGGATCCGTTTACCAAGGAAGATGAGCGGTTCCTGGAATTCATCAACCAGGAAGTGGCCAATATTCTTTAAAACTTTCTCTTTTTGTTGATAAAGGAAGTGCCCCTTTTTATTTAAATAAAGTACTTTTGTCTGCCTGAACATCTAACGCTAAGCAGATAAAAATGAGCACTCTAAAAAAGGTCGGATCCGCACTGATTTCCGTTTTCCACAAAGACGGGCTAGAACCTATTGTCAAAAAACTTAACGCCCTGGGCGTACAACTTTACTCCACCGGGGGAACAGAGAAATTCATCAGGGATCTCGGGATCCCGGTTACTGCGGTTGAGGATGTGACGAGTTACCCTTCTATCCTGGGTGGTCGTGTCAAAACGCTTCACCCAAAGGTATTCGGGGGAATCCTGAACCGCCAGGATCACGAAGGGGATGTAGCACAGTTACAGGAATTCGAAATTCCACAGCTCGATATTGTGATCGTGGACCTGTACCCGTTCGAGAAGACCGTGGCAAGCGGGGCTTCAGAACAAGACATCATTGAAAAGATAGATATCGGCGGAATATCCCTGATCCGTGCTGCTGCAAAGAACTTTAAGGATGTGGTTTGCATCTCATCCATGGAGGATTACCAGGACTTCCTTGACCTCCTTAATGAAAAGAACGGGGAAACCTCCGTGGAGGACCGCCAGAAATTTGCCACCCGGGCTTTTAAAGTATCCTCGCACTACGATACTGCCATCTTTAATTACTTCAACCGGGAAGGAGCAGAAACTGCCCTGAAGATCAGTGAAGACAAAGGACAGGTACTGCGCTACGGGGAAAACCCTCATCAGAAGGGGTATTTCTACGGCGATTTTGACGCCATGTTCACCAAACTTCACGGCAAAGAATTATCTTATAATAACTTACTGGATGTTGATGCCGCCGTTCAGTTAATGAACGAATTCCAGGGGGATGATCCTACCTTTGCCATCCTGAAACACAATAATGCCTGTGGAGTTGCCACGCGACCCACCCTGGCTGAGGCTTACAAGGACGCCCTGGCAGGAGATCCTGTATCTGCTTTCGGAGGTATCCTGATCGCCAACACCGAACTGGATGAACATACCGCAGAACTCATACATTCTTTATTCTGCGAGGTGGTGATCGCACCTTCCTTTTCTGAAAAAGCAATTGAGATCCTCAAAGGAAAGAAGAACCGGATCCTGTTGGTGCAAAAGCAGGTAGAGATGCCGGAGCGTATTGTAAGGAGTTGTCTCAACGGGATCCTGGTACAGGACAAGGACTCCAAGACTGATCAGCTGTCAGACCTTACTTACGCAACCGATAAGAAACCCACGGAGCAGGAACTGGAAGACCTGCTGTTTGCGTCACGTATCTGCAAGCATACAAAGTCTAACACCATCGTACTGGCAAAGAACAAACAACTCTGTGCCAGCGGTACCGGGCAGACCTCCAGGGTAGATGCCCTGAACCAGGCAATTCACAAGGCCGGGTCCTTTAAATTTGACCTCGAGGGTGCTGTTATGGCCAGTGACGCATTTTTCCCATTCCCTGATTGCGTGGAGATTGCGCATAAAAGTGGCATTAGCAGCGTTATACAACCGGGAGGCTCGATCAAAGATCAGCTGAGCATCGATTATTGTAATGAAAACGGGATGTCTATGGTAATGACTGGCACTCGTCATTTTAAACATTAATTTCATTACATTTGACGATATTGCACCCCGTGAACTGAAACCAAACTTAATTTATAATGGGATTTTTCGATTTCTTAACTGAGGAAATAGCCATAGACCTCGGAACGGCTAACACCCTGATCATACATGCCGACAAGGTTGTTGTAGATAGCCCTTCTATTGTTGCCCGCGATCGCATCAGTGGGAAGATTATTGCCGTTGGTAAAGAAGCCAACATGATGCAGGGTAAAACCCATGAGAACATCAAGACCATCAGGCCATTGAAGGATGGTGTAATTGCTGATTTTGATGCCTCGGAAAAGATGATCAATATGTTCATCAAGAATATCCCGGCATTAAAGAAGAAATGGTTCCCACCCGCATTAAGGATGGTTATTTGTATCCCTTCAGGGATTACGGAAGTTGAGATGCGCGCGGTAAAGGAATCGGCAGAACGCGTGAACGGGAAAGAAGTCTACCTGATCCACGAACCTATGGCTGCGGCTATCGGGATAGGGCTGGACATTATGCAGCCTAAAGGGAATATGATCGTAGATATTGGTGGGGGAACCACGGAGATCGCAGTCATCGCCCTGGGAGGAATCGTTTGTGATAAATCGGTCAAGATCGCGGGTGATGTCTTCACGAATGATATCATCTATTACATGCGTACCCAGCACAACCTGTATGTAGGGGAAAGTACCGCAGAAAATATTAAGATACAGATCGGTTCTGCCACGGAAGACCTGCAGTCCCCGCCGGACGATATGTCTGTACAGGGACGAGACCTGCTGACGGGTAAACCGAAACAGGTATCTATTTCATTCCGTGAGATAGCCAAGGCACTGGATAAATCCATACTGAGAGTTGAAGATGCCGTGATGGAGACCTTATCCCAGACACCGCCGGAACTGGCAGCTGACATTTACAATACAGGGATTTATCTTGCAGGTGGAGGTTCTATGTTAAGAGGGCTGGACAGGCGTCTGTCCCAGAAGACAGACCTCCCGGTCTATATTGCTGAAGACCCGTTACGAGCGGTAGTACGCGGTACAGGGATCGCCTTGAAGAACCTGGAGCGCTACAAGAGTATCCTTATCAAGTAATCTGAAGAAATACATAGACCGAAGCAGGGTTACAAGTTAAATCCGGGCTGACGGTCACCTCAACAGGACCAGTACATGCAGCAGATCATTAATTTTATTGTACGCTACAAGACTACCTTGTTGTATTTATTCTTCATGATCCTGGCCATATCGTTCACCGTGCAGTCGCGTTCCTACCACAGGTCCATGGTATTCAATTCTGCAAATTACATCACGGGATCAATCTATGAGAAGTCGAGCAACATCTCTAACTATTTTAACCTGAGCTCGGAAAACCAGAAACTGCTGGAGGAAAATAAAAGGCTGAGAAAAGCATTGGCGAACCATCCGGGAATCGATACTATACTGCAGGATACTTCGCAGCTTAAATACACCATTACCACGGCACAGATCATCAAGAACAGTTATGCCTACCCCAATAACTATATCACGCTGAACAAAGGTTCCAAACAGGGCCTTAAGCAGGATATGGGAGTGATCTCCCCGGAAGGAGTACTGGGAATCGTGGAACACACTACCGCTAATTTCGCTTCCGTACAGAGCATCCTCAACTCTAAATCGACCATCAACGCCAAGATAAAGAACACCTCCTATTTTGGTTCCCTGACCTGGGATGGTAAGAATTACAACGTGGTGCAGCTCGAGGATATCCCGAGGCTGGTGAACCTGAATATCGGGGATACTATCGTTACCGGGGCTATGTCCAGTATTTTCCCCGAGGATATTCCTATCGGCACCATTCAGAAATTCGATTTGAACGAATCCAAGAGTTTCTACAGCATAGATGTGGCCCTCTTTAATGATATGACCAACCTGAGGAATGTTTACGTGATCCTGAATACAGATGGTCCGGAGATACGTGAACTTGAATCCAAGATCAAAAATGAGCAGTAATTCCTATTTCATGAATGCCGTGCGTTTTTTGCTGCTGATCGCGGTACAGGTACTGGTGTTCAACAAGCTTAATTTCTTTGGTTTTATCAATCCAATGGTCTACATCCTGTTCCTGTACTGGTATCCCATTAAAGAGAATCGCACAGCCTTTATCAGTATAAGTTTCCTTTTGGGTTTCATCATTGATATTTTTTCGGATACCATGGCGCTTCACGCAGCTTCTTCCGTGACCATTGCTTACCTCAGGCCAGCGATCATGCGCTTTGTCTTCGGCGTAAACTTTGAATTCCAATCATTTAAATTAAGTAACACCACCCTCGTACAACAAATCACATTTTTGGCGTTATTGATAATAACCCACCACTTGTTATTCTTTACATTGGAAATTTTTAGTTTCTCCAATTTGCTTATAATTTTGAAAAAAGTGGTATTTACCGGGGCGGCTACACTGGTCGTCTGCCTGTTATTAAGAACTTTGTTCAGTGTAAAAAAGGAATAGCATTAAATTCCCGGAAGTTTAAAACGAGTGATGAAAAAAATCCTGTTATCCTCCATAATCATTATTGTAGGCATTGTCTTTATAGGGCGTTTGTCTTACTTGCAGATCTTCAGTTTCTCACCTAACCAGGTGCTCGAAGATCCTGCGATCAAGGCGATCTATGACTACCCGGAAAGAGGTTATATCTACGACAGGAACGGGGATCTCTTAGTAGCCAACCAGCCTGCCTACGATGTGATGGTCATCCCAAGGGAAGTTAAACCGTTGGATACCCTGGAATTCTGTGGGTTACTGGGAATAGAAAAAGAAGATTTTAAAAAGAAATTAAAAAAAGCCAGGGTGTACTCCCCCAGGCTTCCTTCCGTATTGGTGCACCAACTCTCCAAGGAGGATTACGCAAGGCTGCAGGAGAAAATGCGGAAATACCAGGGTTTCTATATACAGAAACGTTCCCTGCGATACTATACCACCAACAGTGGGGCCAATGTTCTGGGCTATATCAGCGAAGTAAATGAGAGAGACCTCGCAAGAAACCCCTATTACGTTCAGGGGGAACTGACCGGGCGCACAGGTATTGAAAAGCAATACGAGGAAGTGCTGCGAGGCAGGAAAGGTGTAAAGTATATACAGAAAGACAGGTTTAACAGGGATATCGGTCCTTACAAGGACGGGGCGCTCGATACCCTCCCCCAGCAGGGTCAGGAGATCAGGGTTACCCTGGATAAGGACTTGCAGGAATACGGCGAACTGCTAATGCGCGGGAAACGCGGCGGGATAGTTGCCATTGAACCTAAAAGCGGCGAGATACTGACAATGATCTCCGGCCCTACTTATGACCCATCCTTGCTGGTGGGCAGGCAGCGTTCCAGGAATTACAGCAGGCTTCATTACGATTCTATCTCCAAGCCCACCTGGGACCGTTCCATTCTTGCAGAACCTTCTCCAGGCTCGCCTTTTAAGATTCTTAACGCGCTGGTCGCCCTTGAAGAAGGAGTGATAAACCCCTCTACCACGATCCGTTGTTACAATGGGTTCTATGTAGGGAGAACGCTGAGAGGCTGCCATTGCGGTGGCGGGTTGCGCACCATGAACAGCGGGATCTATAAGTCCTGCAACGCCTATTTTGCAGGAACTTTCCGCAAGATCTATGATAAGTTCGAGACCACGGACCAGGGGATGGACGTCTGGGAAAAGCACATGAAGAGTTTTGGGCTCGGGGACTACCTGGGCTACGACCTGCCCACCGGGAGAAAAGGAAGGATTCCCGGGAAAGAATATTATGATCGGGTGTATGGGGATAACCGCTGGTCATCCAGCTATATCATCTCTAACGCGATCGGGCAGGGTGAGGTAGCCGCAACACCTATCCAGCTGGCAAACATGACCGCGGCAATTGCCAACAGGGGCTATTACTACACCCCGCACATCATCAAACAGATCGGCGGGAAGGATATCAGCATCCCGGAATTCACCAAGAAAAAGTTTACCACCATTTCCCCGGAACATTTTGAACCCGTGATCCAGGGAATGGCCGAGGTATATACCAAAGGCACCGCGAAATGGCTGCAGATCCCCGGTATAGACATAGCAGGGAAAACAGGGACCGTTGAAAATTTCACCAAGATAGACGGGGTGCGCACCCAGCTTACAGACCACTCCGTATTCGTAGCCTTCGCTCCAGTGAATGACCCGAAGATCGCTATTGCCGTATATATAGAAAACGGGTATTACGGGTCGCGTTATGCCGGGCACATAGCCTCCCTTTTGATCGAAAAATATACCAAAGGAGAGATAAGCAGGAAAGACCTGGAAAAGCGAATGCTCGAAAAGACCCTCGAACACGAATATGCCAAACCTTACAGCGGGGAGGAATTCAAGATCAATGAATATGTCTGGTAATAGCATTGTAAAAAGGATCGACTGGCTTACTGTTCTTTTCTTTGTGCTGCTGGTAGGCATCGGGTGGCTGAACATATATTCCAGTACCTTTACCGAAGACAATCCCAATATCTTTGACCTCAGCCAGTTGTATGGAAAGCAAATGCTGTACATCGGGGTGTCATTCATTGCCATCATTGTTATACTCGCCCTGGAGGCCAACAGTTACGAACGCTTCGCAAGCATTTTCTACATTATCTCCATGGTTCTGTTACTTGGGCTTTTCATATTTGGAAAGACCATTGCAGGGGCTACCTCCTGGTATGACCTGGGAGTCTTTAACCTGCAACCCTCAGAGTTTGCGAAGATGGCCACAGCCCTGGCTCTGGCTAAATACCTCAGTGATATACAGACGGATATTAAGCGATGGAAAGACCAGCTGTATGCATTCCTCATTATCCTGATCCCTGTTGTCCTGGTGATCCCCCAGCCCGACCCCGGCAGTGCACTGGTTTTCTTTTCCCTGGTATTCGTGATGTTTCGCGAGGGCCTCCCCCTCTACCACCTGGGAATTGCCCTGCTTGCAGTCCTGCTTTTTATCTTCACCCTGATGTTCGGCACTATTTGGGTGGCAATCGGGATATCTCTTCTGATCGGGATTGTCTTCCTGTTTAAACGCAAGACCCTGAAGATCCCCTTAATACCGCTGATCGTATTTTTCATCATCGCCATAGGATTCTCCCTTTCTGTAGACCTGGTCTTCAACAAGGTCTTTGAACAAAGGCACAGGGACCGGTTCAGCCTATGGCTCCGCCTGGAAAAAGACCCTGTTAAGCTCGCGGAGATCAAAAAGACCATTGGTTATAACACCTACCAGTCAGAGAAGGCCATTGAATCCGGCGGGTTCTTTGGGAAAGGATTCCTGGAAGGCACCAGGACCAAAGGGGACTTTGTTCCCGAACAGCACACGGACTATATCTTCAGCACGGTCGGTGAAGAATGGGGATTTTTAGGGACGGCAACCGTGGTGATCCTGTTTACCCTGATGCTGCTGCGACTGGTCTACCTTTCCGAACGGCAAAAGAACCAGTTCAGCCGGATGTACGGCTACGGGGTGATCTCCATACTGCTGATCCACTATTTTATCAATATCGGGATGGTCATCGGGATCCTGCCTACCATTGGTATCCCCCTGCCATTTTTCAGTTACGGGGGCTCAGGACTCCTGGGTTTCACCGTACTCCTGTTCATTTTCCTGCGACTGGATGCCAACCGGCTTAACGAGTGGTCCTAGATCAGTTACTGAATTTCCAACCAGAGCTATTTACCCCGGCTTCCAGTTTATCCTGCAGCGACAAGGGTAGCCCGGCTAAGAAATCTATCCCGGTGAGTGCTTCTATACTGTCCAGGGGAACCAGGAATTGACGCAGGGGCTGATCACTGTCCCGGTTAGGTAATAAGAATGCCAGTAGTTTCGGCTTAGCCGGCTGACCTGCGATCACCACCTTGTAAAAATATCCCGGTACCGACACATCTTCATCCCCAATAGACGGCAATCCTTCCTGCAGCACGCCACCTGTTATAATATGCAGGCTTCCCTTTTCCTTGGACCATCGACGCACCTGTTTCTCCAGTTCGTTCCAGATCCCGGCATTGAATTCCCGGTCCTGTGGACTTATATTACTGGTGTAAAACGTCTCGTTATACGCTTGTTCCGAGAATCGCCGATCCCCGGCCGGACAGAGATGACCCCGATCATAACCAGAGCCCTTGTAATTTCGCCAATCAGCAGATTTTGACCTTACAAACGGGTCTTCTACAAAATAAGGTCGCTCCCTGTCCTGGTAGGTCAGCTGCCCTTTGTCCAGGCGGTATGCCACCCATTCGGCCTGTTCATGGGCTTCATTATATGAGAGCATATAATAGGAATGAACAACCCGCTCGCCCCCGGTTGGCGCGGGCAGATAGGACTGCGAGAATACCTCCCCTGTATCTGTCGTTTCACCTGCAGAATAGACCGGAGGAGTGTAGAAGTTATCAAAAAGCCAGAACCCTGTGATACACAGGATCAACAGCACACTATAAATAAGTCGGTCTCGCTTCAATACTCGAATATTATTACCCGTAAATTTAAGGGAATTTCAACAGTTTATGACCGAGTTTATTTGTAAGTTACTATTGACAGAATCGACAAAAACCGGGTGTTGTCCCCTGTTTAGGGAAGATACCCGGATAAATTTAAATACTATACTATGATAACCTGGGAAGATGTTATTCATTATTCAATGAAGGGTAATCCCGAGCCTGACAGCCGTGTTGAAAAAACGGAAGAAGAATGGAAGGCAAAGCTTAGTCCTTCGCAGTACCGGATCATGCGACAGAAAGGTACGGAGGTTCCGCATAGCGGTGCGTATTGCGCCAGTCATGAAGCAGGCAAATATGCTTGTGCCGGTTGCCATACTCCTCTCTTTGATTCCACCATTAAATTTGAATCCAGCAGTGGCTGGCCGAGTTTCACCCAGCCGATCAGCAAGAATGCCATTAAATACCTCAGGGATACTTCTTACGGGATGGTAAGGGTAGAAGTACAGTGCAATACCTGCGATGCCCACCTAGGCCATGTGTTCCCGGATGGTCCGGAACCCAGTGGCTTGCGTTACTGTATCAAATCTGAATCCCTGGAACTCTTTAAAGAAAGTAAAGCCCATGAATCATAAACTTGCCACCCTCGGAGCAGGATGCTTCTGGTGTACCGAAGCCGTATTCCAGGAGGTGGATGGAATTATCGATGTGGTATCGGGTTACTCCGGCGGTAACGTACCGGGCTACCCAACATACCGGGAGATCTGTTCAGGAAGAACCGGTCATGCAGAAGTAGTTCAACTCACCTATGACCCGGACATCATTTCTTTCCGGGATATTGTCCTGATCTTTATGACCACCCACGATCCCACCACCCTGAACCGACAAGGAGCCGATGTAGGTACACAATACCGTTCGGTGATCTTCTACCACGATGAAGAACAGAAGGAGGTTGCAGAAGCTGTTATAGAAGAATTAGGAGATGCGTACAATGACCCTATTGTTACGGAAATATCTCCTTTGGACAAATTCTTTAAGGCAGAAGCGGAACACCAGAATTTCTACAGGTCGCACCCGAGGCAACCCTACTGCACCTATGTGATCAACCCCAAGTTAAGCAAGCTCAGGAGCCAGCATTCACATCTCTTGAAGAACAAGGTGAGTTGAGTAAACAGCAATAAAAAACCCCGGTAAATGAAAATTACCGGGGTCTTTTGATTATCACTGAGGGCAGATCAGTCTTTACTGGCCAGTTTACCGTGCTTGATGTTGTTGATCTGCAGGTCACGCAGTACGTTAACCGCTTCTTCTACATAGACATCCTTCGCCAGGTTATGGTGCCAGCGGTCTCTTTTTTCCCTGAGAACAGGATCTTTAGTGAACAGTTCCTGTTCGTACTGGAGTGAACTAAAGGTCAACTTAGAGTCGTAATCACTGATCGTCTTGAAATATTTGGAACGTTGTTTATCAGCCTCCATCTCTTTCTTATAAGCATCATAATTAAGAGCCACAACGGTCTGGTCCTGTTGTTCTTTTAACCATTTCGCATTTTCTTCAATAAGCTTTATCTGCGGGTTCTGTGCCATCCGCCTGGTGCTGTTCTCAATAGTGGCTTCGTAATCGATATAACCATCCCAAGGCTTATAATTAGCCGGGGATATCTTATCCCAGGCAAGGGGATTGTTCTGATCGCGTTCACCCAGGTCTATATAGCTGTACCTGTCCGGAACCACTACATCACTCTCTACTCCTTTAAGCTGGGTTGAACCGCCGTTGATACGGTAGAATTTCTGCGTGGTAAGCTTAATTGCTCCAAGGTCACCGTGCTCGTTAGACCTTACAATATTCTCAAGAGGAATAACATTCTGTACGGTTCCCTTACCAAAGGTCTGTTTGCTACCGATCACCACGGCACGTTTGTAATCCTGCATGGCTGCAGCGAGGATCTCTGATGCAGAAGCCGACAGCTCGTTCACCAGGATCACCAGGGGACCGTCCCACTGGATCCGCTCATCCTTATCTTCGTAGATATCCTTGTCTTTTCCTGAAGAACGCACCTGTACGATCGGCCCGTCTTTTATAAAGAGTCCGGCCATATCCACTACGGTTTTCAATGAACCTCCTCCGTTGTCCCGTAGGTCAAGGATCAATCCTTCTACCCCGGCAGCTTTCAGTCTTTCCACTTCCTTAGCCACATCCGTAGCCGCGTTCCGCTCTGCATAATCCTCGAAATCCACGTAGAATTTTGGCAGGTTTATCAGTCCGAACTTCTGGTCGTCCTTGATTACGGTAGCTGATTTAGCGTACGATTCTTCCAGTTCAACAACATCACGGGTGATCGACACCTCTTCTATAGAGCCATCCACTTTCCTGACGGTAAGGTCTACTACGGTCCCTTTGGGTCCTTTGATAAGTTTAATGGCATCATCCAGCCTCATCCCTACGATGTTTACTGGCGGCTCCCCGTTCTGACCTACCTTAAGGATCTCATCTCCAACTTCTAACTGCTGGTTTCTCCAAACGGGACCACCGGAGATGATCTCCACTATCCTGGCGCCTTCAGCTTTTTTCTGAAGCCTGGCTCCAATCCCTTCAAATTTACCCGACATACTGATATCGAATTTATCTTTATCTTCAGGGGCGAAGTAATAAGTGTGGGGGTCAAATTCATCAACTATGGTGTTGATATATTGAACGAACCAATCCTTACGTTCCAGGTCGTCTACAAAATCAAAGAATTCGTCCAGGGTGGTAAGCGTGGCTTCCCTTGCTTCTTTCTCAATTTGTTCTTTTGAGGGCTTCTCAGTGTCGTCCTCTTCCGTACTGCTGTTCAGTTTGGAATCGTAAGTCCCGATGGTATTCAGTTTCAGCTGCTTCCTCCATCGTTCTCTCAGTTCTGCCTTAGATGCGGCAAAATCCTGCTTTTCGTAATCGATGTCAATAGATTCGTTGGCGGAATAGTCAAATGGCTCCGCAAGTACTTCCTTGTAGATGGTTTTTGCTTCATCCATTCTCTTCATCAGGCGGTCATAGACCACTTCAAAGAAGGTAATATCGGTATTCTTGATCTGGTCATCGATCTGGAATTTGTATTGTTCAAATTCTGCGATGTCTTCTTTCAGGAAATATCTCTTGGTAGGATCGATAACATTGATAAAATCTTCAAAGACGTTGACTGAGAAATCATCATTGATATTCTTAGGCTCATAGTGACCGCGCTCCAATACGTAGGTTATCAGGTCTAAAAGGAGTTTATCCTTATCATTGGTCTCAAAAGATTTGTTGGTAAAACTACAGGAAGCTACGGCAATCAATATTACCAGAAATCCAAGCGTCAAATTCCTTCTCATCGAATATTCTTTTTTTTATCGGTGAAACCCCTTCAGGCTCTTCTTAAAATCACCGGGGAAACATAAACCTATGAAATAAATTTCAATTCCCTAAGATACTGAAAATTCCATGCCAGTTTAGGGAGTTTAAGAATTAATTATATGTTAAACGCCGTATTTTGGTGCGTTACGACGATTTTACACATTTAATCATATCATAATTACTGGCAGAACAGGCAAATTATTAACTGACATTTATTCAGCGGTTGGGAAGACTGTAATTGCCATCCGGAACTGTTCGGCATTTCCCACTTTAAAACGTATTTTTACCCCATAAAGTATGCCAAATGCAAAAACCTCTTATCCTTGTCACTAACGATGACGGGATTACAGCCCCGGGCCTGCGCGCCCTGATCTCTTATATGAAAGAAATAGGAGTAGTAGTAGTAGTAGCCCCGGACAGCCCGCAATCAGGCATGGGCCATGCCATAACCCTGGACAGCACACTTTACTCCAAGAAAGTAAGCGTAGACCTGGAGGACGATGCTCCCCTGGAATACAGTTGCAGTGGCACCCCGGCAGACTGTGTGAAACTGGCCTTGCAGGAACTGTTGGGCAGAAAGCCAGATATCTGTGTGAGTGGGATCAACCACGGTTCCAATTCCAGTATCAACGTGATCTACTCGGGCACTATGAGCGCGGCTATAGAAGCAGGAATAGAAGGTATACCCGCCATTGGTTTTTCTCTGTGCGACTATTCGTGGGAAGCAGATTTTAAACCTGCCCGGGATTATATTATCCGTATCGTCAAAGAAGCCATTGAGAACGGCATACCTAAAGGAGTAGTCCTCAACGTGAACATCCCCCCATTGAATAAGGAGGAATTGAAAGGCATAAAAATATGCAGGCAGGCCCGTGCCAACTGGAAAGAAAAATTTGATAAGCGTACCAACCCGAATGGTAAGGATTACTATTGGCTGACCGGCGAATTCGAATTGCTGGATAAAGGAGAAGACACAGACGAATGGGCACTTGCCCAGGGATACATTTCCGTAGTACCTACCCAATTTGACCTAACCGCGCACCACGCCATACAGGATATAAACAACTGGAATTTATAATGAACAGCAAACGAGACATTTTAACCGGCTTCCTGGTAGGCCTGATCGCCAACACCATTGGAACCTTACTGTATATCTTACTTTTTTCCGATCTCAGCATCGCCGATACCTGGAACGCTGCGGTAGAACAGGAACACGTAGGCAGCCTCCTGGCTCTTGGTGCCATCCTGAACCTCCTGGCATTTTTCGGGTTTTTACGGATCAGGCGGGATAACCGGGCCAAAGGGGTACTGATGGCTACGGTATTAACTGCTTTGGTCATCCTGTATTACAAGCTCAACTGAAATGAAATATTACATTATAGCCGGGGAAGCCTCCGGTGATCTTCATGGTTCTAACCTTATCCGGGAACTCCGGGTACAGGATCCAGATGCCCACATCAGGTGCTGGGGAGGTGATCTAATGCAGGAAGCAGGCGGCACGCTTGCCAGGCATTATAAATCCATGGCCTTTATGGGTTTCTTTGAAGTGATCGCAAACCTGGGAAGTATTTTCCGGAACATTTCCTACTGCAAGGAGGATATTGAAGAATTTAACCCGGACGTGGTCATTTTCATAGATTTCTCCGGTTTCAACCTTCGCATTGCCAAATGGGCCAAGGCCAAAGGGTACAGGACCAACTACTATATTTCTCCGCAGATCTGGGCTTCACGGGAAAACAGGATAAAAAAGATCAAGAGGGATATAGACGCCATGTACGTGATCCTGCCTTTTGAAAAGGATTTTTACGAGAAGAAACACGATTTCCCCGTCCATTTTGTAGGGCATCCCCTTATTGATGCCATTGCCAATACAAAGGCAGAAGTACCTGAGGTGACCAGGAAACAATTAGGCCTGGCCCCGGACAAAAAGGTAATAGCCCTGTTGCCCGGTAGCAGGGTGCAGGAGGTGCAGAAAACCCTGGACGTCATGCTTTCAGTTGCCAGGGGGATGGATGAATACCAGTTCGTGATAGCGGGAGCCCCCAGTCTTGAAGATTCTTTTTATGAACCTTTCACGAGGAAAGGCAATGTCAGTTTTGTTAAGAACAGGACCTACGAGCTTCTGGGAGTAGCTCACGCTGCCTTGGTGACCAGTGGCACTGCCACCCTGGAAACTGCACTTTTCAATGTACCGCAGGTGGTCTGTTATAATGGCAACTGGATCTCTTACCAGATCGCCAAAAGAATTATTACGCTGGATTATATCTCCCTTGTTAACCTTGTTATGGGAAAGGAAGTGGTTAAGGAGTTGATACAGGGAGACCTGACCACGGCCAATTTACGGGAAGAACTTAACAAGATCCTGGAAGGTCCTGTACGTCAGGAACAACTTAAGGCCTACGAGGAATTAAGGAAAAAGCTGGGAGGACGAGGCGCAAGTAAGGAAGCTGCCAGCCTTATTATTGCCGGGTTGAAAGACCATCAGCAATAGGCCTGCTCTGACCTTTTCTGAAGAACACTTTCGTTAAATCAGGAGTAGGAAAGTACCGACATAGAAATTTTTCCTTAATTTTGAGAACCAAGAGCAAACAAGTTTCCTTGGATGAACCTCAGATTCACTTCTCTTATCCTGTTGCTATTACTCGCCAGCTGTGGTGCAGTAAAGAAAAAAACTACCTATTCTGAAGAGCGTAAAGTTAGCGTGAGTGGCACGCCGAAAACCGGAGAACGGATAAATTCCACCAACCCTGATCATCCCACTTTCGAGGAACCAAAATCTACCCTGCCAAAAGCCACAGAAAAGGCGGAAAGGATCATCAACACCGCGTTGACTTTTTCAGGGGTTCGTTACAAGTACGGGGGGACCACTGAAAAAGGGATGGATTGCTCCGGGCTACTCTACGTGGCCTTCGGGGAGCACGATGTGCCGCTTCCCAGGGTATCTCACCAGATGGCCGAGGAAGGAAAACGGATCAGGGTAGAACAGGTTGATAAAGGAGACCTGCTATTTTTTACCACCGGCCGACGGAACCATAAGATCAACCACGTAGGACTGGTGGTTGAAGTAGATGGGGATGATATCAAGTTCATCCATTCGACCACCTCCAGGGGGGTCATAGTTTCCTCTCTCAAAGAAGGATATTGGAACTACGCCTTTGTCAAGGCGGCCCGTATCCTCTGATGACCGCGCTCCGGTTCATACCGATCCAACTCACGTTTTGCCTTGCACTCGGCATTTGTCTGGCCCGGCACCTGGAGCTCGATGCCTTTACCTGCCTTTTCTTACTGCTGTGTTCTTTCAGCTGGCTTGCCATTAGGTTCCATAAAAGAGATCGCCGTTGGTATTCTTATGAACTTATGGTGGGGCTGACCGTTGTTCTCCTGGGTATTTTCAGTACTGAACTAACCCGGGAGAAAACTGCAGTTCTGCCAGGAGGCTACCAGCAATGGCATTTGCGGATCACTAAGGTGATGAAATCAAGATCATATGCGGATCAGTACCAGGCCGAGATCCTCCATATGAATACACACAGGAGCCGGGGAAAATTACTCCTGAACCTGCCTCCTGCTCCTCCCGGGAAATCCCTGAAGATCGACCAGGAAATCCTGGCCATGGGAAGAATCCAGCCCATCGCCCCTCCCTTAAATCCCCACCAGTTCAACTACCAAAAGTATATGCAGGGTTTGGGGATCAGTTACAGTTTAAGACCAGGCCGGGAAAGTTTCAAATTACTGCCGGGATCCGGGACCTCGCTGGCGGGGGTTGCAGCGCAATTCAGAAATACGCTGATTGACTCGCTCAGGGCCTCGGGAATCAAAGGACAGGAACTGGCAATAATACAGGCACTCCTCCTCGGGGACCGGAATGCTATTGATGAAGATGTATACGAAGCCTACAAGGATGCCGGGGCCATCCATATCCTGGCCGTTTCCGGTCTCCATATCGGGATCATTCTCTGGATATTTAATTACTTGCTGGGATTCCTGGATCGATCTTCCGGGGGAGCGACGCTCAAATTGGTATTGCTGGTCTTCATTCTCTGGAGCTACGCAATTATCGCCGGACTTAGTCCATCAGTGACCAGGGCTGTAAGCATGTTCTCCTTTGTCGCTTATGCACTGTATCTGAACAGGCCCAGCAACAGCTTTAATATCATGGCCCTGTCCATGTTCTTTATCCTGTTGCTCTTTGATCCGAACCTGCTGTTCCAGGTCGGGTTCCAGTTAAGTTATGCTGCCGTACTGGCTATACTGTGGGGGTATCCGAAAATCGCCAGGATCTGGCAGCCAAAGAATTTATTCCTAAGAAGGGCCTGGCAGCTGACGGTGGTTAGTTTCACCGCACAGCTGGGCGTGTTCCCGCTGAGCCTGTACTACTTTCACCAGTTTCCGGGGCTTTTCTTCCTGAGTAACCTGGTGATTATTCCATTCCTGGGGATCATCCTGGGCTCCGGGCTGGTCATCACAGGGTGGGCAGCCGCCGGCGAGCTCCCCCAGTTCCTGTCCGAGTTCTATGAGCTGATGATCCGGACGCAGAACCAGGTGGTTCAGTGGATATCCTCCCGGGAGCAATTTGTATTCCGGGAGATCAGTTTTGACCTGCCTATGCTCTTATTCAGCGCTGTCCTGGTTATCCTCTTATTTAGTTACCTTGAAAGACCTGCCTTGAAAAAGGCGGTAGTTTTCTGCACAGTTTTCCTGTTTCTACAGGCCTATACTGCCGTCGACGTATACAGGACCAGGAAGAGCGAAGCCCTATGGGTCATGCACCGTCCGGGCCAGACACAAGTACTTCACCGGGTCGGGCAACAGTTGACTTCCTACTCTTCAGGAAATATAAAAGTGCGCACAACGGAAGCTTTCCGGACAGGGGAAAAGATCCGGCAATGGCGCAATGATTCCCTCGGGAATTTCTACCGGTATGGAGATGCCGATCTCGTTATCCTGGAGCAAAACTCACCGGTTTACGATCTCCCCGTTTTTCCTAAATGGGTGTTACTTACCAATTCTCCCGGTTTTCACATGGACCGATGGCTGGAGCAAATCTGCCCGCAACAGGTCATCGCCGATGGCAGTAATTACTACAGTTCCGTGGAACGTTGGCGTATAAGCTGCATGCAGCGCGGCATTCCTTTCCATTATACCGGAAAAGACGGAGCATTTTTACTGGAACCGGAACCCTGATTACCTTATCCCGTGCATCATACGTTTCAGCGGCTTGTTCAGCACTATGGAAATTAAACCGATCCCGATACACAGTACAGTAAAGATCAGGAAGAAACTACTGAGGGAATATTCGGCCGTGATCTGGTCTATCATTCCCCCAAGGGTACCCGCCATTTTCTGGCCGATGGCGATAGCCAGGTACCAGATCCCGAACATAAACCCTATCATTCGCGGGGGGACTAATTTACTCAGGTAGGACAAGCCTACAGGGGAGACACACAGCTCACCCGAAGTTATCAGCAGGTAAGAAAGAATAAGGTAGATCATGCTCACTGATGCCGTAGCCGCCCCCTGTGGAATACTGAGCGTTCCAAAGACCAGCACCCCAAAGCCCAGGCCTTGTAATATCAGGCCTATTCCGTACTTATGGGCTGCACTGGGGTTGTATTTACTTTCCCACCACCTGGAGAACAAGGGCGCCAGGGTGATGATAAAGAAGGAGTTAAGAATAGCAAACCAACTAGCCTCCACTTCGTTCCCCTCCTGGGCAAACTTGTCGTACAAACGGAAAATAAGTAACCCCCAGATCCCGGCAAAAGCAAGTCCGAGCGCCCAGTTAGACCAGGGTATCCTGGAATAGGTTTTCTTGAACAACAGGTATAATACCCAGGTGATGATCATCATGGGCACAGTGGTAAGCAGGGCATCCACTATTTTAAAGACCAGGGAGGCGGAACCGGTAAGGGTGCGGTTGGTATAATCACGCGCAAAGATGGTCATGGTACCGAGGTTCTGTTCAAAGGTGGCAAAGAATATGACCGTGAACAGTCCAAAGATGGCAACGGCAAAAATCCGGTTCCGGATCACCGGGGTATAGCGCAGCGTTCGGCTCACGATAAGTACCAGGAATAGGATCAGCGATATAAGTACGGTTGCATTGGAACCTTCCATTCCCATCAATTGAAAGTCCAGGAAATTGATCCCCTCTATTTTAGAGATCGGGTCGTTAAAAAGGTATAACAGGCCACCGAGGGAAGAAAGGAATATCAGGATATAATCTACTGTTGTAAAAGGATTCAGCTTCTCTTCATCCGGATCTGTTTGGTCTACCTCACCTTCTCCAAAAACTTCGGAGGATTTCATGGGCTTATCCCCTATCCTGCCAAACAAAGGGCTGGCCAGCCAGAACTGCAGCATACCGAGGAACATGAAGATCCCGGCAAGACCGAAACCCCAGGACCACCCGTAATTCTCTGCCAGGTATCCGCAGAGCATCATCCCGAAGAAAGCGCCTGCATTGACCCCCATATAAAATATGGTATAGGCACCATCCTTTTTAGACTCTTTTCCCCTGTACATCTCAGAGATCACAGAGGTAATATTAGGTTTAAAAAAGCCGGTACCGATGATCAGGAAGGCAAGCCCGAGATAAAGTGCCCAGACAGTTTCGATCGCCATACAGGCATGGCCCAGGGTCATGATAAAACAGCCGATGATGATCGCTTTCTTATAACCTATGAACTTATCGGCAATGTAACCTCCCAGGATCGGGGTCAGGTATAAAAGGGAAGCATATGTGCCGATGAGGGCCAGGGCGTGCTCCCTTGGCCATTCCCAGCCCGGGTTATCGCCAAGGATCGGGGCGGTCAGGAAAAGCACTAACAGGACGCGCATCCCGTAAAAGGAAAATCGCTCCCACATTTCTGTAAAGAACAATACAAAAAGCCCGGCCGGGTGGCCGAGCACTTTATCCTTAAATAGATTCTCGATATCTGTGTTCATAAGGCAGTTTGGTTTTGGCTGTTAATGGTGACCACCAAAATAATAAAGTTCCGATGATATCGGTACAATACTGCCTTAAAATTAGCCCTGTATCGAATGATCAGTGAACATTCCCCATCAGTCTTTTCATCAAGGGAGCCGTTACGAGAACGATTACAGCAGCCCCCAGGGCATACTGGGCAATAAGCTCAAAACCATTGATATAGATATCCAGGGATTCAAAGCCCCCTACATTGGCATCGTCACTTTCAACGGCCAGTTGTTTCCCTATGAATCCTACTACCTGGAAAGCAAAGGCAGAGGAAAGGAACCAAACTCCCATCATAAATGCCACGATCCGTTTTGGGGATAGATCCGTGATCTTGGACAAACCTACAGGGGACATGAACAGTTCCCCGACCGAGATCAGGAAATACATGATCAGCAGGTAGCTGAAGGGTACCATCCCATTCTCATCCGCACTTCCGCCACTCAGGGCCAGGATATAGAAACTGATACCTGCAAAGGCCAGTCCCATACCGAACTTATAGGGTGTTCGGGGGTTCAGGTTCTTCTTAGAGAGGTAGGTGAATAAGAGGGAGATCGGAATAGAAAGAATGATAATATACATGGAATTCAGCGCATTGGTCTGGGCCGCATCCACTATACTCAGGTTTACGTTTCGTTCTGCAAAGAGGGTGATCACACTTCCTGAAAGTTCGTGGAAGCCCCAGAAAATGGTCATAAAAAAGGTGATCAGGACAGCCATGAAAAGCTTCTTACGCTCATCAAGGGTAGCCTTGTACATAATGTACCCCAGGTAAACCAGTATAGTTACCCCCACCAGCTTAAAGATCACGTTCACGATATTCTGGTCTTCAAAGAACGTCCCTTCTGCACCCAGGGGACGGTATGATGAAAGCAGGAGCGCGATCACCGGTGCCGCAGCAAAGGCCAGAACAGGCACGAGAACTCTCTGTTTTATCCCGACAACTTTCTTTTCCAGGACCTCCTCGCTGGGCGGCATCCCTTTATCCCCGAAAACATTTTTCCTGATCCCGTTCCAGAAGAAAATAAGTCCCGTTAACATCCCGATCCCGGCCAGACCAAAACCATAATGCCAACCGTATTCACTTCCGAGCCATCCACATAGAAGCGGAGCAGCGAAACCACCAATATTGATCCCCATGTAGAAGATCACGAAGCCGGAATCTTTCCGGGGATCACCATCCCTGTACAATGATCCCACAAAGGTTGAGATATTTGGCTTAAAGAAGCCATTCCCAACGACGATCAGGGCCAGGGCCAGGTAGAATGCCATGTTGTTCTCAATAGCCAGCACAAAGTGTCCCAGGGCCATTAGCACCCCTCCTAAGAAGATCGATTTCCGCATTCCGAGGATGGTGTCAGAGATCCTTCCCCCGACCACCGTAGAAGCATAGACCAGTGATCCGTAAGAGGAATAAACTGCAGCGGCTGCATAATCCCGTGCCGCCAGGGCCTCAAAGATCACGTTCACCATATAGAGCGTTAGGAGGGCTCGCATCCCGTAAAAACTGAATCGCTCCCAGAGCTCAGCAAAGAAAAGGTAAAAGAGTCCTTTTGGATGGCCGAACATCTGCTGTTCTTCCATGAATTCGGTTTTAGTATCCATGATCAGTTAACTATTTATTGGTTATCAGTTTTCAGTAAATTTTCAATCATAAAATCGGTCATCTTGGTGTACAGGTGCAACCTGGTGTTACCCCCGTGAATACCGTGATTACGGTCCGGGTAAATAGCCCAGTCAAACTGTTTGTTGGCCTGAACAAGGGCTTCGATCATCCTCATGGTATTCTGGACATGAACGTTATCATCACCCGATCCATGTACCAGCAGGTAATCCCCTTCTAACAGCTCCGGGTAATTCAGCGGAGAATTTTCATCATATCCGGAGGCATTCTCCTGCGGAGTACGCATATATCGTTCCGTATAGATGGTGTCATAAAAACGCCAGCTGGTAACCGGGGCTACAGCAACAGCCATTTCAAAGGTGTCATTCCCTTTAAGAAGGCAATTGGTAGACATGAAACCACCGTAACTCCATCCCCATATCCCGGTGCGGGCCGGATCTATATAAGGGAGTTCACTTAATTCCTTGGCCGCTGCGATCTGGTCTTCCACTTCGTACTTGCCCAGCTCCTGGTATGTCACTTTCTTAAAATCGCGTCCTTTTAAGCCGGTACCACGTCCGTCCACGCAGGCTACGATAATACCCTTAGCTGCCAGTATTTGGTGCCAGTAGTCATTGGTTCCCATCCACCGGTTGGCTACTTGTTGTGACCCCGGGCCACTGTACTGGAAGAGTAAAAGCGGGTATTCTTTAGATGGGTCAAAGTCCGCTGGTTTAACCATCCACATATTTAGGTCATTCCCGTTAATACTGAGGGTGGAGAAATCTTTTGGACTAAATTCGTAGTCCTTCAACATATCTTTCAGCTCACTGTTATCCTCCAACTCCTTGACCAGTTCTCCATCTTCAGCCAGGTGAAGGGTATAGACCGGGGGAGTTACCGCGTTAGAAAAGGTATTGATGAAATAGGTGAAATCCGCACTGAAATCGGCAAGGTTAGTACCGTCCTGTTTCGTCAACCGCAGTTTATCCCCGCCTCCACTGCTGATGGCGTAAACATCACGGTTAATAGAACCGTTCTCGGTAGACTGGTAATACACCCTGTCTTCTTCCTGGTCATACCCGTAATATGCAGTAACCTCCCAGGGGCCTTTTGTGATCTGGTTCATAAGTTCTCCATCTTCGTTATAGAGGTAAAGATGGTTATAACCGTCGCGCTCACTTGTCCAGATAAAGCTGTCATCGGCAAGGAAAGTCAGGTTATCATGGATGTCCACGTAAGCATCATCCTTTTCGGTGAGCAGGACAGACACTTTCATATTCTTGGCGTTCACGTCATACAGTACCAGCTTGTTCTGGTGACGGTTCAGGGTCTGTACACTAAGATGTTGCGGATGGTTCCTCCATTTTATTCTGGGGATATAATAGGGATCTCCCAGGTCTACCTTTGTAGTTTCTCCTTTTTTCAGTTGATAAATATTAAGGGATACCCCGGCATTTTCTTCCCCTGCTTTAGGATATTTGAATCGGTACTGGTATGGGTACAACTCCTGCCCGAACACGTCCATGGAAAATTCAGGTACCCGGGATTCATCAAAACGGAGGAAAGCGATCCTGCTGCCATCAGAATTCCATTCAAAGGCTTTTACAAAAGCAAATTCCTCTTCGTACACCCAGTCGGTTACCCCGTTGATAATACTGTTGATCTTACCATCATTGGTAACCTGGGTCGTTTCTGAGGCCTGGAGATCCAGGACGTACAGGTTGTTTTCGAAGACGTAGGCGACCTTAGATCCGTCTGGGGAAAGAGAAGGTTCCTGGATCTTTTGCTCGGAGATCCGGGTCAGTTCTTTGCTTTCCACATCATATACATAGTAAATCCCAAGCCTGGAATGACGGAAAATAGGCTCCACTTCGGTTGCGAGGATAACCTTGGATTCATCATCACTGAATTCGTAAGAGGTAAAATAAGGGATCTCGTCAAAATCAGCAGAGGTGACCAGGGTTTCTACCTTTTCCTGGGTTTCGTAATTATAAAGGTCCACCGTACTTACGCGGCTGGAACGGTTAAAATTGAGGACGCTGTATTGCTTTCCATTATCCATGGAATTGAGAACTTCAAGACCCTCTGTACCGAAGGTGCCATCGTAGATCTCTTCGAGGCTTATCTGCTTTTGCTGGCCTATAGCCAGTTGCATAACACTAAGACATAAAAAAGATAAAAGGGGAACTATTTTCATGAATTGACAAAAATTGATTAAAAACCTCCAAGTTTACTAATATTTTCACGAATAAAATAACTTTAAACTCTAAATATGATAAGGAATTCACCTGATCACGGCAGGTGATCCCCGGCTGCAGATTTTACACTTTATCCTTATCTTTGAATGCATTAAAGAAAAAGGCATGACCCCCCCTATTGAAGGATTCTCCAAGTTATCCAAGGAAGAAAAGATCGACTGGATAGCGGCCCGGTTCACAGACAATTCGGAAGAGACCAAGAAGACCCTGAAACGATACTGGAACCAGGATAAACAGCTGCAACAGCTGCATGATGAATTCATTGAGAACACCATCAGCAATTACTATCTACCATTGGGTATCGCCCCTAATTTCCTGATCAACGGGAAGGTCTACGCCATACCTATGGCCATTGAAGAGAGTTCCGTAGTTGCCGCAGCGAGCAAAGCAGCAAAATTCTGGTTAGAACGTGGCGGATTTAAGGCTGAAGTCCTGGGGACAGAAAAAATTGGGCAGGTTCATTTTACGTACGCCGGTGAAGCCGATCAACTGGAAGCATTTGCCGGGAGAGTCATTCCGATCATGAAGAAAGACGTGGCTGATCTTACTGCCAAAATGGAAAAGAGAGGCGGGGGTGTGCGCTCGATAGAACTCAGGGACAAGCGCATGGAACTGGAAGATTATTTTCAATTGCACTGCACTTTTGAAACAGCTGATGCAATGGGAGCTAATTTTATCAACTCCTGCCTTGAACAATTTGCTCAGACCCTGGAACGAGAGGCCAAGAACGACCCGCAGATCGAGGAGGATAAACTGGAGGTGATCATGAGCATCCTCTCCAATTATGTTCCCAATTGCCGTGTCAGGGCAGAGGTAAGCTGCAAAATCGAGGAACTGGACGAGCACGATAATATCTCCCCTGAACAGTTCGCGGAAAAAATGGTGCAGGCGGTGGCCATTGCGAAAGCAGAGCCTTACCGGGCGGTGACCCATAACAAGGGTATCATGAATGGGATCGACAGCGTAGTCCTGGCCACAGGTAATGATTTCCGCGCTGTGGAGGCCGGGATACATGCTTATGCTTCAAAGGATGGCAGCTATACCAGCCTTACCCATGCCAGCATTGAGAACGGGATATTCAGGTTCTGGATAGAAATACCCCTGGCCCTTGGAACCGTAGGCGGACTCACCGGGTTGCACCCCATGGTTCGCTTATCACTCGATATACTTCAGAAACCCTCAGCAAAAGAATTAATGCAGATTGCGGCAGTTGCCGGGCTCGCCCAGAATTTCGCCGCCCTGCGTTCCCTGGTTACCACAGGCATACAACAGGGGCACATGAAAATGCACCTGCTTAATATTCTGAACCAGTTAAAAGCAAGTACCCCGGAGAAAACTGCCATTGTACAGTTGTTCCGCGATCGGCAGGTGACCCACCGGGCTGTAGCGGAAGCCCTGGAGAAACTACGTTCGGCTTCATGAAAAATAAATTCTACAGCCATGGAAAATTACTGGTCACCGGTGAATACGCAGTTCTCGATGGCGCATTAAGCCTCGCCCTGCCCACCCGCTACGGCCAGGTCATGGAAGTGGAAGAAACCGAAAACCCTGTTCTTCTCTGGGAAAGCCGGGACGAACTGGACCAGGTATGGTTTAAGACAGAAATTCCCCTGCCACTTCAGGACCCGGAGACACCAGGTAAGGGAGCGACCACGGAGACCGAGTTAACCCTGAGAAAACTGTTACAAGCTGTGGAACATCAACGCCCTGGTTTTTTCTCAGCCGCTAAAGGCTATCGGGTGGTTTGCCAGCTGGGATTTCCACGGGACTGGGGGCTGGGCTCTTCTTCTACCCTGGTTAATAACATAGCACAATGGACAGGTACGGACCCCTACAAATTACTAAGCATGAGTTTTGGCGGGAGTGGGTATGATATAGCCTGCGCGAAACATGCTTCACCCATTCTCTATCACCGTGCCGGGACTGATCCAACTGTGAAGACAGTAGATTTTAATCCGCCTTTCCGGGATTCACTCTATTTTGTACACCTCAATAAGAAACAAAACAGCCGCGAAGGGATAAGGAGGTACAGGGAAAGCCAGGCCGATAAATCAGGTCTGGTACGCGAACTGAGCGAGCTTACCCACCGGGTAGTGGAGGCGAAAACCCTGCAGGAGTTCTCGGCATATATGGTAAAGCACGAGGAGCTGATCTCCAATACTATTGGCTTACCAACGGTAAAGGAAAGCCTGTTCCCGGATTACAGCGGGAGTATAAAAAGCCTCGGGGCCTGGGGTGGTGATTTCGTGTTGGCCGCAGGCGGACCGGAAACACCCGCATACTTTTCAAATAAGGGTTATAAAACCATAGTCCCTTTCCGGGAAATGATCCTATAAAAAAAGCCCCGTTAAACGGGGCTTTATCATTCCTTAGAATTACTTATATCATTAATAGAAAGAAGCGCGGTTATCTTCGATCTCCGCTTTTTCCTTTAACGCGTTGTACACGTCTACGTTAATACGGTTTGCATTATTAGCCTGTAAACTCCTGGCGTATGTGATATAATTGTCCAGCTTAGGAGCTTCTGTCCTATTGGTCACCTCTATCATAAATACCCCGGTCTCCCCAGCAATCAGTCCGGAAGTTTCACCTTGCTTCATAGAGAACGCAGTTCCCACAACCATCGGCTCGCGTCCCGCACCCGGGATGGTAGGAGATTTAACCGTCAGGGCAGATGCAGTAGAGATCGTACTGTTATTAGCAGAGGCAATGGCTTCCATGGTTTTACCCTGGTTGGCATTTTTGATCATCTCTGCTTTTTTCTTTTTCCTGAGTATAGGCAGAACGGTTGCAGAAGCATCTTCCACACTCATGGTCCCTTCCTTGTACTTTTCAGTCAACTGAACAACAGCATAACCATTGTTAATATTAAAACGCTTGATATCTCCAACTTCGGTATCAGGGTTAAATGCCCATTGCACGATAGTTCTCTGAGCCCCGAGTCCGGGTAGATTCTCATCCATGGCCTTGATCTTATTCACAGGGCGGAGTAAATATCCATTTTCATTACTAAGCTCAGTCAATGGTTTGTCACCCGAGGTAGCTGCCATCTCAAATTTGGTAGCATCAGTGAACAGGGAATTAATTGTTTCTTCAGAAGGCTCGATAGCCCTTGACAGGGTAGCCAGCTGAACAACATCTTGCTTATCATCAACCTTGACGATGTGGTAACCAAACTCGGTTTCCACCAATCCGATGGTACCCACGGCATTGTCAAAAGCAAAATCATTGAACTTTGGTGTCATAACCCCTTCCTGGAAATACCCGAGGTCTCCACCCTGGGGGGCAGAAGGTCCGTCCGAATTGTCTCGTGCCAATTCTGCGAATACAGTTCCTTGTTTCTTGGCTTCAGCTAAAAGCTCCTGGGCTTTGGCCTCTGCCTCTTCTTTTGTTCTTTTTACATTTGGATTCGCTCTCCTGGCTCCTTCGTAAGCGATCAGGATATGACTGGCCTTTACACTTCCGTTAGCCTTCTTATCGACCATCTTAGTCACCTTAAGCGCGCCATTGTCTTTATATGGTCCGAAGATCTCACCTACAGAAAGATTAAAGATACTATCGGCAAACTGGGTAGGAAGTTCTTTCTTCGACTTATAAATGGTATCAAATTTAGTATCTGAATTCCTGTCAAGGAATGCGTCGTAATCAGAAGTATTCACAAACCCTGCGATAGTATCGGTGGTATCTTCGCTTTCTATATACTCTACACGGTCTTTCAATAAAGCGGTGATATCATCCTCGATGGCTTTTTCGTCAGCAGCGGATGGCATCTCCTGGAAGTACACGAACTGGATATCCCTTGCCTTCTCTTGTTTAAAAGTCTCTTTGTTCTCTTTAATATAAGTCTGGATCTCCTTTTTGGATACAGTTACACTGCTATCCGGTATAGAAGAATAAGGTACCCTTACATATTTGATGTCTACCTTGTTGTTAGAAAGCTGGTAATCCAGCTCTCCTTCTTTCAGGGTTGCACCTACCCCGGCCCTTACCAGGTTCAGGTACATTTGTTCCTTGGCTGCCTGCACTATAGCATCCTCATCTTGTAACCACTGCTCGTACTGAGCAGGGGCAGTAGCTTTCAGCTCCGCGATGAACTCCCGGAACCTGCGCTCGTCAAAGTTCCCGTTTTCGTCCTGGAACTGTGGATTTTGTACAAAGGCAGGGTTACTCCTGATAAGATTGATGATCTGGTCTTTTTCAATGGCAATACCCAGGTCGTCAATCTGCTGGTCAAGGATAGTAGTCCGCAGCATTTGGTTCCATACACTGTTAACAAGCTGCATACTTGTTGTATTAGGCCCCACCCTTCTGGAAAGACGTTCTACCTGGTTACGGAAATCTTCGATCGGGATCTCTTCTCCGTTGACCTCTGCTACGGTCGAACCAACTTTACCATCCGAAAATCCGTTACTGGTAAAAATTCCTGAGATCACGAATGCAAATAGCGCAAGCCCGATGATCAGGATCAGGACAGTAGTCCGTTTTCTAATGTTTTCTAATATTGCCATTTTTTTGGTGGGTTTAAAATCAGTTGGCGAAAATACCACTTTCCATCAAATAATAAAAGCACTAAAACAGTGGATTCTACAGATATCGGCCTTAATCCTTATCCAGTACTTCTACGGAGACCAGGTCTATTTTGTGGTTAGAGGATTCGAGAACGGTAAACAGGAAATTTGACACTTTGATCTGGCTGTCCTGCTCCGGTATTTCCCCGGTTTCGTTTACGATCAGACCGCCCAGGGTTTCGTATTCTTCACTTTCCGGAAGTTCCAGTTTATAGTTCTCATTGATATAATCTACTTCCAGACGTGCGGAGAATTTGTAAGTGGTAGTTGTTAATTGTTCTTCATGGAGATCGGTGGAATCGTGCTCATCTTCAATTTCACCGAACAGTTCCTCCACGATATCTTCTACCGTCATTACCCCGGAGGTCCCACCGTACTCATCCAGAACCACGGCCATACTCTTGCGCTTTTTAGTCAGCACATTGAGGATATCCTGGATTAACATGGTCTCCGGAACGTATTCCACGGGCAGTAATATGGTTTTTATGGTCTTGGGTTTTTTGAACAACTCGTACGAGTGAACATAGCCAATGATATTATCAATGGTATCTTTAAAGACCAGGATTTTAGAGTAACCGGTTTCGCTGAATAGCTTTGCCAGGTTTTTAGGCGTTTCATGCAGCTCTACGGCCGTGATCTCTGTCCGCGGAACCATCACCTCCCGTGCTTTCACAGCTGAGAATTCAAGTGCATTCTGAAAGATCTGTATTTCGGAATCTACTTCATCTGCCGCTTCCACGGTTTCCATCTGTTCTGTAATATAATCCCCCAATTCTATCTTACTGAATGCCAGCTGCACCTCATCGCCATCGGTTTTAAAGATCGCTTTAAGAATGAAATCGGACACCCGAATTACAAAATCGGAGATCAGCGAAAAGAAGAAATAGAAGACATAAGCGGGTGCTGCCAGGGCTTTTAAAAGTGAATTCGCATAGATCTGGAACAAAACTTTCGGTAAGAACTCGGCCGTTACCAGTATGATCACGGTAGAGATGACAGTCTGGGTTAGCAGGCTGAAATCTGTCAGCATCAACCGAAGGAATCCCCCGGCATGGGGTAAGATACTGCTGAACCAGGCCATCAGTAGTTCGCCCATGTATAACCCGTAGATCACCAGCGCGATATTATTACCTATAAGCATGGTCGCAATAAACTTGGAAGGCTTATTAGTGAGGCGTGCGAGAACCTTGGCCAGGAAGCCTTCCTGCTTTTTCTCTATCTCTATATGGATCTTGTTAGAGGAGATAAAAGCGATCTCCATCCCCGAAAAAAAAGCGGAGAGGAGTAAAGAAATGAGGATTACAATAATTTGTGTTTCCAATGTGATCAGGGCTTATCCTGCTGTCTGTTTTCAAACTTCTTGCGGTAATTGCGGCGGAAAAGAAACATGGCCACGGATACCACCGCAAAGAAAATGAAAATATACGTACCGTCCCGGTCCACATTCCAGAGGCTGAAGATTTTGTATATCGATACAACGGCCACAGCCAGGTAGAGATACTCTGTATACCTAAGAATCTTTATCATGATTGGTTTTCTTTTATGGTCATAAGACCATAGGTTTTATGTGCATTAAAATATTGGAAATCCCTGTCAAAGTCCATCCCTTCCCCGTCCATCACGGTTCCATCTTCAGGATTGGTATAACGGAATTTTCGCTGAGTGAATATCCACTCGTTCTCGCGGTCCCAGAACAATTGGGGAGCTTCCAGTTTTTTCCCGTCATGGGTTTCAATGACCACGTTTCCCCGGAGATCGATCAGATCCGTGGCGGAATAAATGATGGCATAATCCGCATTGATCACGCTTTTATTATTATCCTCATCAAAGAACTCGACCTGCAACCCTTCAGGAAATGTTCGGTACGGAAATGCCAGGTTATCAAAATCCTTGCTCACCGGGCTTTCCAGTATCGCTATCACCCTTGAGCTGCCAATATCTTCACCTTCCAAAGGTTTGGGAGTTTCGGTATATGTTAAAGTAAAATTCCGGGCGACCCCCTGGGGATAAACTTCCTCCCCGGCTTCCTCACCCACTCTCCTGTAAGTGTCCTGACAGGATATAAAAAGTATTGCCACAGTAAAAACTGTGGCAATGAACTTAAGTTTATTTGGAAGCGTCAACCGCATTCTTACAGGTTAGGCACTTTTACGCTACCTCCGACCCAACAGCTAAAGCTAACGGTCTTACCGGCCATCCCGGAATTAAAGATATCCGTTTTAGATGGTGCTTTCGCGTTGTAGCTGGCGGCAGACTGGTTTGCAGTGCTGCTTAAAGCAGGGTCAACCCTTGCGGCACGGTTAGCCATATCAGCAGCTTTCCAGTAGATCGCACGCTTTTCAAATGGAGTGCTTCCACAATCGTTAGCACTGCTAGCATATAAATTAGCGATCAGCAAATATGCCCTTCCGTTAGACGGGTTGGCATCGATAGCCTGTTGTGCGAAGTTACGGGCTTCAGACTTGCTCGTCCTTCTTACGATGGTAGCAATCTTGTAAAGGATGTTTGATTTCTTGTTCGGGTTTGTTTCCAGTTCAACCGCCTTACGAAAATCAGCCAAGGCACCTTTGTTATCGCCTGCTTTCTGCTTCAGTGTACCACCATAAAGGTAAGCACTTGCTGAGGGCTCGAGTGCAAGCTGGGCTTCGAATAATTTACGGAACAGAGGATCGTCAGTACATTCTTTGCTGAACATTCTTCCTACTGCACGCTTAACCCAATTGACATCGCCTTTCTTATTTTCAAAGTTCTTCTCGTATAAAGGGATCAGGTTATCACAATCGGCCAGTCCTCCCAGTTTAGAATCGATACTGCTAGCGATCTTACCGTAGGTTTCCGAGTTGTTGGTGGCCACCCTTAGTTGAGACTTCTCGCGTCTTGTCAGTGTTCCGGCATCTTCTTTAGGAAGGAGCTTAGTGATCTGATCAGTCAGTTTTTGGTTCTCCTCTTCTAATTTTTCGGTCACATCATCATAGGCGTCAAAAACGTCCTGAAGGTCTTTTTTACCTGCAGCGTGAAGATCTACCAGGCTGGAAAAGTAGAGGTAAAGAGCTTTAGGGTTTTTAAAATTCTCCCTGTCCTCTTTAAAGGCCTTGTCAAGCATAGAGTGCAGCTCCTCGTCAGAGGCCATCTTATTATCATACTTTAGGATCGCCTTATCTATAGCAACTCCTGCTTTGCTGTACTTGGCAGGGAAGTGCTCAAGGCTGGCGTCATACAGGGCCATCAGGTCATTGATATACCCATCTTTCTCGGCGCCACTGCTGTTATCAATCTTGTGCATTAATATTTTCTCCCCCAGGGAAAAGTTAGCCTTATTAATGGCAGGACAGTTATCGTAAACCATTTTCCAAGGAGTGTAAGCAGCATCGTAATTCTTCACTTTTGCATGCTCAGCATAAATGGAGAGATTTGTCATACACTCCGGGTTTTGCGCCTGCGAAAAACCAAAGGTAACAAGCCCAAAAACCGCAATCATCATTGCGTAAAAATCCTTTTTCATCTTAGTCTTCATTTAATGTGGTTAAAATAGTAAATTTTTGTCAATCTATTTGCCTTTTTCGGAACCATCTGTCGCTGAGAGACAATCCTACATTGACTTTAAAATATGTTTCTTCTATCAGGTCAGCTACCGTTGTTCCTCTCCTCCCCACTTCAAAGCCGAGGTTAAGATTAGAAAACTGGAAGCCCAGCGGTATACCAAGACCAAAAGTTATGCCAAAGTCTTTGATCTCCTTATCACGTATCACCAGGCCGCTGTTATTCATCCTGAGTCCTGCGCGGTAGGTGATCCGGTTCAGCACATTGTTAAAAGACGTGTAATCAGGGATATAGAATCCCCCCAGAGAGAAACTCGTGGCATCCTGGTAGACAGCTTCTTCGAGTTGCACGAATTCGTTCCTGAAATCACTCATGGGTTGCAGGGTGTATTCGGCACCGACAAACCAGTGCAGGTCTTCCCCGACACCAAGTCCTAAGGTTGTGGCCGTGGGAACTTTTATCTCGGTCCTGTCCAGCCCCCTTGCGGCAAGATCTATATCAAAAATCTCTATCTCTCTCCCGGTAGTGGAAGAAAATGACCCGATTCGCTGGTCATTATCAGATACCAAGTTAGCCTGGGTGTTGACCCGAAGGGAGGTATACAGGGTTAGCTTATCCGTGATCTTTGGACTATAGGTTGCCCCGTAATTAAAGTCATATCCGTTCACTCTGGATTCGCGGACGTCCAGGGTTCCGTACTGTACATCTTCCACCGTCTGTTCGCGGCGATTTTCCAGTTTCCCGAAATTAAAATTAACCGTAGCCCCCAGGTGGAGATCCTTAAGTAATTCGTAGCCCAGTGATAAGTAAACTTTATTAAGTCCACCTTCACCGGAAAAACGGTTGGTAACCTCGGCCCCGTTGCCATTCACGCTGCTGCCGATCAGGTTATACCCTACTGAAGAATAAGGCTGCAATCCAAATCCAGCACCCCATTTCGGAGCAAGGGGAATTCCGATGGCAATGTAATCGAGATTGGTTACGGAAGTACTTTCCTGATCTGTAAAACTTTCAATGCGCATCTCTGAATGCGACAGACCCGCGGTATAGGTAGTCCGCCTTAGTTTTCCATAGGCTGCGGGATTTTGGAAGTTGACGTGTATACTATCTGTATACATTCCAAGCCTTCCCATCATCTGATTATCTACTGTAGCAGGAGACCTGAGATCTCCAATTCCGAAGTAAGAGTAAGGTGATACTGTACCGTCCTGAGCACATACGCCGTACAATGCAAAGCACAGTATTGCAGTTACTATTTTTTTTACCATTTAACGTTTGTTGTATTCCAGTAGATAATTCAAGCCCTCGAGCAGGAATTTAGAATGCGCAAATATGGTATTTTTTAATCGTTTAGACAAAAATTGCCCATCACCCCCTGTTAAAATAACTGTTAAATATGAAAATCTCTCCCGGTATTGAGTGATGATCCCATCCATCTCCTGGCACATCCCGTTGATCACTCCACTATGAATACAACTATCCGTGGTATTCCCGATAAAGCCGATCATATCTACGGGTTCCAGGAGGGGGAGATTGGCGGTCTGCTGGTTCAGGGCTTTGTACCGCATCCGCAATCCAGGTGAGATTGCGCCCCCGAGGTATTCGCCATAATCATTAACCATATCATAAGTCACACAGGTGCCGGCATCAATGACCAGTGTATTCCCGTTCGGGTTATGGTAGAATGCCGCCGTTGCCAGTGCCATCCTGTCTACACCCAGGGTTGCAGGGGAAGCATAGGAGTTCTTGAAGGGCATTTTAAAGGAATGGTCCAGTACAAATACTTTGCAAAAAATAGAAAGCACATTCATCGCCGTTTTATCCAGGCAGGTCACGGAAGAGACCATGGCATACCGAATATTCGGGAATTGTTTAAATACAGATTTCACCTCTGAAGCAAAATTTCCCATGGCCGCAGTACGGTAGTCTGCGATCGCATTCCGGTTAAAGACAGCAAGTTTCACCTGGGTGTTCCCGGCATCGATGATCAGATTCATATTACAAAGATTGTAAAATGATAAAAACGAATTCCATTTTTTTCTTTTTTTGTTTGTAGTTCCTAAATTTGAAAGTATATTTGCCCCCTCTTAAAGCGATATACTTTTAGTTTCGCTGGCAGAAAATGACGTAATGGTACCTTAGCTCAGTTGGTAGAGCAACGGACTGAAAATCCGTGTGTCCCTGGTTCGATTCCTGGAGGTACCACATTACTCACAAAACCCACTCCACCGGAGTGGGTTTTTTCGTTCAAGGGCGCGTGGAAAGCGTGCTTTTCTAAGCGTCCGAAGAACGAAAAAACTACTGCCGCAGGCAGTAGGGTTTTGTATTTACAGCAGGGGTTCCAAAGGAACACCGAGCAAAGCGAAGGTAGCTCCCGGAACGCACTCCTGTAAAAATGAGCTTATTGACTGCTTGTTTCCTGCAGTAGAGACCGTTATCTTTTGTCACGGGGAGGGGGCTTTCCCCAATAGGTTAATTCCATTGGTTAAGTCCACAGACGTCAGCACCATCTTACCTGTTTAACACCCCTTGGTCTGTGCGAAACAAGGAAGCCCTTTACACCGGTATATCAACGTAATCGTTTATACCCTCCTCGGAAACTCAAATTCGATAACCTCATTTCTTATCCCAGGGTGATCAGCAAACACATGCCAGAAAGTTAACTCACCAAACCCGCTGCACCGGGTTCAGGCTGAACTGCTCCAGCTTAAGAGGCCCCGAGGCGTTGTTATTTACGTACAACAGGTTGTAATCCTCGTTGGGAAACAACTGGGCTGTCATTACGTACTGCCCTTTGTTGATGAACACTTCTACAGAGGAACGATCTACCAGCACCCTGACTTCTACTTCTCCTTCGGGCAGTCCGTGCACCGGCATCTGCTGAACAGCCCCGAACCCTTCTTTAAAATCAGTCTGCCCTGATGCAGAACGGTCCAGGCTGAACATTCCGGACTCCCCGTCCATCACAAGTTCTACCTTCTCACCCTCACCATTCTCAAGGACCATTGAAAAATTGCGCCCCGCGGTATTGAAGATCACTTCAGCCTGGCTTAAAAAAGTGGATTCCCTCACGATCTTATCCCCGGCTGGAATTTCAATGCTTTCTGCCTCTCTCTTCCCGATAATCTTATCCAACTCCTCTATGGGATAATTCAGTAAGCGCACGGTATCTTTTATCTTTTCAAGACTTAGTTTCCGGGGCAAGGTCATCGCACTTCTCCAGACCTCCGTAGGGGTATCGCGTGCGTAATCCCAGTTGCTCATCCAACCGATAAAGATCCGCTCTCCACCGGGGGCATGGTTATACGTTACCCCGGCGTAATTATCAGTTCCCCAGTCCAGCCAGCGGATGTCCTCGTGGTCTGCGGTAAATGTGGTCCCGTCAAAATCTCCGATAAAATACTGGGTACCACTACCCTTGTTGGGTGCTCCCGGATTTATACTGATGATCAGGACCCATCGCTCTTCCCCATCCACTTCTAAAGAGAACAGGTCCGGGCATTCCCACACCCCACCATGGGCACCACTCTCCTTCCCGAATTCGCTCATAAACTCCCACTGGGTCAGGTTCTCCGATCTGTAGAACTGGGCATGGTCCCCGGCAACAAGGGCCATAATCCAGTACTCTCCTTCCTCGTACCAGAAAACTTTAGGATCACGGAAATCCCGGATGCCCTCTTCATTATCTAAAACCGGGTTCCCCTCGTATTTGGACCAGTTCTCTCCCCCATCCATACTGTAGGCGATCCCCTGGGTCTGAAAGTCCGATGCTCCGGATTTTTCTCCTTCCGGGTCGTGGTAGGTATAGAATGCCACCAGGGGAGACTCTCCGGGAGGTGCTAAGCCAGAAGTGTTTTTTTCATCATATACCGCACTACCGGAAAATATATATCCAAGAGTATCGGGATATAATGCAATAGCCTTGTGTTCCCAATGCAGAAGATCATTACTGACGGCATGCCCCCAGTGCATGGGCCCCCATACTATGTCTTCCGGGTAATACTGGTAGAAAAGGTGGTAGGTCCCGTTTGCATAGACCAGGCCATTGGGATCATTCATCCATTTTGCAGGGGGTGTATAGTGATACTGAGGTCTGTACTGCTCCTGGTACACAAGGGTATCCACAATAATAGCATCCTCCCCCAGGCCCGATTTTGTTTTATCCTTACACGACAATACTGCAATTGCCATTACAACTAGCGCCAGAACGGTCACTGAAACTGTTTTCCTCATATCTTTCCCGCTTTAATTTTTAAAATTACTCAATTATTTTATCATATTCTTAAGGGAGACTCTATCCTGCAAAAGTCTTCAAAACACTATCTTTGTTATTAGAATCTTACTACGCACCGAATGCTTTTTACCAGGTTTATTTTTCTTTTTATCCTGATGGCTTCCTGCCAGGGACAGAAGACTATTGAAAAAACCCTGGAGCGCTATAATTCCGGAAGTATTCCCTACATCCAGGTCGATGAATTAGCCCGGGATGATAAGACCCTGCGGCTGGATGCCCGCGAAAAGGAAGAATTTTTGGTGAGCCACCTCCCCGGCGCCACCTGGGTTGGGTATAAAGACTTTGATATAGAAACGGTGCTGGACTACGTTCCTGACAAAGACACTGAAATCGTAGTTTACTGCTCGGTTGGGGTACGATCTGAAAGGATAGGGGAAGACCTTAAAGAAGCAGGGTTTACTAATGTCAAAAACCTGTACGGAGGAATTTTCGGCTGGAAGAATGCCGGGTACCCTGTGATGGATCCCGAAGGCAACCCTACACAAAAAGTGCATGCTTTCAGTAAATCCTGGGATCACCTGCTTAAAGCGGGAGAAAAAGTGTACAAGCGATAAAAATTATACTGTTTGATAAAAGATAAGAGATTACTACTAATTTTTACCCGGAATCCCGAATTGGGTAAATGCAAGACCCGTCTTGCATCAACAGTTGGTGACCAGGCCGCCCTGGACATTTATAAGTTCCTGTTAGAACATACAGCAGATGTTACTAAGCAGCTCCCTTTCACAAAGTGGGTTTGTTATTCGGAATCGATTAAACCGAACGATCACTGGGAGGCTGCAGCCTATGAAAAAAAACTGCAGGAGGGAGAAGATCTCGGGGAGCGTATGGAAAATGCCTTCAAAGCCGGTTTCGCGGCGGGTTTCGAACAGATTATAATTATTGGGAGTGATCTCTATGATCTGAACAGCAGGGATATACTACAGGCGTTTGAAGCATTAGACAGCTCCGAAGTTGTAATTGGTCCGGCCCAGGATGGGGGATATTACCTGCTGGGTATGAAGAAACTCCATCCCCCCGTTTTCCGGGACAAGAACTGGGGAATAAATTCCGTACTGCAAGACACTTACAGGGATCTCGATGAAGTAAATGTTACTAAATTGCAACTGAGAAATGATGTGGATGTTTACGAAGACATAGTCGATATTCCCGCATTTCAACCATTTTTAAAACATATAAAAAGATGACGCGTAAACAATTGGAAGAATCAGCTGCCTACCTGAGAGACAGGGGCTTTGAGGAACCCGAGATCGGTATAGTCCTGGGCACCGGCCTGGGGAAAATAGTAGAGGACATCCAGGACCAGGTGGTGGCTCACTATAACCATATTCCATTTTTCCCGCTGGCGACCGTTGAATTTCACAGCGGTAAACTTATATACGGCACCCTCCAGGACAAGAAGGTGGTAGTTATGCAGGGACGGTTTCATATGTATGAAGGTTATGATGTGCTCGATGTCACTTACCCGATCCGGGTTATGCATTTGCTGGGTATTAAAAAACTCTTCATATCCAATGCAGCAGGAGCCGTGAACCTGGATTTCAGGAAAGGTGACATCATGCTGATCGAGGACCACATCAACCTGCAGGGAGGGTCCCCCCTCGCTTTCAAAAACGTGGCCGAGTTCGGGGATCGTTTCGTGGATATGAGTGAACCTTATGATCCCGAAATGCGTAAACGTATTGAGGAGATTGCCGGGAAGGAAGGGATCAGCCTGAAGAAAGGAGTATACGCTTCTGTAATGGGGCCGCAGCTTGAAACCCGGGCAGAATACAGGATGCTTAAGATCCTGGGAGCGGACGCTGTGGGAATGAGTACAGTGCCGGAAGTAATTGTAGCGAATCATTTACGACTACCTGTAGTAGCGGTGTCTGTTTTGACTGACGAATGTGACCCTGATAACCTTGAGCCTGTTGATATCGAAGAGATCCTGGCCATTGCAGGCAAGACCGAGCCTAAAATGATAAAACTATTTAAAGAATTAATAAAGACATTATGAGCTACCTGAACGCCACCAACGAACTATACAAGGCTGCAGCTGAAACCCCGGACGTTGGTCTGTGCTGCACGACAAACCCGGTATGGCAGTTTCCCGGGCTTTCAATCCCGAAGATCATGCAGGAAATGAATTATGGCTGTGGAAGTACCGTCTCTGCCCAGGACCTGGTGAACAACCCCAAAGTATTGTATGTCGGTGTTGGAGGTGGAATGGAACTGCTGCAATTCGCTTATTTCTCACGTCAGCCTGGCGGGGTAACCGGGGTAGATGTCGTGGATGAAATGCTGGAAGCATCAAGGAAGAACTTTAAAATTGCCGAAGAAGAAAATGAATGGTTCAGCAGTGATTTTGTCAAGCTCGTAAAGGGAGATGCCCTGAATTTACCCGTTGAGGATGAGAGCATAGATGTAGCTGCACAAAATTGCCTGTTCAATATATTTAAGATAGATGACCTAAAGAAGGCGGTCTCCGAGATGTACCGTGTCCTTAAACCACATGGCCGACTTGTAATGAGCGATCCCACCTGTGAACAGGAGATGTCTGATGAATTGCGCAATGACGACAGGCTCCGGGCACTTTGCCTGAGCGGTAGCATTCCCATTGCAGATTACGTAAAAGTACTCACCGATGCAGGGTTCGGCACTATAGAGATCCGGGCAAGGAAATCGTACCGGGTTCTTGCACCCAATCACTACCCTACAGATGAATTGATCCATATAGAATCTATCGAGATCGCAGCGATAAAAGACCCTATGCCTGCAGACGGGCCCTGTGTCTTCACTGGAAAAACAGCTATCTATTACGGAGATGAAGAGTATTTTGACGACGGGAATGGCCATGTCCTGGTTCAGAACCAACCGATAGCAGTATGTGATAAAACAGCAGCTGCACTTGCAATGGCTGATCCCCGGATACATGTAAGCGAAAGTACCTGGCATTACGATGGGGGAGGTTGCTGCTAGCCTGAAGTGAATATCCTATGAACTATCTGACACCCATTTTTTTACTACTCTCCCTGGGAACAGCACTGCTGACCGGGCACTATGCCGGGTCAGCACCCGTTAAAATTGAGCAAAAGGATGACCTGCACATGTCTTGGCAATACCTGCTCAATAATTACGTGTCCAGGGAGGGAAATGTAAATTATTCAGGGATGAAAAAGGAAGTATCTGTACTGGATACCTACCTGGATGTACTTGCTGGTAACGTCCCTGCAACTGAATCCTCACGCGAAGAGAAAATGGCGTATTATATAAACCTGTATAATGCCGCAACAGTAAGACTGGTGCTGGAGCACTATCCTGTAAAAAGCATTAAAGACCTGGAAGATCCCTGGGACACGGAATGGATACGGCTTGGCGATCAGAAAGTATCCCTGGGATATATCGAAAACCAGGTTCTCCGTAAAATGGATGATCCGCGGATCCATTTTGCTATTAACTGTGCCTCCTACTCCTGCCCCGCCCTGTCTGCCGATGCTTATCGCGCGGATACATTGGAAGAACAGCTCCGGGATGCAACCCTTACCTTTATCAGGGATCCCAGGAAAAATACGATAGAGGCAGACCAGCTGTATATCTCCGCTATATTTGACTGGTACCGGGAGGATTTTACGGGAACCGGAACGCTCATCGATTACCTCAACCGTTATGCCCGGGTTCCTGTAAGCAAAAATGCCACGGTTAAATTCAAATCCTACGATTGGAAACTCAATGACTCCAACTAATCCGGATCTCAGCATTATTATCCCTGTCCTGGACGAAAGTGATGTTCTGCCCGGCCTTCTTGCACATCTGGAGCAGGTTAAAAGTGGGGAATTCCATTTGGAAACCATTGTTGTTGATGGGGGAAGCAGAGACGGTTCGGCGGAAATTGCCGCACAGCTGGGCGCCAGGGTAATTGACGCCCCAAGGGGGCGGGCCCGGCAAATGAATGCTGGTGCGATGGCAGCTTTTGGAAAGACCTTGTATTTCCTTCATGCAGATACTTTGCCGCCAAAAAATTTTGATCAGAAAATAAGAGACTCAATTAGTCCGGGAAGGCTTGCGGGCTGTTTCCGGATGCGATTTGATGACGGCCATCCTGTACTGCGATTCTTCGCCTGGTGCAGCCGTATCAACCTCCGGATTTGCCGTGGCGGAGATCAATCCCTATTTATTGATAAGGAATTCTTTAAATCCACAGGTGGCTTTAATACCAGCTATAACATCTATGAGGACAGTGAATTCATCGGCCGATTGTATGATCTGACACGATTTACTATCGTTGCTGATCACGTAGTGACTTCAGCCAGGAAATACCGGGTTGTCGGGGTATGGCGACTACAGTTCCATTTTGGAAT
Source organism: Zeaxanthinibacter enoshimensis (assembly GCF_004362865.1). Taxonomy (GTDB): domain Bacteria; phylum Bacteroidota; class Bacteroidia; order Flavobacteriales; family Flavobacteriaceae; genus Zeaxanthinibacter; species Zeaxanthinibacter enoshimensis. The sequence goes on along the minus strand of NZ_SNYI01000001.1, from coordinate 1,277,898 downwards.
GATCCACCTGAAAAAATTCCTGGGAGCAAGCCCTGAACAGCTTTTTTCCTATTATTCCAGGAATATCGTTTCCTGAATAACCACTATCTTTTACTGTAGTCCAGGATCGCCCCTTCGGAGATCCATTTAGCAAGGGCCTGCCTGTTATCCGGGTCAAGGATCCGCTGTTGATCCCGTTTGTTACGGAGGTTCCCGATCTCTATATAAGCCATTGCAGGCAAGGTGTTCTTTATAAGGTATAGACCACTGCGGTCCGTAAAGGTGCCTTCATACTGCCTGTTGGGTTGGTATTGGCGGTATTTGTGGTAGAAGGTGTCATGGATACTTTCTGCCAGGCGCTTCCCGTTCTTACTGTTTTCATGGTGGTAAAAGAAAACATCGATATTCTGGCCACGGCTGCGACTATCCACATGGGTCACAATTAACCTCTGGTATCTACCCATATTCTCGTAGTATAATTTATTCACCGCGTCCACGCGCTGGCGAAGCCTTTCCAACTGGTTCAACGGGATCTGCTGGTTGGGATACACCACTTCGTCATTATCTATTTCCAGGATACGTTCATCCCTTATCCCATCATTTTCATCACGGACGATGATATAAACCTTTGCTCCATGAGAAAGTAATTCCCTCGCCAATCGCAAAGTGACATCATAGGCATATTCATCTTCAGCAATGGTTTTACCCTGGTGTTCCTCTATGGCGCCGGGATCCGGTCCGCCATGTCCGGAAATAAGGTAATACACCGCTCCCTTGAGTTTTTCACTGACCGGGCTTACAAAAGCATATTTATTACCAAATAAGGGGTATTCCGTTCCCTTCGCCAGTGTTGCCACTGCCCCGTTGGTTTCAGGAGTTTCCGGGATATAGGGGATGCGGTATTTTCGCCCGGCGTAGAGCTCTTTGCCATCCCTCAGATTTACCTGGTTCATTTCCAGGAATGTGTCGTAGTATTTAAATGGGTCTACTCCTTGCTTCCTCAACAGGGAATATACCCCATCTCCCCGCTCTGCGGTAACTACAAGCAGACTGTCCTGCCCCATGGCATTAATAGCGAGAAGCAGGAATAATAAAGAAAGAAGAGGGTTGATTTTCACTTGTGGTGATTTTACTACAAAGATTATCAAATTTGAAATTCAAATCCAAGCAAGGACCGCTTTATATAATCAATCCTAAAATGCTTTGTAATAAGAGCGTATCACTTCTTCTGCAGGTTTATTCTGGGGTGTAAACCGGTTGTCATTACTTCCTCCTGCTTTTTCATGGTATGGAAACCACTTCCAGATAAACCCGCCGGCGAACCAGTCTTCTCTCCAGAACTCTTCAAAGATGGCTGTCTTCGCATTTACCTGCGCCTGCAAGTTGACCCCCTCTTCCGTCCGGTCAACCAACCATGGCTTATGGGCGGTATAATCCATACTTCTGTAACCGAATTCTGTGAAGATAACCTGTTTTTTGTGCAGGTTCGATTGCTCTTGCAAGGCTTTTTTCCAGGGCTGCCATCCCTCTCGCAATTCATCCGTACCGGGGGTTTTTTTGTCCGATAAAGGGAAATAAGCATCCACGCCTATATAGTCCAGGGAAGACCAGAAAGGGACCCTGCTGTATTCATCCCAGTTTGCTGCGTAGGTCAGTTTACCTTTATATACATTCCTTATTTTACCTATAAGCTGTTTCCAGTATCCCGGCCTGTGTTGTACAAACTGTTCCAGTTCTGTGCCTATGCAAAATATTTCTGCCTTGCTTTCTTCCGCTACCGAAGCGTAGGTTAGGATAAACTTTTCGTAAGAATCTTCCAGAACACTCCAATCCTCTTCGTTGGCCATCTTCATATTCCCGGTAAACTCACCTTTCCAGATCCAGATCTGTGGTTTAACCATAACCTTGATCCGGTTTTCATGCAGCAGTTCTATATACTGCATGACCCCCTGCCGCGTTTCACCGAACCACTGCCGATCTGTATTGAAAATGATCTCTGGAGAATCCAATTGCCGTATAAAACCGAAGGGCATGACCGCTGCATGTGAAACGTGCAGGTCTTTCAGCAGATCCACATTCTCCTGGACTGCCTTATCTCGGGTAGCCACAAAACTGACGCCGTTCATTTTCCGCACTACTTTGCTCCCGCATTGTAACTGCAGCAGACAGATAAATACAACCGCTAATTTTTTCATACGCCGGGTAATTACAATTAAAAATAAAGTATAATTCCACATCAGCTCCCTATTGATTGTTAAGTTTTATCTTTAAAGTCGACTTAACCCCTGTAAGCAAACCCATCCAATGGAGCACATCGTAATTATCGGGAATGGAATTTCAGGTATCACCGCAGCCAGGCATATCCGGAAACTTTCCGACAAAAGGATCACTATCATTTCTGATGAGACAGATTACTTCTTTTCGCGTACCGCCCTGATGTATGTCTACATGGGCCATATGCGATGGAAGGATATCGAGCCCTATGAGCCACATTTCTGGCAACAGAACAACATCGATCTACTCCGTGCAAGGGTCACCGATGTGCATCCCGATTCTAAAAAACTTACGTTATCTGATGGCAGTAGCTTTTCCTATGACACTCTTATCCTCGCCACAGGATCTGTAACCAACACCTTCGGATGGCCGGGATTGGACCTGGAAGGAGTACAGGGACTGGTCACTAAACAAGACCTGGAGGAGTTGGAAAAACACGCCCCTGATGCCGAGGCTTGCCCCAGGGCGGTAATCGTAGGGGGCGGACTGATCGGGGTGGAGCTGGCCGAGATGCTCAGAACCAGGGAAATTGAAGTAACCTTCCTGGTACGGGAAGGTGCCTTCTGGAATAATGTTCTCCCCGACAGGGAGGCCGGTATGATCAGTAGGCATATCCAATCTCATCATGTAGATTTAAGATTAAATACCAACCTGAAAGAGATTCTAGGAGATGAGAAGGGCAGGGTCTGTGGAGTTCTCACCGAAGATGGGGAAGAGATCAGCTGTAAGCTGGTTGGTATTACCACAGGGGTCAGACCTAACATCCAATTCTTACAGAACAGTCCGGTTCATACGGATAAGGGCATACTCGTAAACCGGTTTCTTGAAACAGGCATTCCCGGTATTTATGCAATTGGAGATTGTGCCCAGCAACGGGAACCTATAGGAGACAGGCCCGCGGTTGAAGCGGTATGGTATACGGGCCGGATCATGGGTGAGACCGTCGCCCGGACCATTTGCGGGCAAAGAACTCCTTATTCTCCGGGTAACTGGTTCAACAGTGCTAAATTCTTTGATATTGAATACCAGACTTATGGTTGGGTATCCTCCAAGAGAAAACGCCGGGAGCACGAAGCACATTTTCACTGGATTCACCCTGATGATGACAAATGTATCACCATAGCCTACCACGTTGACACCAAATTATTCCTGGGAATAAATACTTTTGGCATACGCATGAGGCACCAGGTGATAGACCGTTGGCTTACCGAGGGAAAAGACCTGCCTTACGTTGTGACCCATCTTAAGGATGCGAACTTTGATCCGGAGTTTTACGATCAGTACGAAAATGAGATCCTTTCAGCATATAACGCTGAATTTAAAACACAACTTAAACCTGCCAAAAAGAACTGGCACCGGATATTCTTTAATACGAAATAACTTATGGATACCAAGGATCAAAGTATGTCGCTGGCCGGGCAGCCACCCAAAGCCCTGGGTACTGGTCAGAAATTTGCCACAACCCTGGGACTCTCGGGTCTTCTTATTCTGTTGCTCGCGGTATTTAATGTCGATTTCCCCAATAAGGTACTCTGGCTTTCTGTATCCTTGGCAGCCATAAGTGCGGGTATAATCTGGTTTTCGGTACAGGCCTATACCGGGAAACATCCCGGCATTAAAAACGACGGAGTTTGGTTTAAATCGATCTCGGGAAGAGGTCTCTGGGCCTGGATGCTTGGGATCGTCCTTACCGGCTTCTATGTGATCCTCTATTTTTACCCCCAGTTCCTCGGGTTACGCCAGGGAGAAGATAACACCGGCATCATAGCCCTCTTTGACCCTCTTAGCCGGTTGTTAAGCGGTAACCCAGCCAGCCAGTGGTTTGTGTACGGCACCCTGTATACTATAGCTATCCTGGCGTTCGGCGTAAAGTTCATTCTGAAATACAGGCATAATCGTTACGAGAAATTACGCACCTACAGCGTTATGTTTTTCCAGACGGGTTTTGCCTTCCTAATCCCGGAATTCATGGCCAGGTTAAATGGGGACCTTCCGTATTACGACCTGAAAAATATCTGGCCTCTTAATTATTATATGTTCGAACAATACCGGGTGAACGCATTTATCGATGCCGGGAATATTGGGCTGGCCATGCTGATCTTCGGGGTACTTTCCATATTCGTTATCACCCCTGTCCTCACTTACAAATATGGGAAACGTTGGTACTGTTCCTGGGTATGTGGGTGTGGCGGCCTGGCAGAAACGGCCGGAGACCCTTTCAGACATCTCAGCGATAAACGGATGGTTGCCTGGAAGATCGAGCGATGGGTGGTTCACAGCGTGGTGGTCTTTGTAACCCTTATGACCACTGCTGTAATCTACTCTTACCTGGGAAATGACAGCAGTAAATACTGGCTCACCCGGGATGTCTTCCTCATCGGGGTTGGAGTATTACTGACCCTTGTCTTTGGCTGGGCCATGATCTTCCGGAGAAACCAGTTAAAGAAGGACGCCCAGTATGGTGCCATCGGTTATTTTATTATCATTATTGCGCTTATAGGCTTTCATTACCTCAGCGGGAACGGGCAGGTCTTTTTGTTTTCTTCAGGAACATTAAGGAAGACCTATGCCTTTCTGATAGGGAGTATATTTTCCGGCGTTATCGGCACAGGATTCTACCCCATTTTCGGAAACAGGGTATGGTGCAGGTTTGGTTGCCCTATGGCAGCTATCCTTGGATTCCAGCAGCGCCTGTTCTCCCGGTTCAGGATCACTACCAACGGAGGGCAGTGTATTTCCTGCGGGAACTGTTCCACCTATTGTGAGATGGGAATTGATGTACGCGCATATGCCCAGAAAGGCGAGAATATCGTTCGCTCCAGCTGTGTAGGTTGTGGTATCTGTTCTGCCGTCTGTCCAAGGGGAGTGCTTAAATTAGAGAATGGCCCATTGGAGGGCCGGATCAACAGCAGGGAAGTACTCCTTGGAAATGATGTTGATCTCATGGACCTGGTAAACAAGCAATAATGATTTCTTATCCAGCCCATTGCGTAATAGAAATTATTTTTAACCGGAAGCCTTAAGTTCAGGAGATAATACTACTTTTGACACGCCAATCAAAAATGAAAAACCAAGTTCTCTGAATTCACTGTACTACCGTTTCTCTACAGAATCAGCAATATCAACAATCCCTCTGAAAACGGGATATAAGTTGCTCAGATCTCCCCACCATGACAGATATTAAGGTCGTAATTCCAGCTTTTAACGAAGAAGATTCAATTGCAAAAGTCCTGGCTGAAATTCCCTCGAGAGTTTCCGAGGTGATCGTGGTGAGCAATGCTTCTACCGATGATACGATGGCCAGGGCCAGGGAAGCAGGCGCAACCGTATTGTCGGAAAACAGGCAGGGCTACGGGTATGCATGCCTGAAAGGATTAAATTACATCAGCAGCCAATCCAAAACACCCGATATTATCGTATTTATGGATGCCGATTATTCTGACTATCCCGAAGAGTTGCACCAGCTGGTGGAGCCTATTGAAAAAGGAGATTATGATATGGTGATCGGTGCACGTGTAAAAGATAAACGTGAAACCCGGTCCATGACACCTCAACAGGTGTTTGGAAACTGGTTAGCAACGTTCCTGATGAAATTGTTTTTTGGAGCAAATTATACAGACCTGGGTCCGTTCAGAGCCATTCGATATGACAAATTGGTGTTGTTAGGAATGGAAGACAAGACCTACGGTTGGACAGTGGAAATGCAACTGAAAGCACTAAAACACAAGCTGGCATATACCGAAGTACCAGTGGGTTACAGGAAAAGAATTGGCATATCCAAGGTGTCCGGTACCGTAAAAGGTACTATATTTGCAGGCGTTAAAATCCTTGGTTGGATATTTAAATACAGTTTTAAATAAATAAATGGGACTAACAATCACTTACATCATTATTGCAATCTACAGTATTGCATTGTTGCTAATTTTCTTCTACAGCCTGGCACAACTGAACCTATTGGTCAATTACCTGGGCCACAAAAAAGTCAATGCCTACGCTCCAAAATTCAATCTTTTGGATCCCAAGGAAATTCCTTTTGTTACCATCCAGCTTCCCATTTATAACGAAGAGTACGTAGTTGAACGTTTGTTAGAGAACATATCGAAGATCGAATACCCAACAAACAAACTGGAGATCCAGGTGCTGGACGACTCTACGGACGACTCTGTTCATGATACAGCAGAAAGAATTAAAGCATTACAAGAAACCGGGCTGGACATCCAGCATATCCGCAGGGAGAACAGGTCCGGGTTCAAGGCAGGAGCCCTGAAAGAAGGCCTGAAGATCGCGAAAGGTGACTTCATTGCCATTTTCGACGCAGATTTCCTTCCTTCTGCCGACTGGCTTAAGAAAACAGTGATCTACTTCAAAGATGAAGAGATCGGGGTGGTACAAACCCGTTGGGGACACATCAACAGGGACTATTCTACACTGACCAGGATACAGGCATTTGCCTTAGATGCTCACTTTACCCTGGAACAGGTTGGAAGGAATGCCAAAGGTCACTTTATCAATTTTAACGGTACAGCAGGAATCTGGAGAAAAGAATGTATTCTTGATGCGGGTAACTGGGAAGGAGATACCCTGACAGAAGACCTGGATCTCAGCTACCGCGCCCAATTAAAGAACTGGAAATTTAAATACCTGGAAGATGTAGAGACTCCGGCTGAACTTCCCGTGGTCATCAGTGCTGCCCGCTCCCAGCAATTCCGTTGGAACAAAGGAGGTGCAGAGAACTTTAAGAAAACCGTCTGGAGTGTTATCAAAGCCAAAAACATACCATTCAAAACTAAGTTTCACGGGGTGATGCACCTGCTGAACAGTTCCATGTTCCTTTGTGTTTTCCTCGTGGCGTTATTGAGTATACCCATGCTCTATATCAAGAACATGTACGGTCACCTGGGATGGGTCTTTGAAGTAACGAGCTTCTTTATAGTGAGTACCATTATCCTGTTTGTTTGTTACTGGTTTACTTACAAGAGTATACAGGGAAGCAGTTTTGATAATTTCGTGGACTATATCAAACTCTTTTTCACCTTCTTTTCGGTAGCTCTTGGCTTTTCCCTTCACAATACCGTTGCGGTACTGGAGGGCCATATGGGCAAAAGAAGTGAATTTGTAAGAACACCAAAGTTCAACATTAACAATTTAACCGATAGCTGGAAAGGGAATAAATACCTTACCACGAAGCTCTCCCCGAATATGATCCTGGAGTTTGGTTTAATGCTGTACTTCCTGTTTGGGATGTATAGTGCTATTCCACTGAATGATTTCGGTCTTTTCCCGTTCCACTTTATGTTGTTCCTGGGATTTGGCTTTGTATTCTTCAAGTCACTCACTTCTAAAGCATAATTTACAGGCCCCATCAAGGGGCCTTTTTTTTCTTCCCCCTTTCCGCTTCAGAAAATAATTATATTTTTAATATTTTCGGTGCCTACTAATCCAACTAACCGTTTCATTATGCTTGGCAGGGCTGTCTCTTACTGGAATCTCCACAGGTTCCCCCTGCTTATGGTTTTGTTCACGTTGCTGTTTTACTGGGTGACAGGATACGCGCTGGCACGGGAAGATACCATCCGCTTTTTCTGTCTTTACGGGGCACTCTTCTTCTTTTGTTTTAAACTCATACAGTTCGAAAAATGGAACTACAGGTTCTTACTGGTAAGTGGTATCCTGTTCCGACTTGTGCTGCTTTTCGCAATGCCTAACCTGTCACAGGATTTCTATAGGTTCCTGTGGGATGGGCACCTCGTCCTGGATGGGATCAACCCCTACCTGAGCAAACCGAACGATCTTATCTCCGAACTTGGAACTGATCCGTACTTCGCTGCACTACATACCGGTATGGGAGACCTCAGTGCCGGGAACTTCAGTAATTACCCGCCGCTGAACCAGTTCTTCTTTACCCTGGCAGCACTGCTAGGTGGCAAAAGTATATTAGGGGGTATACTGACCTTAAGATTCATTATTATCACTGCAGACCTGGGGATCATCTACGTAGGACGATTGTTACTCAAAAAAATGAACAGGTCAGCACACCTGATATTCTGGTATTTCCTGAACCCCTTGGTGATCCTGGAGTTAACTGGGAACCTGCATTTTGAGGGAGTAATGCTCTTTTTCATGGTAGCAGCCCTCTACCTGCTGATCAGTAAAAGAACCCTGCTTGCCTCTTTGGCATACGGCGCCTCTGTTGTAGTCAAGCTGATTCCTTTGATGCTCTTACCGCTTCTTTTCACAGCCCTGGGATTACGGAAAAGCCTCTTGTTCTATGTGGGCACCGGCCTGGCTGTGATCCTGAGTTTCCTGTATTTCTACACCCCCGAATTTTTGCACAACTTCCTGGCCACCCTTCACCTCTGGTTTTCAAATTTTGAATTCAATGCCGGGATTTACAATGGCATCAAACAGATCGCGATTCAGTTTGATGCAAAGCCCTGGGAACTTATACGGTGGTACGGAAACCTTATTCCCTACACAACTGTGGCCCTGGTATTGTTCTACACTTTTTATAAAAGAGATTCTTCATTACCCCATCTCATCAATTCCATGATGTGGGTCATGGTCATCTATTACCTGCTGGCACCCGTAGTACATCCCTGGTACCTGATCGTACCCCTTTTGCTGAGTCTTTTCACGCCTTACCGGTTTCCTATCGTGTGGTCCGTGGTTGCCATTCTCAGTTATACTGCTTATGCCAACCCAGGCTACAAGGAAAGTATGCTTGCAATCTCTATTGAGTATTTAGCAGTTTTAGGAATGATGGGCTATGAATTATTCAGAAAGAGGCGGGGATAAATCTTAATCTCCAAAAATTGAACACTTTACGAGGTCAATTCAATTTAATTTGTACTTTTGATTACAATGAATACTAAAGCACATAACTTTTTGATTACCCGGAGCTCTTTCCCGGTCACTCGTTTTGTGCCCACACGTCGCCGCCCGTAAGGGTGCGTTTCTTCTTTGGAAATAGGTGAGTCCATTTCCGCAAAATCAACAAAATTCTTTCTTTTAATTTATCAACCCTATTCGGCAATGAAAATTGTTATTGCTAACGAATCACATATTAAGTATGCCCAGGTCATAGCGGATACTATCTCCGAGTCAGCTAAGGTCCGGGGTACAGGGATTGCAAAACGCAGTCCGGAATATATCGTAAAAAGACTGGTCAATGGTAATGCCATTATCGCCCTTGATGGGGATACCTTCGCGGGGTTCTGCTATATCGAGGTCTGGGGGCACCAGAAATTCGTCGCCAACTCGGGCTTAATCGTGCATCCCGATTTCAGGAACCAGGGGCTAGCCAAAAAGATAAAGAAGGCCATTTTTGAACTTTCAAGGGAAAAATTCCCCGATGCCAAAATTTTTGGGATCACCACAGGCCTTGCCGTAATGAAGATGAATTACGAGCTGGGATATAAACCCGTCACATTTTCCGAACTTACAGATGACCCTGAATTCTGGAAAGGATGCCAGACCTGTAAGAATTTTGATATCCTGACGAGGACAGAACAGAAGATGTGTCTCTGCACAGGGATGTTATATGATCCGGCACAGGAAAAATCTGCTCTCCAGAAGAAAGAAGTGAATAGTAAAGCATTTAAAAGATTAAAAAGTATCAAGGAGCAATTGTTCCTTAAAAAGAAAGACTCATGAAAAAATTAGTACTGGCATACAGCGGAGGACTGGATACTTCCTACTGCGCTAAATATTTATCAGAAGACCAGGGATACGAGGTACATGCCGTGACCGTAAATACCGGTGGATTTGAAAAGGAAGAGATCGAAGAAATCAGGAACAAAGCCCTGGAGCTTGGAGCGACCAATTATAAATGCATAGATGCCCTGGAGTCCTTCTATGAGAAGGTGGTAAAATACCTGGTATTCGGGAATGTTCTCAGGAACAACACCTATCCCTTATCTGTTAGTGCAGAGCGAATTGTACAAGCGGTAGAAATAGCCAATTATGCAAAATCTGTAGGGGCAGACGCTATTGCCCATGGCAGCACCGGCGCAGGGAATGACCAGGTCAGATTTGATATGATCTTCCAGATCATGGCACCTGACATCCGGATCATTACTCCCATCCGCGATATGAGATTATCCAGGGAGGAAGAGATCAGCTATCTTAAAGCTCATGGGGTGGATGCCTCCTGGGAAAAATCCAAGTACTCTGTCAACAAAGGACTCTGGGGTACTTCTGTAGGAGGAGCAGAAACCCTTACTTCAGAGAAACCCCTCCCGCCGGAAGCCTATCCCAGCCAGCTTACAGCATCGGGTACCCGGGAAGTAAACCTAACTTTTACCAAAGGAGAACTGGCTGCGATAGACGGTAAGGAAGACAGTCCCGTTAACAATATCATTCAGCTGGAAAAAATTGCTTCCGCATTTGCAATTGGCAGGGACATCCATGTGGGAGATACCATTATAGGTATCAAAGGCCGGGTCGGGTTCGAGGCTGCTGCTTCCCTGATCATTATCAAAGCACATCACTTGTTAGAGAAACACACCCTGAGTAAATGGCAGCAATTCCAGAAAGAACAACTGGCTAATTTCTATGGCATGCTGCTCCACGAAGGGAACTACCTGGACGAGGTAATGCGAAATATTGAGGCCTTCCTGCAGGATACTCAAAGGAATGTATCGGGAACCGTATCCGTCAGCCTGCATCCCTATCGTTTTGAACTCAACGGGATTAATTCAAAACACGACCTGATGAATGCCTCATTTGGCCAGTATGGCGAAATGAACAAAGCATGGACCGCTGAAGATGCCAAAGGCTTTATCAAGATATTATCTAACCAGGGTAAGATCGCGACCCACGTAAACCAGAACTCATGATCAGAGCAGGAATAATCGGAGGGTCGGGCTATACCGGCGGGGAACTTATCAGGATCCTTTTAATGCATCCGGACGCAGAGATCTCTTTCGTTTACAGTACCACCCGGGCCGGAACTAAAATTTCAGATACCCACCCGGACCTTCTCGGGGTTACGGATATGCGATTCACTGGTACAGTGGATTCCGGTGTGGATGTGGTTTTCCTGTGCCTTGGACACGGCAACTCCACCGCTTTTCTCAAGGCTAACAGCTTTTCGGAACAAACCAAGGTGATCGACCTAAGTAACGATTTCAGGTTGGCAGGCGATGCTTCACTCGACGACAGGCGGTTTGTTTACGGTCTACCTGAACTGAACAGGGAGAAGATACGGAACGCCGGTCATATTGCTAATCCCGGTTGCTTTGCCACAGCCATACAGTTAGCCTTACTCCCCCTGGCTAGTAAGCAAAAGCTGGGGAATGATGTTCATATCAATGCCATGACAGGAAGTACGGGAGCCGGAGTTGCCACTTCTGCCACAACCCATTTCAGCTGGAGAAATAATAATATCTCGTGGTATAAGCCCTTTACGCATCAGCATATGGGAGAAATAAGTGAAAGCCTGCAAAGCCTGCAGGATGAAATCCCCCCTATCCACTTCCTGCCAATGCGTGGGAATTTCACCAGGGGCATTTTTGCCACAGCCTATACCCGGTATACGGATAGCCTGGAATCAGCGGAAGCTCTCTACCGGGAATTCTATCAAGATGCCAGCTTTACCCATGTTTCAGACCAACCCCTGGATCTCAAGCAGGTCGTCAATACCAACCAATGCCACTTACACCTGCACAAACATGATGACCTGCTACTGGTTAGCTCGGCGATCGATAATTTGTTAAAAGGAGCCTCGGGCCAGGCCGTTCAGAATATGAACCTGATGTTCGGGGTGGAGGAAGGATCCGGTTTACAATTAAAATCAGGAGTATTCTAGTGTTCAGCCATCCTGACAACCACTAAATAAAGAAGTATGAAAATAGCGATTATAGGGACAGGGAACCTGGGGATATCAATAGCCAAAGGTATACTCCACAGCAACGGGGCTACCAGCATGTACCTGACGAAAAGGAACCTGGAAGAGATCCGTGTTTTTGAGAAATACGGGAATGTCACTATCACCTCTGATAACCGTGAGGCCGTAGACAATTCTGACATCCTCATATTTGCCGTTCAGCCGAGGCATTTTGCCGGTATCCTGGAGGAGATAAAGGATATTCTCACAGAGAAACATGTCCTTATCAGTACCATAACCGGGTTCAGTATAGCTTCTATGGAAGCAATCGTGGGAAAAGCTCAATACATCATCCGAAGTATGCCTAATACAGCGATATCCGTTGGTGATTCCATGACTTGCCTGTGTAGTAACGAAGCAGGTAAAAAAAGAATTGATCTCGCCAAGGCCATATTTAACCGTATGGGGCATTCTATGGAAATCCCAGAGACCCGGATGCAGGCCGCCACGGTCATCTGTGCCAGCGGGATAGCCTTCTGGATGCGGCTCATCCGGGCCACCACCCAGGGTGCCATTCAACTTGGATTTGATGCCAAAGAAGCACAGGAACTGGCGATGCATACCTGTCACGGGGCCGCAAGCCTGCTTATTAATTCCGGGAACCACCCCGAACAGGAAATAGATAAAGTTACTACTCCCATGGGATGTACCATCGAGGGACTCAACGAAATGGAACACCAGGGACTTAGCTCCTCCCTGATCCGGGGTATCATAGCTTCTCACGATAAGATCAACCAGATCAAAAAAGGATAAGATGGAATTATTTGATGTATACCCTTTATACGACGTTACCCCTGTAAAGGCCCTGGGTAGTACCGTAATCGATGCCGATGGGAAAGAATACCTCGATCTATACGGTGGTCATGCCGTAATTTCTATCGGGCATTCCCATCCTCACTATGTCAAACGGATCAGGGAACAGCTGGATAAGATCGGTTTTTACAGTAATTCGATCGTAAATCCTTTACAGCAGAAACTCGCTGAAAAACTCGGGCGCCTGTCAGGCTGTGAAGATTACCGGCTCTTTATGTGTAATTCAGGTGCCGAAGCCAACGAAAACGCCCTGAAACTGGCATCCTTCGTCACCGGCAAAGCGCGGGTGATCGCTTTTAAAAACAGTTTTCACGGCAGAACGTCGGCCGCTGTGGCGGCCACGGATAACAGTAAGATCCATGCCCCGATCAATACCCAGCAGCAGGTAAGTTTCGTACCTTTTGACGATCTGAAGGCCTTCAAAACGGCCCTGGCCGGAGATGATGTCTGTGCGGTCATCCTTGAAGCGATACAAGGGGTAGGAGGCCTTGACGAACCATCTGTTGAGTTCTATAAGCAGATTGCCGTACTATCCAAAGAAGCCGGGGTAATGCTGATTGCAGACGAGGTGCAATCCGGTTTCGGCAGAAGTGGAAAGTTCTTCAGTTTTCAACATTTCGGGATCAGGCCGGATATCATCAGTATAGCTAAAGGAATGGGAAATGGTTTCCCGGTAGGAGGTATCCTTATTGCACCGGAAATTAAAGCTGTGCACGGAATGCTGGGAACCACTTTTGGAGGCAATCACCTGGCATGCGCGGCTACCCTCGCCGTCCTTGAGGTAATAGAAGAAGAAAAACTGCTTCCCCGGACAGTGGAAATGGAGCAATACTTCCGGCAGAAGGCAGCGGGACTTCCCTACCTGAAAGCAGTAAAGGGCAAAGGCCTGATGCTGGGGCTCGAATTTGATTTTGAAGTTGGCGAACTAAGGAAAAACCTCATCCTGCGCCGGCACATCTTCACCGGGGGTGCAAGCAACAAGAAGGTACTGCGTATCCTTCCCGCCCTGAATATCGAGAAAGCTGCCTTGGATCGCTTTTTCAAAGCTTTGAAAACCGAATTGAACTATATTGAAAAGGCCAGTTAAGCGGTCATTAAACCGAAATTTACCCGATGAAACATTTTCTATCCTTACAAGAGATACAATCCCTGCCCTCCTGGGTTTCCGAAGCTGTTGAATTAAAGAAGGATCCTTACCGGGACCATGCACTTGGCAGAGGAAAAGTACTTTGCCTTCTCTTCTTCAATAACAGCTTACGTACCCGTCTCAGTACCCAGAAAGCCGCTCTTCATCTCGGCATGGAGGTCATGGTTATGAATTTTGGGAGCGAAGGCTGGTTACTGGAATACGAGGACGGAACTATTATGGACCAGGGTAAAGCAGAGCATGTACGGGAAGCTGCACAGGTTATTGCCCAGTATTGTGACATTGTAGGTATCCGTGCTTTTGCCGGACTTAAAGACAGGAAAACAGACGAGGCTGAACAGACCTTGACCGCTTTTGCCAGGTATGCAGGTATTCCGGTAGTGAACCTGGAGAGTTCGGTGGGTCACCCGCTGCAGGCACTGGCAGATGCCATTACCATAGCAGAACACAACACCAGGAAAAGGCCTAAAATAGTACTGTCATGGGCTCCTCACCCCCGGCCGCTCCCACATGCCGTGGCTAATTCGTTTGTAGAAATGATGAAGAAACAGGATGTCGAATTCGTCATTACCAATCCGGAGGGATATGATCTGAATCCCGAAATAAGGCAAGGAATTACCGTAGAACACGACCAGGCAAAAGCGATGGAAGGCGCCGATTTTGTATATACGAAGAATTGGAGCAGCTTTACAGATTATGGTCAAGTGATCAACCAGGATAAGAACTGGATGGTCACCATGGAAAAGTTGGGAAAAGCACGTTTTATGCATTGCCTCCCTGTCCGCAGGAATGTCGTGGTAGAAGATGCCGTTCTCAATAGTCCGCAGTCCCTGGTACTGGCACAGGCCAATAACCGAACCTACTCCGCCCAGCTGGTCCTGAAAAAATTATTGCAACAGTTATGAAACCTCAACTCTCCATTGTAAAAATAGGCGGCAATATCATTGAATCCCCGGAAGAGCTGTCAGAATTCCTTTCTTTGTTTGCTGCCCTGCCAAATCCTAAAGTGCTGGTTCACGGTGGAGGGAAGCGTGCCTCACAGATCGAATCAAAATTGGGACTAACACCCCGCTTGCACCAGGGACGGAGGATAACTGACAATGACAGCCTGGATGTCGTGGTAATGGTATATGCCGGTCTGCTCAACAAAAACGTAGTAGCTCACCTGCAGGCGCTGCAATGCAACGCCATAGGTATGAGCGGGGCTGATGCTAATAGTATCCTTTCCGTAAAAAGGCCTGTAAAGGATATAGATTATGGCTGGGCCGGAGATGTAGTAGAAGTTAATCACCGGGCTATTGACAAGTTATTAAAGGCCGACCTGGTCCCTGTATTCTGTGCCCTGACCCATGACGGGAAAGGACAGTTACTGAATACGAATGCCGATACCATAGCTTCAGAACTTGCAATAGGACTTAGTTCCCGCTACCAGGTAACCCTGTACTACTGCTTTGAGAAGAAGGGAGTGCTCAGGAATGTCGATGATGAGAACTCGGTCATCCGGGATATTGATGAAGCTGCTTACCTTAAGCTTAAGGCCGAAGGCGTGATTGCCGACGGCATGCTCCCGAAACTGGACAATTGTTTTCATGCTTTGTATAAAGATGTGTCCCGGGTATGTATAGGAGACAAGGAAATGCTGCAGAAGAACGCTTCAAATTATACGACCATACAACTATGAAAGAATTGCAGACTACTTTACAGGATTCCGCCCTTGAGCTATTAAAGGAATTGATCGCTATTCAATCATTTTCTTCGGAAGAAGACGGTACCGCCGACGCTATCGAACGCTGGTTCCGTCTTAGGGATATCCCTGCAAAACGGGTAAAGAACAATGTTTTTGCTTTTAACAAACACTTTGACGAATCCAAGCCTACCCTGTTGCTTAATTCCCACCATGATACGGTCCATCCCAACGAGGCGTATACGAGAGATCCCTTTAAACCTGAGATCATTGATGGAAAATTGTATGGCCTTGGCAGTAATGATGCGGGTGGGGCACTGGTCTCGTTACTGGCCACCTTTGCCTATTTCTACAGCCAAGAAGAAATGAGTCATAATATTATCGTGGTCGCTTCGGCTGAAGAAGAGAGTTCAGGCCCTGACGGACTCAACAGTATGCTGAAAATACTACCCCCCATAGATGTTGCAATCGTTGGGGAACCTACCCTGATGCAGTTGGCTATAGCGGAGAAGGGGCTTGTTGTTTTTGATGCGGAAGTAAAGGGGACTCCATCCCATGCGGCGCACCCCAATGACGACAATGCTATCTACAATTGTATTGATACCCTGAAGTGGTTCAGGGATTATGAATTTGAAAGAGTATCGCCGGTCTTAGGTCCCGTAAAGATGACGGTAACCCAAATGAATGCCGGGAGCCAGCACAATGTGGTGCCGGCCAAGGTTCACCTGGTAGTTGATGTGCGGGTAAACGATTGTTACAGCAACAAGGAGATTGCCGGCATACTTAGTGAAGAAGCACCCTGCCAGATGAAAGCCCGGTCACTCCGATTGAATTCTTCCTCCATAGCAAAAGACCACCCCCTGGTTCTCTCCGGGCTGGAACAAGGAAGAAGCACCTATGGCTCACCTACCTTGTCAGACCAGGCGGCACTATCCTGCCAGTCCTTAAAATTAGGACCTGGGGATAGCACCCGGTCGCACTCTGCGAACGAGTTTATCTATGTTTCCGAGATCGAAGAAGGAATAGATTTATATATTAAAATACTCAAGGGCTTCCTGCTCGGGGATTAATTGACCATTTAAAAAAACAGCATATGAAACTTTGGGATAAAGGCATCAGTACCGATAAGAAAATAGACCTGTTCACCGTAGGCAATGATCGCTCGCTGGACGAACAACTGGCCCACTACGATGTTGTCGCTTCAAAGGCCCACGCCAAAATGCTCGGGAAGATCGGGATGTTAAAAACAGGGGAAGTGGACGCCTTGTTAAAGGAACTGGAAGTTATTGATAAGATAATAATTTCGGGTGAATTCCATATTGAAGATGAGTTTGAAGACATGCATTCCAAAATCGAATTTATGCTGACAGAAGCTTTGGGAGATACAGGGAAGAAGATCCACACCGCTCGTTCCAGGAATGACCAGGTTCTTGTGGCCATGCAATTGTTTCTGAAGGATGAACTGGCAAAGATCATGGAAGACAGTTATAATCTCTTTGATTTATTACTGTCCCTGGCAGAACAACACAAGGATACCATGCTTCCTGGCTATACCCACCTCCAGGTAGCCATGCCCTCATCATTCGGACTATGGTTTTCTGCCTATGCAGAATGCCTGGTAGACGATATGCAATTCCTGCAGGCCGCCTACCGGGTAGCCGACCAGAACCCCCTGGGCAGTGCGGCCGGCTATGGAAGTTCTTTCCCTATAGACCGGAGTTTTACGACCCAGGAGCTTGGGTTCTCCACACTTAAATACAATGTTGTGGCTGCGCAAATGGGAAGAGGAAAGGTGGAACGGGCGAGTTCAGAAGCAATGGCGATGCTGTCTAGCACTGTTTCCAGGCTGGCCATGGATATCTGTCTGTACCTCAGTCAGAATTTTAATTTCATCTCCTTCCCTGATGAACTCACCACTGGAAGCAGTATTATGCCCCACAAGAAAAATCCCGATGTTTTTGAATTAATAAGGGCCAAGTGTAATAAGCTGCAGTCAGTACCCAACCAGATCGCATTGTTGACAACCAACCTTCCCTCGGGTTATCACCGGGATATGCAGTTGTTAAAAGAAATACTGCTCCCTGCTATTCAGGAGATGAAATCTTGCCTGGAGATGATGCACTTTAGCCTTAAATCGATCCAGGTCAATGCGAAGATTTTAGATGACTCCCGCTATGATTACCTCTTTAGCGTGGACACCCTGAATGAAAAGGTCCTGAACGGGCTGCCATTCCGGGATGCCTATAAACAAATGGGCGAAGCTATAGAAAAAGGCGAATTTATCCCGGTTAAAACAGCCCGGCATACGCATGAAGGTAGCTTGGGCAACCTGTGTCTTAACGAGATCCGGAAAAAAATGGAACAAGTTTATATTGGAAAGAGTTAAAAAATACAAGTAACAGAATGTACATTGGGATATGTATTCCCTTGTATATAAATCAGTTGCGACCTCGTTCTTCAGTTTTGAGGATATTGATCTACTCCTGGATAAGGCCAGGAGTTACAATCATCGTCATCAGATAACAGGCTGCCTGCTATACCACAATGGGAAATTCATTCAATACCTCGAGGGGCCACAGTTAGAGGTGCTGAACCTCTATGACAAAATCACACAGGACCCCAGGCATACCAAGGTCGAGTTGTTATCGTATGGATCGATTGAACACAGGGAGTTTGAAAATTGGGACATGGCCTTTGAAAATGTCTATGGCGATAATGTCCAGATGTATTATGTGCGCCTTGCCCTGCAGAATTACTTCTTAAATCCCAAGCCACATTATGATACCTCTCTCGTATCCCGTCATTTCTGGAAGAATGTAGGTGGTCTCCTCAACAACAGCCTGGTCTGAGAACTATTTGATATTCTTCAGGTTGATCAGTTCCTGCTCTGTCAGGTTCCTCCAGTGACCTCTTGGAAGGTCTTTCTTGGTCAGCCCTGCAAATACTACCCTGTCTAATTTAACCACGTCATATCCCAGGTGTTCAAAGATCCGCCTTACGATCCTGTTCTTTCCGCTGTGGATCTGTATGCCTACTTCTCTCTTGGGAGCATTCTGCACATAAGAGACATCATCAACTTCTATAGGTCCATCTTCCAGGGTTAGACCTTCCTGTATCTTTCTCAGGTCTGCTGCTGTCAGGTTCTTGTTGAGTTCCACATGGTAGATCTTACGAACTTCGTGCTTGGGATGAGTAAGTTTCTTTGTCAGGTCCCCGTCATTAGTGAACAACAGAAGACCGGTAGTATTCCTGTCTAACCTGCCTACCGGTAAAAGTCGGGCCTTGGAGGCATTGGTAACAAGTTCCATAACAGTACGCCTGCCTTTTTCGTCACTGGTGGTGGTGATAAAATTCTTGGGCTTGTTCAGTAAGACGTATTCTTTCTTCTCCCTGTTCAGGAGTCTTCCGTCAAAACGGACCTCGTCTGTGGGTTTAACCTTATATCCCATTTCGCTTATAACCGTTCCGTTAACGGTGACATTCCCGGCGGCAATATAGGTATCTGCTTCCCTCCTGGAACAAACACCTGAATTGGCGATATACCGGTTTAACCGGATAAGGCTGGGATCCTTACTCTGCTTTGGAGCGGACTTTTTAGGACCAGTTGGTCGCTGCCCGGGTTTCCGGTAAGGCCTGTCTCCTCCTTTTCCTGCAGCCGATCTTCCTCCAAAACTCTTCTTGGAACTACCCCCTGAAGGAGATTCTCTTCTCTTGGATTTGTTATCACCGAATTTCCCTTTTCCCTTAGAAGCGGGTTTTCGACCTGAATTTGATTCTGAGCTGCTCATAAACAATATTTTGGCAAAGGTAGGAAAATAGGGCTGTCTGCAATATCCGGCAGGCATAAATTAATTGCTCATTCAGAAGCCTGGAAGAAATATCAGAAGAATCTGCTCAGCACCAGGTCTACATCGATCAGGAGGATACTGAACACCCCTAGTACAATAATAAACTTCAGGATGTTATGCAGGTAGATGAAATGTTTCTTGGTCACCGATTTCCATAAGAGAACCAGGAATATCACCAGGAAAACCACGCTGGCTATAAAATAGAGGTACATATACCCTACCTCGAACCTGACTATGAGCAATAGTGCGGGTAGCAATGTTATCAATACTAAAATACTAATACATATTTTGGAGAACCGGGTCCCGTAAATAACCGGGACTGTACGATAGTTCTGGGCCATATCCCCTGTAATATTCTCCAAGTCCTTGATCATCTCGCGGGCCAGGATCAGGAGAAACAGGAAAAGGGCATGGACAAAGATGACCGTGTCAAAATTCTTGTAATAGACGAAAACAGCAAAGAAAGGAGCTATGGCCAGGGTGGCTGAAATAAAGTTCCCGACAAAAGGGAGGCGCTTCAGTTTATGGGAGTATAACCAGATTCCAAAAATATAAGCAGAAAAAAATACCACCGCGCGGAATGAGACATAACTCGCCAGGAATACAGACATAAAATTAAGGACGAAATAGGCGCTCAGTTTGGTCCGTTGAGCTACCAGTCGGTCCAACATACTCTTCCTGGGTTTGTTAATCAGGTCCTTTTCCGAGTCGTAAAAACTGTTGATGATATAACCTGCAGCGATCACGAGGGCAGAAGCCGCCACCAGGGCAAACAGCTGACCATCCAGTATGACCCTCTTTACAGGCAGATTATGAGCCAGGATATATATGGACGCCAGGTACTGGGCCAGGGCGATGATAAGGATATTGTATCCCCTTACAATAGAAAAAAGGCTTAATGCTTTAAGCAGCAGTAGTTTGTTCTTTCTGCTGAGCATGGCGTTTCCTAGAAGTTGTATACTACTTCCAGGCGATGCCCTTTCAGAGCTGCTTTAGCTTTTTCCAGGTCCTCTGTAAATCCAAGGATATACCCCCCGCCACCTGAACCACATAGTTTCAGGTAATATGTATTGGTCTCTATTCCCTCTTTCCATAGCGTATGGAACTCTTCAGGGATCATTGGGGTAAAGTGGTTGAGAACCACCCGGGAAAGTTGTTTCAAATTCCCGAACAGGCTTTTTACATTTCCGCTGATAAAATCTTCCACACAGGCATCGGTATGTTTGATGAACTGCTCTTTCAGTACAGTCCTGAAACCATCCTGTTTCATTTTCTCCATAAAGATCTGGACCATAGGGGCAGTTTCACCAGTTATCCCGCTATCCAGCAGGAATACCGCTCCTTTCCCCTCAGGATTCTGGGAAGGAATACTTGTAGATTCTATATTGTCTTGTGAATTGATCAGGATAGGCAGACTCAGGTAACTATTCAACGGATCAAGCCCGGAAGACTTTCCATGGAAGAAAGATTCCATTTTCCCGAAAATAGTCTTCAGCTGTACCAGTTTCTCTCGTGTCAGGTTCTCCAGTACGGTTATCTTGTCGAGGGCATATTTATCGTAAATGGCAGCTACCAGGGCACCACTACTTCCTATGCCATAACCCTGCGGTATAGAACTGTCAAAATACATTCCTCCCGCGATATCGTTGTTAAGTGCTTCCAGGTCAAATGAAACCAACGCAGCTTCCTCCTGCTGCAGGTTCTCCAGGTATTTTGCAAAATTCCTGAGACTCTCATTTGACTTTTTTGCGGCCTCCGACGGGTTTTCATCGGTCTTGAGTGCGCCTTTGAAGAAGTTATAAGGAATTGATAAACCTTTGGAATCCTTAATGATCCCGTACTCGCCAAAGAGCAGGATCTTAGAGTAAAACAGGGGTCCTTTCATCTTAGAAATGGTCATATTACTTTACAAAAATACGACTAAATATGCTTCCTACAACGAATTACGCCAAATACACGGGAAAGTAGTCCTAAAATTTTCAGAAATATACGCCCGGAAATTCCATTGATAATCAAGGCTTTTCACCTATTTATCGAAATCAGGTTCCCTTCATCGAATTATATATAAGATTTTCTCTGTGAAATCGTTATTTGCATTACCAATCATAACCTACTATGTCTGTAAACCTTTCCCCCTACCATATCCTGAAGTACCTGCTGGGCTTTACCCTCATACTGTCGGTCGGGAATTTATTTTCTATACTGTCAAAACTAAATTCAGAAAACAGGGTATTACTTTCTCTGGGGGAATTGTTCGATTTTAATACTGAAGCGAATATCCCCACCCTCTTTTCTACCATCCTGATCCTATTGTGTTCCGCTGCCCTTTACTACATCTATAACGGTATGGAAAAAGATAGCAGGAACAGAAGATGCTGGCTGATCCTTTCAGGAGTATTTCTATTCCTGGCCATTGATGAAACGGCTTCTATCCATGAGCGGCTGATCCCGTTGATGCGTGAAAACTTTGAGTTGTCCGGCTACTTATATTACGCCTGGATAATACCTTATAGTGTTCTTTTGTTTATCCTGGGTATAATTATGATCCCATTTATGTACCGGCTGCCACGGAAAATCCAGTTCCTGATCCTGCTTTCAGGAATTCTCTTTCTTTCGGGTTCACTGGGAATGGAAATGCTGGGTGGTAAACAAAGCGAGTTGATGGGCGATAAAAACTATACCTATGCCCTTTACTATACTATAGAAGAATTCCTTGAAATGACGGGAATGACCACATTCCTGTATGCTCTACTGACGTATATTGTACAGCATACTACCGCCAACAAGCTTAAGGTAAATTTTAAATAACGAGGCTAAATTCCTAAATGGAGGTGGCCCCGGCCCCTACCCGGTCATGGATATACTGCCCGTTCTCACAGAAGTCGGCCAGCTCAGATTTAATCCATTGCTGTACTTCTCCTGCAATATGGTCCGGGTAAAGCAAATGTACATTTGCACCTGCATCCAGGGTGAAACATACCGGACGCCTGGTTTCCTGACGATAAGCCCAGATCTTGTTAAGGATCTCCAGGGTATTCGGCTTCATGAGCATAAAATAGGGACTGCTGGTCATCATCATAGCGTGTAATGCCAGCGCCTCCGATTCTACAATTGCAATAAATCGTTCCAGATCTCCATCCGCCAGTACAGGTTGTAGCTTCTCCAGGTTTCTCTCGGCCTGCAAAAAACGATTTTCCGCGAAGGGGTGATCGTGCATTAACTGGTGTCCTACCGTACTGCTCACTTGCTTAGAACCCTTATCCACTAACAAGATAGTGTCGTGAAAATTTCTGAATATTTCGTGAATAGGAAAAGGATATTTGATGGCGTAAAGATCAGAACTTCCGGCCACCTCCTTGTGGTACCCCCATTGCATAAGAGGGCCTTCCGTACTTCGACTGGCACTCCCGGAGCCCAACCTGGAGAGGAAAGAAGCTTTTCTTAAAAAATAAGACTCATCCATTTCCGGAAACAATTCTCTTTCCAGGGAGAGAAAACAAAGAGATAATGCCGCCATTCCACTGGCTGAACTGGCTATACCACTGCTGTGAGGAAAAGAATTACTGGTTTCAATTCGGTACTTGTAATGCCGGGTAAAAGGTAGGTAAGGCGCAATTCGCTCCAGGAAGGTAGCGATCTTTGGACGGAAGCTGTCATTGGCCACCCCATCCAGGAATATTTCAAATTGACAATCCTCTGATGCCGATTCCAATGGTTCATAATGAAGCTCTGTCCTGGTAGCGCAATGATCAAGGGTTAAACTTATAGATGGATTGGCCGGTATCTGCGGGGGGCGTTTACCCCAGTACTTTACCAATGCTATATTGCTCGGAGCCTTCCACTTATAAACTCCTCCTGGCAATTTATGTGCCGGAAGTTTTCCTTTAAAATCATTTTCCTTCATACCTCGGCAAAGATAATGTATGCTTTATTTTCACCTCTAATGAATTAAATATATTTCCTAATTTAGTTCGGAAGATCCGGTAAATTCTATGAAGAAAAAATTGATATACATCCTGATATCTGTGAGCATTTGCCTTTTGATCGGATTCCTTTCAGGTTACGCCACACAATCCTCTGTAGGCGACTGGTTTACAACCCTGAATAAACCTTCTTTTAATCCGCCTAACTGGGTCTTCGGCCCTGTCTGGACTGTATTGTACATCCTTATGGGAATCGCAGCGGGGATCGTATGGTCTAAGGGTTTTCACCACCTCTGGGTTAAGACGGCCCTCTATCATTTTATTTTTCAATTGCTGTTAAACGGGCTGTGGAGTATAGTCTTTTTCGGGTTTATGAATCCCCTGGGAGGACTTATCGTAATCTTGTTGCTGCTGGTTTTTATCGCCCTGACCTACAAATGGTTTAAGGTAGTCAGTAAAACAGCAGCCCTGTTACTGGTTCCCTATTTCTTCTGGGTATGCTTTGCCACTGTATTGAATTACCAAATCTGGATGCTGAACTGACTTACCCCGGCAGCTCTTGCACCAGCTGAACCAGTTTCTTAACCGTTCTGGCGTTCCTTGTGGTAGCCTTTACCGCAAGTCGTTTTTCAAGGAAATTATTAGTGACTTCTGCCCGGCCAAAACCAGCCCTGCAGTGGATGCAGATATGCCGATCACGGACGATCAAAGATTCATTTTTGAAAGTGCATTGCTCCAGCTCATTCATGGCATGTTTTCCCGGTATTTCTTCCAGGAAGACTATGCCCACCTGTTTTTCATCTATCCCTTTACTTTCCAAAAAGGAGTTATCCTGTGCAATCTTGATAAACTCTGCTGAACTATATAAAAATACTACAGTATCCACCCCATGTTCTTCCAGGAGCATCTTTCCCAGTTCTTTTTTAATATCCTGGGTATTGGAAGGGTCATGGTTAAAGACCAGGTTCCCGCTCTGAATATAGGTACTGACATTTTTTGCTCCCAATCGTTCCATATTAAGGCGAAGATCTGCCATCTTAATCCTGTTCTTCCCGCTGACATTCACACCCCTCAAAAGAGCCACATACCCATTCATAAAACTGCTATTATGCAGAGCAATATATTAAATTATATTACCTCCCTCGAAGTACATTATGAAGTGATTAAAAATTCTGTTACATTTAAAAACATCTAGGAAAGCAGGGTATAAAAGATATTTCCCCGACCTTAAAGACCATTCTTGGAATTTTTCAGAAATTCCTGTTAACCGACTAAACCAAATACCGAAATGCAGCCATTAATAGCCGAATTTATGGGAACTTTCCTGCTTATGCTCCTCGGATGCGGAGTTGTTGCCAATGTCATCCTGGAGGGCACCAAAGGGCAGAATTCCGGCTGGATCGTTATTACCACAGCCTGGGCTTTTGCCGTATATGTAGGCGTGGTGGTGGCAGCTCCTTACAGTGGGGCACACCTGAATCCAGCCGTAAGTATTGGCCTGGCAGTTGCAGGTCTCTTTTCCTGGGCAGATGTTTTGCCCTATATTCTTGCTCAATTGCTCGGTGCAATGGCCGGCAGCAGCCTCGTCTGGCTGATGCACAGGAACCATTTTGAGATCACGGAAGATAAATCCATAAAACTTGCTGTGTTCTGCACGATTCCCGCCATCCGGAATACCAGGTATAATCTGCTAAGTGAAATCGTGGGCACCTTTGTCCTGATCTTCGCGGTACTCTTTTTTACTGACGCAACCATTACATCTACTGACACCCTGATAGGGCTTGGTTCCCTGGGTGCCATCCCGGTCGCTTTTACCGTTTGGGGTATTGGTCTCTCGCTGGGCGGTACCACCGGGTACGCGATCAACCCTGCCAGGGACCTGGGACCCCGTATCATGCATGCAGTTTTACCGATCAAGGACAAAGGAAAGAGTGACTGGAGCTATTCCTGGATACCGGTGGTCGGGCCCGTCATTGGCGGTACTATAGCCGCACTGTTAGCCTTGCTTATCAGCTGAAGCACGCAGGGATTCCGATATTGCCAATGCTGCCAGGTATGCCCCTGTCCAGGCATTCTGAAAGTTATAGCCGCCTGTTACTGCATCCACATTAATTACTTCACCGGCAAAATAAAGCCCCGGCAAAATTTTACTTTCAAAAGTCTTAAAATTAATATCCTTCAGGTCTATACCCCCTGCCGTGACGAATTCTTCCTTGAAGGTACTTTTACCTCTTACATTAAATTCGCACTGTAGTAACTGTGCTTTAAGATCCTGTAATTGCTTTTTACTGAGTTCAGCCCAATTCTGATCCGCACCGACACCGGCTCCTACCGCTAACCTTATCCATAAACGCTTCGGAATCTCAACGGGGTTCGTTTTCAGGATAGTTTTCCTGGGGGTGGCCGACTTCTGTTGAAGGAGAAGATCTTCTAAAGCCAGGTCAGTAGATCCAGGCAACCAATTGACTCGAATTTTAAAATTATACTGCAGGGAAGATAAATCCCTTGCTCCCCAGGCAGAAAGTTTCAGGATTGCAGGCCCACTAAGGCCCCAATGCGTTATCAGTAAAGGGCCTTCTGCTTCCAGTGCTACTCCTCCGAGCTGAGTGTCTTTCTTACCCGGAACCACTTTTACTATGGCGTGGGTACTGAGACCGGGAATATCCTTTATTCTCGAGTCCTCAATATTAAAGGTAAACAGTGAAGGTACAGGTGGTACAATTCGGTGCCCTAATGCCTGAAGCATATCCCACATCTTAGGGCTACTGCCCGTGGCTATAAATATTTTCTTTGCTAAAAAGGCCTGGTCGCCGGTCTTAACTTCCCAGCGGGTGGTATTCACACCCGGAGCGGTGGGAATTTGCTCGATTCCTTGTACCCCGGTACTTCTGTGAAGCTCAATTCCCAACCGGCCTACCTCGCTCATTAAGGCATCGATGATGGTTTGGGAAGAATCCGAAACCGGGAACATCCGCCCGTCCTCCTCGGTCTTTAGCGCAACTCCTAATTCTTCAAAGAATGCCTGGGTGTCGCCACAGGCATGCGTGAAAAAGGGACCCAGCATTTCTTTATTCCCCCTGGGATATTGTCTTACCAGGGCCTTTGGATCGTACTGGGCATGAGTAACATTACATCGCCCCCCACCGGATACACGCACCTTGCTGAGAACCTGTTTCCCCCGCTCAAGGATGGCTACCCGGCTGCCCGGCAACTGGCGGGCAATATGGATAGCACCATAAAACCCTGCAGCTCCTCCTCCTATCACTATTACATCATACATCAGCGTGCTCTATCCGGGTAATCAGTAAAGATACCATCCACGCCAAGTTCGCGCATCCGTTCAATATCCTCTGGCTTATTTACAGTCCAGGTATAGATCTTAAAACCTGCATCATGTATGGCCTTTATATTTTCAGTATTCAGCTTCTTGTAATTCGGGTTAATAGCCACTGCATTGAGTTCCTTTGCAACCTCTATAGCCTTCTCCGGGTCATCATCTGTCAGCACCGCGATAGCGATATCTGGATTTTTCTTCCGCATCTCCCTGAGCTCATCCCACCGGAAGCTGGAGATCAGGAAATCTTCCTGTTTCCACCCCTGCCGTTCCACGTAATGCTGGATTATAAAATTTACACGGTCTGCAGTATTTGCTCCCTTTAATTCAATATTCAACCTGGTCTTATGATCAATTGTTTTCAGAACATCCTGCAACATTGGGATCTGGTGCCCCCCCTCCAGGGAAAGGCGCTTAAGGTCAACAATGTAGTAGGATTCGATGGCCCCGGCACCATTGGTTAGACGTTCCACATTATCATCGTGAAACACTACCACTTCACCACTCTTAATTTTGAACACATCTATCTCGATCATATCCACCCCCAGTTCCAGGGCCTTCTCAATAGAGGCAATGGAATTTTCTGTTTCGTGCCCCATGGCACCTCTGTGGCCGATGATCATCATGGAATCCTGGGTATTACAGTTCATAAATAAAAGTGAAATGAATAAGATGCTAAAGGAAAATCTGCGTGTAAACATTGGCGATGGTTTTTGTAAATAGTCCGGTTTAAGCTATTTCTAAACCATCAAAAATACAACAAGCATTTCAATTTTCCGTGGGTTAAACCAAGACCTGGATCTTTGTTTAAGATTATGGAATTCTTATTAAATTAGAAATATATTGAGAATATGTTAAATATATTTTCATACATTTAATTCATTATTAACCAACTAAACCATTTTATTATGTTCTCTAAGCAGAATTTACTGGCCACTCTGGCCGGTTTCCTGGTGACCTTTTTATTGGGTTACCTCATCTGGGGATTTGCTACTGCAGATTTTTATGCAGAACACAGCCTAGCTGATGTCTCCAAGGACCCGATGAACATCGGTCTGATCGCTTTGGCTAACCTGATCGCAGCTTTCGCATTAAGCACCATCTACGGAGCTTATGCTCATGGAGCTCCCAGTGCTGGCAGTGGTTTTAAATTCGGTATGTGGATCGGGGTATTTACCGGTTTCGGCTTAGGTCTGCTGTGGTTTGCTACTACTGAGATCATGGATATGACGGGTACCATCGTGGAAGGAATCATCAATATCTTCTTCTACGGAGTGGTCGGGGCGGTGATCGGGCTGGTATACCAGAAAACGACACCTAAGGCGGCCTGAAAATTACTATCACTAAAAAACCCGGTTCTGAACCGGGTTTTTTTTATTCCATAATCCTGTATATAAAAGATTCCAGCGGTTTTAAAACAACATCAACGCTGGCAGCGCCATCCTTTACCTTGAGGGTTTTTTGGTTCTCCCCGTATAACTGGTCGACCAACAAATAGCTCCCATCCTTTAATGCCCATTCATTAATAAGCTCCGGGGGAAGCTTCAGGTTAAACCGGTGCGTGGTAGCAGTATCAAAATTCGTGGTAATGATCAATTTTTCATCTCCCTGGTACCTGGCATAGGAAAGCACCCTGTAGTTATAGTGCTCCGTATTATCACGGTTATAATAATGAATATCCCGGTATTCTCCCATAAGGGCTTTGCTCTGTATGGTGAAATTCAGCAATCGCTTGTAAAAGTCCCTCAGCTTCTTCTCTTCCGGGCTCAACTGCCCCCCGTCAAACTTTCCTTCGTTCATCCACCTCTGGTGTGCCGGCACCCCGATATAGTCAAAGATCGAAGTCCGGGTCGGACTACCGAACCCGGCGTGTTCCCGGGCAGGCTCACCTACCTCCTGGCCAAAATAGACCATAGTAGGAGAAGTGGTCATGGTCGCTGATACCACCATAGCGGGTTTCCCGATCAGCGCATTCCCGGCAAAATCCGGGCTGGCGATACGCTGTTCGTCATGATTTTCAAGAAAATGTAACATATGATGTTCAATATCTTTCAACCCATCCACCACTACCGGCATATGATCTGTCCATCCATGGCCTTGCATGATGTGTTTCAGGCTGTCATAGAACTCAACCTTGTCGTACAGATAATCCATTTTTCCTTTATGGATATAATCCCTGTAAAGACCGGGATTATAAACCTCTGCAAGTAGCAATGCTTCCGGGTTTCTATTCTTGATATGCGAATTGAGGTAGCTCCAGAATGCCACCGGCACCATTTCTGCCATATCAAAACGGAAACCATCGACCCCCATATCCAACCAGTAAAGCACAATATCCCTGAATTTCACCCAGGAAGACGGTACATCTTTACCTTCCCAGAACCGAAAGTGCTCCTGGTGATCCTTCTCCCCATATCCTTCCGGTAGAGTTTCAAAATCCAGTCCTCCATCAGGTCTCACCCCGTAATTTATCTTTACGGTCTCGTACCAGTCGTCCAAATCCGGCCGGGCTTTCCTGGCCCCGTTTCCTGTCCATTTAGCAGGTACTTCCGTGAATTTACCATCGGTCAGCGGGTGGGCCTCCCCTCCAAGGGGTTTGTACTTCCCCTTACCGTCGGGCACCTGGAATTCCTGCCCCGGCATGTAGTAAAAATTATTGTCCCGGCGATATTCTACCGAAGGATCATCAGTGGCGCCAAAAGGTTGCTTTCCTTCAGGAGTGCTTTTCCCTTCATAAAAGCGAGCGACGTGATTGGGTACTATATCGATCAGTAATTCTAAACCGGCATCATGCGTCCTGGCAATCAGGTCCTGGAACTCCTTCAGACGATTCTCCGGGTTCACGGCCAGGTCAGGGTTCACATTGTAATAATCCTTAACGGCATAAGGAGACCCTGCCCTCCCTTTAACAACATCCGGGTCATCGGGAGAAATCCCGTACTCGCTGTAATCTGTAACTAAAGCATGATGTGGCACACCGGTATACCAGATATGGGTAACCCCCAGGTCTACAATCTCCTGCAGGGCTTTTTCAGTGAAATCGTTGAATTTACCCACACCGTTCTCCTCCAAGGTTCCCCATTGTTTGTTGGTGGTGTTGGTATTCCCGAATAGCCGGGTAAAAACCTGGTAAATGACAATTTTATGATCCTTCTTCATAGTCGTGCTGATGCTTTGGGCTTCCTCTTTCCTTTTTTCCGGACGGCAGGAAGCAAACAATACCGTCAGGATTACCAATAAACTTACAAATGTCTTGTACAAAAGTGGTGTGTTATAAGGTGAGTAATAAAAAGCCTTTTTCATCGAGTTGCAACATGTCTTCCCATATCACTTCCTCTCCACTGATCACATCTCTCATCTTTTTCCCCTCTAACCCCATTTCGGAGTATCGTTGCAGCGGGATTAATACAGGTTCATCGTTCTTGTTCAGAAACAGGACTACCGTTTTCTCGTTTAAAGTTCTGAACAAGGTGTACACCCCATCCTGGGGAGCAAAATGCCTGGTTTCACCCTTGTGAAGTACCTGGTTTCCTTTTCTGAAATTCAGTAATTTTTTCATGGTCTGCTGCATGTCTTGCTGAGCAGCACTTAAACCTTTTCCGGTGAAGGCATTTATCTTATCCCCATCCCATCCGCCGGGAAAATCAGTCCTGATAAGACCATGATCACCTGGTTTACTGGAATTATCCATCAAAATTTCTGTTCCGTAATACACCTGTGGTATCCTGGGAACCGTAAGGATATAAGCCAGGGCCATCTTCGTAAGTACCCGGTCCTCATCAAGCTGGGTGAATAGACGGTCCATATCATGGTTATCCCCGAATAGCATTATGGATTGGGGATCGTGGTAATAAAAATCATTGGCAAGTGCTTCATAAAGGGTATTGAACCCGCTATCCCATCTCTCTTCCTCCTTCAAAGCATTGACCAGGGTCTGCTGCAGGGGGAAATCCATGGTTGTTTTCAGATTAGACTCGTAATCCCCGGAAGAGGGCGATCCCGATTGCCAGTACCCGACTAATAAGGGATTATAACTCCACTCTTCGCCAACTATATTGAAATCCGGGTATTCATCCATGATCCTGCCGGCCCAGGCAGACATAAATTCCTTGTCCGGGTAGGGATATGTATCCTGCCTGATCCCCCCTAACCCTAGGGTTTCTATCCACCAAAGACTGTTCTGGATAAGATAGGTAGCCATAAAAGGGTTATCCTGGTTGAGATCCGGCATGGAGGGCACAAACCAACCATTATCCATGAGCTCTGCGTCTGCCTTTGAAGCATAAGGATCCTGGTTTACGGTCCTTCTATGATTGGTCACTGGAATATCTTCCCCCTTTTCAAAGCCCTGCTGGAAATGTATCCAGTCTTTAAAAGGCAGGTCTTCCATCCACCAGTGCTTAACTCCTATATGATTAGCCACCTGGTCCATCACCAGTTTAATACCGCGTTCGGACGATTTCTCGGCCAGTTCCTTATACTCTTCAAGAGTACCGAACCTCGGATCCACACGATAGAAATCGGTTATTGCGTAACCATGGTAAGAGGCCCTGGGCATATCATTGATAAGCAGTGGACTGGACCAGATTGCCGTGAAGCCCATCTCGTCTATATAATCCAGGTGGTTGATGATTCCCCGGATATCACCCCCATGCCTGCCGTAATCATCAGTACGGTCCACTTTTAACTCCCTAAGGCCTTCGATCTTATCATTGGCAGGATTACCGTTTGCAAAACGGTCTGGTGTGATGAGGTAAATCACATCACTGCTGTCAAAACCCTTATATTCTTCAGCCGCTTTATCCCTCGCTTTAAATTCGTAAGGAACCCGGATCTCTTTCCCCTTCTTCAGAAGTACAATATCCATAACCCCGGGCCGGACTTCTGAAGACAGTTCCAGGTCAATAATAAGGTAATTAGGACTGTCTGCAGGGAGGACCTTTCGGACCACCACCCCCGGACTTTCTACTTTAGCCGTGTAACTACCCAGGTCAGGCCCATGAAGCATCAGCTGGAGACCATTATCCTTAAACCCCACCCACCAGTTTGGAGGTTCAACACGATTTACCTGGGCGCTTACCGTCATTGTGGCTAAAAGAAATAATACATAGACAAAATTGAATACAATAGACCTGTTCATGCCCTGCTTCATAGAAATTTACTTAATGATGCCACTAAACTTCAGTTGCAGTCCCCGGCTGAAGCACTACCTTCTGTCCGTTTAGACGCAAAGACATTTCCTCTTTCGCATCCAGGGTAAGAACTGTCCTTTCCTTGCTGATATGAACCTTAAGTATCCTGTCCCTGAAGTTGATCTTGAAGGAATAGGATTTCCATTGCTTCGGAATCCTGGGGTTAAATGATAATTTATCATTCCGGATCCGCATCCCTCCAAATCCTTCAACAATACTCATCCATGTTCCGGCCATAGAAGTAATATGAAGTCCTTCTTCCACTTCCTTATTATAATCATCCAGGTCCAGGCGGGATGTTCTCAGGTAGAAAGCATAAGCTTGTTCCATCCGGTCCAGCTTGGCAGCCTGTATACTGTGAACACAGGGAGATAACGAGGATTCGTGAACAGTAAAGGGCTCGTAAAAATCAAAATGTTTCTCGAGTTCTTCCTCTGTGAAATGGTCCTCGAAGAAATAGAAGCCCTGTAGCACATCTGCCTGCTTAATATAGGGCGATCTAAGTATTCGGTCCCAGCTCCATTTCTGGTTGATCGGACGTTGTTTCTTATCTAAATCTGCCACGGTGATCAGCTCCTTGTCAAGGAAGCCATCCTGCTGCAGATAGATCCCTTTCTCTTCAGAATACGGGAAATACATTTGGTCTGCCACCTTCTTCCACTTCTCTGTTTCGGTCGGACTGAGTTTGGTCTTCCCTGTTATTCTCTCGTAATCTTCGGAGTAACCATCCTTGACTTTCTGTAGCTGTTCAAGGGTATAATTTATACACCACTTGGCAATGTAATTGGTGTACCAGTTATTGTTCACATTATTCTCATATTCGTTCGGTCCTGTGACACCGAGAATAACGTACTTCTGTTTATGTTCAGAGAAACTAGCTCGCTGGTGCCAGAACCTCGCTATTCCGATAAGTACTTCCAGGCCCATTTCAGGGATATAGCTGTAGTCACCGGTATATCGGTAATAGTTGTAGATGGCATAGGCAATGGCCCCGTTCCGATGGATCTCTTCAAAGGTAATTTCCCACTCGTTATGACATTCCTCACCGTTCATGGTGACCATAGGGTAAAGGGCAGCGCCATTATTAAACCCGAGTTTTTTAGCGTTTTCTATGGCTTTTTCCAAATGGTTATAGCGGTACTTTAAAAGTTTCCTCGCCACCAGTTGGTCCTTGGTCGACATATAAAAAGGAAGTCCGTATGCCTCGGTATCCCAATAGGTGCTTCCGCCGTATTTCTCCCCGGTAAATCCTTTCGGACCTATATTCAGCCGGGAATCTTTCCCCGTGTAGGTCTGGTTCAGGTGGAATATATTGAAACGGATACCCTGCTGTGCCTTCACGTCTCCTTCTATAGTGATATCGCTCATTTCCCAGATAGAAGCCCAGGCTTCCGCCTGTTGTTTTAGCATCGCCTCAAAGCCTGCCGTGGTAGCCTGCCTGAGAACAGATTTTGCTGCGTCGACCAGTTCTCCCGGTTTATGGTTCCGGGATACCGTATATCCACCGAATTTATAAAGTACGGTTGTTTTACCTTGAGCAGTTTCCTGGGTGTATGTATGGCCAACCCATTTCTCTTCTGTACGTTCTTCTGGTTTTTGATCAACCTTGTTCCCATCGTATTCCAGGCTGCATTCCATGAAGGTACAGGTATCAAAGTGGGTCTTCATGGTATGGGCTTTGATAAAGGCCTGCGACCCTTCTGAAAGCACTTCCGTAGTATTCCAGAATTTATCATCCCAGTTAGTATCCTCGTTTGTGATACCACTATCCAGGTATGGAATAAATTTGACCTTTGCATCCCCGCTAAGAGGGGTAACTTCGTATTTGATGGCCCCTACTTCATCCAAAGCCATACTCAGAAAGCGGGTAGCCCTGACTGCCACCTTCATTTTATTCGGCATGGTGGCCTCAAAACTCCGCCTGTGCCATCCCTCTTTCATGTTCAGTTCCCGCTTGTAATTATCAACTGCCGTACAGCTGTTCAGATCTAATTCCTCATCATTGATAAATACCTGGATACCGATCCAGCTGGGAGCATTGATCACTTTGGCGAAATATTCCGGGTAACCATTCTTCCACCAGCCAACCCGGGTCTTATCCGGGTAATAGACTCCGCCTATATAACTCCCCTGGAAAGTCGGGCCACTGTAATTTTCCTCGAAATTGGCCCGTTGCCCCATGGCACCGTTCCCTATACTGAACAGACTTTCAGACGATTTTACTCTCTCTTTGTCAAAACCTTCTTCTATAATGGACCATGCATCTGCAATGATGTAATCTTGATTCATAACTTCTGTATTAATTCTTTTATAAACGCTAATTCGATCTCGGTGAAATCTTTAAAATTATAATCTGCTTCGGTCAGTATATCCGGGTGACCAATGCCTATACTTACCATCCCGGCAGTATTCGCAGCTTCTATTCCCGCCAGGGCATCTTCAAAGACCACGCAAGATTTCACATCAGCTCCCAGTTCCTCAGCAGCGATCAGGAAGACCTCCGGATCAGGTTTTGCCTTGGTTACGGCTTTCCCGTCTACCACGGTATCAAAATATTCGGTAAGCCCCACTTTTGCCAGGATAGCCCTGGCATTCTTACTGGCAGAACCTAATGCCATAGGTATATCTCGCTCTTTCAGGTAATCCAGGACCTTCATCACCCCGGGCAGGATCTCTGAAGAATCCATGCCTTCAATATACGATAAATAGTCTTCATTTTTAGAGATCAGCCAGGCGTCAAATTGTTCTTTGGAAACGGTCAGCTGACCCATCTCCAGCAACTGCTGCAGGCAGCGTTTTCTGCTCACCCCTTTAAAAGCCTCGTTGGCCTCTTCATCAAATGGTATACCCAGTTCATCGGCCAGTTTTTTCCAGGCCAGGTAGTGATATCCGGCAGTATCAACGATGACACCATCCAGGTCAAATATGAATCCTATATTTTTCATTTATTACGTTTATTCTCACCTCCACCGCGACCTGATCCAGACAAACATTACATATAAATTCATTGCCCTGGTATGAACAACAGGCAAAGCAGCGGGAGATTGTTAATCATTAACACTCTGGTCAAACACCCCTTTGGCAAGTAGGTAGCAGGGGATCGGACTGCGCCAAAAATAGAAATTAATTTTAAGTACGGGACCTTGTGAGAAAGCGAGCATATAGGCCTCCTCTTTCCGAAAACGTTTTCATGACACGGTGGATTCAATATTTCATACAAGGACTGATCAATTTCACAAATGGCACGATTATGTCCGGAATGCCCGCCGGCTCTTATTTTTAGAGTATCCATCCGTCCTTACAGCAACCCGCAGAAGAACATAATTGCTCAATTATGTTAAATTTTGCTTTTTATTGAATTTTTCATGGTTTTGCGCATTTTTTTTACCATATCCTTAAAAATGGTGCAGAATTAATCCTTTATATATTTATCAACACGAAAACGTTAGAGTTAGCCGCATTGCCCATTATTGCATGAATTTAACATTAATTTTACATACTTTACGCCGCGTTAAGCTCAATAATAAGCAAACTAAACTCACTTCTATGAAACAAGTTAAGCAGTATCTGTCACTGCTGCTGTTCCTTGTGCCTGCTCTGATGCTGGCCCAGGTGAATGTCAGTGGTACGGTTACCGATAGTGGTTCGGGGGAACCACTACCCGGGGTAAGTATCGTCATCAAGGGTACTACCACCGGTACAACAACCGATTTTGACGGTAATTATTCGATTAATGCCCAGAACGGGGACATTCTGCAGTTCTCTTACATCGCCTTTAAAACAAAAGAAATCAGGGTTACCGGTTCGGAACTCAATGTCACCCTGCAGGAAGACACAGAACAACTGGACGAAGTGGTGGTCATCGGGTATGGCTCTGTCCGGAAGGAAGATCTTACAGGAGCGGTTAATCTGGTAACGTCCAAGGACTTTAATAAGGGGCAGGTATCTTCTCCCCAACAGCTGATCCAGGGTAAGGTAGCCGGAGTCTCTATCGTTAACGGTGGAGGAGCTCCCGGGGAAGGTTCAAATTTCCTCGTCCGGGGTATTGGATCTCTGAACCTCAACTCGAATCCACTTTTCGTTGTGGACGGGGTCCCACTTAATGACGGTGGTGTTGGAGGAAGCCGTAACCCGCTAAACCTTATCAACCCTAATGATATCGAGGCCATCAGCGTACTGAAAGATGCATCGGCCACCTCCATTTATGGATCAAGGGCCGCCAACGGGGTGGTATTGATCACGACTAAAAAAGGAAAAGCCGGTGAATTCTCATTTAACCTGAGAACCAATACCTCTGTATTTGAGCCAGTGAACCAAGTAGATGTTCTTAACCCAGCGCAATTCAGGAAACTGGTAAGGGACACCGGGAACCAGGATTTCATAGACCGCCTGGGCAGTGCTTCTACAGACTGGCAAGACCTGATCTACCGTACCGCCTTTGGATCAGACCACTCGCTCAGTGCTGTAGGGGCTGCATTCGGGGTTCCGTTGAGAGCATCATTGGGTTACTCTGACCAGGATGGGATCCTGAGCGGTGATAACTTTAACCGTGTAACTGCTTCTGTAAACCTGACACCAAGGTTACTCGATGATCATCTGAAATTCGAGATAAATGCAAGGGTTGCACGTACTGAGAATACCTTTGCTGACAGGGGTGCTATCGGATCAGCAGTATCCTTTGATCCCACCAAGCCGGTATACGATCAGAATTCACCCTTTTATGCATTTACCGATGAGAACGGGACCGATTTCGGCTATTACACCTGGCTGAATGCTGCAGGGACCAACCAGCTGAACCTTGCTCCCACTAACCCGGTAGCCATCCTGGACCTCATCGATGACCAGGCAACCGTAGATCGTTTTGTCGGTAACCTGAAGGCCGATTACCAGTTGCACTGGGTTCCCGGTTTAACCGCCACGGTGAACGGGGGTTACGATCTCTCTAAAAGTGAGGGAGGGAAAATCATTCCAAATAATTTCCCCACTGCAGCCACCGGATACGATGGCCGTACAGAACAATATACCCAGGAAGCTAAGAACTACCTGTTCGATGCTTACCTGAACTACAAAAAAGAATTCGGAGACCACAACCTGGATGTAACCGGGGGGTATTCGTACCAGCGATTTGAATTCGACAACTTTTCCAATAACGTGGAGCGCATTCTCAATGCAGATGGTTCTCTTAACGACGAGGCTTCCCTTAATGAAACCTTCATCGACAAGTCCCGTAATGTATTGCTGTCCTATTTTGGGCGACTTAATTACGATTTTGACGGGAGGTACCTGCTGACAGCCACCTTAAGGGCAGATGCTTCTTCCAAACTGAACCCGGATGACCGGTGGGGCTACTTCCCGTCAGCGGCTTTGGCCTGGAACATCCACAACGAGGATTTCCTTGCAGAAGGTCCCTTTGACCAGCTGAAACTTCGTGTCGGTTATGGAGAAGTTGGAAACGTGAACGGCCTTGGAGATTACAACTTCCTGACCCGTTACGTGATCAGTACTCCGAGTGCCCAGTACCAGTTCGGTGACTCTTTCTACAGGACCTACCGCCCGGAACCGATCAATGAAGATCTTCGTTGGGAGGTCGGTAATACCCTGAATGCCGGTATCGACTTTGCTGTCCTGGAAAGCCGAATCTCTGGTTCTGTTAACGCTTATATCAAAACGACGGAAGACCTTATCGCCACTACGGTAGTTGACCCTTTTACGAATTTCGGGAATACGATCAGCGCGAACATCGGGGATATGGAGAACCGTGGGGTCGAGGTAGAACTCAACCTGGTACCCGTCCGCACCCAGGACCTGGAATGGAGCATCAATTACAATATATCTGTCAACGATAACGAGATCACTCGTCTTCCTGACACCCAGGAGGTCGGAGGCATATCGGGAGGTGTTGGTAACACTATTCAGCGTCACCAGGTAGGAGCTGCTCCTTTCTCGTACTATGTCTACAAACAGATCTACGATGCTAACGGGAAGCCTATTGAAGGTGCTTATGCAGACCTTAACGACGACGGGCAGATCAACTCGGAAGACCGTTACCTGTACAAGAATCCATATGCTGACGTCCTGATGGGTCTGAGCACTAACCTTACCTATAAGAACTGGGATTTTTCAGCAGTCTCCCGAGCCAGTATTGGTAACTACAACTACAATAACGTAGCCAGTACCACTGCACTCAACGGGGTCTTTTCTAATGACATTCTCAGGAACATCCCTGCAGACTACCTAAGGACAGAATTCCAGCAGTTTACAGAGACCAACCTCCTGAGTGACTACTTTATCGAAAATGCCTCTTTTTTCAGGCTCGATAATATAACTTTAGGATACACCCTGGCAGAAGGTTTCTTTGGCAATCCGCTGCGTTTTTATGCATCGGGGCAGAACCTGTTGGTCGTGACCAATTACAACGGACTTGACCCGGAGATCACAG
This sequence comes from Zeaxanthinibacter enoshimensis, assembly GCF_004362865.1. GTDB lineage: Bacteria > Bacteroidota > Bacteroidia > Flavobacteriales > Flavobacteriaceae > Zeaxanthinibacter > Zeaxanthinibacter enoshimensis. Next base: position 1,239,379 of record NZ_SNYI01000001.1, on the reverse strand, counting down.
GCGGAATCGACAATAATTTTTATCCAAGACCGCGGGTATTGACCATCGGTTTAGATATCAACTTTTAAAATACAGCCATGAAAAAGTACACACTATTATTGGGAGGCCTCTTGCTGCTGTTCGGCATCAATGCCTGCACCAGCGATCTGGACCAGACACCTATAGATCCGGACCTGTTTACAGAAGTAGACGTATATAAGAATGCACAGGAGGCAAAAGGTGCCCTGGCTAAACTCTATGCAGGGTTGGCATTGACAGGTCAGCAAGGTCCGGCGGGCCAGGCAGATATCAGCGGGGTTGACGAGGGATTCTCTCAATTCTCGCGGATGTTGTTTAACCTGAACGAACTTACGACAGACCACGCGGTAGTCGGCTGGGGAGACCCGGGACTGCCCAACCTGCATGCGATGAACTGGGGAGCAGGGAACGACTTTACCACAGCGATGTATTTCCGACTGTCGCAGGTAGTTTCTTTCTCCAATTCCTTCATCTCCAATGCTGCGGTATTGTCCGATGATGCCGAAGTTGCGGCCTACATCGCCGAAGCACGATTTATCAGGGCTTACGCTTATTACAACCTGATGGACCTGTTTGCGAACGTTCCCCTGGTAACCGAAATCACAACAGCTTTACCGGAGCAGAGCAACAGGGAAGAGATCTTTGCTTTTATCGAAAGTGAACTGCAAGGCATTGAAAGTGACCTTAAATCACCCGGAAGCAATGAATATGGACGCGTAGACCAGGCTGCTGCCTGGGCATTGCTTTCCAGGTTATACCTGAACGCAGAAGAATTCGTAGGTCAGAACCGCTATGCCGATGTGATCACTAACGCAGACAAGGTCATTAACAGCAGTTATAGCATTAACACTAATGATGGCAATGGTAATGGGTCTGCCTATGACGAACTGTTCCTTGCGGATAATGATACCAACGGGGCGCAGAACGAGTTCCTGTTTGTACTGACCTTTGACGGTATTAACCAGCAGACGTTCGGGGGAACTACTTTCCTTACCCATGCACCGCTTGGAGGGGATATGGATCCTGTACTCTTCGGGGTAAACGGGGGCTGGAGCGGTTATCGCACTACCAAGGGCTTTGTCGATCAGTTTGATTATGCTGTTACTGAGCGGGACGGAAACAACCACCCGGTAGCATGGAATGATGCCAGGGCACAATTCTTTACCGAAGGCCAGAACTACGAAATTGAAACCATTGCCAATACCTTTGAAGATGGTTACGCTTTGGCCAAATTCAAAAATGTAGATATTAACGGGCAGCAGGGTAGTGATACTTCCGGAGACTTCGCGGATATCGATCTTCCTTTGATCCGATTAGCCGAGGTATACCTGAACTATGCGGAAGCAGTGGCCAGGGGTGCAGGCGGAGATATGGCAAAGGCCACTTCACTGGTAAACGAACTGAGGACCAGGGCAGGTGCACCCACCATAACATCTGCAGATATAGACCCGGATTTTGTACTGGCAGAACGATCAAGGGAGCTCCATTGGGAAGGACTGAGAAGGACAGACCTGATCCGCTTCAACCTGTTCACTACAGGATCTTATCTCTGGCCTTTTAAGGGAGGTGCCCAGAACGGAAGAGCCGTAGAGAGTTTCCGTAAAATATTCCCCTTACCGGAAAACGTACTTTTAATCAACACCAATCTAACTCAAAACGAAGGTTACTAATACTGAACAATTATGAAAGCATTTACAAATTATTTAAAGATATTCATGGGGGTCCTTGTATTGACCTTCGGGATGGTTGCCTGTGACAAGGAGGATTACCTCATCTTTACTGCCCAGGAACCCAGTGAGGCGATAAGTTTTACAAATAACGCCTCAGACACCTATTTGCTGTCAGCTGACAGCCGGACAAATATTGCAGAGCGTTTTGTATGGAATAAACCCGATTTTGGTGCTCCAACCACAGTGAGCTATGTAGTAGAAGGTTCTGTCAATGAAGATTTCAGTACTGTGGATTACAGTTCCGGAACTCTGAATGAGACCAACCACGCCGTTACCATTAACAACCTGATCGCACTTGCCACAGCAATGGGGCTTGATGCCGATCCGAATACTAATGGTCCGGATGGTCAGCCGAATAACAGCGGGGTTGTGTATTTCCGCGTTAAAGCCTTCGTAGGAAGTGCTGATGCAGTCAATAATGCGTCTTCAGTTTCTGACCTGATGCCTCTTAATATCGTAATGGTAGAAGCATCTTCTGGCGGAGGTGGATCCGGCGTTGAGAAATCGAGCTGGGGAGTTGTCGGTTCCGCTGCCAATGACTGGGGCAATGCAGGACCAGACCTACCTTTCTACACTACGGATCAAGCCGATGTTTTTGTAGCCTATGTGAATCTGAAGGATGGGGCAATGAAGTTCCGCGAGAATAATGACTGGGGTAATAACCTGGGTGATGACGGGGCAGACGGAACCCTGGAACCTGGAGGTGCCGATATCATGGTTACTGCCGGTGATTATAAAATTGTTCTTGATCTTAATTCCAACACCTATACAATTGAGCCATATAGCTGGGGTGTTGTAGGATCTGCCTATAATGACTGGGGTAATAATGGTCCTGATGCGAAGTTGTTCTACGATTATACTACGGACACCTGGAAAGCCGGTGTTAAGTTGCTGGACGGCCTGATGAAAATAAGGTTGAACAATGACTGGGGAACTAACTTTGGAGATGACGGAGCTGACGGCACCCTTGAAAACGGCGGTGCTGATATCCCTGTTACTGCCGGGTTCTACACCCTGACCGTAAATTTCAACGACAACACCTATACGCTGGAAAGTTCAGATTTATGGGGGATCGTCGGTTCAGGTTATAACGATTGGGGTAATGCAGGACCGGATTTCATGTTCACCCCGCTTGGCGAGGACAAATGGATCGCGGAGAATGTTACTTTAATTGATGGTATGATCAAGTTCCGGATCAATGAGGACTGGGGTGTTAACCTGGGTGATGACGGAGCAGACGGTACACTTGAGGCTAATGGCGCAGACATTGCGGTTACAGCCGGAACCTATGATATCATGCTCGATTTTTCAGGAGCAGATCCTACTTACACCTTTATCACCAAGTAAGTTCAATTCATTCCTATAATGCTTAAGGGCCGTTTTTTACGGCCCTTTTGTTTCAATACAAAATACTATGAGATTATACGGTTTTCTCTTCCTCTGCTTAATTGGACTGTTCACTACAGCAGCTCAGACCATCACATTAGACCCTCCCGTTTTCTCTGAGAATACGGAGATCACGGTTACCGTTTCAGATTTTGATCCCATGGCAGAATGGGGCGTGAACGATCTCTATCTCTGGGCCTGGTATTTTGACTCTGCAGGTAATTTTGCCGGTAATGCCCAGGCTACCGGAATAGATTTTGGAAACAGCCCGGAATCTGCAAAATTTACCGATAATGGTGATGGGACATATTCCTATACCTTCACCCCCGCCATTTTCTATAATGACACCGGGATTTCAAGGATCGGGTTGCTGGTAAAATCGAAAGATGGCAGCCAGCAGACCACAGACTATCTCTATGATGTTGGTGGATACCAGATCGGCCTTACCTCCCCTTCCAAAGATTTAACGGTGGTCAGTGCGGGCAGCAGTTTTGACATTGAAGCTACGGCCTCCGAAATATCAGACTGGAACCTTTATGCCGATGATGTCCTTATCGATACAGCAACATCAACGGAAAGCTATTCCTATACCCTGGTGGTGAACCAGACCACTAATTTCCGGCTTACTGCCACTAATGGAGGTGATACCCTTGAAGAATCCTTCACGGCTGCCATTGCCCCTACAGTTACGGAAGAAGCCGTTCCTGCCGGCTTAAAAAACGGGATCAATCCCGATCCATCAGATCCGACAAAAGCGACCCTGGTCTTCTACGCCCCGGGAAAGGAATTTGTTCACGTGATCGGAGACTTCAACAACTGGTTGGTCAACCCCGATTACCTTATGAAGAAAGATTCGGCTACCGATCAATTCTGGCTTGAATTAACAGGACTCACACCCCAATCCAACCACCTGTACCAATACCTTGTGGAATACGATATCAACGTAGCAGACCCCTACTCCACCCTGGTCCTGGATGGGTATGGCAATGACGCTTTCATTGACGAAACCACTTTTCCGGCCCTGCCCGACTATCCTGCGGGACAATCGCATGCCATCACGGTTCTACGTACCGGTGATGCTCCCTATAACTGGCAGGTTAATGATTTTGAAAAACCAAAGAAGACAGACCTGGTGATCTATGAATTACTGGTCCGTGATTTTGATGCTTTACACAGTTTTGATGCAGTCAGATCCAGGTTAGATTACCTGCAGGAATTGGGAGTTAACGCCATAGAGCTGATGCCGGTCAATGAATTCGACGGGAACGAGAGCTGGGGCTATAACCCTGCCTTCCATATGGCACTGGATAAATACTACGGTACGGCCGATGCATTAAAACAGCTGGTCGATGAAGCGCACGCCCGCGGAATGGCAGTCATCCTGGATGTGGTGTACAACCACGCCTCCGGTCAACACCCCTATTACCGCATGTGGAATACAGATAACGGGGGGACAGGAGGACAGGCCAGCCAGGACAATCCCTTCTTTAATCCATCCGCCAAACACTCCTACAGCGTGTTTAACGACTTTAACCACCAGAGCCAGGCCACCCGGGATTATGTCAACCAGACCCTGACCTACTGGATAGAAGAATTCCGGTTAGACGGCATGCGCTGGGACCTGACCAAAGGATTTACCCAGAACTGTTCTCCTTCTGACCAGAACTGCACGAACAGCCTGCAGCAAGACCGGGTGGAAGTGTTGCAAGGATATGCTGATACCCAGTGGGCCTCAGATCCTGACTTCTACGTCATATTTGAACACCTGGGAGGGATACAGGAAGAGATCCTGTGGGCAGAGTACCGCAAGGATGAAGGCAAGGGCATCATGCTCTGGAATAAGCTGACGGAACCTTATAACGAAGCTACCCTGGGGTACCATGAAAACGGGAAATCAGATTTCTCCGGGGTATCCTACCTGCAGAAAGGATTTGTACGGCCATCGGCAGTCTCTTACATGGAGAGCCATGATGAAGAACGACTTATGTTCAAAAACCTTGAATTCGGTAATTCGGGCCCAGACAATTATTCCGTGAAAAACCTGGCCACAGCCCTGCAACGAATGGAAGCCGCAGGAGCTTTCTTCTTTACGGTCCCCGGTCCTAAAATGATCTGGCAGTTCGGGGAACTGGGTTATGACGTATCTATTGATTTCAACGGCAGGGTCGGCAACAAACCCATTCGGTGGGAATATGCAGACGAGCCTGCACGCAAAGCAGTCTATGACACCTGGGCAGACCTGGTTAGCCTCAGGATAAACGAACCTATTTTTGAAACAACTGATTTTGACCTGGACCTGGGGAACTCGAATGGGCTAAAGAAGATACATCTTGCCCTGGCATCTGCAACAGCAGATGAAATCGGGTTTGTAACCATCATAGGAAATTTCGGGGTCGATGTTCAGGAGATCAACCCTGAATTCCAGGAGACGGGAGTTTGGTTTGAATTCCTTAACGGCAACCGTAAATATATAGTCACCGACCCCAATAAATCCATCCAACTGCAACCGGGCGAATTCAGAATTTTCGGTAATAATCCAACTGCCTTATTCCCCGACGAGAATATTCCGGATGACGACCATGACGGGGTAGAGAATAGCTTTGACAACTGCCCTGCCACTCCCCTTGGCTCCATGGTAGACGTTAATGGTTGCGTGGTTTTTAACCTGCCTGCGGATAACTTTACCATAGAAACGGCAAGTGAAACCTGCAGGAGCAGTGACAACGGGAGTATAACGGTCATAGCCAATCAGTCACTCTCCTACACGGCTAATTTATCCGGACCGACATCCGCTGATCAGCAATTCACAGAGCAGTCGGTATTCGATGGTCTTACTGCCGGTCAGTACACCTTATGCATTACGGTTGATTCCGAGAGCAGCTACCAGCAGTGCTACGAGCTGGAGATCACCGAACCGGAAGACCTGTCGGTCAGTTCTAAGGTAAACAACAGCAATAAACTGCTTTCCCTGGAATTGAAAGGAGGCAGCACGTATACGATTTCTCTTGATGGCAGGCAGTATACGACCACCTCGGAATATTATGAGCTTCCATTAAAACGGGGCGCCAATAAACTGAAGGTGTCTACGGGCAAGGAGTGCCAGGGTGTATACGAGGAGACCATCTACCTCAGTAGTTCACCACTATATCCCAACCCGGTGAGTTCCCAACAGCTAAACGTTGAATTCGGGGAATCTTCCATAGGGGAAAGAGTACAGGTCGATGTTTATGACCTGGGCGGGAGAATACAACTCAGTACAGTGGAAGAATCAGTTTCCGCTTCTATGATCCTCGATATCTCCGGGCTTGCAAAAGGCACCTACCTGGTAGGTATAACAACAACAGACGGACAACAATTCCATAAACTTCTTATATTATGAAAAAGCTTCTTTTCTGGACCTGGGCAGCAATGATAGTTTCCTGCAGCAGCGGAGGGGATAGTGATCCAAAACCCGAACCGGTAGTCCCACCCAGTGCGGCCAGCCTTATATTTCCGGAAGATAATACCGAATGCCAGGAAGGTAGTATTATCTCGGATACTGAAAGCAGAGTTAATTTCCAGTGGAACGCTTCGCAAAACACGGACAGCTACCAGCTGGTGGTTACGAACCTGGAAACAGGGGTACAGCAGACGGCCAACACCTCGGAAACCGAACAGGATATCACAATACTACGCGGAACTCCTTATTCCTGGAAAGTGATCTCTAAGGCCTCCGGTTCCCCGGATACTGCAGAAAGTCCAGTCTGGAAATTTTACAATGCCGGCCAGCCTGTCGCTAACCATGCGCCATTCCCGGCCGAAGTTATCTCCCCCTCATCAGGGTCGGCCGTAGATCCGGGCAGCATTACTCTCACCTGGTCGGGAGCTGATATTGATGAAGACATAGAAGAATACGCGGTATATCTAGACCTGGTTAATCCACCGGTGACCTTATCCGGCATAACTTCAGAACAGTCAAGGACCGTTGTGGTTGAAAGCGGGCAGGTATATTACTGGAGAATTAGTACCAGGGATTCGGCAGGCAATACCACGGAGTCGCAGGTGTTCCAGTTCAGGACCAATTAATATACAGGGTAAGGGTTACGATGATCGGGTGGATTCCCGCTCGATCAGCGTGGCCTCGACCACTTCTGTACGGTATTCCTCCTCTCCCTCTTCAATGTCACTTTCCACTTTATCGATCAGCATCTTAGCGGCAATGGTTCCCATCTCTTCGCCGTGCTGGGCCACAGAACTCAGGGTGGGATTGGAAAGACGAGACAGGATCCCATCGGTAAAACCGATTACTGAGACATCCGACGGAACCCGGAGATCATTATCTTCTAAAAACCTGATGGTCCTGACAGCGAAGATCTCGTTTACACAGAGTACGGCATCAACTTCCTGGGTGGCAAAGAATACTTCGCTCAGCTTCTCATCTTCGTACTGGTACGGTAATCGCAGGATCAGTTCTTCCCTGACAGGGAGGTTATGTTCTTCGAGTGCTTTCCTGTACCCTTCTTCTCTTTTACTGCTCACATTGAGATAATCCTCTGTCGTGACCAGTGCAATTCTCTGCCTGCCATCTGCAATCATCTTACTGACCGCCATATGAGCTGCCGCCTGGTCATCTATGATCACCTTGTCACAATTGACTTCATCGGTGACCCGGTCAAAGAGTACTAAGGGAATCCCCTGGTCAGTGACCTGTTTCAGGTGGTTATAATCATTCTTCAGCTGGGTTTCTGCAGATAATGCCATAATAAAACCGTCTATACTGCCATTGGCCAGCATTTCCATATTGATCACCTCTTTATCAAAGGATTCATCGGAAACGCAGACAATAACATTATACCCCTTATCATTGGCGTATTTCTCTATACCGCGGAAGACAGTGGTAAAGAAATGGTGGACAATATCCGGGATGATCACCCCGATATTCTTGGTCCTCTTATTCTTCAGGCTGATCGCAATATTGTTGGGTTTGTAGTTATACAGTTTAGCGAATGCCTGGATCTTCTCCTTTGTTTCACGGCTTATCTCTTCGCTGTTCTTGAGCGCTTTGGATACGGTAGAAATGGAAACATCCAATTCCCTGGCGATGTGTTTGAGTGTTATTTTTCGTTTCACAGGATCGAGAAGTATTTAGAAAGTGATGCTGAAAGGTATGATAATCAACCTTAAAAGAAATACTAATTTTAACATTATCAAAGCAAATGCCTCGTGGATTTGGGAATTAAGGTTTTCTTAAGACAAGTAAAAATGTACTATATTTGTTAGCAGTTCGTAAACAATCACACATCAAAAAAACCATATACTCAATTAAATAGGAAAATTTTTGCGGGGTTGGTAACTTTTAAAAGTTATTAACACGAAACCGTTTTCGTGCTTTGCAATATTACAGAATTCATCATTTTAACAGGTTTTTTACATAAGTTTAACTCTAGGAACGAATTAACTAAACTCAAAATCAACAATTTATGAAGATTACACTACTAAAATGCTTTCTTTTGGTCGGGGCCTTGCTAAGCTTCGGATTGATGGAAGCTCAAGAGGTGTCAGGTACCGTTACGGACTCCAATGGTCCGTTACCAGGTGCCAGTGTTGTGGTTCAGGGTACCACTACGGGGACACAAACAGACTTCGATGGTAATTATACCTTGAGCAACGTAGATGCCAATGCTACCCTCGTGGTGAGCTATATTGGCTACAGTACACAGGAGGTCCCCGTCAACGGGCGATCAACCATTGACGTTATCCTACAAGAAGATGCCCAGGCATTGGATGAAGTGGTTATCATCGGGTATGGTACCACTACGGTAAAAGATGCGACCGGTGCAGTTTCTGCAGTAACCTCGGAAGACTTTAACAAAGGGGTCATCGCTTCCCCGGAAGAATTGATCCAGGGTAAGACCGCGGGGGTTCAGATCACACAAACCAGTGGAGAGCCCGGAGCCGGAGTTCAATTAAGGATCAGGGGAACCAACTCGGTTCGTTCTAACAACAACCCGTTATTCGTAGTTGACGGAGTGCCGTTGGCAGGGGATGATACCGCGCCAACAGGTGGTAACATCGGGGTAGGGACATCCACTTCGAGAAACCCGCTTAACTTCCTTAACCCGGCAGACATTGAGAGTATCAGTGTACTTAAAGATGCATCTGCTACAGCGATCTACGGATCCAGGGGTGCGAACGGTGTTGTCATCATCACCACCAAGACTGGTAAGGGAGCCCGTGGAGGACTCTTCGAGTTCAATTCCAGCCTTAGTATCTCTAAACCGGCAGAGCGTTATAACCTCTTATCTCGAAACGATTTCCTCGATGCGGTCGAGCAATTCGGTGGAGACAGGAACGCCCAGAATTTTGGAGCAAATACAGACTGGCAGGATTTCGTTACCCGTACGGTAGCATCCCAGAACCAGAACCTTTCTTACTCCAACACTCATGACAGCGGGTCTGTCCGTGCCACTTTCGGATACGGAAAACAATTTGGTGTTATAGAGAAATCTGATCTTGAACGTATCACCGCGAGGCTGAACGTGGTTCAGCGTTTCCTTGACGACAACCTGACCCTGAATTTCCAGGGAACTGCATCACGTGTAAACGACCAGGCCGCTCCTTTGAGTGGTAGTGCCGGTTTCCGGGGTGACCTCCTGGGGGCTGCTTACTCGGCTAACCCGACATGGCCAACCAATCCGGATTTTAATTCAGGTGGACAGTTAAGTCCGGCTACTATGCTGAGATATACACAGAACCTGACTACAACGGATCGTGCCCTGTTGAATTTTTCTGCAGAGTACAAGCTGACTCCGGAACTAACTGCGAAAGTAAGTACGGGTTATGACAGGTCTGAGGGTACAACAGTTGCAGTAGCCTCTGCAAAAGCACGTAACCTGGACCGTACCGTATTCGGTAATGGTCGTGGATCCTATAATGTTATAGATGTAGAGAACAAACTGTTAGAAGGTACTTTAAACTTCAAAAAAGAATTCTCTAATTCCAGTATTGATGCCCTTGTAGGTTATTCCTACCAGGAGTTTGGACGTAACGGTTTCAATTCTGAAGGATTTGGATTCGGAAGCACAGATCTGAATGTTATGGGAGACGATCTTGTAGAGACCGTAGACCTCATCAGGAATAATATAGACGGATCTTACCAGCAATTCGGTTTTGATTCCCGTAATTCACAGATTTTCGTCAACAGGTTGTTCCCAAGCCCGACATCAGACCAGATTGCTCCTCCGGGTGCTCTGGGAGTTCGTTCTTTGGCCGCGGATACTTTTGACGTGACAGACGAATTACAATCGTTCTTCGCAAGGGTTAATTATACCATTGCTGACAAATACCTTTTCACCGCTACCATAAGGGCTGACGGCTCGTCAAGGTTTGGTGGAAACAACCAGTACGGGTACTTCCCATCCGGTGCATTTGCCTGGAAGATCAGTGAGGAAGATTTTATGGGTGACACTTTCAGCACCCTTAAGCTGAGACTGGGAGCTGGTATCACCGGTAACCAGGAAGGCCTGGGATACGGTGGATTTATCCGTCGTGAGCGTTACGCCGGGTTTGGAATCCAGGACAACGGGAACGTTGATGCCCCGGGTCTCACCCCTGTAACCTTTGCTAACCCCGACCTTAAGTGGGAGGAAACACTGGATTACAACATTGGTTTAGATTACGGTTTTGTCAACGACAGGCTTAGTGGTAGTATTAACGTCTATCGTAAAGAAACCTCTGACCTGTTACTGAACATTGAAGCTGCACAGCCATCTCCCCAGCCACGATTCTTCCAGAACCTGGATGCAGTGGTGATCAACCAGGGGGTTGAATTTGATATCAGCTATGATATCATCCAGTCTGTAGACGCTACCTGGAATACTTCCTTCAATATTGCTTACAACGATAACGAGTTACAGGATTTCGGCGGACAAATTCCTGCCGGAACAATCCGGGGACAGGGTCTTTCTCTTGCATTTGCACAGATCCTTGCCGGTGGATATCCGCTCTTCTCTTATTACCTGAGGGAATTCCAAGGGTTCGATTCTAACGGTCAGCCCATTGGTGACGTACAGACTTTCGTCGGCGAAGACGCTCTTCCTGATGTAACCGCAGGTTTTTCTACCAGCGTTTCTGTAGGAAACTGGGATTTCTCCGCCTACCTCGCAGGTCAGTTCGGATTCTCTGTGTATAACAACACCGCGAACGCTTTCTTCACTGCAGGGGCTATTAATAACGCCCGTAACGTGACCTATGATGTCCTGACCAGCGGCGAAGGAGGAAATGCTGCGGCAGAAGTTTCTACACGTTTCCTGGAAAAAGGAGATTTTGTAAGGCTTCAGAACGCAACCCTTGCGTACAATGTGCCTCTATCAGGAGATGGACTGTTCCAGAGTCTAAGGCTCTCATTAACAGGACAGAACCTGTTCTTAATTACGGATTACAGCGGTTTGGATCCTGAAGTAAGTGTTAACCCCGGCTCCGGAGACCTGCTGAATGGTCTGCCTACTGCCGGCATCGATTACACTGCCTTCCCAAGGCCTAGAACGGTTACATTCGGACTAAACGCAACTTTCTAAACAAAAAAAATTGATGATCATGAAAAGAGAACAATTAAAGAAGCTTATGTTGGTGACCTTGTCCTCGGCATTTGTCCTCTCATGTACCGACCTCGAAATTTCGGAAAGTGATTCTATCTTCCCGGAAACATCGACAGGTGGATTTGATGGGGTGAATGACCCGGGTAGCGCGGTAGACCAGCTTTACAATGATATGAATGGCCAGTTCGGAGACCAGGCAAACCTGTTTGCCCTTTCTGAAGTTTCCACTGATGAGCTCCTGGTACCTACCAGGGGAACAGACTGGGGAGACAACGGGATCTGGAGAACGCTGCACACGCACACCTGGTCCCCATCCCACCAATTCATCCTGAACACCTGGAACCAGTTCAATCAGAACGTGTTCCGTGCGTCCGAGGTTATCGACTCGCGATCTAATGCTACAGCGGAGCAAGTGGCAAATGCCAAATTTGTCCGGGGTTTTAGCATGTGGGTGGTTATGGACCTCTTCGGCCAGGTTCCTTTCAGGGAGGTTGACGAAGGTCCGGATATCAGTCCCCGGGTACTGACCAGGGCTGAGGCTGCAGATTTTGTCATCAGTGACCTGACTGACGCTATCGCAGGGCTGCCCGTAGTAAATGCCAACGATCTTGAAGGCACCAAACGTGCCAGCAAGGCGGCAGCCCAATATATGCTGGCTAAGGTACTTCTTAACAAACACATATATACCGGGGGCGCTCCTGATACAGGAGACATGAACCAGGTAGTATCCCTGGTTGATGAGATCAACGGTGCCGGTTTTGACCTGCAGGAAGGATTTTTCGACATCTTTACGGAAACTGCAGATTCTGAAACCATCTGGTGGAGACCTGCTGCAGTAGGTAACCGTATCTGGAATACCCTGCATTACAACATGTCACCGGAAATAACCGGTGGAGGATGGAACGGATTTACTACTCTTGCCGAATTCTACGACATGTTCGAAGGCCCATCGGACAGTAATGTTGAAGGCGGAGCGCAGGAAGAACGTCGCGGAGGAGTACCCCTGGGCGGAACTCCCTTTGTCGACACTAATGATGATGGAGTGGATGATAACGTAGTCGGTGGAGTTGATAATAACGGTGACGGGTTTATCGACGGGTCTAACGTTGGTTACGGATTCCTGTTAGGGCAACAATACAACTATGATGGCTCTAAATTAAAGACACGCCCAGGTGGTGACCTTAACTTCACTAAATCTTTACCAGGTCTGGTTGGTAACGGTGAAGACACAGGTATCCGCGTAATCAAGTACAATCCCCGCCATGGTGGTTTTACGCCGCACCTGATCATATTCCGTTATGCCGATGCGCACCTGATGAAAGCTGAAGCTATCCTTCGTGGCGCCAGTGGTGGCGATGCTACCGCCCTTGTAAATGAGTTGAGAGTCCTCAGGGGCGCTACTCCACTGGGATCGGTAACAGAAGCTGACCTTCTCGAAGAAAGAGGTCGTGAACTTTATGATGAATTCTGGAGAAGGAATGATATGATCCGTTTCGGTCAATATACCAGGGACTGGGAATTCAAAGAGGCCACTGCTGTTGGAGATGAAACCAAGAACCTGTTTCCTATTCCTGTTAATGCCTTACTTTCTAACCCTAATCTGGTTCAGAATCCGGGCTACTAATACCTGATTTTAAGTGTTTATGAAACTCCGGGCTAAATACCCGGAGTTTTTTTATGCCTTAACCTAAGGTGATCCATTGGGATCTCCTCAGAATTTAGCTACCTTAATACTTCCTAATTAACTATTGGTGGAGCACTATTATATTGGATATGATATAGGCAGTTCAAGCATAAAGGCGGGCCTGGTCAATGCAAGAACAGGGAATAAGATCGGTCTTGTACAACACCCGGCTGAAGAACTTTCCATTCAAGCTCCCGAACCTGGCTGGGCAGAACAGGATCCCGATTTGTGGTACCGCCATGCCTGTGCTGCCACAAAGCAATTACTTAAAGATCATAAAATCCGGCCCGAAACGATCATCGGCATTGGAATATCCTACCAGATGCACGGGCTGGTTATGGTAGATGACCATGGAAAAGTTCTGAGACCGGCGATCATCTGGTGTGACAGCAGGGCGGTAAATATTGGCAACCAGGCCCTGCAAGGCCTTGGGGAATCCTATTGTTCGGAACACCTGCTGAACAGCCCGGGAAACTTTACCCTGTCCAAACTCCGCTGGGTCAAAGAGAACCAAGCTGAACTTTATAAACAAATGTACAAGTGGATGTTGCCCGGTGACTATCTTGCTTTCAGGTTGAGCGGGGTACTATGTACGACTATCCCTGGTCTCTCAGAAGCCATATCCTGGGACTTCCGGGATAACACTCCCGCCCATACCCTGTTAGATCATTATGGCCTTGACCCCTCTCATATCCCCGAAATAGTTCCGACATTTTCTGTACAGGGTAAGATCACGAATCAGGCGGCAAAAGAAACCGGGCTTACGACGGGAACACCGGTTCTCTACCGGGCCGGTGATCAGCCAAACAATGCGCTGAGCCTGAATGTCTTTGAACCCGGGGAGGTCGCCTGTACCGGCGGTACTTCAGGAGTCCTTTATGGTGTCAGTGAAAAGTCGGTAGCTATACTCAACTCCGGCATCAACAGTTTTGCCCATGTGAACCACCAACATGAATATCCGAGAATTGGCAAATTGCTTTGTATTAATGGAACGGGCATACAGTATCGCTGGTTACGGAAACTCCTGAAGGCAGAGTCCTACGACCAGATGAACGGGTGGGCAGCTGAAGTGCCACCCGGTTCGGATGGCCTGGTCACCCTACCCTTCGGCAACGGTGCGGAACGAATGCTCCACAACCGTACTCCCGGCACTTCTTTCTCCGATATAAACCTTAACGTGCACGACCATCGCCATCTCTGCAGGGCTTCCCTGGAAGGTATTGCTTTTGCTTTTGCATATGGGATGAAATTACTGAAATCAGAAGCCGTGGATACCAGGGTTTTGAAAACGGGCAACGATAACCTTTTCCGTTCCCCCGTTTTCTCGACCGCTCTGTCCACCCTGCTCGATAAAGAGATAGAACTTTATGATACCACAGGAGCAATAGGGGCAGCCAGGGCCTGTAAAGTAGAACAAGAAGGCTTGGAAACTTTAGGAAAAGAGGGGTTTAAAGCGCGGAAGATGAAAACCTACGTCCCTGATCATTCACAGGAGGAAATGTTACAGAAAGCTTATGCCCGTTGGTCTCAAATACTTGCATTTAATTTAAATGACTAAACGATGAAAAAATACATCAACGGGGAATACTTCCCTGGGATACAGACGATCAAATACGAGGGGCCGGATTCCGACAGTCCTTTTGCTTACCGCTACTACGAGGCGGATAAGGTGGTTGGTGGTAAAACGATGAGAGAACACCTCAGGTTCGCAGTGGCCTACTGGCACAGCTTCTGCGGTACCGGAGCCGATCCTTTTGGTCCGGGCACGATCACGCATCCCTGGGATGCCCCGGCAGACCCCATAGACGCCGCTAAAGCCAAAGCCGATGCCGCATTCGAATTTATTACAAAAATGGGCCTGGATTATTTCTGCTTCCATGATTTTGATCTTGTCCGGGAAGCCGACACCCTTGCAGGATCTGAAAAACTACTGCAGCAGGTCACTGAATACATTCAACAGAAGCAAAAAGACACAGGGATCAAAGTATTGTGGGGGACAGCCAACCTGTTTTCTCATCCTCGTTATATGAATGGTGCAGCTACCAACCCGGATTTCAGGATAGTTGCGAGGGCGGGAGCCCAGGTAAAACTGGCACTGGACACTACCATGGCGCTCGGCGGAGAAAATTATGTCTTCTGGGGCGGGCGTGAAGGCTATATGTCCCTTTTAAATACCGACATGAAAAGAGAACTGGATCATCTCGGCCGCTTCCTGGGAATGGCCAGGAATTATGCACGGGGACAGGGTTTCAAGGGCAATTTCTTTATCGAACCAAAACCCATGGAACCCATGAAGCACCAGTACGACTTTGATGCGGCAACCGTGGTCGGTTTCCTGGAACACTATGACCTCCTGGACGACTTTAAATTGAACCTGGAGGTTAACCATGCAACCCTGGCAAACCACAGCATGCAACACGAAATGGAGGTGGCAGCCATGCACGGCCTGTTGGGCAGCATCGATGCCAACCGCGGCGATTACCAGAATGGTTGGGACACCGATCAGTTCCCGAATAATATTTACGAGCTCACCCAGCTGATGTTGGTTTTCCTGCAGGCAGGGGGCTTAAAGGGAGGGGGAATAAACTTTGATGCCAAACTCCGTCGGAATTCTACCGACCCTGAAGATCTTTTCCATGCCCACATCGGCGGAGTTGATATTTTTGCAAGGGCACTGATTACTGCTGCCAGGATCCTGGAGTCTTCAGAATATATCAGTCTCAGGCAAGAGCGTTATCGTTCTTTTGACTCAGGGGATGGCAAACATTTTGAAACCGGCAAATTGAACCTGGGTTCCCTCTACGAGATTGCAGCAGGAAACGGCGAGATTCCAATGACCAGCGGACGGCAGGAACTGTTTGAGAACCTGATCAACCGGTATATCTGATAAAAAAACCCGCCGGGAGGCGGGTTTAAAAAGCTGTTAGTTGGCGAAATAAATATAAATACCTACAACCAATATAACGATACCCAATCCTACGGCTTTTACATGCCGGTAGGGCTGAATATCCACCTGCTTGGTATACTCCTGGGTGTAATCATCTTTCCTCGGCCATATCTTACCTATAATCAACATCAGTGCTACGTTCAGTACAAACAGGATAGCCATCACGTGGAGAAAATGTGGATAGGCTGCTGCTTCTACCTGAGCGAGTTCCGCAGCATCAGTAATTCCTGCCGCCTTGGCTTCGGCCATGGCGTTATCTATAAAGTAAGGCTTTAAGAAGAACTGGCTGAGAATATACAACAGGGAACCTGAAAGGATACCAATTTTAGCCGCAATAGCGGGCACTCTTTTAGTAAGATACCCGACCACGATAATGGTGAGGATCGGGATACTGTAGATCCCGTTAACTTCCTGCAGGTATTCAAAAAGACTTTCCGCATTGGCTATTAAGGGCGCGATGAACATGGCTGCAAAGGCAAGGATGATCCCGAAGATCTTCCCGTATTTCACCACCGTGCTCTCCGTGGCATCCTGGTTGATATGTTGTTTGTAAATATCAATTCCAAACAGGGTGACAGAACTGTTAAGCACACTGTTAAATGAACTGAGAATAGCACCAAACAAAACCGCCGCGAAGAAACCGACCAGGTAGGTTGGCAGCACCGCGTTTACCAGGGCCGGGTAGGCCTGGTCTGCCTTGGGCAATTGTCCTTCGAACATGTGCCAGGCAATGATCCCGGGCAGAACAACAATGATCGGTCCTAAAACCTTGATAAATGCTGCCAGCAGTAATCCCTTCTGTCCCTCTTTCAGGTTCTTTGCGCCCAGCGCCCGTTGAATGATCTGCTGGTTGGTTCCCCAGTAGAAAAGTTGCACCAGCATCATCCCGGTAAAGATTGTGGCAAAAGGAACTGATGCAGTAGGACCCCCAATTGAATCGAATTTTTCCGGGTTACTGTCATACAAGACATCCAGACCCTGGAATAAATTACCATCACCGATAGCAACCAGCCCGAAGATCGGTATCAGTAATCCACCGATCAGTAAGCCGATCGCATTGATACTATCAGAGACCGCAACGGCCTTGAGTCCGCCGAATACAGCGTAGATCATACCTATAATTCCGATTCCCCATACACAGATGACCAGTGCAGTTTTACTGGAAACCCCGAGAAGGGTCGGCACATCAAACATGGTACTGATCGCCAGGGAACCTGAATACAGGATTATGGGGAGTAATACCACTACGTACCCGGTCAGGAAAAGTGCTGAGGTCAAAGTCTTGGTACTGACATCATACCTGTCCCTGAGAAACTGGGGAACGGTGGTTAACCCGCTTTTAAGATACCTTGGTAAGAGAAATACTGCGGTAATTACGATCGCAATGGCCGCCAGGGTTTCCCATGCCATTACCAGTATCCCTTCAGAATAAGCATTCCCGTTAAGACCCACGATCTGCTCCGTAGATAGGTTGGTCAGCAGCAGGGACCCCGCGATAACACCGGCAGTAAGGCTTCTTCCCCCAAGAAAATACCCATCGGAGGAACTTTCATCGGTTTTTCTTGTGGCATAATAAGCAATGATGGCCACCAGCAAGGTGAAGCCTATAAACGATATAATCCCGATCATAACGCTGAGTTTGGTTTGTTTGAAGGCTAAATATATTAGTTTCTTTGCAAACTATACCTTGTAACCGCCTATATATTCGCAGAGTATCCCCAATATGGGCAGGATTGAGTTTTTTATCCGCCCGAACATTAACCATATTCTTTTTACTCTTACTGGAGGATTATATATATTGCCATTTCACTTTTACAGGCATGATAAAGTATATCCGGCTGATTATCTTGATGGGCCTGCTCCTGGGTAGTTGCGAGGAAAAAAAGCAGAAATTATTTACCCGGGTTGAGCCATCCATATCCGGTATAGATTTCCAGAACCGGTTAGAGGACACCCCTGAACTCAACATCCTGACTTACCTCTACTATTACAATGGCGGAGGAGTTGCCATTAGCGATTTCAATAATGACGGTTTAAAGGATATTTACTTTACGGCTAACCAGGGGAGTGATGCACTTTATATTAACAAGGGAAATTTCAAATTCCGGGAAGTAAGTGCAGCGGCAGGTTTAGAAAATTCTACCGGGTGGACTACCGGCGTAACCCATGTTGATATTAACGACGATGGTCTGCAGGACCTGTATATTTCCAAAGTTGCCAATTACCTGAACCTGGAAGGTCATAACCTTCTCTACGTGAACCAGGGCATGGATGAGAAGGGCATCCCTGTTTTCAGGGAAGAAGCAGCCCTTTATGGCCTGGACTTCTCCGGGTTCTCCACGCAGGCGGCCTTCTTTGATTATGACCTGGATAACGACCTTGACCTGTTCCTGATGAACCATTCTGTCTATCCGAACAGGAACTATGGTAAAGGCAGCATGCGCGAGGTGCCGGATCCAGGTTCGGGAGACCGGCTGTACCGCAATGATAATGGCACATACACAGATGTTTCAGAGGCGGCCGGTATTTTTTCCGGAAAGATCGGCTACGGCCTGGGACTGGCGATCAGTGACACCAACAACGATGGCTACCCTGATATCTATATAGGAAACGATTTCTTTGAGAATGACTATTTCTATATTAACCAGGGCGATGGCACATTTAAGGAGATCATATCCCTAGATGACACCCACCTTGGCCATACCAGCCATTTCTCTATGGGCAATGATATCGCTGACCTGGACAACGATGGCCTCCCCGAGATAATCTCGCTTGATATGCTCCCGGAAGATTTAGAGACCTTTAAAACATCAGGAGCAGAATATGCATATCCCACTTATGAACTCTACCTGAAGAATGGTTACCGGCCCCAATACATGCAGAATACCGTCCACCAAAACCTCGGCAATGATCGTTATAGCGAAGTTGGACAGATTTCGGGTCTTGCGGCTACCGATTGGTCTTGGGCACCGCTTGCCGCAGACTATGACAATGATGGTGATAAAGACGTCTTTATCTCCAACGGCATTAAAGGCGCCACCAATGACATGGATTTTATAAACTTCATTGCCAATGATAATATACAGAAGCGTTTATCAAAAGGGATGAGCGCTGAGGAGATGGAGTTTATCAAAGAAATACCACAAAAAAAAGTGCCTAACTATTTCTTTGCGAATAACGGGGATCTGCAATTTGAGGATGTTACCGAAAAATGGGTGAATATTGCTGCTTCTTTCAGTAACGGAAGTAGTTATGCAGACCTGGACAACGATGGTGACCTGGACCTTGTTATCAACAATGTCGACGCTCCTGCAACATTATTGAGAAACAGCAGCGAACAATTCCCCGGGCATTCTTTTTCTAAAATACACTTATCCGGGCCTGCAGGAAATGGAAGAGGCATCGGGGCTAAAGTATATGCTTATGCTGCAGGAAAACTCCAGGTGGCCGAAAATTACAATAGCCGGGGTTACTTGTCGGCAGTTCCTAACGAGCTCCATTTTGGGTTAGGTAAGGCAAACGCGCCGGACTCCCTGCTTATCGTATGGCCGGGTGGTAAGTTTGAAACCCTCCGAACAATTCCCGAAAATCATACTGTAAAAGTGAAGTATGAGAATGCAGGGGGAAATTATTATTCAGACCGGGGTAGGACTTCGCACCGCCTGCTCTCTCCTATTCCATCACCCCTTGATTTCACGCATAGGGAGAGTACAACCCTGGATTTTAACCGGGAACCCCTTGCACCTGTTGCCGGTAGCCATGAAGGACCCGCACTCGCAGCGGCAGACATTAACCAGGATGGTATGGAGGATCTGTTCATTTGCGGTGCAAAGAACCAGGCGTCAGTGCTCTACCTGCAGGATACTGACGGTAGTTTTAGACAAATTCAGCAAGACCTTTTTGAAGCCCATTATTTAAGTGAAGATACTGCAGCCCTTTTCTTTGATGCGGATGCTGATGGTTTCCCGGACCTGCTGGTTGCCTCGGGGGGCAACGAATTCAGGAATGGCACTGCTTTGAAACCCAGGTTGTACAGAAATAAGAACGGGACACTTGAGTACGACGATACAGAATTCCAGGGTATAGAGATCAATGCTTCTTCTGTATCTGTCACCGACCTTGAAGGGGATGGTGACCTGGATGTACTGATCACTTCGGACCAGGTGCCTGGAAATTATGGGAAAACCCCCGAGCAACTTTTATTTCGCAATGATGGCACCGGTCATTTTGAGAAAGTAAACGATAAAGCGTTTGCACCGCTACAGCAGCTAGGTAATGTAAAAGATGTCCATTGGTCAGACCTCGATGGAAACGGGTACGAAGACCTTATTGCCGTGGGCCACTGGATGCCTGTCAGCATCCTGATGAACGATGGGAAGTCGCTCCAGCTACAGCAAAACAACGGTCTGTCTCATACTGCCGGACTGTGGAATACGATCCATGTAGCAGACCTTGACCGGGATGGAGACCTGGACTTGGTTGCCGGGAATTGGGGAGAGAACAGCAGGCTTTCTGCTTCCCCAGACCAACCGATGCGACTCTACCGGGCCGATTTTGATAATAATGGATCGGTTGAATCGATCCTGACCTATTATTACCGCGGTAAGGAAACTACCCTGGCCTCCAAGGATGAGCTGGTAAAACAGTTACCGCACCTCAACAAGGAATTCCTTTCTTATGCTGATTTTGCAAAGGCTTCTATGGAGGACATCTTTACTCGGGAAAAGCTTTCCAGGGCGGACAAAAAAAATGTGCACCTGTTATCGAGTTCCGTATTCCTTAACAATGGGGATAATTCTTTCAGCCGGCAGAAGTTACCCCGGCAGGCACAGGTTTCTTCCGTACATGACATGATCCTGGAAGATTTTGACAAGGATGGGGCAATTGACATTTTCATAGGAGGTAATACCTTGGAAATTAGCACCCAATTAGGTAGGATGGATGCTTTGCATGGCTTAATTTTGTTCAATGATAAATCGGGGCGATTCCTTATATCAGAAAGATCCGGAACAGGGCTATCAGGGCCGGTCCGGGACCTGCTGAGAATTGACATAGGAAAGAGACCTCATTATATTGCGGGGATGAACAACCAAAAACCCGTATTCTTGACCACCGACCAGAAATAACACAGTATGAGAATAAAACGAGCAACCCTGTACCAGGGCGTTATTTTTTTGGCCATCCTGGCATTTACCGCATGCCAGAAGGAATCAAAGGAAGCAGGGGAATCCGAACAGAAGGCCCCTACCCTTTTCAGCTTACTACCCCCTGAAAGAACGGGTATAGACTTTATCAATAAAGTTGAGAACCAGAAGAATTTCAATATTTTCAAATACCGCAATTTTTACAATGGCGGGGGTGTGGCTATAGGTGATATCAATAATGATGGCCTGGCTGATATCTACCTGACGGGGAATATGGAACCGAACCGTTTGTACCTCAATAAAGGGAATATGCAGTTCGAGGACATTTCTGCGACAGCAGGGGTAGAAGGGAATAAACCCTGGTCTACCGGGGTCGTGATGGTAGACATCAATGCCGATGGCTTGCTGGATATCTATGTCAGCAACGCCGGGAATATGGAGGGGAACAACCACGACAATGATCTCTACATCAATAACGGTGATCTCACCTTTACGGAGAGAGCTGCTGAATACAACCTTGCCAAAACTGGTTTCTCCACGCATGCGACTTTCTTTGATTATGATAAGGACGGCGACCTTGATGCATATATCCTAAACAACAGCAATATACCGGTGAGCAGCCTTGGGTACGCCGAACAAAGGGAAGTTAGGGCCCAGGACTGGGAAGGGGTTCCTGACATCTTTAAAGGGGTAGGTGATATGCTGCTCAGGAATGATAACGGAAAATTTGTAGATGTCAGCGAATCAGCCGGTATCTATGGCAGCCTGATCGGTTTTGGCCTGGGGGTCATGGTAACCGATATCAATAAGGACCTCTACCCTGACATCTATGTCTCCAACGACTTCTACGAGCGCGATTACCTTTATATCAATAACCAGGACGGAACATTTACAGAAGACATTAAGAACTGGACCTCTCACCTCTCCCTGTCCGCTATGGGAATAGACATGGCTGATATTAACAACGACGGACACGCCGAGATCTTTATAACCGACATGTTGCCCGAGCCGGATGAGAGGGTAAAATCGGTTATGGAATTTGAAGGCTACAATGTCTTTAAACTGAAACAAAGTAAAGATTTTTACCAGCAGTATATACAGAACACACTACAACTGAACAATGGAAACGGATCCTTCTCCGAAGTGGCCTATTTCAGTGGTGTAGATGCCACGGACTGGAGCTGGGCCGGGCTGTTGTTTGATATGGACAACGATGGCCTCCGTGATATATATGTGACCAACGGGGTGAACCACGACCTGACCGACCTGGATTTTGTCGATTTCTTCGCTAACGAAATTATCCAGAAAATGGCACTCACCGGGCGGAAGGAATCCATAGATTCCATTATCAACAAGATGCCGGTAAAACCACAGGCTAATTATGCCTTCAGAAACAACGGCGACATTACCTTTTCTAATGCAAACAAGGACTGGGGTTTTGAGATCCCCAGCCTTTCGAACGGGGCCGCCTATGGAGACCTTGACAATGATGGGGACCTTGACCTGGTGGTGAATAATGTCAACATGACTGCCTTTGTATACGAGAACCACAGCAATTCCTTTACTAACCACCATTACCTGCAACTGCAGTTTAAGGGTCCTGAAAAGAATCCTTTCGGGGTAGGAACAACCGTGATGCTTTATATGGATGATAAGACGTACCTGCAGGAGCTTATCCCATCCAGGGGGTTCCAGTCGTCCATGGACTATAAAATGACCATAGGACTCGGGAAGACTGATACCATCGATTCGCTGCGAGTTATCTGGCCGGATGATCGAACAGTTCTTATGACCGATGTTAAACCGGACCAGTTGCTGAGCTTTAATTATGCAGATGCCCGTGAAACGTACATCCCGCAAAAAAATAAAAAACAAAAACCTTTCTTAAGGGAACTCGATAACAGCAGCCTCCTTGCCCATAAGGAAAACAATTACAACGACTTTGACTACGAAGGGCTCATCTACAAATTACTGTCACAGGAAGGACCGGCACTGGCTGTGGGCGACGTAGACGGAGATGGGAACGAAGATATTTACCTCGGCGGTGCAAAAGGTCAGCCCGGCGTACTATACCTGCACAAAGGGAATGGGAAATTGGTTAAAAGCCGCCAGCGAGCTTTGGAAGATGATGAACGCATGGAAGATACCGCGGCAGCATTTTTTGATGCCGACGGGGACGGCGACCTGGACCTGATGGTAGGAACCGGCGGCAACCAGGTTGGTGAATCACAAAGCTACAGGCCCCGCCTTTACCTTAATGACGGGAAAGGCAGGCTTACATCCTCCGGTCAGCAATTGCCTTCGTCTTTTAAGAATGTCTCTACCCTGGAACCTTATGATTTTGACCAGGACGGGGATATCGATGTATTCCTGGGATCCCGATCAGTCGTAGGCACCTATGGGGTCAACCCCGATCATCTTTTCCTTGAGAACGACGGAAAAGGCAACTTTTCAGATGCGACAGAACGACTTGCATATGACCTGAAGGACGCAGGGATGATCACCTCGTCTACCTGGGCCGATATGGACGGGGACGGCAAAAAGGATCTTATCACGGTTTCTGACTGGGGAAGTCCGCTGATATTCAGGAACAACGGCAGAAGGTTATCCAGGACAAAGACCACACTAGACAGTCTAAGCGGCTGGTGGAATGTCGTAGAAGCAGAAGATCTGGATAAGGACGGGGACATGGACCTTATCCTGGGGAACCAGGGCGGTAATCTCCACTATAAACCCATGCCGGGACAGCCCATGAAAATATGGGTCAATGATTTTGATAACAATGGTACCATCGAACAGATCGTCACCCAGAGATCTGGCGGAGCCGATTATCCCCTGCACCAGAAGAAAGAACTTACCAACCAGATGGTGGCCCTGAAAAAACAGAACCTGAAAGCTTCTGACTATGCCAAAAGAACTATCCGGGAACTGTTCCCGGAAGACGTTATCACGAATTCGATTGTAAAAGAAGCTGTGATCTCGGAATCGGTGATCGCCGTAAATGAAGGCAATGGAAAGTATACCATTAAGAAATTGCCGCCCCAGGTACAGTTATCCTGTGTCTGCGGGATAAGCTGTACAGACCTGAATAATGACGGGTATACCGATCTCTTACTGGGAGGCAATAATTTTGAATTTAAACCTCAATACTCCAGGCTGGATGCCAATTATGGTTCTGTTCTGCTTGGGGGTAAGGATCTCGATTTCAAATGGCAGGATTATGAAAAAAGCGGTCTTTTTATACGCGATGAGATCAAGCACCTGCAAATCTTTAGGGATGCCAGGGGAAAGAGCTACCTGATCGCTGCCATCAACGATAAGGAACCTAAAATCTACGCCCTGGATGAATAAAGTTTTGTCATTGATACTGCTGGCTGCTGTTATGTTTGGGTGCAAAGATACCGGGGGCTCTCTGTTCACAAATCCGGAAAAGGAGGATACAGGCCTGGATTTCACCAACCAGCTGACCGAGACCGATGACCTGAACATCCTGGATTACCTTTATTTCTATAATGGAGGCGGTGTCGCCGTGGGAGATATAAATAACGATGGCCTTCCAGACATTTACATATCCGGGAACCAGGTAAAGAACAAGCTTTTTCTTAACCAGGGAGGCTTAAAGTTCAAAGACATTACTGCCAGTGCAGGGGTGAGCGGCAACAGCAGCTGGAACACCGGGGTTGTCATGGGTGATGTCAACGGGGACGGACTGCTGGATATTTACGTATGCGCCGTGGTAGGCATCAATGGATTTGACGGGTACAACGAACTATATATAAATAATGGAGACCTGACCTTTACAGAAAGTGCAGGCAAGTACGGGCTCGATTTTGACACCTACAGTTCAGGGGCTGCCTTCCTGGATTATGACCTGGATGGGGATCTGGACATCTACCTGCTCAACCATGCGGTGCATACCCAGGAATCTTTTGGGAATGCAGCCCTGAGGCTCAGCAGGAACTACCAGACCGGCGATAAACTGCTCCGGAATGATGGAGGTTCCTTTACGGATGTCAGTGAGGAAGCAGGCATCTACGGAGGGATCAATGGTTATGGCCTTGGAGTTGCCGTGGCCGATTTTAACGTGGATGGGTACCCCGACATTTATGTAGGGAACGATTTCCACGAAGATGATTATTACTACCTGAACAACGGCGACGGCACTTTTACCGAGAGTCTTAAAGATCATTTCGGGTACACTACCCGATTCTCCATGGGCAACGATGTGGCAGACATTAACCACGACGGCTGGCCAGACCTGCTCTCGCTGGATATGCTTCCCGAAGATGAAAAGGTCCTGAAATCATCAGAAGGGGATGATAATATGCAGACCCAGAAACTCCGGACAGAACGATATGGGTACCATTACCAGTTTACAAGGAACATGCTTCACCTGAACAATCCTCATGGTAAGTTCCGGGAAACTGCCCTGTTGAGCGGGATTGCGGCCACCGATTGGAGCTGGAGCAGCCTCTTTGGTGATTTTGACCAGGATGGAGAGCAGGATATCTTTATTTCTAACGGGATACCCAAGCGTCCGAACGACCTGGATTTCATCAACTTTGTTTCCAGTGACCAGATGAGGAACAAAATCAATAACACCAAACTGGTAGACCAGGAGGCATTGGATATGATGCCTTCGGGGAAAGTCCACAACTACATTTTCCAGGGCAGCGGGGGAATCCGGTTCCGGGATATGTCCTCGGATTGGATCGCCAATGACACCTTGATCTCCGGGGCTACCGCTGCAGGTGACCTGGATAATGACGGCGACCTGGACCTTGTTGTGAATAATATCGACAGCCCGGTCAGCCTCTACATCAACCAAACCAACGACCAGGCCAATTACCTGAAACTAAAATTCCGCTATCCCGCTCCCAACCGCTTCGGGATTGGCACCAAGGTATATGTCTATACCGGTGACAAACTGCAATACAAAGAACTCTATACCGCGCGGGGATTCCAGTCCTCCAGTGAACCAATTCTGCATTTCGGATTTGGTAAAACCGGAACAATAGACTCTTTGCGGATCGTCTGGCCGGATAAGACCACCCAACTGATGACTCAGGTGGGGGTAAATCAAATCCTGGAGGTCAGTCCTTCAGAAACTGAACCTTTCGATTACCAAAGTCTTAAGCCAAAAACAAAAGCATTTTTCGAGAAAACTGATGATAACCTGGGTATTGACTTTACCCATGTGGAAGACAAATACCTGGATTTTAACCGGCAAAAACTTATCCCTTATATGATCTCGGACCGGGGGCCCGCTACAGCGGTTGGTGACCTTGATGGAGATGGAAAGGAAGATATCTTCTTCGGGGGATCTAAGTACATAAAGTCTGCGTTCTATATGAACAGGGACAGCATCTTTCAGGCTCTCCACTACCCTACCATAGCATCAGATTCTATTGCAGAAGACGTATCGGCACTTGTTGAAGATTTTAACTCTGATGGTCAGAGCGACCTGCTGATAGGAACCGGGGGAGGCGATTTTTACAACCGCATGGAGC
The DNA here is from genome assembly GCF_004362865.1 of Zeaxanthinibacter enoshimensis. Lineage (GTDB taxonomy): Bacteria > Bacteroidota > Bacteroidia > Flavobacteriales > Flavobacteriaceae > Zeaxanthinibacter > Zeaxanthinibacter enoshimensis. The sequence continues at coordinate 1,212,384 of NZ_SNYI01000001.1, read as the reverse complement.
CTTTGCTCGATCATTATTATAGTCTCCGGGACAGCACGTTCTCAGCTGCCGAATTCCCCGAAATTTACGGCAACACCTCAGTCCTGGCGGCTAACGATTTGGACAATGACGGTGACCTGGACGTTTTCCGGGGCAGTAATGCCATAACTGCAGATTTTGGACGCATCCCTAATTCGCACCTCCTCAGGAACGAGAACGGAAACTTCAGTATCGTAAAGAACGATCAATTGCGGTTGGCCGGAATGGTCACTGACGCCGTATGGGATGATTTTGACCGGGATGGAACAGCGGATCTTATCCTTGTAGGCGAATGGATGCCGCCCAGGTTTTTCAGGAACAAAAAAGGCAACCTGGTTGAAGAATTCCCGCTTAAAAATGCCCCTACAGGCCTGTGGCAGAGTATACAACCTTTTGATATAGACGGGGACGGCGATACTGATTACCTCCTGGGTAACTGGGGTCTGAACAGCAAATTTAAAGCAGAAGAGGAAACACCGATGCGCATGTATTACGGCGACCTGGATGCCAATGGCAGCACTGAAACCATTATCGCTACCGCCAAGGACGGGAAATACTATCCCCTTGACGGGCTACCGGAACTCTCCGGGCAATTAGTAAGCCTCAGGAAGAAGTTCAACTCTTACCGATCTTTCGCCGGAAAGACCGTTGAGGAGGTTTTGGATGGTCCTATGCTAAAGCGTGCTACCATCCTCGAGGTGCAGGAACTGAGGACAGGTTACCTGGAGAACGTGAACGGCCGGTTCCGTTTTGTTCCTTTATCTGAAGAACTGCAATTGGCACCGGTATTGGCCATGCTGAAGGCAGATTTTGACGGCGATGGGAAAGAGGAAGTACTGGCCGGGGGGAACTACTTCGGGCTCAAACCTTTCCACGGAAGGCTTGGGGCTTTCCCGGGGGCTATGATAAAAAATAAAAATGATGTAATTTTGGGAAGCAACCTGGGACTTGACCTTGAGCAGAGATCGGTCAGGCACCTTAACCTCATTACATTAAAAGGAAAGACTTACCTGCTGGTAACCCTGAATAACGAAAGGGCCCAGGTCTATAAATTACCAAACACGAGCGACGGAAAATGAAAAAGATTATTTACCTCCTGGCATTAAGCCTCTGCTTTGCCTGCACAGAGAAAAAACCTATCGAGATCAGCCCGGACGACCTCCATGGGGCAATCGACCATGTTACAGAAATTATGATCCATGATATCTTCTCCCCTCCCGTGGCGAGCAGGATCTTTGCGTATCCCAATATCGCGGCATACGAGATCATTGCCCTGGGCAACCCGGAATATAAATCTCTTTCAGGGCAGCTGGATGGTTTATCACCTATCCCGGAACCTGTGAATCCCGGTGGTGTGAACCCTGAACTCGCTGCTCTGATCGCACATATGGAGCTCAGTAAAAAACTTATCTTTTCCGAGGACAGGATGGAAAAATACCAGGATAGTCTTTACAACCGTTGGAGTGACCTTAATGAAGAAGAATTTGAAGCCAGCAGATCTTATGGTTTGGCTGTGGTTGATCATATCGCTGCCTGGATGGATAAGGATAATTACAAACAGACCCGCACCATGCCTAAGTTCACTGTAGACACAGAAGAGCCGGGCCGTTGGCAGCCTACCCCACCTTCTTACATGGATGGTATAGAACCCCATTGGAACAAGATCAGGCCTTTTGTGATCGATTCCGCACAGCAGTTCACTCCCCCTCCGCCCCCGGATTATTCCATGGAGGAAGACAGCCAGTTCTACAAGGAATTAAAGGAGGTATACGACATCAGCCAGGAAATCACTGAGAACGGGGATGAAACAGAAGAAGTACAGATCGCCAAATTCTGGGACTGTAATCCTTATGTATCCGTGACTCGGGGCCACCTGATGTTTGCAACAAAAAAGATCACCCCCGGGGCACACTGGATAGGGATCACAAAAATAGCCAGCAGGAAGGCAGGGATGGATTTTGAGGATACCCTTTACGCCTACACCAAAACTTCAATGGCAATAGCCGATGCCTTTATTAGTTGTTGGGACGAGAAATACAGGAGTAACCTCATCCGCCCCGAGACCCTGATCAACCAGCATATCGATGATGCCTGGAAACCTATATTACAGACTCCGCCATTTCCTGAATATCCCAGTGGTCACAGCGTAGTGTCAGGCGCTGCAGCAACGGTGCTCACTGAAATCTTCGGTGATAATTTCGCATTCGAGGACGACACGGAACTGGCTTATGGATTGCCGGTGCGAAAATTCAATTCCTTTAACGAAGCTGCCGATGAAGCAGCGATCAGCCGTATGTACGGAGGTATCCACTACAGGGCTGCCGTAGAGGTAGGTGTGGAACAAGGAAGAGACCTCGGGCGTTTCGTAATTGACAAATTGAACATGAAGGCCGGTGAAGCACAAATAGCTGGACAATAATTAATGAAAAGACTGGGGCTTCTTTTTCTGTTGGTTGTGATCCTTGCCCTGTGCTGGTACCTTTTCATGAAACCTTTTGATTACCTGGTCCGATTTGAGACCAGGGGGAACGCGGGGACCATCAACCAGACCCTGAAGACCTGGAATACCACCCAGGAGAATGCGGCGATAACAGCTCAGCAGGATCTTTACGAGATCGTTCAGCAGCTGCCGGCAGGAGATACCCAACATGAGTATCATTGGAAGATCACCCCAGAATCGGACACTACATCCCTGGTGCAGGTCTATGTCACCGGGGCGGACAGCAGTTTTAAAGACCGGGCAGCTATTCTTTTTTCCGATACCCAGTTTGAAAAGGAAACCCGGAAGCGGGTCACTGATTTTGCACGATATCTCAATGACCACCTGGATAAATTCAGGGTGCGGATTACCGGGATCACCGAACTCCCGGCAACTTTCAGCGCCTGTACCCAGTTAGAGACAAGCCAGATAGGGAAAGCGTTCGGGATGATGAAAAACTATCCTTTGTTGAGCGAGGTGATGGCAGCGGATTCAGTTCCCCTGAATGGCAGGCCATACGTGGAATTACAGCAGTGGAACAGGAAGAAAGACAGTATCAGTTTTAAATTCTGCTACCCTATAATGCAGACCGATTCCCTGCCGCTTCACCAGGAAATTCATTATACTGAACGTCCTGGGATAAGGGCCATCAAAGCTGTCTATAATGGCAATTACCTGACATCAGACAGGGCGTGGTATGCCCTGCTGAATTATGCAAAGAAAAATGGACTGGAAACAACCGGCCTGCCCATAGAAGTATTTTTTAACAATCCGAACATGGGAGGGAATGAACTGGAATGGACGGCGGAGATCTACCTTCCACTAAAGAGTGAAAATGATTAAAATAGGATATTATATCATCTTCAGCTTACTGATAAGCTGCTCCAATTACGGGCAACTTAAGTTTGTGACGGCACTCCCGGGTAAATTGGACGAATGTTCAGGTATTGTTCCCGCAGGAAAGGATGGGATATGGGTAGTGGAAGACCACGGAAATGCCGATAATCTCTATCGGGTGAACTTCAGGGGGGAGCTGGTCAAAAATTTCGAGGTCACCAATGTTGATAACGAAGATTGGGAAGATCTCACGGTGGATGAATCCGGCAACCTCTATATCGCCGATACCGGGAATAACGGTTTGGACCGCCAGGAATTCAACATCTACAAACTACCGGACCCCTCGGTAGAAAAAGGTGATAAGATCCCGGCAGAAACAATTAAGTTCAGGTACCCCTGGGACAGTACCATCAAAGAAGGTTATACCCATGACAGCGAGGCCTTATTCTATGCAGACCGGCACCTTTACGTTCTCACCAAGAACAGGATGCAGCCATTTGATGGGAAGACCTATATCTATAAGATTCCTTCTACCCCCGGCAGGTATACAGCAGAACTCGTGGGATCTCTCCAACTCTGCGAAGACCGCAGGGTATGCGTGGTCACTGCTGCCAGCCTCTCCCCGGACGGCAGTAAACTAGTGCTGCTGGGATATGGAAAATTATGGGTGTTGAGTGATTTTACCGGGGATTCATTTGATGAGGGCGCGATGGACATGATAGACCTTGGGGCCAGTACCCAGTTAGAATCCCTATGCTTTAAGGACGGAAAGACACTTTTACTGGCAGATGAGGAAAGAGCGGGTTCTGGCGGTAACCTGTACGAATTCACCCTGCCTTAGAACCCGAATCCTATACCAAAGGATACCCGGGGTCCTTCACCTCCATAGAATAAAGATATCCTCCCGGTAAATACATCTGCCCCGTTGGCGAATATCCCACCTCCATAAGAATTGTGCCATTTTCCTGCCGTACTTCCCGGGTACCATACCCGTCCGTAATCGTAACCAGCGAACATCCCTAATGACACCGGTAAGATCCCGGTCTTCATCCTCCGCAGCCGCAAACGCAGGTCTGTATTCTGGAAATAAGCAGTTTTCCCTATGAACCGTTGGTTCCGTAATCCGCGTAGGCCGTCAGAACCTCCAAGACTTGCCCCTTGGTAGAACTCGTATCCATTCCCGATATTAAAGTGGGCTTTCCATTTGGCTGCCAGCACCAGGGTCCCGTCTGCCATCAACCTATGGTCCAGTGCAAGGCTTGGCACGACATAACCGTAGTTGGTTCCCAAATCGTCCGCATTTGCACGGAACCCGACTTCCAGGTCAGACATCATTCCCAGGGTTGGGAAAGCATCGCTGTCCACATTCTCGTAATGATACCTCGCAGAGGTTCCCAGGAAGCTCTTGCCCAGCTCTTCCCCGTTTTCCACGTAAAACTGGTTAACAAACCGATCTGTAGTATTTTCTACTTTAATGTCCTCGTAAAAGAGCCTTACATCCAGGCTCGCTCCCAAGGGACCCCGCCATACAATGGCCGGTGCCAGGGAAATCGTTCTCAGGCGGACCCTGTTATAATCCATCCCGAACTGGTCTTCGGGATTCTGCGTTCCATTACCCAGCCCAAAGAAGTTGACGCTGTAATTGGGGCTGGTAAAGTGACCGTTCACGGCAAAATTCCAATTGCCGAAGATATTGGCAAACTCTCCCTTGTATTTAAGGTCAAATCCACTGGTGGCAAAATAGAAGGCAGCATTGATCTCGTGCCTGTTGGTAAAGGGATTCTGCCGGATACCATAATGGCTGTAGGTATTGTTAAGTCCGATCCGGACCCCGTCATCCGGGTTAAAACCAACTGTCGGGATCAATTGGTTAAAGGAAGTATTAAGCTTGAGAGGCTCATAGGTATTGGTTTCGTAATCATCCGTCAGGACCACTTTTACCCCTTTTACATTCTTAAATGTGTATTCTTTGGTTTTATAGTCATACACCGTGATGCCAGAGCTGTTCTGCACATCATAGATGTCTGTACCATTCCCTCCCACGATCTTGATATCTATGCGGTTATCTGACTCGCCCCTGGCTTCAAAATAATCATCGTCATCGAGGCCGTAGATCCATAATTCCCTCGTCAGCCTGGAGTCAAAGACCTTATCATAGAACATCTTCTTCTTTTCTCCCTTGATGATCCTGTATGCTCTGATCCTGGTCTTATGATCCTCCATCCCGGTGATCTCGAACCAATCGTCCTTATCAGTTCCTATTATTACCGGAGCTCTGTTCAGAACCTTGTAATAATCCCTGGCGATCTTTTCCAGCTTAGATAACCTGGAAAGCAATATACCTTTGATTTTAGGAACTGTCTCGTCACTGACCTCCTCAGGAAATTCCTGGAAAGACCGGTCTATCACCTCCGGGGTGAGCTTCTCACGGAGTAACGCTACCTGTTGCAACCACTGGTCCAGTTCGGTCCCGTTCAATAAGGCCATATCCAGGGAATATGGATTGGAATTAAAAGTCCTCACGTTCCTGATATTATCCCTGAATCCCTCCATCAGTTTCAGCGGCGGGATAATCTTGGTGGTAATACTCATCAGTAATCCATCTCCCATGATAGAATAGACCTGGTCCCGGTCTCTTGGAATGGGCCTGTATACGATACTGTCTTTATCGTTGTATTTGAATTCTGCCCAGCGCCACTGATCCTGGTGTCTGTCCCAGTCCCCGATGACCATATCAAATAACCGGGCCCTGATATACATATCCGTATCCACATAATATTTTTCATCAGACCGCAACTTGGACAGGAAATCATAGGTGCTTTTGATCTCTTTGGCCTTACCAAAACTTTCCAGTTCAGTGTGCCCTTCAGAAACGTGTTCCTCTATCATATATAATTCGTCCCCGAATTCGCCGTTAAAATCACCTAATGCAGGTTGCTTTGGTACGTAATAGAGTTCGGGATTCGTATGGTAGATGCCTATAGCCTCGGACATCACCGGTACGGTAAACGGCGCATAAGGATGTGCCCCGGTATAAAAATCCTCCAGCAGGCCTTCGGTATAAGTTTCTTCAAATTCCCCGATAATATACTGGTCTTTAAAAGCCATTGCCTGCAGGTAGCGCTCTGCAGATTTCTTCATAGCCCGCATAACATATTCCTTACCGCTGGAATGTCTCAGGCGAAGTGATTTGGATTGATTCCCTCCGCCTTTCCTCACCGGTTCCAGTCCGCCATAAAGGGTATCTATATCCACTGTAGGTACCGTAACCTTGGTCCCGTAATACTCCCGGTATCTTTCACCCCAGATCAGTTTAAAGAAGGCGGATCTTTCAACTTCTTCTTCCGTATAAATAGAGGTGGTGACCGTTTGAGGAAAGGTATCGGGAAATTTGTATTCGTTTACCGTCGTATCTCGCTGGAACACCCCTGTTGTAAACAGGAATTCCTCCTTGTCCTTATCGGATTCATCCACCCCGTAGAACCGCACCCTGGAAGATCCGTCCGTGTACACCTCGAGGGTGGCATAACCCATCCGTCCGGTAGTGAATTTACTGCCGTTCAGTAAATTTGTCGCTCCCTTCTTGGCCCCGGAACCACTGACGATCTGGGGCACGTTACTCTCAACGATATATTGCAAAGCGTGTTCGTGACCAGAAGTAATGATCACTTTTTCTGCGAACTGGGCCAGGGTGAAAATACGGTTCCTGAGTTCTCGGTACCGCTTGTTATGCATATCTTCTACCGAGGCTCCTGCAGTTTTCCTGAAGAGGTTTACAAAGGAACCCAGGATAGGCAACGGCACCCGCGTGGAGGAGGGATAGAATTGTTGACTAAAGGTAAATTGCCCCCCATGTGGACCATAACTGAAAATTGGATGATGCTGGGCTATGACAATCGTTTTCCCGGCGTTCTTCTTGATCAGGCTCTCCAGTTCCTGCATAAATTTTTCCCGACTCTTGATCTCGCAGTCATCGTTAATAGATGGGCGGTAATCCCAGTTGGTCAGGTACCATTCCGTATCCAGGGCAATCACCACGATATCTTCGTTGATCTCAACCAGTTCCAGCGGACAACCATTCTCCGGCACAAAAGCATCCTTGCGATTGATATGTTCTTCAACATATACTTCCTGCCTTTTTAACCCGATAAGACCTTCTGTATACCAATCGTGGTTCCCGGGGATAAAGATCACCCTTCCCTTAAAATCCTTAACAGTAGCTAACTGGGCATCCAGGTGGTTCTTAGCCCTGAGGAATGCAACGGTCGAATCCTGCGGATCAGGTAAGCCGGCGGGATAAATATTATCCCCGAGGAATATCGCGGTGCTATTGGTATCCGCTTGCTGGACTTTGTCCTTAAAGATCTTCAGTGCGGGGTTCATCCCGCCCATAGGGGAAAGTCCGGCATCGCCGATCAGGTAAAAGGTATGAGATAATTCCTTTGTAGTCTTTACGTCTTTAGCCGTTTTTTTATCAGCATACTTAGCCTCGTAGGTAGCGCAACCTGTGAGGGTCAGAAATAGCAATATTAGGGCTAAATGTTTCTTCATAAGGATTCAATTAAAAATTGAAAATTTGTACTTTGGATATAATAATTATAGAACACTATGTCGACCCTAATTCAAGAAGCTGAAGATTTTGTTGTGGAATATCTTACCGATCAGTTAGATCCTAAATTCCTGTATCACAACTTGCGGCATACACAGCGCGTTGTTAAAAATACTAAAGAAATGCTGGATCATTATGACATAAAAGGTAAAGAAAATGATGTAATAACGCTCGCGGCATGGTTTCATGACACCGGTTATGTAAAAGGTCCGGAGGAACATGAAGAGAGCAGTTGTGAGATAGCCAGGGAGTTCCTTGAGAAGAAGAATTTCCCGAAAGAAGATACCGATAAGGTGTGTGAACTGATCCGGGCAACCAAACGTATCTATGAACCCAGTAACCTGCACGAGGAAATACTGCGTGATGCAGATTCTTCCCATATAGGAAAGAAAAACTACCTGGAAGTGTCAGAACTGCTCAGGGAAGAACTCTCTCTCCTGGGGATAGCGGATTTTAACTCGAGTGAATGGCGGGACGAGAATATAAAAATGTTCCGTACAGAACACCGTTTCTACACCGATTATGCTAAAGAAAACTGGCAGGAAAGAAAAGATAAGAACCTTCGAAAGCTGGTCAAGGCGAAGAAAAAGCGTAAGAAAATGGCCAAAAAGGAACAATTAAAAGCCAAATTCAAGAATGCCAGCCCGGAGCGGGGAATTCAGACTATGTTCAGGGTTACCATGAGGAACCACCTGAAGCTAAGTGACATTGCAGATACCAAAGCCAATATCCTGCTTTCTGTGAATGCCATCATTATCTCGCTGGTCCTGGCCAACCTTATCCCGAAACTGGATACTCCGCAGAACGACTACCTGATATACCCGACAGCCATATTTATATTGTTCAGCGTGGCTTCCATGATACTTTCTATACTGGCTACCCGACCTAATGTTACCAGCGGGGAATTTACCAAGGAAGACGTGGATAAGAAAAAAGTAAATCTCTTGTTCTTCGGGAACTTTCACAAGATGAAGCTTCCGGATTACGAATGGGCTATACAGGAACTGATCAAGGATCAGAAATACGTGTATTCTTCCCTGACAAAAGACCTGTACTTCCTTGGAGTGGTATTAAACAGGAAGTACAAGTTGCTGCGACTTACGTATACCATTTTTATGATCGGGATGATCCTTTCGGTTATTGCATTCTTCGTTGCACTGAAGTTTTACGGACCTGAGCACGTGATAGACCTGCCGAAGCCTAACCCTTAATCTCATCGACCAGGTCCTGGTAGGTGTAGGTCTTTGACTTATTCTCCCCGGTCTGGTAGAGTATTTCTGCCCGGATGGCTTTCAACCCCGAAACCCCCTGGAGCCCTTCCAATTCCAGGATCTCGATGTTGTCCGTGAAGTAACCTTTGGATTTGAGGAATTTGATATACCTGAGGTATTCCAATTCATCTTTCTTCTGGGAATAGATGATACAGAGTTTACCGGTCTGGGTCAGCCGCTCTTCTGTACCCTTGACAAAGGATTTATCGATGCGCTTTTTGATCACCTCATAACGGGCGTTATAGGTGCCGTCTACGTCAAAGTGTTTTTCATCCATCCGGAAGCGGATCGAGAGGGCCGAATTATACACCAGGATCAGGGAGGCCACGTCTAATTTTACGGGCAGTTCCGGTTTCAGGTTATAATAGGCATTCTCCATTTCGCACATCACCTGTAGTTGCCAGAGGCGTAAATTATTCAGGTAAAGCGGTTCAAACTTACGGGTTTCAGATATAGACTGCCCGATATACATATTGTGTTCAACACCGTCTGTCTTGTACCGTTCAAAATAATGGGGAAACATCTCCTGGGCCTGCACCTGCCGCCGGTCAATAATTCCAGCTAATTTTCTATTGATCCTCATCACCGTTTCATCGTAATTCCTGCGATGATCGTAATAAGATTCCGTACCCGAATCAATTTTGGCTTCGTATAAGGTGACTTGTTCCAGGGCTTCCTTATCGGTCTTCTTAAGGTGTTCAAATACGGGATTGATCTCGTCCTGTATAAAATCAAAGATGGATTGCTCACTGTTCGTGTTCAGAACATCACGGATATCCTCCATATGGTTATTGACCCGGAACATCAGTTCTTCGTAGATGGGGAGCTTGAATTTCTCTAAAGCTGCTTGTAAGACGCGATTAACCTCTGACAGCTGTATCATAAGATCACGCTGGATTGCAGTATTCCTGGCTCTCGAGGATTCCCGGATATCAGTCTGGCCAAACAAAGGATAGACATCCTTGAATACGATCTCGTTAAACTGGGGTTGCCTGTCTTCTATCTGGTCCGTGATAAACTTTTTGGCTTCGTCCTGGAATTTCCAGACGACGGAGGGATGAACCGTGGTGCACTCGTGCTGGATTATGGCATCGATCAGGTTTTCCTGCTCCAGTTTGGACCGGAGTACTGCCGCCTCCAGGTAAGGCATCACATCGGACAACTTGGTGGCATTTACCCCGTTAAGCACGGCCTTTTCCGTCGAGACGATCTCCAGTATTCCCAACAGCTCTCCCTGGGGAGCGATGGGTGCAAGGATGGCACTTTTAAAACCTTGTTCTGCCAATTCCTTATAGGGGGAAATTCCGCCGGATCTTTCCGCGTACTTGTCGATATCCGTTATCACAAAGTAGTTGTTTTCACCGATGAGTTGGTTGAATGACTCCGGGCAGAGCACCTGGTTGCAGGAAGCGGTATCCCGGTCGTGCAGGATATAACTGCTTATCCCTTTTCCAAATACCTTCTCAAACCTGTTTTTCTTACTATCAAAGATCACGAAGCCCACCTGAAGTTCTTTCAGCTTGAAAAACGATTGGAAAATTTGTTCCAGCTGCGGAATGAACGTGTCACTGCCACGCTTGTTGTTCGCAATAAGTTCCGTTTTAATATCCGAAATAGAATGTTCCGTGGTTACATCGAACATGTTTGCTATCACGAAGCCTTTAGAAATAAAGCTGTTTGGCGGTATCTTTTCCTTCCATAGTTCCAGGTTCTCCGGCTGTTCCAATAACTGGTCCACATCTTCCTGCGTAAGTTCTTGGGCCTTCTCGGTTGGTTTTATCTCAAGGAAATCAGCGTTGTACAGAATACGGTAGGTACGTACTACACCGTTAGCATCAGGGATCTGGTAATAGAGGGGCCTGCTGAAATCCAGTTTAAACCCGTAATAGAAATTAAGGATCACCGTACACCCCATTATATAGGCTTCCTTATTCTCCTGGTTATGGATCTTGAGTTCAAAATCCGGGCCGGCGTTGTCCAGAATTTTCTGGAATCGCCTGGAAGCATTGAACATGAGGTCATAATAAGGTAAAGCAGCCGTTTTGATCTCATTATCAGACAAAACTTCACTGAAAGAGTCTTTCAGGATCACCTGGATCACTTCTTTATGCTCTTCCAGGATCCCGGGATCTGTAAATCCATCCCGCAGCACCGGGTAAGGCTCCTGCGCCTTCAGCACCTCCTTTGCGCGTTGTGCGAGTAGCGGATCATCTCCATCTGCCATTGCCTCGTATTTCCTCAACAGCACATCAAAGCTGATCAGGAATTGCATAGGCATTACATTGTCATTATTGAGATCCATGGGTTAGTAGTCTGAATTCTAAGGTTAAAGTTACAAAAGTAAGGTCAATTTATTGTTTTACGAACTATTACCGTCCATGGTTCAATTTTTCGGATATTTAAAGCAAAAGCAAAGTATGTCATCTCAGAGCAGGCTGAGCAGGGCTTATAATGATGCCCGCATCGTAACTTTCAATAAATCGGATAAATTCATCTTATTCAGTGACTGTCATCGCGGTGATAACAGTTTTGCAGATGATTTTGCCAACAACAGGAATATCTACTTCCATGCCCTGCAATACTACTACCTGCAGGGGTTTACCTATTGCGAACTGGGTGACGGGGATGAACTGTGGGAGAATGTCCATTTTGAGTCTATTTTTGAAGCCCATAAGAACGTCTACAAGTTGCTGCGCGAATTTCATCTGCAACAACGTTTATATATGCTGTGGGGTAACCATGACATGGTCTACAAGGACGATGCCTACGTGCAAAAGAACCTGGGTAGTTATTACGAGCCGATAGACGAGACGGATAAGGACCTGCTAAAAGGCATCACCTACCACGAGGGACTAGTGCTGAAATACAGCGAAACAGGACAGGAGATCTTCCTGACCCACGGGCACCAGGCCGATTGGTGGAATTATTCGTTCTGGCGACTGGGTCGTTTCCTGGTTAGGGTGCTCTGGAAACCACTGCAGGTCTGGGGCATCGCAGATCCGACCAGTCCTGCTAAGAACTACAAAAACCTTATTAAAGTTGAACGGAGGATAAAGAAATGGATACTGCAGCACAACCTGAAGATCACCATCGTGGGGCATACGCACCGTCCAAGATTTCCGGAACCCGGGGATATTCCCTTATTTAACGACGGCAGTTGTGTTCATCCCAGGAGTATTACGGGGCTCGAAATTGAAGAGGGTGCCATTTCGCTTATCAAATGGCACATTGATACAACAACCGATGGAACCCTCAAAGTGACCCGGGTTTTACTGGAAGGACCTGTACCCTTGGAATCCTACCAGCTCTGATCCTCATTGCCCTATCTGGTGTGCGGCAGTACAGTACAGTTAAAAATCAGCGGCTTAGCGAACTGACATCTTAAACAGTTTCTCTAATTTGGGCTGAATAAGACAAATCCTGGAAAAGAACCGGATAAATTTAGGTTCCATACAAAACAAATAGAATTATGAATTTCAATTTTAGTCCATCGACAAAACGAGCGATCACCGGGGCGTTGATCGCTATGGCTATCCTGGGTGCAGGAAATTTTATGTTAGGCGAACTCAGTGGTTATGAAGCAAAGACACTGATCAGGCATTCAGTTTCCGGCATTAATACCTTATGTAATACCATAGTCCTGGCATCAGCCACCATCCTGGCCTTACTACTCACCGTATTGAGCCTTAGTTCCGGAACAGAAAACCGCCTGAAAAAAGAACATTATGAACACATCATGCAAATTGCAAAATTTGATACCTGGGTATTGATCGGGGCGCTGAGTACTTTCCTGCTATTTAACCTGCCTATAACGGAATCCGAAAATGTCCCAACCAACTGGTTCACAATAGTATATTATGCTTCCCTGGGTATGACCAGTATTATGAGTGCCGCATTAATAGTAGTCGTAATTATGCTGTATAATACTGTGGTCAGTATGATCAAGATCATTGGATTGGGGCAGGAAGACCACCCCCTGATGGACGACAAGGAAAAAGAAGAATTAGAAGAGGATCTTAAAGATGAATAACTAAAAAAGCCATTCTTTACAGAATGGCTTTCTTTTTTACCTTACGGTTTTAATTGGGGGAACTCTGATGATTAGTTATCATCGACGTGGTCGTCTTCATGAATTTCTTCATCAATTTCATTTTCCACATCTTTAGCGCCTTCTTCGATATCTCTACCTACTTTTTCAGCACCATCTTCAATATCTCTACCTAATTCTTCAGTACCTTCTTCAATTCCTTCTCCTACTTGCTCCATACCATCTTCCACCTTTTCACCGGAATTTGTATCCCTGCATGAAGAAAGGACTACCATAAAGGTGAACATGAATGATACTATATATGCTAATTTTTTCATTTTAAATTGATTTTTTAGTGATTATAAATTATTATTTGAATCTGGTTATTACAATATCTTTTTCCTGCCGAATATCAGCGAGAGTACAAAAAGTACCAGGAAAATAAAGAATAAAACTTTTGCTATACTTGCGGCCCCTGCAGCTATGCCTCCAAAGCCGAAAACGGCTGCGACAATTGCCAGGATCACAAAAATGACGGTCCAACGTAACATATGTTTAATTTTTATAGTTAATATTTAGGTCTTAACCGGGAACCCCGATTATATACCATAAAAATACTTTAATCCTAAAAGAAGGCTTAACGTTAAAACCGCAATATTTAACGCATTAAAGGGGTTTTTTCAATTACCAGCTATCCACTGTAAATCGAGGGTCAGGCCCACCTGGTTTCACACTTATAACATGTGGGGGATACCCTTATAGAGAACAGGATCCAACATGGAGTTATAGGAAATATTATTCTTATAGAATTCCTTGGCAATCGGGTGCGCTTTCAAGATATACCCTCCTGGATCCCTGATCATCTCAACAATGTGTTCAGAAGGAGCTGCAGGATCTAACCAGGTCTTGCGCATTTCTTCCCCTATGATCAGTGGCATCCCACGGTCTACGGTCTGTATCTGGGATATAAGATCATCCGGTTGCACGATGATCAGGGCGCAGGTGAGAAAACCGTCTTCTAATTGGTTATAAACTCCCCCGATACAGAATGGCTTGTAATCCGGGGCATGAACGTAGTAAGGGTAAATATCACCTTCGTGAAGGTAAGTAGTAAAAAAGCCTGTGGTGACCACCATACACCTCCTTTTCTTTATCGCATCAGAATACCAAAGATTAGAATCCAGTGATTCCTTTCCCAGGTTAAGGGTATTATAGATGTTTTGAAAAAACTCCCAGTCCTCCAGGTAGTCTTCAGGTAGGATACCCCAGATAGAATAGTTGATCCATGTAGGATCACCCATAGTGATCACGGGGAGTGTTGTCTCCTCTAACCCATTCAGAAGGGCCTGGGGTTTATAGATCTGGGGAAACTTGAATGGCTTTCCAAGTTCCTGTTCGATCTGCGACCGGTGAGCTGTATTTGATAAGCGGTAATACATAGGCTCTAATTACTCCATTTAAAGGTGATATGGATGATTCAAAGACAGCAATTAATGACACATTCCAAGAATATTTGTGTTGCCTCTTTTCTTAACAAAAAGATCCCACAATAGTGGGATCTTTCTATAAAATAACAGGGGAATTTTGATTTAACTCAGGTCTTCCAGACGCTTAATAGTTTCCAGGCCGGTTTTGATCTTTTGCTGTTGTCTTGCGAGCAAGGTCTGCGTACTTGGGGGCAGGTCGGTGTCAGACAGGACCTCATCATATTCAGCAACTGCTGCTTTCTCTCCGCGGATAGCTTCTTCGAGCATAGACTCTTCGTTATCGGTAGAGAACATTGCTTTGACGTCCATCCAGGCCCTGTGGGCTTTACTGGTAAAACTGTCACCCTTGTCCACTTCCTGGCCGTACTGCTTTAGTTCAGATTTTAATTCATGACCAAAGTTGTAGCGTTCGCCGGCTTTCTGTTCAAAGTATGCCTTCAGTCCTTCATGGTTCGTATTCTCGGCTGCTTTCTTAAATCCTTTTTCTGCGTCGTAGGTCTTTTCAAGCAAATCATTCAGCTTGGAACCTACTTTATCTGTGTATGTACTCATAGTAAATTATAATCAATTATTAACGGTGATTTTACGGATGCACACCGCTTGGCATCTTGGATAGTGAATTAGTAGTTATTTTCAGACCCATCCATAAATCTGAATTCTGAATTCCGGTAAAATGCATTCCGTTGTTTAAAGTTCCTGATCTTCTCCGACAAGGCTTTTAACGACGCATCAGTATTATCAGCGATCACCACTTGTTCCAGTGGTATTTCCATATATTCTTCTTCAAAAACTGGTTTTAAAACTTCCTGTTCATTGTATGCCAAATCAGATTCATCCGATGTATCCTGGAATGCTCCCAAGGCAAATATCAGCAGGCCCGCTAAGGCAAATGCAATTCCTAATGTTATATAGATAATCATGATCTTATTTTTTTATAAAATTACTCCCCTTACTTCGGGGAGCTTAATCCTATCATGTAAAAATTTGATGCTTTAACAGGTGGAGAAGAAAATTTAACGGAACTCGGAAGTCTTTTCAATTACTTAAATATGAAGCTTTTATTTCAATAAAAAACCGGGTAAAATCTACTTAATCTCGGCAGTTCTCACCCGGCAGAATAGCAGTATAATTCTGATTATTCGCTGCTTTTATCCTGTTTGCTGATAGTTACACTTTCAGGAAAATCGAGCGTCCGGATCGGGAATGGAATTTCTATACCTTCCTTGTCAAAGGCAGATTTAATGGCGATCATAGCTTCTGTACGCGCCTTGTGAATATCCAGTGCCTTGGTGGAATCTATCCAGAACCTTGTCTCAAAGTTGATAGAACTATCCCCAAATTCATTGTAAAGAAAGATAACATCATCTCTATCCACCCCATCGAACTTATCTGAAATTGTCTTCTTGACAAGATCACGAACAAAACTAAGATCGCTGTCATAGCCTACCCCACAATGGAGGATAACCCTGGATTGAGAGGTAGTCGAAAAGTTCTTAATAGGATTTTCTACTACTAATTTATTGGGTATATATACCATATTATTATCGGGCTGCTTCAGGGTAACCGAACGCAGATCAATTTCCACAACCTCCCCGGCAAATCCATTGCTTTCTATCCAATCTCCGAATTTGACATATTTTACATAAGACAGGATGATCCCTGAATAGGTATTAGACAAGGCTCCCTGCAGTGCAAGTCCTACTGCCAGACCAACTACCCCGGCCCCTGCGAGAATGGTATTCAATGCCTTGCTTAAATTCAATATTCCCAGGACGAGGAAAAGTCCAAAAATAATGATCACGACGGCCACGATCCTGGAAATCAGGTGTTTCATCGAATCCTGTAACTTACTTCGATCCAGTAATTTCCTGGCTACATTGCTGATATATTTAGACAGGATCAGGACGATGATAAAGACCAGGACAGCCATCACAAAATTGGGCAGTCCCAGGACCAGAGCATCTATCCATGATTCTAGTTTATCGAGCATTTTGTTCCATGCATCTGAAAGTTTAAACATCTTTGTTTCGTGTTTTTAGTTAGTAAATATTATATGTGGACATAACACAATCAATGCCGGCTTAAAGTAGGTTTAAGCGGCATGTCTAAAGCCACAATTGCAATACTATCCCGGTCTGACGGGATCTTGAGGTAAGTAAACAGAGCGCAATGCTCTTCAGGAAACAGCAAGCCGGGCTAACGGCTGTCTGCCATGTATTTCCGGTAGGATTTGGCCAGGTCTTCCTTCTGTTTGGCTGATAAAACTTTTCCTGCCATCTGGAAAACCTCGTGTTCTTCTTCACTTAAATGGTGCTCAACTTTTTCCTGTAATTTCTTGGCAGTGACCAGCCATCCGGGAGAGCTGTATTCTGTATTTTCAAGTTCTTCGATCAGTTCGTCAATTTCGTGGTGTTCCGCGATACTGTGCCTTGCCTTTTCCTGGGTCAGATCGCTCTCGATTAATGGAACATAAAAATGACGCTCCTCTGCTTCGGCGTGACTTTCCAATTCTGAGCGCAGTGCAATAAACAGTTCATCTCTTGCATCCTGGTCCCCGGAGGTTTCAATTAATCTTTTAACAAGGTCACGCTGTATTTCGTGATCTTCACGAAGTGCTTCAAATATGTTCATGTATCAAAGTATTAAAAAAAAATGGTTCTGGACTTAGAAGATAGCCAGAACCATTTGCAAACAACCAACCAAACTTGTTATCGAACATGGATAACAGAAGAACATTTAATCTTATTTATATTTTTAATTCCTTTTCTCGGTAATCTCTTCAGGAATATTGTTTTCAATGATCTGTATCAAAGAAACAAACATCTTTTGAGAAAAATGTGCTTAATCCCTCAACTGTTTAACGTAATTAATTTTACCCTTAAATTTCCTGAGTTCCATGAGAGCAGGCTATCTCAAAGGATTTTATAGAGTTCATTTTTAAGCGAAACCAGTTTAAAACAACAGGCAAGTGTAAAACAATCTGTACTTACTTTGCGTATATTAAATTCAGCAACTTGCTGGATCAAAGAATGCAGAACAACCATGGAAAAGAAAACAACCCAGGCCCAGGCAGAACAGCCAAAAGAGAAAAAGTCAAATTCGGATAATGTTCCCAAGGAGGCTGCTCAAACATTAATATGTATCCCGGACATTACCGGGTTTACCAGGTTTATGAGCGAAACTGATTTTAAACTCAGCTCAAAGGTGATCCCATCCCTGCTCAATAAGATCGTTTACTCTAACGAAATTGGGCTTGAAATTTCCGAAATAGAAGGAGACGCTGTCCTGTTCTATAAAACGGGAGAGCTCCCAAGCCTGGAAGCCCTGGTTTCACAGTGCAAAAAATTCCAGACAGAATTCCACAAGCAACTTCATAAATTAAAGGCGAGATACAGTGAGTCTGCCGAAGCCGACAAGATCACCTCTATGTTGGGCCTTAAAATGATCCTTCATTTTGGTCAGGAGGTCGGGCAGGTGCCCGTTGGCAAAAGGATCAAACTCATCGGCGAAGATGTAATTACAGCCCACCTGCTGTTAAAGAACGATATTCAACATGACGAATATATATTACTGTCTGAAGACCTGATGGAGCAATATAAAGGGGAACGTGACAAACTTTCGCTAGAGTGGGTTAAATGGAAGAATGACAGTATCGAAGACCCGCATATGGGTACGATCGACTTTTCTTATATCTCCCTGGAGAATTAAATTTCCCCGCCCCACGGAGAACCACCGCAGACCATAAAGAGTTAACATTTTTCTCTTTCAGGTTAAGCCGTCCTTTAACTGAATTGTAAGTTCGTTCTACAAATCAGTTACAAGATGTCTAAAAAGCAAGGTGAAGAGAATACCGAATTCGTAAAAGAAGAAGCTACACAGACCAGGAAATATATTTTCCAGAAAAACTCTATTACAAAGATCGCCACCATCATCGTGGTCGCTTTCCTTGTATTACTGCTTATCGGTCTTTACGTTTCCGGAGTATTCCTGGACACCCCCTAAGTTACTCACTCTCCCCTCTTACCTCCAGAGTTTGGACCTACCTGGCAATTCAAAGTATAAAGACTGTAAACAGACCCCATTATGCATATTTCTCAAAGAAGAAAATCAGTAAGCGCCCGCAGAACCTCGCAGGTAAATGAGGAACGCCCGGACACGGGCAGTCAGATTATGCATGCCGGGACAAATTACCATAAGAGACGATTCTCCCGGCTTTTTCTGCTTCTATGCTGCCTGCTGGCAGTGGGCTGTGCAACATTCAAGATGCAGGAAGCAGATGATCTCCGCTCCCAGTCAGACGGGAGTGATAACCCGGAACACACTTTTTACTTTATCGGAGGAATGGGTGAAGTCCCTCTGAATTCTGAGTCCCCTATGCTGAAGCGGGTTCGGGAGGTCCTGGCCCAGGCCGGGCCCCAGAGTACCCTGGTCTTCACCGGGGATAATATCAGTGGGGATTCCGAACAATGGGATGTTAATAAAGCCCTGCTGACAAGGGAAGTGGAACTTGCCAAAAATTTTAAGGGAAACACCATTTTCCTGCCCGGGAATAACGAATGGAGAAGTTATGATGCGGATAAGATGGAAAAAGCAGAGGACCATATTAAAGATATGGAAATCAGCAATATACAAGTGGAACCAAACAACGGCTGTGCTATAGAGAATTTTGAGGTCAACGACAATCTTGAACTCATCCTTATAGATTCCAAATGGTTTATTACCAACTGGTCGAGAATCAAAGGAATCAACCGGAAATGTACGGACATTAATACCAGGAGAAGGTTCATAGAAGAACTGGAGGACAAGATCGGTGATGCCCAGGATAAGAATATCCTGATAGTAATGCATCACCCGGTTTTCAGTAACGGGATCTTCGCAGGAAAGACTACCTTAAAAGAGCACCTTTTGCCCCTGCCCGTCCTGGGGACGATCAAACAGGAAATTGATGATCTTTCCGGGTTTAACCCCGACCGTTTATCTTCCCTGCGCTATGGGTACCTCAGGGTTCTGGTAAGTGCACTGGCACAAGCTTCAGACAGGATCACCCTGGTTTCAGGCCACGAGGAAAGCCTGCAATACCTTGAAGGAGGAGGGTTACACCAGCTCATCACCGGATCTGTCGCCGCCAAAACAGCCACTAAAAGATCAGAGGACCGCATTAATACCTACGGAGGATCCCTGCCCTTTGAAGGTAAGTTCACCTACGGGGAAAAAGGATTCGCAAAACTGGAATACTTTAAAGATGGGTCATCCAAAGTGACCTTTATAACAGCCGAAGAGGATTTGGATGCTATCCCCATCCTGCCCCCATTTCCCGAGAAAGAACTGATGGAAGAATTTCCGGAAATACCCGGGGACAGCGCGACCAGTTCGGTCTGGACTGACCCTGATGACCTGAATAAACCCGGATTTTACCGTTTCCTCTGGGGGGAACGATACCGGAAATATTTCGGGGAATCGGTTACTGCCCCGGTCGCAATGCTGGATACTCTCTACGGGGGTCTAAAAGTTACCAAGACCGGGGGTGGCCACCAGTCGTATTCTATTCGCCTGGAAGATAAGGACGGGAAAGAATACTCCATGCGTTCCCTGCGAAAGAATGCCCTTAAATTCCTTAAATTCAAAGTAAAGGGTATCGCTTATACCGGAAACAGCTATGAAGGAACAGTGGTAGAAGAGTTCATCAATGACTTCTTCACCACTGCACATCCATATATGCAGCTCGTTATCAACCCGCTTGCAAGAGCAGTTGGGATCAACCATTCTGATCCCCATCTCTACTATATCCCGAAACAGGAAGCACTGGGAGAACTGAATGAAGAATTTGGTGGTGAGCTTTACTTTATCGAACCACGTCCTTCCGAGGAACAGGTGAACAATAAAGGCTACAGGCGCGCCCTTGATGAGCAGGGAGAGGTAAAGGAATTTGAAAGCACGACCGATATGCTGGAAAAGATAAAGGAAGATGAATCCTATTCCGTAGACCAGCGAGATTTTATCAGGGCCAGGGTGTTTGATATGCTCATAGGCGACTGGGACCGCCACCAGGACCAGTGGAGATGGATAGAATATGAAAAAGATGATGACAACAAGGTATTTATTCCCATCCCGAGGGACAGGGATAACGCATTTCCTCGTTTCGACGGAGTAGGAATGGACCTGGTTCAGATGTTCGTGCCAGGCAGCCGCAGGTTCCAGTCTTACGGACCAGAGATTAAGTCGGTTAAATGGCTCAATACCGGCGGCAACAAGTTAGACCGCGCGGTACTCAACCAGTTCCCGGCCGAGGTATGGGAAGAAGAAGCCCGTTACATACAGGAACACCTCAGCCCCGAGATCATCGCAAATGCCTTTGACCGCCTCCCGGAAGAAGTACAGGATTCAACTACCCGCCGGATACAACAGGACCTAAAGACCAGGTTGGAACGGCTCCCTGAATATGCGCGGCAATACAGTGAATACCTGGATCGCGTGGTATCCCTGAAAGGAACTGAGAAAGATGATAAATTCACCATCAGCAGGAATGAAGATGGAAGTACCCGGGTGCTGATCCAGCGGTTGCTAAGTGATGAGAAGGATGAGATCATGTATGACAGGACCTTTGATCCCAAAGTCACTAAGGAATTATGGATCTACGGGCTAGGGGATGATGATGAATTTATCGTTGACGGAGACGGGAAGGCCAAAATAATGATCCGGTTGGTTGGAGGATACGGGAAAGATTCCTTCCGGATACTCAATGATGACGAACTGAAAGTTTACGACTGGAAAGACGAGGAGACCGTATTCACTGAAGAGACTCCGGATACCCAGTTTTCAGATCTCTACGAAACCAATACTTTTCACTGGAGGTATTTTGAACCAAATTTTAACGTACTGGCCCCGAACCTTGGCTTCCGAACAGACGACGGGTTCTTTATCGGGCTAAGGAATACATATACCGATAATGGTTTTAACGGCAACCCTTTCAGGCAACAACACAGCATAGCTGCAAACTATTATTTTGCATTCCGGGCGCTGGAACTTGCCTACAAAGGTACCTGGGCCAACATCTTCCCTTCCTGGAATTTTGAATTGGAAGGATACCATACCAATAACCGTTTTACGACTAATTTCTTCGGGATAGGAAATGAAACCGTTAATAACGAGGACACCTTTGGACGTGACTATTACAGGTCCAGGATGCAGGTTACCAAGGCCAGCGCCGGGATCTCTTATCATACCCTGAAGATCCGAGGGCTATTTGAGTCGTACAAGGTACAGGAGATGGAGGATCGCCTGTTTATTCCTGATAACCTTGGAACCACCGTCTTCGACGACCAGTACTACCTGGGGGCGGAAACCAGCCTGAACTACGAGAATAAGAATGCGCCCGACTTCCCTTCCAAAGCACTCAGCTTTGGATTGACCGGTGGCTATAAATGGAATACAGACCTGAGCGATGTACAATTCGGTTACCTTTCCTTTAACCTGGGCTTCGCACACCAACTGATCCCTTCCGGGGGAATCGTCCTGGCTTCCAAGGCGGAAGTCAAGAGCAATTTCGGTGATGATTACTTCTTTTATCATGCTCCTTCCATAGGAGGAGATAACGGTTTAAGAGGCTACAGGGACCAACGATTTTCCGGGAAGACCTACTTCTACCAGTCATCGGATCTCCGTTTCAGGGTCCTGAAGACCATGACTCCAGTCGCCCCGATAAACGGCGGATTTTACGGAGGATTTGATTATGGCCGGGTGTGGACCCCAGACCAGGATTCTTCGGAATGGCATACTTCGCAAGGAATCGGAATATGGTTGAGTGGATATAATTTCCTGACTGTACAAGGAGGGTTCTTTAATTCTGATGAAGGTAATTTAATCCAGGTTGGACTAGGGTTCGACTTTTAACTCCACATTAAACAGAAAAGGCCCGCTACCCGGGCCTTTCTTATTATAACAAACTAAGTTATTTATTCTGGTTCCTCGGCAATACCTCCTCGGGGAATGGGAATAAGATGGTTGAATTCTTCTCTGCGGCTATATTAGACAAGGTCTGGTATAGTCTCAGCTTAATCGCAGAAGGCGATTGATCTATCAGTTTCCCGGCTTCCAGGAGTTTCCCGGCAGCTTGTTGCTCTGCTTCAGCAAGGATGATCCGGGCCCTTCGTGAACGTTCAGCTTCGGCCTGGTTGGCCATCATTCGTTTCATGTTCTCGGGCAACTGTATATCCTTGATCTTTACATCGATGATCTCTATCCCCCATGAACTCGTAGCCAGGATGACGATCTGTTTGATATTGTGGCCCATCTCCTCCCGTTTAGACAAGATGGTATCCAGTTCAACTTTTCCGCAAACATCGCGCAAGGCTGCCTGGGATAACTGGCTGATGGCGAATTTGAACTGCTCCACTTCCAGTACAGCCTTCTCTGGATCGGTGATCTTAAAAAAGACCACCCCGTCTATACTACAGGGAACATTATCTTCTGTCATCACTTCCTGGGAAACAATATTGATGGTAATTACCCGGATATCCACCACCTGTATGGTCTCTACCAGGGGGATGATCCAGCGGAAGCCCGGCTGCAGGGTCTTGATGTACTTTCCGAACCTGAATTTCAGGGCTCTTTTATATTCAAATATGACCCTTATTCCCCCAAGAAGGAATAAAAGGATCAGGATCAGCAAAAACATTGGAGGATTCATAACCAAAGATTTTATTCCCGGGAGCCGGTCCCGGTACGTGAAATTTATTTGGGGAATTCCAGAATGGGTTCCTGGTTGGTTCAGGAAGGATGGCCATTCACTCCAATTATTATGTAATAAACTGGATGACAGCCTATTAAAGTTACTTCATTTAAACGGGGCCCGCAACAAAAAGCTTCTCATTTTACCGGTATGAAAACGCCGGTCTGGTCGGATTTACCAAATCCTGCATTTAATACTCTACCATATGATTTAATTCTGTTTATCGTCTATAATTGTATTCATTACGACAGTTATTGATAATACATAAAGCTATATTTATGGAAACCAAATGATTATGAAACTCAAGATCTTCTTACAGGTCTTCGGGGCTATAGCCGTCCTGTTAACTATTATACCAATTCTAGCCGTTGATTACTGGTGGATCCGTATGTTCGATTTTACTCACCTGCAGCTTACCACGCTGACCTTAATCGCGCTCCTCGCTTATTTTATTCGCTTTGACATTAAATCCCGCAGTGATTATGCATTCGTAATTGTATTGCTGGCATGCTTTATCTACCAGGGTTATAAAATTCAGCCTTATACACCACTTGCTTCATACGAAGTAATGAACAGCGAAAAACCCATTGGTGATACAACGCTGAAGGTCTATGCCGCGAATGTTTTGCAAAAGAATTCAG
Source organism: Zeaxanthinibacter enoshimensis (assembly GCF_004362865.1). GTDB lineage: Bacteria > Bacteroidota > Bacteroidia > Flavobacteriales > Flavobacteriaceae > Zeaxanthinibacter > Zeaxanthinibacter enoshimensis. The sequence goes on along the minus strand of NZ_SNYI01000001.1, from coordinate 1,188,287 downwards.
AGTACTCTTCTCTAGTCCGGGAGATCCAGAATTATGATGCAGATGTGGTGCTCCTGACCGAAACGAACAGCGAATGGCTTAAGCAGATCTCCTCAACGATGAATTCCAAGTATCCCCATGCGGTTAAGGTTCCAAAGGACAATACCTACGGAATGCTCCTTTATTCAAAATTGCCGCTGGTGAATGCGAAAGTCAGACAGCTGGTCCACGATAGTATTCCTTCTATACATACAGGGGTTATACTACCTTCAAAAGATACTTTACAACTGTACTGTATTCACCCTACTCCTCCCATGCCGCAGGAGAATCCTACCTCCACCGCAAGGGATGCGGAGATGATGATCATTGCAAAGCTCTCCCGTAGCTCTAAATTACCCGTTATTGTCCTGGGTGATTTTAACGATGTGGCCTGGTCGCGGACCACCGAGCTATTTGAAAAAGTCAGCGGGCTGCTCGATATTCGAAAGGGCCGGGGACTATATAATACCTATAATGCAAAAAACCCGATCATGCGTTGGCCCCTGGATCATATTTTCGTCGCCCCTGACTTCAGGTACCTGAAAATGGAAAGAGGTGAAAAAATTGGTTCAGATCATTTTCCGGTATACGTAGAACTCCATTACGAACCGTCCGGTGCGAAGGCGCAAATGCCCCCGGAAGCTTCACCTGAAGCCCTGGACATGGCCAACAGGATGATCAGGGAAGCGGAACTCGAAGAAAGGATCAAGCAACAGGAGCTTAGGCTGGAGTTATAGTATACGTTTTAATTTCATTGTATTATTTTTGAGAGGAGGTCAGTTTAAATTCCCCGCAACTGACTTCAATGTTAACTCAAAATAATCCCGGAATTATGGCTTCATTTCCATGGTATCAACTGCATGAGGCAGGTAACTGTTATTCCCCCTCATTATTAGTTTATCCTGATCGCATAGCCCATAACATCAAAGTAATGTGCGACATGATCGGGGACACTGCCAGGCTAAGACCTCATATCAAAACTCATAAAACAGCGGAGATCATCAGGATGCAGCAGGAGGCGGGCATTGAAAAATTTAAATGTGCCACCTTGTCGGAAGCCGAATTACTGGGACGGTGTAAGGCGAAAGATGTTTTACTGGCCATGCAACCTGCAGGGCCAAATATAGATCGGTACCTGCAGCTGTGCTGGAGGTATCCCGGCACTACTTTTTCCACCTTGCTCGACAATGAACGATCCGCGAAAGAATTGGCCGATGCGGCCGTACAGGAAGAACAGGAGGTAAACATTTACCTGGATCTTAATGTTGGTATGAACCGCACAGGCATCGAACCGGGCCCAAAGGCTGAAAAACTGTACCACTTCATCAATGAACTGGAAGGTTTAGCAGCAAAAGGGCTGCATGTGTATGACGGCCATCTGCGTTCCAAGGATCCAAAGGCCCGGCAAGTATCATGTGATGAGGCCTTTGAACCGGTTGAACGGCTGCGTGATGTCTTGATCAAAGCCGGGATTAAACCTGTAAAGATCATTGCCGGTGGTTCTCCCACCTTTCCCGTGCATTGCAATAGAAAAGACGTAGAATGCAGTCCGGGCACCACCTTGCTATGGGATGAACGGTATGGCAGTTCTTTCCCGGAATTAAATTTCCTGCCCGCAGCGGTATTACTTACGAGGGTCATCAGCAAGCCTGCAGAAAAACTTTACTGCCTGGACCTGGGCCACAAGTCCATCGCCCCGGAAATGACCTTTCCACGAGCTAAATTACTGGGCTACGAAAAGATTGAGCAGCTCGCCCAGAGCGAGGAACACCTGGTCATCAGGTCAGAGGAAAATGAGAAGCTGGAAGTGGGCGACGAAATTTACGCCATCCCCATGCACATCTGCCCTACCGTTGCAAAATATCCTAAACTGCAGGTAGTGGAAAAAGGCGAGATCGTAGCCGAATGGAGGGTTGCTGCCAGGGACCACGTCTGGCAGGAAAAAATACGTTTCAAGGGCAGGCACAGGAGCTGAATCCCTGTTTCTCAGACACCTAAATCCCCATGAGGAGCAAGTTCATCGAATTTAACAAGCTGTTTAAACAGCCTTGGCGCGGTATTTGCTAACTTTACCCTAAATGATTGACCCTGCTATGAGGTTGTATATTATTTTCCTGTTCAGCTTGTCTTTGCTGTACCCGATCGCCGGTCATTCCCAGACCGATCTCCCCCAGTCTCAGCCACTGAAGATTGAGTCGGGTGAACAACTGGACATGAGTAAAAATCCCGATAAGAGTAATGCTTTGAACATGCCCTCTGTTCTCGAGGAGCCCAACCCTTTAAATCTTAAAGACGCTTTATCGGAACGGAATGTGCAGATGTTACCTGAGCGCGAATTGAAACAGGCCGGGTTCGACCTAAAAATAGACCCCAAGGTGGGTGATTTTGAGAAAGGTTCTTCCGGCAAACACTTTGGGGACATGTACCTCGGCGACGTCACCACAAAGGCGAAATATGTGGGGATAGTTTGCCGGGACCATGAATATGTAGATGGCGACAGGGTCAAGATCTACGCCAATGGCCATGTAGTGGAGCCCAATATCCTGCTCGATGGCAGTTTTAAAGGAATAAACCTGACCCTGGACCGCGGTTTTAACCGCCTTGATTTTGAAGCCCTGAACCAAGGGTCTTCGGGACCCAACACTGCCCAGGTAAATGTCTATGATGAGAAAGGACAGCTTATTTATTCTAATAAATGGCTGCTGTCTACAGGTTCCAAAGCCTCGCTGATCGTTGTACAGGAAGCCGAATAATTAAACTCAGCGTTGTCCTGGATGGTAAGTCTCTTCCGCCCGCTCCAGTACATCTTCTTTATAATAGGCCACATCCTTCCACTGTATATCTGCGTATCGCTGGGCCTGGTCATCAAAATGAGGTGAATCAGGATCCCCGCTCTGCCCCCCTGCAAGGATACTTTTCGCTTTAACCCGGGGACCAAATTCCACCACAGCAGCAAAACTGTTTCCACGCGTCCCGTAGATCTTTTTAGTATTATTATGGTACCGGGCTCCATAGGCCGCAAGAGCTCCCCACCGACCCGAAGCAAACCCGATAGGGATACTTGGTGCATCGTCATTAAAAGGTTGCATAATATCCCCGTTAAGCCTCTGGTAGCGGTTTACTTCACCCCAAGGCATCTTCCAGGTGCCGAAATCCTTCTTTAACCGGGCGATAACTTCACTAAAGATCCGAAGGCGTTCTGCTACGGGAGAAGAGGTTCCAAAATATTCCATCAATTCCATATCGCTTACTCCCTGGGGACGATTGCCCTTAGCACCGTAATGGGTCCCGTAATAATGGGCTAGGGTCATGGCAACTGAATTTTTTGAGGTCTGGTAATTCCATACCCGCAACGTATCAATGGCCTCTGCCAGATCACTGTCTCTCCCCGGGGCGGCATCATAGGCCGAAACAAGCCCGGGAATCAGTACTTCAAATGCCGGTAGTTTTGGGTCATGTGCCAGTTTAATAAGGCTGTCAATGGTATAGCCTTCCCGGTCGGTCAGCAAGCGAATAGCGTGAACGCCCCTGAAATTCTCACGGTCTATAGACATATAGCCGGGGTAATCCTCTCTTTTGGGGCTGTTCTCCAGCGCTGCTGTGTAGGGGGTAGAATTACAATTCTGTATCCACCCGTTGGCCGGGTTAAGGATAAGGATATTCTCATCCACTGTATGCAGGCCCTGCCAGTCAGTGGCCGGGTCACTACCATCCACCGGCTTCTCATAGTCGAACTGTTCATCGCGTACGGGGATAAAATTACCATGGAAATAGGCAATGTTCCCCTCTGCATCCGCATACACTGTATTATTGGAAGAATTGGTGCGGATATCCATCATTTCCCGGAAACCCTTATACCCCTGCTGTTTGGTACGGGTGTACGATTGTTCAAGAGCTTTTACAGGGTCCCACATCATCGCCGATGCAACAGCTTTTCCATCCTGCAGGTGGGTGACAGGACCATGATGCGTCCTGTAGACAGGGAAGGATCGAGATCGCAGGCTGTCCCCTTCTTTGTACTGCAGGGTCACTGTTGAACTTTGAACGGGTCGTAACTCGTCCCCGTAGCGGTAAAACAACTCTCCGCCCTTTTCCACGGTGGTTTCCACGAATTCATCCATGACGTCTGTATAGGTCGAGGTATGCATCCAGCCGGTACGCTCATTAAAACCCTGGTAGATAAAGAATTGCCCCCAGGTAACTGCTCCATATGCATTAAGACCTTCTTCACTCACCGCATGCACCTCTCCCCGGAAATAAAATGAAGTATGAGGATTGATGAGAAGCATAGGATTACCTGATTGTGTGAGACTGCCAGAGATAGCGATCCCGTTGGACCCACCCGGCTCCTCGAACGTAGTCAGTTCTTCCTCCGGAACTACAGGTAACTTTCCTGTACCTTCATAAAAAGCCTTAATTTTTTCGGTGCTGATACGCTCGATGTCCCCGCCGATAGATCCTTCGCTGAAATACATTGGCATCCAGGGTTCAAATCTCTCGAGAAGTTTTGGCTGTACCTCGGGGTGGGTGTGTAAGTAATAATTGATCCCGTCGGCGAAGGCATTGCAAAGCTCCTTCAACCATTCCGGGCTGTTCTCATAATTAGCGATCGCCTCTTCCCGGCTCATGAACATCCTGGCCCGGAGATCACTGTAAAGCGCGCTTTCACCTTCAAGCTCAGCCAGCCTGCCCGTAGCCCAGATATAATTCTGCTCTACCCTGTTGAAATCATCTTCGCACTGGGCATAGAGTAATCCAAAAACGGCATCGGCATCTGATTTCCCGTAAATATGGGGAACACCAAAATCATCCCTGATGATCGTGGTGTTGGCCGCGTGTTTTTCCCAGCGTTCCACCTCTGTGGTCCGTTGCTCTGTCTTGCAGGAAAGTAAGGATATAAAGAGGAAAAAAAAGAGAAGTCTCATAAGCCGGTTTTCTATAGTTTGCTAAAACTACAAAAACTGGCAGACAGTTCTATACCGGGTTTAACTTTCAGGGGCAAGGGTTACCTCCAGCCCTTCCAGGGAGGGTTCCAGGTGTATCTGGCATCCAAGTCGGCTATTGGGTTTTACATAAAACGCTTCAGCCAGCATAGCCTCCTCATCATCAGATCTTTCAGGCAATTCGTGAGCAGAGTCAACGTAACATTGGCAGGAAGCACACATGGCCATTCCGCCACATACGCCAATGGTTCCTTCCGGTGCCAGCTCGTAAGAACGCACCAGTTCCATCAGGTTCATATTCATATCGGTGGGGGCATCTACCTCGTGCTGCACTCCTTCCCGGTCGGTGATCTTAATTTTTATGTCAGACATTCCCGTTTGCTGGATTTGTAATTCAAATTAGTCGATACTTTTGACCACGGCCTTCGGAGCTTCTTTTTTTGAGCCGTCAAAGCCATTGATCCCTCCTACGGTAGTGTATTTCATCACGTACCTCTTATCCGGGTGAATGCGCTGGTAGGCACTTTGCACCATCAGAGTGGCTTCGTGGAACCCGCACAGGATAAGCTTCAGTTTACCGGGGTAAGTATTGACATCACCAATGGCATAGATCCCGGGGATATTGGTTTGGTAATCCAGGGTATTGTCTACTTTGATGGCATTCTTCTCTATCTCCAATCCCCAGTCGGCAATCGGTCCGAGTTTTGGGCTTAACCCGAACAAGGGTATAAAATGATCTGTTTCCAGGTGGATATCCGATTCAGGATCTGATGTACGGTTGATCACAACCCCATCCAAATGATCCTGCCCGGTTAACCCAACCACTTCAGAAGGCGTGATCAGCCGGACCTTTCCCTGGTCTTTCAATTCCTGGACTTTCTTAACCGAGTCCAGTGCTCCCCTGAATTCGTTTCTCCTGTGCACCAGGGTGACTTCTGAAGCCACATCGGCAAGGAAGATCGTCCAGTCCAGGGCAGAGTCCCCTCCGCCTGCGATGACGACTTTTTTATCCCGGTACACCTCCGGGTCCTTTATCATATAGGCTACCCCTTTATCTTCAAACTTGGGGAGATCCTTTAAAAGAGGCTTCCTGGGTTCAAAACTTCCCAATCCACCGGCAATAGCCACTACCGGGGCCTGGTGCCGGGTACCCTTGTTCGTGGTGACAATAAAAGTACCGTCTTCCTGTTCCTCGATGGTCTCAGCTCTTTCCCCCAGGGTAAAACCGGGCTGGAAAGGAGCAATCTGCTGCATCAGGTTCTTCACCAGGTCTCCGGCCAATACTTCCGGGAATCCCGGGATATCATAGATAGGTTTCTTAGGATAGATCTCGGAACATTGCCCGCCCGGCTGGGCCAGGGCATCGATTAAATGGCAGCGTAACTGAAGTAAACCGGCCTCAAATACCGCGAATAACCCGGTTGGTCCGGCACCTATTATTAATATATCTGTTTTGATCATGAAAAGAATGGCTTAAAAAAGAGGAGGGGCGTAAGTACAGCCCCTTGCAGTTTTCAACATTGGTCTAATTCACGTTAATTACCTGCTCTATCTGTGGCGCATGCTTTTTAATGGTCATCTCCACCCCGCTCTTAAGGGTCATCTGGTTCACAGAACAACCAACACATGCACCTTCCAGCCGAACCTTGACCTGGGTGTCGTTATCAATAGAGACCAAAGAGATGTCTCCCCCATCACTTTGCAGGAAGGGTCTGATCTCATCAAGAGCTTTCTCCACCTTGGTTCTTAATTCCTCTGAAGTCATTATTATTTCTTTTTTACGGCAGCACAACCGGCCATGGTAGTAATTTTTATCGCTTCGGTCGGGGGCAGCGCGTCGTTTCTACGCACAACTTCCCGGACCACGTTCTTGGTCAGATCTTCAAATGCCTGTTCTGTCGGTGTTGCTGTCTGCAAAGCGGCAGGCCGTCCCACGTCACCTGCTTCACGTATTCCCTGTACCAGCGGCACTTCTCCCAGGAAAGGCACCGCGATATCCTCTGACAGGTTCCTGGCCCCCTCTTTCCCGAAAATATAATATTTATTGTTGGGTAATTCCTCGGGGGTAAAATATGCCATGTTCTCCACTATCCCCAGTACGGGCACGTTTATCGCTTCCTGCCGGAACATTGCCACCCCTTTTCGTGCATCCGCAAGGGCTACCTGTTGGGGTGTACTTACCACTACCGCACCGGTGATAGGCATGGCCTGCATAATGCTCAGGTGAATATCGCCTGTTCCCGGTGGAAGATCTACCAGGAGGAAGTCGAGCTCTCCCCATGCAGCATCAAAGATCATCTGGTTAAGAGCTTTGGCCGCCATTGGGCCTCTCCAGATCACAGCCTGGTTCGGTTCGGTAAAAAACCCAATGGAAAGCAACTTTACCCCGTAGCTCTCAACCGGCAACATCTTCGATTTGCCCTCCACATTCGTTGCACGTGGTTTCTCTCCCACAACATCAAACATGATAGGCATTGAGGGTCCGTAGATATCTGCATCGAGTAATCCCACCCTGAATCCCATCTTTGCGAGGGTGACAGCGATGTTCGCGGTAACTGTAGATTTACCTACTCCGCCTTTACCCGAAGCAACCGCAATGATATTCTGAATACCTGGGATGGGTTTGCCTTTTATAGAAGCAGCCTTGGGCTGTGCAGGGGCATCTACTTTGAGGTTTACCGTGATCTTGGCCTTTTCATAAACTTCCCGGTGGATCGCCTTCAGGATCTCCACTTCTGTTTTTTTCCTGGCCTGCAGGCTCGGATTCTTAATAGTTACGTCTACGATAACTTCGTCTCCGAATACCTGTATATTCTTCACAGCACCGCTGCTTACCATATCCTGGCCTTCTCCCGGAACCGTGATGGTTTCTAACGCCTTTAAAATGGATTGTTTGTCCAACTTCATTAATCTCTGGAAATTTTGTTTCTCCGGTTCGGTGTCACAAGAGACAACCTCCCGGATCTTCATTATTTATATATAATGATTCTAAACAACAAAGATACAGTATAGGGCTGTAAATAAGAAGTCTCAGTGATGAAAAGCGATAGAACTATTCTATGGTTCTAAGAATCTATCGATCGCCCTGCAATTCTGAAAGCGGGTCCCAGAACAGGCTTTCAAAATGGACTACCTGGTGCTCCTGGACCTCAACCCCTTCACTTTCCAACAACTGCTGCATCAGGTTGGTTCCGGCAAAATGGTGTCTCCCGCTAAGCAGCCCTTTCCTGTTTACCACACGGTGAGCCGGGATCTCCGGCATACTATGCGAGGCATTCATGGCGTAGCCCACCATCCTGGCGCTACGGCCTGCGCCCAGGTACCGTGCAATTGCACCGTAAGAAGTTACCCGCCCATAAGGAATCTTTTTAGCCACCTCGTAGACCCTTTCAAAGAAGTGTTGATCGGCTGCCATTAGTTATCAGGTATAAAAAATACGGATCATAGTAATTACCAGCAGGACGAGCATCAGGGCAGATAAGATATAATTCGAATTCCGCGAAAAACGATGTGATCTTGCTTCCAGCTTATTAAAATAGACGGTATAAAGGTAAAGCACAGTAAAAGTGCCTCCCCCGGCGGCCAGGATGAATACAGCGATGTCCCAGACTTTGAATTTGATCCAACCCGAAGCATTCCACATTGCATTCAGACCGCTGTAATATGGTATAGTCAGTAAATTAAGGGCCGCCAGTAACATACCTTTAAAAAAACTGTTCTTCTTACTTACCTTCACCCGTTTCATGGATATCTGGTTTTCCCGCTGGGCAACGATGAAGAAATAAACGGCAAAGAAGGCAAAGACAGCGATCGCGGTCTTGAGGAGCATGTCGATGACTTCCGGGTTCTTGTATAGGAATTTAGAGATAAGTACGGCGATATAGGCCTGTATCATGACAACTGTACTGACACCGAGACTGAAAATGACCCCATTCATCTTACCTTTTTTAACACTTGTCTTCGCGGCATTCATATTTAAAAGTCCGGGAGGCACAGTGGCCATAAAAGCCGCAGAGAATGTGACGAAGAACAGTATTAAGAGGTGTGTCATTATTTTACCTTGAACCTGATATATGTAATTGCCTTTCCTGCCTCAAGGTACTGATTTTCATAAAATGTCTGTATACCGAGTACCTCTTCCGGGCTTCCTTCATTCTTATAGACATCGTGATTGGCATAACATATCTCGTGACCCAGCCCCTGCAGGAGGCCCAGGGTATATCCATGCAGAAATTCGCTGTCGGTTTTCAGGTGAACGCATCCCTCCTGGTTTAAAACCTGTTTGTATTTCTCGAGGAACTTCCGGTTAGTCAGCCGGTGTTTCGTGCGTTTATATTTGATCTGTGGATCCGGGAATGTGAGCCAGATCTCCGAGACCTCTCCCTCGGCAAAAAGATCGGTTATCAATTCTATCTGGGAACGCAGGAACGCTACATTGGGAATATTCTCCTCCAGGGCAGTTTTGGCACCTCTCCAGAACCGTGCACCTTTAATATCAACCCCAATAAAATTCTTCCCGGGGTATTTCCTGGCGAGTCCCACACTGTACTCCCCTTTGCCGCATCCTAATTCCAGTACGATTGGATGGTCATTACCAAAGTGCTCTGCCCACTTCCCTTTTAATGAAAAATTTCCCGATACCACTTCTTCCCGGCCCGGCTGTATAACGTTTTCAAAGGTCTCGTTCTCTTTGAACCGCCTGAGTTTATTCTTGCTTCCCACTATTTACCTGGATATTTGCTGGCAAAACTAAGATAATTCTTTGGAACCCGCCTTGCCGGCCGGGGCCCGGTTCTTCTCTTTTTCCAATGTGAAGGAAAATTCGGAGCCAACACCTGGAACACTTTCCACGTAGATCTTTTCCCCGTGTGCTTCGATGATATGTTTAACGATAGACAACCCGAGTCCGGAGCCGCCTTCTTTCCTGCTTCCACTCCTGTCTACCCTGTAAAAACGTTCAAAGATCCTTGGAATATGCTCTTTGCTCATTCCTTCCCCGTTATCGGTCACCCTTATGATGACCTTATTCTTAATGAGGTTTTCAACGCTGACTTCAGTTGTGCCACCCTTATGTCCGTATTTTAAAGAGTTGACGATCAGGTTGGTCAGCACCTGCCTTATCTTTTCCTGGTCTGCATGCACCCAGACGGGTCTGTCGTATTCCATATCAAAAGTAAGCGCTATTCCCTTTTTGGAAGCTTTTATTTCCAGCAGATCGAAAACACTTTGGATAAGGTCTATTATATCGAATACCTTGTAATCCAGGTTCAGGTCCCCTATCTCCAGCTTGGTTATCAGGTCCAGGTCCTTTACGATATAGATCAGCCTCTCCACGCCCTTGTTAGCGCGTTGCAGGTATTTCTTCCTGACATTCTTATCCTCTATGGCCCCGTCCAGCAGGGTAAGAATGTAACCTTGTACCGTAAAAAGGGGTGTTTTTAATTCGTGGGATACATTCCCGAGAAAATCCCTCCTGTACGCCTCCCTGATCTTCAGGGTATCGATCTCGATCTTCTTGTCCCGGGCAAATTTCTCTATCTCTTCCGTCAGGGTACGCATATCCGTAGTGATAGGCCCTGCGGTGAGGTTGGAGCCTTCGAGCAAGGTCACATCATCGTAGATCTTCTTGATGCGTTTATAAATGAATTTCTGCACCCTGATCTGCAGGATGGCCATACAGACAAGGAAGGTGATAACGGAATAGAGAACTATAAAGCTCCAGTATTCCAGCAGATCAAAGACCCAGATAAAAGAAAGCAGGATAAGGGTAGAAACCAGGGTGATAAGGAGGGAAGATCGGAAGGCAAATCTGTAGGATTTCTTTAAGCGGATAGCCATCAGAGAACGAACTTGTAACCTACTCCCTTAACTGTCTTAAAGTGATCATCCCCGATCTTTTCACGGAGCTTGCGAATATGGACGTCTATAGTACGCCCTCCTACGACCACTTCCTGACCCCAGACCTTATCCAGGATAGCCTCTCTTTTAAAGACCTTATCGGGTTTAGAGGCGAGCAGCGCCAGTAATTCGAATTCCTTGCGTGGTAAGATGATCTCTTCTCCTTTGTTGACCACCTTGTACTCTTCGCGGTTAATCACCAACTTACCCACTTCAAGGATGTCTTCCTTTTCCCCATGATCATCCTTAAGCCTGCGAAGCAAGGCCTTTACCTTACTTACCAACACCTTTGGTTTGATCGGCTTGGTGATATAATCGTCGGCCCCGGCGTCAAACCCGGCCACCTGTGAATAATCTTCTCCCCGGGCCGTCAGAAAGGTGATAATGGTATCCTCCAGGCCTGGAGTTTTCCTTATGCGTTCACATGCTTCTATCCCATCCATCTCCGGCATCATTACATCCAGGATGATCAGGTGTGGTTTCTTCTTTTTTGCCTTCTCTACACCCTCGGCACCATCTTCGGCAGTATAGACCTGGTATCCCTCAGAAGACAGGTTGTAAGACAATATTTCTAAAATATCCGGCTCATCGTCTACCAGAAGAATCTTTATATCCTGTTTTTTCATGGAATCTGCACGCATTTGTAATGCGCAAAAGTAAATATAATACTATTACGGTTAAAGAACCCCGCATTGTCTTATTGTTAATAAAGTCGTAAGCCTGTGTAAATTAAGCTGTAATAGTATATGGTCGATCACAGCCCTCACGCCCTTAAAACCGGAAATTCCCGGTTGTTACTCCTTAGCCTGCCCGCGTTGCAATTCCTCCTTTTAATGTTTGTTTTTTTCCGTTCATAAATATTCGGATATAATTCATCTTCCAAGCTGCTAACACCCTAAAAATTATATCTTTGTGGTACACTATTTGTATACCCTAGTGTATGAAGCACCTTTACCTACTAATATTCTTCTTATTTGTCGCAGCGAGTTACGGGCAAGACGCCGGTAACCAGGCCGATATTCCGGGTTTTCGATTGTATCCCAATCCGGCCACGGAGGGGAAGGTCTTTATCAACACCACACTGAATGCCCCTAAAAGAATACTGATCTACGACGTACTTGGAACACAGGTATTACAGACCACTATCCTGGGCAAGGAACTGAATCTCTCCGAATTAAATTCGGGCGTGTATGTTCTCCGCGTGCTGGAAGGTGACAAAATAGCGACCCGGAAACTGGTTATAAAGTAGCTATTCCCCTCATTTAGCGTCACTTCACTTCCTGTAGGAGTTCTCGTTCAAATACCTATTTCTTCGATGAATGGAATTGCCTTATCCGTTGACATACAAAAACTTAGCGTTCACAACAATTTGAGACCCCTCCGAAACGCGTATCCTATCTTTACCTTGTTATTGAGCCCCAAATCAATCAAGCATGAAAACAACCTACTTTATCATCCTGCTGGCCTTCACCATTTCTGTATCCGCCCAACAACGGAGCGGAATGGACAAGAACCATGAAAAAGACTCGACCGAGTTCAGTATTTACCCAAATCCTGCGTTTGATGATGTGGTTTACATCAACAGCGGGCACTATGATAATAAGCAAGTGACCGTTTTTGACGTGTTCGGCAAAGTGGTACTGCGCGAAAGAATTGCCACCGGGACTCTGAACATCTCCCGGCTGGTTCCCGGGGTTTACGTCTTGCAGTTAAGAGAAAATGAAAAGACCATGTCTCGCAAACTGGTAGTGAAATAACTTTCTCCATCAATACATACTCTGCCCCACCTCTAAGTGGGGTTTTTTATTTTCCTATTTTTGCTGCTGTCAAAACCTGCTATGGATACCCGGACCATTTTCAGAATTTCCAGCCCTGCTGAATTCAACGCTATCGCGATGGAGGTCTTCCGGCACCAATACCATAAGAACGAGGTATACCGGCAGTTCTGCGATCACCTGGGGAAAAACCCGGAGACGGTCATCGAGACCGCGCATGTCCCCTACCTCCCCATCCAATTCTTTAAATCAGCCAAGGTCACCAGCGGAAGCGGTAAAGCGGAAGCGGTATTTGAAAGCAGTGGCACTACCGGCAACAGTACCAGCAGGCACTATGTACAGCGCTTATCTCTTTACGAACAGAGTTTCCGCGAGACTTTCAGGCTTTTTTACGGTGATGTATCTAATTACTGTGTACTGGCGTTGCTGCCTTCTTACCTGGAAAGAAAAGGCTCTTCCCTGGTATATATGGTTGCCGATATGATAGCCGCGAGCAGTTTCCCTGAAAGTGGTTTTTACCTAAACGAACTCAACGTCCTGGAAAAGCAGTTACGCTCCCTGGAAGAGCGAAAGATACCCACCCTGCTTATAGGGGTCTCATTTGCCTTACTCGATTTCATCGAAAAACACCCCGTCCAACTTCACCATACCATTGTTATGGAAACCGGGGGAATGAAAGGCCGGCGCAAGGAACTTATCCGGGCAGAATTGCATTCACTTTTAAAGAAGGGGTTCGGTCTGGATAGGATTCATTCTGAATACGGGATGACCGAATTACTTTCGCAGGCTTACTCAAAAGGAGATGGAAGATTTCACTGCCCCCCGTGGATGAAGGTTCGGGCCAGGGATCCCGAAGATCCGCTGAGCTGGCAATCCCATGGACGTTCCGGCGGACTCAACATTACCGACCTGGCCAATATTGATTCCTGTAGCTTTATCGCCACCCAGGATCTTGGGAAAATTTATGCAGATGGAAGTTTTGAAGTTCTGGGTCGGTTTGACAATTCCGATATCCGGGGTTGCAACCTGATGGTTCTATGACACTGCCTTGCTGAAAGCATCGCGAAGTGCGGGTAGTATCCCGGCCTTCCTGGGGTGTTCACTGGACATCAGCAATTCGGAGGCCGTATATTCCCCGTTATAAACCTTCATTTTGGCCCTAGGGTTAGCGCCCCGCTCCAAAAGGAACTCTACCATTTGTGGCAGGTTAGCAGGTACGGACTGCCGCCAGAGCTCTACCCCGTTACTTACCGCGTAATGCAGCAGCGTGGCCCGGTGGCCATACTGGGATTTCTGGTTGATCAGGCCCGGGTCGCCATTCAACAGTTCCCGAAGACCAGGTTCATCTCCTTGCAGTAATAACTCCACAGCATTCTCAAAACTGATATGGTAAGGGTAGCGGACATGGGAAACCTCTGACCACCTGCGATACCCATATTCATTGGCTATGGTTTGCCTGCAATCGGCCTCAGTCAGGCCGGCATTCTTCAGCACCTCAACAGTTTGCCCCAGGTGGCTCCAATGGTAATTACGCACCTCCTGCAGGGCGGTGGGATTTCCCTGGCTCACTTCCTCCCAAAGCCGGACTGAAAGGGCCTGCAGGTGTTCTGCCACCGTATCGTACTGCTTCCAGGAACGGAGCAAGTCTCCATACATGGCATTGATACTACTTACTATCTCGTGTTGATAAACCTCCATTTATCTAAGATAGTGAGCTTTTGTCAACTAAAGATGAGAAGATCCTACTTTCCACCACTTTAGTTATTCGACCACCAGAACCATGTAATTCTTTTTCCCGCGTTGCAGTAAGACGTATTTCTCATTGATCAGGTCCCCGGAAGTGATATTGTACCCTTCCTTTACTTTCTCCTTGTTCACGGCGATCGAATTCTGTTTCAATTCTCTCCTGGCTTCCCCGTTAGAACTCAGGAACCCGGTCTTGGAGGCCAGGGCTGCAATGATATCAAGCCCTTCCTCAACCTCTGACCTGCTTATTACTGCCTGTGGCACTCCTTCAAACACCTCCAGGAAAGTATGCTCATCAAGTTGCTTCAGCTGCTGCGAGGTAGATTTCCCGAACAGGATGTTACTGGCGGCAATAGCTTTATCCAGGTCGTCCTGGGAATGAACCATCACCGTGATCTCCTCGGCGAGCCTGCGCTGCAGGTTCCGCATATGCGGGGCTTCCTGGTGTTCCCTGATCAGGGATTCTATTTCTTCCCGGGATAGGAAGGTGAAAATCTTAATATACTTTTCGGCATCCTCGTCAGAGGTGTTCAGCCAGTACTGGTAAAAAGCATAGGGTGATGTCCTGTGTGCATCCAGCCATACGTTCCCCTGTTCAGTCTTCCCGAATTTGGACCCGTCTGCCTTGGTGATCAGGGGACAGGTAATGGCGTAGCCCTTACCGCCTTCAATCCGGCGTATCATCTCAGTACCCGTGGTAATATTGCCCCACTGGTCACTGCCACCCATCTGCAGGGTACAGTTATGGTTCTTGTACAGGTGTAAAAAATCATACCCCTGGACCAACTGGTAGGTAAATTCCGTAAAAGACATTCCTTCCTTGGCGTCAGATGAAAGCCGCTTCTTTACAGAATCCTTAGACATCATGTAGTTCACCGTTATGTGCTTACCAACATCCCGGATAAAATCGAGAAAAGAGAATTTTTTCATCCAGTCATAATTATTGACCAGTACAGCCGAGTTATCTGTCGCATCATCAAAATCCAGGAATCTCGATAACTGCTCTTTAAGGGCCTCCTGGTTCATCCGGAGTGTTGTTTCATCCAGCAGGTTTCTCTCCTCCGACTTCCCGGAAGGATCTCCGATCATTCCCGTAGCCCCGCCGATCAGTGCATAGGGTTTATGGCCGGCCAATTGGAAATGCCTGAGCATCATCACCCCCACCATATGCCCGATATGCAGGGAATCGGCCGTGGGATCTATCCCCAGGTAGGCAGATTGCATGCCGCTTAATAGGTGTTCTTCTGTTCCGGGCATTACATCGTGAAGCATTCCCCGCCATTTCAGTTCTTCCACAAAGTTAGAAACCATGCTGTCTTCTCTTTTTTATAGGTTGCTGCAAATATAAAAGAATTCCCCTGTCGGAATCCCCGGAACGGGGAGATTTCCACACGAATTAAGTACATTTGGGCCATGATTTTTGTGACCGGCGGAACAGGATTAGTAGGTTCTCACCTGCTCTTACACCTCCTTAATAAAGGAATGGGGGTCCGCGCCCTGTACCGCGAGCCGGAAAGCCTTCAACAAGTATATAATACCTGGGAATATTACGGGCACTCCCCCGAAGAACTTAAGAAAGATCTCCAGTGGGTCAAAGGGGACCTGATGGATATCCCGTCCCTGGAAATGGCCCTGCAGGGCATAGAGACCGTATATCATTGTGCGGCCCTGGTCTCCTTTGACCCCGGTGATTACCTCGCACTCAGACGGGCGAATATAACCGGGACAGCCAACCTCGTGAATGTGTGCCTTGCCATGGGGGTCAGGCAGTTGTGTTATGTAAGTTCTATTGCTACCATCGGAAGTCCCCTGGACACCAGGATGGCCAACGAAGAGGATGAACTGCTCACCCCGGTAAACAATGTCTATGCCCTGACCAAGCACGGGGCAGAGATGGAGGTCTGGAGGGGGTCACAGGAAGGACTCGCGGTGGTGATCGTTAACCCAGGACTGATCATCGGCCCGGGCTCGTGGGACCGCAGCAGCGGAAGACTTTTCGGGATAGCCGGAAAAGGGTCTGCCTTTTACCCTCCCGGGGGAACCGGGGTGATCGGGGTGAATGATGTGGCGGAGATCATGATCGCAATGATGCAACGGAAAGAACGTAACCAGAAATACATCCTTGTAGCAGAGAACATGAGTTATAAGCAACTCCTGGAAAAGGTATCCACAGCCCTGGGTCATCGACCCCCTCGAAAGAAAATCCCGTTATGGGTGCTGAAAATTGCCTGGAGACTGGACTGGTTTCGCGCTAAATTCACCGGGGCGGAGAGAAAACTGACCCGAGACCGAGTGGCGTCACTTGACAAACAGGTCCTGTATGATAATACGAAAATTACAGCGCTATTGAACTATACTTACGAATCCCTGGATTCGATCATTACCTTCTCCGCAGAAAAATATTTGAAAGACCGGAAATAATCTATTCCTGACCTGTTTTGACGGGGCTCTGCTTCGCTTCAGCAGCTTTCTTTATGCTGTCTGTCTTTCTTTTCCTCTCATCTTCCATCTGCTTCTTCACCTTCTTGATACGCGCCTCGATCCTCTCGTACATACCCTGGTATTGCAGGGGCTTGGAAGCGTAATAGATATCACTGTCCACGAACTGAGCACTGTCTATCTCGTATTTCTGGTATAAGAATGACATCGTTTCGATTCCGCGATCTTCTAATACCGAAGGATTAGTCCCATCAGCCGCGTTAAGAATGGCCAGGTCGTAGAGGATAGCGGTCATCTTCTCTTCCGGGATCAGGTTTTCCGGTTGCTCAATTACTTCTTCCCCGCAGGCAGCTAAGCATAAAAGCAAGAATATATATAGCCCTTTGAATTTCATAATTACCTGTTGAATGTTAATCGCTGTCCCGGCCTTTCATCAGAAAATTTCCCCTCATTATATACCAGGCTCCCATTGACAAAGGTATGCGTGACAGCGCTGTCAAATTGTACTCCTTCAAAAGGAGACCAGCCACATTTGTAATAGAGATTGCCCGGTTCTACCCGCCAGCTCTTTTCCGGGTCTACCACCACGAGATCAGCAAAAAATCCTTCCCTAACATACCCTCTTTCTTTCAGTTGAAAAAGTATTGCCGGGTTATGACACATTTTCTGTACAATTTGTTCAAAGCTGATCTTGCCTTCCCTCGATTTCTGCACCATGGCCGGCAGGGCGTGCTGCACCAAAGGTCCTCCTGACGGGGCCTTGGTGTAGGGATTCTTTTTTTCGTCCAGGGTATGAGGAGCATGGTCGGTAGCCACAATGTCTATCCTGTCATCTAACAGGGCATCCCACAACTGATCCCGGTCACGGGAGGTCTTAACCGCGGGGTTCCATTTGATAAGGGTTCCCTTGGAATCGTAATCGGCATCGGAAAACCAGAGGTGATGAATACAGACTTCTGCGGTGATCTTCTTGTCCTGAAGCGGGATATCATTCCGAAATAAACTTGTTTCTTTCCCGGTAGACAGGTGGAACACATGCAGACGGGCACCTGTACTTTTAGCCAGTGCGATGGCCCTAGATGAAGAGAGGTAGCAAGCCTCCTCACTGCGGATGACCGGGTGGTATTTTACGGGAATATCATCCCCGAATTTAGCTGTATATATCTCCAGGTTGCGCCTGATGGTAGATTCATCCTCGCAGTGGGCAGAGATCACCATCTCCGTATTACGGAAAATCTTTTCAATAACTTCCTCGTTATCCACCAACATATTGCCGGTAGAGGATCCCAGGAAAAGTTTCACCCCGGAACAGGCATTCTTATCAAGTCTTTTCAGTTCTTCGAGGTTATCATTGGTGCCCCCGAAAAGGAAAGAATAATTCGCGTAAGACCGGCCGCTGGCCAGGCCGAATTTTTTTTCCAGCAGATCAATTGTAGTGGTCTGGGGCTGGGTATTCGGCTGCTCCATATAGGTAGTGATCCCCCCGGCTACCGCTGCCTTGCTTTCTGTTGCAATATCACCCTTGTGTGTCAGTCCCGGTTCCCTGAAATGTACCTGGTCATCGATGATCCCCGGCAGCAGGAATTTTCCCTTGATATCAATCACTTCGGCAGCAGGGTCACTAAGGTCTTTCCCGATCTTGCTGATCCGATTCCCGTCAATCAAAAGGTCTGCCTCGGTCCGGGTGCCTTCATTGATAATTGTTGCATTCTTTAAAAGGATCTTTTTCATTTTAAAAACCATTACGATTAAACAGGCTGCGAACTTTCATGCTGATCACCCCGAAAACAGCTTCCCAGATGATAGAAGAACTCATTTTCGACTTCCCTTTTTCCCGGTCAGTAAAGATGATGTTTACCTCATCTATGGTAAACTTTTTAAGATAGGCACGGTATTTCATTTCGATCTGGAAGGCATAGCCGATAAACTTAACGGCATCCAGGTCTATAGTTTCCAGGACCTTTCTCTTGTAACAGATAAATCCCGCTGTAGGGTCATGCACCCGCATTCCCGTTATCAGCTTAACATAAAAAGAGGCTCCGTACGAAAGCAGGATCCGGTACAAAGGCCAGTTCACAACGTTCACCCCTTTAGTATAGCGGGATCCAATAGCCAAATCTGCCCCGTTCTTACATGCCCTGAGCAGCCTTGGAAGATCTGAAGGCCGATGGGAGAAATCAGCGTCCATCTCAAAGATAAATTGATAGGACCTGGCAAGTGCCCATTTAAAACCATGGATGTAAGCCGTTCCCAGGCCCGACTTCTCTTTGCGGACTTCCAGGTGTAAAGTTCCGGGGTACCTGTTCTGCATCTCCCGTACCTTTTCGGAAGTGCCATCAGGAGAATTATCGTCCACTATCAGTACGTGGAAACCCTTATCCAGCTCAAAGACAGCATCGATAATTGCCTCTATATTTTCAATTTCGTTAAAGGTCGGGATGATCACTAAGCAGTCGGCCATGCACTCGCATTATTTGGGTAAAAATAGTACTTAAAATAGGGTTTGAGAAATACCCCGCACATTTTATCGTTTCTTTAAACAAGCGGTTCCAATCAATAAATTGTAATTTTGACGCCAATCTGAAAACCGGATGAAATCTAAATCACCTACCTTGTTATTATGGCTCCTGGGCCTGCTGCTATTAGTGAATATGGTTCAGAGCCATTTCACTGAACTTTTATTTGACGAAGCGTATTACTGGTATTATGCACAGGATATGGCCTGGGGTTATTTTGACCACCCGCCCATGGTCGCATTAATGATTAAGATCAGTGACTTTTTCTTTGACGGGGAACTTGGTGTCCGTTTCCTGAGCTGTATACTTTCATCAGCTACGCTCTACCTGCTCTGGCTGATGATCGATTCTGTAAAAAAACAACAGTATGTCTGGCATTTCTTTGTGTTGGTCACCTCCATGACCCTGTTAAATGCTTACGGTTTCTTTACCCTTCCCGACACTCCCTTACTCTTCTTTACCGCCCTGTTCCTATGGCTTTACAAGAAGTTTCTTGCCAAAGACACCTTGTTCTTAGCCCTTTGTTTAGGAGTGGTAATGGCTGCACTTATGTACAGCAAGTACCATGCAGTGCTGGTCATCGGTTTTGTACTCCTGTCTAACCTGCGACTGCTTAAGAATGGCAAAGCATGGATGGCTGTTGTTATCGCCCTCTTGTGCTACAGCCCACATTTTTTCTGGCTCTACGAGAATAATTTTGTTTCCCTGGAATACCATCTTTATGAAAGGCCAAACCGCGCCTATGATTTTAATGATTTCACCCTGGGATATTTTATTAACCTTGTCGCCTTATTTGGACTCACCTTTCCCTGGATCTACCGATCGCTGTTCAAGTCCAAATCTACCGACCTTTTTAATAAAGCGCTTTTATACCTGGTATACGGGGTACTGATCTTCTTTTTTATCTCCAGTTTCCAGAGAAGGGTACAGACCCAGTGGATCATAGTGATCTGTATTCCCATGGCCGTTCTCGTCTACAACCATATACTGGCATCACCCGTAGACAGGAAATGGATCATGCGCATGGGGATCGCCAACCTGGTTATCATGGGATTCCTGCGTATAGGGCTGGTCTACCCGCCGCTGTTTCCCATTACTTTTGAAACCCATGGCAACCGGGAATGGGTGGAGGCCATCAGGTCGCAGATCGGGGATACCCCGGTTGTATTCGAAAACTCTTACCGGGAAGCCCCGATGTATGAATTCTATTCCGGCATCCCATCATTCTCCCTGAACAACGTACAGTACCGGCAGAACCAATATACCATTGATGGCTCCGAAGAGCGGGTGCGCGGTAAAAAGGTACTCTATATCGCCAAGACCTATAAACAAGGTGACGTGGTATATCAAAACGCCAAGGGGCGCACTTTGTACGGAAAATATATAGATGATTTCCAGTCTTTCAGGAACTTGTCCACTGCTGTGGAAGACGCCGGCAAGCCCGGAGACGGCCTGGCCTTGTTGAAGGTCTATAATCCTTACCCTCAATCCATTCCCATGCGATCTTTGAAATTCGGGATTACCTTCCTCAACCATTACAAGCAGGTTAAGCAGATACTGCCCCTGCAGGTGAGACCCGTTAAGGAAGGGGAAACATTGCTGAAAGGCAAAGACTCCACCAGCTTCTATTTTGAAATGCCTGAGTCCCCCATAGACGATCCCGGCTATTTCAAGATCACTATTGCAGAAAACAATCTATATTGGGCTATCAATGGGAAGAATATAAAATTTGAAACATGGAACCCATAAGCAGAGCCCTGGTATCTACCGACTGGATCACCGTGGTGATCTTCTCCAGCCTGTTCTTTGCCGTGATCGCGAAGCAGGTATCCTATGCGCGGTTCCTTAATTTCATCATCCTGCCTTTCAACAATAAGTACATTTTCATGTACAATAAGAAGGACAGACTTTGGAACGGTTTCAATATCCTGTTTGGCATCTTCCAGTTACTGAATTTCTCCTTATTCATTTACCTGTGCAGGCCGCTTTGGCAGGATCCCGCAGAAGAGATATTCCCCTTCCTGTATATTGTAATCTTTGGCCTGTTACTCACTTTTTCCCTGGTCAAATTATTCTTACAGCTCGCAAACGGCTTTTTCTTTAACAATAACAAACTGGTCTCGGAACTAATATTTAAAAAACTGTCTTATCTATTTTACAGCAGCATTATTGTTTTCCTCGGGAATATCTGCCTGGTGTATATTTTCAAAGATTCCAGGGTTGTGATTTACTTGACCATTTTCCTTGTCATAGCTGTTAATTTGGTAGGTTGGATCACTATTCTAAAAAACTATCAAAAAGAAATAACAACGAAGTTTTTCTATTTTATTTTGTACCTTTGCGCACTCGAAATTGCACCAATCGTGATATTTGTGAACGCTCTAACCAAATGATGCTCATATGAAGGTAAAAACAATTTTGGTTTCGCAGCCGGAGCCTAAAATGGAGAATTCGCCTTATTTACGACTGATTGAAAAAGAAAAGGTGAAAGTAGATTTCAGGCCTTTCATCCACGTGGAGGGCGTTGATGCCAAGAATGTTCGGCAGCAGAAAATCGACCTTCATAATTTCTCAGCCATAATCCTGACCAGCAGGAACTCAGTCGACCACTTCTTCAGGATCGCTGAGGAAATGCGCTTCAAGGTACCGGATACCATGAAGTATTTCTGCCAGTCCGAAGCTGTTGCTTACTACCTGCAGAAGTACGTCGTGTACAGGAAACGAAAGATCTACGTGGGAAAACGGACTTTCGCAGAACTGGTTCCCCTCTTAAAGAAATATAAGGACGAATCCTACCTGCTTCCATCCTCGGATGTACTAAAACCCATTGTCCCGGAAAGTCTGAACGAGCTTAAGCTGAACTGGAAAAGAGGAATCTTTTACAAAACAGTGATCAGCGACCTGTCTGACCTGAGAAACGTATACTACGATATCCTGGTATTCTTCAGCCCTTCAGGAATAGAATCCCTGCTACAGAACTTCCCGGATTTTGAACAGAACGACACCCGGATCGCGGTATTTGGAAATTCGACCGTACAGGCCGCTACAGATGCAGGACTCAGGATCGATATCCAGGCTCCAACCCCCGAGACTCCGTCTATGACCATGGCGCTGCAGAAATATATTACCAGCGTTAATAAGAAGTAAGTAAATCCACTACAAGACAATAAAAAAAGCCTCCTTATGGAGGCTTTTTACATTCTCTAAATCTTCAGATTAAAAGGCATACCGTTGTGGTCCTCCCCTGCGGATTTCTTCACTGGCACCCGATTCGTATTTCTTGAAATTCTCCCTGAAAGCATTAGACAGTTTAAAAGCGGTCTTATAGTATGCTTCATCATTATTCCAGGTAGTCCTGGGAGAAAGTACTTCTGTAGGCACTCCGGGACACTGTCTTGGTTGTGCGACTCCGAATACCGAATGGATGTGGTAGGTATCATAAGTGTATAAGCCCAAGTCCCCGTTAAGGGCTGCATGAATCATCGCCCTTGTATATTTTAGCTTCATCCTGGTTCCAACACCGTAAGGACCACCGGTCCAACCTGTGTTCACCAGCCATACATTAACGCCTGAATCCTTCATTTTGCGACTGAGCATCTCTGCATATTTAGCAGGGTGGAGCGGCATAAAAGGCGCCCCGAAGCATGCAGAAAAGGAAGGGACAGGTTCTACCACCCCGGCCTCGGTACCAGCTACCTTAGCAGTGTAACCTGACATAAAGTGATAAGCTGCCTGGCTTGGAGTCAGTTTAGAGATCGGAGGCAATACCCCGAACGCATCGGCAGTGAGGAAGAAGATATTCTTCACGTTATCGCCAATAGATGGCTCCATGATGTTATCTATATGATAAATGGGGTAACTAACCCTGGTGTTCTGGGTTATGGAGGTATCAGCAAAATCTACTTTGCCATTGTCATCCATGATCACGTTTTCCAGGATAGCCCCTTTCTTGATCGCTCCATAGATTTCGGGTTCACTCTCCTCAGACAGGTTGATCACTTTGGCATAGCATCCCCCTTCAAAATTAAAGACGGTGTTATCCTTTGTCCAGCCATGCTCATCATCCCCGATCAGTCTCCGGGTGGGATCTGTAGAGAGGGTTGTTTTCCCGGTTCCGGAAAGACCAAAGAAGATCGCTGTATCTCCTTCTTCTCCCACGTTGGCAGAGCAATGCATGGGAAGCGTATTCTTATCTACAGGCAGGATAAAGTTCAAGGCAGAGAAAATCCCTTTCTTGATCTCACCGGTATAGCCGGTCCCCCCTATCAGGGCGATCTTCCGAGTAAAATTCAGGATCGCAAAGTTATGCTGCCGCGTACCGTCTATCTCGGCATCTGCTTTAAACCCGGGTGCATTGATAACCGTCCATTCCGGGTCAAAGTCTTTAAGCTGATCCTCTGTTGGTCGCAAAAACATATTGTATGCAAACAGGTTGGACCAGGGATACTCGTTGATCACGCGGATATTCAGGCGGTAATCTTCATCGGCACAAGCAATACAGTCTCGTACGAATAATTCTTTCTCATCGAGATAGTTGATCACCTTATCATATAATGCATCGAACTTTTCGCTGCTGAAAGGGATATTAATATCTCCCCACCACACCTTATCTTCGGTGATCTTGTCCTTCACGATGAACCTGTCTTTGGGCGACCTACCGGTAAACTCACCAGTATTGACTGCGAGAGCGCCTGAATCGGCTTCCCGTCCCATCCCCTTATCAATGGTTATGTCGTGCAGTTCTGAGGGAGAAAGCTGATAATGTACATTTTCACTTTTAATTCCGTATTCCTTTAACGAAATCGATTTCGTCGTCGGGTTGGATGTGCTCATACCTAACTTGTTTTTAGTTGTGCAAAATTAGCAATAATATAGTGTAATCATAATGATTAGAGTCAATGTTTAGGCATACTGCCTAAAAATCCGGATAGCCAGTAACAGCCATCCCAGTAACAATAAAGTCCCGCCAATAGGAGTAATTATACCCAAAGCCCCCAGATCAACATTCATGGCTTTGGCAATTGCAAGAATATAGAGCGAGAAAGAAAATAAGAGGATCCCAAAGGTTACCAGGTAGAATACGGCCTTCTTATGTTTATCCCCGAGGAAATCGGTTCCCCCGAGAATGATCAGGAATAGCGCATGGTACATCTGGTATTCCACACCGGTCTCGTACGCTGACAGCGACCGGGCATCGAGCAGTTCCCGCAGGCCGTGGGAGCCAAATGCTCCGAGGATCACAGCGAGTAGTGCGAAACCTGTACCTGTCAGCAGAATTGTTTTGTTCATAACTTTAACAAGCCAATTTTAGGCAAATGTAACAATTTGATACCTTCGTCAGGGTTCGTTTTGAACGAAAAAATGAATTGAATCACGCGGCCGGCCATACTACGCCCTCTTAAAGGTTCTGGCTGCCGCCATTGTTAATCCAGACGGCAACTCCCATTGATACTGCCGTGTAAAACCTAAAAAATCTATTCATTATGCCTCGTAATATTCTTGTTGTCGGAGCCGGAAAATCCACCTCCCACCTACTTGATTATTTTATTGATAAAGCCGAAGAGAGAGACCTGCATATCACTATTGGTGATCTCAACCCTGAACTGGTACCGCAGGAGTTTCGTTCTCACCCCCGTTGTTCGGTTATCACCCTGGATATATTTATAGAAGATCAACGGGTAATCGCAGTGCAGAATGCTGATATAGTGGTTTCCATGTTGCCTGCACACCTTCATATCAATATTGCGAAGGATTGCCTGAACTTTAAAAAACACCTGGTCACTGCATCTTATGTCAGTGATGCCCTGCAGGAACTGGACGGAGAGGTCCGGCAAAAGGGGCTGGTTTTCATGAACGAGATCGGCCTGGATCCGGGTATAGACCACATGAGCGCAATGCATGTAATCGATGGTATACGGGAAAAAGGTGGTAAAATGCTGCTATTTGAATCGTTTACCGGAGGCCTCGTAGCTCCGGAGAGCGACACCAACCTTTGGAACTATAAATTCACCTGGAACCCAAGGAATGTCGTGCTGGCAGGGCAGGGAGGAGCTGCGAAATTTTACCAGGAAGGAACATATAAATATATCCCCTACCATAAATTATTCCGGCGTACAGAATTTATGGAGATCGAGGGCTACGGCACATTCGAGGCCTATGCCAACCGGGATTCCCTGAAATACCGGGAGGCTTACGGACTAAAAGATGCCCTTACCCTTTACCGGGGGACCATGCGCAGGATAGGTTTTTCCAAGGCCTGGAATATGTTTGTTCAGCTGGGGATGACTGATGACAGTTATAAGGTTGAAAATTCCGAGAATATGACCTACCGTGAATTCACCAACCTCTTCCTCCCCTATTCCCCTACAGATAGTGTGGAACTGAAACTTCGTCACTACCTTAAAATAGACCAGGACGATATCATGTGGAATAAACTGGAAGAGCTGAACCTGTTTGATAAGGATAAAAAAATAGGGCTAAAGAATGCCAGTCCTGCCCAAATGCTGCAGGTTATCCTGGAAGACAGCTGGACCCTGGACGAGGATGACAAGGATATGATCGTGATGTATCATAAGTTTGGTTACGAACTCAACGGCAAGAAAGAACAGATAGACTCTAATATGGTGGTCATTGGCGAGAACAGGAGGCATACTGCGATGGCTAAGACCGTGGGCCTACCTGTAGCTATTGCCACCTTACTGATCCTGGATAAAGTGATCACCACTCCCGGAGTACAGATCCCCATCAGCAAGGAAGTTTACAAACCCATCCTTAAAGAACTGGAGCAACACGGCGTCATCTTTAACGAATACAAGGTCCCTTACCTGGGATACAACCCTGATTCCGTAGCCGGTTAAGTTATGTAAGTAATTATAGTATATTTACCGTAAAACCAGAAGGAGAATATGAAATCTGATGACAATTCGGTAAAAATTGACGGCATAGACAAGAAGATCCTAAGGTATCTTATGGAAGATGCCCGCAAGCCTATCCTGGAGATTGCCAGGCATATAGGAATATCCGGGGCAGCTATCCATCAAAGACTCAGGAAACTGGAAAAATCCGGGTTGATCGCGGGATCCAAATTCGTGATCAATCCCAAAGTACTTGGATATACCACTATGGCCTATATAGGAATCTTTCTGGATAAGGCGATGAGCAATCCAATGGCAGTCAAAGCCCTTGAAAAGATTCCCGAAGTACTGGAATGTCATTATACCACGGGCGACTGGTCTATCCTCATCAAAGTTCTCTGTAAGGACAATGAGCACCTGATGCACGTACTCAACAAAGATATCCAGCAGATTGAAGGTGTCTCCAGGACGGAGACCTTTATTTCCCTCAACCAACAAATAGACCGGCAAATCAGTATCTGATCGCCGGTCTTTCCTTTTATTCTATCTGTTATACAGCAACAGCTTAATCCCTGCCGCCAAATACCTGTAGCCCCCAATAGACCAGGGAAGCCAGGGCACCTATAGCAGCAACCAGGTAAGTTCTTGCCGCCCATTTAAGCGCGTCTTCCGAACCTTTATATTCTTCCTGGGTAACTATATTCTGATTCTTTAACCAGGCCAGCGCCCGGTTACTTGCGTCGTACTCAACTGGGAGGGTGATGAAGCTGAACAGGGTTGCAAACCCCATCATGACCAATCCTGCCACCGCGATATAGAATCCCAGGCCCACCCCGGCAGCAGCGCCGAGCATGAGTCCTCCGAAGACGACCCACATGGAAAGCCCCGAGGTAACACTTACCACCGGCACCAGTTTGGAACGCATGGTCAACCACTCATAGGCCTGAGCATGTTGCACGGCGTGCCCGCATTCATGGGCAGCAACGGCAGCTGCAGCAGCATTCCGCTGGTTGTATACACCTTCACTCAGGTTAACTGTTTTATTCTTGGGGTTATAGTGATCCGTCAGCATCCCCGGGGTAGAGATCACCTTAACATCCCTTATCCCGTGATCTGACAACATTTTTTCCGCGATCTCAGCGCCGCTCATCCCGTTGCGCAGGTGAACTTTGGAATAATGCTTGAATTTACTTTTTAATTTACTGCTGACCAGCCAGCTCACCAAGGCTATGGCTCCGATCAGTATATAATACATCATCATATTGCTATAGAATTTATCAGGTTAAAGGTACGAAGTTTCCGGTTTCAAACCTCTGGATCTTCTTCCATTCAACAATTCTATTAGCAAAAATCCAGCCAAATAAATAGTAGCGGGAAAGTTACTGACAAAATGTACGTTTCTGTCATTATACAGCGGTTGCAAATGTTGCCGCAATTTCCTTATATAATACTTCTCCCCCGGCTATATTCAGGCCTTTCCGCAGACCGTCATCTTCCAGGCAGGCCTTTTCCCATCCTTTGTTGGCTATTCGCAGTATGTATGGGAGCGTCACATTGGTCAGGGCTACAGTAGAAGTATGGGGCACGGCACCGGGCATATTAGCTACCGCGTAATGAACCACATCATCAATTATATATACCGGATCTTCATGCGTAGTTGGGTGGGTAGTTTCCATGCAGCCACCCTGGTCCACGGCCACATCAACCATCACCGTCCCCGGTCTCATCTCCTTGAGCATATCCCTTGTGATCAGGTTCGGGGCTTTGGCCCCTTTTAAAAGTACCCCGCCGATGATGAGATCATGGGTTTTGATATGTCTGCGAATGTTATATTCATTAGAGAATTCGGTCACCACGTGGCTGGGCATCACATCATTCACATAACGCAGTCGTTTCATATTCACATCCAGGATAGTCACGTGTGCCCCAAGTCCTGCAGCCATTTTTGCCGCCTGTATCCCTACGGTACCGGCACCCAGGACCAGCACTTTCCCGGGCGCCACCCCCGGCACTCCCCCTAGGAGCACCCCTCTACCTTTGACCGGTTTCTCCAGGTAACGTGCTCCCTGTTGTATTGCCATCCTTCCTGCAACTTCAGACATAGGGGTCAACAAGGGCAGGCTTCCATCCGGGTCTTCCACTGTTTCGTACGCAATGCAGATCGCACCACTGTCTATCATCGCCTGCGTCAGGGTTTCATTGGAGGCAAAATGAAAATAGGTAAATACCACCTGGTTTTCCCGGATCATCGGATACTCTTCCGGGAGAGGCTCTTTTACTTTTACGATCATCTGACTCTCCCTGTAGATTTCCTCTATAGTCCCGAGGATACGGGCACCGGCCTTCCGGTAATCTTCATCAAAAAATCCGCTGCCATCTCCTGCACCGGACTGAATGCTTACCTCGTGACCTGCACGGGTCAGTTCCAAAACGCCTGCCGGCGTCATCCCAACCCGGCTTTCATTGTTCTTGATTTCTTTTGGCACCCCTATTTTCATATCGTTTGGTTTTAATAACTCTAAAATCCGATAATCTATCTGAAGAGAAAAATAAAATCGACAAAATACAGGGGGTGTTCCTCAAAAAACAATAATTATTATAATATTGCATCAGTTTTAATAGGGGTTAATGCAAAACATTAATCAATATTTAGGCTTATGACATGATTATTATGGGGGGGTATAAGTTTATTGTAATTAACCAAGCATAAAAAAACCCGGAGCAGCTCCGGGTTTTTTTATAGATAAATGAGTTCTGTTGATCAGGCGACAATATTGACGATCTTGCCCGGCACCACGATCACCTTCTTAGGTGTTTTTCCATCCAGCTGCGCCTTAGTTTTCTCATGGTTCATAACAGCCTCCTCGATCTGCTTCTTATCCATATCCAGGGGTAACTGCATAGTAAACCGCATTTTCCCATTAAATGAGATCGGGTATTCCTTGTTCTGTTCTACCATGTATTTTTCTTCGAATACCGGGAAATCTACTGCAGCAATAGATCCCTGGTGCCCAAGCCTTTCCCATAATTCTTCCGCGATATGCGGTGCATACGGAGAGATCAGTATGGCCAGCGGCTCCAGAATTTCGCGCGAATTACATTTCTGTGAGCTCAGTTCATTTACACAGATCATAAAAGTAGAAACGCTGGTATTAAAAGAGAAATTCTCTATATCCTCTTCTACCTTCCTGATCGTCTTATGCAGGCTTTTTAACGCATCTGCCGAGGCGGGTGCATCACTGACACTGAAACTGTCTTCCGGGCCGCTGTGATAGAGGCGCCACAACTTTTTAAGAAAGCCATGTACCCCGGTAATCCCGGCCGTATTCCATGGCTTGGCCTGCTCCAGTGGCCCCAGGAACATTTCGTACATCCTGAGCGAATCGGCTCCGTACTCCTCGCAAATAGCATCGGGATTCACCACGTTGTACTTGGATTTGGACATTTTCTCCACTTCCCGGGTCACTTTAAATACGCCGTCATCCTCCTTTACAAATATAGCTTCGCTGAATTCGGGTCTCCACTTCTTGAATCCTTCCACATCCAGTTCATCCGAGGAATTAACCAGGGAGACATCGGCATGCAGGGGTGTAAAATGAGGCTCCCCACCAGCTTCCTTTTCGCCTTCTTCAAGCAGGGGTCCCAGCAGGTCCCGGATCTTGTCTGAGATCCTTTCCAGGCTAAGATCATCCTTTTTAATTTTCTCCACGACCCCGGCACTGACGATCACCGGCACCTTGGCACCCGGCATGTTCCAGCGGCAGACAAATGCGCTTGTTCCAAGGATCATTCCCTGGTTGATCAGTTTACGTGCAAACTCATCCTGGGGAACCAGGCCGAGATCATACATGAATTTCTGCCAGAAACGCGAATACAATAGGTGGCCGGTAGCGTGTTCCATCCCCCCGATATACAGGTCGACATCCTTCCAGTAATTAATGGCTTCCCGGGAAAAGATTTCCTCCTCGTTATGAGGATCCATATAGCGGTTAAAATACTGGCTGCTGCCCGCCCACCCGGGCATGGTATTCAGTTCCAGGGGAAATACTGTTTTATGATCGATCTTATCATTGCTCACCACTTTACCGGCTTCCTCATCCCAGGCCCAAGTAGTAGCATTCCCCAGCGGGGGCTCACCTGTTTCTGTAGGCAGGTATTTTTCCACTTCCGGCAGACGAAGGGGCAGGTATTTTTCATCCAGCATGTATGGCAGACCCTGCTTGTAATAAACAGGGAATGGTTCTCCCCAGTAACGCTGCCTGCTGAAGACGGCATCGCGCAGCCTGTAATTTACCTTACCCTGGCCCTGGCCAATTTTTTCGAGTTCTTCAATCGCTTTTTTGCTGGCTTCACGGTAACTGAGACCACTCAGGAAATCCGAATTATCTATCACGGTATTCTCTTTGTCAGCGTGGGCCTCTTCGGAAATATCCACGTCGCGGAAGATATTGGGAATCGGGATATTGAATTCCTTGGCGAAATCATAATCGCGCTGGTCTCCACAGGGTACAGACATCACTGCTCCTGTTCCGTAACCTGCCAACACATAATCCCCGATCCAGATCGGGACGGGTTCCTTGGAGAACGGATGAATAGCATAAGCCCCGGTAAATACACCGGTTATGCGTTTCACATCTGCCATCCGCTCCCTTTCAGAGCGTTTTGCTGCAGCGGCTACATAAGCTTCCACTTTTTCCCGTTGTGCGGGGGTAGTGATCTTATCCACCAGCTCGTGTTCGGGGGCAAGCGTCATAAAGCTAACCCCGTAAATAGTATCAGGCCTTGTTGTAAATACTTCAATAGGATAAGATTCCCCGTCATCCATCACAGGTTTGGTGTAGAAAGTAACCGAGGCCCCTACAGACCTGCCTATCCAGTTGGTCTGGGCATCTTTGAGCGGTTGTGGCCAGTCTATTTTTTCCAGCCCATCAAGGAGTCTTTGAGCATATGCCGTGATCCTCATGCTCCACTGAGTCATTTTCTTTCGTACCACCGGATGACCACCCCTTTCACTGAGACCATTGATCACCTCGTCATTCGCCAGAACGGTTCCCAGGGCGGGGCACCAGTTCACTTCGGTATCAGCCAGGTATGTCAGCCTGTATTTTAATAACAGCTGTTGCTGCTCCTCCTGGGACATAGCCTTCCATCCTGCGGCATCAAACCGGGGTGTATCCTCATCACAGGCAGCTAATACAGCAGTATTTCCTGATCTTTCAAAAATGCTCACCAATTCCTCAACTGGCCTGGCCTTATCAGCCTCTTTATCATACCAGGAATTAAAAAGCTGGATAAAGACCCACTGGGTCCATTTGTAATATTTGTGGTCAGAGGTACGCACCTCCCTGCTCCAGTCAAACGAGAACCCCAGCTTATCCAGCTGCTCCCTGTATCGTTTTATATTAGCTTCGGTAGTCAGGGCAGGGTGTTGGCCGGTCTGGATGGCATATTGCTCAGCAGGCAGACCGAAGGAATCATAGCCCATAGGGTGAAGAACATTAAAACCTTTATGGCGTTTGTAACGAGCATAGATGTCGCTGGCAATATATCCCAGGGGATGGCCTACGTGCAACCCGGCCCCGGAGGGATAGGGGAACATATCCAGCACGTAGAATTTGGGTTTCTCACGTGATTCACCCGCCTTAAATGTTTGGTTTTTAGCCCAGTAATCCTGCCACTTGTCTTCTATTTCCCTAAACGTATAACTCATGTCTTCTATTTCCGTTCTGTGAGGCGCAAAAATAAGTTTATTCAATTTACTTTCCTATTTTTACGCCATTCATATGTCCCATGAGCAAAGCTTTTGAACGTTACCAGAAACGAAAATTAATATCATCCTACTTTTCCGTGGTACTCAGCATCGGGCTGGTACTTTTCCTGTTGGGAGCCCTGGGTATCCTGGTGCTGAATACCAAGAAACTTGCGGATCATTTCAAGGAACAGATCACCATCTCCGTGTTCCTGAAAGACAATGCCAAACAGGTAGAAGTAGAGCAACTGCAGAAGAGCCTCGCCCTGGCAGAATACACACGCACCTCTACCTATGTTTCAAAAGAAGAAGCAGCGGAGGCGTACAGTGAAGAGATCGGGGAAGACTTTATGGAATTCCTGGGTGAAAACCCGTTAAAGAATTCGGTAGACATCACCCTGAAAGCAGATTATGTCAGCACCCTCCAGATCGAGGAGATCGCAGCAGAACTGGCCGAAAAAGACTACGTTGAGGAGGTGAGCTACGACAGGCCATTGATCGCCCTGCTTACTGAAAATGTAAAACGGATAAGCTTCTGGATCCTTGTCGCCAGCGCCCTGTTCACCGGTATAGCCGTGTTACTGATCAACAGCTCTATCAGGCTCTCTATCTATTCGAAACGATTTATCATAAAGACCATGCAAATGGTTGGAGCAACGAAGATGTTCATTCGCAGACCCTTTATCTGGACTAACCTGCGCCTTGGTATGCTTGGCGCGGTTCTCGCCCTGCTCATGCTCGGGGCCAGCCTGTATTACCTGGACCTCAACTTCCCGGAACTGGGATTACTGCAGGATGAGGTACTGCTGGGCGGCTTGTTTATTGGAGTCTTCACCCTGGGAATACTCATTTCTTTTTTGAGCACCTATTTTGCGACACAGCGTTTCTTAAACCTGAGGACAGACGATTTATATTACTAAATTTGCAGCATGAGTAAACAAGACAGGAAAACAGCTGAAAATAAGACCAAACGGGAATTCATCTTCCAAAGGAAGAACTACATTTTTATGTTTATCGGGATAGCGTGTATTGCACTGGGGTACATCCTGATGAGCGGGGGTGGCAGTGACGACCCCAATGTCTTTAACCCGGAGATCTACAGTTTTGTCCGGATCCGCCTTGCCCCTACGCTAGTTCTTGCAGGCCTGGGTATAGAGATCTATGCCATCCTTCTGAACCCTCACAAAAAATAAGCAGTAATTGGAATTAATAGATGCCATAATCCTGGGGATAATCCAGGGCCTGACCGAATTTTTACCTGTTTCTTCCAGTGGTCACCTGGAAATCGGGAAAGCATTGCTGGGAGACAACTCTGTGCCGGAAGACAGCCTGTTATTCACCGTGGTCGTACATTTTGCCACGGCATTAAGCACCCTGGTGGTATTCCGGAAAGATGTGTGGGAGATCGTACGCGGGTTGCTGCAATTCCGCTGGAACGAACAGACACAATTCTCCCTGAAGATCATCATATCCATGATACCTGCCGTTTTCATAGGGCTGGTATTTGAGGAACAATTGGAATCACTATTCGGAGGCAACATAGTCCTTGTCGGGTTTATGCTCTGGGTAACTGCACTGTTACTCTATCTTGCTGACAGGGCAAAGGATACGGGGAAACCGGTCAGTTTCCGGAATTCCCTTGTTATAGGGGTTTCCCAGGCCATAGCCATGCTCCCCGGAGTTTCCAGGAGTGGCGCCACTATTTCCACATCCGTACTCCTGGGAATAGATAAAACCCGCGCAGCCCGTTTCTCATTCCTAATGGTAGTTCCCCTGATCCTCGGGAAGATCATCAAAGACCTGTCCAGCGGCGAACTGACTTACGAAGGCGGACAATCCATGGTCATGGCCGCCGGGTTCCTGGCCGCATTCCTTTCCGGAATGATCGCCTGTACCTGGATGATCAGGCTGGTACGCAACAGTAAATTAACCTACTTTGCGGTCTATTGCCTTATTGTTGGTAGCCTGGCCCTTGTATATGGCCTGCTCACCTAAAAACTACCTTATGAATCCCGATTCTAAAGACAAATTCCTCGACGGGCAGATCCTGCTCATTGACAAACCTTTGAACTGGTCATCGTTCCAGGCTGTAAATGCCATAAAATGGGCCATCCGGCGGAAATTCCAGTTAAAAAAGATAAAGGTGGGACATGCCGGGACCTTAGATCCCCTGGCCACCGGGCTGCTGATCATCTGTACCGGGAAAGCGACCAAGAAAATAGAGGGGTTGCAGGGACAGGTCAAAGAGTATACCGGGACCATCACCCTGGGCGGCACAACTCCTTCCTATGACCTGGAGACTGAAGTTGACCAGGAGTACCCGGTTGACCATATTACGAAAGAAGCCATCAAAGAAGCTGCCAATCACTTTACCGGCGAAATAGCCCAAAAACCACCTGTTTTCTCAGCACTTAAAAAGGATGGAAAGCGACTGTATGAATTTGCACGGGAAGGAAAGGAAGTGGAAATCAAAAAGCGACTGATCACGATAAATGAGTTTGAGATCACAGCCATCCGGCTGCCCGAAGTAGATTTCCGGGTCGTCTGCAGCAAGGGCACCTATATCCGGTCCCTGGCACATGATTTTGGTCAGTATTTGGATTCAGGTGGGCATTTAACCCGCCTCCGGAGAACCAAAATAGGGGATTACAACGTAAATAATGCGTTGACCCCCGAGAAATTCAGGGAATTACTGCTCCCCGAAGCATCAAATGATTAATTACTGTAAATCCCCGGGTGTCAGCAAAATATAATATTTTGTAAAAAAAAAGGTTATAGGTTTATGCACCTGAATCGACCACAGCTTTCTTTTATCATTACCGGACTCACGCTGGGCATCCTGATATTGACCATGTTCAATCTGCATCTTGGCGCGGAGCAGGAAGAGGAGTATGTGATCGAAATGAGCCTGGCTGACGAAGACCTGGAAGCCATTTTGGAGGAAGAGGAAAAGCAAATGGAGGAAAGGGAGCAATCTGACCCCATTGAATCCCATATGGCCTTTAATGAAACTGCCAAACCTAGTTTCGGCAACCCGGAACCCCTGAAAACCCTGGAGGAGATCATGGAAGAACGAACGGAGTTGAGCGAGGCCGGCGAAGAAGGCGAATACAGCGATCCCGACTCTGACTTCTCAGAGGGCCTGAAAGAACTTGCCAGACGACGTGAAGAGCGACTGCAGCAGCTGGGAGAGAAAGACGCTCAGAAAAAGGAATACACCAAGAATCTTGCAAAAAGGCGTACCTCAGTTTCCTATTCCCTGGTAGGGCGCAACAGCTACAGGCTTCCGCCGCCAATCTACACTTGTATCGAGGGCGGAACCGTTGTTATTAATATCGCGGTAGATAATAATGGGTATGTCACGGCGGCCGATTATAATGCCAGCAGTTCTAATACCAGCAATGGTTGTCTCGTCGACAATGCTATTACCTACGCCTTGCGGGCCCGTTTTAATCCGGATTCCAAAGCCTCCCAGATCGGTACCATCACCTATATCTTCCAGAGCAAGTAAACGGGAGTCATCTCAATTTTTTTTTCAGCCATATTTCGTATTTTTGGACTATTAATTTACCCGGGAATTTGGTAAATTATACTAAACTAAAATCATACTCAAGATGAAACAAGGAATTATACTACTGTTTTTGCTCCTCGGCTGCATTTACGGGATTCAAGCCCAGGATTCTACCGTAAATGTAGGAGACGAATTTACTATTCAGCAGCCAGAAGGAAACCAATTCAATCACCTGGATTTCCCCAGACCTAATTTCCTGATCAAAAAAGGAATTTTGCCGGATTATAAAAGCCTGGCCGGGATACGCGTGGTGGTTGCAGATGTAAGCACTGATAAGGAAGGTCACCAGGTCGCCACCCTGCAGCCTGTTAACAGGAAACAGTATTTCAGGCACTACAGGGAAGTAACAGCCCATGTTGGGGAAGCACTGCAGTCCGGAGAACTGAGCCGTTAATTATCATTATTCGCATTACCTGAATTGAACAGCGTTCCAGATTCCGCCTGATTATCTATATTTAGGTATGGAAGTAAAACGCTGTGGCTGGTGTGTAGGGGATGCACTGTATGAAGAGTACCACGACCGGGAATGGGGAGTACCGGTTCGGGATGACCCCACTATGTTCGAATTCCTGATCCTGGAGACTTTCCAGGCAGGGCTGAGCTGGATCACTATACTGCGGAAGCGCGAAAATTTCAGGAAGGCCTTTGACGATTTTGATTACCGCAAGATAGCAGCTTACGATCAGTCAAAACTGGACGAGCTGATGCAGGATCCGGGAATCATCCGGAACCGGCTTAAGATCAACGCCATTGTTGCCAATGCCCGGGCATTCATAAAAGTACAGGAGGAATACGGCAGCTTCTGTGATTACATCTGGAGCTATGTGGATCATAAGCCGGTAAAGAATGCTATTTCTTATTACAAGGACGCCCCGGCAACCACCGCGCTTTCTGAGAGGATAAGCAAAGATCTGAAGAAGAAGGGTTTTAAATTTGTAGGTCCCACCGTGGTATATGCCCATATGCAGGCCACCGGAATGGTCAACGATCACGAAACAGACTGTTTTCGCTACCACCAGGTTTAATCACCCTGCATACTCCACATTACAACACGCAAAGCTGCCATAGCGACCCCCTATTTCTCCCTGAGGTACTCTAAGTATTCCTGCCTGGGAATTTCCCGGGCTCCCAGGCTCTCCAGGTGGCTGGTATACACCTGGCAATCTATAAGAGCTGTACCATTGTCCAGGCAATCACTCACCAGCTGAACAAGAGCCACTTTTGAAGCATCACTGGCCGTACTGAACATACTTTCCCCACAGAAGACCTCCCCGAGCTGCAGACCATAGAGTCCCCCTACTAATTCGTCCCCGGACCAAACTTCATAAGACACGGCAATACCACGCCGGTGGAGTTCCGAATACGCCTGTTGCATTCCCGCAGTGATCCAGGTCCCATCCTGCCCCGGCCTGGGGACGGCCGAACATTTTTTTATTACCTCTGGAAAACATTGGTTCCGGGTCACTTTAAAAATATTTTTCCGGAGCGTCCGCCCGAGGCTCTTGGAAATTTTCAATTCTCCCGGAAAAAGTACCATCCGGGGATCAGGACTCCACCAGAGGATCAGTGAATCTTCATTGAACCAAGGAAAAATCCCACTGCGGTAGGCCAGCAAAAGTCGGTCTGCAGAAAGGTCTCCCCCTACTGCCAGCAGGCCCTCGGAATTGGCATTTTCAATGGGCGGAAAAACCAGTGCCTTGGTCAGGAATGCTATGGAATCAGGAGAATTATTCACGGATATAGCTTTTACGCAAATTTAGGCTAAAAAAGCAGGAGACCGGTCAGGTAGATCACTGATCCGACCAGCATAAACATCAAAGTGTAAGGCAGTATCTCACTGGCTTTGAGTTTTGTGATCGCCAGCAGTGGCAATGCCCAGAAAGGCTGCAGCATATTAGTTACCTGGTCCCCGTAGGCAAGCGCCATCAGGGCCTTCGGCAGAGGCACCCCGAGTTGAAGGGCTGATTCGATTACCAGGGGACCCTGGACCGCCCACTGACCTCCCCCGCTGGGAACAAAAACGTTGACAAGGCCAGCGCTGAAAAAGGTTAGTATCGGTAATGTAGTACTGTTAGCAACCGACGCGAAAAAATCTGAAATATCACCGATCATCCCGGTCCCGGCCATAATGCCCATAATCCCGAAATACAAAGGAAACTGGATGAGTATACCGGCCGTATCTCCTATGGCAGCTTCAACAGCACGGCCGAAATTTGCCAGGCTTCCATGCAACAGCAAAGCCAGCCCCAGCATAAAGAAATTAAGCATATCAGGGGTGATATTCAGGGCAAGCAGGAACGAGGTGTATTGCAGGCAGAATACCCCGAGAATAAGAAGTCCGAAGACCGCAGAAAGCCAGGGAGACCTGTCCAGCTTTTCAGAACCGATGGCCTCTGTTTCCTTTTCTTTCTCCATAGTGAGAGCGGGCAGGGAAGTAGGTGTACTATTCGTGTTCCTCCCCAGGTAATATGCAATGCCGGAGATAGCGATCAGGACTGCGACAAAGATCAGCAGGTTAGAGGTACTGAAAACAGTGAAGGAGGTAGGTATACTTCCAGGCAGGGCAGAAAGCAGTTCCTCGTTACCGGATAACTGCAACAGTTCTGTGATATGACCTTCCTCTGAAGCTTTGATGGGTGCAGATCCACTGATGCCACCATGCCATACCATCAGCCCCAGGTATCCGCAGGCACCTACCAGGGGGTAGTTGACAGGAATACCGGCTTCCTGGGCATATTCCCCCACTTTCCGTGCCAGGAGAGCGCCGAAGATCAGTCCAAGTCCCCAGTTAAAAAAGGAAACCAGCATAGTAGGCAATGCTACCAACAGGGCTGCATTCGCCGGGTTGCTGACCAAGCCTGTAATCTTCTGAATTAGTTTCTCTACCGGTCTGCTCAATACCAGGACATGTCCGAGCACCAGGATCAGCATCATCTGGTAAGCAAAGACCAACAGACCTGTATTCCAGATCCCGGATTCCCAATGCGAGAGAACAGATCCCAGGTGCGATCCCGATCCAGGGGCATCTGTTGCGATCCAGGCAAGCAGGATAGTAAAAAGGGTCAGTAGTACGGCTATGGTAAAAGGAGAAGGCAAGTACCTCCTGAAAACCGTTTCTATGGCCCTGGTAAGTTTCATATAACAGGGTGAGATCCGGCCAGGACAAAAGCATCAGGCCGGATCATCCCAAAGTTTTTAATCTTAGAACGGAAGGTCATCGTGATCTTCCTCGTTCAGGTCATCAGCCGGTTCAAAGGCCTCCATAGGAGGAACCGGAGGGATATTCCCATCACCTTGTTCAGCCTGTGCGGCTTCTATTCTCCAACCCTGGATAGAGTTGAAGTATTTGACCTCTCCCTGTGGGTTGGTCCATTCGCGACCCCTCAGGTTGATGCTGATCTTTACCGGTTGTCCCGGCTTAAAGTTGTTCAGCAGGTCTGTCTTGTCCTGTACAAACTCGACCATAATGGTCTGGGGATATTGCTCATCGGTAGTAATTACCACTTCACGCTTCCGGAAACCATTATTTCCAAATGTTTTGGTTTCGCCGATTAATTTGATCGTTCCTTCTAATTCCATCTTCTAATTGTTTGCCAACAATACTTTCCAGGCAGAAAGCATGTCATTATTGTTTAAATATTCTTGTGCCATTCTGAACCTTCTCTCTTCATCACCGGCACGGATGATTTCTTTCAGTTCTTTCTTTTCCTCCACAAAAGCAGCCACTTCTTCTGTAGCGGGAAGTTCTTCCACGTTGCCCAGTTTACCGAGGTCATTTCCAGTCAGAAGCTTGCTGTGCCTGATCCTTTCCGGGATAGCGTCTATACCAATTCCCAGGGTAGATAAAGGTTTAGGCACCTCGAACATTCCTTTATTGGCACGACTGTACCAATTTCCTCCCATCCTGGCTACCTGGTCGATCTTATGCTGGTCTATACTGCCATTTTCATCCAGGATAGACTTATGGATATGTATTTTAACTACTTCCGAGAAAATTAAATTTCCTGCGCCCCCTTCATACCCCAAAGCTTCAACCTTGGTCACACGACATTCAAACTGCACCGGTGATTCTCCCACGCGGAATGGTTTTACTATTTCTGAAGGAAGCATTGTCAGCCCTGCCTTAACGAACTCGTTCTCACCCTCCGGGTATTCTGTGCTCGAAAGAGACATCTGCTGAACCATATCGTAGTTCACGATATTGATAACCACTTCCTTGGTTTTAAGGATATTTTCCAGGGTATGCTTGGTCGTATTATTGCGTACCCTCCTGGCAGGTGAAAAGATCATCACGGGCGGGTTTGCGCTGAATACATTAAAGAAGCTGAAAGGCGAGAGATTAGGTCTGCCCTCAGCATCCACAGTGCTTGCAAACGCTATAGGCCTGGGGCCCACGGCTCCCAGCAGATACCCATGTAACTCAGGGGTTGCAACTTCATTGGGACTAATTGTGATCATCTCTTGCATAGGTGGCAAATGTACGTAATTTGTAGGCTATATAAAACCGGATTAAGAGGTGAAAACCATCGCGGTCCCCCAATTTGGTTTATCTTTAAATTCGCAAAGAACAGCCCTGATGAAATTCAGCCGACCCAGGAAAACCTCGAATATTTTTTTGCTGATCGCCTCCTTCGTGATCGTTAGCCTGATCCTTTGGAATACGAACAGTTTCTTTAAAAAATTTAAAGAGGAAGAACGGTACAAAATGGAGATATGGGCCACAGCCCAGTCAGAGCTATTGCAGTCTTCAGAGGACCGGGACCTGGGTAACCTGCACGTCAAGATCTTCCAGAATAATACTGCCACTCCTATGATACTGGTGAACCAGGATGGTTCTATCAAGACAAACAATATGGAGGAAGATGCGGTATCGGACCCCGAATACGTTCAAAAGCAGATAGAAAGGTTCCGGGAAGAGAACACTCCCATTGCAATAGATTATAAAGGAGAACACCTGGCCACTCTATATTACGGGAATTCCGAGGTACTTAACAAACTGAAATATTACCCCATCGCCCTGTTGCTGATCATTTTCCTCTTCGGGGCAGTCATCTTCTTCTTTTTCCGGACCAACAAGGCCTCTGAACAGAATAAGCTATGGGCAGGGATGGCAAAGGAGACAGCGCACCAGATCGGAACACCGCTAACCTCGCTTCTCGGCTGGAACGAGCTGTTAAGGGCAGAGAACATCAACCCTGCAATCACCTCCGAAATTGATAAGGATATCAGCAGGTTACAAACCATTACGGAACGCTTCTCTAAGATCGGGAGCCTCCCCAAACTGGAACCGGCGGATATCGTTGAAGAAACCAGGCAGGCTTACGACTACCTGAAGCTGAGGAGCTCCAAGCTCATCCACTTTTCATTCCATTCCAAAGTCGAAAATTTTCCCGTACTTTTGAACCGTTCTTTGTATAACTGGACCATAGAGAATTTGGTGAAGAACGGCATTGATGCCATGAAGGGAAAAGGGCATATCTCTATCGAGATCCTACCGGACGGGAAGTATGTCCAAATCCTCGTCTCCGATACCGGTCATGGTATAGCCAAAGGAGATTACAACTCTATCTTCACCCCAGGTTTCACTTCCAAGAAACGCGGATGGGGTCTGGGTCTCTCCCTGGTCAAAAGAATCGTTGAGGAATACCACCAAGGAAAGATCAAAGTGCTTAGCTCGAGCAAGGAAGGCACTATTATGCAGATCTCTTTAAAATCTTTAGGCTCGTCATGATGAAGGAAAAACTGATCGTATTAAAAGAGGCTGACCTGACCAATAATTGTCCTGAATGCTTTGCCCAGGACCTGCGGCTTACTTTTTACCAGAAGGAGAGTTATGGAAAACTATTTCACCGGACAACGCGAAATCTCAGCCACGAAATCCAATGCAGGAAATGCGGTTCCGTGATCTACCCGGTACAGTGGACCCAGGACATAGACCGCACTTTTGAATACTACCAGAAACTGGTTAGCCCAAACCGGTCATCCATACGATTTACCACTTTGTTCTATGTATTAATGCTGTTGCTGATAGTACTGGTCGGGGCGGGCACTTATATGTTCATTCAAGGAGGGTTCCCAGAATAGCAGCCCTACTCCAGGGCTTCCCTGATCTTTTTGGCAATAGCTTCAAATTCTTCCTGTTCTAAAGAAACCTTATGCTGAAAAGTTGCATTCTGCATACTCTGAAGCGGTATCAGGTGCACATGAACATGAGGGACCTCAAGGCCGATTACGGCCATACCTACTCGTTTACATGGAATTGCTTTTTCGATCGCCTTTCCTATTTTCCTGGAAAAGGCCATTAAACCCATGTACGCCTCTTCCTCCATGTCCATGATCTTATCAACCTCCTGTTTCGGGACGCAGAGGGTATGACCTTCGGCATTGGGATTGATATCCAGGAAAGCGAAGTAGTTGTCATCTTCTGCGATCTTATAGCAAGGGATCTCGCCATTGATAATCTTGGTAAACAGGCTGGGCATCTTTTTGATATTACGGACCGGTGATCTGCGGCCCAGTTAGGTGAACTAAAATAAAAAATCCTTTGCTGAAAACAACAAAGGATGGGATAACATATTTACGTGGAGAATTAATTCCTGCTGATCTCCAGTATATCAAACTTCAATGTTCCATTGGGAACCTGTATTTCGGCCACTTCCCCAACGCGCTTACCGAGCAACCCTTTACCAATAGGTGAAGTCACGGAAATCTTCCCGGCCTTCAGGT
This sequence comes from Zeaxanthinibacter enoshimensis, assembly GCF_004362865.1. GTDB lineage: Bacteria > Bacteroidota > Bacteroidia > Flavobacteriales > Flavobacteriaceae > Zeaxanthinibacter > Zeaxanthinibacter enoshimensis. Next base: position 1,146,052 of record NZ_SNYI01000001.1, on the reverse strand, counting down.
CTGCTTCGCTTTCTGACACAAGGGTGTAGTTCAGCACCATGCCATTCTGCTGGTTCTTCAGTTTCACTGTAGATAATACCAACACCTTGGAAGTATCCAACTGGGATTCATCGATCAACCTAGCATTGGCTACCACCTCTTCCAGTTTCGCTATCTTGAGTTCCAGCAATCCCTGGGCCTCTTTGGCTGCATCGTATTCTGCGTTCTCCGAAAGATCCCCTTTATCACGGGCCTCGGCAATAGCCTGTGATGCTTTTGGCCTTTCTACGTCCCTGAGATGGTTAAGTTCATCTTTCAGCTTTTGTAAGCCTTCTGCCGTATAATAAGAAACATTACTCATAACTAATTCAATTTCAGGAATTACTTCTTCGAAATCCCCATGATCACCCAGTTGTAACTTACAATGGATGCTACATTACTGTCCGCCACGAAAGCAGTCACCAATCCTGGACACCTTTAAATTGCCTGCCTGCGGCAGTTACCTCAACGCTTGTAGAGTGGAAGTTGATACCTAGGTACCCTAATAGGAAAATCCTCTTTTTTCAAGAGGATTTAACGCAAATATACATAATTTTTGCTCACTTTTGTACCCTAAATATGAAATCGTTCCCACACATATCCCGCTGTCTATCAGCCCTTTTATTATTACTGACCTTCTCCTGCTCCAGTGACGGTACGAACAGGAATCCTTTCCTACCGGAGATCGGTTTCCGCTTTGAAGTGAACACCAACCTGCCCCTGTACAGTGCCCTTAACAACGATGGGAATTCTGTCTATATCAATACGCAGGGGGTGGGAATCAGGGGAGTATATGTGACTAATACAGGCTTTAGCACCTACCGTGCCTTTGAAGCTTCATGTCCCAACCACTCTCCTAATGAATGCTCTACCCTGGAACAGGACGGGCAGGTGGCAGAATGCGGTTGTGACAATTTCCGGTACAGCCTTTTTACCGGGCAACTCCTCAACAGGCCTGACGACGGAAATCGCTATTATGACATGCTGGAATACCGCGCTACGCGAAGCGGTAATGTTATCCTGATCTCTAATTAAAGATTTATTCTGAGCGGTAACGCTGCATCACCTCCCGGAAAAGGGTACCTGTACTTGGCGGGGTATAAGAGATGGCATTGGCTCCTGCATTTATGGCATTCATTATACTTTCCTCTGTCTTTCCGCCGGTGGCAATGATACTGATGTCCGGGGCAATATCCCTGATCTTCATGATAATATCCGGAGTACACTCTGCCCCTGAAACATTGAGGATATCCACCCCGGCCGCGATCCTGCCGCGGATATCATCCTTGAGGGAAACTACGGTTACGGTGACCGGGATATCGATGGTATCCTTGAGTTTTTCTATGAGTTTATTGGGTGTAGGCTTGTTAAGTACTACGCCCAGTGCCCCCTGGAACTCGGCATGCAGGGCAAGCGCCAGCGATCGTTCCCCGGTGGTCACTCCACCTCCCACCCCGCAAAAGATAGGTTTATCTGCGGCCAGGATAAGTGCCTGGGATATGGTAGGCTGTGGGGTAAAAGGATAAACAGCAATTATTGCATTGGCGTTGGTGTTCCTTATGATCGCTACATCCGTGGAAAAGAGGAAGGACTTCAGGACCTGGCCAAATACTAATATCCCGGAAGCTTCCGATATACATTCCGGGACCATGACAATATTATTCCGGAGCTTACTCCCAAAAGAAGGGGCTTGTTTCAATGCAGCTGTTTTTATCATATACGAAAAAACCGCCCCAGGCAGCTATGTCCGGAAACGGTTTTTTTCAGGGTTTTGTTACCGATCAGAACTGCAGCGTAGCCCCCAGCAGGAAGTTGATCCCGGCTTGCGGGTAATAACCCGCTCCTTCTATCGTAGTGATGGTTCCGGGGTTTGTGAAATCGTCATCATAGGTAAAGAAATATCCATTGGACACATACTGGGTATCGAAGATATTATTGACCAGCCCGGTAAGTACCAGTTTTTTAAGGATGCGGTCAAAATCAAAGGTATACTGCAGGTTCAGATCCGCCGTACCATAGGCCTCCAGCACTGAAGCCGCAGAATCTATATTTCCCATGTACTGTTCCCCGACGTATTTAGCGAGTAACGAAGCCTGGAAATTACCGGTGGGCATATAGGTAAGTACACTCCCAGCCACCACTCCCGGCGAGTAGGCGATCCTGGTATCCCCCAGCTGCTGCAGTTCCCCGTCTCTCTGGAAGACAAAATCCTGGTTCCTGTTAATGCTGAGCGCCAGGTTCGGTTGCCATAGCAACTTATCCGTCAATCGCATGCTGGCATCAATTTCCAGCCCGGTACGATAACTATCCCCCACGTTTGCACGTAACGGAGCCCCCACATCGTTCAGTTCGCCGGTCAGTACCAACTGGTCCTTATACTGCATATAATAGAAATTGGTATTCAGGGTAACAAAAGGGCTGACAAATCTCCATCCCAGCTCGATATCGTCCAGTTGTTCCGGCCTGGGATTCCCGTTCTCATAATCATTCCGGTTGGGTTCCCGGTTGGCACGGGCGTAAGAGAGGTAGAAATTGTTGTTCGCATCCAGATCGTAGGTAAGACCGAACTTAGGATTAAAGAAATTAAAAGTGTCGTCTACCAGGCCGGTGTCATCCCCATTTGCCCGGTAAGCTACACCCCTGTACTGCAGGTCGCCATACAGACTCCACTGCTCGTCCAGGGTAAAAGTGGCTTTGGCATAGAAATTAAGATCGGTCTTCCGGGAATCATCGTCATAATACCTGTCCTGGTATTCCAGATCCCCGGCATATTGCGCCCATATCACTTCTCCGTAGTGAAGGCCTTCATAGATATGGTATCCGCTTCCCAGGATCAGGTTAAACCTCTCATTTTCATATTCGGCCGAAAAAAGCGCCCCGTAAAAGTCGTTGTCCAGCCATCTTCTCCTTACCAGGTCCGTAGTACTGACCGTTTCCCCGTCAATCGTAGCCGGTGCTATCCCGTAGGTTTCCAGGTCGTCGTCTTCCCGGAATTGTTCAAAATACCCCCTGCCGCGGGTAAAGTGAAAGGATAGATTAGTTCTCCAGTTCGTGGACAGCCTCTGATTCCAATGGAGCTGCGCGTGGTCCTGTTTGTAATTATCCACTTCATTATCATAAAACCTCAGCTGCCCGTCATCATCCGTATAGGCACCTGCAGGATTAAACGTCCGGTCGGTCTCCAGGGTTTGGGCATCTATTCCGAACCATGCCTGGTAAGTGATCTCGTGACCGCCAAAAAGCAAACCTTTGATCAGGGTGTTTTCATCCAGGTATGCAGCCTGCAGGAAATAAGAATCGAGGTCTGCCCTGGCCCTGTCTATATAACCGTCTGAATTGATGCGGGACAGTCGACCAGAAATTTCCAGGTGTTCATTCAACAATCCCGTACTGAACTTAAATGTATTTTTCAGGGTATTAAAACTACCTACGGAAGATGACAACTGTGCATAAGCTTCCCGGGAAACGGCATCGGTAAGCAGGTTAAGGCTGGCTCCAAATGCTCCGGAGCCGTTGGTAGATGTGCCCACGCCCCTCTGCAGCTGCAGGTTCTCCACGGAACTGGCAAAATCTGGCATATTCACCCAGAATGTACCCTGGGATTCTGCGTCGTTATAAGGAATTCCGTTGATGGTGACATTCACCCTGGTAGCATCGCTCCCCCGCACACGGATACCCGTGTATCCTATGCCGGCACCTGCATCAGATGTGGTGACCACAGCCGGGAGGTAATTCATAAGGATAGGGATGTCCTGCCCCAGGTTCCGCGGTTGCAGGGCTTTCTTATCGAGATTGGAGAAAGTGACCGGGGTTTCCTTGGTCACCCTTACCGCAGACACCAGCACTTCGTCCAGTACGATCTCTACGCTTTCTAATGAATCCTTTTGTTTTTGCTGGGAATAGATTCCCTGGGCGATGGCAAATAAGACCATCATGGTCCACACTCTTTTCATTCGTGCTGTTCTTTAGACGAATAAAAGGGGCATTATCCTGGTTTATTAATCAGATTATTGTGCGGTTCTGCCGCCACCCTTCCGGAAAGATGTTGCCCTGCAGGAAATTAAAGTTCCAGGAGGCACTCCATCTCAGGCCACCATCCTTGCCGTATTTGCCCGGCTGCTGATTTAGGCCATCCCTTCGCGGCATTACCCGCGCAGGTTCATTGGGTATGATCTCAGCTTATCCTTCAATGCTTTTTGCACTGCAGGAGTTCGCACCCCTTTGAGATGGCACAAAGATACATGCCCGCTTATCTTTTTCATAGAATATTTTAAAAAATAAATTGGATAGAGAACATCAAATAGGCGCGGTTAGCCGTATTTACTTAGGAGTGATACAATTAAGAATGAGAAACTCATCCAACAAGAGGGTTACTTTCAAGATCATCGTGAGCTACCTGGTACTTGCTGTACTGGCGATAGTGGTCGGGTATCTCCTCTACGCGGAAGTCCGGACTTATTTTTCGACAGAATCCACGGACAGGAGCGATAATAAACTGTTACGGACAAGCTCTTTACTGACCCGGTTATACGAAGCCGAGAGCTTTTCACGACTCGCCCTCCAGACCAGGACCGCAGAAAATTTTGCCATCTACAAGGAGAACATAGATTCTATTCAGGTAGAAATAGATTCGCTTAAAATGCTGACCCAGAACGATTTTCAGCGGCAGTTACTGGATAGCGTGCAGGGTCTGCTGAACCTGAAGGTGGCCAACAACAACGAATTAAGCAGGTTAAAGGAAAAGAACCGGGCAGATAATTCGTTTGACAGTGCCCTGCAGCAATTTAATTCCCTTGAAGCTTCCCTGGGCAGAATAACACCGGAGGCCCTGGCCCCTAATATTGACCAGCTTTCGCCCAAAGCCCAACAGGTCATCAGGGATATGGCAAAGTACCTCAATGATAATATTCCGGAAGAAGGTGACCGGGTGGACAGTCGCCAGCTCGATTCTATCCTGCAGATCTCACGCCAGCTACTTACCCAGGCCAAACAGAAAGAATCTCTAAGCCAGAAGTCACTGGCCGACAAAGAAAAAGAGATCGTGAGGAACGATCTGGAACTTTCGCAGCAACTAAGAAGTATCATTGCCGCTATTGAACAGGAAATCCTTATAAATTCTATAAACGATAACCAGAACAAGCGGACCCTTTTCAGGAGAAGTATGCGGGTAGCAGGCATTGCAGCCATGATGGGGCTGGTCATCGTGGGTATTTTCACCTTCCTTATCTACAGGGATTTCTGGAGGGTTCAATCCTACCGCCAAAAGCTCGAAAAGGAAAAGAAGTACTCCGAGTCGCTGTTGCGGAGCCGGGAGCAGCTGATCGCCACGGTGAGCCATGACCTGCGTACCCCGCTGAACACCATCAGCGGGTATTCTGAACTTATGGAACACTCCAGCCTTGACCGGAAACAAAAATCCTACCTCACCCAGATAAAGTCCGCCTCGCGCTATGTAGACCAGCTGGTAAACGATTTGCTCGACTTCTCGAGGCTGGAAGCAGGGAAGGTACATCTTGAAAAAGTTCCTTTTATTCTGGAAAACCTTATCCATGAAACGGCAGATAATCTCCGGGCTGTCTATAAAGGAAAGGAAGCGGTGGAATTGCAGGTCTCGGTAGATAGCCCGCTGGATTTGCCGGTTCTCGGTGACCCGTTCCGGATCCGGCAGATCATCACTAACCTGCTCGGCAATGCTTTTAAGTTTACGGAGAAAGGACACATCCGGGTAAAAGCTACAGTAAAACAACAAAGGAGTAACCACCTGCAGGTAGTAATAGAGGTGTCAGACACAGGTATAGGGATCGATAAATCTAAGCAAGACCTTATTTTCCGGGAATTCACACAAGCCGAAGAGCAGACCGAGAAACGCTATGGAGGCTACGGGTTAGGACTGACTATTTCCAAAAAACTTGCCGGGCTGTTGGGAGGTTCGCTTTCCCTTAAAAGCGAACTGGGTAAAGGAAGCTCCTTTTTCCTGCAAATACCGCTGGAGCTTACCCAGATGCAGGTACAGGATAAGGTGAAAACGGAAAAGAAAAGTGTTCCAGAGAATTTCGGGATACTGATCATTGACGATGATACGGCCATGCTGAAATTGTTGAAAGAACTGTGCCTTCAGATGAATATCGAAGCTCTAACCTATGATGATTTTAAGAAAATCCCACGAGATGGTGCCCTCACTTACCGGGCTGTACTCACAGACATCCAGATGCCCGGGACAGATGGGTTTGAAGTGCTCAGTTCTCTTAGGCAGGGACATTTTTCCCATTACAAGGAGCAGCCGGTCATCGCCATGACAGGGAGACGGGACCTGGAAGAAGAACATTACAAGCAGGAAGGTTTTGCCGCTGTCTTACAGAAGCCATTTTCCAGGAACCAGTTGCTTGAGGTACTGGGTCGTCTTTTGGAACTGGAGCTGCATACACCCGTTAAGGAGCCGGATGGGGAAAGAAAGAAAGCGCTACCGGCCTTCTACCAGCTGGACCTCCTGAAATCCTTCCTCGGTGAGAACGAGGATGTGATCAACGAGGTACTGATCACTTTTATACAGGACACACGGGAAAACCTGGGTTTAATGCAACAGGCCATCCAGGACAAGGACATAACCCTTTTGCGGAACACCGCACACCGGATGCTTCCTATGTTCCGGCAACTTCGCATCGTATCAGTTATCCCCTTCCTGGAAAGACTGGAACAACCGGGTAACTATAAGAATACAGGGGAAATCCCGGGGCAGGAACTAGAACAGATGAAGGGGGAAACAGAAAAGATCCTTGTTTTAATGGAAGAGAAGCTGGGTCAGAGATCAAGCTTATAATGGTTGATCTTGTTGTACAGGGTCTTGCGTGTCACCTGCAACAATTTGGCAGCCTTTGTCTTGTTGAAATTGGTTTTCTTTAAAGCATTAACGATGCGTTCCTTTTCAAAATCTGCCTTTGAAAAATCATCGATGGCCGCCACGTCATTCTTGGCCATAAGTACTTCCTGGGGCAGGGATTCCACGGCCACCTCATCTGTAGTGGTCAGCAGTACGGCCCGTTTGATCACATTCCGCAATTCGCGCAGGTTACCCGGCCAGTGGTAACGCTGAAAAGCCTCTATCACCTCGTCGGAAAACCCCATGACTTCCTTTTCCAGGGCGTCATTAGCCTGCTGCAGGAACGCGTCTGCAAAAAGTAAGAGATCCTCAAAGCGTTCGGATAATGAAGGAATAGCAATAGAAAATTCGTTCAGCCTGTGGTACAGGTCTTCCCTGAAATTTCCTTTGGCCACGGCCTGCCGGAGGTCCTCGTTCGTAGCCGCAATGATCCTGACATCAACTTCGATCTCCTTGGTTCCCCCTACCCTTTTGATCTTTCGTTCCTGCAGGGTCCTTAGTAATTGTATCTGGTGTTCGTAAGACAGATTACCAACTTCGTCCAGGAAAAGAGTGCCTTTATTGGCCGCTTCAAAATGACCGATCTTATCTTCAACGGCCCCGGTAAAACTACCTTTCAGGTGTCCAAAGAATTCGCTTGTAGCAAGCTCTTTGGCAATAGCCCCGCAATCTACCGCTATAAAGTTCTCATCCTTCCGGGGACTGTGATCGTGGATCGCCTTTGCGGTAACCTCTTTCCCGGTACCGCTCTCCCCGGTGATCAGCACGGACATATTGGTCGGAGCTACAAGTTTAATATATTCCAAAAGCTTACGAGAGGGTTCGCTCACGCCTTTAATTACCCCGGGGGAATCTTCTGTAGATTTTTTCTCCGTGCTCCGGGGGGCGGACTTTTTTTCCGGGGATTTCACCGCCTGCAGCGCATTGGAGATCACCATCAGCATTTCTTCGGGTGTAAATGGCTTGGAGATATAATCGTAGGCACCTTTTTTCATGGCCGAAACCGCGGTTCCTACTTCTGCATAACCTGTCATAATGATAACCTGGGTGGCCGGGGCTGTGTCTTTGATATGGCTCAGCATGCGGATCCCGTCATAGTCGGGCAACCTTAGATCTGTTACGACGAGGTCAAATTGCTGTTTCTTAAGTGCTTCTTTTGCCTCCGGTGCATTGAAGCTTATTTCTACCTCATGGCCATGCCTGCCCAGGAAGCGTTGTAGCATCTGGCAAAATGCAGCATCATCTTCAATTATAAGGATTTTTGGCATGGCAGCGTTCTGTATACCTATGTACGCAAATGTACTGCTGAATAGATGCTGAGAGGGGTTATTTATGCGAAAAGATGTGCGCAATAGCGAGATACACAAAAAAATAACCCCGGGAGAATTTCCCGGGGTTACAAGGTCAGGCAGTCAAATCTGCCTTAGCAAGATGTGGGGTGCCGTAGCACAGTAGAAAGAAAGGGGCCGATTCACCGAGCCCCTTTCTAACCAAACCAACTTGATACAAAACAAATAACTCGGTTTTTAGATCAAACCGGAGTTATTTCTACTGCTCCAGCCAGTTACCTTGTTCGTCAGCATACAGCGTTCCGGTTGTACCGTCCTGCAGAGACACTTCCAGCTTATACTGGTTCTCCTCGTTCTTGTATGCTTTATCTATAGTTGCAGTTGGGTAGTTCTTCTCTACTGCATCTGCTACTGCCGCTGGAACCTCGTCCACAGCGATCTCAGAATAATTATCCTGTGCAGTTGCCACTACTTCAGTTCCTTCTCCTTGTACAGATTGGGCATCCTGTTGTGCAAATGCGGTTAAACTACCTAATGCTAATACTGATGCAAACATTAACTTTTTCATATTGTAAATTTTAAGATTAAACTTCTTTAGTAATTAAATTCACTTTACTTAATGCTATAATAGTACCAACATTTTAAAAAGCATCATATTTAACCTTATTAACTGATTTACAGTGTTTTAAAATTTTTTTTGAAATAATATACACGTGTAATTCTGTGATCAGCCTGCACAAAGTGTGTAATTCTTACACATTATTCAGCACCCTCAATAGGCAATACATCAACTCCTGCCGGGTAAAAAAGAAAAGCCCCGGGTTACCCGGGGCCTTACTAACTACTGCATATAATCATTTGCGCTTCGCTATGAAGCCGGTATTACATGTCCAGCCAGTTACCTTCACTATCTGCATACAGTTCTGCGGTATTACCATCTTCCAGGGTTACCTCCAGTTTGTACTGCTCTTCTTCATTTACGAAGGCGTTATTTATCTCAGCATCAGGATAATCCCTGGACAATGCCTCAGTAATGGCAGCAGGAACTTCACTTAATTCGATAGCTGAGAAGTCGTCCTGAGTTTCTGCGGTAGCAGCAACTTCAGTATCAACATTTATTTCTGCTTCGGTCTCCTGGGCAAAAGCGGTAAGGCTTCCCAGAGACATAACTGTGATCAACAATATTTTTTTCATGTGTTCTGTTTTAAATTATTTAAATGTTTGTTTTGTACTCACTCATACATACGAAATAATTGTGCCAGCGGGATCTCGCTACTGAAAATATAGTTAAACTACTTGTTTTCAGCATTTTAGGGTGTATGTCAGTCCTTTCCGGAACGTATAGCAGTGGGTAAGAAGCAAGAAAAGTGTGTAAACCTTACACACTTTTCTGTACAATATGAAAAAAGAGTTGATTACCGTACCTGGTGAGCGGGCTTTAAAAGGTCATTTACCGTCTTGACGGGGTTAAAGGTCTCCAGCGGTACTTCAACAAAAATAGTATTCCAGAAAGCCATGGCTCCATTCCACAGCCCCGGTAATTCGAGCGCCTTAAGTTTCTGACCTTCCTTTGTCTTCTGTGTAATGAAGGCGAGGCGTGGATTCACATAATTAGTAAGGTGATACTTTTCGCCGCGATGATTCTTTACCGAGCAGACCAGGTCTACCGGGTTAAAATGTGTGGCATCCCTGAAAAGGGATAATTGTTTCCCGTTCTTGGTATCCACCTGGGCAGATTCAATGATCTGCAGGGACACGTTGTTGTGTTCATCCCTGATCCAGAACGGGCCTCCCCCGGGCTCCCCTTCGTTCTTCACCATCCCGCAAACCCTTATCGGGCGATCCAGCTTATCTTTCAGTATTTCCAGTTGCTGGGCTGCACTGTAACCCTGGAATTTGTCCGTAAACCTTACGTTCAGCCGGTTTTCCAGGAATTCGCGAATCTCCTGTATCTGTTCTCCATGGAGGTCTCCTTTATCGAGCATGGCTGCATATTCAAAAGCCTTTTCCTGCACCTGCAGCAGCAGGCCGGCAAGAAGTTTTTTAGAGCGGATCACCTCGCCCGCCTGTTCAGGAACAACTACGTTATCAATATTCTTAATAAAGATCAGGTCTGCGTCTTGCTCGTCTAAATTCTCGATCAGTGCCCCATGGCCGCCCGGCCGGAATAAAATACTTCCATCCGCTTCCCTGAAGGGTTCATTCTCCATGTTTACCGCAATGGTATCCGTGGAGGACTTCTGATAAGAATAGCTGATATTGAAGGAGGTCTGGGTCTGGCTGGATACCCTGTCTTTTATAGCACTGAATTCGTTGTTGAACAGGTCCCCGTGCTGTTCGGAAATGGTGAAATGCAGGCTGGCATTGTTATCCTTACTCGCATAGGCAGCGCCTTCTTTCAGATGTTCTTCAAAAGGGGTAGCGAGGTAATCCCGGTAATTATGGAAGGGTAATAAGCCTTTGGGATAGAACCCATAGTTCAGTTTGTCTTCTTCCAGCATCTCTGCCACGAAGAGGTAAACCTCCTCATCCTTGGAACTAACTTTTCCCTTTATCCTGCTGCGGATCATTGTATAAAAAGGAAAATCCGTAATCCCGTCCACGAAACGTTTCATGGCTTTATCTCCCGTCCGTTCAAAGTAATCGTCCAGCGATTCCTCGCTGGGATCAAAATCAGAAAGAAAGGTGAACAGCGTTTTGAACATACGGGAGGCTGCGCCGGAGGCCGGTACGAATTTCAGCAGATCCTTATCCTTTTTATTCTCCTCGAAATAGTGAATATATTCACTTTCCTGTCCCGGGGTAAGCTTAAGGATACCATCATCGACCACAGCAGCCTTTTCCAGTTGCACGAAGGGAATCCCCTCTTTAAACATCTCTATCTGTTCCCGGACCTTCTGTTCAGAAATTCCCCTTGATTTAAATTGTTTCTGATCCTTTTCTGTGAATGTACTCATGCTGCTAATAATTTATCTATATGGGCGATTGCGGTTTGGAAACGGGAGGATTCGTCTCCTCTTAAAGTAACGAAATTACGATGATATTTTTCAAGGGTTGACCTGAAATAATCAAACATTTGCTCTCTTTCGTTTGGTTTGTCACGCAGGTCATCTTTTTCCCAGGGTACATCGATCCCTGTCAGGAAATACAGGTTGTACTGATTCTGTAAGGCGTATTTTTCGAGCAGCGGATCACAGCTTCCGAGGTAGTAGGCTTCGGAATACACTTTAGTTTCGAGCAGGTCTGTATCGCAGATCAGCAGGCGGTCTGCCTTCTCGGCCAGGGCATTTTCCAGCCGCATCTGCCCGATAGCAATGGGCACAAGATCTTGGGGTTCGCAGGTTTTTTGCACCCGGTCCCATTTCTCCTGCAGGTATTCCCGGGCATACTCAGGCACCCAGGGTTCTTTATAATGTTCAGCCAGTTGCCGGGCGAGGGTGGTCTTACCGGTAGATTCCGGACCGAACAACACTATCTTAATAAGGTCTGAGGGCTTTTGTTTAAGTCTTTCTTCCATGCTAGGTAACCAAAAATTGCAATCAGGGTGAACAGGAAATACTGCAGGGAAGTAAAGATAAGGCCTTTATACCAGTAGAGCGGTACCGAGATCAGGTCCCCGATGATCCAGTATACCCAGTTCTCCAGTTTCTTCCTTGCCATCAGCCACATTCCCACGAAAAAGATCGCAGTGGTCAGGGTGTCTACATAAGCAGTCCAGGTATTGAACCGGTCCAGCAGGTAATAGACAATGGTGACAAATATCACAGTACCCAGGAATAACAGGACGGACCATCGCTTCTCTTTTACTGTCGTTGTGGTGATGGGGATATAATGAGTATCATCGACCTTCCGGGTCCAGTTGTACCACCCAATTATACTCATGGCAAAGTAATAACCATTGATCAGCATATCGCCTATCAGGCCAAAGATTGCAAGGATGTATACAAAGATCGCTGTACTGATAATGCCGGTGGGGAACACCAGGATGTTCTCCCGTTTGGCGTACCACACGCTTAGGAACCCAAAGAAAACCGCGATCATTTCCAGTATTACCAGGTAAGCCTCCACCCCTTCATACTGTGAAAAGATCCAATCAGAAATGAGGTTCATAATCGCTTCGGTCAGATTTGACTATCTTCATGTATAACAACCCTCTTTCAACTGCATCAAAGGCGATCCTGATTTCCTGTTGCAGGAGTGCCATCACCTCATCATATTCGCCGTAAACCTGGGTACTGAGGGGATTTTCAAGTACTGTCAGGCCGGAATCCCTCAGTTTTTTAATAAAGTTGATGATCGCCGGTTCGTATTCGTCCTGTAATGGAGTAAGCGTAAGTTCTACAGAAATATTCATTGTGGTGCTCTGGATATTTTGGGTTTATAGATGACTCAGGAATTCTTTATGGCATAGACGCATGTGAATCCTTCAAATTCCAGGAAGGATATACGGTATTCGGAAGCATCGCCGTGATAAAGAATCTCCGCGGTGGTCTCACTGTCGTCAAAAGAAAAATCCTTGACATCAACATGGTGAAGGAAGCTAAGCCCTTGTTTCGCATAAATTTTATAGAGCGATTCTTTTGCTCCCCATACTATTGTAAGCTTGCGGATCAGCGCCTCGGAATTCGCCAGGGTCCTGTATTCTTCCAGAGGCGTAAATTTGTTGGCGATCCGGAGGATCTTTTCGCGCTGCATCTCGATATCTATACCCACCTCTTGTTCCTTGCTGATAATTATTGTGGTGAACTGGTGGGAGTGACTAATGCTTATTTTATTGCCGTCTTTCAGGTGGGGCTTGCCGCCTTCATCGTAAAACAAATCTTTATCCTCGTATCCAGCTTCTGCCATCAGGTGGCGTATACTCAAAAAGCCCCGGCGGTGCAATTCAGATTTCATGCCGTCCATCCTGCTTTTGCATTCGGGGGTCAGCTGTATACCTTTGGCCAATTCCTCCTCTGATTCGGTGATCTTCCAGATGTACACTGTAATGTGCTCAGTTACTGTTATAGTTTTGTAAAGAGGCATAGGATTACTTAACTTATTATTACCTTTGTTTTCGCTGTTTCAGCGCGAAAAAGGCTCTTTAACGAAAGTAAAAATAAAAAAGGATATGAGTACCAAAACTGTTCCTTATGTACCCTATAAGGTAAAAGATATTGCCCTTGCAGATTGGGGCCGGAAAGAAATAACCCTGGCCGAGGCAGAGATGCCCGGGTTGATGTCATTACGAGAAGAATACGGGGAATCCCAGCCTCTTAAAGGGGCGCGTATTGCCGGTTGTCTCCATATGACAATACAGACAGCAGTGCTGATCGAAACCCTGGTTGCGCTTGGGGCCGAGGTTACCTGGAGCTCCTGCAATATTTTCTCTACCCAGGATCATGCAGCAGCAGCTATTGCAGCAGCAGGAATCCCGGTATATGCCTGGAAAGGGATGACTGAGGAGGAATTTAACTGGTGTATAGAGCAGACCCTGTTCTTCGGGGAAGAAAGGAAGCCACTTAATATGATACTCGATGATGGGGGCGACCTTACTAATATGGTACTGGACCAGTATCCTGAACTAGGAGCAGGGATCAAGGGACTTTCAGAAGAGACCACCACCGGGGTTCACAGGTTGTACGAGAGGATGAAGAAAGGAACACTTCCGATGCCTGCCATTAACGTGAACGACTCTGTGACAAAGTCTAAGTTTGACAATAAATATGGTTGCAGGGAAAGTGCAGTAGATGCTATCCGCAGGGCTACTGACACCATGCTTGCAGGGAAACGCGTTGTTGTGGCCGGTTATGGAGACGTTGGGAAAGGAACCGCTGCTTCTTTCAGGGGTGCCGGAGCCATTGTAACAGTTACGGAGATCGATCCTATCTGTGCCTTACAGGCTGCCATGGACGGCTTTGAAGTAAAAAAGCTGGAGACCGTTATCGGGAATGCTGACATTATCTGCACCGCTACCGGGAATAAAGATATTATCCGTGAAGAGCATTTCAGAGCTATGCGCGATAAGGCTATAGTTTGTAACATCGGTCATTTTGACAACGAGATAGACATGGCCTGGCTGAACGGTAATTACGGGGATACCAAGGACGAGATCAAACCCCAGGTTGACATGTACACGGTAGATGGGAAGAACATTATCGTTCTTGCTGAAGGCCGTTTGGTCAACTTAGGATGTGCTACCGGGCACCCAAGTTTCGTGATGAGTAACTCCTTCACCAACCAGACGCTGGCACAGATCGAACTGTGGAAACACACTGACAAATACGAGAACAAGGTTTATATGCTTCCAAAACACCTGGATGAGAAGGTGGCTGCACTGCACCTCTCCAGGCTGGGTGCCGAGCTGACCGAGTTAAATGAAGAGCAGGCCGAATACATAGGGGTGACCGTAAAAGGTCCGTTTAAACCGGATTACTACCGTTACTAATCTCTGAGAAATTCAAATAAATTATAATCCCTGTGACTTTTGTCACGGGGATTTTTTTTGGCGTAAACCCCCCGCGTGGGTCGGGATCTTCCCTATGCTGAGATCGCTGCGGAAGAGGATAGTGTCTACTGTGAGGTTCAGCCATCCGGCACTTAGATTAAAGCCATAAAAAAACCCGGTAGATACCGGGTTCTTTATGCTGTAATACGTTTGAAAATTATGCTTCAAACGGCTCGATAGAAACGTAGGATTTCCCTCCGGCTTTCTTATCGAATTTTACGATACCATCAACTCTGGCATGTAAAGTATGATCTTTACCGGCGTAAACATTCTCACCGGGATTGTGCTTGGTACCACGTTGCCTGACAAGGATATTCCCCGCCATAGCAGCTTGTCCACCAAAAATCTTCACGCCTAGTCGTTTCGATTCTGATTCTCTACCGTTCTTGGAACTACCAACACCTTTTTTATGTGCCATGATAATTTATTTTATGCGCGTCCCGGGAATAGACCCAATGCGCAGGTTGTACTTTTATTTTTTCTCGATCGCTTCGATCAACTCAGCTTTCTTCATAGAAGAATATCCTTCTACGCCTTTAGCTTTAGCCATTTCTCTAAGCTCAGCTACCGTGTTCTTGCTCAGATCCTGGGAAGCTTCTTCTTTTTTAGCCTTAGGAGTAGCTTTAGCAGCAGTCTCTTCTTTCTTAGGCTCAGCTTTAGCTTTAGGAGCTTCTTTCTTCTTAGATCCTTTAGCAACGATATCAGAAATAACCAGTTCTGTCAGGTACTGACGGTGGCCATTCTTCTTGCGATACCCCTTACGTCTTTTCTTCTTGAAGACGATTACCTTGTCACCTTTAAGGTGCTTAATGACTTTGGCTTCAACTGAAGCTCCGTCTATAGCCGGGGCGCCGATCGTGATGTCACTACCATCTTCTAAAAGAAGTACATTGTCAAAAGTAACTTTGTTACCTTCCTCTTCTTTCAGACGGTGTACATACACTTTCTGGTCTTTTGCAACTTTGAATTGCTGCCCTGCTATCTCTACAATTGCGTACATAGCTTGTGTATTAATTTGTTTCTTAATTGCCTGGTACGGAACACGGGAGGTATCCCAAAGGCGGGTGCAAATATACGCCTAAATTGCAAATTCACAAGGACTTTTTAGGAAATTCAGCCGATTTTTTACCCTGGTTCCTCGAAGTTTTAAAAAGCTGCATAAAAGACAAGGTCAGCACCAGGCTGGTTGCGAACCCCATGATGGCGACGGTGAAGAAAACAATACCTTCAAAATTCTTATAGTCTTTAAACCAAACGGTTGAGAGCTCTTCCAGGAAATCCCGGTTCAGTTCTGTACTGTAGATCGCGAAAAACACCGTAAAGATCAGGGTTGCCATAAAGCCGGTAATGATGCCGGTGGTAAAGCCCATGGTGTAGTTGAATTTTTCACGCTGCTGGATACGCATGTACTTTATGGCCTCGTAGATCCCAAAGCCAGTGATCACCCCGTTAAAAAGGCTGTAAAAGACATTGGTATGAAGTCCGAACAGCGATAATATAAGGAAATATGCTATCAGGGACCCACTGGTGGCGATTCCAAACCGAATTGGTAATGTGAACAATTTCATAAACGGGAACGTTAATTATACTTCTAAAGATAATAATAGTTGAAGTATATTCCATAAAAACCCATCTCAAAGGCTGGTATTTTAAGGATAAATTCCGAAAGTATCCCGGGAGGAGGACCGGATCGCTATACGCTTTCACCCGGACACAGCTGATATTAAGGCTCAGGCAGCACCGGATCCGCTACTGCTTTTGCGTCGGTTCACGAGGTAAACCCCGAAAAGGATCACCGCCGCCGCCAGGAGCTGCCACAGAGAAAATCGCTCCCCGTCCAGCAGGCCCCAGATTACGCCGACAACGGGGATAAGATATGTTACAGAGACCGAAAACACCGGGGTTGAAATATGGACGAGCTTATTGAACATCACTTTGGCAAAGCAGGTGCCTACCACGCTGAGGATAAAAACATACCCCAGGGAACTCAGGAAATATTCACCCGTAGTAACCTTGGTACTGAAAGCCCCTGAGAATGCAAGTACGACCAGGGAAGGCAGCAGCACCACGGCAAAATTCCCGGCGGCAATGCCCATCGGGCTTACCCCGGACAGCTTGTTCTTAATGATGTTGGCATTAAAAGCATAAAAGACAGTTGCCAGGATCACCAGGCCGGCATACCAGTAATTCTGTCCCGGGTTAATATCGGCTCCTATCCCCACCAGCATGGCAGCCCCCACGAGACCTATGATCACCCCAATTACCTGGTTCCTGTAAAAGGGTATTTTGAAGACAATATACCCAACGAAAATGGTAAACAAGGGGACAAGGGAATTCAGGATAGAGGCAATACTGCTGTCTATTTCGGTTTCCGCAAAGGCAAAGAGGAAGGCTGGGAAAAAGCTCCCGATAAACCCCGACAGGGCCACCCATTTCCATTCCTTCTTTCCTATCTTCCGTAGAGAGCGGTAACCGAACAGCAATAGGAAAGTCGCCGTCATCACCATTCTCACCGAACCCAGCTGGATTGGAGAGAAGCCTTGCAGGCCTTTTTTAATAAGGATATACGAGGTTCCCCATATGACCGATAATACGACCAGATAAAACCATCTCCTGTTTACATCACTCATAGGGAACATTGAAAGGCCTCAAAAGTCTGGTTTTTTGTTGAAATATATGCCCGGTTATTTATTAATTTTAACATTCAAAAGATGATACGATGCTAAAAACACTGCAAATTCCTCTACTTCTCATATTTCTCCTTGTTCTCGGTTGCAAGGATCAGGAGAATACCAAAGATTCAGACGCGCGCATGCAGCAGGTCATGGAAATTCACGATGAAGCGATGCCAAGGATGGGTGAGCTCAGTAAGTTGGTCGGGGAGATGAAATCCAGGATCGACTCAACGGAAAGGGGGCAGGAATATGCCGAAGCCATGGAAGAACTGCAGGAAGCGCACCAGGATATGATGGACTGGATGCAGAATTTCGGAGATCGCTTTGAACCGGACGAGATCATCAATGGAAAAGAATTGTCCGAAGAAAAAAAGGAATGGTTGCTGGAAGAAGAAGAAAAGATCAAAGCGGTAAGGGAAAATATTAATTCGAGCATTAAAATGGCCCGCGAATTACTGGAGACTGATACAATACAGTGATTAAAAGGGCAGGTTCTCCAGGTCAACATTACCGCCGGAGATAATGATCCCGACCTTCTTGCCTCTCAGCTCTTCTTTTAACTGCAGGGCTGCGGCGAAGGGAACTGCGCAGGAAGGTTCTGCCGTTATCTTGAGTCGCTCCCAGATGAGGCGCATGGCCGGCACGATATCATCCTCCTCCACTCTTTCTATAGCACTGACATATTTCCTGATGATGGGGAAATTAATGTCCCCCAGCATAGTACGGAGTCCATCGGCTACCGTATCTGCAGTCTCATTGCTTTCGATTTTCCCGCTATGGAAGGAACGGTAGGCGTCATCAGCCTTCATAGGCTCTGCCCCTATAACCCGGCAATTTTTTCCGAAAAAGTGAGCGGAAAGTGCTGTTCCGGCCACCAGTCCTCCCCCGCCGACGGGGCACAGGATCACCTCCAGGTCCGGGTAATCCTGCAGCAGCTCGGTAGCCGCAGTACTGTTCCCGAGGATCACGTTCATATCATTGGAAGGGTGGATAAAAGTTGCGCCGGTCTTTTCTTCTATTTCTTTAGAAAGGGATTCCCTGGCCTGCAGGTTGGGATCGCAATCATACACTTCACCCCCGTACCCGATCACCGCCCTTTTCTTAACCGCCGTGGCAGTTCTTGGCATTACGATATAAGCTTTCACCCCCAGGCTTTGAGCAGCCAGGGAGAGCGCCTGGGCAAAATTGCCCGAGGAGTGGGTTACCACTCCCTTTGCACGCTTTTCTTCGGGCAGCTGCATGATAGCCTGGATTGCCCCCCTCATTTTAAAAGCTCCCATCCGCTGGAAGTTCTCGCATTTAAAATACAAGCTGGCACCCACCATCTGGTTCAGCAATCGTGATGTTAGCACCGGGGTACGGTGAATATGGGGAGCAATGGTCTTATGACATTCCAAAAGTTCTTCAGCCCCTACCATATCCTATTGCCATTTCAGGGTTTCCATGATTTTCCGAATATCTTTCTGCAGGTAAACTGCTGCCGGGTAGATCGAATCGTAATTCGGTTTGGCGTAAAAATAAAGGGAGCCCGTCACAAAATGATCGGTACTGTCTGTTACATAAAATTGTGCCTGGGAGGCAGCATTCCCCCTGACCTCGTAAAACATCCCGTATACCCGTTGATCTTTATTCACAAAGGGTTGCTCCAGGATATTATCAGCTTTGACCACATGTTCATAAGAAAGCTTCTGGGCGTCAGTGAGCAAGGATTGCAGGTTGTCTTCTACCTTTTTATAGGTGATGTAGATAGCTCCTTTCATCCGGGGATAGTCCAGGGTGAGGGCACAACCAGGACCCACTTCCAGTTCTGCCCTGCTGTTGTATTCAAAACCGTAAGGACAATCTCCCTGCCACCCGGACATTTTTGCTTCCGGGTAACTCAGCCGTAACATTGCCCTTGGTTTAGGCAATGGCTCTTCCCCGCAGCCATTAAGGAACAACAGGGCTATGAATATTAGGCTGGCATTTCTAAGTAGTGGCATGGGGAATAGTAACTTTAATTTGTTTCAGGCGTTTCCTGTCCAGGCTTTCTACCACGAACTTGTAGCCGTTAAAATGAACAGATTCACCTCTCTTCGGAAAACTGCCTGCTATTTCCAGGACGAAACCGGCAATAGTCTCTGATTCTCCTTTCTGTGCTTCAAATTCATCTTCATGTTCTATCCGGGCCACCTTGTAAAATTCCTTTAAGGTAGTTTTTCCATCGAATACGTAATTGTGCTCATCCAGTTTGGAGAAGATCAGGTCTTCGTCATCGAATTCATCGCTGATATCCCCGACGATCTCTTCAATAATATCCTCCAGGGTTACGATCCCGGAAGTTCCACCGTATTCATCCACGACCACGGCCAGGTGATTCTTTTTGGACTGGAAGTCGAGCAGAAGATCATCCAGCTTCTTATTTTCCGGGACAAAGAAGGGCTCTCTTATCAGGGAAAGCCAGTTAAAGGTCTTCCGCTCCAGGTAAGGCAGCAGGTCTTTTACATAGAGCACCCCGATTACATTGTCCATATGTTCTGAGAACACGGGGATTCGCGAATAACCATGAGCTTTTATCTCGGCCAGGACCTCTGGGAATTTCATCGATTCAGAAAGGGCAAAAATATCTATCCTCGGGCGCATCACCTGCTTGGTGTCTGTATTTCCGAAAGTCACAATGCCCTCCAGGATGCGTTGTTCCTCCTTGGTCGTATCTCCTTCAGAAGTAAGTTCCAGGGCCTGGGAAAGATGGTCGATACTGAGGTTCGACTTCTGTTTTCCCAGCTTCCGGTAGAGGAAGATGGTTCCTGATCTCATGGGCAGGCTCAGGGGACTGAAGACAAAATCGAGCACCCTTAAGGGGTAGGCCATAAAGTGGGCGAAATTGATCCTGTTCCTGTTGGCGTAGATCTTAGGCAAAATTTCACCGAACATAAGGATCAGGAATGTGGCAATTACCACGTCCACGATAAATCTCAGGGAAACGACTCCAAAGATCATGTAAGTGATTCCGGAAAAGATGTAATCACCAATGATATTAAAGAGAAGTACGATCCCGATGTTGATCGCGTTGTTGGCGATCAGGATGGTCGCCAGCAGTTTCTTCGGGCGATCCAGCAGGTAAACCACGATATTCCCCCGGGTAGTCTTCTTTTCCGCAATGTCATTGATATCCGTGGCAGAAAGTCCGAAATAAGCTACTTCTGCACCAGAGATAAGGGCAGAACAACCCAACAGCGCCACCAACAGGATACTCCTGGCTATTAAAGCGGGTTCTACGGCTATTTCACTTAAAAATATACTTAAGGGGTCAGGATCCAAATGTCAAGTTATTAGTTTGCAATACTAGAATGGCAGATCGTCCTCTTCTTCCTGTTGTACAGGCCTTGTATCCGCAGGTCTTTCTGGCTGGTTTCTCTGCTGACCCTGGGTAGTCGAAGCCTGTGCCCCACCTCCCTGGTTTGGCATCCCGCCTTCTTTGGGAGTGAGAAAAGTAAAATCCTGTACCTGGATCTCCGTAGAATAACGGGTCTGGCCGTCTTCTCCCTGCCATTGCCGGGTCTTTAGCCTTCCCTCTACATAAATCTTATCCCCTTTACTCAGGTATTTCTCACATATTTCGGCGGCTTTGTTACGCACTACGATGTTATGCCATTCGGTAGTGGTGACCTTTTCACCTGTCTGCCGGTTGGTATAGGATTCGTTGGTAGCGATCGGGAACCTACCAATGCAGTTACCTCCTTCAAAATAATGCATTTTTACTTCATCTCCCAGATGCCCGATCAGCATCACTTTATTCAATGTTCCGCTCATAATATTAATCTTGGTTCAAAAGTACGAATTTTTAAGTGTTTTAATATAATCTGCGATCAGTACCGGTACAGGATATTCGTCCAGTTCTTCCAAGGGTATTCCGCGCTCTAACTCCCCCGGAATTTCAACACGCCAGAAACGGGTATGGAGGTGCTGGTGACTTAATTTATGAACGATGGGTTCCTCGTTTTCCAGGGAGACTGAGGAGAGATCATAACCGGGCAGGGTTTCCTCTACCTTATTATATATAGACTCCTGTTCCAGTATTTCCTGGGATTCTACCAGCGGGAACTCGTACAGCTGTTGCCAGATCCCTTTGTCTTCCCGTTGCTGCAACCTGGTATTACCGTGTTCATCGAGGAGTACCAGGTAATTAAAATACCTATTTCGAACTTTAGATTTTTTGAGCTTTACAGGCAGTTCTCCGACCTGGTCTTTTTGCAGGGCGACACAGGAATTGTTGAGGGGGCAGGTATCACAGCCGGGGTTCCGGGGGGTACATTGCAAAGCCCCGAACTCCATCAGTCCCTGGTTGTATTCCGCGGCCCGTTCCGGGTCCATAACCTCCCGGGCCAGTGTTTTAAAATATTTCATCCCCTCCGTACTGTTCACGGGGAGGGTAACCCCGAAATAACGGGAGAGTACCCGGTAGACATTCCCGTCTACCACGGGTTCAGGACGATCAAAAGCAATAGAAGCAATGGCACTCGCAGTGTAATCACCTACCCCTTTCAGCTTTTTGAGTTCCGGGTAGGTATCAGGGAATTTTTCACCGTAATCATAGGTGATGGTCCGCGCTGTAGCATGGAGATTCCTGGCACGGGAATAGTACCCGAGTCCCTGCCATAACTTTAACACTTTTTTTTCACTGGCTTCTGCCAGGTCGCGAACCGTCGGGAAATGTTCCAGGAACAACTCGTAATACGGCAGTCCCTGCGCTACCCTGGTTTGCTGTAGCATGATCTCCGAAAGCCATATTTTATAAGGGTCCCGGGTATTTCGCCAGGGCAATTCCCTTTTATTTGCCCTGTACCAGTCTATTATTTTGGAAGAAAAATGCATGTGCTGGGTATAAAGAACAAAAGTAACGGTTTAAGGACTTAATATTAGTTTGTTAAGACGAAAGAACGAATTTAATTTATATATTTGCATCCCTTTAAAAACACATAGAAAATTAATTTTTGCAATGACGAAAGCGGATATCGTATCGAAAATCTCAGAAAAGCTGGGAATTGAAAAAGGAGACGTACAGGCGACGGTAGAAACGTTTATGGAAGAGGTAAAATCTTCACTGGAAAACGGTGATAATGTATACCTTAGAGGATTCGGAAGTTTTATTGTCAAAACCAGGGCTGAAAAGACCGGAAGGAACATCTCCAAGAATACTACCATAAAGATCCCGGCCCACAACATCCCGGCATTTAAACCTGCAAAGGTTTTTGTAGAAGGAGTAAAAAGTAACGTTCAAGTAAAATAATAACCTTTTAAAAGTAGAACTCTATGCCGAGTGGTAAAAAAAGAAAGAGACATAAGGTGGCTACTCACAAGCGTAAGAAACGCAGAAGAGCCAACCGACACAAGAAAAAGTAGTTTTCATAACTACTTTTTCGCTTTATACGTTCATTGACATAGAAATTCCAAAAGGATTTCGACGGGTTAAATACAACCTGCAACAAATATTGTTTAACCATTCATCCCAATTCGGGGTGGATATAAATTGATTCAGGTGAATAGAGAATTAGTCGTAAGATCCAATTCCAATGCCGTCGATTTTGCCTTACTGAAAGATGGAAAATTAATAGAACTACACAAAGAAGAGGACACCAACAATTTTAACGTGGGCGACATCATGATCGCCAAGATCAGGAAGCCGGTTACCGGTCTGAATGCAGCATTCGTAAATGTTGGCTATGAAAAAGATGCCTTTTTGCATTACCACGACCTGGGACCACAGTTGGCCTCGATGTTAAAATTTGTGAAAGCTGCGAGTACGGGGAAGCTTAAAGACTTTTCCCTGAAGAATTTTCCATTCGAAAAAGATATTGATAAGAATGGTAGCATCAAGGATGTTATCAAAGCGAATCAATCCCTACTGGTTCAGATAGTAAAAGAACCCATTTCCACCAAAGGACCAAGGATCAGCTCCGAGCTTTCGATAGCAGGGCGTTACCTGGTTATGGTCCCTTTTTCAGATCGTGTCTCTGTTTCCCAGAAGATCGGTAGTAAAGAGGAGAAAGACCGACTTAAAAGGCTTATTAAAAGTATTAAGCCCAAGGGATTTGGAGTGATCATCAGAACCGTGGCAGAAGGCAAGAAAGTCGCCGAGTTGGACAAGGACCTTCAGAATTTGCTGGATAAATGGACAGCAATGTGTAAGAAATTATATAAAGCGCCCACCCCATCCAAAGTCCTGGTAGAAATGAATCGTGCTTCCTCTATACTGAGGGATGTTTTCAACGACAGTTTTACCGGCATACATGTGGATGATGAAACGCTTTATAACCAGATCAAGGATTATGTTCTGGAAATCGAGCCCGAAAAGGAGTCTATTGTAAAACTGTATTCGTCACCTGTCCCGATTTTTGAAAAATTCGGAATAGATCGCCAGATCAAAACTTCCTTCGGCCGAACGGCTTCTATGAGTAAAGGTGCTTACCTGATCATAGAACACACAGAGGCATTACATGTAATTGATGTCAATAGTGGGAACCGTTCTAATAAGGCCAAGAACCAAGAGGACACTGCCTTCGAGGTAAACCTGTTGGCCGCTACTGAAATTGCAAGGCAATTGCGCCTTCGCGATATGGGCGGGATCATCGTGGTGGATTTTATCGATATGGTAAAATCGGACCACAGGCGAAAACTGTTCGATCACCTCAGGAACGAGATGAAAGACGACAGGGCCAAACACAAGATCTTGCCTCCGAGCAAGTTCGGCCTTATACAGATCACAAGACAACGGGTACGTCCGGAAATGAAGATCAAAACAACCGAAGCCAACCCCAGTGGTAATGGCCAGGAAATAGAAGCACCCATTGTGCTGATAGAAAAGATCAACGTTGACCTGGAGCGCCTATTAAAAGGTGCCGGGAAAGACAAAAGTATCACATTGAACACCCATCCGTTTATTGCGGCATACCTGACCAAGGGCTTCCCTTCCATACGTTCTAAATGGTTTTTAGAGCACAAGAAGTGGATAAAGATCCAACCCCGGGATGCGTATACGTATCTCGAGTACTGTTTTAAAGACAAAGAAGGTCAGACCCTTAACTAAATTAAAAGCGATTCCCATAACGGGAGTCGCTTTTTTTTTGCCTTAAAATCACTAACTTAAATCCTGATCTTTTAAGTTTTACCAACCCATGAAATCCCTGTATTTCTTTACTTTTCTTTTCCTGTTCCTGGGATGTTCCCCCGGGGAGAAGAACAAAGGTCAGCTGACCGGTATACTGCAGGACTTACCGTCAATTGAAGGCCGGGCAGAATACATCTCTTCCCCTTACGTCACTGCAGGCGATCGAGTTTATATGGTAGGGCAGCAGGACGGAAGTTTCCAGGAAATAGGATGGCACATCAAAGGCGAGATGGGGGGAATCTGGAATCACCCTGTAAAATTAATGGACGGCTTTTCTGCCCGATTGATCCATCAGGGAGATTCTCTATCGCTGGAGAAGGCAGATCGGTTTGTGAATTACCCTATGGCCAATGTCCTGGAATACTATCCGGAAGCGATTCCGATGAAAATAAAACGTCTCCAGGTAGTCCCGGATGGAAAACAAGGAATAATAATTCAGTATCTCTTCTCAAATTCGGGAAACAAAGACCTGGAATTCGATTTTGAATTCACTGCTTTTTCTGACCTTCGACCCACATGGCTGGGTGAGGAAACAGGTATGCATGACACTCTTGATATCGTAACATTTGAAGAAAATCTGGCGATATTCAAGGACCAGGCGAATCCCTGGTTCAGCGTGGTAGGCTCAGAGAACAGAGCCAGGGAATTGCGTGAGACCCATACACATTATTCCAGGCAGGGCGCCGCTGCAGCGTTAGTGTACCCGCTTAAGGTAAAAGCCGGGGAAGAACAAATACTTAACCTTGTGATAAGCGGGTCGTACAATGGGAAAGAACAAGCCCTGGAAACCTTTAATGAAATTCGGGATCAGGTGGTCTCTCTTGTTACTACCAAGAAAAAGCGATACCAGCAGCTTGCATCCCGATCCAAACTGAATATTCCCGATTCCTCAATTGCCGAGGCCTTTGAATGGCTGAAATACAATTCGGATTGGCTGGTAAGAACCGTACCCGAGATCGGGACAGGTATCACGGCGGGCATTCCCGACTACCCTTGGTGGTTCGGGGTCGACAGCGAATATGCCCTGAAAGGATATATGGCTATCGGGCAGTGGGAGCCGGCCTTACGAACCATTTCCCTGCTGGACAGTGTGTCCGAGGCTGAGAATGGCAATGGGCGCATCATTCACGAGATGTCTACCAATGGCAAGGTATTTAATCCCGGCAATATAAATGAAACCCCACAGTTCGCCTCCCTTATCTGGGAAACCTTTTTATGGACCGGAGACCGGGAATTCCTGGAGAAATACTACCCGACTGTAAAGAAAGGCCTGCAATGGCTGATGGACGAGAAGGATACCAATAAGAATCTTTTCCCCGATGGGTTCGGGATGATGGAGATCCACGGGATGGACAGCGAAATGATAGACGTGGCAGTCTATACTCAAAGGGCATTTGAGGACGCAGCACAGATGGCGGTCGTAATGGGGGACTCCAAGGTTGCCGCATATTATCGTGATCTGGCCGAAAAACTAAAAACCAAGATCAATAATGAATTCTGGTCCGAAGAATTTAAGTCTTATGCCGATTTTATTGGAACAGACGAGCAGGCCTTGCGATTGATCAAAGATGCGATCATCAGGGCGGATACCCTGAACAAACCCTGGGCCATTGAAGAATTAAAACGCACCGCAGAAAAAATCAGGAACTCACCCTCCGATAAACCCCGTCCTTTTGTACTACATCACAACTGGGTAGTTAACACTCCAATGGAAATGAAGGTAGCCGATTCTCTCAAGGCCATCCAGGCACTGCAAACTGCGGAAAAATTTGTAAATCCTTATGGCGTATTTGTAACAGGAATAGACCGAGATGAAAGCGCAGGGAAAGAAGAGGGTTCCTTTAAAGGGAGTAAGGTCTTTTCTTATACAGGGGCCGTTATGACCTTACCTACAGGGGTACAGGCAATTGCCGAGAATAACTACGGACGCCCCGAGATGGCTTTGGACTACCTGAAGCGAATGACCCGTACCTTCAGTTATGCCCTTCCCGGCAGCATGTACGAAGTATCCCCGGATTACGGGATGATCGTCCAGGCATGGAACATCTATAGTTTTGCGATCCCGATCGTTCAGCAATTCTTTGGCGTCCGGCCCAGGGCACATGAAAAACTGGTTAAGGTGACACCCCGGATGCCTGAGACATGGTCTGATGTATCCCTTATGAATGTGGCAATCGGGGATAATACCATTTCAGTATATTATACCAGGAAAGACTCCCTGGAAACCCTGACCGTTACCCAGGAGAATCCGGGGTGGACAATAGAGTTAAACCTCCCGGGTCCCGGAACTATTGAACTTACAGAGGGGACTGGGGAAACATCGGTTAGAGCAGATTCGGTTTTATACAGGAGTAAAAGTCAAAAAGTTACCCTTAGAAGGAAAATCCCGTGAAATGTCTTGCTAAATTTGTGGCCTATGTATTTTTCACGTGCAACTTACACCCTGGACGAAGCCAGGAGCAAGATAGAAAGCTATTGCGCCTACCAGGAACGGTGCCATAAGGAAGTGCGGGAGAAACTCCTTAAGATGAATATGATCCCCGAGGCCATAGACCAGATCATAGGACACCTGATACAGGAGAATTACCTGAATGAAGAGCGTTTTGCCAAAGCCTTCGCAAGGGGAAAGTACCACCAGAAATCATGGGGAAGGGTTCGTATCCGGATGGAACTCAAACAAAGAGACATCTCGGAATTCATAATCCGCGAAGCTTTAAAAGAGACCGAGGAAGGATACGAAGAAACGCTGCACGCCCTGGCCCTGAAAAGGCTGGAACAGATCCGGGAGAAGAACCCCCTGAAACGAAAAAAGAAACTGGCCGATTACCTGTTATACCGTGGCTGGGAATCCCACCTGGTCTACGAGAAACTAGGGGAACTTATCGGTTAACCCGCCTGCTCGCTATGTTCCAGGACCTGTAAATGCTCATGGGTTCTCCTGATAGCTTCCTCGTTCTTCCAGCGGATCCATTCTTCCCCTTTAAGTTTGCGCATCATCGCGTCATAATACCGCATCCAGACCACATTATACAGTGCTTTTCCCAGGTTCTTCGGGCGTAAGGGCAATGCTCTCAGGCTCATGGAAAACCCTGCATCCAGGTAGCGCATATAGTGCCAGTACCCTTCCGGCATATATAGCACTTCCCCGTGTTGAAGGGTGGTGCGATGTCCGCTGGCGTGTTTCAGGGCCGGCCAGTGATCCAGGTCCGGGTTGGAGAAATCTATACTCTCATGGGTGATCAGGGAATGAGGCACCTTGTATAAGTACGGGGTCTGGGTCTGGGGAAAGAGAATGCACTCTTTCTCACCTTCAAAATGTACGTGGAAGATGTTCCCCAGGTCTATATCATAGTGCATAAAGGTGTAGGCATCCTGTCCGCCAAAGAAAAGCATAGGCAGGCTTTTTAAAAACGGTAGCCCCAGGTCAGGATAACTGAAGTCCTGCTGCAGGGCAGGAACCTCTTTGAGTAAATTCCATAAAAAAATGCGGTACTGGGTGGGCCCTTTTTTAAGAAGATCGATGTACTCATCCATTCGCATCTTGGCGTGCGCCTGGTTAAAACCATCTTTATGACTCACCGGCCGGTTGTCATATAACGGCACCTCTTTTGACCCTGCTATATCCCGGATGTATTCCAGGCTCCACTTATGGTAAGCGGGCCAATCGGATACCAAACCCTGCAGCACCACAGGTTTCTGCGGTTTGTAGTAGTCCCTTATAAACGCTTCCTTACTGATAGAAGCAACTTTTGGTATCTCTTGTAGGTTCAAAGCCAATCTGGTTCTTTAGCCTGTAAAGTTATAAAAGCTGCAGAAGCTGAACCGGTATATTAACGATAACTTAAGAGCGCCTGGCCTTAGCCTTGGCCTCCTCGTTCCGTTCTATCTTGTGCCCGGGACGTGTCCATTTCGGTTTTTCTCCCAGGGGTTGCAGCACCGATTCCTCCTGTTCTACGGTCTTAGGCTGTGGTGCTTTTACAAAAGCCTGCTGGGGTTTCAGTCCCAGGAGTTTGAACATTTCCATGTCCTCGTTCACATCGGGGTTAGGTGTGGTAAGCAGTTTATCCCCGGCAAAAATCGAATTAGCCCCGGCGAAGAAGCAAAGTGCCTGTCCTTCACGGCTCATATTAGTTCTACCCGCAGACAGCCTTACCTGGGTCTTCGGCATTACAATGCGGGTTGTGGCCACCATACGGATCATATCCCAGATCGGCACGGGTTCCATGTCTTCCATCGGGGTCCCCTCTACCGCTACCAGGGCGTTGATTGGGACCGACTCAGGCTGGGGGTTAAGGGTTGCCAGGGCAACCAGCATCCCTGCCCTGTCCTCGAGTTTTTCGCCCATCCCGATAATCCCACCGCTGCAAACGGTAACATTACTTTTCCTGACATTGTCTATGGTTTTCAGACGGTCTTCAAAAGCACGCGTAGAAATAACATCCTTATAGTAATCCTCGGAGGTATCCAGGTTATGATTATAGGCATATAACCCCGCCTCGGCCAATCGCTGGGCCTGGTTCTCGGTAAGCATACCGAGTGTACAACAAACCTCCATGTCCAGCTTATTGATGGTGCGCACCATTTCCAGGACCTGGTCAAATTCCGGCCCGTCTTTCACGTTTCTCCATGCTGCTCCCATGCACACCCTGGAACTTCCCGAAGCTTTAGCTCTGAGTGCCTGTGCTTTTACATGGGAAACCGTCATCAGGTCGTTCCCTTCTATATCTGTATGGTACCGGGCAGCCTGCGGGCAGTACCCACAATCTTCCGGGCATCCCCCGGTCTTTATGGAGAGCAGGGTAGAAACCTGAACTGTATTGGGATCGTGGAATTCGCGATGAACATTTGCGGCGCGAAACAGCAAATCCATCATAGGTTGGTTATAAATCTCAAGAATTTCCTCTTTGGTCCAATTGTGTCTTTCCGCGCTCATACATCTGTTTTATGTGCCAAAAATAGCCTATAAAGATCACATTTTCCAAGAAAGGGCAACAATTTGCAATGCAGGTCAGGGAGTTTGCGGTCTTTGCAACAGTATGCTTACGGCGTTCCCTCCAAATCCAACGGCATTCACAAGGATGTACTTTAAACGACCGGGAGATGACATATTCCTGAGGTATGGGACTGGGATCCACTGCTGGTGCTGCAGCATAAGGAGGGCCAGTTCTATACTCAGCATGCCGGAGGCTCCGAAAGTGTGACCTATCTTCCATTTATTGGAGGTCAGGGCAGGGAGATCATTGCCGAAAACACTTCTGATGGCATTATATTCTGCCAGGTCCCCTTTCCGTGTGCCTGGGGCATGCATTACCACGGCATCCACTTCAGAAGGATCAATACCGGTTATGGCCATCTTCATAGAGCGCTGGAAACACAGGGCATCGGTAGAAAGGGACACGCTGTGCTGCAAGGGTTCGGTGGCGTACCCTATTCCTGCAACGACGGCCAGCGCATTTTCGACAGCCCCTTTTTCCAGGCAGGCCATGGCGGCTCCTTCGCCCAGGATCATGGTATTCCTGTTTTTGTCCAGTTCTAATGCCCTGCAGGGATATAGTTCTTCGCCTCCCAGGGTCGAATAGATCTTCAGTGCTTTCATCTGCGCCAGGGTGAATGGGGTCAGGGAAGCCTCGCTCCCCCCTACCAGGAATTTTCCGGCCATCCCTGCCTGTAGCCAGGCTACACCATTGAGAAACGCGTGCAGGGCGGTAGAGCAGGTAATGGAATGGGAGATCTCCGGGCCTTCAGTCTGCAGGTCATGTGCCAGCCAGGACGATATATTGCCCAGGGTAGTTGCCGGGGAGGCCTGGGTACTGCTTTGACCATCGCGCAGGAATTCCTCATGGTATCGTTCAAATAACCCGGTTGCGCCCCGGGATGAACCGACATTGATCCCAAAATTATCGCCCTTTTTCCAGCCTGCCCTGTCCGCAGCACTCCTTGCTGCCAGCAGCGCATACAGAACGCTCTCGTCCAGGGAGCGGTAAAAGGGGGATTCGAGCCGAATATTAGCCACAGCCTCCAGGCCTTCGCCGGTAAGAGGCGCGACCCACATCTTTTCCTGCCCAACATCCCGGAAGTTGAAAAAAGCTTTCTCGTCCAGGTAATTATTCCAGATCTCCTCCTGGTTTTGTCCAAGAGGAGATACGGATGCTATGGCTGTAATAGAAATAGGTTCTCTCATCAGAATAGATCCAGTGCAGTTCTGATACTGTCATAGACAGTCATCAATTGTTCTTCAGTGATCACGTAGGGGGCCAGGATATAAATGGTGTTCCCCAGGGGTCTCAGGAATACCCCCTGTTCCATGAAATGCCTGTACAACCGATCCCTGAGATCCCCGTATCGCTCCATGCTGGCATCGAGGTCCAACGCAAGGATCACCCCGCATTGCCTGACATCTGCCACCCTTGGATGGGACTGTAGTTCCCGGGCGAACCCCCTGTGGCTGTCAATAACCCGTTGTATATTTTGCTGTATCTGCTCAGACCTCAGCAATTCCAGGGCCGCCAGGGCTGCTGAACACGCCAGGGGATTAGCGGTATAGGTATGACCGTGAAAGAAACCTTTCCCCAACTCATCGCTGTAAAAAGCATCGTATATCTCCTGGCTGCAAGTGGTTGCGGCCATAGGCAGCAAACCGGCGGTCAAAGCCTTGGAGAGGCAGATAATATCCGGTTGGGTATCCATATAAAGGGAGGCAAAATGTTTACCTGTCTTGCCAAAACCTGTCATCACCTCATCCGCAATGGTCACTACCCCTTTCTTTTTCAGTAAGGCCAGTACAGGTTCAAGACACTCTGCCTTGTTCATCTTCATGGCAGCTGCGCCCTGCACCAGGGGCTCATACACAAAACCGGCGATATCCTGTTTTTCGAGGCGCTCTTCTAACCGCGCCAATACTTGTTTCAGGTTATCTTCAGTCGGGACCGGCAACCGTTCTACTTTCAGAAAAAAATCTTCGAAGGGACCGTTGTAGACGGAAAGGCCTGAAACAGACATAGCCCCGAAAGTATCCCCATGAAAACCATCTTCAAAAGCTAATAATACAGGTCTTTTCTCTCCCCGGTTAAAATGGTACTGCAAAGCCATCTTAATCCCGATCTCCACGGCGGTAGAGCCATTATCAGAATAGAAGACCTTAGCCTGGTTCTCCGGTAAAACCTGCAGTAATTCCTCTGCCAGCTGAACAGCCGGGGCATGAGTAAACCCACTGAATACCACCTGGTCGAGGGTCGACATCTGCGATGCCACCCTGGAGGTTATGCGGGGATTGCAATGACCATACATACAGGTGTACCAGGAAGAGATCCCATCGATGTAAGACCTGCCTTGCATATCGTAGAGCAGGCAACCTTCGGCCCTGGCAATGGGGAGCATTTCCGGGTTCCGCTTGTGTTGGGTCAGCGGGTGCCAAACGAACTTCTTATCTTTTTCCGAAATATTTTTCAAAGAGACCGGATTCACAGCAAACGTCTTTTTTCTATCTTGCAAAGATGGGAATAAAAATAGTGACCACATGCTAAAAAAGGCGCTGGAGCGGCTGCAACCTGACTATCAGAGGCTCAGTCACGGGTCTGTTTTTACCATATTATGCCTGCTTTCCTTTTTTATCCGCCTTCCCTTCTTCTTCAGGGATTATATTGACCGGGATGAAAGTACATTTATCCTGGTTGCACAGTCCTGGGTCGATGGGCATTTACCCTACACCGAGCTATGGGACCTGAAACCCCCGCTGGTCTACTTCTTTTTTGCTTCTGTGATATGGATATTCGGCAAGAGTTTTATCGCCATCCGGATGTTAGGGGTGCTGGCCGTAGCGGGAACTGCATACTTCAGTTACCGGATCGGCAAACAGTTCAACGGCACAAAAACAGGAGTCTGGGCAGGGATCGGAACCGTTTACCTGCTCAGTCTTTTCGGAAGCCTCCAGGGGGTTATGTCTGAACACCTGAGCATGCTTTTCATGGTTCCGGCCATATTTCTCCTGATACAGCCACACAGGTGGTGGACCGTCCTGTTATCCGGGATCATGTTCGGGCTTGCTCTAATGACCAAGCTCAACCTCGCTTACGCGGTTTTCCTGGTGGGCCTGTTCTTCATTTATGAAACCTGGCGGAGTGCAGGCTGGAAAAGAGCCGGCGGCTCCGCCTTCCTGTTGGGAGCCGGAATACTACTGGTCATTACTGCCACTTTTCTCCCCTATAACCTGGCCGGGCAAGGAGCCTTGTGGTGGGATTCGGTCTTTATGGCCCCCTTAGCCTACTCCGAGAATAAAAAAAGATCACTGCTTACCTTTCTTCCCCTCATCCTGGTCATGGGAGCGTTCCTGTACGCTGCTTTTAAAAAAGGCTGGCTCAGTAGCAGGCAGCCCGGGATATTATTACTGATCATGGCCCTGGCAGGAGTACTGTTCTCTTTTATGAAAGTTGGAAGGATCAACGGGCATTACCTTATCCAGTTTCACCCGCTATTCCTCGTACTGTTAGCAGTGGTGGCCAGCAGGGCCCTTCCAGGTCCGCGAACTACAATAAAAAAGGCTTTCATGGTATTATTGATTCTCCTGCCCGCCGAATCCTACCTGGAATATGTGGCCGTGACCAGGCATAAGGCAGACAAGGGCACTTTTTACAACGGCGAAGGTATAAGTGTTCCCCGCTGGCTGAAGGAGCAGGGGTTAGAAGATGAATCCACCTTATTCCTGGAATACCACATTGGGTACTGGCTGACAGACCAGCACCCGCCGACGAAATCGGCCACACATCCCAGCAATATCTGCAGACCGGAGCTTTTTCCCTTTTACAATAACCCCAGGGATACTGCTATGGAAGAAATCCGATACCTGATGCACAGCGTAAAACCCGGGATCGTGGTCGTGAGGAGGGGGAAACCCATATTTGACAAAACGCTACCGGAAGAAAACCATTATATGCAGACATTCCTGGATTCCCATTACCGGGTCATCGGCAGTGTTGAGGGAGCGGATATCCTACAGCGCAAATAGATCAGAGAGCCGCCAAGGCAGGACGGAACCGTTCTGCATAGAAACTTATCCTGGCTTTATCAAAGGAACTTTCTTCGTCGATACGGCCCAGGTAAGTAGCCCCGCTTTTTTTAAGAATGATCTCTTCGGTACTGGGATGCTCGGCCCCACTGAACATAATGGCAGGCCTTAGCCCGCGCTGCTGTAGTTGGTATAGGGTCAGCAGGCTGTGGTTAATACTTCCCAGGTAATGCCGGGATACCACCACTACGTTGTAATGGGGCTTGATCAGGTCCAGGATAGTATCCTCGTCGTTGAGGGGCACCAGGATCCCGCCGGCTCCTTCAATGACCAGGGTATTCTCTGTTTCCGGTTCATGAATATCTGTAAGTCTGATATTTATCCCATCTATGGCAGCAGCAGCGTGCGGGCTCATCGGTGATTTCAGGGCGTAAGCATTAGGGTGGATAACGGTCTTCTGGTTAGAGACCAGGTCGCGGATACGGTGACTGTCCGATTGGTCCAGGTCACCGGCCTGAACGGGTTTCCAGTAATCCGCCTGCAGGGCTTCAGTAATGATGGCAGCAGCTACGGTCTTACCGACCTCTGTCGAGATACCTGTTACAAAGATTCGTTTCATTGAGGATCGGGTTTAGTGATCATCTGGCAGTTTAAACATCGGTATTTAACGGGTTCCAGGAACGGAAACAAACGATGGAATATTTTTTTGCGGCTGTAATAGACTTCAGATCTCTGGGCTTTACAATTAGGGCAGGTGATCAGGTTACCCTCCTTATCCCTCGCATAGCTGCGGATCTCGTCATAGATCTCCATGGCGCGCTCCCGGTCCGAGGCATATACCTGCAATTTAACACCCCCTATGGCTGCACTGATCAGGGGATCCGTGGCAAGGATGGTCTCATCTTTAAGAAATACAGGGATTCCTTCGTATTCCAGCTTGGCCTTCACGATCTGTACGTCTGCCACGTACTCAAAAGTCCCTATGGTAATTAACCTATCCCCCATGATTCCTGACAGAAGCAGCAAGTTTATGCAATACTTCCTTTATTTCTTCTTCTGTATTATAACTGTGCAGGCAGAACCTCAGCCGCTCCTGTCCCCGTGGTACCGTAGGTGACATTATGGGACGGACATCAAAACCTCCTTTTTGCAACTCGCCCGCCACTGCTTTAACCCGGTCATTCCCGGGAAGCAGGCAGCAATGGATAGCTGAAGTACTCGGTATGAATATGTCTGCTATTCCCTGGCACTGTTGTTGTTCCCTAAAATAACGAATGTTTTCCTGAAGTTCCCATTGTTTTTTCTGACCATCCCGGGTTTCCATGAAATGATAGGAAGCCAGGACAGTCGCTACGGAATGGGGAGGTAAAGCTGTGGTATAGATAAAACTGCGGGCAAAGTTCAACAGGTAGAGCCGTAATTCTTCCGGCCCGATGACCGCTGCACCGTGAGCACCTATGGCCTTGCCAAAAGTCAGGATCCTGGCAAATACATCGAATTCCGGGTCAGCAGCAGCAACCATGCCTCCCGCCTGTTTCCCGCAAACCCCGACAGCATGGGCTTCATCAACGATCAGCCGGCAGTTGAGCTCCCGGCATAATCCTGCCATTTGCTGCAGGTCGGGGCTATCCCCATCCATAGAGAATACGGATTCCGTGACTACGTAGATCTCGTTCTCGTCTTCTGACCCGGGAGTGCTGAGCTTCCTGGCTTTCAGAATTTGGCTGCGGAGATCTTCAAGGTCATTATGCGCAAATTTGTAACTCCTGGCGAGGCCCATCCGGATCCCATCCCTGATACTGGCATGCGCAAATTCGTCAAAAAGGACGATATCCCCTCGCTGGGGAACAGCAGAAAAGAATCCTGCATTAGCGTCGTAACCAGAATTGAACACCAGCGAGTGCTGCCCGTAATACTGGTCCAGGAAATCTTCCAGTCTCTGGTACAGCTCGTGGTTTCCTGACAGTAACCTGGAACCGGTAGCTCCGTTAACACTGGCATCGCTATCTTTTACCATCTGGGATGCCCAGGTATGGATAGCTGCATGCCTCGCAAAGCCGAGATAATCGTTAGAATAGAAGTCGGTCCGCCGCTGTGGCTGCTGTAAGTTTCTTAAAGCATTTGAAGACTTTCGGTCAGCCAGTTTACGGCTTAATTTTTTCGGAAAAATTCCCATGAGCTCAAAGGTAGCATATCCTGAAATTAATTAGTAATTTCAAATATGGAAACTACCTCCCAAAACAGGCAAAAAATGGGTATTATCTACAGGCAGGCCCACAGTGCTGACCAGTTGAAACAGATACTGGAACTGCAACGTGAAAACCTAGTAGAAGGGCTGACTGAAGAAATTCGTTCAGCTGAAGGTTTTGTGACCTTAAAGCACAGCCTCGAACTATTGGCGCACATGAACGCGGTTTGCCCGCATATTGTTGCCCTGGACGGCGACAAGGTCATCGGTTATGCCCTTAGTATGCATCCTTCGTTTTCCGAGGAGCTGCCCCTGATCCAGCCGATGTTCAAACGTGTAAAGGCCTTATTGCCGGCCGGCAGCCGGTTTATGGTCATGGGCCAGGTCTGTATTGCCAAGGACTACCGAAAGAAAGGGATTTTCCGGGGACTGTACCACCGCATGCAGATCGCCTTGAGAAATGATTTTGAATGGATCATTACAGAGGTCGACGACAGGAACCAGCGGTCCCTTAATGCACACTACGCCATCGGCTTCAGGGATATGGAGGTATACGAATCTGATGGGCGCACCTGGCACCTTATCCAACTACCCACTGCAGCAGCTTCCTGATTCCCAGTTATTTCAGGAATAGCATAAATATTACGATCTTTGCAAAAAATTCAGATAGATGATCTTATACCTGGACATGGACGAAGTATTGGCAGATACTTACGGTGCGCATATTGAAATATACAACGAAGAATTTGGAGAGAGCCTGACGAAGGAAGATTGTATGGGTCGCGAGGTATGGCAATGTGTCCCCCAGGCAAGGCAGCAGAGTGTAAAGGACCATGCGCGACAGGATGGATTTTTCAGACCGCTGAAACCCATTGAAGACAGTATCCGTGTTGTCCGGGAGTTACAGAAGAAACACGAGATCTATATCGCATCCGCGGCCATGCAGTTCCCGAACAGTTTGCGGGAGAAGAGCGACTGGTTGGATGAATATTTCCCGTTCATCCCGTGGCAGAACAGGATACTGCTGGGTCATAAACACATCCTGGATGGGGATGTCCTTATCGATGACAGGTCTTATAATCTCAAAAATTTCAAAGGGCGCGGTATGTTATTCACCTCACCGCACAACGTGCATGAAAACCATTATGAAAGGGTAAACACCTGGCCGGAGATCGCCGGTTTGTTGCTTTAATTAAAAGAAAAAGGCCGGACCCATGCGACCAGCCTTTCCCCAGTCTTGTACCAAGACAGGTTAGTATGATAATTGTGTATTACTTCCTGTAATCATCTTCGTCATCTTCGTCATCATCGTCACCATCCTTAGCGGCATTTCCAAAGTCGTGGTAATCAAATCGCTGACCACCTACAGAGGCATCTGCCATAAGTCCGGCTTTAGAATGAGTGAAGACTTTTACACCATCATCATACTTTGCCGAATAGGATTTCCCGCTTTTCAAAGCCACAGCTGATACCCCGGCTGAAAATTCGAAATCCTCGTGTTTAAAGCTATCCAAGTCTTCCTGGGTTTCAAAGAATATCGCTTCAATGATCGATGCTCCGCCTGCCTGTAAGCCGACGGTCAGTTTCTTAAGGTTAGCCACTCCTATGGCTTGCCCGTTTTCAAAGACAATCCCATTACCGGCGGCTCCACCAACGATAAATCCACCCTTCCCTACATTCGGGAAAATGACATATCCTGCACTATTATCAAAATACACCTGTATATCAGGATTAGTGGATAATAATGTTTGTTTTGCTTTTTCAACATCCTTCATTAATTCGGCATCTTTATCAGACTGTGCCAGCCCGATAGCACCTATCAGTAAGGCGGTAATTATAATAATGTTCTTTATCTGTTTCATGATAATCTGGGTTTGAGTTAATAATGATAAAATTACCCATAGTCTCATGGAAAGACCGTCGTTATCCATCAAATTATTGGCGGGTAAAATGAAGATTTCATATTATTTTTCCTACAAGTTTTGCAGAAAGAATTCAGTACTCAGAATCATGGGGTACGGACACCGGGAAATGGACATCCCGGGTGAATTGTGAGGGTATGGGATCAATATAAAAAGACCTGGGTTCAGGGGGAATAAGGTTTGCCGTTAATATAGACCTGGCCTCCCAATTCCAGGATGGTGTAACCAAACCAACCTTTCTCGTTCTTTTTCCAGGTTTCTTTATGTCTTTGGGTAGTGAGCACGGTGTCCAGGGTAACCCCGTCCCTGCGGAACATCAGCCGTTCCCACCGCTGGGAATTAAAAACAAAAATACTGTCCCTGCCGGAGAACTGTATACTGTCTATAGTTACATCAATGTACAGAGTACTGTCTATGATCTCCCAGGCCTCTAAAGCGTATTGACGTTGCTGCTCCCTGCTGATGACTTCCCCGTTCTCGTCATATATTACCAGGTCTTCCGGCAATTGCTCCATATAAGTATCTATATCTTTATTGCGGGTAGCAATGACCCCGTCACGAACTTTCTTCCGGACAATTTCCCGGATCTCTTCTTTTTCCGGCTCAGAGAATACGGGCTGAGTTTCCTGCCGGCAGGAAGTGACAACCATACTATGACAAATTAGTATTGTTAAACCCCCGATTATCCTCCAGCTGATTCCCATAGTTCTAAAATTAATGAAACCTCTTTAGAACAAGGACGGGAGATACAGGGGTTTGTGGCAAGTATCTTATATAAATACGTCAGGCAGATTCTTTCATATCAGCCTGAATCCCTTTGAGGATCATTTCCAAGCCCCACCTGAGGGTGTGACTGATCTTATCCGAGGCAAGTCCGCAGACATCCTTCCCGGTCATGATGGCATCTACCATCAGTATGGCCGAGATATTCTTAAGGTTTTCAAGGGTCTCCTCGTCCATCTCCCCTTCATAGGTGG
This sequence comes from Zeaxanthinibacter enoshimensis, assembly GCF_004362865.1. GTDB lineage: Bacteria > Bacteroidota > Bacteroidia > Flavobacteriales > Flavobacteriaceae > Zeaxanthinibacter > Zeaxanthinibacter enoshimensis. Next base: position 1,107,471 of record NZ_SNYI01000001.1, on the reverse strand, counting down.
CCATCAAAGTCTCCAGGGCCGCTATCCTGCGACCTCCGCGGAGTTTTTTCTTAGAAGCTAAAGACTCTTGGAGAACAGCACTCAGGTACTGCCGGAAAACAGGTTCATGGGTCAGGGTAAGTTTATTAAAATATTCCTGTATATAGAGAAACCCTTCGTCTATGGTTTTACTGGCAACTTTTTCTGCCAGCTCTTCCGGGGAAACATAATGAATATCCAAAGAAGCTTCGATGATGAGTAAGTCCACGTTCGGGAAATACCGGTATATGGTGGCGCGCGAAATACCTGCCTGCCGGGCAACTTCCTCCAGGCTAAGCTTTTTCTTGGCTTTCATAATCTCTCTTGCCGCCTCCAGGATCTGGGACCGGGTTTCCAGCTTCTGGCGAACCCTTCCCTCTTTTAATGAAACTTTGCTCATGAGACAAATGTCTCAAATAATTTGTTCTAATCAAAAATAAAATATACTTTTATGAGACAAATGTCTTACGAATGAAACAGGAAAATGCATACTGGGTGTTGGGCCACAAGGTGGAACCGCACCAACCATCAGGAGATTACGATATGGTAGTGGGAGAAACACCTAAAGGTGTTCCCGGTCCACCACCGCACCACCATGACAAGTACAATGAAGTATTCTTTGTCCTGGAGGGACAAATGGACTTCATGGTAAACGGGAAAGTACAGCGATTAAAGGCAGGGGAATCTATTGATATAACCCCCGGAACCGTTCATACCTTTTCTAACTCCGGCGACAAAGCTTGCCGCTGGTTGAACCTACACAGCCCGAAAGGGTTTCTCTCATTTTTTGAAGCTTTCGGGGTGCCCCAGAATGAAGAGGGTGCCGTAGAACGTTCGGCAAAACCCGAAGTTATCCGGGCAGTGATAGAAAAATGTAGTCATTACGACATGCACCTCGCTCCCCAACCGGCTTCTTCTACTTAATCCTGATCATACTATGAAATATTTAATGTCGTTGCTTTTCGTACTCTTCCTGACCCTTGCGTGTACCAGTGATGACGACCCCAGCAACCCCGGGCCCGGCCCGGATCCTGAATTTTCTGTATACAAAGGCAGTGCGATTAATATCGGTAACGGGAAAGCCTGGAGTTTTATAAGGACCGATAAACAAAAACGCCCGCTTTCCATCGGGATACAATTTGATGCCGAAGCCCTGGAGGGTTTACCCACAGGTTCACCCCACGGGAACGAATTTGTACTCCCATTACCTGCTGAGATAGCAGTTGCGCCCTATGACCATATTACAATGGACTGGAACGAACACGGACATGAACCCGAGGGGGTGTATGATGTGCCGCATTTCGACTTCCATTTTTACTTTATCAGCATGGCAGAAAGAGATGCGATTACCCCTGATGAGACTGCTAAATTCAATGAGGCACTTCCGGCCCGTTACCTGGCCGAGGATTACCTGGAGACAGAAGGTGGAGTGCCGCGCATGGGAGCCCATATCATTGACCTGCGTTCTCCGGAGATCGCCGGCACAGGGCCCTTTACCCATACTTTTATTTACGGTAAATACGATGCAGAGATCAATTTCCTGGAACCCATGGTCACCGTAAGTACCCTGGATGCCAATGTGGATATAACCCAGGATATAAGAACCCCGGCCGAATGGCAAAAAACGGGATACTACCCTGACTCCTATATTATATTTTATGACGAAGATTCCGGCCTCTACGAACTGGCACTGGAGAACCTCAGTTACCAGGTAGGCACCGCGATCAATAATTAGAGTGCATGGACGGGTCCGCCCGGCCATCAAAACAACCCCTCATTGAACGATCCTTCGGGGGAGGGATCCGGGATGGGGGGTTTAGTGGTTTGAGGCCTGCCAGAGGCACGCAGGTTCGAGGTTTGAGGTTTGAGGTTTGAAGTTTGCGGTTTGCGGTTCGCAGTTCGCAGTTCGCAGTTCGCAGTTCGCAGTTCGGCACATAAGCTGTGTGACTGCACGCTTATCTCAAAACAAGCTCCATCTGGATATTACAGCGTTCATAGGGCGAGGTATATCCCTTGGTTTCGCTGAATCCCAGTTTCCGATACAAGGAAATGGCAGGAACCAACTTCGTATTACTTTCAAGGTATACTTTCTTGGCGCCTCTGTGGCGCGCTTCTTCGATCACGGCCTTGCCTAGGGTATATCCCACGCCTTTCCCCTGGGTGGATGGCGCTACGGCCATCTTGGCGAGCTCAAAAGTCAAAGGTTCCTCCTGCATTCGGATCATCGCGCACACTCCCGCCACAGCCTTCCCTTGCAGGGCTACAAGGATAAACCCGCCTTTGTCGAGTATATAACCTTCCGGATCGTTCAAAGCTTTGCGGTCAGATTCCTCGATCCTGAAATACTGCCTGATCCAGGCTTCGTTGAGTTCCCGGAATGCTGCCCGGTACTCGGGCCCGAAAGCCGTGATCATTATCTCTGGGGTATTCATCTGTATCTAATTGAGAATGCAATTTAAGACACCCCGGGTTATTGTAAAAACCGTAATGACATTACTGCTTTGTTTCCAGCATCAGGTTCTATAGTTTCGCAGAAGCCTCAAGATTACCTCCCCTTGTCAGACCTCGAACTTCGAACCTCGATCTCCTCGGTTACACAGGTACATAGGTACAAAGTGACAGAGAGGGACAAATGTGACAAAGGTGACAAGGTGTTGATATCACTGATACAACCTAGGCATCCCAGAACGGTGTAGCGAACCGCAAACCGCAAATTTACATGCCGCAGGCAGGCCGCGAACCGTGAACACAGAACCCTCAAATTAACATCCCCAAGCACGCCTTGAACCTCGAACCTCAAACCTATTTGAGGGGTGAAACAGTGATACAGCCCGCCCGACTGAACGTCGTTCGGGCGGGTGATGCCGTGATACGGCTAAAACTTCAAACCGGCACACGGGCACTCAGGGATACTGTTGGTAATCCGGCTACATTCGCATACGGGTATCCGGGTATATCGGAATCGTGAAAGTTAACCTCCCCCCAACGGCAAACCTCGAACCTCAAACCTCGAACCTCAAACCTATTTGAGAGGTGAAACAGTGATACAGCCCGCCCGACTGAACGTCGTTCGGGCGGGTGATGCCGTGATACGGCTAAAACTTCAAACCGGCACACGGGCACTCAGGGATACCGTTGGTAATCCGGCTACATTCGCATACGGGTATCCGGGTATATCGGAATCGTGAAAGTTAACCTCCCCCCAACGGCAAACCTCGAACCTCAAACCTCGAACCTCAAACTATTTCCCCTATCTTTGCCGCCACAAAAATTTTACCCATGCGAGGAATCCTCCTGATCTTTATTGCAGCCTGCTGTTACGGCGTGCTGTCCCCCATCGTTAAACTAGCCTATGGCGCAGGCTATACTGTAAGCGATGTTACCGGGGTGCAGGCTTTGATCGGGATGTTGTTCTTCTGGATCGTTTCCCTTTCTCAAAGCGCCGCGCGAAAAAGATCGGAGCGCAAGCCCTTAAAGGTCAAAAAAGCAGTAAAATTGATGTTACTGGGACTTCCTATTGGCCTGACCAGTATGTTTTATTACCAGGCGGTGGAATTTATCCCGGCTTCACTGGGGATCTTACTGCTGTTCCAGTTTACCTGGATCGGGATCCTGGCCGAAGCCATTGCCAACCGTGAATTCCCTTCCGGGATCAAACTAATTGCCTTGGTATTGTTACTGGGAGGTACTGCCCTGGTGGCAGGGGTAAGACCGGAAAGTTTTAATTTCTGGGGAACTATCTACGGATTCCTCGCTGCAATTTCTTACAGTGCCTTTATCTGGATCAATGGCCGGGTAGCCACGGACGTGCCTGCCGTTCCTAAAAGTAAGTGGATGATGACAGGGGCCACCTTGCTTATCTTCGCTGTCTATACCCCGGAATTCCTCTGGGATGGTGCCCTGACCGATGGGCTGCTGTACTACGGGGTTCCCCTGGCCTTATTCGGCACCATCATCCCCCCACTTTTCTTCGCCCTTGGTGTACCCCTTATCGGGGTGGGACTCACATCTATCCTGAGCGCGGTCGAATTGCCGGTGGCGGTGCTGTTTTCCATGCTGCTGCTGTCCGAACCGGTCAGCGCCTGGCAATGGGTCGGGGTCTGTATCATCCTTACCGGGGTATTACTGCCCAACCGGAATGTACTTGCCGAAGCAAGGGTTTAAAGCCGGTTTCCAGGATTTAACTTCAGAATGTATAATGTGATCCCTGCATTTGTATAAGGAAGCAGACCTGTTTTACCCAACCTTAAGTTTTTCGAGCAGTGCCCGCCGGTAGGAAGCCCCGATAGGTATCCTTGCTCCTTCCAGTTGCAGTTCATCCTTATCCCAGCTCAATACTTTCCGGGTATTGACAATAAAAGATTTATGGGCCCTGCTGAAATAATCCGGCAGTAAATGCAGCGTTTCTTCGGCGGTGGCCCGGGCCAGGATCTTCCGGTGGCTTAGGTAATAGGTCACGTAATTCCCATCCTTTTCCAGGTACTGAATTTCATCGGTACGGATGCGGTGTTTTTCATGCCCGCTTTTTACCAGGATGACCTCATCCGCCGCTCCGCCACTGGCCAGGGAAGCTGATTCCAGGATCTTACCCATGGTTTTGCTGAATCGCTCCATGCTGATAGGCTTCAGGAGGTAGTCGATCGCGGAAACCTCGTAGCTTTCGACCGCGTATTCAGAATAAGCAGTGGTAAAGACCACCAGGGTATCTTTAGGGATCATCCTGGCCAGGGAAATACCGCTGATATGTGGCATGTTGATATCCAGGAAAACAAGGTCTGCTCCTTCCTTTGACAGGTACTCCAGCGCTTTTAGCCCGTTGCGGAAAGTAGCGCAGAGTTTAAAATCACTGAAATGAGACAGGTAGTTTCTCAGCAGCTCGATCGCCCTTGGTTCATCATCAACGATAATGGTCTTCATATCCCGTGAATGGTTAATCGCACAGTAAACTGTTCATTCTTTACTATCTGCAGTTCATGCTTCCCTGGGTAGAGCAGATCCAATCGCTGCCGGGTAGCCTGCAGTCCTTTCCCTGTACCTTCCACTGATATCCCTGGGTGTACAGGATTGCTGATGGTAAAATTAAAAGATCTTTCTTTCCAGCAACTGCAGGTGATCTTAATGGTGCTTTGCTCTTCCGGAGCAGTACCGTATTTAAAGGCGTTTTCTACTAAGGGCAGCAACAACCCGGGTTCCAGGGTTAAAGAATCACAATCCCCGCTGGTCTCCCAGTTAATATTCACTTCCCCTTCTTCAAACCGCATGCATTGCAGGGCGGCATAGTTACGGATAAAGTCGAGCTCGTCCTGCACCGGCCGGGTTCCGGACTCGGGCACATGAATTACATACCGCAGCAGGGAGGACAATTTCTCAAAAGCCAGGGCCAGTTTCGGATCCCGATCCTGGTCTACCAGGGCCAGCAGGTTATTCAGGGCGTTAAAAAGAAAATGAGGCTGCAACTGGTTCCGCAGTAACTCGAGCTCGGCTTTACGTTTATCCAGTTCCAGTTCTTTGCGTCGTTGTTCGGATCGCCACCAGGCCTTAGCCGCCCCGTAAGCCGTTGCTGCCGCCATATAGAATACGGGGATACCAAAGCGGATATTACCGGGCAGGGGCAGCCTGTTCCCGGAAAGGGATAGAAACCCCGCCAGGTGAGCCATTCCGAATGCCAGCAGCAGCAGGGCCAGCGACACCCAAATTATTCGGTCTCCCTTCGCCCTTCGGCCTAAGCCAACCATATTATATAATTGCCCGTAGAACAGGAAAACGGAAATGGCCAGTTGCACGGCGAGCTGGAGCAAAAGTGACTGGCTCCGGAATACCCGGGTAGTCTCAACCCCGTTGATCAGCTCTATTTCCTGGGACTGAATGGAGTACCCGCTGAGAATGAGCCAACCGGTGCTCAGCCAGAAAATAAGGTTCAGGATTATCTCCTTTTTAGACCAGTGCATGGAATAAAAATAGCGAATTGTTGCCCGCTTACCCGTTTTTTGTGAGCAACCCCTTAATTCCTGTGATGAACGCATTATCTCTGGCTCAAATCTTCCAAAACCGGGCTTTTATCCCATTTCTGCCCCCGTTGATACCAAAGTTCCCCGGGACGTTAAAATGTGGCTTACCTTGATATTCAAAATTACACGATCATGAAATTATCACACCTTCTTCCCATCTGTTTAATGTTTATCTCTGCCTGCAACAGCCAGCCGGAGAAAAATTCGACCGTACTTGGTATAGCGCAATTCGAGTCCAGGGTAGATTCCCTGGTGCAGGCTTATGTTGATCTCGATATATTTTCCGGGGTGGTCCTGGTTGCCGATCATGGCGAAGCAGTATACCATAAAGCCTTCGGCCTGGCGAACCGGGAAAAGAATATTCCGAACACCGTGGATTCCCGGTTTGATATAGGTAGTATGAACAAGGCCTTTACTAAGGTGGCAGTCCTGCAATTGGTCAGTGAAGGAAAACTGGCCCTCGATGACAAGCTGGGCAAATTTGTCGAGGGGTTCCCGCAGGAAGTTGCTGAGAAGGTCACCGTAGGAATGTTACTGGAACATCGTTCCGGCTTACCCGGGTACCATATCCCTGCTTACTGGGATCTGCCTTACGAGGAAAAGGGAATAGACAAGGCCATTGAAGTGGTACAGCAGCAACCGCTCGAATTTGAACCGGGTACCGAACAGTCCTACAGCAACTCGGGTTACGTAGTACTGGGAAAGATCATCGAGGCGGTGACCGGGAAGTCCTATTACGAGGTGATCAAAGAAAGAATCACCGATCCCCTGGGAATGAAGAACACCTACCTGACCCGGAAGTACGATGTCCCAAACAGGGCTACGGGCTACTATAAGACCATGAAGGGAGAACTGAAAAACAACGATCACTTTATGGAGAAACCCAAACCGGATGGAGGTTTCTATTCGACCACGGAAGACATGCTGCATTTTTTCAGGGAATACCACTACGGCACTAAACTATGGGATAAAGAGACCCGGCAGCTGGATGAGCGCCATGCCTTTTACCAGGAGCATATGAACAGCGGGGGTGCCATGGTACATGCCGGGGGTTTCGAAGGATCAAATACCGTCCACTACGAGATCCTGCGTGACCAGGTATCTGTGATCATCTTTGCTAATGCGGACGAGGTGGTAGCAGAAAACCTCGGGGCCGGTATCCTCGCCATTATCCGCGGGCAGCAACCGGAGCAACCATCACTGCCTGCCGTACAGGCGGTATATTCCGCTTATACATCACATGGAGAAGGATATATCCGGGAGAACTGGGAATCGCTTACCAGGAATTTCCACCCCCAGGATCCAAAAGACATGATCCTGAACCAGATCGGTTATACACTGCTGGAGGAAGGAGAAACCGATAAGGCAGTGGAGGTATTCCAACTGAATACCCGGCTCTTTCCTGAAGTGGCAAACGTGTGGGATAGTTACGGGGAAGGACTCCGGGCCCAGGGTAATATTGAGGAATCGATAGAAGCCTATAAGAAAGCACTGGAGATCCGGCCCGGGTTAAGAACTGCCCTGCAGGCCATCGAGGAGATGGAGTAGTACCGTCGTTACCACTTCCACGCTTTTGCTGATGGGAGGATCACAGGCTGGTGTTTATTATATTTCTCACCGCCATCATCCCGCCCCCCTGGAAAATACAATGCATGTTTCCTGCAGGGCCAGTTATTACCTTGTGAGTGGGGGCGGGGTTAAGAACCCCGGCTCTGAGGAATCAGGGTCGGAGTCTTAAGATTCCAATTTTCGGGATTACAATGCCCCCTCCGGACGGAATACCAGGGTGACACTGAGTTCTACCTCCCTGTCTATCAGGCTGCGGTTTGCCCAGCTTCCCTGGTATGCGATATCCCAACGGAACCTGTCAAATTGCAGGAGGGCTTTCAGCTGACCATCTGCATACAGACCATGGAATTCGACCGGGTGCGTGATGCCCCTCATAGTAAGCAAACCGGAAAAAGATAAATGACCGCCCGTGGAGGGTTGTACAGAACTGATCTCCAAATGAGCCCTGAAAAAGCGTACCACATCAAAGAAATCCGGGTCCTTCAGGTGATTTTCAAGCCCCCGTTTGGGGATGGGATCGGTGTCAGGGATATCCGTAACCTCTATGGTCTCCATATCTACCGTAAAAGTACCGCTCACAGGCCTGTTATCTTTTACAACCAGGTAACCCTGCTGCAATTGTATAATGCCGGAATGACTTTTAAGTCCGAACATCTTGGTTCCCTTCCATGCAATAACTGATGACTCCGGGTCTGCGAGCAAGGTATCATTGGCTGTGCCCGGTATGCGCAGCCCCTGTTCGGAGACATATATGTGGGTGATAGGGGTGCCGTGACCTTCTTTACAGGCAAACAGTAAAACTGTAGCCATTACAAAAATGAAGAGCTTATTCATAATTTGGAATATTTTTCCCGAGAAAGAGATCGCGTTCCACCAGGTATATCCCGTTCTGCTTGGTGGGCATAACAATACCCGATCCTGCACGGTTCCGAAGTCTTGCCCGCCGTTCTTCAGTTAATAAAATATCATCATGGAAGTGGTAGTCATCCACGTAGTATTCCCGCTTACCCGGTTCCTTAATGGTCAGGTGAATATGCTCGGGCTCCCTGCCGTCAGGGTATGCCCCCGGTCTGAAGGTGTAGAAGGTATACCTTCCGTCAGGCCCGGTCCGGACCCAACCCCGGATAGAACCGTGCCTGCGCCCCCAGCCTTTTTCCTCCCCGATCCGGCGGTATATGCCCTGCCGGTCTGTCTGGTAGATGTAGAGAATAACATCCCGCGCAGGGGTTTTGCCATCAGCTTTAAAAACCGTGCCGCTGATCTTCAGCCGGGGTTCCAGCCCGAACAGCGGTAAGGTATCCACCGGGCTGAGTTTCCTTTCCCCGTATTCATATATTGCTTCGCAGCCCTCGCAAGGACCCCCTAATAATTTAGTTCTGTCCTGCCCGCAACAGCTTAATAAGCCAAGCAGGAAGAGTAAACTGAACCATCGAACAGATCTTGTTATATCCATGATTTTTTCTTTAAAATTATGCGATACAGCAATGTCATAACTTAAAAATATGGCAAGTGGAGTAACAAATAAGCTAAGCCGAGTTCAGCTGAACTTCCGGAAAAATTCTTTCGCATAATTACGACTCAGCCTTAGCTCGGTACCGTCCTGAAGGGTGACATCGTAATCCCCGTTGCCGCGGGACACATAAGACTTTACATATTCTGTATTTACGATACTGCTCTTATGGATACGAACAAACTGCTGCCCCCCGTAAGAATCCATAAAGGATTGCAGGCTGCAGGAATGCAGGTAAGTACCCTGGGTCGTGGTTATGGAGATATAAGGAGCATCTGTACATACATATAGTACAGTGGAAGGTGAAAGTACGATGTGCCTGCCAGATTTGGTCACCCGGATACTGTTATTCGCAGATGAGAGTCTGGAAGCTTTGGCCCGTTGTTCCCGGAACATCCTGAAGAAAAAATTACCAAGTCCGTAGATCAGGAGAGCAATCGCCCCGTTCTCAGGACCACTACCTCGTAACACATCTCCCATCCCGAAGGGGTGATCCATGAACAAGTTGGAAAAAATAGTGACGATCGACGCAAATAACAGCAAGTGTAGCAAGCTAAATACCAGGGCGTAAACCAGGTACAACCGGGGTTCTTTATAGTAGGCGACCCAGCCGTTCAGGGATAACAGGGGAATAAACAGCAACCAGAACGAACCAAACAAGAGGGACTCGGACCAATAGAACGCGTAACCTTCCAATGCAGCCTCCAAAGAGTCCTTGGCAAACACCAGCAGTACCAGTCCGGCTACTAACACTAATAACCAGCGGGACCAGGGATTTTGTTGCATATCAATAGCCATGGACGAGGGATTAAGGCGTATTACAAGGTAGTGATTTTCAAATAACTAGATTATATACTGTCACGCCGGCACACCGGCACACCGGCATGCCGGGATGCAAGCGGTGAAACGGTGATGCAGTGAAACGGTCATGCGGTAATGTCGTCATTCCGTCACACCGTCACGCCGGGATGCAAGCGGGGAAACGGCCCGCCCGAACGTACCGTCCGGTACGGGCGGGTGATACAGCCCGCCCGACTGAACGTCGTTCCTGCCCGTACTGCGCATATGCAGGCGGGCGGGCGGGTGATACAGTGATACAGTGATGCGGTGATGTGGTGATTCAAACAGTGATGCGGATATTTCGGGATGCAGGTACATAGGTACATAGGAAAAATGGTGACAAACGGGACAAGAGGAACAAAAGGGACAAGATATGGATCTCGAAATACTGCCTACTGCATACCGCCCACTGCCTACTGGAAGCTGGCCTCAAATTTACCTGCCCGCCCGTGCCGGTCGGACGGGCCTCTGGCAGGCTTCAAACCTCGAACTACCAGGGGATGCCGTCACACCGTCATGCCGGGATACAGGGATGCAGGGATGCGGGGATGCAAACAGTGATGCGGTGATACAGCCCGCCCGACTCAACGTCGTTCCTGCCCGTACTGCGTACATGCAGGCGGGCGGGCGGGTGATACGGTGATGCGGTGATGCAGTGATTCAAACAGTGATGCGGTGACGCGGTGATGCAGTGATGCGGAAATTCGGTGATAAAGGGGATAGAAGGAACTGTGAAATGGTTCTAGAATACTGCCTACCGCACACTGCCGACTGCCTTCTGGAGACAGGCTGCAAACTGCGAACTGCAAACTGCGAACTTCGAACTTCGAACTTCAAACTTCGAACTACCAGGGCACCCCGTCCTCCCCCTTTACCTCTTCCAGAAATCCATCAGGAGCGGAAGCAGCACCTGCTGTTCCGTGGCCCAGAGGTCATGGGTTGCATGAACGAGGTGGTGATGTTTCGCCTCAGGGTATTCCTGCAGCAGTTTCTTATTAGTACAGCGCAGCATGGGCATGGTGTTCCCAGCTGTAAGGATCAGCATGGGATACCCAGTATGGGCAGGGGACTGCACCGTAAACGGATCTTTACTGTAAGCCAGGGCCTTTACCTCTGGCAGGTTCTGTTCCAGCGCCAGCATGATCTCCGGCGAAATTTCCCCTTCAAAATCTGCTCCCCAGAAGAATTCGATCAGCTCATCCAATGCCTGTTCATCATTCCCGGTCTCGAATGCTGCTTTTGAATCCCCTATCAATTCCTGTTGCACTGCGTCTGCCTCCCCTTCGCAACCGGGAATACCGGGCACCCAGCTTACCAGGGCAGGTTCGGACAGCACCAGGCTTTTCACCATTTCAGGGTGATCACTGGCAAACTGCATAGTGATGATCCCGCCGAAGGAATGACCCACCAGGTGTACCGGTGCCAGTCCTAAAGTCTTTACAAGTGCTGCCAGGTCCTCGGCCTCTGAACGGGCTGAAAACTCGTCTCCCTTGGTATATGAATTGGTATTCGGATAGTTGTACCGCCGGCTGTAAGTGATCACCCGGAAGTCCTCGGCAATCGAATCCACATAGGCCGAAAAGACCCTGTGATCCTCCTGGGTGCCGTGAACAAAAAGAACGACCTCCCCCCGGCCCTGGTCTGTATAATGAAGTTCCGCCCCATTGACCGGGACCGATCTCAACTGGGCTGCAGCCACCCCTGTCACAAGAATGAAGCCGAGTAATAAACGACACCTGTTTCGCATATACGATATGTTTAAGTTCACCGCGCGGGGGCCGCATATTAAAGGTAGTAAAGATTGGAATATGTTGTTTTGTTGGAGGGTGAATATTTAACTATTGCCGTCACGCCGTCACACCGGGATGCAGGCGGTGATGCAAGCAGTTACGCGGTGATACAGTGATGCGGCCCGCCCGCCTGAACGTCGTTCGGGCGGGTGATGCGGGGATGCGGGGATGCAAACAGTTACACGGCCCGCCCGAACGTACCGTTCGGTACGGGCGGGTGATACAGTGATACGGTGATGCAGTGATGCAGTGATGCGGGGATGCAAACAGTTACACGGTGATACAGCCCGCCCGAACGTACCGTCCGGTACGGGCGGGTGATGCGGTGATGCGGTAATGTCGTCATTCCGTCACACAGTCACGCCGGGATGCAGGGTAGAAGTACATAGGTACATAGGAAAATATGTGACAAACGGGACAAGAGGGACAGAAGGGACAAGATATGAATCTCGGAATACTGCCGACCGCTTACTGCCGACTGCTTACTGGAGTCTGGCTGCAAACTGCGAACAGCAAACCGTAAACTTCGAACCTCAAACCTCAAACCTCGAACTAATCCAGGAACCCAAACGTATCCACCATATGATAATTGGGGTTGCGGCTCATGAAGTCGCGGAAAAAGGCAGTGTGGGAGGCGCCCATCAGGATAAAGACCCGGTCATCCGGGGAGAGGGGCAACTGGTTTAAATTGGAGAACATCCGCAGGTTGCGGTGGTAAAACTTCGCGGCCTCGTCTGCGCCTTCAAAGTTCCCTTCCGTGGCAACATGGGTAAGGATATCGGCATTAACGGTGATCAGGAAATCCAGGTTGATGTTCCGGTTGATGATCCTGAGCTTGTCCAGGGTGGAGGCCGAATCGTAATCCTGTTCCCCGCGATAACCGGCCATTTTCATATAAGCCTTATAGGCGGGCGTGTCGAGGGTTCGTGCCAGGGAATCGATCCCGGGGTAGTCATAGCCCATCTGGTGGTCTATGCCGTAGATCCTTTCCGTGCCGCTAAGCCGGCCGACTTCATATGCCAGCAGTTCAATCTCGTCCGGGTACTCAAAATGCATGGACGGGTTCTCCCGGTAAGCCCGGTATTGCTCCTGGAGGCGATCGTTATACTGCGGCTCCATCTCTACTGCGATCACCGTGGGTTTAAACTTAGCCAGCCGTGCCGCGATCGCGTGCACTTCTTCCCGGTTCTTCTTATCGTGCTCATCGAACTCGGTCGTATTCGCATCCGTGGTATAACCCATATGGAAGGTCCCCAGGTTCAGGACAGGGATACCTTCTGCGGTTTCAGTTTCTGTGATGGTTTCCTTCTGAACCGGCTCTTCCCGGCACGAGAGCAGCAGGACCAGCAGGCCCAGGATCATTAATCTGTTCATGGTTGATGATTGGTAATGGTATAAAGTATTCTTCGATCAGTTACATTTCGGCTTCGTACAGCTTTTCGAGGTTCTGCAATGGCCTGCCCAGGAGTGCCTCGGCATCGGTGGGAGCGGCCTTCAGTTGTTCAGCGCTGAGCTGGTCTTCCAGTTGTTGTATTTCTTTTACTACCTGTTCCTGCTGGAAGAAAGAGAAATCGCGCTTAAACTCGTTGTAGATCATAAACCAGAGGTAAGCCCGGTAAGGATCAGCCTGTACGTCCCTGCCATCCCTGTACATATATGCGAGTTCCAGGCGGACGGAAGTAATATACCCGCTCTTCTGCAGGTCCCCGGGGTTCGGGAGTTGTGCAAGCCGCACACTCCATTCCAGCATCTGCTGCAGGTTCACCTCGGTGCCCATCCCCTGCTTATAGCAATTGGCGACGTTCCACATACAGGTGCTGTCCCCGTTATTGGCGCACTGCAGGGCGTAACTGAATGCTTTTTCGAGGTCCTGTTCCAGCCCGTCCCCGTTGCCATAGGCCATCATCATGGCATAGAGGGCGTCATTATAGCCCTGGGCTGCAGAGCGCTCGTACCAGCTATTCGCCTTTTCCAGGTCTATACGAGTGCCCATCCCCCGGTGGTAAGCATAGCCGAGGTTGTACTGGGCTTCTGCCTGTCCCATCTCTGCAGCCTGTTGCAGTAGTGGGAAGGCCTTGTCAAAATTCTTCTGGTAGAGGAGTTCCTTTGATTGCACATTCAGGGAATCGGCATCTTGCGGGTAGATCGCGAATGCCCAGAGAGCGGCCAGCAGCAGGAAAAAATATTGTTTCATAAGGGTTGGTGTATCAGCCGGGAAGGCCGGGTGTAACAACCCGCCCACCACAACAGCGCCTGAAAATAATATTTTTCTGCCAGAAAATCTTATCTGCAGGTTTTATCAAGGATAATAATACAATCTAGTAATCCCCTGGTGGAGTTTCGGAAAAATATATCTCAGTACCTTCCCCGTTGGTAAAAAACTGCGGAATATCCCGGTTTTTAATCTTGTAAGCGCCGTCGGCCCGCACCCCGTAACCAAAACCACATTCGTCTTTCAGGGTGCTGATGGTAATGGTATCGTCTTCCAGTTCCATGAGCAGTTCGCAATCCAGGTAATCACCACTCTCCTGCAGGGTGATCTTTTTGCTGTTCTTATTCACCCGGGCGTAGATGCTGCCCGAGTTATAACTGGGGGCACCCCTGCGGGCAGAAAGGTGCAGCAGGGCGGTGGATCCGGGTTCAGGGTAGATAAGCAGTTCCCCGGTCTCAGTACCATCCGGGCCGGTCCGTACATAGGTGCCGGCAGGGAAATTATCCGGTTGCACTGATTTGCAGCCCAGCACCCCTAAACAAAGGAGCAGGAAGCTTAGTCTTTTCATTAATTGGTCATTTAGGTTTGCATAGAAGAAAACTCGGACAGGCAGGGTTTATTGCCTGCCGGAACAGGAAAACAAGTAACCCCTTACAGGGCTTTTCAGAGGCTCCGGATCACCCGGCATGGATTGCCATAGGCCAGCACGTTGTCCGGGATATCTTTGGTGACCACGCTGCCCGCGCCTATGGTCACATTATTGCCGATGCTCACCCCCGGGCAGATGACAGTATTACCGCCGATCCAGGCGTTATCGCCTATGTGTACGGGTTGGGAAGTGGTAAGGTAACGGCTGCTTCCGTCTTCAGCGGTGACGATCCGGTCTTCAGCTTTTAAGGGGTGTTGGGCCGTATAGATGTGTACGCCGGGTCCGATCAGCCCGTTCTTACCGATGCGGATATGGTTATTATCCATGAACATGCAGTTGGCATTCACAAAAGTGTTCTCCGCGATAGTAATAAGGCTGCCGTAGTCACAAAAAAAAGGAGCTTCTATCCATACCCCGGGTGCTACTTCTTCAACCAGTTGCTGTAAGATGTTGTCGCGATCTGTGGCCAGGGTGCTATCCAGGCTGTTGTACTGCTGCAGCAGTGCCCGGGCCCTATGGTACATTTTTAAAAGCTCGGGGTCCCTGGAGTCATAGGCCTGGCCGGCGAGCATTTTTTGTTTTTCGGTCATTTCGGCTAATTCAATTTTACCATCCCGTACTGGTCTATGGCCTGTTGCTCATTTTCGGCCAGGATAAAGCTCAGGTCAGCCCAGGCAGTTCCCGCTATACCTTTCAATTCTATCCCGGTCTCCGTTTTCCTGATGCTGAACAGGAAATCTGTCAGCCCCGTATCCTTTCCAGAGGAAGCCCGGTTTGTATCGGTAATTCCGAATTCATCAATGGTCTGTGGCTGGTAGTTATTTAACCTGACAGCCAGTTCTGTCCAGGCCGTTCCCTGGACACCCTGCAGGGAGATGCCGGATGGGGTTTTCTGTAAGATCACTTTAAAGTTTTCCAGGTCAGCTGCTGCCTGCTCCTGGGCGATGAGAGAATTACTTGCGATTAAGAAACATACAACTGCTGACAGATCCAATATGGTCTTGCCAAAATTTGACTTTGCTTTCATAATAATGGATTTAGTTCTTTAGTTTTTCTCTTTCTTTCCCAATGGTTCTGTGTATTACTCTTTGCGGAAAATCAGCTATTAGTTTCCTCCGTAATGGAAAAATAGAAATTGCCTCAATGAGCTATACACGTTGTTATGTTCTTTTTGTATTTGAAAATCAATAAATGGGTCAATAAATAGTTTGATCTATAAAGCTTGCAATAATATTGAGGAACAATCTCATTAATTTGTAAAATTCTCTCTAAAAAAGTCCCAATATCTGTCGTCTAATGCACCGAACATAGCTTTTGGAGAATGTGCGACACCTTCCAGAATTATTGTTGTATGTTCAATTTCTAGTTTTTTAAGATGTTCCACAAATTTCTTATTGTTAATAAGACTGGGGTCTTCACCCCCCAGAATAATTCTTACTTTTATATTTCCTCTAATTTTATCGACGTTTTTTAATGCGATTTGCCAAGGGCTCTGTTCACGAAAAAATTCTATATCCCCTCCATATACCCTGTCCAAAGTTTTTTGAGCTTTTACCTCGCCAGCTAAGGGGGCTGTTTTAGGGTTTAATACTTCTTGCATAGGTCCTGGGTTTAACATAGAAATAGCTGCGAACATTTCAGGGTATTTGAATCCTAATCTAGCGACTCCATATCCTCCCATACTCCCGCCTTCTAGAATGCGACCTTGTCCATTATTAATAGTCCTAAAAGACCTATCAATATGTGGAATAACTTCATTGATTATGACGCTTTCCATTTTAACACTACCGTCTTTCCAGTCAATCCACATGCTCTCCCTTTTGCCGTCATCAAGAAAGACCACTATTACAGGAGGTATTTTTTCGTCTTTTATCGCTAAATGAAAACGGTTGGCAATCAAATTGAGTGCATAAGGAGGCCATCCACCACTGCCATGGAGCCAGTATATTACTGGAAAATAACTTGTGGTATCACTTTTATATGCATCAGGAAAATAAGTGTGAAAATCAACTTTGGTTTTCATTAAGCTACTAACAAAACTTTGATTATCTACCAAAGGAGTTTTCTGCTGTTCACCCATTTGTTGTCCTAAAAGTGATTGAACAATTAATATATGGATGATTAAAACTGTCTTTTTCATTTTAGTTCTTAATGTGTTACAACTAATGAGCAAATTCAAATTACACATAATATTTATTATGCTTTTTCTTTGATCCCGATTGGCCACGAATAAAGGCTATTATTAATTTATGATCTATATCTAAAGTTTTTCGAAAGGACCCCTTGACAATTTCCCGACGAACATTTTTACTTTAAATATTCCTGCAACCAATCTGCAGCGCGGCCGGTCCACTCAGGCGGTAAATTATGCCCACTTTCATAGAATACCAGGTTTTTGATCTCGGTCCGAATTAAATCGTGAAGCCATTCTGCCTCTTCCCTCGTATAATTTCGCGTGTCCCCGGTGCCCATCAGCATCAGTACAGGGGTATTCCGGACATAGGGAGCAAAATTAAAGACTGCCAGGGCCGAGTTTGCATCTTTAAGCAAGGGTGTCACGGCAGCTACCGCGACCTTTACCCTGGGTTCCACGGCCGCTAAATTGAATACCATCATTCCACCCATACTAAAGCCCGCAATACCCAGGCGGGTAGTGTCTATATCCTCGCGTGTCGCCAGGTAGTCCAGTGCACGCCGGTGTTCTATAACCGATTGTACCACCATATCCCTGGCCCGGTACATCCATCCTTTTTCAAAGATAAACACCCCCGCTCCTTCAAAATCATTACCGGAAATACGTTCACCATGGTATTCGGCATCAAGAGTGAGTACAGCAATTCCGGAGTTAAGAAGTTCTTTGGTAAGAAGCCCGCCAGAACTGAAACTTTGATCCTCCCACCAGCTCTCCTTGGAACTCGATACCCCATGCATCAGAAGAACGCATGGATAAGGGGCAGATCCGCCCTTCGGCAGGGCCAGGTAACCCGGAACTCGGCTGTCCCTGACGCCGCTAAAAACAATCTTTTCGCGGGTGTATGCTTCTCCTTCCGTTCGTTCAACCACCCGGGCATCTAACGGCATTCCCGTATCATATTCAAAGAAATTATGTATTACCCGGAAGGTCTCCTCATCTGCAGGATTCAGGGTTACAGTACTGTCTCTTTGAGCCTGCACCGGAACCACAAGCGCCATATAAACGCAGGACAGCAGTATGTTGAAAAAGGTTTTCATGAGTACACTATTTTTGGTTCATTTACTTTCTAAGTTTAGTTTACATCCTGTTCCACCGCCTGCACATGAATACATTTGGTACTTTCTGCTCACCCTTTTAAGATGGTCAGCAAGTACCCTTGCACCGCTACTGACCGCCCCAGGGGTTCCAGGAAGCAGGTATATACATTTATCCCTACTGCCAGCCAGGTGGCCGGGTGCTTCAGCTTCATATACTTCCAGGCCGCCAGCAGCACCAGGACAATAATTATGACCTGGGTGACATAGTTGGGGAACATAATATCTATCTCCGGCCAGTCTCCCAGGTACCAGCGAACGTACTGGTTCTGAATGCCCCGGGCCAGGGCCGGCATCATGATGATAAAGACGGTAGAGATCAACCACCAGGCGTGGTCTTCCAGCCGCTTGCGGTGGATAATGCTCATGATCACCGCATAGCCAAAGGCCAGGATCATCGGGATCTCCACGGCTGCTACCCCGTAAAAGAACCAGGGCTCAAACGGCCCGAAAAGTTCCGGGTCTGCCGCTGCCCGCTGCGTGGTCACAATATCCCGGTGCAGCATGCTGAGGGCGGTGATACTGACTCCCCCGGCCAGGAACATCCCGATGATGCCATTGGTCCGGTGCAGGGCCATCCTCCCATGGGTGGCGTAATAGGGTTGCAGTATCAAATAGAGGTACCAGGCCGTCCCCGTCCAGTAATGTATATGAACAGACCAGGCGTTGTCCGAGAAATCGCCCCAGTAATCTTCGTAGATGCCCAGTTGCATCAGCAACATCGGGAGGAGCATCCACAGGTGAAGGCTTTTATACTTTTCCATAAGCCCCGGGTTTTTAAAAAAGTGTGCTACATATATATTGTATAAAGTTTCCATCACTCCCCGGGCCTTCCGGAGCTGTCCTTCCAAGTGTGCTTTCAAAAAACCCCCAAACCTCCGCCAAGTAAGGGATGGGGGTATCAACTAACTAACTCACACTAAACAAAGTTTTCAAGCCCGCCTTGGGGCAGGCTTGAAGTTCGAGGTTTGAGGTTCGAAGTTCGAGGCCTGCCTCCAGTGGGCTGTCGGCAGTTTGCAGTTGGCAGTATTCCTTTGGCCCTTCTGTCCCCGTTGTCCCCCTATGTCACTCATCCAAAATTTGCTCCAACAACTCACTCAGGATTGCCCTGTTAACATAGAGCTGCTGTCCTCTTTGTTTTAATCGTTGCCCGAAATCATCGGTTTCGGTGATGGTTACGGCCAGGCTGTAATTACCGCGGGCACCGGGCAGCCGCTCGCCTTTGTGATCCACGGATACTGGTACCGGCGCTATCCAGGCCGATTGTATATGATAATTGCTTTTGTTGCCTTTGCTGTCCTGCAGGTAAGAGTCGTTCAGGCTGCCCTGCAGCCGGTATGTTTCGCCCAGTTGTATCTCCCGGAGCAGCAAATTGGCTTCCCCCAGGGTCTTGCTCTTTACCTGCCCGTTCTTGTCCTGCCACCAGCCGTTTAGACTAACGCTGATCTCCAGGTCTACATTTTGGTCCCCGGCCCGGAGCGCGGTTTTGGATTGAGCTAATTCGAGTTGCTCCGGGATCAGGGCCAAAAGAGTTCCCTCCGAGTTGCTTACCCACTGTAAGCGGATCGTAGCGGCAGGCACAGTGGCCCCGGCATCATCCCTAACGGTCCGCCGGAGCTCCAGGGCCTTACAGCTAACATTCAAACTAAGATCATCTGCGTAGAAATCTTCACCAGTATAGGTGGCCGCGTAAGAGGCTACGAACTTTTCGCTTTCTTTTTCGTAATAATTCTTTATAGAGGAAGCGGCCAGGTTGACCAGCCGGGGGGCGAGGGCAAGGGCCAGTGCCCCTCCGTCGAGGATGGCATTGTCTTCGCCTGCGGGGGTACAGACCGGCTGAAGGCTTACGACTTCACCCTTTTTTTGGGCAGAATCCACATGTCTGGACAACCCACAACTGCCGGGGAGGGCGACCCCCGGCAACAGCAGGAAGTAAAGTAGGTAATGTTTCATCTGTATTAAAAAAGGTAGCCAGTTTATACCCTCGCCATCAGGGGGTATTACCCGGCTACCGGGCTGGTTGTTGATCATTGGTCGTTGCAAATGGACATAGTCCCGATGAAACGAATTCGAATATAGGAAAATTTCTACAAATTGTCTCTTTTCAGAATAAAAATACGATGAAATCACCGTGTTAAAATTCCTACTTGTATGGTTTACAGGAAGAATTGTGTCACCAGCAGATCAGCGACACAGGAACGCGTGTATGTCCGGATCAGGGCAAAAAAAAACCGCGGCTGAAGAGCCGCGGTTTTCTTATTTTATAATCCCGTGATCGCTTAGTCTGCGAGGACGATGACCTTGTTGTCTTTCATTTCAACAGTACCGCTCTGTATGTGCAGCACGGTCTTCCCTTCTGCATTCCTGGTAAAGTATTCCTCTACATTTTCGGCCAGGGTAATGTTGCCTTCTATCTTAACATCACCTTCCTGCAACACAGAAACGATGGCAGCGTGGTTGTCCAGCATCTGGAACTCCCCTTCTACGCCCGGTACGGTAACCGATTTCACTTCCCCGCTGAACAGGGTTGCTTCCGGTGATACGATCTCTAAATGCATGATTATTAATTTGAGTTTGAGGTTTGAGGTTTGAGGTTCGAGGTCGTGTTCCTATCAAACCTCTAACTTCGAACCTCGAACCATTTTTTATACTTCGGCCAACATCTTCTCACCAGCTTCGATAGCCTCCTCGATGGTCCCTTTCAGGTTGAAGGCTGCTTCAGGCAGGTGATCCAGTTCCCCGTCCATGATCATGTTGAAACCTTTGATGGTCTCTTTAATGTCTACGAGGACCCCCGGGATACCGGTAAACTGCTCTGCCACGTGGAAAGGCTGTGACAGGAAACGCTGTACCCTACGGGCACGACCTACGGCCAGTTTATCCTCTTCAGACAATTCTTCCATACCAAGGATGGCGATGATGTCCTGTAATTCTTTATAACGCTGCAGTAACTCTTTTACACGCTGCGCACAGTTGTAGTGCTCTTTTCCTAAGATCTCAGGAGTAAGGATACGCGAAGTGGAATCCAGTGGATCCACAGCAGGGTAGATACCCAGCTCCGCGATCTTACGGCTAAGTACGGTAGTAGCATCCAGGTGGGCAAAGGTAGTTGCAGGTGCCGGATCCGTAAGGTCATCCGCAGGTACGTAAACCGCTTGTACAGAAGTAATGGATCCACGTTTGGTAGAAGTAATACGCTCCTGCATGGCTCCCATCTCTGTAGCCAGGGTTGGCTGGTAACCTACCGCAGAAGGCATACGACCAAGAAGTGCCGATACCTCTGAACCTGCCTGGGTGAAACGGAAAATGTTATCGACGAAGAAAAGTACGTCTTTCCCTTGTCCTTCTCCTGCCCCGTCACGGAAGTATTCCGCGATGGTCAGTCCTGAAAGGGCAACCCTTGCACGTGCTCCCGGTGGTTCGTTCATCTGTCCGAATACGAAGGTCGCTTTAGAATCGCGCATGGCTTTTTTATCCACCTTGCTCAGGTCCCATCCGCCCTCTTCCATAGAGTGCATAAAGTCGTCCCCGTACTTGATAATTCCTGATTCCAACATCTCCCTCAGCAGGTCGTTCCCCTCACGGGTACGTTCTCCTACCCCGGCGAAAACTGAAAGTCCACCGTGGCCCTTGGCGATGTTGTTGATCAATTCCTGGATCAGTACGGTCTTACCAACCCCTGCTCCTCCGAACAGTCCGATCTTACCCCCTTTGGCGTAAGGCTCGATAAGGTCGATCACCTTGATCCCTGTAAACAATACTTCGGTAGAAGTGGTCAGGTCTTCGAACTTAGGTGCCTCGCGGTGGATCGGAAGTCCGTCCTTCCCGCTCTTAGGCAGGTTTCCAAGTCCGTCGATCGGGTCACCGATCACGTTGAAAAGACGACCGTATACATCGTCCCCGATTGGCATCTGAATGGCGCTCCCGGTGGCGACAGCATCTACACCACGGCTCAGACCGTCTGTAGAGTCCATTGAGATGGTACGAACGGTGTTCTCACCTACGTGCGACTGCACTTCCAGTACCAGGATGCTCCCGTCCTCACGAGTGATCTCCAACGAATCGTAAATTTTTGGAAGGTCGGCTCCGGATGGAAACTCAACGTCTATCACCGGCCCAATGATCTGTAGAACCTTACCTGTAACTTTTGCCATTGTTTACGTATTTAATATTGTATTTAAAAACCATAAGCTTAGTGCCTATGGGGCTGTTTTTCCGGCTGCAAAGATAGTAGATTACATTTTAATTAGGAATGGTTTTAACGCCTTTTTTGGGGATAAAAAAAGCACCCCTCCCGGGGTGCTTGTAAATGCTGTTGCTTTTTGATGCTTAAGGGTTTATGGTCCAGCTTACATAATAGATGGCACCAACGGCTCCAGTACCGATAGCGGAGAAATATTCATCTCCCAGGATATTGGATCCCCCTGCCTTGAATACAGATTTGATGCTGGGCACCTGGTAATTGATCTGTGCATCGAGTACAGAATAGGAATCGATCACCCCGTCGGCAAAGGAAGCCTGCCAAAGGTAGCTGTCAGACCAACGGTAATTTACGTTAAACCCAAAGTTCTCAAATAAAGCTGTATTTCCGAAAGAAGCCTTGAACTTGTGGTTAGGGGTGTTAAAGTTGGTACGGAAATCAGGGAAAGACTCCTGGTCAAAATCCTGCTCCGCGTAGGTATAGTTGAACCCGAGGTCATAATTCCCCAGTATCTTGGTATCTATCCCTATAGTAGCCCCATAACTCTTCACCTGTGCAGGCGAGTTGGTATAGGTCTGGTAAGGAAAGAAATCCCCATTCTGCAATGCCAGCAGGGAGAGGGCGTTGTCCCCGGCCTGCCCGTAGAACGGTACGAGCACTGTAGATAAGGAAATAAAGTTGTCATACTGGTTGTAATAACCGCTCAGGTCAATAGCTGTCTTACCGAACTGTCCCCTGTACCCAAGCTCGTAAGCCGTGATCTCTTCGGGTTGTACCAGCGGAGTATTCACCGCTGTTGGCGCACCTGCCTGTACGGAAGAAGCGGAGAAAGCATTCTCGTAAGCCTGGCGACCCACTACCTGTACGGTTGGTCCGCCTGTAAAACCTTGTCCCCCGGCACTTACAGGGAAGGTGCGGATATCTCGGTCCAGGTTGTCCGGAGCCGATCCAACGAGGATAGCGCGCCCGGCATTAAGGCCGATGAACAGGTCCTGGGTGGTCGGGTTACGGAAACCTTGTTGTACAGAGACCCTGATATTCTGGTTACGGGCATTCCCCATGGTGTAGATCAGGGATCCCCTTGGCGAGAAGAACCCGTCAAAGAATTCATTCTTGTCATAGCGTACGGAACCGGTGAACTTTAACCGCTCTTCCATGAAATTTTTCTGGAGTTGCATATAGGCACCAACTTCGTTGTAAGTAATAGGCCCGTCTGTGTCGGTAAAGATGGTTCCCATGGAATTAAGTTCGTATTCGCGGAAAGAACCTCCAATCTGGATATCGGCAAAGTCACGGGTGATATGGCTGAAATTGTAATTCGCATCCACGTGGCGGAACTTGGTCTCATCGATGAACTTAGCCCCGGTCGTCAGGTCCCCGTCAGCGGTTACACGGTTAAAGACGCTCTCAAACTCCGGAGTTCCCGGGATGAGTCGGCCGGTATCTGCCTGTCCCCTTGCGATCTGGTGCGCGGTACTTTCATCATAAGGTCCACCCGGAACAAGTCCAAGCCTGGCCCCGATATATGTCTGTGCGTACTCCTGGAACCACTGCTGGTCAGGCTTCCAGCTCCTGTTGATATTGATGGCTGCGAATCGGGTATCGTAAGAATCTCCCGCATCCTCGGAAGTGATGTACCCGCGAACGAAGAAGTTATCGTTCCTGAATTCTATTTTATGCTGCTGCAGGATAAAGTTCCTGATCGCGTAGCGGTTAGCTCCCTGGTAGATGGTGTTACCACGGCCCACACGTCCCTGGTAGATGATCTCGAAATCATCGGCAAACGGACGGTAGTATACTGAGAAATCTGATTTCACACTTTCAGCATCGTAGTTCACGAGGCTGCCTTCGGCGTAACCGGTACGGGTTACAAAAGACTGTCCCACGGTACCATCCGGCAAACCTGCAAGCTGGTCAAAATTAAGCAGGGTTCCGACCTCATCACCGTATACATTGAGTCCGTCGTAGCCAGGATTGGCACGGGTAGCTCCCGGCTGCAAAGGATCGTCTTCCCTGTTCGCATGCCAGTCCTCACCTTTTAACACACTTAAATTTGCTTTAACCGCCAGTTTATCACTGAAGGCATGGGCAGCACGGATCCCGAAATCATAATAAGTATTATCACCGGCAGCTTCCTGGGAGGTGATCCCCACTTTCCCGTAGGCAGAAATGCCCTGGTAATCGAACGGGCTTTTACTGCTCATAAACAGTATCCCGTTAAAGGCGCCTGCACCGTAAAGGGCAGAAGAGGCTCCCGGAAGGATCTCTACACTCTGCACTTCCAGTTCTGACATTCCCACGAGGTTACCCAGTACGAAGTTCAGACCGGGGGCGGAGTTGTCCATCCCGTCTACCAGTTGCAGGAAACGGGTGTTGGCAAAAGTGGCAAATCCACGGGTGTTGATACTCTGGAAAGTTAAACTGTTGGTATTGATATCAACCCCTTTCAGGTTCTGAAGCCCGTCATAGAAAGAAGGGGAAGCAGAATTCTTTATCTCCTTAAGACCAAAACGCTCCACAGATACGGGCGACTCAAAGAGTCGTTCCGGGGTACGGGAGGCAGAAATGACGATCTCGTCAAGCATGGTCTGGTTCTCACTCATGGTAACGTTGATCGTTTCCCCTGAGGCACTAACCTCAGCGTTGTACAAGGTGAAGCCTATACTGGACACCTGGATGGTGAACGGCGGCTCCACGCTGGTTTCCAGAACAAAGTTCCCGTCAAAATCGGTTACAGTTCCTACAGCTTTTCCTACGATAACCACGTTGGCTCCCGGGATGGGGTCACCATTGCTGTCGGTTACAGTTCCTCTTACTTCCGTCTGCGCATAGGCTCCCAGGCTCAGCAACAACAGGGGAACCATTAATAAAAGTCTTTTCAGGGTCATATTAATTGATTGTTTATTGATCGAATGGCGGCAAGATACACAAATATTTGACCCATGATTCAGAATTTGAGAAAAATTATGCATGCATAGTAATAATTCTATTTTCCTACAAGGACTTCACTGAGAATTTGATATTCCTTTGGCATATCCTTCACTTTTTATGAAAACCAGATCGATCAGCCGCAGTATTTCAGAATTTCAACCCGGACATTGACCCATAAAAAAAGCCCCTCGAAAGGGGCTTTATATCTCAAGGAGCAGTCTTATTACTCCACGGTAACCGACTTAGCCAGGTTACGTGGCTGGTCCACGTTACACCCGCGCATCACGGCGATATGGTAAGATAGTAACTGCAGGGGGATAGTAGTCAGCAACGGGCTGAGACTTTCCATGGTCTCCGGCACTTCGATCACGTGATCGGCCAGTTCCTTCACCTGCTCATCTCCTTCTGTAACTACGGCAATGATCTTCCCTTTCCGGGATTTGATCTCCTGAATGTTACTCACAACTTTCTCGTAATGACCCTTGTTGATGGCGATCACTACTACCGGCATATGCTCATCGATCAGGGCAATAGGTCCGTGCTTCATTTCTGCAGCAGGGTATCCTTCCGCGTGTATGTAGCTGATCTCTTTCAGTTTCAGTGCACCTTCCAGGGCAACCGGGAAATTGAATCCTCGGCCCAGGTACAGGCAGTTCTCAGAATCCTTATATACGTCCGCGATGATCTCTACCAGGGCATTGGACTGTAAAGCCCGCTCAACCTTGGCAGGCATATTTTCCATCTCGGTCAGGAACTCGTGGAACTTGTCCTCGGAGAACATACCTTTATGCTTGGCCAGTTTAAGAGCCAGCAGCGTCAGTACGGTAATCTGGGTTGTAAATGCCTTGGTGGATGCCACCCCGATCTCGGGTCCGGCATGGGTATAAGCCCCGGCATCTGTTTCGCGGGCGATGGATGATCCTACCACGTTACATACCCCGAAGACAAAAGCACCCTTTTCCTTGGCCAGCTTGATAGCTGCCAGGGTATCGGCGGTCTCCCCGGACTGTGATATGGCGATGACCACATCCTTTTCTGTGATCACGGGGTTACGGTAACGGAACTCCGATGCGTACTCCACCTCTACAGGGATACGCACAAGGTCTTCAAAGATATATTCGGCGACCAGCCCGGCATGCCAGGATGTTCCGCAGGCCACTATTATAATACGGTCAGCATTCAGGAATTTCTCTATATTCTGATCCACCCCGGCCATCTTGATGATACCCTGCTCGGTACGCAACCTGCCACGGAAGGTATCCTTGATCGCCCTGGGCTGCTCATAGATCTCTTTCAACATAAAGTGGTCATAGCCACCTTTTTCAATTTCCTCCAGGTTCAGCTGCAGCTCCTGTATCAAAGGGTAAGCGATCGCATCATCCTTGATCTTCCTCAGTTTGATCTCTTTCCCCAGGCGCACAATGGCCATCTCTTCATCTTCCAGGTAAACCGATTTATTGGTGAATTCTATAAATGGAGTAGCATCTGAAGCTATAAAGAACTCGTCTTCCCCGATCCCGATAGCAAGGGGACTTCCCAGTTTGGCCACCACGATCTCGTCCGGTTTCTTGCGGTCAAATACAGCGATAGCATAAGCCCCAACAACCTGGTTAAGCGCTATTTGTACAGCCTTTCCAAGTTTTACATTTTCCTTCTTCTTGACTTCCTCTATCAGGTTGACCAGTACTTCGGTATCGGTATCGGAATGGAATTTATATCCACGTTTTACCAACTCCTTTTTGATGGATTCGTAGTTCTCGATGATCCCGTTGTGAATGATCACCAGGTCCCCGGAATTGGAATAGTGCGGGTGGGAATTCACGTCGTTGGGAACCCCGTGGGTTGCCCAACGGGTATGCCCTATCCCGAGACTTCCATTCAGGGCTATTTCTGCCTCGGCTTTCTTCTTCAGGTCTTCGACCTTTCCTTTTGTTTTCGCAAGGTTAATGTCGCTGCCGTCGTAAAGTGCGATTCCGGCGCTGTCATACCCACGGTATTCCAGTCGCTGCAGACCTTTGATGATAATGGGATAAGCATCCCTATGTCCAATATATCCTACTATTCCACACATATGGTTCTGTTATTTCTAGGGGTATTCCTTTGAAGTTTAATACGCACAAAGGTAGCAGATATTGTCCTTACTACCTTAAAATCACGTTAATCGCGCACAGATATGCTTTAAAAAGCACAATTATACCTAGTTGGTCTCTGTGTAAAAGATCTCCAGTTGTAGTTTCTTTTCTTCTGATGCCGGTACCGCGCTGCCATAGAGCACTGTCCCCAGGGGACTGTTCACAGACATATCCGGTACCTCGCCCATAGTATTCCCGGGCAACAGTACATCACGCATATTCGTCAGCCTGATATCCGGAGTTACGGTGAGCCCGAGCAGGGCGTTGGCAGAATCGCGTACAACAATATTATTGATATGCTCGGTGATACGGATGGTATACTTCAGGCCCTTGCCATCTTCCTCTACCAGGATACCATCGTGCGTCTGCAGTACACCCAGCGGGGTATTGGTCGTAGACACATCATTGATCGCATCGTAGAGCGGGGCATTGGTCTCCGCATTGTAGATGTAAAGCCTGGGGGGTTCATTGGCTTCGACAGGAATAACATCCCGGTCTACGTAGAATACAAGGTTCGCCTCGTTGATGATCCAGTTGTTGGCCTTGATCTGGTTAATCAGGGCTTCACTGTTATCCGCGTCAAACAGTTTGATGTTCGCATAGGTTCCGGCCCCACCTTTCAGGAAGATCCTGGAAGCGTTATTCCCGGTATCCAGGTTATCGGCAACAAAGGCCGGGTAGGTATCGCTAATCAGGGTGTTTACCGCGTTCCCGCTTACAGGACTGTTACCTCCCCCGGACAACAGGTTCAGGGTGAAACTACCAGCGGTGGTATCATCCTCTGTATCCGTGGCATTGTCGTAATCGTATTCTATAGTGATACGGGCGCTCTTCAGGTCTAACAGGAGGAGTAACTCTTCGGCTCCCGGCTCCAGTTCAAAATGAAGTCCCCGGAAAAATTCCTTGAAGTTACTTGCACTCAGTAATTCGGTGCTGCCTTCCTTATCAAGGATATTTTGCTGGAAAAACGCAGGGTCGAGGTTTACACGGATCCCCGGGGGAATACGTTCGTCCACGATAGTCGATTCATCTTCCTCGGTATCCGGGTCGTCTTCCTCGTAGATCACGGTCTCTTCATCACTGATGGTCACCTGCCCGTCAAACAAAACTTCCCCGGCAAAGGAAGTCAGGTCCTGGTTAGAATAGTAGGCCTGGGCCTGTTCAAAATTCGTGTTCGGATCCAGGTCTCTCAGGAAGTAGGTAGACCTGGTAACTTTAAGGTTAAAAGGAATATCCCGGTTCCCGTAAATCGAATCCAGGTCAACCCTTTTAGGGTAATTATTTCGTACGGTATCGGTATCCTCGTCATCGCGAATACCATCTCCGTCAGTATCCGGGTTCAAGGGATCGGTTCCGCTGTTCGTTTCCGCAAGGTCTGTCAGGGTATCCCCGTCACTATCACTGTTTGCATCCGTAGGGTCGGCATCAAAAACATCCGGCACCCCGTCACGATCTTCATCAGCAGAACTGTTCTGCTGATAAGGCATATACAGGATTACCTCTTTTACGGTTTCATTCTCAGATGTCGATTCGTTGTCCTGGCTCTGGGCCCCGAAGATAGGGTTAGCCGTGGAAAGCTGAACCTGGCTGGTGATCTTGGCACGGGTTTGCCCGTACACAGGATCATTATAAACGCCCAGTTGGTACAAGGCCAGTTTATTGGTCTGTGCAGCAACAATATTCCGGTTGTAAGCGAACACGTCATAAACAGCCCGGTCGGTATTGAATGGTTCCCCGCCGATCACAGAGGCGCCGATAGTGGTCGGGTCCTCGTCACAGGAGACCACGAACATCAACATTGTCAATACGGCTAAGGCCGCAAAAATCTTCCCCGGCATAAATCTTTTCATTCGTTCTGTTCTACTCACTGGATATTGCTTTCTGCTGTACAATCAAAAGAAAAGGTCCGGCCACCGGCCAGTCCTTTTTGTACGATACATTATAATGTGAATGATTTTTTCAATTCGCTATTTTACTGTCGCGTTCAACACCTTGTTGGTGTAGAAATCGGCATAAGCCTCTTCAAATTCCTGCAAAGAAACATAGGGAAGAACCGGTTTATCCAGTTTATCAATGTGCTCCTGCAGGTCTTCAGGCAGTTCTTCGGCGGCTAAAATAACGGCATCAGAAGAATCTACTGCGACTTTTAACAAATTATTATAGGTGGGTTTTTCCAGGAGAGAAATGGCTTCCTCCGGGATGCCGTCAAAGGCAATTTTAGACATCATCTTTTCATCCAGTTCTCCTTCAAAGCTCCGGCCGTAGACCGAGGTAACGATCTTACTTTCCGCGAACAACGGTTCATCCGCATAAAGTTTCTTAAGGTACAAAGGCAGCAGGGATGCCATCCAGCCATGTACATGGATAATATCCGGGGACCAGTTCAGTTTCTTGACTGTCTCCACAACACCTTTGGCAAAGAAGATAGCTCTTTCGTCGTTGTCCGGGAACAGGGTTCCGTTCTCATCCGTAAAGGTCGCTTTCCTCTTAAAATACTCCTCGTTGTCTATAAAGTAGACCTGTATCCGCTCCTTTGGGATAGAGGCAACCTTGATGATAAGAGGCATGTCCATATCGTTGATCACCAGGTTCATCCCGGAAAGCCGGATCACCTCGTGAAGTTGGTGCCTACGCTCATTGATGTTCCCGTACCTCGGCATAAAAATCCTGATCTGGCCGCCATTGCTGTTGACCATCCTGGGGGTTTCATATGACATTAAGGATACTTCGTTCTCGGGTAGATAGGGCACTAATTCTGAAGATACAAACAATATCTTTTTACCATTCATAAAAGCTGTATTTTGTTTAAGGAGGAAAACGTAGGTGCAAAATTACAAAAATTATGTAGAATAGCTTTAATTATAGTAAGTTTGCACGCTCTAAATTTGGAATATGCAGGTTTTTAAAACCAAATTTGAACTACGTGATCACCTGGACAAGTACCGCTCAAAAAACGTACCGATCGGGTTGGTGCCAACCATGGGCGCTTTACACGAGGGACACCTCGCATTGGTTTCCAGGGCTTTAGAGGAAAACGAGGTGGTGGTAGTGAGCATCTTTGTAAATCCAACCCAGTTCAACAATGCCGAAGATCTTGCCAACTATCCAAAACCGCTGGAAAAAGACCTTTCCCTGCTGGAAAGTGTATCCGATGAGTTGGTAGTTTTCGCCCCCGAGATCAGCGAGATCTATCCCGAGGTACTGGAATCCAAACATTATGATTTTGAAGGTCTTGATAAAGTGATGGAAGGTGCTTTCCGTCCGGGTCATTTTAACGGGGTTGGTACCATAGTCGAGGCGCTTTTCCGAACAGTGGAACCAGACAGGGCTTATTTCGGAGAAAAGGATTTCCAGCAACTGCAGATCATACGCAAACTGACTGATAACCAGGGTATACCGGTCACCGTGATCGGCTGCCCAATTGTCAGGGAAGCCAGCGGACTGGCCCTGAGCAGCCGTAATACAAGGCTTTCAGACAACAGCCGGCAGGAGGCGTCCTTTATTTACGATATGCTGCAGGCTGCCAAAAGTAAGTTTGGCACGGAAAGTGCGCCTAATATAACCGCATGGGTAGAAGAGGAATTCCGACGCCACCCCCTGTTAGACCTGGAATACATACAGATCACGGATGTGGATACCCTCACCCCTGCAAAAGATAAAAAAGAGAATATCAAATACAGGGCTTTTATTGCTGCTTATGCCGACGGAGTTCGGCTGATCGACAATATCGCTTTGAATTAATTACCTTTGTGCGATGCAAATAGAAGTAGTAAAATCTAAAATACACCGGGTAAAAGTTACCGGGGCCGATCTTAATTATATCGGTAGTATTACGATTGACGAAGACCTGATGGACGCCGCTAATATCATCCAGGGAGAGAAAGTGCAGATCGTGAACAACAACAACGGGGAGCGACTGGAAACTTACGCCATTCCCGGTGCACGTGGGACTGGGGAACTTACCCTGAACGGGGCTGCCGCCCGGAAAGTTGCCGTCGGTGATGTCCTTATCCTTATCACCTATGCCCGGATGGACATAGAGGAAGCAAAAAAATTCAACCCCGCCCTGGTCTTTCCCAACGAAGAGACCAATCGTTTAGACTGATTTTGAACCAAAGGCTCAAAAAACTCCTGAAGACTATACTCCCAATTGCCCTGGGAGTTTTTTTGGTATGGTATTCCTACCAGATCACCGGTGAAGAGGAACGCCGGCAGATCATCCATTATGTGCGCGAGGCCGACCTTTTCTGGGTGGCCGTTTCCGTACTGATCGGGATCCTGAGCCATATTTCCAGGGCTATCCGCTGGAACTATCTTTTACAACCTATGGGCTACCGCCCGAAGATCATCAACAACGTACTCATC
Source organism: Zeaxanthinibacter enoshimensis (assembly GCF_004362865.1). Taxonomy (GTDB): domain Bacteria; phylum Bacteroidota; class Bacteroidia; order Flavobacteriales; family Flavobacteriaceae; genus Zeaxanthinibacter; species Zeaxanthinibacter enoshimensis. The sequence continues at coordinate 1,075,958 of NZ_SNYI01000001.1, read as the reverse complement.
ATCCTGATGGCTTACTTCGCCAACCTGGGGATACCCCGGTCCGGGGAAGTACTCCGGGCTACTGCCCTGGCCACCTATGAAAACGTCCCTTTTCAAAAAGGGTTCGGCACCATTGTCACTGAAAGGGTGATAGACCTGCTGATGCTGCTCCTGATCATCGTAATCGCGCTGGTATTGCAGACCGATATCATCCTGGGTTTCCTGGAAGGCCGTGGTTTTTCCCTGGTGGGCACGCTGGTGCTTGCAGGGGTGGGAATCCTTGGCCTGTTTGTTTTTCTAGCTTTCCTGCGCCGTTCCAAATCCAAGCTGGCACTGAAGGTACGCACCCTGGTCAAAGGACTTCTGGACGGAGTTATGAGCATCTTCCGGATGGAAAAGAAACTATTGTTTGTAGCCCACACACTTTTTATCTGGTCCTGTTATATCGCCATGTTCTGGGTGATCAAATATACCGTACCGGAGACCATAGGGCTGGGACTGGACCAACTGCTTGTGGCCTTCGTCGCCGGGGCTTTCGCGATGACCACAACCAACGGCGGAATCGGGTTATACCCTATCGCAGTGAGCGGTGCCCTCGCGATCTTCGGGATCTCTTCGGTTTCCGGGGATGCTTTTGGCTGGATCATGTGGATCGCCCAGACCCTGATGGTAGTGGTGTTCGGTGCAATATCTTTTCTGCTATTACCGTTATTGAACCGGAACCGATAGCCAACCCAACATCATGAAATCATTTTTTCTACTGCTGATCGCCCTTTTCTGCACCCTGGGCCTGTCGGCACAGGTGACACAGGAGATCTTCGAATCTTTTAAACTACAGGAACGACGGGACGTGCGTTACTATTTCCCAGAGAACTACGACGCCGAAAAGACCTATCCCCTGGTAGTGGTACTGGACGCCGAGTACCTTTTTGACCAAGTCGTGGCGATCTCCAAATTCTACAGCAGCTTCCAGGGTATGCCCCAGGCTATCGTGGTGGGCATCCACCAGTACAAGGACGAGCTGCGATGGGAAGACTGTGCTTTTGACGAAGAAACCGGTCTGCCGGGTGAGAAAGCCAAGAACTTCTTTGAATTCCTCGGAATGGAAATCATCCCTTACCTGGCCACCAACTATAATATTGCGCCCTTTAAGATCTTTGTAGGATACGACATCACCGCCAATTTTGGTAATTACTACCTGTTCAAAGACCGCTCTCTTTTCAATGCCTTTATCAGTATCTCTCCCCTTCTCGCACCCGAAATGGAGAACAGGGTTCCGACCCGGATCGCCGCATTGAACCAGCAGATATTTTACCACCTCATTGTAGGCGGTAATCGTGATGAAACCAGGAACAATGTACTGCAGTTAGACCGCGCCCTTTCTTCTGTAGATAAGGATAATTTCACCTATTACCTGGACGAGTACCCGCAGGCCAACGAGCTTTCCGTGATCAGTTACGGGATGGGAAAAGCCTGGGACCGCACCTTCAGTATATTTAAACCGATATCCCGCAAGGAGTATAAAGAAAACATCCTGGCTTCTGATGACCCTGTATTCCAGTACCTGAACGATAAGTACCAGATGATCGAAGACCTGTTCGGCTTCCGCAAACCGGTAGAGCTTAACGATATCATGGCCATCTACGCAGGGAGTAAGAAGAAACAGGACCTGGAGTCGCTTAAAGCCCTTGCCGCACTATGTCATAAGGAGTATCCCAGCACAATGCTGGGCTTCTACATGGAAGGCGAGTACTACGAACAGAAAGGAGAACCTAAGAAAGCCCTGCGCACTTATGAAAAGGCTTTCGGGATGGAAGAGATCGATTTCCTGACCAAGGAGATGGCGCTGGAAAAAATGGATGCCCTGAAAGCCGATTTCGGCTTCTGACCAAACTTTACCCCGGGCTTTTTTATTAGCCGTAACCACAATATCTTTAGCCATCCTAAAACCCTGTGATGGCCAAGACCAAAACTGCTTTTTTCTGCCAGAATTGCGGCACCCAGTATGCGAAATGGGTTGGCCAATGCGGCGCCTGTAAAGAATGGAATACCGTCGTTGAAGAGGTGATACAGGCCCCGGCGAAGACAGACTGGAAACAACCGGGCAGTGAAGACCGCGCCAGGGTAAAGCCGCTGCGCGTTAAAGAGATCAGTACGGAAAAAGAATTACGCCTGGACACCTTTGACCAGGAGTTCAACCGTGTTTTGGGAGGCGGGCTTGTACCGGGATCGCTTGTACTTCTGGGTGGAGAACCGGGTATCGGGAAGAGTACGCTGCTGCTGCAGATCGCCCTTAAACTACCCTACACTACCCTTTATGTTTCCGGGGAGGAAAGCCAAAAACAGATCAAGATGCGGGCAGACCGTATCCAGCCCGACAATGACAGCTGCTATATCCTTACCGAGACCAGGACCCAGGATATCTTCCGGCACGTAGAGAAACTCAACCCGGATATCCTGGTTGTTGATTCCATACAGACACTACACTCCAATTATATAGAATCCGGGGCCGGTAGTATTTCCCAGATCCGGGAATGCACGGCAGAACTTATGAAGTTTGCCAAAGAGACCAATACCCCGGTGATCCTGATCGGCCATATCACCAAGGATGGCTCCCTGGCCGGGCCCAAGATCCTGGAACATATGGTGGATACGGTTTTGCAGTTTGAAGGGGACCGAAATTATGTATACCGGATCCTGCGAGCCCTGAAAAACCGGTTTGGTTCTACAGCCGAACTGGGAATTTACGAGATGCAGGGGAAAGGACTCAGGGAGGTAAGCAACCCATCAGAGATCCTGTTATCCAAGAATGACGAAGGCCTGAGCGGCACCGCCGTGGCTGCCACGGTTGAAGGCATGCGACCGCTCATGATAGAGATACAGGCCCTGGTGAGTACGGCTGTGTACGGCACCCCCCAGCGTTCGGCAACGGGCTATAACGCCAAGAGGCTGAATATGCTATTGGCTGTACTGGAAAAACGAGCCGGCTTTAAGCTGGGAGCAAAAGATGTCTTCTTAAATATCACGGGGGGAATTTCCGTGGATGACCCCGCCATTGACCTGGCCGTGGTAGCGGCGATCCTGTCCAGCAATGATGATACAGCCATAGATAAGGGCATCTGCTTTGCTGCAGAAGTAGGCCTTGCGGGTGAGATCAGGCCGGTACAAAGGGTAGAGCAGCGCATCCTGGAAGCTGAAAAGCTCGGGTTCACTACCATCTATGTTTCCAAGAATAATACCATCTCCCTGAAGAACACCAAGATCAGGATCATGCTTGCCTCCAAGATCGAACAGATCGTAGAGGCCCTGTTCTGAGTTAAGGCGCAGGATTAGGGGTCTGGCTGTGGATCTTTTCTATTCCCTTCAGCACCTCATCCGTCAGTTCGATATCCGCACTCCCTATGTTTTCTTTTAACTGTTCCATGGTGGTTGCCCCAATGATATTACTGGTGACAAAGGGCCTGCTGTTAACGAAGGCCAGGGCCATTTGTGCCGGGGTAAGGCCGTGATCGGCAGCCAGCGCGGCGTACTTACGGGTAGCCTCTACCGCATTGTCATTGCTATAGCGGTTGTAGTTGGGGAATAACGTTATCCGTGCATCTGCCGGCTGTTTCCCGCCAAGGTATTTTCCGCTGAGCACACCGAACCCAAGGGGAGAATAGGCGAGCAAGCCGATCTTGGAACGCATGGAGATCTCTGACAGGCCTACTTCAAAGAGTCTGTTCAGCAGGCTGTAGGGATTTTGGATAGTGATCATCCGTGGTAGTTTTATATGCACCTTCCCTTCTTCGAGGAATCGCATCACCCCCCAGGGAGTCTCGTTAGATAATCCTACCTGCCCAATTTTTCCTTCAGCAATAAGTTCACTGAGTGTTTCCAGTACCTGGTGGATATTGTCTTCCCAATGATCCGAGGGGTCGTGCGTATATCCCCGCTGCCCAAAATAGTTGGTCGATCTTTCCGGCCAGTGCAGCTGGTAGAGGTCCAGGTGGTCTGTCTGCAGTCGTTGCAGGCTTCCCTCCACAGCTTCGATAATAGATTCCCTGCTAAAACCGGTTTCACGGATAAATTTAGTGAGGGGTGCCCTGCCTGCGATCTTCGAGGCGAGTACCACCTTGTCCCTGTTCCCGGTCTTCTTGAGCCAGTTACCAATAATGATCTCGGTATGGGCATAACGGTCCGGGTGGGCAGGAATAGGATACAGTTCGGCTGTGTCAAAGAAGTTGACTCCCTGCTCCAGGGCATAGTCCATCTGCTCAAAGGCCTCAGCCTCCGTGTTCTGCTTGCCCCAGGTCATTGTACCCAGGCATATTTTACTTACCTCTATATCGGTGTGGGGGAGTTTTGTATATATCATATTATAAAAGGGGTAAAACTACTGCTATCTCGAATTTAAAAGGTGCCCGATACTGCGGTTTCAGGACGCTATCTCGAGCAGGATAGGGCAATGGTCGCTGTGCTTCGCCTCAGGCAGGATAACAGACCTTTTTAAACGATCCTCCAGGGGCTCACTCACCATCCCGTAATCCAGTCTCCAGCCCTTGTTATTGGCCCTGGCGTTAGCACGGTAGCTCCACCAGGTATAGTTATGAGGCTCATCATTAAAATACCGGAAACTGTCAATGAAGCCACTGTCGATGAAATTCCCGATCCATTCACGTTCTACGGGCAAAAACCCCGAAACATTCTTGTTCCGAACCGGGTCATGGATATCGATCGCCCTGTGACAGATATTGTAGTCACCGCAGATGACCAGGTTGGGATAATCCTGCCTCAGTTCGTTGACGTATTGCTGGAAATCGGCCATATACTGGAGCTTGTGGTCCAGGCGAGCTATATTGGTGCCCGATGGCAGGTAGAGGCTCATCACGGAAAAGTTGTCAAAATCTACCCGGAGATTACGGCCTTCCTGGTCCATATAATCGATACCGGTACCGTATTCCACGTGATTGGGCTTTATCTTGGAAAGTATGGCTACACCGCTGTATCCCTTCTTCTGTGCACTGTACCAATAATGGTAAGGATAACCGGCATCTTCAAAGAGATGGGTGGTGAGCTGGTCCTCCATAGCCTTGATCTCCTGCAGGCAGACCACATCGGCGTCTACGGTTTGCATCCATTCAATAAATCCTTTGTTAATTGCGGCGCGAATGCCATTGACATTGTATGAAACGATCTTCAAATCCTGGTGTTTTCGACAAAAATAACAATGTTTCACCGCCATGTCCAACATTTAAAGCAGTAAGTTCTTATCCCCTATAGACAGGTGTTATGAACAAAGGTGAGATTTTAAGAAATGAGATATGTATTTTTACACAGATCCTAGAACTATCCCATATGAAGAAATTGCTGTTACCTTGTTTACTGTTGCTTTTCATGGGTGCCCGTGGGCAGGCTTACCCCAATCCTGACCTGGAGAGCGAAGTCAAATTCAATATCGGGCTTTTCCTGGCCACTACCACGGTAGAAGCTTCCTACGAATACTACCTGAACGATGATGTCAGCCTTGGGGGAACCCTCTACCTGGATGACGACCCGACCGATTTTAACGGGAATTTCGGGATAGGTCCCAACCTGAGGGCGTATTTTGGTTACCAGCCCAGATCCGGTTTCTTTGCCGAAGCCTTTGGCCTGTATTTCACAGGGGAAGACGAGATAGAGACCACGGAACTCGGGAACCGTAATAACGACTACAGTAGTTTTGCCATGGGGATCGGGATGGGAAATAAATGGACCACCCGGAGCGAACGATTTGCACTCGAGGTGTTCGGCGGCTTTGGTCGTAACCTGAACCCCGAGTCTTACCAGAGTGATTTTATTTACCGCGCCGGCCTGGCCATAGGAGTCCGGTTCTGATGAAAAAGTTACAGCTCTCCTTTATATTCACCCTGCTCCTAACATTTGTCTGGGCACAGGAGCAAGAACAGGATTCTGTCACCTACCTGCAGGAGGTCATCCTTTACGACCCTGTAGACCGGCCGGTGTCTATAGGCATCACGGATGTTCAACGCCTGGGTCCTGAAGTCCTCGAGGCCCGGAACCCCATAGACCTGCCTTCTGCCATGAACAGGGTTTCGGGAGTATACCTTTTATCCGGCGCCCAGAATACCAACCGGATCACCATTCGCGGAGTGGGCGCACGTACTCCCTTTGGTACCGATAAGGTCCGCCTGTATTTCAACAACATCCCGGTGACGAACGGAACGGGGTTTTCCACGATCGAACTATTTGACCTGGAAAATCTCGCTGATATCACAGTGATCAAAGGCCCTAAGGGAAGTGCTTACGGCGCTAACCTGGGTGGTGCCATACTGCTGCGATCCGGAGCCCCGGCAAACCGTGTTTACAATACTACCACCCTGGGTTCTTACCAGCTGTTTAAGAATAATGTTGGGTTTGCCATCTCGGAGGAGCAGTATGACCTGCAGCTGACCTACGGCCACCTGGAGACAGGAGGATACCGGGAAAACAACGATTTTGAAAGAGATGCCCTGCTGCTGAACTCCAGCTTTAAATTAAGTGAGCAGACCACACTAGGGCTCCTGGTCAACCATATCGATTACTTTGCCCAGATTCCGAGTTCGCTGAATGAAACCGACTTCCGGGAAAACCCCAGGAAGGCAGCATTCACATGGCGCCAAGCCCGGGGTTACGAAGACAACAACTATACCCTGGCCGGACTGAACCTCAGCCAGGAGATCACCCCTGGGCTCCGCAATAATACCAGCATTTTCTATTCCTACCTGGATCATTATGAACCCCGGCCTTTCAACATCCTGGACGAATTCACCCATGGATATGGATTCCGAAGCATCTTTGAGGGTGCAGTTCCAGCCGGGGAACAGGCCGCACCCTTTTCCGTGGGAGCCGAACTCTACAAGGACGAATACCACTGGAGCACCTATGACAACCTTTACGAAGAGAATAATGGACAAGGCAGCCTGCAGGGAACCCAGCTGAGTGAAAACCGGGAATTCCGCCGGCAGTTCAACGCATTCGGCAGCCTGGAATGGCCCTTTACCAATAGATTTAAAGCGAGGGCCGGACTAGCCTTGAACAAGACCTATTACGATTTCCGGGATGATTTCAGGCAGGGGGCAGAGAACCGAAGTGCCGAGAGGAATTTTGACCTGTTGTTCCTGCCAAGCCTGGACCTGGAATACCGCCTGACACCTTCCCGCCATCTCTATGCGAATATCAGCAGGGGTTACTCTAACCCCAGCCTTGAGGAGACCCTTACCCCGGATGGGGTGATCAACCCGGATATTTCCCAGGAGACCGGGATGAATTACGAACTTGGAAGTCGCTGGTATTTCAGTGATCCCGGTCTGAAGGTGGACCTCTCCGTTTACCGAATGGATATCCGGAATTTACTGGTAGCCCAAAGAGTCGGGCAGGACCAGTTTATCGGCCGGAACGCCGGGGAGACCAGGCACCAGGGAGTGGAACTGGACGCACAGTTATTACTGAAACCCTGGCGGGGAATCCGGTGGATGCCTTACCTGAGTTACACTTTCAGCGATCACCAGTTTGTCGATTTCGTGGATGGAGATAATGATTATTCCGGCAATCCATTGACCGGGGTGCCGAAGCACCGCTATACTGCGGGGTGGAGACTCGCAGGGGATGCGGGTTGGTGGTGGTCCCTGGGCCTTGAACATGTGGGCGCAATTCCCCTGACCGATGCAAATACCCTGGACAGTGAGGCTTTTGATCTTGTAAACACCAAGCTCGGTTACAGCAGGGACCTGGGACCGCGATGGAGCTTAGCCTTATCTGCCGGGATAGACAATCTCTTCGACACCGCTTATGCCCGGTCGGTTTTGATCAATGCTGTTGGCTTCGGAGGTTCTGCCCCCAGGTATTATTACCCGGGGAACAACCTCAATTTTTACAGCAGCCTGCGATTAGAATACCGGTTATAAGGATCATTTCATTTTCTGAAGCCAGTGCTTCATATCCACTTCCCCGGCTACTTTAGCAGCTACCTCGCTCATCGGGATACGAATCTGTTCCATACTGTCGCGGTAGCGTAAGGTAACGGTATTATCTTCCAGGGTCTGGTGATCCACGGTCACACAGAAAGGTGTTCCCACGGCATCCTGCCTGCGGTAACGGCGACCAACGGCATCTTTCTCATCATAGGTGACATTAAAGTCCCACTGCAGCTCTTCCAGTAATTGCATCGCTACTTCGGGAAGGCCATCCTTTTTGACGAGCGGCAGAATGGCTACCTTGGTCGGGGCGAGTACTGCCGGTAACTTTAACACGGTCCGGGTTGACCCGTTTTCCAGGGTTTCTTCCTGCAGTGCATTCGAGAAAACAGCCAGGAACATCCGGTCAAGGCCGATAGAGGTCTCTATTACGTAAGGCACGTAACTCTCCTGCGTTTCCGGGTCAAAATACTGTAGTTTCTTTCCGGAGAATTCTTCGTGCCTCCCGAGGTCAAAATCCGTCCGGGAATGGATACCCTCCAATTCTTTGAGTCCAAAGGGAAACCTGAATTCTATATCAGCGGCGGCGTCAGCATAATGGGCAAGTTTCTCGTGGTCGTGGAACCTGTAGTTCTCTTCCCCTATCCCGAGAGATAGGTGCCACTTCATCCTTCTTTCTTTCCAGGTCTCGTACCATTCGCCCTGGGTGCCGGGTTTTATAAAGAACTGCATCTCCATTTGTTCAAACTCGCGCATCCTGAAAATAAACTGCCGGGCAACGATCTCGTTCCTGAACGCTTTTCCTACCTGTGCAATTCCGAAAGGGATCTTCATTCTCCCCGTCTTCTGAACGTTCAGGAAATTCACAAAGATCCCCTGTGCAGTTTCAGGTCTCAGGTAGAGGTCCATGGCACTTTCTGCAGAAGCTCCCAGTTTGGTACCGAACATCAGGTTAAACTGCTTAACGTCTGTCCAGTTCTTTGATCCTGAAAGGGGGCAGGCAATGCCCAGTTCCTCGATCAGGTTCTTTACATCCTGCAGGTCTTCCTTTTCCAGGGACCCGGCCATCCGTTTCATAATGGTGTCTGCCTCCTCTTTGTAGCGCAGTACCCTTGGGTTCGTGGCCTCGAATTGTTCCTGGTCAAAGGCGTCACCAAAGCGTTTAGCCGCCTTACTGACTTCCTTTTCTATTTTGGCTTCAATCTTGGCCACGTGATCTTCGATCAGTACGTCTGCCCGGTATCGTTTTTTGGAGTCTTTATTATCGATCAGGGGATCATTAAAAGCATCAACGTGCCCGGATGCTTTCCAGGTAGTCGGGTGCATGAAGATGGCCGAATCCAGGCCCACGATATTCTCATTCATCTGCACCATGGCCTTCCACCAGTATTCCCTGATATTCTTCTTCAGTTCCACACCGTTCTGGGCGTAATCGTAGACCGCGCTCAGGCCGTCATAGATCTCGCTCGACTGGAATACATAGCCGTATTCTTTGGCGTGGGATATTACATTCTTGAAATTGTCTTCTTGCTTTGCCATGCGGCAAAAATAGAATATTAGCCTAGAACTGCCGTAATTATTTTAGCTGAAATTCAGAGGAAGTAAGGAGTTTTTCATCCTCGAAAACATTGAGGGTATAGGTGCCTTCCTGCAGTGATGCTTCGGGAACGGTGATAAAGTCGCAGATCATCATTTCGTCTCCCTCGTACAGCACTTCCACCCTTTTACTGTAGATGTTCCCGCTCACGGAAACCGTGCTGGCATTATCCTCTATCACCTGCATCTGGGGATCCAGGAACTGCAGGTAAACTACCCGTTGCTGGGTTTCTGCCCCCGGATCTTCCAGGATAGTAACACAGCCACGGAGTTTTTCTATGGTAGATGCCTTTGTCGTTTTTATTGGTCTTTCACTCCTGAGCCTGAATCCACTCCCCTCGGCGAACTGAAGCCTGAGGTAATTCTTGGTCTTCAGCTCCCGGCTGAGTTCCCTGTTCTTTCGTCTTAACAAGGTCTCTGCGGCTGACAGCGCACTGCTCTTACTCCGGAGTTCTTCCAGGATCTCCCGGCTCTCCTCGTATTTCTCGGTCAGCAGGCTGTTATTGTATTCCAGGTAGTTGTTCTTGAGCTTCAGGCTGTCGTACATAGCTTCCAGTTTCCGCAGCCTCCGGCGGTCTTCACGCAACTTTCCCACGGTAAAGTTCAGTCGGCCGACAGAATCCAGCAACTGCTCTACCCGGAAACGGGAATCTTCAAGGTCTATCTCGTTCACCTCGTTCATAGCCGCCAGGCGGTCAACCTCGGATTTCATGATGGTAAGGTCCTTTACCAGCAGGTTCCGTTCATCTTCGAGGTAACTGATCTGGGCCTTTGACTGAGCGTAGCTGTAATAAAAGGCAATCAGTATCCCCAGGATCACGGCGACCAGAGTGGCAAATATGATCTTGTAATTGAATTTAGTATCTTGAAAATCCATTCAATCGAGGCTAAGTTTTTCAGCTGGTTATTCGCGCTAAGATTTGATTTTTCTTAAGCTATCAAATATACTAAATGACATCAACAAGGTCCTTTTACCCCCCTTGTGTTTTGGATGTAACGCTCGATTATATCGAGGAGAGCACCTTTTGTGCACCCTTTGTCGGAATCAATTACCCCTTACCGAGTACAATTTCATGACAGAAAATCCCGTAGACCGCATTTTTTACGGACGAACGGATGTCAGTAAAGCGGCTGCGTTTCTCTACTACCATGAGGATGGAATCGTCAAAAACCTTATCCACTACCTTAAATACAGGAAACAGCAGCAGCTGGGAACATTCCTGGGAGAGTGGTTTGGCCAGGACCTCATGGAAGCAGGTCTTCCCGCCATCCCGGACTATATCATTCCCGTTCCCCTGCACCCAAGGAAACAAAGACAGAGAGGGTATAACCAGGTAGACAATTTTGGAAAGGCGCTGGCCAGGGTCATGGGTTCGGAATTCCGTACGGGCTTGTTGTTAAAGACGGCCAATGTCCGTACACAGACCAGGAAAGACCGGTTTTTCCGTTGGCAAAGCCAGCAGGAACTCTATACCCTGGCAGACGGGGAAGAGCTCAGGGGAAAAAAAGTACTGCTGGTAGATGATGTGATCACCACAGGGGCAACCCTTGAAGCCTGTTCCCTGGCCCTGCAAAAAGCGGGGGATGTGGAGGTCTATATAGCTGCTATGGCCGTGGTTCCTTAATTTTATAAATCTGTAAATTAATCGTTTCTTTGCCAGCACAGAATAGACCTATGGCCCTGCTCCGAAGATCCCTGATGCTTATGTTTGCCCTGCTGTTAGTCGCGGCCCTGCTTCAGTGTGCCAAGAGGGGCAGTCCAAGCGGCGGACCTAAAGATGTTGAGGCGCCGGTAATGATCGATGCAGACCCGGATAATCTCAGCGTAAACTTCAAGAGTAATCGTATCAGGCTTTATTTTGACGAATACATCAAATTGCAGGATGTGCAGAACCAGCTGATCATATCCCCCCCACTGAAATACGCCCCTGAAATCAAACCCCAGGGTGGTGCCAGTAAATTCATCGAAATAATCCTGAAAGATACCCTCCGCGACAGTACGACCTACACCATTAATTTTGGCCAGAGTATCGTGGATAACAACGAGGGAAATCCTAACCCTTTCCTGACCTATGTCTTTTCTACGGGCGACTATATAGATTCCCTTACCCTTTCGGGCGTGGTAAAGGATGCTTTTAACCGTAATGCCGACAAGTTCATCAGCGTGATGCTCTACGAACTGGACAGTAGTTATACGGATTCTACCATCTATAACGAACCCCCGAATTATATGACCAATACGCTGGACAGCACCACGATTTTCAGGCTCAACAACCTGAAAGCCGGGAAGTATGTCCTGGTAGGCGTAAAAGATGAAGCAAAGAATAATGTATTTAACCAGGATACAGATAAGATCGCGTTCGTGGAGGATACCATACAGCTGCCCACAGACACTACTTACCTGCTGAACATGTTCCGGGAAATCCCGGATTACAGTATGCTTCCCCCCAGCCTTGCCGCAGCAAACAGGGTGCTCTTTGGTTACCAGGGAGAAGATCCTGATGTATTTATCGAACCCCTGACCCAATTGCCGGACAGTGTAAAGACCATGGTCTCCAGGATCCCGGGTAAAGATTCGCTTAATTTCTGGTTTACCCCCTTCAAGGCAGATTCCCTGGTCTTCCGGGTAAGGCTTCAGAATACAGAACAGATAGATACATTTACTGTAAAAACCAGGAAACTGGGACCCGACACCCTGCTGCTCAACCCCAGCCACAGGTCCAAGCTCCCATTTGAAGAAACTTTCTCCATAGGGGCCAACACCCCCATCATAGCGGTAGACAGGCGCCGGATCAGCGTAGTTACACAGGATTCCGTTCCCCTGCCTTTCCAAACAGAACTGGATACCCTGGAGAACCGGGTGAGGATAAGTTTTGAAAAAGATGCCAATACAGACTACAGGATCACCCTGGACGAACGAAGCCTTATGGATTTCTTCGGACAGACCAATGACAGTGTTTTCTACAGGCTATCTACGGGGGGATATGCCGACCTTGGCAACCTGAGGATGCGGTTAGAAGGAGAACTCAGCTTTCCCCTGATCGTTCAACTGACCGATGAAAAGGGAACTGTGAAGCGGGAACGCTATCTCACAGGATCACAACTACTGGAATTCAATAATGTGGATCCCGGGAAATACCTGGTGAGGCTGATCTTTGATACCAATGAAAACAAGCGATGGGACACCGGCCGCTATCTGGAAAGAAGGCAGCCAGAAAAGGTGATCTACTACCCGGAGGTCATTGAAGTAAGGGCCAACTGGGAACTTGAGCAGACCTTTACGGTTGGAGGGTAAAGGCATCCCTGTCTTGCAGGAATTTCAGTTTTCCCCGCACTTCATCTAACTTTTCTTTCTCCAGCGTAGCGTAAAGCACAGTCTCTTCTTCCGAATAGGCAATCGTACTTCCCAGGGCATCATATACTGCCGAATGACCGGCATACTCGTGCCCGGTATGGTCAGTCCCGATCCTGTTAACTCCTATGCAGTACGACATATTCTCTACCGCCCTGGCTTTTAAAAGAATGTCCCATGCTGCAACTCGGGGAGCCGGCCAGTTGGCCACGTAGATCAACAGGTCATAATTCTCGGTATTCCTGCTCCAGACCGGAAAGCGGAGATCATAACACACCAGGGGACATATCCGGAAACCTTTGAATGACACGATTAGTCTTTCCCTGCCGGCCTGGTACACCTTGTCTTCCCCTGCCAGGGTGAAGGTGTGCCTTTTATCATAGGTGTGAACCGATCCGTCCGGCGTTACAAAACAAAGCCGGTTATAAAAATTATCCCCGTCCTGGAATACAATACTCCCCGTTATTGCCAGGTTCAGTTCCCCGCCCAGGTCCTGCATCCAATTGATCGTCGCCGGACCCTCCTCTTTGGCAATGTGCTGGGGGGTCATCGTAAATGCCGTAGTGAACATTTCCGGCAGGATGACCAGGTCGGTATTTTCCCGAATTCCGCGGATGAAATTCTCAAGGACATTCCTGTTGGCTGCCGGGTCTTCCCATACGAGTGGAGTCTGTACAAGTGCTACGTTCAGTTTGTCAGCCATATTCTAGTGATTTTCAAGCAATTCTATAAGGGGTTTCACATCCTGCATGCGTGCATGGTCCAGGGCAGTATTGCCCCTGGCATCTTTGGCTTTGGTATCGGCACCGTGATCTATTAGCAACTTAGCAATATCCACATGTTTAAAGGTAATAGCAAAAATGAGGCAATTGCCCCCCATCGCATTGGTAGCGTTTACATCTGCCCCTGCCGCGATCAGTTGCTCGGCAATTTTTTTAAAGCCTTTAAAACAGACCCCCATCAGTGCGGTATTCCCGGCTGCATCTTTCTCATCTATCGGGGCATTGTAGTCCAGCAATTCTGAAACTATGCCGGCATGATCATAGTAAGCAGCGAGTATCAGTGGGGTTGAGCCTCTCTGGTCACGGGCATTTACCAGGTTTGGATCCTTGCTGAGCATGCTGCTGACAGCCTCCTTATTACCAATCCGTATCTCGTTAAAAAATTGTTCCATACACAAGATTATCTTCCTGTAAAGATAAGAACCCTCCCTGATAAGAACATCTTACCGGAATCGGAAAATATCAGTCCGCCTTTAACACCATAGGATGTATGTACTTTATGACAATATCCGTACGGATGTTGCTAAAAATCCAGTTTACTCCGTTGAGAAATACTAATTACCTGAATACCTGCAGAATCCGACTTACAAAATTGAGAAAACCTGCCAAAAATCCCGTGAGTAAAGCCTTACACTAATACTTTATGTATTAACTTAGCGTTGGAGTTAATAACCACAAACACTGATCCTTTTGCAAAATATCCAGACGCTTAACTTCATAAAGCACTCCCCCGTACCAATGGTTTCCCTGGACCAGGACCTGAGAATTCTTGCGAATTCCCGGTCTTTTGACGAAAGTTATGGGCTTACCCCCGGTGAAACAGAAGGAAAAACCCTCCGCGAGATATCCCCGGAAATCCCGGGTAAGCTCATAGATGCAATAAAAAACAGCCTCAGCAAAAATAAGACGGAAGTCAATGAGGGGGAACGCTTTGTCAGGGCAGACGGCAGCATTTACTGGTTAAAATGGAATATTAGCCCCTGGTCTGATCCTGAGGGCGATGCAGGGGGTGTTGTCCTGGTCCTTGAGTCCCTGACTTCTGCTCAACGTGAAATGGAGTTGCTGCGGATGTCGCAGAAGGTGGCCAATGTCGGGGGCTGGGAGGTTGACCTGGTCAACAACAGCATTTTCTGGAGTAAGATCACCAAGGAGATCCACGAAGTCCCTGCGGACTTTGAATCTGACCTGGCAACGGGTATAAACTTCTACAAAGAAGGTGAGGATCGTGAGACGATTACCAAGATGGTCAAACGGGCCATTGAGAGCGGGAAGCCCTGGGATGTGGAGCTCCGGATCATTACGGCTAAAGGGAATGAAAAATGGGTGCGTGCCAAAGGCCAACCCGAGTTTCTCAATAATAAATGTGTCAGGCTGTATGGTACCTTCCAGGATATCGATATTCAAAAAAGAGTTTCTGAAGAGAACTCTATAATTTCAGAACGGCTGGAGATCGCTACCAGAGCGGCCCAGGTAGGAATCTGGGATTACGATATAGTCCAGAATATACTAGTCTGGGATGCTAATATGTACAGGCTATACGGTATACGCCAGGAGGATTTCAGTGGTGTTTACGAGGCCTGGCAGGCAGCTGTACACCCAGAGGATAAGGAAAGAGGAGACGAGGAAATACAGATGGCCATCAGCGGAGAAAAACCATTTGATACGGAATTCAGGGTAGTCTGGCCCAACGGGGAAACCCGTTATATCCGGGCCATGGCCGAGACCCAGCGTGATAAAAAGGGCAATGCCCTTAAGATGATCGGAACCAACTGGGATATAACAGAACTTAAAAAAGCCCAGTTAGAACTCGCCAGGAGCGAAGAATCCTTTACCGGCACCTTTGAGCAATCGGCTGTAGGAATGGCATTTGTAGGTCTTGACGGTAGATGGAAGAAGGTGAATGACAGCCTCTGTAAAAGTATTGGTTATTCCCGGAGTGAACTGATGAAGCTCACCTTCCAGGATATCACCCATCCGGATGACCTGAATAAAGACCTTGATCTCCTGCAACAGGTCATCAAAGGCAAAAGGGATTCATACCAGATAGAGAAACGTTATTACCATAAGGATGGCCACCTGGTCCATGTTATCCTTACCGTAACCGCCGTGAAAGACATACAGGGGAAACTTACCCACTTCATTTCCCAGATCATGGATATCTCTTCTCGTATCGCCGCGGAAAAACGATTAAAGACCCTGGTCAACGTAACCAAGGACCAGAACGAAAGCCTGCTGAATTTTGCACATATCGTTTCCCATAACTTGAGGTCGCATGCCACTAATATGTCTATGCTAACCACTTTCCTCGACGGGGAAACAGATCCTTCTGAACAGAAGAACATCATCCAGATGATGAAGAATGCTTCAGAAAGCCTGAACGAAACGGTACAGCACCTCAATGAAGTAGTACAGGTGAAGACCGGGGCCCTTGAAAAAATGACCAGCGTAAGCCTTCTGAGTGCCGTTACCGCTGTGGAAAAGAATGTGAATGCCCTCCTTAAGGCAAATAATACCTCCTGTCATATTAAAATAGCGAGATCCCACTTTGTAAACGTGGTCCCCGCATATTTAGATAGTATCCTCCTGAATCTTTTTACTAACGCGATCAAATACCGCTCCCCCGATCGCACTCCAATGATCACCATAACCTCTGCCAAACGCAACGGGCGAATTATTATCCGTTTTGGCGATAACGGGCAGGGAATAGACCTTGACCGGCACAGGAATAAGATCTTTGGGATGTACAAGACCTTCCACAGTCATAAGGACGCAAAGGGGATCGGCTTGTTTATTACCAAGAACCAGATAGAAGCCATGAACGGCACTATATCTGTTGAGAGCAAGGTGGACGTAGGGACCACATTCATTATTACCCTGAACGAAGGATATTAAAAAGCACAAAGTGAAAAAGATACGCACCAGCTGTATTATCGATGATGATCCGATCTTTATCTACGGCACCAAAAGGATCATGAAAGAAGTGAATTTCTGCGATGAAGTTCTCGTATACCAGAATGGACAACAAGCCCTCGACGGGTTGTCATCCATTTTAGATGCTGATGAGAACTTCCCTTCAGTCATTTTCCTCGACCTGAATATGCCGATAATGAATGGTTGGGAGTTCCTGGAAGAACTCACGAAGATCACCCATCCCAAGATAGAACACCTGATCATATATATTATCAGTTCTTCAATAGACCCACGCGACCTTGAACGTGTAAAGGATTACGAGATCGTTCACAATTATATCCTGAAACCCGTTACGCCAAAAGATCTTTCAACAGTCATGGAAGTCCTCCATGATTATTAAGTTCAGCGTATTCCAGGACTAAAATCCCCCGGCGCCTGCTGAGGCTGGTTGATGGTACCTGCTGCCCCGGTATCATTATATATTTCCCATTCCCCCGGGTTAAAAACAGCACTTCCCCGGGTTACTGAGGCAAGGCGTACTGCCCTGCCGTCCTCAAACTCGTGATCGGTTCCCGAACCATCTTCTCCCACCCGGCCAAAACTGTCGACGATCTCCCCTTCGGCATTCACCAGTTCCATATTGTCATCCCCGTTAGAATCTGCCGCGCTGTTGGCAGCGACCTCCAGGTCTGCATTAATCCCGTAGATTGCAGCGAATGTAACTGCATCCGGGGAGAGCAGTAAGAATCCCCCGGACTGAATTGTAAAACCCGAAAGGTCGGTTACAGCCCCTGCTTCTGTATTGGCATTGGTATAGCGCCGTAATATCCATCCTTCCAGGGATACCGCCTGGTCTCCCGCATTGTACAATTCCAGGAACCTGGCATCAGGGTTATTATCGGGATCTGCCAATTCGGTAATAAGGATGGCATTGGTATCTCCTGTTCCTTCATTCTCATCCTGCTGTTCGTCCCCGGATTCTGTCTCCCCCGGTACATAACCATCCAGGCAGCGATCTCCTTCCATAGCTATATCCTCCAGATTTCGTATCCGAAGCAGGGATCTATTATTGTCCTGGGTATGGACCGCCGTTATACCTCCCTTACCGGAAGGGAGTGCTGTAGCTGCAAAGTCGGCATAACCGCTGTTCTGTAAGATCAATTGGTCCCCATTACAGTCTTCCAGGTTTCTGGCTGTATCTGTTTCGGGCAGGGCAAAGGGCTCCCCATTCTCTTCTTCGATCAGCTGTACCCCCTGAACATGGACCAGGGTATTGACCGGAATCTCACCCAGAC
This sequence comes from Zeaxanthinibacter enoshimensis, assembly GCF_004362865.1. Classification (GTDB taxonomy): domain Bacteria; phylum Bacteroidota; class Bacteroidia; order Flavobacteriales; family Flavobacteriaceae; genus Zeaxanthinibacter; species Zeaxanthinibacter enoshimensis. The sequence goes on along the minus strand of NZ_SNYI01000001.1, from coordinate 1,058,110 downwards.
CGGCAATACCGGTCTCTACCGGCTGCAATTCAACCGGTTCCTCACAAGCGGCAATTATATGTTCCGGAACCATCCTGGCCGGCAACCGGCCTACACTCAGGTTTCCAAAAGACGGGAAGGCACCTCCTAACATCAGGACACCTTTTCGCTTCCCGAGGTACAACCCATTGAGCTTTACCAATATCCTGGTCCCGGGAGGATACCAGAGATAAGATTTTGGCAGATCGATCTCTAACTGCAAGCCATAGCTGGGCTCGGAAGGATGGTCCTGGAAATGCAGGCTCCCAAAGAAATTTCCAGCCTCGTCAGAAGAGATCACATAACCCTCAATAACCCAATCTTCGGTTATCTCGACGGTCGTACCTTCATACAGTGAAACCAGCTCACTCATGAGCAGGTTAGGTTCCGGTATTCCATTGCATTCTCCTTCTCCCCCGCCGGACAAAAAATCACTTACACAGGAAGAGATAAGCAGAAGGGTAATTAAGCCAAATAATCGGCGCATCATACTTTTCATAATTTCACGATTTAAATTAAAAACTGACGGCCAGGTTTAAGAAAAAGTTCCGGCCCCGGCCATACCAGAACTTTGTGCCAAATGACGGGTTGCCTCCGATGTGATCCTTCAGCCACTGCCCGTAATTTGCATTCCGCCCCTGTTCATAACCCCCGGTAGCGTAAACCCTGTCAAAGAGGTTGGAAAGACTCATGAAGAAGCTGAGATAATACTGCTTGAATCTCCAGGAACGCCCCCCGGTGATATTGAGCAGGTAGATATCAGGAACAGGTTCCTGCTTCAGCAAACCGGCTGCTACTGCATCATTTGCCCCGGGATGGGGAAGACCGGTGTCAGGATCGAGTAAAAACTGCCTCGTTCTTGCCAGGGTGGTGATGGACGCGTAGGCCCCGGCCAGGTAATTGGCGTTGACAGCAACCCACCAGAAGTCAGGGTCCCTGTAATGCAGGCCCAGGGAGAAAGCCGACTGGGGCCCGGATGCCCGGTGATAGTCCTGCAAACCGGCATATCCGAGGTAAGCACTGCCGTCAGTATTGATCAGCTCTTCCTGCTTTCCACTGGTGTCAAAAAAGAGGTAGACTTCCGGATCCCGGCTGTAGCGAAAGTCCCCAAGCGCACCAACTACTGATAGGGTTACATCTGCCACGATCTCGTGTTCCAGCCCCAGCTCTAACCCTTTATGCAAGTAATCTATCCCCGTGATAACCTCCTGGATGAAATCGGATCCCAGGCCGGTGTCTGCGTAAAAGAAATTTACATCAGAACGGTTACGGAACCTGGTATAATAAGCGGTCAGCCGGCCCATCCAGGATGGAGACCTGAGGTGATAATTAATTTCAACACCTTTGTTTTCCTCCACTGCCGCCCCTGGAACAACCAAATGATGATCCCTGGGATTGACATAGGTGTTTTGGGGGAGGGGAGCCTTTTGAAAACCAGCCGCATTGAGATCCAGCCAGTGCCTGCCGTTGATACCGTACCGAATCCCGGCCTTTACACCTGTCGCAGGAAAGCGCAGCTTTTCTCCTATTCCGGCAGAGTTGTCAGGATATCTTTCATTGACAAAATGCCCTTCGCGCTGCATTTGGGTCAGTTCGTAATACCCTGTAATAAAAGCAGACATATCTGCCTTCCGGTATTCCAACTGCAGGTAAGGCCTATATCGCTTTACCAGGATAGAATAATCATATCCAAAGATATCCCCTTCGGTTTTCCTTGCTTCCCCTTGCAGGTCGTTCCGGGTTTCAGAGAACGGGTCAATGTCCAGGTGGTGATCACTCCCAAGCAGGTCCAGCAACCGGGCGCTATGCCTCGCTTGCAGGTTCTGGATCGGAATTCCCCAGGAAAACCGGAAATTTTGGAGCCCGACGTCTCCCCTTATATAGGCAGAACCCAGCCGGGTATGTACCCGGTCAGCAGATAAGAGATAGGCAGCATTCCCATTTAGCAGGGGATTTTGGTTTGCTGTATAGAGCGATTCCCATAAGAATTGAGGTGATGCGGAAAAAGCCTTTGCCGCCTGTGCTGCGCTGAGCAGGTTGGGGGAAGCCGGACTATTCAGGTAATACGATGGAAGGTACCTGTAGTAGGTCGGATCGGGATTGGGGGCGTTGTAATAGCCCAGCCGGGAATCCGATCTTTCACCCCATTGATAACCCAGGCCAGCCAGCAGCTGGAATTTGCCTTTTTCAATCCTATACTGTAGCTGGAATAGCGGTTCCTTCAATATCCTCTGCCTCGCATTCCGCACCTTCCCCTCCTGCCAACCCCAGTATGGATTATAATCCCGGCCTGCCAGTTCAAATACTTCGGAGGTAATTGCTGCAGACCTGCCCCTCCTGTTATAGGCACGGGTCAGGCTGAGAAGGAGCCGGTGCACATTGGCCCAACGATAGGCAAGGGATGAGAACAGGGAATAGGCATCGTAAGACGTGCCCTCGGTATAACCCTGTCCGGCCCAGCGCCTGGAGGCCGAGAAGGCGTAACTGAATCCATCCCCGGTATCACCTCCCACATGGGTTAGCATAAACCTGCCAGCATAACTGCGATTGGATAAACTACCCGTGATCCTGCTTCCCATTCGCAGGCCACCGGGAGCAGTATCTATATGTACAGAACCCAGCATTCCGCCCGGGGTGTGCTCCGAAGCCCCCAGGCCATAAGAGATATCCTGGTTCCTGGTCACATCGTTTAGGCCTCCCCAGAGACCCCACTCCGCCCGGCCGCTTAGCAGGCTGTTCATGGGAAACCCGTTTAATAAGACCTCGTTTTCAGCAGCGTCATATCCACGCAGCCGGAAATACACTTGGCCGAAATCAAAAGCAGCCCGGTTCAGGTAAATGTCACGACCGGCCTGCAGGAGCACCCTGTCTCCCCAGCCACTTTCCTCATCATACAACTCATTCTCCTGTAGTGGCAGGGAGACTTCCCAGGGCGTCCCCGAATATGTCATGAATATATCTCGCACCGGGATGTCCTTGCCTTTCAATTCCAATTGAACCTGGTGCATTCTATACGCTTCCTTTTCCAATTTCAGCAAGGCCTTTCCGGCCTTCCCTGTCCGGATTTCAAAATGGCCGGAGGGATCTGTGATCACCCTCGCACTATCCGTATCCACCTGTACCACCACCCCGTTCAGGGGAAGACCATTTTCACGATCATAAACAGTGCCTGTCACCGTGACGGACTGGCCATGGGTGATAGCGCAGCAAGACACAACAAATATCAATAACACTATCCCCCTCATCTTACAACTTCATCTTGCAGATCAACCCAACGTGATCTCTCTTAACAGGACCAATTTAAATTGCTCCACTGCAGCATACTTGCAGTGGCAGGAAATAAATTGAAGCATGATATATCGACTATGCCTTTGGATACTGTTCTCATCTTTCAACTCCCTGTATCTTATTGCCCAAACCGTTAATACCAGAACGGCAGTGAAGGGAGAGCAAGTACTTGTTGCATTCTACAACGTCGAAAACCTTTTCGACATCGCGAGGGACAGCAGCATCCTGGACATGGACAGGACCCCGGGCGGCAGGGACAGGTGGACAATGCAGCGTTACCAACTGAAAATAGAACGAATTGCGACGGTAATTTCCGGGATAGGAGGGATATTGAATAAAAAGGGCCCGGATATCATCGGGCTTTGCGAGGTAGAAAATTACAAGGTGCTGAACGACCTCGTCTCCCATCCCTTATTGAAAGAGTTGCAATACGGTATAATTCATAACGACAGCCCCGACGAACGCGGGATAGACGTTGCGCTTTTATACAACAAGGATAGCTTTTTCCCGAGCAGTTTTAAAAGCAGGCGACTGCTCCTGCATGACCTCGAGGGTGAGCGCGACTACACAAGGGACCTGCTGATCGTAGGCGGATGGTTAAAGGGGGAGGCGGTACATTTCCTGGTTAATCACTGGCCGTCCCGCAGTGGCGGGAAAGCCCGCAGTAATGAGAACCGGGTGAAAGCGGCGCGACTTAATGTTCGCATGATCGATTCCCTTAAAAGACTACACCCGGGATCTGGAATTATAGGGATGGGCGATTTTAATGACAACCCCGATGATGACAGCCTGTATAAAGTTTTAAGAGCGAAAGCAAGACGGGAAGCCAAGAGCAGGAATTCACTCTTTAACCCAATGCTGGATCTGTACCGGCAAGGCGGCGGAACTCTCGCATACCGGAACCGATGGAGTCTCTTTGACCAGTTTTACCTCGGAACGGAGTACCTGGAACGAGACCCTGGGAAATGGCAATTCCTTACTGCGGGAATATATTCCACTGAAGAACTGAGAACCAGGCACGGACCCTACCGGGGATACCCGTTCAGGACTTACGCCGGGGGCCGGTATACGGGCGGATACAGTGATCATTTCCCGGTATACCTGTTGCTGGTAAAAACAGAGTAGAACTATTCGGGAACGACAACCCTGATATTACGCCATTTTACTTTAATTCCACCCCCATCATGGATCTGGAGAGCGATACTCCCTTTCCCCTGCCCGATCTTCTCATCGGTAATAGAGACCATCTCGGTACCATTCAGCCAGGAGGTGAGCTGGTCGCCCATGACCCGGATCTTCAGGGTATTCCATTCTCCTTCCTTCAGCACTTCCTCTTTGGCGGCATCCGGTTTTATCAGCCAGCCCCGGCCATAGGATTCATACACGCCCCCGGTGTGTAATCCTTTCGGGGCAACCTCTACCTGCCAGCCACTGACCTTGGTGCCGTCAACTGTTGAGCGGATAAAGACCCCACTATTCCCATTTGCCTCCTGCAGGAACTCGAGCGTAAGTTCAAAATCCTGGTAGTGCTTATCGGTAGCCAGGTAACCATAGCCTTCATCCGGGCCGCTTTCAGAGATCAGCATCCCGTCCTCCACGTACCATTTCTCGGTGCCGTAGATCGTCCAGCCTTCCAGGTTGCGGCCATTAAAAAGTTCTTGCTGTGCAGGTAAAATTGACGCCCAGGTAAAGGCGAGAAGTAAGAGGGTATATTTCATTGTGGTTGATTATTTAAACTGGTTTTTTAATAAAGTCAATTATTGGTGCCGGTCCTAATTGAACCACTGCGTCCAGGGAATGCGGCTCAGGATGAGCACCAGGCCCAGTCCGTAGAAGATCGCGATACTCCTGAACTTCTTTTTTCCATCGAGGAATTTCTTGTGCCGGGACCAGCCAATAGTTATCAGCACAATGGCCAGGATATTGATGAAAGGATGTTCTACCGCAAGTAATCGTGCAGCGGAATTCAGGCCTCCCATCCCAAGGCTCTGGATGGCACTAAGCCCATTGGGTGAAAGAAAGTAGAGCAATAAGCCTACGAGTAGCTGGATATGTGACAATATCAATGCAAACAGGCTCACCCTGTAATCTTTTTCCAGGGTAAACATACGGTTTGACACGAGGCCGGTAATGGCATTGGCAACAGCCAAAAATAAGACAAGAAGGACCACGTAGGCCAGGTAAGAATGTACGGTCTGAATAATTTCCATGTTCGTTGTTTAGAGAAATTAAATGTAAGGATTTTTGAGCATAAAAAAACCCCGGCACTTGCCGGGGTTCTCTGTATGGTATGGGTCTCTTAGTTAAAGATATAACGGATACCCAGCTGGGCCTGCCATCTTGAAGACTGAAGACCGAAGTCGTCCAGTTCCTCCATGTTCGGAGAACCATCAGCATTTACAACGCCGTCGTTGATAGCAAATGTTGGAGTGCTACCTGTAGAAACAGTGGTCAAAGGAGATACTTCGCTCCTGATGAACTTACGCTTACCCCAGTCCTTATTCAAAAGGTTGGTGAAGTTGAAGATATCAGCAGAGAACTGAAGCGTGAGCTCCTTATTCCCCCAGTTTACAGTGAAATCCTGCAGCACCTTAAGGTCAACTACGTGGCTCCATGGTCCGCGAGAAGCATTCCTTTCAGCATATCCACCTTTGTTCTCACGCAGGTATTCAACACTGTTGATGAATGTCTCCAGTCTTTCGTACTGGGCAGCCTGCTCAACAGCAGTTCCAGAGAAGGTGATCTCATCGGCACTAGCCGGGATGTATATCAGGGCGTTATCCCTGGAATCATCGTTCAGTAAGTCACGTCCTTCACGGTAAGTGAAGCTGTAAGGTCCGCTCTGTACTCCTTCGTAGAAAAGTCCGATGGTAGTACTTACGTTCTCATTCCAGGTCAACTCGTAATTAACGTTAGCAGTGATCCTGTTTCCAAGAGCAAAGTCTGATCGTGTAACAGGAAGGTTAGAGTTCTTACCGTTTACACTGATCTGGTTTCTCCACTGAGAACTGTTCTGAGAAGAAGTTCCGTCAAAGATCTTATTAGATTCCCCGAAGGTATAAGATGCCTGTCCTGAGAACCCGTTCTCGAATGGCTTTCTCAAAGTGAAAGATACGTTAGTAGAGTTTCCTCCTCCTGTGTTAGAGGCCAGGTAAATTCCCTGGTAGGTATCATCGATCTCATCCCTGCGATCGTAGAAAGGACGGTTATCTGCTCCTTCGTAGAATCCTGCAGGCCCTTTCAGGTTCAGGTTCTGGTAATAGATATCCTGGATCACATCGGTGTACAGGAAGTCAGCAGAAGCGATCAGGTTCCAGATAGGAAGCTGCTGGTCGATAGCGATATTGAATTTAGCAACCTGTGGCAATTTGAAGTCCTTCGCGATCAGGTCGATGTTTCCACCAAATCCTCCGCTTCCCGGAGCCGGATCTTCGAACTGCTGGTTTACGTTAGGCTCAAATGGCTGGTTGAATTCGAACATGAAACCACCGATACTACCGTTGTTGTTATAAGTACCTCCAGGCCATACCAAAGGCAGACGGGAAGTGAACACCCCGATTCCACCACGGATCTGGGTAGTAAGGTCTCCTCTCAGGTTCCAGTTGAAACCTAACCTTGGTGCAAAGTGTACATTAGGATCAATACCCTGTCCTACACGAGCTCCCTGAAGGTCTTTCCCGAATGATTCAAGGATACCAACAGTCCTGTTGTTGAAATCTTCATTAACAGGTCCGTCTGACCAGTAAGGAATATCGATACGAGCACCCAGTGTCGCTTTGAAGTTATCCGTTACCTGGATCTCATCCTGGATGTAGAAACCGGCCTGGAAAGTGTCAAATTGTGATGACCCGGCAGATTCGTCACCAGTAACACCGTTACCTATAAGCGAGTAACCGTGCTGGTAAACATCGGCGTTCTGTCCTGTGATGAACTGGTTGATCCCTGATGAAAGCAGGTTCCCGTCACCGTCAAACTGGTCTTCGAAAGTGTAATCCCCGTAGTTGAATGCGAAGAACAGGTTCAGCATTTTTGCATATTCCATGTTCGCACCCAGGGTGATGGTATGCCTACCGGCATAGATATCAAAGTTATTGGTGAATGTGTAGACATCCTGGTTTAACAGGTTAGCTGTAGAGAATGGCTCTGATCCGAAAGAAATAGTTCCTCCGCCATCCTGGATATCAACCGTCGGGAAAGGCTGACCAAGAGGGTCACGGTCATCCCTTACACGGGTATAACTGGCTACGAAGTTGTTAGCGAATTTGTTCCCAAACCTGGAGCTGATCTCCAGAGCTGAAGAGTTGGTTGTAGTCACAAAGGACTCGGAACCGTTAATAAATCCAATGTTCCTGTTTCCGGAACTACGAGCCTCAAGGTTATCTCCTTTCACGTACCCGTGACGGAAAGATAATTTATGGTCCTGGTTGATGTTCCAGTCGATCTTAGCAGTAAGCTTATCACTGACAAGAGTCCTGGTATTAGCATCAAAGATCCCTGGGTCGTACCCGTAAGTTGTTCTTAAAAAGTTAGCCAGGTTATCGATCTCTGCACGGCTTGCACGTCCTGCATAGTTGCTGAAATTGAACGGCTGTGGAGTTTCATCATCCTGGCGCTCGTAGTTTACGAAGAAGAATAATTTATCTTCGATGATTGGCCCGCCTAAACGAACCCCGTAGGTCAATGCTTTGAAATCTGCAACTTTGCTACGCTCTTCCCCGTCTCCTACTAATGAAGGTGGAGTTTTACCTACCAGGCTCTCGTTCCTGAAGAAAGAGTAAGCAGATCCTTCAAATTCGTTAGATCCTGACCTGGTGATCGCGTTGATCGATCCCCCTGAGAATCCTGACTGGCGAACATCAAAAGGAGCGATGTTAACCTGGAAAGTTTCGATGGCATCAACGGAGAAAGGGTTAACTCCTGTCTGACCTCCGTTTGTTCCTGAGCCCGCAAGTCCAAAAACATCGTTATTTACAGCACCATCAATATAGATAGCGTTGTAACGGTTGTTCTGACCTGCAAGAGAGATAGAGAAACCATCGTTCCCCTCAGTTACCTGGGCCTGTGGCGTCAGCCTTACGAAATCCGCGATAGAACGGGAGGCTGCAGGAATAGTAGCGATCTCGCGCTGCGAGATGTTCGTCTCAGAACCGGTCTTGTTAGAACTGAAAACAGAGTTAGAAACTCCTGTCAGTACAACTTCATCCAGAGCAGTTGCAGACTCGGAAAGCTCCGCGCTGATACGTGCAGTCTGACCAAGGCTAAGGAAAACGTCATTACTAACCTTCTCGTTAAATCCTACGTAAGAAATAGTAATGGTGTAGGGTCCGCCGGTTCTCATATTCGAGATCCGGTAAAAGCCGTCAAAATCGGTGGCGGCACCGTAAGTTGTTCCAGAAGGCTGGTGAACAGCAACGACTGTTGCGCCCAGTAAAGGCTCCCCTGTCTGGTCTGTTACCTTACCCCCGATAGAGGAAGTTGTAACCCCTTGTGCAAAACCAACTGCCATACATAGAAAAGCAGCGATTGCAAAGTACAATTGTTTCATGTGCATTGTTTTTTGTTTTTGAATATGCGGTGCAAAAATCCCCCTTTTTAAGGAGTCGAATATTAAGATAATGTTAAATCGGGTTGTTAAAAACTACACCGATACAGTACATAATACCACCCCCACGGAGTTTCTTTCCGGGGCCGAAGATATAGAAAATTTGTTAATTATCTCTTAAAATGCTCTAAGAGCTGGCTTGTAGAACCATCGTGATTTCCAGATTTTTCCCCCTTCAATTCACTGAGAATAGTTGTAGCCAGTTGTTTCCCGAGCTCTACCCCCCATTGATCAAAACTGAAGATATTCCAGATCACTCCCTGCACAAAGATCTTATGTTCATACATAGCGATAAGGGATCCCAGGCTTCTCGGGGACAATTTATCGATCAGGATGGTGGTGGTAGGTTTATTTCCTTCGAACACCTTAAAAGGACGCAAGGCCGAAAGGGCATCAGGCGACATCCCCTGCTTTTGAAGTTCCGAAGTAACTTCCTCGGCTGTTTTCCCATTCATAAGGGCTTCGGTCTGGGCAAAGAAATTAGCCATAAGTTTCAGGTGGTGATCCTGGTCCCCGTGCAGGGATTTTTTAAAGCCGATAAAATCTGCCGGGATCAGCTTGGTTCCCTGGTGGATCAGCTGGAAGAATGCATGCTGGGAATTAGTTCCCGGTTCTCCCCAGATAATGGTGCCTGTCTCGTAGTTCACCCTGTTCCCGTTGCGATCCACGCTTTTACCATTACTTTCCATGATACCTTGCTGCAGGTACGCCGACAACCGGTGCAGGTACTGGCTGTAAGGGATGATAGCCTCAGTTTCCGCCCCGTAGAAATTATTGTACCAGATGCTGATCATTGCAAGCATCACGGGGATATTTTCCTCGAAGGGCGCTGTTCTGAAATGCTCGTCCATTTCGCGGGCTCCCTCTAACAGGTTCTCAAAATTCTTAAACCCTATGGCCAGGGCCACAGAAAGTCCGACAGCACTCCACAAGGAAAAGCGGCCGCCAACCCAGTCCCACATCGGGAATACATGTTCGGCAGCAATCCCGAACTCTTCTATTTTCTCGGTATTCGTAGAAACCGCGGCAAAATGTCTGGCCACATCTTCCTGGCTGGCATGTTTCAGGAACCATTTCTTCGCTGTGGTTGCATTACTCAGCGTTTCCTGCGTGGTAAATGTTTTAGAGACGATTACAAATAGGGTAGTCTCCGGGTTGAGTAACTTAAGTGTCTCGTGAATATGATCCCCGTCCACGTTACTCACAAAATGCGCTTTCAGGTGGTTGCTGTAGAATTGCAAGGCTTCGGTTACCATAGCCGGACCGAGGTCTGAACCCCCTATCCCGATATTGACGATATCGGTAAATGATTTCCCGGTATATCCTTTTTTATCCCCGGAGATAACAGCTTCTGAAAATGCTTTCATCTGTTCCCGAACCTGGTAAACCTCGGGAATTACGTTCTCACCATCAACCATCACCTGCTCTGATTTACCGGCCCTCAGCGCGGTGTGTAAAACGGCGCGTCCCTCGGTCTGGTTGATCTGGTCCCCTTCAAAATATTTTTTGATAGCAGCTTTTAAGCTGCATTCATCCGCGAGCTGCAATAACAGCTTGCGGGTGTCCGCGGTAATGCGGTGCTTGGACATATCCACAAAAAAAGAACCCCAACGAATACTGAATTTCTCAGCCCTCTTGGGATCATCTTTAAATAAGTTCTTCAGTTCCAGGGATTTTGTTTCCTGGTAATGCTTTTCCAGACCTTTCCAGGCATTGGTGGTCTCAGGGTTTGTGTTCTCTAATGGCATGTTCTCATTTCATTGTTATCATATCCTCCGTCGGGAATTGGTCATATTCAATACAGTCTAACTGCATCTTCTTCGGGTTGATGAATTCAAAGTATTCAGGTCTCAACGGTTCCGGTAGTGGTTCTGCTGCCGGTAATTTTTCACGCAGGGGATCTACCTGCCGGCCATTCTTCCAGAAGCGGTAGCAAACGTGTGGCCCCCCTGTATTCCCGGTCATTCCTATCCAACCGATCACATCTCCCTGCCGGACAAAATCGCCCTTTTTTACTTTTTGTGCCTTCATATGAAGGTACTGTGTACTGTAAGTTCCATTGTGGCGGATTTTCACGTATTTCCCGTTACCACCCCTCCGGGTAGATTCGGTTACGATCCCATCTGCCGTCGCCATGATAGGCGTCCCTATAGCAGCCGCAAAATCGGTTCCTTTGTGCGGACGTACTTTATACCCGTAATAGGCTATCCTTCGTTTCAGGTTGTACTTAGAGGAGATCCTGCTGAATTTCACAGGGGCCCTCAGGAATGTCCGCCTCAGGTTATTAGCTTTTTCATCATAGTAGTCGATCACGTTCTTCAGCGAATCAGATTCGTAGGCAAAAGCGTAGATCGGCTCCCCGTTATGTTCAAAATAAGCTGCTTCTATAGGGGTAGCACCTGCGTAAATAGTATCGTTAATATATTTTTCCTTGTAGATCACCTTGAACTTATCCCCTCGCTGCAAGTGGAAGAAGTCGATCGTCCAGGCATAAATATCGGCCAGGTTATTAGAGACATTGTAATCAATGCCCTGTTCCATGATGGTTTCTGAAAGGGAAGATGTGATAATACCCGAAGCTTCTCGCGGCACGTATTTCACTTTCCGCTTGCCCTTGTAAGCGTGGACGCTGTCACGGAAATCAACCACGGTATAATTGATGACGTCATTCTGGTAGATGAACACCTGGGCGGCGTCAAGGCTGTCTTTGGACTTAAGGATGAGATATGGCCTTCCTACACGGATGCGCCTGACATCGATTGTATCTTTATACTCTGTAGAGATCTTGAAGATCTTGGGGTAATCCACCTTATTGGCCATCATCAACTCTCCAAAGCTGTCTCCGCGACGGATAGTATCCCGGACAACCTTGAAATCGGCAAGGTTAAAACCAAACCTTTCCTCTACGGCAGGGGCTTTTTCTTCTTTGACAGTTATGTCCGCGCTGGCGGTAGCATCATTTGCATTCTGATCCTTGCAGGAGGCCAGGAGAATTGGCAGTAAGAGGAAGGTGCCCCAGATTTTTCGCATTCCTAGTAATTTATTTTCTCGGGGTTAAAGATATGGTCTACCCATTGTTTTCCCCAATTATTTAACTCTTCATTGGTGTGTACCTCCGGGAAGAAAACGATTTTCTGGAAGCTCGGAGGCAGGTATTTCTTCCAGTTGGTTCCGCCAGTTGCCTCGATCTGCTTATCCCCTTTGTTAAGGTACCTGTGGGCCGATCCCATGTGCATCAGGTTCCAGTTGACATTGGCATTGACGTCCAGTAATCTTAACGCTTCTTTAAGCGCTTTATTATCCTTGCTATCAGCAGGTAACTGCTGGTATTTTTCATAGATTGTGCAACCCTTTACTTCGTTGGCGATCCGGATGAACCTGGGGGTATAACGATACTCGAATTGCTTTAGGGTCAGCGTCTTTTCACCGGTAGCCAGGTCAGTAGCTCCGCGCTTCCAGTACATTTGCTCGTACAGCTCTTCTATACTGTTATCCGGACCGTATTGATCACGTGTTTCGGGATGTACCAGGTTATGTAACGGGGTAGCATAGATCTCTATCATCCTGAACTGGGCAGACTGGAACCCACTGGCCGGTAACAAGGCCATACGGTATTTCAGGAATTGCTCGCGCTCCATTCCCCGGATCATAATACTGAAAGAAGAGATCAGGGCTTTATAATAACTGTTGATGCGGTTCACCTTCTCTGTAAAGAACTCCACATCCTGTGATTTGTCATCAACGATCTGCTTCTGTTCGTGCAGGATCAGCTTAAAATACAACTCGGTAATCTGGTGGTACATGATGAAGATCTCCTCATCAGGGAAATGCGTTTTGGGCACCTGCAGGCTCAGGAGGGTATCCAGGTGGATGTAATCCCAGTAAGTGAGATACCTCTGGTAGAGGAGGCCGTCCAGGTAGGAACTCATATCCTGGCCGGAGTCCTTGAATTTTTCCTCCAGTTTCTCTAGTTGTGATTGCAACTGTTCATTATCCTTCATAAAGCGGTTTAGTCCATTATGATCTTAAACTGGTGTTTAAGACCGTTATAACCATCCAGGTCTGCTTTGATCGAACCTACAGCGATATCCGCCTTGATCCTGATCGGGATGCGGTTCATGTCATTGGATACCCACAGGGAAATATCTCCCTGTTCCTTGAATACCCTTCCTGCCTGTACATAAGGCCGGAATTTTAAACATTCTACCTTACCATATTTCGTCTTCAGCACTTCTTTCCCGAGGTATTTAAGACGGAACTTGAAAATTCCGTCATCGTCATACAGCATATTCAGCTCTATAGACTTACCCACCACCAGGTCTTCAGGATCATAGTGATTCCTGAGGTAGTAGAAGGCAGAGATCAGGTCATGGATGCTTTCCTGGAATTCAAAATTAAACTTTTTGTTATTCTTCTTATCATTCAGCAGGGCCTGGTCTTCTTTGTGATCAAAATTGATCTCGATGTCCTTGGTATACCCCCCTTCGTCTATCTTCCGGACAAACTTATAGGGCTTCCCGTCTTTCTTATCAAAATAGCTCTCGTAAGTATCATCTACCTTGAAAAATATACTGGCAAATCCTGTGGTACGCCCTTTCCCTACCACGTGGTAGACCGGGGAGCCTTTGATTTTATCTTCTTTTACATGGAGGGTGGCATAACTGGCGTTGAGGAAACCGTAATGGATACGGAACTTTAACCATTCCCCAACTCTGAAGGCGGATTCCGGTGCCGGTTTACCATAAGGTTCCTGGTATTGCGAGTTTGCGGAAAAACTGAGCAATAGCAGCAAGAGCCAACCAAACTTTTTCATCGCCATAATTTGCCTCAAAAGTACTAAATAGGGCCTCATTTGCATACGTTTTCGGTTATTTAAACAAATTTTGTTCCAAAGTATTGCCCTCCGCCTGAGATACCTCAGCCACTTCCGGGTACAAAAAAAGCCCCGACGAGTGTCGGGGCTTTTCCTAAATAACCAACCAAACTTTAAATTATGAAAAACCAATACTTAAAGTAACAAGGGAACCACCCCTTGCATGACACAAAAATACGGCGGTAATCAGGGAGCGAAAAACCTTTTAACGGACTTTAACTCCACTGTTAACAATACTTTATAGTATCGGCTATAAAATTCACATTTTATCAGGAAAACGGCTCTTACAATGTGCCCCTTGATTCCTGCTCGCGCTCTATGGCCTCGAACAGGGCCTTAAAGTTTCCTTTCCCGAATGATTTGGCTCCTTTTCTCTGAATAATTTCAATGAACATTGTGGGCCTGTCCAGGATAGGCTTAGTGAATATCTGTAAAAGATAACCTTCGTCATCCCGGTCAATAAGTATTCCCAGTTCCCTGAGTGGCTCAAGGTTTTCATCGATCTCCCCGACACGGTCCAGTACATCCTCGTAATATGTGGCAGGCACCGTCAGGAACTCAACCCCGCGATCGCGCAGGGAAGCCACGGTCTGGATAATATTATCGGTAGCCAGTGCCATATGCTGTACCCCGGCTCCGTTGTAGAATTCGATGTATTCCTCTATCTGGGATTTCTTTTTTCCTTCTGCCGGTTCGTTGATCGGGAATTTAATACGGCCATTCCCGTTACTCATCACCTTACTCATGAGGGCCGTGTAATCCGTAGAGATATCTTTATCATCAAAGGATACCAGTTGTGCAAACCCCATCACCTTGGCGTAGAATTCGCACCATTTGTTCATTTCATTCCATCCAACATTCCCCACCATATGATCGATGTATTTCAGACCGACATCTGATGGTTTGTAGTGCGGATCCCATTTTCGGTATCCCGGCATAAAGACCCCATTGTATTTAGAGCGCTCTACGAAAATGTGAACCGTTTCTCCATAGGTATGGATACCGGAAAGGGTTACCTCCCCATGCTCATCTTTAATCGTTTTCGGCTCCATATAGCTCTTGGCACCGCGTTTGGTGGTTTCCTCGTAGCTTTTGGTAGCGTCATCCACCCACAGTGCAATGGATTTTACTCCATCTCCATGGGAGTCGATATGTTTGTTGATCTCCCCGCCCGGCCTGATAGGAGAGGTCAGGATCAAACGGATCTTATCCTGTTGCAGGACGTAAGAAACCCTGTCTTTAGAACCGGTCTCAAGGCCGGAATAAGCCAGGGGTTGGAATCCCCATGCAGACATATAGTAATGTGCCGCTTGTTTTGCATTCCCCACGTATAATTCTACGTGGTCTGTTCCCAAGAGCGGGAGAAAGTCCTCTGCTTCTGGATTTTCTTTAGGTAATTGTAAGGAAGTTTTATCTAGTGTTGCCATAATTTTTAACTGAATTGTAATTAGAATAATATAAAGAACTTTTACGGGATCACTGCCAGAAAGGCGGTCCGTATTACCACATTGCCCGGAGGTGGGCAGAAATATCCGTTCGCATTGATAACATAAGGTGTTCCTTGTCCCGCAAATATCGTAAAAATCTATGAAACAGCAGTGTCCCGGGGCAGCTTCTCAAACCTTGTAGTAAAGGCCCTGGCCCGGTTGGGCGCGCCATTGAAAGATCAGAACCAGTACCCTACACTGATGAGGAAGCGCCCGTCGCCCAGTTCGGGCGACCAGGCATAGTATGCCTGTACCGGGCCCATGAAGGATTGCCAGCCATAACCCACGGCAAAACCGGTGTAATCCGGGGCAGTAAACCATTCTCCGGTACGGAAGAGGTCATCCTCTACATTGGCAATATTAGTGGCAAGGAGCAGGTGGTTCTTCGGGGCAAATTCATAATCGAATCGCGCGTAAGCTTTTACATAACTATTCCCGGGAAGGCTCAGGTAGTCGTAACCAAAGAAGGGCACAAAATTATTGATAAAAGAGGCCCCATAACCTCCAAGTACGAAATCCAGGGCGGTCACGCTGGAGGTCCCCAGCTTGAACCCCCCTTCCGTTTCCAGGTTGACAGAGAGTTTAGGGACAATAGGAAAGGCCATGCCCATTCTCGCCTTCGCGATAGAAAACTCCTTAAAATTATTGTTGAAGTCCGATGATAACAGGTAGAGGTGAAAATCCCCGTCAAAATACAAGCCTCGTGACGGGAAGTAGGAATCGTTATACGTATCCAGGGTCAGTTTCCCGTAGGTGCTGAAATAATTACTTTTCTCAAATACTGTCCTGGCCGAGGTTGGCGGAAGGGATTCCTGCGCCGGCTGGTTGAGGGTGAGGGTAGAATATTTCAGGAATTTGTGCTCTACCCCCAGGCTGAAAGCAAACTCTTCCTGCAGTACGGTCTGTACATATGCCTGGTTGGTAAAATCCGAGACGTCTATGGTCAGGGTATTGATCACATCTTCCCCGGGGAAATCAAAATTAGAAGCGATCAGGTCCGAATTGATCTCTCTCGAAAATTCGTTGAAGCGCGAATTTATACCAAAGCTCCAGTAGAAACCTTTGTCTATATAATACTGCATATTATACCGCACATTGTCTCCCAGGATAAGGTCAAATGAAGCCACATCATCATTAAAAAGGAACCTCTTCTTGGTGATATTGATCAGGGCTGCGCTTTTATACAGGTCATCGTAATGGGCAGACATGCGCAGGAAGGTCTTATTCGGAGTTTCCCGCAGGCTGATGATCAGATCCTGGGCGAGGCCGTTAGAGATCAGCTTATACCTGATCGTCTGGAAGTTGTTGGTCGCCGCTAGGTTGCTGATCCCCTGTTGCAGCTTTTCAAAGGTGGTAGGCTCCCCCAGGCTGAACCTGAGTTTCCCCTTTACGTAACCCCTTGTATAATTGTCGTTCCCGGTGATGATCAGCCGGTTTACGGTAAGGGAATCCACCGCCGGCACCGGGGTAGGCCGGACGGGTGCTTCTTCCTGCCGGGCCGCCAGTTGCTGCAGGGCATCCATATGTACCCGGGTCGCTTTCTCCCCCCGCTCCACGATGGTCTCTTTCAGGTTAAAATCTATAACGGAGAAATTATCGATATCGGGTTTAATATAGATATCCGTATCTGCCGATTTCCGGGTCATGGCACCTACCGTACGGTAATTGTTGATCTGCAGCAGCACTTCTGTTGCTGACAGCAGGGATTCCCTGTTCCTTAAGCCGTGCTGAACGTCTACCCCGATCACGAAATTGGCACCCAGGGCCTTCACCTCGTCTATAGGATAATTATTGAGCACCCCTCCATCGATCAGGATCTGCCCGTCAATCTCCGCCGGTTCAAACAGGGACGGGAAAGTCCCACTGGCCATGATCGCCTCGGGCAGGTAGCCTTTATTCAGCAATACCTCTTCCCCGGTTTCCACGTCGGTCGCTATACAGAAAAAAGGAATGGGTAACTTATTAAAATCCCTGACATCCTTTACGTGGTAAAGCAGGCGGACCAACTCGTTATAGATACTCTGCCCACTGGAGATGGCCGGGGGGAAGCTGATCCTGAAATTGGTGAAAGGAAGGGTAAGCGCATACCGTTCTGCATCATCCTTCTCGTAAAAAGTCTTTGCACTGCGGGGCAGGTTGTCCTGGATAAGATTGGTGAAATCAGTGTTCTGGAAAAGAGAATCCAGTTCAGAGGCTGAGTAACCACTGGCATACAGGGCGCCGACAATGGCCCCCATACTTGTCCCCCCGATATAATCAATGTGTACCCCGGCCTCTTCGATCACTTTAAGGGCACCAATATGTGCTATCCCCTTGGCACCACCCCCGCTAAGCACCAATCCAACCTTCACTTTTGGTTGGTTCCCATCCTGTTGCGCAGCTGCACCCTGGAACAGGACAAGTAACACGAGAAGAAGAAAGTACCTCATAGTCTTAAATTAATGAAAACGATCATAAACGATCCTGGCCTTGGCCTTGCCGATGGCCCGGGACAGGTCTTCAAAAGAAGCTTCCTTGACCCTTTTGACCGACCTGAAATTCTTCAGCAGGTCACTGGCGGTCTTTTCACCTATGCCATCTATGGCCTCAAGTTCGGAAGAAATTGCGGTTTTACTGCGCTTGTTCCGGTGAAACTTAATTCCAAACCTGTGTGCTTCGTTTCTGGCAGTCTGGATGATCTTCAGGGTTTCCGATTTCTTATCCAGGTACAGGGGAACCGGGTCATCGGGAAAATAGATCTCTTCCAGGCGCTTGGCAATGCCGATGATCGCGATAGTTCCTCTTAGTCCCAGTATTTCAAGGCTCTTTAGCGCTGCCGACAGCTGTCCTTTACCACCGTCGATCACGATCAGTTGCGGCAATTCTTCTCCTTCATCCAGCATGCGCCGGTACCTGCGAAATACCACTTCTTCCATGGAAGCGTAATCATCCGGTCCGGTCACCGTTTTTATCTTAAAATGGCGATACTCCTTTTTGGATGGTTTGCCATCCCTGAAGACTACGCAGGCAGCAACAGGGTTGGTACCTTGGATATTGGAGTTATCAAAGCACTCCAAATGTCTTGGTTCCTCAGACAAACGCAGGTCGGCCTTCATTTGCGCCATGATACGCTTAGTGTGCCGGTCCGGGTCTATGATCTTGATCTGGTTAAAGCGGTCCTGCCTGAAGAACCGGGCGTTCCTCACCGAGAGGTCCAGGATCAGTTTCTTATCGCCCAGTTTGGGAACGGTTACCTTTATTCCCGGCGGAACCTCTACCGGGAACGGCACATAGATCTCCCTGGACTGGGATGCAAAACGCTGACGTATTTCGGTGATCGCCAGGGTAAGTAATTCCTCATCAGATTCGTCCAGCTTCTTCTTGAGCTCTATGGTATGCGAACGGATGATCGCTCCATGTGCAAGCTGAAGGAAATTGACATAGGCAAAGGCCTCGTCTGATATGATGGAGAAGACATCCACGTTGGTGATCTTCGGGTTAACGATGGTACTTTTTGCCTGGTAGTTCTCGAGGATGTCTATCTTATCCTTTAACCTTTGAGCAGCTTCAAATTCCATGGCATCAGCTTTCGCCTTCATCTCCCTTTTAAGGTACTGCAGGGCAAATTTGAAATTCCCTTTCAGGATCTGCCGGATATCATCGATCTGCTGGTTATAGGCTTTCTCGGATTGCAACCCCTCACATGGCCCCAGGCAATTCCCCAGGTGGTACTCGAGGCATACTTTGTATTTCCCGGCCTGTATCTTTTCTTCAGAGAGATCGTAGTTACAGGTACGCAGCGGGTACACACTTTTCACCAGTTCTAACAGCGTCTTTACTGTTTTCATACTGGTATAGGGCCCATAGTATTCGGACCCATCACGGATCAGCTTCCTGGTGGGAAAGACCCTGGGAAAGCGTTCTTTTTTTATACAGATCCATGGATAGGATTTGTCATCCTTTAACAGGACGTTGTAACGGGGACGGTACTTCTTGATAAGGTTGTTCTCCAAAAGGAGCGCGTCTGACTCTGTCGGCACCACGATGTGCCGAATGGTGTCAATCTTCCTGACCATAACTTTGGTCTTGCCATATGCATGGGTCTTGCTGAAGTAGGATGCCACCCGTTTCTTGAGGTTCTTTGCCTTACCCACATAGAGGATCTTACCATCCTTGTCGTAGAATTGGTAGACACCCGGGCTGTCCGGGAGCGTACTCACTTGGATATCAATTGGGATTTCGGGCATTCAACTCGGTAGTGTCTTACAAATATAACCACAAAGAATTTAGTTCTGTCTTCTCCTTCGTGCTTTTAAAGCTGTTATTATGAACGTTAAAAGACGATCAAAAACAGAGCGAATTAATGCTCCCGAAACCAGGACCAATGATCAGCATTTATGGCTTAAAACCAGTTCTCAGATGGTCCTAATTGTTAAATCTGAATTAAAAATGTGTTGTTTATCGAGAAAAATGTGCTCTTTATGGAGTAGAATTGAATTTTTTGATTATTTTTCTAACGTCAAAAACCTTAATCTATGGATAACTATTTAATAACACTGGGCATGTATTTGATGTTAATGCTGTTCTTTAAAATTTACTTTGCCGTTGCGGCCAAAGACTAACATCCGAAAATAAGTTTCCCCATCCCACACCCGTTCCCTCCCTCTCATGTTAAAAAAAGGGCTTAGGAATCAATACACCAAACTCAGGTTGAGCATGGATCCTGAAACACTGGATAAAGCCAGTCTTTCTATAGCTAATCAATTGCTCAAAATTCCGGTATGGGACCACCAGTATTATCATCTCTTCCTGCAGATCGCGGAGAAAAAAGAGATAGATACCTCCTATATCCTGACATTACTTCAAGGCAGGGACAAGGATGTCGTCATCCCGCGGATGGGAGATCAAAACCAGTTACAGCACATTTTACTGACAGACAGTACCAAGCTTGTTAAAAACAAATGGAATATTCCCGAACCCGTTAAGGGGCTGCAGGTTCCTGTAGAAGATATCGATGTGGTATTCATCCCTTTACTGGCATTCGACACAAGGGGACACCGGGTAGGATATGGCAAGGGCTTTTATGACATCTTCCTGGCTGCATGCCGGCCGGAAACCGTGAAAATAGGTTTGTCACTCTTTGAAGCAACTCCATTGATCTCAGATGTTCAAAAAACGGATATTCCTTTGGATTACTGTGTCACCCCGGAAAAGATCTACGATTTTACTTCCTGATCCTCGGCAGAACCGAAAGCTTTTTTATTAAATACGATCAATATACCTACACCGGTACTGATCGCAGTGTCTGCTATATTAAAGACAGGTTCAAAGAACCGGAAGATCTGACCGCCCACCACCGGGACCCATTCCGGCCAACGAGTATCTATGATCGGGAAATAAAGCATATCTACAACCTTCCCATAGAACAGTCCCCCGTAGGGTTCTGAAGAAAAAATGGTAGCTACCTGGTTACTGCTGTCGTTAAAGATCATCCCGTAAAAGAGGGAGTCTATAATATTACCAAAAGCCCCGGCAAAGATCAGGGATACAGCAATGATCAGGGTCCGGGATGCATTTTTCCGGATGATATCATACAACCAGTACCCGATACCAACGATCGCGAATAGCCGGAACACTGTAAGGATAAGTTTGCCGGTACTGTCCGAAACAGGCAGGATATCACTGAGTTTAGTACCCCAGGCCGCACCTTCGTTCTCAATAAAAAGTATTTTGAACCAGCTGAATACAGTGACAGATTCACCAAGGATAAAGTTGGTCTTGATATAAATTTTACTGATCTGGTCTACCAGCAGCACTATGGCAATAAGCAGCAGGGATTTCCTTAAGTTCATTCAGTTTGGTATAATTGGCGCTAAAATAGGGATTATTCTTTTTTAAACAGGCTGATATGCCCTGAGATTGTGCGCAGGAAAAAAAGGTTGTCACCCTCAGGGAATTCTTGGGGGTCAGTTTTCCCATATCGGCTTTCTGCATCCACCACACCTTCAGCAGCTTGTAAGCTGATATCCCCCTGTTGGGTCTGCACCTTCACCGTTCCCTTCACATCCTCCAGTGAACAGTTGCCATCCGACAGTACTACTTCCAGGTTCCGAAAAAGTCCCGTGGCACGTACATTACTACTCTTCCCATAAACCTTTACCTCTATGCCTTGGGGAAGTGAGATCTCCAGGGAAACCGAAATTACTTTGTGAGCACCCAGCTTATCATTGGGAAACCGGAAGCTGGGCTGGAATCCCGTCGCCACTTTTGCGGTAGCCCCTTCCTTTTCAACATGCAATGCCAGGACAGACTGGTATTCGCCCTCGCTCAGCGCGGAGACCCGGATCATTCCGGAATTATTCGTACTTAAATTTACACGGTAGGCGTTGTTCGCATCGACCAACAGGTAGGTGATGTCTTTTGCATCCAGGGATTTAGCTACCTGTTTCTGGGCGTGCAAAAAACCGGCCAACAGGAAGAGGATAAGGATCAACCAGTTTTTCATAACATAAAAAAAACGTCCCGGGGGACGTTTTAACACTTATTTCTGCATGTTCTTGGCTTCGATGCTCAAGGTGGCATGCGGCACCAGCTTTAGACGCTCTTTGTTAATGAGTTTGCCGGTAACCCTGCAGATACCGTAGGTCTTGTTCTCAATACGCATCAATGCATTTTTAAGGTCCCTGATAAACTTTTCCTGCCTGATAGCGAGCTGTGTATTCGCTTCCTTGCTCATAGTTTCCGAACCCTCTTCAAAAGCCTTAAAGGTTGGTGAGGTATCATCAGTACCATTATTTCCATCGTTCATATATGAACTGCGCAGCAGATCCAGATGACTCTTTGCCTTTTCTATCTTTTCTTCTATCAGCACTCTGAACTCCTCGAGCTCCTTATCACTATAGCGCACTTTTGTATCCTTTTCCATAACTCAGTGTTTTTGGATATATAATTTTGTATTAACCTCATCAAAGGCAATTTCTGTCCCCTGATCCAATTTTTCTTCCATGTTCAGTTCGGCAGTCAGGGTCTCAGATTTAATATAATTAATATTGCTCTCCACTGCCTTTTCCACGAACCCATCTTTCAGGATCTTAACATCGATCTTATCGGTTACCTCGTATCCTGATTCTTTCCGGAGATTCTGAATACGATTGACCAATTCCCTGGCGATCCCCTCTTTTCGTAGGTCTTCGTCTATTGTAATATCTAAAGCTACGGTAATTGAGCCGGTGCTGGCCACGAGCCAGCCCTCTATATCCTGGGAAGTAATCTCCACTTCATTTAACTGTAAGATAACATTTTTATTATCTATCTCCAGATTTATTTCGCCTATTTGCTCAATTTTCTGGATGTCCTCCTGGTCCAGGGCTGCAATGGCTGCGGCAACCTTTTTCATATCTTTTCCAAACCTGGGGCCCAGCACCTTAAAGTTAGGCTTGATGCTCTTCACCAATATTCCCGAAGCGTCATCCAGTAATTCTATCTCTTTCACATTCACCTCGGATTTAATCAGGTCGGCTACCGCCTCTATCTCCTGCCGCTGTGTTTCGTGCAGCACAGGGATCATGATCTTCTGCAGTGGCTGTCTTACCTTGATCTTCTCTTTCTGCCTGATCGACAGCACCAGTGAAGAGATCTGCTGTGCCTTCTGCATCTTACTTTCCAGGGATTTATTCACCAGTTCCGGTTGATAGACCGGGAAATCAGTAAGGTGAACACTCTCTTCCCTGTCGCTCACCGTGGCTGCAGTAAGATCACTGTAAAGCCTGTCCATAAAGAATGGTGCGATAGGCGCTCCTAACTGGGCAATTGTTTTCAGACAGGTATACAAAGTCTGGTAAGCGGATATTTTATCCTGCTGGTAATCTCCTTTCCAGAACCGCCTCCTGCTGAGCCTTACATACCAGTTACTCAGGTTTTCCTGTACATAGTCAGAGATCGCCCTTGCCGCACGGGTAGGTTCATAGGATTCGTAAGCATTTTCCACTTCCCGGATCAGCGTATGCAGTTCCGAAAGGATCCATTGGTCTATTTCCGGTCTTTCGCTTAATGGGATATCGGCTTCTTTATACGTAAACTTATCTATATTGGCATAGAGCGCAAAGAAGGCATACGTATTATACAGTGTTCCGAAGAACTTGCGTTTCACCTCAACGATACCATCCACATCAAACTTGAGGTTATCCCATGGATTGGCATTAGAGATCATGTACCAGCG
Source organism: Zeaxanthinibacter enoshimensis (assembly GCF_004362865.1). Classification (GTDB taxonomy): domain Bacteria; phylum Bacteroidota; class Bacteroidia; order Flavobacteriales; family Flavobacteriaceae; genus Zeaxanthinibacter; species Zeaxanthinibacter enoshimensis. The sequence continues at coordinate 1,034,645 of NZ_SNYI01000001.1, read as the reverse complement.
GGTGGCATCGGGGCCATGTTCTTTCATGGTCTCGAAAGGGTCTACCGCGTTCCCTAAACGCTTGGACATTTTCTTCCCTTCCTTATCAAGAACAAGACCGTTAGATACTACATTCCTGTAAGCTACAGAATCAAATACCATAGTGGCTATGGCGTGCAGTGTATAGAACCAACCCCTGGTCTGATCTACCCCTTCTGCGATAAAATCTGCAGGGAAAGTCGTGCCTTGGTCTATCAGTTCCCGGTTCTCAAAGGGATAATGCCATTGGGCATAAGGCATGGAACCACTGTCAAACCAAACGTCGATAAGATCATTTTCACGGCGCATCGGTTTGCCAGAATCGGAAACCAGGATAACCTGGTCCACGATATTTTTATGAAGATCTATCCTTTCATAATTGGCATCATCCATATTCCCCGGCTCAAAACCTTCAAAGATGTCTTTTTCCATCAGGCCAGCCGAGACTGCCTTTGTCATTTCTTCTTTCAGTTCGGCTACAGAGCCTATGCATTTCACTTCCTTTCCGTCTTCTGTTCTCCAGATCGGTAAAGGGATACCCCAGTAACGGGAACGGGAGAGGTTCCAGTCGTTTGCATTCGCAAGCCAGTTCCCAAACCGTCCTTCTCCTGTAGCCTTGGGCTTCCAGTTGATCTCCTGGTTCAGCTGCCACATCCTGTCTTTGATCTCGGTTACCTGGATAAACCAGGAATCCAGAGGGTAATAAAGGATAGGTTTGTCAGTACGCCAGCAGTTGGGATAGGTATGCACGTATTTCTCAACTTTGAAGGCCTTGTTCTCTTCTTTCAGCCTGATAGCGATCTCTACATCCACAGAGCGCTCCGGGGCTGTACCTTCTTCGTAATATTCGTTCTTCACGTATTTCCCGCCAAGCTCCTGTAATTCGGGCCGGAATTTCCCCTGCAGGTCTACAAGGGGGACAGGATTGCCGTGCTCATCCCTGACCAGCATCGGGGGTACAGGTGGCTCTGCTTTCTGGGCAACCTGCATATCGTCTGCCCCGAAGGTGGGTGCAGTGTGTACGATCCCGGTACCGTCTTCCGTGGTGACAAAATCACCCGCGATCACGCGGAATGCATCTTCAGCATTCTGGTAAGGCAGTGCATAAGGCAGTAACTGCTCGTACCGGATACCAACCAGTTCTGACCCGGTAAACGAATCAACTACCTGGTAGGGAATTTTTTTAGTTTCAGGTGTAAAATTACCAAAGACTTCCTCTTCCGTGGCAGCTTCGAACTTGCCTGAGAATACCTGGGAAACCAGGTTTTTGGCAACCATTACCAATATAGGTTCATAGGTGTACTGGTTAAAGCTACGCACCAGTACATACTCAATCTTCGGTCCTACCGTCAGGGCCGTATTAGACGGAAGGGTCCAGGGAGTAGTGGTCCATGCGAGGAAATATATATCCCCTTCCCGTTCCTTCAACCTGGTAGGAAGGCTTTCTTTAACAGCCTTGAATTGCGCGGTGACGGTTGTATCTGTTACTTCCTGGTAGGTTCCCGGCTGGTTCAACTCGTGAGAGCTTAGCCCGGTACCTGCCTTAGGGGAATAGGGCTGTATGGTGTAGCCTTTATAAATGAGGCCCTTGTCATAGATCTGTTTCAGCAACCACCAAACGGTTTCCATATATTTGGGTTCGTAGGTCACGTAAGGATCGTCCATGTCTACCCAGTACCCGATCTTTTCAGTGAGATCGTTCCACACATCTGTATAGCGCATCACCGCCTTACGGCAGGCGTCGTTATAATCTTCTACGGAAATTTTGGTGCCGATATCTTCCTTGGTTATTCCCAATTCTTTTTCCACACCCAATTCGATTGGCAGGCCATGGGTATCCCATCCTGCCTTACGCTTCACCTGGAAACCTTTCATGGTCTTGTAGCGTGGAAAGATATCCTTGATGGTCCTTGCCATTACATGGTGGATCCCCGGTTTCCCGTTAGCAGAAGGGGGACCTTCGTAAAAGACATAGCTCTCCTTTCCTTCCCTGCTGCTGATGCTTTTCTCAAATATCTGCTGCGCTTTCCAGAAAGATTGTACATCATCGGCCACCTTAGGTAAGTCCAAACTCTTATATTCCGTAAATTTCATAAGCGCTGTTTAAAGTCTGCAAAATTAATGAAAATTGCCCAAATTCCGGGGGATAGCATACAAAAAAAGCCCCGATAGACGGGGCTTATTAATAACTAATTCAAATAATTGACTATCGTGTTCCGGTAATGGTGACGTTAGCACTCACTTGTAAAGCTCCTGTCACACTGATTCCACCAAGGTTTAGCCCGGTAGAAGACTCCGCTTCTAACAGTGCATTGAAGTCAAAACTCCCCTCGTTCTCTGTGTATGAGACAAATACCAGCTCGTACTCACCTTCCTCCAGGAAATTCAGGCTGTAGGAATTGGTTAGCCCGCTTACAGTACTACTGGTTACCGCGTTAGAAAAGGTAACCTGGCTTTCACCACTACCTCTTGTTTCCGCTTCAGCATCAAAAGTACCTTTCTCGTAAGCATATACTATGATCTTGTCAGAAGTATTCTGGCTGTCGTTCACAGTACCGTTGATCTTACCTGTAATTTCGGCGTTAACCGTACGGATTCCTCCACTGATCTCTGACATCGAAACAAATTCAAAATCAGAACTCATTGTTCCCTGCTCCTCCTTGATCGTCTTACGAAGGTCAAAATCGAGAACCACTTCGTTCTCTGCGCCTGCGAAAACTTCGTATGCATCATTAACGGTAATCGTATTAGAGGCAGCGGTCAGTTCGTCCTTGGTGCCATCTGCCATTTCGACGTAACACCCGGGAGCATTCCCGTTTACATCCTTCTCGAAGTCTAACACCAGTTTAATATCAGAGTAGGTCCCGGCTTTCATATCCAGGTTACCGAGGGTTTCCGTACGACCGTCTACCAGGGCTTTCAGGTCTACGGTGGTCGCTGTAAAACCTTCGAGCGACTGCCCGTCTACTTTTACATCAGTAATGGTGACAAATACAGCCTCCACATTGGCGTTATCAATCGGAGCGTCTGTTATTTTATAAGTGGTGTTGTATGATTGCGCTCCAGCATCTCCACCATCGTTTTCATCTTTACTACAGGATACCGCGAAAAAAGTTAATGCCAATACCAAAGCTGTAGGTTTCAAATAATGCTTCATAGTTGTGAATTTTTAGTTTTAAACATTCACCCATACAACAACCATCTGCCACTTTACCCTTCTAAAAAAGTGTTAAAACATCCAAACATTCGATAAAATGCATTATTTTTTTAGAAATCATTAACACCGTGTTTACGGTTGTTCCGGGGGTTTTCAGGGGTGATTTTCACCCTACAGACCTGCATAACAGCCGATTAACAACACTCAAAAACCCTAATCATGAAAAAAGTATTGATCATTCTCTCCCTCTTACCATTTTTATACCTGCAATCCTGTGACAGCTGTTCTGAAAACGCTCGGGAGACAGGAAAAACCATAGAAGAGATCGGGGAGGATATGGAGAGAGCCGGTGACGACCTGGAAAGAGCAGGTGAAAAAGCCCTTCGCGAGGCAGAGAGAGCCGGGGAAAAACTCGAGGAGTCCGGGGAAAAGGCCTGGGATAAGACCAAAAGAGCAGCTAAGAAGACCGGGGAAGAGATCGAAGCAGAGATCGATGAAGAAATCCACGAGGACGATCACTGATCACCCCAACGGGTCAGAAAGAATAACCAAGTGACAGGATAAGGTTCCGGCCTGGTGCAACGATACCTGAGGAATAGGAACGGTAACGCTGATCCGTAATGTTTTCCAGAGACAGCGTGGCCCGTACTGCTTCATTGAGCTGGTAACGGGTGCGCAGGTTCAGGGTATACCAGCAAGGCGAGTAGGGATTACCATCTGCATCAGAAGCATAGAGGTAATCCTTGCTGCGTTCTGAGACCGAAAGGTCTTCAAAAGCGATCTCCCCGTTATAGTTTAAAAACAGGTCGGCTTTAAAACTATTCACTTCCCATAACAGGTGCAGGTCACCAAAGGTTGGTGCCGCATGCCGTGAAGCTGATTCAGATCCATCCTCTTCTTCCTCCGTGCCTTCTGTAATGGTGAGGTTACTTTTAAGGGAGAACTGTTCGTCCAGGAATGCCTCCATCCCAAACTCGAACCCATAGACGTATGCATTCGCTGCATTCTGTATAGCCTGGACGTTACTGAGTTCCCCGTTGTACTCGATCTCGCTTTGCCCGTCGAAAGAGAAGTCGCGCCGTACAAGGGCGTCATCCAGGTAAGTGTAAAAAGCAGTTCCTTTCAGGACCAGGCGGTCGTGGAAATTCTTCATTATCCCCATCTCCACATTATAGGCGTATTCGGGTTTCAGGTCGGGATTAGGAACTACCACGGATCCCGGTTCAGAATCGAACACCTTCCCGATATCATCAATATTGGGAGAACGGAAACCTGTAGACGTATTAAAAGTTAGCTGAAGGTGCTCTTTGGGGAACCAACTCAGTCCCAGGCTACCGGTAACTGCGCCATTGCTCAGGTTTGCTTCTTCAAACGGAAAAGGGTAAAAGCTCCTGTCAAATTCTGAATGCAGCCAGATATGGCTGTAGCGCAGCCCGGACATCATCGTCAGGTTGGGCCTTGCGCGGTATTCCCCGCTCAGGTAAGCTGCTGCAGATTGCCAGGTAGATCCATCAGGGTAACGGCTCGGACCATTCTCTACTTCCCCTGTCTCTATATTTTCCAGGTAACCGCTGGATCCAACCTTGTTATAAACATATTCCGCCCCGTAATAGAGCCGGAGGTCTCCTATCTTTTTGTTTTCCAGGTCCAGTTGGGCGGAAAGTGCATCTACCTGCTCCAGGTTCTGATAAAGGATTTCATCCTGGAAGTTCCTGTCATAGCGACTCTCCTCAAATCGCTGGTAGGCCAGGGTAGTTTTCAGTCCATCGTAAAACGCCCCCTGTCCTTTCTGGGTTGCCTGGAAATTCCCCATAAACCACCGTTGCGGACCGTAATACCACTCGCCAGACCTGAGTCCCTGTCCATCCGACGTGGGTCTTACAAGCCGGTCATACCTGGCGTAGTCCGAGGTTTCTGAATAGTGCAACCCCAGGTCGTACTGCCAGTAATTATTCGGTTTATAAGCGAACTTCTGCATAAGGCTCCATTGATCGTAACCGGAGGGCACTTGTGTTCCGGGATCAGGGTTGGCTACCACGTAATCCCGGCCGTTTACACGTACCTGGTATTGCTCCCGCAGGTAAGAATCAGGACCGTGTTCCCCCATTCTCAGGTCTCCAAAATCACTGTAGCTGATGATGCTGAGTGCAGCCCATTTCTTTCCTCCCAGGTTGAGTTCTACATTCCCCGTCTGCTCCATGTTAGCAGAAGAAAACCGGTATTGAGCCGCGCCGTGGACCTGCAGGCTGTCCGCCATGGCAAGAGCCGGCTTCTTGGTATAAAAGTTCATTACGCCCCCTATGGCATCACTACCATAGATGACAGAGCCAGGCCCGAATATAACTTCGGTACTGCTTATCGTAAAAGGATCCAGGGAGATCACGTTCTGAATGTTTCCCCCGCGAAATATTGCATTGTTCATGCGAACCCCGTCTACCGACAATAACAGTCGGTTGGTGGCAAATCCCCTGATCATAGGACTTCCCCCTCCCAACTGGCTTTTCTGGACAAATACCTGCCCGCTTTGCTGCAGGAGGTCTGCAGAAGTCTGGGGAGCGGAAAACGCGATCGTCCTCGCATCCACGGAAACAATTCTCTGGGGCACATCTCTCTTCTGCTGTTCCCATTTGGACACCGACATCACCACTTCGTCCAGTTGTTCTGCGTTCATAGTCAGGTATACCCGGCGTCCCTGTCTCAGGATTACTGATTTCAGGCTCTTTTTAGTCTGGTAGGCGATATGCCTGAAAGTAATTCGCTCCTGTGATGAAAAAAGACGGAGGTCTACCTTCCCGTCGATATCAGAGATAGCTGTCTTGGATTTATCTTCATTAAACACCGCAACATTCATAACCGGTTCCCGGCTGTCGGTATCAAGGATAATGATCTCTTGTGCCCTTACCCAGGCGCACATCAGCATAAGAATGAGAGAGGGTATTACACGGGATTTAACTGAAAACTTCATTGAGTATAGCAAGCGACTTGGGTTTTCGGAATCCGTGCAAATGTATTTCAAAATACTGTAAGAGAATTTGCAGCAGATCCTTTCGTTCGGTTTTTGTTAGTTTTATCTCTGGAAGTGCATCAAAATTTATGCCTAAGAGGGCTTTAAAATGAGATAATTCATCTCCTGACAAAAGGAGGTTCCCGGTAGCGTCCCGGAGAAAGAGGCCTTCCACAAGGTCAAAATACGGGTATTCATCCGCTGTGGTGTCCGGGTAGAAACCGAGATACCGACTTAATTCGAGCAAAAAAAGCAGGTGAAAATTCGCCGCTTGTTCATGGGTATCCAGCCACTGCAGCGAGGCCTGGAGATAATTGAAAAGCGGGACATTCTCTTCTTCTTCCTGAAGGCTGTGCACCAGGACTTCTGCCAGAAACTGGCAGATGGCACTTTTGTCCATACGGGTATGCAGGCTCTCGTAAGGATAGGCTACATGTACCTCTTTCAGATGTTCCAGGGTGCCTTTGTTCTTGTGGTAAGCCACAATTTCCAGTTGCATCAGGGGCTGAAAATAGGCTGCTTTAATCTTTGCTTTACGGGAGGATAACACCCCTTTAAGCAGATAAGTTTTCAGGCCGTCAGATTCCGTGAAAGCTTTTACGATCAAACTGCTGTCGCCGTATTTAAGGGAGGAAAGAACAATAGCTTTGGTGGTGACCTGCATAGTCTTCGGATCAGAAAGGCAAATATAAACAAACACCATGCACAAAAAAGGCCGGGAATCCCCGGCCTTATGCATTTATTACGATTTATTGGATCAGATCACCCCCTGGGCGAGCATTGCGTCGGCAACTTTAACAAAACCGGCAATGTTTGCTCCTTTCACGTAGTTACAATATCCATCTTCTTCTGTACCGAAAGCAGTACAGGAATCATGGATATCTTTCATAATTCCTTTCAGTCTCTCGTCCACTTCTTCACGGGTCCAGCTGATTCGCAGTGAGTTCTGCGACATTTCCAGTCCGGAAGTGGCAACACCCCCTGCATTGGATGCCTTCCCAGGTGCAAATAATATTTTCGCTTCGTGGAAAGCATGGATAGCCTCAGGAGTGGATGGCATGTTAGCTCCTTCAGCAACACATACACAGCCATTCTCAAGCAATGCTTTGGCATCGTTCCCATCCAGTTCGTTCTGGGTAGCACAAGGAAGTGCAATATGACATTTCACCTCCCATGGTGAACCACCTTTATGGAAGGTAGCTTTCGGGTATTTATCTACATATTCAGAGATCCTTCCGCGTTTGTTATTCTTAAGATCCATAACATACGCCAGTTTTTCCTCGTCTATTCCATCTGCATCATAGATATATCCACCGGAATCGGAAAGGGTAAGCACTTTCCCCCCAAGCTGTAATACTTTTTCGGCAGCAAACTGGGCCACGTTCCCTGAACCGGAAATCACGACATCTTTGTCCTTAATATCCTCACCTCTTGTTTTCAGCATATTCTGGGCGAAATACACGGTACCATAACCTGTAGCTTCCGGGCGGATCTTGGATCCTCCCCAGGAAAGACCTTTCCCGGTAAGCACCCCGGTGAATTCATTCCTGATCTTCTTATACATTCCGAACAGGAAACCGATCTCCCTGGCACCTACACCGATATCCCCTGCAGGCACATCTGTATTAGGACCGATATGGCGGCATAACTCGGTCATAAAAGCATGACAGAATCGCATTACCTCGTCATCAGATTTTCCCTTGGGATCAAAATCTGATCCTCCTTTTCCTCCACCCATTGGCAGGGTGGTGAGGCTGTTCTTAAAAACCTGCTCAAAGGCAAGGAATTTAAGAATACTGGCGTTCACCGAAGGGTGAAAACGTAATCCCCCTTTGTAAGGTCCGATGGCCGAGTTCATCTGGATACGGTAGCCACGGTTTACGTGGATATCCCCGTTATCATCAACCCATGCTACCCTGAAAGAGATCAGGCGCTCGGGTTCTACCATCCGGAGCAGGATGTTTTTGCCATTGTAAATTTCGTGTTTTGCAATGTATGGGATCACCGTCTCGGCTACTTCCTGTACTGCCTGGATGAATTCCGGCTCATGCCCATTCCGACTGATCACCTCATCCATAAAAGCTTTGATTTTCGCTTCCATATTATATGCTTAATTAATGTAATTGGTTCAGTCCCGGCTTCATGCAACAGCTCTGCTATGGACAGAACCTCTTAAAACAGGGATATTTTTAATATTATTCAATATATAGCAATTTCAGCGCTAAATTATGCTATTTAAATATTTTACCCCTGCTTTTTTTAAAAATTTGACAATTTGTTCCCACTGAGGATCAGCCGATAGCCTGTTCAAGATCGGCGACCAGGTCTGCAGCATCTTCAATTCCCACGCTTAGGCGGATCAGGGAGTCCACGACCCCACTTTTCTCACGCTCCTCTTTCGGGATACTGGCATGCGTCATACTGGCCGGGTGACCTGCAAGACTCTCCACTCCTCCAAGGGATTCCGCAAGGGTAAAGACTTTAAGTTTTTCCACTATGGCTATAGCCGCATCATAGGAACTGCCTTTGGGCACAAAGGAGACCATCCCGCCAAAATCGCGCATCTGCCTGGCAGCAACGTCATGGTTAGGGTGATCTTCAAAACCGGGCCAGTATACTTTTTCAATCGCCGGGTGAGCCTTGAGGTACTCGGCGACGATCCTGCCGTTCTCGCAGTGACGCTGCATCCGCACATGCAGGGTCTTTATCCCTCTTAGTGTCAGGAAACTATCCATCGGACCACACACGGCTCCACTGGCGTTCTGTAGAAAGTAAAGTTTATCGGCAAGCTCCTTATCCTTTACCACCAGGGCGCCTACAACAACATCGCTATGGCCCCCGAGGTACTTGGTAGCCGAATGCATCACTATGTCCGCACCCAGGTCCAGCGGTAGCTGTAGGTAAGGAGTAGCGAAAGTATTATCTACAGCAAGCAGCAGTTTATGTTTTTCAGCAAGGGCCGCCATGGCTTCAATATCGATCACATTCATCATGGGGTTGGTCGGGGTTTCAACCCATAACAACCTGGTATTCTCATTGATCTTTTCTTCCACGGCTGCCACGTCCTGCATCCCCACGAAGTGGAACTTCAGGCCAAAATCCTCAAATACCTTTTTGAAAAGGCGGTAGCTGCCACCGTATAAGTCGTTCGTTGAAACAATCTCATCACCTGGTTTCATCAGCTTCATCACGGCATCAATGGCTGCAAGGCCACTGCCGAAAGCCAGCCCGTAATTCCCGTTTTCTATACTTGCAAGGGAGGCTTCCAGTGCTGCCCTTGTAGGGTTACCACTCCGGGAATACTCGAATCCCTGGTGACCGCCCGGTGTACTCTGGGCGTAAGTGGAGGTCTGGTAGATAGGGGGCATTACCGCGCCATATGCCTTGTCGGGGGATTGCCCGCCGTGTATCGTCTTACTGTTAAATCTCAGGTCTTTATTGCTCATACTTCCTAAATTTGGAATACAAAAGTATCGTTATCTTTCCTAGAAACCAATGAAAATGAATTTGTAGCTTCGCCGGTGCGTTAAGACCTTATCCATGAAATATATTTTAGTGCTAAGCAGCCTGCTTTTCTTACTGATCTCCTGTTCCGAGGAGGAAACCCTTTTCTTTGAGCCGACCGAAATTAACAGCCAGGAATGTAAAGATTGTCCGGAGGTGAATATCACTATCCCGGAAGCCATGGGTTCAGAGAAATCTGTAAAAACGATCAACGCGGCATTAAGGGAAGAGATCATATCCCTGCTCACCTACGGCGAAACGGGACAGGCCGCTTCCGTAGAAGAAGCCATGGACGCTTTCGAGAAAGACTACAGGGAACTGCGTGAAAAATTTGATGATGAAATGGCAGGGTGGAAAGCCATCATCCGGGCAGAGGTGACCTACCAGGACCCGGGACTGGTCAGTATTGCCATGGAAGCCAACATGTTTACCGGAGGGGCACACGGCTACCAGGTTACCAGGCTCCTGAATTTTGACCGTGAAAAAGGAACCGAGCTAGAACCGGGGGAACTGTTTAGCGATGAAGAGGCATTCAAAAATTTTGCCGAGGCGCGTTTCCGGCAGCAGGAAGACATCCCTGCCGATGAGGCTATAAACAGTACAGGATTTATGTTCAGTGATGATCAGTTCTACCTCCCGGAGAATATTGGCTTATCTGAGAAGGGCCTCACCCTGCTCTACAACGAATACGAAGTTGCCTCCTATGCCGATGGCCGTGTAATTCTTCTGCTGTCCATGGACGAGGTGAGGGAATACCTGAAACCACGGTTTCGCTCCTCATAGGACAAGGCCGTAAAAACATAGAAATAATTGATTATGCCGGGTCCCTGGTTTCAGGATATGTCCTAGTTTTGCCTTTTATCCAAACAGGCAAGTATTTAAATAACCCAGTGCGGTATGAACACTATTTTCCATCTCAGTACATGTGACACCTGTAAAAGGATCCAAGGTGAAATCGGTAAGCCGGAAGGATACCGATTGCAGGATATAAAAACCGAACCCGTTTCCGGTTCCCAGTTAAAAGAATTGCACGCGCTGGCAGGAAGTTATGAATCCTTGTTCAACAAACGGGCGAGATTATATAAGGAAAGGGGGCTGAATAAGCAGGAATTAGGGGAAGAGGAATACAGGCAACTATTACTGGAGCATTATACCTTTCTTAAACGTCCGGTCATTGCGGGTAATGACCACATCTTCATCGGGAACAGCAAAAAAACCGTGGCCGAGGCCAAAGAATACCTGGGTTCTTGAATCGCCGAACCCTGGCCATCATGGCCGCTCTGGGGGCAACGGCCATTTACGGGGTAAACCATACCATCGCCAAAGGAGTGATGCCCGGCCATATCCAGCCTATGGGATTTGTGCTGCTAAGGGTTATTGGTGCAACTATACTCTTTTGGGCAATATCCTTCCTCGCACCCAGGGAACGCATTGAAAAGAAAGACTGGGGACGGGTCCTGGTATGTGCTATCTGCGGGATGGTGATCAACATGCTGGCTTTCTTTTCCGGCCTGGAGCTATCCACCCCTATCAACAGCAGTGTGCTGGTAACCACTACCCCGATCATCGTAGTGCTGTTATCTGCCTTCCTGATCCAGGAGAAGATCTACAAATTGCGAGCTTTGGGAATCGGGATTGGCCTGGTTGGCGCGCTTATCCTGGTCCTTTACGGCGGGGAGCTGAGACAGGATGCGCCAAATATCCCGCTGGGGAACCTGCTCTTTCTATTGAATGCTACATTTTACGGGTTGTACCTGATCCTGGTAAAAAAACTGATCGGTAAATATCACCCCTTTACCCTACTGAAATGGCTCTTCCTGATCGCCATTTTCATCAATCTGCCTTTTGGCTGGAGCCAGTTTATCGCAGTTGAATGGACCACCCTTCCCTGGGATGCGATCTGGAAGCTGGGATTCGTAGTGCTGGGAACTACCTTCTGTACTTACCTCTTCAATGCTTTTGCGCTTACCCAACTCAAGGCGAGTACAGTCAGTGCCTTTGTCTATGTTCAGCCATTGATCGGGATACTTTACGCCGTTGCCAGTGGAAAAGACCAGCTGACCTTACTGAAGGTTCTGGCCGCCTGCCTGGTATTACTCGGTGTTTACCTTGCCAGCAAACGCCCTAAGCCAGGTCTTTAGGAAATTTGCCATGGGCACGGGTATCCTCTTTAGTAAGGGTCCGGAATTCACCCGACTTTTCAAATGAATTAAAGGTCTCTAACAGGTCCGTTGGTAAAGCCGTCAGGCTTCTTTTCTGCAGGTCTATCCAGGCTCCCATCATTTCTCCGTGAGCCAGGTGCCTCCCTTTTTCATCGTAAAAGTTATGGTAGAACTCAAAGAACATCCCATCCTCACTCATCCCGACAATTTCCAGGGATACCCTGATCGGTTTACCGGGAAAGACCTCTTTAAAGTAATAGATATGTTCATAGAGTACCACCGGTCCGAGCGAGCGCTCAGCCATTGTCTTATGGTTAAAGCCCATCTCCATCAGGAAACCCATACGGGTGTGACTCATATAATTTACGAAGGCCGAATTAGCCAGGTGGCGGTTGGCATCGACATCACTCCAGCGGACTTCAAATTCTTTCAGGTACATAGAAAAGCTATTTTTTTATTATGCATGCATACTATTTCCAAAAATACCATAGTTTTGGAGAGGACCACAGTTTTAGGCCACAAAAAATTAGCGTATTTTTATCCATTAACCATATTCCCATGCAAGACAAACCCGACTTCCTGCAAACACTATCGCTCCCGGTAGTTGCCGCACCTATGTTCCTGATCTCTAATCCCGCACTGGTCATTTCGTGCTGTAAACAGGGAATCGTCGGCACCTTCCCGGCTTTGAACCAGCGAAGCAGCGAGGGATTCGAGGAATGGCTGATCGAGATCAAGGAAGCTTTGGCACAGTATGAGAAGGAAAGCGGGAAGAAGGCTGCTCCATTCGGGGTAAACCTTATAGTGCACCAAAGCAATCCCCGTTTACAGGCCGACCTGGAATTATGTATCAAGCATAAAGTACCCCTGGTTATTACTTCCCTGGGGGCAGTGTCGCAGGTAGTTGATGCCGTGCATAGTTACGGTGGACTTGTATTCCACGATGTCATCAAGAAACGGCATGCAGAAAAAGCTGCCGGTGCGGGCGTAGACGGACTTATCCTGGTCGCAGCAGGAGCCGGCGGACACGCCGGTACCATCAATCCTATGACCCTGGTTGCGGAGGTCAGGCAGTTCTTTAAAAAGACCATATTACTGTCAGGCTGTATCAGTACCGGGCGGGATGTCGCTTCGGCCATGCAGATGGGAGCCGACCTGGCCTATATGGGCACCCGGTTTATCAACACCAGCGAGAGTAATGCCCCGGAGGCATACCGGGAGATGATCGTAGAAGCAGGTGCGAGTGATGTCGTTTATACAGCAGCGGTATCCGGGGTTTACGCTAATTTTCTTGCCCCAAGCCTTAAAGCGGCGGGTTTATCTGAAGATGATTTAAAAAAGGGGAGTAAAATAGATTTTGGCAAAGAACTGGATACTGAAGCCAAAGCCTGGAAAACGATCTGGTCTGCGGGGCAGGGAGTAGCCACCATTGATGATGTACTACCTGTAGCTGAACTTGTTGAACTACTTAAAAAAGAATTCAAAGAGGCCGTTGAATCCCAGGCCGCTTTACTACATACATACCCTAAAGACCTGTAAATGCCCCATATCCCTGTAGAATACACACCACCTTTCCTGTTCAGGAGCGGTCACCTGGCTACTATCTACCACGGGCTGTTCCGCCGGGTGCGGGGTTTGGATCAGGAGCGGGAGCGAGTCCAGCTGTGGGACAGTGATTTCATAGATCTCGACTGGAGTTATAGTGATTCCCCAACCCATAAGGTTGTGATCCTGCTCCATGGCCTGGAAGGGAATGCGCAACGCCCCTATATTACAGGAAGTGCACGGGCCTTCAATAAGGCCGGCTACGATGCCTGCGCTGTAAACTTCAGGGGTTGCAGCGGGGAGACCAACAAGCTGTTCCGCTCCTATCATTCGGGCGCTACGGAAGACCTTCATGCGGTGATACAGCATATCCTTGGAACCAAAGATTACAGCGAATTGTATATAAAAGGTTTTAGCCTGGGCGGTAATATGGCCATGAAGTACCTGGGGGAAGGCCGCAATCTTCCACCCCAGCTGAAAGCCGCCGTTGGTGTCTCTGTTCCCTGTGACCTGCATGAATCGCTGAAAAGATTGCTTTCCAGGGAGAATTACCTGTATGCCCGCCGTTTCCTGAAGCACCTGGTCCGGAAACTAAAGGAGAAGCAAAAAATGTTCCCGGAAGAACTTCCGGACAGATTACTGAAACGGATAAGGAATCTCAAGGATTTTGATGACCTGTACACCAGTGTAGCCCATGGCTTTAAGGACGCAGAGGATTATTATGAGCAATGCAGTGCACTGCAGTTTTTACCGAATATTCACCTGCCAGCGTTGATCATTAACGCAAAGGACGATTCCTTCCTTGGCAATGCCTGCTATCCTTTTGATATAGCCCGGATAAACCCGGCCTTATACCTGGAAACTCCCGGTTACGGGGGACATGTAGGTTTTTACGGCGAGCAGAATATTACTTATTCTGAAAAAAGGTCTATAAATTTCTTTGAAGACCTCAGCTGAACAACTGTATTTATTATCTTAGTGAACCTAAATAATTGAACAATGAAAAAACTAGCCATGATATTGGCCATGGGAGCTGTGATGATCAGCTGCGGTGACAAGGAGAAGAAAGAAGAATCCAAGGACGGTTTTGAAATGAACCGCACCAAAAAAACCGAAAAGAAAGAAACTGAGTCCGTAGAGGTCCCGGTGGATATGAGTAACAAAGGGATAGGTCCGGTAGAATCTGTTGAATTCGGTGACGAGATAGATATGGAATTAGCAGCGCAGGGCGAGGCCAAATACAATGCCATCTGTACCGCCTGCCATATGACAGACCAGAGAATGATTGGTCCGGCACTTGCAGGGATCTATGAAAGACGCAGCCCGGAGTGGGTTATGAATATGATCCTGAACCCGGATGGTATGCTTAAGGAAGACCCGATTGCAAAAGCACTGCTGAAAGAATACAATAATGCTATAATGCTGAACCAGAACCTTACCAGGGAAGAGACCAGGGCTATCGCCGAATACCTGCGAACCCTTTAATTGGCATTACAGGATATTAATTTGTGAACGCCTGCACTAAATTTAGTGCGGGCGTTTTTTTCAGCTTGTGGCTCAAAGGACCAGGTTATAAAAATTTGCCAGGCAGTCGTGGAAATTTTACTTCATTTAAAGACTAGGTTATGGCAGGATATCATTTCATAAATAATATGCCCCGAATTTACATCCCGAATTTTCCGGAAAATATTCGGTCTCAACCACCAGAAGCAGGCCCGGTATGTAACGCAATCCCGGGTATTTTGAACGGAATCACTTTTATAGCACAAATTGCGCTGATTGAACAACAACTTTCGTACTTTACGAGTTAATATTATATCAGCATTAAAGTTTCCCCTATGTATAAGATCGTATCAATTGCGCTTCTCTTGATTGCCACCCAGTCAATGACCGGGCAGCGAAGCCTTGAACTCCGGGAAACTTTACCCCAGGCAGAAAAGAATATACTCGCAAGTACCCCGGAAAAGCCGCGGGAACTGCTGCCAGGGGGTGGATCCGACGGCATCAATAATGATAATAAGAGAAGCTGGTCTTTTTTCAACCAGAAAGACGAGGTCGTACTTGCCTTCCATTACCAGGATGGTACTTTATTGAAAGCTGTTAACCGTCTGAGTGTGCCCCTGAGCGTTCCTGTACTCTCCCAGGGTAGCTACCGGATGGAGGAAGTGGACAGTCCGCCGCTCTACCTGGGTGATCCATATGATTTTACCCATTTACTGCAGCAGGAATTTCCATTAAAAAGATCGGTACGTGAAGCTAACTGCAGCGGACTTTTCCAGGCCAGCCTTATCATTGGTCCCGAAGGACAACTAAAATCCATAACTGCAGATAAAGTTCCTTTCCCGGGGATGGAAACTCCTTTCCTCAGTGCTTTAGGAAGATTGCAGGGAAGATGGTTACCTGCCGTGAAGAACGGGCAGGGTGTAAGCAGCAAGGTCCTGGTATTAATGGATCTCCAAAGTTTTCCCGACACGGAATGCGCCTCACACTACACTACCCCTTACTTACAAAAACCAGGGGTGTTCGTAGTAACCAGGAAGCTTATCTCCAAAGAAACTTCCACTATGGCAACCGCTCAATAAGCTGAGCATCACTATTTCCACCTACCAGTTCCAAAAAATATCAACGGGTTGTATTTTTGCAGCCCCGGGAGGCATTCATTGCTTTCCGGGCTAAAAAACACTGCTATGAGTTATATTGAAAAGATAGAGCAAGACCTCCAAAGCCTGAGAAATGCCCTTAAAACCCACAGGTTGTACGATCAGCTTGAAGACGTGGACGACATTCGGGTGTTCATGGAACAACACGTGTACGCGGTCTGGGATTTTATGTCTTTGCTTAAAGCCCTGCAAATGAGGCTTACCACCATCACCACCCCGTGGTTACCTCGGGAAAACGCTTCACTGGCCAGGTTTATTAACGAGATCGTTCATGGAGAAGAGAGTGACCTGAATGAGGTGGGCGAACCCAAAAGTCATTTCGAGATGTACCTGGATGCCATGGAGCAGATCGGCGCCAATACCTCGGAGGTCGATGGGATGGTCAGCTCCTTACGCCGGGGATCTTCTATCGAGGAAGCATTGTCGCGGCTGGAAGTTGATGAGAAGGTCCTCAATTTTGTACGTTATACATTCCGGGTTATCAATACCGATAAACCCCACCTGATCGCCTCGGCATTTACTTTTGGCCGGGAAGACCTTATCCCGGATATGTTCGTGCAGATCCTGAAGCGAGCAGAAGGCGGCAAGGAACGCTATAATAAACTCAGTTATTACCTGGATCGCCACATTGAATTGGATGGAGATGAACACGGTCCTCTGTCCCTGCAAATGGTCTCGGAGTTGTGCGGGGAAGATGACGCGAAATGGCAGGAAGCAGCCCGGACTGCCAGGGAAGCCCTGCAACAGAGAGTATTACTTTGGGATGCTATTGCTGACCTGATCGTTAAAAGGAAAGAGAGCCTTACTCACTCGAATATCTCATAGGGAGGAAAGGGGTACCGAACTTATTGCATACCTTAGATGTACCACCGGGGCCAGCTCACTAAAACCTGTCCCGGGACGGCCGGATTATGAATAAAATTCAATTTCTCTGGGGAAAACTTGTCTCCACCTTTTGGTTTATCCCAATACTGATCGTCGTCCTGGCCATAGGAATGGCCATTGGTTTACTTTACCTGGACAACCTCTATAACTATCAACCCAGCGGAGTGGTTCAGCTGGTGTTCTCGGGCAGCGCAGACTCTGCCAGGAGCGTATTGTCTACGATCTCGGGGGCAATGATCGGGGTGGCCGGGACAGTCTTTTCCCTTACCCTTGTAGCCCTTACCCTGGCTTCCTCCCAGTTCGGCCCACGGTTACTGAATAATTTTATGCACGACCGCCTGAACCAGGTAGTGCTCGGCACCTATATTGCCACCTACGTCTATTGCCTCCTGGTCCTGAACTCAGTTTCTCAAAATGATTCACTGCAGTTTATCCCTACCATTTCCGTTTTTATGGCAATACTGGCAACGGTCGCCAATATCATCCTGCTGATCGTATTCATACATCACATCGCTATAAGTATACAGGCAGACCGGGTGATCGCTGATATCTCCTCTTCCCTTTCCCGGAACATGAAAACTCTTTTCCCTGATCAGCTTGGAGAAGGCAACGAGAAGCCCACACCAAACCTGGATGAGATCAGGAACAAATTCCAGCAGAATTCTGTCTTACTTGCCGGGGAGGGCGGCTACCTGCAATACGTGGACGAAGGACTTGTTACCGAGATTGCCAGCGAACTGGATATCTTATTATTGCTGCAGATCAGACCCGGTGCCTTTGTCGTTGAGCACCAGCAAATAGGGGAAATCTATTCCCTGGCACCAATCAGCCCCGGGGATCTAGATCGTATCCAAGATGCTTTTATTTACGGGCAATCGCGTACCACTCAACAGGATGCGGAATTCTCTATCCACCAAATGGTAGAGATAGCTGCCCGTGCATTATCGCCGGGAATCAATGATCCTTTTACCGCTATTTCCTGTGTCGACAACCTGTGCAGTACGCTTTGTTACCTTACCAGGGTACAATTCCCGCTTCCGTACCGCTATGATGAGGAGAATGTACTGCGTGTCGTGACAGACTCCCTCACCTTTGAAGGAATGCTCAATGCAGCCTTTAACCAGATCCGGCAGTTTGCAGTGGGGAGTCCCTCTGTCATGATACGTTTGGTGGAAGCCCTGAAGACCATTCATACCTTATCAGAGGACCAGGAACAACGGGAGGCAGTTGAACGCCATACCAGGATGATCGTAAGAGCAGCCGAAAAACATTTTGATGAAAAAAATGACTTGCAGGATTTAAAGGAAAGAAGCAATTTCGCATTGCAGACATAGCGAACTTAACTTTCAGAAAATTACATGTTTAATTCCATTCCCGGCTTCAGGGGACTACTTCTCTTAGCCCTGTCATTCACCTGTATCAACTGCAGGCAGCACACCAGTGGCAAGGAAGATGGTGATGGTGCGCACTTACCTGATTCAGCAGAAAATATCGTAAAGAAGGTGGCTGATAACGGGGAGCAGGCCCAACCACAGCTCTTTCCTTTCGGACAGGAATTATCTTCTTTTCACAATTCACAAACCCTTAGGAACGAAGCAGGGGATTGTACAACCACCCTGCGTGAATTCAACCGGGATTCCCTTCGTATCGTGACAGATTCCACCGATTGTTTTGATTACGGTGTGCACAACCAGTATTTCCTTTTCCGGAAAGACAGCCTTGAACAGGTGCATATTTTCGAATTTTACCCCCAGTACGATCCGGCCGGTGAGAAGCTGACCTATGTGGCAACAGAAACTGTGTATTCCCTGGCACGGCAACCTGCAAGAACCTATGTCCGCTCTGATACCCTGGCACAGCCAGAACCCGGCGAGATGAAAAGTGCTTTCGAGTCCGAACTTATCCCGGACCGGGATGCATTACTCGAAGACCTGAGGATACAATTGGCCTCGCTGGAAGATCCCGGGGAAGATCCTTACGGGCTGAACATAGAAGTCTACAAGGATACTGATGGAGGAAAGGCAGACATCTACCTCTATTCCAATGCCTGGGCTAACCCGGCCTGGATCAGCCAGGAGCCCGCAATGTCCCCGATTCCCGAGGAGCAGTATATTGCCTGGGAAATACCAAAAGCAGCCGCCTTTGCCTTTAACAGCTGGTATGCCGGAGGCGGATATATTTACTACGGCCTGATCGAAGGATCCGAAGTGATGATTTATCGACGATTTGTTGAGGAGACTCAGCCTGACGAAGAAAGATTCACGCTCTATAAAATGATATCCCTTGATCCACAGGCCAGCACCCCGTCATACTATATCTGTTACAGGGACGATAGGGATAAGGATCGGGTACTAATGATAGCCATCAGTGAAAACGGGATTGCGTTGTGGGCCGTCTACAAAGGAGTGGAAGATCAGTATATTCTGGTTGAAAAAACAAGGGAGACCGATACGAGTGGTGCTGTACCCCTTTTGGAAAATTCCTACGGAGCTTTTTCTGGCAATACCCTCTCAGGAACATTTATCCTGACCCATTCAGGAAACTGGGATTACGCCAAATTCGCTCCCGCTGACAAAGCCGAAGAACAAAGATTTACTATAAACCATGAGGCCAGTACCGGTGAAAAAGGCTATAGCACAAAACCGTGTTTCTGATACCTATACTGTCTTATTATTCAGGAATTATTTCCGGGACCAGGCATCATTTTTTTCACTATCTTTAATAGTGTCTTCTGGTATAGAAGTAAATGACACTTCCCGCGAATAGTATGCTTTTATTTTCCGCGGTTGAAACCTCCCCCGTACTTAATCAACACCCTACTAATACAGTCTTTTTATTAAGACAGGAACAGCGCAATTATGGATCGAAGAAAAGCTCTAATGGTGGGTGCTGCCGGGGTGGCAGTGCTTACTCTCCCTGCCTGGTTCTACTTTAAAGGAGCTTCTTATGACCCTGCCCTGGGCAAAGCCACGGTATTATACAGGATATGGGAGGACGGCCCGGAGTTACAAAACGTAGGCACACAATACCGTGAGCTTTTTCCGGAGGAAGACAGCAGGAGAAAACTCCTGAAATTACTGACGGGGGATACACCCCGGGATGAGAAAGAAATGGCTGCTGTCATTGAAAAGCAGGTTCATGACGATTACAGGGAGAACCGGATAGTGATGATCGACGGATGGATGCTCTCGGTTACCGAAGCGAGACAGTGCGCGCTATTTTCAATAGATAATCCAACTCCATAGCGATGCACACAGACACCCGGAACCTGGAAAACAATAGCCTGATACAGGGCGACATCTGCATCGTAGGTGCAGGTGCTGCAGGGATCAGTATAGCACTTGACTGGAAAGATACAGCACATAAAGTAATCCTCCTCGAGGGAGGCGGGTTTGAATATGAAGACCAGGTACAGGACCTAATGTCAGGAACAACCAGTGGGCAACGTTATTTCCCCCTCCGCTCTACCCGGTTGCACTACTTTGGGGGCGCAACAGGACATTGGGCGGGAATGTGTTCCCCTTTTGATCCTATCGATTTCATTGATCGCAGCTGGGTTCCCTATAGCGGATGGCCCATCAGCCGGGAAGACCTGGACCCATATTATTCCAAAGCACATGTGCCATTGCAATTAGGCCCCTATGAATACGAGCTTGAATACTGGGATAAGGAATTACCCAATTTAAACCCCCTGCCTTTTGATGAGAAGGTAGTATGGAATAAGATGTGGCAATTCACTACCGCGAATTTCGGACCATTATACAAGGATGAACTGGTTGCGGCAAGGAACATTGAACTCTGCACCTATGCCCATGCTACTTCGATCCGTTTAAAGGATGGATCTTCTGAAGCGGATCATATTGTGATAAAGAACCATGCGGGGAAAACACACCGGGTAAGGGCTAAACATTATCTCCTGGCCTGCGGTACATTACAGAATACACGGCTATTGCTGGCTTCCAACGATCAACGTCCTGAAGGCCTGGGTAATGATCATGACCTTGTCGGCCGGTTCTTTATGGAACACCTGGAGATCCCGGTAGCCGACCTTTGGATGGCAGATCCTTTCCCTACGGACCTGTATTCCTGGAAATACGGTCATACCAAAGCTGCAGCAGAACTTGCAATTACAGCAGCCATACAGGAGAAGGAAAATATTCTTAACGGGACATTATCCTTACGCCCCCTGGTTCTTGGAAAACATACCAAGGCCCGGATGGATACCTGGCAGAACGAAGATCCGCGAAAGAGTCAGGATAATATGTTCCGGAGCTGGGACGAAGCCCTTGCCGCCGGTAAGCAGGAGAAAGGAGCTATCGAAAGAGCCTTTGAACTGAATATCCGTATTGAACAGTGTCCTAACCCGGAATCAAGATTAACCCTCACCAGGGAAAAAGATGCTCTCGGGGTTCCCAGGACCAATCTCAACTGGGCATTGACCGGCTTAGACAAATACAGTGTAAGGCGCATAGCGGAATTAATCGGGCAACAGGCCGGCCTATCCGGTACCGGCCGGGTACAGCTCCGGGAATTCCTCAGGGACAAGAATGACAGCAGCTTTCCCGATACTACTAATGGAGGCTGGCATCATATGGGTACCACCCGGATGAGCACAGATCCTAAGAATGGTGTAGTGGATCCTGAGTGCAGGGTACATGGTATTCCAAACCTGCACATAGCCGGTGCAGCCTGTTATCCCACTTCCGGAGCTCCTAATCCCACCTTAACATTAACGGCTTTAAGCCTGCGCTTATCAGACCGGGTTAAAACCCTGCTGAAAAGGCCCGTATAGTCGCCTGATTAAAGCTCCCGGATTACTATCCCACAAAAATTAATTTAACTTCAAATCGCTTTAGATATGACAAGAGATCATTTTCTTGCTTCCTGCGCGGCAATCCCGCTTTTACCCTACTTGTTTACTACAAGTTCCAGTTCTTCTATACAGGACCGTGAAGGATTTACGGTTGCTGCAGGGGAAGGACGTCATCATGGCCACATTCCTTTGAAAGGAGTGAACCGAAACCTGATGGATATGAAAGTGTCAGGAAAAGACAGCCTGGGAGGAATGTGCATTTTTGAGCAAATCTCACGCACTCCCGGTTTTGGTACCCCACTTCATATCCATTATAAACAAGATGAAGTATTTTATGTGCTGGATGGAAATTATGCGTTCCGGGTGGGGGATAAAGAATTTCGACTTGGGAAAGGCGATAGTATTTTCCTTCCTATGAATGTCCCACATGCCTGGACCCAGATTTCAAAGAAGGGCCGGATGACCGTGATCTTCCAACCCGCAGGAAAGATGGAAGAGTTCTTCCTTACACTTGCGGAAATGGATCATGAACCCGGCAAAGAGGAAATTGCGAAGATTTTCCTGGACCACGAGATGGAAGTGGTTGGTCCCCCGCTTCGCTTAAACTAACAATTCTACTTAGGCGTAACGACTTATTGAAGGAGTAAACGTGCCAACTGTTTTAACTGGTTATGTGGAACCGGGCGGATAGCCTGTTCCACAGCATCAATAACATTGAAAAAAGACAATTGGAGTCCTCCTTGGTCAACTGCAGATAACAAGGTTTAAGCGATGTAAAGTCATCACTATCAGAAGAATGTGGATAAAAAATTGCCTCCCTGCAATAATTTTTCGGAAATATTCTCTATATTACTGTGATTTCACCCCTCACCAAGCCAGAACTTACCACCATTTGTACCAAAAAAAATGAACATCCATTGGTGATGAAAGTCTGTTATAAACATCAACATCTGCGTAATTACTTGTTGCTGGGTATTTCTTTCCTGCTGATGGGGGGGTGGCGTATACTAGCATCATTTGACCAAATTGTCAGCTACCTGTGGCTGCTTTTGGCGGCTATCTCACTTACACATTATTTCTACTCTCGTAAAAAAGCTTATATAACCATTAAACAGGGATATTTATATAAGAATCTCCTCTTCTCACCAAAACTCCTACTCACTGATATTAAACGTATCCGCAAGTTCGCGGGTGACTATATCCTCATGACAGAAAAGGCACAGCTTACCATAGATACACAGATCATAGACGAAGATTCCCTGGAGGAATTGGAATGTGTGTTGGCGCAGCTCGACCTGGAACCCAGCTAAACTGGATCATGAAAAACGTTTTTATATATTATTTATGTTTACTGGCGCCCCTGGCCCTGATCTATTGGTTATATGATTATTACGAGATCAGCTCGGACCTTCTTGCCGGCATAATCATTATTTACCTGCTCGCATACAAAAGTTACCTGGACGGGAGGCGGTTGGTCGCGAAGAATATTCTATCCCGGAATGAGATCTGGATCATGATCATCCCCGGAAACCATCTCCGGTTTTTCAAGGAATTATAC
Organism: Zeaxanthinibacter enoshimensis; assembly: GCF_004362865.1. Taxonomy (GTDB): domain Bacteria; phylum Bacteroidota; class Bacteroidia; order Flavobacteriales; family Flavobacteriaceae; genus Zeaxanthinibacter; species Zeaxanthinibacter enoshimensis. Next base: position 1,011,339 of record NZ_SNYI01000001.1, on the reverse strand, counting down.
CTGGATTAGATCGTATTTATACGTTCCTGGATCATGTAGTACTTATAATCGGGCAGACCCTAAGAACTTCATATCCAGGGAATTACTTATGTGCACTACTGCTCCCATGATATGACATCAATCAGTGAAATTTTGAAGGGAATTCCCGTCCTTTGTAGGATGGCAAAAGAACTTGTTCTTGGTATCGATATCGGCGGCTCTCTGACCAAAATAGGAGTGGTATCCCGGGATGGTAAAATTCTGCATAGAACGATCTACCCTACCGAGGCTTCACTTCCTTTTGACCATTTTATGGCCCGCCTTAAAGAGGTCGTAAATGGCTTCCAGAACAAACTTCACCCCGGGCAACAACTTGTGTTCGTAGGGGTAGGAGCACCAAATGCAAATCCCATGACTGGCAATATTGAAAATCCGCCTAACCTGGGATGGGGAAAGGCATCGCCTTTGGCTACGGAAATTGAGCGGGCATTCGGATTACCGGTGGTTATCGCCAATGATGCCAATGCAGCAGCCCTTGGAGAAATGCTATTCGGATCTGCTGTGGGGATGAAAAATTTTGTCACCCTTACCCTGGGAACAGGCCTTGGAAGTGGTATTATCATCGATGGAAAACTACTCATCGGTCAACACGGTGTGGCCGGGGAGATCGGGCATGTAAATGTTGAACCCGGGGGCAGGCAGTGCAACTGCGGGTTGCGGGGCTGCCTTGAAACTTATGCCTCTGTTACCGGGATCAGGCGAACCGTCTTTGAACTTCTGGCCGAATTGAACTACGATTCCGAATTGCGTTCTTTCAGCTTCGAAGAACTCAACGGGGAAAATATCTCTGACGCCGCACTGGATGGCGACCTCATCGCCTTGACTGCGTTTAAAAGAACCGGGGAAATATTGGGAAGTAAAATGGCCGATACCGTAGCCCACCTGGATCCGGAGGCGTTTATTATTTCGGGTGGACTGAGTAAGGCCGGTCATATCCTGTTGGATCCGCTGATTGAAAGTATGGAAAGACATCTGTTTAATGCCTATAAAGGAAAGATCAAAATATTGCTCTCCAAAGCTACCCGGGCAGATGCCATATTAGGTCCTGCCGCACTGGCCTGGATGGAAATCGACAGCATGAAATTTTCCTGAACAGGGAACTAAGGCCTGCGGAAATACCCAGGTGAAATAAGTAAATCTATTTTCGCTACTGCTTACTTATTATCTCTTCCAATTCTTTTTCACATCTGATAATTAACTGTAAATCACCTAAATTTAGGAGTGTAAACAAATTGATTTCTATATCAAATATGGAAGCTCATACATCTCCCGGCAGTACAGAAATAACCATCTCAACCGTAATCAAGTGTCCAATTGCAAAGGTCTGGCAATTCTGGACCCGGCCAAACCATATTACCCGCTGGAATTTTGCCTCGGATGAGTGGCATTGTCCTTCTGCGGTCAATGATTTAAGACCCGGGGGAACCCTGGACTGGAGAATGGAAGCAAAGGATGGCAGTATGGGTTTTGATTATACCGGGACTTACGAGGAGGTAAGGGCCAATGAATTCATTTCCTACCATATTTCGGATGGCCGTAGGGTTACTATCCATTTTCAGGCAGAGGGGAATGAAACCAGGATAACAGAATCTTTTGAAACAGATAAAACACATCCCGTGGACCTGCAAATAACCGGGTGGCAGGGCATCCTCGAGAACTTTAAAAAATATGTCGAGGCCGGAAAAGAGACAACAAACTGAAATAAGGTAATATGGATTTTCTAAAGATAACACTGGTATTCCTACTCCTGGTTTCCTGCAAGGATAAAGAAGTGGAGAAGAATACCCCGGGTGAGGAACATGAGATCGCATTCGTTTCGGATAGAAATGGTAATTCTGAAATTTACCTGATGAATGCAGATGGCAAGAACGTGGTGAACCTGACCCAACACGATTCGCTCGATTTCAGTCCCTCCTTGTCCGCAGACCGCAAATCCCTTTACTTCTATTCCAAAAGGGAAGGTAACGCGGAAATCTATAAAATGAATCTAAGCACAAACACAAGTGCAAGACTTACCCGGGACCCGGCAGCCGATGTACTCCCCGCCGTTTCTCCGGACGGGAACTCTATTGCATTTATAAGTGACCGCAAGACAGGCAGCAGGAATATGTACGTGATGAATACTGATGGTTCCGAAGTTAGGTCGCTAACCAATAATGCGCATTATGAAGAGAGTCCGTCCTGGTCCCCGGATGGGAAACACATTGTTTTTACACGGCAATTACGGGATAGTGCTGATACGTCTCATGCAGGTAATGGAGAGATCCATATCATGACTGCGGACGGCAACAATATAAAGAGGCTTACTTATAAGGATGGTTACGATTCCGGAGCCAATATTTCTCCGGATGGTAAAAAAATAGCTTTCTATGGCAGTAATGGTGATCAGTGGGATATTTACATCATGGATCCTGATGGCAGGAATGTTCAAAACCTGACGAACGACACCATTGAATGCTATTCCCCGGACTGGTCGCCTGATGGTAAATGGATAGTTTATACGGCGGGTGCTGATGGAAATTATAATATCTGGAAGATCAATACAAGGACACGGGAAAGATTTCAACTGACGGATACAGACGGCAGGAATGAAAGTCCCGTTTGGCGATAATAGAAGAGAAAACCGGGATAAGCATCCCGGTATACTTAATTATTATAAAGGTCGTCTTCCACTAATGATATTATATAATATTGCTATCACTGCAATGACCAGCAGGACATGGATCAGGCTGCTTGTCCCGAGCCCGGGAACTATTCCTAAAAATCCCAATAGCCAAATTACAATAGCGATCACCGCGATTAACCAAAGTAAATTTCTCATAGTCGGTAAGGTTATATTTTTAAATTAATATTAAATATACAACAGTAATTGCCCTGTTTTACAAAATATTATAGCTCATATAGAAGTGATAATATCACTCCTAACCAGTCTTGATACTATAAAAAAAGACTATTGTTCGGCCTGCAGTCAACCGGATATGGAAGATTAAGAACAGAAAGTTATATTCCTGAAAGCTTGTCTCGTGCATTAAAATATTTTCTACATTTAATATAGAACAGCCGGCATAGTTACGGGGCGGAGAGGACCTCTCACCCGATCTCCTATACCGATTTCAATGAATTGGGAATGAAAAAAGCCCTCCTTTACAGCAATGCATATAGGAAGAGGCCGTCGTTCTTTTTGGTAATGGCTATCATTGGTCTCCTCGCTGCTTTAATTGGATTTTCAAAAACATTTTTTATCCCTGTTGGCCAGGGTACTTTTTCGGCACCGGCAGGAGTTCATATTCATGGATTCTTTGCATTTAGCTGGATATTCCTTTTTGTCATCCAGCCCTTCCTTATCCACTTTGGCAAATTCAGAATACATCAAATTCTTGGGGTTGCCGGAATAATTATAGCCTTCGGGGTAGCTATTACCATGGTGCCAGCCGGGCTGTTCCAGGTTCATAAAGAACTAGCACAGGGCCTGGGGCCTACCTCCTATTCCACTCTCCTGGGTGTTATCACCTCGGGCCTGCTGTTCCTGGGTTTGGTTTTGGCCGGCATCTATAACAGGGACAGACCGGAACATCACAAACGATATATGCTGCTCGCTACCATCGTGGTTTTGTGGCCGGCATGGTTCAGGTTCAGGCATTTCTTTCCACAGATCCCCTACCCGGAAATCTGGTTCGCACTCGTACTTGCCGACAGCCTCATCATAATCGCCTGGGCATATGAACTTTACAAGTATGGAAAACTTCATCCCGTCTTAAAATATGCAGGCCTTTTTGTTATAGTGGAACAGGTCCTGGAAATCCTCCTATTTGATAGTAGTCCCTACAGGAAGTTGGCCATTTGGATCTATGGCATAGTGTCCTGAGTCGGGCTTCCGAAGCTAATAATTGTGAATTCTCACATTCTGATTTTATAAGGCGTTTTTTATCTTCACATAAACAGGAGACCGAATGAACCCTAAAGTTAATTTCTTTTTTGATAAAGATTCTCCCTGGCAGGAAGAATACCGGGAACTAAGAAAACTAGCACTTGACTGCGGCCTGGAGGAGGAATTAAAATGGGGGAAGCCCTGTTATACTTACAATGATAAAAATATCGTCCTGATCCATGGCTTCAAGGAATATTGCGCCCTGTTATTTCATAAGGGCGTCCTGTTAGAGAATAAACACGATCTCCTGGTCCAACAAACAGAAAATGTGCAGTCGGCCAGGCAGTTACGGTTTTCAGATGTAAACGATATTAAAGGACAACGGGCAGTTATCAGGTCTTATCTTTTCGAAGCGATCGAAGTGGAAAAGGCCGGTTTGCAGGTAGCCTATAAGGAAACCAAACAATATGATATGCCGGATGAATTTCGTAAGAAATTAGATAAAGACATCGAACTTAAGAAAGCGTTTGAAGCTCTCACCCCGGGTCGGCAACGGGGCTACCTGCTGTATTTCTCAGAGGCAAAACAATCAAAGACCCGGGAATCCAGGATCAATAAATGCCGGTCCAGGATAATGCAGGGCCTGGGTCGGAATGATAAATAATCAAATGACACGTTTTGACAAAATATTGGGCGGAGGAGACCTACGGTCTATCGGCAGGAGCGATGAGGTTGTCGGCATGATTCAGGATCAGAACGATTTTGACCAGTTATTTCCTTTCCTTTTTCACCCGGACCGGGTGGTGGCCGGCAGAACTGCCGACGCCATCGAGAAACTTACGATAGAAAACCCCGGGTACCTCTCTGACCACAAAAAGGAAGTCTTAACGCTCCTGGATAAAGCGAAGGACATCGAGTTAAAATGGCACCTTGCATTGTTGGTGCCCAGGGTGGACTTAAATACTAAAGAGCTGGATGATACCTGGAAGGTACTGCGTCAATGGGCTGAAAATAAGAAGGAAAGCAGGATCGTACGGGTCAATGCCATGCAATCACTCTACGACCTGCAACAGCTGTCCCCTGAATACAGATCACGCTTTTATGAGGTCATTAACGTGCTGGAGAAGGAGAATATCCCTTCTATTACTTCAAGGATCCGGTTATTGCGGAAAAAGGGCATGTAAGCAGCAATAAAAAGCCTACTCGTAGAGATCTCTCGCTACCTGGTACGTATTCGCATGAGCATTGACTATGGTCCTGATATCCGGGGCATAACCTCCTCCCATACTGCACTGAACAGGGACTTTCCTGGCATGGCAGAGCGATAACACCAGTTCATCTCTTTTCCGTGCTCCCTCCATGCTCAGCCCCAGCCTGCCCAACTTGTCCTCGGCCAATACGTCTACTCCACAGAGATAGAATACAAAATCGGGTTGCAGCCTGTTAAAAAGCTCCGGTAGTTTCTCCCCGATTATACTGAGGTAGGTCTCGTCATCGGTATTATCCGGAAGGGCAATATCGAGGTCGCTTTCTTCTTTCCTGAAAGGATAGTTAGACTTGCCGTGTACTGAAAAAGTGAATACGGAAGAATTTTCGCGGAAGATCTCGGCCGTTCCGTTTCCCTGGTGCACATCCAGGTCTATGATAAGTATTTGTGCAGCTTTCCCGGAATGCAACAGGTATTGGGCGGCAATTGCCTGGTCGTTTAGCAGGCAAAAGGCTTCCCCCCGGTCTGAAAAAGCGTGGTGGGTACCTCCTGCTATATTAAAAGCAATCCCATGCTTCAAGGCGTAGAGGCATCCCTGAAGGGTTCCCTGGGCGATCATAAGCTCCCGTTTCACAAGAGCTGCTGATAATGGAAAACCGATCTTACGCGCAGCCCTGGGCTCCAGCTGCTGCGTAACCAGATCCCGGTAGTATTCCGGCTTATGAGCCCTGAACACATGCTCCTCCTCGATAATTTCAGGAGAAAAGAACTGTTCCATTGTGCAGGTTCCCTGTCTCACCAACTGCTCCGGAAGCAGGTCGTACTTCAGCATAGGAAACCGGTGCCCCTCGGGAAGGGGGTGCGCATAGATGGGATGGTGGGCAATTCTGATCATTGCCTGCAAAGATAAGGCTTGTCCCCGGTACCTCTGCAACTTTCGGGATGTCAGGCAGGATTCAGAACGTGATATTTACAAAGGGTATCACAGGGCTGGTATAGACACTCTCATCTTCATCGTATAAAAGGTTTAATTTGGCACCCACTGCGATCTTATCCGTTATATTCAGTCCCGCCCCGAGGAAGAACGCTGTATCCCAGTAACTCTCCTTGATATCCCCGGTGATCTCTTCCGTAGTGGTCGAAACATTCAGCTGGGTAAGCTCTACTAAGGTCATCAGTCTTTTGGCGGGATAGTACTGGAGAATTACATTTCCCCCAATAGTGGTGGTCTTCTGTAAATCCTTTATGGAGGTATAACTTCCCTGCAGGCCCGCGCCCAGGTTAACCTTCTCACTGAGGAGAAAGATCAGGTTGGGGGATAAGCTGATATTGGTCCCCCCTACAAAACTAAGCCCGAATCCACAGCCGAATTTCAACTTAGGTTCTGCCGCCGCAGTGCTGTCTACCACACTGATCTCTGTGACCTGGGCAGATGTATGTTCACTATAAACTAAAAATATGACAGCCAAAGCTATCTTCAGGAAGAGGCTTTTTAAATTCATGGTTGGTTATTTTGATAGTAGTACTGAATTGAGTGGTTTTCTGTATTCAAGATATGGTTTTTTCCCTGAATTTCAACAGCATACATTAATACGGTTCAGATTAATAGAGATTTTTGGTTCTGAAGACAACGCTGATCACAATCATCTGTATCCGAAACACATACGTAAAATATTTTCTATATTTGGTTACGTAGTTCCTCCCAGTATCTAACTTGATATAGCTCACTATGGGGAATATTTCTAATCACAAGACCAGGTTTCGGCACAGGCTTCAGTTATTATTCTTGCTTTACTTACCGGTATTTGCAATATCACAGGCGGTGCCCGACACGACGCGCTATACCCAGATTTTTGACGGGATTCCCTGGGGGGAATGGAAAACCTGGGAGATCTCAGAAGATACCGTTGGTTATTGGGCAGATTTTAAAGGTTCTTTTGAACGTACTGAAAAATTAGTTCTGAATAAAAATGGCCTGCCGGCATATATGGATATCCGTGGAAAACTTCGGGAAAATTTCCATTACCTGGAACGATATGAGATGCAGGGAGACAGTTCGGCTTTCATAATCACCCTGCAGGAACGAAAACATTTACCAGTAATTACTCCATCATTTTATGCCGCCATTTACCCGGCTCATGATATGGGGGTCCTTGCCCGCGCTCTGCTTAAACAACATGATTCAGTCATTCCGCTACTTCCTGCCGGAAAAGTAAGAATTGAGAGGGTGGCACAACATCAGCTTACCAAATCCAGTGAAAAAATTACCGCAACTTTATATGCAATCCATGGCCATGACCTGGTACCGAGATATGTATGGCTGGATGAAAACCGGAAGACATTTGCAGACCATTGGAGTATACTTAAAGGGTGGGAATCGTCATTCCCGGAATTGAAGCAAATACTCAGGGACACTGAAACGGCGTATAAAATTTCGGTCGCACAAAAGATCACCCGGGTTCCGGAACGGCAGCTTCTCATTTCCAATGCCCGCATATTTAACCCAAAAACCGGTGAGATAATGCCATCTTCATCCATACTTATCCGGGATAGTACTATTGTGGCAGTGGGACCTGATCAGCAATTTACCGGCTTAAAGAGTACTCAACGAATTGATGCTGAAGGGAGAATGGCCATCCCGGGCTTATGGGAGATGCACGGTCATCTGTTCTATCCCTTCGATCCCCAGATAATGTTTCGCAATGGAAATTCGGCACCTTTATATTTAGCCAGCGGGATCACTAGCGTACGCGATATGGGGAGTAATATGACAGAGATTTTCGTCAATAAAAAATATTTTGACAATAATGAGTTCATTGGGCCAAGGGTGTTACCTTCTTTATATATCGACAATCTAAATGTTACAGGCAAAGGCACAATAGGAGTGCGTGTTAGTACACCCGCCGAAGCTTCCCAAATAATCCGGGAGTATGCCGAAAAAGGCATAAGGCATGTAAAGATATATGGTTCAATGACCCCTGACCTGGTAAAAGCCGTAGTTGAGGCAGGCCGGGAGTATGACATGTACATCAACGGCCATTTGCCCCGAACTATGACCATGAACGAAGCCATCCATGCCGGTTACCGGGAGATCCAGCATATCTGGTGGTTGGCCTGGTCTTTAATGTACCCGAGATCAGAAGAGGTCCCGGATTACGAAACTGACGAGGTATGGTTCCAGGTATTCACTGAAGTACTAAAGGACAAAGAAAAACTCGAGCAGTTGGTCGCAACCCTAAAAGAGAAGGATATAGCTGTAGACCCTTCTATCACCTACTTCCTTCTGGAAACAGGTCTGCCCTATTTTCTTTCCGAGGTCATTGACCGGTACCCGGTGCACATCGCCAGAACATATCACCACAGTTTGCCACCGGATATGCTCTTCTTCTACGAACCCCAGAATCCCCTAGCACGTATAGCTAAGGAAAAAGCAATTCAAAGTTTAAAAGAACTAATCGTATATCTGCATCAGCAAGGAGTACAATTGGTGGCAGGCAGCGATGCCTGGGGCGGAGATGCACTTATTGGAGAGCTTTCCGTATATGTAGATGCCGGAATTCCTCCAAGGGATGTATTGAAGATTGCAACCATAGATGCTGCCACCGTTATGGGGATGGGCCATAAATTAGGTTCAATTGAAAAGGGAAAGCTTGCCGATCTGTTCCTTGTTGATGGGGATCCCACCAAAAATTTTAGGGATATCCGGCGCGTAAAGATGGTCGTCAAAAATGGACTGATCTACAATCCAGATGACATTTACGGGACACTGGGTATGAAAACTCGTGATACCGGGGAGATTCCCCTGCTGCGGCAAAAATAAATCGCTCCTCCTATGTCATCCGCGACAGAAATATATTGCTTACAGGTAAGTGATGATTTAGATTTTCATTTATTTGATCTCTGTAAAGAGTACTTAAAGTTTAAGAATCATGGCAGAGAAAATTAAGGTTGATGTGGTTTCGGACGTGGTATGCCCGTGGTGTATTGTCGGATACAAGCGATTGGAAAAGGCTATTTCTGAACTTGGTATTGAAGATAAGATCGAATTGGAATGGCAACCCTTTGAACTAAATCCTCATATGCCACCTGAAGGTGAAAATATACAGGAGCACCTGCATAAGAAATACGGTGCGGAGCCCGAGGATCAAAAGAAATCACAGGATCGACTCTCGCAATTCGGGGAAGAACTTGGATTTAAGTTTGACTATTGGGACGAAATGAAAATAGTAAACACCAGGGATGCGCATATATTACTGGATTACGCTAAAGAAAAAGGAAAACAGACCGAACTGAATTTGCGCCTGATCGAATCCTATTTCAGTGAACGGAAAGATGTTTCTGAAAAGGAGGTACTGGAACAGGCACTCAAGGAAGTTGGATTGAACAGCCAGGAGGCCATGGCCAGGTTAGAAAGTGATGATGCCCGGTACCAGGTTACATCCAATGAGAACTACTGGCAGAGCCTGGGGGTCTCATCGGTACCTACGATGGTTTTTGACCGTAAAAGTGCCCTTACCGGGGCACAACCGGTAGAGGTCTATAAACAGGTGCTGACTGAATTGCTGGAAGAGAAGACCGGGTAAGAACCTGCCAAATATTTTTGAGTACACCAGGAAATTCTCACCCACCTTTTATTCTACCTAACATCCAGACCTGCGATCTGCTTTTTATATTCGGACGGCAGTAACAGGTTTTTGGCAATCCCGTCTAACCGGAATTTCCTGCTCAGTTTATAGAGCGGTACTGCCGGCAGAAGGAACGAGATCTTCCTGAATTTCAGGAATTGTTTTACCTCTGCTGGAACTACCAGGATCTGGGCTTCGATCAGTAATCGGTAGCGCAAGACGCCCAGCTGCCTTTTATACTGCAGGTACAGATCCTCTGTGAATTCTGATCGGATAAGGTTGCGCTGTAAATGAGCCTGTCGTTCCGGCAACCATTCTTTGTAATTCCCGGGAAGATCCTGCAGCCCCATTCCTTTTCCTACCCGGTAGAAAACCCGGTACACTTCTTCCTTTTCTGCAAGTGACAACTTCCTTTCAAGCAGCTCATAGGATGCGATAGAATAATAGATAAGCATATACAACACATCACGGTATGCCCAATCAGGGATCTCATAACCCCGGGCCTTTTCCAGGTTGATGTGGATCGTGGCCATAGTGGCAATTGCCTTTTCCGCCTCTGCTGAAGGCGCAAAAACAATCCTTTTTGCATAGTTAACGGTTGAGAACAACCTTCCTATGGGATCGGATGGCAGCTTCCCGGTGTAATAGAGCCAGTCTACCGCTTTATTCAGGGCAAATTCGGCCGCACCCCCTGCAAAGATGAAGAGGATGGTGTCACTCTTACCCCAGATCTCCCGGACGATACTATCTTCCTGAACAAAGTTTTTCATGATCACACTAAGTTAATGAATACATGAAAAAGGAATTATATTCTTAACCCTATACAGCACTGGGATAACAGGTTTTCCAGAAGACGACCCGGCAACAACTACACAATATACCTGGGCAGATGAATATAGAGCTGGGGTATACTACCCTCCACTCCCCGGTTATAAGTTAACCGAAGGCAATGCAGGAAACACGCAGACGCTTGTATAAAATCCGGGATATTTCCCTGAATAATTAAAAGTCAAGGATTTTATTCAATCTCAGGCTACCTCTTCCTCCTCGTTGACAGTCTCTTCTGTTTTCTCAATAACCTTAAAATGTTCCAGCTGCTCCTCTTCTCCTGTAAAGTATGGGAAGACATCCATGATGGGCGATTCCGTGATCGAGGGAACGCTGTAATCACCCATGGTGCCCTTCATGGCGGTAATGGTATTGTCATAGGCTTCCTTTACATCGTTAGCCTGTACCAACAGGTAGATATTGGATTTTTTTTCCTTGCCGCTTTCTTCATCATAGGCTATCAGTGAAACCTTAGACTTGAACCAGCGGTCCGAATTCTCGTAGGGATGTACCTCGGAGAAATTTGCGACCTTGATATTAGTGATCATAAATTCTTCACTGGTGTAGGCCGCCATCTCCTCGTTGATCCTTGCTTCAGCCTCTGTATAGGAGATCGCATCCAACAGGTAGGTCTCTGTTGTCATTTTCTGCTCTCCCGTTTCGTGGGTCTTCCTGTACTTTACCTTGCACTCATACCAAGTTACGCTCATATCTTTTGTTTTTGGGGTGTCAAATATAGATTTTTAAGTACATGAGAAAGACCGGTAAGAGCAGGAAATATCCACAATTTCCTATCCCGCTCATCCTCTGCGTTTCCCATGCAAATTTTAACATATCGAGCATATCTTAGCCGTTGGTAATAGTATTTACCTAAATTCGAAACCGTGTTGAATCCTTCCCGTCTCAGACGATAAGAACATGATAATTTTAATTCATATAAACCCGGACGAAATATGAAAGCCTGGCTACCGCTACTATCCCTCTTATTGCTTTTAGGAAGTTGTAGAGAGACTAAAGACCGTAATGAAATACAGTTGGTAAGATCGCAGACAGCTCACGGGTTTGCCCGGCAGGCGTGGCAGATGGATTCTCTCTACAGCAGGATGGCCATTCCGGAACAGGAAAATAACTTGCAGTGGAAAGCCGTGATAAGTCCGCATGACGACTACAGTTATGCCAGTTCACTTTACCACGAGGCGCTTCGCGGAGTTAATGCTCCGAACATTATACTTATAGGGGTTGCGCACCGGGCACGGAATTTTGGACTGCAGGATAAGATCGTGTTCGGTAATTATTCACACTGGGAAACCCCTTACGGGAAGATAGCGGTATCCCCGGCGAACAGGGAGATCATGGATAAGCTGCCCGCAGAACACTATATAGTCCATGACAGCATGCAGCTTATAGAACATTCCCTGGAAGCGATAGTGCCATGGATACAGAGAAAGAACCGCGACACGAATATCATTCCCATTCTTGTTCCCTATATCAATTACGAGGATATAGAGACGATTAGCAGTAAGCTGGCTGAAGCAGTAAACCAGGTCATGGAAGACAGGAACTGGAAATTTGGGAAAGACATCGCAATTGTGATCTCCAATGATGCCGTTCACTATGGAGACCAGGAATGGGGAAGTACCTCGGATATGGCCCCGTTTGGCACAGATTCCGCCGGGACGGCTGCAGCCCGTGAAAAAGACCTGGAGATCATCGATCGATGCCTGACCGGGGAGATCAGCAGTGATAAAATTAAACTTTTCACGGAATACACTGTACAGGAAGAGGATTACAAAGAATACAAATGGGTTTGGTGTGGCCGGTACTCGGTGCCTTTCGGACTTGCATTTGCCAACCGGCTCAACCAGGTACAGCACGATCAAAATCTTAAGGGAACATTCCTTGGGTACCAGAGCAGTATCGACCACCCTGCAATCATGGTGGAAGACCTGGGGATGGAAACTACGGCTATTGCCACAGACAGGCACTGGGTGGCGTATACCGCAATTCAATATGAATAATACAATACCCGTATAACAAATGGAGCAGAAAGTAAAGCTCGGGCTTAAGAATAACTGGCTGCAGTTTACCATCCTGGTAATCGTAAATGCTTTTGTAGGCGGAATGGTCGGCCTGGAACGTACTCTTTTCCCGGAATTCGCCGAGTTAGAGTTCGGGGTAGCCTCTAAAACGGCCATACTGTCTTTCATCGTGGCCTTTGGAATGACCAAAGCGCTCACCAATTATTTCACAGGGAAATTAGCGAACCGCTTTGGTCGGAGGAACCTGCTCCTTCTTGGCTGGGTATTCGCTCTTCCCATTCCTTTTATCCTCATCTATGCCCCATCCTGGAACTGGGTTGTATTTGCCAATGTTCTACTGGGGATCAACCAAGGGCTTACCTGGAGCAGTACGGTTGTCATGAAGATCGACCTGGTCGGGGAAAAGGATCGTGGACTGGCCATGGGCATCAACGAGTTTGCAGGATACTTCGCAGTAGGCGTTGTAGCCTTCCTGACAGGGATGATCGCGCAGGAATACGGTGTAACGCCCTATCCCTTTTACCTTGGGATCGGTATTTCTATCCTTGGATTAATCATAACCCTGCTCTTTGTTCGGGATACACGGCAATTTGTCAGGATGGAACAAAAGACCAATGAGACCCGGCAACTCGAAAATGTTTTCATTCAGACCTCCTTCAGGGATAAGACCTTAAGTTCCATAACCCAGGCCGGCTTAGTGAATAACCTGAACGATGGAATGATCTGGGGGCTTCTCCCAATGCTGTTGCTTTCCCTGGACTTCAGCCAGCAGAACATAGGTATCATTGCCGCTATCTACCCAGCGGTTTGGGGGATAGGACAATTGTTTACCGGGAAAATGTCTGACATCTATTCCAAGAAAGGGATGCTGTTCTGGGGGATGCTTATGCAGGGGCTGGCCATTCTTCTGATCCCAACCCTAACCGGGTTCTACCAACTGGCTGTCATTGCCACTTTGCTGGGCCTCGGAACTGCCCTGGTATACCCCACTTTTTTATCGGCCATTTCCTTTGCCACCCCACCACGTCAAAGGGCGGAAAGTATAGGGGTTTTTAGGTTATGGAGAGACCTGGGGTATGCCATTGGAGCTATACTATCGGGCATCCTAGCAGACCTTTTCGGGATATCCTTTGCCATTTTCACTATCGGTGCCATTACGGTACTCTCATCCCTAGTAATCAAATTCCGAATGCCAAGGGATTATAAAGGATCAGAGGGCTGATGACTGTAAATTTTGGAACCACTAAATCAGACGGAAGGTATTTCCCGGGGACAAGTCCCTCCCCTCCCCGGTCTTAAATTACGCCTCTTCCCTGCACCAAGCTTGCAGAAAGGATTATAAATAATTCTCCGGGAATTCATCCAAAGGAGAATCTACTTATTGTTCTAAATAATCTCTATATTTCTGCTTTGTTACTCCTTAATCAACCGACCACATCATAGATACCAGTACATGAAAACCATCCAATTTCTTCTGATCGCATTAATGATAATTCCCTGCTCGCTTCAGGCCCAAAGACGAAAGTCGCGCAATACCCCACCCCCACCTATAGTCCATGACAGCCTCTTCCATGGCTTGCAATGGCGGAATATCGGCCCTTTCCGGGGAGGTCGCAGTGTGGCTTCAAGCGGAGTAGTAGGGCAGCCTATGACCTATTATATGGGCGGTACCGGGAGCGGGATCTGGAAAACCACCGATGACGGCATCAGCTGGAAAAATATTTCTGACGGTTTCCTGAAGACAGGGACGGTAGGTGCCATCGCGGTTTCCGAAAGCAACCCGAACATCGTTATTGCCGGGATGGGAGAACATGCGGCCCGGGGGGTGATGACCTCCATGGGAGACGGTGTCTATAAGTCTACCGATGCCGGCAAGACCTGGAAACATATTGGCCTGGATAATACCAGGCATATCTCGGATGTCATCATACATCCCACGGACCCTGACATCATTTTTGTCGCTGCCCAGGGGGCCCAGTACGGATCATCCGAGGATCGCGGTATATACAGGTCTGAAGATGGAGGAAAAAACTGGGAGAAAGTTCTTTACCTGGATGCTACAACCGGCGCTTCTTCCCTGTCTATGGATATGAAGAATCCGCTTATACTTTATGCTGCAATGTGGCAGCACAGGCGGTATCCCTGGACCATGGAATCCGGGGGAGCCATGTCCGGCTTGTTTAAATCTACCGATGGAGGTGACAGCTGGGAAAAGATGAAAGACGGACTGCCAAAAGAGTTTGGAAAATCTGGAATCTCGGCATCCCGGGCAAACCCGGAACGTGTATACGCGGTGATCGAAGCAGAAGGTGAAAAAGGCGGGGTGTACCGTTCTGATGATGCAGGTAAGAAATGGATGCAGGTAAATAAAGACCGGGTGAATATCGCCAGGTCCTGGTACTACATGGAGATCTTTGCCGACCCCCAGGATGAAAACAAGGTTTACGTGCTCAATGCACCCGTCATGAAATCGATAGACGGGGGGAAATCGTTTTCCAATCTCCCGACTCCGCACGGGGATAACCACCATCTCTGGATCCACCCGGAAGACAACAGCAAAATGATCAACTCTAATGACGGGGGAGCCAATATCTCGAATAACGGGGGGGAAAGCTGGAGTTCCCAGGAAATTCAGCCAACTGCTCAATTCTACCGTGTAATCACCGATAACCAGGTGCCTTACCGGGTCTATGGCGGACAGCAGGACAATTCTGCCATTTCTATTGCCAGCCGCACGAATGGGCGGGGAATCGACTGGAAAGACTGGTATTCTGTGGCAGGGTGTGAAAGTGCCTACCTGGCGTTCGACCCTGATAAGCCGGACGTCATCTACGGCGGATGTTACCAGGGTATCATCGAAAAATGGGTCAAAGCTTCCCGGGAAGGGAAATCCATTAAGGAATATCCCGAACTGGCTCTTGGAAATGTACCTGCCGATTTTAAGTACCGTTATAACTGGAATGCACCTATAATAACTTCTCCGCATAACCGGTCTACCATCTACCATGCCGGGAACGTGGTTTTCAGATCCACTGATGAAGGACAGAGCTGGACTGTCGTAAGTCCCGACCTTACCCGGGATGAAGAAAGCAAACAGGGCCCCGGCGGCGGACCTTATACCAACGAAGCCGCAGGAGGTGAGAATTATAATACCATCATGTACCTGGTAGAATCTCCGCATGAAGAAGGAGTGCTCTGGGCCGGTTCAGATGACGGACTGATACACCTGACCCGCGATGGAGGTGAGAACTGGGTGAATGCTACTCCCCAGGGCCTGCAGGAAGGTATTGTGAACAGCATAGAAGTATCCCCTCATGACCCGGCCACGACCTATGCTGTCGTAATGCGCTACAAATTCATGGACCTGCAACCTTATATTTTTAAGACCACTGATTACGGGCAGACCTGGACTAAGATCGTAAACGGGATCAGTGACCCCCATACCTTCGTAAGGGTGGTCCGCGAGGACCCGGAAAGGAAGGGACTGCTCTATGCGGGTACAGAGACCGGCTTATATATCTCGTTTAATGACGGAGCCCATTGGCAGCCCTTCCAGCTGAACCTCCCGGTGGTTCCCATCAATGATATGACCTTCCAGGACAACGACCTGGTCTTAGCCACAGCAGGTCGCTCTTTCTGGATTCTGGACGATGTCGGGGCCATACAGAATGCTCCTATTACCAACAAGTCGATCGAGCTGGTCCCACCTAAAGACACCTATCTCCTTTTTGGGGGCAGTACGGATAAACCCGTGACCGGACTGGGACAAAATCCCAGGCAGGGAGTGACCATAGATTACTACCTGGGGCAAAAGGCAGACAGTACGGAGCTCACCCTGGAAGTGCTGCAGGACGGGGAAGTTATCAGGACATACAGCAGCAAGAAACAGGAAGATTTTAAATCATGGCCGGGAGGTCCTTCCAAACCGGAAGTATTACCTGCGAAGAAAGGGTATAACCGCTTTACCTGGGATTTCAGGAAAGAATCGCTCCCCGCAGTGGATAAAGTATTTGTTTACGGCAATTACGACGGCTCCCGGGTGGCCCCCGGCACCTATCAATTGCGGTTGACGTTCGGATCTGAAACTTCTGAGACCGAAGTGAATGTACTCCCTAACCCTAACATCGATGCCACTGCCCAGGATTATAAGGAACAACAGGAAATGCTGGACAAGATCGCGCAGACGATATCAGATATGCATGAAGCTGTCAACCAGATGCGATCCGCGAAAAGCCAGCTGAAAACCTATACTGATCTATTGGAAGGCAGGGAAGAAGCAGATACCCTGTTGACTAAAGGCAAGGAACTGGTAGAACGTATCAACACCTGGGAAGAGAACCTTATTCAACCTGCCCAGAAAACATTCCAGGATGTGATCAACTTCAATAACCGGCTTAATGCTGAATTCATGAACTTAAGGGACTACGTAGATGCCGCTGAACCCAAAGTTACCCAGGGTGCACGGGAGAGAATGCAGGACCTGCAGTCTCAATGGAAAGTATATGAACAGGAGAAAGAGGCTATTGTAAAAACGGAAATGGCAGCCTATAATTCACTTTACAACTCACTGGGATTACCGGCCATTATTTTGGAAGACTAGCCTATGGACGATAGAAAAGCTCCTTGGTATTACCTCCTGTTATTAATTCTCGCCGGGGAATCGGTCTTTATCCTGCCCTTCGTACTGGCCCGGGTCTTCAGGCCCACGGTACTGCAGGTATTTGAATTAGACAACCTGCAACTCGGCCTGTGTTTTTCTGTATACGGGATTGTTGCCCTGGTCTCCTATCTTTTCGGAGGTCCGATAGCTGACAAGTACCCCCCTCGTAAACTTATCGCGGTAGCACTCTGGATGACAGCCCTGGGCGGTCTGTTGTATGCTACCTTCCCTAGTTACTCTGTACTGAAATTGCTTTACGGGTATTGGGGATTCACGACAATATTTCTTTTCTGGGCACCTATGATCAAAGCCACCCGGGTCTGGGGAGGAACTACTTCCCAGGGGAAGGCCTTTGGTTTCCTCGATGGCGGTCGTGGCCTTGTGGGTGCACTCTTCGGGGCACTGGGTGTACTCATCTTTTCCCTGTTCATCACCGGTGAAGTTTCAGAAGTAAACATATCAGAAAGCAGGGCTGCTTTCAGGCAGGTGATCCTGGTTTGCTCCGGCATAGTGGTGATCGTAGGCCTATTAGTGTGGATCTTTATGAAACTGGATACCACGGTTGAGGAGACCATAGTACTTAAAAAGATCGAACTCGCCCAGGTAAGTGCTGTATTACGCCTGCCCTCGGTCTGGCTATTGATGGTCATTATTCTCTGCGCATATGTAGGTTATAAGATCACTGATGTTTTCTCGCTATATGCCCAGGACGTGATGTTATACGACCAGGTTCAATCGGCCCAGGTGGGCACATTTTTATTGTTTGTCCGCCCGGTTATCGGGGTAATCATAGGGGTGCTGGCAGATCGCACCCAGACTACCTACTGGCTCTTAATAAGTTTTGTAGTTGCTTTTTTTGGCGCCATATTATTTGCCTCGGGCCTGGTGACGGCATCGGTCTCGGGGCTGTTTTTCCTTTCTATTCTGATCGTAGCGGCAGGGGTATATGCCGCCCGATCGCTCTATTTTGCCGTCATGCAAAGAGGCCGGATTCCCCTGGTACTCACAGGTACCGCCGTGGGAATGATCTCCCTTATCGGCTACACCCCGGATATTTTTGCCGGGCCGGCCATGGGTTATTTACTGGATAATTCGCCCGGGCTGGAGGGGCACCGGGACGTATTCCTGATGATGGCATTGTTTTACTTAATAGGTGGGATCGCTGCCTGGTATTACTTCCGCCTTTACCGAACAACAAAAGAAGAGGCCGTCAAAGAAAAATAAGTTTAATATGTTTTCCCTGCCATCAGCTTAATGAGTGCCCTGCCTGATCTCTGCTAATTTTTCGCGGGCATTCTTCCCGGTAGGGCCTTCCGGATCCATGGACAGCGCTTTATTATACAGGGCAATCGCCTGCTCGTTGTCCCCTGATTTCCAGTACGCTTCTGCAAGGCTATCCCAGGCGTTGGCTGATTCCGGGAACAATTGGGTCACAAAGCCGAAAATTGCGATAGCTTCTCCGTAATCTGCTCTATTCAAGACCATGTAGCCCGTATTATTGAGTTCGGCTTCAAAATCGAAAAATTTATAGGCAGGGTCGGCCATCATCCGCTTGGTTTCGGACATTAATTTCTCTTGCTGCCCGCTTTTGTATAGATCGGTCATATACTGCATAGGGTCCGTAATGAAGTTTTCAGAATCAAAGTTCAATGCAGTTTCCAGGACAGGATCCTGGTTGGTCCTGTACTCTTCGAAACTCATTTCTACCGCGATATGAGGAGCAAGCCATGGCGCATTCTGCCACTGGGGTTTATCCTGCCACCAGGCCCAGGACAAAAAGACCGGAATCTCACTATTTGGGAGAGTTACCTTGTTATTGTCACCGTAAAAATTCACGTTCTCTGAAGTGGGTTCCCCTACGAAAATAGCATTGGTATAATTGTCCAGTTCAAGTACCAGGTTCTGGCAGGCCGAGAAAGTGCGCCTGCCCAGGATCACGAAAAACTTCCCAGGTTGGTTGATCTTTTCAGAGCGAATGATCCCGGTGACCACTTCCTTATTATTAAAATTGTTTCCACCCCCGTTAAGGCGTACGTCTAACACCAGTTTATCAACCTCGTATTGATCAATAAAGTCGAACACCCGCTGATAAAAGGAAGGGATATCCTCTTCAGGATCGTGAAAGACCGAGCTCTGCCTTACGTAGACCGTTTTTTCTTCAGGCAGGTACGTATAATAATAGTGCTTATCCAGCTGTCCCAGGTAATGCGGGGTAACAGATTGATCACGGGCTTCCAGCCAATCCCCATCCTGTTGTATCAAACTGTAATTTACAGGAGGGCGTTCTCCCTTTGACATGGCCCTGAATTCATGAGTAAACGTCTTACCGTTCTTCTCCAGGGTCAGGGTAACTGTTTCAGATAATTCCGGGGTTATCCCCGTCGCATGCAGAACTTCCGGGAAACGCAGGTAATTAATACCAAAGGCTTTAAAATATTGTTCATTTTCTGCCGGCACCACTGGGTAAATAGCTTCCAGGGCTTTATCTATCGGCATTCCTGCCACAGCGACGACTTTGGCACCCAGGGCTCCCGAATGTTCCTTATGGGTGCCTTGGATATACATCCCATCCTGGAATTGATAAAGGTTAAAAGGAAAGTTCCGGAAATCGTAGGGTTCCTGCCGGAAGCTGATATCAGTATGCCCGTATTTGAACATAGCGATAATTTTTGCCAATCCGACCACCACTTCGTGATCCTGCATTTCCGGGATTGCCTTATGGAGCGAGGCTACTGCGCGGTCAAATTCTTCCTTGGTGGTTTTCTTAAACAGAAATGCATAATCCTTGTGTACTGTTTCCTGCAGGAAGCTGAGATCTTCCTGCCATTGTTGAGCCGTCAGGGTAGCCTGCGATTGTACTTGATATGAAAAAGCTAAAATGAAAAGGAAAGTCAGAAGTTTCATTACGGTATGGTTTAAAAGTATAGTGTCTACATGGTATAAGATGTTATTTCTGGCAAAATGTTACAGTTTAGCACGAAAATAATGGTCTGAATGTCATGTTATTACTGATTTCAAATACTGGTTCCCGGTCAATTTTCATCCTTCGGAACAGCCATCATAATTGGTAGAATGTTTAACTTCCCGCCCGAAAAAGAATTCCGGCTACTGAACTGAAACCTATGGCTCGGATCTCTTAATATTTAATTCCCATGCGCCCTTTTAAAAAATATCACGCCCTTGTCCTGTTTCTTATAGTCAGCCTTGTCCTACTGGCTTCCTGTAGCCGCAAAACTTTAGGCAGCGCGGTCAATACCAACCATGCTTCCGTCATAGAAAAACCATACGTGATACTGGTATCACTTGATGGCTTCCGCTGGGATTATGTCGATCGATTTGACCCTCCCAACCTGCTTGACTTTATCGAAAATGGTGTCCAGGCAGCTTCACTGATTCCGGCCTTCCCCTCTAAAACCTTTCCGAATCACTACACCATTGCTACCGGCATGTACCCCGATAAACACGGCTTGCTTGGAAATATCTATTACAATTATGAAAAGCAGGAGATGTATTCCATAGGGAACCGGGAAGTGGTTGAGGACGGTACGTATTACAAGGGAACTCCGATCTGGGTGCAGGCAGATAAAGCGGGAATGGTTACGGCCAGTTTTTTCTTCGTCGGTTCCGAAGCCGATATACAGGGAAAACACCCGACATACTATTATAATTACGATAGTAAGATCACTAATGAAGAGCGCGTGCAAAAGGCTCTCGAGTGGCTTAGACTGCCCGAGAAAAAAAGACCACACCTGATCACTATGTATTTTTCAGATATGGATGATGCCGGGCATCGTTATGGGCCTGATGACGATGAAAAGATCGGTAAAGCCCTGCTGGAGCTGGATGAGGACCTCGGAACCTTGTTCCGTGGGATAGAGAATACAGGACTCCCTGTTAATGTGATCCTGGTATCCGATCACGGGATGTACAATGCTACGGTTGAAAACCTGCTGCCTATAGAAATGGTGCAGGACACCAGTAAATACCATGCGATCAGCAATGGTGCTATAGTCAGCATACATCCTAAAGGAGAAAATAAAGTGAGTGATATCTATAACCTTCTGAAAGAAAAGGAATCTGATTTTAAAGTGTACCGCACCGAAGAGACGCCCTACTTTGAATATGAACCGGAAAATAAGGATTGGGGACCGCTGCAACTGATCCCGGATCCCTGGTATTATTTCAGCAGCCAGCGAGCAATTGATAAGAGGAAGCAATCCTCGCAAAAGGTCTTCGGATTACATGGGTTTGATCCCCAGCTAAAAGATATGCACGGCATACTCTATGCCAATGGCCCGGCCTTTAAGAAGGGTTCCAGTATTCCTTCAATACAAAATATCCACCTTTACCCCCTGATCTGCAAGATCCTGGGACTGGAGATTCCTGCCAACATAGATGGAAACCTGTCCGTCACAGGAAAAGTCCTGGAATAGAAGATTAATGCTAAATTTATAAGCCATTTAAATTTTCGAGATTGTCATCACTAATCAAATTCCGGGAATTACGAAACCTTACGCAGGAAGAGTTAAGTCAGCATGCCGGGATATCCGTCCGTACCATTCAAAGGATCGAGGCAGGCACACCCCCAAAAGGGCATACCCTTAAAGCTTTAGCCAAAGCATTGGGGGTAGAAGAGACTGACTTGTTGCCCCGCCCTGAAGAGACCCCTTCAGTAAATATTCCATTGATGAAACTCGTCAACCTTTCTTCCCTACCGGTAGCATTTATCCCTCCCCTAAATATCCTGTTACCCCTGACTATCCTGCTCATTAAAAAGGATTTTAACCCCGTCAGCAAGCAACTGATCACCGTGCAGATTCTATGGAGTCTGGCTGCAGCTTTTGTTTTCGTTCTCAGCTCTTTTGTTGGCAAATGGCTCTCTTTAGGCAGGGTATTTATGCCTGCCGTTATGCTGCTCCTGGCCCTGAGTAACATCTTCATCATCCTGGGAAATGCCGCTGCATTGGACCGAAAAGGCCGACTCTATTTCCGTCTGAATTTCAGCCTCTTTTAGTTCCTGTCAGGTTTTTGACGGGTATTTGACGGCTGAAAATCATGCCTTCGAGTGAGTGATTTTAGAATCTTTGTTGGAAAAATCAACCCTATGAACCAAAAGTTTTTATTCATCATTACCTTATTACTGACGGGCTTTTTTAATACAATAGCACAAGAAAGTCACAACTCTGAGCTATTCCTGGAGCTTAAAGCACAGGACAGTATTTTTTTTGAACGTAGTTTTAACCAGTGCGACCTGGAATACCTGCAAAGGAATATTTCTGATGAATTGCGATTTTACCACGACCAGGGGGGAATGCAGGACAGGGAACAATTTCTGCTGAACACGGAGAAAAATATCTGTTCTAATCCTGATCTAAAACCTGTACGCCAAGTAGAACCCGGCAGTTTGGAGGTCTACCCGCTCTACCGGGACGGGAAGTTGTATGGAGCTGTTCAGCATGGCAAACATAATTTCTATATCAGAGAACCCGGGAAAGAAGACCGATGGACAGGGATTGCCAGGTTCACCCATCTCTGGCTGCGTAAGGATAAATCCTGGATACTTACCGAAGTCTTAAGTTATGACCACCGCGAACCCCGCCCCGAGGAAATCGAAACAAGGAAATTGAACCGCTTATTACAAGAAAACAATGTGCCTGCAGTAGGGCTGGCTATAATAGAAAAAAGGAAACTTATCAGTACCAGCGTTTACGGCAGCCTGGATGGAGTAATACCTGCTCCCCCTAATACTATTTTTAAAGTTGCCTCCCTTACCAAACCGGTTGTTGCCCTCACTACGCTCCGTTTAATAGATCAGGGAAAACTGGACCTGGATGAACCCTTGTACAAATACTGGGTGGATCCGGATCTTAAAGAGGATAAACGCTATAAAAAATTAACTCCCAGGTTGGTGCTGAGTCACCAGACCGGCTTCCCCAACTGGCGCTACCTGGATGAAAACAATAAACTAACTTTCCAATTTGACCCCGGCACAGGTTACCAGTATTCAGGTGAAGGTTTTGAATACCTCAGGGAAGCCATTGAAAATAAGCTTCAAAAACCGATAGAAGACCTTGCGCATGAATTGATTTTTAAACCGGCCGGGATGACCGATACCAGGTTTTGGTGGGACGATTCTATGGACGAATCCCGATATGCACGAAATTTCGATGTTGCCGGGGAGCTTATCCCTACAAATAAATATTATGAAGCCAATGCAGCGGCAAATCTGCTGACTACGGTTACAGATTATGGGAGATTCCTGGAGTATGTTATCAATGGTGCCGGCCTGTCGACTAAACTATTCCGGGAGATGACCAGGAAGCAAGCGGAGGTCGGGGAGACGAGTTACTTTGGCCTTGGTTGGGAGATCCTTACAGGTTTCACCCAGGGCGAGTATGCTCTATTACATACGGGTAAAGACCCGGGAGTGAGTACCCTGGCGATTATGTTTCCTGAATCCGGGAATGGATACCTGATATTCATGAACGGAGATAATAAGGATAAAATATACGAAACCTTACTGACCCAGAAATTATACCTCGGTAATGAACTTTGGAATTCCAGGTAACCGGTTGTTTTACATCACAATTAAGCCCTGATGTCCCGGTTTTTTGAGCTTCTAAATATTGGAAAAGCGACAACTTCCCTTCTGCTGCCTTCTTAATTTTAAAGAAAAACAGTATGAGGTCAATTTGGAATGGCTCAGTAAGTTTTGGCCTGGTCTCCATCCCTATCAAGATGTACAGTGCCACGGAAGACAACGCCTTGGGTTTTCACCTCCTGGATTCCCAGGATAACTCGCGCATCAGGAATAAACGTGTTAACGAAAATACGGGAGAGGAAGTAGCCTGGGAAGATATAGTAAAAGGATACAAAGAAGGGGATTCATATGTGGTCCTCGAGAAAGAGGATTTTGAAAGGGCCAACATGAAAAAGAGCAAGACCATTGATATCGAGGAATTTGTGGATGAAATCGAAGTGTCCGACCTCCTCTTTAAAAGCCCATACTACCTTGAGCCCCAGAAAGAAGGAGGTAAGTCCTATAACCTGCTCAGAGATTCTCTAAAGAAGACCAAAAAACTGGGTGTAGCAACCTTTGTAATGCGTCAGAAAGAGCATCTCAGCCTTATAGGCGTGTATAAAGATGCTTTGGTGTTACATGTCATCCGCTTTGCCGACGAGATCCGCGATCCCGCCGAGCTGAAATTACCAAAGACCAAAGTGTCTAAAAAAGAGGTAGACATGGCCTTGTCCCTGATCGAGAATTATACATCTTCCTTTGAACTGGATAAATACAAAGATGTCTATAACAAGCAATTACTTAAAATTATAAAGAGTAAGAAAACCGGGAAGAAGATCAAGACCGAAGAGGTAGATACCACCCCGACAGCGGCAACGGACCTGATGGCCAAACTTAAGGCGAGCCTGGAAGCTAAAAAGAAAAGCAAAGCTTCATGAAGTGGGACTAGAGCAGTACATCAAAAAACGCGATTTTAAAAATACCCCGGAGCCGGGAGGAGAATATGACCGTGGCAACCGCCTTCGTTTTGTAATCCAGAGGCACCAGGCGTCGCGTTTACATTATGACCTGCGACTGGAAATGGAAGGTGTCCTTAAAAGCTGGGCTGTACCCAAAGGTCCTTCTATGAATCCAAAAGACAAACGCCTGGCGATAGAGACCGAGGATCACCCGGTAAAATACCTGCATTTCCAGGGTACCATCCCCAAAGGCAATTACGGGGCAGGAGTTATGGATATATGGGACTCGGGCACTTACCGTATCGAAGAAAAAGACAAAGGCGACAGCCCAGTCTCCCAGTGGAAGAAGGGAGATATGAAGATCATATTTTCCGGTTCTAAGATAAAAGGGCAGTTTGCATTGGTGAAAACAAACCGGGGCGAGAAACAGAACCAATGGTTACTGATAAAAAAGAAGGATGAATTTTCTACCGACCTGGAATATGATGCTGAAATATTCATTGGGCAGAGAAGCAGCTCAAAGGACGGTAGTGGGCGGGAAACAAAAATTAGAAAAATTGAGCCAGGGATATTCGTAAAACCCATGTTGGCCAGCCCTGCTAAGAAGATCTTCAATGACCCGGGATACATCTATGAACTTAAGTGGGACGGTTACCGAATGCTCTGCAATGTAAAAAAAGGCAAAGCAGAATTATATTCCCGGAATGGTTATTCTTACAATTCCAAGTTCGGGATTCTTAAAGACGAACTGGAATCCCTTCCCCATGATTGTATCCTGGATGGAGAGGTAGTGGTATTGGAAAAAGATGGCACCCCCAACTTTCAAAAACTCCAGAATTATAGTGCCAAAACCCAGGGTACACTCAGATATTATGTCTTTGACATCCTTTACCTGAATGGGCATAATACCACTGAGTTACCCCTGTTAGACCGGAAAAGTCTTTTGCCGGAATTACTAGAAGACCTGGAAAACGTGGTGTACAGCGACCATGTTAAAGGAATGGGGACTGCCCTGTATAATAAGGCGATCAAAGCAGGCCTGGAAGGGGTAATGGCCAAGGAAGCAAAAAGCACCTATTCCCCGGGATTCAGAACCGAAAAATGGCTTAAGGTCAAAGAATCCTCTACCGAAGATGCCCTGATCTGCGGATATTCAGATTCGTTAAAGGGGGGAGGAAAATTTGGCTCGCTTATCTTAGGGATGTACCAGGAGGGCTCCCTGGTTTACGTCGGTAATTGCGGGACAGGCTTCTCTAATAAAGAACAAACCCGGCTGTTGAATAAATTGAAAACCCTTGAACGGGATGACAGTCCGTTTGGGAAGAAAATAAATCTAAAAGGCAGGAAACCCCACTGGACAGAACCAGTATTGGTATGTGAAGTAAAATTCTCGGAATGGACCAGTTCCGGGCTCATGAGACACCCGGTATATATGGGTTTAAGAGAAGATAAGGATGCTGAGGAAGTCCAGGGCACTACCCCCGCGAACAATACTAAAGACAAGAAGTCCGGGACATTGGAAATTGACGGGTTACAGGTGCCGGTCAGCAACCTGGAAAAGGTATACTGGCCCGGGGAGGGATATACTAAATATGATCTAATTGATTACTATATCCAAGTTTCCGAGACCATTTTACCTTATTTAAAAGACAGGCCCCAAAACCTGCACAGGCATCCCAATGGCATAGACAAACCCTCATTTTACCAGAAGGATAACGAACATTTGCCTTCTTGGGTCAGAACATTCACTGTCTACTCGGAATCCTCCAAAAAAGAGATTGACTACCTGCTGTGCCAGGATGAAGCAACATTGGTTTATATGGCTAATCTGGGATGTATCGAATTAAACCCCTGGAATTCGACCATAGAAAAACCGGAACATCCAACTTACACCGTCATCGATATTGATCCGTCTTCCGGGAATAGCTTTGAAGAGGTCATAGAAGTGGCCCAGGTTGCCAAAGAAGTACTGGATACCGCAGGGATCCCGGGATATTGCAAGACCTCCGGCTCAAGCGGGTTGCATATTTACATCCCCCTGGAACAAAAATATTCTTATGAGGAAGCGAGGGATTTTACAAAGTTATTGTGCTATTATATTCACGATAAATTGCCCAAACTCACCAGCCTGGAAAGAGCAGTAAAAAAAAGAAAGAATAAGATCTACCTGGATTATTTACAAAATCGTAAATCCCAAACCCTGGCTGCCCCTTACTGCGTGAGGCCCAGACCCGGCGCGCCGGTCTCCATGCCTTTGGATTGGAAGGAAGTTAAAAGCGGACTGGAGATCCTGGACTTTACCATAGAGAATACAGCAGGACGAATTAAGAAAAAGGGAGATCTCTTTAAAGCTGTTCTGGGAAAAGGTATCGATATGGAAAAGGCCATAGACCATCTATCGGGATGATAGTAATTGCCGGAGGAACTGCGGAGGTGATTTATCCCTATATTTAATCCCACTAAATTACAGAAAGCCTTATCAGTTTAAAGGAAATTCATACTGTACCTCAACTCCCTGCCCCTTTGCGTCTCCAGGAATACGGAGTGGGTATCTTTGAGGCCACTGCCACCAGGTCTGCTTTAAAGAAATTACTTAAAAAAGAATATATCACGGTAGATGGAATTAAAGCGAGTACGGCGACCATGATCAAAGGCGGTGAAACCATCACCTTAAGCCTGCCGGACCCACTGAAACCTGGCAGACCCGTGGAATTATCCCTAAAGGTGCTCTTTGAAGATGAGTACCTCGCAGCTGTCAGTAAACCAGCCGGCATAGCGGTCAGTGGGAATAAATTCAGGACCATAGTCAATGCCCTGCCCTTTAATTTAAAAGCCAGCTCCCGGCGGGATGCCTGTATTCCACAACCAGTACACAGGCTTGACTTTCCCACTACCGGAATATTACTTGTGGGCAAGACAGCAGGTTGCATTCGGTCTTTGAACAGGATGTTCGAGGAAAAAAAGATCAGGAAGACGTACTATGCCATTACCATGGGGAACATGGCAGAGTTAAAAAGTATCAATGAACCTGTAGAAGGTAAAAGTGCCCATACAGAACTGAAAGTCGTGGATCGTGTTCCCTCAGATAAATACGGCCGGCTCAACCTGGTTCAGCTGCACCCCGCAACGGGCCGAAGGCACCAGTTGCGCATACACCTGGCTGCAGTGGGTCATCCTATCTTAGGCGATAAAAAATATGGCTCCGGATTTCACGGGAGTAAGTTGTATTTACATGCTGCCTCGATAGCATTCAATCACCCGGTCACGGGAGAAATGCTCTGCATCAAGGATAAGTTACCCAGGCATTTCAGAAAAATATTTTCTTTGCCTGAATAATCATTGTCTTATTTGTTTACTGATCTAATACGCCCATGACCTTTTTTTATAACCTCGCTCTCTTAACCCTATCTGCCCTTTTAGTTCACTGGAAACAACACAGTAATATTTTAAGAGAATGGCTTTCCCCCACCAGAAAAAGAATGGTGGAATTTATTAAAGGCTTCCTTATGATGTGTATTCTCTGCGTGCTGTTCCAGCTTCTTGTATCAATGATTGATCATTCCGGCTGGGCTTTGAAAGACTCTTTCCCGGCCGTCCGTATACTCCAGTCCGTTTGGTATGATATAAATTCGGTTCTTTTCGAGGAATTACTTTTCCGGGGAGTCTTACTGTACATGCTTATCCGGTATCTTCCTGGTAATCCCCACAAGGCACTGCTATTCTCGGCTTGTTGTTTCGGAATCTATCATTGGTTCACCCAGGGTGTCATTGGCAATTTACCCGCTATGTTACTGGTTTTTATTCTCACGGCTGGCATGGGGTATGTTTTCGCCTACGCCTATTACAGAACCGGGTCTATCCTTTTATCGTTTGGACTGCACCTGGGATGGAATCTCACAGATCACACATTGTTTTCAACCGGTCCATATGGTGCCCTGATATTGAAGCCTCACAATACAGTAGAAATGTCCGAATCTTATGCGCTGTTGTCTTTTATCCTGTACCTGCTGGTTATTGGCAGTACGTATTGGATGGTTTCCCGGTTAACCCCATACAGAATTACAAAAGATGACCAAAAAAAATGACCCCGGAATGGAGTCATTTTTCTTTTCCTGGTGTACAACCTTATACTCAGGATCGTAGATCAAAGCGGTCCAGGTTCATTACCTTGGTCCATGCCGCGACAAAATCATTTACGAACTTGTCTTTGGCATCTTCACAACCATACACTTCCACCAAAGCACGGAGCTCGGAATTGGATCCAAAGATCATATCAGCCCTGGTACCGGTCCATTTCAGTTCACCCGTCTGCCGGTCCCGACCCTCAAACTCTTTCTCAGCTTCAGATGTAGCCTTCCAGCTAACCCCCAGGTCGAGAAGGTTTACGAACCAGTCATTGGTAAGTGCCCCGGGGCGTTCAGTAAAGACCCCGTGTTTAGAGTTATCGTAATTCGTATCAAGCACACGCATCCCGCCCATAAGAACAGTCATTTCGGGAGCGGTAAGCGTCAGGAGCTGGGCCCTGTCTACAAGCATTTCCTCCGCGGTCACATTATGCTTGGGCTTGGCGTAATTACGGAAGCCGTCAGCCTGTGGTTCCAGGTATTCAAAGGATTCTACGTCGGTTTGCTCTTCGAGGGCATCCCTGCGCCCCGGATAAAATGGGACGGTGATGTCTTTCCCGGCATTCTTTGCGGCCTTTTCTATCCCCACAGAACCTCCAAGGACAATCAGGTCTGCCATGGATACTTTTTTGTTTCCGGACTGTGAATTGTTAAAATCTTCCCGGATTCCTTCGTATGTGGAAAGCACTTTGGATAATTGTTCCGGGTTATTGACCTCCCAGTCCTTTTGAGGAGCAAAACGAATTCGCGCCCCGTTGGCACCACCGCGTTTATCCGATCCGCGGAAGGTAGAAGCGGATGCCCATGCAGTAGAAACCAGGTCCCGGACAGACATTCCTGCATCCAGTATCTTACCTTTTAAGACCTTGACATCTTCATCATTGATCATTTCATAATCCGCTTCAGGGATAGGATCCTGCCAGCTTAGTTCTTCCGATGGAACATCCGGGCCCAGGTAACGTTCCAGTGGACCCATATCCCTGTGCGTAAGCTTGTACCAGGCCCTGGCGAATGCATCCGCAAACTCTTCGGGATTCTCGTGAAAATGCCTTGAAATCTTTTCATATTCGGGGTCCATCCTTAATGACAGGTCTGTAGTCAGCATAAAGGGTGCATGTTTCTTTTCCGGGTCGTGGGCATCCGGGATAAGTCCTTCGCCTGCGCCATCTTTAGGTTTCCATTGGTGGGCCCCTGCAGGGCTTTTGGTCAATTCCCATTCAAATCCGAACAGGTGATCAAAATAGTCGTTACTCCATTGAGCAGGAGTTTTGGTCCAGGCCCCTTCCAGTCCGCTGGTAATCGTATTCTCTGCGTTCCCGCTTCCAAAGTCGTTGTGCCATCCCATACTCTGATGGGCAATGCTAGCCCCTGCTGGTTCTGGTCCTACGTATTCTTCAGGGTCAGCGGCTCCATGCGTTTTTCCAAAAGTATGTCCCCCCGCAATCAGGGCCACAGTCTCGTAATCATTCATCGCCATTCTCTTAAAGGTCTCCCGGATATCCTTTGCTGCCGCTACCGGGTCCGGGTTTCCATTTGGTCCTTCGGGATTTACGTAGATAAGTCCCATCTGCACGTTTCCTAAGGGTTGTTCCAATTCCCTGTCCTCGCTGTAACGGTTATCGCCAAGCCATTCGGTCTCGGAACCCCAGTAGATATCTTGTTCCGGTTCCCAGATATCCTCACGTCCGCCGGCAAATCCAAAGGGTTTTAACCCCATGGTTTCCAGGGCGATATTTCCCGTAAGGATCATCAGGTCTGCCCAGGAGATCTTACGACCATATTTTTTCTTAATTGGCCACAGTAAAAGTCGGGCTTTATCCAGGTTGGCATTGTCCGGCCAGCTGTTCAAAGGTGCAAATCGTTGGGAGCCTGATCCTCCACCCCCACGCCCGTCGTAGACCCGGTAGGTTCCGGCACTATGCCACGCCATCCGGATAAAGAAAGGCCCATAGTGTCCGTAATCTGCAGGCCACCAATCCTGTGAAGTTGTCATCAATTCCCGGAGATCATTCTTTACGGCCTCCAGGTCCAGCGATTTAAATTCGCTGGCATAGTCAAAGTCCTTATCCATGGGATCGGTCAGGCTGGATTGCTGTCTCAGGATATTCAGGTTAAGACGGTTCGGCCACCAATCCCTGTTGGTCATCCCTCCGCCGGCGGTCTGACGCAGAGCACCATTGAGGAAAGGACAATGGGCGGGATCATTCATATTGTAACTCGATGTGCCGTGATTCTCCGAGGAGATCACATTGGTATCCTTTTCTTCCATAATTGATTTTGTTATTTATTTTGATTCTGTATCGCTTAAGCAATTTACCAAAGAAATAGCTATGTAGTTTTGCATGTTCATAGATTTTATCTATTAGCTATTTGCCGGGCTGGCTCCTATAAAGTACAATAATTTACTTACTTTAGAAAGTATCAAAACAAGCAGGTATTCAGATATGAGCTCAAGTAATATTGCGGCGGCAGAAGCACAAATGTTGATTCGGAAACCAGTGTCAGCAGTCTACAAGGCATTAACCGATCCCGCCATTACAACTAAATTCTGGTTTACAAAATCGAGTGGTAAACTACAGGAAGGTAAGACCGTAACCTGGGAATGGGAAATGTATGGGGCCAGGGCCGAGGTCAGGGTACGGGAATTACTGCAAGACCGGAAAATTTCAATTGCATGGGGTGATCCTGCGACCATAGTAGATTTTGAATTTATGGCCGTTACAGAAGATAGCTGCTACCTTAAAATCAGGAACTATGGATTCGTCGAGTCCGGGGATGCACTTTTGAGCGTAATAAAAGACAGCACCGGAGGCTTCACCTTGTTGATCGCCGGTCTTAAAGCTTACCTGGAGCACGGTATTCAGCTCAACCTGGTTGGGGACAAGTACCCCGAAGAGGTGCGAAAACTTAACTTGTAAGCTGCAGATTCTCCCTGTTAAAGTATTTCGCCAAAGAGCTTGAGTAGCTGTCCCGAATTTATTAACTTTAATAGAAGTGTTTATAAAACATATAGGCCATGGGACGCAGCCCGGTCATATCATCCGAAATATCTATTGCAGCATCAACTGCACAGGTGTGGGATGTTATTACTAACCCGGAATATGCCCAGGAGCTTGGGAATGCTTTTGATACCAATGCGTACTTGGATTCGGACTGGCAGTTGGGATCCAAGGTTCATTTTAAATATACCACCGGCGGAATCGTTGCTACCGGCAAGGTCACTAAACGGGTTGATCGCAAACTGATTCAGGTAGATTATAATTTTGACGGAATGGCCTATGTTGAGAAATTTAACCTCAGCGGGGGCGATTATGGATCTACTTTACAGGTTTTTTCCGGCCCCTATGGAGAAGATGTTGACGCGCAGAAAATTGTATGGAAGAACTGGTTACAGAAGGTAAAAGAACTCAGTGAGCAGTAATTTACTCTCCTGGTTTATACTTCCAGAATGTCCTTCCCTTAAATCTAAATAACGAACCATGAGAGTAAAAGTCGTCAGTATTCCCGTCCGGGAGCAGGAAGAAGCATTACAGTTCTACACTAAAAAACTGGGATTCATTAAGAAGCAGGATATCCCGGTAGGGGGCGGAAACCGCTGGCTTACCGTGGTGGCTCCTGAAGACCCGGAAGGACCCGAAGTTTTACTGGAACCTTCGCCCAATAATTTTGAACCTTCAAAAACTTACCAGGAAGCCTTGTTTGATGCTGGTATTCCCTGTACAGAGTTTTATGTTGACAGCCTGGATAAGGAGTATACCCGACTGAATGATCTCGGGGTGGAATTTACTACCACACCCACAGATATAGGACCTGCTAAAATAGCTATCCTCAAGGATAATTGCGGGAATCTTATACAACTTGTAGAGGTGAAATAATTTGCAAATTACCCTTTGCCCGAATATGCTCCGGACAGAACCTGTAATAGCCGTAAAAAATGTGGAAAACAGTGCCGCCTGGTACAGGAAACTCCTGGGCTGCACCCCAAGCCATGGCGGGTCATTGTTCGAAATACTGACAAACGACAAGGAAGAGCAGATACTATCTCTTCATCGCTGGGGTACCCATGAACACCCTACCCTATTCAACCCTGACATTATTCCGGGCAATGGGCTCATCCTCTATTTTGTGGTCGATAACCTGGATACTATCTGGGAAAATGCCCAGGACCTAAAAGCTATCATAGAGGAACGCCCGCATTTGAACACAAATTCCGGCAGGATGGAATTCTCATTACGCGATCCCGATGGGTATTATATTTCTATCTGTTCAGATGAATAATACAGAGAATTTTTGCCAATACTGCTGAGCATAATCCAAATGCAGCACAACGAGTAAAGTGGGTAATGTGCTCAAATTTCACTATCTTATAGTATATGAAAAACCCCTGTTATGAAATTTTTCGTTTTCATAATATTTCTGAGTTCAATCATGTCCAATGATATCATTTTTAATTTTACCAAATCTGCGGACATCAGTGATTGGGTTGTTGTTGTGGATGGTGTTATGGGCGGAAAGTCCACAGGCGAATTTTGCCTGACAGAAGAAGGGAACGCCCTGTTTAAAGGGCATATCTCCCTCGAAAATAATGGCGGGTTTTCTTCGGTGCGATACAGGTTTCCAAAAATGGACGTTTCTGACCACAGCCAGATTCACCTGCGGGCTAAAGGCGATGGCAAAAAATACCAGTTCAGAATAAAGGATCACGTCCGAAACTATTATTCCTACACCTCACATTTTGATACTTCCGGGGAATGGGAGGATATCACCATTGACCTGAAATACATGTACCCGGTCTTCCGCGGCAGGATCCTGAATCTACCGGATTTCTCTGCAGATGATATTGCCGAAGTCACTATCCTCATAGGGAATAAAGCGGAAGAATCATTCAGGTTGGAAATAGACTCCATTTACCTCGAGTAGTTTAGCCTTTCTATCCCCTGTTATTATAAATATTTACTTATTGAACCGCATATATTATACTTCCATGGACGGACTTCAGATAAGGTGACGCAGGATTAAATTATCTTTAATCTATACCAGGTTCTTAAGCAGGGAAGTTTTACTGTTTTTAGTCACCCAATTAACATGCTGAATTTTAAATCCACACGTGAAAGAAAATTATGGCTCTGGCTGCTGGCTACCCTGTTTGCCATTTTCACAACCCTGGGCTTTGCCGGTTCCCTGGCACGGGAAATGGAGGAAAGTTTTTTGGGCGTTGGACTTTTTATTACCTGTTGCGTGCTGGTGCTGGTCATGGTGATCACAAGTGGGTTATCCCGTCGGCCGGGAAAAGTTGAGGTAGGGCTCGCGCTGGGGATAGCCGCAGTGTATATCATGATCTTTGTACGGATGCGCAGCCCGGTTGAACGAAGTCACCTTTTTGAATACGGGGTAGTGTCCTTACTGCTTCACGAAGCTTTAAAAGAGCGCAAGAGCAAAGGTGCTAAGATCCCTGTGCCCGCCATTACTGCAATCGTGATCGCAACGCTGATTGGTGTTATAGACGAATGTGTGCAAGCCTTTATACCCCGGCGTGTATTTGATCCCATTGATATGTTTTTCAATGCATTTGCAGCATTTATGGCTGTGACAGGGAGTGAATTGCTTTCATGGGCCAGACGAAGGTTTGGCAGGTCGGGGTATTAGAATTCCTTACATCATTATGAAGGATGTGAACTTAAACTTCCTGCCTGGTGATGAGCTATCCAATTAAATTATTGACAACAGCTGGACTAACCATGAAAACCTGTTGATCTGCACCCCGGCTGGATTGAAAGTCATGTGGAGTGAGAGCGTGAAAAGCACACAGAATAAGTGAGAGGGTGAAAAGTACACAGGAATGGGTGAAGAATCCCGGTGGGAAAATTTTAGGCTTATGGGCTTCCCACCCGCCCCGTTTACAATGTAAGCCCGGACCCTGCAGAAAACGAGCACCCGGAAATGACCTGGACGGTCACAATTTCTGAAGGGTAACGTATGCCCTCATGTGCATGCCCAAATAAGTAACCGATTTACCCAACATGTACACCGAATATTTTACCATTTATTCATCCGAACTTTTGTATTTTCAATTCAAGATAACCCTGTATGAAATTTACCATTAAACTTGAAAAGATACGGTCTGTGGAGCGGATCGAAAATTTCTGGCAACCGGAAGATTATAAGAATTTGCTGCTTGCCATGGATTATGACGATGCAGACAGCATCCCGGAAACAGAACTGAAAGAGATGCTGTTTATGGCCCTGTCAGACCTTGAGGCCGAAGAGGCTGCCGCAGTAGTTTTGCGGTATAAACTGGGACAGCGGCTAAAAGAAGGTCAGATCAGTAATCTCTCGCACGAAATGCTGGTGAACCCTATGGCAGAAGAATACCCGGATATCGCATACCATTATCCCCTTTTTAATATCAACCAGCTGCTATACGATGCCTTCAATGGTAAGTTCCCACGATCCAAAGCCTCGGTAATCGACCTGTCTTTAAAACTGAATGGTAACCTTAAGGTTAACAAAGAGGTCATCCTGAGAACCCTGGGCGACCTGCTTTCCTCGAAAAGCGTGCTAAAACGTCTTTTCCAGGAACAACTGGATGCAGACGGGGAACTAAAGGATGCCGAGAATATCATTTGGCAGATGGAAACCACCGGGCAGGACAGCTACAGGATCATAACCTCGGACTACTGGATCGGGCGGGAGGATATTGAAAGAGAAGAATTCACCGGAAACCTGGACGATGATGAAATTGATCATTTGAAGTAAATACCAATGACAGCCCGGGAAAAATTTTCAGATCCTATTCATTCTGCGGTAGAAAAAGCCGGACTCGCACTGCTGATTCTTTTATGGATATATGTTGGGTTTACCTATATGGATCTGCCCGAATCAATTCCGGTCCATTTTAATGGGAAAGGTGAACCCGATAGTTTTGCGGATAAGAGTATGTTCTTTATGTTACCCCTGCTCGCCACCTTATTATTTGCCGGGTTGAACTGGTTGAAACAATACCCCGAATACCTGAACTACCCTGTCAGGATCACCGAGGAAAACGCTGCGCGGCAGTACCGGAATGTCCGGCGGATGATCCTGGTACTTAACACGATCATTATCCTCACCTTCTGGGCGATTTGTATCGGAACTGTTCTTGTCGCGAATGGAGAAGCAGACGGACTCGGAGATTGGTTTATACCCCTGTTTTTATTTCTTTCACTTGGTACAACTTTCTATTTCCTTTTCAAAGGATATAAAACAGGTTGATTGGGTCGGGACCTCGTTCTTATCCGGCAAGTATAGATTAACGCTGAAACCATTCAGGCATATTTCCAGGAGTCAGCAGGATTCGGTAAATTTCTATCATGGAAAAAAGTAATAGGTTCCGTGAATTGGCATTATCCTTTCCCAATTCTGAAGAACGCCCGCATTTTGAGCGGATGGGCTACAGGATTACAGGGAAGCGCATGTTCGCAACCTTTCTTCCGAAAGACGAAACCGCCAACATATTTCTCACCCCGGAAGAACAGACGGTTTTTTGCCGGATAGATCCCGGGAACATCTACCCGGTACCCAATAAATGGGGTGAAAAAGGGGCGACCACATTTGTAGTGAATAATCTATCTGAAAAAATTGTACTGGAGGCATTGCTCTCCGCTTATAACCAGGTTCTAAAACCCAAGCCATAAACTAAATGACAGGAATTGGAAATACTCCATTGATCAGATTGGAACAACTTACTGATAAAAACTGCGCAGATATCTATGTGAAATTTGAAGGCGCAAACCTGACGGGTAGCATGAAAGACCGTATGGCACTGTCCATGATCGAGGGTGCCGAAAAAAGTGGTAGACTTAAAAGAGGTATGACCGTGGTAGAATATACCGGGGGAAGTACCGGGAGCTCCCTGGCAATGGTATGTGCACGTAAAGGGTATAAAGCCCATTTTGTTTCCTCTAACGGCTTTTCTGAAGAAAAGATACAGACTATGAAGGCCTTTGGTGCTACGGTAGAACTTATCCATGCTGAAAATGGAAAATTGACCGGGGAAGTGATCAACCGTATGATCGCTCGGGCCAAGGAACTTATCGCGGAAGAAAACACCTTCTGGCCGGACCAGATCAACAACCCGGATAACAAACGCGGATATCACCCTATGGGGCATGAGATTCTCGAGGAATTGGGAACCGGGATCGATGAATTTGTTATGGCTGTCGGGGGTGGTGGATGTATATCCGGCAACAGCGAGATCCTGAAGGAAAAGATCCCCGGGATGCGAACCGTTGCGGTAGAACCTTACTACGTCAGGAACATTTCGGGCGGGGATACCAGTGGAACCCATAAATTGGAGGGTATCGGATTATCCTTTGTGCCTTCAATCTTGCGGAAAGACCTGATTGATGAGGTAATAGCGGTCACCGATGAAGATGCATATAGTACGGCAAATGATCTCGCAAAAAAGGAAGGTATATTCGGCGGAGCTACCTCTGGGGCAAATGTGTGGGCAGCCCTGCAACGTGCCCGCCAAATCGGCCCGGGAAAGAAGATCGTCACCGTGGTATGCGATTCCGGCTTAAAATACCTGAAAGGCGATTTACATGTGTGACATTTGGACGACGCAGTTTCTGAAACGCTAATTTTATTATATTTATAAAGGACTGCATTGTATAATTCTTTCGCTGCGGACACCCTGAAATAAAATATGGATCAATGAATCCATTTGCCGTTCTGTTGCTGCTGGTATTCTGCTCCTGTCATCTCCATGCACAGGCCTCTCTCCTATCCACAGACCCGGAACAATTTACTTCTCGCATGGATGCTGCATTTCAACTTTCCGAGCTGCCTGCAGTAGTTGCCATTGCCGTAGATGAGAAAGGCAATCAAATAGTATATGAAAAAGGCAATGCCATCTGGGACGAAGATATACCTGTCGATTCCGATCACATTTTTCGGATCGCATCCATGACCAAATTGCTGACGAGCATCGCAGCACTGCAGTTGGTTGAGAAGGACATCCTTGATCTCGATGAAGACCTTTCAGGATTAATGCCGGAAATGGCCGCTATCCCTATCCTCCAGGGAGATTCCCTTATTCCCGCAAAAAAACCGGTCACCCTGAGGCATTTGCTTACCCATACTGCTGGTTTCGGGTACTATGGGTATACCGTAGACCCCGCATTATTTAAACATGAGAACTGGTCTTACGATGATAAACCAAGGTTGTTTGAAAGTGGTACCGATTTTCTTTATGGCACCAGTACCGACTGGGTGGGTAAACTGGTTGAAAAAATAAGTGGTCTATCATTGGAAACATATTTTAAAGCTAATATCACCGGACCCCTGCAAATGAACAGCACCTTTTTTAATGTTCCCGATTCACTATATCATCGGATTGTATCCAGGGGGCACAGGGGTGCCAGCGGTAAGGAAGATTTGGTCGAATTAACTCCCCGTATTCCAGAACAACCCATCACATCTTTCAATGGGGGCGGTGGTCTTTTTTCTTCTCCTGCCGATTACACTAAACTCCTGTTATGCCTTTTGAACAAAGGGAGATTCCCGGGAGGAAGAATCCTGACGGAGGACACTGTAAATAAAATGATCACAAACCATGTGGGAGACATATCACTGAACCCTGCGGGTCGTTATGCTGCCCCTGGAAGTTGCTGTGATTTTAATGAGTTGATGGATGCCAAATCAAAATGGGGGCTGGCCTTTATGATAGATAATTCCCCTGAATCTTACGGGCGAAGTAAAGGTACAGTGGGATGGGGCGGTTATTACAATACTTACTTTTTCATTGATTATAAAAAAGGAATCGCGGCAAGTATTTACACCCAGCATATCCCTTTTAACCATCCAAGCACAAGGGCACTGTTCCGTCAGTTTTCAGAATTATTATATACATCTAATTAAGCTGCTTTGACTACCGAGAATATAATTACCTCAATCAGTAAAGGAAGGACAGATTATATCTTTCGGCTTCTCGCTATACCCGACTGGCAGGAGATCCTAAAGCAGGGCCAGGTTAAACCACTACAATGGTTGGTCTATTACAACGATACCACGGCCCTGAGGGCAATAATTGAACAGGGAGGCAACCTTGAAAGCATTAACCTGGATATTGAACTGGGAAATGCAGCTTTTTTCGGTCATTGGAAAGTCTGCGATTTCCTGATTTCCCAGGGAGCTGATGTTAATTATAAAGTGCCCGGTACAGGAGAAACCCCTTTACACAATGCGCTTTCCAAAGCTGGCAGACCCTATTATCTATACACAGTAAAACTGCTTGTAGATAAAGGGGCACATATTAATGCAAAAACTAATAACGGGCAGGAAACAGCCGCTTTTATGCGCGATGTCAGAACCAAGGGAGAAACCCCGCTCCACAGGGCTGCCGCCTATGCCGACGAACAAACTATTAGTTTTCTTCTGGATAATGGCGCAGATAAGACTATTAAAGACGCCAATGAAAATTCACCATTGAGCTGGGCTTCGGAACACCTTCGTCCAGGAAATATTCTTAGGATGCTGAGTTACGGTGACCACCGGATAAGTGAAGCCCATTTGAGGAATACAAGCGACCATGGTCATGGTTGGGGAAACGGGATGGATTGGAACCTTTTGGGTGAATACCTGCCGGAATAATCTAAAACAGGAGAATGAAAGCCATATTGATCGACAGCTATGGAGAAGGGGACAATCTGGTGTACACGGATATACCTATACCTGTACCAAAAAAGAAAGAAGTACTGGTTAAGATTCTTTACAGTACCGTCAATGATTACGAATGGTGTATTATGAGGGGAAAACCAAGATTATACCGTTTGCTGTTCGGGATATGGAAGCCAAAGCTTAAGCTTGGTATGGAACTATCGGGAGTGGTGGAATCCACTGGCCCTGACGCCAGTATTTTTGCAGTGGGAGATGAAGTTCTCGGAGACATTTCCCAGTATGGTTCCGGGAGTTTTGCGGAATATATCTGCATTGATGAAAGGGCACTCAGGAAAAAGCCCCGGGAGATCAGTGCAAAAGATGCAGCCTGTTTACCTCATGCAGGATTACTGGCCTACCAGGCTATTCAATTGTATGGGGAAATCAAAGAAGGTATGGAAGTACTTGTCAATGGCGCCGGAGGAGGATTCGGGTGTTTTACAGTACAACTGCTGAAACTCAATAAGGCAAAAGTCACAGGGGTAGACAGTGGGGATAAATTTGAGCTGATGCGGCAGTTAGGCTGTGATGCGGTACTGGATTACAAACAACAGGATTTTACCCGCCAGGGCAAAGAATATGACCTGATCCTTGACCCGAAAACTAACCGGTTTCCATGGCAGTATTTCAGAGCATTAAAAAAAGGTGGGCAATATATTACCGTCGGGGGCTCTCCGTCAAAATTATTACTGGGTGGAATTATGAATTTCCTTCTCGGTCCCTTCGCCGGGAAAAAATATCGCATCCTCTTTTTGGAAGCGAACAAGGGATTAGAAAAGATCCTGCATCATTATCGTTTCGATGAAATTCGGCCCTATATCCACGGGCCACTCCCCCTTGATAAAGCCGCTGAGGCTATCCAATGTTTCGGGCAGGGAAAACATAAAGGGAAGATTGTTATAAACGTATATAATGAGCAATGATGAAAACAGAAGAATTAGTGAAACTGTGGTTCAGTAAATGGAAGAATGGAAGTTTCCTGGAACTACCATTAACAGAAGATTTTTGCCATACCAGTCCATTTGGCACCATAAAAGGCAGGAAGACATATATGAATACCGTAATACAGAATAAGGATAAATTCCTGGGATA
Source organism: Zeaxanthinibacter enoshimensis (assembly GCF_004362865.1). Classification (GTDB taxonomy): domain Bacteria; phylum Bacteroidota; class Bacteroidia; order Flavobacteriales; family Flavobacteriaceae; genus Zeaxanthinibacter; species Zeaxanthinibacter enoshimensis. Next base: position 970,680 of record NZ_SNYI01000001.1, on the reverse strand, counting down.
CGATTTCATTATTAAGGACGCCGTTTACGAGGAAGCTAAAGCCTGTGTCCGGTACCAGGCGGTACAGGATGATTTTGAATTAGAAGTAAGTGAATGGTATTACTTTGAAAATAATCTTATCAGGGAGATCATTGCCTATTATCATATTGGGGAGATCAGGGAAGAAAGGCAATTGGAAACGCGGGCTTAGCTGTGCATTTCACCTGGGGCATTTACCTTTTCTATAACCACTGAATGGCAGAAAATACCCTATCTTTAATCGTAGTTAAACACCACCTTATGAAAAGTATAATTTTTTTACTACCTGTTGTTGCCCTGCTGTTCCTGGCCGGTTGCACCAACCTGGAAGAACGAAAAAATCACCTGATGGTCACGGTCACTTACAAAACCCAACCCAATAAAAATGTAGACGCACTTGTAGCCCTGGAAGAACTGCTGGCCGAGGTGAAAAAGGAAGAGCACTTTGTTTCCATTACCCTCCTGGTAGACCCTGAGGACAATTCGAATATCATGTTATATGAAGAATGGGCTGATGCCACGTATTACAGGAATCAGCATATGCAGACGGAACACCTGAAGAAATTTCGTGATAAGGCCGGTGAATTCCTGGCAGGACCACCTCAGATATCCTTTTGGAAGATCAACGAGGTATTAGACTAAACATATAATGGATACAAATATTTATCCCTGTATATGGTTTAAAGAGGATGCACAGGAGGCTGCCGCATTTTACACGCAGGTATTTCCGAACAGCCATTACCTTTCAAAAAGGGATCCCGTTATAGAAATTGACCTCAACGGCACCCGTTTTATGCTTTTGCAGGGTGGCCCGGCATTCAGCCCTAGTGCTGCGGTTTCCTATTTTGTCTATTGCGGTAGTGAAAAGGAAATAGACCGGCTGTATGCTGAATTATCAGAAGGCGGGAGTGTACTGATGCCTCTTGACACCTACGATTGGACCTCCCGTTATGCCTGGGTGCAGGATAAGTTCGGGGTGAACTGGCAGCTGGACATCGATGACATCCGTTCTGATCAGAAAATAGTTCCTGCACTGTTGTTTTCTAACGAGAAAAAACTCGCAGTGAAAGAAGCCCGTGATTTCTATACCGGGATCTTCGATCCTTCCCGATTTTTAATGGAATCTCCATATCCCCCGGGCCATGATATGCCCGGAGGAACCCTGCTCTTTGCACAGTTCAGGATCCGGGATGTGATCTTTAATATTATGAGTAACCCGATGCCGGCCGAATTTGATTTCAGTCCCGGCAATTCCTTCGTACTCGAATGTAAGGACCAGCAGGAACTGGACAAGTACTGGGAAGAACTTGGGAAAGAAGGAGCCTATAGCCAGTGTGGTTGGCTGGAAGACAAATACGGACTGTCATGGCAGGTAATTCCGGCCGAACTACCATCCCTGCTCTCTGACCCGGATCGGGCAGAGGAAGTCATGAAGCGTCTGCTAAAGATGCAGAAACTAGAAATTGCTGAATTAAAAAATACCTGAACCAAACCAGGTGATGTATGACCCTCAGTAAGCAAATCTCAGAACATTTCGCCCAGGCCTATTTTGGAGGTAACTGGACAGACGTACATTTAAAGGAACAACTGGCAGATCTCAGTGTACAGGAAGCAACTGCAAAGATCGGGGACCTGAACAGCATCGCCTCCCTTACCTACCACATACATTTTTTTGTAAAAGCAACACTTCAAGTGCTTGAAGGAGGCGAACTGGATGCCCATGACAAATACAGCTTTGATCTTCCTCCTATATCAAAGCAGGATGAATGGGAAACCTTTATCCAAAAGATATGGGCAGAAGCGGAAGCTTTCTCCAATGCTATTGCGGGCTTAGAAGATGATCAGATTTACCAGGTTTTTGTGGATAGGAAATACGGGAGTTACTACAGGAACCTAAGCGGGATCATCGAACACACCTATTACCACTTAGGACAGATCGTCCTGATAAAAAAACTACTGCGATCGGTTTGATTTCCAGCTATGCCGTTCGTTATTTACGGTTTCAGATTAAGCCTCATCCTGTGTTATACCTACCTTTTCACCATGTTTAAAAAATGGAAGACCTGGTTATTTGTCCTGATTGGGGTGATAGCCGTATTACTGCTGAGTGCCAATTTTATCGTCACCCACGTTGTACGCAACGCAGTAGAGACCGAGTTGGACAAACTTAAGACCAAGCATGACCTCAGCTGGGGGATGCATGGCCTGAACGTTAACATTTACGGGGGCAATATGAATATTGATCAGCTCCGTATTCACCAGGACAGCGCGGATATCAAGGCATACCAGGAAGGAAAGGAAAACTCTCCCCAGCTACTGAAGCTAACCCTGGACAGCCTTTCCCTGAAAGGGTTCAACCTATACAATATTCTTATCCGCAGAAAATTCCAAACCACAGGCTTTACTATTACCGGTCTGGATCTAAGCATGCATCAACGCACCGAGAAACAAAAGGAGGAACAGCAGGGGGACCTTGTACCGCACCCGGTCTGGGATTCTATCGCGTTCCTCGGGGTACAGGAGATCGATCTGGGTACCATCAACATAGACCGGGCCTCTTTCCGTATCCTCAACGATAGTACCGCAGACACCCTGCAGCACTACCGCGGCAGGTCTCTCGCAGTGAACGGGTTGATCCTGGAACCCGAAAAAAGTAAAAAGAGGTTAATGAAACTGAATACCTCGGGACTTAATCTCCGGATGATCAATCAGGAGTTAGAATTTGATAAGGCAAATTACAGTTTGTCTTACGATACGCTTCATTTTGATAAAAAAAGCCGGTTATTGCGCATCCATGGCCTTGGCCTTGAACCTACGACCAACACCTATGACCTGGCTTCTTCTTACCGGTTGGGTAAAGATGTTTACAAAGGCAAATTGTCTACCCTGCAGGCCCACGGATTCAGGTTTGATGAGCTTCTGCACCGTGGTTTATTTATCGCAGATAGCGTTGAGGTAGATTCAGCCTTACTACAAGTCTACAAAGACCATAAACAACCAAAGGATACCCTGAAGCAACCACAACTTCCCCAACAGGCGCTGGTTGCCTCAGCCCTTCCTATATACATTCCTTTGCTAAAGGTGAAACATGGGGAACTTACCTATCGCGAGTTTATTAATACCGACAGGGATTTCCTGAGGATCCAAATTAATGACATCGGCCTTACAGCTACCCAACTCAGGTCACCCTATTTTAATAACCGGTCCACTGACCCCCTGGAAATAGAGATTTCCGGGGTATTCCAGCAGATTGCCGATTTTGACATCTGGCTGGAGTTTCCCTATAAGGAATACGAGGGCTTTAAATTCCGGGGAGAGATCGGGGCTTTTGATTATACCCGTCTCAACCCCGTATTTGAACCCCTGACCAAGGTCAGGTTCACCCAGGGGAAGGGAAGGGGAATCGACTTTAACTCTTACTGCAACGGTCAGACCTGTGAAGGAAGAATGGCCATGAGGTATGACGAAATAAAACTCAAAATCCTGGAAAATGATGGGAACGGGAACAAGTGGTTCAATACGTTTATTGCCAATATCCTTATCCGGCAGAATAACCCGGTTGGAAATAACCTGAAAACGGTTCCCATGCGATTTGATATTAAACCCTGGAGTGGCACCATCAATCAATTGACCGGCAGCCTCCTTGGGGGAATGAAAGAGACAATAAAACCGTAACTTACAGAATACGATCCAATATTATGAGTAATACAATTATTTTAAAAAGCAGGCCACAAGGGACGCCCAAGGATTCAAATTTTCAATTTATACATGAAGAGGTACCGCAACCGGGAGAGGGTGAAATGCTCCTGAAATCCAGGTATGTTTCCGTAGACCCTTACCTCAGGGGAAGGATGAACGATGCTAAATCCTATATCCCTCCGTTTAAAGTTGGGGAACCAATAGATTCCGGTATAGTGGCGGAAGTCATGGAATCCAAAAACGAAAATTTCAAGAAAGGCGATTATGTCAGCGGCCGGCTACCGTGGAAAAAAGAACTGGTCAGCGACGGGGAAGGTCTGCATAAAGTAAACCCGGACAAAGCACCGCTCTCTGCCTACCTCGGTGTACTTGGACTAACCGGACTTACAGCCTACCTGGGTTTAATGAGGATAGGAAAGCCGGAAAAAGGAGAAACTCTTGTCGTTTCGGGGGCTGCAGGTGCCGTAGGAAGTGTAGTTGGCCAGATAGGGAAGATCATGGGGTTACGGGTAGTAGGTATTGCCGGTACAGATGAGAAGATCGAGCTGCTGAAGAAGGAATTTGGTTTTGATGTAGGCATCAATTACAAAACCACTGAAGACATGCGGGCCGCTCTGGGAGAAGCCTGCCCTGACGGGATCGATATCTATTTTGATAACGTAGGTGGTGAGATCTCTGATGCGGTATTATTCCATATCAACAAATTTGCCCGTATGGTGATCTGCGGGGCAATTTCCGTATATAATGAAACCTCGATCCCCAAAAGCATAAGTGTTCAACCCTTCCTGATCAAGAACAGCGCGCTGATGCAGGGATTTATAGTTTCGAATTACGCCGAACACTTCCCCGAAGCCATCAATGCGCTCGCAGGGTGGTTAAAGGAAGGCAAGCTGACCTATGAAGAAACTATTGTAGAAGGATTTGAAAATATTCCCCAGGCCTTTATGGACCTGTTCTCCGGGAAGAATAAAGGTAAGATGGTCGTAAAGATCTGAGCAGCGGGCAGTTTCACATACTCCTGGCATTAATGATTACAGAGATGACAGATCTGTGTTGAATTTACTTTTCATCACCCGGAACGCACATACCTGCCTTATAACCAGGAAGATATAATTACATTCCCACTAGACAATTTTGATGTCATTCACGGGTTTTTAATGTATTTTCGCTTTGTCAATGAAGTTTAATTTCCTTCTTTGACCCCTTGAAATGAAAAGCACTTTGCATACTGAACAGGAAATTGAACAGTTTGAAGAACTGATCAACGGATTTATGGATAAAGGCTATGGTTCCTGCGATGATTTCCTGGGGCCGCAGCTGATCAACAGCCTCCGGGATAAGCTCCTGGCTCTTCACCAGTCAGGGGATATGCACCCGGCCGGGATCGGGAAGAATTTCGACTATAAGAAAAATGCCGAGATACGGGGAGATGTTATTCGCTGGCTGGATGAAAAGAACTGCGATCCGCAGGAACAACAGTTCTTTGATAAACTTGACAGGTTTGTAACCCACCTCAACAGCACCTGCTATACCGGCATCAACGGGTATGAATTCCATTACGCCTATTATGCCCCAGGCAGTTTTTATAAACGCCACCTGGATCGCTTCCGCAGTGATAAAGGAAGGCAATTCTCATTTGTGATCTACCTCAACGATAACTGGCAGGAAACAGATGGTGGCGAGATCAGCCTGTACCTGGAGAATACTGATACGAGATTGTCCCCGGTAGCCGGGAGAGTAGTGTTCTTTAAAAGTGATGAGACAGAACATGAAGTACATATAGCCCCGGGGAGACCAAGACTCAGTATCGCCGGATGGTTAAAGAAAATATAGCTCACCCGCAACCATTTTACTAATCCCGACCGGGATTAGCGGGAGTCAGTATTTTAATATCTTTGAATATGATCGATAAAATCCTGAAAGGAAACCTGCTCACCGATATTCTCTGGACCGTCTTTGGCCTGATCGGCACGCTTTATTATTTCTATAAAGAGATCTACTGGATAGGTATCATCTTCGCTCTATGCCTTTTCCTGTATGCTGCTAAGGTTTTTTCCAGGATCAGAGAGCAGAAGAAAAAATGATTCCCGATCGGGAAAACCTGATATTATTTTCCCGGTTATATTCAAGCTATGCGATTTTTTTCTATATTTATATTATGAAAAGAATACTGGGAATATTGTTTCTGTTGGTTTCTTTATTTCTGCTGCTTGCATTCATAGGGCAGTTTTCTATTTTCCTATCAGACCTCACCAATTTTCTCGGCATATCCGACTCCACCGGTTCCTATGATACAGGATACCTACTGGGCCGGCTTTTCTACTGGCTGATCCACCTATCTGCTATGACACTGTTCCTCATTTTCGGGATCAGGATAATAGACAGAAGAAAAAAAAAGCTGCAAAATCCTGAAATATGATCTATTTCCTCTCTTCATCTATTTTGCCTGTAGTGGTCCTTATAATCCTAATCGTGGTTCCACTGATCGCCCTGATCGAAATTATCGGTGGTCGTCTACCAGGGCACCTGCAATTAATGTGGGTAGTACTCATCATCACCCTTAATGTAATTGGTGTGCTTTTGTATTATTTTTTTGGAAGACCAAAAAAAACCAGTGTGGAAAAAATTTCACACCGCTGATTTTTAATACCTTAACAGGGCGCCATGAAGATCAGCCTTGTACAGAACCGACCCTATACCGCCAATCTCTCGGCGAATATCAAAGATCATGTAGAATATGCTCAAAAGTCTGTTGAAACCGGGGCAGAGCTGGTCGTCTTCCCTGAACTGTCCCTGACAGGATACGAACCCACCCTGGCTGCTGGCCTGGCCCTGGAAAAAGACGATTCCCGTTTACAGCCGCTGCAGGATTTTAGTGATAAGCACAAGATCACCCTCGGCGTTGGTGTACCATTACTGAGCAAAAAAGGAATTTGTATCAGCTTATTATTCTTTCGTCCAGGTCTCCCGGTCATTGTACACCATAAACAATACCTGCATCCGGATGAGGAAGCCTATTTTGTCAGTGGCCCCAACCTTCCGGGGATACGGCTTGACGGTCTCCACGTCGGACTGGCCATCTGCTATGAACTGTCTGTAAAGGAACAATTAGTGGAACAGCTGAAACACGAACCGGGAATCTACCTAAGTAGTGTGGCCAAAGCTCCCAGGGGCCTGGCCACTGCTACTACTCAGCTTGCGCAGATTGCAAGGAAATACAATATTATTACCGGCATGGTGAATTGTGTAGGACCGGCCAATGGGTCGATCTGCATGGGGAATACCGCCATCTGGGATTCCGGCGGCTCCCTCCTGGGACTGCTGAACCAACAGGATACGGGCATCCTCATTCTCGACCTTGAGAACCGATACTGCGAATCCGTTTATTGCTGAACCGACTATCTTACGCATCATCACAGGGAATTGAATATCTTAGACCCGGAATAACCCTATGCAGCAGAAATACTCTATGTCTCCCAGGAAAATATCGTCGCTTCTGATTGCTGGTCTGATGATCTTAATCACCGCCTGTAGGGAGAAACCAATGGAGCAACAACAGGAGAACGCGAAAGAGTTTCCAGAAGCCAATTACTGCTTCCGGAAAATTAGGTTCCACCCGGCTGATTCTTCCCGGCAGGATGTACTCAGGATGAGTCTGACCGTGATCGGGGACAGCGTGGTTGGCTCCTATAACTGGCTCCCTTTTGAAAAAGATGCAAGACGCGGGATACTCAGGGGAATAAGGAAAGACTCCGGTTTACAATTAACTTATTTCTTTATGCAGGAAGGCGGTTACGACACTGCCGATCTGAGTGTAATACTCCGCGATGGGAAAGCTGTTATTGAAGGCGGGGAACCCTCGCTCGGTCTTTCTGCCGTACTGGAACAGGTGAGCTGTCTCGAATAGGTAAAATTCGATCCCGGATTAGCAAAGGATCCCACAATTAATGACGCAACCTCTTGCTTCCCCGCGCATCTGATTTAAAATATTTTCTCAAATTAGTACTCACAAAACTTAGACCATCTATCATGCGCAAATTTTATGCTTTACTACCCCTTGTTCTGATCTGCATACTGGTCTCCTGTAATGCCGCAGACGATGATATACAAAACACTACAGATATTATCGGCACCTGGCAATTGCGTGCTGTCCTGGCAGATCCGGGTGATGGCAGTGGAGAATATGAGCCGGTAAGAAGTGACAAGACCATCGAATTCTTTGCCGACGGAACCTTTATTACCAACGTCTCATTCTGCGATGGCAGCAGGGATGCGGAGGAAGGGTTTTCAGGAACCTATAATCCGGAAACAGGCGTCCTTTCCCCTGAAGGTTGTGTCTATGCCGGCTATATGCCCTCCTATTCGTTCGAGGGAAAAAACCTCATCATACAATTGCCCTGCATTGAACCCTGCGGTGAAAAATATGAGAAGATCAATTAATACTGAATGTGTATAATGACATTAAATTCTTTTCTTTTTATCTTAGTGTTCAAGAAGAAATAAACTATGCGTTATCTGTTCCTGGCGGTAATATTTTTCAGTCTCTTAACCGGCTGTTCAAAGGATGAAAATCAACCGGAACTGCAGGGCAGCTGGTATTTAAAATCATTCCAATGCTGCTTGGCACCCGAAGAAACTTATGAAGATGGGGAAATAACCTGGACCTTCGGCGAAGAGGGTGTCCTGACGGTAGAGATCCCCGGGGAGGTTGATGAATATTCCTCATTGCCCCTGAAGTTCAGCGATACTTACATGTACACGAGCACTTCCAAAACCATTAAGATCAAAAGCCTTGTCTTTGATTATTACTTTGAGGGAAAAACGCTGGTTCTCGCAGATTCGCCGGAAACGGATGGTTCCATTATCCGGTTCACAGCAAAGTAAATCTCTTTTATCTGGATCCCGTTTTCAATACAGTACACGCTGCCGAAAATGCTGTAGGGGTAATCTTTTGATGGGCAACGGAACTATTTGAATATTAGAGAATATACTGTTTTCGGCATGCGTTGTTTGGAAGTAAGACATCTACTTTGAAAAATCACCCTCCCTATCCTGTTTATTAATTAAATAATTTTACTTTTAACTGGTTACAAGCTTCAGCTCTTATCCCCAACGCTTATCACATGACCAGTCCAAAGTTCAATTCCCCCAAATCACAACTTCCAAATTGGATCATCTGGATAATTTTGGGACTTTGTATTCTTCCGATTATACTCCTCTTATCGGGGGTAAATTTTTCGAGTCCCCCGTTGGGTAATGAACTGGAACATTCCGGATTGATGTCTGCTAATTCTTATCAGGAGGCTGTTTTTCAATCGCTTGCCGGGGCATTCACTCACTTTATGTTAGAATGGAGCGCTGTAGCCGTAGCTTTTGCAACAGCCATACTGGCATTTATTCAATTCCGTATTACTGGAAATCTTGCAACCCCAATAATTGGCATGGCCCTTCTCTGTGCAGGCTTCATGGATGCATTTCACGCCCTTGCATCAACTCAATTGATCAAATCAGTTGCCGACAACGAAAATTTCATCCCTCTCACCTGGGCTGTTTCAAGGATGTTCAATGCCCTTATTCTTTTAGCTGTAACATTATTCATCCTGATTCGGATAAAACCGACCGGCAATCTCAGGAAACGCCATAATACGGTTGTAATTACCAATATAATTCTCCTTCTCATCTCCTACATCGTAGTCCGGCTTTGTGCAAGAAGTGAAAATCTTCCCTCCACAATGTTTCCTGAAGATATAATAACCAGACCATACGATGTGGTGCCGTTATTACTTTTTATTATCCTGGGGTTAGTGATTTTTCCTCGTTTTTATCGTCGTGAACGCAATGTTTTCAGTCACGCCCTCATCTGGAGCATGGTCCCGGCGGTAGCGACTCAATTACATATGTCTTTTGGCTCGGCCAGGTTATTCGATGCTCATTTCAATATCGGACATTATCTGAAGGTGATTTTCTATCTCGTACCATTCACAGGAATGTTAATTGATTATTTGATCACTTACCGAGAAGAAAAGAAAAGATTGGCATTGCTGGCCGTTGCTCATAGGGAATTGGAAAGAAAGAACAAGGAACTTGAACAGTTTGTATATATCGCTTCCCATGATCTGCAGGAACCACTAAGGACAGTTATGAATTTCACTGAATTACTACATCAAGATTATGGAGAGAGGCTTGATGATACAGCCAATACATATATGAATTTTATTCAAAAAGCTTCATCGAGAATGAGTGCTTTAATTAAAGGTTTGTTGGATTACTCAAGAATTGGAGCTGCAAAAAAAAGGAAAACGGTCAACCTTACAACATTAATAAATTCGGTTATTGAGGATTTAAATGCCAGCATCAAAGAGACGGGGGCTGTTATCGAACTATCCCAGATGCCCTCCCTTCCTGTATTCGAAACAGAACTCAGATTACTATTCCAAAATCTATTGACCAACGCTATAAAATTCCGCAAAAAAGATATACCCCCGCATATACGCATTAACTCCAGGGAAAAAGATGATTCGGTCGTTATTACCATTTCTGATAATGGTATCGGGATTGCAAAGGAGCATCAAGAAAAAATCTTTAGTATTTTTAAACGATTGCATGGCAATGATGAAATAGAGGGTACCGGTATTGGACTCGCCCATTGCCAGAAAATCATGAATTTGCACGGAGGTCAGATCTGGGTGACATCAGAAAAAGGCCAAGGAAGCAGTTTTAATATCTTAATCCCCCTGAACCATGATGAAGAAAGTGAATAGTATCCTATTAATTGACGATGATGAGGCTACTAATTTTTTGCATAAAATTATAATTAAAAGAGCAGATTGCGCCCACAATATTGTAGCCGTCGATAGTGGTCCTAAAGCCTTGGAATTTTTAAACACAAAAGTGAATGGAGAATATCCCCGACCGGATATAATTTTCCTGGACATAAATATGCCCATAATGGACGGGTGGGAGTTCTTAGAAGAATACAAAAAGTTAGACAAGAAAACTCACGCAGCCAAGATCGTGGTGATGTTAACTACCTCATTAAACCCGGACGACAGGGAAAAAGCAAAATCATTAGACCTGTTGGATGGCTTTATGAATAAGCCGCTTACCCAAGATATGTTACAAGATTTGCTGCAGAAATTCCATGCCAGTAACTTAAAGTAATACGTAAAACAGAACTGGATAGCCCTTCGAACGTACGACGGAATAAATTGGAACATAATACAAATAGAACCAAATGGTAATCCCCAGGAAATTTCCTTCACTGGTTTAACAGCTACGAATTTACATCCCTGTCATTCGTTCAAAATCCTGTTTTTTACTACCTTCAGTATCCGCTGAAGCTGGAGCATTCACCAGGCTGTATACATTACGTTTCCACATTGAATATAAACCTATGAAAGAGCGTTTTCAATTCGAGGAGATCTTTCCCGTAAGTCCGCAAGTGGTCTACGAATCGTGGCTCGATAGCGAAGCCCATTCGGCCATGACAGGTGGCAAAGCAGAATGCAGTAACGAAAACCGGGGAGAATTCTCTGCCTGGGATGGCTATATCAGGGGTGCCAATAAATCACTCCGGCCTTACAAGGAGATCGTTCAAAGCTGGAGGACCTCGGAATTCAAGGATGATGACCCGGACTCTGAGCTGATCCTGCGGTTTTACGAAGTAGTAGGCGGATGCAGGATGGTATTGATCCACCGGAACGTTCCCGAAGGTGAAACACATTACAGGCAAGGCTGGATAGATCACTATCTTAAGCCCATGAGAGCCTATTTTAATAAAGAGTGACGATCCCGAAACATATTTTACCTGTCATAGTTATTGCCCAATTCTGCTGTACCTCCCTGTGGTTTGCAGGAAACGGGGTCATGAGCGACCTTATCCGGGAATTTGACCTGCAACCCGAAGCCCTCGGACACCTCACCTCGGCAGTACAATTCGGTTTTATTTCGGGCACTCTCATCTTCGCTGTCCTCACGGTGGCTGACCGGATTTCGCCTTCCAAAGTTTTTCTATGGTGTGCAATCGCCGGGGCTGTTTGTAATCTCGGGATATTATGGGAGAAAAATAGCCTCGCCAGCCTTTTCACCCTGCGTGCAACTACCGGTTTTTTCTTAGCAGGCATTTATCCCGTAGGGATGAAGATTGCGGCCGATTACTACAGCAAAGGATTGGGGAAATCCTTGGGTTACCTGGTGGGTGCCCTGGTGCTTGGCACTGCCTTCCCCCACCTGCTCAGCAGTTTACCCGCTATGTATGATTGGGAACAAGTTATCATAGTGGTCAGTGGCATAGCTCTCGCGGGTGGCCTGCTTATGTTCTTAATGGTACCGGACGGTCCCAACCGAAAGGCCGGGAAGAGAACATCATTCCTCACTGCTTTCCGGGTATTCAGGAATATCGATTTCCGTGCAGCTGCTTTCGGGTATTTTGGGCATATGTGGGAGCTCTATGCTTTCTGGACCTTTATCCCCCTGGTAATTATGCAGTATTCAGGATTTCACGGGGAACCAATATCAGCTGTTTCCCTCTGGTCCTTTATCATAATAGGCATAGGAGGTCTGTCTTGTGTTGCAGGGGGTTATCTTTCCACGAAATGGGGAGAGGTCAGGGTGGCATTTGCTTCACTAGGACTATCCGGCCTGTGTTGCCTGCTGTCTCCCTTGTTCTTCTTACAAGAGATCCCTGGTTTAATGCTCACCTTCCTGGTTTTCTGGGGGATAGTGGTGATTGCAGATTCCCCTCTATTCTCAACCCTGGTGGCTCACAATGCCGAACCCCGTATCAAGGGGTCAGCACTGACCCTGGTAAATTGTATCGGTTTTGCCCTGACCATCCTCAGTATACAGTTGCTGAACTGGCTGTCAGATACGATCAGGTTTCATTACCTGTACCTCTTTTTGGTACCCGGCCCTGTTCTCGGGTTGTTAGCTCTCAGGAGTTTGGTGCGTTCACCTGGCCCAGTAAGCAGGGACTAAATTCAATCCGGTCACCCGGCCTCATCACCATGGGCTAAAGTTTTATTCTTTATGGCTATTTTTTCCTTCTCCCGGCACACCCTATCTCCCTGTTTCTGTGATACTTTAGCAGTGTCCCGGGAACATCATTACCAAGGCCAGGGAAACCATCAGATATGTATATCAAAAGGAATATCAGCTGGAAGTTAATTTTGCGCTATGCCTGGAAGAATATGCTCCTTTTTGTGCTGTATTCGCTGGCAATCTTTTATATGTACCACTACCTGGGCTGGTATTTTATTGACATTCCATTTGAGCCGCTTACCATTATCGGGATCGCCGTGGCATTTTACCTGGGTTTTAAGAATAGCCAGAGCTATGATCGTTTCTGGGAGGGCAGGAAAATATGGGGCGGTATCGTCAATTACAGCCGGACCTGGGCGATCAATGTTCTTAGTTTCGTGGATACCGGCAACGAGGAACAGACCAGGGAGACAAAACGGCAACTGGTTCACCGTCACCTGGCTTGGGTCAATGCCCTAAGGGTACAACTCAGGCAAAAACGCCCCTGGACCCGGGAACATGGTACTTTGGTTGAATCATTATTGGATATTCACGGGGAACGGAATAAAGTCTCGAACGAAGCTTTTAATTTTGTGAGCCTTGGGGAATACGAAGAGTTAAAGCAGCGCGTGAATCCCGCTACCCATATAATTAAGAACCAGGCGTTGGTAGTAGCCGAACTCAGAAAAAAAGAGTATATAGATGGCTTCCAGGAACAACAATTAATGAGCGTCCTCGAAGAACTGTATAACCTGCAGGGTATGTGCGAACGCATCAAGAACACACCTTTCCCCAGGCAGTACGCATATTTCACTAAAGTCTTCACATGGTTATTCGTATTGCTGGTCCCGCTTGGGTTACTCAATATCTTTGAAAGCCATGTCATCGGGGAAAGTAATGCGAATGACCAGACCGAATTCCTGTTCCTGCAAATGATCCCATTCACAGTTCTGATCATGTGGATCTTCACCACTATGGAAATGATCGGGGACATCAGCGAGGATCCCTTTGAAGGCAGCACTAACGACGTACCCATGACCTCCCTTTGCCGGACGATCGAGATCGACCTCCGGGATATGCTGGATGAAAAAGATCTGCCAGAGAGTATTGAACCCAAAGACAATATCCTCTATTAATATTCCTCTAAAACCGGGGCAGGCATTTTTAAGCTTCCTTTATGAAGGAAATTTCCTTAATTCTCTCTATTTTAGGATCACCAAACCAGAGCTGTTACAAAAATAAGTTTAAAAAGATGCCTTATAGAACCAAGTGGGAACCCGATGGAATCATCTGGGAATACTACGGCCATGTAACCTCGAAGGATATTTCTGAATCCAATTCAGAGTTCTTCCAGGACATTCGGAGTAAAAATGCCCGCTACCAGATTGTCGACACCTCCGAAACTGAAATTCTTGAATGGCCCGAAATGGACATCGTTGAGACCTCTGCCAATGATGTTGGCGCCAGCCGGGTAGTTGAGAAGATCAAGCTGGCATTCGTGATCCGGAAAGAAGAGATTTACCGCAAGATCCAGAAATACATTGAGATATCAAGGAAGCTCGATACCAATTGGGAATTCCGGATTTTTGATAATATCGAAGATGCCAGGTCCTGGGTAAATGAAGAGGCATGAAAATGGCCTGTCATTCAAGGCCTGTTTTTGCGCATGAATCTATAGTATTTGAGCGCCTCTGCCCCGGCAGCTTCCTCTATATTTAAATACTCTTTAAAAACGGATTATATGTATAGAATTGTTCTCATACTACTGCTGGCATTAGCAAGTTGTAAAGCTCCGTACAGCAGGACCACATCCAGACACGGCGCCGTAGTCGAAGGACCGGTTATGAAAATTCCCGGCCTGGATCGCAGCCGGCAAATAAGGGTATACCTGCCGCCGGATTACGAAAGTTCGGATCAGAGATACCCTGTGCTCTATATGCAAGATGCCCAGAATCTGTTTGATGAACGCATTGCGTATGCCGGTGAATGGCGGGTGGACGAAATCCTGGATTCCCTTGCCCTTGAGACCGGTTTACACCTCATTGTGGTGGGAATAGACAATGGCGGTCAGGAACGTATTCACGAGATGAATCCCTTTGAACACCCGGAATACGGCTTAGGGAAAGGAGAAGAATATGTAGAATTCATTGCAGATTATGTAAAGCCGCAGATCGATAGTGTATACCGGACCTTGCCTGAGCGTGAGCATACCGGGATCATGGGTAGTTCCCTCGGCGGACTCATTTCGCATTACGCAATCCTGCAATATCACGACAGGTTTGGAAAAGCGGGCTTATTTTCACCCTCCTATTGGTTCGGCGAACGCATCTACGAGCTGACAGAAGAAGACCCGTTCCCGGAGGATAGTAAGATATATATATTGGTCGGGGAGAAAGAGGATGATATGGTAGAAGGAGCAGAAAAGATGTACGAGCTACTGTTAGAAACCGGGCATCCCGATGAAAACCTGGTACTCGAGGTTGATCCCGAGGGTGAACATAATGAGCGATTTTGGGGGAAACATTTTGGTAATGCTGTTTTTTGGCTCTTCCGGGAGGAGTAAATACAGATACGATTACTTCAATTTAAAGGCACAACTCATAAATCTGTCCGGGGATCATAGCCCTCTTATCACGAGAATGGCACAGATCCGCGATCGTTTATTTTATTCCCGAAATCTACTTGGCAACACTTCAGTTTTTTAACATTTTTACCACTTAATTTTAACACTATAACGTTTTCGCTTTAACTTTTTTAAAGATTTTTATATATTCAGGCCATCCTTCATAAGAAGGAATAACTTAAATAACTAAAACTTTAAATTCATGAAGATGAAAATCACATTCCCCCGGTTCGCTGTATTTACAGCATTGGCGTTGTTGGCTTCATGCCAGCAATCCGGTGACCAGGTCTTAGACGACCTTCAGGAGCAAAATGCACTATTGGTAAGAGAAAATTACGAGCCCATTCCGGACCAATATGTGGTTACCTTTAAAGAGGGAACCCTCAGCAAGCCATCTCCTGCAAAAGGCCAGCAAGAATACGCCAGGACTACTGCAAGCAGCAAGGACGAAATCGTTAATAAATTCAGTAAAACAGGAATTACATCCCAGCAGTTGAAATCTGTGTATGCCTTTACGGTTGAAGGATTTGCAGCTGTTCTGGATAAGTCGCAACTATCTTTATTAAAACAGGACAATCGTGTAAAGTCAATAGAACAGGATTATCTTATCGTACTTGCTCCGCCGTCGGGAAAGAAGCCCGGAAACGGAGGCGGAGGTTCCGCACCTGAGGAAATCCCTTATGGGATAGAACGTGTAGGAGGAGGAGCCACTTACACAGGTTCAGGGGTAGCCTATATCCTGGATACAGGGATTGACCTGGACCATGAGGATCTGAATGTAAATGCCGGACTAGGATTTAATGCATTTACCACCGGTAAGGATGGCAGAAATCTTGATGATGGCAATGGACACGGAACTCACGTGGCCGGTACCGTAGCTGCCATCGATAACGAAGTCGGCGTTGTAGGGGTCGCAGCTGGTGCCACTGTGGTGCCTGTAAAAGTACTTAACAGCCAGGGTAGTGGTTCTTATTCAGGAGTTATTGCCGGGGTAGACTATGTCGGAAGCGCCGGGCAAACCGGCGATGTTGCGAATATGAGTTTGGGTGGACCCATTTCCGAGGCTCTGGATGCTGCAGTAGTCAGTGCTTCTTCCAAAGTGAAATTCGCGCTTGCGGCAGGAAATGAGAGTGATGATGCAAATAATCACTCCCCCGCCCGGGCAGAAGGCAATAATATCTATACTGTCTCTGCCATGGATAGCAGTGATAATTTTGCTTACTTTTCTAACTATGGTAGCCCCGTGGATTATTGCGCCCCAGGGGTTGCTATTAAATCGACATGGAAAGGTGGTGGGTATAATACCATTAATGGCACCTCTATGGCCGCACCTCATATTTGTGGTATCCTCCTTTGGGGGAATGTGGGCAGTAGCGGTTTTGTAAATAATGATCCGGATGGTGTTCCGGACCCAATCGCACATGTACAATAGAGCTTTCTTTACATAATAACCATAAAGCCGCCCTCAGGGTGGCTTTTTTTATGAGTATCCTCCTAAAACTATATTTCTATCGGTGAATTTTATTCTATATTTAATTCCACTTATACCGATAAACTTATCCTATGCGTTCAGCAATTTTTCTATTATTCTCCTTTCTTGTTGTAATCTCGGCATGCAAAGAAATTAAGACCGATTCGGCAGAAGCCTCTAAAGATGTGGAAATCGTCACCAACAAAGGTTCTATTATTATCAGGTTGTATGATGAAACACCATTACACAGGGATAATTTCTTAACCCTGGTGGAAGATAAATTCTATGACAGCATCCTTTTTCACCGGGTAATTGAAAATTTCGTTATCCAGGCCGGGGATCCTGAGAGCAGGAAAGCTGCAGCAAACGATTCCCTGGGAGAAGTGGACCTGCCTTATACAGTACCGGCCGAATTTCACCCGGATATTTATCATAAAAGGGGAGCCCTGGGGATGGCCCGGAATAATACGCCTTCCAGGGCCTCCAGTTCTACCCAGTTCTATATCGTGCAGGGAAGGGTATTCAATGACAGCCTGTTAAATATTGCCGAAGACCGCATCAACAGTCGCCTTGCCTTTAACCATGTAGTTAATGATCCTGCGAACAAAGAATTATCGGTTGTCTGGGCAGGTCTGGAATCGGATAAATCCTCCCCAAAAGAACTGGCCCGGGTTATTGCCCAACTGGATTCCCTGGCGATACTCGTTAAGGATTCCCTGCCTCGGTATATTATCCCGGCAGAACAGCGAAATATATATACTACGGCAGGAGGGGCCCCACACCTGGACCAGAGTTATACCGTATTCGGGGAAGTTGTGAGTGGCATGGCTGTGGTTGACAGCATAGCGGCAATGCAGACCAACCCCATGGACAGGCCCCTGGAAGATGTCCGTATTAAGGAAGTAAGACTTGTAGATCGGGTACAGCAAGCTCCACGGGATGAATAGAACGATAATATGTACCATCTCATTCTGCCTTGTATTGGGGGCTCTTTTCTCCCAGGACAGGGCCTACCGTCTGTACACTTCAAAAGGTAAAAAGACCTCTTTCAAAAAAATGGTGAACGAGCTCGAGGAAAAAGATATTATCCTTTTCGGAGAACTCCACGATAACCCGGTAGCTCATTGGTTACAACTGGAACTCGCCAAACATCTCCATGAGACCAGTCCACTGCTATTAGGTGCAGAAATGATTGAAACGGACAACCAGCAGGTCTTGAATGCCTACCTGGATGGAGAGATAGACCATGCCGGACTGGACAGCCTGGCTCGTTTATGGTCTAACTATAAGACCGATTACGCCCCGCTTGTCAATTTTGCAAGGGATAATAAATTGACATTTATCGGCACTAATATTCCCAGGAAATATGCCAGCATGGTATACAGGAACGGGTTCGGGATTTTGGACAGCCTTCCGCCTGGCGAGAAAAAATGGATTGCCCCCCTGCCTATCCCTTTTGACAGTACGTTAACCAAATACCGGGAGATCCTTAATATGATGGGAGATCATGGGAGTCCCGAACTAGTCATGGCCCAGGCCATTAAGGATGCTACCATGGCCCATTCTATCCTGCAGAATTATAAAGAAGGTTATATTTTCCTCCATCTCAACGGTTCTTTCCATTCCGATGATTACCAGGGCATCCTCTGGTACCTGAAAAAGCAACGTCCCAGACTAAAATACGCAACCATATCAACGGTTTCGCAAGATGATCTCGGTGAGCTGGAAGAAGCATACCTGGGAAGGGCAGACTATATCATCTGTGTGGATAGTGATATGACCAGCACTTATTAATTATGTACCTTACATGGGATCATTTTCTTTAACTCTCTTCTCTCAGAATGAAAATTAAATTTACCATAATAGCTCTAATCCTCCTCCTGGCCAACTTCTCCTGTAACACGGAAACCAAAACGGTAAAAACAGCGGACCTGATTTTACTGAATGCCACGGTGGTACAGGTAGATAGCGCCACAACAATTCCTAAACAGTTCGTGGCCATCAATGGCCGGAATATCCTTGAAGTAGGTTCCATGGAAGATGCCGGGGATTGGAAAGCCAAGGAAACCCGCGACCTGGGGGATGCCTTCATCATGCCCGGGCTCTGGGACAACCACGTACATTTCCGGGGAGGTGATTCCCTGTTACAGGAAAATAAGGATCTCCTTCCTCTTTTCCTCGCCTACGGCATCACTACGGTCCGGGATGCAGGGGGAGATATTACCCCGCAAGTACTGGAATGGCAGCAAGACATAACCCAGGGAGAATTGCCGGGACCCAGGATCTTCACTTCAGGACCTAAACTGGATGGTGATCAACCCGCATGGCCGGGATCAATAAAAGTAACCGATGCAACGGAGGTTGGTTTGGCATTGGATTCCCTCAAGCTGATCGGTGCTGATTATGTGAAAATGTACGATGGCAACCTCAGCCCTGATAATTATTATGAGATCATTCGCCAGGCAGAGGACCGGGGGATGAAAACCACCGGGCATATGCCATTGCAGGCAGACCTTCTGGAAGCCGTGGAATTTGGCCTGGATGGCACGGAGCACCTGTATTATGTCTTAAAATCATGCTCCCCGGCAGCTGACAGTATCAGTAAGAAGCATCCTGGATATGGGATGATCGGGGCCCTCGTTGATACCTACGATACCATCCTTGCTAAAAAGGTATTCAGACAATTGGCAGAAAAAGAAGTTTATGTAACCCCAACCAATTATATCGGTCATATCCTCGCTACCGTACTGGATACGGACCACAGTAAGGACAGTCTTCTGAATTATATTGGTCCGGGTATCCGGAAGACCTACGAAGGCAGGGTAAAAAGTGCAGAGCGGGCAAGGGCTTCCGGGAATTCCATGCGTTCCAAAACAGAAGGTCAGTTTATGTCCATGATCAAACCGATGCAACAGGCCGGTGTCCCCCTCCTTGCGGGTTCAGACAGCGGGGCATTTAATTCGTATGTCTATCCTGGCGAATCGCTCTGGGGAGAATTGCAGTTTATGGTCAGGGCAGGGTTAAGTCCGGCAGAAGCATTAGCCACATCCGTGATCAACGGTCCCCGCTTTTTTGATGTTACCACCGCCTATGGAAGTGTAGCCGGCGGGAAAAGGGCTGATCTGCTGATCCTGGAAAAAAATCCCCTGGAAGATATCAGTCACCTGCAAAGTATGACCATGGTAATAGCAGGAGGGACTGTTTTTGATAAAGAGCAGCTTGGAGAACTCCTTAAATCTGTAAAGAACAACTAACAATAGGAACCGCATATTAACACTCCCTATGAAACATTTACTTTTTGCCCTTGGCTTCCTGGTGACAATTGGGTACCATAACCTCCGGGCACAGCAGGATTCGGAAAGTACAGGACACGTTACCGAACTTTACCAGCTGGCGACAGAATTCAGGGCTGACCAGGGCAGCCTGTCTCGTTTCTATGCGATTGAGAACAGCCCTGAACGCAGAGAACGATTCCGTAAATTTTACGAGGACTACCTGGCTAAACTTCAGGAATACAAATTCGACTCCCTTTCCAGGGGAGGCCAGGTAGATTACCTGATGATCAAAAAATACCTGCATCAACAAATTCGGGAACTCAATACAGAAAAGAACGAATATGAAAAACTCCGCGACTGGATCTCTCCGGGCGAAGAATTATATACCCTTGAGAAGCTCAGGAGAAGGGGGAAACGCCTCGATGGACAAGAGGTTGCCGGAATACTCAATAATATAACTAACGATTTCTCGGCAGCTTCTGAGCGGGTAAAAGAACAACAACCCCTATTTACCCGCCAGCTGACTTCCAGGGCTAAAGGCATTTTGGAAGGGCAGCGTGCGGCCTTGCAGAGCATGTTCGGGTTTTATGAAGGGTACGACCCGCAATTCACCTGGTGGGTAACTCAGCCTTACAAAGTGCTCGACAGCGTCCTGCTCATCTATGCCGCCACACTGGAATCCAGGGTAGATCCTGCCACCCTCCCTGAAGATGATGGGAGCGGCATCATCGGCGATCCTATAGGCAGGGATGCCATCCTGCAGCAACTGGCATTTGAGCTGATCCCCTATACCCCGGAGGAACTGATCGCTATTGCCGAGAAAGAATTTGCCTGGTGCGACAGGGAATTATTAAAAGCTTCCCGGGAGATGGGATTCGGGGACGACTGGAAAGCTGCACAGGAAAAAGTTAAACAGACCTATGTTCCCGTTGGGCAACAACCGGAGGCTATGCTCGAATTATACGACCAGTCTATAGCCTTCCTGAAAGAGAAAGATCTGCTCACCATTCCGCCCCTGGCGGAAGAAACCTGGAGAATGACTATGCTGTCTCCCGAAAGGCAGCTGATCGCTCCCTTCTTCCTGGGAGGAGAAGTGTTACAGATCGCTTATCCAACGGATGCGATGAATCATGAAGAAAAGTTGATGAGTATGAGGGGAAATAACCCTCATTTTAACCGGTCTACCGTCCATCACGAATTGATCGCCGGGCACCATCTCCAGGGCTTTGTCAATAACCGGAATAAACCATACCGGTTCTACCGCACTCCTTTCTGGACAGAAGGCTGGGCCCTCTACTGGGAACTGCTCTTATGGGACCTGGATTTTCCCCGTTCCCCTGAAGACCGGATAGGAATGCTGTTCTGGAGAATGCATCGCTGCGCAAGGATTATTTTTTCTTTGAATTACCACCTGGGCAACTGGACCCCACAGGAATGCATAGATTACCTGGTGAACAGGGTGGGCCATGAAAGGGCGAACGCAGCAGGTGAAGTAAGACGTTCTTTCACCGGTGGGTACGGTCCGCTCTACCAGATCGCGTATATGATCGGGGGATTACAGTTCTATGCCCTCAAGGAAGAGCTAGTCGATAGCGGACAAATGACCTACAAAGAGTATCACGACGCCGTCATGAAAGAGAACAGTATGCCGGTCGAAATAGTTCGCGCCTTGTTAACATCGAAGAAGCTCAATAAGGATTTTTCTTCCGAATGGAAATTTTACGAAGATTAGCCCGGATGTAGTATCACCCCTGTACACGGTAGTGGCACCTCACCGCAGCCGGCCGGGACCCTGCTCTTAAGAGAGTTCCAGGCTCCTGGGAATACTCCGCTAGTCTGTCCAGTTTAAACGGAATTCACCGCTTGCTCGTATCCCTGAGGTATTTCAGGTAAAGACTTTCTACTTTCTCACGCGCCCAGGGCGTCCGTCTCAGGAATGCCAGGCTCGATTTCACGGATGGGTCGTGGGTAAAACATCGGATGTTGATCTTCTCCCCCAGTACGGTCCAGCCGTAATGGTTCACCAGCTCCCGGATAATCTGTTCCAGTTTAATACCGTGCAGGGGATT
The DNA here is from genome assembly GCF_004362865.1 of Zeaxanthinibacter enoshimensis. Taxonomy (GTDB): domain Bacteria; phylum Bacteroidota; class Bacteroidia; order Flavobacteriales; family Flavobacteriaceae; genus Zeaxanthinibacter; species Zeaxanthinibacter enoshimensis. Next base: position 948,507 of record NZ_SNYI01000001.1, on the reverse strand, counting down.
GTTGGGTTGATTTTCCAAGATCAGTATGATTTCCTTCGGCCTTCCCGCCTGTCGTTATTGCGTTTAGGTCTCGAGTTCTGGTTCCGGTTCTTTGAGGAATTCCTGGAACGGTTACCGCCCCTTTGTTGTGGCTTTACAGGTTCTGTAGAGGCATTGGGATCGGGTTCAAACCCTTCAATAATCTCCTTTGGAATAGAAATTCCCACCAGTTTTTCAATGTCTCTCAGGTAAGAGGTCTCATCCGCACTTACCAGGGAAATAGCTTCGCCACTAGCCCCGGCACGTCCTGTCCTCCCTATCCTGTGAACATAATCTTCAGGGATGTTCGGAATTTCGTAATTCATCACGTGGGGTAATAGCGGTATATCCAATCCCCGTGCCGCGATGTCTGTCGCAACAAGGACTCCAACTTCTCCACTCTTAAATCCGGCCAGGGCTTTGGTTCTTGCCCCCTGGCTTTTATTACCGTGGATAGCGGCCGCGGTGATCCCGGCCTGTCCCATTTTTTTACATAGTTTATTGGCCCCGTGTTTTGTACGGGTAAAAACCAGTACCTGCTCCCACTGTCCTTCGGAAATGAGTTTTATAGCCAGGTCTGTCTTCTTACCTTTTGCTACCCTGTATACCTTTTGGTTAATAGCATCAACCGTGGTATTCTCCGGGGTAGCTTCAACCTGTACCGGGTGGTTCAGTATCCCGTTGGCCAGTTTTTTAATATCCTTTGAGAAGGTGGCTGAAAACATCAGGTTCTGACGTTTCTTAGGCAAAAGCTTCATGATCCGCTCAATATCCCTGAGGAATCCCATATCAAGCATCCGGTCCGCTTCATCAAGGACAAAGATTTCTACTTTATCGAGAGAAAGTGCTCCCTGTCCGACGAGATCGAGTAATCGCCCCGGGGTTGCAACCAGTACGTCTACCCCGTTACGTAATTGCCTGACCTGAGGGTTCTGGTTGACTCCGCCGAATATAACACTGGCCCGCAAGTCAGTGTACGCACTGTACGACTTTACATTTTCAAAAACCTGGGCTGCCAATTCCCGGGTCGGCGTAAGTACCAATCCGCGGACAGGGCGCTGCCTGAGCTGCTGGCCCTGGGATAATATTTGAAGCATGGGCAGGGTGAACCCGGCCGTCTTTCCTGTTCCTGTCTGAGCTGATGCCAGGATATCTTTTCCCTCAAGTATAGGGGGGATGGCTTTCGATTGAATTGGTGAAGGGGTATCGTAACCCTGTTTTTCTACGGCTTTAAGAAAAGCCTGTGATAATCCTAAGGATTTAAATGACATATAAATTGTTTATGAAATGACAATTCTTTACATCACCATTTCTGAATAGCCGGCAAAGGTACGGTTAATTTTCCCGATGCAACATTCTAGGTCTATCAACCACGGTATCATTAGCTGTTTGGGTTAAAATAGTTACTGATTAGGCTAATTATTTTTAGTTACATCTGGTGTGTCAGTCGTGTTTTAAGCTTAATTTGTGAGGATTTTAAGTTTCGATCCTTATTGTAGAGTAAAACTCTATAACACAAACTTTTATAACAACCGAAGCTCTTAGGCATGACCCGATCTGTGGAATCTGAAAATTATTTTGGTATTCATTCATTACAAGGTGAAATGCCTGAACTAATCAAACGCAAGGATTGGTCTGCCACCCATCTGGGTGCCTACCACGAATGGCCTGCTCCCCTGAAATCCGCGCTGAGTATGATCATGGAGAATCCCCTTCCTATGTATATTGCCTGGGGAGAAGATTTTACCCAGATATATAATGACGGCTTTCTGCCTATACTCGGGATGGACAAGCACCCCAAAGCCCTGGGAAGAAGTACCCGCGATAACTTTAAAGAGATCTGGGATGAGATCGGTCCGCTGCTGGAAAAAACCAGGAACGGGACGCCGGTAAAATATACAGATGCCGAATTTACCCTGGAACGTAACGGCAAACTGGAACAAACCTATTTTGATTTTGCATACAGTCCTATCCGCCTGGAAAATGGAGAGATTGGCGGAGTACTGGCCACCTGCATAGAGACTACCAATCGTAAAGTTTCACAGGAAGCACTGCAGGAAAGTATGTTGCAGTTCAAGTTCGCCATAGAGGCAAGTGAATTGGGAACCTATGACTACAATCCCCGTACCAACAGGTTTACCGCTAACCACCGGCTGAAGAAATGGTTCGGGCTCCCCCCTGAAAACGAAATCTTACTATCTGATGCGATCGATGCAATGGTCCCTGAGGACCGGGAACGGGTTACAACGGCTATTGCCGAAGCCCTGCAATACGAATCCGGCGGGAATTACGATATCGTTTATTCACTGATCAATCCAAAAAACAATACTCCAAGGATAGTTCACGCCAAAGGAAAAGTAAGGTTTGATGAAAATAAAGTAGCATACCGTTTTACAGGTACTTTACAGGATATTACAGAACGCAAAGCTGCCGAACGATTACTAAAGATCAAGGAGAACAACCTGCGGCTGATGATCCTCCAGGCCCCTGTTGCCATAGCCATTATGAGGGGAAAGGATTTCGTGATCGAAATTGCAAACAATAATGCCCTGGAATTATGGGATAAAGAGGAAAAAGAGGTACTGGATCGGCCGGTCCTTGAAGTAATGCCCGAATTAAAAAAACAAGGCATCGACACCTTACTTACCAATGTCTTCGAGACCGGTGAGCGTTTTTGCACTTCAGAATTGCCTGTGGTCATAGATCGTAATGGAGTGCCGACAACGAAGTACATCAATTTCTCTTACGAGCCACTATACGACGCCTTTGGTAATATAGATGGCATCATGGCCATCGGGATAGATGTAACAGAGCAGGTCCTGGCCCGGCATAAGGTAGAGGCGAACGAGGAAAAACTGAACCTTATCATCAACGCTTCTGAACTGGGCTTCTGGGAGTTGAATTTTGAGGATAATATTGCCGATTGTTCGGAACGCTGTTATAAGATCTTCGGTTCCGAAAATGGAACCCGGCTCACCCACGAACAGATGAAATCCCAGCTGCACCCTGAGGATCGCCATATACGGGATAAAGCTTTCGATGAAGCAATGACCTCTGGTGTATTTGATTACCAGGCCAGGATTATCCTGCCCAACCAGAAGATCCGCTGGATAGAGATGAAAGGTAAGGTACTATTTGATGAGCAACAAAATCCGGACAAGATGCTGGGCACCATGAGAGATATAACCGAGGAGCGAACCTTGCACCAGCAATTAAAGGAAAGAGAAGAACGTTTCCGCCTCCTGGCAGATTCCATGCCCCAGTTTATCTGGACTTCAGACCCCGAGGGACACTTAAATTATTTTAATAACTCCGTCTACAAATATTCGGGACTGTCCTATGAAGAGATAAAGAAAGATGGGTGGATACAGATCGTGCACCCGGAAGATCGTCCGGAGAACCTGAGACAATGGGAACACTCCATTAAGACCGGTACCGATTTCCTCTATGAGCACCGATTCCGCAGCGCCGACGGAGAATACCGATGGCAGCTGAGCCGGGCAATCCCCCAGCGGGATGATGAAGGGCGTATAACCCGGTGGGTAGGAACCAGCACCGATATACAGGAACAAAAGATGTTTGCTTATGAACTCGAAAAACAGGTGCTGAAAAGGACTGCGGAACTCAAAGAAAAGAACGAAGCCCTGGAGAAAATGAACCAGGAACTGAAATCCTTCACTTTTATTTCCAGTCATGACCTGCAGGAGCCCTTGAGAAAGATAAGGATCTTTGCCGGGCTGTTACAGGAACGAGAGGTAAAGAACATGACCCCTGAAGGGAAGAACAAATTTTCCCGGATCATCAAATCTGCCGCCAGGATGCAGACCCTCATAGAGGCATTGCTGTTGTATTCCAGGACAAACACCGGGAAGAAAGATTTTAGAAAAGTACATATGACCGAGGTTCTCCGTGAAATCAGGGAAGACCTGAAGGAGGAATTGGAAAACAAATCGCTCGTGTTACAGACCGGTCACCTGGACGAGGTAAATATTATCCCCTTCCAGTTCCACCAGTTGCTGCACAATCTTTTAACTAATGCGATGAAATTTTCAAGGCCCGATACCATCCCGGTCGTGCATATTTCCACACAGTTAAAAACCGGCAGGCAATTTGGCCTGTCCGCCTTGGAGCCGGACACCACCTATTGCCACCTGAGAGTAGAGGATAACGGGATCGGCTTTGACCAGACCTATGCCAATAAGATCTTTGAACTGTTTCAAAGACTGCATGCAAAAGACCAGTACGAAGGAACCGGGATGGGGCTGGCTATTGTTAAAAAGATCGTTGAAAATCACAACGGGCATATTACAGCTGATGGTGTACTAGGTGTAGGAGCCACCTTTAATATATACATCCCGGCCTGAGGATTGTATTGTACTCCTGGAAGTAATGAGGTTATTCGTCTGGGTCGGATACCAGCACGAAACCCTCTTTTCTGATTTCATTATATTTATCCCGGAATCTCTTTAATATCCGCGGTCTATAACAAGTTTTGCATCCTCATGAAAGGTATCATATTCAATATTGCTGAAAAATTTATCGCCACCCGCTTCGGGGAAGAAAAATTGGAGCAGATCCTTTCTGCTTGCGAGCTTGAGACAATTGAACCCTTTGTAGGCCCGGGCACTTACCCGGACAACGATCTGATGGAAATCGTTCATACGGCGGCAGAGAAAGTAGACTTGCCCGTCCCGGAATTTATGAAACAGATGGGTCACTTTACATTTTTTAAGCTCGCGGAACGCTATCCCAACTTTGTAGCCCCTTACTCCAATCCAAAAGATTTCCTGATGACCGTAGATAATGTCATCCATGTAGAAGTCCGGAAACTTTACCGGGACACTCAACTACCGGTTTTCCAGTACAGCGAACCCAGTGAGAACGAACTGGTGATCACCTATTACAGCAAGCGCAAAATGTACGACCTTATGGAAGGCCTGATCAACGGGGTTGCAGAACATTTTGATACCCGGATCGAACAACGACATTCCCGTTACGAGAAGGACGGACACGAGTTTTATGACTATCACCTTATTTTTAGTTAATGAACGAACTGGAGTCCTATAAAAAAAAGCTGTCAGTGGCAGAAGAGAAGGTGAAGATCCTTGAAAAAATGATCGAAGATCGCACCCGCGAACTTTATACATCTAACCAGGACCTGCAACGAAAGAACCAGGACCTGGAACAGTTTTCTTATATCGCATCTCACGACCTGCAGGAACCCCTCAGGACCATCAGCAGTTTTTCAGATCTTTTTCTCCACCGGTATAAAGGGCAACTGGACGAAAATGCGGATAAATACATGAGTATTATTTCCAATTCGGCTCTGCGCATGCGCGCCCTGGTAAAAAACCTGATGGACTATAACCGTATTGGCTTAACACAGGCTCGTACTGAGGTGAATTGCGAAACAGTTGTCAGGGAAGTAGAATCTGACCTGGCTGATATCATTTACAAAACCGGGGCGACGCTGGATATCGGGGAGCTTCCCGTCATCAATGGCTATGAAATGGAGATCAGGCTGCTGTTCCAGAACCTGGTTTCCAATGCCCTGAAATTCCATAAAAGCAGGAAAAAACCTAAAGTAGAGATCAGTGCCACCCGCGAAAGTGTCTGCTGGAAATTTGCCGTAAAGGACAATGGAATCGGGATTGACCCGGTTCACCAGGAAAAAATATTTCTCGTATTCCAGCGGCTGCATAACCGATCTGTCTACGAGGGCACTGGCATAGGCCTGGCCCATTGTAAAAAGATCGTAGACCTGCACCAGGGCGAGATCTGGGTTGAGAGCACCCTGGGCCAGGGCAGCACCTTCTATTTTACAATAATGGACCCTAAGACCTTGTAATTCCAGGGTGGGGAATAGACTACTCCCTGGATAACATTCCTGCTATTCCAATTTCCCCCGGTTTCCTGAATAGTTAAAGGCAAGTTAAAATATGGATTAAAGGTAAAGAGTACATTTCTGGCCTTCTTATATTTAGGACTTCTTGATAATAAAATCCATTCCAACACATGAGAAAATTACCATTGGTGTTTGCCCTGTTCTGCTTTTTGCAGGCAGTGGTCGCACAGGATTACTTTCCTAAAAACGACGGGGTAAAAGAGAAGAACACCAACTACACGGCATTGACCAATGCCACGATCTATGTCACCCCTACCCAGGTGATCAAGCAAGGAACCCTGCTGATCCAGGAGGGTAAAGTAATTGATGCCGGCAGCAATGTCAGTATTCCGGAGAACACGGTTACCGTTGATCTGCAAGGGAAATTTATCTATCCTTCTTTTATCGATCCTTATACAGGCTTCGGGGTAGATCTTCCTAAGCGCGCAGAAAGAAACGGACGTTCCGCACAGTACGAACCATCACGGGAAGGTTTTTACTGGAATGACCACATCATGCCTGAGAACAGTGCTATCGGCAAGTTCGAGTATGATAAAATGAAAGCTAAAGAATACCGGGAAGCCGGGTTTGGCGTGGTGAATACCCACATAGCCGATGGTATTGCCAGGGGTACGGGGGCGGTGATCGCCCTTAATGATAAAGGAGGTGATGCGCAGAGAATACTGGAAGACGAGTCCGGCCAGTTCTTTTCTTTTGAAAGAAGTATCGCCAGTCGCCAGTCTTACCCTTCATCCCTGATGGGTTCGATGGCCCTATTACGACAGATGTACTGGGATTCTGAATGGTATGCCAAAGGAAATGTGGATACCAAGGATCGCTCCCTTGAAGCTCTGCTGGAAAATAAATCCTTGCCGGCATTTTTCGAAGCCGGGGACAAAGGGAATGCACTCCGTGCCGATGCCATCGGTGATCGCTTTAATATTAATTATATCATCGTCGGCGGGGGCAACGAATACGAGTCCATCGACGACATTAAAGAAACCCAGGCGAGATTTATCATGCCGGTGGATTTCCCCGATGCATACGATGTAAGCGACCCTTATGCCGCAAAATATATCGCCCTGGAAGATATGCGTGCCTGGAACCAGGCTCCCGGGAACCTGAAAGCGCTCAGCGATAAGGGGATCCCTTTTGCACTGACTACCCACAAACTCAAAAAGCCTACCGAATTTGGTGAGAAACTCCGGAAAGCTCTCACATACGGTTTGGATAAGACCAAAGCCCTGGAAGCACTTACCACGGTTCCTGCTTCTTACCTCAACATGAGCGGGGAGATCGGTAGTCTGCAGAAAGGACGTTATGCAAATTTCCTGGTCACTTCCGGTGATATTTTTGACAAGAAAACCACCTTGTATGAAAACTGGGTCCAGGGAGAAAAACACGTGATCAACAGCTTAGAGCAAAGAGATCTGAACGGCAAGTATTCGCTTACCGCCGGGACCCAGTCCTTTGACCTTGAGATCAGCGGCGGAGCTGACAAGCCGAAGTCCAAAGTCAGCAAAGGCAGTGAGGAACTGAAGTCGACCATGACCTACAGCGATAACTGGATGACCCTGAAGTTCTCGGATGAAAAATCCGGTAAGACCTGGAGGGCTACTGCATTGGTGCCGGATAAAGGGAGTCAGATCTCGGGCCGTATCGTTATGCCCGATGGCGCAGAAGGCAATTTCACTGCTAAAAGGACCGGGGATGCAGCCTCTAAAGATGAGAATGAAGAAAAAGCAACTTCCAAACCTGAAGTGGTAGCAGTTACTTATCCTAATGTAGGGTATGGTTTCTCTCAAAAGCCCAGGCAGACCGATATGCTGTTCCGCAATGCAACGGTATGGACCAGCGAAGATGCAGGGGTACTCGAGAATACAGATGTACTGGTACGCGACGGTAAGATCGCCAGCATCGGCAAGAACCTGAATGCAGGTCGGGCCACGGTGATCGACGCCACCGGGAAACACCTTACTGCCGGGATAATTGACGAACATTCGCATATTGCAGCCCTTTCCATCAACGAATCCGGTCAGAATTCTTCGGCAGAAGTGAGTATAGAAGACGTAGTGGATCCGGAAGACATTAATATTTATCGAAACCTGGGTGGAGGGGTGACCTCGATCCAGATCCTGCACGGTTCAGCCAACCCAATAGGAGGTCGATCAGCGATCATTAAACTGAAGTGGGGAGAAGACGCCGAGGGTCTGATCTATGATAACAGCCCAAAATTTATCAAGTTTGCCCTTGGTGAGAATGTAAAACAGAGCAATTGGCAGAGTTTCAGTCGTTTCCCTCAGACCCGGATGGGTGTAGAACAAGTATTCGTAAACTACTTTAACCGTGCCAAGGCCTATGATGCCAAAAAGAAGAGTGGCGAGCCTTACCGCTATGATGAGGAGATGGAAGTCCTCGCAGAAATTCTGAACGGGGAACGCTTTATCAGTTCGCATTCTTATGTACAAAGCGAGATCAATATGCTGATGAAAGTCGCAGAGCAGTTTGGTTTCCGTGTAAACACATTTACTCACATCCTGGAAGGCTATAAAGTAGCCGATAAGATGAAAGAACACGGCGTAGGTGCTTCTACTTTCAGCGACTGGTGGGCATACAAGTACGAGGTGAATGATGCCATCCCGTATAACGCAGCCATCATGGCGAATGTAGGCTTAACTGTCGCTATTAACAGTGATGACCGGGAAATGTCTCGTCGCCTGAACCAGGAAGCTGCCAAGACCGTGAAATACGGAGGTATGAGTGAAGAAGAAGCCTGGAAGATGGTGACCATCAATCCTGCCAAATTATTACATATTGATGACCGTGTAGGGAGTATCGCTGAAGGCAAGGATGCCGACCTGGTACTCTGGACAGACCACCCGCTCTCCGTAGCGGCCAAGGCAGAAAAGACCATCATTGAAGGGACCGTCTACTTTGACCTTGAAACCGATAAGAAAAAGCGGGAGGCCATTCAGGCAGAGCGCAGCAAACTGATCGGGATGATGCTCGATGAGAAGAACGGCGGCGGGAAGACTCGTGCCCCTGAAGGCAAAGACCGGATCAACTTTGAATGTGAAACCATTAACTAAGACATGATGAAATTTTATAAATATATAATCGCAACCCTGGCTTTTATGGCTAGTGCCACAGGCATCGCACAACAAACCCCGGCTGCACCACAGGAAGAAGCCATTACGATCAGCGGTGCTACCGCCCACATCGGGAATGGAGAAGTAATAGAGGATGCTGTGATCGTCTTTGAAAACGGGGTGATCACCGCTATGGGGAGCGCAGATACCGCCACGAAAGGAAAAGTGATCAACGCCGATGGCAAACACGTCTATCCCGGGATCATCGCTCCGGCTAAATCCCTGGGACTCATCGAGATCAACGCGGTCCGCGCCAGTAACGACCAGGACGAGATCGGCGAACTGATCCCTCATGTTCGTAGTATAATCGCGTATAATGCCGAGAGTAAAGTAGTAGAATCCATGCGCCCGAACGGGGTACTCATCGGGCAGACCACACCACAAGGGGGAACCATCAGCGGTACCTCTTCCATCGTTCAGTTTGATGCATGGAACTGGGAAGATGCCGTAATTAAAGAAGATGACGGGATCCACCTGCACTGGCCCAATACTTTCCGCCGCGGGCGCTGGTGGGAAGGAGAAGACCGCGGATTTAAACCTAATAAGGATTATGCGGAGGACATTACGGCGATTGAAACATTCATGAAGAATTCCATGGCTTATAAAGCTAAGGACGGGGAACAACCCAACCAGGCTTTTACTGCCATGAAAGGTTTATTTGACGGGTCACAGAAACTCTACGTCTATGCCGATGGAGAGAAAGAGATCATAGACGCCATCACCACTGCTAAAGAGAGTGGTGTAAAAGATGTAGTACTGGTAGGGGGGTATGAATCTCACAAGATCATTCCCTTTCTAAAACAACACAATATTCCTGTCTTAGTCCAGGAAACCCATAATGTTCCTGCCAGGGACGACGATGATTACGACCTGCCATACAAATTGCCAAAATTACTGGCAGATGGAGGTCTGCTGGTGGCGATACAAAATTCAGAAGCTTCTAATTTCCAGACCAGGAACCTGCCTTTTTATGCAGGCCAGGTGGCCGGCCAGGGAATGGACATGGAGACTGCTCTCACCCTGATCACCGGTAACTCGGCCAAGATACTGGGCATAGATGATAAGTACGGAACACTGGAAGAAGGTAAGAGTGCTACCCTCTTTATCAGTGAAGGCAATGCCCTTGATATGCGTACCAACCAACTTACCCATGCTTTTATAGATGGCCGTGAACTGTCTTTGGAAACTCACCAGACAGAGCTCTGGAAAAGGTATTCCGAAAAATACGAACGGCAGTCTAAGTAAAACCTGATAACTGAAGAATCCAAAGCCCCTCCCAAAGGGGCTTTTCTTATTTTAATCAACTGGGAAAACAGAATACATTTTTCCCTATTTTTAAGGTTAAACCACTAAATGTTAACCTTATGTCTGTCCGTCTGTTCCTGATCCTGTCCATACTTCTCTGTCTCCAGCTGCGGGGGCAGGAAAACACCAAAGACTACACTGAAGCCTTTAAACTGATCGAAGTCTGGCTTGATGCCCAAAAAGATTATGAAGCGCTTCCGGGTATTTCGGCTATTGTTGTTAAGGACCAGGAAGTGCTCTGGCAAGGTGGATACGGCATGGCCAACAGGGAAGAAAAAGTGGCTACCACTGCTGAGACCATCTGCAGTATCTGTTCCATCTCCAAACTTTTTACCGCCGTGGCGGTAATGAAACTCTACGAAGAGGGTAAATTACGGATAGATGACGAGGTAAGTGACCTCCTGCCCTGGTATAACCTGCAGCAGCAATTCCCGGACAGCGGACCGGTGACGGTACGCAGCCTCCTGACCCATTCTTCCGGTTTGCCCAGGGAAGCCAATTTCCCTTACTGGACGGGGCCCGACTTTCCCTTTCCAAGCGAGGAGCAGGTACGGGCCGAACTGGGCAAGCAGGAGACCCTTTACCCTGCCAGCACTTATTTCCAGTACAGCAACCTGGGACTTACCCTGCTTGGTGAGATCGTGACCCAGGTCTCGGGGATGCCTTATGAACAGTACATACAAAAGAATATCCTGGATCCCCTGCAGCTAACCGACACTCGCACCGAGTTGCCACAATCGCTTTACGGCAAACAACTTGCTATTGGCTATGGTGCCCTGAAACGCGATGGCAGCAGGGACCGCCTGAAATTATTCCAGGCCAACGGGATCACTGCTGCGGCCGGCTTTTCCTCTAATGTTTCCGACCTAGGTCAATTTGCCTCCTGGCAATTCCGCTTACTGGATACCACTACGACCGAGATCCTGAAACCGGCCACACTCAGGTATATGCAGCAGGTACATTACACAGACCCGGGATGGGACGTAACCTGGGGGCTTGGGTTTGCGGTCAGGAAAGCCGATGACGGCGGCAGCTGGGTGAGCCATGGGGGGAGTTGCCCGGGCTACAGGTCTGTTTTGATGCTGCACCCGGGGAAAGAGTTGGCCTATTCCGTAATGATCAATGCTAATGGCACTAATCCCGGGAAATACGCGATGGGAATGCATAAGATCCTGTCAAAAGTAAAAGAGCACGATAAAGACTCTGAAGACGGACCAGACCTTTCCCCTTATACCGGGTATTATGACACCCAACCCTGGGGCAGCGAGGCCTATATCGGGAGTTTGAACGGGCAGCTGGTAGAGCTCTACCTGCCGGCCGATAATCCCGCCGAAGCTATGACCTTTTACAAGCACATCGAAGGAGATACTTTCAGGCGTGTCAGGGATGACGATGAACTGGGTGAAACGCTGGAGTTTGAAAGGGATGCGAATGGCAGGGTCACCCGTCTTAAAAATCACGATAATTACGCCAGACGCATCCGTGATTAATTACCGTGGTTTTAAAAAAATACCAGCTCAAACAGTAACATTCCATATAGAATTGTAACATTTTTTTCTTAGGCTTATCTCTAAGGGTAGAATAATCCTTGTAAATACCTGCCTAATGAAGAAACTTTTATTGCTGTCCTTGATCTTTACCGCTCTATGTAGCAATCCGCTCAGTGCAAAAAGCTTTAAAACCTATTCCGTGGAGAGGAATGGGCTAAGCTTCCGGATCGACCCCAGGATCGAATTGTTTAACATCATTGCCATGCAATTTGGGCATAACGGGATGAGCCTGCATAACCTGGAGTACAAGCGAGAATGCCTGGATGCCTTTAAGGACTTTCGCAACCATCCTGCACCGGGCATCCTCCGGGAGACCTGGACCAAAGGCTGGGCGGTTGATGACCCTATCTTTTTCCTGTTACACCTGGACGAGGATTTTAAACTACAAGAGGGCTTGCACCCTGACATCATTGCCAGGGGCGGCGGAATTGAGCAATTAGAGAAACTAGCCCGTGCCATGGGCGAATATGCAACGCTTTCGGGTTTCCATCATTTTTTCAACGAAACTAAAGCGTCGTATTTTCAGCAGATCCTGGATAATACCTGCTACCAGTTCGGGGAACTTCCCCTCATCCCGGTAATGGAATCCTATTTTGGAGAGAAAGCCAGCGCTTATACTGTAATACTGAATCTTCTAGGGGGTTACGGGAACTTTGGAACCTCGGTCCCCGGACCTCCGGGAAAGGAATTATACGCTGTTATTGAACCGGGTGGCAGCCTGGGCAGGATTCCGGATTACCATCCTTCACCCCTGCTGATCGATCTCATTCTCCATGAATTTACACATGGCTTTGTCAATGATAAATTAGCCCCACTACAATCGCGCATCGATGAACTGGCCCACCTCTACTCCCCGTTGGAAAAGGTGATGAAAGCCCAGGGTTATCATAACTGGAGCAGCAGTTTTAACGAACACCTGGTCCGTTCACTTACTACCCGGCTGACAACAGATTTGTTTGGCCCGGCAGTATCAGATCATCTGTATCTGCAATTATTACAGGCCAGGAAATTTCAATATGCCGATAGCCTTATCCAGCTATTAAAAGAATATGAAAGCCAGAGAAAAACCTTTCCCAGGTTCAAAGATTACCTGCCCAACCTGGTGGAATCTTTTTCGGAAACAGTTACTCTTGCCAAAAAGGAAAATTTTCCGGAACACCAGGACATTCCCAAACCTTATGAGTTTTCAAGGGATTCAACATCAGTCTTCATCCTGCCCACAGCTGAGGCAGACTCCGGGGAAATGATAAAACTACATGACTGGGTAAAAAATTACAGGAATATGATCTCTCCTGCGAGCAGGATAGTGACAGACCGGGAAGCACTCGGGATGGATTTAACCGGGTTCGACCTGCTGATCTTTGGAACTCTCTCCGGAAATTTATTTCTCAACTCCCTAGACACAGAGTTGCCGGTGAAGATCCGTCCTGAGGGAATTTACACCAATAAATTCATCCCGGGAAATAACCTGCAATTAGTCCTTAGCTGGATTAATCCAACTGACCCGGGCAGGGCTATGATACTCTATACCGGGCAGCGGGTACAAGATATTCGGGATTTTAATTATTCCCCTGTCAAGGACCAGTATCATTACTGGGTAGGAAAAGACCTGCTCACCGTGGATAAAGGAGATTACCAGCTTTATTTTGGAAAATGGATACCCCCAGTTCAATAACGCTGAAGCCGGGAAAAACTTCCGTAGTTTAATTGAGTTTCCTTAAATTGGTTGCTTAATAATCCGGACCATCACACCATATACAATATGAACGCTCTCCTTAAGAACTTCCTGGTATTTTTAATATCAGTTACCGTACTCCAGGCACAACAAAAACCAACTGATTCCATCCCGGAGCCCAAGCGCTTCGTAACGCAGCATCAGGTGACTAACGGGGGGAAGACGGTATCGTATACCGCCACAGCGTCTGAAACTTACCTCAGGAACAAAAAAGGAGAACCGGCAGCCGCCCTCTGGTCTGTGGCCTATACCCGGAATGGATCAGCCGACAGACCGGTGACCTTTGTTTTTAATGGCGGGCCGGGTTCAGCATCAGTCTGGCTACACATGGGAATGTTCGGCCCTAAAAGGGTCAGGGTTCCATCGGATGCCGATAAAGACGACGGGGCTGCTCCCTACCCGGTAGAAACCAATACCAGGGGCATCCTTGACCTTACCGACCTTGTTTTTATCGACCCGGTGGGTACCGGTTATAGCCGGGTTATAGGGAATGGAAAGGTAGAGGATTACTGGGGACTTATGGAAGATGCAAATTCAGTCGCCCAATTTATCCGGACCTGGATCACGGAAAACAATCGCTGGATGTCTCCTAAGTATATCGCCGGGGAAAGTTTTGGCACCACCAGGGCTGCAGCCGTAGCAAATGTACTGGAAGAGGACGGGCAAAGCATGGCCCTGAACGGGCTCATCCTTATCTCCCAGGCATTGGATTATGCAGGATCTACCTCTATACATAACAATATTACCTCTTACCTGACCTACCTGCCCAGTATGGCCGCAACCGCCTGGTACCACAAAAAAGCAGGGCAGGGGAAAACACTGGAGGACTTCCTTGCTGAAGCGCGGCAATTCACCTATGACAGCTATGCCCCTGCTTTGTACAGGGGTAACCTTCTGTCAGCAGGAGAACGGGAACAACTCGCAGAGCGATTGGCTTATTTTACGGGCCTGGAAAAGTCCTATATCCTGCGATCCAATTTACGGGTGCTGGTTCCCAGGTTCCAGAAGAAATTACTTGAAGAAAACGGAAAGGCCGTAGGTCGTTTAGACGGACGTTTTATGGGACCCGAGATAGACCTGGTGGATGATCAGCCCCACCTCGGGGACCCGGCGAGCTATCAGATCGGGGATGCCTACACGGCCGCTTTGAACCATTACCTGGCGACTGATCTGAAAGTGAAAATGGACAGGCCGTACATTACTTCGAACAGTGAACTGGGCAGCAAGTGGCGCTGGAGACCGGTGCCTGACGGCAGGTACTGGGAGCCTATGCCCGTAAATACGGCTACCCTTCTGGCCGAAACCATGCAAAGGAACCAGGATCTTAAAATACTGGTGGCCAACGGGTATTACGATCTTATCTGCCCCTTCTTTGATGCAGAATATACCTTTTCACGGCACGGTATTGATCGGCAGCGGGTAGACATGAAATATTACGAGGCCGGGCACATGATGTACACCCATGAAGAAGATTTTGAGAAACTTGCAGAAGATATCCGGTTATTCCTTACTGATTAAGTAAATCTCCCACTAAGTACAGGCGATCCTTACACCTGCAGATAAAGGTAATCCCTTGGCGGATCAGGCACCTTCATCTCCTTCCCTGTCCATATTTTTGCGCGGAAGAACGGCCCTGTCCGGGTTAAGCTCCCAAGATATTAACAGATAGGGGTATCACGATTTGATTATCTGGCCGTATAGGCTTACTTTTGCACCCCGAATTTAAAAAAACCTTCAGCATTCATTAACTGAAGTTATTGTAAATAAACACCTATGAGAACACTGCTCCTAAGCTTTTTAACTGTAATTCTATTAAGCCTTCCCAAACAGCTTTCTGCCCAGGTAGATGAATCCCAGTACGGGGCCTGGTATATGTATTTCTGGAATACCAGTTTTAATGAAAGTAAATTTGGTCTTCAGGGCGATATCCAGTACAGGAACTGGGATCTTGGCGGCGACCTTGAACAGCTGCTGCTGCGTGGTGGTGTTACATACAAGCCGGAAAACACAGACCTGTTGCTGACTCTTGGATACGGCCACATTACCACAGGAGCCTTTGGAGACAGTGACGATAAGGTAACGGAAAGCCGTATCTACCAGGAGGCACTTATGCCCGGGCAGATCGGCCAGCGGATCTTTTTAAAGCACAGGTTTCGCTATGAACAGCGCTTTGTTGAGAACCAGGATTTCCGCACCCGCTATCGCTATAACTTATTTGTAAATATTCCCTTTAATCAGCCAGACCTTGATGAAGGCGCTGTATACCTTGCACTTTATAACGAGTTGTTCATCAACGGTGAAAGAAGTATCGGTGAAGGCCGTAGTGTAGAGATCTTTGACAGGAACCGCTCCTATGCCGCCCTTGGGTACTCTATTAAAAACAACCTTAAAGTACAGTTCGGCCTTATGCGCCAGATCACAGATAACATAAGTAAGAACCAATGGCAACTAAGCCTGCACCATAACTTCTAGATATCATTCACAGGCCTGGTTTTTATTTAAAAAGGATACATAACACGGGATTAGTCACAAATGCCTGTATAACAAGGGATTAATTCCCTAATTTTAGATTGCCCCCATAAAAAATATCTCATGAAAGATTCTCTCAATCCCTGGCACAGGGTGAACATTGGTAAGAATGCCCCGGACGTTGTAAACGGGATCATAGAAATCCCCAGGGAAACCCGGGCCAAGTACGAACTTGATAAAGAATCCGGTTTGTTGATGATGGACAGGGTTTTATATTCTTCCATGTATTACCCGGCGAACTACGGGTTTATCCCACAAACCTATTGCGACGATAAGGATCCCCTGGACATCGTGGTGCTTTCCCGTATCAATATCGTCCCTATGTGTATTGTTTCTGCCAATGTGATCGGGGTTATGCGTATGCTTGACGAAGGAGAAGCGGATGATAAGATCATTGCGGTAGCCAGTAATGATATGAGCGTGAATCATATCCAGGATATTTCAGAACTGCCGGTGCATTTCTTCCAGGAACTTCAGAATTTCTTCGAGGATTACAAGAAGTTGGAAAACAAAACTGTCCTTGTGGAAGATTTCCAGGATTCAAAAGTGGCCAAGGAAATAGTTCTTCAGAGTATGGAAGATTACAAGAATCTTGTGCAGGAAACAAATTTAATATAGAAATCATGTAACTTTTACGGTATCTTAGATACCAATAGGAAAATAGTTTCCTTCTTTAAAAAAGTTACAATGAAGACATTTAAATGGATTGCCGCCATCTTCTTTCTGGTCGTGGCCCTGCCTGCCCAGGCACAGACAGCTGATGAAATTATCGACACCTATTTTGAGAATATAGGTGGGGAAGAGAAGTTAAAAAGCCTGGAAGGGATGCAAATGACGGCTAAGGTCAACCAACAGGGGATGGAAATTCCGTTGGAGATCGTACAGTTGAAGGACGGCCGGCAGATGACCGTTATCAATTTCCAGGGCAAAGAGATCAAGCAAGGTGTCTTTGACGGGGAAACCCTCTGGGGTCATAACTTCATGACCATGAAAGCCGAAAAGAGCGATGCGGAAAGTACCGAGAACTTCAAGCTTAACAGTAACGATTTCCCGGATGCCTTTATAGATTACGAAGACAAGGGATATACGGTAGAATACCTGGGTAAAGAAAGTATTGACGGTACCGACACCTTCAAGATCAAGCTGGTAAAAGAACCCCTTACCATTGACGGGAAACAGGAAGAGGATGTAACCTTTTATTTCTTCGATACAGAGAACTACGTACCGATCGCCATACAGTCCGAAATCAAAGCCGGGCAGGGGAAAGGTATGATGCAGGAGATCACCATGAGCGATTACCAGGAAGTAGATGGTATTTACTTCCCCTTCTCCATGACCCAGGGCCTCAAAGATGGGCCATCCAGCCCGCTGACTATAGAGACCATCGTGCTGAATCCTGCCGTGGAAGACAGTGCTTTTGAGTTTCCCGAAGAAGTGAGCGAAGAAAAAAACTGATACCAACCCAAAAGACCCTTTCCCAGGGTCTTTTTTATTTACTGACTAACCATGAGATATATTATTCTCGCCCTGATAGCTACAGGGCTGTTTCTCCCGTGCCAGGCACAGGAACAGAGAGACACCATTAATGCCGGTGATCTTTTTGGCGACCTGACTGCAAGACATATAGGTCCCGCACTGATGAGCGGCCGTATCAATGATATGGAAGTACACCCAACGGACAGCAGGATCATTTATGCCGGAGCTGCCGGGGGCGGACTTTGGAAATCCAACGATGCGGGCACAACCTTCACCCCTGTTTTTGATAAGCATGCCCAGTCTATTGGGGCTGTGGCGGTAGATCCGAACGATCCTGACAAAACGCTCTATGTAGGTACAGGGGAAACATGGACCAGGAACAGCGTGACCATAGGAGATGGCTTATATAAAAGTACGGATGGTGGTACTAACTGGAAAAAGATAGGATTTGTAAATTCTGAGCGAATTGCCAACATCATCGTAAACCCGGAAAATTCCAATGAAATATATGTAGGCGTCCTTGGCGCCCTCTGGGGAGACAGCGAAGTCCGTGGCGTATTCAAATCCACCGACGGGGGCGAGAGCTGGAAAAAGATCCTGTATGTTGACCCCGCAACCGGCTGTGCAGACCTGGCCATAGACCCCAGGGATCCCAATACTATTTATGCCTCCATGTGGGAATTCCGGCGTACAGGCTGGTCTTTCTCATCCGGCGGGGGTAATAGTGCCCTGTACAAATCTACCGATGGAGGAGCCAACTGGAAAAAGATCCATAATGGTTTCCCGGAAGGAGATCTCGGTCGCCTGGCGATCGCAGTAGCCCCGTCTAAACCGGATGTTCTATACACAGTCATCGAAGCGGAGAAGGACGAAAGGAAAGGACTGTACAGGAGTGATGATGCCGGGGAAAGCTGGAAACAACTCAACAACGATTTTGGCATCACTGTAAGACCTTTCTATTTCTCCCGCATAGTGGTAGACCCTAAGGATGAAAATGTGGTGGTCAAGGCAGGATTAAGCGGGTCTATTTCCCGTGATGGGGGAAAGACCTTTAAGAACCTTGGAAATATGCACAGTGATATCCACGATATCGTCTTCAGTATCAAGGATTCCGATGTGATGTACGTAGGAACAGACGGAGGTGTCTACCGGAGCTGGAATGGAGGTACAACCATGGAGATCGTGGAGAATATGCCGCTTTCCCAGTTCTACCATATCAGTGTCGATGATGCCAAACCGTATAATGTTTACGGGGGACTTCAGGACAATGGTTCCTGGTATGGTCCTTCTTCCTCCCCCGGAGGTGTGGAAGCCCGGGACTGGAACTCGGTTGGGCCCGGAGATGGATTCAGGGTGTTAAAACATCCCACCAAGAATATTATCTATTCTGAAATGCAGGGTGCGGAAAATGTCTGGCGTTATGATGTGGACAGGAAGCTGATCAAGACCATACAGCCCCAGCCGTCCGAAGGTACTCCTAAACTCCGTTTTAACTGGAATGCTCCCATGGCCGTGAGTAATCACCAGCCCGACCGCTTTTACATGGGCAGCCAGTTCCTGCACAAGTCCGAGGATATGGGGGACAGCTGGGAGATCATTTCCCCAGACCTGACCACTAACGATCCCTCTAAACAGTTGCAGGAAGATTCAGGCGGATTATCTATGGATAATTCCGGTGCCGAAAACCATACCACCATCTTTACCATCGCCGAGTCACCGCTGGACGAGAATGTTCTCTGGGTAGGTACAGATGACGGAAATGTACAGGTCAGTAAAGATGGAGGGAAAAGCTGGTCGAATACCGTGTCAAATATCCCAGGCCTGCCGGCAAATACCTGGTGTTACCATATAGAAGCCAGTGTATTTGATAAAGGCACTGCCTATGCCGTTTTTGACGGGCATACGATGAACGATATGAAACCCTACGCTTACAAGACAACAGATTACGGGCAGAGCTGGAAATCCATCATTACTGAGGAAGTTAATGGGTTCGTCCGCAATATCCAGGAAGATTACGAGAACCCGGACCTGCTATTCCTCGGTACGGAGTTCGGACTGTATATTACCCTTGACGGGGGTCTCAGCTGGGCCAGGTTCACCAATAATATGCCTGCAGTAGCGGTACATTTCATCGATCTCCAGAAGACGACCAATGACCTGGTGATGGGAACCCATGGCAGGGGAGTTATTATTATAGATGATATCTCGCCCCTCAGGGAGATCAATAAAGAAGTCATGGAGAAGAATTTCCATTTTTTCAGTACCCCGCCAACGGTGATGGAAGAAGAAAACACTTTTAGCGGCAGTTTCGGAACTGAAACACAGTTCGTAGGCAGGAACAGTACCAAAGACGCACAGATCAAATACTACCTTAAGAAAAGGCATACTTTTGGCAAGATGGGAATGGAGATACAGGATATGGCCGGGAATACCATTACCGAGTTAGGCCCGGGAAAATCCAAAGGGATCAACATAGTGAACTGGAGCTATACCAGGAATATACCCAAGGTAGCCAAAGGTAAAACCTTGTCCTTTGACGGCTTTACAGCACCGCGAGTGCCTGCAGGAACCTATAAGGCAGTAATTACAAAAGGAAAGGAAACCTATGAACAACCTTTTGAATTAAAATATGACGAAGATTCCAGCCTTACTCCCGGGGAACGCGAGATAAAAAACCGCGTCTCCATGCAACTTTATGACATGGTCCAGGAACTCGCTTATGCTGTTTATAAGCTGGAAACAGTCCAGGAAAAAGCAAGAGCATCCGGGAACAGGAAGCTGGGATCAAAATTACAGCAGATCAAGGAGACCATGGTGATCACCACAGGTGACAATTATGTGGGGGCAGCAGAACCCCAGCTCCGAGAAAAGATGACCGCTCTTTACAATAAGGTAGCCAGCAGTTATGACAAACCGACCAAAGCAGACCTTGAGAATCTGAGACTGATCACCGAGCGGTTTGAAAAAACCAAGGATGACCTGGACAAACTGGTGAAAAAGTCAGAACCCGGGGAACTTAAATCATTTGAGGATTTTTTGGAGACGGAAAATTAATCCTGCTCCTCGATCCGGAATAATTAAGGGCCGGTAAATACCGGCCCTTCTTAAGATATTGTAATGTGGACCTGACCAAGGAAATAGTTCTTGAAAGCAGCAGGGTAAAACTCTCCCCTATGAAGGAGGAACACCTTGATGATTTACTCCCTATTGCCCTGAAATATCCTGACCTGTTACAGTTCTCCCCTTCTCCCTTCGGAACTAAGCCCGCCCTTGAGGAATACATTGCTGTGGCTTTGAAGGAAAGGGATACCGGCAGGCGCTACCCTTTTGTAATCCTGGATAAAGTATCCGGGAAGATTGCAGGCAGCAGCAGTTTTGGAAATATCTCCCTAAAAGATAAACGCCTTGATATCGGGTGGACCTGGCTGGCCAGGGAAGTCCAGGGCACCGGGCTGAACCGTCATTGCAAGTTCCTTATGCTCAGCTATGCCTTTGAGACCCTGGAGATGGAGAAAGTTGAATTCAGGATTGACAGCCGGAACAGTCGCTCGCGCCGGGCAGTTGAAAAGATTGGAGGCGTGCAGGAAGCAGAACTCAGGAGTCATACCGTGATGACGGATGGTTACCGTAGAAATACAGTAATCTATGGTATACTCCGGGAAGAATGGCCGGGCATTAAGAAAAACATTTTCCATTCAGGTAATCTCCAGTGAACCTCGGGTCCTGAGAAATTGATCTGATAATATTCGCGGAACTGTCGTATATTAAGTTGACTAACAGCCAACCAGCCCCTCTGAGATATTTACAGGGATGGATATGATCTCATGGTGTGACCTGGTTGCCTGTACCAACTTTATCTGCCATGACAAGGAAAACCTTCGGGACTTTTGCCGGGGTATTTGCCCCTACCACCCTCACGATCCTCGGGGTGATCATGTACATACGGCAACCGTGGGTGGTGGGCAACGCCGGGATAGTGGGAGCCCTTTCCATTGTTCTGCTGTCCGTGGCCATTACCGTTACTACCGCCCTCAGCCTCTCCTCGATCACCACGAATGTCCGCATTGGGGCCGGGGGAGCTTTCAGCCTGATATCCCAATCCCTGGGACTGGAGATCGGCGGGTCTATAGGGATCCCATTCTATTTTGCACAAGCTATTGCCGTGGCCATGTATATCTTCGGATTCCGGGAAGGGATACAGACCCTGTTACCAACTGTCAGTCCCCTGCTCCTTGACCTTAGCATTTTTATACTGGTAATGACCATTGCCTTTATCAGCACCAGTTTTGCATTTAAGATCCAATATGTAATTCTCGGCATCATTGCCTTATCCCTGGTTTCTATATACGGCTCCCTCTTCGTGCGCGAACTCAATTACGATTTTCAATGGTTCGGGGAATATCCCGGATCGCCTGAAAACAATATGAGCGGTTCCTCATTCTGGACGGTGTTTGCCGTTTTCTTTCCCGCCGTGACCGGGGTTATGGCCGGTGCCAATATGAGTGGGGATCTTTCCAACCCCAGGAAAAGTATCCCTTACGGCACCCTGAGTTCGGTGGTGATCACCACCTTTATCTATTTAAGCCTTGTATTTGTAGCTGCACTTATTGCAACCCCCGATGAACTGGCATCTGATTACAATATATTTATTGAGAAGGCCTTGTGGGGACCCATAGTACTGGCAGGCCTTCTCGGGGCTACGCTTTCCTCGGCCCTCGGATCCTTTGTCGGTGCCCCGAGAATTCTCCTGGCCCTTGGTGAAAAACGCATTCTTCCGAAAAGCCGTGCTCTTGCAGCCACCTCTAAGAAAGGGGAACCTGTCAATGCCATGCTCGTTACAGCAGTGATCGTGCTTTTCGGGATCTCCCTGCGAAACCTCAACACTATCGCCCCGCTCCTGACCATGTTCTTTATGATTACCTATGCTATGGTAAATATCGTAGCCTTGGTGGAGCAGACCCTGGGACTCCCCAGTTACAGGCCAACCCTGAAGATACCGCTGGTTATCCCTGCCCTTGGGGCCTTTGGTTCTATCGCCATCATGTTTATTATCAATGTACTGGCAGCCCTTTTCGCCCTCATCTTTATCGTGATGTTCTATTTCTACCTGGTAAAGAAGAATATAAGGTCAGACGTGGGGGATTCGCGCAGTGGCCTTTTTACCGCCCTGGCAGCCTGGGCCACGGAGAAGACCAACAGCCTCAGCCCGAAGAAAGAGGTGCGTTCCTGGAAGCCGGACCTGCTTATACCTATGACAATGCCTAAGGAGATTCGGAGTTCCTTTAAACTGATCCGTTCTATCGTTTACCCTAAAGGCTCCGTCAAGATCCTGGCGTTCCGGAATGAGGATCCGTCAGAACAACGCAGGTTGGAAAATTTCCTTTACAACGCGGTACAGAAATTCAAGGAAGGGGAGATCCCGGTATCGTATACCTTTATCGACAACACGGATTTCAATACTACGGTCAATGTAAGCATGCAATCGCTGAATGCTGCATTTTTTAAACCCAATATCGTCTTTGTAAGCGTAGACAATGAGAATCCGCAGTTATCATATTATAACAACCTGATACAGGATGCTAAGAAAAACGGTTTTGGCACCATTATCTATGTCCCCTTTTCCACAGTCAGCCTGGCCATTGAAAAGAACATCAATCTCTGGATGACGAATATTCCCAGGAACTGGAAGGAGTCTTTCAATATCCGGGAAAACAACCTTTCTACCCTTATCTCACTTCTATTGCGTAAGAACTGGAAAGGAACCATCGATGTCAAGATCCTGAACAACGACCCCGAATTGATATTCACGGAACAAGATCTCAACGACCTGAGGACCATGGTGCGTTTTCCGAAATCTACCACTTTTGAACTTAAGCAAGGTCACCTGCTGGACCAGGTAAAAAGTGAAAAAAGCACGGATGTGAATATCATCAGCATTGAAGGAAAAATGACCATAGAAGAAATGGTCCTGATCGTAAACGAGTCGAGGATCTCAGCCATTTTCTGCGGCGATTCCGAATTTGAAAATGTAATGGTATAAGAGAATATGATCAACCTTAAAAACATCCAGACCGAAGTAGATGCCAGCTATTTATATAAAGTACTGGCAGAGGTGGAAGACGATCCGAATGTGGCCAGCGTCTTCGAGCAGATGAGCCAGATAGAGCACGGGCATGCGGTGGCTTTCATGAAAAAGAACGGCATGGACCCTGCAAACCTGCCGGGTCCTTCATGGAGAGCGCGCTTACTGCATTCGATTGGCAAAATACTGGGGTATGATTACGTCCTTGGCGTACTTATGGATACCGAGAAAAGCATTGCCTCGGCAGCACAGAACCTCAGGCGCAGTTCCAAAACGGAGCCATCCCTCTCTGATACGGCACATGTCGCTATTCTCAGGAATATACTCGAAGGGGATTACGATTTGTCCGGGACAGACGTTGCCAGATTTGAAAAACGCCACAGGCATGTTGGGGGTAATGCATTGCGCGCCGCCGTATTAGGGGGGAACGATGGCCTGGTCTCTAACTTCAGCCTCGTCATGGGAATTGCAGGGGCAACAAGCGGGCGCACAGAGATCCTGCTGGCCGGAATTGCGGGATTACTCGCAGGTGCCCTATCCATGGCATTGGGCGAATGGATCTCGGTGAAAAGTTCGCAGGAACTCTATGAAAACCAGATGGACCTGGAAATGGAAGAACTGGAAACGAACCCCGAGGGAGAAGAACTGGAACTGGCCCTTATTTACCAGGCGAAAGGAATCCCCGCAGAACAGGCCGCCGAGATGGCCAGGGATATCATGTCTGATAAAACCCTTGCCCACGAAGTACTGGTAAAAGAAGAACTGGGTATCAGTGCAGAGGAGATGAAAGGATCTCCTATGCAGGCTGCCCTCTCCTCCTTCGTGATGTTTGCCTTTGGTGCAATAATCCCGGTAATTCCCTTTTTCATATTAACGGGGGTTCAGGCGGTGGTCCTGAGTGCACTCTTCAGTGCCCTCGGCCTTTTCCTGATCGGGGGAGCCATTACCCTTTTCACGGGTAAGAATGTATGGTATTCCGGATTCCGGCAGGTATTGTTTGGCCTCGCTGCCGCCGCCATAACTTATGGGATCGGGTCATTTATCGGGGTATCCCTGGCGGGATAGATCAATTCCAGCTATTAAGAACTTACCCGTACTGCCCCCTAACCGTAATTGTTTTCTGAAAAACAAATTGACCAAAAATGGGTACATTTAACATCCTGACGAAAAAACTGAAAGAACAATGAAATACTTAAGTATGCTGGGACTGCTTTTGACAGCTTCCCTGACCTTTGCCCAGGTTAACCTCGATTACCAGAAACCCTCACCAGAGATCCTGGAACTTGTTGACGTGGAGCGTGCACCAACAGTGCTTTTCGACGAAGAGAAAGACCACATGATCCTGTTATATCGGGATGCTTATAAATCTATCGAGGAACTCTCACAGGAAGAATTACGATTAGGTGGGCTTCGGATAGATCCGAAAACCAATATTGGCTCCAGGACTACATACTACAACAATATAAAGCTGAAGAAACTGGATAAAAAAAATTCCGGTGTACAACAAGTCTCCGGCTTACCTGAAAACCCTAAACTCTCTAATTTCAGGTTTTCTCCTGACCAGCAGAAAATTGCCATGACCCATACCTCGAAAGAAGGGGTAGAACTTTGGGTCTTACACCTGGAGAATGCTATGGCCGAAAAGCTTACGGGTCCTCAACTGAATGCAAACCTCAGGGATGTCATCAACTGGTTCGAGGATGGGCAGCATATCCTTGTAAAAATGGTTCCTGCTGATAAACAAGCCTTGGTTGATTCCGGTGCTGCTGTTCCTTCCGGACCTACTATCTCTGTCAATGACGGTAAAAAAGCACAGAATCGCACTTACCAGGACTTGCTGAAAAATAAGAACGATGAACATAATTTTGAACAACTGGCTCTCTCAGAACTGACCAAGGTATCCCTGCAAGGGGCAAAACAACCATGGCTGGAGGCTGCTATGTATAATAATATCAGCTTTTCCCCCAATGGGGAATACGTAATGGTGAATACTGTAGAGAAACCGTTTTCCTACCTGGTTCCTTATTACAGGTTCCCGTCAACCACTACTATTTATACTAAAGACGGACAAAAAGTGAATACAGTTCTTGAGGTGCCGCTGATAGAGGACCTGCCCAAAGGGTTTATGGCCGAAAGGGAAGGGAAAAGGGATTTTTCCTGGCGTTCGGACAAGCCTGCCACCCTGGTATACGCGGTAGCTTTAGACGGGGGTGATCC
Organism: Zeaxanthinibacter enoshimensis; assembly: GCF_004362865.1. Classification (GTDB taxonomy): domain Bacteria; phylum Bacteroidota; class Bacteroidia; order Flavobacteriales; family Flavobacteriaceae; genus Zeaxanthinibacter; species Zeaxanthinibacter enoshimensis. The sequence continues at coordinate 922,562 of NZ_SNYI01000001.1, read as the reverse complement.
GGAGAACGAAGTGGAATACAGGGACGAGGTCTTCCAGCTCGAGGCCCCTTTCCAGGGAGACGGGAAAAGTTTACTGAAGACCGTTAACCGGTACCGGTACATTGAATGGGGAACAGAGGAGCTGGCCGTAGTTCACGATTACTGGTGGAATACCAGGAACACCAAGACCTATGTCTTTGACCCCTCTGACCCAGACAGCGAGCCAAAGATATTATATGATCGCAATTACCAGGATGTCTACAGCGACCCGGGTAATTTTGTCACTACCCGGAACGAATTTGGTTCAGAGGTACTCGCCTTGAAAAACGGTAAGGCTTACCTCTTGGGAGATGGGTTTACGGATGAGGGGCAATTTCCATTTGTAGATCAATTAGACCTGGACTCAGGCAAGAGCAACAGGCTCTACACCTCCCCTTACAAGGATAAGAAAGAGACCCTGGTGGCCTTTGACCCGGATAAAAAGGAGCTCATTGTGAGCCTGGAGTCACCTACTGAATTTCCGAACTATTACCGCAAAGCACTGGGGAAAAAGAAATCTGAGCAACTGACTGCTTTCGAAAATCCTTTTAAAAGCCTGCAAGACATCCGCAAAGAGGTGATTACCTATAAACGCGATGACGGGGTAGAGCTCTCCGGTACACTTTACCTGCCTTCCAATTACGAGCAGTTAGGGGAAATGCCCATGATACTGTGGGCATACCCACGGGAATACAAGGATAAGAGCACTGCCGGCCAGAACACCAATAACCCTAACGAGTTTACGTATCCCTACTACGGTTCCATGGTTTACTGGGTAACCAAAGGATATGTGGTCCTGGACGATGCTTCCTTTCCCATCCTGGGAGAAGGAGATGAAGAGCCGAACGACAGTTTCAGGAAACAGCTGGTTGCCAACGCCAGGGCAGCTATAGATGCTGTTGATGCTATGGGGTATGTAGACAGGGACAGGGTTGCAGTAGGAGGCCATAGTTATGGTGCCTTCATGGTAGCTAACCTCCTCTCTCATTCTGACTTGTTTGCCGCGGGAATCGCCAGGAGTGGTGCCTATAACCGTACCCTGACCCCTTTCGGATTCCAGAGCGAGGAAAGGTCCTATTGGGATGCCCCGGAGGTCTATTATACTATGTCGCCCTTTATGCATGCCGATAAAATGAAGACCCCCTTGCTGCTGATCCATGGAGAGGCCGATAACAACTCGGGCACCTATCCCATGCAGAGTGAACGTTACTTCAACGCTTTAAAAGGACTGGGTGCTACTGTGAGATTGGTTGTCCTTCCTAAAGAGAGCCATGGCTACAGGGCAAAGGAAAGTATTCTTCACCTGCTCTGGGAACAGGACCAATGGCTGGAGAAATACGTAAAGAATAAAACTGCGGAAGAATCCTCGAAATAAAACTTATCAACCAACCAACTATGAAGACTTTTAGTGCACTGTTATTATGCCTGCTCCTGCTCTCCTGTGGAGAGAAGACGAAACCAGAAGAGAAAAGTACCGCTGACAGTTCCTACCTCGATTACTCGGACAGGGATGACAAACTGAGCGGGGGAGTTAAGTTAATACCGATAGAAACGGCTTCCGGAACCTTTAAGGTGTGGACCAAACGGGTGGGAAATAACCCGGATATGAAGGTACTGTTACTGCATGGCGGACCGGGCGCCACCCATGAATATTTCGAGGTGTTCGACTCCTATTTTCCTAATGCAGGGATCGAATATTATTACTATGACCAGCTGGAGTCTGCCTACAGCGATCAACCCAATGACAGCACACTTTGGTCCGTAGACCGTTATGTGGACGAGGTAGAGCAGGTGCGGCAGGCACTTGGACTGGACAGTTCCAATTTTTATATCCTGGGCAGCTCCTGGGGTGGAATACTCGGTATGGAATACGCCCTGAAACACCAGGATAAAATGAAGGGGCTGATCATCTCTAACATGATGGCCTCTATTCCCGATTACATGAATTACGCCGAGGAAGTACTGGGGCCGCAACTGGATCCCCATGTGCTCAAAGAGATCCGGCAGCTGGAATCTGAGGGTAAGTTTACAGACCCGCGCTACCTGGAGCTGGTGGGCACTCATTATTATCCCAAACATGTGCTCCGGATGCCCCCGGACCAATGGCCGGACCCGGTTAACCGTGCCTTTGCAAATATTAATTACGATCTCTACCTCACTATGCAGGGGCCCAGCGAATTTGGAGTTGTAGGTGATGCCAAACTGAAAAACTGGGACATCAAGGACCAGCTGAAAAAGATTACGGTACCTACATTAGCCATTGGAGGTGCACATGACACTATGGACCCGGAACATATGGAATGGATCGCCGGCGAAGTTCAGAATGGCCGTTACCTGCATTGCCCCGAAGGAAGTCACCTGGCGATGTACGATGACCCGGAAACCTATTTTGAAGGGGTGATCCGTTTTATCAAGGATGTAGATAAAGGAGAATTTTAAGTTTTACAGGTTATCGGTGTTTGGCTTACGTCTTAGCCTGATCTTTAATTTCATATAATGGGGAAAAAGAAAAATTCCATGCCCATACGGGCTATACTGCTGGAAGCTTCGCTGGTAGTTTTAGGGGTTATCCTGGCCTTTTCAATCAATCAATGTCGTGAGAACAGGGATGATGAAACCCATGCAGAGTATGCCCTGCAGACCGTTTACCTGGAGGTAAAGAATAACCGCGAACTGATCGCCTCTAACCTTGCATATCATCGCTACCTGGCAGATACCTTAAAGGCCTTTATAGGAAGAGATTCTACTTTGCCGTCCATTTCAGTCTTTAACAAGGGATTTATCGCACAAGGACAACCGCTGTCTACAGCCTGGGAAGCTGCCAGCGCGACGGAAGCACTCAGAGATATGGATTACAATACTGTTCTTGAGCTTTCTGGAGTGTACCAGTTGCAACGGCGGTATGATTTCCAATCCCGCGCCATAGGGGATCAATTATATGGTTTAATGATACAACAGGGGATGAGATCCGTGCTGGAAAAGAGCAATAATCTCTTAAGTATAATCTACATGTTCATCTACAGGGAAGAGCAACTTATTAAATCCTACGATGATTTTTTAAAGAATGACTCTGCCTAATATCCGGGCATACAACATCCCGCTCTAATTGGATAGTTTAATCCCGGCAGCCATCACCCTTTCGCTTACCAAAATCTAAGTTTACAATAAACCCTTTTCCCGATTCGTTTTGAGGAAAGGGTTTATTGAATTTGTAATCAACCGTAATTGTATGAAGAATTTGTGGTCTCGTCTGTGGAGAAAGGACAAAATAGCTTATTATTTCCTGATCGTATTTTTCCCCGCTGTCCTGTTCCTAGGGATCGCGCTCTCCGGTCTTATGAAACTGGGGTTTACGCCTATGGAGATCCTGCGTGACCCCGCGCAGCAAATGAGCTATCCAAGTGTGTTGGGATTTGTGTCCAATATTGGAGTCTGGCTGTGGATAAGTGCGGGAAGTATCTGTTTCTTTACCTACCTGACCAGGAGACAGGAGATCAGCCGCTGGCAGCAGGAATTGCTTATACTGGTGGGATTACTGGCCATGGCCCTTGGTTCCGATGATTTCTTTATGTTGCATGAACGCTATAATGAAAAGATCTTCTTCCTGTTCTATGGCCTTGCTGCCCTCCTTTTGCTTTACCGTTATTTTAGCTACATCCTAAAAATAGAGCCCCAGGGATTCTTAATGACCGGGATTTTCCTGGGCACTTCGGTCCTTATAGACATCACCCAGTCATTTTTTCCTGCTGATCTCCTGGAAGTACGTATTATTCTGGAAGACGGGGCCAAATTCATGGGTGCGGCAAGCTGGCTGTATTTTTCTGCCCGCATTGCTACCCTGCCCAGGGCAACCTTGGTATAGGTTGTTTCACAGATCGGAACGCATGATCAGCCCTTGAAGTCTTGATTAGACATAATTCTGAACCTCAGCAGATAGTTAAATAGATCTTACAGGCATTTCTTCCTAGCACCATAATTATGCCCCGGCTGCGTCTACTTGCGCCACCAATTTTACTCAGGCTGGTTTAACCGTATTCATTTGCTATCGGAACCGGCTTACCTTATGGATCAGGATAAGACCAACACATATCCCTGAACCTCCTTTAGTTGAGATTTTTTACTATGAAAATACCTCCTGTATTTCATCGATAATTAAACACCAGTATATTGAAATTGAGATCTTTTAGATTTTAACAAGATTTTTCTTATTAATAATATGTGACATATATAACACGCTTACAGCTCTGAGTTATATTTACAACAATATTGATGTGATTCGCAACTTTTTACGAAAACGTTTTCGCAAACGATTAAAAATAATTTTTTCGAGCACATGATGTCTGTTTAGCTCAATTAATATCGGGGATTGTTATTATTTATTTCTTTTCTTTTTCCTATGATTTTTCTCATTTTCCGCGAAATGTTTCGTGCATTTCATCGATTTTTTCTACCGCTAAACCCTATTCTAAACTTTAACATTTATTTTGGGCACTTTGGAAAATTTGATGGATTCTCAGAATAACCAGGAATTCATTGTAAAAAATTTTCTAATAAGCCCTATTCATTATTAACCCACTAAATTTTTCATTCTATGAAAAAACTATTACCCAAAAAATTAATTCTCACCGCCCTCTCCTGTTATTCGGGCATGATGTGCCTGCAGGCTCAGACCAGTTCGCAGGATATCTCGGCTAACCTGGCCGGCGATCAGCGGGTGAATTCATTTACGATGGAACCGCTCCGCGGCACCCCGTCCATTATAAAAATGAATACCTCCGGGGCTACCCTCGGTGTCAACGATGTCCCCGGCTTCCTCAGCGCTGCTCTGGGTGTTGGTAACGAAACGGTATTCAACAAGATTTCAAGTATAAATACCAATGGCGTGCAGGTTGATAAATACCAGCAGGTCACTAACGGAATCAAAGTAGAGCACGGGGTATTTAAAGCCACCTCGCGGAAGGGAATCGTATACGGTCTTACGGCTGAATACTATAACCTGCCGGCTTCTATTACTTCCACTGCTTCCCTGAGCGAATCGGCAGCCCTACAAAAGGCCCTAGATCATGTTGGGGCAAGTTTGTACGCATGGGAGTACCTGGAAAGTCTAGGCAATTCTCCCGAAATAACCGCAGCTTATAACGAGGTATACCCCAAAGGGGAACTTGTTTTCGTTGACAATTATCTCACAGATGCTGTGGACCTTGCGCTGGCCTATAAATTCAACGTCTATGCAGCAGAACCACTGTCTCGTGCTGATATTTACGTTGATGCTAACAGCGGGCAGGTGCTTTTGCTCGATGCCATCATTAAACATGCAGATGGCCACGGAAAAGAAGAGATCCGGAAAATGGTAAAGAAATCCCGCAAAAATTCCGGGCCACTACCGGTAATGGCGGCCCAGGGGGATACCCGGTATGCCGGAACAAGGATGTTCGACACTTCTTTTGAGAACGGCATGTATGTTCTTAAAGGTACCACTCCTACCGGGGTAGCTAATGAAACCCGGTCTATGGAGGGAATAGGCGGGTTACCCCTTAGTGTTCCCGCTATATACACCCTGTCGGAAGCTATTTATGATGGGGACGGCGACCTGCTGCACCCGGAAACTGCCGATAACAACTGGACTGCCGGAGAACACAGGAAAGACCAATTTTCTGCAACCAGTACTTACCCTGTTGCCAACGAGAAGAATAATGATGACGTTGCATTGGACGCCCACTGGGGTGCGGAAGTCGTGCTGAATTACTGGCAGGAGAAACACAATCGAGACAGTTATGACAACTTAGGCACCAAGGTATTTAACTATGTTCACTACGGCGATGGATATGATAACGCCTTCTGGAACGGATCTGCCATGACCTACGGGGATGGTAGTTACCAGGGAGGGACAAATCCGGATGGTGCTTTTGCGCCCCTGACATCCATGGATGTATGCTCGCATGAGATCGGGCACGGGGTTTGTGAATTTACCGCAGACCTGGTCTATCAAAGAGAGTCCGGCGCGATGAATGAAGGATTTTCAGATATCTGGGCCGCTGCTGTAGAACATTACGTGCTGACCGAAATAGATGGTTCCCTCAACTATGACCCATGGGGTATCGGGGAACAGATCGATGAGCGCGACGGAGGTTTACAGCCAGGTGACCCCAACGCAGCTGCTTTACGATGGATGGATGATCCCAAAGCTGCCGGTGACCCGGATTCTTATGGCGGTGCAAACTGGAGAGAACCCGAATGTGGTACCCCTACCCTGGCGAACGATTACTGCGGTGTTCACACCAATAGTGGTGTGCTGAACAAGTGGTACTACCTTTTGGTAGCCGGTAGTGGACAGTCCTTTTCTGCCGGAAGCGGGAAAGCAGCCGCTGATGACCAGATATCAGATGGTGGTCGTCAGTACGAAGTACAGGGAATAGGCTTTGACAAAGCCTCAGCCATTACTTACCTGGCCGAAACCATGCTTGCACCAAACGCCAAGTTTATCGATATGAGGCAGGCGTCTATTTTTGCAGCCCAGGTATTGTACGGGATAGGATCTAACGAAGAAGTTCAGGTAACCAACAGCTGGTATGCCGTGGATATCGGAGATTCATACTCTGCAGGAGAGCCTAATACCATAACTTTCAGTGACAGCAACATCCTTATCTTCTCCGAAGAGAACGCTATTAACGGTTGTGCTGATGTAAACACATATAATGTGCTGATAGGAGCTGTGGATGTCCCGGAGGGAACCACTATTAACGTTAGTACAGCAGGGAGTACAGCTACCCGGGGACAGGATTATGACATTTCCGGTCAGACCTTTACCTTCGGCGGAACTAGCACTAACACCATCACGGTGACAGTGTACGATGATGCCGTGGTTGAACAGACAGAGACCATCGTATTATCCTTTGTTTACAATGGACAGTTCATGAAGCAGGAATTCTCTATCGGGGATAACGACTTTGCCCCCAGGACCGGAAATTCACCTTTTGACCTGCTCGCGACAGAAACCTTCTCTAATGACGGGATACCTACCGGATGGTCCATACAGAATATCCTGGATGGAGTCAATAACTGGACCTTTAACGGGACAGGACCTGCTGCAGGTAAAGCCTTTATTACCGTTCTAGGAGCCGATATTCCTACCTACGATCAATTGGTAGACGCTAATACCATCCTGCGCACCCCGATGCTGAATGCCGGTGCTGCCAGCGATGTTACGGTCAGCTTTGATTGGGAAGCCGGTGGGGAAACCGATGCCGTGGAGACTGACATCCTGTTTGATTATGGTGAATTCATGTATTCCCTGGACGGTGTTAACTGGATTACCGTAGAACAATTCGTAGGTGATGCTGCGGGGGCAAGCCCTGCAAGCGGAAGCTTTAACGGCATGATTCCACAGGTTGACGGTAAGAATTTCTTCCTTGGATGGAGGTGGTATAATGATGCCCTGGTGGGCACTGCCTTCAGTATGACCGTGGATAACGTAACGGTTACCGCAACGCCTGCAGGAATTGAAACTGAGAAGGGATCCACCTCTACCACCCAGGTACACATCGGACAAACCATCTACTTTATGAGTAACTCGGATAATGGCCTTATTGCCAAGATCGAGAATGTCTCTGAAGACCTGGGATGTGTGACTATGTCTGTTATTGACGAGGGGACAAGTTTCAGGATCTTTGACAATGTAAATACGGCCAGGCCTTCCAAGGCCTTCGGGATCAACGTGGAGAACGCTAATGCCACTTATGATCTTACCCTGTATTTCACAGAAAATGAACTGAATGCTTTTGATGAAACAGTATCCCTCATTCCTATGAAGGTTAATTCATCCGATATGAATGACGCAGATTCAGACCTGCACAACTTCCAGTTGAACGGGCAGTTGACCAACGTTGATGTGGATGGACAGTTCAGGGCCTTTACCGGTACATTTAGTGGTTCCGGTGCTGCAAGTATCGTCCAGGAATTTGATTATACTCCCGGAGAACCTGTAGATCCTACTGACCCGACAGATCCTGAAGATCCTGAAAATCCAACAGATCCTGAAGCTGAATTTGATGACAAACATGATGGTAAACACGATCATAAGGACCATAAGCACAAAGTTAAGGGAGATAAAGGCGGATACGCCGAATTCACAGTCTTCCCTAACCCCGCAGTAACCACCATAAATATCAGTACTGCTGATGCCAATATGGTTGCAGTTACCGTGTTTGACCTTATGGGAGGAGTGCCTATGAGCCAGCAGTTTGGATTAGGCATCAATAATGTCGAACTAGATGTTGCCCAATTAAATCCAGGCCTGTATATCATGCATGTACTAGCCGATAATGGGGAAACCTTCATCTTAAAATTCTTTAAGCAATAAAATAACCCATATGCTTGACTGTGAAAGGGGGTAGACTTAGGTCTGCCCCCTTTTTTCATATCCGGTAGCCCGATCATACTGGTACCTGTAACTTTGAACCCGGGTACGGCTTCCAGTAACTGAACTGATTGAGGATCACAATTTTAACAATTTAGAATATAATCTATGCTTTGAAATTGTTATCTTTACCCAACCAAAGATCCCCCAGATCGCCAACCACCTCTGACTGACCCTCGGAGTAAAACTTGACCGCATGCCAACATTGATTATTGAGAGACCCTCTCATTGGATGACCCGTGAAAAAGCCTACCGTCTTTTTGTAAATGGGCAGCCTCTGGGAACGATCAAAGACGGGGAAACACTACAATTTAACCTCGAACCCGGTAACCACATCCTTAAGACCGATATCGACTGGCTCCGAAGTCACACCATAGTCTTCGAAGTCAAAGCGGGCGAACATAAAGTGCTGCAGGTAGCGGGTGCCAGGTACGGGTTCTTATTGCTGCCATTCTACTTGCTCTGCTTACTGGCATGGTTCGTACTTCAGAAATTTATGGAGATTGATTATTTTATCCTGTGGGGTGCGCACCTGTTCCTGTATATCCTGATCATGTTCAGCATCCTTTTCAGGAAAAAGAGGTACGTGCGGGAAGTTGAAATGGGGTAGTGCTGAGGACCCTTCTCTTTCTCCCGAATATCAGTACTATCTATACATGAACCGGGAATGGTCCTAAGGGCAGAAAAGGCCTGAGCTTTTCCTTATAATATTTACTACATTTATGGAGGAATAAACCGGTTAATCTTGACTATCCAATACCCGACAGCATACCGACATCTGCCAGTTACTTACCGGAGGCATGCGGTTTGCCATACCAGAATTCTAAATCCTATTTAACCCAACCGATACATGATCAATAATTTCTTGAATTGCATACTTGTCCTGATTCTGCTATCATGCTGCCAGCACGCACAGGCCCAGGGCAGCAGGCTTCTTAGACAACCTTCAGCCAGCGACAGTCATATCGCATTTGCACATGCCGGGGATATCTGGATCTCTTCACTGGACGGAAGCAATGTGAATCGCATCACCAGTACCCCCGCTGTTGAACAAAACCCGGTGATCTCCCCCGATGGCAGAACCATCGCTTTTAATTCCAATAAAACCGGCTATAATGCTGTCTACACAGTTCCTGTATCAGGCGGGCAGGCAAAGCAACTTACCTGGCATCCATCCGGGGCCCTGGTACGGGGATGGACCCCGGATGGGAATAGTATACTCTATGCCTCCACAAGGGAATTCGCCCCGCGACCTTCTAATCGCCTCTGGACCATCGATAAAGATGGTGGTGTGCCTCAGCTGCTCAGTGCCCAGCGCGGCTTTGACGGGTCTTTCTCTCCTGATGGCAATGCCATTGCTATAGATCGCGTTACAAGGTGGGAATCTGAATTCAGGAATTACCGGGGTGGTCAGAATACACCGCTGATCCTGCTCGATCTCGCTTCCCAGGAAGAAACACTGATTCCAAACGATAAAACCATAGACCAGCACCCCACCTGGATCGGGGATACGGTTTACTTCCTTTCTGATCGTGAAAATGGTGTCATGAATATCTGGGCATATTCGGTTCCGGATCAGCAACTGCAGCAACTGACAGATTTCAGCGGGTCTGATATCAAGTGGCTTTCAGGAAAAGGGCAGCTCGTCTTTGAAAGAGAGGGTTACCTCCACCTGATGGATCCTGGCACCGGGGAAACCCGTCAACTGGAGATTACGATCAGCGGGGATTTTCCCTGGGCAGAAACCCAATGGGAATCCGTGGACGATTACATTGGTTATACTTCTCTCTCCCCCAGCGGCAAGAGAATACTGATGGAAGCCAGGGGTGATATATTCACAGTACCCGTGGAACACGGGGATGCCCGGAACCTGACCAGGAGTTCAGGGGTAGCAGACCGCCGGCCTATCTGGTCTCCCAAAGGAGACCGGATTGCCTGGTTTACCGATGAAGGCCGGGAAGGCTACCTGTTGAGGATTGCCCCCCAGGATGGATTGGGAAAGAGCAGGGATATATCCCTGGGTGAATCAAAACTGGCATGGGAGCCAAGCTGGTCTCCGGATGGAAAGTTCATCGCTTTTGTAGATGATGATCTCAGGGTAAGGATAGTAAATATTGATGACGGGCAGATCAGGACGGTCGGCAGCGGAGGTGTGAATATAGAACGGGGCAATATGGGCCTTAGCTGGGCTCCCGATTCGCGATGGCTGGCCTATTCCCGGAGTGGGGATAATAATTTCAGGCGGATCGTGATCTGGTCGGCAGCAGACGGGCAGTCCAGGGAAATTACCAACGCCTTTGCCGATGCCTCGTCACCGGCCTGGGACAGGGATGGCAAGCACCTGTATTTCCTGGCGAGCACAGAAGTGGCCCTGGGTTCCGGGTGGGTGAACACCAGTTCTATGAACGCCGACCCCGAATACGCAGTTTACGTCCTAAACCTTGATAAAACGGATAGTTCTCCTTTTAAACTGAGAAGTGACGAGGAGGAGGTTAAAACAGAAGAACAGGTTCCTCAGAAAGAAAAGAAAAAGAAAGAACCGGAGGAGAAAAAGAAAACTTTGGTGGTGAAGATCGACTTTGACGGATTGGATCGCCGGATAATCCCCCTGCCGATTGAGGACGCTAATTACAGATCGCTTTTACCCGGCCCGGAAGGGATTGTTTTTATTACGGAAGATGTCCCTGGAGAACGAGGACTGAAAGTGCATAAATATGAGTTGGCCGAACGAAAATTATCCGATTTTATAGATGGTGCTTCAGAACTTTCCGTGTCGGCCGATGGAAGCAAGATGCTCGCGAAATCCAAAGGAAACTGGAAGGTAGCAGATACCGGTAAAAGTGCAGATGATGCAAAATCCGTCAGTGTATCCCTGGAGGCCAAAATAGACCACCGGGCAGAATGGGAGCAGATCTTTGAAGAAGCCTGGCGTTATGAACGCGATTATTTTTACGACCCTGACCTCCACGGTCGTGACTGGCAGGCTGTATACGACCGCTATGCGCCTTTAATGCCCTATGTTCGGCATCGTGAAGATCTCAGTTATATCCTGGACCAGATGAACGGCGAATTATCCGTGGGGCACAGTTTTGTTTTCGGAGGCGACTTCCCCAAGACTGCTGATCCAAAAACCGGATTACTGGGAGCGGACCTGCAGCAGGACAATGGTCGTTGGAAGATCAGCAGGATCTATACAACTGAAAACTGGAACCCTGAACTGACCAGCCCCCTGGACGAACCCGGACTTAAAGTAGCCCAGGGTCATTACCTTGTCGGGGTAAACGGTCAGGAACTGAAGGCAGACCAGAATCCGCATCGCCTGCTGGATGGAACAGTAGACAAACAGACGGTACTTCATATTAACGATAAACCCGCATTTCAGGGCCACTGGACCATTACCGTAAAACCGCTCAAAAGTGAGAACGACCTGAGAACCCGTGCCTGGGTAGAAGATAACCGCAGGAAGGTAGACAGTTTGTCCGGCGGGAAACTGGCTTATGTGTGGGTTCCCAATACCTCGGGGCAGGGGCTGGTTTCCTTTAATCGATATTTCTTTGCCCAACAGGATAAGCAGGGCGCCGTGATCGATGCCCGCTACAACGGAGGTGGACTGCTGGATGATTACATGGTAGACCTGATGACCCGTAAGCTGAGGGCGGCTTATACCAACGAGATCCCGGGGGCAGACCCCAAAGGTATGCCTGCCGGTATCCTGGGACCCAAAGTTTTGCTTATCAATGAAATGGCAGGTTCCGGGGGCGACTTTTTCCCATGGGTCTTCAGGCAGCAGGATGCCGGGCTGTTGATCGGGGCCACCACCTGGGGCGGGCTTGTTAAAAGTTCCGTTCACTACCGGTTGGTAGACGGGGGTGCACTGACTGCGCCTGATAATGCTATCTTTGACCCTGTAAAAGGGGAGTGGATAGGCGAGAACAAAGGGATCGCCCCGGACATCGTGGTCCGGCAGGATGCCCTGGCCCTTTCCGAAGGACGCGACCCTCAACTGGAGCGCGCGGTAAAGGAATTACTGAAGCAGCTTAAAGGAGAACCGAGGAAGATAAAAGCCCCTGCTTTTTCTTCACCTGCTTCGGAAGGTGGAAATTAATAAGGGGATGGCCCTGTTATAGGGCTAAAAACGTAATAAGAAAGTAGTATGGACGAATTAGGAGGCTCTATCTGGTCAGCGGCAGTATTGTTATTCCTGTTGATGGATCCCCTGGGGAATATACCCCTGGTTCTTTCAGTACTGAAAGGGATCCCCCCGAAAAGACAACGCATCATTATCGCCCGGGAATTGCTCATGGCATTGGGCATCCTCCTGGTATTCCTGTTCCTCGGGAAACCCCTGCTCCGGTTCCTGCACCTGCAGCAGGAAGCAGTAACCATTTCCGGGGGATTGATACTGCTGATCATAGGGCTGCGAATGATCTTTCCCAAACCCGAAGGTATAATGGGGCACCAGCCGGGAGGGGAACCCTTCCTGGTACCCATCGCCATTCCAATGATCGCCGGGCCATCTGTCCTGGCCATGCTTATCCTGATGACCCAGAGCGGCCCGGCCAAAATGACCAACTGGTTCTTCGCGGTGCTGCTGGCATGGGGAATGTCTGCGGTCATACTCCTCGCCGCCCCTATCCTCCTGAGATTCCTGAAAGAACGGGGACTTCTCGCCGTAGAACGGTTGATGGGGATGCTCCTGGTAATGGTGGCTGTACAAATGCTTATAGATGGCTTTAAGGTGCTGTTCCAGGCATAAAAAAACCCCGGGTCTCCCCGGGGTTCTCACTTCTTAATTATAGCAACCTTTACTGATCAATTGCTCCTGTAACCCTTTTCATGAAAGCGTTCAGGGCTTCCTTTTCTGAAAGGCCTTCTTTTTTCATCATTTCGCGAACTTCTAAAGAACCGGCTATATTGGAGATCAGTTCCCCGATCACATCCAGTTCTTCGTCCTTGATGGCACGGCTTTCAGTCAGGTGCTCCAGGAGTTCCAGCGCCTCGATGGCGTAATCCTGGTCGTTCTCCTCTATAAATTGGTTCAGGTGTTTAATTATGGGTAACCGCATCGATAAATTCTTTTAAGGAATCTACTTTATTGGTCTGCACCTGGTCTACCAGCTTTCCATTCCTGAATGCAGCAAATGTCGGCAGGTTATCCACCTTGGCCAGCTGCCGTGATTCCGGAAACTTCTCTGCATCGACCATTACAAAAGGAATACCTTCGTTTTCCGAAGCAAACCTCTTGAACTTGGGCTTCATCACCCTGCAATTACCACACCACCCGGCAGAGTACTGAACCAAAACGGTTTCATTCTCCTGGACAGTGGTCGCTAAATTGTCTTCAGTTATTTCCGTGTACATAGTACTGTGTTTTAGTTTAAAGAATGCTTCAGGTAAGAGGCAACCCCTTCCCTGTCTGCCTTCATGGCATCTTTTCCTTCTTCCCAGTTAGCAGGGCATACTTCGCCGTGCTTCTGTACGTGCTCGTAAGCATCTACCAAACGTAAGAATTCGTTCACGTTCCTTCCAAGCGGCATATGGTTGATCCCTTCATGGAATACAGTTCCTTCCTCGTCGATAAGGTAGGTAGCCCTGTAAGTAACGTTATCACCCTTCAGGAGGTCTACTCCCAGCTCCTCGTCATAGCCTTTGTATTCTGCATCAAGGATACCAAGGGCAGAAGACAAATTCCTGTTCGTATCGGCCAGGATGTTATACGTAACACCTTCTATTCCCCCTTCGTCTTTCGGGGTATTCAACCACGCAAAATGTACTTCAGGAGTATCGCAGGAAGCACCGATAACCATGGTGTTGCGTTTTTCAAATTCTTTCATGGCATCCTGGAATGCATGCAGCTCGGTAGGGCATACAAAGGTGAAATCTTTAGGGTACCAGAAAAGCAATACTTTCTTCTTGTTCTTAACCGCTTCCTCGAAAACATTCAGGTGAATAGTATCACCCATTTCGTTCATCGCGGGTACTGTAATATTTGGGAATTTTTTACCTGTAAAGGCCATAGTATTATATTTTAAAGGTTCTTATTTGAGGGTGCAAAAATACGAAGTAGTTATCGTATTATAAAAGCGAGTTTTTCTATACGTCATAGGCAAAGACTATTCTCTTGATCTGCCCGGCTCCCGGTCGCTTACAGCGTAAAAAATAAGATTCAAAAATGCAAAAATTACAGCCCCTTACAGAAATCCCGGCTTTGTCCGGATCTGCGGGAATTTTGTATCCCCTCTTGAAGGTATATTTTTCCAATCCGTAAGACTGGCTTGAAAATAAATAATATTTTTCTTACATTTAAAACACCCTTATCTTACGAATTGGACAATGATACGCTCTCGGACCGAGATCGTTTGCCGTTTAACCCGACTGTCTTCCCACCCGGGAATTCAGGTTCTCCCGGCATGGAATTGAATCATTGTTAATTAAACTTATACCCAATGAAAAAAAAGGAATGGTACTACCTGCTGGGTACACTGTCCGGAGGCATTGGCCTGGGAATACTTCTGCTGGGAACAGAGAGTCTTAAGGCAAATTCTCATACCGCCTTCAATCTCTATGATACCTATTACGACTTTCCCTCTTTCTATGCGCATATAGCTATAGTGGTCCTATCTTTCTTTGTTATCTATTTAGGAAGAATGGTCTACAACAATTTCAGGATCACAGTGGTAAACCTGGTTTTTATCGCAGCTACTATCCTGATGATGACATTGATCTGTGGACTTACAACTATTCTTAAAGATGCTGTACAAGCAGTTGGGCAAACCGATATCATGTCCGGCGAAGACTGGTCGGGCAACTTACACAACCTGCTCACCATCAGTCAGGGAGTATTACTGTCCCTCCTGGGGATCAGCGGAATAAAAACATTAAAGCTCCTGAACACCCGCTATTTTTATTAAATATCTCACTCAATATTTTCTATCTTTAAATAAGGTTCCCCGGTTTATCTCCGCATTGAGATGAGTATAAAATCTGACCTCTCCCTATAATGCGGCCTAAACGAAAGGATCAGAATTGTAACTAGCCTTTTAGAGATGGAAAAAACTGAGAAACCGGCATGGCTGAAAGAAGCTGAGGACAGCCTGATCCGGTATTGCGGGGATTTCTCCCCCCTGATGATCGCCAGGGCTGATGGATCATATCTTTACACCACCGATGGCAAAAAGATCCTCGATTTTACCTCGGGGCAAATGTGTTCTGTTTTCGGTCATAACCATCCCGCCATCCTAAAGGCCATGGCAGAGGCAGGACAACAATCTATCCACTTGCTCAGTACCATGCTTTCCCCGGCCGTAGTGGAATTAAGCAGGAAACTGGCAGATCTTTTACCCGAAGGTCTGGATAAATGTTTGTTTATCAATACCGGGTCCGAATCAAATGAAGTAGCCCTTCGGATGGCAAAACTGACCACCGGGGGATTCGAAGTTATTGGCTTTGTTGGTTCCTGGCACGGGATGACCTCTGGGGCCCAGGGCAGTACCTATTCCTACACCCGGCGGGGGTATGGTCCTGCTATGCCCGGGAGTCTTGCTATCCCTGCTCCCTATGCCTATCGTTGCCCGATCTCGCATTGTCGGGACACCTGTGACCATACATGTCTTGAGGCAGGCATGGCGCTGGCAGACCGGCAGTCTGTAGGGGCGTATGCGGCCTTTATCGCTGAACCGGTATTGAGTGCAGCAGGAATAATAGATCTCCCTACGGATTACCTGAGGAAACTCAAACTTCGCTGTGAAGAACGCGGTTTGTTACTAATCCTGGATGAAGCACAGACCGCATTTGGAAGACTAGGGCTGAACTTCGCCTTTGAAAGAGACGGAATAGTGCCGGATTTCCTTACTCTTTCCAAAACCCTGGGAGGGGGTATTCCTCTCGCTTCCACCATAACGAGCAAAGCAATAGAAGAAGACTGTTATCGTAAAGGTTTCCTGAATATTACTTCTCACATTTCCGATCCCCTGCCCGCCCATGTAGGCCTGGCAATGATCGCAGTATTACTGGAAGAAAAAATGGCGGAACGCGCTGCCGAGCAGGGAGCTTACCTGCTGCAACAATTAAAACAGTTACAGCAGAAGTACGAATGCATAGGCGATATCCGTGGCCGTGGGCTGCTTTTGGGAGTAGAGATCGTCAAGGACCGGGAAACCAGGGAACCCGATCCGGACCTGGGACACAGCATATCCGAGTACTGTTTGCAAAACGGGCTCAGCATGAACATCGTACGGGTTAAGGGAATGGGAGGTGTATTCCGTATTGCCCCACCCCTGAATGTAAGCAGGGATGAAATCGACCTCGGTATTTCTATCATGGACACCTCTATCGCCCGGGCATTGGACAATTCCTCCACCTAGTTTGTCCCAAACGTGTTACCTTTAAAAGGATTGGTTATCTTCGGATACGGGTACTATCAGTACAAACCTTTCAAAGAACCATTATGAAAAAAATAGTGCTATTCTTTTCTCTCCTCCTGCTGATCCTGGGTTGTGCGGATAATGTCAAGAAGAAAGAGGATTCTATTACAGGAAGAGCCTGGTGGAAAGAAGGGATCATTTACCAGATCTACCCCCGGAGTTTTAAAGACTCTGACGGGGATGGCATCGGTGATCTCAAAGGTGTTATAGAAAAATTGGACTATATAGAAAGCCTGGGTGTCAATATGGTCTGGATGAACCCAATTTACAGTTCCCCGAATGCAGATAATGGTTATGATATCAGCGATTACCGGGGCATTATGGAAGACTTTGGTGACATGGATGATTTTGATCACATGCTCAAGGGACTTCATGACAGGGGGATCAAGTTTGTCATGGACGTGGTCGTGAATCACAGCAGTGATGAACACGAATGGTTTAAGCAATCACGAAGCTCCAGGGATAACCCTTACCGGGATTACTACCATTGGTGGCCGGCCGAAAAAGGTAAACCTCCTTACCGCTACAGCCTGTTTGACCCCAAGGGTGATGCTTGGAAATACGACTCCCTTACCGATGCATACTACCTGCATTATTTCGCTCAGAAACAACCGGATCTCAATTGGGAAAACCCCAAGGTGAGACAGGAAGTCTACGACATCATGAAATTCTGGGCAGAAAAGGGAGTTGATGGTTTTCGCCTGGACGCTTTCCAGTATGCCAGCAAAGACACCACCTGGCCGGAACTACCCGAGGGCTTTGAAAAGAATGTCATCAAGTATTATGGAATGCAGCCCAACATTCACAAATACCTGAAAGAAATGAACGAGGAGGTGCTGAGCAAGTATAATGTATTTGCCGTTTCTGAAGGTGCCGGCAGTACCTTTGAAGACGCACATTCCCTTGTTGACGCAGACCGGAAAGAACTGCAGATGGCATATCATTTTGAAGGCATGGATGTAGGGAACAGCCTGGAGGGATATAAACTATCAGAATTCAAAGAAGTCTATACCAAATGGGATAGTGCTTTTGCAAAAAAAGGCTGGCTCTCTATCTTCCTGGCGAACCATGACGTACCCAGGATGGTTTCTAAGTTCGGCAACGACAGTTCGGCCTTCAGGGCAGTCTCCTCAAAGATGCTGAATACGTTTATTCTGACTATGAGGGGCACTCCTTACTGCTATTACGGGGACGAACTGGGGATGACCAACATCGGTTTTGACAGTATTTCCCAGTACAGGGATATAGCGGCGATCAATGGTTATGAAAAAGCAAAGACACAAGGTGCAGACCTGGATGCTTATATGGCCGAATTAAAATTCTTATCCCGGGATAACGGGAGAACCCCCATGCAATGGGACACTACAGCCCACGCCGGGTTTACCACCGGGGATCCCTGGCTGCCGGTCAACGAAAACTATAAAACGGTAAACGTGGCTGTGGAACAAAAAGATCCCAACAGCTGCCTGAATTATTTCAGGAAGATGGTGCAACTTCGGAGAGACAACCCGGTGTTCGTATACGGGGCTTACAGTTTACTTCTCCCGGGAGACGAACAATTATACGCCTACACCCGCAGCCTGGGGGAACAACAGGTACTTGTGGTCCTGAATTTTTCTGATAAGCCCGCTACGGCCATATTACCCCTGGGTGATTCTCCTCAACTTATGAGTAATAACTATCCCGAGCTGGACAGGTCTGCATCCACGGTACTGCTTAAACCTTACCAGGCATTGGTATTCAATATCCGTGACTGACAGGATATAGCATATATTAAATTTAAGGCAGAACTGCTGGCACGCTTTTTGGATTTAGTTTTACACTAAATTTACTGAACTATGAAAAAGCATTTATTGAGTATGGCTTTCGCCCTGGGAGCCCTTTTTTTAATTCCTGTTACGGGAAACGCCCAGGAAAAGAATTTTATAGATCAACCTTACTTGGAGACTAATTCCAGGGTCGATACCCTGGTCGTCCCGGACCGGATCTACCTGGGCATAGTTTTGCAGGAGTCGGATTCCAAAGGTCGCACCTCAGTGGAAAAGCTGGAGCAAAAGATGGCTGCCGAATTGCAGAAGATCGGTATTGATATTAAGGAACAGCTGATGCTGGCAGATCTATCCAGTAATTTCAAGGATTACTTTCTGAGAAGTACAGATGTACAGAAGAGCAAGGCGTTCACCCTGGTGGTATATGATGCCCTGATGGCCGGGAAAGCGATCAAAGCCCTGGAAGGTGCCGGCATCTCAAATATATCGTTCAGGGGTGCAGAGGTTTCTAACCTGGCCGACCTGAAAGTGACCATGAGGAGCAAGGCTGTTAGAAAGGCGAAAGAACAGGCCCGGGCTATGGTTGAGCCGCTGGGTCAGACTGTTGGCAAGGCCATCTATATTTCTGATCTCAGCACAGAATATACCCCTTACCAGGGTGGGCCCAGGATGATGATGGAAATGGCAAAAAGCGATTCCTCTGAACCTATCGACGTTCCTTTTAACAAGGTAAACGTCCAGGCCATGGTTAACGTCAAATTTATGATCCAGTAAACAAACACCTTAAAAAATAAACGCCTGTGGATTCACAGGCGTTTTTTATTATAATCGGTCTACTGCCACCTTATAGGTCGGATCCTCCAGGACATTAACCTCGATCAGCGCATCCGCATTGGCCAGCAGCCTCCTGCAATCCTGGCTGAGGTGTTTTAAATGAACCTTTTTACCCATTTTAGAATAGCGTTCCGTGATCTTGTTCAGTGCTTCGATAGCAGACATATCAACGATCCTGCTTTCTGCGAAATCAATGATCACCTCGTCAGGGTCGTTTGCCACATCAAACTTCTCGTTAAACAAGGTGGTACTTCCAAAGAACAGAGGGCCATAGATCTCGTAGTGCTTCACCCCATTCTCATCGATCCTTTTCCTCGCCCGGATTCGCTTGGCATTATCCCAGGCAAATACAAGCGCAGAGATGATCACCCCGACCAGAACGGCGAGGGCAAGATTATGCAGGAATACAGTAACAAGGGTCACCAGGATCATCACCAGTACATCTGATTTAGGCATCCTCCTGAAAGTACGCAGGCTGGCCCACTCAAAAGTCCCCAATGAAACCATGATCATCAGCCCGGTAAGAGCCGCCATGGGAACCATTTCTATAAAATCTGCTCCGAACATCACGAACATCAACAGCATAACTGAGGCGACAATCCCCGATAACCGGGCTCTTGCCCCGTTAGAGGTGTTGATCAGGCTTTGACCGATCATGGCACAACCACCCATCCCGGAGAAAAACCCGGAAAGAATATTTGCAGTACCCTGGGCGACGGCTTCCTTGTTGCCACGTCCACGGGTTTCGGTTATCTCGTCAACAATATTTAGGGTCAGTAAGCTTTCTATCAACCCTACCCCGGCGACAATGGCGGCATAAGGGAAAATGATCTGCAGTGTCTCCCATTCAAAAGGGATCTCCGGGATATGGAAAGGAGGGAATCCTCCGCGAATGGAGGCAATATCACCGATAGAACGTGTATCGATCCCGAAGGCTAGTACGATCCCGAATACGATCAGGATAGCTGCGAGGGAGGCCGGGAAAACCTTGGTGAGTTTAGGAAGCCCCCAGATCACCAACATGGTCAGTAAGACAAGCCCCAGGAAAATATACAGGGTGGTCCCTGTAAGCCAACTGCCGTCGGCTGATTTAAATTGCACCAACTGGGACATGAAAATGATGATCGCAAGCCCGTTTACAAAACCGAAGATCACGGGCTGGGGCACCAGCCGCATCAGTTTACCTAGCCGCAGAAAACCGGCGGTCATCTGTATTAACCCGGCCAGGATCACCGTGGCAAAGACGTATTCCACACCGTGAGACATGGCAAGGGAGACAATTACCACTGCTATGGCTCCGGTAGCACCGGAGATCATTCCGGGACGCCCACCGAGGATAGAGGTAACCAGTCCCATCACAAAAGCCGCGTACAGACCGGTCAGCGGGTTAAGCCCCGCGATCAGTGCAAATGCAATAGCTTCCGGGACCAATGCAAGGGCCACCGTAAGTCCTGATAATATTTCAGTCCTGTAGTTTACTTCTTGCGAAAAATCGAACAAATTGAGATACTTCTTCATGCCCTGTAGAAATTAAGGGGGCAAAAGTAAGGCTAATTCCCCGTATAACATGAGCTCAGTACGCTTTTGATAATTTGATAACTTACCAGGGCTTTAGACCTAGCAATCGCTCTCCCAAAGGAGATAATTTAGCAGTTTCGTATTTCTCCTGTTCCCAATTCCTAGGATCCCCGGGAAATGCATAGCCCTGGGGAGCCACCCTGTTTTTCCAGGAATGTACTCTCCAATCTCTCATGGCCGCATTTTCCTCCTCTGCAGGCATCATCGAAATATATTGTGCAATCCGGACCTTATTCTCCGATTTATTGGGCCTTATCCCGTGGGGCAGAAGGCTGTTGAAGATCAGCAGGTCCCCTGCTTCCATGGTCACTTTGACCAGCTTATCTTCCAGGCCAGTAATATCCGGCTTAAAATGATCCCGGTCTTCCGGCTGGGTTCTTTTCCAATCATCGTAATTCCTGTACAGCCAGGGAATACACTGGAAACCTCCCATCTCTTCATCCAATTGGTCCGCCAGGGCAAGTACCCCCTGTACATTCTGGGGTTTTGTTTCCGGGTCATAATCCCAATGAATAAATCCTTTTTGTTCATACCCCGGCCTGTTCGGAAAATTCAGGTTAGCCCGGTCTATGGTCACCCATAGCTTCCCGGTGCCCCACACATCCACAAAGGCATCATAGACTTTCTTTACCTGCCGGTTGTTCCACAGCAGCTGGTGGTTGTAAACCTCTACCATGCCTGTACCAGCGAGTTCCTTCATGCGCATTTCCGCACGGGGAGGCGTATACCAGGTATTAACATCTTCAGGGTCTTTCTCCTCAAATTCCCACAGGAACCTCGCGGTGTGTGCTGCCTGCTCCCTGGGGACGGCATTCTTCACCACGATATATCCATTTTCCTTCCAGAATGCCCAATCTTCCTCGCTGAGTACCCTCAGTCCTTCTCCATTCCTCCTGTCATTCAGCTTCAGTCTACTGCTGGTAGCGGTGGAAGGGTTACCGGGTATATCCTTATGCGCCTTATTTGCCAGGTCTGGATTGGTGTTTTTCATTAGGTAAATGTATGCGGATAGGACATTTAAGATACAAATTTTTTACCCTCGCCCCTGCCATGTATAAAAAGAATCACCCCGACCAAAACGGCCGGGGCGATCCCTAACTAACTAACCAACTAAACAAACAAAACAAACTTTTATACTATTCTTTTACAGGTCTTTTGCGTTCTACTTTCATCTCCGGCAATTTCTCCCTGCTGCGTTTTTTACCCGGATCCGGGGATGTGCTTTTCAGGTACTGCACGAAACCTCTTCCCCTGAACTCATAAACCGTGCCACTTTCCGGATGATACAACTCTATGGTCTGGTCGTTAATGACGTACAGTTCAAAATAGTCTTCTCCCATATAATCATAATCCAGGGTTAGGGTTTTGAGCCCGGGATCTCCGGGTATATTGAACACCCCGTAATCTCCTTCATAATCCCAGATTATTTCTCCCGGTTCAAGACCTGGGCCATCGACTGAAGACCTGAAAAAATCACCTTGCCCGCCCGAGAGGAATTGCAGGTAATTTTCCTCATCAAATTCGTTAAATGCACCCTGCTGGCTTGTATATACTTTTTCCCAAGCATCGTATTCCTGTAAAAAATACCGGATATTGTCAAGAAACAGGCCGTCATAATCAAAGGCCGCCCGCTGGTATCCTTTCAGGAAGTACGAGGTGTCGGTGGCTGCGCTGTACAGCTCTATGGTATTACCGTTTACGGCAAACACCTCCAGTAACCAGCTCCCGTCCACATCGTGAGCGATCTCTACAATGCCCCTGAGGGTAGCATAATTCCCCACGTCTATCCCAAGACCTCCCCCTGTCTTTCCGATCCCGACCAGGTTATTGTTGGCCATGAGCACTCCCCTGTCAAAAGTCACCGTAAAGGCCCTGTCCAGGAATGGAACAGATCCGTTGCCCTGGGTGGCGGTGATATCCACGTACCAAAGGTCATAGGACTCCAGCACCTGCCGGGTATTTAGGGCAGAAGCCTCAATATAATTGTCCTGTACCAACACTTCCCGGGTACAGGAAGTAGTAAAACCGACCAGGAGTATCACTGCAAGTAGTTGTATCGTTCTCATACTCTTTAATTTACAAGCACAGAAACAAGCTTCGTGCCAAACTCATTGTTTGCACCGGCATGAACTATAAGGTTTTCGCACTATTTTAAGTACTTTTGCCGCTCATCCTGTATACACAGATACTGCTCTATGGATAAGAATTTGAATTTTGCGGTGATTGGTGGTGGCAGCTGGGCCACCGCTATCGTTAAAATGCTTTCGGAAAACCTGGATAAGATCTACTGGTACGTAAGAAGTCCGGAAACTGTAGCCTATATCAGGAAAAACAAACACAATCCCAATTACCTCAGCTCTGTTGAATTTCATACAGAACAACTGGTCCTGACCAGCGACATGAATGAAGCCGTTGCAGCAGCTGATATCGTGATCTTTGCTATTCCGTCGGCCTTCCTTGTTTCAGAGCTGGAGCAACTAACCGTTTCCATGAAGGATAAGATCATCTTCTCGGCCATTAAAGGGATAGTTCCGGAAACCGGGAAAATTGTCGGGGAGCATATTCACGAGACCTATGATATCCCCTTCCGGAATATAGGGGTGATCACCGGGCCCTGCCATGCGGAAGAAGTGGCCCTTGAGCGTTTATCCTATCTCACTATTGCTTGTGCAGACGAAGAAAAAGCCAAGTATATGGCTAAACGCTTACAAAGCGATTATATCAGGACCAAAGTATCTAAAGATATCCTGGGAACCGAATACGCGGCGATGCTTAAGAACATATATGCGATCGCTGCCGGGATCGCCCATGGCCTGGGGTATGGCGACAACTTCCAGAGCGTACTGATGAGTAATGCCATCCGCGAGATGAAGCGGTTCACCAAGCGGATCTACAAGATAGACAGGAACATAAATGATTCAGCTTACCTGGGAGACCTCCTGGTAACCGGGTATTCAACCTTCAGCCGGAATCGCATGTTCGGGAATATGCTGGGCAAAGGCTACACGGTGAAGAGTGCCATGATGGAAATGAAAATGGTAGCCGAAGGATATTATGCCACCAAGGGAGTTAAAAAACTGAAAGCAGATATGAAGAAGCGGGTCAAGACCCCGATCATTGATGCTGTATACGAGGTACTTTACGAAGGAGGCAATGCAAAGAAAGTGTTCCAGAAGCTGACTGAAAAACTGGACTAACCCCGACCACCCGGATTAAATTACCGGGACACATTACTGTATATATTCTTTTTCAACGAAGTATTGAACAATGGCTTCTTTCATCAGGACAGACTGCTCCCCAGATTTAAGTACCGGCAGCATTTCCTTTACCTTGTAGTGCGGCCATCCTTCATCATCGTAAAAATCAAACTCGTAATACCCATAGGGCTCCAGCAACCTGCATATAGCTATATGCATCAGGTTGATCTTCTCGTCCTTCTTAAACTTCCGGTGAATCTGTCCTAATTCCTGGACTCCTACTAGATAAATGATCGCATCCAGCTCCAGGGGATCCCCGTCAGAGAACTGTGCAGAAAGTTTTTCGACCAGTAACTCCCAGCGCTCCTTCAGTTGTTGATCTCTTACCATTATCCGTGATCTTATTTAAAGCACCTTCCCCGAAAGGGTTAGCATACTGTATTGTTAACGGGCCCAAAGGTACAAATCTAAGTACTATATTTGCGCAAACACCGGCATGTCATTTCTTGATATCGTATTGGGATTACTACTGCTCTGGGGGCTTTATAAAGGCCTCAGGAACGGGCTGATCATTGAGGTGGCCACTTTGGTTGCCCTGATCGCAGGGCTCTATGGTGCTATCCGCTTCTCTTACATCACCGGGCAATACCTGGAAGAACATATGTCCTGGGATCAGCAGTATATGAACCTCATCGCCTTCATCATAACGTTTATCCTTATCGTCCTGGTTGTAAACCTGCTTGCCAGGCTGCTGACCAAAATTGTGGATTTCGCCTTAATGGGTTGGTTGAATAAATTGGCGGGAGCTGTTTTTGGCACCCTTAAAATTGCCGTGATGCTGGGCACCCTGTTACTTTTCCTGGAAAGAGCCAATACTTCTATCAAATTCTACCAGGGTACTGAGCCCTCAACTTCGGTCCTATACGCACCACTTCGCGACATCGGCGCCCTTGTATTCGAGAAAGTGATCCCTGAGATCACGGAACCGGAAACAGAGAAAGAGTTACAGTTCTTGTAGGAAAAGTAAACGCATTTCACCGATTTTAAGTGCTTTTTATCCCATAACCGTTCATCGGGAAAGGTGCATAAAATATAGATGTACGGCACACAAGATGCAATACCTCGGTCAAATTGGGTCGCTAATCGAAAAAAATACCTCCTTTTCTTACATCAGGCTGCCCGCGCCTAGTTTTGGTTACAGAATCAGCAGACAATAATGTTCGTGATTCCCCCAAATTAAAAAGAACGTTAACCAAAAGTTTTCCCCATGAAAAAATATCTACTTCCACTCGCGATAGCTTTTACGGTTCTACTGAATACCTCTTGTAGTAAAGAGACTGTTATCAACTTCCAGGACGATAGTGCATATGAAATAGGTTCTATCGAGGCAGAGGCCGGAGCCGATAACCAGGTTGATATTGAAAAAGCAATACTGGAACTCACCAATGAGCATAGGTTAGCTATGAACTCCAATACGCTTAGTTTTAGTCCTGCTGCCTACGAAGAGGCCAACAAGCATACAGATTATATGATCAGTAAAGGAAAACTGAGCCATGATAAATTCCAGGAAAGGGCCTATAAGATTTCTACCAAGGTAAAAGTAAAACAGGTTGCCGAAAATGTGGCTCGCCACTATGACACCGCCCAGGAAGCTTTTGAACACTGGTTGGGCAGCCCGGATCACCGCAGGTCCATAGAAGGGAATTACACCCACACTGCAATCAGTGTGAAGGTAGACAAGAATGGCAAGTTCTATTTCACCCAACTCTTCTATCGTTAATAGCCCGTATAAAGTAAGGAATGCTTATTTTTAAATGCTGTATCCCTCTTAGGCGGGATGGTAATTCCCTGGGCTGAACCGGGAACTACCGGCAGTTTCAAAACAGATAGAAATGAGTATTACCCCCCCTTTTAATCTCGGAGAGTGGATAGAGGAAAACCGCGAAAGCCTGAAGCCACCTGTCGGCAACAGGAACCTGTACAAGGATGCCGGTGACTATATCGTGATGATCGTTGCTGGTCCTAATGCCCGGAAAGACTACCATTATAACGAGACCGAGGAGCTTTTCTACCAACTGGAGGGAACCATTGAAATTCACGTCCAGGTTGACGGAAAGAAAAAAACCATGAAACTTGGCCCGGGGGATATCTACCTGCATCCGGGCAAAATACCCCATTCACCGGTGCGCCATGAAGGATCTATCGGTCTTGTCGTGGAGCGGAAGCGAGCAGGCATGCAAGTGGATGACGGGTTAATGTGGTTTTGTGATAACTGCAACCATAAACTATACGAAGCTTATTTTTCCCTGGAAGATATTGAGAAGGACTTCCTGAGGCATTTTGAGCATTTCTATAGCTCTCGGGAATTGCGCACTTGTGATAATTGCGGAACCGTAATGGAAGCGGACGAACGTTTTCTGGCGGAAAAATAGCCGGCAGGCCGGGGCGCGATGGCTATTACCCTCTGTATCAAACCTTAAAAAAACACTTCAAAGTTCTAGGGTCCACTTCTTTATAAACACCTTAAGTTTTGTAGCTTTGTGAGAATCTCACAAATATTCTAAAAAAGTTACAAAATGTCACAAATAGCAGAAGCAACAGGAATACAATCTGCCCTGGAAAAACTGGGCATTCTCGAAATTAACGAAGGGAGTTCTACCGGTTCAGAAAACTTTTCCTCCGGGGAACTCATCTCTTCTTATTCCCCGGTTGACGGCGCCTTGATCGCGAAAGTCAAATCGACTACAAAAGAAGATTATGAAAAGGTTGTACAGACAGCTTCCGAAGCTTTCCAGAGCTGGAGGAAAAAGCCTGCTCCTCTTCGTGGCGAAATTGTGCGTCAGATCGCAGAAAGACTCAGGGAACTGAAAGAGCCCCTGGGGAAACTGGTCTCTTACGAAATGGGTAAATCATACCAGGAAGGTCTTGGAGAGGTCCAGGAAATGATCGATATCTGTGATTTCGCCGTCGGGCTATCACGTCAACTGCACGGGCTTACCATGCATTCTGAAAGACCGGGGCACCGTATGTACGAGCAGTATCACCCGTTGGGCATTGTCGGGGTTATTTCTGCATTTAATTTCCCGGTAGCAGTCTGGTCCTGGAACACGGCCCTGGCGTGGGTTTGCGGCGATGTCTGTGTTTGGAAACCTTCCGAAAAGACTCCATTATGCGGGATTGCCTGCCAGAATATTGTGGCCGAAGTTTTTAAAGAAAACGGATTACCGGAAGGCATCTCCTGTCTCATCAACGGGGATTATAAAGTAGGTGAATTCATGACCCATGATAAAAGAATCCCCCTGGTTTCTGCTACAGGTTCTATCCGGATGGGTAAGATCGTAGCCCAGGCTGTGGCGGCCAGGCTTGGTAAGTCTCTTTTAGAGCTGGGTGGAAATAACGCTATTATTGTCACTCCGGATGCAGATATTAAAATGACCGTAATTGGTGCGGTATTCGGGGCGGTCGGAACCGCGGGGCAGCGTTGTACGTCTACCAGGAGACTGATCGTACACGATTCTGTTTATGACAAGGTGAAGCAGGCTGTAGTAGACGCCTATAAGCAACTGAGGATCGGGAACCCGCTGGATGAGAACAACCACGTAGGACCGCTTATCGATAAAGATGCCGTATCCAAGTACCAGGCAGCGCTGGAAAAAGTGGAGAAAGAAGGCGGGAAGATCATTGTGGAAGGCGGAGTGCTTTCCGGAGAAGGTTATGAAAGCGGATGCTATGTAAAGCCCGCAATCGCCGAAGCTAAAAACGATTTTGAGATCGTACAGGAAGAGACCTTTGCTCCTATCCTTTACCTGATGAAATATTCCGGGAATGTTGAGAACGCAATCGCAATGCAGAACGGGGTTGTTCAAGGCCTGTCTTCGGCCATTATGACCAATAACCTCAGGGAGGCCGAGGCTTTCCTATCGGTGGCAGGAAGCGACTGTGGTATTGCCAATGTGAATATCGGAACTTCCGGGGCAGAGATCGGAGGCGCATTCGGTGGTGAAAAAGAAACCGGCGGAGGAAGAGAATCCGGTTCTGATGCCTGGAAAATTTACATGAGGCGGCAGACAAATACCATTAATTACACCACAGAACTACCCCTGGCACAGGGAATCAAATTTGAGCTGTAATTAAAAGTTCGTTCCTATTAAATTTAAACCCTGGCATCCGCCGGGGTTTTTTAATGCCCTGCACGTAGTGCCGGCAACCGGTATAACCTTCTGTCCTTACATGTATTATTTATTTTTAATACATTGTAGAACAAACACAAAACCAACCGATTATGGAAATTGAATCTTTAGGCTTGCTGCACTGGGCCCTGCTGGTCCTGGTGGGGATCACGGGCGTCGCTGTAGGTTTCTACCTGGGCAAAGGGAATAAGAAAAGTGGTATTGACCCTGAAGTCTATACATCGCTTGAAACGAGAAACAAGGGCCTCCAGTCAGAACTTGATGCCTGTCGCCAGGAGGTGGCCAGGCTCGGCAGTGAAGCCCCGACAGAAGAGATCGGTTTTGATGCCGCTGCCGCCAAGGCTGTTTTTGGAAAACGGGTCAAAGAAAACGATCTTAAACTCGTCGAAGGAATAGGCCCCAAGATAGAAGGACTCTTCCATAATTTTGATATCAAAACCTGGAAGGACCTCTCTGAGGTTACAGTAGACAGGTGTTACGAAGTCCTTGGTTCAGGAGGAGACCGGTATAAGATCCACGACCCTTCTTCCTGGCCAATGCAGGCAAGAATGGCCTACCAGGGAGACTGGAAGGCGCTGCACAGGTGGCAGGTAGAACACAAGCACGGTAAGCTATAGTGTCCCGTTAGCTTCTACCCATTTAAATTGGTACTGATCTTCGGGGAATTTCATTCGCTCCGCGATTCGTTCCAGTCGTGCCGGCAATTTAACCAGGTAATCCCTCGCCTTCTCCGCTTCGTCATTAAGGCTCCTGAGATTTTCAATATCCCAGTAGGTATTCAGTTTCTGAAGGATCTCTATATAATCCTGGGACGTATAAACTCCTAATCGCTGGGCACAATTTGAAAAGTTTTCAAAGGCCGTTCCTATGGTGCCCCCAGATTCTCTTAGGAAATGAGCGGGCATTACGATCTTCATTTTCATCATATGGGCAAAAGCCATGATCATCCCGTTGGGGTCATGCTCCAGTATCGTCTTCACAAATTCGCGGTAAGCCAGGTGGTGACGCATTTCGTCCCCTGCAATAATGGTACACATTTTCCCCAGCAGGGCATTTCCTTTCTTCTTAGCCATCTGGCCCACCCTTTTATGAGAAATGTTGGTGGCCAGTTCCTGGAAACTGGTGTAGACAAAATTCTTGTAAGGATCCCTGTCTGTACCAATGTCAAAGCCATCGGCCAGCAAGTGTTGTGTGGATACTTCCATCTCGCGCATATTTACACGCCCGGATAAGTAAAGGTATTTGTTCAGCACGTCGCCATGACGATTTTCTTCCGCGGTCCAGGCCCTGACCCATTTGGCCCATCCTGTCTCCTCTTCTGCATGTTGGTTAATTCCCTCCACATCCATCAACCAGGATTCGTAGGTAGGTAAGGCCTCCTCGGTGATAGTATCCGCTACCATGGTCACCCAGAAATCATAGCCCAGTTCTTTAGATTCTTCACGCAGTTGTTCTACCTCATCAAGAAACTTATCCCCCTGCGGATCCGGTAAAAAATCCGAAGGTTGCCATATATCTTCGACAGGAATCAGGAAAGAGTCCATATAATCCTGCACCTTAGGCTCAATAGCCTGCATTACTTCTAGTCGTATATTCTTCGTAGCCATTTTATCCGCTTATATTTTACAAAGTTCGCATATAATATACTGAATCCATCATAAAAATATACCAATCTTTAGTTCCTGCCGCTCTCCTCAGGGTACAGGGTATGTACCGGGTCGCTCTGCCAAAATTCTTTGGTCGCTATATCCAGGATGGTCAACGGTCCCTTAAAGGCCGCTCCTGTATCTATGTTCCAAACATTCCCCGCCTGCTGGGGCGTTGTCTTGCCAATCCTTGTGACCGGGGTATGGCCGATGTAGATCTCCTTATAATTCTTTAGCCTGGGAGGGTAACCGGGGTCATCCCTGTCTAACGAGGGGTTCAGTGCCATTGCCATCTCCCACAAGGTACGGTCCCAGTAAAAATTGAAGTTCTGGTATTCGTGGGTAACCCCTTTAAGGTTTGTAAACCCTGCATGCAAAAAGAGGTATTCATTTTCTTTAAGGAAATAGTCTTCTAATTGCTCGTAGAATACCAGGTGTTGCGCTTGTATATCCTTTCCCCATTTATGGTAAGAATCCATGGTCGCCTTTCCCCCGTGTTGCTCCCAGAGAGGATTTTCCTTTCCTGTCCGCAACCAATCTGCACAAAGGGCATCGTGGTTTCCCCGGAGAAGGACACAGTCGTGGGTTGTATTCAATTCCATCAGGTAATTCACGGTCTCCACCGCATGACTCCAACCATCTACATAATCTCCTAAAAATATTAACTTATCCTCGGGGGTAACTTCTGCCCGTTCAAGCACTTGTTCCAGTGCTCTTAATCCGCCATGGATATCACCGATAACTAAATTTCTCATATCACAAAAATCGGAATTCCTAAGTGGATTACCATATTTCTGTTTTTAAAAAGCTAGGGAATTACCGGTAAGAGCACAATCCACCAGAAACTCTATCGATTGAGACAATTTTTGAATGGCATTTACCCTTAATAATTTGGAGTACCTTATATTTTCTGCTTACTTTATATCCTTAAGCCTTCTTAAAAATGAAAAAGGTATTCTGTATTGGTGAAGCCCTGATCGATTTCGTTGCAGAGCACCAGGGAAACGACCTTGCTAAAGCCAGTGATTTCACAAAAAAAGCCGGTGGAGCACCGGCAAACGTGGCCTGTGCGATCGCCAAACTGGGAGGCCGCAGCAGTTTTATAGGCAGTGTGGGGTCTGACCCGTTCGGAACTTTTTTACAGCATATCCTGGAAACCCATGAGGTAGATCTCAGCTTTATGGAAAGAAGCGAAACCTTTACTACGCTGGCGTTCGTCTCTATTGCAGAGGACGGTGAAAGAGATTTTGTTTTCAGCAGGGGCGCAGACCGGGAACTTGTTTATAACCCTGCGATTAAATCCCTTTTTAAGAATAATATGGTACACCTGGGAGCCGCTACCGCCTTGCTCGGGGGCACCCTGGAAAAATCCTATGGGCATTATTTCTTTGATGCCCTGACCCAGGATGCTTTTATCAGTTTTGATCCCAACCACCGGGCAGACCTGTGGAAAAACAGGGACAAGGAATTTATACGTAAATGCCTGCCTTATATAGAAAAATCCCACCTCTGTAAATTCAGCCTGGAGGAAGCAAGGCTCCTCTCGGGAAAAGAAGACCTTGATGAGGCCTGTAAAGAATTGCACAAATTGGGCACCAGGATCATCACCATTACCCTCGGAAAAGATGGTACATATGTCAGTGCCCCCAGCGGTACATTTACCGTCCCCAGCATCCCGGTCACCCCGGTGGATACTACCGGTGCAGGCGATGCTTTTATCGGCTGCCTGCTGTGGCAGATCTCTACCGTGGATTCGCGCGAACCTCTCTTCCGGGACGCCCGGCTATTGCAGGATATGGTAGCGATTGCAAATAAGGCCGGGGCCATCACAACAACTAATTTCGGGGCCATAGAATCGCTCCCAACCCAGCGACAACTACAAAGTTGATATGAATCAGACCGCCATACACCGGCTCCTGGCTGAGTACGAAGAAAAACAGATTACACCCGCCCGGAGTGAAGAACTTTTCAGGCTGAGGCTGGCAGCAAACCTCAGCATCATCAAACACCTTTTCTCTTCGCTTTACCCTGAGGATGAACATCCCGGCATGTTTGATAAGCTTGTAAACCGTTTACCCCTGCTCTTTTCCAAGCGGCCAAAAGAACTCAGGGCACTTGACCTGGAACGCACCTATGGGAGGAATGATCACTGGTACCAGTCTGAACAGCTGGTAGGAATGCAGCTTTACGTAGATCATTTCAGCGACAACCTGCCCGGACTGATCAGCCGCTTACCTTATTTTGAGGAACTGGGGGTAAATTTTCTTCACCTGATGCCCCTGACGACGAGACCGGCAGGAGAAAACGATGGCGGGTACGCAGTAAACAGTTATACAGAGATCGAGAAACGCCTGGGCAGCAAGAAAGACTTACTACGTCTCACCAAGGAGATGCGGAAAAGGGGAATGTACCTTATGCTGGATTTCGTAGTGAACCATACATCGGACGAATTCAGCTGGGCACAAAAAGCAAAACAGGGAGACAGCAGGTACAGGGATTATTACTACACTTACCCGGACCGGGATATCCCCGACCAGTTTGAAAGAACTATGCCTGAGGTTTTCCCCGAAACTTCTCCCGGCAATTTTACTTATAATCCGGAAATGCAACACTGGGTGATGACGGTCTTTAATAAATACCAGTGGGACCTGAACTACGCGAACCCCGAGGTGTTTATTGAAATGATCAGCATTTTGCTGGAAAAGATAAACTACGGGGTGGATGTCGTTCGGTTTGATGCCCTTGCCTTCCTTTGGAAAAAGCTGGGCACCAGTTCACAGAATCTTCCTGAAGCGCATATGCTTATCTCCCTCTTCAGGTTATGTATGCAAGTGCTTGCGCCGGGGGTTATTATACTTGCCGAAGCCATTGTTGCTCCCAAGGATATCACCAAGTATTTCGGGAACGGCATCCTTGAAGGGAACGAATGTGATGTTGCCTATAATGCCAGCCTGATGGCATTGTTATGGAATTCTGTCGCTACCAAAAAGACCAACCTGCTTTACAAAAGCCTGAGATCTGTCCCTGAAAAACCGGATAGTGCCACCTGGATCAACTACGTCCGCTGTCATGACGATATCGGCCTGGGCTATGATGACCAGTTGATCGAAGAATTGGGCTGGAATGCACAAAGCCACAGGAGGTTTCTCCTGGAATACTATTGCCAGAGACTGCATTGGTCCCCTGCAAAAGGGATGATGTTCATGTACAACCCGAAGAATGGTGATGGTCGTATTACTGGTTCTACAGCTTCCCTCTTAGGATTGGAGAAAGCACTGGAATTGCAAGACGAAGAAATGAAGTCACATGCTATTGCCAAGATATTACTGCTTCACGGGATCATCCTGAGCTTTGGAGGCATCCCGATGATCTATGCAGGAGACGAGATAGGCACCCTGAACGATTACTCCTTCCTTCAGATACCGGATAAGAAAGAAGATACCCGCTGGCTGAACAGGCCCAGGCAGAACTGGGAAACGATCGCGGAACTGGGCGATAGTAAAAATGAGACTGCTGAAATTTTCTACCGCCTGAAACATTTGATTTCCTTGCGAAAAGAACTGCCGGTCCTGGCAGACCGCAACAACCTGCAGTTGCACAACACCGGCAATCCCCATATCCTGGCCTATGAAAGAACCGGCCCCGGAGAGAAAGGCTTGCTGGTAATCTGTAATTTTGATGAAGCAGAGCAGGTCATTGATGCCGGTTGGGTACATTCCCTGGGTTATGGACAGAACTCCGGTTTTAAGGATCTTATCAGTGGCTCCCGGGTGGAACTCAGCAGCGGCTTACTTCCCCTGCCTGCCTACGGGCAGTTATGGATTGTTAAGGACTAACTGTATTTCATTTTGCGCAGTACCCGCAGGGATTCTTTCAGGGAGAGATAAACGTCTGCATCATACCTTTTCAGTATATCCCTGGCCGATTCCAGTTGTTCACGGGCTTCTTCAAAACCATTGAGATAACAGATCAGGAATGTAGCTGGGAGATGGGTAAGGTCTATTTTTTCTGAAGGCTTCAGTGGAATCCCTTTCTCCAGTTTGCGAATAAGCGCCTTGTTGGCATTATAGATGTGGTGCAAGGTCTTCCGGTCATATTGAGGAGGATCAAAGATTAGTTCGCTCTGGATCTGGTACATCCCGTTCTCCTGGAACAGTATATCCACTTTCTCCAGGGGATAATATTTTTGCTGGTTTCCAAGCCCTAACTGGACATACTCGACGATCCCAAAGGAATCCTCGTCATAGCTGATGCTTATCTCATCCAGGGCAGAATAAAATAATTTAACCTGTTCATTGATCAGTTCTATGTCTACCCGGGAATAGTAGACCTGCCCATTGGCCCTTTTCTGGTGTCCTGCCCAGCAGACGACAAATTGCTCTTTAAAGACCTTGTAACTACTCTGCAGGTCTTTGTGCCTGTGGTTAAGAAAATCTATGACCCCGTCCAGGGTAAGTTCAATATTGTTCCTGGCATGAAGCTCTATGGTGGCAACCGCTTCAGAATTAATGTCGTGCAATTCTATCCCGTAGGCCTTTGGCAGGCTGATACTTCCTTCCCTGAAGAATACCGCGCCCCCGTAATACTTCCAGATGTTCTTACGCAGGGAACACACCTTCCCGTTAGACCGGATGGTGACAAGCCCAACAACCTTACCTTCGGGCAGATGCGGAAACGGGATGTTCTCATAGGCGATCCGCGGGGGATTATCAAGATAGGCATTGACCAGGTTCTGGATCTTACTGTCGTCAAAAAAATCGACTCCCACTATTTTGTTGTCCTCGTCCTCTACACCAATAACTATGAAAGAATTATTATTTGGGTTAGAATTCGCCAATGCACAAACATGCTTCAGGAATTTTGCCTTCCCTTCCCGTTCCCCAATATTGATGAATCGTTTCTTGTCGTAGAAACTGTTCTCGTCATTATGGGCGAGCAGGTTTTTAACAAGAAGGCGTTTATTGATCATAGATCTTTCTTCACTTGTGTGCTGCTGGCCTGGGCCGTGGGCATTACGACCAGGTCCGCGATATTCACATGCGGCGGTCGGCTGACCGCGAAATAAAGAATGTCTGCAATATCTTCCGGCAGCAGGGGCTGGTATCCCTGGTACACTTTCCCGGCTCTTTCTTCATCTCCTTTAAAGCGCACCTTGCTGAACTCAGTTTCCACCAGGCCGGGGTTTATCGCCCCGACCCGGATACCATAGGCATTGAGATCCATCCGCATCCCCTGGTTGATCGCATCCACAGCGTGTTTACTGGCACAATAAACATTGCCATTGGGGTAGACTTCTTTCCCGGCAGTGGAACCTATGTGTAGAATATGACCTGCTTTCCGCTCTGTCATCTGGGGCAGTACTGCTTTAGTCACATAGAGTAATCCTTTGACGTTGATATCAAGCATCGCATCCCAATCTTCCAGGCTGCCTTCTGCGATGGGATCCAGCCCGTGAGCATTCCCGGCATTGTTCACCAGGATATCGATCCTTGAAAATTCGGGCGGAAGACTTCCGATGGCGAGGAATACCGCTTCCTTGTCCCGGACATCAAAATTCAGGCAGTGAACCTCGGTATTTTTACCCAGTTCCGCGGAAAGCTCATCCAGCCGGTCCTGCCGGCGGCCGCAAAGTATCAGTCGTAACCCTTCTCTGGCAAATTTTTCAGCTGTCGCTTTTCCTATTCCACTGCTTGCGCCGGTAATTAATGCTGTTTTCTTCATAATCTGTCAGGGTACTTTGTGTCCTTGGGCGGCTTCGAGCATGCGAAACCAATCTTCCAATTCAAGTTCTATAGAGACAGCGTGGGTTGCTTCGGTAAGCCTGTCGGCCCGAGTAGTTCCCACGACGGGGTGAACCTCGGCAGGGTGCTTTAATACCCACGCCAGTAACAGCTGTGTCTCGGTTGCATTGTATTTATCTGTCAGGCTTTCTAGCACTTCCTTTATCCTTCCTGCCTGCTCTCCCTGTTCCGAGAAATACCCTCCCAGTGGGCTCCAGGCCATGGCATAGCGTTTATTGGCTAGGCAGTCATCCAAAGTTCCGTCATACATCACCTTATCAGCAGTCAGGGAAAACTCGACCTGGTTCGCAGCCACCGGTATTACGGATTCGATCAATTTCACCTGCGAGGGTGTAAAGTTGGAGAGTCCGAATGCCCTGATCTTGCCATCTTTTATCAGTTGTTCAATGGCGGCAGCGATCTCCTGTGGGTGCATCAGCGGGCTGGGCCTGTGCAATAGGAACAGGTCCAGGTAATCAGTCCGCAGACTGGAGAGAGACTGCTCTGCGGACCAGATGATATAGTCTTTACTGTAATTGTAATGTTTGATGGTATTATCCCTGTTTTCACAGACATATTGTATCCCGCATTTACTGATCAGCTGAATATGCTCCCTGCTGATGCTGCTCCCGGCAAACGCCGCCCCGAAATCCGCTTCGTTTGTATACCCGCCATATATATCTGCATGATCAAAGGTAGTGAGTCCCAGCTCCAGGCAATGGTGCATCATCGCTTCCATTTCCTTGGCAGTATATTTTTTGCCCCAGCTACCCCAGGTCATGGTGCCTGCTATAATCCGGGAAAACAGTAATTTGTTATTTTTCATACAAGGAGTATTTGTTATTTAGATACGAGGGCTTCCATGCGGCAGTCTGTAATTCGCCTCGTGAAGAGAACAGTGCAGAGGGGCGCAGCACCCTGATAAACCGGTTGGCCTGCCAATGGGATGAAATTATAAAATAAATCCCTTAAATCCTTCATAAAACTCGGGGGTTTCGGCTATTTTTAACCAATCGTTAACAGGCATTATATAAATTAATTTTGAATTTCGCCCTAGTATCTACCAACTACAACCAAGAGATATTATAATACTTACATATGGAAGACAATACAGCTGTGGATATAAGCGCGGTGAACGAAAAGATAGCTCAGGAAAGCGCCTTTATAGACCTGCTCAGGTTGGAAATGAATAAAGCCATTGTCGGGCAAAAACACATGGTAGAACGATTGCTGATCGGTCTGTTGGGACAGGGGCACATCTTACTTGAAGGAGTACCCGGACTTGCCAAGACCCTCGCGATCACCACGCTTTCAAAAGCCGTTAAAGGAAGTTTCAGCAGGATACAATTTACTCCGGACCTGCTTCCTGCAGACGTAGTAGGTACGATGATCTACAATATCAAGGAAAATGACTTCTCCATAAAAAAGGGACCCATCTTTGCCAATTTTGTTCTGGCTGATGAAATCAACAGGGCACCGGCCAAAGTCCAGTCTGCCCTGCTGGAAGCAATGCAGGAACGGCAGGTGACCATTGGGGATGAAACCTTTCCCCTGGACCAGCCATTTTTAGTAATGGCCACGCAAAACCCTGTTGAACAAGAAGGAACCTATCCCTTACCGGAAGCCCAGGTAGACCGGTTTATGCTGAAGACCGTTATAGACTATCCAAAACAAAACGAGGAACAACTTATCATTCGCCAGAACCTTAAAGGCAGCCCGGCGGATATAAAGCCTGTCATCACTCTGGAACAAATCAAGAGTGCCCAGAAAGCAGTACGTGAGGTGTATATGGATGAAAAGATCGAACAGTATATCCTCGACCTGGTTTTTGCCACCCGTTATCCTGAAAAATACGATCTGGCCGAATTAAAGCCTCTGATCAGTTTTGGCGCCTCTCCCCGGGGAAGCATCAATATGGCGAATGCCGCCAAATGCCATGCTTTTATCAAGCGTCGTGGTTATGTAATTCCCGAGGATGTCAGGGCAGTAGTTCACGATATCCTGAGGCACAGGATAGGCATAACCTACGAGGCAGAAGCAGAAAATATTACCTCGGAAGAGATCATTAACCGCATTGTTAACGAGATCGAAGTTCCTTAGTGGGTTCGGCTGATTTTTGGCCCGGGTATCGCAACTGTTCTTCTGAACCATACCTTAAACCTTGACCACTTATGGACACCAAGGAATTACTCAAGAAAGTACGTAAAATTGAAATAAAGACACGGAGGTTGTCCGACCATATCTTTGGTGGGGAATACCACTCTACCTTCAAGGGTCGGGGAATGACCTTTAGTGAAGTAAGGCAATACCAGTTCGGGGACGATGTGCGCTCCATAGACTGGAATGTTACTGCCCGTTATAACGAACCTTTCGTAAAAGTTTTTGAGGAAGAACGTGAACTGACCATGATCCTCATGGCAGATATCAGTGGCTCCGAGCTTTTTGGGACAAAATCGCAATTCAAAAAAGAGATCATCACCGAGATCTCGGCTACCCTTGCCTTCTCCGCTTTGCAGAACAACGATAAGGTTGGCCTAATTTTATTCACTGACGAAATAGAGCTCTTTATCCCCCCAAAGAAAGGTAAGAGCCATGTACTCAGGATCATCAGGGAATTACTGGAGTTTCAGCCCAAGAGCAGGAAAACTGACATAAGCGGGGCTCTGAAATTCCTTAGCAGTATCATGAAGAAAAAAGCGATTGTCTTTGTGCTGTCCGATTTCCTTGCGGAGGGTTACGAACAGAACCTGAAGATAGCCGGGAAGAAACACGACGTTACCGGGATCCGGGTCTTTGACGAACGCGAGACCGAAATCCCGAATCTCGGGATGCTTCCGGTCAGGGATGCGGAAACAGGAGAGGTAAAACTGGTGAATACAGCCTCTAAAAGTGTACGGATGTCCTACGGGCAGTACTATAAGGACCGGGTTACTTATTTCCGGGAGACCTTTGCCAAATCCGGTTGCGGGGTACTGAGTTGCCGGGTGGATGAGAGTTATGTGAAAAAACTATTGGGATACTTTAAACAACGTTCATGATCGGTTCAGGAAGACACATAGTAAGGCCGTCCCGCATTGCCCCGTATTTTTACGGGCTGACCTTCACCTGCCTGCTATTCTTCTGCTGTACCCTGCTCAGTGCTCAGGAAACCCCTAAAGTGTACGGTGAAGCAGACACCACGGTTATCAGGATAGGGGAGCAGATCAAGTATTCCATCTTTGTTGAAGCCGACACCACCGACCAGGTAATTTTCCCGGAAGGGCAGACCTTCTCCCCCCTCGAAACGGTCGAGGCTTTCAAAACCGATACTACCCGGTCCGGCAGTCGTATGATGCTGCAGAAAATGTATGCCCTGACCCAGTTTGATTCGGGTTTCTATAAACTTCCGGTGCAGCGGATAGATATCAACGGGAAGGGTTATTTTACGGATTCCCTGCTGATCGCTGTCAATACGGTCCCGGTAGATACGGTAAACCAGGGCATGTACGACATAAAACCCCTCATGGAAGTAGACCGGAATTATTCCGATCTCTGGAAGATCATAGTGTGGGGATTATTGTCCTTAGTTCTCCTCGCAGCGGTCCTTTACTGGTTTGTGTTCCGGAAGAAACCACTGACCGAAGAAGAGAAAGCAGCTCTTTTACCTCCCTATGACCGGGCACTTCTGGAATTGAAGAAACTGGAAAATTCGCGCTACCTTATCCAGGATGATTATAAGCAGTACTATTCAGAACTTACCGATATTCTCAGGTCATACCTGGAAGAAGATGTGCACATTACCGCATTAGAGAGTACGACGGGGCAACTGCTGCTTAAGATCGAACTCCTTCGCGATGCAGGGGAACTCAAACTGGACGACCAGACCCTGGAACAGTTCCGGCGTATTCTGGAAACGGCAGATCTTGTGAAATTTGCAAAATCCAAACCCGATCCTTCTGCAGCACAAAGAGACCGGGACATAGTGGAAGAGATCGTTGTAAAGACCCACGAGGGTATTCCGGAGCCTACTGAAGAGGAATTACAGTTACAGGAAGAATACAGGGAACAGCAGATCCGTAAAAAGGAATTGAGAAAGTGGTATATCGCGGCAGCTTCCCTTGTACTGCTAATGATAACAAGTGCGGTTTTCGCGATCTCCTATTACGGGTTCGGTTATGTGAAGGACTCTGTTCTCGGACACCCATCAAAAACACTGCTCGATGGGGAATGGGTAAGCAGTTCCTATGGTTTCCCCCCGGTACGGCTTCAGAGCCCGGAGGTACTGTTGAGACAGCAGGATGAAATAAAACCCGAAGACAAGTCCCTGATCCAACAGGAGCAGAATTTTGA
This sequence comes from Zeaxanthinibacter enoshimensis, assembly GCF_004362865.1. GTDB lineage: Bacteria > Bacteroidota > Bacteroidia > Flavobacteriales > Flavobacteriaceae > Zeaxanthinibacter > Zeaxanthinibacter enoshimensis. The sequence goes on along the minus strand of NZ_SNYI01000001.1, from coordinate 882,382 downwards.
GTTCAGCCTGCCGGATCACTGGTTCGTCATGGGAACGATCTCCCAGACCCTTAAGGAACAAAAAGCCCCGGAGGTCCAGAAAGATATCGACGAGCTTCTGAAGAAATGGACCGACCAGGGCGCCAGGAACCTGATCACAAAACAGGAAGAATTCACCACGGGGAATGGAGTTAAAGGCATAAAAATTTACGGCAGCGGTTCTTTCCGCGAGCCCGGTGGTAGTGATACCCGGAGAGGACAGTACGCCATTTTTATTTTTGGCGGCGAGGGGTTCCAGCAACAGGTTTATTTATCATGGCTGGAAGATGACCCTTATGCAAAGGAAATAGTAGAGCGGGTGATCAACTCCATAGAAGTTAAAACAGAAAGCTGATGTTTGAAGGGGTCGAATTTGCAAATCCAAATTTCTTCTGGCTGTTACTTTTACTGCCGGTGGCCGGGTTGTGGTATTATCTGAAATACCAGAAAGACCGTGCCACACTTCGTATGCCCAGTACCTCGGCCTTTGGAAAGCAGGGTATACTGCCCCGTCTTAAACCGGCACTTTTTATAATGCGGCTTCTTGCACTGGCCGCCATAATTACCGCCCTGGCAAGACCACAGACCTCGGATGTCTCCTCCCGGACCAAGACCACCAGTGGGATCGATATCGTTATGGCCATAGATGTCTCATCCAGTATGCTGGCGAGAGACCTGAAGCCTAACCGCCTGGCAGCGCTCAAGGAGGTGGCGGCTGAATTCATTAAGGAAAGACCCAATGACAGGATCGGGCTGGTGGCCTACGCCGGAGAAAGCTATACGAAGACCCCGATCACCACAGACAAATCTATTGTTCTCAATGCCCTGGGTGAGATCACCTACGGGCAACTAAACGATGGTACTGCCATCGGGATGGGACTGGCAACCGCCGTCAACCGTTTGAAGGAAAGTAAAGCAAAGAGCAAGGTTATCATTCTCCTGACTGACGGGGTGAACAATTCAGGTTTTATCGAGCCCCAGACCGCCGCAGACCTGGCAGTGGAATTCGGCATCAAGACTTACACCATTGGACTGGGAACTAACGGAAACGCCCTGTCCCCTGTAGCCTACAACCCTGATGGTTCTTTCCGTTACGGAATGCGGCAGGTAGAGATAGACGAACCATTGCTAAAAAGCATTGCCTCCCTTACCGGAGGTCAGTATTTCCGGGCGACGGACAACAAGAAACTCGAAGCTATTTACGACGAGATCAATAAGCTTGAAACAACAGAAATTGAAGAGTTCAAATATTACCAATACGAGGAAAAATTCCGTGCCCTGGTGCTGTTGGCGGGAATTTTGCTTTTATTGGAATGGGTTCTCAGGCATACTGTTTTCAGAAGTTTTATCTAATAATATCAAGGAAAGAAAATTTATAACATGGTCCAATTTGACGAGACATCCTATTTCTACCTCCTCCTGGTAATACCGGTACTGGTTCTGGTATATATAGTGGTGCAGCTGTGGAAAAGGAAGACCCGGCAGAAATTCGGCGACCTTGATCTATTGCGACGTCTTGCACCGGACACCTCCCGTTTTAAACCCCTGCTGAAATTCCTGGTATTCATTACGGGTCTGAGTTTCCTTGTGCTCGGCCTTGTAAATCCAAAAATAGGAACCCAGCTGGAAACAGTTAAAAGGGAAGGGGTAGATATCGTGTTCGCTGTAGATGTATCCAGGAGTATGCTCGCTGAAGATATTGCACCTAACCGCCTGGAAAAATCCAAACGCCTGGTATCCGAGATCATTAATTCGCTCGGGAGTGACCGGGTAGGGATTATCGCTTATGCTGGCCAGGCCTATCCACAGTTACCGATCACGACCGACTATGGTGCTGCTAAAATGTTCCTGCAAAGTATGAATACCGAAATGCTTTCCTCCCAGGGAACTGCGATCCATGAAGCCATTGAACTGGCCACCACATATTTTGATGACGAACAGCAGACCAACCGGGTGCTTTTCATAATATCGGATGGGGAAGACCATGCCGAAGGATACCCGGCCAGGGCCGTGGAACAAGCCCTGGAAAATGGCATCCGGGTATTTACAATAGGTGTGGGTACACCTAAAGGTGGGCCAATCCCCCTGAGAAGGAATGGAGTAGTACAACAACTTAAGAAGGATGAAAACGGCGAAGTCGTGATCACCAAGCTGGACAGGCAGTTACTGGAAGAAATAGCACAACAGGGAGAGGGTGCATATATAGACGGCACAGATACCCAGGAAGCAGTAGATGCCATTGTTGAAGCATTACAGCAAATAGATAAGACAGAATTTGAAGCTAAGCAGTTCGCAGAATTTAAAGACCAGTTCCAGTGGTTTTTGGCTGCAGCCCTATTCTTCCTATTTTTAGATATTTTCCTGTTAGAACGTAAAACCGAATGGCTGAGAAAACTTAACCTGTTCAACGAAAAGAACGTAGAGTAAGATGAAAAACATAATATTCCTGATATCATTTTTGCTTGTGGTCCCTGCTATTGCCCAAATGGGTGAAACGCAGCAGGAAGATGAGAAGGCTGTGAAAACCTCTAAAAACCTAACGTGGGAAGCCAATGAGGATTTACAGGAAAACGAATTTGTATCTGCCGAGGCTAAATACCGAAGGGCTATCGATAAAAGTAAAACAAACGTAGCAGCCCCCTACAACCTTGGAAATGCATATTATGAAAGGGATAGTTACCTGGAAGCATTTGGGAGGTTCAAAGAGGCCGGGGAAAATGCAGCTTCTAAAGCCGAGAAGCACAGGGCATATCACAATATGGGAAATGTCTTTATGAAAAACAAGGAGTACCAGAAGGCTGTCGAAGCCTACAAGGAAGCTCTGAGGAACGATCCTACAGACGAGGAAACCCGGTATAACCTGGCATTAGCCAAGGAAATGCTGAAGAAACAACAGCAGGAACAACCAGAGAACCAGGATAAGGAAGATCAGCAGGATAAAAAAGAAGAGGAGAACCAGGACAAGGAGGAGCAGGACGGAGGCGACCAGCAGGATAACAATGACCAGCAGGACGAGAATAAAGGAGATAAGCAGGACGGGGAAGACGGCGACCAGGGAGAACAGGAAAAAGAAGAGAATAAAGAAGGTGATGGGGAAGAGAAGCAGGAAAAGAAAGAACCTCAGCAAAGCAATCAGCAGCAGCCACGCCCCAACCAGCTATCGCCCCAACAAATAGAAAACCTGCTCGAAGCCATGCAGAATGAAGAAAAGAAAGTGCAGGAAAAAATGGATGCCAAGAAAGTAAAAGGCGTACCCCTAAAAAATAAAAAGGATTGGTAATGGTTATGCGAAAAAGCTATATTCTACTCCTTTTTTTTATAGGCTTAGTGTGTTCCCTGCTAAACCCGGTGGCCGCACAGGATGCAGATGCAGTTACCTTTGAGCTGCAGCTGAGCAAGGATAAACTCGGTATCAATGAAAGGTTAAGAGTAGATTTTACAATGAACAAGGATGGGGATCATTTTACCCCGCCCGATTTTGAAGGTTTCCGCGTGGTCGGCGGACCTTTGCAGAACATAAGTTCTTCCTGGGTGAACGGGGTTCGCTCCTATTCCAAAACCTACTCCTATACCCTAGCCCCAACAGCCAGGGGAATTTTTACGATCGGGCAGGCTACCATTGAAATTGATGGTGAACTCTATAAATCCCTGGAAAAAAAGGTTGAAGTCACTGCAGCTGTTGACAAACCCAGTGACCAGATGACCGCAGACGATATTGCCGGGGAAAGCCTGCATCTCGTGGCAGAAGTATCCAAGACCGATCCTTACCTGAACGAGGCAGTCAGCGTGGTCTATAAACTCTATGTCAGCCCTTCGGTGAATGTTTCCAATTTCAGGCCGTTGGATAATCCCAAATACAACAATTTCTGGAGCCAGGATATCCCGGTGACCCGCTATGATGTACAAAACGGCACCTATGACGGTAAACCTTATCGCTACGTTATATTAAAAAGAGTGGTCCTTTATCCCCAGAAAGACGGTAAACTCGAAATTGAACCCCTGTCCCTGGAGGTGACCATAGATGTCCCTACCAATAAAAGGGATTTCTTTGGGGGCAGGATCTTTACCCAGACCAACAGGACCGTATCGGCCGGGAAGAGGACGATAAATGTAAAACCCCTGCCCTTGGCCGGAAAACCTTCTGATTTTAACGGGGCTGTGGGAGAATTCAATCTGTCGGTAACCACCAGCAAGACCGAGCTCAACGCTTCAGAATCCCTGCAGGCGGTAGTGGAAGTTAAGGGTAAGGGCAACCTGAAGTTATTCCAGTTGCCTGATCTCAGCCTACCGGGCGCGCTTGAAGTCTATGATCCTGAATTCGATGAACAGGTACGCACAACGCTTTCCGGGATGCAGGGTAGCGTCAGCAACCACTATACAATTGTTCCGGACACCAAGGGTAAGTACCCAATCCCCGGAATCAGTTTCAGTTATTTTAATCCGCGGACCGGGAGATACAAAACACTGCGATCTGATGAAATTATCATCAATGTCCTCTCCGGCCCGGCTACCGGCCGCTACGAGAACAGCGGCTCCGGACCAGTAAAGCAGTCGGTGGTGGGTGCGGATAACCAGTTCCATTTCCTGAAGACACAGCCCGGGCTGAAGCCAAAGACCGTGAATCATTTCTTTGGCTCCCTGAGTTTCTGGCTCTGGCTTTTCCTGCCGGTGATCTTGATTCCAATTGCCATTATGTTTGGCAAGAGAAGAGAAGCGATCGCCAGGGATGTGGCAGGGAACAAGATCAGGAAAGCGAACAGGCTCGCCCGGAAATACCTCTCTAAGGCTAAAAGGGAACTTGGACAGAAAGAAGCTTTTTACATCGCTTTGGAAAAGGCGTTGCACAATTACCTCAAAGCCAAATTAAAGATTGAAACCTCGGAATTCAGTAAGGATAAGATCGCTTCACTCCTGGAAAAAAGAGAAGTGGATGCAGACACCTCTGAGCGTTTTATCGGACTGCTGAAGAACTGCGAGATGGCACGGTACAGTCCATTTTCTAACGTACAGATGCAACAGGATTACCAGGAAGCAAGTGAAGTTATCTCTTCAATGGATAAACAACTGTAACTATGAAATACGTTTATACCCTTGTTTTATTCTTTTCTCTCTTCGGCCTCATGGCCCAGAACGAGGCGATATTTGATAAAGCTACCAAGGCATATAATGAGGGCAATTACGAAGAGGCAATCACGTATTACCAGCAGATCCTTGACTCCGGACAACACTCCGCCGCACTCTATTATAACCTCGGGAACAGCTATTATAAGCTTAACGAGATCGCTCCAAGTATCTATAATTTTGAAAAGGCCTTAATACTGGCCCCCGGGGACCGGGAGATTTTGGAAAACCTGGAGTACGCACGCAATATGACACTGGACGACATAGATGCAGTCCCGGCGACCGGGATCAGCAGGTTTGTAAATTCCATCACAGGCCAACTGAGCTTTGACCAATGGGCTGTCGCAGCCATAATCTTTGGAATATTGTTCGTGATCCTGTATATCGCATTCTACTTTTTCCGTTTTACTACCCAGAAAAGAGTGGCCTTTATCGGAAGCCTGGTCGCGTTGTTCTTATCCCTGCTGTGTGTTGTCTTTGCTTACACGGAATACATGGATTACAAGTCGGATAACCCGGCCATCATCTTCGAGGAAGAAGTGGTCGTACGCGCAGAGCCAAACCAGAGAAGTTCAGAAGCCTTTGTGCTTCACGAGGGGACTAAGGTCCAGGCCCTTGAAGAATTGGATGGCTGGCAGAAGATTCGTTTAGCCGACGGAAAAACAGGTTGGGTTCAGGGCAATGCCATGCGCTTGCTAAAGGATTATTGAGGCTTACTTACACAATATTCAGGATTTACTCCTATTTTTGTAAATCTTAAAAAAACGAATGCGCTCTAGAATCATTACATATTTCTGTATCCTATGGGTATTCTCCTTACTCGCACCGTCGATAGTGACTTTGGTGAATGAGGATGCCATGGGGATTGTAATGACCATTACCGAAGAAGAAACCAAGGATACCAGTTACGAGTTGGTTCAGAACCTTGTCAACCAGGAGGGACTTACCAGTTTCTTCCAATTTGCAGACCTGGCCAAAGAGACGCCATTCTATAATGATCTGAGAATTTCCCAAATGGGCTGGGAGATCTTACTGCCGCCCCCCAAGGTAAAGGTGGCATAACTACCCCCATTATTAACCTTTTCCCTTGCCTTACAAAAGGCAGGGTTAACATAATTACTTATAATTTTATATAACCTTACCTGTGAGTCAGTTTACTGGAATCACGGGAATAACCATTTAATTACTTATACCTCAATCTATGAAAACACTAACAAAAGAAGAACAGGCATCGATTACACCCGAAAAAGCGATTACTATTTTACAAGAGGGAAATAAGCGTTTTGTACAAAATAAGAAGGCCAACCGGGACCTTCTGGAGCAGGTCACACAAACCTCCAGTGGTCAGTACCCTTTCGCCACGATCCTCGGATGTATAGATTCGCGTGTTCCCCAGGAAGTTGTATTTGACCAGGGAATCGGCGATATTTTCAGCGCCCGAGTGGCCGGTAATATAGCCAATGAAGATATCCTTGGAAGTATGGAGTTCGCCTGCAAACTTGCAGGGACCAAAGCTATTGTTGTTTTAGGACACACCAGTTGTGGCGCGGTAAAAGGAGCTTGTGATGATGCTAAACTCGGCAACCTCACCACACTGTTAAGTAAGATCAGGCCGGCGGTAGAGGCAGTCTCAGAGCCCGGGAATCCCGCTGAGCGAAATTCAGGAAACCTTGAATTCGTGGACAACGTGGCCGAGAAGAACGTAGAATTGACTATCCAGAATATCCGTCAGAACAGTCCGGTTTTAAAAGAGATGGAAGATAAAGGAGAGATCGTGATCAAAGGAGCAATGTACAATATTGATTCCGGGGAAGTTACTTTCCTGTAATCCCGGAATTCCTATTCCTTATTAACCAATAACTCAAATACAAAATGTTTAAACATATCAAAGGTGATTTATTCGGTGGAATTACCGCCGGAATTGTAGCATTACCCCTGGCTCTAGCGTTCGGGGTCAGCAGTGGACTGGGCCCAAGTGCTGGTTTATACGGGGCTATTTTTATAGGGTTCTTCGCCGCCCTTTTCGGGGGCACCAACACCCAGATCTCCGGGCCTACCGCCCCTATGACGGCGGTAAGTATGGTGATCATCGCGGGGATTATCGCGATGAACGAAGGAGATGTGGAGAAAGCACTCCCCGCAATCCTGACAGTTTTCCTGTTGGCGGGACTGATGCAGATCGGGCTAGGAGCGATAGGTCTTGGGAAATACATCAAGTATATTCCATACCCGGTGGTATCCGGGTTTATGACCGCTATCGGGGTGATCATACTGGTCACACAGATCCTGCCAGCGATTGGATATTATCCCAAGGAAGATGCTGAATATGTTGAGCAATACAAACCGATGGCAGAAGAGATCATCCTGGAGAACATCCTGAAAGAAGAAGCGGGAGAGGGTATACTGGTTCTCGAAGATTTCGAAGAGACTATCAGCAGGGCTGAGCAGACCACGGAAGCAGATATTCAGAAAGAAGCCAGCACCCTGGCGGCTAAAGAAGCCTCAGGGGTATTAGGTACACTTTCCGTATTGCCCAGGGCGCTCCAGAATATTAACTGGCTGGAGCTGATCTTGGCATTAGCCACAATTATAATTATTTATGGCTTCAAGCGGATCACCACGGCCGTCCCCAGTACCCTGGTGGCACTTATCGTAGTCTCCGGTGTTGCTTACGGGTTTGGCCTGGATTACCGCCCCATAGAGCGTATCCCGGAAGGACTGCCGATGCCCCAGATGGAGATCTTTACGCAATTTAAACTGTCTTCGGTCACCCCGTACATCTTTACGGCCCTGACCCTTGCATTGCTGGGAGCCATCGATTCACTGCTGACTTCGGTAGTGGCTGACAATATGACGAAGACGAAGCACCAGCCGAACAAGGAATTGGTGGGACAAGGTATTGGTAACAGTATCGCCGCTGTCTTTGGTGGTATTCCCGGTGCCGGGGCGACCATCCGAACCGTTGTTAATATCAAATCAGGTGGTAAAACAAGGCTTTCAGGTATGATCGCTGGTTTATTACTGCTTGTCATCTTACTGGCCATGGGGCCCGTTGCATCGCAGATTCCTGCTGCAGTACTTGCCGGGATCCTTGTAACTGTAGGTATCGGTGTAATGGACTACAAAGGACTTAAAGCCATTCCTAACCTGCCAAAGGATATCAAGCTGGGCCCACTGAAACTGAGTTCAGAAGTGATCATTATGTTAGTGGTTCTTGTGTTATCTTCAGTATGGAACTTGGTATATGCTGTTGGTGTAGGCCTGATCATTGCCTCATTAATGTTTATGAAAAAGATGGGTGATCTTACGGCCGAAAGATCAGGGGTGAAACCACTGCCTGAAAAAGCCTGGGCTGATGAGAAAGAATTTCCTGAAAAATTGAAGGAAGAGGTTTTCATCAAGCATATTAAAGGTCCCCTATTCTTTGGATCGACCAGTGATTTTCAAGACCTGGCAGCACAGATCCCTGAGACTGCAGATGCCGTAATTATCAGAATGGGCAGGATGCAGTACATGGACCAATCCGGTCTTTACGCGATGGAAGACACTATTATAGACCTGCGCAGGAAAAATATAATAGTCCTGCTGGTAGATGTTCTCCCTCAGCCGAGATATATGATGGAACGGATTGACATCATTCCCGACCTGATTCCTGAGGAACACATTTTCAAGAATTTTAAAGATTGTGTCAATTGGGTAAAACTCAATGTCAAGGATAAGACTCCTGCAATTGCATAACTTTTAAAGGCCCCGGACAGGGGCCTTTTTCAATTTTAACCTAAAGCACCGCTGGGAAACTTAAAAGTTTTAAATTTGCCGCACATAAATTTATGTAAACCTTGATACTGACCATATAAGGGTCACTTCTCCAAGCCAACGACGGATGATAGATCAGATTCAGAAACATATAGAGGAGGTAAAGGCCTTTTCATCGGACCAGGCAGAGGCTATTGAAGCCTTCCGTATCAAATACCTTGGGAAAAAAGGTCTGCTGAATGAATATTTCAGCGAGTTCAAGAATGTCGCTCCCGAGGACAAAAAACGATTCGGGCAGACTATAAACGAATTAAAACAGGCGGCTACTGAAAAAGTGAATGCCCTTAAGACAGGGTTGGAGAACAAGGCGCCGAAATCGCGGACATACGATGATCTGACCCGGCCTTCTGAACCCCTGGAACTTGGGGCCAGGCACCCCATCTCTATTGTTAAGAACCAGATCATAGAAATATTCTCCCGTATTGGTTTTAACGTGTCCCAGGGCCCGGAGATCGAGGACGACTGGCACAACTTTACAGCGCTGAACTTACCGGAACACCACCCGGCCAGGGATATGCAGGATACTTTCTTTATTCAGACAGATCCTGATATCTTACTAAGAACCCATACTTCATCGGTACAGGTTCGCTATATGGAGAACAATAAACCTCCGATCCGTACCATATCTCCCGGGCGGGTTTACCGCAACGAAGCCATCTCGGCGAGATCCCATTGCTTTTTCCACCAGGTAGAAGGATTGTATATTGACAAGGGAGTTTCCTTTGCCGATCTTAAACAAACCCTGCAGTATTTTACCACAGCGCTTTTCGGCAAATCCGAGATCCGGCTGCGACCTTCATATTTCCCGTTTACAGAACCCAGTGCGGAAGTAGATGTATACTGGGGTCTGGAGACCGAAGCTGACTACCGGATGACCAAGGGAACAGGATGGCTGGAGATCATGGGATGCGGGATGGTAGACCCAAATGTTCTTCGGAATTGTGGTATTGATCCCCAAACCTATTCAGGATTCGCATTTGGAATGGGAATAGACCGTATTGCCCTGTTGTTGCACCAGATCTCCGATATCAGGTTGCTGAGTGAAAATGATACCAGGTTCCTGGAGCAGTTCCGAAGTGCCCTGTAGCGGCCTTCCTTGCTTTGGACAATAAATCGGCTTCCCGCCGGGTTATTATAAGAGAACATCCCTAATAATTCCGCTAAGATGAGAAAGGATATAGAAATACCTATCGCAAAAGACGTACATGTCGCCCTGGCACACGACTGGGATGAAGAGTTCCTTTCCCGCGACTGGAACGCTTACCTGATCAACAACAGGAACTCGGCAATTGAAATGGTTCTTATCGTATCCAAGGGGTATGACGGGGAAACTAAAACGTCTACCATGAGACATGCCATAGGCGTTATTGAAGCCCGTTCCTTTGCTAAGATCGAGCTGGTACAGGAAGAAGTCCTGCAGCTCGAGAACGAGTTTTTCGTGACCTTCTATGCTGAAGGGAAACTCTTTGAACGCAAATATATTTTCCGGAAGAACAGCATCGGGGAGCAGGAGTTACAATACCTGCCTATCCTCGAAAAAGAAGGATTGCTCGGAAGCTGAATCAGCGCAGTCCATAACCTTTCCCCGCCCACCATGGGTGTATCTCGGCCACCAATCCGCCAGACCGGATTAAGGGATCCAGATTAGCCAGGCTGTCTGCGATCTGCAGGTTAGGGGTATTGTAGATAATGATTCCCCGGATCTCTCCATCATCCCCAAAAGGACCCATTAAGTCGGCATATCCCTCCTCGTACATCCGGGACATATGCTGCAGGTGCAGGCTCTGCAGGCTGTCGGCTTCCTGTTTGTTCTCCGATCTCTTTGGCCCTCTTTTTAACAGTACAAGAAAGTACTGTTGCATCAGAATGGTATCATTAGTTCCTTCCTCTATGTAGTCAAAGGTCTGGTATCCCAACCGGGTCAGGGAATCTTTAAGTTTACTAACAGATGGCTTGGTGGTTTCGGACCCGTTGGCCCTCTCTGTTTTTTCATTGTCACCGCATCCTGCCAGGACGAAAAGACAGCAACTAAACCTTAATAAATTTTTTATGAAGTCCATGATTTAAAAGGGTGTTTGCTTAATTGTGAATTGTAGTATGCCGGTTGGCCGGTTACTTCCTCCCCCAACCAATCCGGTTGTTCATACGCCTCTTCCACGGCGCCCAACTCAACCTCTGCCACCACCAGGCCGGCATTTGCGCCCAGGAATTCATCCACCTCAAAAATATGACGCCCCACGGGCACTTTATAACGATTCTTCTCAATGGGTACATCTTCACATAACTCCAGCAGTTTACGTCCCTCCTCGGGATGGATCTCCGTTTCCCACTCAAAGCGGCTGGTGCCATCCGCACTGGAAGCCCCTTTCACGGTTATGAAGGCAGAATCATCCAGAATGCGTACTCTTACCGTGCGTTCAGGATCGGTATTGAGGAAACCCTGCCTTATCTGCTGTTTGCTTGTAGCCTGTTTTACGTAATCTCCTGATACGACCAGGAATTTACGTTCAATCTCCTGGTACTTACCCATGCCTGTGTGCAATTTTCCTTATTTCGTCCGAAGGGATCCGCTGTTGCTCATACTTATGGTTTGCCAGCCAGATCATACATTTTGTAACCTGTTCCGGATAGATAGACCGGTATTTGTCCAGGGGACCCACCATAACCAGGTTCATCGCTCTCATCACCTGCCTGGCGATCCATTCTCCTATCCTTCTTTCTTCCCTTTTCCCTGCTAGTAGAGATGGTTGCAGTATATACGTATTTGGTATTTCCTGTTTTAATACAGCGGCTTCCATCTGGCCTTTTGTACGGTTATAAAAGACCTTGCTTTTAGGGTTAGCACCCAAAGAAGAGATCACTATAAATGTTTTAATGCCATTTTCCCTGCACAGGACAGCGGCCTGCACGGGTATTCCATAATCTATCGCCCTGTATTTCGCCTTATTGGGCGTTTTGGATTTGGTAGTTCCGATACAGCAGAATACCTCGTCTGCCCGGAATTTTTCCCGGTAGGTTTCGGGTTCTGCCAGGTTGACCAGCAGCTCTTCCATCTTGGGATGTTCATACCCTACCGAAGAGCGCGAAAAGAGCCTGATTAGACTGTAACGCTTATCCTCCAGCAGCATCTGTAAAAGGATGCCACCTGTAAGCCCGGTGGCTCCGAGGACGATAGCTGTTTTACCCTGAGTATCCATAAAACTAAGATATGACTTAAATTTGTTTATGGCTTATGAATTCCCGGTGCGAAAGATCATCCATGTAGATATGGATGCTTTTTACGCCTCTGTTGAGCAGCTGGACAACCCCGAACTAAGGGGCAAACCTGTGGCTGTAGGCGGAGGCGCAAAGCGCGGCGTAGTCGCTGCTGCAAGCTACGAAGCGCGGAAATTCGGGGTAAGGTCGGCCATGAGTGGGCAGGCCGCCAAACGCAATTGTCCGGAACTCATTTTTGTTAAACCCCGGTTTGACCGGTATAAAGAGATCAGCAGTAAGATCCGGGCTATCTTCCTGGAATATACAGACCTGGTAGAACCCCTTTCCCTGGACGAAGCCTACCTGGATGTCACTGAAAACAAATTCGGCAACCCCTCTGCGACGATGATCGCCAAAGAAATACGTCAACGGATCTATGATCAACTGGGCCTGAGGGCGTCTGCAGGAATCTCGGTCAATAAATTCATCGCCAAGGTGGCCAGTGATGTTAACAAACCCAATGGCCAGAAGACTGTAGACCCGGAAGATGTGCCGGAATTCCTGGAACAACTGGAAATCCGGAAGTTCTATGGTGTCGGGAAGGTCACTGCTGAGAAAATGTACCAGTTAGGTATATTTACCGGGAAAGACCTGAAGGATAAATCAGAAGATTTTTTAAAGACACATTTCGGGAAGAGCGGTAAATTCTATTACCAGGTGGTACGGGGCATACATCTCAGCCCGGTAAAGCCGGAGCGTACCCCCAAATCCGTCGGAGCCGAGCGTACCTTCAGCGAAAACCTCAGCAGCGAGATCTTTATGTTAGAAAGACTTGAACAGATCGCCCATGAACTGGAACGGCGGTTAAAGAAGAATCAGCTGGCCGGGAAAACCATTACCCTTAAGATCAAATACAGTGATTTTAAACTACAGACGAGGGCAAAGACTTTATCCTATTTTGTCGCAGACCATTCCGTTTTACTGGAGACGGCTAAAGAACTGCTCTACCAGGACGCCCTGCAGAATTCGGTCCGCCTGCTCGGCATCTCTGTAAGTAACCTGAATACTGACAGGGGACAGGAGAGCGAAGCGAAAGAAGAGGCCATAGCGGTGCAATTACAAATTGAATTCTGAAACTCTCAGAATGCAGAAACACTCATCCCCCCATCCACGATAATATTCTGCCCTGTTATATAGGAGGCTTTATCCATTGCGAGGAAAGCGATGACACTGGCCATCTCTTCCGGTTGTGCTACCCTCCGGAGCGGGGTGGTTGCGATCACGGGATCCATCCGGTCTTTTTGTGTGAGGACAGCTTCAGTAAGGGGAGTTGCTGTATACCAGGGGGAAACTGCATTCACCCGGATACCGTCCTGGGCCCATTCGACAGCCAGGTTGCGCGTCTGCTGTAGCAGCCCGGCCTTGGCCATGCCATAGGGGCTGCCCGACTTAACATCTACGGAAGCAGCCACGGAGGCAACATTTACGATCGAAGGTTTAGTGCCCTTCAGTAAAAGGGAATAAAGTAGCCTGCTGAACTCAAAGGGCGCAAACAGGTTGATCGCAAGTATCTTTGAAAATTCTTCTTCGGTATAGTCCAGTGCAGCCTTCCGGATATTGATCCCGGCATTATTTACCAGGATATCCAGTTTGCCGTACTCGTGGGTCAGCTTCCGTACCAGGTCCTCCCGGTCTTCGGCTACAGATACATCACTTACCATCCCGCTTACCTTGTACCCTTTCCCGGACAACTCCTCTTCGAAGGTGCGGATATCCACTTCCTTCCGGGCAGTGAACAGAACCTCGGCACCGAGCTCCAGGAACTCTTTAACCGTGGCCTTCCCGATGCCTTTACTGCCACCGGTGACCAGTACTTTCCTGTCCTTTAAATTCCACATACCAATTTACTTATGGTGATCTATTCGATCTCTGTCACCCTCAGGGTGTTCACCATACCTTTATCTTTGATCGGCATGGCCGCCAGGCTGATCATCATATCCCCGCTTTCCAGGAAGCCTTTATCGCAGGCGATCTGGTTTACATCTTCTATGGTCTCATCTGTTGAAACAAACTTATCGTAATAGAACGCTTTAACACCCCACAGCAGGTTCAGCTGCGTAAGGATACGCTTATTGGAGGTAAATACCAGGATATGAGCACTGGGTCTCCATGCAGATATCTGGAAAGCCGTATACCCACTATTGGTCAGGGTTGTAATGGCCTTAGCCTTGGTTTCATTAGCCATTAACGCAGCATGGTAACAAACAGACTTAGTTATGTATCGCTTGGTCCTGATATGAGGTGGATCATGAGGTACCTGGATGAATTCTGAACCTTCCACGCTGTGCAGGATACTGGTCATTTTCTGTATCACCTGTACGGGGTAGTTCCCAACCGAGGTTTCCCCTGATAGCATCACGGCATCCGCCCCGTCCATAACAGAGTTAGCGACGTCATTCACCTCTGCCCTTGTGGGGGTAAGGCTTGTGATCATCGTTTCCATCATCTGCGTGGCGATAATCACCGGGATACGGGCTTTCTTGGCCCGCAGTACAAGTTTTTTCTGGATCAGCGGCACCTCCTGTGCGGGAACCTCTACCCCGAGGTCTCCACGGGCTACCATCAGTCCGTCACAATACGCCACGATCTTGTCGATATTCTCAACCGCTTCTGGCTTTTCGATCTTGGCGATGATCGGGATCTTCTCCTCGGAATGCTCCTTGATGATATTCTGAAGGTCTATAAGGTCCTGGCTGAAGCGGACAAAAGAAAGGGCAATCCAGTCTACCTGTTGCGAAATTGCAAAAATGGCATCCTTAACGTCTTTCTCTGTTAAAGCGGGTAATGAAATATTGGTGTTTGGCAGGTTTACCCCTTTCTTGGACTTCAATGGTCCACCCTGGATTACCTTAGCCTTAACCTCGTCCTTCTTATTAGTGGAGACAACTTCAAAGATCAATTTACCATCGTCCAGGAGTATGCGTTCCCCGGGGTTCACATCCTTGGGGAAGGTAGAATAATTCATATATACCTTGTCTGCATTTCCCTCAAAAGGCTTACCTGTATGAAAGCTGATCTCGTCACCGGGAGATACCACTACCTCTTCAGACATGACACCAACCCTCAATTTTGGTCCTTGCAGGTCGGCAAGGATAGAGGTATATGTCCCCATCTCCTCATTAAGTTCGCGTATCATACGGATACGCTCCTTCACGGCATCGTAATCGGCATGGGAGAAATTGATCCTGAACACATCAACCCCTGCTTCAATCATATCTTTCAGCACCTCTTTCTTACTGGTTGCGGGTCCTAATGTGGCTACTATTTTTGTCTTTTTCTTAGTGGGCATTGTCCTAAAAAGTTAGATTTTTTCTTGATTTTAAATTTTCAATATTGACGGGATAAGCAGTGATCATCCCAGGTATTTTCTTAAGCTGGGCCAGCCTTTCCTCGTCCGAGGCTAATAATTCTCCTTCTATCTTGATCAGATAATCAGCGTCACGGTATTCCGGTATCAAATGGTGGGCCGTGAAAGCCGGCTCATCCCGGAATAAATCCTGGAACTCCAGGTCTTGCCGGACCCGGCTCTTGTTCGTGATCAGCCTCCAGTACTGGTCATGCGCCTCGTCTTTCCATTCAAAATAAGGAAAGACTATAGACTTAGAAATATCCAGGTCTGCCGGGGCCCTTTTAAACCTGCTCTTCAGGTAATAATTAAGGGCATAGACCAGGGCATGATCTTCCAGGCTGCTGTGCAGGGCCCATAGGGTAAATTCTTCTTCACAAAGCTCCTCGAAAATTTTGTGAGTTGTCGTCATACCTGAACCTAAACGGTAAATATATGATTAATACATTAACAAGTCTAGCTTAAGATCAACAAGTATTTGGGAGTCAGGGCACGAAAACGTTTGAAGCTGATAATTTAACGAATTCTTTTTACGAATCCCCTTTTATTTTGCCCTGTAATGCAAAAAATGCGCGCTTGGAAGCCTTTTCTTCGGCCTTTTTCTTGGAGGTGGCCCTGGCTTTTGCCATAACTTTACCATCGATACTCAGCTTTACGGCAAAATGTTTTACAGGATCATTCCCGCTGTCCTCGTATACATTATAACTGAATTCTTTTTTCTGTTTCTGGCACCATTCAATCAGCAGGCTCTTATAACTCATTACCTGCCCTTCTAACTGCTCTATATCCACATAGGGTTCAATAACACGCTCCCGGATGAATTTCTCGCAATATTTATACCCCCTGTCCAGGTAGATGGCTCCCACCAGGGCTTCAAAGACATTGCCGTGGATATTGTCCCCGAAATGGGATTTGGGGATCCTGCTTTCAACAAAATCGATCAGGTTCAGGTCTTTCCCCAGTTCGTTCAGGTGTTTCCGGCTGACGATCTTGGAACGCATTTTTGTGAGGTAGCCCTCGTCCCCGCCGGGCACTTCATTGTACAGGTGTTTGGAGATTATGGTCCCGAGCATGGCGTCCCCGAGGAATTCGAGCCGCTCATAATTCATAGGATTACCCTGCTTATCCTTCTGGTTTACCGATCTGTGCAGGAAGGCTTTCCTGTAGATGGGTAATTTTTTTGGCTTGAAGCCCAGTACTTTAGTGATCGCCAATAAAAAATCCCCATCCTTTTTAGAATGGGAATTGAATATATTGGCTGTAAATGACATTCGTTGTTTAACTGATTTTCTTAAATACGATACATGCATTGTGACCTCCAAACCCGAAGGTATTGCTCATAGCCACATCTACTTTCCTTTCCTGGGCCTTATTAAGAGTCAGGTTAAGGCTTGGATCTATATTTTCATCAACCGTTGTATGGTTGATCGTCGGCGGCACCAGGTTGTGCTCCATGGCCAGGATAGAGGCGATCGCTTCTATGGCCCCGGCAGCTCCCAGCAAGTGACCTGTCATGGACTTGGTGGAATTGATATTGATATCCTTGGCATGTTCTCCAAATACCTGGCTGATCGCTTTCAGCTCTGCGACATCCCCTAAAGGAGTGGATGTACCATGCGTATTGATGGTATCAACGTCTTCAGGTTTCAGTCCGGCATCCCTAAGGCAGTTTTCCATCACTTTTACTACTCCTATTCCATCCGGATGCGGAGCAGTCATATGGTATGCGTCGCTGGAAAGTCCTCCCCCTGCAACTTCTGCATAGATCTTTGCTCCCCTGGCCTTTGCGTGCTCGTATTCTTCCAGCACCAGTGCTCCTGCGCCTTCACCAAGAACGAAACCGTCCCGGGTTGCGTCAAATGGCCTGGAAGCTGTTTCAGGACTTTCGTTCCTGGTAGAAAGGGCATGCATTGCATTGAACCCTCCCATTCCGGCTATAGTAACCGCAGCTTCACTACCCCCTGTAACGATAACATCACAGTGCCCCAGCCTGATATAGTTAAGGGCATCTATCATGGCATTCGCCGAAGATGCACATGCAGAGACCGTGGTATAGTTAGGGCCCATGAACCCGTGTTTAATAGAGATATTTCCCGGAGCGATATCCGCGATCATCTTAGGTATAAAGAAGGGATTAAACCTTGGCGTTCCATCACCGGCGGCGTAATTGAGCACCTCCTGCTGAAATGTCTCCAGGCCACCTATACCGGCACCCCAGATTACACCAACCCTGAATTTATCGATTGCGTCCAGGTCTAAACCTGAATCTGCGATCGCTTCATCGGAGGACACCAAAGCGTATTGCGCAAACCTGTCCAGTTTACGTGCTTCTTTCCTGTCAAAATAATCTTCCGGATTGTAATTTTTTAATTCACAGGCAAATTTCGTCTTGAATTTCTCTGTGTCGTAATAGGTGATCGGGGCGCTACCGCTCTTCCCACTCTTCAATCCTTCCCAATATTCTTCCAAGGTATTCCCGATGGGGGTAAGGGCACCAAGACCAGTAACTACAACTCGCTTTAATTGCATTGAATCAATTTTTTAGTTTGCTGCCTAAACAAGTGAAAAATAAAAAAAATTATCCATGCAGCAGGATTACCACATGGATAATTTTAATTCTTTCCTATGATATCATAAAATTACTTAGCTTCTTCTATATAACTTATAGCCTGGCCTACAGTTGCAATATTCTCTGCTTGATCGTCCGGGATCTGGATATCAAATTCTTTTTCGAATTCCATGATCAACTCTACGGTATCCAATGAGTCTGCCCCGAGGTCGTTAGTAAAGCTCGCTTCCGGTACTACTTCATTTTCATCTACACCCAGTTTATCTACGATGATAGCCTTTACTCTTGATGCAATGTCTGACATAATGATTTTGGTTTTAAAAATTTAAATCGATGGCAAAAATAAAAAACTTTGGTCTAATAATACTATCTGACCTTAAAATGTGACGTAATTTAATAAATTTAAATGCAAGACTTGTAATTTAGCAGAAAAATTATTGCCCTCAAACTCCCGTCATCACTGCATGAAACGAATTACGCTCTTTGCCTCAGGATCCGGATCTAACGTGGAAAATATCCATGAATATTTTAAGGGTTCAAAATCCGTAGAAATTGCGGGGGTGCTCACCAACAAGAAGAATGCCGGGGTGCTGGATCGCTGTGATAGGCTGGGTATCAATGCCTTCTACTTCAATAAACATGCGCTTTACAATACAGAAGCTGTGGTCAGCCTGGTCAACAGCCTTGAGACAGACCTGGTGGTCCTCGCAGGCTTTTTGTGGAAAATACCGGATTCCCTACTCCGGGCCTACCCCGGAAAGATCATTAATATTCACCCGGCACTTCTGCCGCGATACGGCGGGAAAGGAATGTACGGGATACGGGTTCACCAGGCAGTAGTTGACAATAAAGAACCTTATACCGGCATCACCATTCACTATGTAAATGAAAATTACGACGAAGGGGCAATCATTGTACAGGAGCAGATCCCGGTAGCCGCAGCTGACACAGCCGAGGATGTAGCCGCCAAAGTACATGAGCTGGAATACGAACATTTTCCACGTGTTATTGAAGAACTACTGAATAAGCAGCTCAACTAATGGGTAAGAAGCCAAGATTTTACGTCGTATGGAAAGGCAAGCAACCGGGGGTTTATACCAGCTGGAAAGAATGCCAGGCCCAGATCAAAGGCCAGGAAGGCGCCCAGTACATGGCCTTTGACAGTCGGCAGGCCGCCGATGAAGCTTTTAAGAAGAATTACGCGGCTTACAGGGGGAAAAAGAAAAGCAGCAGTCTAAGTGCGGCGGACATCAAACGGATAGGAGCGCCCAACCTGAATTCAATTGCCGTCGATGCCGCCTCCAGCGGCAATCCCGGGATAATGGAATACCGGGGAGTAGATACCCGGACAGGGAAACCTCTTTTCCACCAGGGACCCTTCCCACAGGGCACTAATAATATTGGAGAATTCCTTGCGATAGTACACGGCCTAGCTTTACTTAAAGCCAAGAAAAGTAACCGTATCCTGTATACGGACTCCCGAACGGCCATGAGCTGGGTGAGGCGTAAAAAGTGTAACAGTAAACTGAAGCGGTCCGCTAAGAATAAAGAACTCTTTGAACTCGTGGACCGTGCAGTGAAGTGGCTGGAAACCAATTCTTACCATACCCCGGTAGTAAAATGGGAGACCAAGGCCTGGGGTGAGATCCCGGCAGACTTCGGTCGCAAATAGGTAAGAAGGGATTATTCCCATTTGCGAGCTTTTTGGAATTACAAAACCGTATATTTGCACCAAATTTTTGAAAAAGCAAATGGGGAAACTACTCATAGTGGGGACCGTGGCCTTCGATGCCATTGAAACCCCCTTCGGAAAAACAGATAAGATACTTGGAGGAGCTGCAACTTTTATCGGTCTTGCAGCCTCTCATTTCAACCTGGACGCCGCGATCATCTCGGTGGTGGGAGAAGATTTTCCCCAGGATTACCTGGACCTGTTAAAGGACAGGGATATAGATATTTCGGGGATAGAAATTGTCCCCGGGGGCAAGACCTTCTTCTGGAGCGGAAAGTACGGAAATGACCTGAATACTCGAGAAACCCTGGCAACTGAACCGAATGTTCTCATCGATTTTAAACCGGTAGTTCCGGATAATTTCAAGGATGCGGATGTTGTGATGCTCGGGAACCTTCACCCCGATATCCAGTTAAGTGTCATCGAACAAATGGAAGAGCGGCCAAAATTGATCGTACTGGACACCATGAATTTCTGGATGAACACTACCTTGCCTGAACTGATGAAGGTTATTGAAAAGGTGGACGTTATCACCATCAATGATGAAGAGGCCAGGCAGCTTACCAATGAATATTCCCTGGTTAGGGCAGCGGCTGCCATCCACGAGATGGGACCAAAATACGTGGTGATCAAAAAAGGAGAACACGGCGCCCTGCTTTTCCATAAAGAGAGAATCTTTTTTGCCCCGGCCCTGCCACTGGAAGAGGTGTTTGATCCAACCGGCGCTGGAGACACCTTCGCGGGCGGTTTTGTCGGACATATTACCGAGAGCGGGAATATCTCTTTTAACAACCTTAGAAATGCCGTTATACACGGGTCCAACCTGGCTTCATTCTGCGTAGAACGATTTGGCACCGAACGGATGCTGAACCTGGACCGGAAAGAAGTTGGGCAGCGTTTACAGGAATTTGTTGAGCTGACCCAATTTGATATTGAAATAGAGTAACACCTTGCACAGACAGGGTATTTGTACGGAAAAGATATTATGAGTGATGCCATCAAACACGAATGCGGGATATCGTTGATCCGGCTTCGTAAACCCCTGGAATACTACCGTGAAAAATACGGTACAGCTTTTTACGGGGTAAACAAGATGTACCTGATGATGGAAAAGCAGCACAACCGCGGACAGGACGGGGCTGGTTTTGCCAGCATCAAACTGGATATGCTGCCGGGAGAGCGATATATGAGCAGGGCTCGCTCTATACAATCCCAACCCATACAGGATATTTTTGCCCAGATCAATGACCGGATCAACCAGTCACTGGCAGAAAACCCGGAATACCACAATGATGTCGCTAAGCAGAAAAAATATATTCCCTATATAGGGGAAGTTCTTTTAGGGCATGTCCGGTACGGGACTTTCGGAAAGAACAGTATAGAAAGCGTACACCCATTCCTGCGACAGAACAACTGGATGCACAGGAACCTCATCGTAGCGGGGAACTTTAATATGACCAATGTAAGCGAGTTGTTTGACAACCTCGTGCAACTGGGTCAGCACCCGAAAGAAATGGCCGATACCATTACGGTAATGGAAAAGATCGGTCACTTCCTGGATGATGCAGTGGCAAAACTCTATAAAGAGATCAAAAAAGAAGGTTTTACCAAAATGGAAGCCTCGCCGCTTATCGCGGAACGACTCAAATTAGCCAAGATCTTAAAAAAGGCATCCAAGAACTGGGATGGCGGCTATGCCATGGCCGGACTTATTGGTCACGGCGACGCCTTTGTTCTAAGAGACCCCTCAGGAATACGCCCTGCATATTACTACGAGGATGAGGAAGTTGTAGTGGTGGCTTCAGAAAGACCGGCCATCCAGACTGTATTCAATGTTCCTTACGAATCCGTTAAGGAACTTGATCCAGGGCACGCCATAATTGTGAAAAAATCGGGTAGCATGGCCATCAAGAAGATCCTTGAACCCCGCGAACGCAAGGCCTGCTCCTTTGAGAGAATCTATTTCTCCAGGGGCAGCGATAAGGAGATCTACGAAGAACGCAAGAATCTCGGTCGCTTTATATTTCCCCAGATCCTGGAATCTATCGATTACGATATGAAGAATACGGTCTTCTCCTATATCCCGAATACGGCCGAAACCTCATTCTTCGGGATGGTGAAAGAAGCACAGAACTACCTCAATCGCAAAAAGGAAGAACAGATCCTTGCACTTGGTTCCGGGATAACTTCAGAGGAACTCAGGGAAATACTCGAGATCCGGCCACGAATTGAGAAAGTTGCGATTAAAGATGCCAAACTAAGGACATTCATCACCCAGGACGATAGCCGGGATGACCTTGTCGCCCACGTCTACGATATATCTTATGGCTCAGTGAACCCAGACGATAACCTGGTGATCATAGACGACAGTATCGTAAGGGGTACTACCCTTAAAAAAAGTATCCTGCGGATCCTGGACCGACTTTCTCCAAAGAAGATCATCGTAGTTTCATCTGCTCCTCAGATCAGGTATCCCGATTGTTACGGGATAGATATGGCCAGGTTGGAAGATTTCGTGGCATTCAGAGCTGCCCTTGAACTTCATAAGGATCGCGGAACGATGGACCAGGTAGAGGCGATCTATCAAAAGTGCCTCGGACAACTCAAGACCAGCGATGAAGAAGTAGTTAACCATGTAAAGGAATTCTACGCTCCTTTCACGGCTGATGAAATTTCAGAGAAAATTGCCGCCCTGCTTTGCCCGAAAGAAGTACGCGCAGAGGTACAGATCATTTACCAGACCATAGAAAGCTTACATAAGGCTTGCCCTAAAAACCTTGGTGACTGGTACTTTACCGGTAACTACCCAACCCCTGGTGGAAATCGTGTTGTAAACAAAGCATTTATCAATTTTTACGAAGGCAAGAAAGAACGAGCCTATTCGGCATAATTCCGATGAAATGCATAAAAACATGCATTTCATCGATAATCCATGTCGTTCAACGGCTTTCTGATTCCAAGCCTGCAAACCACAATACTTTAGACCTGCCATAGCATAAGTAGGTTAAGTTCATGGTAAGATTTGGGGCAAAAAAGGTGGAGTTTTCTCCACCTTTTTTATTTACTACCACTCACTTTTATCTCTTCTCCCCCATTAACTACCCAGTCATTTCTGATTTTTCCCCAGCCAGGAGCCGGGAAAAGAAATTTTACTATACCAGACATTACTAAGAGCTATATATCAGCACATTAATGCATTTCATCCGATTAATCATACGTTTATCCAAGACCTTATCACATTTGCCATCAATCCTATTACATTTGGAGGACCATAGCATAAGTAGGTTAAGTTCATGGTAAGATTTGGGGAAAAAGGCAGGGGATAACCCTGCCTTTTTATTTTTGTACCATCATCGCCGAATCCATTTTTTTCCCGTCTTCATACCCCGGTTGATATTTTTATTCCTGCACTTCAGCAAATAAACAGGGTGTTCAACCGAGACCTTACCTAACCCGTAGATAAGTCAGCTATATTTGGAGAACCATAGCATAAGTAGGTTAAGTTCATGGTAAGATTTGGGGAAAAGGACGGGGTAGATCCCTGTCCTTTTTATTTACAAATTGTTTTGAATATACTTCCCCGCCAGTTCCTACAACTAACTCTCCACAACATTCTGAATTCTTACAAAACATTTATCGAAATGCTCTTTGCCCAATTTACCGGGACGTTCATCTATTAGCTTTTTTCAGAGTCAGCCAACCCATTACATTTGGAGGACCATAGCATAAGTAGGTTAAGTTCATGGTAAGATTTGGGGAAAAAAGGCAAGGGTTCACCTTGCCTTTTTTATGTTTCATAATCAGCATATTAGGATTAAAACCTACTTTCTTGCTCTCACACCCCCTTATTTGGAAGGGGATATACACGAAAATTTCAGGATTTTTCTTTGTTATTTCTCACAATACCAGTAATTTAGTACTGCCATAGCATAAGTAGGTTAAGTTTATGGTAAGATTTGGGACGAAAAGGGCAGAGACTTCTCTGCCCTTTTCTATTTGGTACATACAAAAAAACCCCGTGGATTATCCACGGGGTTTTTTGTCGATATATATAAAGGCTTATTTCCTCTTGCTGTAGTATTCTGAAACCTTATCCCAGTTGATTACGTTGAAAAATGCCGTGATATAGTCAGGTCTCCTATTTTGATAATTCAGGTAATATGCATGTTCCCAGACATCCAGACCCAGGATCGGGTATCCTCCACAACCGGTAGCCGGCATAAGAGGGTTGTCCTGGTTAGGAGTAGAACAGATCTCCAGTTTTCCTCCTTTCTGAACACACAACCATGCCCAGCCGGAACCGAAGCGGCTTCCTGCAGCCGAACTAAACTGATCCTTAAAGTTCTCAAAGGAACCGAAGGCACTGTCTATTGCATCGGCAAGTTCACCCGAAGGATTACCTCCTCCATCCGGAGACATTACTTCCCAAAACAGGTTGTGATTGTAATATCCACCGCCGTTGTTCCTGACTGCCGTGTTAGACATATCCAGGTTTTCAAGGATAGATTCGATCGACTTTCCTTCGAGGTTAGACCCCTTGATGGCGTCATTCAGTTTCGTGGTATACCCGTTGTGATGTTTGGTGTGGTGTATTTCCATGGTTCGCGCATCGATATGCGGTTCCAGGGCATCATATGCATAAGGTAACTTTGGTAATTCAAAAGCCATGTGTTTAGTGTTTTTCGTTAATAAAATCAGTCTCCCAAATTTATGGATTATAGGAAACATATTCAGCTAATTATTTGTTAAGAACCTTTTAAGAATGCTTATTTTGCAGCTAAAACGAAGGTGCAGGACACTCCCTATAAAATATTCAGTGCTTCGGCAGGATCAGGTAAGACTTCTACCCTGGTCCAGGAATACCTAAAAATAATTCTGAGACCCGGCCCCCCAAGGAAATTCAGGCAGATCCTTGCGATCACTTTTACCAACAAGGCGGTGACCGAAATGAAAGACCGTATCCTGAACAACCTCGCTGATTTCGGCCAGGATCCGATTCCATCTAAATCCTCTTATATGTTCCACAGCCTGTGCGAGCAGTTAGAGATGGAACCCCAGGCCCTCCGGGAAAGATCCAGGCGGGTGCTCAAAGAGATCCTCCACAATTACGCTTTCTTTGACATTGCCACGATAGATCGTTTTAATCACCGGCTGATCCGGACCTTTGCCCGCGATCTGCAATTGCCACAAAACTTTGAAGTGGTACTGGAAACCGACCTGCTTCTGGATGAAGCAGTGAACCGCTTACTAAACAAGGCCGGCAAGGACAACAGGCTCTCAGCCATTCTTATTGATTTCGCCCTGGAGAAGACCGAGGATGATAAAAGCTGGAATATCAGTAATGACCTGCTGAAGATCGGGAAACTTGTATTCGAAGAAAACCACGCAGCAGAACTGAAGAAGCTCGAAGGTAAAAGCCTGGAGGATTTCTTACAACTGAAAGAACTTCTGCAAAAAAACAAAGCAAAAGCTGAAAAGGACCTCGCTTCCCTGGCACAGCTTATCCTGGATTCTGTCCGTGCCGAAGGCCTGGAGGATACGGATTTCAGCGGACGCTATTTCCCTGTCTTTATGGAAAAGATCGCTTCGGGCGATCTGAACATCGATTTTAAAGCCGGCTGGAAAAAGGATTTTGGACAGAAGCCGCTATACAATAAATCTGCTGCAGATTCCGTAAAGAGCAGCATAGATGAACTGATGCCACAATTGGAACGGGGGTTTGAACAGATCAAAAGTACTTTCTTCCACCGTGCCTTCCTTACCAATCTCCTGAAACATATGGTACCTCTTATGGTTCTCAACAGTATCCGGAAAGAGGTAGAAGCATTGCAGAAAGAAAGGGACCAACTCCCTATTTCCTTCTTTAACACCCTGATATCCGAGGCGATCCGGGATCAGCCTGCTCCTTTTATATATGAGCGCCTTGGAGAGAAATACCGCCATTACTTTATTGATGAATTCCAGGATACTTCCGAAATGCAGTGGAATAACTTGGTACCCCTTATCAGTAACGCCCTGGAAAGCAAAGATGATCAAGGTAAGCCAGGCAGCCTGCTCCTGGTAGGAGATGCCAAACAGGCCATCTACAGGTGGCGTGGCGGGCATGCGGAACAATTCATGCAGTTATTCAATAAAACTGAAAATCCCTTTGTCGCCGTTCCCAGCCTGCAGGAAAAACCTACCAACTACCGGAGCTGCCGTGAGATCATTCGCTTTAACAACGATTTCTTTACCCAGACCAGCCGGATCCTGGGCAACCCGGTTTATGAATCCATGTACCTGCAGGGTAATTCCCAGCAGTATAACCGGAAAGATGGGGGGTATGTTTCCTTACAGTTCATCCAGGGAACGGAGGAAGAACACAAGAACGACATCTATTGCCGGGAAGTAAAGAAAGCCATCGAGGAGGTGAAAGAGAAGAATTTCAGCTATTCCGACCTGTGTATCCTTACCCGGACCAAAGCCCAGGGAATACTCCTTGCTGATTACCTCATAGAGGAAGGGATCCCGATCATCTCTTCAGAAACTCTTTTGCTGGCCAATCATGAACCTGTTCGCTTCCTCGTCAACTTGCTGAGGCATTGCCTCGCCCCCGACGAACAGGAGATTTCTTATGAAATACTCTCGTTCCTGCTTAAAGATACCACGGAAAAATATACCATCACAAAAAGACACCTGGATTCCCCGGGACAGTATTTATCAGAATACTATGGCTTTGATACAGCCATTCTCAGGGAGGCAACCGTCTACGACAGTCTCGAATATGCTGTCGGCAAATTTGACCTGGCCCCGGCTTCTGATGCATATATCACCTATTTGTTAGATGAGGCATTACTGGTGGAACAAAAGACGGATGGGAGCATCGTGACCTTCCTGGAACATTGGGATAAGAAGAAAGATAAACTCAGTATCGTAGCACCGGAATCCATGGACGCCATACAGATCATGACCGTACACAAGGCGAAGGGCCTGGAGTTCCCGGTGGTATTATACCCATTTGCCAGCACAGGTATCTATCCCTCTTCGGGCCGGAACGAGACTTTGCTATGGCTAGCGGTAGACCCGGGCCAATACCACGGCTTTACAACTTTACTCCTTTCTCAAAAAGATGAAATGTGCCATTACAGCCCACTGGCAGATCAACTGTACCGGGAGGAACAGCAAATGCAGGAGATGGATGCCTTTAACCTCTTGTACGTAGCCCTCACCCGTCCGGAACAGGCACTTTATATCTTTACGGAAGCACCGGCTAAGCCCAAGGACGAGGTAAAGACCTACTCGGACCTGTTCATCTATTACCTGAAATCCCAGGGGAAATGGGATGAAAGACAGACCCGGTACGACTTCGGCACCCTTGATCCTTATGAAGAGAGCAGGAAGATCACAGCCGGGGACCCGGTTCCTTTTGTTTATTCTAAAAAGGATCGGCCGGAGCTCGACATAGTAACCACCTCGGGTATGCTATGGGATACAGACCGGGGATTGGCCCTGGGCCGGGGTAACCTGCTGCACGCCTTGTTGGCAGAGGTATATACCCCTGCAGACATAGAGCCCGAGCTGGAGGCAATGCTGAACAGGGGAGTGGTTGACCCTGATGCTGCCGAACAGCTTAAGGAACTGGCGTACAGCATTGTCAGGCATCCGCGCCTGGCAGCCTATTATAAGGAAGGGCCGGACATAAAGAACGAGATGCCTATAATTACTGAAAATGGGCTATTTTTGCGACCGGACAGACTGGTGCTGCAAGACGGGACCGCTGTTATTATCGATTACAAGACTGGAAAGAAAAACCCCGGTTACCACGAACAATTGTACACCTATGCTGATGCTTTAGAGGCCATGGGGTACAAGGTCCTCCACAAGATCATTGTTTATGTAGAGGATACGGTCAGACCGGAATTTATATAAAAACTATGTACGGAAAAATTAAAGATCATTTACAGAAGGAACTGGCTGAAATTAAAGAGGCTGGTCTTTACAAGGAAGAACGTATTATTACCAGCCCCCAGGATGCTGTCATTAAGATATCCACCGGGCAGGAAGTAATCAATTTCTGCGCCAATAACTACCTGGGGCTTTCATCCCACCCGGAGGTGGTACAGGCTGCAAAGGACACCATGGACAGTCATGGATTCGGGATGTCGTCAGTAAGATTCATTTGCGGAACCCAGGATATTCACAAAGAACTGGAGAATAAGATCGCTGAATTTTACGGGACGGAGGATACTATATTATATGCTGCTTGTTTTGATGCCAATGGCGGGGTGTTTGAACCCCTGCTTACCTCTGAAGACGCCATCATCTCAGATTCTCTTAACCATGCTTCTATCATTGATG
Organism: Zeaxanthinibacter enoshimensis; assembly: GCF_004362865.1. Taxonomy (GTDB): domain Bacteria; phylum Bacteroidota; class Bacteroidia; order Flavobacteriales; family Flavobacteriaceae; genus Zeaxanthinibacter; species Zeaxanthinibacter enoshimensis. The sequence continues at coordinate 854,188 of NZ_SNYI01000001.1, read as the reverse complement.
GGGTACGTCTTTGCAAGGCTGCCCGTTACAGGTACGCCAATAATAATATGGAAGACCTGGAGAAGCAATTAAAACAAGCTAACGAAGATGGTGCGCGTTTTAAGGTTATTGTGACTGACGGTGTGTTCTCTATGGACGGACTGGTTGCGCCCCTGGATGAGATCTGTGACCTGGCAGACAAGTATGATGCCCTGGTCATGATAGACGAATGCCATGCCACCGGCTTTATAGGGGAAACTGGCCGTGGCACCCTCGAGGAAAAAGGCGTGATGGGCAGGATCGATATTATTACCGGGACCCTGGGTAAAGCCATGGGAGGTGCCATGGGAGGATATACTACAGGTAAAAAAGAGATCATCGAGATCCTGAGACAGCGATCCCGGCCATACCTCTTCTCCAATTCCCTTGCCCCTGCGATCGTAGGTGCATCTATCAAGGTTTTTGAAATGCTCAGCAACAGCACAGAGCTCAGGGACCAACTCGAAGAAAATACTCGTTATTTTAAGAAGGGAATCAAGGAAGCAGGCTTTGATATAATAGACGGAGATTCAGCGATTGTACCCGTAATGCTGTACGATGCAAAGCTCTCCCAAAAGATGGCCAATATGTTGTTGGAAAAGGGGATCTATGTGATCGGTTTTTTCTATCCGGTTGTGCCAAAAGGGAAAGCACGGATCAGGGTACAATTGAGTGCCGCGCACAAAAAAGAACATCTTGACCGCGCAATCCAAGCATTTACGGAGGTTGGCAAGGCTTTGGAAATTATTTAACCCATTATTTTCTACCTGCAAAAGCGTTAAAAAAAATAATAAATTGATTTTGTTAATAATTTTTAACAACTTACATTTGCGTCTAATAAACACTTAAACTTAAAATTTTGAACATGAAACAGCTTAGCAGATTATTAGTTGTTGGCCTACTTTTTATTGGGTTTAACAACCTACAAGCGCAAGATGAAAATAATCCTTGGCAGGTAAGCTTTGGTGTGAACGCTATAGATGTGTATCCAACCGGTGCTGAAGATGCCCAAGCCAACTTCGGCTTTGAAGCAGGAACTTTCGGAAGCGAATATTTCAATGCGAATGACCACTGGAACATTCTTCCTTCTGTTTCTTACATCGGTGTTAGCCGCTCAGTTGGAGATAACTTCGCTGTAGGTGTACGTGGTTCTTTAAACAGGATCAGCAACCTAGGAGATGTACGTGTCGACGACCTGTCTCACTACGCTGTAGACGGTACAATTAAATATGCATTCCTGGATGACACTATGTTCGATCCTTTCGTAGAGATCGGTGGTGGTTATACCTGGGTTGACGAAGTAGGAGCCGGAACTGTTAACGGAGGCATAGGTTTCAACCTTTGGTTCTCTGACAACTTCGGTTTAACACTTCAGTCTTCTTACAAGCATTCTTTCGAGGATTACCTTGTAAAACACTTCCAGCACATGGCCGGTATCTCTATCAAGTTTGGTGGAACTGATACTGACGGAGACGGAATCTATGACAAAGACGATGCTTGTCCTGAAGTACCTGGACTTGAAGCATTCAACGGATGTCCTGATACTGACGGTGACGGAATCGAAGACAGCAAAGATGCTTGTCCTAACGAAGCCGGATCTAAAGAAATGAACGGATGCCCTGACCAGGATGGTGACGGTGTAGCCGATAAAGATGATGCTTGTCCTGCTGAAGCTGGTCTAGCTGCTCTTGCCGGATGCCCTGATGCTGACGGAGACGGTGTAGCTGATAAAGATGACGAGTGTCCTAACGAAGCTGGTCCATCTGAGAACAACGGATGCCCATGGCCTGATACTGACGGAGACGGAGTTCTTGACAAAGACGATCAGTGTCCTGATGTTGCCGGAACTGTAGCTAACAAAGGTTGCCCAGAAGTAACTGAAGAAGTTCAGAAGCAATTGAACGAGTATGCAAGAACAATCCTGTTCGATACCGGAAAAGCTTCTCTTAAAACTGAATCAGTATCTGTATTCGTTGATATCATCAAGATCCTTAACGAGTATCCTAATGCTAAATTCACAGTAGAAGGTCACACAGACAGTGTTGGTAGTGATAAACTGAACCAGTCACTTTCTGAAAAAAGAGCTAACTCTGTTAGAGACTTCCTGATCAAAGAAGGAATCGATGCAAACAGACTTGAGGCTATCGGATATGGTGAAAGCAAGCCAATTGCTACTAACAACACCAGAGCCGGAAGAGCTCAGAACAGAAGGGTTGAGATCAACCTTATCAAGTAAGAGTAACACGCTTTTATAATATTAAAGCTCCGCAATTGCGGAGCTTTTTTTATTTTTAAGCCATGCATAAAAGTTTCCTCGAAGAGGTTGTTGCCAAGACCCTTGAAAAACATTCTTCCCTTTCCGATATCGTCTTCATTCTACCCAGTAAACGCGCGGGAAGTTACCTTAGGGATATTTTACGGAAATCCGTCAGGAAAACCATTTTTGCACCACGGATCTACAGTATAGAAGAATTTATTGAAGAACTTTCGGGTCTTAGATACGCTACGAATACCCAGCTTCTTTTTGAACTCTATTCCAGCTACAGGGAAGCCCAGACAGGCGAATATGAAAGTTTCTTCCAGTTCTCCAAATGGGGCCAGTTACTGCTGCAGGATTTTAATGAAATAGACCGTTACCTGGTGCCCGCATCCGATCTTTTTTCCTACCTGAGTTCTGCCAGGGAGATCGAACACTGGTCTGTAAGCGAGGGGCAAACCCCGATGATAAAGAATTACCTGAGATTCTGGAACCAGTTACAGGATATTTACACCATCTTTCACACCCGCCTGCAGCGGCAGGGCCTGGGTTACCAGGGCATGGTGTACCGGGCTGCCTGTGAAAAGGTCGAATCTCACGCCGAAGGTTCCGCATCAGATCTACATATTTTTATAGGCTTCAATGCTCTTAACAAGGCTGAATCCGACATTATCCAGTACTTACTTAGGGAAGACCGTGCGGAAATCTTCTGGGATGCAGATCCGTACTTTGTTGACGATCCCCTTCATGAAGCGGGATATTTTATTCGTTCTCACAGTCAAAAATGGCCCTATCTCAAAGAATTCCCATTGCAGGGCCTGCAGGACAATTTTTCCAGGCAGAAACACATCAGCGTAATTGGTGTACCTAAGAATGTTTCCCAGGTGAAATATGTTTCCCGGTTGCTACAGCAGGAAGCTGACACACAAGGCAGTCCGCTCAGTAAGACCGCGGTGGTCCTGGGAGATGAGGGATTGCTGAATCCTTTAGTTCATGCCCTTCCTGACACCGTAGGACCTATTAATATCACCATGGGCTACCCGCTTCGGAAAACTCCGGTCGCCGGCCTGTTCAACCAATTGTTTACCTTGCACCTTGATCAGGTATCCCTCGGGTGGTATTACAAGAATGTACTGGCCTTACTCTCCCATCCTTATGTAGCTTTACTGCAGCCCGGAGAACCATCCCCTGGGACATTAAGAATACAACAGCTCATCAAAGAGCGCAACCTGAGTTTTCTCAACCGGGAGAAACTAGCTAAAGAAGCCGACGCACCGGAAGAACTTCTTTCCCTGCTTTTCTTTGAAGATTCTAAAGACCCCAGGATATTTTTAGACAAGTGCAGCGAGCTGATCGGGACCTTAAAAGACCATTTCCAGCGACAGGAGCAATTCCTGGCCCTGGAACATCTCTATGGGTTCTACACACTGTTTAACGAGCTAGAAAGCCACCTGGAGACCTATTCGGAGATCACTGACTTGCGTACCCTGGAGAGCCTTTACCGTACGCTGCTGGAGTCAGAAACAGTAGATTTCCGGGGTGAACCCCTGGAAGGACTGCAGGTAATGGGAATGCTCGAAAGCCGGAACCTGGATTTTGACACCGTGATCCTGACGTCGGTTAATGAAGGTATCCTCCCTTCGGGAAAAGCCCATAATTCTTTGATCCCCTTTGATATAAAAAGGGCGTTTGGCCTGCCAACTTACAAAGAAAAAGATGCGGTGTATTCTTACCATTTTTACAGGCTTTTACAGCGGGCAAGCAAAGTATACCTGCTCTACAACTCCGTCCCCGATTCCCTGGAAGGTGGTGAGAAAAGCAGGCTGATCTCGCAGCTTCTTTCTGATCCTCCTCCCAATACCGTGGTTGAAGAACAATTTGCCAGTCCGGAAATTCATCCTGACCTGCATCTTCCTGTTTCTATTACCAAAGATGCCCAGTTATCCCAAAGGATATCGGAGATCGCCGCAAAAGGCTTTTCCCCTACGGCACTGACGAATTATATTCGCGACCCACTTACCTTCTATAAAAAATCCATCCTCCGGATCCAGGATCTGCAGGAGGTAGAGGAAACTGTGTCGGCTAGCGTATTCGGTACTATTGTCCATGATAGCCTTGAAGCTCTCTATACTCCATTCCTCGGGAAGTACCTTGAGGCCGAAGCGTTAGACAAGGCGAAAGCCGGCATTGATCAGACCGTTCGCGATGCGTATGCCAGGAATTACGGAGATGTGGATATTTCACAAGGGCAGAACCTGATCGTCTTCCACGTAATCAAAAGATACCTGGAACGCTTCATTACCATGGAGATGAAGGAATCCGAGCGTCATAAGATTAAGATCTTAGGACTGGAAAAGGATATGAAGGTGCCGGTAAATATTCCGGAAATTCCGTTCCCGGTTTTCCTGAGGGGACAAATAGACAGGATAGATGAATACGACGGAGTACTCCGGATCATAGATTACAAGACGGGGCAGGCCAACAGCGGGAATACGGAATTAATAGAATGGGAAGACCTCGTAACGGAGGAAAAGTACAACAAGGCTTTCCAATTGCTCGCATACGCCTATATGTACCATAAAGAAAACCCCACCTCCGGAATGGAAGCGGGGATCATTGCTTTTAAAAGCCTGAACTCCGGGCTCATTCGTTTTGCAACGAAAACCTCAACACGTGCAAGTGCTAAAGACAAAGAATTCACCATTAACGGGGAAACTTTAAAATCCTTCGAGGAACAGCTCTCCAGGCTTTTACGAGAAATCTGCGACCCCGGAACTCCCTTTAGCGAGAAATCTGCCTGAACTTATTTCTGATCCGGGCGTGTCGGCCTTACCTCTACTTTACTTGGCAGGGTCCTGGGGTGCATTTTCAGCAGGTCGTATACCAGTTCTCCAATGTCTTCAGGCTGAATTTTCCAGGCATCTTTTTCAGAAGGCTCGTGGTCATTAAAATGTGTGGCGACAGAGCCTGGCATTATGGTAGACACTTTGATACCATAGGACCTCAGGTCTAACATAACCGCCTGGGTAAAGCCAACTACCCCGAATTTTGTAGCATTATACCCTGACCCCGAAGCGAAAAAGTTAGTCCCGGCAAGGCTCGCCAGGGTCATATAATAACCTTCTGATTTTTTCAAAGCATCTACGGTAGCTTTTAAAGTATGGAAGACACCATTTAGGTTAGTATCTATCATCTGGTGCCAGTCTGCATCACTTAATTCATCAACGGGTGCAAAATGACCCACCCCTGCATTGGCAAGGACTACGTCTATCTGCCCCCAGCGGTCTAGGATCTTCCTGGCAGCAGCCTTTTCATCTTCCAGTTTTGTTACGTCGGAAGCAATCGCCAGGACCCGGTCAGCATGTCCCAGCTTATCCGCGGCCTGCTGTACTCCTTCCAGGTTACGGCCACTTATGGCAACTTTCATTCCGGCGTCCAGTAATCTTTCTGCTACACCGAATCCTATTCCTTTAGACCCACCTGTGATGTAGGCCACTTTATCTTTTAAATCTTTCATGTTTTGTGCTTTTCCTCTAAAATAAGCGGAGCGCACTGGAGATAGAAATTGTGACCGTTATACTTTTCTTAAATAAATACGGGCTGAGGAGGGATGAATAAGCGCGCATGGAGGCTTTATATACAGGGTGCCTCCCCCGATAAGATGAGATATAAAAAAACCCTTCCGTTAAGGGAAGGGTTTTGTGGAGAATACCGGAGTCGAACCGGTGACCTCTTGCATGCCATGCAAGCGCTCTAGCCAGCTGAGCTAATCCCCCATTTCAATATTTTGTTTTCGCCATCTTCTGCCTGCTGCAGATTTCAGGTATTTTTCCCTGGTCCTGGCTTCCTGTTTAGAACCAAAGTGCTCTACATGAACCACCCTCCAGGGTATAAAGTGTTTAGTACTTTTGATCTTACCACTATTGTGAATCGCTAACCGCTTTTCCACGTCATTGGAAATACCAACATAGTACTTTTTAAATTCAGAACTGTAAAGAACGTAAGTAAAGCACATCTGCCATGCTTTTTTGCGCTCCCCGCCCGTACCGGACGGTACGTTCGGGCGGGTAGCCAGCTGAGCTAATCCCCCATCTGTTTAGGAAGGGCAAAGAAAATACATTTTGAACAACAATCAAAATGAAATCTTCATCAGTCTTTCTTTACACTCAGCACCAATACCGGGATGCGAGCAGAGAATTCTGATTTCATGATGGTGTTCTTCTCCCAAAGACTTGTAAAGAATCCTCTTTTTCTTCTGAATACGCACAGCAGGTCTGGTTGCTGGGACTGGAGATGCTCTAAAACGCCCAGGTAGGTTGTTGCGTGTTCTGTAATGGTCATCTGGGAAGAGATATCCATCAGGGCCGTATTCACTTTTAAGTCCGTCTCTTTATACCCCGGGTTCTTAACCAGTAACAGGTTCACACCGGAATTAAAATGCTTCTTTATGGTGATCAGTGGATCTAATACCTTTTTCTTTTTAAGAACCCCGGAGGCAAAAGCCGTTAGTATGGTTTTATAAGGGCCGTATTGGTATCCTTTCGGAACGATGAGCGTAGGGATATCAGTTCTCTTAATGATCCTCCCCGACGTGTTGCCCAGGTAAAGCTCTTCCTTGATATCATTACTCCTGGGTGCCAGGATGATCAGGTCTATCCCAAGTTCATTATCAATTTCCTTTAACCCGCTGATCAGATCACCATTATAGGTAGCTATTTTTATTTCCACCCCTTTATTATCAACCTTTGCTATCACCTCTTTCAGGTGCTCTTTACTGCTTTCAGCAACTTTTTCTTCAATATTGGTCAGGCTGCCTGCTACAGCAGGAACACTGAAAACCTCCATCACGTAGATCCTGCAATTGAAATCGGAGGCAAAGTTTACGGCATACTGGAGCGTTTCATGGCTGTCCGGCGATGTCCCAATAGGTACTAGTATGTTCTTCATATCTGTTAATATTATAACCCTTAATTTAGGGACAAATTATAGACTGTCAAATGATCAGGAGGGCAAAGATACTCGAAATCCCGGAAATCCTGTCAATAACAAGGGCATGCACTGAGAATATGTTCTCAAAGAATATTTTTCAGTGGAACGAATCCTACCCCAACGCCGAGGTTTTAACTAAGGATATCATTCGCAGGGAGTTATATGTTCTTGAGCAAGACCAGCAACTTAAGGGAATAGTTGTGCTGACCTCACTGAAAGACCCGGAATACGAAGATATACGCTGGCTCTGCCCGGAGGGTAGTCATGGCTATGTTCACCGGCTTGCGGTCCACCCCGATTTCCAGAGAAAAGGACTGGCCGGCAAATTGATGGATTTCGTGGAGGAGGAAGCACGGAAGATGCGAATGGATTCCATAAGATTAGATACCTTTAGCCAGAATCCGGGGAACCAGAGGTTCTACGAGTCCAGGGGTTATACGCGACTGGGGTCTATTTACCTCCCCAAACAAAGCAATTTTCCTTTTTACTGTTACGAATTACCGCTGCATTGAGATCCAGAATTACTGTTACCAGGAAAAAAATCAACAGCCTTGCCGTCCCTGCGATAATTGCCGGGATAGCAGAACCGGTCTTGTCTATCACTGACACCGCCGTTGTAGGGAATATCCCGGTTGACGGGTTGGAATCACTGGCGGCTGTGGGGATTGTAGGATCCTTCCTCTCTATGCTCATCTGGATCCTGGGCCAGACACGTAGTGCAATTTCTGCCCTGATCTCCCAGTACCTGGGTGCTGAAAAACTGGACGAGATCAAAACGCTTCCAGCCCAGGCCATTTTTTTTAATATACTGTTAAGTGTGCTGGTCCTGTTGTCCACCATTTTCATCATAGAAGAGATCTTTTTACTCCTGAATGCCAGCGGTAAGATCCTCGAATACTGTATATCTTACTACAGTATCCGTGTTTGGGGATTTCCGCTGACCCTTTTCGTATTTGCAGTAATGGGAATCTTCAGGGGACTGCAGAATACTTTTTATCCTATGATGATCGCAATCGTGGGAGCCTCCCTGAACATACTTCTCGATTTTATCCTGGTGTATGGTATCGAGGGGGTGATAGTACCAATGTACCTGGAAGGTGCCGCCTGGGCCAGCCTGATCGCCCAGGCCGTTATGGCTGTAATTGCCCTGGTGCTCCTGGTCCGGACGACCGATATCCGGCTTGTACCCAGGTTCCCGGTACATCCCGAACTCAAGAACCTGGTGTTTATGAGCCTGAACCTTTTCGTAAGGGCTATTGCCCTGAACGCCGCTCTTATCCTGGCCGTTCGTGAAGCTACTGATCTTGGTGACCGCTATATAGGCGCTCATACCATAGCCATTAACCTGTGGTTATTTGCGGCCTTTTTTATCGATGGGTATGCCGCTGCCGGGAATATCATGGGGGGACGCCTCCTGGGGGCTCGCGATTACAACGGGTTATGGCGCCTGGCAAAAAAAGTGACCAAGTACGGGGCCTATGTCTGCGGTTTACTGATGGTACTCGCCTTCCTGTTCTACGATGATGTCGGCACGATCTTCTCTAATGACCGGTCTGTTCTTACCACTTTCAATGCAATTTTCTTTCTCGTGATCCTCGGTCTGCCCGTCAACATGGTCGCTTTTGTACTGGACGGAATCTTTAAAGGCCTGGGGGAGATGAAATTCCTGAGAAACGTATTGCTGGCAGCAACATTCCTGGGTTTTGTTCCGGTATTGTTCTTTACCAAATTTATGGGATGGGGAATATCCGGCATCTGGATCGCATTCCTAGTCTGGATGGCGATCCGTGGAGGGGCACTGGTCTGGAAGTTCAGGGTCAAATTTCGTCCCCTCTTGCAAAAGGTTTAATTTTGAGAAAACATGATTTATGAGCACAAACAGGGAAAATGGCAGTCTTTACACAAGTATAAGCAACAATGTTGCAAGGGTCGAATTTGGTCACCCGGCCAGTAATTCGTTCGTTTCAGAACTGCTGTCCCGCCTGAGCACTGAGATCACTAAGTTATCTGACAATGCAGAAGTGTCCCTGATCGTCCTGCAGTCTGAAGGAGACCGGGCATTCTGCGCCGGGGCCTCTTTTGACGAACTTGTGGCTATCGCCGATCTGGAAGAAGGCAAAGAATTCTTCAGTGGATTCGCGCGGGTCATTAATGCCATGAGGACCTGTAAGAAACCCATTATCGGGAGGGTACAGGGAAAAGCAGTGGGGGGAGGTGTCGGCCTTATCGCCGCATGCGATTATGTGTTTGCCACGGAAGCTGCAGCTGTACGCTTATCAGAGATCACTATCGGGATAGCTCCTTTGGTTATTGCCCCTGCTGTAGAACGCAAGATCGGCAAGGGAGGATTGGCAGAATTATCCCTCTCACCCACCGAATGGAAAAACGCTTACTGGGCAAAGGAAAAGAGCCTGTTTTCCAGGGTCTTTGATTCGATAGCAGATATGGACAAGGAACTGGATCACTTTATCCACCAGTTGGCCGGATATAACCCCGAAGCCTTGCAGGCTCTGAAAAAGATCTTCTGGGAAGGAACCGGGCACTGGGATGTTTTATTGTCGGAAAGAGCAGAAGAATCAGGTCGGCTTGCATTGTCCCCGGAAACCAAGAAGGCGCTGGATAAATTCAAGAACAAGAAATAAAACCTTCGGGAAGATTCCCAAATAATCATGCTATGTCAAAAATTTTATTGTCTTTTATGCTCTTCTCCTTTATGCTAACACAGTGTTCTGAAAAGAAGTCACAGGATAGCCAAAACTCTTGTGAAGGCATTATGTGCACACAACAGTTTGTGAGTTTTTCGGTGACCCTTTCGGATAGCAATGGTAATAGCGTACCGCTGGACGATTATAAAGTAATAGATCAACGGAGCGGAGAAGACCTTACGCAGTCCGAAAAGGCTGCCAGCTTTTTTGAATACGAGCCGGGCGGACCTTACCCGCTGTACGGGGATGTTTTCCAGGACGAGCATCAGAATTCTGAGCGAAAACTCGTATTTCAAGGATTCAACGGGGGGCAGGAGATCATCAGCCATACCTATACCGTCGCAGCAGATTGTTGCCATGTTCGGTTAGTGGATGGGGAACTGAACCTTAGCCTGTAGCGCTCCCTATTCTTGCCCGGAAGGCAACCCCATAAATCCCTATCTTTAATGGGGAGATATCTATCCTGTGTACCTTGTGACCATGGGAAAACTGAGACAATTTTTAAGTGCGCCTTACCCCTTCTATTTTGAAGGCAGGTCCCTGCTTTTCATCATCCTTGCCTTATTTTCGCTGGCCTTGCTGTTCGAATTCCTGTTCGAACCTTTTGAAGTATATACTCCTGAACATAAACTGCATCATTTCTGGATCACCGCAATTCACAGTGGAGTGGCCATCCTGAGCCTGTTGCTCTGCTCCGCGATATTGTATTTAAATCCGAAATTAACCAGGGAATGGTCGGTAGGCAAAGAGATCCTGTTCCTAGGCATCTTCCTGCTGGTGACGGGGACAGGGCAATTCCTGGTCCGGGATCTTATCTATGAAAACCCTATGAACTGGAGCTGGAACTACCTGTTGGAAGAGATCCGGAATACCTTCCTTATCGGTATGCTCCTCATAGCTATACTGGTGCCCATCAACCAGCGATTCCTTAAAAAGAAGAACCAGCGGAAAGCTAGCCTTATTGATCCACCCGCCCAGGGGAAGAAGCAGCCGCTGGTGATCCCGGTAAAAACTATGGTCAAAGGCGACGATTTTGAGTTGCATTGTACCGATTTCCTTTACGCCAAAGCAGAAGGGAATTACAGCGCTGTTCATTTACGAAACGGCGTTCGTCAGCTCAAAAGAATTTCCATTTCGTCCTTTGAAGAACAAGTGAAGGAGTACCGCCAAATTCTCAGGACACACCGGTCTTTCCTTGTTAATATGACCTTTATAGAAAAGGTTACCGGCAATGCACAGGGCTACCAACTGGAACTGGATGGCACGGCTGAGCAGATCCCGGTATCCCGTCAAAAGATCCCCGTTTTTGAAGCCCGTATGCAGATCAAAGCTTGACACCGGTCACAATTACTTGCTACCCGTCACAAGAAATTGCGGCAATAACAGTTGAGCTTTAATTTTATGAAAAACAGTAAATTATGAGACGGTATGACCTGGATTGGATCAGGGTTTTGGTTTTCGCCTTGCTTATATTATATCACGTGGGAATGTTCTTTGTTCCCTGGGACTGGCATATCAAATATGAAACTCCCACAGGGTGGCTTCGGTACCCCATGCTATTCATTAACCAGTGGCGCCTCCCCATCTTGTTCGTCGTTTCCGGGATGGGAACCTATTACGCTTTTAATAAACGCGACGGGAAACAATTTATCCTTGAGCGGAGTAAACGGCTACTGGTACCGTTATTGGCGGGAATCCTGCTCGTAGTTCCACCGCAGGTCTACTTGGAAAGGATCGTAGAACAGCAATTTCACGGGACCTATTTTGACTTCTGGCCTGTACACGCTTTTACTGGCATCTATCCTTCCGGCAATTTCAGCTGGCATCACCTGTGGTTTCTTCCCTACCTCTTTACCTTTTCTCTCCTGCTGTGTCCCCTGTTCATCTACCTCAGAAATAACCCCGGCAACAAGCTCCGTGCCTGGCTAAGCAAAAACCTTCTTTCCCCTGCCGGCTTCCTCTGGTTGCTGCTGCCTCTTTACCTGGCAGAAGCCCTGCTGGAACCTTTTTTCCCTGTAACCCATGCCCTTGCAGGAGATTGGTTTACCCTGACCAGCAATGGTTTCCTTTTCCTTTACGGGTTCATGCTGATTTCCGTTAAGGGCGTCTTCTGGCCTACTGTTCAGAAATACCGGAGAAGATTTCTCTATTGCGGGATACTCGGTTTCACGATCTGGATAAGTACCATCCTGAGTTTTGAGGATACGATCTATCTTCACTTCACTGAGGCATTTTTAAAAGTTTTCAACCTTGGGGCATGGATCCTGGCCATCTTCGGGTACAGCTCCCGTTACCTGAATAAGCCCGGTTTTTCACTGGCGTATGCCAATGAAGCAGTCTACCCTTTTTACATCCTCCACCAAACGATCACCATATTCCTCGGGTACTTGGTCTTACAGTGGGAATTCGCATTTATCCCGGCCTTCCTTTTCATGATCCTGGGGACTTTCTGGTTAACCTGGTTGATCTATGCCACCCTGATCCGGCCCTGGAAATGGATACGACCGCTATTCGGGTTAAAAGGTCGCGGGGGAAAAAAGCCAGGGATAATTACCTGCAACAAGCGGCACCGATAAAATAGAAGTAGGTGGAGGAAAGATTTTATAACTTTGCAGGTCAATAGTTCACAATGGAAAAGATCAGGGTCACTAAAGAATTCACTTTTGAAACCGGGCATGCGCTGTATGGGTACGACGGGAAATGCCGGAACGTACACGGGCACAGCTATAAATTGTCAGTTACGGTTATCGGGGAACCCATCACCGACCAGGATCACGTTAAGCTGGGCATGGTGATCGATTTCGGGGATCTCAAAAAGATCGTAAAAGAAGAGGTGGTAGACCCCTTTGACCATGCCACTGTCTTTAATAAAAACAGCCCGCATATTGAACTAGCGAATGAACTGGAATCCCGGGGTCATAAGGTTATACTGGCCGATTACCAGCCCACCAGTGAAAACATGGTCCTGGATTTTGCTTCCAAGATCAAGAAGCGGCTTCCGGACAATCTCAGCCTTCATTCACTTCAACTCAGGGAGACCGATACGGCTTATGCAGAATGGTATGCCAGTGATAACGCCTGAGACCCCAGCGGCGCATTTCATTTTCCTTATATTTATGAGCAAATGAAGGACCTCCAGATACCAAACGGAAAGAAAGTCTATTTTGCAAGCGACCATCACCTGGGGGCACCGGACCACAAGACCAGCCTTAGCCGTGAAAAAAAATTCGTCGCCTGGTTAGACAGTATAAAAGAAGAGACCGCTGCGCTCTTCCTTCTCGGCGATCTCTTCGATTTCTGGTTCGAGTACAAATCCGTAGTTCCTAAAGGCTTTACCAGGACCCTGGGTAAACTGGCCGAGTTTTCTGATGCCGGCATCCCTGTCTTTTATTTCGTGGGCAACCACGATCTCTGGATGCATGGGTATTTTGAAGAAGAACTTCAGATCCCGGTCTTTCATACCCCACAGCAATTCAGGTTAGGAAATAGCTCGTTCTTTATCGGGCATGGAGATGGGTTAGGGCCCGGGGATCTCGGGTTTAAGCGGATGAAGAAAGTGTTTACAAACCCTGTCGCCAAATGGTTCTACCGCTGGCTACACCCGGACCTGGGAGTACGGGTGGCGCAGTATTTTTCTGTAAAGAATAAACTTATTTCCGGGGACGAGGATATTAAATTCCTGGGGGAAGACAAAGAATGGCTGGTACAATACGCCAAGCGAAAGCTGGAAGAACAGCATTATGACTTTTTTGTCTTCGGTCACCGGCACCTGCCCCTGCAGATAGACCTGAACGGGAAGTCTACTTATGTCAACCTTGGCGACTGGATCTCGTATTTCACCTATGCCGTTTATGATGGCAAGGAATTACTGCTGAAAAAATACGAAGACTCCCAGCCTTAGCGCAGATCTTTCAGTTTTAGCTGGATGCTCACCGAGCCGTTCCATTCATTTTCTTCCAGGGCAAAGACCGCATCAAAGAATTTACCTCCCTGTACTGTGGGCAGCTGGTGTCCCAGGTTAAAACCGATAGCGCTTACAGGCCTGCTTCCTTTTTGAACAACCCCTAATTTCAAGTGTTTGCCATCACCCCCTACTGTCCTCGCATAACCCGTATCCTGCAATCTCTCGGCCATGAAGAGGGGCGCGTGGTTCCCCGGACCAAAGGGTGCAAACTGGGCCAGGATACGGAGTAGCCTCGGACTCACTTGTGACAGGCTGATCCTGGCATCTACAGCTATTTCGGGCGTGAGCAGGGCCGGGTCTATACTGGCCGCGACTACTTTTTCAAAACGTTCTTTAAAAGTGCTGAACTGGGTCTCTGACAGGGTGAGCCCCGCCGCGTATTTATGCCCGCCAAACTGCTCGATACAATCTGCGCACCCTTCCAGGGCCTCGTACACATCGAATCCTCTTACCGAACGGGCGGAGGCCGCGAGTTTATCGCCGCTTTTGGTGAAGACGAGGGTAGGCCGATAATAGGTTTCTGTCAACCTGGAGGCCACGATCCCTATCACTCCTTTATGCCAGCTGTCTTTGTAAACTACGGAAGTAAAGCGCTCTTCCTCCCTGTTCTCACGGATCTGGAGCAAAGCCTCTTCGGTAATCTCTTGGTCCAGCCCTTTCCTCTCCGTATTAAAGTCTTCTATTCCCGCAGCCATCTCCCGGGCTTGCTGCAGGCTGGTCTCGGTAAGCAAGGCCACTGCATGCCTGCCGTGTTCCATACGCCCTGCAGCATTGATGCGGGGAGCGATGATAAAGACCACATCCGTATTCGTGAATTCGCGTTTCTTGGTTTGTTCAATGATCGCACGGAATCCTGCCCTGGGATTGCTGTTGATCTGTTGCAGGCCATAGAAAGAAAGTACCCGGTTCTCTCCCGTAATGGGCACGATATCTGCGCCGATCGCTGTGGCTACCAGGTCCAGGTAGGGCAAAAGACTGTGGATGTCCTCTCCATACGTCGTCCCCAATGCCTGTATCAGTTTAAAGCCTACCCCGCAACCACAAAGTTCCTTGTACGGGTATTCACAATCTTCCCGTTTTGGATCGAGCACCGCTACTGCATCGGGTAGCAGGCTGCCGGGCCTGTGGTGATCACAAATAATGAAATCTATACCTTTCTCCCTGGCATAAGAAACCTTTTCAATAGCCTTGATCCCGCAGTCCAGTGCGATAATAAGCGTGATGCCGTTATCTTCGGCATAATCTATCCCCTGGAAAGATACCCCGTAACCTTCTCCGTAACGATCCGGGATATAGGTGTCTATTTCCGGGTATTTGCTGCGGAGGTAAGAAGACATGAGCGCAACAGACGTAGTGCCATCCACATCATAATCCCCGTATACCAGGATTCGTTCGCCACTTTCTATCGCCCGAAGGATACGTGCCACAGCTAGATCCATATCCTTCATCAGGAAAGGATCGTGCAAATGATGCAATTGCGGTCGGAAAAAAGCTTTTGCTTCCTCGTAATTGGTTATCCCCCGCTGAACCAGGAGCTGGGCAACCAGTTCCTCGACGTTCAGGGAATCGGCAAGCGCTTTTACAACTGCAGGGTCGGGATTTGGTTTCAGGGTCCAACGCATGGATCAGGATCGCTTTTCGGGCAAAATTAAAGGGTTACAATGCAAAATGACAGCAGCAGTTTTGGCAGGCTGTTATTCGTTGTGAAATATAGTATTGATCTTCACCTCGGCAAATTTTCTGAACATCTCCATTACCCCGCAGTATTTTTCAACGGAGAGGTCAACAGCGCGCTGAAGCTTGGCTTCGGCAAGGTCTTTCCCGAAAAAGTGATACTCAACGGTGACTTTATCGTAATATTTTGGATGTTCCTCTGTAAGTTCTGCAATGGTTTCAATGCGGAAATCCCTTACTTCAAGTTTCATCTTCCGGAACATCATGGCCACATCCAGTCCGCTGCATCCTGCAAGAGCAGAAAGCATAAGGGCTTTAGGCCGCATCCCGTTACCTTCTCCCCCATCTTCCGGGCTGGCATCTATAGTAAAGTTAAGGCCCGAAGTATTATTGGTCTCAAAGGCCATATTTCCCTTCCACTGTGTCGTGATATGATTCGTCATCAATAAATTTTTTTGTTACTTGTGACTTCAAAAATACGTAAAAACATGCCACTGGTAACCCCTCTAGACCCAACTCACGACCAAGCTACCCGCGAGCTGGCCGAATTTTTCAACGAGACACTGGGATTCTGCCCCAATTCGGTTCTCACCATGCAACACCGGCCGGCTATTTCCAAGGCTTTTATCAACCTGAACAAGGCTGTTATGGCAAACGAGGGCAAGGTTACTTCAGCACTAAAACGCATGATCGCATGGGTGAGCAGTAACGCCACGGGCTGCCGGTACTGCCAGGCACATGCTATCCGGGCAGCAGAGCGCTACGGGGCTGAGCAGGAGAAGCTGGATAATATTTGGGATTACAGAACCCATCCCGCCTTTTCAGAAGCAGAAAGAGCTGCCCTGGATTTTTCACTGGCCGCATCACAGGTGCCCAATGCCGTAGATTCCGAAATTTCGGAACGTTTACACCGGTACTGGGATGAGGGAGAAATTGTGGAGATCCTGGGCGTGATATCCCTTTTTGGCTACCTGAACAGGTGGAATGACAGTATGGGGACTACCATAGAAGCAGGGGCAGTCAAGAGTGGTAAGCAATATCTTTCCAAGCATGGCTGGGAAGAAGGGAAGCATAAAGCTTCCTGATCCGCAACGTGCTAGCGTGCACCGCCAACTATAATGACCAGTTCTCCTTTTGGTGGATTTTGTTCAAAATGAGCAGATACTTCTGACAGCGTTCCCCTTACCTGCTCCTCGTACATCTTGGTGAGCTCCCGGGAAACACTGACCGGCCTGTCCTCCCCAAAGTACTGGGAAAAATCGGTCAGGGTTTTAACCAGTTTATAGGGGGATTCATAGAAGATCATAGTTCTGGGTTCCTCTGCCAGTAGGGTTAGCCTGGTCTGCCTTCCTTTTTTAGGCGGCAGGAAACCTTCAAAAACAAACTTGTCATTGGGAAGTCCGCTGTTTACCAGGGCGGGCACAAAAGCAGTAGCCCCCGGCAGACATTCCACGTCTACCCCGGCTTCAATACAAGCCCGGGTCAGCAGGAACCCCGGATCAGAAATTGCGGGAGTTCCCGCATCCGAAATAAGAGCCATCGTTTCATTTCCTGAAAGACGAGAAACCAGTCCCTCAACTGTCTTGTGCTCGTTATGCATATGATGGCTCAGCATGGGGGTGTCTATCTCGAAGCGCTGAAGGAGCTTGGCGCTGGTACGGGTATCTTCGGCCAGGATAAGGTCTACCTCTTTCAGAACCCTGATGGCCCGGAGGGTGATGTCTTCCATATTTCCTATAGGCGTGGGAACAATAAATAATTTACCCATTTTTTCTGCTGCAGTTTTTTAAAAAAAATAACCGAAAGCCATAAGACAGCTTCCGGTTCACTTGGTCAATGATTGTTGATTAATCAGGAAAATCTTCTTGATATAAGCGACATGAAGCGCGAGGCAATTTCTTCCTGCCCGGCCCAGTTGTTATAGTCGGGCTTTACCATGTTCTCGATAAAAGCTATGGACCGCTCCTCGTTATCTATGGTGTTCAGTTGGGAGATCACCCGGTTAAAGTCTTCGGTGCTGCCGTTAAAAAGATGTTTAACAAATGCATGCCGGTCATTAAGCCCTACGGATATCACCTTCTGGGTCAGGGTCTCGTTCAGGCTTTTGTTTTTCCCGTTAGGAATTTCCGGGGTTACATCTTCCTTGTCGTTCTTTATCGTCTTGGGTTTGGCCACGAATTCTGCGAAAAACTGGTCTACATCCGCTTCGCCGGGCATTTCCGAGATCATATCCTTTATGGTTTGCATTCCCGGAATGATAATATCCTCCTGGTGAGGATTACTCTCCGGAACCGACTTGTTTTCATTCATGACCGCAGTGGCCATTTTCTCGAATTTATTGGCGATGGCATTGCTGGACACGTCGATCTCAATATCGTTGAGTTTATCTTCAATAAACCTGAGTACCGCTATCTTTTCGTAAAGTTTCCTGGAGGCTTCGTAAAGCTGGGAAAGCTCCATCTCCCCTTTGGCTGAGAGAATCGCCGACGCCAGCTGGTTCAACTCATCCTTTAATTTTCTTTTCATCTCTTTTTATTTTTCCTTAAAGGTAAAGGTTTATCTTTTTTAATACTTTTATACCGTCAAGTACTTTGACAGCTAAGAAAGCCGTTTCCCTCGACTAAAATTACAAAATGTTTCTCGAAAACACTGTTAATCATAAAGAACAATTCGGATGGATAGAAGTCATATGCGGTTCTATGTTTTCGGGGAAGACAGAAGAACTCATCAGGCGACTTAAACGCGCGCAATTTGCCAAGCAGAAAGTAGAAATATTTAAACCCATGGTAGACACCCGCTACCACGAGGAAAAAGTGGTTTCCCATGATGAGAACGAAATCCGTTCTACCCCGGTACCTGCTGCAGCGAATATCCGGATCCTGGCAGACCAATGTGATGTGGTAGGTATTGACGAGGCACAGTTCTTTGATGACGAGATCGTTACGGTATGCAATGACCTGGCTAATAAAGGGATCCGGGTTGTAGTGGCCGGACTGGATATGGATTTTAAAGGGAATCCCTTTGGTCCGATGCCCAACCTTATGGCCACCGCTGAATACGTAACTAAAGTTCATGCGATCTGTACTCGCACCGGCAACCTCGCGAATTACAGTTTCAGGAAATCCAATAACGATAAGCTGGTCCTGCTGGGTGAAACCGAAGAATACGAGCCACTGAGCAGGGCAGCATTCTATAAAGCCATGTTGAAAGAGAAGATCAGCAAGATGGAAGTTTCAGCAGAAGAAGTTGCCAAAAAAGAGAATAACAATCCCACCCAATCTTAAATTCGACCCCTGATAATAATGAACCCATTGAGATCCCGGTAATGTTAAGACCAGATAATAACAAGACAAGTACCGGGGAGACAGTCCTGGAAATAGACCTGTCTGCTTTGGAAAATAATTACCGCTACCTGGTTTCGCATATCGCGCCCGGAACACGCTTTATGGCCGTTGTAAAAGCTTTTGCTTATGGCAGTGAAGCGGCCAGGATCGCCCTGAAGTTACAGGAACTGGGGGCAGATTATTTCGCGGTTGCCTATACTAACGAAGGAGTTGCCCTCAGGGATGCCGGCATCACCCGTCCTATCCTTGTTCTTCATCCGCAACCCATAAGCTATAAGACCATTATTGCCAGGTGCCTGGAACCTGCACTTTACTCAGAAAATTTATTGGAAGGATTTGCCAAAACGGCCAGGGACGAAGGGCAGAAAGAATACCCCGTACACCTGAAATTCAATACCGGGCTGAACCGGCTGGGCTTTACCCCGGAACACGCCGGGAAGATCGCTTCTGAGATCAAAATAATTCCCTGCCTTAGGGTTGCTTCTGTCTTCTCTCACCTTGCTGCTTCTGAAGACCCGGCTGAGAAGGAGTTTACGAAAGATCAACTGCGGAGTTTTGCCAGGATATGTATTTCGGTAGAGAAAGAACTGGGTTATCGCCCCCTCAGGCACTTACTCAACACCTCGGGCATCCTGAATTACCCGGACCATCAGTACGATATGGTCAGAAGCGGGATCGGCCTCTATGGATTCGGGAACGACGCGGTTTACGATTCCAAATTAACCCCTGTGGCCAGTCTTAAAACAGTGATCTCACAGATTCACGAGATAGGGGCAGGAGAGAGCGTAGGGTATAACAGGGCTTTCCGGGCTTCTACCCCGGTCCGTACCGCGACGCTGCCACTGGGCCATGCAGATGGTATTGGCAGGCAGTACGGCAATGGAAAAGGCTATGTAACCATCCGTGGAAATCGTGCACCCATCATCGGGAATGTTTGTATGGATATGATCATGGTTGATGTTACCGGTATCGATTGCAGGGAAGGCGATGAAGTAGTGGTCTTTGGCAAGGAATCATCCGCAGACCTGCTGGCCGCTGCTGCAGGAACCATATCTTATGAACTCATTACCGGGATCTCCCAGCGCGTAAGACGTAAGATAACCGGTTGATAACCTGGCAATTTATAAACAATCCACAGCCCACTTAAATTTTTTGATTACCTTAAGAATGTTAAAACAATACTAACCATATTCAACTATCAACATGTTTAAGGAATTCAAGAATTTTATCATGACCAGCAATGTTATTGAGTTTGCAGTTGCTGTGATCTTAGCCGGGGCAGTAAGCCTCGTGGTCAATGGCTTTGTCAATGACATTATGATGCCCATCGTGGGTGAATTTACAGGAGGGGTCGACTTTGCGAACCTGAAACTGGTACTTACTGAATCTTCAGGGGTAGAAGGAGAAGCCGGCTATGTGGCCGAAAATGCTATCCGATACGGTGCCTGGATCAATTCGATCGTGAACCTGATCATTGTAGGTCTAGTACTGTTCCTGATCGTCAAAGCGTACAACAAAACCAAGAAACCAAAAGAAGAGACTCCGGCAGCTCCTAAGGGGCCGACCCAGGAAGAGCTTTTAGTAGAGATTCGTGACCTACTGAAAAAGAAATAAAAATAGTGCTCCTGCAGGGGCAACCGCTGCACTAGCTATTCATTAATTTAAACCGCCGGCAGGGCCTCCCTGGTTGGCGGTCTTTTTTTGCTCCTAGTTTCATTTATAACATTTTGTTATAAAATTGCATATTTAAATTAAGCAGCTTGCCGGGTAAGCCCTCTTGGATTACCTTTGGCCTTTTAATCAGAATAATATGAAAATTGCTGTTGTAGGGGCTACCGGGATGGTAGGGGAAGTAATGCTTAAAGTACTGGCCGAAAGAAAGTTCCCGGTGACAGAGCTTCTGTTGGTTGCTTCTGAGCGATCCGTGGGGAAAAAGATATCCGTTAATGGGAAGGTACATACCGTGATCGGGTTGGAGGAAGCTGTTAATGCTAAGCCGCAGATCGCCATCTTCTCTGCAGGGGGTGATACCTCTTTGCAATGGGCTCCGCGATTCGCCGAAGCAGGTACCACCGTGATCGATAATTCCTCCGCATGGCGCATGGATCCCGATAAGAAGCTGATCGTACCCGAGATCAATGCAGACCGTCTTACCAAGGACGACAAGATCATTGCGAACCCCAATTGTTCTACCATACAAATGGTACTGGCGCTTGCCCCGCTGCATAAGAAATACCGGATGAAGCGGGTTGTAGTCTCTACCTACCAGTCCGTCTCCGGAACCGGGGTAAAGGCGGTAAAACAACTCGAAAACGAAGTAGCCGGCATACAGGGAGACATGGCTTACCCCTATCCCATCAACCGGAATGCCCTCCCCCATTGTGATGTATTTATGGAGAACGGGTATACCAAGGAAGAAATGAAGCTCTCCAAGGAGCCTCAGAAGATCCTTGATGACAAGAGCTTCTCGGTCACGGCCACAGCGGTGCGTATCCCGACTTCCGGGGGACATTCAGAATCTGTGAATGTGGAATTTGAGCACGACTTTGATCTTGCCGATGTCCGGAGCCTCCTGAATGAGAGCCCTGGGATCGTAGTCCAGGACAACCCGCTGACCAATACCTATCCCATGCCCGTATATGCCCATGATAAGGACGATGTCTTTGTGGGCAGGATCCGGCGCGATGAATCCCAGCCGAATACCCTGAATATGTGGATCGTGGCAGACAACCTGAGGAAAGGTGCCGCCACAAATGCGGTTCAGATCGCAGAATACCTTGTAGCGAACCAGCTGGTCTGATCCATATACGTTAATACTTTCTAAATCCTTTGTGTGCCTTGTACTCAAAGGATTTTTTATTGTTATTTTTAGTGCTTACCAATACTAAATATAATGCAGAGAATTTTTTTAACCCTAATGGCAGGTGCCGTCCTGGTATCCTGTGACACCTCCAAAGAAAAATCTACAATTGCCGTGAATTACCCTGAGACCGCCAAAGTCGATACTGTTGACAACTACTTTGGCACCGATGTGCCGGATCCTTATCGCTGGCTGGAAGATGATCGCAGTGCGGAAACAGAAGACTGGGTAAAAAGACAGAACAATGTCACCCAGGAATTCCTTTCACAGATCCCTTACCGGAAGGACCTGAAGAACAGGTTAGAAAAATTATGGAACTACGAAAGACTGAGCTCGCCTTTCAAGGAAGGTGACTACACCTATTTTTATAAAAATGACGGACTGCAGGACCAGTCCGTACTCTACCGGCAGAAAGGAGACGGAACCCCCGAGGTATTCCTGGATCCCAATAATTTCTCCGAAGACGGTACCACCTCCCTGGCCGGGATCAGCTTTACCAAAGACGGGGCGCTTGCGGCCTACCAGATCTCTGAAGGAGGGAGCGACTGGCGCAAGGTCATCGTGATGGATACAGAGTCTATGGAGATCGTAGAAGACACCCTGGTTGATGTTAAGTTCAGCGGGGTATCCTGGAAAGGTAAGGAAGGATTCTATTACTCCAGCTATGACAAACCTGAAGGAAGCGAACTTTCAGCCAAGACAGACCAGCACAAGGTTTATTTCCACAAGCTGGGCAGTGCCCAGGAAAATGACGAATTGGTTTTTGGCGGAGACCCCACTGAAAAACACCGATATATTTCAGCCAACCTGACCGAAGATGAGCGCTTCCTGATGATTTCTGCAAGAAACACTACTTCCGGAGGGAAACTGTTTATCAAAGACCTTCAGAAACCCGGGAAGGGTTTCACCACCATCCTTGATCACGAGGACAGCGACACTTACGTAATCGACAACCGTGGGGAAGAACTCTTTCTGGTCACTAACCTGGATGCGCCCAATAAAAAGGTTGTAAAAGTAAATGCATCAGCTCCTCAACCGGAAAATTGGGAGGATTTTATCCCCGAGACCGAGAATGTACTCAGTCCGAGTACAGGTGGCGGATACTTCTTCGCAGAATATATGATCGATGCGATTTCTAAAGTATACCAGTACGATTACGATGGCAAGCAGATCAGGGAGATCGAATTGCCGGACGTAGGAAGTGCGAGCGGAATAGGCGGGAAAAAGGATGAAAAGGAACTATACTTCTCTTTCACCAACTATAAAACCCCGGCCTCCAGCTATAAGCTTAATGTAGAAACGGGGAAATACGAGTTATACTGGAAACCGGACATCGATTTTAACCCGGAGGATTACGTGTCAGAGCAGGTATTTTACAATTCCAAGGATGGCACTAAGATCCCTATGATCATCACTCACAAAAAAGGAATTGAACTCAATGGGAAGAACCCTACTATTCTTTACAGCTACGGAGGTTTCAATATCAGCCTGACCCCCGGGTTCAGCCTGGTAAACGCGGTCTGGATGGAACAAGGAGGTATTTATGCCGTGCCTAACATCCGTGGAGGCGGTGAGTACGGGAAGAAGTGGCACAATGCCGGAACCAAGATGCAGAAACAGAATGTCTTTGATGATTTTATCGCTGCTGCGGAATACCTGATCGAGAATAATTATACGTCTAAGGAACAGTTAGCAATCCGGGGTGGCTCTAACGGCGGACTGCTGGTAGGTGCAGTAATGACGCAGCGCCCCGACCTGATGCAGGTAGCCCTGCCGGCTGTAGGGGTGCTGGATATGTTACGCTACCATACTTTTACGGCGGGAGCCGGGTGGGCCTATGATTACGGTACTGCTGAAGACAATAAAGAAATGTTCGAATACCTGCATGCATATTCACCCCTGCACAATATAGAAGAAGGTGTAAGCTACCCGGCGACCCTGGTCACTACCGGGGATCATGATGACCGTGTGGTACCGGCTCACAGTTTCAAGTTTGCCGCCACTCTGCAGGAGAAGCAAGCCGGTGACAACCCTGTTTTGATCCGAATCGAGACAAATGCAGGGCACGGTGCAGGAACTCCTGTCAGTAAAACTATTGAGCAGTATGCAGATATTTTTTCTTTCACCCTGTACAATATGGGGTACGAGGAATTGCCCAACCGCGCTGTTCTGAAAGAATTTAAAGACTGATAGTCAATAAAATGGACAGAAGCCCGTTTCCCACAGAAACGGGCTTTTTGTATCCCACTATAATTCATACTATCTCATGTTACGAGTAGAGAATCTGACCTTTGCCTATAACAAGACCCCGGTTCTGGAGGACATCAGCTTTGGCCTGGAAGCAGGGAAGCACCTCGCGGTAATGGGCGAGAGTGGCGGCGGTAAAAGCACCTTGCTCCGCCTTATTTATGGTTTGTTGCATTTAGAGGAGGGCAGTGTTCACTGGGGGGAAAAGAAAGTATTAGGCCCGAGGTTCCAGTTAGTGCCGGGAGAGGAAAACATGAAATACCTTTCGCAGGAATTTGACCTGATGCCTTTTACCAC
This sequence comes from Zeaxanthinibacter enoshimensis, assembly GCF_004362865.1. Taxonomy (GTDB): domain Bacteria; phylum Bacteroidota; class Bacteroidia; order Flavobacteriales; family Flavobacteriaceae; genus Zeaxanthinibacter; species Zeaxanthinibacter enoshimensis. The sequence continues at coordinate 829,833 of NZ_SNYI01000001.1, read as the reverse complement.
GGTGAAAGAAAATGTGTCCCAGTTCCTGTCTGTATTTTACCCGGAAGAACTGGAAAAGCGGACTTCTGAACTTCTGGCCATGACAGAGATGGAGGCTTTTGCGGATACAAAGGTAAAGACCCTGAGCGTGGGACAGAAACAGCGCGTGGCACTGGCAAGGGCCATTGCCCAGAAGCCGGAACTCCTGCTGCTGGATGAGCCTTTCAGCCATATTGACAATTTCCAGAAGAATACCCTGAGGCGTAACCTTTTCGATTACCTCCGGCAAGAGGGCATTACCTGTATCACAGCAACACATGACGCTATGGATGTGCTGCCTTATGCAGACCGTATCCTTGTGATCAGGGACCGGAAGATCATCGCAGACAGGCCGGTACAGGAGCTATACGACCAACCGAGAAGTCTGTACGTGGCTTCTTTGTTCGGGGAGGCCAGCCTGGTCCCTATAGACATCCTGAAATCCTACGCCGATACTAAACGGAGGATCATCGTTTATGCGCATGAATTCAAAGTGTCACCAAATTCGGGCATCCCAACAGTAGTAGAGCGCAGTTACCCTATGGGCAGCCATTATCTCGTAAAGGGCTGGTCTGAAGGAGAGAGTATTTATTTCCATTCGCCCGAAGCGATAGAACAGGGTAAAAGAGTATACCTGAATGTATCCCTGGGGACAATCAATAAGCGCCTCAGGCAATAAGATCTTAGGTTAAGCCGGAACCAGGTCGGCCAGTTCCGCACCAACGAGGCTGCCGATGGCAATTCCCATCCCGCCGAGACGCACCCCACAGTAAATTCTTTCGGATACCTGCCTGACAACCGGGGACTTCTTGGGCCCAACCCCCATAATCCCGCTCCATCGCCGGTCTATCTCGTAGGAAATTCCTGGGAGTATGGTTTCGGTCAGCAGCGTTTCCAGTTTCTCCTGTATGATCGCAGTCTGGCCGAACTCGCTGGTCTCCTCTCCTTTAAAATCGAGGTTTCTTCCTCCCCCCAGCAAAATACGGCCATCAATATCCCGGAAATAATAGTATCCCTTATCCAGGTGGAATGTCCCTCGTATTTTTAAATCAGCTATAGGTTTGGTAATGAGTACCTGGGCTCTCGCCGGCCTTAGTTCTTCCGGGAACCAGCGGGATGCAAAACCATTTGTAGCCACCAGGAGATGCCCTGTGCTGAAGTGGAATTGGTTAGTCTTTACTTCTACCCTGCCCGGCAGCCCTTCAAAAGATTCCACATTGATCGCATTCAGGATCAGTACACCGGCAGCCTGCACTTTATATAATAAGGACCTCATCATCTTCCCAGTATCGATCTGTCCTTCATAGGTGTGGGTGATATAATTATCCCCAACCTTCCTGAACCCGAATACATTCGCTGTTTCCGTAAAGGCAGGGCCTCTAAACACTGGAGTCAGCAGTTCATTCACCTGGCCCATGGATTCACGGCATTGCTCGTAAAGCAGTTTATCGGATGCAGGGAAAAGTTCGTGTCCCCCGAAATTATGATAGCCAATAGCTTCATCGCCCAGGGTACGGCGCAGCATTTCTATCCCGCTGTAGCGTTTCTGCACCAATTCTGTAACCTCCTGTTCCGAATGGCGCTGCAGGTCATCCAGGATCTCTGAAATGCTCCCAAAACAAGCAAATCCGGCATTCTTGGTACTTGCTCCCTGTGGCAGACTGCCTCTTTCAAGGATTACCACCTTGCTGCCGGGGAAGCGCTCTTTTAGCCTTAAGGCACAGTTCAGACCTGTGATGCCACTTCCAATGATGGTAAAGTCCACATCGCTCAACCAGTCTTTATACTCCCAGTAACTGAGTTCCATCTGCTTTTCGTTAGTCGTTTACTAAGGTAACCAACAAAAAAATGGAGGCCATAAAATTTTATGCCTCCATTTTCATTATGTTCTTTCCCTTAAGATTCTTCTTCGGGGGGATTCATTTTAAAATCCTCCATGAACTTGGTAGTATAGTTCCCCGCCAGGTAATCCGGGTGATCCATCAGTTGCCTGTGGAAGGGAATAGTAGTCTTGATCCCTTCGATCACGAATTCATCCAGGGCTCTTTTCATCTTGTTGATCGCCTCTTCCCTGGTCTGGGCTGTGGTGATCAGTTTAGCGATCATTGAATCGTAGTTCGGCGGAATAGTATAACCGCTGTAAACGTGGGTATCCAGCCGCACTCCATGCCCTCCCGGGGTGTGTAACGTTGTGATCTTACCGGGGGATGGCCTGAAACCGTTATAAGGGTCTTCTGCATTGATACGGCATTCGATAGAGTGTAATTTCGGGTAATAATTCTTACCGGAGATCGGCACCCCACCGGCCACAAGGATCTGCTCCCGGATCAGGTCATAATCGATCACCTGTTCAGTGATCGGGTGTTCTACTTGTATCCTGGTATTCATTTCCATGAAATAGAAATTACGGTGCTTATCTACCAGGAATTCTACGGTACCGGCTCCTTCGTACTTGATATACTCCGCAGCTTTAACAGCAGCTTTCCCCATACTCTCCCGAAGTTTATCGGTCATAAAAGGGGAAGGAGTTTCTTCTGTAAGTTTTTGGTGACGACGTTGCACAGAACAATCCCTTTCAGAAAGGTGACATGCCTTACCATACTGGTCTCCGACGATCTGTATTTCTATATGGCGTGGCTCCTCGATCAGTTTCTCCATGTACATACCGCCGTTCCCGAAAGCAGCTGTTGCCTCTTTTACGGCGCTGTTGAATCCTGCTTCCAGGTCTTCTTCTTTCCAGATGGCGCGCATTCCTTTACCTCCACCACCTGCGGTAGCCTTGATCATCACTGGATAGCCCATTTTCTTGGCCACCTTTTTAGCGTCATCCACATCTTTCAGCAGGCCTTCAGATCCGGGAATGGTTGGTACTCCCGCTTCTTTCATGGTCGCCTTGGCAGTTGCCTTGTCTCCCATTTTATCAATATGCTCACCGGAAGCCCCGATAAACTTGATATCATGCTCGGCACATATCTTGGAGAACTTGGAGTTCTCAGAAAGGAACCCGTAGCCCGGATGGATGGCATCTGCATTGGTGATCTCTGCCGCGGCTATAATATTCGGTATTTTCAGGTAGGACTCACTGCTGGGAGCCGGTCCTATACAAACCGCTTCATCTGCAAACCTGACATGGAGACTTTCTTCGTCCGCCTTAGAATAGACAGCCACAGTCTTAATGCCCATTTCCTTGCAGGTCCGGATGATTCGCAGGGCGATCTCTCCGCGGTTTGCTATCAGTATTTTATTAAACATAGCGTTCAGTTTCATGGTCCGTTCAGAAGGCCGACCTCATAGGAGGTCTGCAATTTTCCCGGATCGTATGATTATACTTAAGATGGATCAATAAGGAATAAAGGCTGGTCGAACTCCACGGGTGAAGAATCGTCCACTAGAACCTTTACTACTTTACCTGAAACTTCTGATTCTATATCATTAAAGAGTTTCATCGCCTCGATCACACACAGAACATCACCTTTTGCGATGCTGTCTCCTACCTCAACAAAAGCAGGTTTATCCGGAGATGGTTTGCGGTAGAAAGTACCGATGATAGGGGATTTGATGGTAATGTATTTTGAACTCTCATCAGACTCTGCCTTGGGGGCTGCTGCTTCCTGTCCTCCGCCACCAGCAGCAGGTTGTTGCATTTGAACCGGTTGGGGAGCAGGAGCTGCCTGCATGGGGATGTGCTGTACGTAGGTAGGCTCCTGACCGCTGTCTGCCGCCCCGGTACGAATGGTGATCTTGATCTCATCGGTTTCCAGTTTTACCTCGCTGGCTCCCGATTTTGCCACAAATTTAATTAAACTTTGAATCTCTTTAATATCCATGGAATTAGGTTTAGAATAGTTCTCTCTTTTAGTTGGAATCGTATGCCCAGGTAAGGTAAATGGATCCCCAGGTAAAGCCACCTCCAAAGGCGGCAAAAATCAGATTATCTCCTTTTTTCAATTGCTTTTCGTAATCGGCTAACAGTAATGGAAGTGTTGCAGAAGTGGTATTTCCATACCGTTGAATATTCATCATAACCTTATCTGCTTCTACGCCCATCCGGTTAGCTGTAGCATCAATGATCCTCTTATTAGCCTGGTGTGGTACCAGCCATTGTACGTCATCGTGCTCCAGTTCATTCCGCTCCATGATCTTCGCTGCCACGTCAGCCATGTTAGAAACGGCAAACTTAAAGACAGATTTTCCGTCCTGGTATACGAAGTGAAGGTTGTTTTTAACTGTATCCTCAGATGCCGGCATCAGTGATCCCCCGGCCTCGATCTTCAGGAATTGCCTTCCTTTACCATCAGACCTAAGGAACTCATCCTTCAGACCGTATCCTTCCTCGTTCGGTTCAAAAAGCACTGCTCCTGCGCCATCACCAAAAATAATACAGGTAGTCCTGTCCGTATAATCAATGATTGATGACATTTTATCTGCACCGATCAGCAATACTTTCTTGTATTTGCCCGACTCTATATACCGGGCTGCGGTAGACATCCCGTAAAGGAAATTAGAGCAGGCGGCCTGAATATCATAGGCAAAAGCATTTACCGCCCCTATTTCTGAAGCGACATAGACCGCTGTGGAAGCTACAGGCAGGTCAGGAGTTGCTGTCCCCAGTAAGACCAGGTCTATTTCTGCCGGGTCTAGGTTCTTTTTCCGGATCAGGTCATTCGCCGCCTGGATAGCCAGGTAAGAAGTTCCCTTATCCTTGTCTTTTAAAATTCTGCGTTCCTTGATCCCAGTCCTGGTTGTGATCCATTCGTCATTGGTATCCACCATGGTTTCCAGGACCTTGTTAGTCAGACGAAACTCTGGAACGTATGCTCCTACAGCCGTGATTGCTGCCGATATATTATTCATGTTGTGAATGATTTTTATCGAGAAACCTAGAGAAATGCACCATAATGGGTGAAAAGTAAGGATTTTTTACGACTTTCTTTCCATTCTGGGGATTTTTCAGGCCCATTGAAAATCCATAAAAAAACTCCCACTTTATCCAAGTGGGAGTTAATAATTTATAGCCCTGGTATTAGGCCGTAGCTTCCTCAGTTTTGTCGATCAAAACCTGTCCACGATAGTAAAGTTTACCTTCGTGCCAGTGAGCCCTGTGGTACAGGTGCATTTCGCCGGTCGTAGGATCCTTAGCTATGGTTGGCACAGAAGCCTTATAATGTGTTCTTCTCTTATCTCTTCTGGTCTTTGAGATTTTTCTCTTTGGATGTGCCATTTTTAATACTTATTTATCCGTTAAAAAATTTTTCAGTGCGTCCCAACGGGGATCTGTATCTTCTTTATTCTCTTTCGTTTCTTTGGGTTGTAATTCTTCTAACTTCTCCAGTAATTCCGATTTCATGCTGCCATCCTCTACTTTTGGATGAATGCGTTTCGCAGGAACTGCCAGTACAAGCATCTCGTAGGCATATTGAGCGATATTGATCTGGTGTTCCCCGTGAGGAATGATCAGGATCTCATCGTCCTCGTCATTGTATTCCTCTCCGAATTTGACCACCAGTTCTAGGGAAGCCTCGATCGGCTGGTCGTAAGGTTCACTGCTCAGATCGCAGTCCACGTTTACGCTTCCTTCTGCCCTGAGTTCCAACTCCAGCATCGTACTCCTTTTATCTAACTCCAGGTGCAATGTAATCGCAGCGGCGTTAAACTCTTCATACCCAAAAGATTCAAAGAACGAATTATCAACTTCAAATTTAAACTCGTGTTTCCCTTGCTTCAATCCTGAGAAAGGAACACTGAATTCCTTATGCTGCATCATTTCTAACACTCGTTTAAGGCCTGCAAAGATACTTTAATTTTCAAGAATCCCAATCAAAAATACAAAATATTCCCCGCGGCACCTTGTACCCCAACTCTTTACCCTAGAACCGCTCCGCTTTTTTCTTGTATTTACGCAGTGGATTCGCTGTTAACTCCTCGTACTCCTGCCTGTTCCGGAAGATATTGATGGCGGCAAAGACGGCTTCTTTAAAGGAACTGTGATCTGCCTTCCCCTGCCCGGCTATCTCGTATGCCGTCCCGTGATCAGGGGATGTACGCACTTTATTGAGCCCTGCCGTGAAATTAACACCTTTCCCAAACGACAGGGTTTTAAAAGGGATCAGCCCCTGGTCGTGGTATGCTGCCAGCACTGCATCAAAATCGGTATAGGAGCCGGAACCAAAGAAACTGTCTGCGGAATACGGTCCGAATACGAGGTTACCTTCATCATTGAGTAATTTAATAGTCGGTTTCAGCACCTCCTCGTCCTCTTTCCCGATCAGGCCATTATCCCCGCTATGAGGGTTGATCCCCAGTATGGCGATTTTCGGCTTACGGATAGCAAAGTCTGCCTTGAGCGAGTTCATTACTGTCCGCACCTTCTTGCGAATAAGTTGTGGTGTGATGGCCTGGGCCACATCTTTCACGGCAACGTGATCGGTAAGTAAGCCCACCTTTAACCCGTCCGTGATCATGAACATAAGGCTTTCGCCTTCCAATTCCTTTGCCAGGTAGTCTGTATGCCCGGGGAACTTAAAATCTTCGGCCTGTATATTATTTTTGTTGATAGGAGCGGTGACCAGCACATCAATTTCATTATCCCGCAAAGCTTTGACCGCGGCTTTCAGGGAACGGATCGCGTATGCCCCTCCCTCCTTGGTCGATTTTCCAAATTCGAGTTCCGGAACTTCTTTCCAGATATTCACCACGTTGATCTTACCGTCTACTGCCTCTGTGGCTTTCTGAATCCCGTGGTAGGTGACATTAAGTCCCAAAGCATTCTTCTGTGCCGCCATACTTTTGCTGGAAGCGAACAGCACGGGGGTACAGAAATCCAGCATACGGGAATCCTCAAAGGTCTTGAGCGCTACTTCGCACCCGATCCCGTTCAGGTCTCCTACAGAAATTCCCAGCCGTATTTTTCCTTTCTCCTCCATCCAATCTATTGTTATGTAGTATTTTTGCATAGCAAAACTACTTATTTTATACGAACCATGTTTACAGGGATCATTGAAAGTTTGGGAAGGGTAAAGCAATTGGATAAAGACGGGGGAAACCTTCACATCACTATAGAATCTTCCCTCAGCGGGGAACTGAAAATAGACCAGAGTGTTGCTCACAACGGGGTCTGCCTTACCGTGGTTGAGACAAAGGGTAACACCTACCGGGTTACCGCTATTGAAGAGACCCTGGAGAAGACCAACCTCAGCCATCTGAATGCAGGAGATATGGTCAACCTGGAGCGGGCCATGATCATGGGTTCCCGCCTGGACGGCCACCTGGTACAGGGCCATGTGGACCAGACTGCAATCTGCACGGCTATTGAAGAGAAAGACGGAAGCTGGTTCTTTACATTTACCTATGACGCAGGCAGCGGTAATGTCACTATAGAAAAAGGCTCCATAACCATTGATGGCGTCAGCCTGACCGTGGTCAATTCAGGGGATGCAGAATTCAGCGTGGCCATCATTCCTTATACCTATGAGCACACGCGCTTTAATACTTACCGGGTAGGAACGGAAGTCAACCTGGAATTTGACGTAATCGGCAAATACGTCAGCAGGTATATGGAATTACGGAAATAATCAAGATTCGAAATAACATACGGAAGATCCGATCCAGGTAGCATCGGTTGCATGGGAAACATTAATAAGTTTTCCCTTACCCATCCTCGCCAGGTTGATAACCGGCTGAAGATGTTCTTCTTTATCTTCCTTCGCATATAGGATCCTTAACTCAACCTTGGAATAAGACCCGTCAGGGCATTTTACCAGCGGGGCATATTCTACTTTTTGCTGTAAAATGTAATTCTGCTTATCCAGGATTGCGGCCAGCATAGATTCCGTTGGATTCAGTTCCACGCCTTTCCCGGCAAAAGAAAAAAGAGGCTTCAGGACATAATTCTGCAGGTCCAGATTTCCGGGTCTTTCATCCAGGTAATACGATGTGGGGATATATTCATGTTGCAGCCTGGGCATGATCGATTTGGAGATCAGGTTAAACCAATCGGGGTGTGAAATCCAGTTGACATCCAGGTCCTCGTTAAACCTGAAAGGTAATTCCAGGTCCGGGTATTGAAGCAGGTCGTCTTGTATCACCCGGTTGTAGATACGGCGGATACGAACTTTCTTCCCGTCCTTTTCGTAAAAGAGCTGCCTCCCTTCTTTCAGGATGCGGGTGACGCAAACCACTTCTATGCCCAGCGCTTGTTTGGTCGCCCAGAAGTCTATCCTTGTTTTTTGCTTTTCAGGGAAGAGCTCTAACAAGATCACGTTCTCAGCAGGCTGGGGTCCCAGGATCACCCGCCTCATTTTTTCCAGGTAGGCGGGGGCAGTCAACTCGCTGAAGAGGTAATCAAAGCGATCAATGGGTACGGCGGGATAAAATTTGCGGTAAGCCGCCCCGAGGTAATTCTGGTAAAGGAACAGGGAGGGAAATGCCTGCAATTCTATCAGCTGCGGAACTATCTTCCCGTTATCTCCTACACACATACCAAAATCGATGGCCAGGAAATGCGGGTCTTCCAAAGGGGTATCGCTCCGAAGATCTTCAGGGATATACTTTTCACGAAGGGCATAGAAATCCAGTTTACCTATTTGCTCTATGATCGCATCACAGGCACTGAATATCATTTCCTTTGCCTCCTTACTGATAAAGACCGGGGTTTCGGAAATACGGAACCCTGCAGCTTCATCAAACCTTGTTTTCATATCCTCGAGCAGCGCCTGGTAATGCGATTCATCAAATGAACTATTAAAAGAGGCGCGTACTTCTGGTATCATGCGGAGACAAATTTAGATTGGATGATGGCATCGGTGGCATTCCTGAGAAATTGCGGGATCAGGATGCCATGGGTTTTGGAGATCTTATCCTCATCCCGGAGATGTAACAACATTTCCCTGAATTTTTCTTCTCCCTTGTGTTTGATAATGAGTTGTTGTTTCTCCTTTTTCTGGAAGTGTGTATGCATTCCGTCAGCATCTGCTTCCGGGTGAAACTGCACTCCAAAGATCTCCTCTGAGAAGCGTATCGCCATTACGGCTCTTTCCAAGGGGACCTTAGGCCGCTCTTTTTCCCTGCAGAGTACTTTGGCTCCAAATTCCTTCATCCTTTTCTGCCTGACCTCGACCACCTGGTATTCGCGGGAGTCCACCGCATAAAACGGGTCGTCCAGGTCTTTTAGCAGCGGTTCTTCTTTCCCCTGCGGCGTCTTATGCACCGGCATGACACCGAAGGCCATGGAACGTCTTTTGGTAATTTTCGCGAGTTGCCAATGCTGGCATGCCAGCTGGAAGGAGTGGCAGATCAGGAACAGGTGTTTTTTATATTCTTCAGAGGTATTGTGCGCCTTCACTTCATCCAGGAAAGCGTTAAATGCTTTTTGCCAGTCCTCCCCCTGATCTTTCGGGCTGCCGGGACCGCCGGAGCAGATGAAAATGTCATATTCTGCTACCTCGGGCAATTGCTTTTCGACCCTTACTTCGAAGACTTTGTATACCCCATCCACATCATCCTCTGCCAGGAAACCTTCTACAAGGCTCCTGATACAACGCATCCCCTCGTTAGGTTGGCCTGCGTTCATATCCAGTACTGCTATTCTTATCATTCTCTTCATTACTCGCTCATGCATTAACAAGCTGCAAATCTACGGATTATAAAGGGTGTATCACTAAAATTTAACTAAAGCCCTTTAGAGGTTTCACAGATGATATAATCTACCACCTTCACCAGGTCTCCTGTTTCACGGAATACTTTTAACTGACGGTCTGCGCCGGATCCCTGTTCGAGCATCTGGTACACGTAGTTCACTTCCGCACGGCAACCCATATCAACCACGACATCGTCAATAAAATCGAGCAATTCTATCATCAGGCTCTTAAAAGGCACCTCGGCCTCTTTCCCGAAATCGATCAATTTCGCCTCTATACCATATCTCCCTGCCCGCCATTTATTTTCATTGATCAGGACACGCCTGTAGGTTCTGAAACTCTGGTTTTTCCGGTGTAACTTGATGAGCTTGGCAATTATACACTGCATAAGGGCCGCCACACAAATAACCTCATCTACGGTCATCATCATATCACAGATCCGGAATTCTACTGTGGGGTAAAAGGGATGAAGCCTGAGATCCCACCAGATCTTTTTCCCGTTATCTATGCATCCGGTCTTTACGAGGACGTTGATAAACCTGTCATACTCCTCCACATTAGAGAAGTAGGGCGGAATACCGGTACGCGGAAATTTATCGAAGATCTTGGACCGGAACGATTTAAATCCGGTCTCATGTCCCTCCCAGAAAGGAGAATTAGTTGACAATGCATAGAGGTGTGGCAGAAAGTAACGGGCAACATTCATGATCTGCATCCCTTCTTCCCTGTTGGGAATGCCTACATGAACGTGCATCCCAAAGATCAGGTTAGACCGGGCCACATCCTTCATCTCTTCTATCAGCTGGTCATACCGGGGATCCGGGGTGATCAGCTGGTCTCTCCAGTGGGAACAGGGATGGGTACCGGCAGCCGCGACCTTCAGTCCTTCGTTCCCGGCCAGGGCAATGATCTGCTGCCGCAGGTAGGAGACCTCATCGCGGGCCTGCTGGATGTTCTCGCAGATATTGGTTCCCATTTCCACTACGGACTGGTGCATTTCCTGCTTGATACGTTCCTTGAGAATGATCTGTCCGTCCTGAATGATCTTGGACATCTGTGAACGCAACATGAGGCTATCGCCATCCAGAATCTGGAATTCCTCTTCTATGCCCAATGTAAACTTTTCCATTTGTTGTGATTTGGTCGGTAGCTGTTAATTCTTGGTGGGACTTTTCTTTGTAGGTGCGACTTTCTTCTTTGCTACCGGCTTTTTTAGGACAGTCTTCTTTGCTTCGGAAGCAGTTTTTAACCCCGCAGGCCTGGTTCCCTTTGGGCCGGAGATAGCCTCCTGTAAAAAGGTCCCCCAGGTGCAGTTATTCTTTTTGGCCTTATGAGCCTTAGCTTTTTCCACTGCCAGTTTCGCTGAATGTTCTACGATCCAGTCAAAATTCTGTTGGCCTACCGAATTTATATCAGCATCCGGGGCAGGGTTACAGAAATCTATCGCATATGGGATCCCGTTCCTGACCGCGAATTCCACAGTGTTAAAATCATATCCCAGGGCCTTGTTCAGCTTAATGGTTAAGTCGTGGATAGTCTTCATCAGCTTCTTATGCTCATCACCCTTGATCTTGGACTCGGTTGCATACCTAAGGTGAAACTCGTTCCTGGGTTCATAAGGCATAATGTGAACATATTTCTGCCCGAGGCAGTATACCCGGTAATAATCGTCAAAGACGATCTCCTCCTGTAACATCATCACCAGCTGCTCTGTCTCTCCATGTTTGGCAAACAGGTCTTCCGGGCTCTCTACCTTGTACACGCTTTTCCAACCACCCCCTGAATGGGGCTTCATATAGGCCGGGAACCCGATATAATCAAACATATAATCCCAATCCAAAGGAGCCCTGAGGTTTCGGAACGATTTCTCGGTAGTATCATCAGGTCTTTCCTTGGAGGGCAGTAATACTGTCTTGGGAACGGGAACACCCAGTTGCACCGAGAGACAATTATTGAAAAACTTCTCATCCGCACTCCACCAGAACGGGTTGTTGATCACAGCAGTTCCCATCAGGGCAGCATTTTTCAGGTAGGACCTGTAAAAAGGTACTTCCTGGGAAATACGGTCAATGATCACATGGTATCCATAATCTATTCCCTGTTGTACTTTATCTATCTGTACAGCTTCGGCCTTAACCTTGCCATCCCCAATCTGGTTTACCCGCTCAATAAATGCCCAGGGATAGGTATCCTCCATTCCGAATAGTATTCCAACTTTTTTCATAATGCATTTGGTTCTTTTAGTTAATGATCAAAAATAACGGCCTATGTACTCGGGAAACACCATCTTCCATAAGGGCCAGTCATGGTCAATCCATTGTTTTTCGTCATACCAGTACGGGATTCCCTTATTGGCCAGTATGTTGGCCATGTGTTCATTCTTAGGTTTACAACTGTCCCAGTTAGAGGTGCTGAGTACAATCTGCATATGCATGAACTTCCAGGATTCCTCGTTCTGCATAAATTCGTCCGGGCAGTTAAAATAGATCCTCATGTCGTCAGACAAGGGGGTAAAATTCCGGATATTAAAGACCCCGGACATTGAAAACAGGTGGGATACCAGGTCCGGGAACCGGAAGGCGGTGTTGGCCGCATGGTACCCCCCGAAACTCACCCCGGCAACACCTATCCTGTGGGTATTGCATTCCTGCTGTATATAGGGAATGAGCTCGTCTTTCAGGAATTGCATATACAATTCATAATTATGGATCTTCACCTCCGAGGAAAGGTTGTCAGCGTAAAAGGTAAGTCCGTCTATAGACTCCACGTTGTACAGTTTGATCTTTCCCTGGTCTATGAAATGCATCACCGACTGGTTGAGTCCAAAATCCCGGTTCTGTGTATAGCTCCCGTATGAAGAGGGAAACATAAGGATGGGATGACCCCAGTGCCCGGTTATTTCGAGGTTAATATCACGCCCAAGGATATTGGAGTAATATTGGATGTGTCTTGCTGTTGCCATTATCTTAAATGTAGCTTATTTTACTTTCTTTAACAACTAAATCCCTCTGACTGAAGTCTTTTTATACGCGGGAAGGTTCGGAATAATTCCCGGGAATAAGTATACTTGCACTTTATAGCTGATCATGTCGTTTGAAATTGATATCATAAGCCTGAAAGGGCGATTTTATTCCAAAAATCTTAGGAGAAAAGTTGTATTCCGATGGGTAGCCCCGGCAGATTATCAGTCGGAAGGCGGGGCATTCCCTGTACTCCTGATGAATGACGGGCAGGATTTCAGGGCTATGACCCTGGAGAATACCCTGATCAATGCCTTCAACGATGCTACCCTCAGCCCATTCATCTATATAGGAATCGAGACAGACCACAGGAGGATGCAGGAGTACGGCATCTCCGGGTCGCCTGATTATAAAGGAAGGGGAGATCGGGCTTCGGCCTACAGCAAATTCATCGTGGAAGAATTTATTCCCTTCCTCCAACGCGAATTCAAAGTATCGGAAAAGGCCTCTGACTGGGTATTCTGCGGGATGTCATTAGGGGGATTATCCGCTTTTGATATCGCCTATTCCCATCCTGAACATTTCAGGAATATTGGGGTATTCAGCGGTTCGTTCTGGTGGCGCGATAAGCCATACGTGCCGGGAGACATGGAAGACCGGAGCAGGATGGTACTAAATCTAGTCAGTAAAAACCCCGGGGCGGAGGATATGAGGTTCTGGTTCCAGTGTGGTACCCAGGATGAAATTGCAGACAGGAATAAGAATGGAGTCATTGATTCTATTGACGATACCAAGGCCCTTATCCGTGAACTGCAGAAGAAAGGTTATTCCTATCCCGGCGATATTACTTACGTGGAAGTAAAAGGCGGCCGGCACGACCTCCCTACCTGGGCACGGGTATTCCCCGACTTCCTGAAATGGGCTTTCCCGGTGGTGAAAGATGTGCCGGTAAGTATCCCTATCGAGTCAGGCCCATCGCATTAAACCCTGCATTGCTTTATACTTTTATAAATATGTTCCTCTTATACATCAGGTAGGCTATAAGCAGGTAAAAGGCGGTAACCGTTAAACCGTACAGCAGGGAAGAGGTTTTCATGGAAATAGATTCATAGACAAATACGGTCTTGTAAAGCCAGCCGTGGAGGGAGTTATTTTCTCCCACCCTTACCAGGTAGAAAATTTTAGTGAAGAAACTCGAGAGGAAATAAATTGTGATGGCGTTCGCCCCGGCATACCTGAATATACTGCCGAATTTTAAACCTCTTACATCTGTCAGGTAATAGATAAGTGCAAGCAGGAGGTTGGCCCAGCCTGCGGTTACCAGTACGTAACTGCTGGTCCATAATGCTTTATTGATGGGGAAGAAGACATCCCACAAGTAACCTGCTGCCAGCATTACTACCCCCATTATAACCATGGTGATCACTTTGGATGGCCTTGCCGATATCAGTACCCGGCCGGTAAAAATGCCCAACAAGGCAGTCACCAGGGCAGGAAAAGTACTTAGTATACCTTCGGGGTCGTAATCCTCTTTATACATATGGGTGCCCAGGACGTTCAGGTCTATATAATTGGTCCAGTTGTTCGCTGCTCTCTCATAGGTCGGTGAACCTCCTTCAAGTGGAATATAGCCCAGCCAAACCCAGTAACCAAGGAGAATTATGATGCTCACCGCCAGGATAACCCGCCAGTTGGTATAGAGATAAAGCAGAGCTGCAAAAAAGAATACTATCCCGATTCGCTGCAGCACCCCCGGGAACCGGATATCTTCAAAGTCCTTAAAAAAGGGGAAGGTGAGCGTGAAGGCACCGAGGAATAATCCCAGCCCTATAAGTTTCAGACTGCGTACGCTTATTTTCCTGACAGTGGAGGCATCAGGCCTCCTGTTCCTGTATGCCAGGACAATAGAGGTTCCCACTATAAACAGGAAAAACGGAAAGACCAGGTCTGTGGGCGTGTATCCATGCCAGGGGGCATGTAGAAACGGCCCGTAAACATGTTCCCAGTTTCCCGGAGTATTAACCAGGATCATCAGGGCTATGGTCAGGCCCCGGAATATATCTACCGAAACAATGCGTTCTTTCATAAGTCGGATTTTATAAATCAGAGAATATCACCCCGCAACCTGTTCCAGACGAGTTTAAGAAGTATCGCGGCGATGACCACCAATACGGTCAGGATGCTTGCCAGGGTATAATTTCCATAGATCCAGTTCCCGGTGGCGAACATACAGCCGTACACCAGGATACATCCCAGGATCATAGCCAGAATACCTGATGGCACTGTCCATTCCTCGTTACGGTTAACGATCTGCACATCTTCTGCACGGGAACTTTCGATGATCTTCTTCCAGCCCGGTCCTCCCGGCTGGGTCTGTTTGTAGAACTCGTATAGGGTTGCTTTAGACTCCGGCCTGGTCAGGAAGGTGACGCTTACCCAGACGATGGTAGTGATGAGGACCACGGCAGGGAACCTGGCCCAGCCGGGAAAAATACCTTCGGCTTCCACACCAAAGGTATCCACCCCACCAAACAGGTAAGGACCCAGGGAGGTCATGCTGAACAGGATAGAAATGATCCCGGAGCTGAACATGGCCGAGATCTCGCTCCAGGCATTGATCCTCCACCAAAACCAGCGGAGAATAAAGATCAGGCCTGTACCTGCGCCAAACATCAGGATAATATCAAAAAGCTGCAGCGCATTGGTAAGGTATAAGGCAAAAATGGCACTGGCAACCATTAAGACCACCGTAGTGATCCGGCCGACGAGTACCAGTTCCTTTTCACTGGCTTCCGGTTTTAACTGCTGCTTATAGAAATCATTGACAACGTAAGAGGATCCCCAGTTCAGGTGTGTAGAAATGGTAGACATATAGGCGGCTCCCAGGGATGCCATTACCAGCCCTAAAAGACCGCTCGGGAGCTTGGTGAGCATGGCTGAATAGGCGAGGTCATTGCCCAGTTTACTTTCTTCTATATTGGGGAATGCCTCCTGAATGCTGGCAACATCCGGGAACACTACCATAGAGGCCAGGGCCACGAGGATCCAGGGCCATGGCCGCAGGGCATAATGCATGATATTAAAAAAGAAGGTTGCACCAATCGCGTGATTCTCATTCTTGGCCGCAAGCATCCGTTGGGCGATATAACCTCCACCTCCCGGTTCCGCTCCCGGGTACCAGGCGCTCCACCACTGTACGGCGAGGGGGATGACCAGTATACCAATCAAAGCTTCCGTATCGGAGAAGTCGGGCAGGATAGATAATTTCCCAACTACGTTTTCATGGGTGATCAGGGCACTTACACCGCCAACCTCGGGCAGGTTTACCAGGTAATATGCCGCTCCCACGGCCCCTACAATAGCTACGAAAAAGAGCACGAAATCGGTATACACAACGCCCCGGAAACCCCCACCTGCACTGAAGATCACGGTCACTGTCCCGCCGATAAGTACGGTCTCCACCGGGCTGAGCCCCAGCATGATCTGCCCAATCTTTATCGCTGCCAGGGTTACGGCAGACATGGCCATAATGTTGAAGGCGATCCCGAGGTAAACAGACCTGAAGCCCCTTAAAAAATGAGCAGGTTTACCCCCGTACCGGAGGTCGTAGAACTCCATATCCGTCTTTACATCAGACCTTCGCCAGAGTTTAGCATAGACAAAAACGGTCAGTAAGCCGGTGAGCAGGAAAGCCCACCAGATCCAGTTCCCGGACACCCCGTTGGTACGTACAATATCGGTAACCAGGTTTGGAGTATCAGTAGAAAATGTGGTAGCCACCATCGAGAATCCTAACAACCACCAAGGCATATTCCTGCCGGACAGGAAGAATTCCGTGGTGTCTTTACCGGATTTACGGGAAACCCAGATTCCTATGGCGAGTACAAGGGCGAAGAACCCAAAAATGATCACATAATCAAGGGTGCTTAATTGCATGGTTGGTGCGGTATTGGTCAGTCCCTAAAGATATCATATTTTCAATACAACATCTTTTCAAAAATCACCGAATACCTCGCGTATTTTACCGCGACATATACAGAAGTCTTACTAATTTATAAAGTTCAGACCCGCCATTACGGGGAAGTGATCGGAAGGGTAGCGGCCGTTAACGATCTCGCTGATGATACGGTAATTCTCCACAGAAAAATCACCGGGCGATAAAAATATATAGTCGATCCTCCTGGAGGGTACTTCGGCCATATCGAAGCTGTTAAAAGTACCTGCCGGGCCTTTGAACCGGGTAGGAGCTGATTCGTGGGCATCCTCCATATTTCCGGATAGTTTCTTTATGGAAGGGTGCCCAGGTTCCAGGTTAAAATCGCCCATAAGGATAACCGGGTGGTTCGACTTATTGAGGTCTTTTATCTTATCCATTATGAGGTCCAGGCTCTTTTGCCGGGCCATTTCTCCCCTATGATCAAGATGTGCGTTAAAGACATAAAATTTCTTTTGGCTTCCCTTATCAGAGAAGAGACCATAGGTACACACGCGGTTCAGGGCGGCATCCCATCCGATCGAGGGTATAGCGGGAGTTTCTGAAAGCCAAAAAGTGCCATTTTCATGGAGCGTTAGTTTGTCTTCCCTGTAAAATATCGCTGAAAACTCTCCCCTTTCATCCCCCTGATCACGGCCTTTCCCAAAATACCGGTAGCCGGGAAGGGAGGCAGTCAGGTCCTCCAACTGGTGATGAAGTCCTTCCTGGGTGCCGAACAGGTCTGGTTGAAGAAAATAGAGCTGGGAGGACAAAAACGCCTTCCGCTGTTCCCATCCGTCCAGACTATCCCGGGGGTTATCATACCTGATATTATATGTAATTACCTTCAAATCCTGGCTGTTCAATAAGCCGCACATTAATACCAAAATAATACACAGCTTTTTCTTCTGAATGCTCATAACTACTAATTTCCTCTCAGTCTCTTAAAATTACGATAGGCTTGTTTGATCTCTGCCTCAGAAGCCTGTTCAAATTCTTTATCCGTTACCCCGTAAACCTTCTGTACACTATCCAGTTTGGCATGCATCAATTTTGCGATTTCACTGTATTCCGGATCATTGATCAGGTTATGGTGTTCCCCGGGGTCCTGCTGCAGGTCGTACAATTCCCATTCGTCAATATCGTCATAAAAATGGATCAATTTATATCGTTTGGTACGAATCCCGTATTGTTTCTTCACCATGTGGAAGGCAGGGTAATCATAATAGTGGTAATAGACCACATCCCGGTTCTTATTTGCCGGATCCCCGTCGGAAAGCAAGTCGGCAAACGAAGTTCCCTGCATTTCTTCCGTATCCCCGGCTGCCCCTGCAAGCTCCAGGAAGGTCGGTGCAAAATCCAGGTTCTGTACCATGGCTTCTTCAACTTTCCCTGCCGGGATTACTCCCGGTAATTGCATCAGTAAAGGCATGCGGAGTGATTCCTCGTACATGAAACGTTTATCAAACCAGCCATTCTCCCCCAGGTAAAATCCCTGGTCCGAAGTGTAGACCACCAGGGTATTCTCATCCATGCCGGTGGCTTCCAGGTAGTCCAGTAATTGCCCTACACCTTCATCCACCGAAGCTACAGTCGCCATATAATCCTGCAGGTAACGCTGCCCTTTCCAGCGGTCCAGTTCTTTCCCCTGAAGGCCGGCCCGGTGCATGGCATCATTCTTCGGCAGGTAGGCTGCGTCCCATTGCTGTCGTTGTTCCGGGGTCATCCGGTCAAAATCGGTGGTCCAGGGATTATGGGCCAGGGTGGTCTCCCCCAAACCGGTAGACATCTTAAGATCGTGCCCCTCGTACATATCCTCGTAAATGGTCTGCTGCTGTTCCTGGGCTGCCACCTGGTTCACAAATCGGGGAAAGTAAGAATCCGGCAGGGGAAAAGTAACAGAATCATACAGGTTCAGGTGCCGGGGAGCGGGCATCCAGTTCCGGTGAGGAGCCTTATGGTGGAGCATTAGGAAAAATGGTTGCTCACCTTTTTGCTGCTCTTTTAACCAGGACAAGCCTTTTTTGGTGATGATATCGGTGACATAACCTTCTATGATAGTAGTGTCTTGTCCTTTTATGAATTCAGGATTGTAATAATTTCCCTGGTCATTCACGATCTCCCAGTGGTCAAAACCCGTAGGCTCGCCGTGGAGGTGCCATTTCCCAATGACAGCGGTGCGATATCCTTTGCTCTTCAGAAATTTCGGCAGGGTTGCCTGGTTCCCGTTAAACTGTTCCCCATTCATGCGGAATCCGTTAACATGGCTGTGTTTCCCCGTCAGGATCACTGCCCGGCTGGGACCGCAGATAGCATTGGTGCAGAAGGCATTTTTAAACCGGATACCATTCTTTGCGATCCTGTCAATGTTAGGGGTAGGGGCTTTTTCTGAAAGCGGGTGACCATACGCACTGATGGCCTGTGCGGCATGATCATCAGACATAATAAATATGATATTCGGCCTGAGCGGTGGCTCAACTTCTTTCTTCTTTTCTTCACCGCAGGACACAAATACCAGGGCGAGTCCGGCAAGTAGTAGTCGGGAATAACGCTGTAAATTCATATAATAAATCTGTCCGTTTAGTTAGTCAGTTCAAATCCTGCCTTCAGCGTCTGCTCAGAATTACCTCCGACAAACACCTCGAATTCACCGGGTTCCGATACATATTCTAGCTGGCTGTTATAGAATTTCAGGTCCCCGGGCTGCAGCGTAATACTCACTTCGGCAGTTGCACCTTTTTTTATGAAGACTTTTCTGAATCCTTTTAGTTGTTTTGAAGGTGGCGTAATACTTCGCACCAGGTCTCTCAGGTATAACTGCACTACTTCTTCCCCGTCATAATCGCCCGTATTTTTTACGGTAACTGTGGCCGTGATCGTTTCTCCCTGCCCTACTTTCTTCTTATCGAGGCGTAGGTTGCTGTATTCAAAATCAGTATAACTGAGCCCGTAGCCAAATGGGTAAAGCGGGGTATTAGGAGCGTCCAGGTAATTGGATTTAAATTTCTGGAATTCACTGTCAGGGCCAGGTCTCCCAGTGATCTTGGCACTGTGGTAGATAGGGATCTGTCCTACGTTCCTGGGCCAGGTGGCCGTCAGTTTTCCTGCAGGATTGTACTTCCCGTACAGCACTTCCACTACGGCATTACCTGCCTCGACCCCGGGATGCCAGGTCTGAAGAATGCTAACTGGCATGCGGGACTCTTCCTCTATCGTCAGGGGACGCCCGCTCATAAGGACAACCACTACGGGTTTACCCGTTTCAACCAGGGCTTCCAGTAATTTCTTCTGGCTCGGGGGCAGGGAAAGATCTGTCCGGCTGGCTGCCTCCCCGCTCATCTCTGTAGCCTCTCCCAGCACGGCTACTACGACATCGGACTTCCGGACCAGCTCCAGTGCTTCCTCCAGCAACTCGGCCGGATCCTTTTCAGAGATCTCTACCCTGGGCCCAAATACATTAACCTTCCGGGCTAGCTCGGGATCGTCAGTAATATTGGCGCCTTTGGCATAACTGACGTTTACCCCGGGCATAGATCTTTTAAATCCTTCCAATACGGGTATAGCGTTCTTCACATCCCCTGTAGGCGCCCAGGTACCCAACATATTATTCTGGCTGTTGGCCAAAGGACCTACAAGGGCGATTTTCGCCTTAGGGTCCAGTGGCAGGGTATTCTCATGTTTTTTTAACAGTACAAAGGTCTTCTTCGCGATCTCTTTGGCCGCTGCACGATTTTCCGGGCTCAAAATGTCCTTCGCCGGCCTGCTCTCGTCCAGGTAGCGATAGGGATCCTCAAATAGACCCAACCGGTGTTTGGCTTCCAGGATACGCCTGGCCGCATTAGTTATTGATTCCTCAGACACTTTTCCTTCTTCTACAGATTTCTCCAGGGTGGTCAGGAATCCTTCCCCTACCATATCCATATCAAGGCCGGCATTCAGTGCCAGGGCGGAGACCGCCTGCAGGTCACCCAGTCCATGGGCGATCATCTCATTGACCGAGGTATAATCGGAAACCACCATTCCCTTGAATCCCCATCGATCCCGTAACAGCTCGGTGAGCAACCATTTATTCCCTGAAGCCGGAATTCCATCAATATCGTTAAAGGAGGTCATCACACTGGCAACGCCTTCATCAACCGCAGCCTTGTACGGTGGCAGGTACTGGTTGAACATTTTAATACGGCTCATATCCACCGAGTGGTAATCCCTCCCGGCTTCGGCAGCCCCGTAAAGAGCAAGGTGTTTCACAGTCGCCATCATGGTACCAGGTTGCGAGAGATCATCCCCCTGGTAGCCCCTGACCATTGCCCTGGCTACCTGGGATCCCAGATAAGGGTCTTCCCCTGCTCCTTCGGCTATCCTACCCCAGCGGGGGTCCCGGGCGATATCTACCATGGGTGAGAAATTCCAGTTGATCCCATCTGCGGTCGCTTCCCTGGCTGATATCCTTGCAACTTCTTCCATCAGCTGCATATCCCAACTGGAAGAAAGTCCCAGGGGAATCGGAAAGGTAGTTTTGTAACCGTGGATAACATCGGAACCGATGAGCAACGGAATCTTTAAACGGGAATGGTTCACCGCGAGTTCCTGGGCCACCCGGACACGCTCCGGACCCGCCACCCCGAAGAGGCCGCCAACCTGTCCTTTCCTGATCTTGGCTTCTACATTCTCACTCACCACAGATCCGGTTGCCACCCCTCCCCCGGGGGTTAAAAGGTTCAACTGCCCGATCTTTTCCTTCAGGGTCATTTTACCGAGCAGTTCCTCTACTTCCGGTATACGTTCCTGGGCATTTATGCCGGAAATCAGAAGCAGGGAGAGTGCTAAAAAGGTACTGTATGTTTTCAGGTAATTTATCATTATGATCTATTTAATATCTATTCTGTTTCAATAAGTTTCACGCGTTCGGAGATTCCGTTTTCATTAAAAGCTTCGATGGTGAAATAATAGGCTTGATCTGTGTTGAGCGATTTGAGTTCCAGGGAAGTTTCCCCGTACAGTTGCCAACTGCTGTAGATCTTATCAGGGGCTATCCCCCACAACACATTATACCCACTGGCTCCTTTTACCGGATTCCAGCTGATCACAGCATCCCGACGGTCTTTCTTGCGGTCTACTTCAAAATCCCGCACTTTTGCAGGAGCCTTCCCGGAGCCCTTACCAAAAACCCGGAGGTCGGACATAGCGAGATTTCCCGTGGGCACATGTATATTTTTGAAACGGATGTAACGGGCCGATGCGGCCTGTTCCAGGGCGACGTAATCATTAGGCACATCCTTCCTGTTCCCGCTTTTATCTACGAGAATTTCCCATTGCTGCCCGTCATGCGAACCTTCAATGATGTACTGGTGGAAGAGGCCCGGAACTTTGCCATATAGATCAGACTGGTAATCGTGGTAATTCAACTGGAAAGCGCTGATCTCGGAAACGGCTTGCAGGTCTATCTGTATCCACTCCCCTTCCCTGTTAGTGTCAGCCACCCAGAAACTCTTGATGTTTTCGTCTACCAGGTTTTCCCCGCTAAATCCATCCTTATGGGAAGAAGTTTTTACAGGTTTATTATAGGATAATAGCATCCACCCGGTGAATTTCCCTTCCTTACCGGGTACCGAAGGGGCATAGTGAGGGTAATCCCCGAAATATGTATTGGTGTAAATAAGGTCGTCGTCATCAAAGAAGGTAGGAAACATCCCTATCCTGCGCTCCCATCCGATGTTCACGTTAACAGCCATAGAGGCAAAGTGCCAGTACTGCCCGCCCGGTCCTTTCACTGTGCTGCCATGTCCTGCTCCCGGGATAAACCCTCCCGGCTTGTATGAAAAAGGATTGTTCGGGGCATAGGTAAAAGGACCCAATGGGTGCTCCCCGATATAAGCACCATCCCCGTAGACATTGAATTCAGTGCCGGGTGCGGCATATTCTATATAGTATTTGTCTTTATACTTCGTCGGCCAGGGGCCTTCTATATAGCCGCTCAGGATAGTATCCGAATGATTTTCCCCGAACCGTTCCCAGCCGTGTTTTTCTGGCTCCAGGTTAAACAGTTCGTGAATTTCCTCCGAGGGTCGAAAACGGCGGTCCTTATCCAGTTTCTTCGCCCTTATCGGGTAGGTATTAGATGAGCCCCAGTACAGGTAGGTTTCCCCGTCATCATCTATAAAGAAAGCAGGGTCCTGCAGGTTATAGAGGATGCCGTTGGTTCCTTCCCAATCCCCGATCTCCGGGCTGTCGGTCTGGATGATACTCATGGAACCGGAAGGGTCCCCGGCCACGTAAAGGAGAGAGTCTTTATAATTAAAGGCAGCCGGTGCATTTGAACCTTCAAAATACCAACTCCTGGGCTTAACGAATTCCCACCGGTGAAGATCAGGGGATTTCCAGTAACCCATGGAACGGGTTACGAACATATAATAGTTATCCCTGAAGGAAACCACGGCCGGATCTGCTCCAGAGCGATAGGAGATATCTTTATGAGAATTATAGATCATGTAGGTATAATCTATATTCACCGGATTACAATACGTTTCTTCCTGGGCTGTCAGCACTCCGGCAGAACACAGCAGCAACAGGCTAATTCTGTAAATATTAGTCATTCGTCTTCCCATTTCTTGATTTTTTAGAAAAAAGCCATGCCAGCAATTCCGGCTCTTTAAACGCAGGATCCCAGCTGTTATGGTTGGCATCGCTGTAGAGGGTCAGGTTAGGATACCCGCCGTATTCCAGGATGCTGGCAGCCATAGTAACAGACAACAGGGGTTCTACCACATTGTCCCTGGATCCGTGAAAGATCCACAGCGGTACTTTGGTCGCATATTCTTTGGCAGCATTTATATCTCCTCCCCCGCAGATCGGGATGGCAGCAGCGAACATTTCCGGTCTCCTGTAGAGGATCTCGAAGGTGCCCATTCCGCCCATGGACAGCCCCATTACGTAAACCTGGTCTTTTTTTACAAAAGTTTCAGACAGCAGGGAATCCATAAGCTGAATAGTTAGATCAAGGGGTTTGGTGGGAGCCTCATCATAGTGGTATTTAAAATCCAGCGGTTGTACACTTCGGTCTACCTCTACCCTTGCCCAGTAATCATCAGCCGGGCATTGCGGAAATATCACGATCGCAGGGAACTTTTCACGGTTTTCCGCTTTACTGAATAGGGTGCTGCCATGTGTAAGCTGACTACGGTTATCGTTCCCCCTTTCACCTGCACCATGTAAGAACAACACCACGGGGTATTCTTCAGATGTTGAAAAACCCTCCGGATACATGATCCTGTACTGAAGGGAATCCGGACCATTTTTGAATACTGCTTTCTTATAAAGCTTGTTTTGTGCAAAGATCCCGGCTGCGCCTAAAAGGCATAGCAGCAATAAGGTCAATTTTTTAGCCTCCATATGAAAATCCTAATTTTGTCAGACCAGCTTTCACTTCATCATTCTGCATAAATAAGTTCCATAATAAACCGGTCCTGTAGTTCTCTATCATAATAATGATCGGTCCCTGGTCAATAGCCAGGTAGCGTTCTGCAACCCAGAAATTGTATTCCGGGCTGAAAGCATCGTAGAATCCTGCCGGGCCCAGCAATTTGTCCTTATTCTTATAGAAATAATGCAGGGCGCTCAGGGATTCCTGTGGAGTATAGGGGATCGATGATATAGCGGCCGTCGGCGAGATCACGCCTACATCATTTGCCGGGTGATGGGCATTGTAGCCTATACTACCATCGGCATTACGGGAATAGCTGGCGGTAAGGCCCCAACAATCCTTTCCATAATCCCGGAACCCTTTAGGGTTATCCAGGGCGTACTGGTAATTGATCTTACTGTGGTTAATGTTTACCTGGCCATAATCGACAAAGGCATCGGAGAGTCCGACAGGATCCAGCCCCAGGTACGAGTAATGCGCCCAGAAAAGGGGACCCCCGTAAGTTTCTGCCCCGTTATGGTTTACCAGTAAGGGCAACCCGTATTGCTCCCTGGCAGAACGAATATTACCATCCCTCGCCCATCCTTTTTCATAGACCTCCCTGGAAATACCGTGATCCGGGGAAGCAGCTGCCAGTACATAGGTCACCAGCACTTCATTATAACCCCTCAGCGGAAAATTCATAGCAAACTGGTGTGTAGGACTCCAGTGCCAGTAAAGACTGTTCTCGCCCTGCGTATACCAGTTCCATTCCACGCCTTTCCACAAGGCATCAGCCTTGACGGCAAGTTGCTTTTCCGTATCCGTGCCTTCCTCGAGGTATTCCTTTACACAGATGAGGCCTTGTACCAGGAAGGCGGTCTCTACCAGGTCGCCCCCATCATCCTGAGGACTGAAAGGGATGACATTGCCATTGCGGCCATCCATCCAGTGAGGCCAGGCACCGTGGAACCGGTCTGCAGATTCGAGGAAACTCAAAATTTTTCCGAGTCGTTCCACTCCTTCCTCCCTGCTGACATAGCCACGTTCCATTCCTACCAGGATAGCCATAAGACCAAAACCCGTTCCTCCGGTAGTCACGGTATTCGCATCATGGGAAGGTTCAGCGGGATGGAATCTTTCCCGGGCTGCTCCTGAATTTTCTTCTGAGAAATCCCAGAAATATCTGAAGGTCGTTTCCTGGGTCAGGTCCAGCAATTCCTCATCCGAAATCGGGGGAGGGCCGGCATCAGGTTCCGGGAATGGAACCGGGGTATAGGTGTAATCGTCCTTCCCGCAGCCCGTACTAAACAGCAGGGCCAGTAACGCTATGTACCAAAACCTATTCATCTTCCTTAAGGTAAGGGCTCTTGAATCCTAATTTCCTCAAGCCGTTATGAAGATCTTTGTTCTTCATAAAATGCTTCCACAGCAGGCCGCTCCGGTAATTTTCTATCATCACCGGGATAGGTCCCTGGTCGATGGCCAAATACCTGGGGAGAGACCAACCTGCTTCCAGGCTGAAAGCATCATAAGGGCCAAACCTTCCTATCAGTGAATCCTGCTCGGAGTACATGTAGCGAAGGAACTGTTTGCTTTCTTCAGGGGTATAGGGCATGGAAGACAAGGCGGCAGTGGGGGAGATGACGCCAAGATCCTTGTCGGGACGGTGACCGGCATACCCTTTCATAGAGTAGCTGGAGGTCAGTCCCCAAAGGTTTTTTCCATAGCCCTTATATCCCTGTGGATTTTCCAGGCTGTGCCTGTAGTGTATAAGTGCGTGGTTACGGTTCAGTTTCCAGTAATCCCCGTATTGGTCACTGAGCCCGTTTGGATCCAGGCCCAGGTAAGAATAATGCGCCCAGAACAAGGGCCCGACAGGAGCTGCATCGTGTTCGTAATGATTGAGCTCTGTTTCCAAACCATAATACGTTGTATCCTCAGCAATTTTGCCGTTTAATGCCCATCCTTTCTCATAAACTTCTTTGCTGACGGGGTGGGTAGGCGAGGCCGCAGCAAGGACATACATGATCAGCGCCTCATTATATCCGCCAACCGGGAAATTCATATCCCAGCCATGCTGAGGCGACCAGTGCCAGTACAGCACATCTTCGCCTCCTTTGGTGTACCAGTCCCATTCTACTTCTTCCCATAATTGCTGGATGCGATCAGCAAGCTGCTGTTCCCTTTCTGAGCCTCCCTCAAAGTATTCTTTTACGGTCAGTAACCCCTGGACCAGGAAAGCGGTTTCTACCAGGTCACCCCCATCATCCTTTGCACTAAAGGGAGCTACTTTACCTTCAGGAGTCAGCCAGTGGGGCCAGGCACCGTGAAAACGGTCTGCTCTGGCCAGGAAATCAACGGCTTTCTCCAGTCTTTCCACGGCTTGCTCCCGGCTTATAAAACCTCTTTCTACCCCTACGAGGATAGCCATCAGTCCAAACCCGGAACCCCCTGTGGTTATGATATTGCGATCATGGGTAGGATATATACTGTCCATATGGATCCGCTCCCGCGCAAGGCCGGAGGTGGGTTCCGCACCATCCCAGAAATAATTGAAGGTCTGGTACTGCACAGTATCTAACAACTGGGATTCTGACCACTCCGAAGCCGGCATGGCAGAATGTTTCCCATGTTCTTTCTTCTCTGAATTAAGGCCGTTGCACCCGAATAATACGGATGCTACGGCCATTGAAATTAAAATTAACTTCATGAAAACTAACTCAAAAATCTGGTGGGGCAGGCCTGCGGGTAACAGGCCTTCCGGATCACCATTAGGTTAATATTATAATATGTGGTTACAAGTCAGAGTTACGGATAGCCTGTACCTCTTCCTGTGTCAGGGCTTTGCTGAACAAGCGTAATTCATCCAGGCTGCTTTGGTCAGACAAGTGACCCCATTCTGTAAATCGCGGAGCCCCGGAACCTATCGCAAGCAAGTCAACCCCAGTCCAATCTATCCCGGAAAAATCTCCCTGGGAAACGATCTCCCCGTCAAAGTATACCGTGACCTGCGATCCCGAGATCGTAAAGGCCATGTGTACCCAACCGGCAGTAGCCGGGTCCAGGGAAGCAGCCGCTCCCCCGTCAAACCAGCTGTCAGCAGACCCATTACCAACATTCAGCTTAAAGACCTGGTTATCTGCACTTCCTTCCCGGAAGAAACGGAACCCACTGGTTCTCAGGTTCTGTACATCTGGATACCCTGCATTACCGGTATCCTCGGGGCCCATTACAAGGATCCCCGCCCTGTCCGGGTCAGCATTCACATTATACCAGAAAGATGCAGAGAACTCCTCCGTGGTTAACTCATCCGCAGGGAAGGTCAGGTAAGAATCTGCTGCCCCGCTATAGGCACCCGAACCTTCTACACTTTCCGTAGTATTCCCCGGGTTCCCGATCGCCGTGGCCTCGGTCGCGCTGAACAACTCCTTATTATCCCCGTCAAAAGGCAGGTAGAACATCTCTCCTTCAAATTCACCGGTATAGGGGTTGGTCGTACTGATAAGATTCTGAACTTCGGCTTCAGTCAGAGCTTTGTTGAAGAAACGGAGTTCGTCCATAGGACTGCTGTCCGAGTTATGCCCCCAGTATCCGAAGGTCTCTCCGCCTGAACCAATGGTAATACTATTCACCCCTGTCCAGTCTATCGGGCTGGCCATGGCCGAACTCCGAACAGCCTGCCCGTTAAAGTACACCGTACTCATGTCCGGACCGATGGAAAAAGCCACATGGACCCACTCCCCGGCGGTGACATCGAGCACTCCTCCATCATTCCAACTCTCACCGTTACCGGTACCCACATTCAGTTTAAGGGTCTGGCTGTCTGCCCCACCTTCACGGAACAATCGGAAGCCCTGGTTGCGGTCATCAGCATCGTCCCCGGCCACCAGTATCCCGGCCCTGTCCGGGCTGGAACTGACCTTATACCAGAAAGCTGCGGAAAACTCGGTTCCCTTGAATTCCTCGGCAGGAAATGTCAGGTAGGAATCAGTAGCCGACTGGAAAGCGTTGGTTCCCAGGACAGATTCCCCGGCAAATCCCGGAGTACCTACTTTTGCTGCCTGCGCAATGCTGATAAGATCCGTATAATCTCCATCAAAAGGCATGTAGAGAACCTCCCCGGCAAATAAAGGCGTATAAGCCGGTTCTTTTTCAAAATTAACTGTGGCTGCCGTTTCTTTTCCGTCCAGGTCTGTGGCCCTGACCGTAAGTTCGTGACTGCCATCGGTCACCTGGTCATACACCAGGTCATCAACCAGTACGCGCCTGTAATCCTTGAACTCGGAATAGCTGGCGATCTGCTGGCCATCCATCAGAACCACGATCCTGGCTACTTCGATATCATCGGTCACTTCAAAATCGATAGTTACTGAAGTCTTTGCTTCAAGCACCTTGATCTTGGTCCCTTCGGTAGGGTAGTTGATGGTAACCTGGGGAGCCGTAGCATCCGTACCCGGCTCTAGTTTAGTAATAGGGTCTATCCCCGTATCGCAACTTAACCAAAGGAAAAGAGCCATAACGGAGCTTAGTATATATTTTAGATGTCTCATGATCTGCTGTATTTCTAGTTAGTTAGTATAGGGAACTGGTCTACCTGGGCCTGTGGATAAGGCAGGAAGCTCTTACTTTCGCTGAAAGTGCGCCCGTCGTAATTAAGTTCGCTGTAGCGTTCTAAACGAAGCAGGTCAAAATAGCGTTTCCCCCATTCCATACCCAGTTCCGCAAATTTTTCTGCGACAACCTGGTCCAGGGTTACCCCGGAAATAGCCGGCATTCCTGCCCTGGCACGCACCTGGTTCACCGCCTGGTCAGCACTCATGGCCGTTGGCGTAGCTCCATGCAAGACCGCCTCTGCATACATCAGCAGGATCTCCGCGTAGCGGATCACGTTAAAATTCTTATTACTACCATATGCGGTACGGCCCGGGATCAGCTGGTTAGACGGAAGATAGTGCTTGCCGCTGGCAAATAATGCCCTTGCATAATCATTGATCACGTCCCCGTCACGGGTAGTGTTCGAGACAAATGCAGGCAGGTCACTGTAAGCGGGATCTTGCTGCAATTCAGCAATACCACGGTCTGTAAACAGTACACTGGTTTCCAGCCTCACGGTCTCTCCCCGGTCCAGCATGAATTTTATGAACTTCATACTCGGCTCAAAGAAGCCCCATCCACTGGCGGCCCCTTCTACAGCAGGTGTCCAGTTCTGTGGACCATAAGGAGCATAAAGATGTGCCTCCCGGTCCCCTTCTCCCTGCCCGAAATCAGAATACTGCAGGTCCAGAATGCTTTCGTCACTGAGTTTACCCGGAATCTTAAACAGCTCGTAATAATCAGGGTACAGGCTGAAAAGACCGGAATTGATGATCCTTCCTGTGGCCTCTGCTACTACCCCGTAATTCTCCAGCTCCTGGTTGGCCAGGGCTTTAATAGCAAGAGCAGTATAGACTGTAGCTCCGCCGGGGAAATCTACCCTTTGGTTAGGATGCATATCTACCAGGAAAGGGATAGCCTCGTCCATCTGGTCAGAGATGTGTTGCATTACCTCAGCCTTGGTAGGCACTTCCTCGAGGTCTTTCAATTCCCCGGTATCTGAGGATGTCGGGATAAAGACATCTCCCCAGGTCTGGGATAATTGCAAGAGCATCATGGCCCGCAATACTTTGGCTTCTGCGATATATTGATCTCCCAGGGCTTTCCCGCGTTCATCCGCGGCCTGCTGGTAACGTTCTATCTGCTCCATGGCAGTATGCGTGGAGATGATATCCACATACATATTTTCCCAGAGCGAGTTGTACATCCAGTAATCCTTGTTATAGTTGTAAAGGTCTGTTTCGGCAAAATCCTGCTGGTCGCCCAATCCGCCTGCATTCACATCGTCTCCCCTCACGGCCAGGAGCAGGGGTTGTTCCCAACCTCTTGACTGGAAGGCAGCGTAAGCTCCAACAAGGGAAAGTCCCATGTCCTCGGTTTTCGTAAAGTCGGTTCCCCCTGCGAAATTATTGTTCAGCTGGGGCTCATCGAGTTTATCCGTGCATCCCATGATCATTACCCCTAGCAAGAGTAAGAGTGTGGATGCCTTAATTTTGTTAATTATTTTCATGATCAATTTTTTAGATTTTTATATTCACGCCCATGGTATAAACCGCCGGGATAGGGTAAGTCTGGTTATCGATACCATCGGCTACTTCGGGGTTAAACCCGTTGTAATCAAAGACCGTTAAAGGTTTCTCTGCCGTAAGGTAGATCCTCGTTTCCGGCAGGCCTTTCTGGGCAGCGATCGTATAACCCAGGGTTATGTTCTGTATACGGAAGAAATCGCCGTCTTCTACGTAGTATGTACTCAGACGTTGGTTCCATCCTTTCCGGATCCCGGCAGCCGAAGGATAGGAATTCGTGGTCCCTTCCCCATGCCACCTGTTGATTGCGAAATCACGGTCAATGTTTGTATCGTTGGTGAAGATGACTTCACCCCGTTTCCGGTTCAGGATCTTATTACCTCCTTGTCCTAAGGCACTGGCGGAAAAATCCCAGCCCTTATAATTAAGCCCAAAGTTGAAACCAAAGGAATAGGTAGGTAAGAACGAGCCTATTACACTCCGGTCATCGTCGGTAATATCTCCGTCGCCATTCAGGTCCCTGTATTTGAAATCACCGGGTTGCAGGTTATTCGCAACCGCCACCGGGTCAGCCTGCACTTCGGCATCATTCTGGTAAACCCCTATAACTTCTCTTCCGTAAAACCCGAATATAGGCCCACCTATAATGGAACGCTGTCTGAATTCTGCCGTACCGGCGTCCAGGAACTCCTGCCCTCCAAGTGCTAGTACTTCGTTTTCCAGGGAAGCAAAATTTGCCGATACCTGGTAGCTGAAATCCTCAGAGACCCTTTTATTCCACGTGAGAGCTAGTTCCAGTCCACTATTTCTTATTTCACCAACATTCCGCCGGATAGACCCGGGGATAAGCGGGCGTAATACAGGAATTACTGCATCTTCTGTGTCCCGCACATAATAATCTGCCTCGATAGAGAGGTTGTCAAAGATCACCGCAGAAATACCTGCATTGATCTCCTCGGTAACTTCCCATTTCAGGGCAGTAAAATCACTGTTGGTCAGTACCCCACTGTAACGGGTATCACCCAGGGCTGTGGTAACCACCTCCGAGGTGATAGAGCCTTCACTGGAAGGAACCTTATCATTCCCCAGTTTTCCCCAGCTACCGCGGAGTTTAAGGAAATTGAATAACCCGTTATCTTTCATAAAGGATTCTTCAGATACAACCCATCCCGCTCCAATGGTGGGGAAGTAACCCCATTTTTCCTGGTATTTATTGGTGCCATCTGCCCGGAAAGTTCCGTACAGCAGGTAACGCCCGTCATAGTTATAAGAGACCCTGGAAAAAGCTGAGAACCCGTATTCCCTGGCGCCGCCATCCCGGACATCATCTTCTACGATGGTCTGGGCCTGGTCTATAAAATAAGCCTCCTCTCCACTGAGGGGGAAATTAAGTCCCCTTGCCTGGATGAGGTCAAATGCTTCATCCCTGAAAGAGGTACCTCCCAGTACGGTCACACTGTGTTTCCCGAATTGGTCACTATAAGTTAAGGTATTATCCCATATCTGGTTAGAAATGGTGATGTTTCTTTTAAAGAGGGAAGCGTCCTCTCTCTGGAAGTTATTTCCTATAAAGTAAGGCAGCCTTACTTCTCGTGTATCTATGGTTTCAAAATTATGGTTATAAGCCGTTTTAAAAACCAGGTGATCCGGAACCAGGTCTACTTCTGCGAAGAAATTTGCCACTACGTTCCTGATCTTGGACCGATTTTCACTGAATTCCAGCGTGGGAAACGGGTTTTGTCCCCCCCTGTACCCCAGGTCCTGCGCATTGGCGTATGGGACTGGTTCCGCTGCGGTATTGGAAGGATCCAGTACCGGCAGAATTGGCACGGCATAATATGCCTGCCTCCAGGCCGAGTTCTCAGGGTCAAAACGGGTTGCATTACTCAGGACAGCATTCGCGCCGATCCTGAACCGGTCAGTAACCTGGAAGTCTATTTTACTTCTGAGGTTAAACCGCTCGTATTCGTTCTTCATCTTCAGCAACCCTTCCTGGGCAAAGTAATTGGCCCCGATAGAGTAGCTGGCATTATCACCTCCCCCGGTAACTCCGAAACTGTGGTTCTGTATTGGAGCGGTGCGAATTATTTCATCATACCAATCGGTATTAACAGCGGGAACATTAGGATTGATCCGGCTACGGCCATAGCGCTGCATGGCATTCAGGATGAACTGGGCATCAGGCGCAGAACCCGACTCCAGGGCGATGGTCGTAAATTGTTCTGCATTGGCCACCTTTAAAACGTTCTGAGCTACCTGGTATCCAGTGTACCCGTCATATGTAATTTCCGGTTTCTGGTTCAGGCTACCTGACTTGGTTTCGATCAACACCACCCCGTTCGCTGCACGGACCCCGTAGATAGCCGCTGCAGAGGCATCCTTTAAAATGGACACCGTGGCGATATCGGCAGGGTTAAGAAAGTCAATGTTATCAAAGAAAGCACCA
The DNA here is from genome assembly GCF_004362865.1 of Zeaxanthinibacter enoshimensis. GTDB lineage: Bacteria > Bacteroidota > Bacteroidia > Flavobacteriales > Flavobacteriaceae > Zeaxanthinibacter > Zeaxanthinibacter enoshimensis. Next base: position 797,280 of record NZ_SNYI01000001.1, on the reverse strand, counting down.
TCCACTACATAGAGAGGACCGGATGCCCCGGTGTTATAAGAACCGATACCCCTTACCCGAACGGTTGGGGAAGCTCCGGGACTACCATTACTTACAATCTGCAGTCCGGCTACTTTCCCTTGCAAGGCCTGCATAGCCTGCCCGGTTGGTGTGGCTTTTAATTCTTCCGATTTAACGGTTGTGATCGCCGAGGTCAGGTCTTTGGATTTAATTTCTCCGTAACCTACTACCACGACTTCATCCAGTGCTTCTGCATCTTCCTGTAGTATAATATCAATGGCCTGCTGACCATTAACCTGTACTTCCTTGCTGCTGAATCCGAGGTAAGAAACCAGCAGTGTTCCATCCGCGGGAACATTACTGAGCGAGTAATTCCCGTCAAAATCTGTCTGCGTTCCTGTTGTAGTACCCTTTACCACAATACTAGCCCCCGGGAGCGGCGCTCCCTCGGCGTCAGATACCGAACCCGAGATTGTGATCTCCTGTTGCGCGTGGACAACAAGCTGCACCATCAGTAGGCAGATCAGCAAAAATTTGCTTTGCTTATTCATAATTGTTCAATAATTGAGTTAGATAAATACGAATATAGCAATCAGCACCCCTACAAGACATCAACAACCACTACATAACTATTACATCACCCGGAACACCCCTTTTAACAGCAGGGAACGCAATGATTAAGGGGTGCGAAACCGTTTTCGTACCCATGAACTTTAACATAGTGATGTAGTGATGATGTAGTCTGATTCAGGCTAGAAATGAGGGGTTTAGCCGGGATGGTTCAACAGAGGACTACTTCAGTGTTATCAGGAAGTTGGAGATATTGACCTGGCTGTCCAGGTTTAGTTTCTTCCTCAGCCGGTAACGGTGTATCTCTACACCCCGGATCGTTATCCCCATAAGCGGAGCAATTTCCTTGGTGCTGAGATTCATTTTAAGGTAAGCACACAATTTCAGGTCCTTAGGCGTCAGGTTAGGATAGCGTGATAACAACAGTTCAAAGAAGTCATTATGAAGTTCTTTAAAATTAACTTCGAACCGCTGCCAATCCTCATCATCGTTGATCGCGCTGTCCAGTTTTTTCATATACGACCTGTAACGCTGCTGGTTGTCAAATTTACCCTTGTTCATATAAAGCAGGTTCTTGAGTTCAAGGATCAGTTTATTCTTCTTCGCCACATTCATGGTCGTACGTGCCAGCTCCTTTTGTTTGATCTTAACTTCCTCAGCTAATTTATCCTTTTCCTCCAGCGCCCTTATTTTCTCTTGTTCGCGTTGCATGCGGTCTTTCAGTAGCCGGTGCTTTTTATCCAGTTTAAAACGATTGTACCGTCTTACTGTAAAAATGATCAAGAGCAGCACCATGAAGTAGAGCAGGTATCCCCACCAGGACAGGTACCAGGGAGGGCTAATACTGAAACTGAGCCATAATGGTTCAGAAACCTGGTTGGCCAGCCCGAGGGTGCGCACAGATAAGCGGTAGTCTCCGTATCCCAGATTCTGTAGAGTGATCTGTCCGTCACTAACTTTGCCTTCCTGAGCAGACGGCCCCTGAAGGTTGTAAGTATAATCAGCCTTCAGTGTACCCGGGGCAGCGACATGAAGCCTTATTTCTCTTGAAGATTTATAAGAAAGGTTCCAGCTGGTCTCTCTGACCGACAATGATCCATTGCGGTCCCGGATAGCGGATAATGCCGGTTCTGGAACCGAATAGGCCCCGATTCCGGAGATCATCTTTTCCAGGTTGAGTTCGGCAAAACCATCTGTTAGCGTGAGCAGGTAAACCGAGTCATTCTTTCTTACCATTTTCTCTGCGTCTGGCACCAGCCTTCTCACCAGGGGGCCGTAATCCAATAACATCGCAATGGTATCCAGGTTGGTATAGGTAACCCTGGCCCCGGTTTCGTGTTGGCTGAACCAGTAAGCCTCTCCCTCCTGGTACAAGAGGTTATGTCCATTATAAGGTTTAAACTGTTCAAATTCGGTGATCTTACCGGCAATGGGTTCATATTTATACCAATTCCCTTTGCTCTGCAAAATGATCTGGTTCTTGATATTGTACAGTTTAACATTGTACTGGTGAGGCAATTCTTCCTTATCAATGCCTTGGAGCGAGAGTACTTTACTGAAAGACTTATCCAGTTTTACCCTGTAAATACCTTTATACGCATGCGCCACCCAAAGCGTAAACTCATCTTCAAAACACAGGTAGCGTACCGGGAAATCTATGCCTTGTATTTGCTTAACCTGCCAGCCATCATTTTCATCTTTTTCAAAATAGGCAAGTCCGGTATATGTTCCCTGCAGGAAACTCTCTACACGTCCGGGGATACGAATCATTTTGTATCCTCCTGTAATCTTCGATATATTGATAAAGGAAGCCGGGGATACCAGGAAGGTTCCCATATTGTGTCCACTCAAAAGCTCGTCCTCCACTTGTTGCAGGTCCCAGACATGACCCTGGGATCCCTCGATAAAATTCAATTTATCCTGTTCAAAATAAAAGACACCGGTATTGCTGCCAAGGTAGAGAGTGCTGTCATACTGGGCTACATCATAAACAGAACCTAATGCGCCGGATGTGTCCGTGTAGAATAGCAAGGGGCTGTCCAGATGGATCCTGTCTACACCAATATCTTCCCCGACCCATAGCTGGTCCTGGAATTGGAGCAATCCCAGGATAGTGTTGTTTTGCAGGCCCGCTTCTTTATTGATCTCGGTGTAGTGGTCCTTTTGCCAATCGTAGAGGTATACCCCGTTCTTGATTGTGCCAAAGATCATATTCCCGTTCTCAAGGGTAATCATCTTATTCAGCTGATGTGTTCTCAGTGAAGCGGAGACACTGCTATTCCAGGGAACTAATTTCTCCCCCTGCAGCAGGAAACACCCCCGGAGTTTGGTCCCCAGCATCAGGCCGGAGGGAGTTACGGCCATATCAGTTATGGTCGTATTCTCCCAGGCACTGCCGGTATCAATAGCAACGACTTTATCTTCTGCCAATTCGTAAAGACCCGAATAACTTGATGCGACAAGTAACCGCCCTTCGTATTCTATTATATCCGACACAAAGAACGGGAGTTCTATTACCGTAATTTTATCGTCTTTGTAGTAGTATACAGTAGAAAATGACCTGAAAGCGATCCTGTCCTCCATCGGCAGTATCTCCCAGAATTCTTCACTGGTGAAGGTGTGATCCTGGATCAGGTGGGTAAGCGAGGTATATTCCAGTTCGCCCGTAAGACCCTTTACCCAAAAACCAAATTCCTCATAGGAGCCGGTAAAGATCTTGTCTCCCTGGGTGGCTACTGAGCGTAATATTGTACTATTGGGTAATTTATTAAGGTTCCACGACTCCCCGTCATAATGCAGGAGACCACTGTTATTTGCTATAAAGATCTCCCCTTCAGCATTACTGCTGATGTCCCAGTTCTTACTGGCTGCACCGTATTGGAAGGGCCTGAAGTTCTCTATAGGGGGAACCAACCGCTGAGCGCAGAGGATAAGCGGGAGCGCGAATAATAATGCCTGTATAGCCAGCCGGGTGCTTAGATGCATTTGCACTTTAGGGTAAGGTAATATTTATAGGGAAGCAAGATACGAAAATCGGTTACGGATAACCCGGTCTCCTTTGTTCTCCCTGTCATCCCTGTACTAAAAAAACCTGCTTTTGCGCCTTAAGAATAACTGTCCTGATAAAAAGAGGCCTGAGTACAGCAATCTTGTCTGAAATTATCCCCCTCTATCATCATTTGGTTTAAACTAATTTAGCAGAACGCAACCGCAGCGCATTGGTGATTACGGATACTGAGCTGAAACTCATGGCGGCGGCAGCGATCATAGGGGAGAGCAACAACCCGAAGAACGGGAAGAGTACCCCGGCTGCCACAGGAACACCCAGCGCATTATACGCGAGTGCAAAAAACAGGTTTTGTTTAATATTCCTGAGCACTTTCTCGCTCAGTATCCGGGCTTTTACGATTCCCTGCAGGTCTCCCCTGACCAGGGTAATCCCGGCACTCTCTATCGCTACATCGGTCCCGGTACCCATGGCGATCCCCACATTACTCTGTGCCAGGGCAGGGGCATCGTTGATACCGTCTCCGGCCATGGCCACAATACGTCCGCTTTCCTGTAAGGTCTTAACTTCGTCCTGTTTATCCCCCGGAAGCATCCCGGCCTTAAAATCACTCAGTCCAAGTTGTTTGGCAACCGCCCCGGCCGTTTTTATATTGTCACCGGTCAGCATGATCACTTTTATACCTCTTTTCTGCAGCGCCTTGATCGCTGCAGCCGAGCTCTCTTTAATCCTGTCCCCGATCCCGATCAGCCCGATGACCTCAGAATCCCTGGAAATATAAGAAACCGTTTTACCCTTGTCCCGCAGCGCATTGGCTACGGATTGCAATTCACCGGGGATGGCTCCTTTTGCCAGCTGCATCATCTTCTCATTGCCAACCGCGATCCTCTTCCCCGATACAATGGCCTGCACCCCTTTCCCGGTCACAGCTTCGAACTCCGTCGCCTTGGGCCAGTTAATATCATTTTCGCTGGCATAATTCATTGTTGCCTCCGCCAAAGGGTGCTCGCTGTTCTGATTGGCCGCAGCCAGTAGTTCTAAAAGAGTTGTTTTCTCTACACCATCTACTGGAGTAACGTTCTCTACTTGGGGTTTCCCTTCTGTAAGGGTACCCGTTTTATCCACGATCAGGGTGTCAACTTTGTTAAGCTCTTCCAGGGCTTCGGCATTCTTGATCAGCACCCCGTGCTGAGCTCCTTTCCCTACACCAACCATGATACTCATTGGTGTTGCCAGGCCAAGGGCACAGGGACAGGCGATGATCAATACGGCAATAGCGTTGACCAGGCCATAGACCAGGGCAGGCTCAGGGCCCCAGGCTGACCAGATTATAAAGGTCAGCACAGCAATGATCACAACCCCGGGAACAAAATAGGCAGCCACCCGGTCCGCTAATTTCTGGATAGGAGCCCGGCTCCTGCTGGCCTCGCTGACCATGTGTATGATCTGGGACAAAAGAGTATCTGCACCTACTTTTTCAGCTTCCATCAGGAAGGACTGGTTCCCGTTGATGGTACCGGCAGTAACCTGGTCGTCAATTTGTTTATTCACGGGCATGGGCTCCCCGGTAATCATGGATTCATCTACGGTGGTCTCCCCTTCCGTAATTCTCCCATCAACCGGGATCTTCTCCCCCGGCTTTACCCTCAACCGGTCTCCCACATTAATCTTATCAATCGCAATAACTTCTTCTTTCCCATCATTTATCCTGGTAGCCTTATTAGGTGCCAGTTCCAGGAGGGCTTTTACTGCGGCATTGGTCTTATTATGGGCTCTTGCTTCCAAAACCTGTCCCAGTAAGACCAGGGTCAGGATCACGGTTGCAGCTTCAAAATAGACGTGGACATTCCCTTCATGGTCCAGGAATTGAGAAGGGAAAAATTGGGGGAATAGCAATCCGAAAAGACTGAAGAGCCAGGCAACTCCCGCACCGATCCCAATCAGGGTGAACATATTGAGATTCCAGGATCTTACAGAACGGTAAGCTCTTTCAAAGAACATCCACGTGGCATAAAATACTACTGGGACAGAGAGTAGCAGTTGTACCCAGTTCCAGGTTTTCATATCTGCAAGGTGTGATAAAGGCTGCCCGGGGATCATATCGGACATGGCTATAATAAAGATGGGCAGGGTAAAGGCAATGGCCCACCAGAGTTTCCGGAGGAGTTTTTTATATTGTTTCTCTTCCGCGGAGAGATCTGGTTCCCTGGGTACGAGGTCCATCCCACAGATTGGGCAGGAACCCGGCATGTCCTGGCTCACCTCCGGGTGCATGGGACAGGTATACTCCTGTTTCCCCGCCATCGCAGAACCGGGTTCAGGTACCAGGTCCATTCCGCAGACCGGGCAATCCCCGGCCTTCTCATAGGTCTTATCGCCTTCACACCGCATGGGACAATAAAACCTCCCAGTCCCCCGGGTTGTGCTGGCTGATTTCTTTTCAACGGGCTTTTCGCCGGGCAAATGTATGGAGTAATGCCCTCCATCCTCGGAAAATGCTTTCTCTAAGCGTTCAAAAGGAATATGGGCAGACATTGTGACGGTAGCCGTAGCATTGGCCAGGTCTACCGAGGCCGATTCAACCCCTTCAATTTTCTCCAGTGTCGCCTTCACGTGCTGCTGGCATCCGGAGCAACTCATCCCTTGAACGTGGTAGGTGTGCTGCATTTTCCTTTGTTTTTAATTTCTCTTATAGATGACCATACTGCCGTTCCGGTAATTGGCAATATAAAGATCCCCCTTGTAGATCAGGACATCCGTGGGTTTGGTCACCCCCTTTCTTAACTCTTGTTTCATATTACCGTCGTGATCAAAGACCAGTACCCTTTCCGATTCAAAGTCGGTCACCATCAGTTCTTTCTCCGTAACATAAATTCCGGTGGCGGCATTCATCCTGGCCTCTGCCCCAATAATCTTTACAAATTTACCTGATTTATCGAATATTTGCACACGGTTATTGTAGGCATCTGCAACCCAGATCGCATCGTCCGTGATCTGTACATCGGTAGGGTAATAGAATTCTCCATCCTTCTTCCCTTGTTTCCCGACAGACAAAAAATCTTTCCCGTCGGTACTGTACAGCACCCTGTGGTTATAGAAATCCGCAATCGCCATTTCATTCCCGCGGATATCCACACCTGCAGGTGCATCCAGCGAATCCGGGATCACGATCTCTTGAACCCGGTCACCGTCTATCTTCAGAATTTTGTCGTTCCCATAAGTAGGAACATATATGCTGTTATCTTTACTTGCGATATGCATCGGCCTGTCCAGGGAATCAAAGGCCTGAACCACTTTCCCATCACCATCGACCAATACCAATCGGTTACGGTCACCGTCACTAAGCCAGATTCCCTGTTCCGTACTGGTCAACCCAATGGGATTTATCGCCTTAAGGCTTATGGTTTCAGAGTACGTCCAGGAAGTAACTTTTTCCTCCTCCTTGCAGGCTGCGAACAACAGCGTGAACGCAACCAGGTAAATAGTTCTTTGTATCATATAGTTGTAAAATAAAGGGCACGGTTCTTACCGTGCCCAAGTGGGGGTTTATCTCTGAGGTTTCTTTGATTCTATCCTTTCGTACTGGCAGCATCCGGGAAGGTTTTCATAAGCTTCCTTATGCGCTTTATGGTGTTCGGTATCATGACCTACCCTGGCGATCGCTTCTTCAACCGCTTCTACAGAAGTCATCGTTTCATCGTACTGCAGTTCAAGAATCTTGGTATTCTTATCCCAGGAGGCATCCAGGACACCTACCTGGTCCATTGCAGCTTTTTCTATTCGTGCCTGGCACATGCTGCAGTTACCGGATACCATGGTTTTTCCGCTAACCGTCTTTGCCGATTTTGTTGCCACCTGGTTCTTTTTACCATGGAGGGCCTCAATAGTTCCGTCGCTACGGGTCACACCACCTGCTATAGGTGTATAGCCGGCCTTTTCTACCTGCTTCTCTACAGCTTCAAGGCTCAGCGCCTTTTCAGCCGGGTAAGAAAAGGTGAAATCCCCGGTCTCTATATCGATGGCAACATCTTTTATTCCCTTGAATTCCTTGAATTTCTTTTCCAGGCCATAGGCACAAAAAGGACAGCCTAAGCCATCTACCTGTACCTGGAACTTATCCATCCCTCCCTGAGCCTGCATTGTGGCAAGACCTGCAAAGGCTATCATTAGTATTGCTATTAGCTTTTTCATTTTTATGTAATTATTAGTTTAAATTAAGTTTTAAGTTTAAAATGTATACCGGGTTCCAAAAAGTACACTGTAATTCAACGCCCTGTCTGCCGGCATGTCCTGCACAAGGGGTAATTGCAGCGCAAGGTCTACAGTAAGTGTCTTGCCTGCATACTGAATTCCCTGCGCATATAGCAACTGGTACCAATTTCTCTCGTAAAGCCAGTTGCTGCTGTATTCAAAGTAGAGGTTTAACTGCTTATTGGGGTACTGTGGTTTTAATAGGGGTAACCCGAACCCTAAATGGGTTTCAAAGGCATCCATGGTGCCACCCGGCATCCAGTTGTACCCGATCTCGGTAGAAATCCCGTATTTAAGGGTCTCGTACCCTGATATTATCCCATAATATCCTTCATACATCCCGGTACTCAGACCCATGACATCGAGTTCCTTCCCAGTTGGGAGACTTTGTTTTGTCTTAGCCACCATCCTGAAGGTTTTCCCCATGGCATCTTTCCTGAGAAATTGGTATTTTCCAAGTAGCTTAATATCTGCGAGCCCGTTTCCGGAGCCTGTATCCTCAAAATCATAGGTAATATACGGCAGTTGCACCGAGACCAGGCTGTTAGCCGTAGGCAGGTAATTCAACACTAAGGGTGCGTAAAAAGCGGTTCCCCTCTCCGTATTCCGGATCTCCATCAGTGTTTTTACTGTAAAGCTCTTACCTCCCAGCATAATGGGATTATCCGCGGTGATTGGTGGTCCCTGCGCAATAGCGGTTATGCCAATGCAAAAGAGGGCTAAAAAAAATAGTTTATTCATGTGATTTATAATTTATGCTATTACTGTTCTTACAACGAGGTAATAGTCATAAATCAAATCAGGAAGGTCTGGAACATCAAATGCAGGTCTACTGACCGGCCCGGGGGTTTATAAATTTCAATGAGATCTTTTACCGGGACATGTATTCCAGGAATCAATTGAGGCAGAAGGGGAGACTCCAGTTGAAAATCTGCATCCGGACCCTGATGAATCTCAGGACCAAGGTTGATCCCTTCAGGGGCGTCCTGAACCAGGGCGAGGTCTGTACAACAGGTATTTTTCGCAACACAATCTCCCGGGCTGGCTGGAATATCCGGTTCCATGGAACAGGCTTCTACCTGGGACATGAAAGCTACATCCATAAGATGATTACCGCAATAGTGGAAATCTACCGTAAAGGAAAAGGTAGAGAACAGCACCAGTAGGGCTAAACTTAGAGCCGAAATTTTATGAGCGATCTTCTTCATCTAGTCTGCAAAATTACGAAACTGCCAGATTATAAGTATATATTAACAAAAGTTTAGACAGAAAATTGCAATGTTCAACAGAAATTTGCGCACCTCATATAAAATAACCCTATGAAGAAAGGTAATAATCGTAAACTTGTCATCATTGGTGTACTGTTAATAGCCGCTGTAGCGCTAGTGTTGAGTGGAGTACCGAAGAAAATGCTAAGTATGGCACACAGGAGCCTGCTGGCAAGGGGAATCATCACCCCTAACCAGGTTGATGTACCGGCAGAGGAATCAAATGAGAAGGACATAGCCGATTTCAGCCTTGAGCTCCGGGATACCCGGGGCAACCTCGTTTCGCTCTCAGATTACAAGGGAAAGGTCATTTTTATCAATGTCTGGGCGAGCTGGTGCCCCCCATGTATCGCGGAAATGCCCGGGATAGATGCCTTACATAAAAAACTACCGGGAAATGATGTTGAAATGCTGATGGTGTCCGTGGATAAGGATTTTGAACGCGCCAAGGAATTTGTGGACCGCAAGGGATATGGTTTCAATATCTATACGGTAGAAGGAGAATTACCCGGATTCTACGAAGCAAAAACGCTGCCCACAACTTTTGTTATCGATTCCGACGGAAATCTGGCGTATAAAACCAGGAAAATGTATGATTACAACAGCGAGGAATTCCTGGAATTCCTGCTCAGTCTTCGTTAATCCGACTTTCTGTTTCCTCCAGGTGGTATAGATCTGCCAGTTTGACCATCAGGAAACTGATGATGCTGTCTTCACTCTGATCATTTTTATGCATGCGGTAAGCCTCCATGACATATTCTGCGTTGAAAAAGTCGAGATCGTCCGAACCATCTTTCTCGAAAGCCCGCCAGCTCTTCAGTCCATCGAGCATCCGCCTGTGGGTCAGGTATCGTTCTTTTGCCATTGCTAACTCTTCCTCGCTCACAGCGGTATTCCCTGCTTCACTTTCCGCAAGCATCTGCAAGTACGAGCCTTCAATGTGTTTATCAGCCCGTGATGCTTCCTGTATGATCTTAAAATAGGCCTGGGATACCCAGGAATGGTATTTTTCGACAAATGCCGGATCCATCACAGGAGTTCCATCAGCCTTTGCCACCCTGAATTCTTTGCGAGTTCTTGGATAAGCAGCCCTGCCTTCAGCTGCTTCCAGTGAGTCACTGACAGCAATAGACTCTTCCCATTCCGGAGAATTCACGATCTCTTTCCATATCTTCTTGTATTCTTTCTGGTGCGGGCTGGTCGCAGATCCACACCCTTGCAAAAGAAATCCCACCGAGACGGTCAAGAGTAATATATCCCTGAAAGGCATTTGCATTTTCATTTAACGAGCAGCTTGGGAGGATTGTGAAGTCCTAAATTTAAGTAAAGATAAGATTTTCGCGGGGGCTAACCTTCTCTCCTCATTCCCTGGCTAGCAATCCTGTCAACCTTATTTTCCATCATCATCGAAACAGCTCCCCAAAAGGTACGGATCACATCTGATCTGAGGTCTGAGAACTTAGCCATGGTTAGCAGGTTCTCTTCAAATAACCGCAGGAGATCATTGTCTATTGGCCCATTGACCAAAGTCTGGTATGCCATACTCCAGGAAGAAAAGTCCCTGTTCTGTTTAACCCCTTTAGACAATAGCTCCACGTCCTTATGCCTGGAATCAGATGAAATTTTTTCGAATAATTCTGACACTTTCCCTTCCGGACCTTCCAGTATCTGAACAAAATGGTCTTTATGGTATATCAGGCAACCGGTAATATCATGTTCCCCGTTAAAACTTCTAGCCGTATTCAAAATAGCGTCGATATCATCATAATCCAGTGTATCGACGGCTTGAGAACGGTATGTTAATTCGATCATGCAATTTTGTTTAAAAGGCAAAGGTCACGCATGAATGGGAATAATCCAACAAAAAGCCCGGCTGTCGGGGTGTCATTGCAATTCCAATGTTTACGGTTCTGTCGATCACATTTAAACAAAAAGCATCCATCCGCCAGCTAAATCAAAAAAACCGGTGGATGGATGCCATGAAGTATTATATACCTGTTATTCGATTTCGCGAGTCAGGTCGGCCGTATCATACCATTCGGCCTGGTGGACGATCTTTCCCTCTTCATTAAAAAATAAGACCGAGTACCATTTTAACATCTGATCCTTTCCACTTTCCGCAAACTTACTTTTCCAAAGGCCGTAAGCGCGGACATCCCCGTTGGGTTCCTGTTCTTCTGAGAGTCCTGCATAAAACAGTGGATCGGTCAGCGTGATCTCATCATAACTGTCCATAAAGGTCTGCATGCTGCTGATCCATTCTGATCGGGATAGTGAATCACGGCCAACACTGGGCGGAGACCAGATAAAGTCGTCCGTAACATACATGGCCATTGCCGTGGTATCTTCTTCAATAAACGCATCAATCAGTTTCTTCGTGGTTTCCACGTTTGCATGGAATTTTTCCATGGCCGGGTTGGTTTTTGGAGTTTCCATGGCGGTCTCTTCCTTCTTCTCCTCGCAGGAGGATAGCAATAAAATTCCTATTAACAGCAGAATGGTACTTCTCATGATATTTCAATTTATGGGTTCGTTATTTGCATTACTGATCCTGGATCCGAATATTAAAGCTATTAATCCTCGATCCCGGGATAATATGGACAAAGTGCTATGATTAATGTCCGGGCTCCTAGTTTCACTTACCAAGCCGGGAATAAACACTAAGCCTGCAAAAAAAAAAGCCCCCGCTTTACAGGCGGGAGCTCAGTGGATCCAGATATCCTGGTTGGAAATTGAAAATCAGGCTTCCTGCCTGATCGCATCGCCGGAAAAGAAATGTTCAAGTTCTTTCAGCGTAGCTTCGGAGGTCTCTATATCCTTAACGATCTCACCTTTCTGGAGTACCACGATCCGTTCACATACTTCGGTCACATGGATAAGATCATGGCTGGAAATCAGTACTGTGACCCCCTTCTTCGCAGCGAGGTCCTTTATGATCTGCTTCAGCCTGATCTGGGTAGTTGGATCCAGGTTAGCAAAGGGTTCGTCAAGAATTACCACCTCGGGATCCCCGATAAATGATGCAACGATGCCCACTTTTTTCTGGTTTCCCTTGGAGAGGTCTCGCAGGTATTTCTTCTGGCCCAAAATTTCCCCGTGAAAGAAATCCTCGAATTTCGCCAGTAATGCATCGACATCAGAAGTGTTCCGCCCTCTCAACTCCCCGATAAAATAGAAATATTCTTCAGGGGTCAGGTACCCGATCAGGAATGATTCATCAATAAAGGAAGAGGTAAAGGGTTTCCAATCCTCGCTCCCGTCCACACGTACATCGCCATTGGTGACATAGCCGGTGCTGGGCCTGATAAGATCTAGCAACAAGCTGAAGAATGTAGTCTTGCCTGCCCCGTTATTACCCACCAGGCCAAAGCTTTGTCCTTTCGGAATGCTAAGCGAAGGTAGGTTAAGAACTACCTGGTTCTTGTATTTCTTACTGAGTTCGTGTGTTGTGATCATTTACGATGTTGTTAATGAAATTAGGTTGAATTCTAACTATTCCGTTCGCCAAACCCGGCTACCATGGCATACTTTCTTTTGCGGTAGGCCGATGTGATGAACTCCATCAGGTAATTCCGCGCCCCAAACCCGCCCACTCCCAACAAGGACAGGATCAACAGGGCCAGTTCAAAACTGAACAGGAATTTAATGCCCAGGTAGAGCAGGATAGGCAGGACCATCAAGGGCAAGATGATCAGGAACTGGGTGGCACTGGTTCCCTGCATATTGCCTACGGGACTCTTGGTAAGGTCTATCCGTTTTTTGTTGAACGAGCCAAAATAGAGTACTACCGGGATATTGATCCCGAGGTTATACAATGCGCAGGCGGTATTGATCGCCAGCGCTTCCCACCCGAAATAGAGATAGGGAATGCTGAGCAGGAACATGACTATAATGCTTACCGAAATAAGCACTGATTTAGATTCCAGGTACAGGCGTAGCGGGATGTTCTGGGCCATCATCATCCCATAATATTCACTGTCCCAGGCAGGAATAAACTGGCCAAAATTCACCATGAATATTCCGGTAATAAAGATGCCGACAAAGACCAGCATTGCGGAAGTACTGCCAAAATCGTCCATAGTGTAGAAGATCAGGCCATATAACACCATGGCGAGCGAGATGAAAACCTGGGTTTTGGTGCGCTTATTCCGCCAGATGAGCCTCAGATCAAGGCGGACAAACGGGCTGACATTTCCCAGCCGGCGTGTCCAGCCCAGGTCGCTTCCCGATACTGCCTGTGTTTTCTTCTTAACCGCCACATCCAAGAACAGTAACTGCTTTAACTGGCGGTAGTTAATGGTGTAGAGTACCACGACCAGTAGTAAGGGAAGCAGGAAAGCAACGGGATAGCTATAGAAGCTGTAAAATACTTGCCCTGAATAGGCAGTTACAGACCAGATATCAAAATATTCCAGCCCGGAGAACAGCGCTAATAAGACGGCCAGCCCAATTAACACCTTCTCATTCTTATTAACCAAAAAATTGGTGTAGTTGATCGCCTGGGCAATAAATACCATTGCCATTACAAAACCGGCAACCTGTATAGCCGGGTAGTCCTTGTTCACTAATACAACTGCAAAGGGAACAAAGAACACCAGGCTCATAAAATTATAAAAACTGAAGGCTGTCTTCCCCAGCAAAAAATGTATGATCCTGCTCTTGGAAATGGGCTGGATCAGTAGTGGCTTTACGTCCATATAAGGCAGCTTCTGAAGCATATATCTCATAAACAGTTCTGCCAGTACCCAATAAACGAGGTATTCTGACAGGATAAGCAGGGGATCCGAACCCGGGAATTGTTTTTCAAGAATAAAATATAAGGCCACACCCAGGCCTAAAAATGACGCCAGCATATAAAGGGCAAAGAATCCCATGAGTATCTTAATGGCAAGGCTTTTACCAAAACTGGAGGAGCGGAAGAACGATTTTCGTTGTAGGCTTATAAAATGTCTGAACACCGGGTTGGTCTGTTGGTTTCTGCTATTGGTTGCTCCAAGATAGAATTTGTTACACGGAAAAATCAATTTTTCACCGTTAACCTCATTTCTCAGACCTGGTGTAGCAAAATTAACACCGATCATTCAGGACTAACTCGTTAAATATCAGAGTTATAATAAATATATTACTGAAAATGAGTATCTTAATATAGCCTATAACCATAAAACCTCACAACATGGGACGCGTTAAGACACTGAACAAATGGGCTAATGCCCATACTTATTATGCCTTGGATCTGTTGCGGATCGCGCTGGGAGTATTCCTCCTCATTAAGGGAACTCTATTTATGTCTAACCCGGTACAGTTCATCGAAGTGATGCAACCGTTTGCAAATATGCCCGGAAGCTGGCTGATCATTCATTACGTGGTAGCCGCACACTTTGTGGGCGGACTTCTCATCATCCTGGGTTTATTTACCCGTTGGTCCGTAATCACCCAATTTCCGATTCTCGCAGGTGCCATCCTGGTGAATTTTTTCGGAACAATGAACGTCTCCAACCTTCTACTGGCAAGCCTGGTGCTGATCGTATGTGTTTTCTTCCTCTTTTACGGGAGTGGGAAGCATTCCGCCGACTACTACCTGAAGATGCAGAAATAGAGCAAGAAAAAAACCTCCTGTTGTCACAGGAGGTTTCAGTATCAGTTGGTCATTAATTTCCCTTGATCATCTAGCCACATTCTGCGTTGCCAGATGACTCGTTTATAGAACTGTTCGTTCTTCATGGTCTTAGAGACGGCCTCCAAACCTTCTTGCGGCCACTCAACCTCTGAAGTCCAGGCATTAAAAATATCCCTGTACTTTACAAAGCCGTCAACGGTGTAGGAATTCCAATTATACCCGTAACCCTGTGGACTTAATACCATAGCTGTCAACCATAATACTTGTTTGGTGTTGCCGGCTTTCATATGTTTTTCAAAATGGGGTTTAAAATATTGGTCCTGGGCAGTCAAGAATGCATTTACATCCGTAGCATTGGTATAATTATGAACCAGGTATTTCCATTGTGGATTATCAGTGGAGGCCATTGATATCCGATTCAACAATACTTCGCCAACACGAAATTTCTTTTGTTTGATCCGCTGATCGATGTCAGCCAATTGCTCCTTATTCATGGTCCCTCGCACTTCGTCGCGGGCTGCTTGCCAGTGTTCGCCTATTTTATCAAGGTTCTCATAACTGCCAATCCCGTAGTAGAAGTAAACATTGGGTTCTGATTCCAGACCATTTACCCGGGTGCACATGCTCCAGCCGGTAATGTGCCCTTTCTTTAAAAGGTTCCCATGTATTTTACTCCAATACATGGCTTCGTTTTCCATAAATGTCTTCATCTCTTCAGCCGGAACGGATCTGTAATCATACGCGAATAATTGTTCCTGGGCATCAACCTGCCAGCAGATACAGCAAAGAAGTGCAAATATTAAGTTTCTCATGATATAAATTTTATTGTGATTACGCGCTCTGGAGGGTTTAGGATATTAAGGTGCGATTTAAATAGATCTTTTTATACGGAGGTAGGACGAATATTACTAATGCCTGTCCCTAGGTGTTCAAAAACTTACCGGGCTAAAGGTATTTCATCGAAAAAACCGGGGATAAGGCAACTTTTAAGTGAGTTGTCGCGTATAACTTTATAGAACTTTAAACCCTGATCTTATGCGAAAATCTATTTTGACAGTATCCGTAATTATCCTAACCCTGTTCACCCTCTTCAGCAGTTGCTCTGAAAGTGCACAGGAATCCGATTTTGGGCGGTTATCCATAAAGTTGACAGATGCTCCCTTCCCCCACGAATTGGTCTCCGAGGCCAATGTCACCATTTTCAAGGTTGAAGCCCGTCAGAAAGACTCAGGAGATGAGACCGGGTTTTTGACTTTAATGGAAGATGAAATCGAAATCAATTTACTGGAACTGACAAACGGGGTGACCGAAACCCTTGTCGATACTGACATTCCCGTCGGTAGTTATGATCTTATTCGGGTATATGTAAAAGGCGTTAATGTAGTGATGACGGAGGGAGAAACCTATGAGCTGGATGTTCCAAGTGGCGAACAGACCGGGATCAAGGTGTTTATTGACCCTGCCCTGGAGGTTGTCGGCGGACTCAGCAACGACCTTCTTCTCGATTTTGACGTCAGTCGCTCTTTTGTCCCCAAAGGCAATTATCCCGATTATAATGGTTTCAATTTTAAACCTGTCATCAGGGCCAGCAACCTTTCCACAGCCGGAACCCTGCAAGGGAAGATAACAACTCCTGATGCGGATACTGAGATAGCCGTGGATGGTGCTTCTGTAACGGTTTACGACGGGGATACCGAAATTACAGCCACAGCATCCGGGAGCGATGGAGGTTATGCAATAATGGGATTACCTGCAGGGGTCTACACTGTAGTGGTAACCAAGGAAGGATTTATGAATTCTGAAAACCCTGAAGTTGAAATCGTGGCTGCCAATAAAACGGTAACTGATTTCCAGCTTTCTCCGGAATAATTCATTCATATATTTCGATCGAAAAGGCGGGTAATTCCTGCCTTTTTTATTCCAGATCCATTCCATAACTTAAATGACAAATGAGGAGCGGACTATGATTCAAATCGGCCTGGGGGGGGGATGTCATTGGTGCACAGAAGCAGTTTTCCAAAGCCTGAAAGGTGTGAGCCGGGTAGAGCAGGGCTGGATCTCGGCAAGGGAAGCCACGGACTATGCGGAGGCGGTGATCGTACATTTTAACCCGGGCATCATTACCCTGGATGCCCTGTTAGAAATACACCTGCGAACCCACAGCTGTACTTCGGAACACTTTCTCAGGAGGAAATACCGGTCTGCGGTATACACTTATACAGGACCTCAGCGGCAGGAGGCCGAGGCATTACTACTTGATCTGTCACATGAATTTGGGAAGCCCGTGATTACCAGGGTGATGTCTTATTCATCCTTTAAGGAAAACACCGAGGAATTCCGGCAGTACTACTACAAAGACCCCGAAAAACCTTTTTGCAAGACCTACATCGATCCCAAGCTCCGGATGTTGTTGAAAAAATTTAATAAGCTGGTCGATACCCGTAAATTAAGCAGCCTTGATATTAAAAACTGAGGTTTCATCACTCGCGTCAAGTAACTTAATGTGGAGAATCTGCTATATTCATCTGCCTAAACCACCGAGATATGTGCAAGATCACCCAGGGTTTCAGACTCTGCAGTTGTAACGGGATGCCCGATAAGGATAAGCCATACTGGATGCTGAGCCGGAAATATCCTGAGAATGAAATCTTCCTCACGGTCGGTCAAACCATGGCTCCCTATAATGCGCCACCGAACCGGGAAGATATTGCGGAAGAACTCAATACCAGGCAGGTATTCGATTTTGAATATGTTCCCCAGGAATACGACCTGATCGAATTCTACGGGGTCCAGTACAGGCATAAATACCAATTCCTTCAAGGGATCTGGACCTTCGTCACCCAGCCGTTAATGGGTGTGTCAATTCTAGAACACCGGTCTGGCCGGATCAAATAAGTGATCCAGGATTCTGAGCTTATCTTCAGAGGGTCGTCCAGTATTCCAAAGCTTTAATAGCGCGGTACCATCCTTTGATTCCCTCAGTTACCTTGCTCCGATCCTCTTCCGGTTCAAAGCGTTTTTCTTCCTGCCACATTTCCCCGATCTGTTCTTCGCTCTCCCAAAAGCCCACGGCCAGACCTGCCAGGTAAGCCGCGCCCAGGGCTGTGGTTTCAGTGATCTTGGGCCTGATAGTAACCGAGTCCAGGATGTCGGCCTGGAACTGCATCAGGGTATCATTTACAGAGGCTCCGCCATCTACCCGGAGTTCTTTGATCTGCAGCCCGGAATCGGCCTGCATGGATGTCAGGATGTCCATTGTCTGGTAAGCGATCGATTCAATAGAAGCCCTGGCGATATGAGCATCCGTAGTTCCCCTTGTCATCCCGAAGATAACTCCCTTGGCCTTCTGGTTCCAGTAGGGAGCCCCAAGCCCGGCAAAAGCAGGGATAAAGTATACTCCCTCTGTAGAGTCGACCGATTCCCCCAGGGGCTCCACATCCCTGGATCTTTTTATGATCCCGAGGCCATCCCGCAACCATTGTACTACGGCGCCCCCAATAAAGATGCTGCCTTCCAGGGCGTAGACTGTTTTCCCTTTAATACGCCAGGCCACTGTAGTAAGCAGGTTATGTTCAGAAATGATCGGTTTATCCCCAATATTCATCAGCATAAAACAGCCGGTGCCATAAGTATTCTTTACCATCCCTTTTTTGGTACACATCTGCCCGAAAAGGGCTGCCATCTGGTCCCCTGCTATCCCTGCGATAGGAATTTTGGAGGCAAACACCGTCGTTTTCGAATTTCCGTAAACCTCACTGCTGTCCTTTACCTGTGGCAGCATGCTTTCAGGAATGTCGAACAGTTGCAGCAGATCATCATCCCAGTCCATCGTATTAATGTTGAACAATTGTGTCCGGCATGCATTAGTAACATCAGTCACATGGAGCTCCCCTTTGGTGAATTTCCAGATGATCCAGGTGTCGATGGTTCCCAGGACCAGGTCCCCGGCTTCTGCCCGTTCCCTGGCGCCCTCCACGTTATCGAGGATCCATTTTACTTTGGACGCTGAGAAATAGGAATCGATCACCAGCCCGGTCTTTTCCCTTATCATTTTTCCCTTGCCTTCCTCTTTCAGGCTTTCACAATAATCCGCAGTTCTTTTATCCTGCCAGACGATAGCATTATATACGGGTTTGCTTGTATTCCTGTCCCATACGACCACGGTTTCCCGTTGGTTAGTGATCCCTATGGCGGCAATATTCTTGCCATTCAACCCGTGTTTCACGGTAGCCTCGGCTGCAACCCCGGCCTGGGTGGACCAGATCTCCTCCGGATCGTGTTCTACCCAACCCGATTTAGGGAAATACTGTTTGAATTCTTTCTGAGCTATTGAGACGATACTGCCTTTTTTATCAAAGACGATCGCACGGGAACTGGTTGTACCCTGGTCCAGGGATAAGATATACTGCTCCATAGGGCGTGGTGTTTTGTGGTTTTAGTTATACTTGATGCAATAATATTTTGCCATAGCGGTAAAGGATTCTGACTGTTCCTTTTGCCAGGCATCTGATTTCCCTAATTCGTTTGCCAGAAGCCTTGCTACCTCCGGGGCCATACGGATCGCAGCATCTGCATCCAGGAATAGCGCACGAACCCGGCGGGCTAAAACATCTTCTACAGTACGGGCCATTTCATAGCGAGCCGCCCATATTACCTCAGCCTTCACAAAAGGGAGGCGCGGATGTAATTTTTCTCCCAGGGTATTATCGGCTGAGATCATAGCGGCGATGCCTTCCTTGTCTGTTCCATATATATACATATGGTTATCCCGGTTCGTGATCGGCATTGCACCGTGGATAGGCAAATTTTTTGTTTTGCAGGGCCGCTTCGGTAATTTCCCGATTGCAATGGCCTTATTGATCGTATCCTGAGCCATTCTTCTGAAGGTGGTCCATTTTCCCCCTGTAATGGTCACCAAACCGGTTTCAGAAACGATCACCTTGTGACTTCTTGAGATTTCCTTGGTCTTTTCCGATTCATCTTTAGGCGCGGCCAAAGGGCGAAGGCCGGCGAATATGCTGCGGACATCCTCGCGGGCAACCGGTCTACTCAGGTAGTTATTAAAGGTTTTCAGGATAAATTCGATCTCCTCTTTCTGCGCCCGGGGCTCCAGGCTGTGCTCCTCCAGGTTTGTATCCGTGGTGCCCACGAGTACCTTATCGTGCCATGGGACAGCAAAGAGTACCCTTCCATCCGTGGTCTTAGGAATCATGATCGCATCGTCTCCCGGGAGGTATGATTTATCAAAGACCAGGTGCACGCCCTGGCTGGGCACTACAGTCTTCTTTGCATCCGGATCTTCCATTTTCAGGATGTCGTCCGTAAATACCCCGGTTGCATTGATCACGAGGTCACTTTTAAAATTATAGGTCTGCCCTGTTTCTGTATCTGAGGCAGCAACGCCGATGATGGTACCCTTAGCATTCTGTAATAGATCCACTACCTTAAAATGATTGAGAAGGGTAGCCCCCATCTCGAGGCAGGTCTGGGCAATATTTACAGCAAGCCTGGAGTCATCAAACTGTCCGTCCTTATAGAGCACGCCTCCGTAAAGTCCGTCCTGTTTTAATGTGGGCAGCCGGTCTATGGTCTTTTCTTTACTGATGTGGCTGGATTTCCCAAGACTCAGTTTCCCCGCCAGGAAATCGTAGACCTTTAGTCCTATGGTATAGTAGAACCCTTCCCACCAGCGGTAGTTGGGGATCACGAAATCCTGGTTCTTGACCAGGTGGGGCGCATTCTTAGCCAGCAGCCCTCGTTCGTAAAGTGCTTCTTTTACAAGGTCTATATTTCCCTGTGCAAGATAGCGAACGCCCCCGTGGACCAGTTTGGTGCTCCTGCTCGATGTACCCTTGGCGTAATCTACCTGCTCTAAGAGCAGGGTTTTATAACCGCGGCTGATACTGTCCATCGCTACGCCAAGCCCGGTTGCACCACCCCCGATCACGATCACATCCCATTGATCTGTTGTATTAAGTGTATCCAGGATGTGAGACCTGGAGTATAGTTTCTGATCCATTAATTGCTTTTAGCCTAAAAGATATGGAATAATACCTTCCCTTTAAAGGGCAGCTTTGAGCCCCTCTATCAACTGTTCAATATCTTCCCTGCTGGTATAATGGACAAAGGAGATACGGATCATGCCCGGGTCTGTCGGGATATCCATATCCATCAGGGGGCGAACGGCATAAAAATGTCCTTTCCCAAGCATCAGCTTATGTTTGACCAGGGCATCATAAACCTCGGCAATAGTTTTCCGGAGCGGCATGATCGCAACAATAGGCGCCCGCTGTTCCGAGAGGCCCGGACCGATGATTCGGACATCATTTCGCGACCCGAGGAAATCAAATAATGGTTTCATCAGAGCTTTTTCGTGTTCCCGGAACAATTGGTTCAGGGCACGGTTTCTTTCTGCAGGATTGGCCTCTTTATCAAAATGGTGTTCATAGACCGCGTCCAGGTAGTCCAGGATGCCGCTTGCGCCTGCTACCTGTGCATGGTCAGGCCCGGCAGGGACCAGCATATTCCTCGTAACCCCCTCTTTGAAGAAGTGTGCCTGGTTTTCCATTTTAAGAATCAGGTCTTTTTGTACATACATCAGCCCCAGGTGCGGCCCATAGGTCTTGTAAAGCGAAAATAGGTAGATATCTGCCTCCAGGTCTTTCAGGTCAGGTAACCCATGCGGTGCCCAACCCACTCCGTCTACCACAGACAGTGCCCCATGATCGTGAGCCAACCGACTGATCTCTTTTACGGGATTAAGGTGGCCGATCACGTTAGAACAATGCGGGAAGGCTACCATTTTAGTACGCTTTGTAAAGAGCTCTTTAAGCTCCTCCGTACTGAGTTGCCCGTTGACTTTGTTCACATGCCATTCGATCACCTTCATCCCGCGGTATGCCAGTCTTCGCCAGGCCCCTGCATTCGCCTCGTGGTCCTGGCAGGAAACAATGATCTCGTCGCCCTCATTCCACATAGGCCTCATTGCGTTAGCCAGCACATAGATATTCTGGGTGGTGGAAGGTCCGAAATGGATTTCTGAAGCCTCGACATTCAGGTACCTGGCCATCCTTTCGTAGGAGATATCCATCAGCTTTCCTGCCCTTTCGGAAGCAGGATAGGGGTAATATGGTTGCAATTTGTTCCTGCTGTAAAATTCGCTGAGTTTATCAATTACCTGCCTGCAGGGATAGGACCCCCCGGCATTTTCGAAAAAGGCCCAGCCATCGAGGCTGGGTTCGCTGAACGCGGGAAAATGGGAACGGATAAAAGGAAGGTCTAGTTTTGTCATATTATTTCTGTGGCTTTAATTCGATTCATTATTTCTAAAGTAAAGAATTTCGGCTGAGCCAGGCCTCACAACAAAAGCTCCCCCCTAGAAGAACGGGCTTAAAATTATAGTGGCTAACCGACATAAAATAAGCCTGCTACCTGTGTTTCCGGCATTTTTAATGAATTTTTAGGAGTTTAGGTGATGGAGAAACTTCAAATCCTCAATACTTTCGCGGCCTAAAGTATTGTGATGCTCATAGACCTGCTCATAGCCATTTTATGGAGCTTGTCACCTTTCGGGGAGGCCAAGGTGGGTATCCCCTATGGTTTACTGAACGGGGTGAACAAATATGTGGTCTTTCTCTTTTGTTTCCTGGCCAATCTTTTGGTTTTCCCGATGATGATGTTCTTCCTGGAAAAGATCAATCGCTATTTCACCCGTTGGCGGTCTTATAAGAGGTCTGCCATCTTCGTAGCCCGTAGGGCAAAGAAAGGGTCGGGTAAAAATGTACAGCGGTTCGGTTTCCTTGGATTGATGTTGTTCGTCATGTTACCTGTTCCGGGCACCGGGGTTTATGCCGGGAGCATAGCGACCTATCTCTTTAAGATGGATAAGAAAAAGGCTTTCTGGGCCAACGCCATCGGTATCTTTTTTTCTTCCTTGATCGTCTGGTCGGCAACCCTTCTGACGATGAAGGGGATTTCCATGCCACTATAATCAGTACTCGGCAAAGCCATAAAATTCAATTGCCTTTTATACTCTTTGCTCCTCATTTTGAAGGCATTCAATAATATATTGATCCTTTTGCTTCAGGATTTAGCTATGTGGAAATCCTGGAATATATTTAATCCTAAACTATAAAAATGGCTTCTGGATTTTTTGCTGTTCTGGATGATGTGGCCACGCTGTTGGACGATGTCGCTACCATGGGGAAGATCGCGACCAAAAAGACGGCCGGAATTTTAGGTGATGACCTGGCCGTTAACGCGGAAAAAGCCTCGGGTTTTGTTTCCAAGAGGGAACTTCCGGTGATCTGGGCTATCACCAAAGGATCTTTGGTCAATAAACTGATCATTCTCCCGGTCACTTTTTTATTAAGTGCGTTTGCCCCGGTAGCCATAACTGTGATCCTGTTGCTCGGAGGATTTTACCTCGCTTATGAAGGTGCTGAAAAGATCTACGAGTTCTTCTTCCCACATTCGCACAAACCTGAACTTGAGGAGGTGAAAGACCTTGACAAGGAGGATATTCTAGAACTGGAAAAAACAAAGATAAAGTCGGCCATCCTCACCGATTTTATCCTCTCTATCGAAATTGTGATCATAGCCCTGGGTACCGTAATTGAAGAACCCCTTCTCAACCAGATCCTGGTGGTCACTTTTATTGCCTTGCTGGCCACCGTGGGGGTATATGGCCTGGTGGCCCTTATCGTCCGAATGGATGAGTTCGGCGCCAGCCTGATCCGACTCAACGGGGAAAGCAATACTATTTCAGATAAAATCGGTCGCTTTTTCGTCATTGCGCTGCCTGTAGTGATCAAATCCCTGACGGTAATCGGGACCATCGCTCTACTGCTGGTATCAGGAGGAATTTTTGTGCATAATCTGTCTTTTCTGCACCATTTATTTCCATCCGTGCCAGGGATTATCGTGGAGTTTGGTGTAGGATTGGTTGCCGGGATACTGGTGCTGCTGGTCGTTAAAGGGGTAAAGAAAATACTGGGCAGGAAATAATCAAAACGTCTCGATAACTTATTGGAGCTCACGAGCATCTATATCAATCATAACTGATACGATCTCGTATGGTACCATCTTCCCTGTGGATGATCACATCGGCTTTGTATTTCCTGGCCAGTTGTTTTGCTTTCCTGATGGCGGTATCCTGCCGCCGGTGCTTAGAAGTGATCCGTTTGTTCCCTTCGCGCCTGACGGCCCAGGCATCCTTGTAAGGCACCACATGCTGGTGCCAAGTTCTTCCTTTAGTACTTCGGCGGGAGCTTTTAAAGAATACCTCCACAAGCTCCATCAAAATGTCTATCCAGGAACTGGATCTCTTGCTTTCGGGCATTTTTTGATCTGTTTAGTTATTCCTAAGATACTATTTTGGGGGGAGTTTGGTGTTCGAGGCCTGCCTTCGGCAGATAAATTTGAGGTTTGAGGTTTGAGGTTCGAGGTTCGAGGTTCGAAATTTAAGGCCTGCCAGAGGCAGGTGAATTTGCGGTTCGCAATTGGTTCACAGTATGCAGCTTGCAGCTTGCTGTATACCAATGCCCGCATCACCGTGTCACCGCATCCCTGCATCACCGCATCCCTGGGTTGCCTGCTGGCGCAGGCGACCAGAGAAGGCCCGTTCCTGCAAATGCAAAACCCGGCTTTGCCAAGGCAAAGCTATTTTGCTTTCTCTCCCCGCCAGCACAAGAGAACTTGGCTGCCGGTCCGGAAAGCAAAAACCCACACCTATAGGCGTGGGTTTTGCGAGTGATGTGGTCCCACCTGGGCTCGAACCAGGGACCACCTGATTATGAGTCAGGTGCTCTAACCAACTGAGCTATAGGACCGGTTAGATGTAATTTTCAATTTAATCAGTGTGAACTGCCTGATCGACAGGACCCTTGATTAAATTTACCGAAACCTTTCGAATTTCGGACTGCAATATTAGCACTTATTTTATTAGCCTGCAAAGAAATAAGAACGCTATCAGCCCGCAATCTCCTGGCAGAGCTCTACCAATACCCCGTTACTGCTCTTCGGGTGTAAAAAAGCAACCAGTTTATTGTCTGCCCCCTTCTTAGGTTTCTCATGGATCAATGTAAATCCCTCCTCCTTTAACCGGGTTATTTCTGCCTCGATATCTTCTACAGCAAAAGCGATGTGGTGTATCCCCTCCCCTTTCTTCTCCAGGAATTTAGCGATCGGGCTGTCTTCGTTACTAGCCTCCAACAACTCGATCTTATTAGGTCCAACCTGGAAAAACGAAGTGGTCACCCCTTCAGAGGCCACCGATTCTGTCTTGTAATGTGGCTGTCCGAACAGTTTCTCGAACAGGCTGTTCGATGCCTCCAGGTCCTTTACCGCTATCCCGATATGTTCAATTTTGTTCACTATCGCTTCCTTTGCTGCTAAATTACACATAATGTGCGTATTTTTGCCCCATGGAAACACAGCGACAGAAAAAAATAGCAGGGGTATTACAGAAAGACCTGGCCGATATCCTACAGCGTACTGCAATGGATGCCGGACTCAAAGGAACGATCATATCTGTCTCCAAAGTTGCGGTGACTTCAGACCTTTCTATTGCAAAGGTTTACGTCAGTATCTTCCCAACCGAAAAAGCAGGGAAGATCATGGAAGAACTTAAAGAGAATCCCGCCCCCGTTAAACACGAACTGGCACAGCGTACACGCCACCAGCTCAGGCGTACCCCGGAATTGCTCTTTTTCCTGGATGATTCCCTGGAATACATAGACCGTATCGAGAAATCCCTGAAGAAAGGGGATAACCCCATAGAAAATCCTGACCTGTTACCAAGACGTAAAAAGTCCTGATAATTGAATTTCCCATTCTACATCGCTAAGCGGTACGTGCGATCTAAAAGCAGCCAGAATGCGGTGAATATCATAAACCTCATCACCTTCCTGGTGATCGTGATCGGTTCTGCGGCCCTTTTCATCGTCCTCTCGGGTTTTGCAGGCTTAAAAAGTTTCAGCCTGTCTTTCAGCAATACCTTCGACCCCGATCTTAAAGCCCTGCCGGTAAGTGGTAAATTCTTTTCGGTCAGCCAGGCACAGGAAGAAAAGCTCGGCGATCTCAACGGACTTGCAGCCTATTCTAAAGAAATAGAGGAAAGGGTATACCTAAACCACCGGCAGAAGAGTCACGTTGCATATATCAAGGGCGTTGATGAATACTACAGCAAGGCGACTGGCATAGACAGCACACTCTACCTGGGTTCCTGGAATATTCAGGGACAGCAGGCCGTTGCTGGCATCGGCATCGCCAACCTCCTCGGGCTGTCTATCAACAATTACCAGACTCCACTTGTTGCTCTGGCTCCCAAGCCCGGTAAAGGTTCCCTTTCGCAGCAATCTCTCAATGCTAAACCCTATAAAGAAATATCCCTCGTCCTTACCGGGATCTACGCCATAGAAGAAAACCTGGACAAAAAATATGTATTTACCGACCTGGATATGGTCCGGACCTTGCTTGAAAAATCACAAGACGAGGTTTCCGGGGTGAATTTTAAACTTGTCCCGGGTGCTGACACCAACACTCTTGAGGCCCAGATTGCAGATATCCTGGGGCCGGAGGTGTTGCTGAAAGACCGCCGTGCACTTAACAGCACCCTTCACCGGATGCTGAATACAGAGAACCTTGCCACTTACCTCATCTTTACCTTAGTCCTGATAATCGCATTATTTAACGTGGTGGGGGCTATCATCATGATGATCCTCGACAAACAGCAGAATACACGTACCTTATACAGCCTGGGGGCAACAATTAGAGAGTTACGGAGGGTATATTTTATACAGGGGATTATTGTTACCAGCTTAGGCGGATTATTCGGGGTGGGGCTCGGAGCCCTGCTTATCGGCTCGCAGATCGCTTTCGGTTGGTTGCGCATCACTCCCTCCCTGGCCTATCCGGTCGAATTCCTGCCCATCAATATCCTGATCGTACTGGGAACTATCGTACTCCTTGGCATCATCGCATCGCAGATCGCCAGCAGCAGGGTAAATAAAAAGTTATTACAAGCTTAATTATACCCGGGCAAATTCGTAGTCTGAAAACTGTTCCAGCGCCTGGTCAAAGGCTTCGAATACATCAGCTGCATCATCACTGGTTACCATTTTCATCCGTAGTTCCTTGAAATTCGGTATCCCTTTAAAATAATTAGTGTAGTGGCGACGGGTCTCAAATACTCCCAGCTTTTCCCCTTTCCAGTCGATCGCCATCTGCAAATGCCTTCTTGCGGCGTCAACCCTTTGTTCCATTGTAGGAGGATCCATATGGGTGCCGGTAGCCAGGTAGTGTTTTACCTCGTTAAAAAACCACGGATACCCTATACTTGCCCGCCCGATCATCGCACCGTCCAGCCCGTATTCATCACGCATCCGCTTGGCTGCCTCCGGACTGTCTACATCGCCGTTACCAAAGACAGGGATATGCATCCTGGGGTTGTTTTTCACCTCGGCTATAGGATTCCAGTCTGCTTCTCCCTTATACATCTGAACCCTCGTCCGCCCGTGGATAGAGATGGCGGCGCAGCCTACATCCTGCAGTCGCTCGGCAACCTCCACGATTTTGATTGATTCCTGGTCCCATCCGAGCCTGGTCTTCACGGTGACCGGCAGCCTGGTGTGCTCTACCATGGCCTTCGTAAGGGAGACCATCAGGTCTATATCTTTAAGGATACCTGCCCCGGCTCCTTTACTGACAACCTTCTTTACCGGGCATCCAAAGTTAATATCGATTATATCCGGGTTAGAGGCCTCTACGATCTCCACCGATTTCAGCATGGAATCCAGGTTGGCACCAAAGATCTGTATCCCTACCGGCCTTTCTTTTTCGTAGATGTCCAATTTCATGACGCTTTTAGCTGCGTCACGGATCAGCCCTTCCGAAGAAATGAATTCTGTATATACCACATCTGCTCCCTGTTCCTTACATAAAGCACGAAAGGGAGGATCACTCACATCCTCCATGGGTGCGAGTAAAAGCGGGAATTCTGGCAATTCTATATTACCGATCTTGGGCATATGCAGTATAATTTGGGATGCAAAATTAAGAAATAAGACGGAACTGGAAAGATATTTCCTTGGTTTACAGGCGGTCCCTCTCCGTTTTATTGACATCCCGCTGGTTATCCGTCAACCTGAAATTACCGAAGTTATAGGTAAAACCAACCCGTAAAATCTGAGTTTCCTCGTTCTTGGTGTAGGAATTAAACTGGTTGAGGTAGCGGGTGGTACGCAAAGCATTAGACCTGTTCAGGATATCTTCGAATGCGACCGAAACACTGGCACGGTTATCCCAGAATGTTTTTTTCACCCCCAGGTTTAACGTGGCTGTGGCATCCTGGATGTAAGAGCCTGTCAGGAAGCTTGAGAGATAGGTAAATGATGCTTCCCCCGTAAAGGTCCCGTCTCCACTGAGCGTGAAGAAATTGCCTACCTGCAGGAAAACCCCTTCCACGCGGTTGGTGATGGGTACATTGCCACTTTCTACACCTAAAAACTTTTCCTCTTCTACGAACAGGGAGCCGTAGGCGAACAGGTACCAGGCATTAGTGATCGATTCATTGACGATCAGATCTAGCCCGTAAGAGATACTCCCGAGGCCGTTCTGCCGTTCCTGCCGCAGGATCTGCCTCTGGTTGTCCTGGAAACTCAGGTCCATGACATATTTCCCGTTGTCCCGGTAATAGAGGTCTATAAAGTAGGTATTCTTCAACGAGAGGTTCAGGTTAAAGTTATGGCTGAATGAAGGCCTGAGGTTGGGATTCCCCGAGGCAAAATCGTACTCGTTAAAATAATACCGGAATGGATTCAGGTCACGGTAGTTAGGCCTGCGCAATTTCCTGCTGTAATTAAATGACATACTGTTCTCCTCCCCGAGGTTCCGCATCAGGTAGAATGAGGGAAATAGTTCAAAATAATCCTGGATGATGGTTTCGCTCAGGGTGATAGAATTTCCTTCGGCCCTGGTCTGCTCTGCGCGAAGACCGGCTTTGACCGACCATTTTTCCCAGTTCCTAAGGAAACTGACGTATCCGGCCGAAATATCTTCACTGTATTCGTAGTTGTCCGTTGAAGCATCCGGGAAGTTGCTTTGGGATCCATTCACAGCCAGGTAATCGATCCTGCTCGAGGAACGGATGACAGATTGTTTGAACCCGGCCTCAAAATTCACCTCTCCCAGTAGGTCAAAATAATCCAGCTGCCCGGTATAGATCTTTATATCCTGCCCTGCATCGGTCTGGAAAGTGAAATTCCTTGTGAACATCCCGCTGGGATCAAAATAGTCCGTGGATCCATCCTGGTCCTGGGTATCATCATAACGGGTAAAATGTCCATTTACCTTTACTACGCGACCGGCCTTGTCAAAACGGTGTTCGTAGGTAAGATCGGTAGCCAGGTTCAGGGTTTGATTATCTATCAGGCTGGTTGTAACCAGGGTCGAGTCCAGGTTTTGCGAGGCATCCAGTGCTTCCATGACCAGGCGGTTATTGACCCGGTCTTCCGGGGTGTAAGAAAAGTTACTGGTCAGGTTGATGCTGTTCCGCTTATCAAAATCGTAATCGGCAGTCAGATTGGCATTATGGGTCAGTTTATCGGTGACGCGGTCCAGCTGGGATTCCCATCGGGCAAAAATATCATCCGAAGTATTGATGAAATTGATGGTACTGGGTACATCGTCAAATTCCTTTCGTGGGCTGATGCTGTAATTGGTAAACAGGTTCAGTTTATCATTTTTAAAATAATGACTGCTTCCCACCTGGTATTTAGGGAAAACTCCCTGGGTAAAAGACCCTTGCAGGCTTCCCTTGTAGCCGGGAGTAACCGCCCTGCTGGTCACGATATTAAGGATAGGCCCCCCTTCCGAATCGTATCGGGCAGGCGGATTTTGGATCAATTCAACTGAAGCGATACTGCTTCCGGAAAGACCTTCGAGCAGGTCCTGCACTTCGGTGGGGGATAACTGTATCTTCCGGTCATTCAGGTATACTGTCGCTTCCTGTCCCCGGATCTGCAGGCTTCCCTGTACGTTCACCACTCCCGGGGTGTTCCGGATCAGGTCCCAGGTGTTCCCTTGTGAAACGATGGTGTTCTCAACGTGGAAGACCAATCTGTCTGCTTTCTGTTCTAACGTAGGCTGCCTGGCCGTAACTATAACCTCGTCCAGGTCGGAGCCATTATTATCCAGGATAATCGTGCCGATATTCACATCCCTGCTGATATCCAGGGCACGCATTTTTGATCCGCTTCCGAAATAACTCGCTTTTAAGAGGTAAAGGTCGGGCAGGACATTAGTGAGCACAAAGCGCCCGTCTTCACGGGCAGAAGTGCCCTGGACGATAGAGGAATCGCTGGCTTTAAGTATAAAAACATTTGCAAATGCCACTGCGGCTCCTTGACCGTCCTTAACGGTTCCAGTTACTTCGTAGGTCTGGGCCAGGAGTCCAAGGGGGAGCAGCACAAGCAACAAAATGGTTGTTCGCATCACAGATTCAGGGATGTAGGTCAAATCTATAAAAATTATCAGGTATAACACTAAGATTATTTCCTACAATCGATGATCAGCCTGCTTAGACCCCATGATTTTGAGGCCAGAAGTGAATGCCTTGAGCGGAAATGAATTATATTTGCCATTCCTGAAAACCAACCTCGTAAAAGTTGGAATTGCTATGAAGAACATTCGTAATTTCTGTATTATCGCTCATATTGACCACGGTAAGAGTACGTTGGCCGACCGGCTGCTCGACTTTACCGGTTCTGTGACTGAGCGAGAGAAGAAAGCACAACTCCTGGATAATATGGACCTGGAACGCGAACGCGGCATCACCATCAAAAGCCACGCGATCCAGATGGAATACGTATATAAAGGAGAAAAATATATCCTTAACCTTATCGATACCCCCGGTCACGTAGACTTTTCTTACGAAGTATCGCGATCTATCGCGGCCTGTGAAGGCGCTTTACTGGTAGTAGATGCGGCCCAGAGTATACAGGCGCAAACCATATCAAACCTCTACCTGGCCCTTGAGAACGATTTGGAGATCATCCCGGTACTGAATAAAGTAGACCTCCCGAGTGCAAACCCGGAGGAAGTTACAGACGATATCGTAGACCTTTTAGGGTGTGCCCCGGAAGATGTGATCCCGGCCAGTGCTAAAACAGGCCTGGGAATTGAAGAGATCCTGGCCGCTATAATTGAAAGGGTCCCCGCCCCGAGCGGAACGGTGGATGAGCCATTACAGGCCCTTGTATTCGACTCAGTTTATAACCCCTTCAGGGGAGTAGAGACCTACTTCCGGGTAATTAACGGGGAGATAAAAAAAGGTCAAAAGATCAAGTTTGTCGCTACGGATAAAAAATATGATGCCGACGAGGTGGGAACCCTGAAACTTACACAGGTGCCAAAGCCATCGATCAAAGCCGGGGATGTGGGTTACCTGATCACGGGGATCAAAGATGCCCGGGAAGTAAAAGTTGGTGATACCATTACCGATGCCACCAACCCGACCAGGAACCCTATCGAGGGATTCGAGGACGTAAAACCCATGGTATTCGCGGGGATCTATCCGGTAGATACTGAGGATTTCGAGGAGTTGAGGTCTTCCATGGAAAAACTTCAGCTAAACGATGCCTCCCTGGTATTTACCCCGGAAAGTAGTGCTGCCCTTGGTTTCGGTTTTCGTTGTGGATTCCTGGGGATGCTGCATATGGAGATCGTACAGGAACGCCTGGAAAGGGAGTTCGATATGACCGTCATCACCACCGTACCCAACGTAAGTTATTACGCTTACAGTACCAAGGACCCGGACGAGGCGATCATCGTTAACAATCCCTCTGACCTTCCGGACCCCTCCACTGTTTCGCGTGTAGAGGAGCCCTATATCAAAGCGACCATTATTACCAAGGCAGATTTCGTTGGAAACGTAATGTCGCTTTGTATCGATAAACGTGGCCAGATCACCAACCAGACCTACCTGACCACAGATCGGGTAGAACTGACTTTTGACATGCCACTGGCAGAGATCGTATTTGATTTCTACGACAGACTTAAAACCGTTTCTAAAGGTTATGCTTCCTTTGACTATACGCCGATCGGGATGCGTACGTCCAAACTGGTCAGGGTTGATATCTTATTGAATGCTCAGCCTGTTGATGCCCTTTCTGCCCTGGTGCATTTTGACAATGCGTACGATATAGGAAAGCGGATGTGTGAGAAACTGAAAGAACTGATCCCGAGGCAGCAGTTTGATATCCCGATCCAGGCCGCCATCGGCGCCAAGATCATCTCCAGGGAAACCATCAAAGCCCTGAGGAAAGATGTTACCGCTAAATGTTACGGGGGAGATATCTCGCGTAAGAGGAAACTTCTAGAAAAGCAGAAAAAAGGTAAAAAACGAATGAGACAGGTAGGGAATGTAGAAATTCCACAGCAAGCCTTTATGGCCGTCCTAAAACTCAACGACTGATACCTTTAATCAAAATTTAAAAGACCGGGTACTGCTTATCAGTTCGCGGTCTTTTCTTTTTCCTTGGTCTGGGTACTTTTTTCTATCTGCAGTTTCTTCCCCAGGTAAACCAGTTTATACCCTTCTGTAATATCCGTGAATTCCTTGCTGTAAGAGGGAATGATATTGAGCTCCCCATTAGGGAATTTCAGGAAGATTGGGATAATATCATCATCGGCTTTAGTCATCTCTATCAGGCCTTCGTAGTGTTCCTGGTCATTGATATCGATCTCGTGGATGTAAGGGAACTTCCTGGTGGTCTCCATCAGTTTAATAAAGTCATCCGTATGTGAGAACAGCCCTTCCCTCGGGTTATTCTCGGGGTCTTTCATTTCATCTGCGTTCACCAAACGGAAGGCGCCGTTCTCCCCGAACTGGTCCCTGAACTTATCGATGGCGTAATCGTTGATTTCCGAGTTCCCGGTCAACGCCATAAGGTAACCCATGTCGTTCAGTTCTATGTTATCGGTGAGGGTGTCCGAATAAATATTAGCCTTTATAGCTTCCAGGCCAATCTTTTTAGCCTTTTCTATATTGATCTCGTTATTGTCAATTAATACCACGTGCCGACTGTTCTTGTGCAGGTATTCCGCGATCAGGCGGGAGGTCTTGGATGCACCTATAATCAGTATGCCTTCTGATTTTTCAAGGAATACCCCTACTAGACGGGCGAACATACGGGCCGTAGTGGCGTTGAGCAATACAGTTCCCAAAACGATCATAAAAACTAGCGGGGTGATATACTCAGCACCGGCTTCGCCTTTGGCAAGTAATTTAGACCCGAATAAAGAAGCGATCCCGGCAGCTACAATACCCCTTGGACCAACCCAGCCAACAAAAAGTTGCTCCTTGAACTTCAGGTGGGATCCGTAAGCACTTAAGAACACCCCCACCGGCCTGATCAGGAAAACAATGATCGCGAAGAGCAAGGCCGTTTTCCAGGTATAGATCAAGTACAGGTCCTCCATATTGATGTTGGCGGCAAGTAAAATAAAGAGAATGGAGATCAGCAGTACACTGAGCGATTCTTTAAAATACAATAACTCTTTCAGGTTAGGGAGGTTGGTATTCCCAAGGACCATTCCCATAATCACTACCGCGAGTAGTCCGGATTCATGTGCAAATTGATCTGACATCACAAAAACTCCCAGTACCGTGGATAATGCTACAACATTGAGAAGGTAATGAGGGATAAGATTTTTCTTGATCACAAAAGCAAGGGCATGGGCGAAAGTAAAACCAAACGTAAACCCAAAGAGCAGGATCTTTGCGAAATCGATCAGACCTTTCATAGTATAGGCTTCCCCGTCACCAACACTGATAAACTCATATACCAGTACCGCTACCAGCGCGCCAATAGGATCTATAAGTATCCCCTCCCATTTCAGGACCGCAGAGAGATCTTTCTTCAGGGGGATATTCCGGAGGATGGGGGTGATAACCGTAGGCCCGGTTACAATGATCAGGGATGAAAAAAGGAAGGATATCTGCCAGCTCAGTCCAAAGATCAGGTGGGCAGCAATTCCTGCCGCGATAAAGGTAGTCAGGGTTCCTACCGTGATCAGCTTGGTGATCACGGGTCCGATATTGGCAACTTCTGATCTTCTGAGGGTCAGTCCTCCTTCAAATAGAATGATACTGATAGCGAGAGAAACAAAATAATAAAGACCGTCACCAGGGAAAAGGCCAATGGAGCCATTCCAGATCGGCTCTATGAGCTTCTGCCCGTTTTCTGTAAATAAAGTTGCGATAGGCCCCACGAGAAGCCCGATGAGGATAAGAGGCAGGATAGCCGGCAGTTTCAGTCGCCAGGCCACCCATTGGGCAAGGATTCCGAGGATAATAATTCCCGCTAATTCTACCATAAGATCTTTTTTGTGAAAATTACTGTTTTTATTTGATTCCCAAAGGTAATGCTATCTCTGCCCAAATCGGTTAGGCAATTACGCGTTAAATTGCCCGCAATACGGACGCTTTTCCATGCAATCCATTATTTTTTAATCGTATGTTGTCAGGATTTGCCTTTATGCCGACCCACGAGGTAAACATACTGGAAATTATCCGGCTGGCTCACTTCTTCAAAGCCCGGTTGGAATTGCTACAGATTGGGGAGAAAACCACTTCCAAAGAGCAACGGATCAAAGAATCCCGGACCGGGGTGAATACCAAGATGTGGAAATCGATATTCACTGGCCACTAGGAGCTCCCATTAATATTATTGCCGGCACCTATGTAAATTTAGGTATCGCCCTGCTGATCCTTGGAGCCCGGCAATTGAGGAATCTGCTGCATCATGCTGGCTGATCTGTTAAATATTTGAAAGTAAGACCATGTTTCCCTTCAGCATTTCTTATTTTGCATGCTGTTTACTTCAACGACATGACCTTATACCCCATTGAGACCGGAAATTTTAAGCTGGATGGAGGCGCCATGTTCGGCGTGGTTCCAAAAACCTTGTGGAGCCGGACCAACCCTGCAGACTCGAATAACCTGATTGATATGGCGGCCCGGTGTCTCCTTATCGAAGACGGTAACCGGCTGATCCTCGTGGATAATGGAATGGGAGATAAACAATCGGACAAATTCTTCGGCTATTATTCCCTATGGGGTGATCACAGCCTGGATAAATCGCTTCGGAAATACGGTTTTCACCGCGATGATATTACCGACGTTTTTATGACCCACCTTCATTTTGACCATTGTGGTGGCAGCATCCAATGGAACAAGGACAGGACAGGTTACGAACCTGCATTTAAGAACGCCTCGTTCTGGACAAACCGGGATCACTGGAAATGGGCAACACAACCCAATGCCCGGGAGAAAGCTTCTTTCCTGAAAGAGAACTTACTGCCGATGGAAGAAAGTGGTCAGCTCAAATTCCTGAAACCTCCTTACGGTACCTACGAGACTGAAACCGAGCTGGGCTTTGATATCCTTTTTGTCAATGGTCATACCGATAAGCAAATGATCCCGCACCTGGATTACAAAGGCAAGAAATTGGTCTTTATGGCTGATCTGCTGCCTACGGTCGGGCATCTTCCGCTGCCTTATGTAATGGGTTACGATACCCGGCCATTACTTACCCTGGATGAAAAACGGGCCTTCCTGAAACGCGCTGCTGACGAGGAATACTACCTGATGCTGGAACACGACGCCCATAACGAGATCTGTACGGTACAGCATACCGAAAAAGGAGTCAGACTAAAGGATACCTTTACGTTCGATGAAGTATTTAACTAATTTTAGCAGCTGAACCGCAAAGCCGAAAAATTAAATCACAACAGAGTTTATAACCATTAAATCAAATATGAATCCAAAGACTATTAAATACGCAAGCAGGCTGAGCAGTCTATCGGCTGCACTGCTCCTGATGATGAGTTGTGGTGGTACAGCCATCGTAAGCACTCCGGTTGAAAATATTGACAATGTTCCGCTTAAAACAGCTGAACTGACACAGGCCGAAAAAGAGAATTGGGGACACCTGGACCTGATCACGGATACCATCCCCGGGATGAGTGTGGATAAAGCATATAACGAGATCATCGGGAATAAAAAAGGTGAAACGGTAGTTGTTGCTGTTCTGGACTCAGGGGTAGATTTGGACCACGAAGACCTGGATGGGGTGATATGGACCAATACAGATGAAAAACCAGGTAATGGTGTAGATGATGATAACAATGGGTATGTGGATGATGTTCACGGATACAATTTCCTTGGGGAATCGTACAACGAGCAACTGGAATATACCCGTATCCTGAAGCTCAAGCTTGCCGACGCATCTACCCGTGCTCTTGCCCAGGCCAAACTGGACGAGGAAAAACAGGAATCACTTCAGAATAAAAGTCGGTATGAACAGATCCTCCAGGCGGTCAGGGAAGCCGATAAGGCAGTGGCCCAACATCTTGGGAAGGAAGATTATACCGAGGAGGACGTTTACAATATAGAAACGGAAGAGCAGACATTGCAACAACACAAGGCAGTCCTGCTGCAGATGTACAATTTCAAGGACAGTATCCCTGAGGTTATTGAAGAACTGGAGAACGGGATCGCATATTTCTCGGAACGA
The DNA here is from genome assembly GCF_004362865.1 of Zeaxanthinibacter enoshimensis. GTDB lineage: Bacteria > Bacteroidota > Bacteroidia > Flavobacteriales > Flavobacteriaceae > Zeaxanthinibacter > Zeaxanthinibacter enoshimensis. The sequence continues at coordinate 760,989 of NZ_SNYI01000001.1, read as the reverse complement.
CTTGATTACCACTTTAATCTGGATTTTGACGGGCGGACTGCTGTCGGGGATGACCCGTATGATATTACAGATACTGATTACGGTAACGGGAACCCGATGCCCAGGGATGAGGACGAAACACATGGAACCCATGTGGCCGGGATCATAGCAGCAGAACGAAATAATGGACAGGGAGCAAATGGCGTTGCCCAGAACGTAAAGATCATGGCGATCAGGGCTGTTCCTAACGGGGATGAATACGACAAAGATATCGCGCTCGGGATCCGCTATGCCGTAGATAACGGCGCCAAGATCATCAATGCCAGTTTCGGAAAATCATTCTCCCCAAATGCAGAATGGGTGTACGACGCCATTAAATATGCCGCGGAGAAAGATGTTCTTATCGTGCATGCTGCCGGGAATGATGGGCTGGACCTGGATAAACCTGAAAACCCGAATTTCCCAAATGACCAGAAAGGCACTGCACCCGAGATAGCGGACAACGTTATTACAGTTGGGGCCCTTGAAAGTAAATACGGGGCAGATATGGTGGCCACCTTTTCTAATTACGGAAAGGTGAATGTTGATGTATTTGCGCCAGGAGGAAAGATATACTCCACCCTGCCCGGGAATGAGTATGACTTTATGGGAGGAACCTCGATGGCAGCTCCGGCAGTATCCGGCGTAGCCGCCCTTGTATGGTCTTATTATCCAAAGCTCTCGGCTTCCGAAGTAAAGCAGATCATCATGCAGTCCGGGCTTACTACCAAATCTCCCGTGCTGGTTGCAGGAGACCAGTCGAAAGCCACTTCATTTGACGGAATTTCCAGGTCAGGGAAGATGGTGAACGCTTATAATGCTTTAATAATGGCCGATAAAGTGGCTAAAGGAAAAATAAAACTATAACAAATGATAATGAATGCTAAAAAGCTGTTGGTGGGTATCATGGCCCTGCTGGCCATCCCCGCCGCCACAGCACAAAATTCCCCCTACTGGCAACAACATGTCGATTACACCATGGATGTTAACATGGACGTGGAGTCGTTTAAGTATGATGGAAACCAGAAACTGGTCTACACCAACAATTCTCCCGACACCCTGGACCAGGTATTTTACCATATGTATTTTAATGCTTTCCAGCCCGGTAGCGAAATGGATATGCGCTTACAGAGTATAAAAGATCCGGACGGGCGAATGATGAATGAGAACGGGAAAAGCAGGATCGCGGAGCTGCAACCTGATGAAATAGGCTACCTGAAAGCATCTTCCCTCACACAGGACGGGACCGAACTCGACTACAGCCTTGAGGGAACCGTTTTGGAGGTAAAACTTGCAAAACCCCTGGCTCCGGGCCAATCCACAACTTTTGAAATGGATTTTACCGGGCAGGTACCCCTGCAGATCAGGCGGTCCGGGAGAGACAATGAAGAAGGAATCTCACTTTCCATGAGCCAATGGTATCCCAAAATGGCCGAATATGATTTTGAAGGCTGGCATGCCGATCCATACATCGCAAGGGAATTCCACGGGGTGTGGGGCGATTTTGATGTAAAGATCACCCTGGATAAATCATATATCGTTGGCGGCAGCGGGTACCTCCAGAATGCCGACGAGATCGGTTACGGTTACCAGGCCGAAGGGGTAAAACAACCCAAACACAAAGGAAAGAAGACCTTGACCTGGCACTTTAAAGCTCCCATGGTACACGATTTTATGTGGGCAGCGGATCCCGATTATGTGCATGACACCCTGAAAATGGAGAATGGCCCTACCCTTCATTTCTTTTATGAAGACGAGCCAGGCTTAAAAGAGAACTGGAAGAACCTGCAGGAAAAGACAGCCCAGGCCATGTCTTTCTTCAGCAGGAATCTCGGGGAATATCCCTATGATCAATACTCTGTGATCCAGGGTGGTGACGGGGGGATGGAATATGCCATGAGTACCCTGATCACCGGGGAGCGCAGTTTTGAAAGCCTTGTAGGGGTGATGGTACATGAACTGGCACATTCCTGGTTCCAGCACATCCTGGCAACAAACGAAGCCAAACATGAGTGGATGGACGAAGGCTTTACCAGCTTTATTTCCAGCCTCTGTATGAATGTCATCATGGATCAGGGGAAGGACAACCCCTTTGAAAATTCCTATAAAGGTTATTTCGCCCTGGTGAACTCCGGCCTGGAAGAGCCACAGAGCACCCATGCAGATCGCTATGACGTGAATTATGCATATGGGATAGCTGCTTACAGCAAAGGAGCTGTTTTCCTCTCCCAGTTAGGCTATGTCATCGGGCAGGAAGCTCTGATGGAAACCCTGCGTAAATACTACCAGGATTTCAAGTTTAAGCATCCTACCCCCAATGACGTAAAACGTACAGCTGAAAAGGTGTCAGGAATGCAACTGGACTGGTACCTGACCGACTGGACCCAGACCACCAATACTATAGATTACGGAGTAAAAGCCGTGGAAAGTACCGGGGAAACCTCGGAGGTAGTACTGGAAAGAATTGGTAAGATGCCAATGCCGATGGATATCCTTGTTATCTATAATGATGGGACCCAGGAGATTCGATACGCTCCGCTCAGGATGATGCGTGGGGAGAAATCCAATCCCTATCCCAACCTGTCCTGGACCGTGATGCCAGACTGGCCCTGGGCAATGCCTGAATACAGCTTTAAGCTGGATCGACCTAAGAGCGAGATCGCTGCTATAGTTATCGACCCTTCCCAGCTCATGGCAGATGTTGACAGGAGTAATAACCTGTGGCAGGCCGAAGACACAGCGAACAAACCATAATTCATAATTTACAAGGTTAGAGATAAAGGGGGCAATTGCCCCCTTATTTTATTTATGCAAACTGCCCATTTCTCCAGGGAGTGCCGTGGTATGCCCGGCTTTTAGCCCTGAACTCCCGGTTGGTCAACCGGTAATTGCCGTTCTCTAATACCGTACAGCGGTAACCCAATAAATGGAATACAGGTTTCCCCAGCCACCTGAATGTACGGGCAGTGACATACAGGTCTTCATGATCCTGTTCGCTGACCTCGATTCCCGGGAGCATTGCAAGTACGCCTTTAGACCTGATCTTCCTTGTCAGGACCGAGAGGCGGAGGATCCAGGCAGGGATATCCCTTACCAGGAAATACCCGTCTTCTCCCTGCGCCTGGTATAACGGCATAAATAGTATCCCATCTTGTTTCGTGGTTATTTCCTGCCCGTTACGGGCTGCCACCAGTGTCCTTGCAGGGACGGGATCAAAATTCCTGTACCCCGGCACCATTTTGAACTGATCACCAGTGCTGATCCGCTCGCGGTAAAATATTTCATAGAACCCGTGTAATCCCCCTGCGGCTTCCTTGATCCTGCTCCTGTGGCCTTCATAACCCGGGCACTCTGAGGCCTTTAACAAGCCGGTGAATACAAGGGTCACCCAAATTAAAGAGATGGCATTCTTTACAGAAACCGGAGCATCGTGTTGCCCGACTTCCAGGCCCAATGACAACCAGCCTTCCAGGTTGAGGTAATTAAGCAAGGGTCCTGCCAGGTATTCTTCGATACCCAAAATGATCGGAAGCTGGAATTGACGTGCAAAATTACGGTTGATCAGCGCATCGTTAATGGTTATAAAGGGATGGGAATCCCCGGAGGTGGAATGCAGATCGATAAAATAAAAAGGAGGAGGAGATTCTTTTAAAATAGTATTGATGATCATCAGCAGGGATTGCATTTCCCGCTCTTCATTATTTAAATCCTTTTTCGAGGGGAGTCCCTCGATCCGCTCCTTGTGCCAGATCCTGTTCAGATCCTCATCGATGAAACGCTTTCCCTGCTTCAGCGCCTGCAGGTTGCCCTTCAGGGCATAAAACGATCCTTTCGGAATTATTTCAGCTTCCCTTATTTCCCGGCAGACCTCTTCCAGGGCCATGACCCCGGCCGGCTCGTTGCCGTGTATACCACTAATAAATACCACGGTAGGGCCCTGGTCTGAGCCCAGGAACTGTCCCATTACATGGGCCTCGGGATCTTTTATCATGTCAGGTCTTTAGAAGAAAGGATTCCTACCAGTTTCTTCCCGTGAACTACGAGAAGGCTATGCACCTGATTGGATTCCATCAGGTCCCGTGCCTCGCCCAGCGGAGTAGATTCGGTTACTGTGACCAGCTGTTTGCTCATCAGGTCAGCTACCCGTTGTTCCTCGATCCTGATACCCTCCCCCGCTGTTTCAAAGTCGGTGGATGAAAGGATTCCGACCAGGTCTTCATTATCATCCAGGATGGGCACATGGTGAATATTGTTCCATTCCATGATACGAAGTACAAGTTCTGCACTGTCTGCATCCTGGGCGGTCAGAACTTTAGTCTTCATCTGGTCGGATACTGTACGATTTTCAAATCCCTTGAGCGCTTCGTCTCCCCTTGGATAAAGCCAGGAGTCTACGGTATACCCTTTTTGCTGTCTCTCGTACATGGTAGCAGTCAGGAGACGGATAGCATCCGGAATGTGGTGTTTTTTCTGCAGCTTCCTGTACGCTTCCACCATCCAGCGGGAGCCACTAACGGTCCGGATTCGTTTTTCAATAATGGTTAAATATTTTTCTGCATCCATCGGGCTTACTTTCATGCGGTATAGTCCCCTGAATGCCATAGGCAGTAATACATCGGACAACAGGTCCTTACTGGAGATCCTTTTACCTTCCCAGTAGAACTGGCTGGCCATTCCGTACCGGGCTGCATTGAAGAAATTACTCTTCGCGTCCCGGAAATCCATTTTTTCATCAATTGATTCCAGGTGCTTGGGACGGCCATTCATCAATCCTACCCAGAGCATCATATTTGCTATTTCGTCATCAACACTAGGGCCAGAAGGCATATAACGATTTTCTATTCTCAGATGCGCTTTTCCATCGGCTACGCCGTAACATAGGCGGTTCCATTTATAGACGGTACTGTTGTGGAGATTCAGTGCTTTTAAAGGCGGGACCTTTCCTTCCTCCACCTGGGAAGTAGATGTATTCTGATCGGTGACCGTATTGAGAAGGCTCCGGAATCTTACTATAGATTCTTTATAAAAATCTGCTGCAGTCCCTGTACACCAGGCATTGCCAAATCCTACCCTGGACTCTCTTTCATTGAGCAAAAATGTACTGGTCCTCGTATCCACACTTTGAGTAAAGAGCGCAATCCGGCTTTCCTCCCAAAGTTCTTTTCCCATAAGGAGGGGAGAGTTGGTACAGATAGCGAGAACCGGGCCCGCTATGGCCTGGGCCCAGTTATAGGAGTTTTTAAAATCATCAGGGTCTATCTGCAGGTGTGCCTGGAAGCTGGTATTACAACCTTCGTACATGATAGAATCATGATGAATATTAATTTCATCCACTCCTTTAATATGTAGTTCAATAGCTTCTTTCCTGATTTCCTGGACTTTTTTATTGAGCAGGAGATAACGATTAATAGGTGTCATATAGCGTAAATCCATATGCTTCCGGGTCAGTGTCGGTAAAATTCCGGTCAACAGGGTTTTATCTCCATATTGTGCAGCGGCTTTATCCGCTTTTTTCAAAAGGGTTTTTAACTGCTCAGCCATTTTTGAAAAACAGTCGCTTTTTAATTCGAGCGGATCCAGGTTGATCTCGAGGTTGAATAATGCAAGTTCTGATGTAAAATGATGATCATCTATGGTTTTAAGGATTTCGAGGGCTTTATCAGAGGGTTCCCAGTGATCACCGACAAGGCAGAATTCCTGTTCTGCCCCTATCCGGATTGGGGATTTTTCGATCATTTTTTGCTCCAGCATTACCTCCAGGGCTTTGATGTCATCGAGCAACCTGTGCAGGTATGACAACTGATCTTGTCCTTTTTCTAATTCTTTAACATTGGCTACTCCCATGTTTACAGATTTTTAAATTTTATGACAATAGAATACCGGTTCAAATTATAATCCAGGCCGCTTTACTCCTATGATTAATATCAGCAGCGGCGCTTCCCGTATTTTAATTCCTATTTTTGTGCTGTATGTCTCAACGCTTTCCAAGGCACGAAAAATTAAAAAGTGCCACGCTGATCAACCGGCTCTTTGAAGAAGGTAACCACCTGACGGTTTTTCCACTCAGGTTGCAATACCTGGAAACAGCCCTCCCCGCCAAGGTACCCGTACAGGCCGGGGTGACAGTTTCCAAGCGGAAATTCAAAAATGCCGTCCACCGTAACCGCGTAAAACGATTAATGCGTGAGAGTTACAGGAAACACAAGCAACTTATTTTTAACAACAGTGAGCAAACTTTTGCGTTTCTATTTATATACCTTGGAAAAGAAATCCCCAGCCAGGCAGATATGGACAGGTCCATGCGCCTGCTTATCGATAAATTCATAGCTAGAAGAGATGAAAAAGACAATGAGTAAAAAAATCCTGGTTCCCATTTTTGCCCTGGTAATCCTGGTAGCCGGAAGTAGTTTTAAAGGTGATTTTTTCGAGATCGCCAAACAGATCGAAATTTTTACCACCCTGTTCAAAGAACTAAATATGAACTATGTGGATGAGACCAACCCGGCTGAATTGATGGATACCGCTATTAAGAACATGCTGGATGACCTGGATCCCTACACGAAGTTTCTCAATGAACAGGACGTAGAAGCATACCGCATCAATAATTCCGGAGAATATTCGGGGATTGGGGCGCTTGTCCGTTCTTACGACAATCGTTTACTGATCATTTAACCTTACAAAGGTTACCCGGCAGATAAAGCCGGTCTTAAAGCCGGGGACGAGATCCTTAAAATCGGGGATATCAGCATAGCAGAATACAAGGATGGTGCCAGTGAGTTATTAAAAGGTGCCAAAAATACACAGGTAGAGATCACTTACCAAAGACAGGGAGAAATGCGCACCACCACTCTGGAAAGAGCAGGAATTGATATAGACGCAGTACCCTATTACAATATGGTGGATCCCGAAACCGGGTATATAGTCCTCTCCAGGTTTAATGAGAAAGCCAGTGCACAGACAAAATCAGCTATAAATGATCTCAAGGGGCAAGGGGCAAAAAAGCTCATTCTCGACCTGAGGGGAAACCCAGGCGGACTGCTGTCTGAGGCAATCGAAGTCTGCAACCTTTTCGTTCCCAAAGGCGAACTCATCGTAACTACAAAATCCAAGGTCTCTAAATTCAACCGGGAATACAAGACCAAGAACCAGCCCCTTGATGCAGATATCCCGTTAGTTGTCCTTATTGACGGCAGTAGTGCTTCTGCAAGCGAGATCGTTTCTGGCGGGCTGCAGGACCTTGACCGTGCCGTCATTATCGGAGCCCGGAGTTTTGGAAAGGGCTTGGTACAACGCCCTCTTAAGCTCACTTACGGTACGCAGCTGAAGGTCACTATTTCACGCTACTATACTCCTTCCGGCCGTTGTATTCAATCCCTGGATTACTGGAACAGGGATGAACAGGGAAATGCGGTTCGGAATACAGAGTTCAGGGATTTTAAGACTCGTAATGGACGAAAAGTCCAGGACGGGGGCGGAGTTATGCCCGATCTTGAAATTGCTTCCCTGAAATCCAATGATTTCACCAAGGCCCTGATGAACGACCTGCTGGTCTTTGATTTCGCCACCCAGTATTATTACCGGAATCCACTGAATGATATTTCCCAGTTCAATTTCCAGGATAAGGATTACCAGGCCTTTAAAAGTTTTGTATCCCAGCGCGGTCTCAAATTTGAGACACCGGTAGAAAAAGCATTGAAAGAGGCCCTCAGTGATCCCAGGCAGGATGCAATGGGCACAGGAATGAATACAAAGTACCAGCAACTGCTTGCCGAGATTGAAAAAGAGAAATTATCCGCCCTCGAAGATTACAGGGAAGAACTGGAGAAAAACCTTGAAGATGAGATCCTGAAGCGCTATTTCTACAGGGAAGGTCTGTATGATTATTACCTCGGTAACGATAATGCCATCCAGGCCTCCCGGGAATTACTGGCGGACAGCTCCCGTTATAATGACATCCTGGATTAAGATGTAGCTATCAACAGAACCGATTACCGGAATTCGTCCCGCTGCATTTTAAATAATTCAATGATATGGATAGAATCAAAGTCCTGGCCGTGTTATCCTGCTGCCTGTTTTTTACGGTACAGTGTCGTCAGCAGTCAGATCCCGGGCCTGAAACATCGTCAGCTAAGAAGGATAATGGAATCCGGCTGATGATCCTTGGAACAGCCCAGGATGCGGGCATCCCCCAAATGGGATGCACTAAAAGCTGCTGTTCCGGCAAATGGCAGGACCCCTCCGAACATCAAAAAGTCGTTTCCCTTGGAATCATAGATGATAAGGATCAAAAAACTTATTTATTCGAAGCTACCCCGGATATTGGGGAACAACTGCAAGTTCTGCAGCAGGAGGCAGGGGCTTCCGGGACATTACCCCATGGAATTTTTCTCACCCATGCCCATATTGGCCATTACAGCGGGCTGATGTACCTGGGGAAAGAAGCAGTGAACAGCAAGGCAGTTAAAGTGTATACTATGCCACGTATGCAGGCATTTCTCAGCGAAAATGGTCCCTGGGACCAGCTTGTGGAGAACCAGAATATTGAACTTACAGCAATCAGTCCGGGTAAAGAAATAATACTATCAAAGCAACTCAGCGTACAACCGCTTCTGGTACCCCACAGGGACGAATATTCCGAGACCGTGGGATTCATGATCAAAGGACCGGCAAGATCAGCCTTGTTCATCCCGGATATCGATAAATGGAGCCGCTGGGAAAAGGATATATCCGAACTGGTAAAAAAGGTGGATTTAGCCTTCCTGGATGCTACCTTTTATGACGGGTCAGAACTCCCTTCACGGTCTATGGACGAGATCCCCCACCCTTTCGTGGTAGAAAGTACAGCACTTTTCCGGGAACTGGAGACAGCGCATCGAAAGAAGATCCATTTTATTCACTTTAACCATACCAACCCATTGTTATCTGCAGGCAGTAAAGCCAGTCGGGAAATCAAAACAGCTAACTTTAATATAAGCAGGGAAGGAATGCAGTTTGAACTTTAACTATGGAGCAGGAACTTAAAGATGGCATCTCCGGAATCCTCGGAACAGCGATCAGGCGAATTTCTTCCATACGGGGTGGCGATATAGGAAATTCATACCTGGTGGAAACATCAGAGGACCGGTACTTCTGTAAGATCTATGAACAGGATAACGGTTCTGAAATGGCTAAGGCAGAATATGATGGCCTGGAATATATTCGTAAAACGAATACGGTTAATACCCCTGAGGTATTCGCCTGCAAAAACCACCGGGGTAAGGGCCTTCTCCTGTTAGAATATATTGAAGCAGGAAGCGCAGGTAAAAAGGCGATGCAGCAACTGGGAGAACAACTGGCAGCCATGCACCTGGTCGCCCAGGATAGCTTTGGATTGGACACCGATAATTTTATAGGAAGTCTTCCCCAAGACAACAGCGCAGAAGAATCATGGCTCCCATTCTATGTGAAACGAAGGCTGCAACCCCAATTACAGCTCGCAGTGGATAAAGGGTTACTTAGACCTGAAGAAACACCTTCCAAAGCCCAGCTTACCGACGCTCTTGTTCCTTATCTGGACAAGGTTGCACCCAGCCTGTTACACGGGGATCTTTGGGGCGGTAATTATATGGTCAGCAGCTCGGGAAAGCCTTACCTGGTGGATCCTGCGGTATACCGGGGCCATAACGAAGTAGATCTTGCCATGAGCAGGCTGTTCGGTGCTTTCCCCGCGGAGTTCTATTCCGCTTATGAAGCGGCTATCCCACCAGGGCCAGGGTTTAAAGAAAGACAAGATTGGTACCAGCTCTACTATTTGTTAATGCACCTCAATGTTTTTGGCAGCAGTTACCGGTCTTCGGTTACAGACATTTTGAAAAGAAGGTTATGAACTGGTATACAAAACCTGACATATTAAATTTTGTTCGTAATCAACTTAAATTTTAACTCGATTCATATTAAAGTCCTGTTAATCAGGTAGTATGCTTTGTCTTAGGCTTTATTTTTTTGTATCTTCTACCCTATGGTAAAAGCAGAAAAGTCAGATCACGCGAAATTTTTAGAGAAATCGATCCAACACCTTCAGGCAAGGGGTTTTAAGGAGATCAAGGCAGATCTGGAAGGGTATGAAACACCTAAGTCCTATCTTAAAAAGAGCACTGGGACTACCGTAACACCGGATATTGTGGCATTAAAGAATGGAAGAAAATATTTCTTCGATATCAGCCTTAAATCCGAAAAACCAAAAATGCTGAAATCCAAGTGGTTATTCCTGGACACTCTGAGTCGGATGAAATCCAACCGTTTCAGGATCATCACCACCAGGGGGCATTATAAGTTTACCGATACTATGTTACAGGATATCAATCTTTCCAACAAAACGCCTATTAAGATCTAAAACCCTTACTGAAGCGAAGACTACAGGTATAGCTGCACTTTTGCAGCTATATTTTTTTTACCATACTCATATGGGGTATACCATCTTCCAGATAGGGCTCGCCCCTTTCCCTGAAACCCAGGTCCCTGTAAAATTTCAGGAGGTATTTCTGGGCGCTCAGGCTTATCTCCACTTCGCCTAACTGCTCATATATAAAATCAATTGATGCCTGCATAATATCCTTTCCAAATCCAAACTTCCTTTCAGATTCGGCCACCACCACGCGTCCAATACTGCATTCCTCAAAATAATCTCCCGGCCTGAATATCCTGGTATAAGCCACAAGTTTATCGTCCTTAAATCCAAGCACATGCCAGGCCTTATGATCCTTACCGTCCGGGTCTAAGTAAGGACAATCCTGTTCTACCACGAATACCTGGCATCGCAATGCCAGTAAATCATAAAGTTCGCTTAGCTCCAGTTCCTGAAAAGTCTTTATTCTGATATTCATATTTTCAGTGTTCTGCTATGATCCTTTTATCATCACATTTACCGTATTCCGGTTGAATATTAAGATGGGTGATCCCAAATTTTTCAAGGGCAACAGCTTCAATCTTTTGAAGTATACTGTCAAATTCGGATAAACGGATATCCCTTTGAAAGTCGATATGAGCCTCCATGTGGATATCATCTTCATTGAGCTGCCATATATGGACGTGATGCACATTGTTTACGCCTTCAATACTATTCAAATGGTCGACAATATCTTTAACGTGTACAGCGTCCGGAGTAAATAACATCAGGACCCGGGTCGAGGATATTAAAAGGTTATAGCCCATGTAGATCAGGTAAACAGCAATAATGAGTGTAAGTAAAGGATCCACCCAGTATAACTGGTACCATTTCATCAGTATTCCTCCAACCAGGACCGCTACAGAGGCAAGCATATCCGTGATCAGGTGAAGGTAAGCCGACTTCAAATTCATATTTGCTGCAGCATCCCGTTTTAGCAGCAATACACTCCCCCCGTTAAATATTATGCCCAACAACGAAAGCCAGATTACCAGGTCTGCCGCCACCTCTGCCGGGTGAAGGAACCGTTCAATGGCTTCCTTGATCAGGACCAGGGAAATGATCATGAGAGAGGCAGAATTTATAAACGCGGCGAGAATCTCTGCCCGTTTGTAACCATAAGTCTTACCTGGTGAAGCCTTCTTTTTTGATAAGAGGTTGGCAAAATAACTGACCAGTAAAGATAATACGTCACTAAAATTGTGAAGTGCATCTGAAATCAGGGAAAGACTGCCCGAAATAATTCCGCCTACCACCTGGGCCACGGTAATAAGTATATTGAGAAATATGGTTATAAACAGTCTTTTTCCCTTCTGATCCCCGTGCAAATGAACGTGATCGTGGTGGGAATGGGAGTGGGAATGTGCCATAGGCCTTCAGGTTCTCTTGATAATGAACTCGGCAGAGCGATTAGTAAAAAGGACGGGTACTTCTTACATACAAGGTATCTTATCTACCCTTCTTTCATGCCTTCCGCCCTGGAACTCCGTAGTGAGAAAAGTTTTGACCATATCCAAAGCCTGTGGTAAAGCTATAAACCTGGCAGGAAGACTAAGAATATTTGCATTATTATGTTCCCTGGCCAGGGAAACAATTTCATTGTTCCAGCAGAGTGCCGCCCTTACCTTCTGGTGTTTATTTGCAGTCATAGAGGCTCCGTTTCCGCTGCCACAAATAATTATCCCGTAATCTACCGTTCCATTTTCGACATCATCGGCCACCGGATGGACAAAATCAGGGTAATCCACACTATCCGTACTATCTGTTCCATGATTTACCACATCGATATCCATGGATTTTAATAGGCCTACCACTGCCAGTTTATATTCGGTACCGGCATGGTCATTTCCTATTGATATTTTCATCTCGAAGTTATTTATCTATTAAATAAGGTCTGTACCGCTGTGACCCAATTAAAAATAGCGGTAATTAAACACCCCGGAGGGGTTATGAACATGTATTTTTAAAGATAATTTATAATACACTGAAAATAAAGAATTTACCCGATTCCTTACAAAGTTTATTAATAGCGGATAAGTTCTAAAGAATTAATTTTTAACTCCAAAAAAAATTCTGTATTACAAATTACAAGTCAAAGATAGAAATCAATTTCTTAGAAATTAGAAGAAAGATATGCAAATGAAACAGGAAGGTATGAACAGGAAAATTTTAACTACTTATCAAAAAAATGATGTTGATAGCGGTTATTAAAACTCGTTCATAAATACGATAATGAATTGAATTCTAAGACTATTTTACCCGGTATAAAATGTTAGTAAACTTATTTAAATGTTCAACGCAAGAAAATGGAAGAAATCTTATACCCACTATTAACAAGCTATCATAACATCCATTTAATTTTTTAAATCAATAAAAAGAAAATAGATATTGATATAGATGTTAATAAGAGATAAAACTGCGATGAGCATTTGGAGATGCGTACCGGTGCACTGGATTATAATTCGTAATTTTCACACCTAATTAAAAATTTGAATGTCAAAGAAGAAAAAAAGAGCCAAGAACCATAGACAGAACGAAATAACACGAGGAATATTTTCTGTTTTGGAGAAAGAGCCAAAAAAAAGTTTCAATTATAAACAGATTGCTTCCAAGCTTGATATTAATGATACAGAAGGTAGAAACCTGTTGATCAAGCGACTAGGGCAATTAAAACAAAAAGACAGGATCAAAGAAGCCGATAAAGGTAAATACCAGGTTTCTTTTGTTCCTGAAACATATATTGGCAAAATTGATGTCACAGGCAGCGGAAATGCCTATGTAGTAGCGGAAGGACTGGATAAAGACGTCTTTGTTCCCTACAATAAATTAAAAAGAGCATTTCACGGGGATACCGTAGAAGTACAGCTTTTGACTAAAAAGAAATCGAGTAAGCAGGAAGGGGAGATCATTAAAGTCGTAGAGCGTAAAAAACACTCCTTTGTTGGTATCGTCGATCTGCAAAAGACTTTTGCCTTTATTAGGCCAACAGATCACCGGATGTATACCGATATCTTTGTTCCCCTGGATAAGATCGGGGAGGCACAGAACGGAGAAAAAGTGATCGTGGAAATCCTGGAGTGGCCGGAAGATGCCCCTTCTCCTATGGGAAAAGTTACTGATATCCTTGGAATGCCAGGCGAGCACAATACCGAGATCCATTCCATCCTTGCAGAATACGGATTGCCTTATGAATTTCCTGCAGAGGTGGAACACTTTGCAAACCAGATAGATACATCTATAAAAGAAGAGGAGATCGCCAAAAGGAGAGACATGCGAAGTGTGCTTACCTTTACTATTGATCCGAAGGATGCCAAGGATTTTGATGATGCATTGTCTTTTGAAAAACTGGAGAATGGCAACTACGAGATAGGGATACATATTGCTGATGTTTCCCACTATGTTCAACCGGATACTATCCTGGAAGACGAAGCCTACCAGAGAGCAACCTCTGTCTACCTCGTAGACCGGGTGGTTCCTATGCTGCCTGAAGTGCTTTCTAACAACGCCTGCTCCCTGAGACCTAACGAAGAGAAATACACATTCTCGGCTATTTTCGAGATAAGTCCGAATGCAAAGGTTATCAAGGAGTGGTTCGGGCGAACTGTCATCAATTCTGATGAAAGATTTGCATACGAGGAAGCCCAGCATATTATTGAAAACAAGAATAATAAGATATCCAAAGAGATTTCTATCCGCGAGGATGCGTATTCAGTATCTGATGACATTGTCGATGCCGTGCTGACCATGGATAAACTGGCGAAGATCATGCGGAAAGAACGTATGAAGCAAGGCGCTATTTCTTTTGATAAGGTAGAAGTGAAATTCAACCTGGATGAAAACAACGAACCGGTTGGGGTATATTTCAAGGAATCCAAAGATGCCAACAAACTAATAGAGGAATTCATGTTGCTCGCCAACAGGAAGGTGGCCCAGTTCATCGGGAGCCAGAAGCCTGAAAAGACCTTTGTTTATAGGGTACACGATGATCCGGATGAGGATAAACTGATGGCGCTCAACGCTATCGTATCCCGATTTGGGCATAAACTGAATTTCAAGAACAAAAAATCGATAAGTGACTCTCTGAACCAGTTACTGGAAGACGTAAAAGGCAAGAAAGAGCAGAACCTGGTAGATACCCTGGCTATACGGTCTATGAGCAAAGCTATCTATACCACCGATAATATAGGGCATTACGGGCTTGCTTTTGATTATTATACCCACTTTACATCCCCGATACGCCGTTACCCTGATGTAATGGTACATCGCTTACTGCAACATTACCTGGACGGGGGAAAATCAGCCAATGCTGAGACCTACGAGGAAAAGTGCAAGCATTCCTCCAACATGGAATACCTGGCCACCAGTGCGGAGCGGGATTCGATCAAATATATGCAGATCAAATTCATGGAAGATCACAGGGATACCGAATTTGTCGGTGTCATCTCCGGGGTGACCGAGTGGGGGATCTACGTAGAGATCATCGAGAATAAATGCGAGGGAATGGTAAGAACCAGGGATATCAAGGATGATTATTATGTTTTTGATGAGAAACAGTACGCCCTGGTCGGTGAACGAAAGAAAAAAGTTTACCAGCTTGGTGACGAGGTTCGTGTTATGGTGAAGGATACCGATCTTGTAAAAAGACACCTGGATTTTTCATTGATCGGAAAAGTGGAATAAGTTTCGGCCACAGCAGCAATGATTCTTATATTTATACTTAGGGACACGGTCCTAAAACCAAAGCCATGAATATTTTACGGTTATTATTGTTCTTCACCCTGGCTATTCCTGTAGCCAGTGCCCAGCAAAAGGTGACGCAGGAGCTCCAGCAGTTCAAGGAGATCAAGGTGTATGACGGGCTGTCGGTTAAACTTATCCGTTCTGATGTTAACAAGGCCGTTATTTCGGGCGCCAATACAGACAAGGTAGCCCTGGTTAACAATGACGGGGTGTTGAAGATCAGGATGGAAATAGATAAGTTATTTGCCGGCTACAGGACATTCGTGGAATTGCACTATAACCAGCCTCTCCTCGTCATAGATGTCAATGAAGATGCCAGGATCAGCAGTGATAAAACCATTAAACAACAGGTGCTGGAACTTAAAGCCCAGGAAGGGGGAGAACTGGATATCAATGCCGAAGTGGAACAAATGCTTATTAAATCAGTGACCGGGGGTATAATCAATGCCCGGGGAGTGTCTGACCTGCAGGATGTAGCCATTAATACCGGAGGTATCTATTACGGCAAAAATTTCAAGACCAAATTCAGTACCGTAAATGTAAACGCAGGTTCTACTGCAGAGATATTTGCAACGGACTACGCCAAGGTTACGGTTAAGGCAGGGGGAGAGGTCCTTGTCTACGGGGATCCGGCCAAGATGGATGAGAAAACTGTATTTGGTGGCAGAATAAAAAGAATGTAACAGAGCTATGCTAGAGGACGTACAGGCAGCCATACCCTTAGGATTCTTACTGAGTTTTATGATCGGCCCTGTATTCTTCGTGTTATTGGAAACCAGTGCAACCAAGGGTTTCAGGGCAGCTTTATTCCTGGACCTGGGCGTATTCCTCGCAGACATCTTGTTTATTGGAATAGCTTACTTCAGTAGTTTCCAGTTACTGGAAAATCTTAGTAATGAGCCCGGGCTTTATGTATTCGGAGGGGTGATCCTGCTGATGTACGGGATCACTGTTGTGGTAAAAAAAGGCACGGGTAAGGAAAAAGCCAAATATAAAAGCAGCAGGGGTGGATACGTCAACCTGTTTATAAAAGGATTCCTGCTCAATTTTATCAATATTGGTGTTCTGGTCTTCTGGTTAGGTATACTGATCGTAGTGGGCCCTAATGTCGATAACGATCCCAAGCGGATTACTATATTCTTCGGAACTATGCTAGGGGCTTATTTTGTGATGGATCTTATCAAAATCCTGCTGGCGAAACAACTGAAAAGAAAACTGACCAAACCCAGAATACTGATCCTTAAGAAAGTATTGGGGATCATCCTGATCATCTGTGGTCTCTTCCTGGTAACCAAGGGGTTTTTACCCAAGGATAAACTGAATTTTGAAAAGGGAATAGAGATGATCAAGGAATAAAAAAAGACCTGTTTTTAAACAGGTCTTTTTTGTTTGAGGCATCGAGCGGATTCGAACCGCTGTACAAGCTTTTGCAGAGCTGTGCCTAGCCACTCGGCCACGATGCCCTCTGGAGGTGCAAATGTAATATATTTTCCTGCGAAGAAAAAAAAACTTATGCCCTCTCTTCCTTTAATGTGACAGCTACGGTTTCCACATCCCCGCCTATTGGGGGGTTTAGTTTAGCTACCGTAACTTTCACAGAACGTACTGCATCAATTTCTTTTAATATTCGGTCAATAATGCGCTGTGCTACATGCTCCAGGAGCGCAGCCCTTAACCCCATTTCTTCCTTGACAATGGCATTCAGGTGAACGTAGTCTACAGTATCCGCCAACTGGTCTGAGGCGGCGGCATTTGTGAGGTCTGCTTCTACGCTCAGATCTACGCGATAGTCGCTGCCGATAATGGATTCTTCTTCCAGGCAGCCGTGAAAAGCATAAAGCCGGATATTACAAATGGTGATGGTGCCCAATGGAAAACATTTATTTCTGCAAATCTACATTTAATCGTGCAGAATCAGTACATGCACCTGCAATTACTGAGGCCCTGGAAGAGGTCCACTCCAAAGGTGACCACGTGGGTACCGGTACTGAAGCCCAGGATCTCGTTCAGGATGATCTGGTAAGAATACCCGAAATAAAGATTACTTTTCTTAAGACCAAGAATGGGTGCAATGTATAAAGGACTACCGATCTGGTCATTTAGGAATCGATAGGTGACCCCGGCATAATAGTAATCTTCAAAATCGTACCAGCGGAACTTGGTATTGAGATCGGTCACCGAACGACCATCACTCTCAAAGAGTTGGAAGAACACCGATGGTTCTATTTCCAGCCTGCTGTTCTTGTTCTTAGTATATCGATACCCGGTATAAACGTAATAGTTTCTTAAGCGGTTGGGTTCAAACACAGGGTTAAACTTTGATAAATCCTTATCCAGCAGGTTAGAAGCATTCAGGCTTAAATAGAATTTGTCTTTACGGTAGAGCACTCCCACATCAAAGTTATGGTTGGTCGTGGAGCGATCGTCGGTAACGCTGGGATCAGGGTTGTCAAAATTCTCTATATCTATCCGGAACTGGTTAAAGTTATAGGAAAGCCCGAAAGAAAGGAATTCATCATCGTACTTATCCAGGGTAAGATGATGTGCAAATGATACACGGGCACCCCGTTGTTTGGTTTCCCCGTTGCTGTCATTATACATCAGCATTCCCAGGCCGGACCGGTTACCAAGGCGTGCATCTGCAGCCAGGGATTGGGTATCCGGCGCATCCTTGATCCCCACCCACTGGGTGAGACCATTTACACGGACCTTGATATGATCCCCTATCCCCGCATAGGTGGGCGACATCACGTAAGGATTGTCTGCCAGGTACTGCGATAGCTGGGGAAGCGTAAGTTCCTGCGCATAAAGGCCTAATGCACTTGAAAACAGCATTAAGGAAAATAGGATTTTGCGCATTATGTATTCAGGTTAAGTTGGTTATCTATATAAGGTAAAATGGCCTACGAACTCGCGTGGATCGTTCTCTCCCCTGAGTTTGATCACGTACCAATAATCTCCGGTCGGTAATTCAGTTTCCTGGTAGAAACCATCCCATCCTTTGTTCTTATTGTCCATACGATAGACCTCTCTACCATAACGATCAAAAATGATGGTTAGTATCTGCGGGAAGCCCTCAAGGTTCTTAGGAACCCAGGTGTCATTTGTGCCGTCACCATCAGGGGTAAAGAAGTTCGGGATCTCGATATCCACGAATTCCATGGCAATATCAGCAGACATGGTACATCCATTGGCATCTTCAACGGTCACTGTATACACATCGGATCTGTTGATAAAGTAAGTATTCCTGTCCCCGTTATTGCGCCCGTCAAAGGTGAAGGTATACTCACCGCCTCCCCCACTGGCTACAGCAGTGATCTCGTTAAGGTTATTCTGTTCGAGGGCGAGGGTAAGCGGTTCAAAGGTCTCTATGGTAAAGTCTATGGTTCTCAGACATCCGTTTGCATGGGATATACTGATATAGTGATCCCCGGGTGCAATATTGCTGAACTCAGGATCCAGTTGCATGTCTGCGGGATCAGTGGAATCCAGTGCATACATCTCATCATTTGCCACGGTCTCATCCTGCAGCACTATATCGAGGAAGTTATCAGGGATGGCACCGCTACACTCGTAGACCGGTGTAATGGTTGCTTCCAGGTTAACTCCGCCTTCTACTTCAACGATCACGTTGGTCTCGCAATCCTGTGCATCCCTGATAAAGATGACATAGGTTCCTGCGGCCAGGTTGTTAAAATCGGTCTGCCCGTTTACAAAGTCCGCATCGTCATTAGCATTGAAAGCCGTCCTGTAAGGCGCTGTACCGCCCGATATACTTAAGGATATACTTCCATCCTCTTCCCCGGCACAAACCTCGGGTAAAGTCGTGAAAGTGGCCTGTAGCGGGGCAGGTTCCGTGATGGTAAACTGGAAGGGGATAAAACATCCGTTTACATCCTGTGCTACCACGTCGTATACCCCCGGGGCAAGATCGGTAAAGGTGTTATCAGTACTGAATTTGTTCAGGTTAGGGCTGATGGCGTATAATATATTACCAGATCCCCCGGACACCTCAACGGTTATCGTACCATCGTCTTCTCCTGCACAGGTGACATCGGTGGACTGCTGCAGGTCTACCTGTAATGGTGGTGGGTCCTGTATCAGGATCTGCGGAGAAACTTCAACGCAATCCATACTGGTCACCCTTATGTAATATCCACCGGCAGGCAGGTTGCTGAAATCCCCGGTATTCTGGGGACCTGCAGCCAGGTCTGTCAGGGCCGCATCGCGGAATAATTCATAGGAATAATTTCCAAGTCCACCCGTGGCTTTACTGTAAATAGTAGCCGTGGCTTCACCGGTACAGTTAATGACTGCTGCACTGGTATCTAAATTCAGGGTCAGTGGCGGTACCGCATCAACGGAAACCTGGTTAGAGATCGTAGCCTCGCAGTCAAAGGAATCCCTTACATAATACTGGTATACCCCGGCAGACACATTTAAGACATGAGAATTGCCTCCGGACATAGGACTGAAGAGCACCCCGTTGGTACTGTATTCATAAGGCCCGTTGCCACCCGTAGCTGATATTTCGAGCTGGGCGAGGTTATTACAGCTCATCGCACTAAGTTGCCTTAAAGAACTTCTTACCTCTGTCGGTTCCGTTATAGTTACCTGTGTAGTTTCCACATCGCAGCTCCAGCTGTCAGAGATACTGATACTGTAGACACCTGGTCCCAGGTTGCTGAAGGAAGGATTTACCTGTGCCCCGCCCGTAGCGATTAGGGTTGTACCTGCCGCATCGTAACGGTTAAGTCGGTACTGGTAGCTGCCTTCACCACCGCTTACCCCGGTAGCTGTCACTGTTGCATTGGTATCCCCGAAGCACTGGAGGCTTGCAGGAGCAGCAGTAATCCCGGCAGTAATAGGGTTGGGCTGAACCAGGGTTTCGCTGTCCGAGATCGTACATCCCGAAGCATCGGTTACATCTACGGTATAATTACCCGCAGCCAGTGCTTTGAACAGGTAACTGTTCACGTTATTCTGGTTATATACCTGTCCTGTGGTTGTATTGGTCAGGACAATATTGTATGGTTCGTATCCACCCGACGGATCCACGAGGATCTCTCCCTGGTCATTGGTACATTCCACGTTAGCCACTTCCTGGGTGTTAACCAGTAGTATATTGTCAGGGGAATCAATAACCACGTTGTTTGAATTTTCATCACAGAAGGGGGTGTCTGTCGCGGATACCGTTACATAGAAGTTTCCTCCGGGCAGCCCGCCAATGGTCATCGGATTGGTCGATGTATTCCCGGCCCCGGTGATCCCGGTAGATACGCCGGTATAAGAAAATACTTCGTAAGTATAGGCTCCGGTATAATTAGTAACATTGATCTCCAGGGCACCGTTCGTATCCCCGAAACAAATAGCCGGGGAAGTAGCCGTTGCTTCAACATCCATGAAATCAAAGGCAAGTACTTCGTACGCCGCGGTAGTAATATAACATCCGGTAGCGTTATCGGTGATCCGGAAGGAATAAGTACCGAGATCCGTCAGGTCAAACTCTGCTGAAGTATTGTTCGGGCTACCGGTCTGCACACCTTTCGGGTTACCGATCGGTAACAGTTCAAAGGTATAGGTGTTGGCAGGATTCCCGTCGTCAGAGATATTGATGATCACCTGCTCGGGGTTGGCACAGGTGATAGCATTCACCTGGGTAACCGTAGCCGTGAAAACATTCAGTGGTTCGATGATCACATTATCAGTTGCAATACATCCGTTGTCGTCTCTAACAGTAACCAATATATTCTGCTGGGCACCGGTATCGCTGATGTTAAAGCTGTTGTTGCTTTGGAAATTGACACCGTCTATACTATAGGTGAAAGGTCCGGTACCACCCCCGGTTACAGTAGAGATTACCGCCTGGGTCTTCCCGTTCGCCGCGTTGCAAGCAAAGGCAGTAGCCGAGGCCGAAAGGGTCAGAACCGGTGGTTCATCTATGACCACCGTCTGGGTATCCACACAATTACGGGCAGAGGTTACAGTAATATCATAAGATCCTGCAGCAAGTCCGTTAAAGATCCTGCCATTCTGAACCACCGGCGGATTGATCCCATCATCCAGGGTAAAGGTATAGGCCGGGTTATCATTGGTTGCAGGCAGATCAACAGTAATGCTACCATCGCTACCACCATTACAGGATACATCATTTTTAGTCGTACTAAAGTTTACCGGGGTGGGTACTTCCAGGGTTACCTGGGCCTGCTGGTCACAGCCGGAGCCTGCCGTATCAAATACCACGGCAGTATATGTTCCTGGCGCCAGGCCGGTAAAGGTACTGGATGCCTGTTTTGCCCCCCCGGTCACACTGACCATGGCCGGATCAAGAAGGTCATATTCATAGCTTCCCGAACCACCACTGGCACTGATGCTGATCTCACCGTCATTCACAGGGCAGGAAGGTTGTATGGTCGCCACCGGGCTTAAACCAAGTGGGGGCAGAATGTCTATAGTATCTGTAGCGATACAGCCATTTCCGTCACGAACGGTGACCGTATAAGTTCCCGGAGCACTTACATTAAGTGTAGTACCGCTCTGGAACCCAGCTCCAACGCTGTATTGCAATGGGGCAATACCAGTCCCAACTACCGTGAAAGCATACGAGGTGCCGTCAGAAGAACACTGGTCCGTTGCGAAAGCAGGAGCCGTTACAGTAGGCAGTGGATCTTCATTCACGGTGATAGTGATCACTTCTGTACATCCCCTGGAGTCTCTTACGTAAATATCGTAATCAGCCGGGTATATAGCGGGATTCAGGGTCGCATTTGCACTCGGGCCAAAAAGTCCGGCCGGGCTGGTAGTGGTTGGTACAAAAGCATATTCATAAGCCGGGGTACTGCCGGTGGCCTTAACGGTCACCTGTGCACCAGTGTTACAATTGGCGTTGATGTTAGAAATAAGATTCAGTGCAAGCGGGGCATTTGGAGATCCTATAGTCACCGTGTTGCTCGTATCATCACAGAATGGTGTATCTGTAGCCACTACTTCCACGTAGACATTGTCAGCAGAGAGTCCGCCTATGGTCATAGGGTTGGTCGTCGTGTTCCCCAGGCCGTTAACAGCAGTTGGGGTACCGTCTGCGAGGTATACCTGGTAGGTGTAGTTCCCACTATAGCCGGTTACGTCTATCTGCAGTTCTCCGTCTGAATCCCCGAAGCAGGTTACAGGAGTCATTGCCGTGGCAGTTACTTCTATAGTGTCATAAGGAGCCACCGTATAAGGAGTGGTCACAAAATAACAGCCGGTTACATTGTCGGTCACCCTGAAGGTGTAATCTCCTGGTGCTGTCAAATTGAAATCAGCAGTATAGGTTCCTGCACCCGGGCTCTGCGTGGGGGCAGATCCCAGGGGAAGCAGGTCAAAATCAAAATCACCTGATCCGTCAGTTACGGTAACTCTTGCGGTCTCGTCATTAGCACAGGTAATGGCTACTTGTCGGGTCACATTAACATCTGTAATAGCAGGCAGTGGGTTAACACTGAGAGCCACATCATCTGCACAGCCATTGGCATCACGGGCCCAGAGGGTCAGGTTCTGTACTACCCCGGTATCATTGATATTAAAGGTATTATTGCTGAAATAATTAACACCATCTATACTGTACATATAGCTTCCTGTACCACCAACCCCGTTCACGGTGATCGTGGCCTGGGCAACGGTGTTATCTGGATTACAGCTGAATTCTGTATTGGTTGCAGAAGCTACTACCACTGCAGGTTCACCGATGGTCACAGGTTCCGTACGGGAACAGCCCCTTGCCGACATCACACGGATCTGATAATTTCCGGCTGATAGTCCGCTAAAACTGTTGTTATTTTGCGGAATCACTGTAATAGGAACCCCGAGACCATCAAGAAGCTGGTAGGTATATGGTGGGTTATTCATGCCGGCGGGCAATATGGCTGTTGCCGTACCGTCACTTCCTCCATTACAGGAAACGTCTGTATGATTTATTGTAAAGCTTACCGCGGTAGGTACTTCCAGGTCAAGGCTTACCGAAGCACTACATCCTACAGCGACAGTATCGTAAATATAGGCCGTGTAATTACCGGGCGCAAGACCTGTGAATAATGGTGCACCCTGTGGGACGCCGCCAAAGGCTTCACTCAGGCCGGTACCATTATTAATAAGGTCATAAGTGTAAGCTCCTGAACCGCCATAAGGAGTAAGCAGTATCTGCCCGTCATTCAGTGCACAGGTAGGTTGTACCGTAGCTTCGGCAGACAAGGAAGAGGGCGGATATACATCTACACTCATAGTATGTTCACAACCATTGGAATCACGGATGGTTACGGTATGGGTACCGGAGCTCAGCCCGTCAAATATTTTGGTGTCGTTCACATTCGTCAGGGCGCAGGCCTGGAAAGCCCCACCATTTAGACTTAATGTATAAGGTCCTATACCGGTAGCGGTAAGGGTTACCTCTATTTCAAAATCACCTTCTTCTGCAGCACATTGGTTGCGCGCGACCAGGTCAATGACCGGGCTTGGATCGGTAGTAACCGAAATATCCATCGGTGCAGTTATACATCCCCTTGCATCCTGGGCATATACGTCCCAATCAGTATTTACCGAAGGGTCCAGTTCTGCATAGGCACTGGCCGTGAAATCACCGGCAACGGGAGCGTTTCCATCTTCTACGAAAGCGTAGGTGTAAGGACCGGTTCCTCCCTGGGCACGTACGGTCACCTGCCCGTCGTCGTTACAGTTCGCATTGTTCTGGTCCAGTAAATTCAGGGTTAACGGGGTTGGCTCAATGATCCTGAACTCGTAAGTATTAGAACAGAACGGGCTCTCGTTTTCCTCGAACAGTAAAACATAATCTCCCGGGGGGATGTTGGGGATCGTGTGCGC
This sequence comes from Zeaxanthinibacter enoshimensis, assembly GCF_004362865.1. GTDB lineage: Bacteria > Bacteroidota > Bacteroidia > Flavobacteriales > Flavobacteriaceae > Zeaxanthinibacter > Zeaxanthinibacter enoshimensis. The sequence goes on along the minus strand of NZ_SNYI01000001.1, from coordinate 736,952 downwards.
CACAGTTGGTGCCCCCCCATTGGTTGGGAAAGATCCACTATATCCTACCCCGACTAACGGGATGTTGGACACTGCGCGGAGTATACTGAAGTTGATGTTGGCCACCCCGGGATCGTAGTCCTCTACCTGGAAGGTTATGGAGCCATCATCGGCGCCATTACAGGTAATATCCTGTACCACCGGGTCTGCGACCACGTCGATAAGGGAAACGTTCGGGATAATAGCTTCTACATAGCTTGTACAGCCATTTGCGTTATCCACAGCCTTGAAAATATAGGTCTGACCAGGGTTAAGCCCGGTATAGGTGGCTGTTTCTTCATTTACACCCGGACCGGCTACTTCGGTATTTGGAGGCGTGCCGATATCATACAAGGTGAAAGTATAGTTTCCGGATCCCCCGGATGCCAGGAGTTCTACTGTACCACCACTGATACAATCGGCCGCAGCAGGAGCAGAGCTCAGGCTCAGGAATGGATTGGAAAGGATACGGATAGGATTCTCGTAGTATTCACAACCATTGGCATCGATAATACGGATATAGTAATCCCCGAAATCGAGACCGTCAAAAGTGACGGTTGTAGCAGCAGTTATTTGTGGGTTGGCACTGGTTGTGGCAGCCAGGTTATTCTGGTTGTCGTAAAGGGTATAGGTAAATCCTGGAATTCCGCCACTAGTGATATCTACCTGGATCTGGCCAGGGATATCTCCCGCAGCGCCACAGGAAACATTGGTCTTGGTAATGTTTGCAAGGAAAGGAGCAGGATCGTTTAATACTGCGGTGTCGGTATACACACAGCCTTTGCTATCCCTCACCGTATAATTATAATTCCCGGCTGGGAGCCCGCTGTACACGGTCTGGGTGGTGAAACCGGCGCCATTAAAATCAACCTGGTAAGGCGCTAATCCGAAATTTGGATCGATATCGATTTCCACGATCCCATCGCTATTCCCGTTACAGGAAGGATCCGTGGTGATCGTGGTAGCCTGCGGGTTAACGGCAGGGGTAACGGTTACTATGTTAGATTCTCCCACACATCCCTGGCTGTCGGTCACCCTGAACTGGTAGGTGCCTGCTGTTGAGGTAGTATAAGGGAAACAATCACAGACCGGAACATAGCCTCCTCCGTTAAAGTTAATTTCGTAAGTGTAGGGACCGTAGCCTCCGTTGGTCGCCACATCAATAATAGCATCCGGGGAAGCTGTACAATCCAGGTCTTTGGTCAGTACCGCGTTGGCGGTAAGTTCCGGCTCTATATCCAGGGTCACATCATCAGAACAACCATTGCTGTCAAGCACGGTAAATGTGTAAGTCCCTGGGATAAGATCGTTAAAGGTATTGGAGGTCTGTGTCGGCCCACCGTTGATCTGGTAATAATAAGGGGCATTGCCACCGGACGCACCAACGACAACGTCGGCGAGATTTGTGGAACTGTAACAAAGGTCCGAAGCCACGTCTATACTGGCAGTCGGGTTCGCAGGAGTAACGATGTCAAAAGTATCCGACACGGTACATCCTCCTGAATCAGTTACGCGGATAATATGGGTTCCTACCTGGTCCAGTCCACTGAAGAAATTCCCCGGTTGTGGCCCCAGGATGGTACCATCCGGCTCTTCAACTTCGTAGGTGTATTGTGGCCACCCATCTTGTGCATTTATAGTCACGGTTCCTTCCACGTCACAAGTGAGCGGAGTAACTACGAAAGTAAAATTCAGAGGAACAGAAGGCTCATCTACGGTAACGGTAGCGGAATCTGAACAATTCGTCGTTTCATCGGTCACCACGATGGTGTGATTCCCGGCCGGAAGCGCTGGCAGGCTGATAGTTGCTGCCGATTGGCCGGTAGTGGCAGCTCCGCCGTTTACGGTATAAGAGTAGGTTGCAGAGAAACCATTGACGTTGAATTCGACAGAACCATCAGAAGACCCCACACAGGAAACATTCCTGATCAATGTACCCGAGATATCTATCGGGGTTACGGGGTTGATGGTAAAGTTCTCTTCGTAACTACAATCGTTAGCATCAGTAACCCTGAAGGTATAGGTGTCAGGAGCAAGCCCTGTAAATACATTGTTGTTGCCGCTGTTGGTTACTGCCGCTGCAGGCGCGATGATCTCGTAGGTAATACTTCCCACCCCGTCTGTAACCGCCAGGGTTACGTCTGAAGTCTGTGCCGGGCAATTTGGCGCTGTGGCAGTAAACGAAATATCTGTTGGCGGATCCAGGGCAGGGATGGTAGCGTTCGCGGTGGTGAATACACAACCGTTAGCATCCCGGATAAAGATATTGTAAGTACCGTCGGATAAACCGGTGAAGGTATCGGCACCTGCACCCGAGTTGAAGGTCACGCCGTCAAGGCTGTATTCATACGGAGCTGTTCCGCCGGTCACATTCTGGGCCTGCAGCGTTCCGCTTTGCAGGCAGGTGAAATCCTGTATGATTACGGCATCCCCGGACATTGGGTTCGGTGCAGTAAGAACCACAGTATCGGTATAGGTACAACCCTTACTGTCTTCAACTATATAAGTGTAACTACCCGAGTTCAGGCCGTTATAATAGGTCTGGGCAGAGAGCCCGGCCCCGTCAAAATCTACCTGGTATGGTGGGGTTCCAAAGGTATTATCGATAAGGATCTCGACGATCCCGTCTCCGGCCCCGTCACAAGAAGGGTCAGTCAGGTTATGGGTCGCAACAGGGTTGGTGATAGGATCAACGATTACCTGTACAGTTGAGGTACATCCTTCGCTATCCGTGATAGTAAAGTTAAAGGAACCGTCCACAGCTGTTGTATAGGTGAAGGTGTTCCCGGCCACGGCATTACTGCCACCGCCATTAACCTGGTAGCTAAAGGGAGCATATCCCCCGTTGATAGTGACATCGATCACGGCATCAGGAGAAGCAGAGCAATCCAGTTCCTTGGTAAGGACGGCGCCGGAGCTCAGCTGTGGTTCTATAGTGATGCTGTTAGAAGTCCCGGTACATCCGTATGAATCTGTGACCACCACGGTATAAACACCTGGGCCCAGGTTATCAAACACCCCGCTGGTCTGACCGGGTGCCCCGTTAATACTGTATGCAAAAGGAGCTACGCCGCCTGAAACACTTGCGGTGAGGCTTACCCCGTTGGCAGGATCGTAACAAAGATCTGTGGTTGCAGCCAGGGTAACCACCGGGTTGGTGGTTGAGATTACATCAAAAGTTCCGGAGGTGGTACACCCTCCTGAATCGGTCACCGTAATGGTATAAGTTCCCACCTGGGCTAAACCATTAAAGATATCGCTGCCCTGTGGGCCGAGTACATTTCCGTCGGGTTCTTCTACCTCATAGGTATATCCGCCCCATCCACCACTGGCATCAATATCCACGGAGGCATCGGTGGTACAGGTAAGGGGGGAAACAGTTTCGGTAAAGCTCAGTGCAGTAGCCGGTTCAGAAACTGTAACACTGATGGTATCCTCGCAATCCAGGTCTTTATCCCGGACCATGATGGTATAGGTGCCGGCAGAAAGCCCACTGATAGTCTGTGCAGCATCGTCCTCGTCCTTATCTATTTCCACACCGTCGAGGAAATAGCTATACTTATCTTCAAAGTCGGTTATGTTCAACTCAATACGCCCGTCAGATCCGCCAACGCAGCTCACATCCCTTACGGAGGTTGCATTTACCTGTATCAGGGGGATAGGATCAATGGTAAAGACATCGTCAAAAGTACACCCATTGGCATCCGTTACCCTGGCAGTGTAAGTCCCCGGGGCCAGCCCATCAAAGAATCCTTCATCATCATCCACGCTTGAAGCCGGAATAGACACAGGTGCAATGATCTCGAAGGTATAGGGCTCTTCCCCTTTGTGAACGTGCAGGCTGACATCTGCCGTATTGGATGGGCAGGTAACATCAGACATGTCACGGACGTGAAGTCTGTCCGGACCATCTACTTCATCGACCTCGATTTTCGGGGTACGGTACACGCAACCACTGGCATCGCGGATATAGATACGGTAATCTCCATCTGAAAGCCCGGTAAACCTTTCGGCCCCCGGCCCGGAAACGAAATTGGAATTATCGATACTGAATTCATAAGGTGGAGTGCCTCCCACGACGTTCTGAGCTTCTATGATCCCACCGCCGTTACAGCCATCGTGCTGGATGAGTACCCCATCCCCGTACACAGCATCAACCGGACCTCCTATGGTAAAAGGGCTATCAAAAGAACAGCTGTCTGTTCCGTTATCCGCCGTCATGGTCAGGGTATAATTCCCCTGTTCCAGGTCTGTGAACACGCCGGAGTTGTTATTGTCTCTAGACCCGTCGGGGTGGGTGATCTCGTAGGACACCGAGTAACCGTTAAAATTGGTCACGTTAACAGTCAGGGTCCCATCTTCATCCCCGAAACAGGTTTCATCTGCTGTTGCGATCGTATAGTCTACTGCAGGAGCTATTGCTATGGAAGCGATATTGGAGATAGCAGAACAGTTGTTACCATCTACTACGATGAATTCATAATCCCCTTCTTGCCCGGTGGTAAAAAAGAAGTCGTTCGTACCCTGGTATGCTGTTCCCGGAATGGAAGCAACATCAGGGTAGAGATCAACACCGTTATAGCTCCAGATCGCGTACTGGTAACCAGGACCGGGAAATCCGCCGGATCCGGAGACAGAAATAACTCCGTCAGTACAATCGATAGCCTTGGTGGTCGTGGCATTCGCAGCGAGGTCTGTAACATCGAAGATCGTTACCTGTTCCGTATAGGAACAGCCGTCATCCGTAGTTACAAGCACGTCATAGATCCCGTCGCTGAGGTTCTGGAAAGTGTAATTATTATCATCAGTGGGGCCGAAAGTATCGATAGATACCCCGCCCTGGGAAATTTCAAAATAGTAATGTGGTTCTACATTAAGGGCAGAGATAGAGATCTCTCCCAGGCCATTACAATCCGTGTCTTTGGTCGTGATGTCTACCTGGTAGTCCCGCAGGAGGATCCCGATGTTATCCAGGCGGAAGATACAGCCATCAGGAACACCCTGCTGCCGCATTTCCACTTCGTATGCCCCATTGGTGTTAATAGTAAAAGAAGGGCCGTTATTGGCGCTGTAAGGCACCAGGACAGTACCCGTAGACTGGTCTATCAGTTGATATTCATAATCCGCAGGCATGTTGGTCACGGTAATATTACCAGGGGTGGTACAGATGATATCACTTGTGTTGACCTGTGGATCCAGTGGGTTCTTGAAAATATTAAAGTAGAACCGCGTAAAACAACCATTCTCATAGTTGATGGTAATACGGTACTCCCCGGAGTCCGAGGCGACAAAGTCGTTGCCACTGCCTACGTTATTCCAGGTACACCCAGCGATCTTGTTGGCACAATCCGGTCCCGGGGAGCCACAACTTGCAGTATCCAGCTGGTCCCACTGAATACTTTGCGCATCGGGAAGATTAACAGAAAGCAATTCGGTATCGTTCAGACCACATAAGAATACAGTTGGTAATTCTTCCCCATCATTCGGGCAAACCACTACTTCACCTTCCACGGTGTTGGTGGTATCGTTGATCAGGTCGATGATAGGGTTTGTATGCCCTGACCCGAAAGGTTCCACGGTGATGATCTCCTGGTAATCATTACAGGCACTGGAGGTAAATTTATCCACTATAAAAGTGGCGTATTCTGTAACGTTGAGGGTACTGGGATCGTTATCCGGATCTCCATCATCCATTACCGTATCCCCTGCATCGATTAGTCCGTCCCCGTTCTCATCTTTATACCAGACATAGGAATCAAAATTATCCCCTGCATCCAGGGTAGCGGTCCCCCCACACATTTGTACCGTCCTGGTGAAATCACAGGCGGTAAGATCATCTAAAAGGAAATTGGTAGCCCCTGCATTGGTAAATCCGCAATCGTCAAAATCATTGACACTGGGGTCGTCCGTGATGGTAATCGGGTTCAAAACTCCCATATATGTGGAGAAAGCGATATTCTCAATAGTGTCTGAACAGGCATCGACGAAGTCATAACAATTTTCTGCTACCTGTACTCTCATCCTGATACTTACTGGCGGGTCACCTTCTTCCAGCCTGCTGTCATTTACAGTGAATGTAATTTCGTGGGTTAAAGGATCATAGGTATAATTGACACCTCCGGGAGTACTGATATTGGCAAGATCTAAAGTGACATTGGTGGGCAGAATATCCCTTAGACTGTAGTTCGTAGCATCATCATTCCCGATATTTTGTATTGTAAGTACATATTCCAGGGTCTGTCCCAGGTTTACGCCCATCCCCGTAATATCGTTCCCGGCTATATCTTCCACTTTCTTTTCCACCACCACGTTAGGCTCAATGACCTCTACGTTAAAAGACTGGAAAAAGGGGTAGTACTGGTCCCCGTTAGAGGTAAACCTAAGGGTTGCAGCCGTTTCGTTATTCGGGATCACCGTATTTCCCGGGTTATTCACCATGAAGATATCAGAGTCGTACCCAAGGGTGTTTACACTGTTGGGGGTACGATTAGTGCTGATCGCTCCGTCTATGGTGATATTACTGTTAAAGAAGTTGTTATTCGGGTTTACGGCGTTACTCAGCCTGGTAAAACCGGGGTTACTGGCTGCGCTGATATGCAGCTCATCTCCTGTAATCCGGTTATCGCCTTCTAAAGCGGCAACCCCCAGTCGGGCGCGTACCGGCCCCACTGGAATTGTATTAAATCCGGTATAATTGATATCTACCTGCTCCCCGGCACGCACCCTGGCGAAACCGTCAAAAGTGGTGATCTTTTTCCCGGTATAGGAAGGGTTTTCATATACGATAACGAGGGTCCATCCGGCAGCGGCTCCTCCACCCGGAGAAAGCGACCCGGTCACTGCCCTCATATTAGCGACGGTGTAATCACCTTCAGGGTTGGCCAGACCGGTCAATAACGCAGTAATGTCCGCATAACAAGCATACGGACTATTCTGGGTGATAGAAGGATCAACGTTGGTGAAACCGTCAAAGAGCACTTCGTCGGCTGTAATATCTACATAAGATCCGCCCGGGACCTTTAGTTTAACCTGGTTAAAATCATTTTGTCGGTTGGTGCCTAATGCCTGTCCTGCCTGTTCACTGGGGTAGGTTGCAGACCAGTACAGACCGGCGTATCGGATCAGGTTACAGCTGCTGTTGGGGAATGTGAAATTGGCACTACTGGAACTAAAAGTGGTAGGATCTCCATCCACGTCTATATACTGCATATTCATCCAGTCGTTGTAGGTGGACGAATTGCCGGTTGCGTTATACGGATCTTCTGGCTCCGTACTACCCGAACCCCCGTCCCGGTTAAGGATGTTGTTGGCAATAAACGTCAGGTCCCCCTTGAGGTTCGTCTGGTACCGTACCTCAAAGTTGTTGTACTCCTGTGCAAAACCTGTTACACCGATGAGAAAAAGTCCTGCAACTAATAATCTTGCAAAATAATTGGTTTTGATCACGCCCTATTGTTAAGAGTAATTAGAATTGTGGTGCTATAATCCTGATAGAATACATGCATAAATGAATACGCGCTGTTTTCGGGGGATGATTCAATTAACGGCACTCTAAAACCCGGAATTTGGTTGGTTGGGTCCTGGTTATCAGCACTACTTAAGGATGAAATTAGTGACAAGCAGGGGCCTGGAATATTTTTTGTTGTGAAGAGGCATTATTTTGTCGTGAACACCGGTAATGTGTAGTTATGGCCCTGTCAGCAGGTGACCAAAAGGGGGAGCAGTATAGATTTTCAAAGTAGAAAATCACACAACCACCCATCGCCGTTTTCGGGTTGCCATATGAGATATTTATCTATACAACGTGAAATGTCCTATTAGTTCTCTCGGGTCATTTTCCCCCCTAAGTTTGATGAGGTACCAATAATCCCCGGTGGGCATCTCGGTCTCTTTGTAGAATCCTTCCCATCCTTTGTTCTTATTGTCCATACGATAGATCTCTCTGCCATAACGATCAAAAATGATCGTCAGCATATTGGGAAAACCTTCAATATTTCTGGGAATCCATCTATCATTATGGCCATCACCATCAGGGGTAAAGAAGTTCGGGATCTCGATATCCACGAATTCCATGGCAATATCAGCAGATATGGTACATCCATTGGCATCTTCAACGGTAACCGTATACACATCGGATCTGTTGATAAAGTAAGTATTCCTGTCCCCGTTATTGCGCCCGTTAAAGGTGAAGGTATACTCTCCGCCTCCACCAGTGGCGATCGCCGTGATCTCGTTAAGGTTATTCTGTTCGAGGGCGAGGGTAAGCGGTTCAAAGGTCTCTATGGTAAAGTCTATGGTTCTCAGGCATCCGTTAGCATGGGATATACTGATATAGTGATCCCCGGGTGCAATATTGCTGAACTCAGGATCGAGTTGCATGTCTGCGGGATCAGTGGAATCCAGGGCATACATCACATCATTTGCCACGGACTCATCCTGCAGCACTATATCGAGGAAGTTATCAGGGCTGGCACCGCTACACTCGTAAATAGGTGTAATGGTTGCTTCCAGGTTAACTCCGCCTTCTACTTCAACGATCACGTTGGTCTCGCAATCCTGTGCATCCCTGATAAAGATGACATAGGTTCCTGCGGCCAGGTTGTTAAAATCGGTCTGCCCGTTTACAAAATCAGCATCGTCATTAGCATTGAAAGCTGTCCTGTAAGGCGCTGTACCGCCCGATATACTCAGGGATATACTTCCATCCTCTTCCCCGGCACAAACCTCGGGTAAAGTCGTGAAAGTGGCCTGTAGCGGGGCAGGTTCCGTGATGGTAAACTGGAAGGGGATAAAACATCCGTTTACATCCTGTGCTACCACGTCGTATACCCCCGGGGCAAGATCGGTAAAGGTGTTATCAGTACTGAATTTGTTCAGGTTAGGGCTGATGGCGTATAATATATTACCAGATCCCCCGGACACCTCAACGGTTATCGTACCATCGTCTTCTCCTGCACAGGTGACATCGGTGGACTGCTGCAGGTCTACCTGTAATGGTGGTGGGTCCTGGATTAAGATTTCTGATGAGATTTCTGTACAATCCTCGCTTATAAGACGCAGGAAATAACTGCCTGTGGCAAGATCCCTGAAATTCCCATTGCTCTGCGGACCGGCTACCAGATCAGTCAGTGAAGCATCCCTGAATAATTCATAGCTGTAATTACCTAATCCCCCTGTAGCACTGGCACTGATGGTTGCTGTTGCTTCACCGGTACAGTTGATGAATGCCCCGGACAAATCAAGGTTCAGCTCCAGGGGAGTTAATGGTTCTATAGACACCTGGTTAGATAGTAATGCACTGCAATTGTTACTGTCCCTGACATAATACTGGTAATTGCCTGCTCCAACATTAAACAGGTGCGTGTTGCCCCCGGACATAGGACTGTAAGTAATGCCATCCACACTATATTCATATGGGCCTACGCCTCCGCCGGCCGTTAATTCTATCCGGGCCTGGTCATTACAACTTAAGCTGCTTATTTTTCTTAATGAACTAATTACTTCAGCGGGTTCACTAATGGTTACCTGTGCAGTTTCCACCACGCAATTCCAGCCATCGGTAACAGTAATACTATAGATGCCTTCTCCCAAATTAGGGAAGGAAGGGCTGGTCTGAGCTCCACTCGAGATCTCAATAGTAGAGCCGGAGGTGTCGTAATAATTTAAACTATATAAGTAACTTCCCTGGCCTCCGGTTATATTGGTAGCGGTAACTGTCCCGTTGTTATCACCAAAACACGATAAGGTGGCGGGGGTGGCCGATATATCGGCGTTTATAGGATTGGGTTGCAACAGGGTGATCGCATCGGAAATCATGCATCCCCCGCTATCCGTAACCTGTATCGTATAATTTCCCGAGGACAAGCCAGAGAAGATATAGTTTCCAACAGCAGCAGCCGTATACACCTGCCCTGTTCCTGTATTGGTCAGAACCAGGTCATAAGGAGCATAGCCCCCGTCAGGGACAACTAGTATTTCTCCCCTGTCATTTGTACACTGTACACCGGCGGTCTCGGTGGCCGTTGACGAAAGCGGTGATGATGGGGCTGTTATTTTCAAGGTATTAGATAAAGTGCTGCAATAAGGGGTGTCTGTTGCATCAACGAGGATGTAATAGTTGCCCCCCGTAAGTCCTGTAATTTGTAATGGCCCGGTGCTTGTATTACCATTCCCTGAGATACCAGTGCTAACACCGCTGCTCTGATATATCTCAAAATTAAAAGTTCCGTTATACCCCTGGACTTCAAATTCGATCGTACCATCATTATCTCCGAAACAGCTGACAGGCGTAGCCTGTGACGCCTCAACCTCTATCAGGTCAAAGGGAGCCACGTTATAAGGCTCTGTTACGTAAGCACACCCGGTGTTGGTGTCGGTTATACGGAACACGTAACTACCCACTGCGGAAAGGTCAAAGGAAGCTGTGGTATTGGTAGGATAACCCGTATTGCTGCCATCAGGATTTCCGGCAGGTAACAGTTCATAGGTATAAACATTGACGGGATTACCATCATCATTGACCGTGATCAGTACCGATTCGGGGTTGGCACAGGTAATTGCGGTGGTCCGTGAAACAGTGGCTGTAAATGTATTCAGGGGCTCTATAGTCACGGAGGCTGTTTCCGTACAGCCGTTGTCATCCTTGACTGTCACGATAATATTCTGGGTAGACCCGGTATCATTTATGGTAAAGCTGTTATTACTCACAAAGTTAATCCCGTCAATACTGTAGGTATACGGAGCGGTCCCGTCTGTAGCCCCGGCAGTGAGGATAACCTGTGCAACGCTGTTATCTGGGTTACAGGCAAAGGTAGTTGCAGTCGCAGTTGCCACTAAAGAGGCCGGCTCGGCTATAATTACGGTCTGGGTATCTGAACAGTTCCTGCCTGAGGTTACTGTAATATCATAGCTGCCGGCAGAAAGCCCTGTAAAGAGGCTGCTGGTCTGGGTAACAGTAGATACCCCATCATCTATAGTATAGGTGTAAGATGGGTTGTCATTGGATGGATCAAGAAGTACCTGGATGGCACCATCGGTACCCCCGTTACAGGAAACGTTTTCCTGGGTAAAAGTAAATACCACGGGGGTCGGGGTCTCCAGGCTAACAGTAGCTTGTGCATCACAACCGGTACCACTGGTATCATACAGTACCGCGATGTAGTTACCAGGCGCCAGGCCATTGAATATGTTCCCTGGCTGTCTTGGGGCTACGGGATTCATAGCACTGTCAAATAGTTCATATTCATAACTTCCCGAACCTCCGTTCGGAGTTACAGTGATCTCCCCGTCATTGAAGGCACAAGAAGGCTGGGTCGTTGCTTGAGGGGTTAGTCCAAGGGGGGGTAAAATGCTGATAGTATCAGTAGCGGTACACCCATTGGCATCACGGACGGTGATGGTATAGTTCCCTGGTGCATTTACACTGAGTGTAGAACTGGTTTGGTAGCCAGCCCCTACGCTGTATTCTAACGGGGCAATACCTGTTCCGGCCACCGTAAAGGTGTATAGTGTACCATCAGAAGTACATTGTTCCACTGCATATACAGGAGCAGTAACCGTGGGAACAGGATCTTCATCCACTGTAATAGTGATCATGGTGCCACAGCCCTTGGCATCCTGGACATATACATCATAATCGGCAGGGTAAGCCACAGGGTTCAGTTCGGCACTTGCACTGGCAGTAAAGGCTCCGGCAGGACTTCCTGATGGCACAAATGAGTACGAATAGCCGGGTGTTCCCCCGTTTGCGTTCACCACTACTTGGGCGCCGATATTACAATTGGCATTAACATTAGTTATTTCTGTCAGGGTCACTGCGGCATCAGGGGATCCTATAGTAATGGTGTTAGACTGATCATCACAGAACGGGGTGTCCGTAGCAATCACCTCAACATAGAAGTTTCCTCCGGGCAGGTTATTTATGGTTCTTGGGTTCACGGAGGTATCTGTTGTAATTACACCGGTAACTGCTGCAGCGGCCGAATTAAACACTTGGTAAGTATAATTCCCGGTATAACCATTTACACTGATCTCCATTACTCCATCTGTATCTCCAAAACAGCTGACCGGGGAAATGGCTGTGGCATTAACCTCTATGGTATCAAAAGGAGCCACCGTGTAAGGAGTGGTCACTTCGTAACAACCGGTAACATTATCGGTGATCCTGAATGTATAATCGCCCGGAGCTGATAAGTTAAAATCGGCGGTCTGGTTCCCCGGGCCAGGGGTAACCGTGGGTGCACTACCTATAGGGAGTAACTCGAAGTCAAAGTCGCCTGACCCCCCGACTACAGCGACCCTAACATTTTCCTCATTAGCACAAGTGATGGCCGTTAATTGAGATACATTTACCGAGCTGATCTCCGGAAGAGGGTTTATACTGATAGCCACATCATCCGCACAACCATTGTCATCCCTTACCCAAAGGGTCAGGTTTTGCACCGCACCATTGTCGTTGATGTTAAAAGTATTGCTGCTGAAGTAGTTAATACCGTCTATACTATACATATAAGAACCACTTCCTCCTATACCTGACACGGTAATTGTGGCCTGGGAAACGGAATTGTCCGGGTTACAGCTGAACTCGCTATTAGACGCAGAAGCAACAACCACGTCCGGTTCTGTTATGGTTACATTCTGCCTGAACTCACAACCACGCGAAGAACGTACCACTACTTCGTAATCTGCAGCCGCTAGATTTGAAAAAGTATTATTGGACTGTGGTAAAGTAATTGGTAGTCCCAGGTTATCGAGTAACTGGTAGGTATAAGGGGGATTATTATTACCCGGATCCAGGATAGCCGTAATATTTCCATCGCTGGCACCGGAGCAACTGACGTTATTTTGAGTGGTTGTAAAAGATACGGATGTTGGCACTTCCAGTTCAATACTAACACTGGCACCACAACCGGCTACCAGGGTGTCATAAATGAAAGCCACATAGTTACCCGGGGCAAGCCCTGTGAATAACGGCATTGCCTGGGGCGCACCGGTGACACTTACCCCACCTTGGAATAATTCGTAGGTATATGCTCCGGATCCACCATATGGGGTGATCAGGATCTGCCCGTCATTCAAGGCACAAGTAGGCTGGACGGTAGCCTCGGCGCTAAGGGAAGAGGGTTTATATATGGTAATTGACGGATGAATAAATTCACAGCCATTAGCATCACGGATGACCAGATCATAATCTCCAGAACTCAGGCCTGTCAGGTCAAAAGAATCACCCGTATTGGTCAGGGGAACTGCTTGATGCGCACCCCCGTTTATACTCAGGGTATGGGGTGCCATTCCCGCTGTGGTGAGGTCTATGGTGATCGTGAAATCTCCTTCAGGAACTGAACATTGATTAGCAACAAAAGCATCGATGACAGGCGATGGGTCTGCGGCTATGGTCACGTCCAGTACCGTGGTCACACACCCATTGGCATCCTGGGCGTAGACATCCCACTGGGTATTGATTGCAGGGTCTAATTCTGCATAGTTACTAGCCATATAGTCGCCGGCCCCAGGAGCATTTCCGTCTTCAACAAAAGCATAGGTGTATGGACCTGTTCCCCCCTGTGCCCGTACTGTTACCTGAGCCTCTTCGTTACAATTCGCATTGTTCTGGTCTATCAGTACCATAGAAAGCGGGCTGGGTTCCAGGATCCTGAATTCAAAGGTGTTGGAGCAGAATGGACTGGTGGCTTCCTTGAATAATAAGATATAATCTCCCGGCGGTATATTACTGATGGTTTCGAGCGGCGTTGGGGTTGGACCACCAGCTGCCTGAGTGACAGTGCCGTTATAAGGAGCTCCCAATGGGGTGTTACTAACTGCCTGTAATATGCTGTAATCTATATCCGTAACGGAGGGATCAAAGCCTTCGACCTGGAAGGATATGGAGCCGTTATTATCGCCAAAACAGCTCACATCAGTAACTGACGGGGAGGCGACCACATCTATTGAGGAAACCGTCGGAATGTCTACTTCTACATAACTGGTACATAAGTTAGAATTATCTACTGCCTTGAAAACATAGGTCTGTCCCGGGTTTAAGCCGGTAAAAGTTGCCGTCTCTTCATTCATTCCCGGCCCTGCAACTTCCGTAGACGGGGGTGTTCCTGCACCATAGATCTCAAAACTATAGTCTCCTGAACCTCCTGAGGCAAGTAACTCTACCGTCCCTCCCGTATTACAATCCACGACTGCGGGTGCAGATTTTAGGGTCAGGAAAGGGTTAGACAGGACTCTTACCGGGTTCTTATAGAATTCACAGCCGTTGGCATCGATGATCCGCACATAGTAATCGCCGAAATCCAGCCCTCCAAAAGAAGCAGAGGTGGCTGCAGTGTTAACGATAGGGTTCGGCCCGCTGGTTGGAACAACATTATTCTGGTTATCATACAGGGTGTATGTAAAATTAGCCACTCCCCCACTGATAATATTGATATCGATCTGTCCCGGGATATCCCCGGTGGCGCCACAACTAACATCGGTTACGGACACCGTGGCGTCAAAAAGTACGGGGTCTGTAAGAGTAGCGGTATCCGAATAGGAGCAACCTTTACTATCAACAACGGTATAAGGATAATTACCTGCTGGCAAACCGGTGTATACACTCTGGTTGGTAAAGGCTGAACCATTAAAGCTGACCTGGTAGGGTGCCGTCCCGAAGTTCGGATCAATCTCGATCTCAACAATGCCATTTGTATCCCCGTTACAGGTTGGGTCGGTCAGGGTGGTTGTTGCAACAGGCATGGTAGCCGTGGTTACGGTGATGACATTAGATTCAGCAACACATCCCTGGCTGTCCGTGATTCGAAACTCGTAGGTTCCGGGATTTGAGGTAGTGTAGGGGAAACAGTCGCAGATTGCCGCATATGCACCCCCATTATATCTTACTTCGTAGGTATAAGGACTATACCCCCCGCTGAAATTCAAGTCAATGATGGCATCCGGAGAAGCAGAACAGTCCAGGTCCTTGGACAGGATCGCTGTTGCAATAAGCTCGGGTTCTATAATTATACTGACATCATCGGTACAACCATTACTATCCCTTACGGTAAAGGTATAATTGCCGGGAATCAGGTCGCTAAAGGTATTTGAAGTTCGTGTCGGCCCCCCGTTGATCTGGTAATAATACGGGGCAATTCCGCCTGTGGCCCCAACCACTATACTGGCCGGGGTAGTGGAGCTGTAACAGAGCGCAGAAGCCGGATCGATGCTTGCCGTAGGATTAGACGGGCTAATAATATCAAAGGTATCTGTTACCGTACAACCCCCTGAATCCGTTACCCGGATGGTATGGGTCCCGATCTTATTGAGACCGCTGAAGAAATTCCCCGGCTGAGGCCCTAATACATTGGCATCCGGTTCCACGATCTCGTAGGTATATTGCGGCCAGCCATCCTGAGCATTAATGGTTACGGTAGCATCCACTTCACAGGTTAGCGGGGTGAGTACAAAAGTAAAATTCAGCGGAACGGAAGGTTCGCTTACCGTTACGGTAGCAGAGTCTGTACAATTTGTGGTCTCATCGGTAACGACTATGGTGTGATCCCCGGCCGGTAAAGCAGGGAGGCTGATAGTGCCTGATGACTGCCCGGTAGTGGCGGCACCACCATTGACAGTATAGGCGTAGGTAGCCGAAAACCCGGTCACATTAAAGTCGACCGACCCATCAGATGTCCCCACGCAGGAAACATTCCTGATCAGGGTTCCGTTGATAGCTATGGGATCTACAGGAGTTATGGTAAAAGATTCCTCGTAGCTGCAGTTATTGGCATCAGTTACCCGGAAGGTATAAGTGTCCGGGGCGAGTGCAGTAAATACATTATTATTTCCATTGTTAATAGCAGCTGCTGCCGGCGCGATTATTTCATAAGTAATAGTGCCTACTCCATCTGTAACGGTAAGGGTCACATCAGAGGTCTGGTCCGGACAGTTCGGGGCTGTTGCGGTGAAGGAAATATCCGTGGGAGGATCCAGGGCGGGGATGGTAACCGGTGCCGAAGTAAAGACGCATCCATTGGTATCCCTTACAAAAACATTGTATGTACCTTCTGTTACACCGCTAAACGTATCAGAGGCTCCGAAACTTACTCCGTCAATACTGAAAGTGTATCCCGGGCTTCCCCCGCTTACATTCTGAACCTGGATGGTAGCCGTCTGTAAGCAATTATATGGCTGGGTGATCACGGCATCCGCACTGATCGCATTCGGGGCGGTCAGGTTCACCGAATCCGAGAAGGTACATCCCTTATCATCTACGATGGTATAATTATAAGTACCGGAGACAAGCCCGCTGTAAACCGTCTGGGGAGACAGACCCGAGCCATTAAAATCTACCTGGTAAGGTCCTGTCCCAAAATTGGTATCAATAACGATCTCTATGATTCCATCCGCTGCTCCGTCACAGGAGGGATCCGTAATATTGGTGGTTGCCGCGGGGCTGCTTATGGCATCTACCACAACAGTAGTCTGGGCAGTACAACCCTCGTTATCAGTGATGGTGAAGGTGAAAGACCCATCAACGGCCGTATTATAGGTAAAAGAATTTCCCGCAATGGGATTTGAGGCTCCGCCGTTTACCTCGTAGGTAAAAGGAGCGTAGCCGTCGGTGATAGAGATGTCTATCAGCGCATCTGGGGAAGCGGAACAATCCAGCTGCTTGGTCAGCACCCCGGTCACCTCCATCTGTGGAGCCACAACGGTGATGCCGGAAGTGCCTGTACACCCGTAAGCATCCGTGACTGTAACTGTATAATTTCCGGGAGCGAGGTTGTCAAAAACATTGCTGTTTTGCCCCGGTCCCCCGTTAAGGCTGAATGAATATGGTGCCACCCCCCCTGCCGGGGTTGCGGTCAGACTGACACCTGTAGTAGGGTTATAACACAAATCTGTTGTGGCATCCAGGCTCACCGCAGGATTTACAGGAGTAGTAATATCAAAGGTGTCTGTAATAGCACATCCTCCTGCATCAGTTACCGTAATGGTGTAGGTACCCGCTTGTGTAAGACCGTTAAACACATTACTGCCCTGCGGTCCCAGGTCGGTGGCGTCAGGCTGCGTAAGCTGGTAGCTGTACCCACCCCATCCATCGGTAGCGTTTATTGCTACCGAACCGTCGGAAATACAGGTGAGTGGACTCAAATTATAAGTAAATGCAAGGGTGTTTGTTGGTTCACTGACCGTAATGGTATCTGAATCAATACAGTTTGTAGTCTCGTCAGTTACTACGAGGGTATAATTTCCTGCGGCAAGCCCGGTAAGATTTAGGATGCCAGCAGACTGCCCTGCCACTGTGGCACCCCCGTTCAGGGAATAGCTGTAGGTGCCGGAGAACCCGTTGATGGCAAAATCAACCGCCCCGTCGCTGCCGCCCACACAACTTACATCCCTGACCAGTGCTCCTGATACCTGTATAGGAATTAGGGGATTGATCGTTAAATTTTCCTGGTATTCACAACCATTGGCATCTGTTACTTTAAAAGTATAAGTGTCGGCATCCAAGCCGAAAAATTCATTGTTATTACCATTGTTTACCACAGCAGCTGCCGGTGCAATGATCTCGTAAGTAAATGCTCCGGACCCCCCCGTCACAGCCAGGGTCACATCCGAAGTTTCTGCGGGGCAACTTAAAGGTGTCGTGGTAAACGTAATATCGCTTGGAAGATCAAGGGGCGAAATAGTTACTGGAGCAGAATTGAAGGCACACCCATTGGTATCGCGAACTGTAATAGTATAAGTGCCATTGGAAAGACCCGGAAAAGTATTGGAAGGACCATATGTAACACCATCAATACTGTATTCGTATGGCCCGGTTCCACCACTTGCATTCTGGAATTCTATCGTGGCGTCCTGGGTGCAGGTATAAGGTTGTGTAATAACCGTATTTCCTGATATGCCCATAGCAGGACCTCCAATGGTGAAATCTTCCGGGAATTCACATTCTCCCCCGCCTTTGGATTGGATAAGGGTAACTGTATAATCTCCCTGGGCCAGCCCGGTGAAGATTCCCGAATCATTCTCACTGGTACTGCCGTCGGGGTAGGTAATCCTGTAACGCACAGAATAGCCATTGCTATCAATAATGGTATACCTGATTTCACCGTCAGCAGCACCATAACAGCTTTCATCTGCAGTGGTAGTAGTATAATCTACCTCGGGGAATAATTCTATGATCACCGTATTGGTAACCACCGCGCAATTGGCTTTATCGAAACCGACAAATGTATACCTTCCTTCGTCCAGGATGTCAAAAATTACACTGGTTTGAAATTCGGAAGCCGGGATATCATTAAAGGAGTTGTAAGACAGTATGGTGTTTCCATCTATATCTTCCTGATTCCAAATGGCGTAGCGAACCCCACCTTTAGGGTTTCCCTGCGTCTGCATCTGAATATTACCTTCCCTGCAGGTGATATGCTGAGATACAACAGCATCTATCTCAAATGAACTGCTGCTCTCTATGGTCAGTAATTCCGTGTAACTACATCCGTCTTCTGTTTGAACCTCCAGTTCATAGGTGCCACCTCTCAACCCTTCAAAAGTATAATTGCTGTCTGAAGTGGGGACGTAATCATCGACAAGGCTTCCGGCCTCCCTGAGAGTGTAATAATATTGTGGTTCGGCGTCCAGGACGCTAACGTTAATAGAGCCAAAATCCCCACAACTCGCATCGGTCACCACGGTATTAACTTCAAAGTTTCGTGTTTGGATGCTAAGGTCCTGTAGTTGGAATACACAACCACCGCTAACCCCTGACTGCCTGATTTGAACGGTATAAAGGCCATCTGATGTAATGTTAAAAACGGGTCCGTTATTGGCGCTATAGGGAACCAGGATGTTCCCGGAGGTGGCATCGAGGAGCTGATATTCATAATCGGCCGGCATGTTGGTGACCGTGATATTGCCAGGGTTGCCGCACATTATGTCCTTGACATTCGCCTGTGGGTCTAATGGATTCTTAAATACATCAAAATAAAAACGTTCCGAACAGCCGTTGAGGTATGTGACCAGGATACGATATTTTCCAGGTTCCCCGGCGATGTAATTGCTGCCATTCCCGACGCTGTTCCATGTACACCCGGCATTTTTGTTCGCACAGTCATCACCGGCAGAAATACAACTTGATTCATCCAGTTTTTCCCAGGATATACTTTGTGTGTTGGAGAAATTTACCGTCAGGTTATCACTGTCATTAGCACCACAAAGAAAAATTTTAGGTAATTCTGATCCGTCATTTGGGCAAATCGCAACTTCCCCTTCCACCGTATTCGTATTATCCTCGATCAGTTCGGAGATGGGGTTGTTATTGGACGGACAGCCCACCTGTGCATTTAAGGAGAGGCACAATAGCAGGCTGACATAGGGGACAAGCTTTAATAATAGATGAATATTCATCAAGTAATCAAGTTTGGCGGTACTTTCATGATCCACATAGTGTCATCATAAGAGGCATCTAGTTTGGTGTAATACGAGATAAGTGCATTGTTCCAGGAATCATGTCTCTTCAGGTAAACATACCTGTAGTTATTTTTTGGGTTGATGAAATAACTCGCGCTCAGTCCCTGAGAATTGAGCAGCTTAACAAACCTGTTGGCATTGTTCGGGTTTGCAAAGACATTGGCAATGATGTAATATTCAGAGCCCTTCCTTCCCAGCTGTGGTTCTTTCTTATTTTCGGATGCAGCAACCTTATCACGGGCAACAACATTCTTCTGTAGAACATTATTCTCGTACCCGGCTGATTTCTCCTGTATTTTCTTTGCATTTGCAGCATAGGCTTCATTGGTATAGCGGTTATCGACATTCATGATCCACAGATCTCCGTCATATTTCCCGTCCAGACCGGTATTATAAGCCCGCATCGCTTCTTCCTTGCTGTTGAATCGCTGTAAGTAAACATACTTGAGCCCGTTCCGGGGATTATCTATGTAACCGGCATCGATCCCTTCAGCTTGCAGGGCACTGATAAAGTTGGTCATGTATTTCCCGCCTTTATAAACATTTGCAATAACATAGTATCCTTCTTCCACTTCCTGCAGGTCCCTGAAGGTCCTGCTCTTTGCAGCCTTCCGCTCAGCTTTTGCCGGACTGATATTATCTTGCGAAACCTCTGCAACAACAGGCTTTTCTTCAATCTTTTTACGTGCCTTTTCGGCAGGCATACCGGTCGGTTTAATTATTGTTGGTCTTTTGGTTTCCTCTTGGCTTGCAACCTGCGCTCTCTCGTTATTGATAAAGTATTGTTGCCTGGCTTTTTCTTCCAGGTCAGGGCGGTTACCTCCGGTTTCATTACGCACCATTCGCATTACCATTTCAAAACGTCTTTCAAGTTCCTGTTGCTGGGCTTTTTCGACGGAATCCTGTCTATATACTAATTCGGCCAGGATGGCATCATTTTCTTCCAGCCTTCTTTTCAGTTCTGCGATCTCTGCATCCTTATCACTAATACTAAGTTCTTCCTCTTCATCCTCTGAAGATACCAGGGCATCCTGCTCGTTTTCCAGCATGACCCGGTCCTCGGTAAGGTTAGGAGTAAAGGAGTAAGCAAAAGAGATCTCGTGGGTAAGACCGAAATTATCGGTATTACCGGATAACCCTTTTTCCATAGTGTATCCCAGGGATAACCTGCGGTTGAGGTTGAACCCAATTCCCGCGGAAGCCCCGTAGAAACTGTCATAACCTCCCTGTAACCATCCCAGTTTAGGAAGATCCAGGATAAGGCTGCCGCCAAGGGCGAGTTCTTCTTCCCCCATCTTTCTTACCCGGGCAAGGGGCATTACCCTTCCTTCCTCCAATATCCCACCGGCATTATCAAAAGCATGGGTGTACTGCAGGTGACCGGAAAAGGTCTTTTCATCAAAAGAGGTTAGCGAAGTATTGGTCTTAAGGTTGTAATCGAACAGGTTTTCGGCAAAGACCCCGAAATCGAATTTGCCGTAAGATATATTGAATCCAGGCTGGAAAGATAAGAGTGAATTGTCCTGGAAACCATTCAGGAAAGGATCGTCCTCCACAGAATTAGCCCTGCTCTCATCAAAACCACTGTTGTAATAAGATACGTTGGCCCCAAAAGTAAAATTGCTCTTGTCATTAAGCTTGATTCCGTAAGCGTAGTTCGCCAGTACACCGTAGTTGCTGACAAGTCCTTCCCGCTGGGTATAAAGACTGAGACCAAGCCCGGTCCTGTCGCTGATCCGCCCGCTGTAACTCAGGAAGTACAACTGGTTATTATCGTCAAATTGTACCGATTGGTTTCGGTGCAGCAGGTTAAAATACGATTTATCCTCCCTGACCGTGGAAAAGGTAGGGTTGATAAGGAAACGGTTGTACTTCAGCAGGTTTTGGGAAGGAACATCATAAGTGATGAACGGACTCTCATCCTGGGCTCCCACCCTGCTGAAAATTGCCATGCAAAGAAATAAGAAAAGGATTCCCTTTTTCATTGTTAGTTATCGGATAATAGTTATTGTGCCTTGCTTCAATACGCTGTTCGCATTCTTGATCTTGTAATAGAAGACCATATTCTGTTTTGGAAAAATCCTGGTCGATTCCGGCCAGTTGTTCTTGTAATCTGCCTGGTTAAAGATCTCTTCTCCTCTTTCATTATAGATGATCACGGTTACTTCTTCTTTGTTAGAATAAGAGTTCGGGATAACCCATTGGTCGTTAATTCCGTCGCCATTAACAGAAATAACATTAGGTACTTTAAAGGTGTCCAGGTATTCAACTTTCAGGGACCTGGTAATAGTACAGTTCCCAATTGAGGCAACCAGTAAATAAGAGCCCTCTTCCGTAAAGGTCATAGAGGAGGAATTGCTTCTTTCAGTATTGGAACTGTCATACCACTGGTAAGAATCTCCCCCGCTGGCGGTTACTGTTTTTGAGCTCCCTTCAGGGAAGACAATGGATCCCGGCTGATCCAGGGTGATAAGCGATTCATCTATTGGGGAAATCACGATTTCGTTAGAGAGTAAAGGACAACCGTTGCGCTGTAATACCAACTGGTATATTCCTGGTTCAGTCGTATTCAGGGATTGGTCGCTGCTGCTGATGACCTCGTTGTCCCTGGTCCAGGAGAATGTCTGCCCATCCAGGTCCGTATCCGTACTGATGGTAATGATCTCTCCGTCCCCACAACTGACCAGGCCGGTACTTTCAATCAGCAAAGTTTCATTGACCAGCAATTGTACGTCCAGTGCAGAAGAGGTGCTGGAATACGTATCAATATTTCCTTCAAGGGTGTAACTGCCGTTTTCCGAGGTGTCTGTAAGGCTAATGGTGGCAGCGGTTTCCCCACTGATTGCCACTCCGTCCTTATACCACTGGTAGGTAAAGGAATCTCTCAGGCTGGAAGTTACGTCGGTTTTATTCCCGGCATCATCCAAAGCATTGATCCTTGACACCTCAAGGGCCGTACTTGTATTATCACAGGCAGTATAACTGCCGATATGATCCGTTACGATCTCGAAAGAGACGGGCGCGATAACGGTAGTTATTTCTGATGTGGCGGTAGCCGATGCACAGGCTCCCCCGGTCTGGGTCACCTCGGCATAATAATCACCTTCATCTGCAACATCGTTTATGGTATAGGAATTCGTGGTTGCACCGCTGATGACAGTACCATTCCGGTACCATTGATAGCTTGGATTACTGGCATTAGTACTTACATTCAGTGTTACGCTGTTCCCCGGAAGGATGACCAGCTCCGGGTCATTATCCCGGGAAGCGGTAACATTCCCGGCATTGGTTATAGAAACCGGCGATGATCTTTCCACACAGGCTCCAGGCCCGTATACTTCTACCTGGTAATCTCCTTCAAAATTAGTTACGGAAGCATCTACAGTATATATATGGTCATCTATTGTCGGTGAGGTGACAGGAGTTCCGTCCTTGTACCAGATATACGTAAGCCCGCTGCCGCTGATGTTGGCTTCCAAAGCCTGTACGTCTCCCTCGCAGAGATCTGTTTTGGCGGGTGGGTTGATGGCAATACCAAGACTGCTGCCCACCGTGATATCCATAATATTAGACAAGGTGTTACCAGATCCCGAACATGCACCGTAATCTATCTCTGCATTATACATCCCTGCTGTGGTCACCGTAATACGATCAGATTTTTCTGCGAGAAGGGTTCCACTCCGGTACCAGTTGTATTGATAATCCCCGGAATTGGCCAGGTCGTAAACTTCCAGGGTGATAGAGTTGCCGTCACAGATCTGTGCCGAACCATTCCCGAAATCATCCTCACCCTGCTGACGGATCTTTATTCCTGAATTAACTGACAGGTAATACATCGGGTGTGGATCAGAAGGCGGACTGGTTAAAGCGGGACTAGTACTCCTGACGCGGAAGCGGTAGTTCTCTCCCCGGGTATCCGGCGGAACCTGGAATTGGAAAAAGAAATCGAACACCGTATTCTTGCTGCCATCCCTGGCTAATTCCACCGGGTCGGTAAAATCACCATTGGCATCGGAAAGCTCCAGGATAAATTCGTTGGAGGAGTTCACCAGGGGCGGACTCCATGTAAAGTTCACCCAGTAATCGTTGAACGAACCCGATGCACAGGCTTGTACCCAAGGGCTGGAACCGGGAGGCGGAGACTGGTTGGGAGCTGCTTCCGGCTTCTTCAGGGTCTGGGCAGATGCAAGCATGCCACTGCAGAACAACAGTATACTGAAGAAGAAACGGAATTTGTATCGTAGAATTTGTTTCATATCGGCTTGTAGTTTGGGACTACCGTTTACTAGGATATTTTGATCAATTGTCTGATTCTGAACAAACAGTACATTAATCGCAGTTGGGGAGATGTAATCTGCGGCTGCCTGTATACCTAACAAATATGCCATTTAATCGAAGTGCGGGGAATTTAATGTTGTAGTACGGTAGATTTATGTTGTGAAATCGCGATTCTTGTAGGCTGCGGCTTTAATTATGGGCGGTATGAACGCAATTTTGCTAACTTTGCAGCTTGAAAATATAGCTTATGAAAGACGCGCCACGCTCGCTGAATTTTATAGAACACATCATAGAAGAAGACCTGGAGAAAGGCTTTTCAAAGAATGATCTCCGGTTCAGGTTTCCCCCGGAACCCAATGGTTATCTCCATATAGGCCACGCCAGCTCTATCTGCCTTAATTTCGGATTAGGCCTCAGGTACGATGCACCGGTGAATCTTCGCTTTGATGACACCAACCCTTCCAAGGAGGAAAAAGAATATGTAGAAGCCATCCGCTCCGATGTGGAGTGGCTTGGATTTCAATGGGACAAGGAGTGTTATGCATCCGATTATTTCCAGCAGTTGTACGAATGGGCGGTAATGCTCATCAAGGAAGGTAAGGCTTATATAGACAGCCAGTCGTCTGAAGCTATGGCTGAACAAAAGGGAACCCCGACTGAACCTGGTACGGACAGCCCGTACCGGAACCGGTCTGTAGAGGAGAACCTGCAGTTGTTCGAGGAGATGAAAGCCGGGAAACACGGGGAAGGCACCCATGTGCTCCGGGCGAAGATCGATATGGCAGCCACGAATATGCTGATGCGCGATCCAATCATGTATCGCGTATTACATAAACCTCACCATCGCACAAATACCGATTGGTGTATTTACCCAATGTACGACTGGACGCACGGGGAGAGTGATTATATAGAATCGGTCTCACATTCATTGTGTACGCTCGAATTCGCTCCCCACCGGGAATTGTACAACTGGTTCCTGGACCAGGTGGTGGAAGAGGGCAGGGTGCGGCCAAAACAGCGTGAATTTGCCAGGCGTAATCTGAGCCACACCGTAGTCAGTAAGCGCAAGCTCCTGGAATTGGTAAACCGTGGAATTGTGAAAAGTTGGGATGATCCCAGGATGCCTACCATTTCCGGATTGAGACGAAGGGGCTATACCCCGGAGTCGATCAGAAACTTTGCGGATACCATTGGTATTGCAAAAAGAGAGAACGTGGTGGATGTAAGCCTGCTCGAATTCCATGTGCGGGAGCACCTGAACCAGATCGCCCCCCGGGTTATGGCGGTATTGGACCCAGTTAAACTGGTTATTACCAATTACCCGGAAGGGCAGGAGGAATGGCTGACTGCTGAGAATAACCCTGAGGACCCGGGGGCCGGGGAGCGGGAAGTTCCATTTTCCAGGGAATTATACATCGAGAAAGACGATTTTAAGGAAGAGGCTAATCGCAAATTTTTCCGGCTGAAGCTGGGAGGGGAAGTCAGGCTCAAGAACGGTTACATCATTAAAGCCGAATCCTGCACCAAAGATACCGATGGGAATATTACAGAGATCCAATGTACCTATGACCCGAAAAGTAAGAGTGGTAGCGGAACAGAGGAAAGTCTCAGAAAGGTCAAAGGAACCCTGCACTGGGTTTCTGTGGCCCATGCTATCCCGGCCGAGGTTCGCCTGTACGACCGGCTGTTCAGCCACGAAACCCCGGACGCTGTAAAGGACAGGGATTTTATGGAATTTATTAATCCGGATTCTCTTAAAGTGGTGACCGCTTATATAGAACCAAGTCTTAAAGGCGCGGAGCCGGGGGAACGCTTCCAGTTCCAGAGACTGGGGTATTTTAATATAGACACGGATAGCAAGGCCGGTGCTTTGGTCTTTAACAGGACAGTGCCACTGCGGGACACCTGGGCCAAATTAAAGGACCAGGATTAGTTTCCTACACGATTAATTAAAAACAAACAGGATCCCCCGGGATCCTTTTTTTATGCTTTAAAAGCAGCTTAACGCGCTTAATCTAGCCAGCTTTTGGCGATTAAACTGTTATTCGTGGTTTTCCGATAGTTTTTCATTGGATATGGTTAATACAGCTGGAGGTTTGTGCCTACATTGTCATCAATGAACATAAGTACATACGGGAAGATGTTGAGGATCAGTTATAAACATAAAATTAATAACTGCGACTTCACACATTCTTTCCTTTTTAGTCGTATCTTAAATGTTCGAAAAAAGGAGTATTAACCATAAAAAATTACTGATCATGAATAACAATAGTGGAAATGTATTACTGGCTTTATTAACAGGAGCTGCAATAGGCGGAATCGCCGGTATTCTTTATGCTCCTGATAAAGGAGAAGAGACCAGGAAGAGACTTAAGGACAGTGCCCTTAAAACCCGCGATGACCTTAATGTACGCTTACATAAGGCAGCAGATGAACTGACCAAGACCGCAGACGCCAAGAAAGCTGATTTTGATCGCAGGTTGGACGAGACTATCTCTACCATGAGCTACAAAGCTGATGATATCATCGCTACCCTGGAGAGAAAACTGGCCGATCTACGCAAAAAGAATGCAGAATTGCAGAAATAATAAAGCATGGCTTTCGAAGAACTTAAGGATAATATAGCAGAAGCTGACCGGACCGCACGCTCTTACATAGATACGAGCGCAGAATATTACAAGCTTAAGGCATTTAAATTCCTGATGCAGGCAGTAATGTCCTTCTCTAAAATGCTGATCGTCGGGGTCATTGCTTTCATTGCCTTGTTATTCCTTTCACTCGCGGCTTCCTACGGAATAGGACAGGCCCTTGATAACACTTTCCAGGGGTTCCTGGTGGTGGGTGGTTTCTACCTGTTGGTAGGAATACTGTTTTACCTTGTCCGGGACCGGATCAACAAGCCGCTGCTTAAGAAATTTTCTGAATTTTATTTTGATGACTGATATGTCTAAACGATATGAATCCCTGGCTGAAATCAACCACGATCTCAAGATCCTGGAGTTACAACGCGCGATAGACCGGGAAAACCTGAAATTGAGTTATAAGAATGTGAAAACCCAGTTATACCCGACCAGCTTGCTGGGCGGAATGGGAGGTCTCATCCAGAAAGTTTTTGCCACGCTTGTGGCCAGGAAATTTTTGAAAAAAGTGAGTTAAACAGGTGGTTTAGAAATAAATACAGAAAGACCTTTAAGTATAATATACCTAAAGGTCTTTTTTATTATTCCTTTTTGTCCTTGTTGGATTTCTGTCGCTTCATGGCCTCGCCTATCTGGTTACTGGCTGTAAAAGAAGCGACCATATTGTTGAGCATATCGCTGCCTGCCTGGGGCGAATTTGGAAGAAGAATGAGATTAGTATTAGTGGCTTCGCCTATAGATTGAAGTGTATCGTAATGTTGGGTCACCACGATGAGTGCTGAAGCTTCCTGCGAATTAATACCTACTTTATTCAGTACTTCCACAGATTCTTCCAGTCCCCTCGCGATCTCGCGCCGCTGGTCCGCAATACCCTGTCCCTGGAGACGCTTACTTTCTGCTTCGGCTTTGGCCTTTTCCACGATAAGGATCCTGGCCGCATCTCCTTCAAACTGAGCCGCGATCTTCTCACGCTCAGAAGCGTTGATACGGTTCATGGCCGACTTCACCTGGGCATCCGGGTCAATATCCGTGACCAGGGTCTTTATGATATCGTAACCGTAATCGAGCATGGCATCCTGTAGTTCTGCTTTAACGGCTATAGCAATGTCATCCTTTTTCACAAAGACATCATCCAGTTTCATTTTGGGCACTTCTGCCCGGACTACGTCGAATACGTAAGATGTGATCTGCTCATGGGGATACTCCAGTTTGTAAAAGGCTTCGTATACCTTGCTGCGAATCACCACGTACTGTACGGAGATCTTAAGTTTTACGAAAACATCGTCCCGGGTTTTTGTTTCGACGATCACGTCAAGCTGCTGAATCTTTAAACTTACCTTCCCGGCAATACGATCTACAAGGGGTATTTTCATCTGTAAGCCCGAATTCCGGATACTCTGGAAACGCCCAAATCGTTCCACGATCACGGCGGTTTGTTGTTTTACAACGAAGAAGGAAGAGAGTAACAGCAGTATCCCGAATATTACGATCGGGATTAATAGGAAATTCATCATGTCTGATTGGTTTAAGCTGTGTTAATATACGCAGAGTTCGTAATATCAGTAGGTTAAATTCTGATTTTGTTACAGCAGAAATAAGAAAGGTGTACCACATTGCTGCGATACACCTTTTAAATACTGGGATTAGCTGCTTTCCTAGAGCGTGGCGATGGCTTTTTCTATCCGTGCCCGGGTCTCCTCAGGCCCGATCAGCGAAATGATATCAAATAAATGAGGCCCCTGCATGGCGCCCACGATGGCCAGTCTCAAAGGCGGCATCACCTGCCCAAAAGACAATTCCTCATCCTGTATATGCTTCTTTACAGCCTTTTCGATCTCTTCTGAGGAAAAATCCTGTACAGATAACATCACATTTAGCACATTCCTGAGTATTGCCGGTGTTCCTTCTTTCCATTGTTTGCGCACCGCTTTTTCGTCATGGGATTCGGGCGCAATAAAGAAATACGAACTCAGGGACCAGAGGTCTTGAATAAATGTGGCTCTTTCTTTGACCAGGGCCGTAACTTTTTCGATCGTTTCTATTCCAGGGAGCTCTGCCCCCTTCTCACGAAGGACGTCGTTCAGGAGTGGCTGGAACCTGCGGGCCAGCTCCGCCGCACTCATCTGCTGCAGGTAATGCTGATTATACCATTTAGTTTTTTCAGGATCAAAACGCGCCCCGGATTTGTTTACCCTTTCCAGTGAGAATTGTGCTATTAATTCATCCAGGGTGAATATTTCCTGCTCCGTCCCGGGATTCCATCCTAACATAGCCAGGAAATTGATCACCGCTTCCGGGAGATAGCCGTTTTCCCGGTACCCCTGGGACTCGCCCCACTGCAACGGGAAGACCGGGAATCCAAGTTTTTCTCCATCCCTTTTACTTAGTTTTCCTTTCCCGACCGGTTTCATGATCAGGGGCAGGTGTGCAAAACTGGGGGCTTCCCAGCCAAAGGCATTGTAAAGTAACTGGTGTAGTGCCAGGGAGGGCAACCATTCCTCACCCCTGATCACATGGGTGATCTCCATCAGGTGATCATCCACGATATTGGCCAGGTGGTAGGTGGGCATGCCATCGCTTTTAAACAGGACCTTATCGTCCAGGGTAGCTGTATCGATGGTGATTTTCCCCCGGATAAGATCGTAAAGTTCCAGGCTTTCTTTTTCGGGACTTTTAAACCGGATGACATACTCTGTTCCCGCTTCAATTAGTTTGGAAGTTTCAGATGCTTCCAGGGAAAGAGAGTTCTTAAGTTTGTTCCGGTTATGCCAGTTGTATATAAAAGTTTTCCCTTTGGCTTCATGATCCTTCCTGTGGGCGTCCAGTTCTTCCGCAGTATCAAAGGCGTAATACGCTTTACCTTCTGCGATGAGTTGATCGGCGTATTGTTTATAAATATCCTTGCGTTCACTCTGGCGGTAAGGACCGTGATCTCCTCCAATATGCGGACCTTCATCACAGATAATACCGCACCAGGATAAAGCCTCTGTGATATAGGCTTCCGCTCCTTCAACATACCTGTTCTGGTCTGTATCTTCTATTCTTAGTATGAAATCCCCCCCTTCCTTCTTTGCGAAAAGGTAATTGAATAATGCGGTTCTTACCCCGCCTATATGTAGTGGCCCTGTGGGACTGGGTGCAAAGCGCACCCGGGTTCTCTTGCTCATCACTCCGTTGTTTTGCCCGCAAAGATAAGTCTTAGCAGCATAGCATAAAACCATAGCCATTTACAATCCCAAATTCATGGCAGTATTGACTCCCAGGGGATATTTAACACATTTTTTAAGGCCCCATGATGCCTTAAAAACTATCTTGCTTTACACAAAGATTTTACTACTGGAAACGTTTAAGCATATAAAAGCTCAATTGAACGATTTTATGCGTAGATATTACCTGCGCATGATCGTGAAGGGATTAATGCTGTCAGCGGCATTGGTTCTGCTGTACCTCTTGCTTGTCTTAGCCCTGGAATACTTTTTTTGGTTAAACAGCACCCTGAGATCCATTCTGTTCTGGAGTGTGGTTCTGTTGACAATTGCCATGCTCAGCTATTATGTGTTTATACCGCTCTTGCGCCTGTTCAGGATCAAGAAGGGAATCACAGAAAAACAGGCATCAGCGATTATAGGGCAGCATTTTTCCGAGGTAGGGGATAAACTGGTGAACCTGCTGGATCTTGCCGGGGATGATCATAAAAGCGAGTTATTGCTTGCCAGCATAGAACAGCGCTCCTCCGCACTGCGAAACATTCCTTTTAGCCAAGCATTGCAATTCAGGAAAGTCTATACTAATGCGAAATACCTTCTAATTCCCTTCCTAATTTTTGGGATCATATGGGTTTCGGGTAACCTGGACTCCTTTGCCGCCTCTTATAAAAGGGTGGTTGATTACGCTACGTATTATGAACCACCCGCACCTTTCATCTTTGTCCTGCAACCCATGGAACTCAGGGTCCTGAAGCATCAACCTGTTCGTATCGAAGTCAGCACAGAAGGGGAGGTCAGGCCGGAGAACGTACAGCTGGTACTTAATGGGCGTAATATCCTTATGCAGGAAGACAACGGCAACTATAGTTATACCATTAAACCACCGCAGGCCGATGCATCATTTTATTTTTCCGCTGCGGGCATACGCTCGGAGACATACGAGGTAAAGGCACTGGAGATTCCAGAGATACAGGATTTTATTCTGCGGCTGGACTATCCAGATTACCTGGACCGGGAGAATGATGAAATTAAAAGTACCGGCAACGCGACTATACCGGAAGGCACCCTGGTTGAGTGGGATCTTAGGGCACAGCACACCGGGGATATAAGGATTCATATGGAGGATTCGGTTATCCGGTTGGATAACAGGGCTAACACTTTTTCATATCAACAAAGAATATACCGTGGCACCAAATACCGGATAATTACCTCGAATGAAAATGTGAATGACTTTGAGAAACTTGAATACGAGCTGGAGGTTATTCCCGATGCTCATCCCCAGCTGGAAGTGATACAGCAAATGGACTCTATCAACCCACAACTCAGTTATTTCATAGGCACCGCTACGGATGATCATGGAATAGAACAGCTCGGCGTCACTTATTACCCTGAGGGACAGGATGATAAAGCTGAATACGTGCTGTTAGAGCGCCCTGGCGCCGTGCTGCACGATTTCTTTTATACCTGGCCCAGCGGGCTCGATATTGAACAAGGGGTTACGTATGAGCTGTATTTTTCTGCAAGGGACAACGACGGCTTAAGGAACGGGAAGACAACAAACAGCCGGGTTTTTACCTTAAAGATCCTGGACGAGGTTGAGATAAGAGATAAGCAGTTAGAGCAACAGAACAGGACCATTAAAAATCTGGGTAAGACCTTAGAGAATCTTAAGGATCAGAGAAAGGCGCTGGAAGAGCTCAACAAAGACCAAAAAGAAAAGGATATGCTGGAGTTCAACGACCAGCAGAAAGTGTCGGATTTTCTCCGTAAACAGGAACAACAAGAGGAGATGATGGGAAAATTTGCGAAGGAGCTCAAGGAAAACCTGCAATCCCTGGACAAAAGTGATAAAGAGAATAAGTTACTGCAGGAACGCCTTGAAAGGCAGGAAATGTTGGCCAGGAAGAATGAGCGACTCCTTGAGGAGTTGAACAAGGTGGCAGATAGGATAGAAAAGGAGGATCTTCAGAACAGGCTGGAAGAGCTTGCAAAAGATCAAAAGAATAACGCCAGGAGCCTTGAGCAGTTGCTCGAGCTAACGAAACGGTATTATGTCACGGAGAAGGCGGCCCAGCTGGCATTTGAATTGGAAAAACAGGCAAATCAGCAACAGGCCCAGGCAGAATCCGTGGCAGCAAAGGATTCCCTGCTACAGGAACAGGAAAAATTAAATAAGGCATTTGAAAAGACCGGGCGGGAAATGGATTCACTGCTCAAGGATAATGAGCAATTGAAAAAGCCCCTTGAACTTCCTTTTGATGAAGAAAAAAAACAGGGAGTAGAAGAAGACCAGGAAAAGGCCCTGGAGGAACTTAAAAAGGTAAGTCCACAAAGTAACAATGGGAATTCGGATAAAGAGAATAGGGAAAAGGCAAGTCAGCAACAGAAATCCGCTGCGCAAAAGCTGAAGGAAATGGCAGAAGCTTTGCAAAAGGCGGGTTCCTCTGCCGGAGGAAGCGAGGGAATGGCAGAGGATGCGGAAATGCTCAGGCAGATCCTTGACAACCTGATTAAATTCTCGTTTAAACAGGAGTGCCTCTATGATCAACTTTCCCAGAGGGAGTCAGAACTCGCTCCCTATGGAGAACTTGTCAAGGACCAGCAACAACTGCAGCAATTGTTTACCCATGTAGATGACAGTCTTTTCGCTTTGTCATTAAGAAGGTCAGAATTGTCAGAATTTGTAAATGAGCAGATCGGGGAGGTTTATTATAACATAGATAAAACATTAGAGAGCCTGACGGAAAGCCAGGTTTACCAGGGTGCATCCTACCAGCAATACGTGATCACGGCAGCTAACAACCTGGCTGATTTCCTAGCGGATATCCTGGAGAATATGCAGCAAAGCCTGCAACAGGGACCCGGTTCAGGACAGCAGGAGGGTGGGTTCCAGTTGCCTGATATCATAAAAGGACAGGGAGAATTACAACAACAGATGGGCCAGATGGGTAATAAAGGCGAAGGTTCTAAGGGTGAAGGTCAGGATGCAGGAATGGGTGAAGGTGAGCAGGGAAAAGATCAAGGAAACGGCGATAGTTCTGGTAAGGGGGAGAAGAACGGATCCGGGAAAGATGGAAAGGAAAATGGGTCAGGGAAGAACGGTTCAGAGGGAGAAGGACCGGGCCCGGGAGGCAGTGAGGACTCGCTGGAAGAAATATATGGGATATACAAAAAACAACAACGGTTACGGCAGCAATTAGAGAAACAATTAGAGGATATGATAAGTGCCGAGGAAAGGGCCTTAACGCAACGCTTACTGAGACAGATGGAGGATTTTGAAAATGATCTGCTGGAGAACGGAATTACCGAACGCAGTATGACTAAAGTCAATATGATCCGGCAACAGTTGATGAAACTGGAAAATGCGGCCCTGGAGCAAGGAGAAAAAGAGGAAAGAGAGAGCAGGAGTAACGAACAACTCTTTGATACCCCGATTACTACGAAGCCCACAGGCCTTGAGAAATATACCCCTGAAATTGAGTTATTAGACAGACAAGCCTTACCTTTGCGGCAAAATTTGAAAACCCGCGTAAAAGAATATTTTAAAAGGAATGATAGAGTATCACTACCAGACTGATTTTGAACTGGAGAATGAAGAAAAATATACCGAATGGTTGGAAAAGGTAGTAGCTAGTGAGGAATATGAACTGGATTCCCTGAACTATATCTTCTGTTCCGATGAAGAGTTGTTAGGGATCAACAAGCAACATTTGGGACATGATTATTATACCGATATCATCACTTTCGAATATGGTGAAGAAAATGTAATCTTCAGTGATATCTTTATTTCAATTGACAGGATCAAGGATAATGCTGTTGATCTGAACCTTGAAGTAGATGAAGAATTAAGAAGAGTAATGTGCCATGGATTGCTGCATATGATGGGGTATAGCGACAAAACGGAGAAGGAGAAAGTAACAATGCGCGGAAAGGAAAATGAGAAAATGGAAATGTTCCACGTGGAACAATAATGATGTTAGCTATGTTTAATGAGCAATATGATGTAATAGTTGTTGGAGGGGGTCATGCCGGGGCAGAGGCCGCAGCTGCAGCTGCGAATCTCGGTTCTAAAACTTTATTGGCGACTATGAACCTGCAGACCATCGGGCAAATGTCATGCAATCCTGCTATGGGTGGAATTGCAAAGGGACAGATAGTCCGTGAGATGGATGCCATGGGTGGTTACAGCGGAATTGTTACCGATCGTTCGGCCATACAGTTCAAAATGCTTAATAAATCCAAAGGCCCTGCCATGTGGAGTCCAAGGGCTCAGAATGACAGGATGCGATTTGCAGAAGAGTGGAGATTAATGCTTGAAAGAACTCCCAATGTAGATTTTTACCAGGAAATGGTACAAGGTCTGATTGTGGAAGGTAATAGGGTGGTAGGCGTCCGAACATCCCTTGGTTTAGAGATCAAAGCTAAAGCCGTCATATTAACGAATGGTACATTCCTGAATGGACTCATTCACATAGGGGACAAACAATTTGGTGGGGGCCGGGCCGGTGAAAAGGCGGCAACAGGCATTACCGAACAGTTGGTATCTTTTGGTTTCGAAAGTGGTAGAATGAAGACGGGTACGCCACCACGCGTAGACGGCCGCTCCTTGGATTATTCAAAAATGATCCCGCAACCGGGCGATGATAACCCTGAACGTTTTTCTTTTTTAGACACTCCGGTTCTTAAAGAACAACGAGAGTGCTACATGACACATACCAGTGCTACGGTTCATGATTTACTGAAAGAAGGATTTGATCGTTCCCCGATGTTCAACGGGCGAATCAAAAGTATTGGCCCCAGGTACTGTCCTTCTATAGAGGATAAAATCAACCGTTTCGCGGATAAGGACAGCCACCAGTTATTTGTAGAACCGGAAGGGTGGGATACCGTGGAAGTATATGTAAATGGCTTTTCTACCTCCCTGCCGGAAGATGTACAATTTAAGGCCCTGAGATCAGTAAAAGGATTTGAGAAGGTAAAATTCTTCCGTCCCGGCTATGCTATAGAATATGATTATTTTCCGCCTACACAATTAAAACACACCCTGGAGACCAAACTGGTGGAGAATCTCTATTTCGCCGGACAGATCAATGGGACGACAGGATATGAAGAGGCTGCATCCCAGGGAATGATGGCCGGAATCAACGCACACCTGAAAATAAATGAAAAAGATCCTTTTATCCTGAAAAGAGATGAAGCTTATATCGGGGTCTTAATAGATGATCTGATCACCAAAGGAACAGAAGAACCTTACCGAATGTTTACTTCCAGGGCTGAGTATCGCACCTTATTGAGGCAGGATAATGCCGATCTGCGTCTTACCCCGCGCAGTTTTGAGATTGGTTTAGCGAGCGAAGAGCGGAT
The DNA here is from genome assembly GCF_004362865.1 of Zeaxanthinibacter enoshimensis. Lineage (GTDB taxonomy): Bacteria > Bacteroidota > Bacteroidia > Flavobacteriales > Flavobacteriaceae > Zeaxanthinibacter > Zeaxanthinibacter enoshimensis. The sequence goes on along the minus strand of NZ_SNYI01000001.1, from coordinate 701,995 downwards.
GAGGCGAATGGAAGAGAAGGAAAGAAAATCCCAGGCATTTGTGGATTTTTTCAGGAATACTAGCTACCAGCCTGAAGAGATCAATCCTATCCTGGAAGAAGTCAATTCCTCCACGGTAGGGCAGGCGGATAAAATGTTCAAGGTTTTTGCCAGGCCGCAGGTAACGATGGACCACATGATGCAACTCGAGAAAGTATCCGGGTTTGTTACAGAGCACGAACTGGACAGGGAAGTGATGGAACAAGCCGAAATACAGGTCAAATATTCAGGTTATATTGAAAAGGAAAAACTGAATGCGGATAAACTCCAGCGCCTGGAAAACATCAATATTCCTGAGAACTTTGATTATAGTAAATTAAAATCACTTTCCTTTGAGGCCCGGGAAAAACTGGAAAAAATACGGCCGGTAACCATCTCCCAGGCATCCCGTATCAGCGGAGTTTCGCCCAGCGACATCAGCGTGCTGCTGGTTTTCCTGGGGAGGTAAATATATAATGTTCCACGTGGAACATATAAGATCAGCAGGAAGTTAATCGCTTCCTGCTTTTTAATTCATTCAGTTTCATGACACCTGCAACTGCGATCGATTTACAGAAGATTGAATTCCCGGAACTGTTCCTGGAAACCGTGGATTATGCGAATAGTGGAGAGGTATTCCGCCTGCACCGCAATGCGGATCTCGATATGTTAAAGACAACACCTCTGCCTAATACTTTGCATAGGTACTATGAAGGGGAATATATCTCACATTCTGATTCCAGGAGAACGTTGATGCATAAAATATACCAATTGGTAAAGCGGTATATGATGTCCAGAAAATTGAAGATGATCGAACCTCACCTAAATAAGGGCGAAAGACTTTTGGATATTGGGGCCGGTTCCGGGGATTGGATCGGTTATGCAAAATCGCGTTCCTGGCTATGTGAGGGAATTGAACCAAATCCGGATGCCCGGAAAAAGGCAGAGCTGAAAGGAGTGAATTTAGTTTCATCATTTGAAGACTTAAAAGAAAACCGCTACGACCTTGTTACCATGTGGCATGTCCTGGAACATTTACCGGATCCGGCAGCGACCATAAAAAAATTAAAACAGCTTCTTGATGATGACGGTTTGCTGGTAGTGGCCATGCCAAATTTCAGATCCTTAGACGCGGAGCATTATGGGAAATTTTGGGCAGCCCTGGATGTGCCTCGTCATATCTGGCATTTTTCCAGAAGATCCGTTCATCACTTATTTAAGACCCATGGATTTGAAGTGATAAAAGAACAAGCCTTGATCTTTGATGCTTTCTATGTCTCCCTTCTCTCTGAAAAATTTAAGCACGGAAAACCACGGCCCATTGCAGGACTATGGAACGGCTTGCGGTCCAATTTAAGCGCAAGTCGTACCGGGGAGTATTCATCCGTGGTCTACCTGCTGCGTCCTGAACGCAGAAAGGCCTGAGAGGCGATTTGCGGGCTTTTCTGCCTGCGGATGTGCAATCATATATAAAGATGGAAGAACAGCCCCTAAAAGCCCTTGTAAATAGCAGTATTTTAATTGATTATGTCTATGTTGTATAATATAATTATAAATACTATCTATATATTGAAAATGATCGAGACGCAGGCTTGGAATCCCTTGGATAAAAATAAGCCGGTTTGTAAATGCTTTTTTATTTTTGCCATCTTAAACTAAACCTTATGAAACACTTTTTGATTGCAATTGCCCTGTTAGGGCTTATCGGTTGCCAGGAGCAAAAGATCGGATATGTAGACAGCGTAAAGCTGATGGAAGGATATCAGGAGAAGAAAGATATCGAGGCAAAGTACAAACTACGTACAGACAGCCTGACGAAAAAAAGGGACAGCATCTCTCAGGCATTCCAGGCAGAAGCACAGGCGTTCCAGTCAGAGGCACAGAAAATGTCTCAGCAGAAGGCACAGGAGGAGTATGGAAAGCTGCAGCAACGCGGACAGCAGATCGGGCAGCAGTTACAAATGGCAGAGCAGCAGATGCAGATGGAAGGCCAGACAGAAATGGACAGCCTGGTCAATAAGGTACGCAAAGTGGTTCGGGAGTACGGCGAAAACAACGGCTATACCTTTATCCTTGGAGGAGGAGACGGCGGTAGTGTTCTCTACGGAGAAGAGAGCAAAGACCTTACAGAGGATATCCTGAAGGTGCTGAATGACTCCTACGAGAAGTAATCTTCTATAGACGAAAACAGAAAAGGGCCCCTGGAGGCCCTTTTTTTTATGTCTTATGCTTAACGAACTACAATGGCTGCAGCAGGTAAACCAGGAATACTGCAGGGATAAAATATACCGCGATGGTCTTTGCTCCCTCGTAATCCTTGGCCAGTCTCTGACCAAATAAGAGCATCAGCAGGGCTATACAGGAAAGTACAGCACCATAAAGAGCCATGGTTTTTTCTCCTTCCCCTACCAGCTGGTAAATGCCCAGTGCACAAAATATTCCGGCCGCCATTTCGGTAATCAAAACGGTCATTAAAAGTGCCGGCACCATTTTCGCCAGGGGTGTTTCTTCAAAATGACCTTTTAGCCACCCCAGGTTTCCTGACCAGTCTATTACCTTATCAATAGCGCTTTGCAAAAAGGTAATGATCAGGAAGACTAAAATGAGTAATTCCGTAGGATACGTCAAAAATGGATTCATGGTTTAGAGTTTAGGCGGCTTTGTTATGTAATAGCCGTGTGAGTTTTATAGACAGGTCTGTAAAAATGATTTTCGGATTCCCGTTGCGCTCAATATGGTACATGGCATCTTCCAGTTCACTGACCAGGGCTTCCACGTTATTCTCGTGTACGAAAGGCGCAAATTTCTCAAGTTTAAAATCTTCCGAATGCATCCGAAGGTAGGCCAGGGGGGCCACATTGTAATTCAACAGCATGGCCTGGCGGATAACCGTTAAACAGTAGCGGAGGAAATTCTTCTGAGTTTCCCGCCCGGTACGGGCAACTTCTTCGCTCCACATGATCAGGTCGTGAATCGCAGCCTTATTACCCTTGGCCTTAAAGGCAGAACGCACCCACTGTATAAACCACTTCTCAAACACCAGGTCTTCAGAATCATGGTTCATCAGGTCCAGCGCCTTGTTGTAATTACCATTGGATTCATGGGCAAGCCTCAAAGCCTCTTGCCTTTCCAAACCGTTGGCCACCAGGGCATCGGCGATCACTTCTTCCGCCAGGGGCGGAAAATGGATGATCTGGCAACGCGAACGAATGGTTTGCAACAACTGTGACTCGTCTTCGGTAATAAAAATGAAGACAGTTTTTGCGGGAGGTTCCTCGATCAGTTTTAATAGTTTGTTAGAGGCTTCGGTATTCATTGCCTCAGCCATCCAGATGATCATTACCTTATAACCTCCTTCATAGGATTTCAGGGATAATTTCTTAACGATATCCTGGGCTTCATCCACCCCAATCCTTCCCTGTTTTTTCTCAATACCAATCATGCGGTACCAGTCGAAAAGATTGCCGTAAGGTTGTTCTTTCAGGAATTGTCGCCATTCCGGTAAAAAATGACTGCTGACCGGGTGATCCTTATCTCTTTTTGCCACCGGGAATGCAAAGTGCAGATCGGGATGGGTGAGGTTACTGCATTTGCTGTTGCAGGGTGAGAAGTCCGGCTCATTTTCGCCGCCTGTGTTGCCGCAAAGTAAATACTGTGCATAAGCCAGGGCTATAGGCAGGGTCCCGCTTCCCTCCGGGCCAACCAGCAACTGGGCATGTGGAATTCTGCCTGCGTCTGCACTGGCGGTAAGGTGACTTTTAATATGAGTTAATCCCAGGACCTCCTTAAACTTCATAGAGGCCAAAGATAGGGTATTTGATATTTTCTGCATACCAAATAAATACTGGCGGTACTTCATGTAGCCCGCATAAATCTTTACATTTGTTTTTCCTATAAAAATAAACCGCGATGACAACTATAGATGATTTTAACTTTGACGGAAAGAAAGCTCTTGTAAGGGTAGATTTTAATGTACCTCTTAATGAGAAATTTGAAGTAACGGACACCAACAGGATAGAGGCGGCCCGGCCTACAATCCTGAAGATCTTAGAAGATGGGGGGAGCGCGATCCTGATGAGTCATCTCGGCAGGCCGAAAGGAAAATCTGACCCGGATATGTCTTTAAAACACCTGGTGGATAAAGCCTCGGAGATCCTGGGGGTCAAGGTTAATTTTGTGGCCGACTGTATCGGGGAGGAAGCTAAGGCAGCCGCCCAGGCACTTAAAAGCGGGGAGATACTGCTGTTGGAAAACCTGCGGTTCCACGCAGAAGAAGAAGCGGGCGATGCAGGTTTTGCCAAAGAGTTGTCTGAACTCGGGGATATCTACGTCAACGATGCTTTCGGAACTGCACACAGGGCGCATGCTTCTACCACCATTATTGCCCGGTATTTTGAGGGCTCCAAATGTTTTGGTTACCTGATGGCCAAAGAGATCGCCGCCATCAAGAAAGTAATGGAGACCGGGGAAAAGCCCGTTACCGCGGTACTGGGCGGGGCAAAAGTTTCATCCAAGATCACCATCATAGAGAACATACTGGATAAAATAGATCACCTGATCATTGGCGGGGGAATGACCTACACCTTCGTAAAGGCGCGTGGCGGTAAAGTAGGGGATTCTATTTGTGAAGATGATAAACAGGAACTGGCCCTGGAAATTCTTGAGAAAGCAAAATCCAAGGGAGTGGAAGTACATCTTCCTGTAGACGTCGTGGCTGCCGATGATTTTAATAACAATGCCAATACAAAAGTGGTATCCGTGGATGAGATTCCCGAAGGATGGCAAGGACTGGATGCCGGGCCGGAAACCCTGGAACGATTTAAGGAGGTCATCCTGAAATCGAGAACGATCCTCTGGAACGGGCCTGTGGGAGTTTTTGAAATGCCCAATTTTGCCAAAGGAACTATTGCCGTGGGTAACCAGATCGATGAAGCTACTAAAGCCGGTGCTTTTTCGCTCGTGGGCGGTGGCGATTCTGTTGCTGCAGTGAAGCAGTTCGGGTTCGAGGATAAGGTGAGCTACGTGTCTACGGGCGGGGGAGCAATGCTCGAAAGCCTGGAAGGGAAAACACTTCCCGGGATAGCCGCAATAACGGACTAAACCCCCGCGTTATCAACTGTAAGACTGTTACTTAATCCCTGTTGCTGCAGAAATTTCAGAATTTCGGGAAAAAAACCGATTTTCGTAATCCGCTCTGAATCAAAGAAAAAACCTATGACTACAAATCTCAATATCCGATGGAGTACAGCCTTGCTGCTGCTGGCTTTCCCAGTTTTCGCCCAACAAAGCGACAACAATAAGGAGGAAGAAGCAGAAAAGGAAAGGCTGACTGATAGTATTGCTATAGCAGAAGCTGAAGTAGAACAGCTGGTGTTAAAAAAAGTAGTGCTGCCCGGGGAGGAAGGTGTCATGGGAACCAGCGGGAAAAAGGGATACCTTCTGGAAGACCATGCAGAAGCAGCGAAATACGACAGTCTCTGGCTAAAGGAATTGAGTGAGAATGCCTCTTATTATAACGAGATACAGGAGACGGTGATCAACCTGGATACCCTGGACCCGGCCTATAAGGCAGTGGATACGGAAACGCTCAAGGAACGTCTGGCAAGACTGAACGAGAAGACTCCTTTTAATGTGGAGTACAATCCGTCCCTTGAAAATGTCATCAATTCTTTCCTGCTCCGAAAGCGCGGCCTGATGGAGAGAATGCTTACCAGCAGCCAGTTCTATTTCCCGATGTTTGAACAGGCACTTGATAAATATAACATCCCCCTGGAGATAAAATACCTGGCTATTATAGAATCTGCACTTAACCCGCGGGCTAAATCCAGGGTGGGGGCTACGGGGTTATGGCAGTTCATGTACGGTACAGGGAAAATGTACGACCTGGATGTCAGCAGTTACGTGGATGAACGCAGTGACCCTATACAATCAACGGAAGCTGCCTGCCAGTACCTTTCAAAGCTGTACGACATTTTTGGAGACTGGGACCTGGCCCTTGCAGCGTATAATTCGGGCCCGGGCAATGTAAACAAGGCGATTCGCCGATCAGGAGGACAAAAGAATTACTGGAACCTGAGATCCCATCTCCCCAGGGAGACAGCGGGTTATGTGCCGGCCTTTTTAGCGACCATGTATATTTTTGAATACGCAGACGAACATAAGTTACAGATCAAGAAAGCAGACCGGCCTTATTTCGAGACCGATACCGTTCACGTAAAGCAAATGATCACTTTTGACCAGATATCAGAACTGGTCGGGGTCAGCCAGGAGGACCTGAAAACCCTCAACCCTTCCTACAAACTGAATATTATTCCGAAGATCGAAGGCAAGACCCACGTACTTCGCCTTCCCAAATGGGCTGTTGGTAAATTCGTCAACAATGAACCCGCCATCTATGCCCATGTGGAAAAAGAACTGGCCCAGCGGGAAAAACCATTACCCCAGCTGGTACAGGCAGAAGAGCGGATCAGGTATAAGGTCCGGAGCGGGGATTACCTCGGCAGGATAGCAGAGAGGTACGGCGTTGGCGTCAGCCAGATAAAGCGATGGAATGGCTTGCGGAGCAATAATATCAGGGTGGGGCAAAGACTGACCATATATCCCAGGAAACCGGTAACTACCGCTACCCCGACAGCATCGAACAACTCCGCTTCCACCAGCAATGCCAAGACTCACGTGGTGCAGAAAGGGGACTCTCTATGGACCATCTCGAAGAAATATCCTGGCATAACTATTGATAACCTTAAAAAGTGGAACCGTCTCAGCAGTAATAACCTGATTCCCGGTACCCGATTGAAATTATGCGAATGTTCTTCTTAAACACAAACCAACGATGAGATACCTGGGAACACTATTAGCTTTACTTATTTTATTTACCGCCTGCGAAGAGAAAAAAAAGAAGACCTATAAACCTGCATCCCTTGGATCTATCAACTCCCTTTCCGTGGTGATGGAGAACCACTTATGGGAAAGTGCGGTGGGAGACAGTGTCCGCGCAATTTTTGCTGCCCCTGCGATCGGACTTACCTGGGAAGAACCTGTTTTTAATATAGAACACATGCCCCAGCGTGTATTCACGGGTACCACCCGGCACAGGAGGGCTGTACTTTTTGTGAGTATAGACAGTGCTGATGTGGCACACTATAAGAAGGATGTCTATGCTCGGCCGCAGATCGTAGCCGTGGTGAAAGCACCCACTAAAGACCAGTTGATAGAAAATTTAAAAGAGGAAGCCGGGACCCTGGTCGCCGCTTTCAAGCAACAGGAGATTGAAGAAACACAAAACCGGTTCAGACGGTCTTTAAATAAAAGTACTGTATTACAGGACAAATTCGGGGTCAGCCTGGACTTGCCGCTTATTTACAAGGTGGGCAAAGAAGAGGAGAATTTTGTGTGGATAGACCGGGAGATACAAAAAGGAACCATGAATATCCTGGCCTACACTATGCCGGCTGACCACTTTGACAATGATACCACCCTGGTAAAGGATATTGTAAAGATGCGCGATTCTATCGGCAAAATGTACGTGCCCGGACCAGACATTCCCGGCAAGACCACGTATCTCTCTACAGAGAAGGCTTTTGCACCTTATGTCTTTACTACCCAGATATCAGGTAGGGACGCCCTGGAAGTCAGAGGAATCTGGGAGATAGAGAATTACCCAATGGCCGGCCCATTCCTGACCTATATAGTGGATGACCCGGAGAACGACAGGAAAATTGTGCTCGAAGGGTTCACCTTTGCCCCTTCTACCAATAAAAGAGATTATATGTTTGAACTGGAAGCTATCCTGAAGACACTGGAATTCAATAAACCCAAAACGGAGCCCGCTCCGTAAGCCTCAGGAAGGCTTTTAAGCTGTTATCATAAAGGTCACGACATATTTCACCAGAAACATACAACGTCCCGGCAGGGGCGTTTTTTTATGGCTAGAAGGCATAGCCCGTCAGTAAGCGGTAGACGAAAGCATATAATACGATAGCAAATAACATGAAGCAGAACCAGGAGAACAGCTTAAAGTAATTGCGCACCAGGAAATTCCCTATATCCCTGAAGGCGCTGAGGTAAAGTTCTTTAAGAAATGCAAATTGCTTCATGGAAGGTAAGCCGTATAGGTATAAGTATAACTCCGTCTGACCCAGGCAAAGTATAAACCAGGCTTAATTTGTTGTAAAAGAAGCAGTTAAAGTGGTTAAAGCTTGTTTTACTCCTGTTTTCACGGCTAAGAAGACCACTGGAAGCAAAAAAACCGCCCGGGATATCCAGGGCGGTTTAGGTTGGTTGGTCAATTAAATCATAATATTTACATATCCACGATGATAAACTCTGATCTCCTGTTAAGCTGGTGTTGCTGGCTGCTGCATCGTACACTTCCGTCACATTCGTTCAGCAGGCGATCTTCGCCATATCCAATGGCGCTCTGTATTCGTTTGGGATCTATCCCCTGGGATACCAGGTAATCACGGGTAGATTTCGCCCTCCTGTCTGAAAGGTAAGTGTTATAGACCCTGGGTCCGCGCGAATCCGTATGGGATTCGATCTTGATGACCATACTTGGATATTCGTTAAGAATCGCGACGAGTTTGTCCAATTCCTCCGAGGCATCCTGCCGTATATTGAACTTGTCAAAATCAAAGTAGATCATATCCATCTTAATTTTGCGGATACCGTCTTCCACGGCGATCAACTCTTCCAGTTTCTTCAGCTCAAATGCGGTGTCTATACGTACGTTGTCGAGTGTAGTTACCTCTGTTTTGCTTTCAAAATAGGATTCTTTGTTTACCTGTATAGAATATTTGGTGTTCCCTTCAAGATCTTCAAAGACAAAGGAACCATCAGCTTCGGTAACTACTTCTTTAAGTTTCCTGTTGTTTTCATCCAGTAAAGTGACCAGGGCCTCCGGGACAACTTCTCCGTTAACAATCTCTGTGACGATCCCGGCAATCGCATTTTCGTTGACCTCTTCAGGGATCAGCTTCTTAAAGGAATAGATATCATCATCACCTTTCCCCCCACTGCGGTTAGAAGCGAAGAATCCTTTTTGGGTTTTCTCATCTATGATAAAGGAGAAATCGTCTTTATTGCTGTTTACGGGTCGGCCGAGATTCCGAACTTCCAGAAAACCGTCTTCCTGGTTGAAGGCCACCTCGAAAATATCTAGTCCGCCCAGTCCCACATGACCGTCAGAAGAAAAATAAAGCTTGTCCTCGTTGATAAAAGGGAACATTTCTTTCCGATCCGTATTGATCTCGGGACCCAGGTTCCTGGGATCTGAAAAACTGCCGTCCTCCATGACATCAACCACGAAAATATCTGTGGCTCCTATGGTTCCCGGCATATCTGATACAAAATACAATTGCTTCCCGTCAGGGCTTAAGGCAGGGTGACCCGTAGAATAATCGTCACTCGTAAATGGTAATGCCTCAGCTTCGGACCAGCCCTTCTCTGTTTTGATTGATCGGTATATTTTTAGATGGTTTACCCCGTGTTTATCTCTTTTCAGCTTCTTCCCGTAGTTATTACGCGTAAAATAGATGGTGTTCTGGTCAGGGGAGAAGGTGACCGAAGCCTCGTGGTATTTGGTATTAACGGTCTTGTCAAACTTTACGGCATCCCGGACTTCCTGGCTTTCTTCATTCATTTTAGCTACGTACAAGTCCAGGTAGGGTTGATTGTTCCACTTGTATCTCCGTGTACTGAAGAACGAACTATCGGCAGCGGATGCAAACACCAATTGGTCTTTGCCGTATCTCATCGGGCTGAAATCGGAATATTTAGAGTTGATGTCAAGGTTTTTAACCTCCATCTGGGTCTCACTCTTCAGAATATTATCCAGTACCACTTCACCCCTGGTGACCCGGGGGATGTTGTTCCGGGCATCCTCATCCTGTTTCTCCAGTTCTTTGTTGTATAAACGCATCAGGCGTTTAGCCCTGCTGTATTTCCCGGTTCCTTTCAGCGAATGAGCATATTTGAAAATATTATCTGTACTCATTTCCTTTTTGTACTTATCGTACAACATATCATACCAATAATAGGCTCGCACCATGTTGGTATTGAAATAATGAGCATCCCCGACCCTTTCGATGGTCTTAAAGGAATAGTTCTCGCTGTCCTCCAGGGCCAGTTCATAAAGTTCGGCCGCTTCTGCGTACCACATTTTATCAAAATACTGGTCGGCTTTCTGAAGAAGTTTAGAGGTACTGTTATCATCATAGGCTGAAGGACTGCTGGCCTTCATAAATGATTCCTTTACGGTGGCCGGTGTATTCAGTTCCCGATCTTTTACCTCGGCTATTTTCTTTGTAAGGGCGGTATTAGGGGCCTGTACTTCTCTTAATTCGCGCTGCAGGGCCATCTGTTCGGTTTCCACGGCCTGCTGTACCATTGCTTCCCGGTCTGGCTGGGGGTTTGCCATCTGCAGGATCCAGGTGGTAGAACCGTACCGGTTGTCCAGGTTGGAATTGCAGGCTTCTATGGCATCCTGCCACCTGGCATAGTGCTGCAGGTAAACATAGTGCATTTTATTAGCAGGGTTGTAGACAAAATCTGCCTTGAATCCTCTTTTGCTGAGGTTCCGAACCGATTTCCGGGCATTTGCTTTTTCGCCAAATACTCCGGCTACTATATAATATCCATTAACATATTCGGGGAGATGATCAAATTTCCTTGTAAGGATCTTATGCTTTTTTGCTTCTCGCAGGAAGGCCTCGCTGTCCTCCTTTTGATCCGTATTGCTGGTATTCTTTTCTGCCGACTGAAAAGACACAGGAGCAATTCCTCCGGTTGCCGCCATGGTATCTGCCGGGGGGGTCTGTGCAAAGGCGGTATGCACCAGCAGGAACGCGGTGAAAACCAGGACAAATGTTATGTTTATCTTCATTGCTGTATAATCGGGGAAATTGCTATTGACATTCGGTTTGTTCTGTGCCCGGGCATAGTTGTAAAAAACATGTACCCGTATCTTAGGTAACGCTGAAATTAGGGATAACCCCATCCCTGGATTATTTTTTGTTGTGAAACAAGGCTTTTTTGTCGTGTATGCCGTATTAATGTAGTTCATCGATGAAATACCCCACCTTGTCTGGGGCAAATTTCAGGTATCCTAGGAATGAAAGCGCAGATGCAAATCCATGTTTAGAAGAACCTGGGAGATTTTAAAATAGTTCCCTTGGATACCAATTGGTATCTCAGAAAAACTTCATGGGAACCCGAATTATAATAATTGAGTTCATTGGTATTATAATCATAGGCATAACCAAAAATGAAGCCCGGGGCGATCTCCATACCCAGTACCCCGCTCAGGGATTCGTCAAATCGATAATTTGCACCAAGGGAAAAGGTGTCGAATAACAAAAAATTTGCGGAAACATCCTTGGATAGTGGGTTACCGCGGACATATTTCAGATAGAAGGAAGGCTTGAATTTAATGTCGGATCCCAGTTCAAATACATGACCTCCGATAAGGTAGTACTGTATGCGCTCTGTTTCTTCTGCTTCTTCGAATTCCTCGTAGCGGACATTGGGAAGCAGGTTTGGAATAGAAAAACCCAGGTAAGATTTATCAGAATAAAAGTACCCTCCCGCCCCAAGGTTGGGCAAAAGTTTGCTGTTGATATTCGTATTAAAAACCGCTTCCGGATCCCTGAAATTTCCCTTGGACCAATCGATGGAGAGGAGCCGGACACCGGCTTTGATACCAAGGCCCAGCCGGGCATTGGTCGAATTCAGCAACAGGGTGTGTGCATAATTCGCATCCATATAGGTTTCCTGTGAAGGCCCCAGCTCATCCTGTATGACGGAAAGACCCAACCCGTCAAATGTTCCCACTGGGGTTTCCACACTAAAAGTCATAGTCCTGGGCGCTCCCTCTATCCCAGACCACTGGCTGCGGTATAATGCCATTAAGGTGAGATCCCCCCGGGACCCCGTATACCCGGCATTGACGGTCATAGGGTTAAATTGATACTGGGTAAACTGCGGGTTTTGCTGGGCATAACCACAGTAAATACCAAGTAGTATAAAAAATGCTTTTATAAGAGCGAGCGGTAATTTCATTCTTTACTTTATCGGTGTTTTCATCATCAGCGACTGATATAAAGCCAGCCAGTCAGGTCCGGTGTATGGCCATCACCGAGACTGAGGATGTAATAATAGGTGCCTGTATTCAGTTCCTTATCCGGGTTTTGGGTTGAACTGGATTTGCTGATGCCTCTCCAGCTGTTGTCATAACCGGGCTGATCATAGACTTTGGATCCCCATCGGTCAAAGACCTGCAAACGGCTATTGGGATACTGTTCAATGCACTCGATGTACAGGACGTCATTGAGGCCGTCTCCATTCGGGGAAAATTCATTGTAAACTACCAGGCAATTTTCTTTAAGGTTGATTATCGCTGTATCCATGTCCTGCCCTCCTGCATCAATCAGCTGGTCGGCATAAATAATCCGGGCGATATTCTCGTAATTACCACCTGCTGTAATTTTAACCTGCATGCTAAGTGTAGCACTTTGACCGGCCTCCAGTACGGGAATTGTCCAGGTGTTATTCTTGAAGGTACCGACGCTGGTACTGACGTTTTCCAGTTCATAGCCGGAAGGCAATTCATCCTGCACCAGGATGTTCGTTGCTTTTTGGTTACCGTGATTAGTAAGTGTAATAATGAATGTGACCAAATCCCCTAGCTGTACCTCCGTGCCGGTAACTTCCTTTGTGAGCAGCAGTTCCGCAGTAGGTACGGTAAGTTCTACCCCATCTTCATCATCCTGGTCCTGGTCCCCGTCATCATTCCCCGGCTGCGAATCCGGGTCTGCCTGGTCCGTGGCTGCTATTTCCGCAATATTCCGGTATTCCCCGATTGCCCCGGTTGCAGGCAGTATTCTGACCTCGTAATTAATGCTGTATATGCCTACAGGTATTTCCGGGATGTGCCACTGGATAAGGTTGTCGTCTATTTCTGCCCCGGGAGCAGAGACCATTTCAAACCCGGGAGGTAACTGGTCTATAAGTAATACGTTGGTGGCAGTATCCGGCCCGTTGTTTTTTATATTCAATGTAAACATGACCGTATCCCCAACATTAGGGTTGGTGTGATTTACCAGTTTTTCCAACTCCAGGTCGGCCAGGGAGGTCACCGATTCTATTCCTGAACTGTCCGACTGGTCTGCCGGAGTAGAATCTGCCTGGTCTATAGCAATAATACTCGCGGTATTGACATAAGGACCGGAAGCGTTGACTGCAGCCTTTATTTCAAGGGTTGCCAATTCGCCTACGGTTAGTTGCGGTATATCCCAACGCGAGGTTCCGGGCACATAACTCCCCGCAGAGGCACTTGCTGACAGCAGGTCATACCCGGCCGGCAATTCTTCTGAAACACCTATACCAGTGGCCGTATATGGCCCATCGTTAAGAATTGTTATGGTAAAGACCACTATCTCACCAACCGCTGCCTCGTTCCTGTCGATCTCCTTGGTGAGTACAAGGTTGGCTGTCGGTGTCGGGATGGTATATTGGGCCTCATCGTCTTCGCTTTGATCGCCGTCGTCATTTTTGGGCTGGGAGTCCGGATCCTGCTGGTCCAAAGCAATGATCTGGGCCATATTACGGTATTCTCCCGGGATGCCTCTGGGCGGATTTACACGGACTTTATATTGCAGCGAGACCTCCCCGACGGCTAGTTCCGCTAATAACCATTCTATTTTATTTCCAGAGATTACTCCTTGCTGTTCTGCAGAAAGAATAGTAAAACCGATTGGTACATTATCTAGAATACGGACGTTGGTGGCTAGATCAGGCCCATGGTTAGTTACGGTAAGCGTGAAAGTAATTTCATCTCCCACATTCGGATCTGGATTATCTGCACTCTTCTGTAATTCCAGGTCAGCAGTGGCCTGCACCTCGATGGTGATACTATCTGTATTTGTACACCCTTCGGTGTCGGTGCCTGTAACCGTAAAGGTTGTAGTTGCGAATAATTGTACCGCTTCTCCATCAACTACCCCCTGGTCCCAGGAATAGCTTTCGGCACCACTACCTGTCAGCGTCACATAATCCCCTGAACTGATAAGCATGGAAGACGCTCCCGCCCGGACATCTGGTCCGGGTAAAAGGCTGAGCCTGGCGGGATCTGAATCCACTTCACAGACATATGAATCTCCTGTGATCAGCGCCCGGTATTCCTTGCCGTCAAGGCTAAAAGGGGCCTGGTGTATTTTCAGGGTGTCAGTTTTTGTGCCGCTATACCTGGAATCATCAGCCAGATCGATCCAGTTATTTCCTTCGCGAATTTGCCACTGGGAAGTTTGTGCACTCACAGCTTCTACTGTGAAGATCACGTCTTCTCCCTTACAGCTCAATTGGTCTTCCGGGTGGGTTACTATGGCCGGGGAGGTTGCTTCTGTAAAATCATAAATACCATTGGCGTCATTGTCGGCAGGCAAGTGGTACGCGGCAAACCTTACGGTACCGTCACTTTTAACCAAGGGAGGGGAACCGGTTCCGTAGAAGGGATTATCTCCCCCGTCTGCATTTGGGTTGGAGTAGGCTTCATCAGCATCACTACAACCATCCGCATCACTGTCCGTTGAAAGATAATCTTTCAGGTTGGCAGAATCCGCATCTCCCATGCTGTAATTCAGAACCCCGGAATCTGCCGTGGTTTCAACAGCATCTGCTAATCCATTGCCGCCAAAGGGTCCGCTCAATATTCCACGGTTGTGCTCCCTCTTATGACCGGCTTCCACAGCATCATATATGCCGTCGTTATCACTATCCAGGTCCAGGTGGTTGGGCACCCCGTCATAGTCTGCATCCATGATATACCGGACAGGATTGATGTAATTGGTAACACAGAGGAATTCTATGTGGTGCAACCTGCGGAGCGACTTGGCCCCGGGAACTCTTGCCATGGCCCCCACCCTTACGGTCATCTCCGATTTGGAAGTATAATGAACACCAAAGTTGGCTTGCGGGTTGGCATTACTCGCCCCGTTATAGGTAACCGTACCGGAGGTTCCCACAACCCATTTCCCATCGCTGTACATACTAAGCTCAGTTGGATCAGAAAGAACGTAGTGTGAGGGTTTATCTGCCCAGGTTTGTTCGGCGTATTGGGCCGTCCCGTCGATATCGTTAAAATTCATGAAAAAGTTATCGATCACGACCGAGTTAAAACTATTGCTTTGTACAAATCGGATCTTGTATTCTATCAATCCCTGGTCGCCTGTGTCAGTAAAGCTGAAGGCCGATTCCGGCCGGAAAGCATGGGCGTCCGTATCATTAAAATCGATGGCAATGATAGTAGCATTATAAATATCAGAAACGGTTATCAGTGCATCGATCCCTGGGCTCACTTCGGAAATCCGGTACACCGCACCCTTCTGTTTGTCAGTACCTGATATCAGTACTGCCTCATTGCTGAAATCGAGCGGCACTTCTCCTCCGCAGGCAGGCTGGTTCCTGTCCATGATAACACTTTGCTCTTCGCTATCAGGGATCCCGTCATTATCATCATCCAGGTCGTCCTTGTCAAAGATCCCGTCGGCATCTGAATCCAGGAAGGGCGGGGGAATGGGATCTATAACGTCCAGCCTTACTACCGCTGTATCGCATAGCCCGGAAGCGTCGCAGATCTGGTATTCAAAGCTGTCAGGTCCTTTATAACCCGAGTCAGGTGTATACGTAATCTCGCCGGTACCGGCAACGGAAAGTGTTCCGTTGGCAGGCTGTGCCAGGCCCGAAGTGGTGACGGAGTTCTGCAGCAGATCGCCATCCAGGTCCAGGTCATTCTCCCATACCTCGAAGACCTGTGGCTCCTCCATTTGTACCAGGTAAGTGTCGTCTTGTGCACAGGGTTCAGCACGGATATTTACGGTATAAGGGGGGTAGGGCTGACTGGTACACACCCCTGGCTGGCTTATGACCAGGCTGTAATTCCCCGGGCTGTTCACCTCTACTTCGCTGAGTCCTATACCCAGCAGCAGTCGCTCCCCGCCGGGAAAACTCACCCCGGGACTCAGGGATTCCCACTGGTAGACAGCATCAGTCTGCTCAACGGCTGCCCGGAGAAACAGGCTTTCCTCGGAAACACAACTTTTAAAGTTTCCGGGAGAGAGAATAGTATTATCGATCGGGGGAGGTACATCGGCTTCCCCCAAGGCATAAGGTCCTGCAAAATCGCGGAGACCGGAACGCATATTGCTGCTGATCCGGCTCTTATACAATACACTGCTGTATTCTGTACTACAAACGCTGGCATCGGGAAAGTTCATGGCAGGATCTAATCCGAGCCTGCTGAGGTTCACACCGAATTCGGTCAGTATTTCGGGGTCATAGGCGTATGCCGGGTTCGATTTGGAATCGAATACCCCCCAGGGCGGCGATTCTGTAAAATCATTATTGATCGATAAGAAACCTGCTGTATTTACATTGATCAGGGCATACCCAAATTGGGATCCCGGGGAAGCGCTGATGAAATCGATATAACCGAAACCTCTGTTAGACAGGTAGTCGGTCAGGGAGACCCAGATCCACACTTCCATATCGACTACTGTTGAGGCAGTAAACTTTAAACCAATGGTCATATCCCCTGTCTGGGTGATCTGGCCCCCGGGGTCAAATTTCCAGGAGGTATGCCCGTCATCCGGACCCGAGGTACGGAATTTATCGCCTTTTAATTCAATCTCACTGACATAGAATTCCACATCTATGTAGTGGGTGCCCCCATTGGCAATGGTGCTGACTGCACCTGCGATCCACAGTGAATCATTTGCAGTTGTGCCATCTCGCCTGATGTGGATATAGGTATCCTGCAGGTCGGTTTTTGCAGGAAGGCCATTACTGTCCACTTCCCAGTTTTCAGGGTTGTGTCCCGTGCTGTCATCAAATATACTGTCATCATCCCAGCCCCCGGAAGCAACCTGGTCGTGGCCATAACGAGCCTCGAGGAAGATCCTTCCCTGCTGTACACTGCCCTTGGCAAAACGCATGGGAGCTTCAAAATCTTTGTTTTTCCCTTTGCTGATATTGGACTGGAAGGAGAATAGCTGGTCCAGGCTGATCACTCCCAGCCCGGATTCTCCCGGGAACCAGTCGTCTTTCCCGATACTTTGAGTACCGGATAGGATTTCAGCGTCCACCTCGAACCCGGCAGCTTCATCTTCCTGGGCGGTCAGTGAGTTTGTTGCAAGGGTAAGCAGGAAAGCGAGAATAAAACCTAATAATAAGTTTATTTTTATATGGGGGAACAATGTATGATGCCTTTGTTAGTTCGAATTTGTTTAATGAATCCTGATTTAAGTGCAAGCAATCTTAAACAAAACAAAAGGCAACTCGGAATAATTGTTGTGAATTGACAGCGAACTGATGTGAAGAAGCATTTTTTATCGATGACCGGGGATCAGCTTTCTGCTTTAAGTTCCGGCAGGTGGTAATTAAGGAGGCAGATAGGGTGTTTAACCTCTTGAAACGGGGCATACTGATCAGGGGGCAAAAAAAAACATCCCGATCAGGGATGTTCTTAAAACTTTATTAGAATCGTGGACTAAGATTCCTTCTTTTCCTCCACTTTCTCGTCTTCCTTGGAAGCGTCTTTAAATTCTTTAATACCGCTGCCCAGACCCCTCATCAGTTCAGGGATCTTTTTACCGCCAAACAATAAAAGAACCAGCACTACGATGACTGCAATCTGCCAGGGCCCGATAGCCAGAAATGGAATAAGTGATACCATGTAATTATCTTTAAATGGATTACAAAGGTACTAAAAAACCATTTACCTACACGTTAATTATAGGAGGAGGTTTTTGCAATTGTTTCAAATAAATTATCTGATGAGACTTGCGCGATTGAGGCAGTACGCTCTTAAATTTCATAAATTTAAGTAGCAGAGCGCACGATATTCAGAGTGAACCTTATATTTGTGCTTCATGGCCAAAAAAGGAAAGAAACGGAAGGAGATCAGGAGAAAGCTGCTGCATAAGTATCGCCTGGTCATCCTGAACGAAAGCACCTTCGAGGAGAAGATCTCCTTTAAACTGAGTCGTCTCAATGTGTTTGTGACAGGCTCCCTGGCCATTATTGGGTTAATTGCTTTGACTACCTTGCTCATCGCTTTTACCCCGTTAAGAGAATACATCCCGGGCTATTCTTCCACCCGGCTGAAACGGCAGGCAACCGAACTTACCTACAAGACCGACTCCCTGGTTACCGCCCTTAATTATACCAACAGGTATCTGGAAAGGATTCGGATGGTGTTACGAGGGGAAGTGGCCAGCAGTGAGGTACGCCCAGACTCCATTTACGAGTCGTTCAAAATAGATCCAAGCACGGTAGATCTCCGCCCGATACCCCAGGACTCGGTGCTCAGGGCCGAAGTTGCATTGGAGGATAAGTACAATGTATTCCAGCGCGAAGAAACCAGTGAAGGAATAACCTTTTTCTCGCCGGTCAGCGGTACGGTTTCGGATCCCTATAATGCCAAGATCAAACATTACGGCATTGATGTGGTGGCTGCCAAGGATACCCCGGTAAAAGCAGTAGCCAATGGTACGGTTATCTTTGCAGAATGGACGGCAGATACCGGGTATGTGGTCATCCTGGAACACAAAGATGGATACCTTTCGGTATATAAGCATAATGGCTCCCTTTACAAAACCCAGGGCGACATCGTCCGGGTAGGGGAAGTCATCGCTTCTGTTGGCAATACCGGCGCCCTTACCACAGGAGAGCATTTGCACTTTGAATTATGGCATGAGGGTACTGCCGTGAACCCTGCCAATTATATCGAATTTTAAAACCACTTTATGTCCCTCAAATCTGTTGCTGCCCGAATTTTTGCCTGGCATGTGGCCCGTAAGACCGCGAAATGGGTCAGGGAACCCCATCGCACCCAGGGTAAGGTTTTCCGGGATCTTATCAGCACTGCAGCAGCTACGCAATTCGGAAGGGACCACAAATTTTCGGAAATAAAAAATCATGTTGATTTCGTGGCCAGGGTTCCTATCCGGGATTACGAAGATCTGAAGCCTTACGTGGAGCGTTCGGTCGCTGGGGAGCCCGATATCCTCTGGCCGGGGAAGCCATTATATTTTGCCAAAACCTCCGGTACCACGTCCGGGGCAAAATACATCCCCATAACCGCTCCTTCCATCAAATACCAGGTAGAAGCATCGCGCGATGCCATCCTTCATTACATCCACGAGACTGGGAATTCGGCTTTCGTGGACCGCAAGATGATCTTTTTACAAGGCAGCCCTGAACTGGCCGAAAAGAATGGGATCAAACTGGGACGCCTGTCAGGAATTTCCGCTCATTACGTTCCCGATTATTTGCAGAAGAACAGGCTTCCAAGCTGGGAGACCAACTGTATCGAAGATTGGGAGACCAAAGTAAATGCCATTGTAGAGGAGACACAGAACGAAGATATGGCTGTGATAGCCGGGATACCTTCCTGGGTACAGATGTATTTTGAGAGACTGCAGCAAAAGACCGGGAAAAAGGTGGGAGAGCTTTTTAAAAATTTCCAGCTTTTTATTTACGGGGGAGTGAATTACGAACCGTACCGGGCGAAGTTTGAAGACCTGATAGGTCGCCGTGTGGATAGCATAGAATTATTTCCTGCCAGTGAAGGATTTTTTGCCTACCAGGATTCACAGCAGGAGAAAGGATTATTGTTATTACTGAATTCCGGGATTTTTTACGAGTTTGTCAGGGCAGATGAATTTTTTGATGAGAACCCCGGCAGACTCTTACTGAAAGATGTGGAATTGGGGGTTAATTACGTGATGATCATATCCACCAACGCAGGCCTCTGGGCCTACAACCTGGGAGATACCGTTCAGTTTATTTCTTTAGCTCCGTACAGGGTAGTGGTCTCCGGCCGGATCGCGCATTTTATATCGGCCTTTGGAGAACACGTGATCGCGAAGGAAGTGGAGCAAGCCATGCAGGATGCTGTGGCCGCCACCGACGCCCAGGTGAACGAATTTACGGTGGCCCCGCAGATCACCCCCGAAACTGGGGAACTTCCCTATCACGAGTGGCTGATCGAATTCTCCAGGGGACCGTCAGATATGGAAAAGTTCCAGGAAGTGCTCGACCAGTCCTTGCAGCGGCAGAACAGTTATTATTTTGACCTGATAGAAGGCAAGGTGCTGCAGCAGCTCAGGATAAGCAGTATCCGTGAGGGCGGGTTCCGGGATTATATGAAATCCATTGGGAAACTCGGGGGTCAGAACAAGGTACAACGCCTGTATAACGATCGTTCTGCTGCAGATGATATCCTGAGGTTCCGGGCCGAAGCTTGATCCTTATTGGCAGGCACTTAATCCCCTGAAAGCTGCCTCTTATCCCCCATATATTTATTAAAAACTGTACTTTAGCGGCATCTTACCGATTGTACTCTATGGAAAAAGTTAAAGATACTACCCGGGCACAGGAATCCACCAATGCCATCGAGCGGCTGTATATAACCATGCGACACCTTTTTAACAGGGGTTTTTACAAGCCTATGGGGGTGTCAGGAGAAACCCTTAAAAATGCGCTGTTGCAACTGCGACCGGAAATATATGGTTCCGTAGCAGAGGAAAAGGCTGAATTTAACGGGCTCATCTATGTATTAGAGCGACTGCCGGCGGGGATAGAGCAGTGCCGGTTTATTAACCTCACCTCGGACGAAGGGTATTCCGACACCCATTTTGAACCGATCGTCCCCCCGAAACGGAGGAGGAACTGTTACCGGATCGATGATGAGCAGATGAATATCGAGATCACCAGGGGGCGCTCGGATATCTATGATATCCTGACCCACCTGACCTTCCTGTTCATAGAATCCCAGAAGATCAGCCGCAGGGTATTGATCGAGGATACGGACAAGACCATCCGCGACTGGCAGAAACTGGAGGAACTGGTACAAAAGGATGAACTGAGCCAGGCTGAACGTGAACGTGCCCTGGTACATACTGCCAGTATCCTGGGAAGGCCTTTCACGGAAACCATGGCTATGCATAAGAAACTTGCCACGGAAGAAAGTCCTGAGAGATTCCTCGAGATCATTTACTGGCTGGGGAAACACGCCATAGAAGAAGAGATAGGCGGGGAAAAGAGGGCTATTACCTTCAGCACCCTGTTACGGGAGAGACTGGGTCACCATATCCACGGGGAGCGATGGGCGAACACCATAAAAAGGACACTGCATGAACAGGGACTGATAAAGAGACCTATCCACATCATCAGTGCGAATATGCATTCGGTGATGAATTCCATTTTTGCCAAGAAAGTACTGGAAAAGGAATTTCCCGATAAAAACAGCCTGGAGATCTTCGAGGCCCTGAGTACCGATGTCAACCAGGAGCTGAGGCAGAAGGTGACCAACGTGGCCAAAAAGAACGGCATGACCTTTATCAATGACGAATCGGGAACCAATATCGATGTACAGATCTTCGATCTTGCGAAGATGGACAGGGATCACTGCAGTTACAAACTTTCCGATGACCTGCCCGAGGAGCAGATCCCGGTGATCTTTGTCATGGATTACGCTTTTGGCGAGCAGGCATACGAGACCATTGATGAATTGCTGAAGCCGTACAAGGTAAAGCACGAAGCACCTGTTTTTATGAACATAGCTTCGATCTCCATCATGGGAAAAGCCGGTATCCTGGAAGGAGGAAAAGGTGACCTGATGATCCCGTCGGCTCATATTTTTGAAGGTACGGCAGACAATTACCCCTTTGAGAACCAGTTATCCGCCGAGGATTTCAGGGGCCACGGACTCAAAGTGCTGGAGGGGACCATGGTTACGGTGCTGGGAACCTCGTTGCAGAACAAGGATATCCTGAAATTCTTCCACAATTCCACCTGGGGTGTAATCGGCCTGGAGATGGAAGGGGTCCATTACCAGAAGGCCATACAGTCGGCATCGAAAATTCGAAAGAGCATACGAGATGACGTAAAAGTACGTTACGCTTATTACGCCTCGGATAATCCTCTGGAAACAGGAAGTACTTTGGCTTCCGGCGGCCTTGGCACCACCGGGGTAAAACCCACATATTTGATCACGGACAAGATTTTAGAACAGATATTTAATTCGCACTGATGGAAGAGCACAAATCAACCAACCGACCACAAAACTCAGATGAGATAGATCTGGGGCAGGTATTCCAATTGATTAATAAGGGAATAAACAGTGTTTTTCGTTCGATTTTGCGATTGTTCGTGTATTTTAAAAACAACATACTGATATTCAGCGGACTAATCCTGGTGGGATTGTTAATTGGTTATGGGTTAAACCAGATCGTTAGTAAGAAATTAAAGACGGAAGTTATTGTAAAACCCTATATAGAGAGTAAAAGCTATCTGTATGACGTAGTGAACGAGATCCAGGCGAATTTGATAGCCGACGATGCCTCTTTCTTTAAGCCGATGGGCATTGAAATTGCGGATCTTGCAGATTTTGAAGTCACTATAGAGCCTATGGCAGAACCAGAGGTCAGTGAAAATCTGGAATCTGAGATCATGTACCTGGAAGTACTTGAGAAATTCCAGAACACGGATTTTGTGAGTGATGTGTTAATTTCTGAAATTTATAATAAGAGCAGTCTGAATCATAAGATCACTTTCCTATATAAAGACAGGGCGAGTGGCCATGAAGCGGCAAAGAAGCTTATGTCATATATCAACTCTAACAGCTATTTTAAAGAGGTGGTAGAAATTGGCCGGGAGAATGCTAAAGAACGAATAGAAAACAATAAAACGCTGGTAAAGCAAATAGATAAGTTAATAGAATCTTATTCAGAGAGGATGACCAGCACTGACAGAAATGTGAATACCGGGCGATTCGTAGTAAGCGATGACCAGCCATTCGATGTTACGAGCCTGCTGAATCTGAAAAATGGCCTATTAAAGGATATTGAGAAAAAGCGACTCGAATTACAACAACAAAAAGACCCGATAAACATTCTTCATTTTGGAATGCCGCAGCAGGTACAAAAGGCATTTTTCGGCAAGAATATTGTACTTATACCCATGATCTTGGTATTGGGGTATCTTCTTTTTTCAATCCTTATCTATCTGAATAATAAAGCTGAGAAGATGTTGTAATTTGATATAACAAGGACTACACTAATGGTGCAATAGCTATAGATATGAATATTTTGATTACCGGAGGAGCAGGCTTTATAGGGTCTCACGTGGTTAGAAGGTTTGTAGATCAATATCCAGATTATCATATATTCAATATCGATGCACTGACATACGCAGGGAATCCGGATAATATTGCAGATCTGGAGGGACGAGCCAACTATACTTTTATCCATGGGGATATTAGGGACAAACAATTACTTTCTAGTTTATTCTCTGTACACAATTTTGATGGTGTAATACACCTGGCCGCAGAATCCCACGTTGATCGATCCATATCGGATCCTATGGCATTCCTGGATACAAATCTTATGGGGACTGTTAACCTGCTGGAAGCTGCCCGACATAGTTGGCCAACCCAGGCAAAGGACAAGTTATTCTATCACATCAGCACCGATGAGGTATACGGTTCCCTAGGTGAGGAGGGATACTTTAAAGAAACTACTCCCTACTCCCCCAATTCACCTTATGCAGCCTCCAAGGCCGGGTCAGATCATTTTGTAAGGGCCTATGGCGCTACTTATGGTTTGCCTTATGTCATCAGTAATTGTTCTAATAATTACGGACCAAATCAGTACCCCGAAAAGCTAATCCCGCTTATATTAAATCGCATAATGGAGGAAAAATCACTTCCGATATATGGGGATGGAAGCAACAAACGGGATTGGTTATATGTAGAGGATCATGCATTAGCTATAGACTTGGTATATCATAAGGGACAACCTGGTCAATCCTATAATATCGGGAGTAATTGCGAATGGAAGAACCTGGACCTGGTTAAACTGTTATGCCGGCTAATGGATGAGAAATTTGGAAGGGAAGAAGGCAGCTCCGCAAATTTGATAACTTTTGTTGAGGACAGACCGGGGCACGACCATAGATATGCTATAGATGCTACAAAAATCAGGTCAGAACTGGGTTGGAAGCCTTTGTATACCTTCGAGGAAGGTCTTAAAAAAACCATAGATTGGTACGTAGAAAATACTACCTGGGTTCGTCGTATCCTGACTGGTGAATACAGGGAGAAACCCGGGAAAGATTGAAAACAGGATATATTTAAAACCGGAGTATGAAAGGAATTATTTTAGCCGGGGGTACAGGTTCACGACTTTTCCCGATCACCTTAGCCGTGAGCAAACAGCTAATGCCGGTATACGACAAACCGATGATCTATTACCCGTTAGCAACCTTACTTTCTGCCGGTATCCGGGAAATATTATTAATAACCACGCCGGAGGATAGGGTGGTTTTCGAGAAATTACTGGGCGACGGATCACAACTGGGGTGCACATTTGAATACGCGGTGCAACAGGAGCCCAGAGGACTCGCTGATGCATTTATTATTGGGGAGGCCTTTATTGGCCAGGACAAAGTGGCCTTGATATTGGGGGATAATATATTTTATGGATCCGGATTGGCAGAATTGCTTAAATCTAATATTGATCCTGACGGTGGAATCATCTATGGGTACCACGTACAGGATCCTGAAAGGTACGGGGTGGTCGAATTCAACGAACAAGGGAAAGCGATCAGCATAGAAGAAAAACCAAGGAAACCGAAATCCAATTATGCCGTTCCCGGGATATATTTCTATGATAACGAGGTAGTAAAAATTGCTAAGGGCATACAACCCAGTAAGCGGGGTGAACTGGAGATTACGGATGTTAACCGGGCTTACCTTAAGAAGGGTAAACTTAAAGTGAGTATTTTGGATAGAGGGACGGCCTGGCTGGATACGGGCACTTTTAACTCCTTAATGCAGGCAGGGCAATTTGTCGAAGTAATCGAGGAACGTCAAGGCCTCAAGATAGGCGCTATAGAAGAGATCGCTTATATAAACGGATTTATAGATAAGAAACAACTTCACAAACTTGCTGCACCTTTATTGAAAAGCGGGTATGGGGAATATTTAATGAATCTTAAATAAGTATACTACGTGCAAATAGAAGAAATACCACTGAAAGGTTGTTACCTGATTACTCCTGAGATTCATAAGGACCATAGAGGACTTTTCTTTGAGGCATTTAACCAACGAGAATTAGAAGAAAAGCTGGGAATACCCCTGGAATTTGTACAGGATAATCATTCTGTTTCAGCCAAAGGCGTGCTGCGGGGACTTCATTACCAGGCCTCTCCTTATGGGCAATCAAAACTGGTCCGTGTAGCAAAAGGAGAAGTGCTGGATGTGATGGTAGATCTTCGCCCGGATAGTCTCACCTTTGGGAAACATTTTAAGATCAGACTGTCCGGTATCAATGGTAAGATGATCTACATGCCAAAAGGGATCGCCCACGGTTTTATAGCACTACAAGACGATACTCATTTTCTTTATAAATGTGGCGAATATTATAATAAAGGCGCAGAACGAGGTGTCATATTTAGTGATCCGTCATTGAACATCGACTGGGAGTATCCCCGGGAAGAAATACTGTTATCAGAAAAAGACCTCGAATTACCAACCCTGAAAGAATTAGGGAAATGAAACAAGTGCTTGTTACCGGAGCAGGAGGGCAATTGGCAAGATGTCTCCAAAAAATGCCTCAGGATTCGGAAGTCCGATTTACTTTTGTGAATAAGGCTACCATGGATATTACCGATCCAATTTCCATTCGAAGAATTTTGGACAATACGGAGTTTGATTATTGTATTAACTGTGCCGCGTATACTGACGTGGAAACCGCTGAAAAATCACCTAAGAAAGCCTTTGAAGTTAATGCAGAAGGAGTCAGGAACCTTGCAGGTTCATGTGAATCCAGGGCGATTACCTTAATTCACATATCAACAGACTACGTCTTTGACGGTGAAAAGGAAGGGCCATACCTGGCTACGGATATCCCAAATCCAATCAACGAATACGGCAAGTCTAAACTGCTTGGGGAAGAATATATTAAAAGACTAATGACCCGGTATTTTATCATTCGGACTTCCTGGCTTTATTCCGAGTTTGGATCTAATTTTTATACCAAGATCAGGGATAAAGCAGAAAAAGGAGAAACACTCTATATAACGGATGAGCAGATCGGGTGTCCAACTGACGCAAACAATCTCGCGCAGTATTTGCGTAAAATAATAAGTGGGGGTTCAGAGGATTACGGGATATATCATTTTACCGACGGAGTTCCGATGTCTTGGTATCAATGGGCAATAAATATTGTGAATGACATGGCCTTAGACGCCTCTTCACTGGTTGTAAGGCATAGTAATTATCGTACTTTTGCCGCCAGACCACGAAATAGTGTATTAAAAACCCAGGATCAAGGATGAAAGAAAAATCATATTTCGCACACGAAACCGCCGTCATAGATGCAGGTGCTATTATTGGGGAGGGTACCAAGATTTGGCATTTCTCACATATTATGAAAGATTGTGTTATAGGGGAGAAATGCAATATTGGTCAGAATGTGGTGGTCTCTCCTCGGGTGGTTCTGGGAAAAAATGTTAAGGTGCAGAACAACGTTTCCATATACACCGGAGTAATATGCGAGGATGATGTCTTCCTTGGGCCCTCAATGGTGTTTACAAACGTCATTAACCCGCGTAGCGCGGTAATCCGCAGGGATGAATATAAAGAGACTGTAGTCAGTAAAGGCGCATCTATTGGTGCGAATGCCACCATTGTATGTGGCAACCCCATAGGTTCGTATTCCCTGATAGGAGCGGGTGCGGTCATTACAAAATCAGTTCCCCCTTATGCCTTGGTAGTGGGAAATCCTGGAAGACAGATTGGGTGGGTAAGTGAATATGGTCATCGACTGGATTTTAATGCAGAAGGATCTGCTGTATGCCCGGAAAGCGGCCAATTATATCGATTAGAAAATAATCAGGTTAAACGCGTTAGTTAATATATATGAAGATAGATTTTGCAAAATTACCGGAGGCGTATAGTGAACATGAGAATGAGATCAAGGAGGCCGCCCTGGAAGTTATGTCTTCAGCCAGGTATATTCTTGGTAAAGAGACCGTTGATTTTGAAAATAACCTCGCTGGATTCGTAGGATGTAAGTATGCTCTGGGATGTTCCTCGGGGACTGACGCCTTGTTATTGGCAATGATGGCTCTTGGAATCAAGGCGGGGGATGAAATTATAACCAGTCCGTTTACTTTTATAGCGACAGCAGAAACAATAGCCTGTCTTGGAGCTATACCCGTTTTTGTAGACATTGAGGAGGGAACTTATAACATAGACCCCGGCAATATTGAGACTGCAATTACGGAGCGAACCAAGGCGATAATGCCGGTTTCCCTATATGGGCAGCCTTCCGGAATGGATGAGATCAACGCTATTGCAGCAAAGCATGGTCTTGCTGTCATTGAGGATGGAGCCCAGAGCTTTGGAGCATTATATAAAGGCAAACGCAGTGGAAATTTAAGTACTGTGGGATGTACCAGTTTTTTCCCTGCGAAACCACTGGGATGTTTCGGTGATGGCGGGGCTGTCTTTACAGATGATGAAGTGTTGTATGAGAAGATGAAGGCGATGAGGGTTCACGGGCAGGTCGCACGGTATACTCATAAGTACATCGGAATGGGAGGGCGATTAGATAATTTACAGGCAGCAATTTTGGACGTTAAGCTTAAGTACTATGAGAATGATATTCAAAGACGTCAACAGGTAGCATCCGCTTACAATGAGAATTTAAAGAACAGCGACCTTATACTCCCGGTGGTTGCAGATGATCGCAGCTCGGTTTGGGCGCAGTACACGGTCAGGATCAAGAAGAGGGAAATGGTACAGGAAATACTAAGTCAGGCCGGAATTCCAACCGCAGTACATTACCCAATTCCTCTGCATTTGCAGGAATGTTTTGAATATCTTGGATATAGTGCTGGTGATTTCCCGATTACGGAGGCTTTTTCGAAAGAGGTGATGAGCTTGCCTATGAATCCGTACCTTGACCAGAATGAAATAAAATACATAACCGACCAATTAATTAAAATCACCAAGGAATGAAGCACTTCGCATTGATAGGAGCGGCAGGATATATTGCTCCAAGACATATGAAAGCAATTAAGGATACCGGGAATAATTTACTTGCCGCTTATGATAAGGGAGATAGTGTAGGAGTAATAGATTCATATTTTCCGAAAGCAGATTTCTTCGTCGAATTTGAGCGCTTTGACCGGCACATAGAAAAATTAAAGTACGAGAAGGAAACTTACCTTGATTTCGTAAGTATCTGTTCCCCAAATTATCTTCACGATGCCCATATTAGATTTGCCCTCCGAAGTGGAGCTGATGCCATTTGTGAAAAACCCTTGGTCCTTAACCCGTGGAATGTTGATAAGCTAAAACACGTAGAGGAAAAGACAGGAAAAAAGATTTATAATATCCTGCAATTGCGAGTGCATCCCAGTATTATTGCACTCAGGGAAAAGGTGCAACAGGCACCTAAGGACACGAAATTTGACGTTGATCTTACCTACCTTACATCCAGAGGCCACTGGTATTTTACCTCTTGGAAAGGTGATATGAGCAAATCAGGAGGCATTGCAACCAATATCGGGGTTCATTTCTATGATATGCTGTCCTGGATTTTTGGGGATGTACAGGAAAATATTGTTCACGTTCACGAGGAAGATCGTGCAGCTGGGTATTTGGAATTTGAAAACGCAAGGGTCCGCTGGTTTCTCAGTATTAATGCTGATTATCTACCTGGGGAGATAAAGGAGAAAGGACAGACAACTTTCAGATCTATCACCATAAACGGAGAGGAGCTTGAGTTCAGTGGTGGGTTTACGGACCTGCATACCATGGTTTACCGGGATATCCTGGAAGGAAAAGGATATGGGCTGGAAGCAGCCCGAACCGCTATCGAGATAGTGCATGATATCAGACAGGCAGAACCGGTGGGAAAAAAAGGATCTTACCATCCTTTCATCTAATACAGTGATATCACTAAATTAACTGCAAGCGACCACACAATTGGCTAAAATTTGGGACCGTTTAATAAAATCCGAATTTACGAGGAATGTCTCCTCCCAAATGTTGGGAACGGGTATCGCTCAGATTTTACCCTTCCTAGCCACTCCCCTTCTCACCCGGCTCTATACTGAGGAGGATTTTGCGAATTATACCTCATTTTTCGCATTGGCCACTATTTTTGCTGTAGGTGTTGGAGGGAAATACCATATGGCCATTGTTTTGCCTAAGTCTGAAGCCCGGGCTTTAAGACTATTCACCTTAAGCATCTACCTCACAGTTGCTTATACATTTCTATTGGGCATAGGTTTTTTTATCCTATCTCAATTTTCTGTTCCAGACCTTGGCCCACTGGTATATTTTGTTCCGCTTTATGTCCTGTTCTTTGGCATATGGAATTCTTTCACCCTTCTTTCTATTCGGAAAAAAACTTTCAGATATAATGCATACTCCAAAATAATGCAGTCTGTGGGTTATATCCTGACGGCAGTTGTGCTTGGGTTAGCGAAGATATCTCTTTATGGTCTAGTACTTGCAAAGATCCTTGGAACCATGGGTTCATGGGGATACCTCTTTGGTAAATCGGGAATCCGGACTTCTCTAATTCCTATTAAAAAGCTGAAACAAGTAGCGCAGGAATATATTGATTATCCCAAATACGGTATAGCCCCGGCTCTGCTCAACACAATTTCCACACAAGCCATCATCTTGGTCCTGACGGCGTATTACACTGTAGATGATCTTGGTTATTATGGACTTACATATATGGTGCTGAGTGCTCCGCTAGGGCTTATAGGAACATCTTACAGGGATGTCTTTTATCAGAAGATCGCAGACCTTGTTAACCAACGAAGGTTCTCGGAAGGAATTGTATTCTTTAAGAAATCGGCATGGGTTCTCTTTGCAATGGGAATTAGTATTGCCATTATATTATATTTTTTTGGACCAGGGCTATTTAGCCTGGTATTTGGCAGTAAATGGGTTAGGTCTGGTGAATTTGCAAGTATACTAGCCATGAGTTTTGTATTTAAAATTGTGGCTAGTCCGCTGTCTTCCATTTTTAATGCAGCTAATGAATTAAAGACGGCATCTGTCTGGCAGGTAGGATATTTTGTAACTACCTTTTTAACTCTCGGCATAAGCGTTTATGTATTAGATTTAAATGTTATCACTCTATTATACGTATACGTTGCGCATGAGGTCATATTATATACATTGTATTTTTTATTACAATTCAGGACACTTTCAAAGTTTAAACAATCTCGTAGTTAAACAGATATGAAGGGAATGGATTGGGTTATAAAAAATAAGTTCAATAAGCAACACCTGTACTTTTACGGAGCACTAGGTTATCTGTTTTTAATCCCTTTTGAGCAAAAGCTTGCTACCCTTGCGATGATTGTATGGGCCATTCTTGCACTCCTAAGTTTACGAAAAAGAAGGGTAAACTCTAATTGGAGGATGTTCATGTTGCCAGCCCTTTATTTGATTTATACAGCAGGCTTGTTTTTGGCATACCGGGGTGAACTTAAATATTTAGAACATAGACTTTCATTTTTATTATTTCCCGCGCTTTTTATTCTTTTCCAGTATACGCCACAAGAGCGAAAAAAGATGATGAAAGCATTTTTGTGGGGACTAGTAGGTGCAGGGTTTTATTGTCTGTTTTTTGCTATTTACCGATCAATGGAATTTGAGATGGGAAGTATTCATTTCCAGCCAGCAGTCTTGGATGGCAAAAAGTTCATGGAGTCGATCATGTATGGAGGCAATTATTTTTTTGGTAATCACTTTTCGATATTCCACCAAACGGTATATTTTGCGATGTACTTTTCGGTAGGACTTTGTATTGTCTTGTTTAAAGGAAAGATTTTATCTCTTTGGGAAAGGTGGTTTTTACTCATATTTTACCTTTTCATCCTATTCCTGATTTCAAATAAGGCATCCTTCATTGTACTTACTATATTATTTTTTTATTGGCTTCATACCCTTCAAATGAAATTCCGATATAAGTTGATAGCCTTAGGTTGCATATTAACCGGAATAATCGCCCTGACCATTTTAAACCCGAGAGTGTCAGAAAGCTTGAATAAAATATCAGAAATGCAGTTTTCGATTGATAAAAGTGCCAGGTATGGTTATTCAACTAGGTTACTCACTTGGGATGCATCGATAGAATTGATAAAGGCAAGGCCTATAGCCGGATATGGAGTCGGGAATGCACAGGATGCTTTAAATAATGTTTATGCAAAGATGGATTATCAATATCCTTTACGTGAAAAGTTGAATGCTCATAACCAATTTTTACAGATCTGGATTGAAAACGGTGTAGTGGGTATTTTGCTGTTAATACTAATATTCGTTCTCCTTATCCAGAGAGCATACCGATTTGCCAGCCCTGATAAAAGTTTTCTCATCGCAATAGTTTTCATTTTGTTAATCAATGCTCTTTTTGAGAGTATATTAAACAGGTTTTCGGGAATCTCTTTTTTTGCCTTCCTGACTTCTTTTATCTTTTCACTGACTAAAGTACGGAGCAATTGAAGATTAGACCCTCATTAACATTATATTTTGTGATTTACTTTTTCTTGTTAATGGGATTGTACCACTACAAGATCAAATACTACTTTTATTGGGAAAACATTGCTGAACTGAAAAATGGAATATTTGATTTTTCTATTGGACGCTTCTTGGCGTCATGCATTCTTTTCTCATTTAATCTTTGGATACTTAAAAGGATTAACACCAGAAAATTAGGGTTTATCATACTCTCCCTATTTTTCATTCTAGTGACTATACCATCACTAATTGCCTTTGTATCAGAAGGTATGTACCCTCTGCAACTATTGGTATTTCACCAATTGTTCTTTCTTATCCTCTGGGCCTTACTCAAATTGAAATTCAATCTTTCCTTTATTCCAGTATTAAATAAAAGGCAAGGCCTCCTTATTCTTCTGTTAATAACCGTAGTAGGGACATTGCCCTATTTAATCGTTTATGGCCCCCATATTAATCTGAAAAATCTACTTCTTCTTGATGTATACAAGACCAGAAGCGATATGGCAGGACTTTCCAATTTTTATTTCGGTTATACGTATTCCCTGTTTACCAAGATTATCATTCCGCTAATCATTGTATTTTCACTTGAATTGAAGAATAAGTTGCTTGTCCTAGTTGGAATCTTTTATCTCGTACTTTTTTATTTATTCGGAGCGCACAAAACGGTATATCTTGGCCTTATAGCAGTCTTGATATTCTACAAATGGACGTATTTAAAGTCAGTCAGCAGGATTCTTCTGTACTCCTCCATTTTTATTATTCTTTGTTTAATTTTTTCAGCAGTAGGTTATGATTATCCTTGGATTCTAACTTTCAGAAGGGTGCATTTCCTCCCAACCTTACTGGATATTGCATATTTAGATTTCTTTAGGGATAATTACATGTATTGGTCAGAATCTGTTTTGGGGGCCTTCGTGAATTACCCTTATATTATTCGACATGAATATTTGATTGGGGAGGCTTACTTTAACCGACCGGATATGGCGGCTAATAATGGGTTAATTTCAGATGGGTATATGAATATGGGCACGGTGGGTGTGTGGTTAAACATATGCATTGTCGCTATTTATTTCATGATTTTGAACAACCTAAAAATACCGTCTAAGTATTTTGGATTGTTCTTACTGGTAATCTTTTCTTTTATAAGTTCCTCTATCTTTACAGTCTTATTAACCCATGGAGCCCTTGCATTATTAATAATTTCAATATTTCTACTTCGTGAAGAAAAAAATTAAAGTTTGTCACTTGACATCTGTACATCATAGGTATGATACTAGGATACTTTATAAAGAGTGTATTAGTCTAAAAAATCATGGTCTGGACGTACATCTTATTGTAGCTGACGAAAAAGAAGATGAAGTTTTTGAGGGGATCAGCATTCATAGCGTAGGGAAAACCGAAGGTAAAATATCCCGATTTATAAAGGCTACAAAGCGAGTATTCAATAAAGCACTCGACTTAGATGCAGATATTTACCATTTTCATGACCCCGAGCTATTACCTTATGGTAAAAAACTGAAGAAAAAGGGAAAGGTTGTAATCTATGACACTCATGAAGATCTGCCAAGGCAGTTAATGAGTAAAGAATATGTCCCGATATTGGCCAGACGACCATTGGCCTTAGGCATGGAATGGTATGAGGATAATATTGTGAAAAACTTTGACGCTGTTATCACGGCTACACCACATATCAGTAAAAGATTCTCCAGACTCAATGATACAGTGGTCGATATTAATAATTTTCCGCTACTCTCAGATCTCGATTTACAAGTGACGAAATGGGAAACAAAACGAAATGAAATATGTTATATTGGGAGTATAACGGAAATACGAGGATTAAGTCAGATTATCTTAGCAACTAGCCTCCTTCCCAATATAGTCCTTAATCTTGCTGGAAGCGTTGCTCCTAAGTCGTACCTACAAACTTTAAGCTCTTTAGATGGATGGACTAAGACTAATTATATGGGTCAAATTAATCGCAATGAGGTTAAAAGCGTAATGAAGCAATCCAAAGTGGGTCTGGTGACCTTCCTTCCATATGGGAATCACATTCACTCTCAACCTAATAAATTATTTGAATACATGGCCCAAGGAATACCCTTAGTGGCCTCAAATTTTGATCTTTGGAAAGAAATTGTGGAAAGATATGACTGCGGAATTTGCGTTAATCCGAGAGATCCTGAAGCTATTGCTGGGGCCATTAAGTTTTTATTGGAACATGACGAGCTCTCTGAAAAAAAAGGTCAAAATGGGCGAAATGCCATATTGGAAAAATTTA
Organism: Zeaxanthinibacter enoshimensis; assembly: GCF_004362865.1. Lineage (GTDB taxonomy): Bacteria > Bacteroidota > Bacteroidia > Flavobacteriales > Flavobacteriaceae > Zeaxanthinibacter > Zeaxanthinibacter enoshimensis. Next base: position 668,090 of record NZ_SNYI01000001.1, on the reverse strand, counting down.
ATTGGGATTCTGAGCAGAAGAAGTTAACCGGTCTTTATGATATGCTCTTAAAACATTGATGATAACTAATCATAAATTATATCGGAATAAGATGAGTAAAAAGATTGTTACGGTTATTGGTGCAAGACCTCAGTTTGTAAAGGCTGCTGTGGTAAGCAGAGCAATAAATCTGCATAATAAGTCCTTAACGAAAAGAGATAATTGGATTGAAGAAAAAATCATTCATACAGGTCAACATTTCGACAATAACATGAGTGAAATATTCTTCAAACAAATGGAAATTCCTAAGCCTGATTTCAATTTAGAAATTAACAGCATGTCTCATGGTGCAATGACCGGCAATATGCTGATGGAAATTGAAAAGGTCTTGCTGCTGGAAAAACCTGATTGGGTACTAGTTTACGGGGACACTAATTCTACTATCGCAGGTGCACTAGCGGCTAAGAAACTACATATTAAAGTAGCACATGTAGAAGCTGGCTTGAGATCGTTTAATATGCAAATGCCCGAGGAAGTTAATAGGATTTTAACAGATAGGATTAGTGACCTTTTGTTCTGCCCTACGGAAAGTGCTGTTCAGAATCTTATGGATGAAGGTTATGCGTCACTTTCACCTAAGATTGTTCAATGCGGAGATGTAATGAATGATGCAGCAATATATTATAAAAATTTGGCTGTGAAACCCCACGGCATTGACCTGGATGCCAATTTGGTATTATCGACGATCCACCGACAAGAGAATACGGATAACCCGAAAAAATTAAAAAATATTTTTGATGGCTTAGCAGAAATCAGCAAGATAAATCAGGTTGTTCTACCTCTACATCCTCGGACCTCAAAAATGTTAAAAGAGTATGGTATTACCCCAAGTAAGAATATAAGAATAATAGAACCAGTGGGATATTTCGAAATGATATGGCTATTGATGAATTCTATTTGTGTAATTACTGATAGTGGCGGACTTCAGAAGGAGGCTTTCTTTTTTGATAAGCCTTGTATTACGGTGCGAGAAGAAACGGAATGGACAGAACTTATAGAGCATGGGGTTAATTTTCTGGTGGGCTCAAATAAAGATTTAATGATAAAAACCTTTAACCAAATTCTTAATGGACACATCGATTTTAATTTAAATCTATACGGTGATGGCCATACCGGGAAACAGATTGTACAAGAACTTATTTCCTTTGAATAAAAACTGACATAGCGTGCTGAAGATGAGAATGAATTTACTTGTTCTCTAAATTCGAAAGCACAGGTATTTTTTAATTTAAAAAAGTGGGATGCCTAAACATATAATATTAGACTTAGATAATAGCATATATTCTTATGATGCACCTCACCAGGCTTCCATGGAGGCAGTATTCTCAGAATTCCAGTCTCTTTTCGGGATCAATAGGGAAATTTTAAAGAAGTCTTTTGCTCATGCCCGGATGCAAACACAATTAGAGTTACCGGCCAGAGCAGCTTCTCATAACAGACTTCTGTATTTCCAGAAGATGATAGAGGCCTTAGGGCTGAATAGTTTAAAATACGGATTGCATTTTTATAATACCTATTGGGAAACTTTTTTAGATCGGATGGAGCTTGATAAAGATGTTAAACCGATGCTGGAGAGTTTTCATGAAAAGGGTATGCGAATATGCCTGCTTACGGACTTAACTGCACATATTCAATTTCGAAAAGTAGAGAAGTTCCATTTAACAGAATTGATATATAGAATGGTAAGTAGTGAAGAAGTTGGTGTGGAAAAACCCCACCCTTACATGTTCACAAAGGCACTTCAGAAATTAGAATGTACTGCTGGCGAAGCTATCATGATTGGTGATAGCTGGGAAAAGGATATTGTAGGAGCACAGGCTATGGGAATAAGGAGTATATGGATAAACAGGAAAAATGAGATTAAAGATCTCCCTGATTCTGTTCAGGAAGTCGCTCACTTTAACGAAATAATATTATGAATCGGGAAACAGCAGTGAACAAATTGGTTACTATGTCGGCAGGGGTCGGGGAGCGATTTGACCTTGTACAGGCAGGGGGAGGGAATACTTCTGTAAAATTTGGTGAGTCTATGCTTATCAAGGCCTCGGGATACCTGCTTTCTGAGCTACATGCAAATAAGGGTTTCACGGAAGTTAATACTCAAGACGTTTTATCGATCATGGAAAACCAGGAGGTTCTGAATTCAGGAGATAAGAGAAGTAAAGACCAGAGCGCTTCAGAACTCCTGAAGAAGACTATAGTGAAGGGTAAGGACAGGCCCTCGATTGAAACTTACCTCCATGCTTTATTATACACCTATACCTGTCATGTCCACGCCATCGCAGTGAATGTATTTACGAGTCATAAATTGTGGGAGACAATTACCCCTGAACTTTATCCTAATGCACTTCTTGTCCCCTATGAAACCCCGGGGATTGAGCTGGCTTTATTACTAAAGAAAAAGCTGGAAGAATATAAAGAAAGTTATGGTCAGATCCCTAAGGTTATTTTTCTTCAGAATCATGGCTTAATTGTAAGCTCTGATACATATGAAGAAATTGCAGGCATTACAAATGAAATCGTTACCAGGGCAGAGCAATTATCGGGTTTAGATCTATCCCGGTACCACATGGTTAACCGGATTTCTGAACTCTACCGCAACGCCTTTAAGACTCATCAAATAGCATATTTATCCGAGGATGCAATTATCCAGGACATTATAACCGGTAAATCAGAGACCCCCGGGGTGCGCCCGTTTTCCCCGGATGGATTTGTATTTTGTGGATACAAGGTGTTGGAGTTAGAAAATCTGGACGAGAAAGATCTTATACGATACAAGAAGGAGTATCAAGGGCCGCCAACTCTGATTCGATTTAATGGTCATCTTTTTATTATGGCAGCAGATCTGAAAAAAGCTAAAATGATAGAAGATGTATTGAAAAACAATCTACTTATAGCAAACCATTTAAAGAATGACCTTTTTTACCTCCCCGAGGAGGAAATTAATTTTTTAGGAAATTGGGAAGCTGAGAAATACAGGCAGAATCTTCCCTGAATTCCAAGAAAAAATTCCTAGTCCACTAAAAATATAATCACTTGTATCAAAAACGTCATTCGATTCCTCGTGAGATAAATATTTATTTAAGCTTCCTGTGTTTTATAGGCTTCCTGTCTTTTTTTCAAAATCCCACCGCCTATACATGGGCTGAACAGGATATGATGCCCTTTCTTATGAAAATCTTCAACGAGAACCTTTTGGTTGAAGATTTCTTCACTCAAGCTTCCATGATAAAGAATCCCCGGTGGGTGTATGGATACCTTATTGTCGGAATTTCCACAGTTACAAGTTTGCATTGGTATACAGTATTATATTTTCTAAAATTAATAATGTTGATACTATATCCTGCGATAATATTCTTGGTGCTGTGTGGACTTTCGCTCAAAGGAGTTTCCAGGAATAAGATGATTCGTATAATGCCCTTTATTGCGCTGATAGTTGCCATATTCGTTCTTTCAAAAGATTTAAACCAATTTTTTGCAATAGGGTCATGGCGGCCTTTCAATGCTTCCTTATATCCTGCCAATCTTTCTATGTTCTTTTGTTTTACCGGGATTATTATTAAGGAATTTAGAATATCAGGACAATGGGCTTTTCTAGGGCTATTCATTATTGGAGCTTTGATACATCCGGTGATGGCTCTGTTTGTTGCAGGGTTTTATTTGCCCTTTTTATTGCCAGGATGGAAAAAAGAGCTGAAAACAATATTTAAAATTATTGCTGCTATTCTGATACCGGGTTTGTTGATCAGTCTCTTCCTCAAGGATGCCTCCAACATGGACACCTCACAATTCATTCAGTATTATATTTTCGAGAGACATCCCTGGCATTATCATGTGCCGGACTATAAGCAGTATAATCCGATGTGGCTTTGGACGTTTACAGGTATCTCAGTGATGTACCTTATTCCAATCTTCTATGGTATTAAAAAGCGAAGTAAATATCTTGTAATTTCTACTGCTACAGCGATGATTTTTTTTATTACTGCAGTTACACTGCAATTTATCTTTATTGATATTATCCCCCTGAAATTTATAGCCTACCTTGGGCCATCTCGGTATACTACGTTTGGACTTTGGTCTGTTCTGGTCTGCTGGATCTTAATGTTAGGATTATTAATAAAAGAAAAACCGGTATCCCCGCTTCCTGTTATGCCTTATAAGGCCCTGCTTTTATTAATTTTTAGTCTTATCATATCAGGAGCATCTCTAATGGATGATCCTTGGCAGCCCCCGTCTTTGACCAAAAGGAATTTATTTAGCTTTGTTCATAATACTCCGCGAGAATCTGTATTTCTTACATATTCGCAAGCATTAAATACAGATATGAGAATAATTGGGAAAAGGAATGTGCTGATCTCAAAAGAATTCCCGTTCGCAGAATCCAGAATAAAGGAACATGCTGAGCGATATACGGCAGTATACGGCTCACGTCTTAATAGAATTTCCGAAATACAATATTTTCGAAGCCTGAAACCTGAGGATTGGAAAAATATCGCAGAACAATATGGACTTGATTTCTTATTAATCGAAAAAGACTATTCAGATTCCTTTAATTCTCTGACTCCTGTTTGGGAAGAGGGGGATTGGCAAATATTTGCATTAAAAGATTTTAAACTATAAAATGAAAATAATAATTCCAATGTCCGGAATGGGCAATCGATTTGTTGCTGCAGGATATAAGACGCCGAAACCTTTGATCGAGATTGACGGAATGCCCATAATAGAGCATGTGGTAAAGATGTTCCCCGGAGAGAAGGATTTCATTTTCATATGTAATAGCAAGCATTTAAAAGAAACTCCCATGCGATCGATATTACAGAGAATAGCCCCGGGAGGAAGCATTGTGGAGATACCTCCGCACAAAAAAGGACCTGTATTTGCTGTACATGCAGTGAGCGGGATGATCGGTGAGGAGGAAGAGGTCATTGTAAACTATTGCGATTTCTCATGTCATTGGGATTATCAGGATTTTTTAAACCATACCCGCAATCGCGACGCTGATGGGGCAGTTCCGGCATACAAGGGATTTCATCCACATATGCTGGGCTCCACCAATTATGCATTTATGAGGGAAGATCAGCAGTGGATGCTCGAGATTAAGGAAAAAGAGCCTTTTACGGATAACCGAATGCAGGAGTACGCCTCTATGGGCACTTATTACTTTAAAAAAGGGGCATATGTAAAGAAGTATTTTCAAGAATTGATGGATCAGGGTATTGATCTGAAAGGAGAATACTATGTCAGTTTGGTATATAACCTTTTAGTGGCTGCTGGTCTAAAGGTTTCTATTTATGATGTCCAGCACATGCTGCAATGGGGAACCCCGGAAGATGTAGAAGAATATCAGGGTTTTTCAGAATATTTCAAAGCAATTGCTAATTATAAAGTTCCTGGAAAACCACTCGAGAAAAGAAGTATTAACCTAATTCCCCTGGCCGGCAGGGGTAGCCGGTTCACCAATGAGGGGTATATACTCCCCAAACCACTCATAGAGGTGGGTGGTAAACCAATGATAATTCAGGCCGCGAATTACCTGCCAAGAGCAGAAGAAAATATTTTTGTGTGCCTGGAAGAGCATATACAGGAGTATGGTGTTGGGAAGGCCATAAAGCGGGAATATCCTGATGCCAGGATTATATCAATCGATCACACAACTGAGGGCCAGGCCTGCACCTGCGCAATTGGTTTGGAAGGTCAGGATCCGGGCGCTCCCTTATTGATCGCCGCGTGTGATAATGGGATGATCTGGGATGATGACAGCTATAAAAAATTAATAGACGATCCTGAAGTTGACGCCATAGTCTGGTCGTTCCGAAATCACCCCAGCAGTGTGCGAAATCCGGAAATGTATGGCTGGATAAAAACCGACGGGAAAGATAACGTAACCGGAGTCAGTGTAAAGAAAGCAATTAGCGATAACCCTGGAAAGGATCACGCCATCGTAGGAACCTTTTATTTCAGGAAAGCCGGTTATTTCCAAGATGCATTAAAACGATTGATAGAAAATGATCAAAGAATCAACGGTGAGTTCTATGTGGACAGCTGTATAGGCGAGCTAATTAGCATGGGATTGAAGGTGAAGGTCTTCGAGATAGATCACTATATTGGTTGGGGCACTCCCAATGATTATAAGACGTATCGTTATTGGCAGAGCTTTTTTCACAAGACTGACTGGCACCCCTATACCTTGCAAAAAGACTTAACGGTGGAGCAGGATTCAGTGAGGTTACTTGAAGCGCAAGCCTATGATTTTGAACAGGAATGGCGATAGATTCAACTACCCGGAAACAGCTCCGCAGGTTTGTGGTGACAGGAATTATCGCTGTAGCAGTCGATTTTGGATTGTATTATGCATTAAATACGGTCATCGATCATAACCTGGCTAAGGGAATTTCATTTTTATCGGGAACCATTGTTGCCTACATATTTAATAAATACTGGACTTTTGAAACGAAGGAATTTTCTTCGTCTCAACTACTGAAATTCTTTATTTTGTATGGTCTTACCCTGGGGGTCAATATTATCACGAATGACGTGGCGCTGTTAATGTTCCGGAACTTGACCTTTGCATTCCTGTGTGCAACCGGGGCCAGTACAATTTTGAATTTTTTAGGACAGAAATTCTGGGTTTTTAAAAAAATAAATGACTAATGAAATTATCGATCATTATCCCCTGTTATAACGAAAGTAAGAACATACCCCTTGTATTGTCTAAATTTGGGGAGGTTATCCAAAGAGAGGATATAGAACTGATCGTGGTAGACAATGGTTCTACCGATAATACGGCTGAGGTCACTGCAGAACTCCTTCCAAAGTACTCGTTTGCGAAGTATGTACATGTTCCGGTAAACCAGGGTTATGGATATGGCATTCTTTCTGGTCTCCAACAAGCTCAAGGAACTTATATAGGTTGGACCCATGCAGATCTCCAGACAGACCCTTCAGACGTCATCAAAGCTCTTGATATCATCGAAAGTCAGGAGGAGCCGATGATCTACGTAAAAGGGGAGCGAAAAGGCAGGCCGTTTTTTGACCAGTTCTTTACTTCAGGCATGAGTTTGTTTGAGTCCCTGTATCTTGGAGAAAAATTACACGATATTAATGCCCAGCCTAATATTTTTCACAGGGATTTCTTTAAACAATGGGAGAATCCTCCCCATGATTTTTCCCTTGATCTGTATGCGCTCTACCTGGCGAAGAAGTTAAAAATAAAGCTGGTTCGTTTTGATGTTATTTTTCCCGAACGGGTGCATGGCACTTCCAGTTGGAACACGGGATTTGCGGCCAAAAAGAAATTTATAAAGAGAACTCTTGAGTTCAGTAAGAAATTGAAAAAGTCCCTGAACTAATGGAATTTATTGCGCACAGGATCAATACCCTGGCTGAACTACAGCAATTGCCACGAGAGTTAGGGGTCGAGTTAGACTTAAGAGACGGCAGTAATGGAAGGATTCACATTGCTCATGACCCATTTGTACAGGGGGAAGATTTTGAAGCCTATTTAAAGGAGTATAAGCACGGGACACTTATTCTGAATATTAAAAGTGAAAGGATAGAGACTGAAATACTCAGGTTGATTAAGTTATACAAGATTCCGAATTATTTTTTTCTCGATTCTTCTTTTCCAATGATCTATTCCCTGACCCGGTTAGAAGAAAATAACATTGCTCTGAGATTTTCCGAATGGGAAGGGCTGGATACCCTTGAGCGAATGGCGGGAAAAGTAAAATGGGTATGGATTGATTGCTTCACCAAGTTGCCATTAGATAGGCAAGTGTTCCGGCAATTGAAAGAATGGGGTTATCGCTTATGCCTGGTTTCTCCTGAATTACAAGGACGGGAGAAAGACATAGAGTCTTATAAGGCTTTTCTTAAAGATCAGAATATACAGTTAGATGCCATATGCACAAAATCATATAATATCCCACGATGGCGATGAACAAATTTTTGGGCGGATATCTCCGGGACAAACAAGGAATCTTTAAACTGGCAGTCTTGCGGCACCGTCTATTCTGGGGCGGGCTGCTGTTGAAGATAATATTGTCCTTGTTCTTCGCGGGCAGGTTGCTGGCAGACTCTTTTATTCCCTTCGTGGAATATTTTATAGCCTCAGGTTTCAAAGATCCTTATGAACATTTTTGGCAATTGGGAGTTGTCGATGCATTTCCATATCCCCCCCTGATGCTCTATATTCTGAGTTCTCTAGGAGGATTTCTGGCCCATCTTTCCCCATTCTTTATCCGTATACCCTTGCTCCTGGCAGACACCCTAATCCTGGTCCTTCTTAGCCGGTTACTCAGAGGGAAAGATTATAAGATCCTGGTCTATTACTGGTTATCTCCGGTATTGATATATATCTCTTATATCCATGGACAGTTAGATGTTATTCCAATTGCATTCCTGATTGCATCACTATACCTGCTTGTCAAAAATCGATCCCTTGAAGCGGCAGTTGTATTAGGACTTGGCATAGCTGCCAAGACCAATTTGATCCTGGCCATCCCATTTTTTCTGTTATATCTATGGAAAAATAATAATCAAAACAAAATAGGGAGAATTGCTTCTCACTTGGGGTTGGTAGCTCTGGTATTTTTGATCGTGTCCAGTTTTTATCTGGGCAGTAAGTCTTTTCTTCAAATGGTCTTTTCTAACCAGGAACAATCTAAGGTGTGGGCAGCGGGCTTGCCTACGATCAATAACCTGAATTTCTACTTAATACCCGCTGTATATTTATTGCTGATTGCAGCTGCCACCCGATTTAAAAAGATCAGCAAGGATCTCTTTATCATGTTCGTTGGGTTTTCATTTGCTTCCCTGTTGATATTTATTCCCCCACAACCGGGATGGTACTTCTGGATACTCCCATTCCTGATATACTTTAATCTTAAAGAGCGTAAACTTACTTTTATTCCCGTTATAGCCCTGCAAGCTGCATTCCTCATATATTTTGCCTGGATACCCAATTCAGATTATACCTATGTTTTTCTATATACCGAGAGGGGGGGCACGCTCTATGAGTTATGGAATTCTTTGGGGTGGGTGCCAGCAGAATTCATGGTAAGCCTGGCATTTACACTCCTTCAGACCTGCCTGATATTGAATGTATACTGGTTATTTAAAGCCGGAGTCAGGAAAAACTTGAACAGGAAGCTTAAGAATAAACCTTTTTTGATTGGTTTCGGGGGAGATTCGGGTGTGGGAAAATCAACTTTAACCCATTTGATGATCCAAATGTTTGGGGAGGCCAATGTCACTATCATACGCGGAGATGATATGCACAGGTGGGAAAGAGGTCATGATAAATGGAATGAGTTAACTCATTTATCCCCTAAGGCGAATCACCTGCATGAAGATATTAGACATTTAAAATTGCTCAGAACAGGCAAGACAATCCAGCGTCGAATCTATGATCATACTACAGGGAGGTTTACTCAGCCTTTAAAGATCTACCCCAGTAGAGTTGTAATTTTTGAAGGGTTACACCCTTTTTATATAGCCGCCAAAAGAAACCTGTTCGACCTGAAGGTTTTCGTAGAGCCAAAAGAAGATCTCCGTTTATATTGGAAGATCCAAAGGGATACGGCCAAGAGAGGATACACCAAAGAAAAAGTCCTTGAGCAACTGAGGATCCGTGAAGAGGACTCAGCAAAATTTATTCGCTCTCAGGCTCCGTTCTCTGATGTAAAGATTTGTTTTTATCCTTTACAATCACTACCGGACGATAACATTTCAGAGCAGGTGGAGCTGGGTCTTAGGATCGAACTGGAAACCAATCTTGATATAAATCGGTTGGTGGACGGTGTTAACGCATTAAAAACACTAAGGGTTACCCATGAATACGAAATTGACTGCCAGATTTTAGATGTTCAGGGAACCGTAAGTAGTGATGAAATTGAGAACCTGACATACGTTATTTTGGATGAATCGGATGATCTGCTGAATGACGCCAGGTTCGATGATGATCTCAACGGGTTTTTACAATTATTTTTCATTTTTTGTATTCTTAACAAAGCCAGTAATATTCAGTAAATGACGAGAAGCCAGATTATTCATTTTTTCGAAAAGTATAGACTATTGATCGCTGCAATACTGTTGTTGTTTCTGACTATAGTGATCCTGCAGGTGAATTACAATAAGAATCATATGGATAATTTCACCGTCGATGAATATTTCACTATCTCCACCGTACATCCAAAATTTGATCCTGAAAATACAGTACATCGAGCCTTGAACGGCCCACGGGTATTCACATATTTATTTTATCCTGGAGCTTTAGTCGGAATGATCGGTCATATGGGAGCAAATATATATGCAGAAAGCTGGGATTATCCGGGCCATAACTATTTCATTGAGAATTATCAAACAACCGGGGCCGGATTAGCTAAGAACATGGAAGACCCTAACCTGAGGTATTTTCATTATTACCTGAAATTGCAGTCTATTTTATTGATGTTCCTCACCTTTATCCCGTTGATCTTTTATCTCTGGAATAAGCAGAAGTTTATATCGATGTTTATGATAGCCACTCTGATTGGCATCAATATGCTTCTTTTAGAACAACGAAGTGTTTTCTATATCGAACCCCTGATTCTGTCCCTGGTCAACCTCTTATTATGGTTGTACTTGTATATATATGATAGCACCAAGATTAGTAAGTTTATTATTGTTTTGGCGGCTTTTCTGTTTGCGCTGACTATTTCCCTGAAATTTTCTTCCCTTTTCATAATTGTAATGATTGGAGCCCTTATACTGACCAAGGCAAACGGCTTTGAGGCTCGTTTAAAATTATTCAGCCTTATAGTTTTATCTTCCATATTCTTTTTTGCTCTAATAAACTGGAATATTTTTTACAGTAAGGAGGTTTTTAATGCAGTTATACACGACTACTTCTCAAATTTCTGGCACTATGCTACAGGGAATAAGGGGCTTGTTGTAGAGAGCTATAAACTCTATAACTTCAAAGGAATTATTCGTGAACTCCTGCCTTCTTTGGGAGGCTTAATATTCATCTTCCCTGTATTGGCCTATTATGGTTTTAAATATCTGCATACCTCAGAGCGAATCCGGTGGGGGGTGTTATTGACTGTAATAATTGCATCTGTCTGGTTTATTATCAAACAACGTGTTTATTTTGACCGGAATATTCTGCCCTTCTTGCCGGCATTAGTATTGATAACCGGAATTTTACTGGATAGTGTTATCAACCACCTTAAGCGTGCACATTACCTGGAGAATAGGAGAAATCGTGCTATAATATATTTGGTCCTGTTAGTGACCATATTTCTGCCGGTCCTATTGCACGCTAATTATCTGAAAACAATATTTCCAGATGCAAAAAGAAATGTTATAAAATTTGTCACAGATATCCCCGACAGCTCCCAGAGATCATTGGTTACGATCGACTTTCCTCTAAAGGAAGCCCAGTTTGGTTATCAGGATGTAAAGACACTTCCGTCATTTCCGGAAACCGATGGTAATAATCTTATCGGAATGTTTCAGAAGAACATAAATGAGCTGGAGGCTTCAGACGTTATAATAATTAAGGAAATTGGAAATAATAAGCAACTCACTACTTACTTACTCCCAACATTCTATAATTCCAATAAACAATTCGCCAGCTATTTTGTTTTTTATAATGACCCCGGAAAAATAAAAGGTTTAGAGGATATACTAGCTCCCCTGAAAGGTAAAAATTCAACACTGCACTGGAAAGGTTCGAGACCTATACGGGACGATCTGGTACTTCGTGAAATTCATACCGTGAAGAACAATAAATCGGTACGCCTGTATTTCCGGCTGACGGCCACTGGGTACCAGCCAGAGTCATTGCATGGCTGCAGGATTTACTTCCATGCGAAACCAAAGACTGATGATGTGTCTTCACTTCCTGAAGAACGTATTAAATATGGATTTGACGGATGGGATTTTACTGTATCACCAGACAATATGATTAAGTATGGGAAAGACATTTATATATTTCATGATTTTAACCCCACTTTATCATCTTATGAGAAATTTTCCTTTGGAATTTTTCGGGGCTGCACTGTGAGTAAGGACTTTTCCGTAGATAATATTAAATTATAAGGGTTGTATCTTTGCTGCCGTAAGCGGTGCATGTACAGGTAAAATTCAGTAAGCTACAGCTCAAAAATTTCAAATCGACAATAACTAATATTCTAATCTTTGGTTTCAGTAATTACACCGGTTCATAATTCAGAGAAGTTTATACGGCAGTGCGTCGAATCGGTACAAAACCAATTCTATAAAGAATGGGAACATATTTTAGTGGATGATTGTTCTGAAGATAGAAGTGTTGAAATAATTCAGGAATATGCCCGCAAAGACCAGCGGATCAGACTGATACAATTAGATCAGAATAGTGGTGCAGGTGTAGCTCGGAATAAGGGTATTGCTGAGGCTAAAGGGTCATATATAGCTTTTCTGGATAGCGATGATCAATGGTACCCCGAGAAATTAGAAAAGCAGATCACCTTTATGCAAAACAATAAATATCACTTTTCCTTCACCTCTTACGATACCATCGATGAAAAGGGTAACAAACTCGGACAATTATTTAAGGCTAGGCAGAGAGTAACCTATAACACTGCACTTTTTAAGAACCCTATCGGCTGTCTGACTGCAATGTATGATGTGAATTTTTTCGGAAAACAATATATGCCGGAAATTCGGAAACGCCAGGATTATGCTCTTTGGTTAAAATTGTTAAAGAAGGCGGATGGATATGGCCTGCAGGAAGTGCTTTCTTCATATAGACATACGTCTAATTCAATTTCTTCCGGCAAAATTGGGTTACTTAAGTATGAATGGAAGATATACCGGGAAATTGAAGGATTGTCTTTTCTCCAGTCGTCCTTTTACCTGCTTTCCGCAGTTTTTATGAAATTAAGAACCTACATTAAATAAATCTCTTTAAAGAATGGCAAGGCCTGCAATCCTGAATTCAATTGAAAGAAAGTCAATGCTCCTTATAGGAGACTTTCTTATCATCCTTGCGTCTTTGAATGTCTTTATCAACCATGCAATCGATAAAGAATTTATTTCGTTCGAGCTGAAAACCTATATGTTCTCCCTGGGGATCATCAGTTATTTTACCTTGGCCTATATCCTGGATTTTTATAACCTTGAGAAGGTTGCCAAGCGCAGACATATTCTTTCGCAATCCCTCTACATCACGGCTTTATATGTATTCGTGGTCTTCCTGGCTGCTGTGATTTTTTTTGATGTCAGTTTCTGGAGGATACCTCTACTGATTTTCTTATTGCTGACACCACTCGAAATCGGGTTATGGAGATTGTTTTTCGGGAATATATTTAAGATCATTCCCACCACTAAAAATGTGCTTTATATCTATGATGACCAGACGGAAAAGAATCTTAAGGAGGATCTGGCGATTATTAACGGAGAAGAAATGGAAACGTTTTACACAGTAAAACTGACATTTTCTGTGGATCATCATTCGTTGAAAAATAAGCATATGTTTCTCGCTGCTACAGAGAAAATAGACACTTGGATCATCAATACTAAGAGTTATAGCAGTTTGCCCCCCGACCTTGAAAGAATTTTACTGCGGTCCATAATTAAAGGCAGAGAGGTGCTTTCATTTACTTCGTTTTATGAGAACACCTATGAAGCTTTGCCTATAAGATCTCATAACGACAGTTTTTATGAAATCCTCCAGTTGAGGAACAAGAAAATCAGGTACCTGCAAAAGGTTTTCAGTTTTATGGTGAATTTCTTCTTGGCGCTTTTCGTAGGTCTCATATTTCTTCTTAGTGTTCCATTTGTATATCTGCTCAATGTGTTCTTCAATAAAGGCCCGCTGTTCTATACCCAAAAAAGAGTGGGCCGCTATGGCAAGGAGTTCAAAATTTATAAATTCAGGTCTATGGTGGTTGATGCCGAGAAGTCAGGAGCAATGATGGCCACTGCAAATGACCATAGAATTACCCCGGTAGGCAGGATGTTAAGGGCTTTTAGGATAGATGAATTGCCACAGATTATTTCCGTAATCAGGGGAGATATGCAGTTCATTGGACCGCGACCGGAACGGAAAGTTTTTGTTACCCAACTAAATAGTATTATCCCATTTTATAATACCCGACATTTGATTAAACCGGGTATTACGGGCTGGGCTCAGGTCAAATATAAGTACGGCGAGAACCTTGAGGATTCTGTGCGTAAACTGGAGTACGATCTTTATTATATTAAGAACAGGTCTATTACCTTAGATCTAAGGATCATATTCAAAACCATAACCACTGTCATTTTTTCACGGGGGATCTGATATTCTCCGATTCTTGTTATTATCAGGGGAGATGACTTGAAAATGCGCCGATATGAGTTTGATTTTATCCCAGAAAGGGGTTTTTGAACAGATTAAATTGTCCGCCAATTTAAACCCACTTATTTTTGCGGGTGCGTTAATAGACTAAATAACTAAATAGAAATCATTTAAAAGATGGCAGTAAAACATATATGTTGTATCGGAGCAGGTTATGTCGGGGGACCAACAATGGCAGTGATTGCCCAGAAGTGTCCTGATATCAAGGTTACCGTAGTAGATATCAACGAGAAGCGGATCGCCGCCTGGAACCACGAGGACCTGAGCAAATTGCCTGTATACGAGCCCGGGCTGGATGAGGTTGTAAAAGAAGCGAGGGGAAGAAACCTGTTCTTCTCTACAGAAGTAGATAAGGCAATTGAAGAAGCAGAGATGATCTTTATCTCTGTAAATACCCCCACCAAGACCTATGGGAAAGGTAAAGGTATGGCTGCCGACCTCAAGTATATAGAACTTTGTGCAAGGCAGATCGCCCGGGTGGCTAAGAGCGATAAGATCGTAGTTGAAAAATCCACCCTGCCCGTAAGAACCGCCTCCGCTATTAAAAGCATACTCGAGAATACCGGGAATAACGTGAACTTCCAGATCCTCTCTAACCCGGAATTCCTGGCAGAAGGAACTGCAATACAGGATCTTCACGCCCCTGATCGTGTCCTTATCGGCGGAGAAACCTCCGCAGAGGGAGAGAGAGCTATACAAGAGCTGGTAGACGTTTATTCCCAGTGGGTTCCCAAAGAGAATATCCTTACCACCAATGTATGGTCGTCAGAACTGTCTAAACTCACCGCCAATGCCTTCCTGGCACAGCGGGTTTCATCGATCAATGCCCTGTCCGAACTTTGCGAAAAAACCGGGGCTGACGTGAACGAGGTCGCCAAAGCCATCGGGATGGACAGCCGGATCGGACCTAAATTCCTGAAATCTTCTGTTGGTTTCGGAGGTTCCTGTTTTCAGAAAGATATCCTGAACCTGGTATATATCGCGAAGACCTACGGCCTGAACGAGGTGGCCGATTACTGGGAGCAAGTCATCATTATGAACGATCACCAGAAGCGACGCTTTGCTAACAATATTGTCAGCACGCTGTACAATACCGTATCCGGTAAAAAAATTGCTTTCCTGGGCTGGGCCTTTAAAAAAGATACCAATGACACCAGGGAGTCGGCAGCTATATACGTGGCAGATGACCTGCTGAACGAACAGGCACAGATCGCGGCATACGATCCCAAGGTAGAGGAAGAGCAAATGTATGCAGACCTGGATTACCTGAACACCCGTTCTGCTGATGAGAACAGGCAGGGACTGTCCGTTTACAGGGATCCATACGAAGCGTGTAAGGACGCCCACGCCGTGGCGGTCCTGACCGAATGGGAGGAGTTTAAGGAATATGACTGGAAAAGGATCTATGACAATATGCAGAAACCTGCATTTGTATTTGACGGTCGGGGTATCCTGGACAAAAAGCTTCTCAATAACCTCGGGTTCGTGTACTACCGGATCGGGGAGGGAGCCCAGGAAGCTATGGAAGTGCAGGCATCACACTGAGTGAATAATCTAAGTTGACGGACTATAAGGTCTATGGTCAGCAAGGGAGTTTAAGCAAAAAATATGAAAAGAGTGTTAATCACCGGTGCAGCCGGTTTCCTGGGATCACACCTGTGTGATCGGTTTATCGATGAAGGGTTTCATGTGATCGGGATGGACAACCTGATCACGGGGGACCTTAAGAATATTGAGCATCTTTTTAAACTGCCTCAATTCGAATTCTATCACCACGATGTGACCAAATTTGTGCATGTGGCCGGCGAACTGGATTATATCCTTCACTTTGCCTCCCCTGCCAGCCCGATTGATTACCTGAAGATCCCGATACAGACCCTGAAAGTAGGTGCCCTGGGAACTCATAACCTGTTGGGACTTGCAAAGGAAAAGGGCGCGCGTATCCTGATCGCATCTACCTCGGAGATCTACGGGGATCCTTTAGTCCATCCGCAGACTGAGGAATACTACGGGAATGTGAATACCATAGGACCCAGGGGTGTTTACGATGAGGCCAAACGTTTCCAGGAGTCCATCACCATGGCCTACCACCGTTTCCACGGCCTGGATACCCGGATCGTCAGGATTTTTAATACGTATGGACCCAGGATGAGGCTGAACGACGGAAGGGTGATTCCTGCTTTCATGGGGCAGGCTCTCCGAGGCGAAGATCTCACGGTTTTTGGCGACGGATCCCAGACCCGCTCCTTCTGTTATGTCGATGACGAGATTGAAGGAATCTACCGCCTGCTGATGAGCGATTACACCATGCCTGTCAATATCGGGAACCCGCACGAGATCACTATCAGGGATTTTGCAGAGGAGATCATAAAGCTTACGGGTACCGACCAGAAGATCGTCTACAAGCCATTACCTAAAGACGATCCTATGCAGCGCCAGCCGGACATCACCAAGGCTAAGGAAATCCTTGGTTGGGAGCCTAAAGTTGGCAGGGAAGAAGGGATGCGTAAGACCTTTGATTACTTTAAAACCCTTTCCAAAGAGGAACTGGAGAAAACCGAACATCGCGATTTCACCAGTCGTAACAGGAAATAATACTTTTATTAATATAGTCAAGCGGTCTAAAATTCGGGCAGATGCACCCATTTTTTAGGCCGCTTACTGTATTTTTGCCCAAACGTTAAGAACATGAATATTCTCATCCTGGGTTCCGGGGGGCGAGAGCATACGCTGGCCTGGAAACTGAAACAAAGTCCTAAATGCGGTCAACTCTTTATAGCTCCGGGAAATGCAGGCACGGCTGAAATCGGGGCTAACCTCGATATTGCCGTTGAAGATTTTGACGGGATCAAACAAGCCGCCCTGCAACACAATATAGAGATGGTCATCGTAGGTCCCGAGGTACCCCTGGTGCAAGGCATACATGATTTCATCCTAGAGGACAAGGAGCTGCAACATATTCCTGTTATAGGTCCCCGTAAATATGCCGCCACGCTGGAAGGGAGTAAGCAGTTCGCAAAGGAATTCATGTACCGCCACGGCATACCCACTGCAGCCTACCAGAGTTTTAAAGCAGGTGAACTGGAGGCAGGCCAGGCTTTCCTGGAAACCCTGAACCCGCCTTATGTCCTTAAAGCTGACGGCCTGGCCGCAGGGAAGGGAGTATTGATCCTTGACGATCTACAACAAGCCAAGGATGAATTGCAGGCTATGCTGATCGATTCCAAATTCGGGGAGGCCAGCAGGACGGTGGTGATCGAAGAATTTTTATCCGGGATAGAATTGAGCTGTTTTGTACTGACCGATGGTAATGACTATAAAGTATTTCCCATGGCAAAGGACTACAAACGCATCGGGAAAGGGGATACCGGGCTCAATACAGGCGGAATGGGCGCTGTTTCCCCGGTTCCATTCGCCGATAAGGAGTTCGAGGCAAGGATACACGACCGCATCGTAAAACCGACAGTAGAAGGCCTTAAAAAGGACGGGATACCCTATATGGGCTTTATCTTTATCGGCCTGATCAAAGTGGGAGACGATCCCAAGGTAATCGAATACAATGTGCGGCTGGGAGACCCGGAAACCGAAGTGGTGTTACCGAGGGTTAAGAATGACCTGGTCGACTTATTCCAGGCTTTGGCTGAAAACCGCCTGGGTGAGATTGAGCTCGACATCGATCCACGGGCTGCAACCACGGTAATGATGGTCTCCGGAGGCTACCCTGGCAGCTATGAAAAGAAAAAAGAGATTTCCGGGCTAAATGATATTAAAGATGCTATTCCGTTCCACGCGGGAACTACGGTAGAACAGGGAGCAGTGGTGACTAACGGGGGACGTGTCCTCGCATTGACCGCTTATGGGGAGAACTTTTTGGATGCCCTGAAGGTTTCCTACCGGGAAGCTGCAAAAATTTCATTTGATGGAGCCTATTTCCGGGATGACATCGGATTTGATCTTAACTAAAAAAACCCCGATGAAGATCGGGGTTTTTTTTATCAGTACTGATCGGGATTACAGGTAACTGTGAGAAGTCACACTCTTGTCTTCTTCCTCCCGGTCATTGAATATCTTCAATTGCTTTAACCAGTAGACCATTGCCACCATACCGATTATTACGAATATCCAGTTCAGGGTATTAGCAAGCCACCAGCTGTCCATGAACCTCAAAAAATCTAAAGGCGCAAAAAGTACGTTTACGAATAAATCTTCAATGCCTTCAAAAAATGCTTTCATCTTGGTTATATTTACAGCACAAAAATATAAAAACCGGGGATGATTTCAAGTGTTTTTGGAAAAACTAAGCCGATAAACTATATCATCCTGATGGGCTTCCTCTTTTTCTTCTACTGGATCACCCATTTTTTCATTTTTAACGCCTCTTACGAACCGGAACAAATCCTCGGCCAAACGCTGGTCCTGTCTTTACTGCTCTTTAGTGTTTTCGTGGTGGATTTTATTGTAAAGCGCAACCAGATCATGGGCGGCAATTCCTATGCGATGCTCTATTATACCATGCTTTTCGTGATCTTCCCGCAAGTGCTGATGGACAATAACGCCATTTTTTGTGGATTCTTCCTGTTACTGGCTACGAGGAGAGCCATCAGCCTGAAAACTGCCAAAGATGTTAAACTGAAGATCTACGATGCTTCCCTCTGGATCGCCCTTTCCAGCCTCTTCTACCAATGGGCCCTCCTGTATATGGTAGTGCTTTATGTAGCAATATACTTTTATGACCCTAAGAATATAAGGAACTGGCTGCTTCCGCTGGCAGGAACCGTCACCGTGGCCCTGATCAGCTGGAGTTTCCTTATTCTTCTTGGCAGGGAGGCGTTCTTTGGAGAGCATTTCCGCTTTGTTTGGAATTTTGACCTGCAATTCTATGCTTCATGGCAGAACAGTACCAAGCTTATTGCCTATATCGTCCTGGTAGTATTTACAGGATTCCTTGCATTCCTGAAACTAGGGCAGCTGGGTATGGGACGGATCATTACCCTGAGGTTGATCGTGATCTCGGTGGCGGTTGGGCTGGTGATTACCTTGCTCGAAACTGGTCCCGGGCGCTATCCCGTATTGATCACTTTTTTCCCGGCTGCCACCCTGCTTGCGAAATACGTGGAAATTATCAGGAGACATAAGATCAAAGAGGTTACCCTGGTACTGTCCGTTCTCATCCCCTTCGCGGTCCTGCTGCTTGAAACAGTTCTGAAATAAAAAGTATCTTTGCGGCTAAATAACAAACAGATGCAGTTCAGTCAGATCGCAAATCGCATATTCGAGGAAAGTATATCTAATTACCACCACCTGGACAGGGTAGACCAGGAATTAAAGAACCCTTATCCGGCGGGAGATATCGCGCATCTGCTCTACCGCAAAAACTGGATCGATACGGTTCAGTGGCATTTTGAAGACCTGATCCGCGACCCGGAAATTGACCCGGTAGCAGCCTTGGAACTAAAACGTAAGATTGACGCGAGTAACCAGGAAAGAACGGACCTGGTAGAATACATCGACTCTTATTTCCTTCAAAAATACCAATCGGTAGAAATTAAGGAGGATGCCACTATAAATACTGAAAGCCCGGCCTGGGCCATTGACCGACTCTCCATCCTGGCCCTGAAGATTTACCATATGAAAGAGGAGGCAGAGCGAACTGACGCCTCTGATGATCATCGTAAAGCCTGCCAGGATAAACTCAACGTGCTTCTGGAGCAGCGCAAAGATCTCTCCACCGCCATTGATCAGCTGCTGGCTGATATCGAGCAGGGAAATAAGTACATGAAAGTTTATAAACAGATGAAGATGTATAACGACGAGGAGCTTAACCCGGTACTTCGTGGTCAAAAATAAGAAGCGCCCCCTTATCGTCATCCGTTTATCCGCCATGGGAGATGTCGCAATGACTGTCCCCGTGCTCCTGGCTTTCAGGAAAAAATACCCGGGTACCCCTATTACTTTTATTACCCGCCCGTTTTTCGGGAAGATCATCCGGCAGGTTCCGGGCGTGGATGTCTATAACACGGACCTGCAGGGGCGTCATAAAGGTATTACCGGTTTATGGAGACTGGCCCGGGATATTCGCGGGATGGCTCCCATAGGTATCGCAGACCTGCACGGGGTTTTACGCACACACCTGCTGAGAGTTTTCACTTTATTTATGGCATTTCCTTTCCGGCAGATCAATAAAGGCCGGGCAGAAAAAAAAGCACTGACGGCCCGAGTTAAAAAGAATTTTAAACCTCTGAAAACCACTTTTGAACGGTATGCTGAGGTCTTTTCAAAATTGGGTTTCCCCATTGAGCTCAGCGATACTGATGTCCTGGAAAAACAGGCTTTGCCCCAGGCATGGATCCGGCAACTGGGCCAGGATAAGAAGAAATGGATAGGGATTGCTCCTTTTGCTGCCTTTCCCGGGAAGCAATACCCCATTGGGAAAATGGAAGAAGTGGTCCGGCAACTTGCATCGAGGGGAGAGCATTCTCTCTTCCTGTTTGGCGGAGGTGACAAGGAGCGGCAGGTGATGACCGAATGGGAAAAGAAATATCCTTCTTGTATAAACCTGGCAGGCAAAAGCAGTTTTGAGGAAGAACTGGCCTTAATATCTCGTTTGGATCTTATGCTGGCCATGGATAGTGGTAATGCACATCTTGCAGCGATGTACGGGGTCCCGACACTCACCCTGTGGGGCGTGACCCATCCTTATGCAGGCTTCTACCCGTTTATGCAGGATCCCGGTTTCAGTTTATTAGCTGACCGCAACCAGTACCCGGAGATTCCGACTTCAGTATACGGGAAGAGATTGCCCGAAGGTTATGAGAATGCGATGAGTACAATAAGTGTCAATGCTGTCCTGAAGAAGATCACCGAGATAACAGGTTGATAGCGATCAGGCCATCTCTGTCTGGGCCAGGGTTTTGAAATACTGGCGCATTTGCTGTATATACTGGTATCTCAATGAACTGGCATTTCCTTCCACCATCATCGTTCTGATACCGGTATAAGAAGCTATCACGTAGGTCGCGACTCCTTCACTGTCTACATGCCTGGCGATGAACCCGTCCGATTTTCCTTTTTGCAGCAAGGAAACAAGGTTTACTTCCCAGATCTGGAAGATGTCTTTCAGGTACTTCATCACTTCCGGATTTTTTCCATTGAATTCCGCGATGAAATTGGTCAGCATAAAGCCTTGGTCAAACTGGTTGTGTTCTGCTGTTTCCAGGGAATCCTCCAGGGTTTTCAGGATAATATTCAATGGATCCTGCTGTCCCTCTATCGGTTCTATCATGTGGCTGTAGAACTTCTGTACCACCAGGTTCTGGATGATGCTTATAAAGAAATCTTCTTTGGATTCGAAGTGGTAATAAAAAGCGCCTTTGGAAAGGTTGAGCGCTTTCAGGATGTCATCAATACTGGTGTTAAAATACCCGTTCCGGTAGAATAGATCCAGTCCTGTGACTTGCATACGATGCATGGTAGCCATGCGTTTAAGTGTCTTGTCCATTTGATTTGGGATTTGGGTTCAAAACAGACCGTTAAGTCTATAACAAAGAACCCACGATCTGGTCGCAGCGAGAAGATTTTAGGATGTAGAGAAGCAAATATTCGTTCAATGGGAGGAAATCCGACCAAATGCAGGGAGGAGGCCTGAAGAGACCGACCACTTGGTCGGAAATATTATCCGACCAAGTGCATTTTGTCAGGCTACGCTTCCCTGGCAACTGCTCCCGGCACCGGCAGTACAGCCGTAACAATGCTGGGAAATGATGATATTCCGGTTGTTCAGGAGGTCTTCGTTATATTCAGAAATATGTTTCACTTTACTGTCAACCTTCAGCCCCAGCATCTGGTTAAAGTCGCAGTCATATAACCAGCCATCCCAACTGACAGAGATGGTGTTTGTACACATGACATTCTCAACGGCTGCCGGGTTATATGCTTCTACCAGTGAATACATATAGTCCTCGTAATTTTCCGAAGCCAGGAGATAATCCAGGAACCTGGCGATAGGCAGGTTCGTGATCGCGAACAGATTATGGAACTGTATCCCGAAATCTTCATCGAGGGCTTTTTTAAAATCTTTTTCCATCGCTTCCTGGTCACCGGGAAGGAATGCGCCCGAAGGATTGTAAACCAGGTCTAAACGCAAATCGCTGCCGGGCATACCATAACCAACTGCGTTGAGGTCTTTTAATGCCTGGATGGATTTGTCAAAAACTCCATCCCCCCGCTGTTTGTCCGTTTTGCCCCGGGTATAGTGAGGCATGGAGGAAACTACGTGTACATTGTGTTTTCTAAAGAATTCAGGGAGATCGTGATATTTCTTATTTGCCCGGATAATAGTAAGGTTAGATCTTACGATAAAATCCTTGATTCCTGCCTTAGAGGCCTCTTCCACGAACCAACGAAAATCCGGGTTCATCTCCGGGGCACCCCCGGTAAGATCAAGGGTATGAGCCCCCGTATTCCTGATCACTTCCAGGCATTGTTCCATGGTTTCCCGGGTCATGATCTCCTTCCGGTCCGGTCCTGCATCTACATGACAATGCTGGCAGACCTGGTTACACATGTATCCCACGTTGATCTGCAGTATCTCCAGTTTTTTTGGACGGAGCGGGAAATGGCCTGTTTTTGCAAGCTTATCTTTAAAATAAGGTAATCTTCCCTCTTTAAAAATACCCCCGTTAAGGATGTCCAGTTGCCGGTCTGTGGCAGCCAGTTCGTTGTGCCTGGCTTTCAGTGACTTGGTGGCCATAATCTTGATTTTTGTCCCGGCTGAAATTCCGGGCTCTTATTTACATTGATAATTTGTTGTATTTGTTCATCATCTGCACCCCGTGGACCAGGGTAGCCCCACTCTCTATGGCGGCTCCTGCATGAACCGCTTCCATCATCTCCTCCTTGGTAATTCCACGCTGCAGGCCATCCTTGGTATATGCGTCTATACAGTAAGGGCACTTTACCACGTGGGCAACAGCCAGTGCAATCAATGATTTCTCACGGGCAGATAACGCACCTTCTTCAAACACCTTGCTGTAATAATCAAAGAACTTTGTTCCCAGTTCTTCACTCCATTCGGTGATTTTTCCAAATTTTCTGAGATCCGCCGGATCGTAATATGAATTCGCCATAATATATCAGGTTTTGTAACTGTGGTTGCTCAATACCTACTCTGGTGGTAAGCCTGTAAACTTACGATAAAAACCATCAATAGGTTTGGTCGCAGACCGGACAAATTAATTACCAGTCATGCTTATTTTAACACCCTGCTGGTATATATACTATGATTTATCCCAATCCTGTAACGCGAGATTTGGACAGGTATACTACACTTTTCGGTACACTATTTGTTATTGACTTGCCCCTGAAATCATATTTTGCTATGAAGAAGATATTTTATGTTATCGCTGCCTGTTGTCTGCTGTACAGCGGTTACCTTTTCTATACCCTGGTCTCCCTGCTGGGATGAACCGTTGGTTGCCCGTAGCCCGGAATGATTTAAATCATGTAATACCCCATCGTAAACAGCGCTAATTTTTGTAATTTCAAGCGTAGATACCCTGTAGCGAGATAGTCACGACATAAGGGGAGAAGCTTTATAAAATGCGATAAAACATCCGTCAATTAAGGCAATATATATGGGATAAAGACCTGAAATTAGAGGGTGCTAACTGATACATCCATGGCGCACAAAGATTATTATCAAGAGCTGGGAGTAAGCAGGTCGGCCTCTGAGAAAGAGATAAAAAAGGCCTACCGCAAACTTGCAACGGAATATCATCCGGATAAGACCAAAGGAGATAAGGCAAAAGAAGAACGTTTTAAAGCCATATCTGAAGCTTACGGGGTGCTTGGAAACGCCGAGAAACGAAAGCAATACGATACCCTTGGATCAGACTGGGAACAATTCCAGCAATCAGGGAGTTCTTATGACGAATTCATGAAGATGCGTGAACAGCGCAGGCAATATCAGCAACAGTACAGCGGGCAGCACGCCCAGGGAGATCCTTTTGGCGGAGCTTATTCAGGAGGTGATTTCTCTGATATCTTCGAAAGTTTTTTCGGCGGTGGTGGCCGGCAAAGGGGAAGAACCTATGCGCGTCCCGGAGCAGATGTATCCGGGACAGTCAGTATCAGTTTAAACGAAGCCTATCACGGTACCCAGAGAATGCTCGATGTAGAGGGGAAATCCATAAAGTTAAAGATCAAACCCGGGGCCTATTCGGGGCTGCAGCTGAGAGCCAAAGGAAAGGGTCAGAAAGGTTCCCAGGGCCAGGCGGGTGATCTTTATGTAAACATCGATGTACAGGAGCACCCGGTTTATGAAAGACGTGGAGATGATCTCTATATGAATGTTGAGGTCGATCTTTTCAAGGCGCTGCTGGGAGGAAAACAGGAGATCCCAACCATCAGTGGTAAAGTGCAGATGAATCTTAAAGCCGGAACCCAGAATGGACAAACCCTGCGACTCAGAGGAAAAGGGATGCCGAAATATGGAAAAGCCGGTCAATACGGAGATCTTTTCGCCACCTTATCGGTTAAATTGCCCCAAAACCTGACCGAAGAACAAAGATCGATCCTCGAAAAACTGAGAAATACGTTCGACTAAAACTGATGAATAATGAAAGGGAATTTTAACACCTTGGTAAATTCGGAACAACCGGTGCTGGTTGATTTCTATGCTGACTGGTGCGGACCTTGTAAAATGCTGGCTCCAATATTACAGGACGTTGCGAAAGAAATGGCCGGAAAGGCAAGGATCCTTAAGATCGATGTGGATAAAAACCAGGAGCTGGCTTCGCGGTTCCAGGTCAGGGGAGTCCCTACCATGATCCTCTTCAGGAGAGGAGAAATATTGTGGAGAACATCGGGTGTCCTGGATAAGAAAGCGATAGTGGATAAAATTAATAACGCTATGTAACTATGAAGATCATCACTCAATACGATCTTAGGAAAATGGCTATACTCGATGCTTTCGAGGAGGCGCTGGATTACAGTGGGCTCACCTACAGTACCAACCAGCTCAGGCGCTATGGTTTTGAGGATGAAGAGGAGATCAACCTCGCGCTCAGGAGAGCCCTTACGGTTTGTAAGAGCCTGGGAATTGACAGCAAGAAACACTTCCGGTATTACTACAAAGTAGACCTGCTGGAACACCAGACTACACGGGAATGGAGGGTTTCTAAGCTAGGGTTTTACCTGATCCTTTCCAATGGTTCCCCGGACAACCCATTTGTCGGGGCATTCCAGATGGAAATGTTACGCGATATTATAGAGCGGATGGAATAATGAGGAAGGAACAAAATGCATTGACACTGGAGAATTTGAAATGTAAAAAGGTGGGGCTGGTGCTTTCCGGCGGGGGAGTGCGCGGGCTTGCCCACGTGGGCCTTCTAAAAGCGCTGGACGAGTACGGCATATCCGTAGATATGATATCAGGAACCAGTGCAGGAGCCCTGGTTGGGGCCTTATATGCCGCTGGCAAAGACAATGATACCATTCGGAATTTTTTTAAGAGTACTTCCCTGTTCAGTTACCATTACCTGACCATTCAGAAACCTGGATTATTAGATACCGATAGGTATTATAAAGTGTTCAGAACTTTTTTCCCCCAGGATACATTTGAATCCCTGGAGAAAGAACTTTTCGTCACCACTACCAACCTGCAAAAGGGAACTGCCGAGGTTTTCTCAAGCGGACCGCTGATCCAGGCCCTACTGGCTTCTGCAGCACTTCCACCGGTATTCAGCCCGGTCCAGATCGGGGAGTACTTATATGCCGACGGAGGCATCATGAATAATTTCCCATTAGAACCTTTATCATCCTGCGACTACCTCATCGGGAGTAATGTGACTAAAATCCGGGAGCTGGATAAAAAAGAGATCAGCTCTTCCCTCCAGTTGGCGAACAGGACAACTGCTTTAATGATCTACGCCATCAACCATAAGAAAATGAAGCGTTGTGACCTGCTGTTTGAACCTGAAAGCCTGGATAAGATAGGAGTTCTTGACCGGAAAGGCCTTGAGCTTGCTTTCAGCATAGGCTACGAACATGCGATCTCTGTACTTGAAGAAAGTCTGTCGATATCCTCAGGGAATCATCGTATTCAGTAAAAAACTACCCACCAGCCAGAGTAAGAGCGATATAATTCCACCGAGGATCAAGAAGTGCCTGAAGTTATAATGCCCCATACTATAGATCAGCGCGTTGGTCTGGTACCCCACAGGGGTGAAGAAGCTGAAATTGGAAGCGAACATGACCGCCAGCACGTAGGGCTTAATAGGGAGGTCCATCCCGGAGGCCAGGGATATTGCTATCGGGGTCATTATGATAGCTGTGGCATTGTTAGAAACCACCCCACTGATGAGCATGGTGACCAGGAATAGCAACCCGATGGAAACGAGGGAATCCTGCCCATGCATAAGCCCGAGAAGTTTTCCCGTGATCCAGTCATCGGCACCGGTGTTGTGCATCGCAACCCCCAGCGGAATCATTCCGGCGAGGAGAATAATAACTGACCAGTTGATCTTTTTATATACATTCTCCAGGGTGATACAATTAGTCAACAAGAGGGCCAGGCAGCCCGTAATTGCGCTGCTCAGGATATGGAGGACCCCACTGGCCGCAAGAAGTACCACCCCTCCCAGGATAGCCAGGCTCAACCAGCGCTTGTAGCCGGAGTGCAGGGGTGGCTCATACTGCTGCAGGATGGCGATATTGTCAAATACTTCAAGATCATTAATCTTTTCCTTTTCGATCTCCACCAGGATGCGATCCCCCACACGTAAGTAGGTCGGGTTAACATTATAGCGTAACAACCTGTCTGTACGGAATACCCTGCGCTGTCTTCGTTTTATAGCAATTGGCGTGGCAATATTGGCGAGGATGGTTCGCACCTCTTTCAGGGTTTTCTCGAGGAACCGTGCCCCGGGAAGCATCATGATCTCTACCAGGAGGATCTCCCCCGGTTCCACGGAGGTTTTATCCTTATCGGCCTTCCCCACCTGTTTGATCTTTGTCGTGCTTCCTTCCATGACCACCTCTTCCTCCGGGGCTATCAGGAAATCCTTACTGTTCTTTAACCGCATAAGGTGCGCAAGGTCACAGGATAGTTTTATGCGGTCCCCTGGTTGCAATCTGATATTCCCTGCCAGTATATTCTTATCACGGCCTTTCCGGCTGAGCTTTAGCAGGGTAAGGTGATCTTCATCTTTAAAAGGGGTATCCCGTATTGCCTGGCCAACAAGGGCCGAATCTGGAGCGATCTCCAGGGTGAGGATGTAATTATCAAGGTCGTACTGGTCCTCCAGGTTCTTATCCGTCGATGCAGGAAGTACCTTATGGAGTACGGTGATCACCACGATGGCAATGACGAGGAAGATGATGCCCATCCAGGAAAATTCGAAGAAGCCGATCCGCTCCTCGGTACGGGTGATATAGAGAGAGTTCACGATGAGGTTGGTCGAGGTTCCCATCAGGGTACAGCTCCCGCCCAGGATGCTGGAAAAGGAAATTGGCAATAATAACCTGCTTTCTGAAATCTGGTACTTTTCCGAAAGTTCGGTGATGATCTTGATAAAAACGATCACCACTGCAGTAGAACTGATAAATGCAGAAATACTCCCGGTAATCAGCATAAACAGGGGGATTATAAAGTAGATCGGCCAGTTCTTTACCCGCTTTAAGCCGTTAGCCATCCAGGTGATGACCCCGTTTTGCTCCAGGGCTACAGCTATGATCATCAGGCATAGTATAGTGATGGTGGCCCTGTTGGAAAAGCCGCTTATCGCTTCATCCGGTGTGACTAGTCCCAGTAGCAGCAAAGTTCCGATAAGACAAAAGGAAATTTTGTCTACTGGAAACACCTCAAAGGCGAAGAGGATAATGATCCCTAGGATGATTATGAAGATCAGTGCTATTTCAAGGCTCATGTGACGGCCAATAAGAGTTTCCTATAAATTTAAGAGGAAAAATGAATCCACGAACTATAATAACTAACCCATGCGTGTAAACCGACTTATTGGTCTGTTCCAGTAACTCCGGTGTAAATATACAATCAGTAATTTTCGGCCCAGCTGCCCCAATCCCGGGTAAAGAGCAAAAAAAAGGCCGGTTTCCCTGTTTTTTCCAGGAGAACCGACCAGCTGGTCTGTAATAAAAGCTATAGTAGTTTACTGTTATACGTCGTCGTAATCTATTTTAAGCACCTGGCTTGTCGGGTGTGCCTGGCAGGTCAGGATATAACCATCAGCGATCTCCCCGTCGGTAAGGATCTGGTTCTTTACCATCTCTGCAGAGCCTTCGGTTACCTTGGCAATACACGTACTGCAAACTCCACCCTGGCAGGAATAAGGAGCATCGATGTTCTCTTTGAGAACCGCATCCAGAACCTTGGTATTCTTATCCATTTCCAACTCAAATTCCTCGTCATCCAATACGACAGACAGCTTGGTTTTACCATCTACTTTTTCTGGCATTTCATCACTGATCTCGGTAGTCGTGAAGAGCTCAAAATGGATCTTGTGTTCCTCGATCTCCTTTTCGGTAAGGATCTCTGTGACCAGGTTGATCATCGGTTCCGGGCCGCAGATGTAATAGTCGTCAAAATCCGTATCCTTGTGCTTGTTATTTAAGACGTAGTTCACATTGGCGGTGTCTATCCGGCCGAAAAGGGAATCTTCTTCCCTGGTTTCGGTCAGGGTGAAATACAGGAAGAAACGATCCGGGTACTCGAGTTGAAGTTTTACCAGGTCTGTATAGAACATGGTATCCTTGTACGATTTATTCCCAAAAAGTAATACCATCGTATTCCTGGGGTTGCTTTCAAGGACAGAGCGGGCAATACTCATAATGGGAGTGATACCGCTGCCCGCAGCAAAGGCCATAATATTTTTTGGTTCTGCACCTGGTTTAAAAATGAACCTACCCTGGGGAGGTAGTACCTCCAGGACATCTCCTGCTTTGATCTTTTGATTCGCATAAGCAGAAAAACCTCCTTTATCCACTTGCTTTACTCCAATGGTAAGCGTGTCCTTCTTGGGGGAAGAACTAATAGAATAAGGTCTTCTCAGCTCTTTCCCACGTATTTCTTTCTTGATGGTAATATATTGCCCGGCGGTAAAATTGAAGGTCTGCACCAGTTCCTTGGGCACACCAAAGGTTATCGCGACAGAATCTGGAGTCAGGCTTTTTACCTGCGTCACTTCTAAAGGATGAAAATCAACCATTTTCTCAAATTTCTTGCAAAACTAAGAAAAGCTGGAACTATTATTAATGACTAAAGACTAAAAAATAGCTTAAAATGCAGGCATATGTATAACCTTAAGAATACTCAGTGTCAAAAAGTTCACGTCACCACTCCTCATTAAGGTTTCATGGTATTTTAAGTATCGATATGACCTGGGCCCACATTGCATCCGCTTTTTTAGCTGTACTAAAGCAAGAATTACAGTAGTACTGGTATAATAAAGAGACGTATTTTAAGTTAAGATTACGAACAGATACCTTACGATTTGAAGCTTCGTTACCAGTTTATATTTTACATCGCATTAGGGGCAATACTTTTCCATGCCTGTTCTACGAAGAAAGATGCCTTTGTCAACCGCAACTGGCACGCCCTGAATACCAAGTACAATACCTTGTATAACGGAGGTATTGCCTTTGAGAAAGGAAGGGAAACCCTAAATGAGGCTTACCGGGATAATTACTGGGAGATACTCCCGGTAGAACGGATGGAGGTCACTGAAGAGATCAAGCTCGACTCCGAGGACAATAATCCAAATTTCGTAATCGCTGAGGAAAAGGCTACAAAAGCGATCCAGAAACACAGTATGGAGATCGGGGGAATCGAAAGAAACCCGCAGACCGATGAAGCATTTTTATTGCTGGGAAAAGCCAGGTATTTTGACCAGCGGTATATCCCCGCTCTGGAAGCATTCAATTATATCCTGAGAAAGTATACCGAAAGCGATAAGCTGAACGAGGCCACGATATGGAGGGAGAAAACAAATATCAGGCTCGAGAACGAGGAACTGGCTCTCAGGAACCTTAAGCGGTTATTGAAATACGAATCTCTCAGGGACCAGGAATATGCTGACGCCAGGGCAATGATGGCCCAGGCCTACATCAACCTGAATATCCCGGACACAGCCATCCAACAGCTGAAGATCGCAGCTGCGTATACCGGGAAAAAGCCGGAGAAAGGCAGATACTATTATATTATTGGTCAATTGTATGATCAACTCGGTTACAGGGATAGTGCCAATTACGCCTTTAACAAAGTTATTGACCTTAAGCGCAGTTCCCCCAGGATCTATTATGTCAATGCCCAGTTGCAACAGATAGAGAATACGGAAACCAGTCCGGGGAACCGTGAAGAATTGCTGGAGCAGTTAACCCGGATGGAGGAGAACCGGGAAAACAGGCCATATTTGGGGAAGATATTTCACCGGCTTGGGGAATACCACATGGCTTACGGACAAGACAGCCTGGCCATTGCTTATTACAACAGGTCGCTCAGGGATATCAATGGGAGTTCACAATTAAATGCCCTGAATTATGAGCGCCTGGCTGAATATCATTTTGATAAGAGTCAATACCCCCTCGCAGGGGCTTATTATGACAGTGTGCTGACAAACCTTCCGGAAAACACCAAGAAATTCAGGGCCTTCAGGAAAAAAAGAGAAAACCTTCAAGAGGTGGTCAGTTACGAGGCCCAGGTGGCCTATGCAGACAGCGTGATAGGGTTGTACAATATGAGCCTCGATGACCGGCTGGCATATTTCGGCACCCATATTGCCGGGTTAAAAGCAGCAGCAGAAGCCCGGGAAAAAGAAGAAAGCCAGAAACAGGCAGCAGGTTTTGCGCAATTCGGGAGTACCAAAGGAGGTAAGGAAAACCAGGGAAAATTTTATTTCTATAATATCACTTCTTTAGGCTACGGCAAAAACGAGTTCAGGAATAAGTGGGGAGATAGGGAACTGGAAGATAACTGGAGGTGGAGTAATAAGAACAAAGTATTGGGCAGTGATGATGCCGCAGATATAAGCCAGGCAGACCAACCGGGTGCAGGGGAGATCATTCCTGAAGAACAGCTCTATTCGCTGGATTATTATATGGACAGGGTGCCAAGGGATCCGGCAGTCATAGACAGTCTTGAAAGAGAACGCAATTTCGCCAATTACCAGTTAGGTCTGATCTACAAGGAGAAGTTCGGTGAATTTATGCTGGCTGCAGCAAAATTGGAAAAAGTTCTCAATAGTTCGCCGGAGGATAGGCTCGTATTGCCTTCTAAGTACAACCTGTATAAGATCTACGAACAGACTTCCCCGGCACTCGCCGAGGCGATGAAACAACGGATCATTTCAGAGCATCCGGCCTCCCGCTATGCAGAATTGCTCCTGAACCCCCGTGCTATTCTTGTAGGAGACAAGGACAGCCCCGAAGCGAGATATACAGCTTTGTACGAGCTTTTTGAGCAACAGGAATACCTGAGGACTATCACCGGCGCAGAGGAAAATATAAACCAATACACCGGAGAACCCATCGTAGCTAAATTTGAGTTACTAAAGGCAAACGCTATTGGGCGTTTACAGGGATTTGAACAATTCAAGGAAGCCCTGAACTATGTTGCACTGAATTACCCTAATTTACCGGAGGGCAGGAAAGCCCAGGAAATAGTGGCGGAGCAATTGCCAAAACTGGAACCGCGCGAATTTACCAGCGAGGATATTCCCGGGGGACAGGGGAACTGGAAGGTGGTATTCCCGTTCAGGAGAAGCAAACACGCTACAGCGCTCGAATTAAAAGGGCGACTGGAGAATTCTATAAAAGAACTAAACTATAGTAATAAGGTCTCCATGGATATCTACGACCTGGAGAAAGAATTTGTGGTGGTTCATGGGTTTAAATCGCGCGATTTTGCCCTGGGTTATGTTGAACTTTTAAAAATCAACAGGGATTACCGTATTGATTTTGAGAATTTTGTAATTTTGTCCGATAATTATAAAACCATCCAAGTACATAAGAATCTGGCTGACTACCAGCAATTTATTTCAACCCCAAAACCTTAATCCATGTTTTCAGACAACAAAAAACCCAGAGCTATGAACGAAACAGGCGCACAACCCAACCGAATAGGGAGGAATACCAAGATAAAAGGAGACATCATCTCCGAGGCCGATTTCCGTATTGACGGGAAACTGGATGGGAATGTAAAAACTTCCGGGAAAGTAGTTATCGGGAAAGATGGATATATCCATGGGAAAGTAGAATGTGTTAACGCAGATATTGAAGGCAACTTCAATGGAGAATTATTGGTTTCAGAACTGCTTACCCTGAAATCCTCTGCGGTAATAGAGGGCACTGTTTCCGTGGCTAAACTTGCAGTGGAACCCGGCGCTACCTTCAATGCCAATTGTAATATGAAAGGAAAAGGTGAAGGGAACCTGAAGTCCGGGTCGGATCAGAACCCCGCAAAATCTACCACCTCATTTAAAGCTCCGCTAAGGGGCAACAGCAATGAAGCAGCCAAAACAACCTGAAAAGAAAAATAGTACCCTCAAAAACGTTGCCCTGTTATCGGGGATCGCTGCTGAGATGGGTATTCTCATCTACCTCGGTGCCAAAGGAGGTAAATGGCTGGACACCCACTATGAGAATGAAAAAAAGATATTCACACTGATCGGCACCTTGCTGGGCCTCGCTATGGCGCTCTGGGTTGTCCTCAGGCAGATCAAAAGAATCAAGTACTGATATGGGCAATAAACATGTCCTGGCAATTTTCCTGTCAGGCGCTATCCTCGTAATGGGGCTGGCCTTTGCTATTCACCTTTTTATTTTATCCCGAATTGGGCTTCCGCTTTTTGATAATATGATCTCGCTATGCTATGTGGTCAACCTGGCACTGGCATTCATCATATTCTTTGCTTTATACAGGCTGAGGTATAAGCTGAGTTCCCAGATAGGTTTCCTTTTTATGGGAGGAAGCCTGTTAAAATTCCTCGTATTCTTCCTGCTATTTTACCCGGCATACCTGGCAGACGGTGACATGTCCCGGCCCGAATTTGCTGCGTTTTTCATCCCTTACGTGATCAGCCTGGTATGGGAAACAGTATGGGTTGCCAGGATACTTCGCAATATGGAAAACGAGAAGAGCTAAGCCCACTGTCATTCACCTGCTTAAAATAAAGCTAAAATGCTTTTCCCTTTTTGAGAGAATAGCTTACATTTGCACGGATTTTTAGGGACCTATACGTAAGGGCATTATGCGAAATACATTACTGAGTAAATTTCTTATTGTTTCCGCACTTTTGATGAGCTTCACGAGCTTTGCGAAAGATGCAAAAGAAGCTGGGGAAGCACCTGAAAAAGACAAGAAGACAGAGATCAAAGAGTACATTGAGCATCACTTGAAGGATTCTCACTCTTTCTCTTTATTTTCTTACACAAAGGATAACGGGGAGCATGTTTATGTTGATATCCCGTTACCTGTAATAATCTGGGATGAGGGTCTGAAGGTATTTTCTTCTTCCAAATTCCACCACGGGGAAACAGTGGCCGAGGTAGACGGCTCTTACTACAAGCTGTACCATAATAAGATCTACGAGACCAATGCCGATGGGGAGATCCGCTACGGCGATGATCACAAGGTGATGAACGACAAGCCTCTTGATCTCTCTATTACCAAGAACGTAGTGATGATCTTTATCACGGGTCTGCTGATCCTTTGGATGTTCAGCAGTCTTGCGAGGTCTTATGCGAAAAATAATAACATGCCGAAGGGGATATGGCGCTTTATGGAGCCTATCGTACTATATATCAGGGATGAGATCGCCAGGCCAAACATTGGGGAGAAGCGTTACCGCAAATACATGCCCTTCCTGCTGACCATTTTCTTTTTCATCTGGTTCCTTAATATATTCGGGTTGACTCCGCTGGGAGTAAATGTCACCGGGAACATTGCTATAACATTCGCTCTTGCACTGATGACCTTCCTGATCACCTCTTTTACAGGTACTAAAACATATTGGAAGCACCTTTTTGATCCATTAGGGGACACTATGCCCTGGATCGCAAAGATTCCGTTGTACATAATTCTTGTTCCTATCGAATTACTGGGAACCATAGTAAAACCTTTTTCACTGCTGATCCGTCTATATGCAAACATGACTGCAGGACACATCGTACTGATGAGCCTGATCGGACTTATGTTTATATTCAAAAGCTGGATCGGAAGCCCGTTATCCTTTGCACTGGCATTTGCCATATCCCTGATAGAGGTATTGGTGGCCCTGCTGCAGGCATATATCTTTACGATGCTGTCTGCCCTATATTTCGGGTTTGCCTCGGAAGAACATCACGAGGAGCACGAAGGAGAAATCGCTCATTTATAATGGGTGTCTGCTGCCCGCCGGCAGTAGTAGTAAGTTGAATTTTTTTAATTTTTAAACTATATACATTATGGAAATTCCAATTATGGTAGGTGCAGGTTTAGTAGTTATCGGAGCCGGTTTCGGTATCGGTAAGATCGGTAGCTCTGCAATGGAGGCGATCGCTCGCCAGCCTGAGGCTTACGGAAAAATTCAAACAGCGATGCTGATTGCAGCGGCGCTTATTGAAGGAATCGGTTTCGCTGCCCTGTTTGCAGTATAAGCCAAAAAAATGAGGCAATTGGCCATAACGGTTGGTTGTGGCCTTGCCTTTTTAAAAATTAAAAGCATAAAATAAAGACATATGGAAAAGCTATTATCCGATTTTTCGTTAGGCCTGTTCGTCTGGATGACCGTATTGTTCCTCATCTTACTGGGGTTACTCAGAAAGTTTGCCTGGGGACCTATACTCAACGCGGTGAATGATCGCGAGGAAGGTATAAGGAGTGCACTGGCTGCAGCAGAGGATGCCAAGAGAGAAATGCAGAATGTTACTGCAGACAGCGAGAGGTTACTTAAAGAGGCAAGAGCAGAGCGCGAATCTATGTTGAAAGAGGCCCGTGAGATCAAGGAAAAAATAGTTTCCGATGCCCGTGACCTGGCTAAGGTAGAAGGCGATAAAATGATCAAACAGGCGCAACTTACTATTGAAAGTGAGAAAAAGGCGGCCGTGGCAGATATCAAGAACCAGGTTGCTGAGCTTTCTGTTGCTATTGCTGAAAAAGTGCTTAAAGAAAAATTATCTGAAAACAAGAAGCAACTGGAACTGGTTGACTCTTTGTTGGGGGATATAAAAATGAACGCCTAAGCTCATGAACGATTCCAGAGCCGCAATAAGATATGCCAGGGCGATCCTGGACCTTGCCCTTGAGAAAAAGGTTGCCGATGCTGTTGAGCAGGATATGCAACAGATCGTACAAACCGTTTCTTCGAATAAAGAGGTGGAGGATATGCTGGGGAACCCGGTAATAAAAGGATCGGATAAGAAAGAAGCCCTGACCGCGCTTTTCAAAGGTATCAACCCGATGACCGAAGGTGTGCTTAGCATGCTGGTCGATAACAAGAGGATTGGAATGCTGAGAGAAGTGGCATTTAAATACCTGGTACTGTACAGGGAGAAAAAGGGAGAAGAGGAAGCTGTGATCACTACGGCCGTTCCTATGACCCCGGAAATCGAAAAGAAGGCCCTGAAGCAGATCGCTTCCATGACAGAGAACAAAGTTACCCTGACCAATAAAGTAGATGAGGAGATCCTTGGTGGATTTGTCCTCAGGATCGGGGATATGCAGTACGATGCCAGCATCGCGACGCAATTGAATAATATTAAAAGAGAATTTACGAATAGTCTATAACCTATAGTATACCGGCCTGTGCCGGCTTACTGTATTTATCTAATAGAAAATGGCAGGAGTAAAAGCCGCTGAAGTATCAGCAATTTTAAAGAAGCAATTATCAGGATTCGAAGCTAGCGCTTCCCTGGATGAAGTAGGAACTGTATTGCAGGTTGGTGATGGTATCGCCAGGGTTTACGGTCTTTCAAATGCCCAGTACGGCGAGCTTGTTGAGTTCGAAGGGGGTCTTGAAGGAATTGTACTTAACCTGGAAGAGGACAACGTTGGTGTGGTACTCTTAGGACCATCTAAGGAAGTCGGAGAAGGGGCCACTGTAAAACGTACCCAACGAATCGCTTCTATCAAGGTAGGAGAAGGTATCGTAGGCCGTGTTGTGGATACCTTGGGTAACCCCATCGACGGAAAAGGTCCTATCTCAGGTGATACTTATGAAATGCCCCTGGAGCGTAAAGCCCCCGGAGTTATTTTCAGGCAGCCGGTTAACGAGCCACTGCAGACCGGAATCAAGGCGATCGATGCCATGATCCCGATCGGTAGGGGACAGCGTGAGCTGGTGATCGGTGACCGCCAGACCGGTAAGACTACGGTTTGTATCGATACCATCCTGAACCAGAAAGAATTTTACGATGCCGGTGAGCCTGTATACTGTATCTATGTTGCCATAGGTCAGAAGGCCTCTACGGTTGCGGCTATTGCGAAGACTTTAGAAGATAAAGGAGCTTTGGCCTATACGACTATCGTAGCAGCTAATGCATCAGACCCTGCACCTATGCAGGTATATGCTCCTTTTGCCGGAGCAGCTATCGGGGAATATTTCCGCGATACCGGTCGTCCTGCACTGATCATCTATGATGACCTGTCTAAGCAGGCGGTTGCTTACCGTGAGGTATCCCTGCTACTCAGACGTCCACCGGGACGTGAGGCATACCCCGGTGACGTATTCTTCCTGCACTCGCGTTTGCTCGAGCGTGCAGCGAAGGTGATCAATGATGACGCCATTGCGAAGAATATGAACGATCTTCCGGATGTATTGAAGCCCATGGTAAAAGGTGGCGGTTCGCTTACAGCGCTTCCGATCATCGAGACCCAGGCAGGTGACGTTTCTGCTTATATCCCAACTAACGTGATCTCTATTACTGACGGACAGATCTTCCTGGAGCAGGATCTCTTTAACCAAGGGGTTCGTCCGGCGATCAACGTGGGAATCTCAGTATCCCGTGTAGGTGGATCGGCACAGATCAAATCGATGAAGAAGGTAGCTGGTACCCTGAAGCTTGACCAGGCGCAGTTCCGTGAACTGGAGGCTTTTGCCAAGTTTGGTTCTGATCTTGATGCAGCGACCCTGAACGTTATCGAAAAAGGACGTAGGAACGTTGAGATCCTGAAGCAGGCACAGAATGATCCTTTCACTGTAGAAGACCAGGTGGCTATTATCTATGCCGGGTCTAAGAACCTGCTGCGCGATGTGCCGGTAGAGAAAGTGAAGGAATTTGAAAGAGACTTCCTGCAGTTCCTGAATGCCAAGCACAGGGATACCCTGGATCAGCTGAAGGCCGGGAAACTGACGGATGAGATTACCGACACCCTCAGAGAGGTCGCAAAAGAACTTTCTGCTAAATATAGAAACTAGTAAGAGCCGGGAGAACCTTCCGGTGTGGTGGTAACTACACCGGCCAGCCTCCCACAGAACCATAGTGTATGGCGAATTTAAAGGAAATACGTAACAGGATCACATCGGTTAATTCGACCATGCAGATCACCAGTGCCATGAAAATGGTATCTGCTGCAAAGTTGAAAAAGGCGCAGGATGCCATTACGGCCATGCGACCTTATGCGGATAAACTGAACGAGCTGCTGCAAAACCTGAGTGCCAGCCTGGATGAGAATTCCGGCGGACAGTATTCTGAGCAGCGGGAGGTCAACAAGGTACTGATCGTAGCGATCACTTCTAACCGGGGATTGTGTGGAGCATTCAATACCAATGTGCTGAAGCAGAGTGTAGCTTTGGCCCAGGACAGGTATGCCGGCAAAAAAGTGGATTTTGTCACTATAGGTAAAAAGGCCAAAGACCTGCTGTCTAAGCGTCATGCCGTGATCAACGATCACAGCAAGGTCTACGACGAACTCACCTTTGACCAGGTAGCGGCAATTGCTGAGGAGCTGATGGATAAATTCAGTTCCGGGGCCTACGATAAGATAGAGATAGTTTATAACCACTTTAAGAACGCTGCTACCCAGGTTGTACTGACAGAGCAGTTCTTACCGATCAAACCACTTGAGCAGGATGTTCAGCTCAGCACGGATTACATCTTTGAACCTTCTAAGGAGGAGATCGTAGAAGAACTGATCCCGAAGACTTTAAAGACACAGCTCTACAAAGCGGTTCGTGATTCCTTTGCCAGTGAACACGGGGCAAGGATGACCGCTATGCACAAGGCGACAGATAATGCCAAGGAATTAAGAGATCAGCTTAAACTTACCTATAACAAGGCAAGACAGGCTGCAATTACCAACGAGATCCTGGAGATCGTCGGTGGTGCCGAAGCCCTGAACGGGTAATCTCGTTTATCCTTTTTAATATATAAACCCTGCTTTTGCAGGGTTTTTTTATGGACAGAAGCCTCTCCGGGCCTGCACAATAATTTTCTCAGCCCCCGTTTATGATTCATAACTGCCGCTTTGCTGGCAGGTATTAAATACCTACTTTTAATGACTACCTAACAGAGGCGGACTTGAGCTTATTTCAGAAACTTTTTAAGCAAACCTTTATTTATGGTTTGGCCACGGTGTTACCACGAATGCTCTCATTCATCCTGGTCCCGCTGTACACCAGGGTAATGCCCCCGGGCGCATACGGAGAAGTCACCCTTATCTTCGCCTGGTTTGCTATTTTCAACGTCATCCTGTCTTACGGGATGGAGACTGCTTTCTTCCGTTTTTACAATAAGGAAGAGCAAAAGAAAGAAGTGGTCTCAACAGCCCTGATAAGCCTGCTGACCTCCACGGCGCTCTTTGTTCTGCTCGGTTTCCTGCTAAGTGACCAATTGGTAAGCATTCTGAATATAGACCCGGAATACTTCAATTATTTTATTTTTATCCTTGGGCTGGACGCCCTTTCCATAGTCCCGTTTGCCTGGCTTAGGGCAAATGAAAAACCAATGAAATACGCCGTAGTCAAGATCATCAACGTGATGATCAACCTGGGGCTTAACGTGTTTTTCCTATTGCTGTTACCAAAACTTGCCAGGGGTGAAACTTCCGTTTTCGACAGTCTGTACGTGCCGGATTATGAAATCTCGTACATCTTTATTTCCAACCTGGTGGCCAGCGCCGTTACCCTGCTGATCATGTCCCGGCTGTATTTCCGGAGGCCGTACATATTTAATAAGCGGATGTTTAATTCGATGATGCGGTATGGTCTTCCAGTGATGATCGCGGGGATAGCCTTTACGATAAATGAAGTCTTTGACCGCATTCTGTTGTCGGAACTACTGCCAGAGGATATTGCCAAAAGCGAGATAGGTAAATACTCCGCCTGCTATAAGCTTGCGCTGTTCATGACGCTTTTTGCCACAGCTTTCCGGCTGGGGATAGAACCCTTCTTCTTCAGTCACGCTAATTCTGAGAACCCCCAAAAGGCTTACGCACAGATCACCAATTATTTCGTGGTCCTGGGCAGCGTAATCCTGCTGGCGGTGGTCGTTTATGCCGATATCCTGAAGGTGATCATCATCGATAAAGCTTACTGGGAAGCCATGCCGGTGGTCCCGATAATTGTACTTGCAGGATTTTGCCTGGGTATCTACCACAACCTCTCGGTTTGGTACAAGGTGACGGACCGGACCCGATTCGGGGCCATTATCTCTATTGTAGGCGCAGTGATCACCATCCTGATCAATGTCCTTTTCATTCCCACTATCGGCTATTACGCTTCGGCCATTGCCACACTGGCTGCCTACGCCACTATGCTGGGTCTTTCGTTTTATTTCGGACAACGGTATTACCCTGTGCCCTATAACTTCAGAAAAATTATTTTTTACGGTTCAATTTCCGTTCTCTTTTCCGTACTTTCTTTTTACGTCTTTGACCGTAACCTGATCGTGGGAACCATCTTGTTCCTGGTATTCCTGTTTCTGGTATACCGACTGGAAAAAGAACGCTTACAACAAATATTCTTAAAACAATTCCGATGAAGATCAAGATCGTAAATCGTTCGTCCCATGCCCTGCCCGCTTATGAGACCATGGCCTCTGCCGGCATGGATCTGAGAGCTAACCTTCAGCAACCGGTCACACTTAAATCACTGGAACGCGCTGTCATCCCCACCGGCCTCTATATGGAACTACCGGTCGGATTCGAAGCCCAGGTCCGTCCCAGGTCCGGTCTGGCCGCAAAAAAAGGAGTTACCGTACTGAATACACCTGGCACGATTGATGCTGATTACAGGGGGGAGATCGGGATCATCCTCGTTAACTTGTCCAACGAGCCCTTCACGGTGGAAGACGGCGACCGGGTGGCACAAATGGTTATTGCACGGCACGAAAGGGCCGAGTGGGAAGTTACCGAAGCACTGTCCGAAACAAGCCGTGGAAGCGGTGCATTTGGCAGTACCGGAAAGAAGTGAGATAATAAAGAGATCCCCCGGGATTTTTTAAAGAGAAGAAATGCATAGGGCGAACAGAGGTATTGTACTGATGGTGCTGGGAATGTTCCTTTTCCCCTGGAATAATTATGGCCAGGAACCAGAACAGGAGAGTGCTGCTTTGTCCCTCGAATTATATACTGATGCTTTCCAGGAATCTTTTTTTGAAGGGTTAAAACAAAAAGGGATAGGGAACTACGATAAAGCTGTAAAAGCGTTTCTTGAATGTCAGGAAATGCAGCCCGGCATGGCAGTGGTAGACCATGAACTGGCCAGGCTATACCTGGAACAGAACGCCTTTGTTCAGGCGAAGGAAGCAGCCCTGGCAGCCGTAAGCGGCGAACCTGGTAATCCCTGGTACATACAGACCCTGGTGCGGGTACAAGCGCAGCAAGGCCTGTCTGTGGCCCTGCTGAAGGATCGTCTACCCTGGTCTGATCCGGACTTTAAGGAAAAGCTCGCACTCGCCCTTTACAGGGAAGGACAATTCAGGGAGTCCCTGGAGATCCTGCAGGGGCTGAGGAATAGTGAATTCAGAGCCCTGCTGCAAAGGCAGCTGGAAGATTCGCTTTCCCTGGGGGTTCCAGGAGAAATCGAAGAGGAAGCAGTTGAGGACAACCCCCAGCAGCAGTCGATCAACGAGCTGAACAAGCTGATAGAGACTTCGGGGTTTATTCAATTGGAATCCGCAGCTGCCGAACATCTGGAAAGCTACCCGGCCAATCCTTTTTTCTATTATGCCTACGGGTTAGCCCTGCAGCGTAATGGGAAAAACAAGGAGGCAATCGGTGTATTGGAAGAAGGCCTGGATTACCTGCTGGATGATCCAAAACTGGAAGTAAAATTCTTCAGGGAACTGGCTTCGGCTTACCAGGCTGTAGGAGATTCTGTGAAGGCAAATATGTATCTTAGTAAAACTAAAAAAGGTTCTTAATGCTATGAAAGGACTAACGCTATACACAACTCGTTTTTTAATGGCGATCTTGTGCCTGGGAGTATTCTATTCCTGTTCTTCATCCCGGGTTGCCCTGGACGGGACGGTGAATTCCAAACTCTCCGCAAAAGCCGTTATTAAAAACCATTATAAGAACCAGCCGGACTTTAAAACTTTGAGCGGGCGGATGCGTATTACATACCAGGACGGTGATGCCACTCAAAGCGTAAACGTCAGCCTGAGAATGGAAAAGGACAAAGTGATCTGGATAAGCGCTCCCCTGGGCGTGGTAAAAGCTTATATTACGCCTAACAAGGTATCTTTCTACAATAAGTTAGAGAACGAATATTTTGACGGGGATTATAGCTATTTCAGTGACCTGTTGGGAACCACGCTCGACTTTGAAAAGATTCAGAATCTTTTACTGGGGCAGGCGCTCTATGACCTTACGGAAGACAAATACGAGTTATCTCCTACACCTGGCAGCTACCTGCTGCGACCGGGTACAGATAGGGGGACGCTGAAGACGGAATACAGTATGGAGCCAAAGTTCTTTATGCTGGCTTTCCAGCAGATCGCCCAGCCTATGGAAGGACGTTTGCTGCAGGTAAGTTACAAGAACTACCAGGAAGTATCCAAGAGGATGTTGCCCGAAGAAGTTGGGATTACCGTCATCGAGAAAGACCGGCAGAACAACATCCAGTTAGAGTATAAAAGCCTTGAGGTCAACCGCAGCCTGAATTTTCCATTTAAAAT
This sequence comes from Zeaxanthinibacter enoshimensis, assembly GCF_004362865.1. Classification (GTDB taxonomy): domain Bacteria; phylum Bacteroidota; class Bacteroidia; order Flavobacteriales; family Flavobacteriaceae; genus Zeaxanthinibacter; species Zeaxanthinibacter enoshimensis. The sequence goes on along the minus strand of NZ_SNYI01000001.1, from coordinate 625,582 downwards.
ACCGAATGGTTTTAACGAGATCGTGCTAAAATAATATGAAGATTAAGGTTTCATATATTTTCAAAATACTGATCGTTATATTTTCGCTGATCAGCTTAAATACCTATGCACAGTCCAGCGAACAGAAGGCCCTGGAAGCCCGGAGGGAAAGGCTCCAAAAGGAGATCGCAGAAATGAACCGCCTGCTGTTTGCCCAAAAGAAAAAGAAGGGAAATATTGTGGACCAGCTGGAGTCCCTGGACAGGAAGATCATGGTGAGCCAGCAGCTGATCAGGGTAACCAACCAGGAATCGAACCTTCTCAGCCGGCAGGTGAATGCGAATATCAGGAAGATAAGTGCATTAAGGGAAGACCTTGAGATCTTAAAGAAGGATTACGCCCAGATGATCCGTCGTTCCTACCAGAGCAGGGCTAAGCAGAACCGCCTGATGTTCCTTTTATCTGCTGAAAGTTTCTTCCAGGCTTTTAAACGGCTGCAGTATATGAAACAATATACCCAGTTTCGCAAAGAACAGGGAGAGGCTATTGTGGCCAAGACCGAGGAGTTGGCCCAGCTGAATAAATCCCTGGCCGAACAACGGAAGGCCAAAGATGCCTTAGTGGCCGAAAACCAGAAGGTGAAGAACCAGTTGATGAAAGAGATCGGGGACCAGAAAGCCCTGCTCCAGACCATCCGGCAGAATGAAAGTAAATATGCATCCGCCATCGATGCAAAACAGAAAGAAGCACGGAAGATAGACCAGCAGATAGAAAGGCTGATCCGGTCGGCAATTGTTGCCGCCAATAAAGAGGCCGGTAAAAGCAGTGGTGATAACTCTAAATTTGTACTTACCCCCGAGGCCGAATTGGTGGCGAACAATTTTTCAGCAAATAAGGGAAGGCTGATATGGCCGGTTGAAAAAGGGATAAAGCGACAAGGGTTCGGGATCTATAAAGATGCGGTTTACCCCGGCATCAAACACCAGAGTAACGGGGTTATCATCGCCACGGACGAAGGCGCCAAGGCCAGGGCCGTTTTCGAAGGCGAGGTCATAGCTATCCTGGCTGTACCCGGTGGTAATAAAGGGGTGCAGATCAAGCATGGAAACTATATCAGTACGTATTACAACCTCTCTAACCTGTATGTCAAGAAAGGGGACAAGGTTGCAGCCAAGGAAGAATTAGGCGAGATATATACCAACAGGGCCAGTGGCCTTACACAACTGAAATTCTATCTCTACCGGGACGCGACCAGGCTCAACCCCGAGGAATGGATTTACAGGCTTTAAAAGATAAATATGCAACAGCACATTACAGATCTACAAGGGACATTTAAACTGCACAATGGCGTGGCCATGCCTTACTTTGGTTTGGGCGTTTACCTGGCTGAAGACGGGCAGGAGGTGGTTAATGCTGTAAAATGGGCCCTGGACGCGGGTTACCGCCATATTGATACTGCCGCCGTCTACAATAATGAAGAAGGCGTGGGCAGGGGAATCGCAGAAAGCGGTTTGAAACGGGAAGAGGTATTCCTGGTCAGCAAGGTGTGGAACAGCGACCAGGGCTACGAGAGTACCTTAAAGGCATTTGAGGCCAGCCTGCAGCGGCTGGGTACCGATTACCTCGACCTTTACCTGGTACACTGGCCGGTAGACGGGAAATATAAGGATACCTGGAGGGCATTGGAAAAACTGTACGCGGAAAAGAAGGTGAGAGCTATAGGGGTAAGCAATTTTCTGCAGCATCACCTGGAAGACCTGATGGAAACAGCAGAAACAGTCCCCATGGTGAACCAAATGGAGTTTCACCCCTACCTGGTGCAACCAGAGCTGATCGATTTCTGTCGTAAGCATAAGATCCAGTACGAAGCCTGGTCTCCTATGATGCAGGGAAATATATTTAAGCAAAAGGAATTTGAGGCACTTGCGGATAAATACGGACGCAGTATTGCCCAGGTAGTACTCAGGTGGGACCTGCAGAAAGGAGTGGTCACCATCCCGAAATCGACCAAAAAAGAGCGGATCATTGCTAATTCACAGGTCTTCGACTTTGAACTTTCGCAGGAAGATATGGACAGGCTCGATGCTATGGATAAAGGAAAGCGCTTTGGTCCGGACCCGGATAACTTTGATTTCTAAAATAAAATGTCCCGTATAGAACGGGACATTTTTTATTTATGAACTAACAAATAACGCTTTAAGTTCTGTCGCTTCCTCAGGTTTCATTTTCCCTGCGAGCACCAGGCTGAGCTGTTTTCGTCTCAGTGCGGCGGCATAGCGTTCTTTTTCTTGTTTAGTCTCCGGGATCAATGGCGGTACTTCTGTAGGTTTCCCGGTATCATCCACAGCGACGAAAGTGTAGATAGCCTCGTTCGCTTTGGTTCGCTGACCGCTGAAACGATCCTCTATCCAGACATCGATAAAAACTTCCATAGAAGTCCTGAAATTACGGGAGATAGCAGCTTCTACAGTCACCACGCTTCCCAGGGGTACGGAGCGGTTAAAGGCCACGTGGTTCACAGAGGCAGTAACAACGATCCTGCGGCTGTGTCGCCTGGCAGCAATGCTGGCCGCGCGGTCCATCCTGGCCAGCAATTCTCCTCCAAAAAGATTATTGAGGGGATTGGTCTCACTGGGCAGGACCAGGTCTGTCATGATAGTTCGTGAATCGCTTGGCGTTTTAGGCTCCATGGGTCAAAATTTTTTGCAAAGATAAGTGCTAATGTTGGCACAAGTGACGCCATACCATAGAAATTAGGAAGCGATACGTAAAAGTGGGAAAGTGTTCCGGAAACTCAGATTATTTCTTAGAAAGCAGCCAGGCATCCCTGGAGACATTCTCTTTAACCGTTTTCAGGTAGTCCAGCGCCTCCTGAGAATCCACGAAACTGGCGTATACCACCTGGTGAAGACCAAAAGAATTGGTGCCGAGGTAAGCAGCGGAATCAAAACCTTTCCGCTTTAATTGCCTTACTTTCTTATCGGCATTTGTCTTGTAGCGGAAAGCACCCGCGATGACATGGTGTCTCGGGGCCTCTTCTTTCCTGGTAACATTCAGGCTGATTGCTGGCAATTCTAACGGGGCAGCACTGAAGAAAGTGGCCTCCTGTATATTTTTCTGAACCAGTTCGTGAGCCTGTTGCCTTGCGATCTGTTGGTTTTCAACAGAAGTTTGATACATCCTGAATCCTGTTACCCCTGTAGAAAAGGCGAGCAACAGGATGGCTGCATATTTTAAATAAGGGCGGAAGTTGCTTTTCTTTCGCTCTTCGGGAGTAATGATAAAAGGGATACGTTCTTCCAGTTCCTGTACTTCTTCTTTAAGGACTTCCCGAGTGACTTGGGGTGAAACTACCGAGCTAAGGCCAAAGGAGGCAGTCAGGAAGTTGACCTGGTTCGCGGGGCGGAATAGTAACCTGCCTTCGCGATTCAGTCGGAATTCACCAAGGTTCCCAAATTTCAGTGTCTTTTGTGTTTCCAGCTCCTCTTTCCATTTTTTTACCGTTTTGGAGAGCTCTTCCAACATTGCGTCATAGGTAGTATTCTCCGCATGGGCAATGTAGGAAACCAGCAGGCCGTCATTACTGTCCAGCTGTTGGTTAAAGGAGATCACTTTTGAAGGCGGATCAAAAGTGTTGGTTGTTTTGTGCAGTACAGCAGATTTCATTTGTGTCAGGAAAGCACCAAAGCCCGGTACAATGACACAATTATAACGGTAAAGGAGTTCTTCTATATAAAATGCTGCACTCATATCTACAAAGATGGAAAATTTTTGCAGTGGGTAAAAGCAGAAACGATAACTTTTTATTAACAGACATGGATCGGCAGGATGTGAAGAATGGAGGTGATGGTCCGGAATTACCCGAAAATGAGCTGTTCGCAGCTCTTCGGTTACAGCATATTCCCAACCTGGGGGATATCAGCGCAAAAAAATTAATTGCTCATTGTGGCAGTCCTGCTGCGGTTTTCACCGATAAAATGCAGGTGTTGCTTAAAATAGACCGAATTGGCTCTGCGATGTTATCAGGTCTTCACGACCCTGTTCATGCCCGGGCAGCAGAACGCGAATTGAATTTTATCAGGAAGCACAGGATCGGGTACTACTATTACAGGCAACATAGCTATCCCTATAACCTGCAGCATTGCCCGGACGGGCCCGTACTGTTGTTTTACAAAGGGAATATTGAGCTAGAGGGAAAGAAGATCATCAGTGTTGTAGGTACCCGGAACATGACCGGCAGGGGCAGGGATTTCTGCCATAAATTCATCGAAGACCTGGCGGTATATGAGCCGGTGATCATCAGTGGTTTTGCTTATGGAGTTGATATCTGTGTTCAGCGTGCTGCCATGGCTCACGGCTTGCAGACCATAGGCTGCCTGGCCCATGGCCTCAACAGGATCTACCCTCCTGAACATAGGATCTACGCAGACATGATCATGAAGAACGGGGGTTTCTTTACGGAACAGTGGAGCAAAAGCCTGCCGGTCAGGGAAAATTTCCTGAGGCGAAACCGTATCATTGCCGGCCTCAGCCAGGCCACGGTGGTCATTGAATCGGGTGAAAAAGGGGGCAGCCTGGTTACGGCCAACCTTGCGGCAGAGTACAACCGGGAAGTTTTCGCTGTACCCGGGAGAACCACAGATGTTTTCAGCCGTGGCTGTAATGCCCTGATCAGGTCGCAGAAAGCGCATTTGCTCACTGCTGCGGAAGATCTGGTATATATGCTGAACTGGGAGGCTACAGCCAGCGGCGGAAGGGGAGTGCAGAAGCAGCTGTTCGTGGATTTGAACCCTGTGGAGCAGCGGGTGGTGCAGTTTCTGGAAGATAAGGGCAAGCAACATCTCGATGAAATATCCATACACTGCGATCTCCCTGTCTCGGCATGTTCGGCCTTGCTTTTTGAACTGGAAATGAAGGGTGTGATCTGCCCCTTACCCGGAAAATTATTTGAATTGGCTTAATGAAGCTACAGACCGGGTGGTCTGCCAGGTTAGGTAAAACAGCTATTGGTGTGTTGAATCCCTGCTTTTATCGACAGAACAGCTGTTTACATCGGTTTACGAGTAATATTATGTTAGTGCCGGCCCTTCCGGAACCGACCGGGCAGTCAGTTTGTTAATTTCCGGGAACAAGGCAAGGAGATTGTTAATACCCCAGCTTTTCCCTAACCCTTTTAAGCACTTCCGAGGCGACTCCCGCTGCTTTTTCTGCTCCTAAGGCAAGCGCGTCCTCGACTTCCTGGGGATGTGTTTTGTAATACTCGAATTTCTCCCTGGGTTCTTTAAAACGTTCACAGATCAGCTCAAACAAGGCTTGTTTTGCGTGCCCGTATCCATAATTTCCGCCGGTATAGTTGTCGCGCATGGCAGCAACCTGTTCCGGATTGCCGAGAATTTTATAAAGGGCAAACACGTTATCAGTGTCAGGATCCTTCGGGTCTTCCAGGGGGGTGCTGTCGGTCTTTATGCCCATGATTTGCTTGCGCAGTTTTTTGTCGGGCTGGAAGATATCGATTAGGTTCCCTTTACTTTTACTCATCTTTTCGCCGTCGGTGCCGGGAACATACATGGTCTCTTCCTGGACCTGGGCCTCTGGTAAAACAAAGGTTTCCCCCAGCTGGGCGTGGAACCTGGATGCTACATCCCGGGTCATTTCCAGGTGTTGCAACTGGTCTTTTCCGACCGGAACAATGTTGGCGTCGTAAAGCAGGATGTCTGCAGCCATTAGCATAGGGTAGGTGAACAGCCCGGCATTAACGTCTTCCAGTCTGTCGGCTTTATCTTTAAAGGAGTGGGCCAGGGTCAGTCTCTGGTAGGGAAAGAAACAACTCAGGTACCAGGATAGTTCAGTCACCTGCGGGACATCACTCTGTCTGTAGAAAACAGTTTTATTAACATCGAGACCAAAGGATAACCAGGTAGCGGCAGTCGCAAAGGTATTCTGCCGCAGGGTCTCCCCGTTCTTTATCTGGGTAAGCGAATGCATATCTGCGATAAAAAGAAAGGATTCATTTGCGGGATCCTTTGCCATCCTGATCGCGGGAATGATTGCTCCCAGGATGTTTCCGAGGTGCGGAGTTCCGGTGCTCTGTATGCCTGTGAGGATTCTTGCCATCTGCGTTTTTTTGGAAAAGACAAAAGTAACGGTTTATCTAAAACCTTGCTAAAATTGTTACTTTTGATTCCATGCGCAAAGCCCTTTTCAATTTCTGGGGAATCCTGTATCACATTTGGTTTTATATCCTGGTCGCTGTCCCAATCCTCATCGCCCTGCCCTTCCTTATCCTTACCACCCTTTCTGAGCGCACCTACAGGCAGTTTTTCTGGTTGGCCCGCAATATATGGGCTCCTTTCATTTTATACGGGATGGGTTGCCCGCCCCGGATAAGCTACGAAGAGAAACTGTTGAAGCACGAAAGCTACATGCTGGTGGCCAACCATACCAGTATGCTCGATATTATGCTGATGCTGCGGGTGAGTAAAAACCCCTTTGTTTTTGTGGGGAAAAAGGAATTGGTGAACATTCCCTTATTCGGTTTCTTTTACAAACGGGTCTGCATCATGGTAGACCGGGAAGACAGTCGCAGCCGGATGGCGGTATACCGAAGGGCCCAGAAAAGACTGAACCAGGGACTTAGTATCTGTATTTTCCCTGAAGGGGGTGTTCCGGATGAATCAGTTGTGTTAGATAGTTTTAAAGAAGGAGCTTTCAGGATGTCTATTGCACATCAGATCCGGCTTGTTCCAATAACCTTCCTGGATAATAAGAAAAGACTGCCTTTTACATGGACAAAAGGCCGGCCCGGACCGCTCCGGGTGAAGGTTCACTCATTTATAGATACCTCCGTGCTCGAAGAATCAGACAAGAGGATATTGAGTCAGCAGGTCAGGCAAATATTCCTGCAAGACCTTGAAGAACCCGGGCACGCACAAATCCCCCAACATATCAGAACCTGATATTAAGTCCGCTGTAAACCCCCAAAGAATAAGGATTAAAGGAACCCGCTGTATCTGAAAAGGTGTTGAGCTGGTATTTGAATACCGGGTCAATATTAAGCTGTATACTGGGGGTGATCCTGTAATAGAAGCCCAGCCCGATATTCGTGCTGAAATTCAGGCTGTTGATATTGTTGGCATCCCCTACCAGGGTCTGGTTGCCTTCGGCCTCCAGGACCAGAGAGTTATCGGTCAGGAACAGGGTGCTTATGCCCCCGATAAGATCCACACCCAGTTTCTGGTCACTGAGTACGTAATTCAATTCCAGGGGAACTTCCAGGTAACCGAACTGCTGGTTCATACGCCCGGATTTCCCCGGACTCTGAGCGCTGACATCGGCAAAACCGTTGGTGGGTTCACTTTTAGGTGAAGCTTCACTTCTGACCACCAGGTTCCGGGAAGTAATATTGTAATCTATATGATCCAGTTTAGCCTGTTCCCCGGCTATAGGGGAAGCAGAGAAGGACACATCATTAGTGTCGTAACCGTAATCCACTTTGTGCAGGCCGGAACGTAACCTGAGTTTAGGGCTGAGGTCATAAGAAACTGTGATCCCATAACTCATATTTACATTGCCGCTTTTGGAATTGGCCGTAAAACTGGAATGGATAGGGGAGCCCTGGCCGAAAGAACTAAAATAGACAGGAGCAATACGAGGCCCGACAGACCATTTCGGGTTGGATTCCTGCTGGGCCAGCTCTTCCTCTTCTGCGTCTACAACCTCGAAGATCGAACGTTTATCTTCCTGCTCAGCATCCTGTTCCTTGCTAGTGTTTACAGCAACTTCAGAAGATTGTACCGACTGGTTTATTAAATTATTCTCAGTATCCTTGTCTTTTTCTCCCGCGGCAAGCTGAGTTGTATTTTGCTGTCGGGTACCGCTATTTTCTTCCGAACTACCCGTTACGCTTTCTGCGGAATAGTCAGTGGTCTTTAACTCTCCGTGATCATCCTGGGTTTTATTTTTCACCCCTGCGAGATCAGCGTGCCGTATATTTTCCCCCGGTGCCTTTTCCTTTTGAATGGTATTATAGTCCCCTTTGCTGTTGCCTGTTTTCTTCGGGAAAGAAGGTATGGATGATGGTCGTGTTTCCTCCGCGGAGCCCGCCACGGCATCTTCAGGGTCCTGTTTCAGCGGCGTAGAGGGGGTGGTCTCCCGACCGTCCTGTTCTATAGGTTGTTCCGTGGTGTCTGTTAAGATCACATTGGTCTCCTTCCCAGTGGGGATTACCCCCAGGAAAAGTAAAAAGGCCAGTATTGCAGCCGCACCGCCCAGCTGCCACCACAGGGCAACCAGTCTTTTTTTCTTCTTTCTTCGGTCCAGGGTGCCGGAGATCCTTTCCCACATCCCGTCAGGAGGTGATTGCTGGAAGTCTTTCAGCCTGTCCTTGAACAAATTATCCAGATTATTCTTTTTCATGGCTTATGCGGTTTAAGCGATATTCATCTTCGCTTTCTTGATCTTTTCTTTTAGAATAGCCCTCGCCCTGGCCAGGTTAGATTTGGATGTCCCGGCCGAGGTTCCCAGTTTTTCACTGATCTGCTGGTGGGTAAAACCATCCAGCACATACATATTGAAGGTCAGCCTGTACTTATGGGGCAGATCCTGTATATAGCCAAGCAAGGTCTGCAGGCTGATCTCGTCGTAAAAAGGTAATTCCTCCTCTTCGCTTTCCGAATTTTCGTTCACCACGTTCATATACACTTCTTTCCTGTATTTCTGTAATACAGTATTTACCGTGATGCGTTTCATCCAGCCCTCGAAAGAACCTTTAAAGCGGAACTGCCCTATCTTATCGAAGATGACGATAAAACTGTCGTGCAAATTATCCTCGGCCTCCGTTTTATTGCGCGAATACTTAAGGCAGATGCCAAACAACACCGGGGAATACTTCTTATATAAAGATTCCTGTGCCTGTCTGCTACCCTTTTTGCATTGGTTTATCAGTTCTTCCAGATCCAAGTTGACCGCCTTAGTTCATATCTACCTATTATCTGCCTGTTGATTTACCGGTACTTCGTATTCTATAAAAATGGGAGTCCCATCTTCCTCTTCCCCGGCATAAAACCTAAAGGTGTATGTCTCGTCGTACAGGCAGATGAAATTAAAGAAAGTCTGTACCTCCTCCGTAGCCTGGGTGCAGCCCTGGTCTTCAAATTCTGAGCCCACCGCAACCACCGTCCTGGTGGTCAGGTCATCTTTCCGGATATCAAACCCCTCGAAAATAGAGCATCCATTGGGACGTAGGTAGGTCACCTTTATCTCGTAGGTCTCATTGAGGTTAAACGATTCCGGCAGTTCTGCCTCTATAATGTTGAGGGTTATAAAATGGAAGTTAGCCCTGTCATCGCTAATATCGCACGAACTCACCATGAACAGGGAGATCAGCAACCCACAAAACCAAGTTTTTCTCAGTTTCATATTATTAATGTTTGTTTAACCTTAGATGCGATCCTCGGCTAAAGGTTGCTTAGAAAAAAAAGGGGCTCAGTTACCTGGCCCCTTGGAAGTTAATGTTATAATGCGCTGATGGCGTCTTTTATCTTGCCTTCCAGTTCGTCCAGCAATTCTGGATTATCGATCAGCAGGTTTTTCACAGCATCTCGACCTTGTCCCAGTTTGGTATCGCCATAACTGAACCATGAGCCACTCTTCTTAATAATTTCGTATTGTACCCCGAGATCTATGATCTCCCCGATCTTCGAGATCCCCTCGCCATACATAATATCAAATTCTGCAGTTTTAAAAGGCGGAGCAACTTTGTTCTTCACCACTTTCACACGGGTCTTATTTCCCTGGACACCACCATCGGTATCCTTGATCTGGGTAGACCTGCGTATATCCAGGCGAACAGAGGCATAGAATTTAAGAGCGTTCCCCCCGGTTGTTGTTTCCGGGTTCCCGAACATTACTCCAATCTTTTCACGCAGCTGGTTGATGAAAATAACAGTACAATGGGTTTTACTGATAGAGCTGGTAAGCTTTCTCAGGGCTTGCGACATCAGCCGCGCATGGAGTCCCATTTTTGAATCTCCCATTTCGCCTTCGATCTCGCTCTTCGGGGTCAGGGCCGCGACCGAGTCGATGATCACGATATCAATAGCGCCGGAACGGATAAGGTTATCTGCAATTTCCAGGGCCTGCTCCCCGTGGTCAGGTTGTGAAATGATCAGGTTGTCTATATCCACACCGAGTTTCTGGGCATAGAAACGATCAAACGCATGTTCTGCATCGATAAAAGCAGCAATACCTCCTTTTTTCTGTGCTTCTGCTATGGCATGTAGCGTTAGCGTGGTCTTACCCGAGGATTCCGGTCCGTAGATCTCGATGACCCTTCCTCTTGGGTATCCTCCAACACCTAAGGCGATATCCAGACCCAGCGATCCCGAAGAGATCACCTCCACATCCTGCACCTTTTCATCTCCCATCTTCATGACCGCCCCCTTGCCATAGGTTTTATCCAGTTTGTCCAGGGTCAGTTTCAGGGCTTTTAATTTCGCTTCTTTTTCGCTGTTCTTCGTTTCCATTCTTTTGTAAAATTCAGAAAGCTAAATTACCATTTCTTTTTGCATATAACAACCAGCGGCGCAACCTTTTTGCCAAGCCTGTATCTAACCAATGAGTGTTAGTTGGTCACTTGTTTTATAACCGCCCGGCTATGGGTGGTTCACTAAGATGCAGCCATGGACCGGCATAAGAATTCTGTGAAAAAGAAGACCTGACCGCTATGAAAAAGGATGCTGAAAAATGGCAGCAGGAAAGCCCCGTGAAATCGGGGCTTTTTTTGTTTTAAAATCCCTATTTTTGCACAAAATTTAACGACAACTTAATTATTGGTATAGCATGCAACTGTACAATACTTTAAGTGCGAAGGAACGCGAAGAGCTGATAGAGCAGGCCAACCAGGAACGGCTGACCATCTCGTTCTACAAATACGCACACATCGGGAATCCCCAGATCTTCAGGAACCACCTCTTTATCCATTGGAACGAATTGGATGTGCTTGGGCGGATTTATGTTGCCCATGAAGGCATCAATGCCCAGCTTTCGGTCCCCGCTCCTAATTTCGAAGCTTTTAAAAAGCACCTGGATAGTATCAGCTTCCTGGAGAATGTCCGTCTGAATATTGCGATAGAGCAGGACAACAAATCTTTTCTGAAACTCAAGGTTAAAGTTCGGAAAAAGATCGTGGCCGATGGTCTTAACGATCGCTCTTTTGATGTTACCAATAAAGGGGTGCATGTCAATGCGGAAGAGTTCAATAAGCTCATAGATGATCCGGATACCATCCTGGTCGATATGCGTAACCATTACGAGAGTGAGATCGGGCACTTTCAGAATGCCATCACTCCGGATGTGGATACCTTCAGGGATTCCCTGGACATCATTGAAAAGGACCTGGCGGAACACAAGGAGGATAAGAAGCTCGTAATGTATTGTACCGGGGGCATTCGCTGTGAAAAGGCCAGTGCATATTACAAGCACAAGGGTTTTAAGCAGGTGTACCAGTTAGAAGGCGGGATCATAGAGTACGCCCGGCAGGTACAACAGCTTAAGCTGGAAAATAAGTTCAAAGGGAAGAACTTTGTCTTTGATCACCGCCGGAGTGAACGTATCTCCGAGGATGTGATCTCTCACTGCCACCAGTGTGGTGAGCCTTGTGACACGCACGTGAACTGTGCTAACGAAGCCTGCCACCTGCTGTTCATCCAGTGCGAATCCTGTGCGGAAAAAATGGATCAATGCTGTTCCGATAACTGTAAAGAGATCAATGCCCTTCCTTATGAAGAGCAGAAAAAATTGCGGAAAGGAAAAGAAGCGAGTAATAAGATCTTTAAAAAAGGTCGCTCAGAGGTTCTGAAGTTCAAACGATAACAGGGCCGCTGCCAGGATCGACTTCTGCTCTTTTTTCATCTCCGGCGCCGGGTAATATCAGGCCATGCGTATCCATGTCGTAATATGCCACAGTACTTTTTAGATGCGAAGCATTTTATCGTATCTTTACGAGTGAATTATTTATGAACCTACGTCGGGAAAGGCCGCTTGGCTTTACCTGATTCAAGATATACTATATGGGTTGTAGCAGTTGTACGACCGCCACAGGAGGACAGCCCCGTGGCTGCAAGAACAATGGTACTTGCGGATCAGATGGCTGTAATAAATTAACGGTATTTGATTGGCTTTCAAATATGTCGCTCCCGGCAGGGGAGCAGCCTTTTGATTGTGTCGAGGTACGTTTCAAGAACAGCCGGAAGGAGTTTTTCCGCAATTCGGAAAACCTCTCATTGTCTATTGGAGATATGGTGGCGACCCAGGCCAAAGCCGGCCATGATATTGGTATGGTTACCCTTACCGGGCCCCTGGTAAAGGTGCAGATGAAAAAGAAGAAAGAGGATCATACAGATCCCAACCTCCCAAAAATTTATCGTAAGGCTACCCAGAAAGATATCGACAAGTGGCAGCGATGTAGGGATAAGGAAGAGGAGATCAAAAAACGTTCCCGCGAGATCGCCATTATTCTTAACCTGCAGATGAAGATCTCTGATGTCGAATTCCAGGGCGATGGCTCTAAAGCAACTTTTTATTACACCGCAGAAGAACGGGTAGATTTCCGGCAACTGATCAAGGATATGGCCAAGGCTTTTGGCATCCGTATAGAAATGCGGCAGATCGGGTACCGCCAGGAGGCGCAACGCCTCGGTGGAATCGGATCCTGCGGCAGGGAACTGTGCTGTTCTACCTGGCTGACCGACTTCCGTTCGGTGAGTACAGCAGCTGCACGGTACCAACAGTTGTCCCTGAATCCTTTAAAACTCGCAGGGCAGTGTGGGAAGTTAAAATGCTGCCTGAACTACGAGTTGGATGTATACATGGATGCGCTTAAAGATTTCCCGGCCCAGGATACCAAACTGTTTACTGAGAAAGGATTGGCATTCTGCCAGAAGACCGACATTTTTAAAGGTACTCTCTGGTTCTCCTATAAGGATGAACCGGCCAACTGGCATGCGCTGACCAAAGAGCAGGTCCGCGAGATCGCTGAAAAGAACAAGAAGAAGGAAAAGGTGGCAAGCCTGGAAGAATATGCTTCAGAAAATGAAAGCCCGGCCGAAACCGCGTTTGAAAATGTGGTGGGCCAGGACAGCCTTACCCGCTTTGATCGTCCTAAACGAAAGAGTAAGAGGCGGAACAACAAGAAAAAAGGAAGAAATAACAGAAATAAGGCTTCTAAAAATGCGTAATCTCCTGTTGGGCCTGGTATGTGCTTTAGCCCTGCTCTCATGTAATGATAACCTGGTATATACCCGGAGTGAATCTACCACCGGGGGCAGCTGGGACCGGGACGAAGTGATGACTTTCACCTTTAAAGCCCCGGATACCATACAATCTCATAACCTGTATTTTAATATCCGTAACGATGATCGCTTCCCTTACAGCAATTTGTTCGTAATTGCTGCGTTCAATACTCCGGGAGGGGAGACTTCCATAGATACCCTTGAATATGAAATGGCCCGCCCTGACGGGACTTGGATGGGAAAAGGGCAGGGGAGTATCAAAGAGAATAAGCTGTGGTTTAAGGAGGCCATGGTATTCCCGGATACCGGGGAATATACGGTTACCTTACAACATGCGATGAGGAAGAACGGGGATGTGGAAGGCGTTGTGGAACTGCCCGGGATCACGGATGTTGGATTAGAAATTGAAAAGCAAGAGTAAATCGATGGCTAAAGCAAAGAAAAAAAAGCCGAAAAGGTCTTTCAGAACTTTTGTAAAATGGTTCTGGATCCTGTTTGCCGCAGGAATTTTCTCCATAGTACTGATATTCCTGCTCGCCTCCTGGGGAGCCTTCGGAGAAATGCCAACTTTTGAACGACTTGAAAATCCACAGACCAACCTGGCCACCGAGATCATCTCTGCTGATGGGCAGACCCTTGGGAAATTCTACTTGGACGATAACCGTACTCCTGTAGGGTATGACGATCTTCCCCAAAACCTCGTAGATGCATTGATCGCTACGGAAGATGTACGTTATTACAGTCATTCGGGTATTGATGCCTGGGGAACATTACGCGCTATAGTCTTCCTGGGACAAAGAGGAGGAGCCAGTACCATCTCGCAGCAGTTGTCTAAACTGCTCTTCACCAAGAGAGCTTCAGGGGATGTTTTAAGCCGGGCCATACAGAAAGTAAAGGAATGGGTGATCGCTACCCGGCTGGAGAGACAATATACCAAGTCGGAGATCATCGCGATGTATATGAACATCTACGACTTTAATTACAATGCAGACGGGATACGTTCCGCAGCGAGGATCTACTTCGGGAAGGAACCTAAAGACCTGAAAACAGAGGAATCTGCCGTGCTTGTAGGAATGCTTAAAAACTCATCCCTGTACAACCCTATAAGAAGGGAAGAATTAGTATTGAACCGCAGGAATACGGTGCTTTCCCAGATGGCCAAGTACGACTACATCACCGAGGAGGCCAAAGACTCCTTGCAGGCCCTGGAAATGAATATCAATTTCAGCCCGGAATCTCACCGGGAAGGACTTGCTACCTACTTCAGGATGTACCTCCAGGGCTTTATGAACCGTTGGATCGCCGACAACCCAAAACCCGCCCTAGAAGGAGAAAGAGATAAATGGAACTTGTACCTGGACGGATTAAAGATCTATACCACTATCGATTCGCGCATGCAGACCCATGCAGAAGAAAGCGTCTCTGAACACATGAAAAGACTGCAGGCCGAATTCTTTGTACAGAATACACCGGCCCGTAACCCTACTACTCCGTTCCTCGACCTGGAAGACTCGGAAATTGATGACATAATGGAACGCGCCATGAAGAACTCGAGCAGGTGGCGCGGAATGAAAGCAGCGGGGAAATCCGAAAAGGAGATCCGGGAGTCCTTTCAGAAAGAAACCGAGATGACTGTTTTTGACTGGAATGCCGAGACCAAGGAAAAGGATACGGTGATGACGCCACTGGATTCCATAAGGTACTACAAGTCGTTCCTGCGAACTTCCATGATGTCTATGGAGCCTCAGACCGGCCATGTAAAAGCATGGGTGGGGGGAGTCAATTATAAGCATTTCCAGTACGATAACGTGATCCAGGGGGCAAGGCAGGCAGGTTCTACCTTTAAACCTTTTATATACGCAGCAGCCATAGACCAGTTGAGGTTATCACCCTGCGATTCGCTCCCGGACAGCCAGTACTGTATAGAAGCCGGGAAGCATGGAAACATAGAGGCCTGGTGTCCTAAAAATTCTGACGGGAAATACTCGGGTAAGATGTACACCCTGAAGAAAGCCCTGGCCAATTCCGTGAATACCGTTACGGCACAACTGATAGACAGGGTAGGGCCAAAGCCCGTAGTGTCCATTGTCAAAAACCTTGGTTTAAGCAGGGAAATACTCCCCGTGCCTTCGATCGCACTGGGAACGACCGATTTTAATGTATACGAAATGGTGGGAGCTTACGGGACCTTTGCCAACCAGGGGGTATACGTAAAACCGGTTATGGTAACCCGTATTGAGGATAAGAACGGTACAGTACTCTACGAATACGTTCCCGAAACCAAGGATGTACTCAGTAAAGATGTGGCCTATGCCATGGTCAAACTCATGGAAGGTGTGACCGAAGGCGGGTCTGGAACCAGGCTTCGTACCTCTTCCAGTAAGGATGTTACCGTTTATAAAGAGATCATTACTGGTTACCCCTATGGATTTACCAACCCTATAGCCGGGAAGACCGGGACCACACAGAACAATAGTGATGGCTGGTTTATCGGCATGGTACCCAACCTGGTTACAGGGGTGTGGGTTGGTGGAGAGGAACGCTCGGTTCACTTTAAAAGCATTACCTATGGCCAGGGAGCTTCTATGGCCCTGCCTATCTGGGCATTGTATATGAAGAAGAATTACAATGAACCGGAATTGGGAATCTCCAAGGAAGAGTTCGCAGAACCGGAGGACCTGTCCATTATAGTAGACTGTAATAAGTTACCGGAGGAGACCGAAAAAGAGGCCGATCTTGAAGATGATATGGACGACCTGGATTTTTAGATCACCACTTACCTAACGCTTATTCCCGGAACAGTATCCATGTATTTAGGTGAAACTGATCCAAGGCTATTACACCATAAAACCTTATTTTAGTAACCTAAGAACGCCCGGTTTAACATGGGTGCATTCAGACTAGATTAACAGATATGATTAAAAAAACAGTAGCTGACGTAGACACGGCCCTTGAAGGGGTAAAGGATGGTATGACCATCATGCTCGGGGGGTTTGGCCTGTGCGGTATCCCGGAAAATGCGATCTCCGAACTGGTCAGGCTGGGAGTAAAAGACCTGACGTGCATCAGCAATAATGCCGGGGTGGATGATTTTGGCCTGGGATTGCTCTTGCAGAAGCGGCAGATCAGGAAGATGATCTCGTCTTATGTGGGAGAAAACGAAGAATTCGAAAGGCAGATGCTCAGCGGGGAACTTGAGGTAGAACTTACGCCCCAGGGGACGCTGGCCGAGAAATGCCGGGCTGCACAGGCAGGATTTCCCGCATTCTATACTCCTGCAGGATACGGGACAGAGGTTTCTTTGGGAAAGGAAACCCGGGAATTCAACGGGAAGATGTACGTGTTGGAAGAAGCTTTCAAAGCCGACTTCTCCTTGGTCAAGGCCTGGAAAGGAGATGAAGCCGGGAACCTGATCTTTAAAGGGACGGCCCGGAATTTTAACCCCTGTATGTGCGGGGCAGCAAAGATCACGGTGGCCGAGGTGGAGGAATTAGTACCTGCCGGGGAACTGGACCCGAACGAAATCCATATTCCCGGGATCTTTGTCACCCGGATATTCCAGGGCAAGAATTATGAAAAGAGAATAGAACAACGCACAGTAAGAAAAAGGAACTAATGCTGGATAAGAACGGAATAGCAAAGAGAATTGCCAGGGAAGTCAAAGATGGCTATTATGTCAATTTGGGGATCGGGATACCAACCCTTGTCGCCAATTTTGTCCGAGACGATATCAGTGTTGAATTCCAGAGTGAGAACGGTGTCCTGGGAATGGGCCCTTTTCCATTTGAAGGAGAGGAAGATGCAGATATTATCAATGCGGGCAAGCAAACCATAACCACGCTCCCGGGAGCTTCCTTCTTTGACTCCGCCACAAGTTTCGGGATGATCAGGGGCCAACATGTGGACCTTACCATCCTCGGTGCCATGGAGGTTGCAGAAAACGGGGATATTGCCAACTGGAAGATTCCCGGAAAAATGGTAAAAGGAATGGGCGGCGCCATGGACTTGGTGGCCTCGGCAGAGAATATCATCGTGGCCATGATGCATACCAACAGGGCTGGAGAATCCAAATTACTCAAGCGTTGTACATTACCCCTGACAGGTGTGCAGTGCGTTAAGAAGATAGTGACTAACCTGGCGGTGCTCGAAGTGACATCGGAAGGATTCAGGCTTCTGGAAAGAGCACCAGGGGTAAGTGTGGAAACTATCCGGGAAGCTACCGAAGGGGCGTTGATTGTTGAAGGAGATATTCCGGAAATGCAGTTCTGAGATACAGTTCATCGAAATTATTGCCAAAATCTATAATTTTAACATCAGCGGGCAGCCTACGTCCACAATAATTAGAAGACCTTATAGTTTAATTTAATACCTGAAAACCCCAGATCTTAACCCAAACCTATTGCCTATGGAACAACAAAACCATCATGCCGAAGAAGAAATTCAAGTGTATCGCAGCAACTTTCTGAGTGGACTGCTGATGCTGGCAAAGAAATTATTCATGTTCTGAACAGGAAAATGAATGATTAAAAAAAGGAGTAATACCACGCGTATTGCTCCTTTTTTTATTTTAGAGCTCCGGTAATGGCAAAAGATCTTATTTTCAAGGAGTGCAAAAAAGGCGAACTGGAATTGCTCACCCGCATCTCCAGGGAGACCTTTGCGGTAGCTTTTGAAGATCAGAACAACCCCGATGATTTTAAAACTTACCTCGATACTGCTTTCTCTCCTGAGACTTTAGCCCGGGAATTACAGCGTCCCGGAAGTCGTTTTTACTTTGTTTACCGTGATACAGTATTAGTAGCTTATATTAAACTTAACACGGGCAATGCACAAACAGATCTGTTGGAAGACAGCGGGATGGAACTGGAGCGGATCTATGTCTTAAAAGAGTTCCAGGGCCTGGGGATCGGGGCAGAAATCCTGTCCCGGGTCAAAAAGATGGCCATCGCGGAGGATAAACAATACCTGTGGTTAGGGGTCTGGGAAGAGAACAGGGATGCCATCCGCTTTTACGAAAAGCAAGGGTTTGTAAAAAGTGGAATGCACCCCTATTACATTGGCAACGATAAACAGATGGACTGGGTGATGAAGGCAGATTTAAGTAATATAAAATTCCGATGAACCATATGAAAACAATTCAGCGATCAGTACTCATGTTATGCCTGGGACTTACGGGCATATTAAGTGCCCAGAATTATTTTCCCGGGAGGGGAGACTGGGAGCAGAAAGATGTAAAGGAAGCGGGCATGAAACCTGCTGCCCTGGAAGACGCCGTTTCTTTTGCAACAGCAAATGAATACGGTGGATCCAGGGACCTGCGGATAGCGATATTAAAAGGATTTGAAAGGGAACCTTTCCACGAAATTCTGGGTCCAACCAAGAAAAGAGGAGGTCCTGCGGGCATGATACTTAAAAACGGCTACTTGGTAAAGCAATGGGGAGATACAGAACGTGTGGATATGACCTTCAGTGTAACCAAAAGTTTTTTATCGACAATAGCTGGCCTGGCCGTTGACCAGGGACTCATCGCTAAAACCTCGGACAAGGTATCCAGGTACATCTGGGATGGCACTTTTGAAGGGGAGCATAATAGTAAGATACAGTGGAATCAGCTGTTACAACAAAATTCGGACTGGTCCGGCCAGTTATGGGGTTTGTATGACTGGGCTGACAGGCCTCCCATGGAGGGAGGTATAGATGAATGGAAGAACAGGTCACTGAATGAACCCGGCACCGTAATGGAATACAATGATGTACGCGTTAATGTGCTGGCATATGCCCTTACCCATGTCTGGCGGCAACCGCTCCCTGCAGTTCTTAAAGAAGAAATAATGGATCCCATAGGCGCATCCTCCTCCTGGAGGTGGTTTGGTTATGACCATGCCTGGACAGAGATAGACGGTTACAAGATGAAATCCGTTACCGGAGGGGGGCACTCAGGAGCGGGAATATTTATCAGCACTAAGGATATGGCCCGTTTCGGACTATTGTTCATGAATAACGGGGAATGGAACGGGGAACGCCTTATCAGCGAGGAATGGATACAGGAAGCGGTAACTCCTTCTGCTCCTGAACCAAATTACGGTCATATGTGGTGGCTCAACAAACCCGGTGACAGGCAATGGGAGGGTATCCCGGAGCATATATTTTATGCTGCAGGCTTCGGGGGGAACTTCATTGTTATCGACCAGGAACAGAAACTGGTGGTGATCACGCGTTGGCTGGAACCATCAAAGATCGGCGAATTCATGAAGCGGGTCTATGCTTCCCTGGATTAGATCTTCTTAAGGATGTCTGCAGCACGTGACAAGGTCTCTTCTTTTTTTGCAAAGCAAAACCGGAGTTGCTGGTGATCTTCCTGCTGTTCGTTAAAGACAGAAATAGGAATACTTGCGATACCGAATTCAGTAATCAGTCTCCTTGCAAAGTCTGTATCTTTTTCTTCGGAGATAGCGCTGTAATCCAACAACTGGAAATAGGTGCCATTGCAGGGAGTAAAACGGAACCGGGACCCCGCTATTGAATCGAGGAAAAAATCCCTTTTTTCCTGGAATAAGGGCCCCAGGCCGAGGTAAGTTTCCGGGTCCTGCAGGTAGGTGGCCAATGCATGCTGGATGGGGTGATTGACACAGTACACATTAAATTCGTGCACCTTGCGGAACTCTGACATCAGGTTTGCAGGGGCGGCACAGTATCCCATTTTCCACCCGGTGGTATGGAATGTTTTTCCAAAGGAAGCACAGATAAGGCTTCGCGATACCAAGCCGGGATACCGGGCCACACTTTCGTGCTGGTTCCCGTCAAAGACCAGGTGTTCATACACCTCATCACTGAGTAGAAGTATATCTGTTTGATCTAAAGCTTTCTCCAGGGCCTGCATATCGCTTTGTGAAAAGATGGTGCCACTGGGGTTATGAGGGGTGTTGATGACGACCATACGGGTGCGTGAGCTTATCGCGGCACGGAATTCATCCCAATCAATAGTATGGTCTTTGCCTTTCATCTGTACAGAAACTACTCTGCCCCCGTTCAGGACAATAGCGGGCTCGTAGCAATCATAAGCCGGCCTGATCAGAATCACCTCGTCACCGGGGTTGATGAAGGCTGTTATCGCAGTAAAAATAGCTTGTGTAGCCCCGCTGGTTACGGTGATCTCCGTATCGGGATCAAAAGAGTGACCATACAGGTTTTTTATTTTACCGGAAATACCCTCGCGAAGCGGGAAGATCCCGGCCATCGGCGCATACTGGTTGTAACCGGAGCGCATGGCGTTTTCGACCAGTGACAGCAGCTGTGGATCCGGTTCAAAATCAGGGAAACCCTGTGAGAGATTTACCGCATTATGCTTACGTGCCATTTGGCCCATTACCGTAAAAATTGAAGGCTCCAGTCCGGGTAATTTGGAAGATATATTGTAGGTCATGATGCATATTTTTGAGCTTAGCTAAATGTAGGGAATTGCATATAAAAAAACCCGCTGCGGGGCAACGGGTTATATTACTTATAGTGCCTGAAATTAGGCGTGTTGTTCTTCGTGCTTACCTTCTTTGATCTCTTCGACCAATTTGGCATTAAATGCCGGAAGGTCGTCCGGGTTCCTGCTGGTGACGAATCCCTGGTCTACAACCACTTCTTCATCTACCCAGTTAGCACCGGCGTTGATCAGGTCATCTTTAATAGAATGGAAAGACGTCATTTTACGGCCTTCTACTACCCCTGCACTGATCAGTACCTGTGGGGCGTGGCAAATGGCAGCAACCGGCTTCTCCTGCTTAAAGAAGTCCCTGACAAACGTAAGGGCATCCTCGTTTCTCCTTAACTTATCCGGGTTGATGACTCCGCCCGGTAACATCAGGGCATTGTAATCAGAAGCTTTTACCTGGTCCAAGGTCTTATCGACTGAATAGGAATTCGACCAATCTCCATCATTCCATCCTTTTATTCGGCCAGACTCCTCACTTACGATATCTACCTCGAAGCCTTCGTTCTTCATGGCTTGTAAGGGAGAGGTAAGCTCAATTTCTTCGAATCCGTTAGTTGCTAGTATCGCTATCTTTTTCATGTTATTTATGTCTATTATGATTAGTGAATTATTTCATACTTAATATACATAGCAGCAGGCGAAGACACCGTTAAACCCCTTTTAAAAAATGAACCCATTGGGTTAAATCTTTAATAAGATCTGTCCCAAGTGTTAAATCCCTTAGCAAAAAAGTTCAATAGGTCTTTAAAGAACTTTTTGGTTGTTAAGGGGTGTAGAAAAAAAGGAAGCCATCTGCTCCCTTTAAGGACTGCAGATGGCTTGAATTATTTCTGGAAAATTTTTAGGATCAGCCTTTCGCCTGGGCTTTAAGATATTCCCGGTTCATCCTCGCGATATTCTCCAAAGAGATACCTTTAGGACATTCTACTTCACAGGCCCCGGTGTTGGTACAGTTACCAAATCCTTCAAGATCCATTTGTCGTACCATGTTCTTGACTCGTTCCGTTGCTTCAACCTGTCCTTGGGGAAGCAGGGCAAACTGGGAAACTTTGGCCGAAGTAAACAGCATAGCACTGGCGTTCTTACAAGCTGCCACACAAGCACCACATCCAATACAGGTGGCAGAATCCATTGCCTCGTCGGCAGCTTCCTTCTGTACGGGGATGGCATTAGCATCAACCGTATTTCCGGAAGTATTGACGGAGATATAGCCTCCTGCCTGCTGAATGCGGTCAAAGGCAGTACGATCTACCACTAGGTCTTTTATAACTGGGAAGGCTGTGGCGCGGAAAGGTTCAATGACGATGGTGTCCCCGTCCTTGAATTTCCGCATATGAAGCTGGCATGTTGTTATAAACCTGTCGGGCCCATGGGGTTCCCCGTTGATCTGCAGGGAGCAGCTACCGCAGATCCCTTCCCGGCAGTCGTGATCAAACTCGACCGGCTCCTTTCCTTCGTTGATGAGGTTCTCATTCAGGATGTCCAGCATTTCAAGGAAAGACATATCTCCTTCAATACCGCTGATAGAGTAATCTACCATCTTCCCTTTTGCGTGGGCATCGTTCTGACGCCAAACTTTTAATTTGAGATTCATACTATTTTCTTTAGTACTGCTATTATTACGATCCCGAGAATTTGTTGCGGGACCGGGTATCTTTTATTTATAACTTCTGGTCTTAAGCTCTATGTTCTCATAGATAAGCTCTTCCTTGTGCAGCTCTGCATCCTTGGGTTCTCCTTTGTATTCCCAGGCAGCAACATATTTGAAGTTCTCGTCATCCCGCAGGGCTTCACCCTCAGGGGTCTGGTATTCTTCGCGGAAGTGACCGCCACAGGATTCGTTCCTGTGAAGGGCGTCTTTTGCAAAGAGTTCTCCAAGTTCAAGGAAATCTGCTACCCGCCCGGCTTTCTCAAGCTCCTGGTTCATGGTATTCATATCCCCTGGTACCTTTACATTCTCCCAGAAATCTTTTCTCAGCTCGGAAATTTCATTGATCGCTTCCTGGAGCCCCTGGGCGTTCCTGGCCATTCCACACTTATTCCACATGATCTTGCCAAGTTTCTTGTGGTAGTAATCAACGGAGTGTTTCCCACTGCCCGACATCAGTTTTTCTATGCGTTCCCTGACTTCCTTTTCGGCATGATCAAATTCTGGACTGTCTGTAGGGATAGGTCCTGTGCGGATATCATCAGAAAGATAATCCCCAATGGTATATGGTAAAACGAAATATCCATCCGCCAGTCCCTGCATCAGGGCAGAAGCTCCAAGCCTGTTCGCTCCGTGGTCACTAAAATTGGCTTCCCCTGCGGCGTAACAGCCGGGGATAGTGGTTTGCAGGTTGTAATCAACCCACAGACCTCCCATGGTATAGTGTACTGCCGGGTAGATCATCATAGGTGTTTTATATGGGTTCTCGTCCACGATCTTCTCGTACATCTGGAAAAGGTTCCCGTACTTGGCCTCGACCACTTCTTCTCCGAGCTTCCTGACGGTCTCATCTGATGGGTCTTTTATACCGGAAGTAAGCGCCTTTTCTTTTCCATACCTCATGATGGCGGCAGAAAAATCAAGGTAGACCGCTTCACCGGTCTTATTGACACCGAACCCGGCATCACATCGTTCTTTGGCTGCCCTCGAGGCAACATCCCTTGGCACCAGGTTACCGAAAGCCGGGTAACGGCGTTCCAGGTAATAATCCCTGTCTTCTTCTGCGATCTGGGTAGGTTTTAACTTCCCTTCGCGGATAGCCTTTGCATCCTCCAGTTTAGCCGGCACCCAAATACGACCATCGTTCCTTAATGATTCTGACATCAGGGTAAGCTTGGACTGGTGTTCCCCGGAAACCGGGATACAGGTTGGGTGGATCTGTGTAAAACATGGGTTGGCAAAGAAGGCACCCCTGCGGTGCGCCCGCCATGCAGCCATTACATTACTTCCCATGGCGTTAGTGGAGAGAAAGAAGACGTTTCCGTATCCTCCGCTGGCTAATACTACGGCATGAGCCGAATGTCTTTCAATTTCACCGGTTACCAGGTCACGGGCAATAATTCCCCTTGCTTTCCCGTCAACAAGGACGAGGTCCAGCATTTCATGCCTGTTATAAGCCTTGATTTTCCCGCGGTTGATCTGGCGGTTCATCGCGGAGTAGGCGCCAAGTAATAATTGCTGGCCGGTCTGACCTTTGGCGTAGAAAGTACGGGATACTAGAACCCCTCCAAAGGAACGGTTGTCCAGTAGTCCACCGTACTCCCGGGCAAAAGGAACACCTTGTGCCACGCACTGGTCGATGATATTAGAGGAAACTTCCGCCAGGCGGTATACGTTTCCTTCGCGGGAGCGGTAATCCCCCCCTTTTATTGTATCGTAGAATAACCTGTAATTAGAGTCACCATCTCCCTGGTAGTTCTTTGCTGCATTGATTCCCCCCTGGGCGGCAATCGAGTGTGCTCGCCTTGGTGAATCCTGGTAGCAGAAGGTCTTTACATTGTAACCCAGTTCTGCAAGGGTAGCTGCGGCTGATCCGCCGGCCAGACCGGTACCTACCACGATGATGTCAATATTACGTTTGTTGGCAGGGTTTACCAGGTTGATTTCGTTCTTATGTTTGGTCCATTTGTCGGCCAGTGGCCCTGATGGAACTTTAGAATCCAGGATGCCCATACTTAGTGAGTTATAGGGTTAAAATGATGATAGAGTGCAATGAAAATGAACCCGGCTGGGATCGCTATTGCGTATATCTTAGTAAATGTCTGAAGACCGGCACTGTACTTATTGTTCCATCCCATAGACTGGAAGGAAGAAGAAAAGCCATGCCAGAGGTGCATTGCCAGCAGGATGAAGGCGATTACATAGATCACAGTTCTCCAGATCGGTTCAAACTTCTCTACGGTCTCTGCATAGTAACGGGTGGGGTCTTCCGGGCTGGCTTCTACATATTTATAGGCCATTTCATGCACCCAGAAATCATACATATGAAGTCCCAGGAAGGCAAGTACCACCAAACCGGTGATGATCATGTTCCTTGACGTCCATGGTGCATTGGCACTGCCGTTATATTTTACATAGCCGATCTTCCGGGCCCGGTTATTCTGGATCTCCAGGGCTATACCCATTACAAAATGCACAATGATCCCCGCGATGAGGATGGGTTGCAGCAGGTACTGTACCAATGGATTATACCCCATAAAATGCGACCATTCATTAAATGTGTCGGGTGCAATTACAGAAGTCAGGTTAATGGTAAAGTGCTGTGCTAAGAAGAGGACTAAAAAAAGACCGGAAAGTGCCATTACCACTTTTCTGGCAATGGAAGAGGAGATTAATGCACTCATTCGTTTAGATAGTTTTTACAAAAATACGTCACTGGCCTATTATTAACAAACTTTGGGGGTTCTTGCCCCGTATTTAGAACCAGTATAATATAGCGGGACAAAGATATAATGTTTAAGGAAAATTATCAAAAACTAAACACGGCGCTTATTTAATAGCTCGCAGAATACGGAAATGCCTGGCTATATACGGTTTACCTAATTTTTTATCGGATATTAGGGAGACAAACCCAGACGGGATTTCTTATGGATATAGGGCTATTATCGGTCAGTCTCAACGTGTATTCCACCCATCGCATCGCAGAAGAAGCGCAGCGCCGGGATCATTACATAGAGTTGATAGATCATATGCGGTGCTCGGTACAGCTTGGCGGTACTGCACCCGCGATCTACCTGGATAATGAAGAGATAACCCATTCCTTTGATGCCATCATCCCCAGGATCGGAACAAGAGTGACCGCTCATGGTGCCATGGTGGTGAGGCAGTTCGAATTAAACGGGGTCTTTTCTTCTGCCAGCTCCCGCGGGATTACCCGGGCCAGGAACAAGGTAAAAACCCTGCAGTTGTTGTCCCGGAAAAAGATCCCGGTCGTGCCCACTCTTATTACCGTTAATCCTGCAACCCTGGAAAAGCAAATAGAACTGCTCGGTGGCCCCCCGGTCATCATCAAACTGCAGGAAGGCACACAGGGGCTTGGGGTTATGCTTGCTGAGAGCACCCGTTCTGCCAGGTCTGTGGTCGATACGCTTCTCCATCTTGACAGCGATATCTTGGTGCAGAAATACATCGAGGAGTCAGGAGGAGAGGACTTACGGTTGTTCGTGGTCGGGCAACAGGTCGTGGGCAGTATGAAACGCAGCAGTGCAACAGGAGACTTCCGCTCTAACATGCACAGGGGAGGCTCTGCAGAAGCTCTTGTCCCGACAGCACAGGAAATCCACATGGCCGTTAAGGCTGTGAAGCATCTTGGCCTGGGAATCGCCGGGGTAGACCTGGTCCGTTCCCATAATGGTCCTTTACTTTTAGAAGTGAATGCTTCTCCTGGCCTGGAGGCATTAGAGGCGGCTACAGGAAAGAATATTGCAGGGGAAATCGTGTCTTACATGGAGAGGAATGTAAAGATCAAAAGGTCTTTTTAGGGACCAGTCCTGCTTTCAGTCAATTCATTGTTTTGGTTTTGCGGACTTAGTCCGAATGGCTATTTTTGGCAAAATCCACTTAAGTACATGAGATACGCACAGATACCCAATTCCCTATTTATCAAGAATAGGAAAAAATTCATGGACCGTATGCGGCCCAAGAGCCTTGCTGTCTTTAACTCCAATGACATTTATCCCATAGGGGCAGACAGCACTATGCCTTTCCAGCAACAACGAGATATCTTTTACCTCAGCGGGGCAGATCAGGAAGAGACCAAGCTTTTGTTATTCCCGGATGCCATAGAAGAGAAGCACCGCGAGATCTTGTTTGTAAGGGAGACCAATGATCACATTGCCGTGTGGGAAGGAGAAAAACTCACCAAGGAAAAAGCGACCGAAGTGTCCGGTATTGAGACAATATATTGGTTAAAGGAATTTGATAAGGTCTTCTTTGACCTGATGACAGAGGCAGAACTGATCTATTTCAATACCAACGAACACTACCGGCAGTCTGTCGAGACCCAGACCAGGGAAGACCGTTTTATTGCAAAAGTGAAAGAAGATTTCCCCGCTCATTCCTGGGCGAGAAGTAACCCTATTCTCCAGGAGATCCGCGGAACGAAGGAGCCCGAAGAACTGGAGATCATGCAGCAGGCGTGTAATATTACCGAAAAAGGTATACGGCGGGTGCTGAATTTCCTTAAGCCGGGAGTATGGGAGTACGAGATTGAGGCAGAACTTATGCACGAATTCCTGTCTAACAGGTCCCGTGGGTTTGCCTATACCCCTATCATCGCTTCAGGAAATAACGCCAATGTTCTTCATTACGTTGAGAATAAGAACCAGTGCCAGGACGGCGACCTGATCCTTATGGATGT
Organism: Zeaxanthinibacter enoshimensis; assembly: GCF_004362865.1. Taxonomy (GTDB): domain Bacteria; phylum Bacteroidota; class Bacteroidia; order Flavobacteriales; family Flavobacteriaceae; genus Zeaxanthinibacter; species Zeaxanthinibacter enoshimensis. The sequence goes on along the minus strand of NZ_SNYI01000001.1, from coordinate 598,484 downwards.
CGGGGCTTCTTATGCAAATTATGCCAGCGATCTGTCCAGGACCTTCCCAGTCAATGGAAGGTTCACCAAAAGGCAGCGCGAGGTGTACGACGCGGTTCTGAGGGTAAAGAATGATGCCACCAAATTACTGGTCCCCGGCACCCTGTGGGCAGAATACCACAAGGAAGTAGGAAAACTGATGACATCGGAGCTATTGGGGCTTAAGCTGCTCGATAAGGCAGATGTACAAAATGAAGACAAGAACTGGCCTGCCTATAAAAAGTATTTCATGCATGGTACCAGCCATCATATCGGGTTAGACACCCATGACTATGGTCCCCTTAAAACTCCTATGAATGCCAATATGGTGTTTACTGTTGAACCTGGAATCTACATCCCCGAGGAAGGATTCGGGATACGTCTTGAAGATGATGTTGTAGTACAGGAAAAAGGTGAGCCCTTTAACCTGATGAGGGATATTCCGATAGAGGCAGAAGAGATTGAAGAGATCATGAATAAGAACTAGTGTTTTCCTGATCTTGAAGAATCATTTTTATAAAGGAGCAGGACCGGCGATGACGGACCTGCTCTTTCTTCTTTTTAAAAATGAGCCGTATAGAGTTGGCCGGGAATGGTTACAAGCTGCTTTCTGCATGATTTCTGCAGTACATGCAGGTGTCTTGTAACCAAGGGGAGGGGGGTATTTATCCCCCACTCTGATTACGACCCTTGCGGGAATAAATCATGTTAGTTCCCATAAAAACCACGAGCGCGGGTATGACCCACCCGAGGCTGTAGTCACTCAGGGGGATCCAGCTCGCAGACCTTTCAGAAATTTCACTAATTCCCAGGCTGTTGATAAAGTCGGGGATGCTGAAAAGGATGGTAGTAATGATAACCGTCCTGAAGACCAGGGTCGAACTGTACCGTTCGGGTGCAACATTGAGCAGGATGAGTACTATGGTTACCGGGTAGATAAACATGAGTGCCGGCAATGCCAGGTCTATGATGATACCAACATTCAGTTGCCCAACAATAATTCCAAGTAAACTTCCGGCGATCGCGGTATAGAGGTAAGACCTGGGGTGCCCCGGAAATCGGGACCGCACAAAATCAGAAGCCCCGGTAACTATCCCTACCGCGGTTGTAAAACAGGCCAGGCTTACCAGTAAGCTCAGGAATACATTTGCAGTCTTCCCTAAAGTTAACCGGCTGATGCCTGTCAGTAGTTCTGTTCTGCTGATATCGGCCGGGAAGGATTCGTGCAAAAGCGCCCCGCTGAGTATAAGCCCGGTATAGATACTGAGCAGGGCAAGGCCGGCGAGAAACCCGGAACTTCCGATCAGCTGTTTTTTAAGCTCGTAGGTCCTTTCTTTTTTCTGCAGGTTGATCGATACGATGATCACACCTCCCACCACTACTGCCCCTATCGCATCAAAGGTCTGGTAGCCCTCCAGCACCCCGTGAGAAAAAGGACTTTGGAAGCCGTTGCCCCCAAAATGAAATGGGAAATCATACAGACTTATCCCGATGACCATGACCAGGATGACCAGGATCGCCGGTGTTAACCACTTTCCGATCAGGTCTAATAATTTGGAACGATTGATCACGAAAATAAAAACCAGGGAAAAATAGACGAGGCTGGTAAGCAAAGGGGGGCTGTTGAACAACGGCTCTATTGCCATTTCATGGGTTACCGCTGCAGTTCTCGGGGAGGGCAATGCCACAGAAATAGCGTAAATAAGGATGCAGTAGACCAGGCTGAAAAGGGGTGATACCTTGCTTGCAAATTCAAATAATCCACCCTGTATACGAGCGTGGGCAAGAATTCCCAGGACAGGGATGCATACTGCTGAAAGCGCGAACCCGAGGGCAACAAGCCACCAATCAGGGCCGGATAAGAATCCTAACTGGGGAGGAAGGATAAGGTTTCCCGCACCAAAGAACAAAGAGAAAAGTGCAAATGCAGTGACAAAGGTTTCCTTTGTGAATCTCATGAGAATAAATAAGGGGGGAAGTTAGTAAAAAAGAAGTATTAGAATGGGTAGCCTGGTCCCACGGATGGTCAAATTTCTTTCCTTTGAAATGCGGTTCATCGAAAAAATCTAAAAATCAGCCTACTGACTCAATAATCCTGCAATTCTCTTCGTTAAAATATAAGAAGACTAAAACTTAATTTTATTCGACAAAATTTTTATGTACAACTATTGTAATCGGCAGTCCCCAAATCTTCCATTGCATACCTAAAAACCTTCCTTATGAAAAAAGTATTCTGCAACATCTTCGGGCACCACTACACGGTATCCAAGAAGGTAACTTCCCACATTAAAGAGTACAAATGCGTTCATTGTAACAAAGAGGTAACCACGGATGTCAGTGGCAACCTGTCCATACTGACACCAGAATTACAGGATATCAACAGAACTTTAGAGAACCTGTACCAGAAAAGACACCGGATCGCTTAACAGCGGTCCTGCTTATGTTTTGGCAAACGAGTTCCATCCCTGAGCGGTGATTGGAATCTGAGCATCATTCCTGGAGATCAAGTAAGCAGCTTCCTTATCGGCCGTCATATGCCCCACGACAGTCAGGTTAGGATTGCCCTTGATTTTCGGGAATTCTTTTTGATCTATAGTGAATAACAATTCATAGTCCTCTCCCCCACTCATCGCGACCAGCGTACTGTCTAAACCAAATTCCTCGCAGGTAGAAATCACCATGGGATCCAGTGGAATTTTATCTTCGTATAGATGACAACCAACTCCGCTTTCTTTACAGAGATGAAGGATCTCCGAGGAGAGACCATCACTGACATCGATCATCGACGTAGGCTTTACCTCCAGTTCTTTTAAAAGAGCAATAATATCTTTCCGTGCTTCAGGTTTTAATTGCCTTTCCACGATATAGCTATAGGGTTCAAGATCGGGCTGGTGGTTGGGGTTTACTTTAAAGACTTCATTCTCCCGTTCCAGCACCTGTAGCCCGAGGTAGGCACCCCCAAGATCCCCGGTGACCACAAGAAGATCGTGCTCCTTGGCACCGCTGCGATATACTACATCTTCCTCCCTGGCCTTGCCGATAGCGGTTACGCTGATCAGCATACCTTTGGTAGAAGAGGTGGTATCACCGCCTACAACGTCTACCCCGTAAATTTTGGCTGCCATTGCAACTCCCTCGTAAAATTCTTCCAGCGCTTCCAGCGGGAAACGGTTAGAGACCGCGATAGAAACTGTTACCTGTGTAGCCTCGGCATTCATGGCGTAGATATCCGAAAGATTGACCATGATGCTCTTATACCCGAGGTGTTTTAGCGGCATGTATGCGAGGTTAAAATGTACACCTTCAACCAGCAGGTCCGTGCTTACAACCGTTTTGTGATCCTTGAAATCCAGTACTGCCGCGTCGTCGCCGATTCCTTTTACGGTGGATTCCTGTACTGGCTTAAATCCTTTCGTCAGGTGATCGATAAGGCCAAATTCGCCCATTGATTCCAGTGGCGTTCTTTCTTTGTTCTTGTCTTCTAGCATGCCGCAAAAATAAGGAGGATATCATATATATCTTATCTTTATTGTGATAATCCCTGTTCCAATTGGGATTCCTGCTATGAAATATACTACCGGGTTACTACTTCTATTTTTATTTATACTGGCATGTTCCAAATCGGACCCATTGGTTGATCCTGTGCCCGATCCGGGTGAGGATGGAAATGGGGTGACAGAAGATCCCATTACTTTTACTCCGTGTGAAGACGGTTTCGCTGGAACCTATCCCTGCAATGGGTACGATCTTATCGGGAGGATTACGCTGCAGGATATGGGGGCTATCGCAGGGAACGATATCTGGGGATGGACAGACCCCCTGACCGCACGGGAATACGCTCTGGTGGGTGTGGATAACGGAACTGCCTTCGTTGATATCACGGACGAAGAGCAGCTGGTCTACCTGGGGAAATTGCCGACAGCTACGGAGGCAAGTACCTGGAGGGATCTCAAGGTCTATGAGAATTATGTATTTATCGTATCCGAGGCAGAAAACCACGGAATCCAGGTGTTTGATCTCAACAGGTTAAGGAATGTGGATAACCCTCCTGTAAATTTCACGGCAGATGCCCGATACACGGGATTCGGGAACGCGCATAATATTGCGATCATCCCGGGCAATGCCATGGTATATGCAGTTGGAACTGCCAGGAATGATCTATATAACGGCGGGGTTCATTTTGTCAATATTTCTGACCCACTTAACCCGGTATCAGCCGGCGGTTACGGGGAGCAGGGGTATATGCACGATGTGCAGGTGGTCAACTACACCGGGCCAGACCCCGATTACCAGGGACGGGAGATATTGATCGGTGCTAACGAGGACCGGTTAGTGATCGCGGATGTTACCGATAAAGACAGCCCTGTAACCATTTCCACTCTGGGCTATCCCAGTATCGCTTATACTCACCAGGGGTGGTTTTCCGAGGATCAGAAGTTCTTTATATTGGGCGATGAACTGGACGAAATTAATTTCGGGTTCAACTCCCGGACCCTGGTATTTGATTTTTCAGACCTCGATCAACCTTCATTACATATGACCTATACCGGGCCAAGCACTGCAATAGATCATAACGGTTACGTACTGGGGGATCTGTATTTTCTAGCCAATTATACGGCGGGTCTCCGTGTACTGGATATTTCCGGGATAGAAAATACGGAGGTATCTGAAGTGGGTTTCTTTGACACCTATCCTGCCAATAACACTACGGTTTTCAACGGTTTGTGGAGTGTATACCCTTATTTTGAGAGTGGAAAGTTGGTTTTGGGCGATATTGATTCCGGTTTATTCGTTGTGCAAAAATCCCCCTGAGTTATGTATTCCCTTTCTTTTCCTGTTCCAGTGAATAAAATTTGGTATTCTGTCTTAATGTCTATCATTTTATATAGCTGCAGTACGGATCCCTTGCCGGAATTTTCTGACGGACCGGATAGGGAAATATCGGTGTTCAGCGGTGATACCGAGTGGATGCGATCCTACGGCGGCACTGCAGAAGATGGGTTCCACGCTATTATTACCACCGCAGATGGGGGGGTTGCAGCCCTTGGTTATTCCAGGAGTACGGACGGGGAATTAACAGGTAAAGCAACAGCAGCAACAGATTACTGGCTTATGAAGGCGGATGCTGATGGGGAAGTAAGCTGGAGCCGCTCTTACGGAGGTAGTGGGGAAGACCTGGGGCAATCGCTTATTCAAACAGCCGACGGCGGGTATGCCATTATAGGGTATGCAATGAGTGCTGATGGGGATGCAAGTCAGAACCAGGGTTTTCACGATAACTGGATCCTTAAATTGGACGAGACAGGAAACATCGAGTGGGAAAGTAGTTTTGGTTTTTCGGGCCACGATCATGCCTACGACCTGGTTCAGACAGATGACGGCGGATTTTTCTTCGTGGGATTCCTGGATGTAACTGCTGCCAACGGGCAGGGTAATGATGGCAAAGGAGCATATCTTACCCGTCACGGGGTGGGAGAGTTCTGGGCTACGAAAATAGGAAGGGACGGGCAGTTGGAATGGCGCAGATATTATGGTGGTACTAACAATGATCGGGCCCATGCGGTAGCGAGGGCTCGGGACGGGGGCTTTGTGATCTCGGGTTTTTCAGAAAGTGATGATTTCGATATTTCGGGCAGTAAAGGCAGCTATGACTTCTGGGTTATAAAGGTCAGTGAGCTGGGCGAACTGATCTGGGAGCGGTCTTATGGCGGTAGCGGGATAGAAATATCCTATGATATTGCAGCCACTGATGACGGTGGATTTGTGATCGTCGGTAATTCTATTAATGGCGATGGCGATGTGGCTGAAGTTTACGGAGAATCCGATGCATGGATACTAAAAATAGATGGGAACGGCAATATGCTGTGGCAGAAGAGCATAGGCGGGTCGGGCTTTGATACGGCACGGAGTATAACTGTCGGAAAGAGTGGGGACCTGATCATCAGCGGGTATTCTAACAGCGATGACGGTTACCTGGATAATAACCAGGGCGAGAACGATGCCTGGGTAATGAAAACCGACGCTTCCGGTAACCTGATCTGGAAAGATTCATTTGGGGGCTCCGGGATGGACCTTGGGTTCAGTGCCGTGGAGGCTGCCAATAAAGATATTCTCCTCGCCGGGGAAACGGCCAGCCCGGACTGGGAGGGAGCCGATTTTAAAGGTGCGACAGATGCCTTTGTAATGCGCTTGGGTTACGGGGCGCGATCCAGGGACTAGTTTGGCTAAGCGCCTGAATATTCGTATATTACTTTCTTCAACTATAAACAAAACAAAATGAAAAAATTAATACTTACCCTGGCCCTGGGCGTTTTTATGCTGGGCACAATCAGTTCTTGCCGGGAGACGAAAGAAAAAGAAATTGAGGTAGAAAGCAAGATAGAAGATGACGATGCATTCGAGGATATGGGCGAGGAAATCGATGAGGCCCGGGAAGCCGGAGAAGAAGCAAGGGAGGAGATGAAGGAAGCTAAAGAAGAGATCGAGGATAACATAGAAGACATGACCGACGATTAATCAGGCTTATTCTATATAGTAAAATCGACAGCACACTGCTTTCCGCAACGGCTGTCGATTTTTTTTTACTTCCCATTACAGGTCCGTTTTTATTGACAAATTCTGAATTATTCACCTCCGGAACCTAAGCTTTCTTACATAAGTAAACTTTATCCCTTTATACGTTATATTAATGTTAGTGCGTATGGTTAAACCCTGTATTTACACTATCTTTGTGGCCTATTTAGAATTAATCCATTTAATTATGATCAAAGTTTCTGATACAGCCAAAAACAAAGTGATGGCACTTATGAGCGAAGAGGGCTTTGATGCCTCCAAGGACTATGTCCGTGTTGGTGTAAAGAGTGGGGGCTGCAGCGGCCTCTCTTACGAATTGAAATTTGACAATACAGTTGCTGAAACCGATAAGTTATTTGAAGATAACGCGGTAAAGATTTTAGTGGATAAAAAAAGTTTCCTGTACCTGGTAGGAACGGTACTGGAATATTCAGGGGGTCTCAATGGTAAGGGGTTTGTATTTAACAACCCGAACGCCCAGCGAACCTGCGGATGTGGTGAAAGTTTCTCCCTGTAATTAATGACCCTCGTTGCAGCGGATCTTTAGCATCCGGCTGCCGTGAGAGTAAACGAAAAGCAAATGGCATACACTGAAGAAGAATTAAAGAAGGAATTAGAGACCAAAGAGTACGAATACGGTTTCTATACGGAGATCGAATCGGAGACCTTTCCCAAAGGGCTTAACGAGGAGATCGTCGTGGCCATTTCCAAAAAGAAAGAAGAGCCGGACTGGATGACGGAATGGCGATTGGAATCTTTCCGTTACTGGAAGCAAATGGTAGAGCCGGAATGGGCAAACGTACATTATACGAAACCTGATTTCCAGGCGATATCCTATTATTCGGCTCCTAATAAGAAACCTAAATACAACAGCCTAGACGAGGTAGACCCGGAATTGCTATCCACTTTTGAGCGCCTCGGGATTTCCCTGGACGAACAAAAGAAGCTGGCGGGAGTTGCGATGGACATCGTGATGGACTCCGTTTCGGTTGCCACTACTTTTAAAAAGACACTGGCAGAGAAAGGGATCATTTTCTGTTCCATTTCCGAAGCCATAAAAGAGCACCCGGAACTGGTAAAAAAATATATCGGGACTGTAGTGCCGCAGAAAGACAACTTTTATGCCGCACTAAATTCGGCCGTATTTTCTGATGGTTCGTTCTGCTATATTCCAAAAGGGGTTCATTGCCCCATGGAGCTCTCCACATACTTCCGGATCAACCAGGCCGGTACAGGTCAGTTTGAGCGTACCCTGGTAATTGCAGATGAAGGTAGTTACGTGAGTTACCTGGAAGGGTGTACTGCCCCCTCGAGAGATGAGAACCAGCTGCATGCTGCGGTGGTGGAACTTATCGCACTGGATGATGCGGAAATAAAATATTCGACCGTACAGAACTGGTTCCCCGGTGATAAAAGCGGGAAAGGCGGAGTTTACAATTTTGTGACCAAAAGAGGTATTTGCGAGAAGAACGCGAAGATCAGCTGGACCCAGGTAGAAACCGGGTCTGCGGTTACGTGGAAATATCCTTCCTGTATCCTTAAAGGGGATAACTCAATTGGAGAATTCTATTCTATTGCGGTTACCAACAATCACCAGCAGGCCGATACGGGAACCAAGATGATCCACCTCGGGAAGAACACCAAGAGTACCATTATTTCCAAAGGAATCTCTGCGGGGAAATCGCAGAACAGCTACCGCGGATTGGTGCAGGTGAACAGCCGTGCTGAAAATGCCAGAAATTTTTCCCAGTGTGATTCGCTGCTGATGGGCAACGAATGCGGAGCCCATACCTTCCCCTACATCGAGGCGAAGAATAAAACCGCCCAGATAGAGCACGAAGCGACTACCAGTAAGATTGGTGAGGACCAGATATTTTACTGTAACCAGCGTGGGATAGATACAGAAAAAGCCATTGCCCTTATCGTGAACGGTTTCAGTAAGGAAGTGCTGAATAAGCTTCCGATGGAATTTGCAGTAGAGGCACAGAAATTATTAGAAATCAGCCTTGAGGGATCAGTAGGCTAAACACAAATAAACAGAACAGAGTAATGCTGAAAATTAAAGACTTACACGCCAAGGTAGAGGATAAGGAAATCCTGAAAGGGATCAACCTGGAATTGAAAGCAGGAGAAGTACATGCTATCATGGGACCAAATGGTTCCGGGAAGAGTACCCTCGCCTCCGTTATTGCGGGTAAAGAAGAATTTGAGATCACCAAAGGCGGGGTCTTCTTCGAGAATGAAGACCTTGAAGATACCGCGCCGGAAGAACGCGCGCATAAAGGCATCTTTTTATCATTCCAGTACCCGGTAGAGATCCCGGGGGTATCCGTAACCAATTTCATGAAGACGGCGATCAACGAATCACGGAAAGCCAGGGGAATGGAGGAAATGCCAGCCAATGAAATGCTGAAACTGATTCGCGAAAAATCCGAAATGCTGGATATTGACCGGAAGTTCCTTTCTCGCTCCCTGAATGAAGGATTCTCCGGGGGAGAGAAGAAGAGAAACGAGATCTTCCAGATGGCCATGCTGGAGCCTAAACTGGCGATCCTCGATGAAACAGATTCCGGTCTCGATATCGATGCGCTGAGAATCGTGGCGAACGGGGTGAATAAACTAAGTAGCAAGGATAACGCGGTCCTGGTGATCACGCACTACCAGCGCCTTCTGGAATATATTGTTCCGGATTTTGTACACGTACTGCACGACGGTAAGATCGTAAAATCCGGGGATAAAGCCCTGGCCCTTGAATTGGAAGAAAAAGGGTACGATTGGCTAAAGCAGGAATCAGCAGTATAAATGAATTGCAGGTACCGGCCCTTAGCTAAGGAGCTGCATTTTATACCTGCGGTGGAAGACAAAGATTGATTATGGATTTGAAAGATAAATTGGTTTCATCTTTTATGGCCTTTGAGAATACGATAGACGTGGAACACCCGATTCACGATATCCGCTCAGAAGCCATTAAGAACTTTGAAAGTAAAGGTTTCCCGAGTAAGAAGGACGAAGCCTGGAAATATACTTCGCTCAACAGTTTGCTAAAGGTAGATTTCAGCATCTTCCCGAAAGAGGAGAATACACTGGAATACAGCCAGGTGAAGAAATATTTCCTGCACGAGATAGATACTTATAAGATCGTCTTTATAGACGGGATCTACAGCTCATACCTCTCTGAGACCACCCATGACGGGGTTGATATCTGCTTAATGAGTTCTGCCCTTACGAAGCCTATGTACCAGGAGGTGATGGATACCTATTTTAATAAGGTAGCCTCTAAAGAAGAATCGCTCACTACGTTAAATACGGCCTTCAGCAGGGAAGGGGCTTATATATACATCCCGAAGAGTAAGATGCCTAAAAAACCTGTAGAGATCATTCATTTTGCCACAGGGAACGAGGCTTCATTATTACTGCAGCCCAGGAACCTGATCGTGGTGGAAGAAAACGCCGAATTACAGGTCATTGAGCGGCACCAGAGCCTTACCCAGAACGAGGTTTTTACCAATTCGGTCACCGAGATCTTTGCGGATAAGAATGCCATCGTAGATTATTATAAGGTGCAGAACAACAATGCTGCTGCATCCATGATAGACAATACGTATATCTCTCAGAAAGACACCAGTAATGTAAGCGTGCATACCTTTTCTTTTGGTGGAAAACTGACCCGTAACAACCTGAATTTCTACCAGAACGGGGAGCATATCAACTCTACCATGAAAGGAGTTACCATTCTCGGGGATAAACAGCATGTAGATCACCACACCCTGGTTCATCATAAGCAGCCAAATTGCGAGAGCCACCAGGATTACAAAGGAATCTACGGGGAAAACTCCACCGGGGTCTTCAACGGGAAGATCATCGTGGATAAGATAGCCCAGAAGACCAATGCTTTCCAACAGAATAACAATGTGCTGATAAGCGATAAGGCGACTATCAATACCAAACCACAATTAGAGATCTTCGCAGACGATGTGAAATGCTCTCACGGTTGTACGATTGGTCAGCTGGACGAAGATGCCCTGTTCTACCTTCAGACAAGGGGTATTCCCAAGAAGGAGGCCCGCGCTTTGCTGATGTATGCTTTTGCCAATAATGTACTTCAGAGTGTGCGTATCCCGGAACTTAAAAAACGGATCAATAAACTTATCGCTATGAAACTGGGGGTCCGCCTAGGTTTTGAATTGTAATCGTGTAAAATATTTCGCATGCAAGCTACTACCCTGGATGTAACAGCCATCAGAAAAGATTTCCCTATCCTGCAAAGGAAAGTGAATGGTTACCCCTTGGTGTATCTTGATAACGCAGCTACGTCGCAGACCCCCAGGCAGGTGATCGATGTGATCGTAGATTATTACAGCAGGTATAACGCGAATATCCACCGGGGGGTACATGCCCTCTCCCAGGAGGCTACGGATGCGTATGAACAGGCCCGGGAAAAAATACGCAGCCACTTCAACGCGGCACATTCCCACGAGATTATCTTTACCTCGGGCACAACAGAAGCGATCAACCTGGTGGCTAACGGGTTTTCCTCCTTGCTTGCAGAAGGTGATGAAATACTGGTCTCTGCCATGGAGCATCATTCCAATATAGTGCCCTGGCAGATGTTATGCGAGCGAAATGGGGCAAAATTGAGGGTGATCCCTATGAATCAACAGGGAGAACTGGAAATGGACACCTACCGGGAAATGCTTTCCGGGAAGACAAAGCTTGTTTTCTGTAACCACATATCCAATGCGCTTGGTACCATAAACCCGGTAGAGGAGATCATCCGTCTGGCACACGATTCTGGAGCTGCAGTTCTGATCGATGGGGCACAGGCAGCGCCTCACCTCAAGGCGGACATGCAGCAGCTGGATGTGGATTTTTACACCGTATCGGCACACAAACTCTGCGGGCCAACAGGTGTTGGGATGTTGTATGGCAAAGAGGAATGGCTAAGAAAACTTCCACCATACAAAGGCGGAGGTGAAATGATTGCCGAAGTGACTTTTGAAAAAACTACTTACGCAGACCTGCCCCATAAGTTTGAAGCAGGTACCCCTAATATTGCTGGGGGTATAGCTTTTGGTGCTGCCCTGGATTACCTGAACGCCATCGGGATGGAAGCTATCGCCCGGTATGAGCAGGAACTGCTCGCTTACGCGACCCAAAAACTTCAGGAGATAGAAGGCCTCAGGATCTACGGGACCGCTGCCGATAAGACTTCTGTGATCTCTTTCAACATTGACGGAATTCACCCCTATGATATAGGTACATTGCTGGATAAAATGGGAATAGCTGTCCGCACGGGACATCACTGCGCACAACCCATTATGGATTTCTACCAAATCCCGGGCACTGTACGTGCCAGCTTCTGCTTTTATAACTCCATAGAAGAAATAGACCGCCTGGTCGAGGGAGTAAAGAAGGCAAAAGATATGCTGCTCTAACTTATTTCAATCTCTGCTAGTTTTAATTTTCATTTTATACTGTCTTGCAGTATATATAGGCTATCCCCGGTATATTTCTGCGCCACAGGGACAATCCTCATTTTTGCATTTAAACGATTTATTTAACAGTTTTTTATGAAATTGTGATTTTAATTATATATTCAGGCCTGAATTAATAAAATAAATCTAAAAATATGAGAAGATGCTTATTGGCTGTTTTAGCAATGGCCGTATTGGTAGTTTCCTGTCAGAAGGAGACTAATAAGGAATTAGAACAGGCCGCTCAGCAGGTTGAGGTTGATATGAGCGACTTTTATTTATATACCGATGAGGTAGATCCGTTTGCCTCTAAGGACGCGAGTAAATACTGTGCCTCTATGAAGGTGTTGAATGAGAAACTTCGGAAGAACCCGGGACTCGAAAAACGCATGTACGACATAGAGAAGAATTCACGGAAGTGGATGGCCGCCAAAAAGCCTGAGAAACCAGGAAATGGTAACGGAGGAGGAGGTGGAACACCGCCACCACCACCAGAAGATGATGGACTGGGAGTGATCAATATCCCGGTGGTTGTCCATGTGATCTATAACGTAAACAAGCCCCAGGAAAATATATCGGATGCCCAGATCGCTTCGCAGATCCGAATCCTGAATGACGACTTTAACGCGCAGAACAATGACGTTAGTGGAGTACCTGCAGAATTTGCAGATCTGGTAGCAGATTCAGATTTCAGCTTCAGCCTGGTGCAGACTATCAGGAAGTCTTCCACGAAAACGTCCTGGGGAACAAATGATGCTATGAAGCGCTCTTCCAGCGGTGGCTCAGATCCGGTGGACCCAGAAAATAAATTAAATATCTGGGTGTGTAATATCGGGGGAGGAATCCTCGGCTATGCACAATTCCCGGGCGGTAGTCCGGATACGGACGGAGTGGTCGTAGGGCCTCAGTTCTTTGGGGATGAAGGTTATGTACAAGCTCCTTTTGACAAGGGAAGAACCACTACTCATGAAGTAGGTCACTGGGTAAACCTTAGGCATATCTGGGGAGACGGTCGATGCAAACAGGACGACTTTGTAGCCGATACTCCCAGCTCTGACGGGCCTAACTACGGATGTCCCAGTTACCCGACTGTAAACTGCCGATCCAATGATATGACCATGAACTATATGGATTATACGGATGATGGCTGTATGTATATGTTCTCTGAAGGACAAAAGAGCAGGATGCGATCCATCTTTGCTTCCGGAGGTCCCCGGAATGGATTTATATCCTTATAAAATAATAGTAAAGGGCGCTCCTGTAGTGCCCTTTGTATTCGATCCAGTCTGAAAATCGCAATAATGTACATTAAGAAGTAAATTTTTGATGAAATTCTTAATTTTTTGTTAAGAATTTTATATCTTACTTTTCGATAGTTCAGTGAATCAATACATTACAGGATCTGAATCTCCGTATAAAAGCCGTTTTTTACATCCTGTAAACAAATCATATTTAATTGCTCTACAGGTTTTGGATTATCCGTTGAGCTTAAGGCGTCCGTTGGGCGCCTTTTTTTCGTATTTTAAGAAACAACAGTATCCCCATGAAATATCTGATCATTTTTACGCTCTTTTTTGGATTCAGTAAAGAGTTCCACGCATCGGCCCAGGAGCAGGACACCCCGCTTCGGGTCTATTACACGGCTAGTTCCAGGGGATATTATTATGAAATTGCCCTGCAGGAACCTGTGATCAAGGTATTTCACAGCAGGGACAGGCAGGTGGCAGCAGAGGGCACCCTGCCGCAAGACACCTGGATGGAAATACGAAATATACTATCCGGTATAGAATTAAAGGACCTGCCTGATATCAATACCTACATCGATGATTCTGCTAGGGATAAATCAGCGATCGCGCAGCTGCGTGTCTGTCATGGAGGCAAATCCTATCAGACCCCGGAATTTGATCAGAACAAGGTCCCGAAAGATCTTAAGTCGCTGATTAATAAAATGCAGTCCCTTGCAGTTATAGTTGAATCCGAGGAATAGATGTCGTACTTTTGCATGTAATGAGCATACAAGAGATACAAGAGGAGATCGTAGACGAATTTTCCATGTTCGATGACTGGATGCAGCGCTACGAATACATGATAGAACTGGGTAAATCCCTTCCCCTGATAGACGAGGCCTACAAGACCGATGACAACCTTATAAAAGGCTGCCAGAGCAAGGTGTGGGTACACGCAGAACTGGATGGGGATAAGCTGGTTTTTACTGCAGATAGTGATGCTATCATTACCAAGGGAATAATAGCGATCCTGATCCGTGCTTTCAGCCACCAGAAGCCAAAGGATATCATAGAAGCCGATACTGCGTACATTGATGAGATCGGGTTGAAAGAACACCTGTCGCCAACCCGGGCAAATGGTTTGGTCAGTATGATCAAACAATTAAAATTATACGCGGTTGCTTACCAGACACAATTAAATTAAGAAATCATGAGTGAGACCACCATAGACACCCAGGAGCTGGGTGAAAAAATAGTAAAAGTTCTGAAGACCATTTACGACCCCGAGATCCCGGTGGATATCTACGAGTTAGGTCTGATTTACGACGTTTTTGTCAACGAGGACAGGGAAGTGAAGATACTGATGACCCTGACCTCGCCTAACTGCCCCGTGGCAGAGACACTCCCGGTAGAAGTCGAGGAAAAGGTAAAATCCCTGGATGCAGTTTCCGATGCTGAAGTGGAAATAACCTTTGATCCGCCCTGGACACAGGAACTGATGAGTGAAGAGGCTAAATTAGAACTGGGCCTGTTATAATCCAGAACACAACTACAATAGATATGGCTGAAGAGATCATCAACAGGGTTTCCCAGAGTAAGCTGGTCACATTTGACCTGGAGGATCATTACCTCCCGGGCAGGAGGGTTGCGCTGGATATTGCCGACTGGCTTTACGAGGGGATCATCCTGAAGGAGAAAGATTTCCGGACACAGGTTGAGGCCCATCACTGGCCGGATTACCAGGATGCATACGTAGCATTGTATTGTTCTTCAGATGCCATCATCCCCGGTTGGGCTTATATGCTGGTCAGTACTCGTCTGCAACCTTTTGCCAGGAAAATAGTAGTCGGGAGTTTAGAGGACCTGGAAACCAGCCTGTACCAGGGAGTAATAGAATCCCTGGATGTGAGCCACCTGGAAGGTAAGCCGGTTATCATCAAGGGATGTAGTAATAAGCCGGTGCCGCCCAATGCCTATATCTGGGCAACAAATAAAATCCAGCAGGTCGCCAAGAGTGTGATGTACGGTGAAGCCTGCTCTTCTGTCCCCCTGGTTAAGAGAAAATAGGAATACAGCTCAAAGCTGTCCCCGCATATTCCTTATCTTTAAGCAACACACAACTCTTAACACTGATCATTATGAAAAATTTTATGCTCGTATTGGCTTTTATAGCCGGTACCGTAATCGCTATGGGCCAGACTGCAGAAGAGCTACGAACGGCGAAGGCAGCTAAGAAAGATTCAATTGCAGCTATACAAGGCAGGGTAAATGCCATACAGGCCAAGCTGGATGCCATGCCGGGCTGGCGTAAGGGCGCCTTTGGAACTATTGGCGTTAATATTGCAAACTTTAATAACTGGTATGCCCAGGGGGTGCCTAATAACTCTTCCGGGAATATCGGGGTTTCCGTCAATGCCTACGCCAACCTGAAACAGGACAACTATTTCTGGCGTAATTCTGCAAATATAAACCTGCAATGGGTCAAACTTGATAACGAAGACGATCCGACAGATTCTGACGAATTCCGGCAGGCCACGGATGTTTTTAATATCTCGTCCCTTTATGGTCGGAATCTCAGTAAGACCTTCGCCGCATCGGCATTAGGGGAGTACCGGACTACAATCCTGAGCAATTTCAATGACCCGGGCTACCTTGATTTGGGTGTCGGGGGTACCTGGACGCCTTTGGATAACCTGGTGGTGGTGATCCACCCACTGAACTACAACTTCGTATTCAGCAGTGGTGATAATATCTTTAATTCTTCCCTGGGAGCTAAAATTGTGGCAGATTATACCCGGCAGCTCGGCGCCATTAATTTTAAAAGTAACCTCTCTCTTTTCCAAAGCTACGAAAGCGGCGATCTGTCTAACTGGACCTGGACTAACTCTTTCGCCTATACCCTGTGGAAAATGATAGGGGTTGGTTTTGATTTCGGGTTGAGGAACAGTAAGCAGGAAGCGCTGAATTATACCGTTAATACGCTCGGTGAAACCGACGCTACCTTTGATACAGTAGATAATGAACTACAGTCTTACTGGAGGCTGGGACTCAGTTATGCGTTCTGAACTTATTACCCATCATAAAAAAACCCGCTCACTGAGCGGGTTTTTTAATAGTAGGTTGTTTGCCTTTGGATTGGCTTTGTACTTGTACGCTAATATCGATTTGGGGTCCTAGCGTGTTAATTTAAGTTTCAGAGTCTGATTTGGGGATAAACACTATCACTTAATCACTGGAGTAAATATACGATCCCTTTCCCGTTTTTGTTCAAATTATGTTGTGAACCTGCGGCTGGTTGTTGTGAAAAATATGAAAGGTAAATTTTCTCGATGAATGACGTTAATTGGAGTCTTCCGAATAGGCATCAAGGTTTTCCGGGTAGAGGAAATTATTGTAAGGAAACCTGCTTACATGTATGTCTCTCACTTCGTTATAGACCCTCTTCCTGAACTCTTCCATATTCTCCCTGTTCAAGGCGGAAATAAATATTGCGTTGTCTCCAAGCCTTTCCATCCAGGTACGCTTCCAGTCAGCTATTGTAAAATGTTTACCGGTTTTAATGGTAACCAGATCATCTTCCTCGATCAGTTCATGCTCGTACTGGTCAATCTTGTTAAATACCATTATGGTACGTTTTTGAACACTGTCGATATCCTTGAGGGTTTCATTGACTGAAGCGATATGCTCTTCAAAATTGGGATGGGAGATATCTACTACATGCAGCAGCAGGTCTGCTTCCCGAACCTCGTCCAACGTACTTTTAAAGCTTTCTACAAGCTGGGTGGGCAGTTTCCTGATAAATCCTACAGTATCACTCAATAAGAAGGGGAGATTCCCGATCACTACTTTACGCACCGTGGTATCGAGGGTAGCAAACAGTTTGTTCTCCGCAAAAACTTCACTCTTACTGATCACATTCATAAGGGTCGACTTCCCTACGTTGGTATACCCGACCAGGGCGACACGAACCAGGGCTCCCCGGTTGCCCCTTTGGGTCTCCATTTGACGGTCTATTTTCTTTAATTTTTTCTTCAGTAAAGAAATCCGATCCCTGACGATCCTACGGTCAGTTTCTATCTCCGTTTCACCGGGTCCGCGCATCCCGATACCTCCTCGCTGGCGCTCAAGGTGAGTCCACATCCCGGTCAGGCGTGGCAGCAAGTATTCGTATTGGGCAAGTTCTACTTGTGTGCGGGCATAACTGGTCTGGGCCCGCTGTGCAAAAATATCCAGGATCAGGCCGGTACGGTCCAGCACCTTTATCTTGAGAAGTTTTTCAATATTGTTCTGCTGTGCCGGGCTCAGTTCATCATCAAAAATTATGGCCCCTACTTCGTGTTCCTTTACATAGGCGGCAATCTCTTCCATTTTCCCACTCCCTATATACGTTTTTGGGTTTGGCAGGTCTATTCGCTGTACGAACCGATTCTTTACCTCTCCCCCGGCAGTATAAGTGAGAAATTCTAATTCATCCAGGTATTCCTGGACTTTATCCTCCTTCTGTTGCTGCGTAATAACGCCAACCAGGACGGCACTCTCTAAATCTGTGGTTTTCTTTTCTAACATAGTCCTCGGTAAAGTACAAATCTAAGCATTCTTGGAGTATCGTTTTTTGTTATTTTAGGAACTCAATCGTGTTCTGATCGTCCCCTGGGACTGGAATCAGTAGGTTAAATTATCCTATAAAAGTTGGCTACCAGTGAACTTAAACCCGCCTGATCTCCTCATCATCCAGGAGCTCATCATTACGTAACCTGAGGAAAACCTGGGCAAGGGTGACTACATCCAGTTCACAGTAGGTGATAATCCGTTCCAGGTCCCCATCCTCGTAGAATACATCGCGCACCATACTGCCGTCAATATCTTCTTTGGGAGAAGGAATACCAAAAATATTTGCCAGGAGTTTTAGCGAAGTATAGTGCTTGTAATCCCCAAACTTCCAGAGCTCCATTGTATCGAGGTGAGGAACTTCCCAGGGCTTCTTACCAAAGAGATCCAGTTTGTAGGGGAGCGGAATATTATGGATGATCATCCGGCGTGCTATATACGGGAAATCAAATTCCTTCCCGTTATGTGCACAGAGAAGATGCTGAGGTCCGCTGAAATGCTGTGCGAGCAATTGCTTGAATTTTTTGAGGATCTTAACCTCTGTTCCGTGAAAAGTGGTTACCCGGAAATTCCTCGTATCTCCCTTGAGGACGAAATAACCCACAGAGATACAGATGATACGTCCGAATTCGGCCCAGATCCCTGCACTTTCATAAAATTCTTCGGGGCTCAGATCGTCCTTTCTTTGGTAGCGGGACTTGTGTGCCCAAAGTTCCTTTTTCTCTTCGTCCATTTCCTCGTAATCCCTGAATTCCGGCACGGTTTCAATATCCAGGAACAGAATTTTGTCCAGTAATATTTTCTTTAACATGGTTTTTAGTTGTCTTAAGAGGGGGTGTTTTAATCTTGATCGATACTAAATGTACAATGATTTAATGTAAAGAACCTGCAGGCCCGGGAAGCATTTAATTTCCTGTAAATGTGCAGTACATATATTGGTTATCTTTAATAAAAAAAGCTATGAAACTCTCATATCTTGCTCTTTTACTGGTTCTAATACTGGTTGGGTGCAACTCTGATGACCTAGAACAATCCGGCAGAACTGAGCCCCAATTAACTGACCTGACCGTGATTGGGGAAGATCTCGGGAATGTGTATCGCTATAATTACCGGGCTGAAACAGGGACCGGCGTTCTGCTCAATTTAAGCGAGGAATACCAGCTCCCTCCTAATTTTTTAACCTTGAGACAGGATGGAGAATTGCTGACCTTCTTCAGTGTTGGCAACGGTTATTTTTCAGCGCTGCAGCTGGAGGTAGGAGGTAATTCGCCCAGGTACCTGCAGAATTTTTACCCAATTACCGGGGAACGTTCGGTAACCTGGGGGACTGCATCGGCCAGCCAGGTATTCATGGCCTACTATAGTCCCCGGGGTAGTAAGAACCTCTTCGTGCAGATACTGGACCTTGCTGCGGAGGTACAAGCTGATCTCAGTATTGCTTTTAATATCCGGGAGGCATATGATCCTATATACCGGGAGAACCGATTACTGGTGCCATACCTGGGCACAGACGGGATATATAAGTTGGCTGTTATAGATACCCGGCAGGGGATACTGCTGCAGCAGTTAGATCTTGGAACAGGAGTTCCCAGCATATTCCTGGAAGAATCTGGAAATATAGCGTTGGTCCGCAGGACGCTGGAAAATGATTACAACCTGGAGGTTTATGATTTTAATAGTATACAGCTGCTGGAGGAATACAGTTTTAATGTGAACCGGTTCTTTGAACCGGGGCCACTGCAGGCTTCCATGGTCGCAGGGCGAATGTTCTATACTCATTTTTATGCCCAGCCCGCCGCAGTTCCATTTGCCCCGGCCATCTATGATTTTACCGGGGGTGGTAATACCATCCTTGATATGCCATCTATTGAGAACGCCGTATCCGCTGAACTTATGCAGGATCTCAGGCTGACTTTCGTCAATTATTTACCGGGGAGCAAGATGTTTGCCGTGGGGTATTACGAAGACCGGCAGGAGCCGGAGGTAAGGGGAGGGATCTTACTTATCAGTGAAGCAGGAGAGCTGCTGGAGCGGATCACCTTTCCTTTTGCACCTTCATTTATTATGGAGCGAAACTGAACTATTCGATAATGCCGCTGCGCTTTGCGCGGTCTTCCCAGTTTTTACGTGCCAGGAGTTGAAGATCTGCTACATTGTCGCTCTCGTCCATGATCTCCAGGCCTAACAGGGTCTCTATCACATCTTCCATGGTTACCAATCCGCTAACCGATCCGTACTCGTCCACTACCAGGGCAATGTGTTCCCGTTGATTGATCAGGGTATCAAATAACTGCGGGATGGGGGTATTTCTTTTAGTGACCAGGAGTTCCCTGCGTATGTCAGCCAACGGGGTGTCACCATTCCCATTGATCATCTCTTCCAGTATGTTATCCTTTAGGACAAACCCGGTGATCACATCTACCCGTTCACCGTACACAGGGATACGTGAAAACCTCATCTTAGGATTCTTTTCGTAGAATTCCCGGATCGTCATGGATTCCTTGGCAATTTTCATCACAGCCCTGGGAGTCATGATATCCTTTACCCATACTTCGTTAAAACGAAGCAGGTTCTGAATTACAGCACTTTCGTTCTTTTCAAATACGCCTTCCTCCTCGGCAATTTCTGTCATAGCAGAAAAATCCTCGCGACTGAGTACGCTGCCATGTGCGCTCTTATCCCCGATGAGTCGGGTAAATAGCTGGAGAACCCATAAAATACCGGTCCATTTCAGGATCCATACCATAATGTTCAGGGTGCGGGCTGCAAAATTGGCCAGTTGTTTCCAGAATGTAGCACCGATGGTTTTCGGAATGATCTCAGAGGCGATAAGGATCAGTAGTGTCATGATGGTGGAGACCACACCCACCATTAATTCCTCGGAAAACGTAATACCCCATATCTCTGTTGTACTGCTTCCGAAGCGATCGGCATAAACCGCCTTGGCCTGAACCCCTACCAGGATGGCTCCCACGGTGTGAGCAATAGTATTCAGCGTTAGTATAGCTATCAGAGGCTTGTCGACGTCTTTTTTTAAGGTCTCCAACACCACTGCGTAGGATTTTCCTTCTTTCTTTTTCACATTTATGAAGGTGGGCGTAATACTCAGCAGTACCGCTTCAAGGATAGAGCAGAGAAAGGAAAAGAAGATCGAGATAAAAGCATAAAAGATCAATAACCCCATTGGATAGTATTTAAGGGGCAAGATAGTAATAATATGAGCAGACTTTTTCTGCTAATACGATGAAAGTTGACTCTCATAGAAGAGTTGGTGAAGTGCAGTCCTGATATTGAGTTCATAGAGCATACGGTGGCTTCTGTCCGGGTAGACCCGGTTGGATAAGAAAATAAAGACCAATTCCTTCTCAGGATCGGCCCATACAAAAGTCCCTGTAAATCCGCTATGCCCGAAGCTAGCCTTACTGGCGGCCGGAGCCGGGTAGGCTTCTTCTAATGGCAATTCGGAATTATTCAGCAGCGGTTTGTCAAAGCCCAGTCCCCTCCGGTTATCATTATCGGGGTATTGAACCCGGATAAATTCTTTTACTGTTTCTTTCTGCAGAATTTGCTCGTTACCCAGCCAGCCAAAGTTTTGGTAGAACTGCATCATCCTTCCCAGGTCCATCGCTGTACCAAACAGCCCGGCATTTCCTGAAACCCCTCCCATAAGAGAGGCGTTTTCATCGTGTACCCAACCCCTGGTCAGGTCGTGACGGAATAGGGTGTCAAATTCTGTGGGTACGATGGCATTCGGAAAGCCTATACGCTCAGGCGTATATACGAGGGAAGGGCATCCCAGCGGCAAATAGAAATGTTTCTTCAGGTAGTATTCATAGGAATCACCTGTCAGGTCTTCAATGAGTTGGGGGTAGATAAGTGAGGCGAGCCCGGAATAGAGGTATTCCTTTTCCGCCTTCACCGGGGAACGGTTGATCTTCCGGAACATTTTACGGGAAAAACTGTTCTTTATAAAGATTGAGTCATATGCCTGGGCCGAAAAACGGTCAGAGGGGACAGAGCGGACAAAGCGCCGCTTCGGTTTCCCGTCATCAAGCACCTCGTTGAGGAACACAATATAAGGTTGCATACCAGCCTGGTGCGCGAGGAGTTCTCTCAGGGTAATATCGCGTTTATCCTTTCGTCGTTTCCAGGGTTTCCAATACTGGGAAAAGGGAGCATCAAGATCCAGTTTTCCTTCTTCCACCAGTTTCATCAGGGCCGGTAAAGGCCCCATTATTTTGGTTACAGAAGCCAGGTCGTAGAGATCCGTTTTATCCACCTTCTGAATACTGTCATAGGTATGGTATCCGTAGACTTCGTGAAAAATGATCTTCCCGCTTTTAGCCACCAGTACCTGGGCCCCTGGAAAGGCTTCTTTTTTTATACCATTTGTTATAATACTGTCGGCTTTGGCATGTAACAGCTCCCTGTCCAAGCCCTCCTTTTGGGGCGTTGAATATGCTAATCCTTCTTGAGCGGAACCTTTAAAAAATAAGAGGAATATGAGTATACTGGAAAGTATATAATTCCAAAAAATACTGTTTGGTTTTGTCATTATTGAAGAAATTGGGCTGCTTCTTTGGCGAAATAACTGGCTATGATGTCCGCACCTGCTCTTTTGATGGAGACCAATTGTTCCAGCATAACCGGGTCATGGTCCAGCCACCCTTTTTCCACTGCAGCCTTCAACATCGCGTATTCGCCTGAGACCTGGTATACGGCAAGGGGTACGTTTACAGTATCTCTTATTTCCCGGACGATGTCCAGGTAACAAAGCCCGGGTTTCACCATTACGATATCGGCACCTTCATCTATATCCATGGTAACTTCCCGGAGGGCTTCCAGCCTGTTTGCCGGGTCCATCTGGTATGATTTCTTGTGCTTTGGGACATCTCCCTTATCCACCGGGGCTGAATCCAGTGCATCCCGGAACGGTCCGTAGAAGGCGCTGGCATATTTGGCGCTGTAACTCATGATGCCCGTGTTATAGAATCCCTCTTCTTCCAGGGCTTCCCTGATGGTAAGGACACGGCCATCCATCATATCACTGGGTGCTACAAAATCAGCACCGGCTTCCGCATGGGTTATGCTCATCTCTGCCAGGACATTCACGGTTTCGTCGTTAAGGATGCGACCTTTTTCCACGATCCCGTCATGCCCGTTGATCGAATAAGGATCCAGGGCTACATCGGTCATCACCACCATGTCCGGGCAGGTATCTTTAACGGTCTTTACTGCCATTTGCATCAGGCCGTTGGGATTGATCGCTTCCTTCCCCATATTATCCTTCAGGTCGTCAGGAACTTTTACAAACAAAAGCACGGACGAAAGACCGAGACTCCAGAGTTCCCGGACCTCTTTGGCCAGTTGATCCAGGCTGAGCCGGTAATACCCCGGCATAGAAGGGATAGCCTCCCGCACACTTTTTCCTTCAACAATGAAGAGGGGTACGAGGAAGTCGCTTGGACTTAGCCGGGTTTCCCGTACCAGGCTCCGAACTGATTCGCTTTTTCTTAATCTCCTGTTTCTTCGTAATGGATACATATCCGTTGCTTTAATAAAGGCGTCTTAAAGTAATGAATTCACTGATACGCCGCTATAATTCCTTCTCAGTTTTTAAGAACTTAGGTCATGAGAAACCTGAAAAATATGATAACTACCCTGGTCTCAGGGCAATTCAATTTCGCCGGTGAGATAGAGGACAGCCTGCCCGGAAATATAGACCCTGTTCCCGGCTATTTCGCATTTAAGGTATCCTCCTCTTTCCGAGAGCTGCCTTGCAGTCATTCTAGTTTTTATTAATTGTTCTGCCCAGTACGGGGCGAGGGTAGTATGCGCCGAACCGGTTACCGGGTCCTCATTGATTCCGGCCTGGGGAGCAAAAAAACGTGAGACAAAATCGGTTTCCCTGCCCGGGGCGGAGACAATGACTCCTCGGCCATCCAGCTTGCTCATCCGAAAGAAATCCGGGTCCAGTTCCTCAATATCCTCCTGCTCTTCATAAATGTAGAGGTAGTCTGTCTTCCCTTTATAACAACCGAATGGTCTTTTCCCGAGGGCCTGTATAATCTCGTCGGAAGGATAGTCCGGCTGAATAGTGTCTTTTGGGAAGTCGAGCGTCAACCACCCGTCTTCTGATCGTTTTACGGAGAGGTCGCCACTCCGGGGAGAGCTGAACCTGATAATATCCCCTTCTGCCCCGTAGTGGTTAAAAAGGACATAGGCCGTAGCCAAGGTCGCATGACCGCACAGGTCGACCTCTAGTTTGGGGGTGAACCACCTCAGTTCGTAGGCCTTATCACCGGGAACCGCGAAGGCGGTTTCTGCGAGGTTGTTCTCAGCGGCAATTTGTTGCATGAGTTCGTCGGGAATCCAGTTCTCCAGGATACATACTGCGGCCGGGTTCCCTTTAAATAAAGTGTCCGTAAAAGCATCTACCTGGTATATTTTCTGTTTCATGATCTACATCTTATACCCAGTCTTTAGGGTGTTCCAGAATTTTCACTAATCTATCTTCTTCACTCCCCGGTTCAGGATGATGGTCATATTTCCACTGCACGGCCGGGGGGAGACTCATTAATATACTTTCTATGCGCCCATTGGTCTTCAGGCCAAATAATGTGCCCTTGTCGTGAACGAGGTTAAATTCAACATATCGCCCACGCCTGATCTCCTGCCAATTGCGTTCTGCCTGGGAGTAAGGCAGGTCTTTTCGTCTTTCAAGGATCGGGATATATGCATCGAGGAAACTATTTCCTACTGCTGTCACGAAATTATACCAATCCCGCATGCTTCGTCCTTCGTCCTTTTTTAAATGGTCAAAGAACAATCCGCCTATACCCCGGGCTTCATCCCTGTGACTGTTCCAGAAATACTTATCGCAGGCCTCTTTATATTTCGCATACAATTCGGGACCATGTGCATCGCAGGCGTCTTTACAAACCTGGTGAAAATGCTTAGCGTCTTCCTCAAATAGATAATAGGGGGTCAGGTCCTGCCCTCCACCAAACCATTGATCGACGATCTGTCCTTCTTTATCATACATTTCAAAATAACGCCAGTTTGCGTGTACAGTAGGAGCCATGGGATTCCCGGGATGAATGACCAGGCTTAGTCCGCATGCGAAAAAATCCACATCGCCTACACCAAAGTAAGCCTGCATGCTGGCAGGTAAGGGTCCGTGAACCCCGGATATATTAACACCCGCTTTTTCAAGTACCGCCCCATTTTCCATCACCCGGGTTCTGCCACCGCCTCCTTCAGGTCTCTCCCAGGGATCTTCACGGAATTTTGCCTTCCCGTCTACTTGTTCCAGTCTTTCGCAGATGCGGTCCTGTAATTCCTGTATGTATTGGAAGAAGGTTTCTTTCATTTTTGCCTGTATTCTTTTACCGCTTCTACAAACGCACCGGCATTCTCAATAGGGATATTGGGAAGTATACCGTGGCCGAGGTTGGCAATATACCTGTCTTTACCAAAAGCGTCGATCATTTCAGTGACCATTCTTTTGATCTCTTTTGGTGGGGAAAGCAGTCTCGCCGGGTCAAAGTTCCCCTGCAGGGTAATCTGTCCGCCACTGAGGTACCGTGCATTCCTGGCAGAGCAGGTCCAGTCTACTCCTAAGGCAGAGGCGCCGGATTTGGCCATATCCCCTAAAGCAAACCAGCAACCTTTTCCAAAGACGATGACCGGGGCCTCATCCTTCAGGGCATCTATGATCTGCTGGATATATTTCCAGGAGAATTCGGTGTAATCTTCCGGGGACAACATACCTCCCCAGGAATCGAATACCTGAACGGCATCGACACCTGCCCGCACCTTGGCTTTAAGATAGTCGATCGTGGTA
Source organism: Zeaxanthinibacter enoshimensis (assembly GCF_004362865.1). Taxonomy (GTDB): domain Bacteria; phylum Bacteroidota; class Bacteroidia; order Flavobacteriales; family Flavobacteriaceae; genus Zeaxanthinibacter; species Zeaxanthinibacter enoshimensis. The sequence goes on along the minus strand of NZ_SNYI01000001.1, from coordinate 572,739 downwards.
TCGGTGATCTTTTGGAGTAACTGGTGAGCGGCAACAGGCTGGGTAAAGCAAAAGGCTTTAGCTTTGTCAAAGTTCTTACTGCCCTGTCCCTGTACACAATAGCAAAGGATGGTCCAGGGGGAGCCGGCAAAACCGATCAGGGGAATCTCGTTATCCAGTTTCTCCTTGGTCAATTTAATGGCTTCCATTACGTAGCCAAGACTTTCCTCGGTATCCGGTATAATGACTTGCTCCACATCTTTAGCTGTCCGGATAGGGTTAGGAAGATAGGGTCCAAAATTGGGTTTCATCTCTACTTCGATATTCATCGCCTGCGGAATGACAAGGATATCACTGAAAAGTATCGCGGCATCCATCCCATACCTTCGGATAGGCTGAACGGTGATCTCCGAAGCGAGATCCGGGGTCTGGCAACGGGTAAAGAAATCATATTCTTTTTTGATGGCCATGAATTCGGGCAAGTACCTTCCTGCCTGTCGCATCATCCATACAGGGGGGCGTTCTACTGTTTCCCCTTTTAAAGCGCGTAAAAATAGATCGTTCTTAATCATAGTTTCTTGTTTCCTGCCTTATTCTGTAAAGGCCGGTGGATTATCGAGTACTGCCTGTACCGTTGATTCTACGGTAGGTTCTTCGGCAATACAAATATGGTTCGTATAAAGGCGTGCTGCACGGGCAGTGGTGGGCCCTATGCAATACGCGAAGGTATTGTGCAGATCGTTCTCCCTGCTAAAACTCTCCACTCCTGAAGGACTGAAGAATAATACAGCCCCAAACGACTGAGGGAATGATTTGCTTTGGAGGACAGTATCGTACACCTCAACTTCCCTGAGATCCATCCTGTTCTCATCAAAAATTTGTCGTAGGGTTGGCATGCGCCTCATCCCGCAAAAAAACAGAAAGGAGTCGTTTTTATGGTTTTTTACAAGGAATTTCGCCAGTTCTGACGCATTTTCTGCAGATTTCTGCACCTTAAACCCATGCTGTTCAAGCAGAATCCTAGTTTTATCGCCGACACAGAACGTACTTATTCCCGATACTTCCCTTGGTGCAGTTCTTCCTTTCAAGAAATGTTCAACACCGTTCTGGCTCGTAAAAATATAATGATCTGCCTTGCCGTCAGTTTCAAAGGCAACAGCTATGGTCGTGATGGCGTCGTAATCCTCCACCCTGTAACCCGCTGCCAAGAGCGGAGTTTTCTTTGGGGTACTTAATTTCTTCGTTGAGAGGATGCTGCTTTTTTTACCCTGGGAGTCGGCTGCGGAAAGTGGTTTCTGTAAGGGGTCACCCCCTGCAGTGGTTTCCTGCCTTGACAATTCTGTTTCAGATCCTGTCTTTGCGGTCATGGCCTTAGGAAGTTTTGGGTAGATCATTCCGTTCTCCTGTTTCATTTCCTTCCGGGGAGGGTTGGGTGGAATTCATTTCCTGCCTGATCTGCCGCATCAATTCTGTGCCTCCTCGCATAAGTAGCTGTTGCGCACAACGGTTCCCGAAACCTTGAAGCTGGTCCAGGGGACATTCTTCTTTTACTGTAAGGCGCTGCTCCCCGTCCAGTGACAGTAGGACACCTTCAAAAAAGAGTTTATTCTGTTCAATGGTAGCGAGAGCTCCGATAGGAGCCGTACATCCACCTTCCAGTTCACGAAGGAAATCGCGCTCTACCCGGGTACAAATTTCGGTGTCTTGGTCGTTCAATTGAGCGAGTATCTCGCGGCACTCCCGGTCATTTTCCATGGCGACCACCATCATGGCTCCCTGGGCAGGTGCGGGAATCATCCATTGTAGCTCGGTGTAGTTCTCTGGTAATTTGTCTATTCGTTCCAGTCCGGCTGCTGCAAAGATGGCGGCATTCCAGTCGTTGTCCTGTAATTTCTGTAGACGGGTATTCACGTTTCCGCGCAGGGGCATCATTTCATGCAGGGGATACCTGTGCAGCCATTGTGCCTTTCGCCTGAGGCTGCCGGTAGCCACCTTTCCCTCGCTGTTCAGGAAATCTGTTCCTTTATGAACAAGGATGTCACGTGGATTAGCTCTTGGGAGTACAGCCGCCTGTACGATCCCTTTGGGGAGGGCAGTGGGTACATCTTTCATGGAATGTACCGCGATATCGATCGTTCCTCTGATCATGGCGACATCAAGTGTTTTAGTAAAGATGCCGGTGATTCCCAGTTCGTATAATGGTTGGTCCAGTTGCAGGTCGCCGGTAGATTTTACCGGCACTAATTCGCACTGGTACCCCAGCGCTTCAAGCCTGTCTTTTACGGTATTTGCCTGCCACAGCGCAAGTTCGCTGTCGCGTGTGCCCATCCGGATCACTTTCTTCATTGCAATCCCTCTTCTAATTGGAAAACTTCTTTGATCAGCTGGAGGCTCTCGTCAGAATCTATATCTGCATGTTTCAGGTGGTTGGCGAAGTGACGGGTGATCTTATGAATAATACGGTTAGATACCAGGTCTACCTGTTCCGCGTTAAAATCCCCTAATTTTTTAGACTGGAAGTCGAGTTCTTCGTCCTTCATCGTCTTTAATTTCTTTTTCAGTGCTTTGATGACAGGTGCAAATTTTCGTGTCTCCAGCCAGTTTGTGAAATCGCGTTGTACTTCGGCAATGATCTCTTCTGCCTTTGGGACATGCTTTCTGCGTTTCTCCAGGGTCTCATCAGTCATTTGGGAAAGGGCATCCAGGTGTAATACCTTCACGCCTTCCAATTCGGCCACATCATTTGCAACATTCTTAGGAATAGAAAGATCCAGGATGAGCAGGGGTTTACGGCAGTATAACAAAGATTTATTGATGGTAGGAGACTGCGCACCGGTTGCGACTACCAGGACATCAGTTTTACGGATCTCTGTCTGCAACTCCCCGTAATCTTTTACTACCAGGTTGAATTTCCCGGCGATCTTTTCCGCTTTATCACGGGTGCGGTTGATCAGGGTGATGTGTTTATTATCGGTATGTTTAACCAGGTTTTCACAAGTATTGCGACCTATCTTCCCCGTGCCGAACAGTAAAATGTTCTTTTCAGAGATATCCGGAACATTCTTCAAAATGTATTGTACGGACGCAAAAGCGACAGAAGTAGCGCCACTGCTGATGTCAGTTTCATTCTTGATCCGTTTGCTTGCCTGTATCACCGCGTTGCAAAGGCGTTCCAGGAAATGGTTGGTCAAGCCGTATTGTTTTGAATGGTAAAATCCCTGTTTGATCTGGCTGATGATCTCAAAATCGCCCAGGATCTGGCTGTCCAGGCCGGTGCCCACCCTGAAGAGGTGAGTGATAGCTTCGTTGTTTTTGTAGATATAGGCGACCTTCTGGAATGCTTCAACATTTCCATTGGTATGATCACACAACAGTTTGATCAGCTGGTACGGATGCTGTGCAAAACCGTGTAATTCTGTACGGTTACAGGTAGAAATAAGCAGCAGCCCCTCGATACCATCGCTCTGTGCCTGTTGTAGCAAGGCGTCTTTGGCAGCGGCGTCCAGGCTGAACATCCCCCTTACCTCGGCATCGGCCTTCAGGTAACTGAGGCCTACAGTATAAAAAGAGCTGTGTTTAGAAATGTTGTAATTAGTCATACGTCACCAATCGGTCGGGCACAAAATTATAATCGCATGGGGTGCAAAAATAACGCTGGAAGAACTTTTTATATCGAAAGCCGCTAAGTCGTAGAGAATTAGCTACTTTTACAGTAAATATTAGGGCTCTCAGCTCTTCTATTTAGAATAATTCTAAATAAAAAAGGACAGATGGAATCGATGGATACCACAAAAAATGTCGCTTCAGGGTCAGCCGATGAAGTTATCGTAGATGACGGTTTTTTCGTGCTTAAATTGCAGAACGAAAGCGATACGCAGCAGAAGGTAAAAAGGCAGATAGACAGCTCCCACATACAATTTCACTTTTGTTTAAAAGGTCACGCCAAGTTTATTTTTAACGACGGACGTTATGCCCTGGATATCTCTGATGAGAACTCACTTTTGTTATATAACACCCAGTTAGACCTGCCCATGAACGTGGATCTCAGCCCCAAAAGCTGGATGATCTCCGTGGTGATGACACTCCGTAAATTCCACTCGCTATTCTCCAAGGAGGCCGATTACATTCACTTCCTGACATCAGAGAACAAGGATAAGAAGTATTATGCCCAGGAGGTTGTGAGCCCGGCCATAGCCGTTGTGCTGAGCCAGATCATGAATTACCACCTGCACCCTTCTATCAAGGATCTTTACCTAAAGGCAAAGGTGTACGAATTAATGGCGCTTTACTTTAATAAGAATGAAGATTTTGACCGGGAGCAATGTCCGTTCCTGGTAGATGAAGACAATGTGAAGCGTATCCGGAGAGCCAAGGAAATTGTCATTTCCCGCATGGCTGAACCACCGGGTTTGCAGGAATTATCAGATGAGATTGGGCTCAGCCTGAAGAAACTCAAAGAGGGGTTCAAGCAGATATACGGGGATACGGTGTACAGTTTCCTGTTCGATTACAAAATGGAATACGCAAGGAAAATGCTGGAAACCGGACAATACAATGTCAATGAAGTCGGACTCAAAGTGGGGTACAGCACTTCCAGCCATTTTATAGCTTCCTTTAAGAAAAAGTACGGTACTACCCCGAAGAAGTATATCATGTCCCTGGGGGGATAATTAAATGAAAAATACCCGGGGATTGTCTGCTAATAAGATCGTGCTCTCCAGAAAAGCACTTCCCTGGAATGCGGTAAAAACACTTTAAAATATAGTGGGATATCACAGGAATGTCTTTTTAACATATCACCCTAACCGGCAAGCCAGATCAATTTAACAACCTTCTGCCTGGGAGTAGTCAGGAGTGCCAATAAATAATGCTATTGATACATTTTCCGCGCACTAAATTTTACGGATAGGCTCAACTTTAGTGTCCTGAGTGTCGGAAATTTATGTGCGATTGCACCTACGCAATCAGCCTCAAATCTTTTGCATTATGAAAACTACATATTTACATCTGTTTATCACCATCCTGTTCACGTTAGGCCTGGCCGGATGTGTTGAAGAGCCTAATACAGTCCTGGGAGATACCGGGATGAATGATACTATCCCCGATGTTGAAGAAACTGACAGCACTACAGCAGCTGCAAAAATCCTTGTATTCACCAAGACTGCAGGATACCGACACAGTTCTATTGAAAAAGGAGTGGAAACCCTGAAAGCCCTGGGAACCGCTAATGATTTTACAATCACACAAACGGAAGATTCGGGAATGTTTACGTCGACAGAGTTGACCAAATACGCGATGGTAATCTTCCTGAGTACCACCCAGGATGTTCTTAACTCGGCCCAACAGGAAGAATTCCAGGATTACATCAAGAATGGAGGGAATTTTATGGGAATCCACGCCGCCACGGATACCGAATACGACTGGGGCTGGTATGGTAAACTGGTCGGGGGCTATTTTAAGAGTCACCCGGAGGTACAGGAGGCTACCCTGATCGTAGCCGACAAGAACCATCCTGCGACAGCCCACTTAGGTGATAGCTGGACTCACATAGATGAATGGTACAATTTTAAGGACCTGAACCCCCAGATCAACGTGCTGTTGAGGTTGGATGAGAGTACCTATAGTGGTGGTGAAAACGGGGGAGAACACCCGATTGCGTGGTACCACCAGTTTGACGGGGGGCGCTCTTTCTACACCGGTTTAGGGCATACGGAGGAAGCTTATGACGACCCGGTATTTCAACAGCACCTGCTGGGCGGAATACAATATTGTCTCGGAAGAACGTCAGGTAAGAATTAGTTGCTCATGCGGAAGGTTAGGTACAAAGGTACAAAGAGGTGACAAAGGGCACAGAGGGGACAAGGGGACAGGAAGCTTTACTTGAATGATGAACCTTGAAACTTTAATTATTCTTAACCGTAAACCGTAAACCGTAAACCGTAAACCGTGAACCGTGAACCGCGAACACGAGAACATAGGTACAAAGAGGTGACAAAGGTGACAGAAGGGACAAGGGGGATAGGAAGCTCTACTAGTATGACGAACCTCGGAACTAATTAGTCATCCATAACCGTACTGCAAACTGACCACTGCCCACTGCCTACTGCTAACTGGAAACTGCCAACTGAAAACCGGGGTTCTTAGCCCCGCCCCGGTCATAAGTTAAGACGTTATGCTGCAAAAAACTTGCAGGGGAAGCGACTATTGTCACGCCGTCAAACCGGATAATCGTAAAATCAGTGATGCGGCCCGCCCGTACCGAACGGCACGTTCGGGCGGGTGATACGGTGATACGGTGATGCGGAAAAAAGTTTACCCAGAAAACCACCAACAGTGAACTGCAAACCTCGAACCTCAAACCTCAAACTAACAAACCGGGGTTCTTAACCCCGCCCCGGTCATAAGTTAAGACGTTATGCTGCAAAAAACTTGCAGGGGAAGCGACTATTGTCACGCCGTCAAACCGGATAATCGTAAAATCAGTGATGCGGCCCGCCCGTACCGAACGGCACGTTCGGGCGGGTGATACGGTGATACGGTGATGCGGAAAAAAGTTTACCCAGAAAACCACCAACAGTGAACTGCAAACCTCGAACCTCAAACCTCGAACCTCAAACTAACAAACCGGGGTTCTTAACCCCGCCCCGATTTCAAGTTAACAGATTTCAATGCATAAATCTTGCAGTGTTTAGGGTGATTTCTTGAACATCGAACATCGAACATCGAACATCGAACCTCAAACCTCAAACTTCAAACCACACATTTACTTGCCCGCCCGCCCGCCAGCATATACGCAGTACGGGCAGGTGCCGGTCGGACGGGCCTCTGGCAGGCTGCAAACTGGGAGCTATATTTCACAGTAGTGTGCTTACGGTTTGATTAGGAGACCTGTAAGATCTAATGCTGAACAGAGACTATTCCGGCTTCTGAGGCAAGGGCCTTACGACTATAATGCCGGTATTCTTACTGATCTGCTTCAGGTAATCTGCCAGCGGTAGTTCGGATACTTCGACCTGCATGGAGCCAGTAGAGGCATGCAGCAGGTGGATGCGGCCATCGGCCTCCCGGGTGGCGATCCCGGTATGGGTAACGTCTAGACCTTCAATAGAGGTTGCCAGGGCAATAATATCCCCTGACTGGATTCTGTTTTCATGGGCAGCGATGTCCTCCCGTGGCAGAACACAGAGTTCTTTACTGTTGAGACGGTTTTCGGCCGACTTCACCTGCTCGTAATTAGCGTCATCTGCCAGGAAAGGATAGAGTTCGCGATGGGAACTCATAAAATTAATGGGTTTGTTAACTATACTCCCCCCGATCTCGGCGGTAATATCTTTTACCAATCCCTTTTTCTCATTATCAGCGATCCAGTCCGTGAAATAATGAAGTCGCGAGCCGTACCCATCCAGCTGACCATTGCGATACCTTATTTGCTCAAGGGCATCGGTATAACTGTCAAAATCATATCTATCTTGTTCCAGGAGCCGGGCAAAGGCCAGTACATTCTCAACAAATGTAGTACAGTCCAGGCCATGCAGGTTGACTACCAATGACTCTTTATCTCCGACTTCCAGGGTTTGAGCAACGTAAGGGACACCGATAAAGGTTTTGCCGATGGCGACTAGTGTCTCTCCGAAGTCTTTAATATCCATGTCATCCAGCTGCCTGACCTTATCTTGGAATTTTTGACGATCCGCATCAGAACATACAATAGCCTGTGCACTGGTACTGCTATACCCGAGGAGAAATATAAAGAATACAAAGAGTTTTTTCATGGGCCTGATTTGACCCTAAAAATACATTTTAATATCCGAATTGTGCATACCCCTGGTAGGCATCAGGATCAAAAACCACAGCCCTTGGACGATCCCTTATCAGGAAGGCTTCAGTCACCCGCTCCATCACTTCAGCATCGGTCTCGATATCGGCGATCCGCAGCCCGTCATTGGCATAGGCCGGGGTGGTAGAGGGCAGTTCACCGGCCTTATAGATTACCACATGCATCTTGTAGTCTTTATAGTAATCCAGTTTGTTCTTCTTTTTGAAGTAAAAAGCAGTGTACTCCCGCCCCTCATTTTCCAGAGTTCTCGAATCAATATACTCAACGGTATCAAAATCAGGCTGGAAAGTTGAATCCTCGAATAATGCAGCTTCGGCGAGGGCTTCGGGCCGGCGGAATTCCTCCGGGATCAACCCCAGGTGCCCTGCTACACTCAATACATCAAATAGTAAGATTCGACTGTTTTTATCCCTTGCCAGGTCTGCGATAATACCATTAGGTATATGGCTGTCAGCCTTTGCCTTCAGGGCAATGAGGCGTACCTGTATCCTAGCGTCCTGAACCCAGTCCAGCTTGTGAAAAAAAGCAGCTACATTCTTATCCGAACGGAATGGGAAGAGCACTACCGCGTAATCATGCAATAATTTCCTGTACTGTTTCTGCTTTCGGCTCACCTTCTGTCCGGGTTCTGCCTCCAGGGCCAGTTGACGCTTTAACTGCATCCTGGCGTCATTGAGCAGGGCCATTTTATATTTTTTGAAATGTTTTGGGCGTATCAGATTTTCGGAGAGGAGGCCCGATAATAATTCCAGTACCGGCTCCTTGTATTCCTCAATAGGATGGTACGCCAGGAGTTCGGGGAATAATTCCCTGGCCATGGGTAAACTGTCCCTGAACGGCTCAAAGATCTTGTTGATCTCGTAGACGTTAGATGCCAGGGGCAAGTCTTTGGATAATAAGTTCAGCAACTGCCTGGCGGCACTATTGTTATTCTTCTGGGTGATAGCCTGCAGTATTTTGGATTGGGCCATAGCATCCGTATAAGCCTCTTCGTAATACTGTAACAGGAACTTCTCAACTTCCGGTAGCTCCATTCTTCCCAATTGTCTCAGTAAATGGGTCCGGATATGCCCTTTGTCTTCCGGGAAATCAAATGTTCCTACTAACTGCATCAGGCTGTCTGCATGTTTCTCTGTGAACCGCAGGTAGCGATAGCCATCCAGCACAATGCTGTCATTGGCCCTGAGCGCCGCGAAAAAGTCATTGGTCTTATCCTCCGTCAGTTCCCGGCCTATAAGGGTATCCATCGGTCTGAAGTTTTCAAAGAACTCTTTGACGAATGGGCTAAGAGGTTGCAGGGTGTCTCCCCCGGCCTTAAGTTCATATAAAAGGCTTCCTTTGATCACATTCTTGACCAAAATAAAACGACTGCTGGCCGTATCGGTGAGGGTCATCTGTAATTCATGAAAGCCGTCAGGAGAGGACCTGGTAATAGCTTCACTGATCTTAAAGGTCTTTTTTGTATAACGCCTTTTCCTGCCTGCCCATGCCGAATCCACAGAAGCCAGGGTCATGTATTCGTGACTCTTGTTTACCAATACTGTGATAGCTTCGTTATTCTTATACTGGTAAACCGTTTTCTTGGAATAAGGCATATAATCTTTCTGTTTCTTTCGATCATAACCCTGCCCGCTAATCTCCACGAATTTCTTCGGAGCCACCGGGGAGACCGTGGTAAAAAGCATAGCCGTATCCCTGATCATTTCAAAATTTTCAACATATCGGGGAGCACCAAATTTGAAAGAATCAAAGTACTGTTGTGAAGACGCCTGGTCTTTGCCAAGACATCCAAGCAGGTAATAATCATTCCCACGCTTTATGGTTTTGAGCCGCAATTCTAGCCCTTTTAATTTATCGAAGATAGCCGAGGAAACCAGGCTGTTGGGTTGTTCATCCTGGTATGTCCCTTCCAAACCATACGCCTGGTAGAGCCTTAACTGGATCTGCTTTAATTCAAATTCGTCTGATTCGATGTAATCAAAATCATTCAGGGTAACCTTATGCAGGAAATAATAATTTCCATTCCCGGGATCATATCCTTCCAACTGTCGGTTCCCGTGACGGTAACGGTTCGTGAAGCGGTACAAGGCGGGCATCGTCACCTGAAAACTATTGAAACCGGAACTCAACTCTATTTCCTTTTGTCCTGGGATGTGAAACTGCAGGCTCTTAAAAAGGGCTGGACCAAAACGGGCGGAATAATCGCTTTCTCCGGCCAGCTTAAAAACCAGGATCTCCAGCGGCGTCTGGTAGATCTGGTAATGCTGGTAGTCACCGTTCTTTAAACGGTTCTTCAGATCCAGCCCTTTAAAGCCTTGTTTTTCGATAATTGATTTTTCAAGGATGGTTCCTGGTATATTCTCAAACAGCATATCCTCCAGGTCATGTAATTCTATATCGCTTTCCGGGTTAAGGAAGCGATATGTCGGAATTCGATGTACCATCAGGTAGGCGCCATTGGGAAGATCCGGTGAGATATAAGTAGTGTGTGATTTTTCTACTACCGGGTATAACGGGGCCGGCAGGTCAAGACTGAAGAATTTGTCGTCAGTGGTCTGTGTACTTCCCAGGGGTTCCCGGAAAGTCTGTACAAATTTGTGTTTCAGTTCCTGTCCCTTTACACTGCTTTCTGAGACTAATGGTTTCACGGTATATCCTCTTTCGCGCAGAAGTGCGAGAACTCCTTCTTTACCCGGGAGATGAGCAGCCCCGATTCCGGCAAATACCTTCTGGTGACGGATGGCCGAATCCAGTTTATGCACCATATTTCGGTTACGGATATACAGCATATTCTCCAGGTAATGATCGGTATACATGGCTTTGTCGATCGAATCGAGCAGGGCGATGTTCCTTTCCCGGTAGGCGTCTTGCATCAGGGACATCAGGTTGCCCTGTTGGATGCGCTCCTGTAACCAGGCATCTGGTTTCTTTTTCATCGCATTCATGCTTGCCAGGGCCACCAGGGTACTGGATTCCTCCAGGTCTTCCAGGGCCAATACAGGTTTATGAAATTTGCTTCCTGCCCGGTAAATAAACATGTCCAGGTAAGTGTCTTCTTCAAAATCCTGTGCATACTGGTCTGTACGATATAGAATGCTGTTCACCAGCCCGTCTTCAGAGGCAATAAAATTTGCAATATCCTTTTTGTCCGGCGCCCTCATGGCGAAAGCATCGGTATAAAATCCTTTGGGGTTAAAGCCCACTTTCCCAGCCCTGCTCAGGGTGCCTGTTTCGGTGTCGTTCTCCAGCCAGGTAGCCGGATCAGATTCCAGTGCAATGACCTCGCTCTGGTCAAGGGCATCGTAAAAAACATCATCGAGGTGAAAGGCAATTTTCTTACTCACGTGCATGGTGCCGTAGAGGTATGATGTCTTTTCCAGACCATTGCCTGATATTTCCCAAAGCAAGCTGTTGTCATCTTGCGACCAGGAGGGAATAATAAAGCAGGTCCACAATAGGGGGAGTAGCCAGCGCATAGTAAATAGGTTTACATATTAATATTAACGTCTATTTCTCTTGCGTATTTCCCTGTCCTTCAGGATTTTTCAGGAAAACACGGGTTTTGGCGAGGCTGTCTGGATAATTAGATTGTAGAAAGGTTATAAGTTGTTCGCGTACGTGGACCCTGAGGTCCCATGCGGTAGGAGAGTCCTTGGCGCTCATCAGGGCCCGGACCTCCACGTGGTGTGGCTTGGAATCGGTCACTTGGATGTTATTCACCTTTTTATCCCATAGTCCTGTATTTTCCAGGATGCGTGTAAGCTCATCACGCAGCTGGTCAAATGGGACAGTGTAGTCCAGGTAAAGGTATACGGTTCCCAGGATATCGGCCGAAGTTTTGGTCCAGTTCTGGAAGGGTGTATCGATAAAATAAGTGGTAGGGACCACCAGTCTTCTTTTGTCCCAGATGGCGATCACCACATAGGTGAGCCGAATCTCCTCTATGCGTCCCCACTCTCCTTCTACGATGACCACATCATCAATTTTTATAGGTTGGGTGATGGCGATCTGTATTCCGGCAAGGATAGTGCCTATCATTTTCTGTGCAGAGAACCCGATGATAATTCCTGCTACCCCTGCAGAAGCAAAAATACTGACCCCGATCTCCCGGATACTTTCAAAACTCATCAGGGCGATGCCGAGGGCGAGGATCACCAGGAGAAAGATAACAATGCGTTCCAAAATATTGAACTGGGTATATACTTTCCGAGCCCTTAGATTGTTCTCGGTATTCATGTCATACTGCTGAACCACCAGGTCTTTCGCCAGCGTGATCACCTGTATGATCAACCAGGTAACGGCAAAGATCAGTAGTATGGTGCTTCCCTTCCGGAAGTAATATGCGTAATCCTCAAGGCCCAGGAGTTCCCGGAGTGCTTCCATGCGGAGCAGGAACGAAAGAAAGATCAGGAATATGGGTTTTGCTGTTTTTCTTACGGTATCCGTGGGGATTAGATTTTCAGGATTCTTCCCCAGTTTTCTCAGAATACCGATCACTACGAAATACAGGATTACTAACCCTATAAAGGTCCCCAGTAAATACATCAGCGCATCCCGTTGCATAAAATCTTCTAGCATAGCACTATAAATTAACAATAGGAACGGTCTAACCGTGCTGTATCCGTAAAATTAGTTTTCTCGATAACTGCATTTAAAGTATTTAGAGGGGTCTGCGGGATAGTTGCCTCTTAATTGGTATTTTTGATGTTCAAAAAAGAAAAGTTGTGAAAGGAGTATTACTCGTGAACCTAGGGTCACCGGAAAGTCCCACCCCTAAAGATGTAAAACCTTACCTGGACGAATTTTTGATGGATGAACGTGTGATAGATGTTCCCAAGGTGCTTCGAAACATAATTGTAAGGGGGATCATTCTGCAGTCCAGGCCTAAAAAATCTGCCAAGGCTTACAGTAAGATATGGTGGGATGAAGGTTCTCCCCTGATCGTGATCTCCGAGCGATTTAAAGATAAGGTGCAGAAGAAGACCAAGATGCCTGTGGCCCTGGGCATGCGCTATGGGAAAATGAGTATTAAAAAAGGATTCGAAGAATTGCGATCTAAGGGCGTGGATGAGGTTCTGCTGGTGCCGTTATACCCGCATTATGCCATGTCTTCTTATGAGACCGTAGTGGTAAAGGCTATGGAGGACAGGGAAAAGTACTTCCCGGACATGAAAATAACCACCTTACCTCCTTTTTATAAGAATGTCAATTACCTGAAGGTATTATCTAAAAGTATTGCAGAGGGACTAGCCGGCTTTGATTACGACCACGTGCTGTTCTCTTACCACGGGATTCCTGAAAGACATATCAGGAAGTCTGACCCCACCAAGTACCATTGTAAAATTGATGGCAGCTGCTGCAGTATCAATTCCATCGCACATCATACCTGCTATCGCCACCAGTGTTATTTCACGACAGAAGCGGTCAGGAATATCCTCGGGCTTTCCGAAGACCAGGTGAGTACCTCGTTCCAGAGCAGGTTGGCTGGTGATCCCTGGCTTAAACCCTATACCGATTACGAATTTGAAAGATTCCCTAAAATGGGGAAGACCAAACTTGCGGTGATCACCCCGGCTTTTGTTTCAGACTGCCTGGAAACCCTGGAAGAGATTGCCATGGAAGGGAAAGAAGAATTCCTGGAAGCAGGCGGAAAATCATATAAACATATTGCCTGCCTTAACGACCGGGACGACTGGGTGCAGGTGATGTCGCAATGGATAGAGGACTGGGAAGTTCATAATATGCTTCCTGCCTGATGGCAAGGGTGTCTGCTGAACAGCTGGGCACAGAACCCATCAGCAAATTGTTGGTGAGACAGGCCGTCCCGGCCTCTATCGGGATCCTGGTGATGAGCCTCAATGTACTGGTTGACAGTATCTTTGTGGGAAACTGGATCGGCTCAATTGCCATTGCCGCCATCAACGTGGTATTACCGGTTTCATTTTTTATCGCTGCCCTCGGGATGTCTATCGGGATAGGGGGGAGCAGTATTCTCTCCCGTGCCCTGGGAGCCGACCGAAGGGAAAAAGCGCTAAAGACCTTTGGAAACCAGATCACCCTGACTCTTTTGGTAACCATTGTTATGGTGATCCTGGGGTTATATTTTATTGACACCCTGATCCCTGCTTTTGGTGGGAAAGGTGAAATATTTGCCCCGGCCAAGATCTACTATACTATCGTGCTATACGGGGTGCCCTTCCTTGCTCTCTGTATGATGGGTAATACGGTGATCCGGGCCGAAGGGAAGCCAAAATTTGCCATGGTTGCCATGATCATACCCTCCGTAGGTAATCTTTTTATGGATTACCTTTTTATTTATGTATTTGACTGGGGAATGCACGGGGCAGCCTGGGCCAGTACGGGCAGCTATTTTTTGTGTTTTTCCTACGTTTTATGGTTCTTTTTGTCCCAGAACTCTGAATTAAAGCTCCGTTTCAGGGATTTTGGACTCAATTTGCCCATTTTACGCGAGATATCTTCCCTGGGATTTGTGACCCTTGCACGACAGGCAGTCACCAGCGTGGTTTACCTCCTGATGAACAACATCCTCTTTGGCCTGGGCGGGGAAGCCATGGTGGCGGTCTATGCAATTATTGGGCGAATGCTGATGTTTGCCCTTTTTCCCGTCTTCGGGGTAACCCAGGGTTTCCTGCCTATAGCAAGTTTTAATTACGGGGCTGAGAAATGGGGGAGGGTTCGATTAAGTATCAGTACAGCTATCAAATATGCATCAGCCCTGGCAACAGTGGTCTTTATTTTACTGATGGTGTTCCCGGCAGAGATCGCCGGATTATTCCTGGGAGATCAGCCGGGGATGAGTGCCGCAGACCTGGCGACCAATGCTTTTGTTTTAGAACATATCCCCGCTGCCATGCGATGGGTATTCGCCGCAACGCCCGTGATCGCGATTCAGCTGATTGGGGCCGCATATTTCCAGGCCATCGGGAAAGCCCGGCCTGCCTTATTACTGACGCTTACGAGACAGGGTTTTTTCTTTATCCCGCTTATCCTGGTTCTTCCCCTGTATTTTGGTGAATTAGGGGTGTGGATCTCCTTCCCGATCGCGGATTTCCTGTCCACTTTGGTTACGGGTTACTTCCTGAGACGAGAGGTGAAGCGCGAGCTGGCAGTGTAGTAGTACATCCCCCGTCCCGCACAGCGGGACACCCCCTTCAAAGGGGGAATTAATTTACGCAGGATTCATAAAATTTATCGGCAAGTTTGCTTCTTTACAAAGGTGAATAATTGGCATGGGTATAATAGTTTCAGACAGCCGGATCGTTTCCGGGGATGATCTTGGAACTTGTATTCGCTCTTCTAAATCAATTATAACGCTAAATAATTCCTGCTTTACCTGATGGTCAGTAAATCGAATAAACGATAATCCCAATTTTTCAAGGTTTCCTTGTCTTCGAACATCGTATTCGTATTTATGAAGGTGGGAATCACCGTCAATTTCGACGACCAGTTGCAACTCATGACAGTAAAAGTCAACGATAAAATGCAATAAAGGTACTTGTCTGTGAAACTCTACTCCTAAAGCTTTCTTCTTTATATGATCCCATAAAAGGACTTCAGAAAGTGTACTATTCTTGCGTAATTCCTGTGCATATCTTCTTAGTTCAGGGTTGTAAGGAATGATCTTATTCTTCATCAGAATATGTATGGATTTGTAGATTCAGAATAACCAGCCTCCCTGCAATTAACTTGCAGATATAAATTATTCTTACCTATCTTTTAATAAGTTAATTTATACCGGATAGGGAAATCAATATTCCGATGCTCGGGGATTCCCCCTTTGAAGGGGGCAGAGCAACTAAGAACAAGGTGAGTAGTTGCGAGGGGGATGTTGTGGATTCACTTTTTAAGCAATAGAGGATCCATGATTAAAAAACGGCAACCCTGCGGATCACCGTTCTTATTTTAAGTGCTCCAGGAACTCTTGATGTTAAACAAAGCGGATATCGAAGCGACCACAGATCTCGGAGACCTTTTCAAAATCCGGCGGCCCGGGAGGCAGGGATCCGAGCTCACGGAACATCTCCTCGATCCCTGATGGAAAGACGCTCAGGATCACCCGTGCTTTTTGCGTTCCTACTACTTTCCAGCTATGAGGTAATCCCTTGGGACCATAGGCCAGGTCGCCTGCTTTCAGTACGGCGGTCTTACCTCCTACAGTGAGTTCCAGTTCGCCCTCCAGTACCTTGAAAACTTCATCCTCCTTTTCGTGGACATGCATCGGGATAGCTGTGCCTGGTTCATTCAGTTCTTCTATGAGCGTAAAGGCACCATTGGTATCAGCCCCGGTTAATTTAAAGATCATGTTGTCTCCCAATACATTATAGCGTTCTCCTTCCCCAGAACGAATGATCTTAGGTTCCAGGATATTGATCGCCTTGCGCATCCCGGCAGTAGCTAAATGGGGCAAACTCATAATTCCTGCGGTTACCGCGAGAGAAGTTTTGAAAAACTCGTTTCGTTTCATAATCGATTGATTTTTAATTAGGTCTTCTAAAATTAAATAGTGTGATCAGGGAGTGATAATACCCCTGTTGCAGCGACTATCAGATTTGATGCATGGGCTGATGAATGCAACAAGGGTGTTAGGATCTGCATTATTCCTGCCAGCTGCCTGAGCTCATTTATATCAATTTTGTAAGGAACATTAAATGAAAGCCTTATGAGAACTACACATTACATTGGCCTTGCGTTTTGCCTGCTGGCATTACAGGGCTGCGAGTATTACGGGCATGGTTCCGGGGAAGATGCCGGGGATCATCACAAAACGAGCTATACCGGGGAGCAAATTGCCATCGGGGACGGCCATGCATGGACCATTGTTAAGACCGATATCTGGGGAAATCCTAAAGCGATTGGTATACAGTTCACCGAAGAGGCGCTTGAAAACCTGCCTACCGGTCATGCACATGGGCATGAGACCGTTTTAGAACTTCCTGTGGACAAACCTGTTGCACCTTACGATCATGTTACCCTGGATTGGAACGAGATGGGTCACGAGCCCCCGGGAGTATATGACCTGCCTCATTTTGATATACACTTTTATATGATAGGCATGACTGAAAGGGACGCTATCGGACCAACAGATGATGAGCAATTCAACAAGCCAATGCCTGATGGTTTCCTGCCTCCTATGTACCTGGAAACGCCTGGAGGTGTTCCAAGTATGGGCGCTCATATGATAGACCTGCTCTCCCCTGAGATAGCCGGCACAGGCATCTTTACCTATACTTTTATTTATGGTAAGTACGATGGAATGATGAATTTCCTGGAACCTATGGTAACCCGTGATTTTTTACTCAGTAAGACTCGTGTTGCTTCCGAGATCCGTCGACCGGACGCTTACCAGACCCCGGGCCATTACCCGGATGAACTTACTATCTGCTTTGACGAGGACAGCGGGGTCTACACCATCCTGATGGAGGGTCTGGAAGAATTTTAGTACCTTTTTTAAAATGTTCGCGGCTCTCTCCCCACAGGGATCCGTGAACTGTTTAACAATGACCGGCAAAAGATCATACCGCAAATCATTAAGCATCACCTTTGGGTTGATGCTTTTCTGCGTGGGCTTCCGACTGGCAGGACAGGAAGTATATACAGTAAACCCGGACTACCCGGTACAACCGTTAATGGAAAAGCTGTTAATACTACCTGATCCAGATGGCCGTATGGACTGGAAAGAGGTGTACAACAGACCTTCATATGAATTTGCGAAGAGGGAGAAATTCGGGAAAAATCTCCAGGTTTCAGTGGTATACTGGGGCAAGATCATTTTACGTAGTGACAGGGGAATCCGGGGATGGGAATTACACCTGGAAGACCCTTTGATCAATACTATTTTCTGGGATAGAAGTAACGGGAAGGTCGACGTATTTAAAGTCGTGGAGGGTACTCTGGAGAAGCACAGTAAAGCAGGAGTGGATTATCCTGCGTCTGAACGGGAGATTCCTGAGCCATGGGCGCTCAACCGTGTAGGGTTAGACCTTGACCCGGGTGAAGCTACCACACTCCTGGTCCGCGTTACTTCGAACAGTTTTGGGTATTGGCCCTATTTTAATCTTTCACTCAGGCATCCGTCTTATTCTGACTACCATCCCGTAAATCCCTCCAATATCGTCTTTCTCTGGTTTGTACTTGGCATAAGTTTTATCACGCTGTTATATCACTTTCTAATGTGGGTATATACACGCGAGAAGATATTCTTATGGTTTTCCCTCTGGCTGCTGTTCTGCACCCTTACACAGGTGATGACCGTAGGACTGGAAACTAAATTCTTATTGGGCGAATACCCCCAGTGGCGGTTTACAATATGGTTGCTTATCCCTAATAGTATGCTGTATACCTTCTGGTTCTTCGGAAGAGCGTTTATTAAATCGAAAGAAAAATTTCCTTTATTGGACAAGTTCCTCCTGGCCCTGCCTCTTCTGATGATCGTTAAGCTCGCGATAACCATTTTGTATGTTCATTTCTGGGATCCCCTGATCCTTAATACAGACACAGGGTATCACTATCATTTTATTATTTTCTTTTCGGTGCTGGGCTTGATCCTTGCAGTAGCAATCGCAATGCAGAAAGATCCCTTTGCCCGATATTTCGGGATAGGGGCAATCCTGGCCACCAGTTGTACCCTGATGGGGGGATTATGGTCTTTAAAATTGATCGACCCGGGTTTTGAACCCTATACTTTTGGTATCCTTATACAGATTGTGGCCTATTCCTTTGGAATTGCTTTCAGGCAGCAACAATTGCGGAAACAGGCAGCTGAGAATCAATTGACCTATGAACGTTCCCAGGCAGAAATGCAGCGCATTCGTGATCTCGACGAAGTGAAGAGTCGATTTTTTGCCAATATCAGCCACGAGTTTCGGACACCACTATCTCTCATATTAGGCCCTTTGCAACAGCACGGTCCGGTTGGGACAGGAAAATCTGTAGCCCTGCCTGCCCGGTCCTATGAACTTATCCATAAGAATGCAATTCGCCTACAGGCTCTCGTAGACCAATTGCTGGATCTTTCCAGGTTAGAAAACGGCGCAGTGCAGCTGAAGTTGCAGCAGGGGGGTGTCATAAAGTATTTAAGAAGGTTGGTGTATTCTTTTGAGAGTATGGCAGAACGGCAGAATATTGGGCTCAACACAACTTTCCCGGAGGAGATTGATAATGCATGGTTTGACAGGGACAAAATGGAGAAGATCATCAGTAACCTCCTGTCGAACGCTTTTAAATATACCCCATCAGGGGGAACTGTGACCGTCAGTGTTGAAAGTGAAAAGGAATTCGTGGTGATCATGATATCGGATACGGGGAAAGGGATCGATCCGCAATCGCTAAACCGGATCTTCGAGCGGTTTTACCGGGTCGAAGGAACTGAGGAAAAAGGTTCCGGTATTGGGCTGGCCCTGGTTAAGGAACTGGTAGATCTTCACGGCGGGCAAATAAGTGTTAACAGCAGCAAAGGCCGGGGTACCACTTTCAAGATAAGATTGCCGGTAAGCCGTCAACTCCTGCAAGCAGGAGATTTTCAGGAAGAAAGTCCTATTACGGATACAACGATATTGCCTGAAACGGTTCAGCAGGCAGTAGTGTCCGGACCCTCTCCTGTGCTGAAAAAAGAAGGGCAACCGCTGACACTGGTTGTAGAAGACAATGAAGACCTGCGCACCTATATAGCCGGTATATTGGAACAAGAGTACAGGGTGTTATTAGCTAAGGACGGGCAGCAGGGGGAACGCATGGCCCTGGAGCATATCCCGGATGTCATTATCAGCGATGTGATGATGCCGAAAAAAGACGGGTACGCTTTGTGTCACAGTTTAAAAAACAACCAAAAGACCAGTCATATCCCTGTTATTATGCTGACCGCTAAGGCAGGGCAGGCTAATAAAATGGAGGGGCTTACCCAGGGCGCAGATGCTTATCTCACAAAACCTTTTAATTCTGATGAACTTAAACTTCGAATTAGGAATCTCATTGAAGCCCGTAAGAAAATATGGGAGCAGTTCCGGCAGCTGGAAACGGTTCTGGTGGAGGATCTGGAGCTGACCTCCCTGGATGACAGGTTCCTGCAGCAGGTTTTTCAGGTGATCCGGGCCAGGTTGGATGACGAGCTTTTAACTGTGGAAGACGTGGCCCGCGAAGTAGGATTCAGCAGGTCCCAGTTACACAGGAAATTAAAAGCACTGACCGATAAATCCACTAACCAACTGATCGTAGAGATCCGCCTGAATGAAGCGAGAAAAATGCTGGAGAAGAAAGTGGGTTCGGTTTCTGAAATCGCCTATTCTGTCGGCTATTCCAATATGAGTTATTTCACCAAGAGTTTTAAGGAGAAGTTCGGGTTGTTGCCCAGCAGGGTAGGACTTGAGTAAAGGGGTGATTTTTTGACGTCTACCATTTTAATAGCGAATAATGGTATTACAAGAAGATCATGATATTGAACAACATGATAATGTGCGCAGCGTGCCTGAGCAGTTTAAATTAATTACCCCCTGGCTTTGAGTTTAAAAAGATCGGGCCTCCCACTAGGGGAGGCCCGAAATCTTCAATTGTTTAATGTGGTAATTTTTCCCGGAGCAAACCATAGAGGTATGTTCCAATTAAAGCGGCAAAGATCACCACGAGTATCGGCAGGTATCCCGCGCCAACCAGGGTGTACATCGGTCCGGGACAAGCACCGGCCAGGCCCCACCCGAGCCCGAAGATGATACCGCCGTACATATAACGGCTAAAACTCCGGTTCTTATCCTGGAAGCGAATCTCCTCACCGTGGAATGATTTAATGTTGTACCGCTTGATCAGCTGTACACTTAAAACTCCCAAAACCAGGGCAGACCCTATGATGCCATACATATGGAAAGCGTCAAAATGGAACATTTCGTAAATCCGAAACCAGGATGCAGCTTCAGATTTGAACATAGTAATCCCGAAAAGGATCCCGATAAGTAAATATGATAGTGTTCTCATGTCTTAAAATATTAAAGGGAATAACAGGTGAACCATTACGAGACCACCAATAAAAAATCCGATCACTGCAATGAGTGAAGGAATTTGCAGGTTACTGAGCCCGGAGATAGCATGACCGGAAGTACAGCCCCCGGCGTAGCGGGCACCAAATCCAACCAGGAGACCACCGATAAAGAGCACCGCCAGGCTTTTAAAACTGGTCATAGCTTCCAGGCTGAACAGTTCGGTGGGGAGATAAGCCTCTCCGGCGCTATCAAACCCCAGGACTTCCAATTTAGATATGGTTTCCGGGTTAATGGCAACTGCGGAATCCGGGGATAGCAAATGCGCGCCTATAAAGCCGCCGATTATAGCCCCCAGGACCACAACCAGGTTCCATCGCTGGGATTTCCAGTCGAACCTGAAGAAAGATGATTGCTGTCCTGCTCCGCAAATGGTACACATGGTACGTAGATTAGAAGACATTCCAAAGTTCTTACCTACCATCAGTAATAAGAACATGACCAGGGCGATCATCGGCCCGGAGATATACCAGGGCCAGGGTTCAAAGATCCAATTCATAGTTTTAATTTAATGAGTTGGCCGGCATACCGGCCATGATTAATATATTAAAGCAGGGGTTAATCCTTGTCTTTGAATTCGTTTACGGCTTCACTGAGGTCATATACCTCCGCGTCCAGTTCTTTACTCAGGATACTGCTGCCTGCTGCAGAGCGGTATCCACCCGCGCAATGTACGATCACTGGTTTATCTGTCGGAATCTTTTCGATAGAATTTCTAAGCTCGTGAAGGGGAATGGGCAGGGCGTGGTCAAAGATCTTCCCTTCGTTCACTTCGCTTTTGTTGCGCACATCAACCACCGTAAAATATTCAGGGTGGCTGATGAAGGAATCCAGGGCCAATTCACGTTCACAATTAAGTTCTCCCTTTCCGAGAGTAACCAAAGCCTTCACCTGTGATTCGTACCCGATCTTGGCTACTCTAGAAAGAAGTTCTTCCCGATCCTTGATACTATTGGCTACCAGGTAGAAAGGCTCCCCCGGTTTTACAATAGACCCTAACCAGGTTTCGAACTTGTCGTTTTCGTTCCTTGCCATGATATTGATACTATTGGGCAGGTGGCGGCTCTTATAAGCTTCTTCATCCCGGGTGTCGACCACCAAGGTATCATCCTCCAGGGCAGTAACGTTGAGTTTCGAGGCTACCTTTGCCTTACCGGCCTCATAGTGCCCGGCTCCATCTTTATTCAGGTCTACATCGTGTGAAAAGTAGGCAGGGATAAATGGCTGGTCTTCCAGGATCTGTTTTACAAACTCTTCCTCGCTCTGCTCCTTAAAAGCCCAGTTCCCCATGCGTTCGTTCCCGAGGGTGCTCATACTTGCACTGCTTAGGTTCTTACCACATAAAGAGCCCGCTCCGTGTGCCGGGTAAATCAGGGTATCGTCGGGTAGGTCTGTGAATTTATTTTTGATACTGTCATACATCATAGATGCTAGTTCTTCGCGTTTGGCCTTCATATTCCCGGCCTTTTCACGGAGATCAGGGCGCCCTACATCACCGATAAAGAGGGTGTCCCCCGTAAATGCGGCAGTTTTATACGCCTCGTCTTTGGCTATGATTGTGATACTATCCGGGGAATGACCGGGAGTATTCCGTGCAGAGAAGGTTACCTTCCCCATACTTACCGTATCGCCATCATCAAAGGCCTGGTGGGGATAATCGGCCCCTATCTTCTTGCTGGCGTAAATGGTGGCACCGGTCTCCTGGTGCACTTGTAAATGACTGCTCACAAAATCGGCATGGGGATGAGTCTCAAAGACAGCGACTATACTGGCATTGTTTTCTTCAGCATATTCATAATAAGGTCTTGGATCCCTAGCCGGGTCTACCAAGGCAATTTTATCCTCACTCAGTATGGCATAGGAAAAATGTGCTAACGGTTTATCTTCAAATTGTTTTATTTCCATGATCTATGTAATTAATATTATTAAAACAAGGCGTTCTTTAATTCTTAACCCAGGATGACCACAACGGCGATCATTCCTGTTTTCCCAGCATCGCCCTTAAGGTCTGGGTGGATATTCTTTCTTCTATAGGGCTTTTGCAACTGGCGTCCAGGCAGTGCTCGTAGGCCTCGTAGGTGCGAACAAATAGGTTTTCACGACCTATATCGTCAATCAGGCCACTGGTGTACAGGATGTCCCGGGCCGGGCCTATGGCCCCTGCGATCATCAGTGTAAGCCCCTTTGCTTTAAGTTCCTTGATGGTCTGTCTTAACATGTAAACAGCGCTGCTGTCGATATAACTGATGGCCTCGGCATTGAGGATCACAAACCGCAGGTCTTCTCCTTTCTTCCGGATCTCCTTTTCCAGTTGTTCTTTGAAATATTCTACGTTTCCAAAATACAACTGAGCATCGAAGCGGAGAATAAGGAATTCCCGGAATACCTCAATATCTTCCGCAAAACGGTTTACATTCTTAAAGTAATTTGTTCCCTCTATCCTTCCCAAAACGGCAATATGTGGCTTGGATGTGCGGTACACCAGGAGTAGCAGGGAAACCAGCACTCCAAGTAATATTCCTTCCTTGATCCCTACCGTAAGAGTGATCAGGAAGGTAAGGATCAACAGTACAAATTCATCCTTCCTGTTCTTATATAACTCGACCGGGTACCTCAGATCGATAAGTCCGAATACGGCTACCATCACGATTGCCGCCAGGATGGCATTGGGCAGGTGGTATATCAGCGGGGTGAGAAACAACAGTGTCAATCCCACGATCACAGCACTGATCACCGGGGCCACCCCGGTGCGCGCCCCCGCCTGGTCATTTACCGCAGTCCGTGAAAATCCACCCGTAGTGGGATAGGACTGGAAAAATGAACCTACAATATTAGAAGTTCCCAAGGCTATGAGTTCCTGGTTTGGATCTATCTTGTAATCATGATGACGCTCTTCTACGGCCTTGGCTACGGAAATGGCCTCCATAAAAGCGATCAGCGCCAGGGTCATAGCAATAGGCAGTAGTTCGGCCACCCGGCTGAGATCGAATTCAGGCAATTTGAAGCCCGGTAAGCCGCTCGGCACCTCACCCACCACGCTAACTCCCATCGCTTCCAAATTAAATGCATAGCCGGAGAGAATACCCAGGACCACAATCACCAGTGCGGCAGGAATGCTTTTATGCACTTGTTTGATACCTGCCATAGATATTATGGCCAGTAACCCGATCAGCAGGGTCAAAAGATGAGTACTACCGAGAGAATTAACCGCGTTTCCCAACAGTATATGAACCTGGTTGCTGCCCTCGATCCGGGCACCCAGTAAGTGCTTTAACTGGCTAAGACCGATAATAATCGCGGCGGCAGAGGTAAACCCGCTGATGACGGGGCGTGAAAGGAAATTTACAAGGAATCCCATACGGAACAGCCCCAGTACTAATTGTATAGCTCCCATGAAAAGTGAGAGAAAAATGGCCATGGCAATATATTCCTCTATCCCCGAAAGAGCCAGGGCTCCCAGTCCGGAAGCTACCAGCAGCGAATCCATGGCTACCGGTCCTACCGCCAGCTGCCGGGAAGTACCCAACAGCGCGTATACCACCTGGGGCACCAGCGCGGCGTAAAGTCCGAAAACCGGGGGCAGTCCTGCAATCATCGCATAGGCCATACCCTGGGGGATAAGCATGATGCCCACCGTGATACCGGCCGACAAGTCTCCGGCGAGAAACGCCTTTTTATACTTGGGCAGCCATTGCAGTACAGGGATGTATTTATTGACCATATACTCTTATTTGCTCGCAAAGGTACGTGTAAGAACCGGCTCCGAAAGTAACTATAGTTACATGGCAAGACCGTGAATATAAAAGGCCTTCCAGGCTATTTCAGCTGTTCGAAAATACAGAGAAAGATGTAAAATAAAGTGTTTTATTCAGGGGATTGTTGATTGGAACGGAGGAGCCTAATCTATTAAACCCGAGCATGATCATGCAGACCTCGCTGCCGTAAAGTTGCTTTTGAAATGAAGGGAGTTTAATGGAGTAGGTATAAAAAAAGACACCCGTAATTCGGGTGCCGGGGGAATTGATCAAGTGATTGTCTTTATGACGTTAGCTTAGGGGTCTTCAGATCCAGGTCTAATAAGTTAACGTCTTCGTCTGAAACGAAGTTATAATAGCCAAAGAACTCGAATCCATGTTTCTTGACCACTTTCATGATATCGCGGATCAGCATCTCGCGTTCATGGTGTTCAATAGGTTTGTCATTCTTTTTGTAATAAAAGCCATTGATCTTAAGATTTTTCTCCATCTGAGATTCGGGGGTTCAGTAGGTTAATTTCAAGCCCTTTCTACAGGCCTTAATGGTTCGGTTACAGTCTGACGGGCACCCGGCCCGGATCATTTCAGCACTGTTGCAATTTAAAACGGCAACAGCCGGTTCATATTGCCGGACTTTAACATTTCTCGATGAATTACCAGGAGAGTGTATTTCGTCGATATAAAGGGGTGTAGCTATAAGTTACTGATAACCAGTTTGTGCCAAAGCCTGGGATGTTTTTAAGGCCCTGGTAAGGATCAAATTGTTGCTTTCAGACCTTCCAGGTGCGTGGGCATTAACTCGCTCACAGTGGGATGAATTTGCCCCCCTTCGCTAAAGCTGTGGAAGACTACTCCCAAAACTATTCAAGGCCCTCCAATAATGTTGGTAACAGTTCACTAACTGTAGGGTGGATCTGCACTGAATCCCGCAGAACCTTGTAGGAAGATCCGGCGTACATCAGGTTGGTAATACCCTGGATGATTTCGTCCCCTCCGGTGCCAAGGATGCTGGCACCGAGTATCTTTTCGGAATCAGCGTCCACCACCACGCGCATCAGCCCGCGGGTTTCGCCTTTTTCCCTGGCACGTGCCACCTTACTCATCGGCCGGGTACTTGTTAATATCTTCTTCCCTTTTTCTTTGGCTTCGGCCAGGGTCATTCCCACCCTGCCGAGAGGCGGGTCAACAAAAAGTCCATAGGTTGTGATCCGGTCTGATAGGGTGCGGCTGCCGTCCCCGAAAAGCTGGTTGTCCACGATCTGGAAATCATTGTAGGAGGTATGGGTAAATGCCCCTTGCCCATTGCAGTCGCCCATGGCAAAAATACCTTTTACATTAGTTTCTAAGGTTTCTGACACCTTGATAAACCCTTTTTTGTCGGTCTCCACGCCCGTTTTTTCCAAGTCTAACAGATCTGCATTGGGGTCCCGGCCTATGGCCAGCAGAACATGGGTGCCGACAACAGTAGGTTCACCGGAATCACAATCCACTGTAACCTCCACTTTGCCATTATCGAGTCTCCTGGCGGCCATACAATTAGCCTTTAATCGGAAATCGACACCATCCGCCTCAAGGGCTTCCTGAATAGCCTGGGAAACATCTTCATCTTCTTTGCTGATGATACGGTTTCCCCGTTCCACGATGGTCACTTTACTACCAAAACGTGCAAACATCTGTCCGAATTCCAGCCCGATGTAGCCACCTCCGACTACTACCAGGTGCTCGGGGAGCTCGGTCAATTCCAGTATGCTTTTATTAGTCAGCGGCCCGGCACTCCTGTATTCCTCCGGGATGCGCGGACGTCCTCCCACATTAATAAAAATACGTTCGGCCGTAAGAGTCTTTCCGTTCACAAATACTTCCTTATTACCTGTAAACCGCGCTTCCCCGTGAAAGGCAGTGATCTTATCGTTTTTTTTAATGCTGTCTGCAATACCGTCTACTGATCCCTTGATAAGGGCATCTTTTCGTTTCTTAATATTGTGGAGGTTGGCTGAAGCCCCCTCGGGAATATAAATGCCCAGTGCATCCCCGTGACGGGCCTCCCAAATACGCCTGGCGGAGGCAACATAGGCCTTGGTAGGGGTGCAGCCAGTATTTAAACAAGTCCCGCCATAATGCTCTTTTTCAATAAAAGCAACGGTCTGACCTTTGGATGATAACTTAAATGCAAGCGGGGTACCGGCTTGTCCTGATCCTATAATAATATTTTCGAAGTTTTCCATGTCGTGCTGTTTTGGGAGGAGGCTTTTAAAGATACGGAATGTATCATGGCGATTGGATGGTATTAATGAGAATGCTGATCTTATCAAGGCTGCAGGCTAATGCTAATGAAACTCAGTGATATGATCTGGTCTGGAGTTCTACCACTCTCTGGTAATTACTAAAAATGAATACCTTTAATACTGTACTCCCCCCGGTTAAAATTTATGTGATGAAAAAACTAATTCTGTTGTTATTTATAGTAACAGTCGCCTGTAAGCAGGATGGGAAAAAGAAACAGCTACTGGCACAAGAACGGCTGGCGGAGCTTGAGATAAAACTGGACTCAATTTTTGAACAAGTGGTCAAGCCCGGCGACCCGGGGGCAGCCCTGATGGTTGCCTACGAAGGCGAAATACTCATCGGTAAGGGCTATGGTCTCAAAAACCTGAAGACTAAGGACCCGATCACAGTGAACACCAATATGCGTATGGGCTCGGTCAGTAAGCAGTTTACCGCCCTGGCGGTACTGGCCCTGGTGGATCAGGGAAAACTTTCCCTGTCAGATACGGTGTATAACATCTATCCCTATGATGTTTTCAGGAATGTGACCATTGAGCAATTGTTACATCATACTTCAGGCCTGGCGGACGCCGAGGAAGCATTCTTTACCGAATGGGACAGTACCAGGATCGCGCAGAATAAAGATGTGGTCGACTTTTATGAGAAGAACCCACCCTCGCAATCGGATCCCGGGACCCAATGGCAATACAATAACGGGACCTACGAATTGCTGGCAGCCATCGTTGAGGAGGTAAGCGGGCAGGACTTTGCGGATTTCTCCCGGGAGCATGTATTTAAAAAAGCGGGAATGAATCGCACTCATTTCTTTAACCTTGCGAAACCCACAGAGATAAAGAAGCGTGCTTATTGCTATGAAAAAGACAGCCTTGGGCAATGGCAGGAGGTAGACGGTCACTACCTGAACGGTTTGCTGGGGGCAGGAGGGATGTATACAAGCATCAGTGATTATTTTTCCTACACCCAGGCCCTGAGGAGTAAATCGATCGTCTCCCCGGAAACCCATGAATACATTTTTACAACCACTGATATTCCCATCCCTGTAGGAGAGGGAGAAGCATTAGCCTTCCTTGAAGGAAAGAAATCATTTTATGCCAAAGGCTGGGAGGTCAGTGAGGATCTGGCCACCCACGGCGGCGGTTGGTTTGGCACCAATACTTTCGTCATCCACCACCTGCAGCGTCCTTTGGACATCGCAATTTTTATGAATAACGATCGCCTGTTCAGCAGCAGCCTGATCGAGGATACCTACCAAGCGGTAATGACGTATTTGCAAGAGCAGAATGATCGTGAACACAATTAGGATTAAAATCCAATACAGGCTTAAACTTTATTTTTGTCATTGCTGAATATTGCAACATACTATGCATATTGTTCTTTTAATCCACTTCCTGGCAACCTCATTCATGACCGGGGTGATCTGGTTCTGCCAGGTGGTCCATTACCCGCTTTTCAGACATATACCCCAGGACGCATTTTGTAACTATGAACAAAAAAATATGGTTACGGGCTATGTGGTGGTGCCGGCCATGGTGATAGAACTGGGCAGTTGTTTGTGGTTATTATGGCACGATTTCTCTGTATTGTATATTCTTAACACCGCTTTATTAGGTGTCATCTGGATAAGCACCGCTGTTTACCAGGGCCCCCTGCACATTGGGTAAGAACTGCGGCCTGGACCCTCAGGTCATTTCTGGTCATGTATATATTGTATTTGACCATCAAATAACTACCTCTATTCCCCCTATGGTTCTGACCTTTTTCTGGCTTTGTTATAACTGTCAACAAGAATAATATGAGCATTCCTGGTGAACTACCCCTCTATAAGGTGGGGCTGATGCTCGCGCACGAGTCAAGACTCTACATTAAGAACTCACCTCACAAGGCGTCAATAGTTATCTTTGCAAAAACATATATCATGAAAAAGCCATCAGCATACCCACGTTCGTTCTCTCATATTGGATTAACCGTACCGGATATACAGAAAGCAGTAGATTTCTATACCGGGATCATGGGGTGGTACGTGATCATGGAACCCTCGACCGTGGAAGAAGAATCGGAAACTGCGATAGGAAAAATGTGCATCGATGTATTCGGAGAAGGCTGGGAGTCTTTCCAGATTGCCCACCTGGCTACTTCTGATGGGATAGGAATAGAGCTTTTTTCCTTTAAAGAAAGCCTGGGGAAGAAAGAGGCCCCGGATTTTCAACCCTTCAATACCGGCCTGTTCCATTTTTGTGTACAAGACCCGGACATTGAAGGATTGGTGGAAAAGATCAAAGCCGCCGGGGGGAAGCAGCGGATGCCGATCAGGGAATATTACCCGGACGAAAAGCCATTCCGAATGTGTTACGTGGAAGACCCGTTTGGTATTGTGTTCGAGGTGTATTCGCACAGTTACGAACTGACCTATTCTTCGGGAGCTTATACCGGTTAAGTAGCAGGCTCACTAACCAGTCCATAGTTTTATTTCAGTGCACTCGGCACTTTAAAAGCGATATTGTAACATACGTTACAAACCATCTTTAAATGAATTCCTAGCTTCGTGGCTTATGCAGGGTACCAAATACATAGCGATAATCTTCCTGCTGGCCCTAACTGCCAATTTCGCAGCGATGCAGTTTAAAGCCATTGTTCCCCTGGTTAGTAATGGAGCCGTGCAGGTTGAAAACCCATTTTGTAAAAAAAGATTCAGTACCGACTCCGCAGGAGATGGTAGGGACGAAGTCTCCGAAACTGCCACTTCCACTGTAGCTGCGATACAGCTGACAATACCCTGTACGGCGCCCTGGCAAATGCCCGAGGCACCGGTACTGTCTGTTACCCCATCCCCGGGGAACCGCCAGATTACCTCTTTTTTCCAGGCTCGTTATGCTTTTTTCAACGAGGTCAATTCTCCACCGCCCCGGTTAATCTAAATCTTTTCTGAAGTTTGCGCATCATGGCGTTTATGCCGCCTGCGCACGTTTTTCAATTATTACGGACTTAATCTTCTTAAAGATGCAAGCACACATTAAAGCAAGTCGGCTGTCAGTCCACCTGTTCCGGGCAATGCTGAGTGGCATTTTTCTTGTGGCAGGAGGTAATCACCTGTTACAACCAGGGAAAACTGCGGCGCGGATCGAACAAGTCAATTTTAAAGGGATCGCCTATTTTTTCGGTGAACCACCAACCCTGGTTTTTATATCTGGTGTAGTAATGTTGTCAGCGGCCGGACTGTTCTTACTGAACATAAAACCCCGCTATATGGCTGCTGTACTAATAGCAGTACTGATCCCGATTACCTTGACTGTCCAGGTGGGACAGATCACCACCCTGGGACCATTATTTAAAAACATCGCTATTCTCGGGGGGCTTTTATTTTTCCTCCTGAATGATACAAAAAACACTATTAACTCTTAAATCTGAATATCATGAAAACCTTATATATAAGTCTTATACTAGCTCTTACTACTTTGTTATCAAGCCCTGTAAAGGCACAGGATAATACTGTTCATAATTATGTGGTACTGACCAAGAAAATACCGCAGTTAAAACCGATTTTACTTACCGCCCAGGCATTGCGTGAAGAGGAGGGAACCCGTTTCGGAGATTTCCAGGTGATCGTGTGTGGTCAGCATATCGGAGATCTTACTGATAAAGAGCAGATGACACCTTTTTTGCAGGAAGCAGAAGCACAAGGTGTGACCATTGTTGCCTGTGGATTCTCCCTGAAAAAGTTCAAGGTAGATGCAGGCAGCCTGCCACGGGAGGTGAAAGTAGTAGATAACGGGATTCTTCATAACTTCCAATTACAGAACAAGGGTTATAAAAGCCTGTCCCTTTAATTGGATTAAATCTGAAATGATATGAGTAATAAAGCAAAAGATTGGATCTTTTACGGACTGTTGGCACTGGTAGCCCTGGGGTTATATGCTAGCGGCAAGCATACCGAGGTGATCGGTTTTGCACAGCGGGGGTTATTGGCAACAGGGGTGTTGAACCCTTCGGTGGAAACCCGTAAGAATGAAGGAAAAGAAGAACTGGCAGCATATACCAAAGCAGATGGAAATCTCTTATTGCGGGATACCTCCGGAAAACTGCTTGCCCTGGAAGAGCTGCAGGGTAAAACAGTGTTTTTAAATCTCTGGGCGACCTGGTGTCCCCCCTGTATCGCGGAAATGCCGAGCATTGCCGGTCTGTACGAGGAAATGGGAGATGAGGTCGTTTTTATCCTGCTCTCCCAGGACCGGAACTTCCGGACAGCCATCGATTTCATGGATCGCAAGGGCTACGAGATGCCCATTTACGAACTGGCAGCACCTCTGCCGGAGCAGTACCAGACCGGTAGTATCCCCTCTACCTTTGTCATTGATAAGCACGGCAACCTGGTCATGCAGCACAGAGGCATGGCAGATTATAATACCGAGGATTTTAAGAATTTTTTGAAGTCCCTGGAATAATATTCTCCTATTTATCAGAGTAATGATAGCCCCCTTTCGGACATGATTAAAGGGGGTAATCCTTTTTATAATACGGTCTCGAAACCAGACCTCGCCTGAGCATAATCCACTGGCTGTTTTACTTTTAAAACGATTTTTTTCTATATTTAAATAACTGTAGTTCCCCGGATTGTTAACTTAAGCAGAACTGCTATGAGACAGCTTAATTCCCGAACTACCTTTGTACTAATTATATTCTCCCTTTTCCTTTTGCTCGCTGGATGCAATGACAGCAGCAAATCTTTGCCGGAATCAGAAAATGATATCAGTAAGCTGGCCGATACTTACCTGCAATCCTATTTTGAACACTACCCGGAACGTGCCACTATCGAAGGTCACACGGATACCAATCATACAGACCTTTCGGATAATAGCTCGCAGGGCATAGCCCGGTTTGAAAAAATACAGGATTCGATCTGGGAACTTTTGCTGCAGATGGATACTACCGCTATTACCGATTACCCGCTATATGTGAAACTCAAGGACGAACTGGAGGCGGGCCGCAGCACGCGGATATGTAATACCCACTTGTGGAATATGAACACCCAGAATGCCTTTTTTCACACCATTTTTACGAAGTTGGGACAACGGCAGCCCGTGGGGGATGAAGCAAGTCGACAGGCGACCCTGGTGCGTTGGAAGAAGATACCGCAATACATCCGCAACGATATGGCTAATAACCGTCTTGGGTTGGAATTGGGATATGCCCAACACCGGGAAGCCATTGAAGGAGTCCTGGAACAATTAGATTTCCTGATCACCGGTCCTATTGAGAAGAATAATTTTTACCTCCCTGCACTACGGGATACATCCCGGGTATTCCAGGAAGAGATCAGCAGGATAATAATAGAGAAAATCAGGCCGGAACTGGAGAATTACCGGCAGTTCCTGAAGAATGACTACCTCCCTAATGCCCGGAAATCTATCGGCATTACAGCTATCCCGGAAGGGGCAGCCTGCTACAAGGCGTATATCCAAAGCATACTGGGTTCTGATATCACGGCTGATTCACTGCACAAAAAAGGTTTGCAACTGGTGGCGGAACGACATAAAAAATTAATTGAGCTCGGAGAGAAGGTCTACGGGGTAAAGAGCCTGAGGGAACTGCAGCTGACCTATCAGTCTGATCCCCAAATATATTTTAACAGCAGGGAAGAAATCATTAAACATGCCCGTGAAAAAATGGAGCAAGCTGAAAAGATCCTGCCCCAGATTTTAACCTATCTTCCAAAATCTAAAGTAGAGGTTGAACCTTTACCTGAAGTAGAAGAATTTGCCGGGGGGCCACATTACCAGGAAGCTTCAATCGATGGTTCTCAGCCCGCCATTTTTTATATGTCGACCACTCCGCCGGGAAAGATATCCAAGGGATACACAGAGCAGAATACCTTTCACGAGGCCTATCCTGGGCACCATGTTGAAGCAAGTTATGGCCGGGAACTTAGCAAGCATCCATTTTCCCAGTTTTATGTACGGAGCGGTTATGCTGAAGCCTGGGCTATTTACGCAGAAAGGTTGTCAAAAGAACTTGGCTTGTATTCCTCTGAAAAAACGGAACTGGAATCTCTTTTCTTTCCTCAGTTGACCGCCCTGGTCTTTGAAACAGGTATTCATTCCAAAGGGTGGACCCGGGAGGAAGCGGTGGATTACATTCTCTCCGTAGACGTTGCTTTTGATCGCCCGGTCGCTGAGTACCTCGTAGATCGAAGTGCTGCTATTCCCGTGAACCTGATGACCTATGGATTTGGGTGGATGCAAATCAGTAAGCTGAAGACCATGGTCCAGGACTGCCTGCAGGATAAGTTTGACTTGAAAAAATTTCACAGTATCTACTTGGACCAGGGCACCATGCCCTGGAGTTACCTGGAACAACAAGTGACGGACTGGTGCAATGTGGAAAAGAATGTTGAACAAACCGAGATAGTCAGAAAACATACTCAACAATAACTTGATCCAGATGAAAAGATCCATCTTTATCCCCGTATTTGCGTGCTTTTTACTTATCCATTGTAAAGAGGCGGGGGACAAGCCCCTGCTTGAAATTCCAGAAAATAAAGTGGGACTGGTCGGCTACGGTTCCCTGATGAAACAGGAGAGCATGGAACATTCGCTTGGGCATGCTTATGCGGACAGTTCTTACAGGTTGCACCTGCAGGGTTACCAGCGTGACTGGAATTACCTTCATTCCTTTGAGCATCCTGAATTCCTGGAGAATAACCCGGAAGCCCGTGATTACCATCATTATTACATTAACCAAGGCGATACCCTGCCACTCATCAAAACTCTTGGCCTGAACCTGTCCAAATCTCCTGGGGCAATAATGAATGCAGTGCTCTTTTTTCTGACACCACAGGAACTGGAAAAGATAGATCGCAGGGAAACAGGTTACGAGCGCATCGAGGTACAGGACAGTATAGCGGAATTCCGTTTTTCGGCAGGTAAAGTATATGCCTATATGGCCCGCCCTGAATTCACCTATACCGGGAAGGGTGATGAACCAGTGGTAATAGCGGGGTATGCCAACATGGTAGAAGAGGCGGTCGAAAGCTTGGGAGAAGAATTCCAAAAGGAATACAAACAGTCAACCCGTCCCATACCGGCCGAAGTGGAGGTGGTGGATTCTATTTTCAGGGTAAAGAAGGAGGATTAGTGATATCTCTTATATCCCACAATAATCTCGAGAGATAAGAATAATAGATCACGATTCAGATATTCTTATAATTGTAAGGGCATGATGGCAGGTGCCGAGTTAGAATAAGCGAATTTTTAAGTCGAATTCTCATAGCGATCGGGAACCTCAAACCTCGAATTTACCTGCCCACCCTTGCCTGTCGTACGGGTTATAGGCAGGCCTCGAACCTCAAACTTCAAACCTCGAACCTCAAACCTCCAACTAACCACTTTTCTCCCGCCAAATAGAATATATCCTCCCCAGCTTCGTTTTTATGTTTATGATTTGTAATGTTTTGTGGGCTGCAGGACTCCTCCTATGGAGTTTTCATATACAGGCCCAATCCTTTTCGGAACAGGAAATAGCTCAACTGGCACAGGAGGTGACCCGCACCCTTGCCGGGCGTACCAATAGCGAGACGGGGGTGGCCCTGACCCGCTGTGTTTCTGAGGGCCGGACAGTGATCTACCAGTACAGGGTACCCGATAACTGGACGATGCCCGGGAACCTGAAGGCAGCTATCATCCGCCAGTTTAAGAAGGAGTCCATCGGCCAGTTTTACCACCGGAACCAGATCAATTCAGCTTTCACCTATACCGACTCCGAAGGGACATTACGAGGGCAGGTCGAGGTCCCCTGGCGGGATTTTTCGTCCGATCCGGTGGTGCCAAATAAACTGGGAACCTATGTTGACTTTGAGGGTCACGAAAAAGCAATGGGCGTTAACATAAAACTGAAACAACCCCTGGGCTGGACCTATGAAGAAGGTGTAAGGCCCCATATTCCCGGTAAATTTATTGGCAAGGGCGCAAGCTATAATCTTATCATTCGGGACACCGGCCAGTTCTTTAGCCGGAATGATTCCAGGGCATTATTCGAGGACCAGGAGTGGCGAAATGTTATAGCGGAAGAATGGATTGAGGATGAAGGAGGGGAGCTGCTAAAGGCAGAGGTTGTGGAAATTGACCGGTACCCGGCACTGCAGATCACTTATACCGGCAGCCGTAAGAACCTGGATACCTCTTTTAATTACAAGGCGATCTGCTGGGGGATCTATTTTGAGGACAGGCTTATATTATTACAGGGCATCGCCAGCAGTACATCGTACAGAACCAACCTCCCCGTTTTTAAAGCTATAACCCGATCCGTGGTCTTCCCTGACCAATACAAATAACAATTTTTTGTCAGCCTATGAATAGCCGCCAATTTCTCGTAATGATATGCCTGATGCTCCTGAGTGTCAGCTGTTATATATTTTTTATACGTGGAATAGTAGTACCTGAAGAGGAAGATTTTTCGGAGGTGATTTCAACAGCCAGCGTAACAGAAGAAGAGCAAACGGAAATTGACATGTACCTGGATAAATTTTACCGGGACTGCAACAATGCAGGACTATTCCCTGTAAGACCTCCCAAGATCGTGATCGCTTTTGCCAATTTTGACAATTACAAGGGAACCACGCATATGCATGGATTTTCCCTTGGGTTCCAGCAAGATGATTTTATCGAGATCTATATCAACCGTACCAGCTGGGCTAAATTCAATAAACAACAACGCTATTACCTGATGTACCACGAACTTGCCCATGACGTACTCAACCTGGATGATCTGGAAGAAGACCCACAGTATTATAAACACCTGATGTACCCGGTGATCTCAGCATACGACCAGCTATCCATGGACGATTTCATTGAAAATTCAAGAGCCTCCTTCGAGGAGCTGGCAGCAGAACAGACTTTTTACCAGTAAATAATTGAACCAAAAACCAGTACTTATGTTCAAAAATCCATTTTCATTTAAAGGCCGTATCCGCAGATCGGAATTCGGAATTTCTTACATCATTTTTATGTTCGTCTACTATCTCCTGATTATGCTGATGGCATTCAGCGGAGATGCCGGGGGGATATTGTTTTTCCTATTTATCGTGCCAGCTATCTGGTTCATGTGGGCCCAGGCTGCTAAAAGATGTCACGATCTTGGCAACAGTGGCTGGTTTCAACTGATCCCGTTTTACGGTTTCTGGCTGCTGTTTGCAGACGGGCAGCGACATGAAAACGAATATGGTGAAGATCCGAAGGCGATCAAATTTGCACAGCCGGCCACAGTAATAGCCCAGGAACAAGGTCCCATACAAAGGACACAGGTAGAAGGTTTCAGCAGGAATCCAACAGAAGAGGCTCCAAATAGTGACCATTCCAGGTTCTTACCACCTACCAACCAATCCTCAGGTTATCCGGGAGGATACAAGGAAGGAGATCTCAAGTAAAACCTCAGTATTTGCTTTTATTACAGGATAGCGGGAAAAGAAAAATCCCCCGTAGCTCTGACAGGAGCGTAGGGGGATTAAGATAACCCCCGTCAGACCCATGTTACTTCGGGGGGTTAGTCAGGTCACCCACATTTGGACCGTCCGGGTGACTATATTATGCGCTTGCGACTTCGTGCGCCGTGTAAGCCGGGTAATCGGTATAACCCTTTTCACCGGGAGTATAAAAGGTTTCCGGATCCGGGTCGTTCAGCGGGAGGTTGTACGAGAACCGGTAAGGCAAGTCGGGATTTGCTATAAAGGATCGACCAAAGGAAATCAGATCGGCCTCTTCGCGGATCAAGGCCTCTTCTCCGCTGCGTCTTCCGTAACCACCGTTCATGATCAGGTTGCCGCTGTAATTTTTTCGTATCTGTTTAAAAATATCTTCGTTGACATCAGGAGAACCGAGAGCAGCATTGTTCACAAGGTGGATATATGCCAGGTCGTATTGTTCGAGTTCATCAACCAGGTAGAGAAACTGCTTTTCCATTCCATCAAAGACCTCAGTGCCATTAAATGTACTGTAAGGAGACAGCCGGATCCCTACCTTTTGCGCCCCGATAGCTTTTACGATCTGCCCGGTGATCTCCCGGGTAAAGCGGGTACGGTTTTCGATAGATCCTCCATAGGCATCATGTCTTTTATTCGTGGCCGTGTTCAGGAACTGGTCGGCCAGGTAACCATTGGCCGAATGAATTTCTACGCCGTCAAATCCCGCTTTAATAGCATTTATTGCCGATTGCAGGAACTCGTCCTGGGCCTGGGAGATATCGGCCAGGGTCATTTCCTTGGGCTCAGGGTAGGCCAGGGGCCCTTTGGTGTCTGTATACATCTGCCCATCGAGCCGAACGGCAGAGGGCGCCAGCACTTGTGCGCCTTTTTCCATATTCTCCGGGTGGGAAACCCGCCCGGTATGCATCAGCTGCATAAATATCTTTCCGTCCCTGTCGTGAACGGCATTAGTAATCATTTTCCAGCCTTCAATTTGCTCTGCAGTAAAGATTCCCGGGATGCGGGCGTATCCCATACCGTTGGGTGAAGGAGCCGTTCCCTCGGTAATGATGAGCCCGGCAGAGGCCCGCTCTGCATAATACTCCACCATCAGTTGGTTGGGCACGTTGTCCAGTGCCCTGGCCCGGGTAAGTGGTGCCATGACCATGCTGTTTTTTAAGAGTAAACCTCTCAGGTTAAAGGGTTGTAATAGTTTCATATATATACTTTTTATTAGGAGGCAGCGCTATTGCCGTTTATTTTGTTTAATGTATTTACAACAAAGTTAAACAAGATAATTCTCATAACCTTGGGAGTTAACAATACTTTAGGGACCGGGACTGGTAGTTCGAAGTTCGAAGTTCGAAGTTTGAGGTTTGAAGGCAGCTAGGGCTAGGTTGGATGCTTTTGTACCAGAAAATAATTTGTCCCCCTTGTCACCTCTGTCCCCATTTGTCACTCTGTACCTCATAAATAGCAAGAACCGGGTTGTTGGAATCAGGCGGAATACTGAATTTTGCCATAAGTAAAGAAATATGCGAGTAGAGAATTCGACCTTATCAGATCTAGAAGAGATATTCCGTCTTTATGCTGCTGCCTCAAGGTATCAGCGGGAAAAGAAAACCGTAGTGGTATGGCCGGATTTTGAGCGCGAATTGGTGCTCAAGGAGATTGCGGAACAGCGCCAGTGGAAACTAGTTATCGATGGAGAGATCGCGTGTGTCTGGGCCACCACATTCTCAGATGAACAGATCTGGGAAGATCGCAATGCAGACCCGGCGGTATACATACATCGTATTGCCACCAACCCGGAATTCCGGGGGAATAATTTTGTGCAAAAAATTGTTATGTGGGCTAAAGAATACGGGAGGGAACATGGCAAGCGCTATGTCCGACTTGATACCCTGGGAGACAACACCAGGTTGATACGGCACTACCAGGAATGTGGTTTTATTTTCCTGGGAATGTTCAATATGAAGGATACTTCCGGTCTTCCTGATCATTATCACGGCGAGAGGGTAGCATTGTTTGAAATAGATCTGGAATAGATTAGCGGCCAGGACCAACTATTATTTCGGAAATTCAGGAAGAATATCAAAAAAAATCCCGAACCGCATGGCCCGGGATTTCTGATAATCCAGTTTAGCTAATTAACTCGGATTATTGTACGGTAATTTCAGTGACAATTACATTTGCGTTATCCACTGCAAATCCGAATACTTCCGGAATATCTGCTCCCGGGAAGTTGTATTCATCCGGGTTTTCACCTTCTATGTGTAACATAGCGAACAGTTTCTGTCCTGAAGTGATGTTCACAGATTCGTCCAGTTCAATTTCTACGTCCGTATTGACTCCGGCTGTAACTTTCGCTTTCCCGATAATACCGGGCAGGGTGATATTCCCCATACCATCCTCGTTGTGGATAACGATCCATCCATCAACAGCGGCTACTACTTCGTCTATCACTACAGTACCTTCAGTAACGGCCTGGTCGGCAGCAGTAACAGAAGCTGCACTGATCACAACAGCGGAGGTTACTACGTTACCTTCAGCATCAAGGATCGGGGTGTCCATCCCATTATTGCCGTCAAATTCATATACGGCCTCGGCACCTGTATCGGTATGCAACATAACCCAAAGGGTCTCTCCATCGGTGAAGCTGTAATCCGCATCCAGTTGTACTTCAACATCGGTTGCAGTACCTGCTTCTACGTAAGTAGGTTCAGATACGATTTCAGGAACTACAGGTCCGCCATTCCCATTGTCTTTATGAATTACGATCCATCCGTCCTGGTTAAAGGAAGCAGAGCTCACGACAACAGTATTCTGGGAGATGACCTGGTCAGCTGCTTCAAAGGAAGCAACGGCCTCCACGGTAAGGGCAGTTATGGAAGAGGTAACGATATTACCTTCGGCATCCTCGATAGGGAGATCTAAGCCATTCTCACCGTCAAATTCGTATTCTGCACTGGCACCGGTGTCAGCATGCAGCATGATCCACAGCTTGTCATTTTCTTTAATGTTAGCCGAGTTATTCAGGGTAACTTCCACGTCATTATGGGTTCCGGCTTCAAGGAATACCGGTTCTGAGATGATCTCAGGAACCACTGGTCCGTCTTCACCATTATCGGCATGTACCACTACCCAGCTATTCTGGTCAACAGTCACAGAGCTGACGATCAGGGTATTGTCTTCAATATCCTGGTCTTCCGCGGTAAATGAACCACTGGCTTCTGCATCTACATTTACGATAAATGAAGCAGTCAGTAATTGGTTGTCGTCATTCATGTAAGGCATATCAAGCCCACTCTGACCATCGTACTCAAAGGTACCCAGGGTGCCGTCATCCTTATATAGAACTACCCATAGCTTTTGTTCGTCCTCTATAGTGACGTCGTCTTTTAAGGTTACTTCGATATCCGTGGCGATGGCTTCGGAAACAAGTAATGGCTCGTTCAGATTGGTGGATTGGTCAGGAGCATCGCTTCCGTTATCAGGGTGGATTACGATCCATCCGTCTTCCGGGAATGTTGCCTGGGCAATAGTTAATTTGTTATCTGCAGACAGGGTTTGATCGGAGACGGTAAAGGATGCAAAATCCTCTACCCGTGTATCGGTATTATCATCGTTCTCAGAACAAGATTGGAATGCCAGTCCCATGACTACGCATCCGGCCAAAGCCAGTGATCTAAATGATTGTAGGTGTTTCATTTTTAAATATTTATGTTATTAATAAGAAAGGGTATTAAAAGGGAAGGGGGCACGGAGTACTTTTAGGTGTACGATGAACTACCCGGTTGGAGTTGTGAAAATGGAACCGACGGGTATTCATAAACCGGTCCGGAGAGGCTCCGGCACCTATAATTCAGATCTATTTGAATGAACACTGTGCGGGGTCATTCAAACAAAGTGTATATAAAAAGGCACTGCGTGCCTGGTCTTCCCTTTAATACTATGATCAGTATGCTACGAAAAGGCAGGGTCTGTCTATGTCAAAAACCTTCATTTGCCCTGCCTTTTATTCATCGTAGGCACTATAAACTAATATAATCTTTCTGGACACAAAATTAGGAAGCAGGCGACGGGGCGGTTTGTGGTTTCGCTAGAGAAATTGACGTAAAAAAGGGGAATTTTCCTTCAAACAATGTAAGTATCTGAATTTCAGTTGATTCATTGATTTTCTATTGTTGCATTTTTGGGGACATAGTTACAAAGTAACAGAGGTGACAGAGGTTACACAGGTGACAGAGATATTATGCAAACTGCAAACCGCAAACGGCAAACCTCAAACTGCGAACTTTAAACTGCGGTAATCAGGCTCCGAACCTTTTTGTTGACAAATTCATAATTATAAAGTGACAGAGGGGACAGAGGTTACACAGGTGACGGAGATATTTTGCAAACCTCAAACCTCAAACCTCAAACCTCAAACCTCAAACCTCAAACCTCAAACCTCAAACCTCAAACCTCAAACATCAAACCGCCCACTGCCCACTGACCACTGCCAACTGAACTCTGGGGATCTCACAATCCCTCCCCGGTTTCAAGTTATAAGTCCACACGGTAAAAATCCTGCACCCTACCAGGTTACATTTTTCAGATACCACATATTTTCTGGACCTTTATGCTTTTCAAAGACCACTCATGAAAAAGATCAGCTTTACCAATCCCCATCGCAAAAAACACTTTGAATTTTTCAATGGGATGAATCATCCACATTTCAGTATTACTACAAACGTGGAGGTCACCGATATTTTACCGCATTTTAAAAATTCAGGCATACCGGTGCATAGCGGGCTGGTTTTCCTGATATCCAGGGCAGCCAATGAAGTAACCGAATTCCGGCAAAGGATCCGGGGAGAAGAAGTAGTGGAACACAAATATGTTCACCCTTCTTTCACGGTACCTACCACCGGGACTGATGTCTTCAGTTTTTGCACGGTTACCTATCACCCGGAAGCAGGAATTTTTCTCAAAGAGGCTGCCGCCCGGATAGATGAGATGAAAACCGATCCTGTGATGGAAGACGAGCCGGGACGAGATGATTACCTCTTCCTTTCGGCTATCCCATGGATCCGTTTTACGGCTATCCAGCATGCGATGCACTACCATCCACATGACAGCGTACCACGTATAAGCTGGGGGAAGATCTTTGATGAAGGCGATAAAAAGATGATGCCGTTATCCGTGCAAGTCCACCATGCTCTGATGGATGCCAGGCATGTAGGAGCCTTTTATGAAAATTTTGAAAAGCTGGGCGCTCAGGTAGGAGAGATTTTTAGGTGACTTGGGTGATAAAGGGGACATTGGTGAAAGGGTGCGGTCTTACAGTTGTATAGCCCAACCTGTACTACCCATCTGTAAATTGCGAACCGCAAACTGTAAACTGCAAACTGCGAACAGTGAACTGCCATAGGCAAACTCCGAACTTTTTAGTTATATAGTTACATAGGTACACAGGTACATAGTTACATAGGTACAGAGTGACAAAGGGTGACAAAAGGGACACAAGTGACAAAGTTTTTTACTCAAGAGCATCCCAACCTGTACCAGCTGTCTTCAAACCTCGAATCTCGAATTTACCTACCGAAGGTAGGCTTCAAACCTCGAACTTCAAACCTCAAACCTCGAATTTACCTACCGAAGGTAGGCCTCAAATCTCGAACTTCAAACCTCAAACCTCAAACTATAACGCCTCCTGTTTCCCGTACTCTTTCTTGTAGATCCGGACGATTACCAGGAAGAGGCTGATCAGGAGCGGACCAAAGATCAGCCCGATAAATCCGAAAAGGGGTACCCCGACCAGCACCCCGATCAGGGTAATGAGGGGGTGCACATTATCTAAGCGGCGCAGCACATAAAGCCTGATAAAATTATCTGTAGATCCTACGATGACCAGGCCGTAGATCAGTATACCAAAAGCCGCAAAATCATCACCTGCAGACAAGGTGAGAATGAAGGCGGGGATGGTACCTAGCAATGCCCCAACGAATGGGATCATAGAACCAATAGCAACCATCCCGGCCCAGAAAAAAGGACTCTCAATTTTAAAGATGAGAAAACCGATCAGTGCCACGATTCCCTGGGCAATGGCCACGAGTGGAATTCCCAGGGCATTGGCTCTTACCATTTCTTTGACATCTTTCCCTATCATTTGGAGATTTTCTTGTCCTATCGGGATATACTCGAATAAGGATTCCCGGAGTTTACTGCGGTTGGTGAGCATATAGTACAACAGGAAATACATGATCACCAACGAGATCAGGATCTCAAAGGTGCTGTTGGCAACACTCTGTAAATTGGTCGATACCCAACCGCTGAAAGCCTCACTGTCTAATTGGGCAGTAAGATCATAATTGATCTTATCTTCCACGTATTTTAATTGATCCCTCAGCGCATTCACAAACTTTTCTGAATTCTGAACAGCCTTGCTCACCTTGTTACCCAGCATCATCAGGATTCCCCCAACGGGGATCAGGATACAGATAAAGGATGCCAGCATCAACAGGCCCGAAGCAAGGTCCGGGTGCCAGCCTTTCTTCACCAGCCTGGCCATGGGTTTCCGCAACAGAACGTAGATGGTTATAGCTCCTAATACCCCGGACAGGTAGGGCATCATATTCTTCATAATCAGTAACCCAATGAAAACGATCAGGGCAAGAATGAATAGCTGGCGGATAATTTTAGGATCAATG
Organism: Zeaxanthinibacter enoshimensis; assembly: GCF_004362865.1. GTDB lineage: Bacteria > Bacteroidota > Bacteroidia > Flavobacteriales > Flavobacteriaceae > Zeaxanthinibacter > Zeaxanthinibacter enoshimensis. The sequence continues at coordinate 529,696 of NZ_SNYI01000001.1, read as the reverse complement.
GTTTTCATAGTTATAAAGGTCTGTATTATACAGGGATAAGTTGAACACTATTGTAAAAGAAGTTGATGCGTTATTAAATAAATCTGGCAGAATGTTTAGCCAGTTGAAGTAGTAGGGACGGGAATGAATCTGAAAAGGTATCAATTCTTAATCCGGGGTTGCCTAACCCCGCCCCGGTCATAAATTAAGGTGTTTTACTGCAGAAAGCTTGCAGGGGGGAACCATTATGCAGTGATACGGTGATACGGTGAAACGGTGAAACGGTGAACGGGGATGCAGGGATGCGGGTATGTGGGTATTCGTGTTATGCAGTCACACCGTCACTCCGCTTGCCCGAATACCTCGAAGAGGTGGGCGGGTCACGCCGTCAAACGGTTCTGCAGATTAAACGATGCTACGAACCGCAAACCGCGAATTTACCTGCCCGCCCGCCTTAATGACGTATTCGGGTAGGTACAGGTCGGACGGGCTGTAGGCAGGCCACGAACTGTACACTACGGCACCAGGTTGCGAACCTTTTAGATTCACAGTTACATAGTGAAATGGGAGACAGGGGCGACCTATAAATTATGCAAACTACCGACTGCCCTCCGCTTACTGCGAACTGGAAATTGCCTACTGTCAACTGACCCCCGGGGTTGCTTAACCCCGCCCCGGTTACAAGTTAACGGTATACCCCGCATAAAACCTGCAGTCCGCGTTTATTTTTGAGTAATGAGCATGTCCAATTTGTGTATATTATTCTTTCTACCGGGCGTGGATGTTTCAGACAGAGTCAAGTCAACTCACCTTCCCGAGAATTCCAAAAAAAACATACCTTTAGATTAGAACTATGGATTACCCGATCATCTTACATTACAACCCCGATGAAACTCCCGAACAGGGGACTCAGCGGCTTGGGCTTTTGTTGCTGGATCACGCCGAGCATTTCCTGCAACATGCAGAAAGCCTCGATATTGGTTTACACGAGACGCGCAAAGACTTTAAGAAGTTAAGGGCACTACTCCGGCTGGTGCGGTCCGGGATGAATGAAGAAACGTATAAAAATGCCAACCGCGCACTGCGGGATGCTGCCAGGCTGTTGTCCGATGCACGGGACAGTGCTGTTTTGGTTGAGTCGATCAGCCTGCTTGGGGAAAGGCATCCTGATATTTTCCATGATGAAGGTTTCCAGGAAATAAAACAACAATTACAGAAACGACACCAGCAGCAACTCAAAATCCTCAGAACTCACAGGACTACTGACCAGGTGCTGATGGTTATTAAGGCGTTGAAGGATACGGTACACCGGTGGACCCTTGACAAGGAAGACTTCAGTGCTTTTTCTGCCGGAATTCTTAAAGCCTATGGCAGGGGAATAACCAACAGAGGGATAGCACGGGAGGATACTACTGCAGATCATTTGCACGAATGGCGCAAGCGGGTAAAAGACCTGTATTACCAATTAGGGTACCTGCAAATGATATGGCCACCGGTAATGCTGGCCTGGGAGACCGCCCTGGGGGAGCTGGCCGATTTGCTGGGCCTGGATCACGACCTTGCCGTATTGCAGCAGACCCTTAAATCCGAGGAAAGTACAGCTACCAACCTGGCAGGGCACCGGCTGTTAGCCGGACTCGTTCACGAAGAACGCAGCCAGCTTCAATCTAATGCATGGTCGCTTGGGCGCAGGCTTTATGCAGAGGATCCGGAATCTTTCGTCTCGCGGCTGAATTCTTACTGGGAAGCCATGAAAGATCCGGGATCCGAGATCCGATCTTCAGTACCGGGGCAATCAGCGGGTAATCCCGGGTAAAAAGGTTTCACGGCACTTTTTCAGATTATTTCCGAGCAGTGGATGAAAAAATCCGGAAACTTTAATTCTGTCTTTTTCCTTATTTTTAAAGCTTACAATTCACGAAATAACACTCTATGAAAACTACCGCATTCAGGTTCAGCGCTTTACTGCTGCTCCTTATGCTGTTGCCGTTTTCTCTCTCGGCACAGAAAAGAAAAAAACATCAATCACAAACAGAGCAGTACCCGCAGGAATTATATTCCAGCATGGAATACCGCCTGGTCGGACCCTTCAGAGGTGGCCGCTCAGCTGCCGTAACCGGTGTGCCGGGACAACCAGACCTGTTCTATTTTGGGGCAGCCGGGGGAGGTGTATGGAAAACCACGGACGGGGGAAATACCTGGACAAATATCTCCGACGGCTATTTTGGAGGCAGTATCGGTTCAGTCTCAGTCGCTGATTCTGATCATAACGTGATCTATGTCGGAGGTGGGGAAAAGACCGTCCGGGGGAATGTTTCTTCCGGCTATGGAGTCTGGAAGTCAGTAGATGCCGGGAAGACCTGGAAAAGCATGGGGCTGGAAAAGAGCAGGCATATCTCGCGAATGCGTATTCACCCGGACAATCCCGATATCGTTTATGCTGCGGTAATGGGGAATATTTATAAACCCAGTGATGAACGAGGAGTATTTAAGACCACGGATGGAGGAAAGACCTGGAATAAGGTCCTTTTTGCCAACGACATGGCCGGAGCGGTAGACCTGATCATCGACCCAACCAACCCGCGTATATTATACGCCAGCACATGGCGGGTGCAACGTACTCCTTACAGTCTGAGCAGCGGTGGAGAAGGCTCGGCACTTTGGAAAAGTACAGACAGCGGTGAAAACTGGGAACGAATCTCTGATAACAAAGGATTTCCCCAGGACACCCTCGGTATCATAGGAGTTACTGTTTCTCCCAAGAACGGGGACAGGGTATGGGCCATTGTGGAAAATAAAGAGAAGGGTGGACTTTACCGTTCCGATGATGGCGGGAAGACCTGGACCCAGGTGAACGACGAACGTAAATTAAGGCAACGAGCCTGGTACTATACCCGTGTTTATGCGGATAGTGAAGATGAAGACAAGGTCTATGTCCTGAATGTGCGATATCATCGATCCACCGACGGCGGCAAAACTTTCGAGACTTTTAATGCACCACATGGGGACCACCACGATCTCTGGATCGCACCTGAAGATTCCCAGCGTATGATCATAGGTGACGACGGGGGAGCCCAGGTTTCCTATGACGGGGGTGAGAACTGGAGCACCTACCATAATCAACCGACAGCCCAGTTCTACCGGGTTACCACAGATAACGCATTTCCGTACCGCATCTATGCCGCCCAACAGGATAACAGTACCATCCGGATCAAGCATCGCAGTGACGGTCGTACGATCTCGGAAGAGGATTGGGAGGAGACAGCAGGAGGAGAATCGGCCCATATAGCGGTCGACCCTGAGAATAATGATATTGTATACGGCGGTAGTTACGGAGGCTTCCTGACCCGGGTGAACCATGAGAACAACACCACCCGCGCTATCAATGTATGGCCGGATAATCCCATGGGTTATGGGGCGGAAGGAATGAAATACAGGTTCCAGTGGAACTTCCCTATTATCTTCAGTAAACACGATCCTGATAAGTTGTACACCTTCTCTAACCACGTACACCTGTCGACCAACGAAGGGAAAAGCTGGGAGCTCCTCAGTGATGACCTGACCAGGAACGACCCCGAGAAACTGAAATCAAGCGGGGGTCCTATCACCCAGGACAATACCGGGGTTGAATATTATGCCACCATTTTTGCAGCCGATGAAAGTCCACTGAAAGAAGGATTATTATGGGTGGGGAGTGATGACGGATTGATCCATATTTCCAGGAATGGAGGAGAAACCTGGGAGAATATAACTCCGTCTAACATGCCCGAATGGAGCATGGTGAACAGCGTTCATGCTTCCGCATTTGAGGAGGGTACCGCTTATGTAGCAGCGACTCGCTACAAACTAGGGGATTTTACTCCATACCTGTATAAGACTAATGATTATGGGAAAAGCTGGTCCCTGATCACTGATGGGATTCCCTCAGAGCATTTTACACGTGTGGTAAGGGAAGATCCGGAACAAAAAGGATTACTCTATGCCGGTACAGAGACCGGGATGTATATTTCCTTTAATGACGGAGCGCATTGGGAGCCGTTCCAGCTGAACCTCCCTATCGTGCCGATCACAGATCTCGCCATTAAGGATAATAACCTGATCGTAGCTACACAAGGACGAAGTTTATGGATCCTTGATGACCTCTCTGTTTTACACCAGCTGGACGCCGGTATGAAATCTAAAGAGGTAATACTTTACCAGCCTAAACCGGCATACAGGACCAAAGGAAGGTCATTGAGCCAACCCTCAAAAACCGAAGGGCAGAACCATCCGGCTGGGGTGGTGACCCATTTTTATCTTAAAGACTTATCTGAAAAGGACAGCATCTCATTGGCCTATACTAATATGGCAGGGGATACCCTTGCAACATTTTCGAATACGGCTAAGGAGAAGGATAAAAAGCTTGAAGTAAAGAAAGGCGGGAACACCCACGTATGGGATACACGTGGAAAAGGCGCCGAAGAGCTGGAGGGGATGATCCTCTGGTGGGCAAACCTTGATGGACCGCAGGCTGCTCCCGGAGATTACCAGGTGCATCTTACCGTTAACGGGCAGAGCAGTACCCAGCCCTTTAAGATTATCCCGGATCCAAGGGCAGAAGTTTCTGTGGCTGATATGAAGGCACAACACCAATTTATCACCGAGGTGAACAAAACTGTGGATGAAGCACATCAGAGGATTAAGAAGATCAGGAAGATCAATGAACAGTTAAAAGCCTTTAAAAAGCAGTATAAGGGTAAAGAAGCCACTAAAGAATTGGTAGAAAAAGCTGATAAGATGATCTCAGATTTTGAAGAGATAGAGAAGGCATTGTACCAAACACAGAACAGGAGCGGACAGGACCCTTTAAATTTCCCAATCCGGTTGACCAATAAACTGGCACACCTGAACAGTCTTGTGGGGATGGACGACTTTCCGCCGACGGAGCAGGATCTTGCAGTAAAAGCAGAGCTTACCAACGCGATCGAAAAAGAACTAAAAACTTTTAATGAATTGGTCGATAAGGAAGTCGCCGAATTCAATAAGGCGTTTAATGCCCTGGAACTTAATTACCTCTACTTACAGGAGTAACGGTCAACTGGTATCAATTATAAACCCAACGAGTTCCTTCAGTGGAAAGCGTTGGGTTTTTTTGTGGCAGGATATTCTAAGTTACTTGGGAAAACAGGCCCGGGGTCATCGCCTACTGGGGTAGGAGAGCAGGCTGCTTTTCGAAATAGGTGAATAGTTACATAGGTACAAAGGGACAGAGGGACAAAGGTGACATTGGTGACAAAAGGGACAAAGAAGATTAGTGGACGTCATATGGTCACGCCGTCAAACTGAGCACTGCACAGCTACTTACAAACCAAAACCTGCCAGGCTGAAAAAACGCCCGGACAGGTTGTCTTAAATTATCGGATCGAGGTCATCGTCGGATCCGAAGTATTGATATCCACCACGTTTTTCCAGCTGCCATCGGGTTGCTTTTTCCAGATGGTCACCGCGTTCATGTAGTTTTTTTGTAGCTGACCGGTAGAGTCGTTCCAGGTAAACAAGGTTCTTTCAAGCAGGTATCCCATATCTCCTGATTCCGAGATATGTGCCTCGTAAGGTTCCCAATCAACGGACCAGCCCGGGATACTGTCCGTTTCCTTTAGCATAGCCATGATCTCGTCATGACCCCTGAGTGCAGGTCGCCCCTGCGGCAGCAGGATAGCATCTTCATGCCAGTAACTTAGGTATTCTTCGTTGGTAGTCGAATTAGCCCAGTCGCGGCTGGCTTCCATCAGTGCTTCCTTTTCGGCTTCAAGATCTACTGCTTGTTCCGTTTCCTTTTCTTCTGCACAACTGGATAATACTAAACAGCATAGCAGTAAAAACCATAATTGCTTCATAGTGAGTACGTTTAATTAAATGATCCTGTAAGGTTAGGGGGAAAGAACACTAAGTTAGGATATTTTTTGAATACATCCGACCGACATTTTCTTTAGCTTGGAAGTGAGGAAAGAGTATACAAAACCAGGAAGGGAATTGGAATAAAAGTCACAGGCGTTTGTTCGTTATCAATGGCGACAGCAGTACAGAGGTTGTCCGGACAGGTTAAGTTATTCTTTGGGGGAATGCCCCCCTCCCCACTGACAAGTTAAATCCACTTTCTGCAAAAAACAAGCAGTGAAAATGCTCTTTTCATTACAAGAACCAGCAACGAGGTAAGGCTTTGCTCAGAGATTTTCTAAGTTCCAAAACACCCTTAGATTATCTCTTATAAAACCCTAACTTTATCCTCCAAAATGGGCGACTACTACAACTATATCAAATCGCTGCACCTGATCTTCGTGATCACTTGGTTCGCCGGGCTGTTCTATATGCCGCGATTATTTATTTACCATATAGAAGCGGTGGAAAAAGGGGGCGCGGAAAAAGAGATCCTTTCCCGGCAGTTAAAACTGATGAGCAAAAGGCTATGGAATATCATTACCTGGCCCTCGGCTATCCTGGCTGTGTTTTTTGCCCTCTGGTTGCTGCACCTCATGCCCTCCTGGGTAAGTCAGCCCTGGATGCAGGTGAAACTGGGATTCGTGGTACTCCTCATTGCTTACCACCTTAAAACCCATACGATCTATAAAAAATTACAGCGCGATGAAGTGGTGTATACATCCCGTTTTATGCGGATCTGGAATGAAGGGGCCACACTGTTGTTGTTCGCGATCGTATTCCTTGCCATCCTTAAAAATGCCTTTAACTGGATCTACGGGGTAGTGGGTATTTTTGTGCTGGCCATCTTGCTGATGCTGGGCATACGGCTCTACAACCGGATTCGTAAGGATTAAATGTTATTCCTGAACACCTCAAAAGAAATTTCTCGCGTTAATTCTAATTTTATTTAACAGAGCCGAAGGGCAAACCAACCTGGTTTGATATTTGCTATCTTTAAACCCAAAGCCTGCAACCTTGCTCCAGAAGATTTCGCTCAGATCACGCATTTTCGTAACCATGATATTATTGGTGGTCATGGCCTCCGTACTGATTGCCGGGGTTACTCTTTACCAGTACCGGGAACAGTCCAAGGATTATCACCGTGGCCGGCTGGAGCGAAAAGAACAACAGATACAGCAAAGCATAGCCTACACGTTTCAGGAGACTACCTACCCCGTGACCGAAGAAAACTTGCAGTATATTTTTAAAGATGAGATATACCGGATCGCTGATGTACAAAATGTCAATTTCAATATATATAACCTCGAAGGAGAACTTATCCGCAGCTCCAGGCCGCAACTGACGGTAGATTCCCTTTCCATGTGCCTGGAGGCAGAAGTTCTCAATCGGCTAAAAGAAAGTGTTGATAAGCGTTTTGTCGAGGATAATATGGCAGCAGGAGATAAATACCTCGCTTCTTATACCTACATCCTGGATCCCAAATTTAAGCCTGTAGGGATTTTGAACCTACCTTACTTCGAGGATAACTCTTTTAACGATATGGAGCTGAGGGAATTCCTGATGCGGCTGGGAGGTGTATACCTGGTGATGTTGTTAATGGCAATTTTACTGGCTTATATCGTTTCTACCTACATCACAAGGTCGCTGCAGACCATTTCGGATAAAATGGGCAAAACCGATTTTACTAAGCGTAACGAAAAGATATTTGTTGAAAAGCCTTCCCAGGAAATAGGAAAACTGATCGATGCTTATAATGCAATGATCGATGAGCTGGAGCAGAGTGCCGCCAAACTGGCTCGAAGCGAAAGGGAACAGGCATGGCGGGAAATGGCCAAACAGGTAGCCCATGAGATCAAAAACCCCTTAACCCCGATGCGCCTGAGTGTTCAGAGTTTTGAACGCAGTTTTAACCCGGATGACCCGGAGATAGACAGGAAGATCAGGGAGTTCTCAAAAACCCTGATCCAACAGATCGATACCATGAGCAGTATTGCTTCGGCATTTTCTAATTTTGCGGAAATGCCGGCTCAACAGAACGAGACCCTGGATGTGGTTAAGATCGTAAAACTGGCATTAGATATTTTCAATGAAAATTACATTCACTTCATCGCCGATGAAGAAACGATCATTGCCAAATTAGACCGGACACAGCTGATCCGGGTAGTGACCAACCTGGTGAAGAACGCTATCCAGGCAGTCCCGGAAATTTCCGATCCGCGCATCCTGGTCACCGTATCTTCAGAAGGTAAATTTGTAAAGATATCCGTTGCTGATAACGGGGTGGGAATTTCAGACGATGTCAAGGATAAGGTCTTTGAGCCTAAATTTACCACAAAAAGCAGTGGGATGGGCCTGGGGCTTGGAATGGTCAAAAATATTGTGGAAACCTATAAAGGGAGTATTACCTTTACATCCCAGCAAGGAAAAGGCACTGTATTTACGGTCTTATTCCCTAAAGAAGTGTAACCAAAAAAAAGACAGAAATGAATTTCGGAAATATCCTTATTGAAGCCACCGCACCTATAGCAACCATAACCATAAACCGGCCCGATAAGCTGAATGCCCTGAATAAAGCAACAATCGGAGACCTGCATGATGCTTTTACAGCTTTAGAATCTGATCCCGAAATTCGTGTAATCATAGTAACCGGTTCCGGTGAGAAAGCCTTTGTAGCCGGGGCCGATATCGCGGAGTTCTCGTCATTTTCAGAAAAAGAAGGAAAGAAATTAGCACAGAAAGGACAGGAAGATCTCTTTGACCTTGTAGAGAATCTTAAAACCCCTGTTATAGCTGCGGTCAACGGATATGCCCTCGGCGGTGGCTTAGAACTTGCGATGGCCTGTCATTTCAGGATCGCCAGTGCTAATGCACGCATGGGCCTGCCCGAGGTTTCCCTGGGCCTGATCCCGGGTTATGGCGGAACCCAACGCCTGCCACAGCTGGTCGGGAAAGGCAGAGCTATGGAAATGATCATGACAGCCGGAATGATCGATGCTGAGACTGCGCTGGATTACGGTCTGGTGAACCACGTTTGTGCGATCGAAGAATTACAGGACTATTGCCAGAAACTCGGGGCGAAGATCGCGAAGAACTCTCCCGTGGCTATCAGCTATGCAATAAAAGCTGTAAATACTGGTTTTAAGTATGATACGGATGGTTACCAGGCCGAGATCAAAGCATTTGGTAAATGCTTCGGGACTAAGGATTTCAAGGAGGGTACAACCGCTTTCCTGGAAAAACGAAAGCCCGATTTCCCTGGGGCCTGAGAATTCCGTCGCCCAAACCAAACCTGTATGAGAAACCTGCTAGCCCAACTTCTATTGGTGTTGGGCATTGCCTGTGGTACTGCCCAGCAAATGCCCGTCAACTACACCTTCGGGGAAAAATTCAATGATAAATACCGGTATTCCAACCTGCTTTCCTCTGCCGAAGATGGATCCGGGGGATATGTACTGGTCCGGGCTTATTATACCGGACTCATACTGACCCCCAAAGGTTATTTCATAGAACAGTATGACAGTGACCTGAATTTGGTGTCCGAGGTGAATTACAAACTGAAAGGCAAGGATTTTGTAGAGGGATATGTCAGTAACGGGCAGGTATACCTGCTCTTCCTGCAATATAACCCGGAAGCCCTGGCCTATGAATACGTGGTGCACAGGAGTCCTGTAGGGCAAAACCAGTTCACCGTTGAAAAACTCCTTACAATTCCCTCAGAATTTGTAAATAACCCCTTAGATCGAAATTATTACAACCGGAATTTCAGTTCCGGGTTTACAACGACCGTACTTTTCGATGATGCGCGATCCGCCTTTGTGATTAGCACCCATTATAAAAAGAATAAGGTCAATAAACACGCTATCCATGTTTTTGATACCTCGCTCAGGAAACTGATGGAGCACGACTTCTCTGCTGAGGTCGAGGATAAGAATTACGCTTTTGAGAACCTGGCCGTTTCTCCCGATCTGGGCCAGGTGTTTATTGTAGGAAAAGCCTATTATAAGAAAAAGCGGTTCTCAGCACTGGAACGTAAGTTCCAGTACGAGCTTATTAAACTGGATGGGACAGGCCACCAGGTACAGACCTTTGATATCGAGGATAAATATTCAGAATCCCTGAAACCCCTGTGGCACGAGGGAGAGATCATTTGTGTCGGTTTCTATGCCGATCGCAAAGACAACAGGTATAACGGATTGTCGTACTTCAGGGTAGACCCCCGTAACCTGGAGATCACAACCAGGAAATATAACGCCTTCTCGCCACAATTCATGTTTGATAAATTTGGAAAGGAGAACGCAAAATTTGTCAAAGACCTCGTATTTAAGAATGTGAGTTTTGGGCCGGATAACGATATTCTGTTTAATGCCGAGGAGTATTTCGTGACGACCAGCACCCAGGCTAACAGCAGTGGGGGCCGCCTGAGAGTAGAAAGGTTTCATTATAACGATATTGTGAGCGCCAGGCTGGACGCAGAGGGAAATATGGCCTGGGCGCGGAATATCAATAAAACAGAAGTGACCCAGGGAGATGGGGCATACGCTTCTTATAGTTCGTACACCCTGGGCGGTAACACTTATTTCTTTATCAGCACCGCATCAGAAAATCCTCAATTGCTGAACCGGGAGCGATTAATCTTTAAACAGGGGTTTAGCCGTAACCGGAATGTATTTGTCATCCGCCTTGATGAACAGGGGAAAATGGATTACGAAAAGATCATCGATAACGAAGAGGCAAGGCTTCCGCTGATGGTCTCCAAACCTCTTATAGACCATGATGACGAAGAGCTGCTTTTCTATGCCAAGAGAGGCTCTAAGAAACAATTGGTGCGCGTGGAGATGCGTTAATTCACAGCAATTCATATTTAACATCAATAAGGGCTTTAAATAATGGAAAATTTCCATAATTTTGGAATAAATCCATTAAATGAACCCAGATACTTTCCATAAGGGCCGTGGGGCACAACAAAATCCCGACAATAAATTCCTGGAGCATCGCTACGAGACCAGGGATGACTTCCTGGAATATATGCAGGCAGAAGGGGAGGATCTGGGCCCGGGTAAGACACAGTACCTGCCTATCTTCCCTAAGACAATTGTAAATAAGGTCACGAGCCCTGATGTTGGCATGAACTGGTCGCTCAACCCTTACCAGGGTTGTGAACACGGTTGCATCTATTGCTATGCGAGGAATTCTCATGAATACTGGGGATATAGTGCCGGGCTGGATTTTGAAACGCGCATCCTGGTCAAGGAAAATGCGCCGAAACTGTTAGAGGAAAAACTGCGAAGTAAGAATTGGAAAGCAGAGACAATTGTGCTCTCGGGAAATACAGACTGTTACCAGCCTGCTGAAGAGAAGTTCAGGCTTACCCGTGCCTGCCTCGAAATATTCTTAAAGTACCGGCACCCGGTGGGGATCATTACCAAGAATTCGCGCATACTACAAGACCTGGACCTTCTTAAGGAATTAGCAGCTCATAACCTGGTAGGGGTAAACATCTCGGTAACCTCCCTCTCGGAAAAGACCAGGCGTATCCTGGAACCCAGGACTGCCACCATTGCACGACGGTTACAGGCCATTCAGGAACTTTCTGCAAATAATATCCCAGTCAATGCCATGCTGGCTCCTATTATACCCGGTATCAACAGCCATGAAGTATTACCGATGGCCAAGGCGGTTGCGGATCACGGGGCAAGGTCTTTTTCTTTCACCGTGGTACGATTGAACGGCGCCATAGGGCAGATCTTTTCAGAATGGATCAGGAAGGCAATGCCGGATCGCGCAGATAAGGTTTTACACCAGATAGCGGAATGCCATGGAGGTAGTCTTAACGACAGCAGGTTTGGAATCCGTAATAAGGGAGACGGTATCCTTGCCACGCAGATCCATGATATGGTGAAACTGGCCAAAAGACAATATTTCAGAGATCGTGTCTTTCCCCCTCTGGACAACAGTTTACATCAGCAATATAAAAAAGGACAGCTCAGTCTGTTCTGAGCTGTCCTTTATAAGTTATATGAGGTTTGCTTTAGGTAAGTTCCCATCCTTTACGGTACTCGCCACGAACCCAGTCATTAGCTTTCTCGTAATTGGTCACCCGCATATTCTCTCCGTCCCATTTCAGTTTCATTCTGCCTGGGTAATTAAATGGATCCCAGTCGCCTAATTTCTTCCCGGGCTTCAGTTCTTTGTGCTGAAAAGCCTTAATGGCCAGGTTCCCCATCAGTACTGCTTCGGTAAGAGGCCCGGATTTTTTGAAATCGGAAGAAGTAGAAGTCCCGTTCAGGCATCCTTCAACCCAGTTTTTCTGGTGTCCTTCCGTATCCCCTTCAATCCTTTCCAGGTAGGGTTTCGGTTTATTCAGCAGGTCCATCATACTGGAAGGGAGGATTCGCGCATTCCTGGAGTAAACATCGGTTACCAGGATTCCTTTAGAGCCATAAAAAACAGTACCTCCACCGGTATCCCCTATGGTCTCTCCATCTTTCAGTTCATCCGGAAGATCGGGCATGATCCCGCCATCGTACCAGTTGAGGCCAATAGGTCCGTGGTTAGGAGTATCGAATTTTAAACGTACGATAGAAGATGAAGGACAAGATTCGTTGTAATCTGCCTCTACAAAATCACCCACCCAGTTCGTGGTACAACTGGCCTCTGCTTCGGTTGGATATCCCAGGTCCAGGACACTGAACGGAGTTTCCATGATATGACATCCCATGTCGCCCAGTGCACCTGTACCGAAATCCCACCAACCTCTCCATTTAAAGGGGAGATAGGCATTATTATAATCCCTCATGGCAGCAGGTCCCAGCCACTGGTTCCAGTCCAACCCTTTCGGGATAGGATGCTTCTCTGTGGGAACGGGGACTCCCTGCGGCCAGACCGGCCTGTTGGTCCAGCAGTCGACCCGTTCTATCTTCCCGATAACCCCGCTGTCTATCCATTCCCTGGCTTCCCGGCTACCGTCACTGGATGCTCCCTGGTTCCCCATTTGGGTCACGATCCCATTTTCACGGGCGGCTTCCGTCATCAGCCGGGCTTCGCGAATCGTATGGGTAAGGGGTTTCTCCACGTATGCATGTTTCTTAGCGCGCATAAAAGGTAATGCTATGGTAGCGTGGTTGTGGTCCGGGGTGGCCACCATGATGGCGTCGATATCTTTCAGCTGGTTGTCGTAAACTTTTCGAAAGTCAGTATAGCGTTTTACGTCAGGGTATTTCTTATAGGTGTCTGCAGCCCGGCGCTCATCTACATCGCAGAATGCGACGTATTTCACTTTGCCGGTACGGTCAAGGCCATTCATCACCCCTGCGCCTCTTCCGCCAACGCCAAAAGCGGCTACATAAAGTGTATCAGACGGAGGGACATGTCCTTTTCCCAAGACAAAACTGGGCACAATGGAAAAAGCCGCAGAGGTTGCTGCCGCATTTTTAATAAATTTTCTTCGCTGCATGGGTAGTCATTCATTTTTAGGTGAATGCTGAAGATACATAAAAATTCTATTGGCAAATTGGGAGCCGGGACGAGTAGTAAATTAAGATAGGATTTTGAAAAAATATTAGAGGCGACCGTTCCATTCGTCATAAAACTGCTGCAGGTAATTTAGCATAAACTGGTGCCTGCCTTCGGCCAGTTTCCTGCCCGTATCCGTTTTCATCCCATCTTTAAGTAACAGCAGCTTTTCGTAAAAATGGTTGATGGTCGGGCCCTCTGATTTCTTGTATTCCTCCTTGGTCATATTCAGCTTAGGCTGAATTTCAGGATCGTACAAGCTACGGTTCTTAAAACCACCGTAATTGAAAGCCCTGGCAATCCCTATGGCACCTATCGCATCAAGTCGGTCGGCATCCTGAACCACCTGCAATTCGCGCGAGTTGAACTGCTTTTTATTCCTGGAGAGGGAGTTCTTAAATGAGATATGCTTGATGATCTTTACTACGTGGGTGATAGTCTTCTTGGGAACTTCCAGGGAGTTGAGAAATTCCCGGGCCATTTTTGGGCCTATTTTTTCATCACCGTCATGAAATTTTGCATCGGCGATATCGTGGAGTAAGGCAGCAAGGCTGACCACCAGGACATCTACCTTTTCATCCTTGGCGATCAGCAGGGTGTTGTTAAATACGCGTCGGATATGGAACCAGTCGTGCCCCCCTTCTGCGCCCCGCAAGGTTTCCTTGACAAAGGCAATGGTTTGTTCTACGATCTCTGCGTCGGTCATCAGCTGTTCTTTATACTTTCCTTTATTTTCTTTTCTACTTTTTCCAGCAGGGCTTCGGGGTCACTGTTCTGTTCCATCGGGGCATGTACCTGCATCTTCAGGTGGCTGCCGATACCATGGGGGAATTTACCGTAGCGCAACATTTTCCAGGAATTATTGATAGTAATTGGCACCACTAGCGCCGAGGGAGCTGTTTTCATCAGTATCCTCAGGCCCATCAGCTGGAAGTTCTTGGGATGGCCATCCCGACTCCGCGTACCTTCAGGGAATATTACAGCTGCCCGCTTAGTTTCCTCAATATATTTGCCCAGTTTAGAGATTTCGGTAAGTGCCTGTCGTGAATCTTTCCTGTTGATCAGAACTGACCCTCCATGGCGTAAATTATAAGAGACACTGGGAATTCCTTTGCCTAACTCCATCTTACTGACAAATTTCGGATGGCAGGCTCGCAGGAACCAGATGATCATCGGGATATCATACATGCTCTGGTGATTGGCGACCAGGATCAAGGGACGGTCCCGTGGCAATTCGGATTCCTTGACGAAAGAATAGCGCGTACCCAGTAAATGGGTCAGGCGGAGTATGCCGAGGTTCATTATGCTCACGCTTTTCTTATGTGCCTCGTATCCGAAGACATTCAGGCAGATCCACTGAATGGGATGAAAGATCAGCAGCAGCAAGCCGAAAAAGATAAAATAAACCACCGTTAACGGGTAGGCGAGTATTTTTCTCATGACTCAAAAATAAAAAACCGCCCGGATACGAACGGTTTTTAACCAATATTATACTTCTCTGTAACGGGGTATTACACCCGGATCTTAACAGTAATCGTTGTAAGCTTCCTTCAGGTTCTCCGCGATTAGCTCTGCAGGTCTTCCTTCAATATGGTGACGTTCTATCATGTGCACCAGTTCTCCATCTTTGAATAAGGCCATGCTCGGAGAAGAGGGAGGAAAAGGAACCATCAGGTCGCGGGCGGCGTTCACTGCCTCTGTATCTACCCCGGCAAATACGGTAACCAGGTGATCCGGAGTTTTGCAGTTATCGAGGCTCATTTTGGCTCCCGGACGGGCATTGGCAGCAGCACATCCGCAAACTGAGTTAACCACAACCAGGGTGGTACCCTTTTGATTAATGGCTTTTTCAACGGCTTCAGCGGTATATAATTCTTCAAAACCGGCAGATGCCAGGTCTTCTCTCATAGGTTTTACTAATTCTGCAGGGTACATATGCTTTTTGTTTTGAATTTCAGGCTACAAAGATAACCAATTCAAAGCACTTTACACAGTTGTGGCTTAGGGAGAAAACCGGGCTGCTAATCCTGTGCAATGTCCTATATTTGCGTAAATTTTCAATAAAGCATGATCAAATGGATAGCGGCAATCCTGGGCTATTTTTTCTTCAGACTACCCGGGGCATTGATTGGATTTTTCCTGGGCAGCCTGTTGGATTCACAAGGCAGGGGAGGAGGAAGGACAGTCTTCAGTGATTTTACAAGGCAACAGGTTTCACCATCCGATTTTGAACTGCACCTGCTGTCTCTCTGTTCCATAGTGATCAAAGCAGACGGGCAGGTAAGTCAGCGGGAGCTCGACTATGTCCGGCAATATTTCCTCAGTACTTATGGGAAGGATAAGGCCAACGCTATCTTCCGCACCTTTAACGAGGTTGTTAAAAAACGAGAGATATCCGCCCAGAATATTTGTTCCTTCCTCAACCAGCGTACCCGGTATGAAGTGCGACTTCAATTGCTGCACTTTCTCTTTGGGATCGCCCAGGCTGATGGTTCGGCAAGTCCGGCAGAAATTGCGAAACTTTCGGAGATTGCCGGCTACTTGAGAATAGGTTCACATGATTTTGAGAGTATAAAGGCGATGTTCGTGAAATCTGCCGATAACGCGTACAAGATCCTGGAAATTGAACGCAGTGCTACGGATGAAGAAGTAAAAAGGGCCTACAGGACGATGGCTAAGAAATATCACCCGGACCGGGTGATCACCAAGGACGAAGCAATTAAAAAAGGGGCTGAGGAGAAATTCAAGGAAGTCCAGAAAGCATACGAGCATATTCAGCGCGAACGTGGACTATAGACAATAATACCGGTATTTAAATAAAAATCACATCATGGGAGAATTCGGGTTTTATGTAGAACTGGGCTATAAGCACGTAATGGATCCCGGGGCTTATGATCACATCCTTTATCTCGCAGCCCTGGCTCTGCCCTTTACCTTCAGGGGATGGAAAAAAGTACTTTTCCTTGCTACCGTATTCACGATATTTCACTGTACATCTCTGGCCCTCTCTGTCTACGAACTCTTTCGCGTCCCGGCAGAGTGTATTGAATTCCTCATCCCGATCACCATTGTGATCACAGCAGTTCTCAGCCTGATGTTCACCAGGAGAGATGCCGATAAGACAGATCTGTATATGCACTGTCTTTCTGCTGCCTTCTTTGGTCTCATCCATGGCTTCGGTTTTTCTAACTACTTTAATATGCTCATGGCGGGGGAAGAATCCAAAGCAGGACCCCTTCTTGGATTCGCTACCGGGATAGAATTATCACAACTGGTGATCCTACTGGTGATGCTTGGGCTTACATACCTCTTCAGAACCCTGTTAAAAGTGCGATCATACTGGTATATTACTGTAGGAGCGATAATTATAGGGTTGGCCACAATACCTATGCTGATCGATACGTTCCCTAATTGGGTAGCCTGTTTTAATTAAAAATTAACCGTTTGGGGTTTGTGAAGCGTTCCTAAAGCAGGTATCTTAGTAGCAGCTAGAATCCCGCAACCCGAATTACCTTTATGAACGAGGGAAAACGATCAAAGTACGATAAGGCTTATTTACGGATGGCACATGAATGGGGTAAGCTATCCTATTGCGTCCGCCGGCAGGTGGGGGCGATCATCGTAAAAGACCGGATGATCATCTCTGATGGTTATAACGGGACTCCGACGGGTTTTGAGAATTTTTGCGAGGACGAGGAGGGTTATACCAAATGGTATGTTTTACATGCCGAGGCCAATGCCATCTTAAAAGTTGCTTCTTCTACCCAGAGCTGCCAGGGGGCTACATTATATATTACCATGTCTCCTTGTAAAGAATGCAGTAAGCTCATTCACCAGTCCGGCATAAAACGTGTGGTATACCAGACAGCGTATAAAGACGACTCCGGGCTCAGGTTCCTGCAAAAAGCAGGAGTGGAACTCCAGCATCTCCCGGTGATCGAGGAGAAAGTGATCTAAAAACTGATCGATGAAAAAACAGTATTACTTATGGCCTACGATTGTCGCCCTTGCCCTGGCATGCGGTATCTTTTTGGGCGGTAAACTGAATTTCAACGATACGCCGGAAAAACTCTTTACAACCAATTCGAAAAAAGATAAACTGAACCGTCTTATCGATTATATCGATTATGAATATGTAGACGATATCAATACAGACAGTATTGTAGACGTGACGGTGAACAATATCCTGGATAAACTGGATCCCCATTCTGTTTATATCCCTAAAGAAGATATGGCACAGGTCTCAGAGAACATGAAGGGTGACTTCGTGGGGATAGGGGTGAATTTCTATATGTATAAGGATACCATTGCCGTTATCCGTGCTGTGCAGAACGGCCCCAGTGAAGAGAAAGGGATAAAGCCGGGGGACAGGATCCTTATGGCCAATACCGATACTCTTTATGGAAAAAGATTGCCTAGTGCAGATATCGTGAGTAAGCTTAAAGGGAAAGAAGGTACCTCTGTAAAGCTTAAAATTTACAGGAAAACAGCGGATAAAACTTTTGACGTCAATATCCGGCGGGACCGGATTCCCCTGGCCAGCGTTGAGGCACAATATATGTTGCGAGAGGATATCGGGTATATCAAGGTGAATCGCTTTGCAGAATCTACTTATAAAGAATTTTCCAGGGCCCTGAAGAATCTTCAAAAGAAAGGGGCGGAAAAACTGGTGCTCGATCTCAGGGATAACCCAGGGGGCTATTTGGGAATTGCCCAGAAAATGGCCGATGAATTCCTGCAGGATGGCAAACTGATTCTCTATACTAAGAACAAAAAAGGCAAGGTCGATAAGACCTATGCTACTAAAAAAGGGAATTTTGAGAACAAACCGGTGTACGTACTGATCAATGAGCGTTCTGCATCTGCCAGCGAGATCGTTGCCGGGGCATTACAGGATAACGATATCGGCACCATCGTGGGGCGGAGATCCTTCGGGAAGGGCCTGGTTCAGCGCGAGATGGAACTCGGGGATGGATCAGCCGTAAGACTTACGGTATCCAGGTATTATACACCTACAGGGCGTTCTATTCAGAAGAGTTACGAGAATGGAACCGAGGATTACTATGAACGTTTTATGAACCGCTATGAAAATGGTGAGCTGATGGAAGCTGACAGTATCAAAGTAGCGGATTCTCTCCGGTTCGAGACTCCCAAAGGAAAGATAGTCTACGGGGGTGGAGGAATAATCCCTGATGTGTTCGTACCTATCGGCTCTCACGAAGAAGAAGCCGTGGAGAGCCTGGACAGTTCTTTTGGACTATTTTCAAGATTTATTTTTGACCACCTGGAAGAAGACAGGAACAGGTATGCCCAGATGAGCGAGCACCACTTTATGAATAAGTTCAACGTTGATGACATCCTTTTTGAGAACTTCATCAATTACGCTGAACGCTGGCCCTTGGTGCAGAAGCTCAACCTCCGCTATTACGATATGGAAGAGCGTATTAAGGGATACCTGAAAGCTGCCCTTGCTGCCCAGTTATTCGGACCTGACCAGCAGGCCAGGATAAAAGCCGAGAACGACCCTATGTTACAGAAGGTGCTTCAGCTGGACCGGCCTTCGGATACCCCGATGATCAGGCAGGATTAATCTTCCTCTATCTTTTTCTGGATCTTTTTGGAAGTGTTAAAGATCAGGATGAGTACGATGGCGCAAAGTGCCGCGACTATCCCGATGATGGCGATAGTGCTGTCTCCCTGTAACGGATCGTTGAAATCGATAACGGTTACATTATAGGCGATAAGCGCCAGTGCCAGTACGACAAGAATTATACTTAGATATTTGTTCATAACTACTTAAGGGTTGCCAGGGTTTCCTGTATCGCGAACAATTGGTGTACATTGGCTGCAAATAATTTTACAGCAATAGCCATCAGGATAACACCAAATACCTTCCGGATCACACTTAATCCACTCTTACCCAGGAAGCGACCAATACGTCCGGACGACTTCAGTACCAGGTAAACGAAAATGGTATTCAGAATAATGGCGATAATGATATTCTCCACGTGATACTCTGCCCGCAAAGATAATAAAGAAGTAAGGGTTCCCGCACCTGCGATCAGTGGAAATGCTATGGGTACGATAGATGCACTCTCAGGTTCGTCGTCTTTATAAAGGGAAATCCCGAGTATCATTTCAATTGCAAGGAAAAATATGATGAAGGCACCGGCCACTGCGAATGAATTCACGTCTATCCCGATCAGGTTCAGGATCTCTTCCCCGACAAAGAGGAAAGCGACCATGATACAGGCGGCAACGATAGTTGCCTTTCCTGACTGGATGTGCCCTACCTTGTTTCGCAGGCTAACGATCACAGGAATCCCTCCCAGGATATCGATGACAGCAAAAAGAACCATTGTCGTGGTTGCAATTTCGCGAAAGTCTAAACTCATAGCATTTATTTTTAAAAGTCGACAAAGGTACGTCTTAGAAGCATCCTTGGATTACGAAACCATTAAATTATTACTGTCTTAACAATAACAAAGCGGTATCTTTGGCCGACTTAAATGAGTGGGTATGTTTCAACTGGGAAAGACCATTGTTTCCGAAGAAATTATTGAGAACGATTTTGTATGCAATTTAAGTGCCTGCAAAGGGGCTTGCTGCGTGGAAGGGGAGGCTGGTGCCCCCCTCGAGGCTGCAGAGACAGAGATTCTCAGAGAAATTTATCCCAAGGTGAGACCTTATCTGAGACCGGAGGGAATTACTGCCATCGAACAGCAGGGCACTTACGTGAAAGGTAGTGATGGCGACTGGGAAACCCCCCTGGTCAATAACAAGGAATGCGCCTACGTGACTTTCAGTGATAACGGGACAGCGCTCTGCGGCCTGGAGCAGGCGGCGAAGGATGGGGTCACCAATTGGGTAAAACCGGTTTCCTGCCACCTGTACCCTGTTCGCGTCAGGGAGTATACGGAACTTACGGCAGTGAACTACCACAAATGGCAGATCTGTGATCCGGCTTGTGGCCTTGGTGCTGAATTACAGGTTCCTGTCTACAAATTCGTAAAAGAAGCCCTGGTTCGGAAATTCGGCCAAGAGTGGTATGAAGAACTTGAAAAAGTAGCCAAAGAACACCTCAGGCCGTAGGGATATGAAGGACGATTTGGGTGCCGGTCGGTTGCCGCATCCGGTCGAAAAGGTCAATGATATCAATTTCGAACGAATTCCGGTAAGCCTTTGAGAAATTCTGAAGTCGTTCCTTGGTGATGTCTATTCCCAGGGATTTTCGCTTTAAAACCCTGCTTTTTTTCAAGGCCTCTGAAGCATCGCGTCCCACCCCGTTATCTGTAATGGCGATCTGCATGAACCTTTCATTCTCGCGGGAGATGTGCAACTCGATATTCTTTTCACCTTCCTTGGATGAAAGTCCGTGCCACAGGGCGTTCTCCAGGAAAGGTTGCAGTATGAGCGATGGAACTTTTACCTGGTGCGGGTCTATCTGCTGGTCGATCCGGACGGTGAAATTGATCTCGTTATTAAACCGGATGTTCTCAATATTCATATATAGTTTTACTGTTTCCAGTTCTTCGGCCAGGGATATCTCTTTTACGGAGGAGGCATCCAGGATCTTCCTAACTAACTTGGAGAACTTGTTGAGGTAGTGTACGGCATTCTTCTTCTCGTTATTGATAATGTACAGTTTGATGGAGTTCAGGGAGTTAAACAGGAAATGCGGATTCATCTGGCTGCGGAGCATGGTCTGTTCCAGGGTCAGCAGCTTTTTATCGCTCCTGAGCTGGTACTGCCGGTAAAAAATGTAAAGTATGAGGATGAAAAGTGCCAGGACCAGGGTGCTTATGATCAGCGTGTTCTGGTTTCTTTTTAATCTCAATTTGACCAGTTCGTTCTCCTGTGCCAGGGATTCTATCCGGTTGTTTCGTTCTTCGGATTCTGCCAGCGAGATCACATCGTATACGTAGCGGGTATTTCGCTCGTTCGAGATCTTTCGTCGCATGGTTTGCGCCTGTTCGTAGTATTCGAGTGCATTTTCAAAATCCCCTTCCTTCTCATAAAGATCGTGAAAGAAAGTCTTGGCGGTGTAAATGTTGCCGTAGATGTTGTATTCCTCCGCCATTCGTAATCCTTTGCCCAGGTATTGTTTAGCATCTTCATGTTGATCCATGTGTATATACGTCCAGCCGATATTGATGTAGATCGCAGAGATCATTTCCATGTCCCCGGTTTCTTCGGCCAGGGGAAGGATAGAATTAAAGATTCCGAGGGCTTCTTCCAATTTGTCCTGGTGTACATAGACATGTGCAATGCCAAAATTGCCCATCACCTGCACCTGGTCAGAACTGACCAATTCATTGAGTTCAAGTGCCTCGTTATAATTCACCAGTGCTTCCTCCAAATTTCCCATGGCCTCCAGCGATTCACCAATCCGGGCGTAGTTGATAGCGGCCTGGGGAATATTCCCAAGTTCCAGTTCAAGTTCCACCGCCTCACGGAACAGGTCTATAGCCAGGTCATACTGCTCCAGGGTGCGGTAAATATTCCCAATCCCGTTCAGGGAGGCATTCATGGTGCTTTTGATCAGGGGAGATGGGTCCTTAACGGAACGTGCCAGGTATAGTGCCTCCTTACTGTAATCCAGGGCAGATTTGATCGCGTTGCTCTGTAAATAGTCCAGCCCCAGCATATTCAGGCTATGTATCCTGAGTTCCATGTTGTTGGCGACAATGGCAGCCTCTAGTCCCTGCTGGTGATATCGTATGGCCTGGGAATTATTTGCAAGATCTCTTGAGCGTATTCCCAGCTGGTTATAGGCGTATGCCAGTCCATCGAAATACTGGATAGAATCTGACCTCCTGACCAGGTATGTAAGTAGAACACTGTCTTTCCGGTAGGGAGAAAAAACTCGGTCCAACTCCTTGTAAGTATTTGGTTTTACTTTCAGAACGCTGTCAGTTTTTCTCAGGAATTCGGCCGTATCGTGCTGGGCATTTGAAAAAATACCAGAGATCATTAGCAACGGGCATATTATATTCCGGGGAAAAGCGCGTTTCATTTGGTCGATTTATAACATATCCAGGAAATCTGACTTTTTCTGCCTGGAAACCGGGATCTTGTGTCCTGAAACCAATACAACGTATCCGTCAGTCTTAATAAATTCCTTGATCTTAGAGAGGTTGATGATATACGAGTTATGGATGCGATAAAATACGTCTGCAGGTAATAATAAGTTTACTTCTTTCAGTTTTTTCGTCAGTACGATCCTTTGCCCGTCTTTCAGGTAAAGCGTACTATAGTTGCCGTCAGATTCTGCATACAGGATTTCATCAGCTGTAAGAAAGATGAGTTTACCATCCGTGTTTACCGTGATCTTTTTATGGACCGGGTTATTATTGAAATTCAGTAATAATTTCTCAAGTTTATCGGTATTCAGGTTCCGTGCCTGGTATTTCTTGATCTTACTGATCGTCTCTTTCAGGTCATCACCGTCTATGGGCTTCAGCAGGTAGTCCAGCGCCTCGTTCTTCAGGGCCTGGATGGCGTATTGATTGTAGGCAGTGGTGATGACTACGGGAAAATCTCGTTTGGTGATCTTCTGGATGAACTGGAATCCGTCCATTTTTGGCATTTCAATATCGAGAAACAGGCAGTCCGGGCTATGTTTCTCGAGGTACTCCAGGGCTTCAAAGGGATCGGTAAAAGAGGCTTTCACATGGATCTCGTTGCTGAAGTTTGTCAGTTCCCAGGACAAGCTTTGCAATGCTTTCTTCTCATCGTCTACAAGTACGGCTTCAAGCATGAGAATTATTTCTTTAAAGGAAAGATAATCAAATATAAGAAGGAGATTATTCAGTACCTATAAAAGTTGTACATAAAGATCTGAAAGCCGTACAGATAACCCGGCGGCGGTGAGATGTATTCTATTTTTGGGGTAAATCCTTTTCTCTAAATACAGGAGAGGCTACGATTATTATCTGCGCCAAAAGGGATAAAGGGGCCTTATTGAGTGTTGCTGCTAAATTTAGCACATTTTTTAACCGCCATCCATACATAATTTATTGCAGGTTATACATATAGCCCCTAAAACAGTAGAGATTCAATTACATTTGATATTGCGAAAATTCCCCAGGATACATTATGTATCTGAAGAAATTATCAACGAATCCTGGGAATTATGAAAAAGTGTGTAATCCTGTTCTGCGTTCTGATTCTCACCCTGATCCTAGCGTCGATCACCGAGAGGAGATTAGAGGAACAACAAGAGTCGAAATTGGTGATCGCCACCAATCCGGCAGAACTGATTGCCACAACGAATAGCAGGCCTTAGATCTGTACAAGGAATTATCCATTTTCAACTCAACGCTCAAGGTGGGTTTGCACTTTAGAGCGATTCGGTAACCTTAGGGGAGCCGAGTAATACATAACTATCAGACCAAAAGTACGATCCTGACGGGAGTGCTTATCCTAGGGTGGCACAGCTGTTAAAAACAGCACCCGTGGTTGCAATTGCACGAACAGGATAACCAGACCAATTTTTGGCCATGGTATTTGCGGGATATAGGTTTCGGGGGAACTACCTAGTTCAGCAGATCCATTTGTCGTGATAACAAATTTTTATCGCAGCCAGAAGGATCGTACGGGTTTGATAGATTTTTTTTTACTTCCTTTTACTTTCTCCTTCCATTTAAGAATAATCATCTCTATCCGGTCACTCTTTCGTGTTACCGGGACCTGACTCTAACTCTTTTCAAATAAACCGTAAAGTATATAAATACCGACTCTTTGGTTTATTCTGTAAATGTTTTTTTATGTCGAATTCTATTAAGAGTGTGCGGCATCCCGGAGGCCTAACAAACTTCCTTGCCGAGGTGGGATTTCAACAAATTCTGTTAAAAACTTTAAGACCAATTCGCGGAAATAGGGTTTCGTTATTGAACCCTTTTTTAAATCTTTGTTATTCCCAACACGAACAACTTTCGCACTTCATACTAACACTAAAACGCATTGATTATGTCATCATCTTCAGTAGAACCTATTTTAAAAGAAAACGAAGGTCGCTTTGTGATCTTCCCTATCCAACATCACGATCTCTGGGAATGGTATAAGAAATGCGAAGCCTGTTTCTGGACCGCTGAAGAAATAGACCTGCACCAGGACCTGGCCGACTGGAACAATAAGCTGAATGATGACGAAAAGTACTTTATAAAACATATCCTGGCGTTTTTTGCAGCCTCGGACGGGATCGTTAATGAGAACCTTGCGGAAAATTTCGTGAACGAAGTGCAATACCCGGAAGCTAAGTTCTTCTATGGCTTCCAGATCATGATGGAGAATATCCATTCCGAGACCTACTCCCTCCTGATCGATACCTACGTGAAGGACGAAAAAGAAAAGAACATTCTCTTCAAGGCTATCGAGAACTTTCCTGCTATAAAGAAAAAAGCCGACTGGGCTCTTAAATGGATCGAGTCTCCCAGCTTCGCAGAAAGACTGATCGCTTTTGCGGCGGTCGAAGGGATCTTCTTCTCAGGGGCCTTCTGCTCTATCTTCTGGCTTAAGAAAAGAGGCCTGATGCCAGGCCTGACCTTCTCTAACGAGTTGATCTCCCGTGATGAAGGAATGCACTGTGATTATGCCGTCCACCTACACAACAAACACCTGGTGAATAAGGTGCCAAAATCGCGTATTACCGATATCATTGTCGATGCGCTGAATATAGAACGTGAATTCATTACCGAATCGCTTCCGGTAAGCCTTATCGGGATGAATGCCAAGCTGATGACCCAGTACCTGGAGTTTGTCGCTGATCGCCTGCTGGTTGAACTGGAGTGCGAGAAAGTTTATAACTCGACCAATCCATTCGATTTCATGGATATGATCTCCCTGCAGGGGAAAACCAATTTCTTTGAGAAGCGTGTTTCTGAATACCAGAAGGCCGGTGTACTTAACAAAGACCAGGATTCCGATGCGCAGAAGATCAGCTTCGACGCAGATTTCTAAACAGTAAACAATCCATCCGCATGCGTCCCCCAAGGGGCGAAATGTGCTCAATATATATCCAGGTTGTACTTCCTGCCGAAGTACGACACAAGCAACGTATCACCTTAAATCAACTAAACACATGTTTGTAGTAAAAAGAGACGGAAGAAAAGAGCCGATTATGTTCGATAAGATCACGGCCCGTGTTCGTAAGTTATGTTATGGCTTAAACGAACTCGTAGACCCAGTTAAAGTGGCCATGCGGGTCATTGAAGGACTTTATGACGGGGTTACTACCTCTGAATTGGATAACCTGGCGGCCGAGATCGCGGCAACCATGACAACGACACACCCGGATTATGCCAAGCTGGCTGCACGTATTTCCGTTTCTAACCTGCACAAGAATACCAAGAAATCTTTTTCCGAGACCATGCAGGATCTCTATGAGTACGTCAATCCACGTACCGGGAAGAAAGCACCCCTGGTGTCTGATGAAGTGTTTAAGGTGATCTCTGATAATGCAGCTGAACTGGATAGTACCATCATTTATAATCGGGATTTCGGCTACGACTATTTTGGATTTAAGACATTAGAACGTTCATACCTGCTTAAGATCAACGGTAAGATCGCCGAGCGTCCGCAGCATATGCTGATGCGTGTCGCCGTGGGAATTCACCTGAACGACCTGGAAGCCGCCAAGGAGACCTACGAACTGATGTCTAAAAAGTATTTTACACATGCTACCCCGACCCTGTTCAATGCGGGGACACCTAAACCACAGATGTCTTCATGTTTCCTGCTAGCCATGAAAGACGATAGTATCGACGGGATCTATGATACCTTGAAAAATACGGCCAAGATATCCCAGTCAGCTGGTGGTATCGGTTTATCTATCCACAATATCCGCGCTACAGGGTCTTACATTGCAGGAACCAACGGTACTTCTAATGGGATAGTGCCAATGCTTAAGGTCTTTAACGACACAGCCAGATATGTTGACCAGGGTGGTGGGAAAAGAAAAGGTAGTTTCGCTATCTACGTTGAGCCATGGCATGCCGATATTTTTGATTTCCTGGATCTTAAGAAAAACCACGGAAAAGAAGAGATGCGTGCCAGGGACCTGTTCTACGCCATGTGGGTGCCGGACCTATTCATGAAAAGGGTAGAGGCTAACGAGGAGTGGACCCTGATGTGCCCCAATGAGTGCCCGGGTTTATATAACCACCACAGCGAAGAATTCGAGGAGCGATACCTGAAATATGAAGCTGAAGGAAAAGGCCGTAAGACCATCAAGGCCAGGGACCTCTGGGAAAAAATACTGGAGTCGCAGATAGAAACCGGAACGCCATATATGCTGTATAAGGATGCAGCTAACCGCAAGAGTAACCAGAAGAACCTGGGAACTATCCGTTCTTCTAACCTTTGTACGGAGATCATGGAGTATACCTCCCCGGACGAAGTGGCCGTATGTAACCTGGCTTCGATCGCACTTCCGATGTTCATCAAGAACGGACAGTTTGATCACAAAGAATTATTCCGTGTCACCAAACGGGTGACCAAGAACCTGAACAGGGTAATAGACCGTAATTACTACCCTATCAAGGAGGCAGAGAATTCTAACATGCGCCACCGCCCAATCGGGCTGGGGGTCCAGGGATTGGCAGACGCCTTCATCATGCTGCGCCTTCCCTTTACCAGTGACGAGGCAAAGCAGCTGAACCAGGATATCTTTGAGACCTTGTATTTTGCTGCGGTTACCGCCTCTATGGAAATGGCACAGGAAGAAGGTCCTTACCAGACCTATGAAGGATCTCCGATCTCCCAGGGAGAGTTCCAGCATAATTTATGGGGCATCAAGGACGAAGAACTATCCGGTCGCTGGGATTGGGGCAAACTTCGTAAAAGTGTTAAGAAGCACGGGGTTAGAAACTCTTTATTGGTTGCGCCTATGCCAACCGCTTCAACCTCGCAGATCCTCGGGAATAACGAGTGCTTTGAGCCTTACACTTCTAATATCTACACAAGGAGGGTATTGTCCGGTGAATTTATCGTGGTGAACAAACACCTCTTGGAGGACCTTGTAGGACTCGGTCTATGGAACGAGGACCTGAAGCAGGAACTGATGCGTGCCAATGGTTCTGTGCAACACATTGAAGGTATCCCGGAAGACATTAAGGAACTGTACAAAACAGTCTGGGAGTTGAGCATGAAGGATATCATTGATATGAGCCGCCAGCGGGGTTACTTTATAGACCAGAGCCAGTCGCTTAACCTGTTCATGGAGAACGCCAATTATTCCAAGCTTACCTCTATGCATTTCTATGCCTGGAAAAGCGGTTTAAAAACGGGTATGTATTACCTGAGAACAAAAGCAGCGGTAGATGCTATCAAGTTTACGCTGGACAACAGCAAGAAAAAAGAAGCACCTGAAGAAACTAAAGTACCGGAACTGTCAGTAACAGCAGCCCCGGCTAAGGAAGTCACCGCGGCTATGGATGTAAAACCTACTCCGGTAGTTGCCGAAGACACAGATACATCCCCGATGAGCGCGGAAGAGATGAAGATGCTGATCGCACGTGCCAAGGAAGGCCAGGCAGATGATGATTGCCTGATGTGTGGCTCTTAAGTTTTAGTGTTTATTCTTGATCGGGATACCCCGGGTATTTCAATGTGGCAGCACAACGAAATCGCCTGGGGTATTTTTTTATACTACCCAGGGCTGTAAATTAAACCGCCGGTTCTACTGGTTATTTGGAAATATAACCTCGGAATACCTGGTAAGAAGCCGCCAGAAGAAAAATGTAGATCAAAAGCAAGAGTACCGAAACGTCCATGACAAGGGGATTATGTTCATCTTAAGGTACTTACGCAAAAACGAGGGTACGCGGATGTGGCGATAACGTTAAAATTTAGTCGAAATGGGCACTTCTCCAGGCTGCACTCATTTCTTTAATGCATGGTACATTAATCTTCCCAGGAGAAGAAGTATCCCATACACCACCAGAAATATTATATAGGTTTCCATAGCTCTTTTTTAGACGAAAAGAGTGGTGTTATTCTTTCTAAAGAAGCCGTTAAATAGTGTGAAATTCCTGCCAATTATTCCTTCTGCCCCTCAGAGTTACTTTCTGATGTCAACCTCTTTGTAGGCATTAATGACCGCTAGTTCTCCTTCCTTACCGGGTTTGGAATTGCCGTGTTCCATCCCCAGGATACCACTGTAGCCTTTCTGATGGAGGAACCTGAAGATATTCCTGTAGTTGATCTCCCCGGTGGTAGGCTCGTTCCTGCCCGGGTTATCCCCTATCTGGATATAAGCGATCTCGTCCCAGCACCGCTCCATATTAGGGATCAGGTTGCCCTCTTGTATCTGCTGGTGGTAGATGTCAAAGAGGATCTTGCAGGATGGAGAATTTACCGCTTTACAGATCTCGTAAGCCTGTGGAGAACCTGTCAGGAACAGACCGGGATGGTTATAGAAATTCAGAGGTTCCAGGACCATGACCAGTCCATGGGGCTCCAGGATGGCACTTGCCTTTCTCAGGCTTTCTATGACATTGGCGGTCTGGTAACCCATGGTGAGCCTGGGATCCGTATGCCCGGGTACAACCGTCATCCATTTGGCTCCCACCCGTTTTGCTACGGCTATTGCCGCTTTGATCTCCTGTAGAAAATCTTCCTGCCTGGCCGGGTCCCCGGATGCCAGGTTGGGTTCTTCCCAATATATGGTGTGTGCGACAAAGACGCCCATACTCATATTCAGATCGGACATGGCCTTGGCTATCCGTTCCTGTTCTGCAACACTTCTCCCGGCCATTCCATTGTCCTCGAATGCACGGAATCCTTGATCGGCCATAAACGTGAGTTGGGCAACCGGGTCCTCGCCTGCATGTTCTTTAAACATGCCTAAATGGGGTGCGTACCTCAGGCCGAATTCATGGGTGGGTCTTGCAGCAGGAGTTGCACCAAATGCAAGTGCCCCGCCCAGGGAGATCGCTCCGCCGGAAAGGGCACTTTTTTGTATAAAGTTTCGTCTATTCATAATTGGAGATGCCGATAGACCATGCTTTGCCCCCGGTAAGAGTCTCCACATCGTCACAGGCTACGTACTGCCCGGGAACCGGGAGATATGCCAGTACTTCTTCTCCTATGTATTCTGATGTACTGTAACCCCAGATGGTTAAACCACGCAGGTTATTCGCAAAAGAAAAACGGGCAATGTTATCGTCAAGGGTGACGGCTTTCCCCTGGGAAACTGCCTCCTGGTAATTGGTGATACTCTCAAACATCTGCACTTCTTCTTCCTTGGTATTTCTCAAGGCTTCTGCCAGTACAGGTTCCAGGTCCTCGGTTTTAAGGTCCTCGATCTTATCTTTTCCGGAAACTCGCACGGCCTCCTCCATGAATCTGCTCATACCAAGTTTAAAGAGGTCCTGTTTTTCAGGTTCCATCACCTCGTTGGCCAGGCGATCAATAAAGAGGTGGACCTGGACTTCAGAAGCAGCAGGAGTGTCGGTTTTAGGCAGGATGATATCCACCAGCTTGGTGATCGCGGCTCCTTCCCCCACAGAGAAGAAATCCGGGGTCCATACCATGGCTTTCTCTTCCTGGCAACTTTGCATCAGGCTTATCAGCGTCGGGGTTGCAACAGCATATCCCAGGGATAAACCCATATTCTTGAGTGCTTTTCTTCTGTCCATTAGATATTTCCTTTTTTCAGTTCGTTAACAGCGTGGTTGGCCGCCCTGGCAGTAAACGCCATGTAGGTCAATGAAGGGTTTACACAGGAGGCAGAGGTCATAAAGGCCCCATCCGTTACGTATACATTAGGTACGGCATGTACCTGGTTGTAACCATTCACCACTGATGTCTTTGGATTTCTACCCATCCGGGCTGTCCCCATCTCGTGGATCCCAAGCCCAAGGGCCCCGGGATTGTCAAATCCCTGGACATCTCTTGCTCCGGCCTTCTCTAGCATTTCAATGGCCTGCTCCTGCATATCCTTACGCATGTTCCATTCGTTCTCTTTAAATTCGGCATCAAAGGTCACCGTTGGCAGACCCCATCCGTCCAGTTTATCGTAATCAAGGGTCATACGGTTATCCTCGTAGGGCAATACTTCCCCGAAACCTCCGATTCCCATGGTCCAGCCGCCGGGTTTTAAAATGGCATCTTTTAAAGCTTTACCATGAGACATTTCTGCAATGGCATCTGTCCAGTTGCCCCTGCCGGCACCTCCCTGGTAACCGTAGCCCCGGATATAATCGTTCCGGTTAGAACTGCCTCCAAGGTTGCGGAACCGTGGGATATAAACCCCGTTTGGTTTCCTTCCCTTGTAATATTTATCGTCAAATCCTTCTATCTTTCCGCTGGCTCCCACACCCAGGTGGTGGTCCATGATGTTACGGCCTAATTGGTCAGAATCGTTCCCCATCCCGTTCGGGAAGCGGTCAGATCTGGATTGCATCAGGATCGATGTTGAAGCAATGGCTGATGCGCATAAGAAGATCACTTTTGCTTTGAATTCAAATTCTTCCTTGGTCACCCTGTCTATCACTTTGACCCCGGTGGCGCGTTTTGTGTCCGGGTCATAGATCACTTCATGGACAATGGAATCCGGTCTCAGCGTCATATTCCCAGTCCGCTCAGCAGCGGGCAGGGTAGAGGAATTACTGCTGAAATAAGATCCAAAAGGACAGCCGCGGATACAGCGGTTCCTGTATTGGCAGCGTATACGCCCATCATATTGTTTGTCGCTGTTTATATGAGCCACACGGCCGGCTGTTACCACCCGTCCGTCAAAATTTTCTCCCACGCTCTCCCGGAATTTTTGTTCCACGCAGTTCAGCTCCATCATCGGTTCAAAGACTCCGTCAGGTAATTGTGGTAATCCAAGCTTTTCACCGGTTACCCCGATAAAGGATTCCACTTTATCATACCAGGGCGCAATATCTTTATATCTCACCGGCCAATCTACGGCTATCCCGTCCCGGCGGTTGGCTTCAAAATCAAGGTCGCTCCAGCGGTAGCTGTGTCTTCCCCACATAATAGAACGTCCCCCAACATGGTAACCCCGCATCCAGTCAAATCGTTTGGTTTCATTATAAGGATGCTCCAGGTCATTTACGAACCAGAAATTATGAGGAGCTTTAACCGTATACCCGGTTCTCGCTTGTTTTTGCTGTTTGGCCTTTTCTTCCCTTGGCAGTTCACCACGGTTCGGAAAATCCCAGTCATCCATGTTGGCTGTGGGGTAATCTTCAATATGTTTTACCATGCGGCCACGATCCAAAACGAGGGTTTTTAAACCGTTTTCGCACAATTCTTTAGCAGCCCAGCCTCCACTGATACCGGTTCCAACAACAATCGCATCATACGATTCCTGCTCTTCATTGTAATAGAATTTACTCATGTTTGGGATTGTTTATTTGCTAAAAGTATTAAATATTAAATAAAATTTCTACATTTAAAATTCATTATTTCCCCTAAGTTCGCAGTGTTATCAAGGGTATTATAGGAATAGTGAAATCCCCATATCACGGACTTAACAGGCTGGGCCACTATTCAGGGGAAAGGGCAGGATAATCCTATCCCGGAATCAAAACCTTATATTTAAAGATTAAGCAAAACCGACATGAACAAGAACAATTTAGTACTGAGAGCGAGTTTGACATTATTTTCAATTGCCTTGCTCTCTTTTAATTCCTGTAAAGAAAAAAAGAAGAATGAAGATAAGAGTGCAGAAGAAACTTTGGCCGTAGAGACGGTCGATCCTTTTTTTGAACTTTCCCTTGCCCAGTGGTCTATTCACCGCATGATCAATGACGATGGCGTAGATCCGTATTCATTTGCCGAGAAGGCAAAATCCTGGGGTTTCAGCGGGCTGGAATATGTAAGCCAGTTATATGATAAGGAGCTGAAAGCTGCCAATTATTCGGCCGAAGCCATGGCTGCTTTTGTTGAAAAATCAAATGCTGCGGCTGATAAACACGGGCTGAAGAATGTGCTCATCATGGTAGACGGACAGGGAGACCTTGCCACCTCCGATAAGTCCGCCAGGAAGAAAGCTGTGGAAAACCACTATAAATGGGTCGATGCTGCTGCCGCGATGGGTTGTCATTCTATTCGTGTAAACCTTTCGGGCAGTGATAACCCGGAAGAATGGGTAGCCAACTCTGTAGACGGGCTTACCGGCCTGGCTACCTATGCAAAAGATAAGAACATCAATATCCTGGTGGAAAATCATGGAGGCCTCTCTTCGAACGCCGCGAAATTGGCGGAGGTCATGGAAAAGGTCAATATGGAGAACTGTGGAACCCTGCCGGATTTTGGGAATTTCTGTATCAAACGGAATTATGCCGACGACGGTTCCTGGAACTGTGAAGATCAATACGATATTTATAAAGGAGTAAAAGAGCTCATGCCTTATGCCAAGGCCGTCAGTGCTAAATCACATGATTTTGACGAGGAAGGAAACGAGACCGAGATAGACTACAGCAGGGTACTGCAGATTGTCAAAGATGCAGGCTATACCGGATTTATAGGGGTCGAATACGAAGGTGACGGCATGGGCGAAGAAGCCGGGATCATGGCAACCAAAGAGCTACTGTTAAAAGCGGCAAAAGACCTTAATTAATAAGCAGCATGGGGTATGAAGGTTTTTTTAAATCAATTGTTCGATTATAATTTCTATTGTAATAAAAGGCTGATAGAAGAGTGTCAGAAAATGGGAGGCATCCCGGATAAAAGTCAGACCCTTTTCAGCCATATTCTCAATGCCCACCATTTATGGAATGCCCGTATGATGCAAAAAACCCCTGCCTACAAGGTGTGGCAGGAACATCCTGTGGAAGACTGGGGGGATATCCATTACGAGAACCAGCGCAACTCTTTCGAGATCATTACCAATACGGACAATTTGGATCAGCGGGTGGATTATATCAACACGGAAGGCAGATCCTATGCGAATACCCTCCAGGATATTTTATTCCATATCATCAACCACTCTACCCATCACCGTGCCCAGATCGCTGCCGATTTCAGGCATAACGAGCTGGAACCTTTACCCCTGGATTACATTTTTTACAAACGATAGATAGTACAACAACCCAATATACATAACCAACTAAACTTTAAATTATGACCCTCCGGCTAAAATTTCAATTATCCTTCATGATGTTCCTGGAATTCTTCATCTGGGGAGGATGGTTCGTGACCTTAGGCACCTATATGGGCGATAACCTCCGCGCCTCCGGTGGGGAGATCGCGATGGCTTTCTCCACTCAATCCTGGGGAGCTATCATAGCACCGCTCATTATAGGGATCGTGGCAGACCGGTATTTTAACGCGGAAAGAATACTAGGGGTCTTGCACCTGGTAGGGGCAGCCCTGATGTACCAGATGTACCAATCCGAGGCATTCTCTGATTTCTATCCTTACGTCCTAGGATACATGATACTCTATATGCCTACCCTGGCATTGGTGAATTCCATTTCGTTCCGGCAAATGAAAGATCCGGCCAAGGAATTTTCATATGTACGGGTGTTCGGAACCATCGGCTGGATCACCGCGGGGCTGATCATTTCTTATGTATTCCTTTGGGATTCCGTGGAAGCGAGAGCCGAAGGGATGCTCCGGAATACATTCCTGATGGTGGCTATCGCCTCTGGTGTCCTTGGGTTGTTCAGTTTTACCCTTCCCAAAACTCCGCCGAAAGTAGACAAGGATGAAAAGATCAGTATTTCCAGTATGCTGGGTCTCGATGCCCTGGCATTATTGAAAGACCGGAATTTCCTAATCTTCTTTATTTCTTCTATCCTGATATGTATTCCCCTTGCTTTCTATTACCAGAATGCAAACCCTTTCCTGGCGGAGATAGGTATGGAAAACCCTACGGGAAAGATGACCATAGGGCAGGCTTCCGAGGTTGTTTTCATGTTATTACTGCCGTTCTTCTTTAAGAAGTTCGGGTTTAAGATGACCCTGATTTTTGGTATGCTGGCATGGACCGTGCGTTACCTCCTGTTCGCCTATGGCGATGCCGGGGAACTGGCTTTCATGCTGCTGATCGGGATCGCCCTGCACGGTATCTGTTACGATTTCTTCTTTGTCTCCGGGCAGATCTATACAGACAGTAAAGCGGGCGAGAAGTTTAAAAGTTCAGCCCAGGGCCTGATCACCCTAGCCACTTACGGGGTAGGGATGTTGATTGGCTTCTGGGTAGCGGGCCAGATCGCGGATGAATTCCTGAGACCGGACGGAACCCATACATGGGAACAGATCTGGATGTACCCGGCAGGCTTTGCGCTCGTGGTGATGATCTTGTTCGCGATCTTCTTTAAAAACGAACAGATCGAATATAAATCCTGAGATATTTTTATCTTGAGGCCCCACTAAAAAGAGAAACATGGCAAAGAAAATAAGATTAGGTATCCTGGGCGGGGGAGGTGACTCCCTTATCGGGGTATTACACAGGGTGGCCGCCCATATCAATGACAATTATGAAATAGTTGGCGCGGTTTTTAATCCTGATCACGAAAAGAGCATTGATTTTGCTAAAGAGATCGATATTCCGACAAACAGGATCTACAAGGATTTTGATACCCTGGTAGAGGAGGAGATGAAACTTCCGGCAGAAGAAAGGATACAGGTATGTTCGATACTGACCCCCAATTTCTTGCATTTCCCAATGGCCAAAAAATTACTGGACCATGGTTTTCACGTGATCTGCGAGAAGCCGATGACCACGACTTACGAAGAAGCAAAGATCCTGGAAGAAGCGCATAAGAAGGCCGGGGTAGTATTTGCGCTGACCCATACCTATACCGGATATCCAATGGTACGGCAGATGCGCGAGATGATCAAAGCAGGGGAATTAGGAAAGATCCATAAAGTGGATGCCCGCTATTACCAAGGATGGATCAACCCCGTGATACACGACCCGGCAAAAAGAGCTTCGGTATGGCGACTAGACCCTAAGAAAGCGGGAATCAGTTCCTGTATGGGTGATATCGGGGTGCATGCCTTTAATATGATCGAATATACCACCGGGATAAAGATAAAATCCCTGCTGGCCGATTTTAATTATCTCTACGATGATAACCAGATGGATGTGGACGGGACAGTGCTCATCCGCGCCGGGAAACACGTTAAAGGGGTGATCCGGAGCAGCCAGGTGGCCACAGGAGAAGAAAACGGGCTGGCCATCAGGATTTACGGGGAAAAAGCAGCTCTTGTCTGGGAACAGGAGAAGCCTAATTATCTCTACCGTCTAAGTGATGATGAACCTATACAGATATATAAACCCGGGAACGCCTATAACTCTAAGCTTTCGCTGGATGGGACCAAACTGCCCGCCGGTCACCCGGAAGGTATCTTTGACGCCATGGCCAATATCTACCTTGGTGTCGCAAGGGCGATCAGGAAGCAGGATTACAACAGCGGGGAATTCCCTACGATGACCGATGGAGTACGCGGGCTTAATTTTATAGAAGCCACAGTGGAATCCAATAAGAAAGGGAATGTCTGGGTAGACCTGGACGAATAAGAGGTTAATTATAAAATTAACTAGCCCGGAACCTGAGTTCCGGGCTTTTTTTATCTATCGTTCAAATACCTTGTCATATATTTCACAGACGACCACCATACTGTGAACAGGTTTCCTGCCGTAAGGCTGAAGTTCCCTTTCAAAGTATTCCCAGTGCAGGCTCTTCCAGTGATCCAGGGAACTGATCCCGGATAATTGCGCATAGGATTCCCGGATACTGAAAAATGGTACAAGCCTTACCGCTACGGTACGGAGTACGCATTTTGCATTCCCGTTACTATCTGTAAGTATGGTGAAATCCCCGATCTTCGGAAGGGGTTCTTTTCTTAACTGTAGCCCCAGAAGGGAATGGGAAATAGCTTTCTTATTTCCTGTCAGAACTTCTTTTAAAAGAGTGTCGGCTACTTCTGCTTCGTCACTCAGGGCAATCACCTTGGGTTCTTTGGCAAATGCGTATTGTAAGTGGGTATCCAAAAAATCACCCCACAGGCTTCTGGCTGATGCGTTATCCATGTATCGCTGTTACTAATAACAAAAACAGTTTAGTTCTTACTATCGTTTTTAATTATGCTCTAAGTCCGGATTTAAGGTGGATGATTAGAGTTGTAATTCTTACGTATTTCCTATATTTATGACTTGCCGGATTCTACGGCATCCTATTGAATAAATATAGGGTTAAATTCTAAATAACGTTTCTCAAAAACCAATCGGAATACATCAATAGATATATACTATGAAAACGATAAAAGGACCGGCTGTGTTCCTGGCGCAGTTCGTAGATGATAAACCACCATTTAATTCGCTGGATGGGATGTGCCAATGGGCTGCAGGCCTGGGTTATAAGGGGATTCAGATCCCGACCTGGGAACATTTCCTGATAGACCTGGACAAGGCAGCCGAAAGTCAGACTTATTGCGATGAGCTCAAGGGTAAGATCAATTCTTACGGCCTGGAGATAACCGAGCTTTCCACCCACCTGCAGGGGCAACTGGTCGCCGTGAACCCTGCCTATGACCTGATGTTCGATAATTTTGCCCCTGACAAGGTGAAAAATAACCCGAAGGCCCGGACCGAATGGGCAGTTGATACCGTGAAAAAAGCGGCAACTGCCAGCAGGAGGCTGGGATTAAAGGCGCATGCCACTTTCTCAGGAGCCCTCTTGTGGCATACCTGGCACCCCTGGCCACAACGGCCGCCGGGTTTGGTTGAACTTGGATTTGAAGAACTCGCAAAGCGGTGGATGCCCATCCTCAACCATTTTGATAAAGAGGGGGTAGACGTCTGTTACGAGATACACCCGGGGGAAGACCTGCATGACGGGGATACCTTTGAACGATTCCTGGAGGCCACCGGCAACCATAAACGGGTCAATATACTTTACGATCCCAGCCATTTTGTATTGCAGCAATTAGACTATATCACCTATATAGACCACTACCACGAATTCATTAAATCTTTCCACGTGAAGGATTCTGAGTTTAACCCCACCGGTAAAAAAGGAGCTTTCGGGGGGTATAATGACTGGGGAGACAGGGCCGGAAGGTATCGCTCACTGGGTGACGGGCAGATCGACTTTAAGACGATCTTCTCCAAACTCACCCAATACGGATGTGATGTCTGGGCCGTGATGGAATGGGAATGTTGTATAAAAAGCCCTGAACAAGGGGCCCGAGAGGGCGCCAAGTTCATCGCGGACCATATTATTGAAGCCACCGAAAAAACCTTTGACGATTTTGCAGGGGGAGATATTGATCATGAAATGCTTAAAAAAATACTGGGAACAAAATGAAAAAACTACTGCTTTGCCTGATTACGGGCACCGTCCTCTTCGCTTGTAAGGAAGAGAAGAAACAACCATCAGAAACTGTAGAAAAAGAGGTAATGATGAACACGGGGGAAACAACTTATGAATCCGGGGAATGGGTCGTTTTGTTCGACGGGAGCTCGTTTGATGGCTGGAAAGGCTATATGGCGGACGAGGTACCCGGGACATGGACATTACAGGACAGCGCCATGGTATTTAACCCGCCTAAAGACAGGCCCAAAGGAGAAAGTTATAACCTGGTGACAGAGAATGACTATACCAGTTTTGTTCTGTCCTTGGAATGGAAGATCGCAGAAGGCGGTAACAGCGGGGTATTCTGGGGCGTGAAGGAAGACCCGCAATTTTCCCAGCCTTACGAAACCGGGCCGGAGATACAGGTACTGGACAACCAGCGCCATCCCGATGCTAAAAACGGACTGACACACCAGGCAGGTGCACTTTATGATATGGTGGCACCGGAGAAGGACGTTACCAAACCTGCAGGTGAATGGAATACTATGGTGATCACGGTAGACCGGAAAGCCGAGCGAGGCAGTGTGGAACTGAACGGGGAGCTGGTTACCGAATTCCCTGTCGCTAACGAATTATGGAACGTGATGGTCTCTAAATCCAAATTTGCCGACTGGGAAGGCTTCGGAAAGCAGGCCACCGGGAAGATCGGGCTGCAGGATCACGGAGACAAGGTGGCTTACAGGAATATTAAGATCAAAGAGCTTAAATAAGGTTTATGAGATATTTAGTGCTGTTACTGATGTTTCTCGGTATAACCTCCTGCCGGGAGAAGGTTAAAGTAGAACCCCTGGAAAAAAAAGAGACAACAGGGCAGGTAATTACCCACGAGGAGTACAGTGGCGAAGAACCCACGATCCCGGAAGAAACAGAAGTTTATGAACCGGTCCCACCCACAGTAGACCCTACAGGGCAGAATGGTGCCCCCAGTGATGCCATTGTGCTCTTTGACGGTTCGGGCTTTGATGCCTGGGAAATGGTACAAGACAGTTCTGAGGTGAAATGGATTCTGAACGATGACGGGAGTATGACCGTGAAGGATAAGACCGGGGATATACAGACCAAGCAGGAGTTCGGGGACATACAGTTGCATGTGGAGTGGCGGTCTCCGGCCGATGTAGAACGCGATGGGCAAAACCGGGCGAACAGCGGGGTATTCCTCTCCGGTTTGTACGAAGTGCAGGTACTGGACAACAATGATAATGATACATATACCAACGGGCAGGTGGGTGCTATCTATAAGCAGCATGTACCATTGGCAAAAGCTTCTGTTCCCAGTGGTGAGTGGAACACCTACGATATCATTTACCACGCTCCTGAATTCAATGAGGATGGCAAGAAGATTAAATCCGGGACTATGACGGTATTGCACAATGGTATCCTCATCCAGGATCACGTAGAGATAAAAGGAACCACACCATATATTGGCTGGCCAAAGAATCCGCCTCATGGGAAAGGTCCTATCCGGCTACAGGACCATGGGGACAATAGCAGGGTGAGTTACCGCAATATCTGGGTACGCGAACTGTAGGAGATTTTCCTTTTTCCATGGCAAGCCGTGCATTTTGTATATTTTTGCGATTCTAAAAGCTAGGTATGATTCAATCCATGACAGGTTTCGGGAAGCATGTAATTCAGCTGCCCTCTAAAAAGATCACAGTTGAACTAAAATCACTGAACAGTAAGAACCTGGATGTCATCGCCCGTATCCCTTCTGCTTACCGTGAAAAAGAGCTGGAACTGCGTAAGCTGATCGCAGACGCCCTGGAAAGGGGGAAGGTAGATTTCAGCCTTTATATAGAGATGACCGGAGAGGAGACCACCTCGGAGGTCAATGAGCAGGCCGTGCGGAAATACATGAAACAGTTAGGGAATATCGTTCCCGGGGACGAGTTACGATTAATGGAGATCGCCATGCGGATGCCAGATGTTCTCAAGACCGACCGGGAGGATATAGACGAGACCGAATACCAGAAGATCAGGGAAGCCCTGGTACAGGCCCTTCAGGAAATTAACCAGTTCAGGTCTGAAGAAGGAAAAATGCTGGAAGCCGATTTTAAAGCAAGGATTGCAAACCTGCAGTCACTACTGGCAAAAGTAAAACAAATGGATCCTGACCGGCTGGCAACCATCCGTGAGCGGCTGGAAAAGGCCGTGGCTGACCTGAAAGCCGAAGTGGACGAAAACAGGTTTGAGCAGGAACTGATCTATTACCTTGAAAAATACGATATCACCGAGGAGAAGGTCCGGTTGGCCAATCACCTGGATTATTTTACCGAAACCCTCAATTCAGATGATTCTAACGGGAAAAAGCTGGGCTTTATTTCCCAGGAGATCGGGCGGGAGATCAATACTATTGGGTCTAAAGCCAATTACGCCCCTATGCAGCAACTGGTGGTACAAATGAAGGATGAATTGGAGAAAATTAAGGAACAAATGCTGAACGTACTGTAATGGAAGGAGGAAAACTCATCGTATTCTCTGCCCCTTCGGGCAGTGGTAAGACCACTATCGTAAGACATCTTTTAGAACAACCTGAACTCAACCTGGCTTTCTCTGTATCTGCCACCTCCAGGCCACGCCGTATCCGCGAAAAGCACGGGGAGCACTATTACTTTATGTCTATAAGCGAGTTTAAACAGCACATCAAGAACGAGGATTTCCTGGAATGGGAAGAGGTATACCGTGATAATTTCTACGGCACATTGAAAACCGAGGTGGAACGACTTTGGGCAGAAGGCAAGAACGTGATCTTTGATATAGATGTGGCAGGCGGACTGCGTATCAAGAAGAAGTTCCCAGAAGTCACCCTGGCGGTTTTCGTAAAACCACCCAGTGTGGACGAGCTGAAGATACGTTTAAAGAAGCGGAGTACGGAGAGTGATGAGAAGATCAATATGCGGATCGCCAAAGCTTCTGTCGAACTTGCCACCGCCCCCCAGTTTGACCGTATAATCAAGAACTACGACCTGGACATTGCTTTGAAGGAAGCCCACCAGTTGGTGGCCGATTTTGTGGGAGCAAAAAAGCCGAATTCTAAATAATACAATTTTCAAAGAGTTTTAATTAAGGAACTCCCCTCTTCAGTTGGAGAGGGGAATGAATTGCGCTGCAAGCGCAAGAAAGGGGAGTTCTCCATCACAGAGGTACACTTCCACTTTACGTCATAAGTGAGGCAGGAAATTCAACCACACGCAGCTCCCCTCTTCAGTTGAAGAGGGGAATGAATTGCGCTGCAAGCGCAAGAAAGGGAAGTTTGCCTTAAATGTTTACTCATGTTGATCAAAATGCTCCCTAATCTCTTCCAGTACCTGGTCTATGCGTTCAAACACCACAACATTCTCAAATCGTACCACACGGAATCCTTTTCCTTCAAGAAATTTTGTCCGATTATAATCATAATCCTGTATCAAGGAATCATTGTGCCACTGCCCATCTAATTCGATGACCAATCTTTCAGATGCACAGTAAAAATCAACAATGTAGGGACCAATACTATGTTGCTTGGTAAACCTTCTTCCTGCGAGCTGCCGACTTTTTATCCGTTTCCATAAAAAGGCTTCCGCACGAGTCAGGTTTTTTCTTAATTTTCTTCTCAAACGCTGCAATTCTTTACGACTATGTAGTTTTCTACGCTTCATTTACATAATATGAATGCCCAGCCTGCATAAATAAAGCATCGAGAGGTTGGTTAACAAACCCTCCGCTCCTCACCATGTTCGGACCACCTCCCTTTAGCTAAAGGGAGGAGTAGATATTTACATATCTTTGGGATCATCTACAGAATATAGACAACCCCCAAATATGAAAAAAACCGGCCTCTATTTCGGAACCTTTAACCCCATCCACATCGGCCACCTGGTCATTGCACATTATATGGCCGAATTTACGGACCTTGATGAGGTTTGGTTCGTGGTGACTCCAAAAAGTCCGTTTAAACAGAAGAAGAGTCTGCTGGACAACAATCACAGGTACCAGATGGTGACAGAAGCCAT
Source organism: Zeaxanthinibacter enoshimensis (assembly GCF_004362865.1). Classification (GTDB taxonomy): domain Bacteria; phylum Bacteroidota; class Bacteroidia; order Flavobacteriales; family Flavobacteriaceae; genus Zeaxanthinibacter; species Zeaxanthinibacter enoshimensis. The sequence continues at coordinate 487,971 of NZ_SNYI01000001.1, read as the reverse complement.
ACAGGAATACCCCAAACTGAAGGCCAGTACCATAGAATTTGATCTGCCTCAACCCAACTATACCATAGATACCCTTGTGCACCTCGGCGAGAAGTACGGCCAGGATCACGAATTTTCACTACTGATGGGAGAGGATAACCTGAAGAGTTTTCATAAATGGAAAAATTACGAGGCTATCCTGGAGCAATGCGAGCTCTTTGTTTACCCCAGGGTTTCTGAAGGAGATATACCTGAAAGGTTTAAAGATAATCCCAGGATACACCGGGTGGATGCCCCTATCATGGAGATCTCCTCTACGTTTATCCGAAAACAGCATCAGGCCGGGAAGGATATTCGCCCTATGTTACCTGTTGCGGTCTACAAGTACATAGATGAAATGAATTTTTATCGCTGATCCAGCAATAAAAACGACCCCCAACATCAGTGAAGGTCGCTTTTGAAAATCTGTCAGGGGAATGGAATATTAAAGGAATTCTCCGTCTTCAGTCATTTTAACTCTCATGGTCTTGTCACCATTCTCCAATTTGATTTTGTAACTCTTCTTTACCCCTTTGGATTCGTGATAATTTACCTTGTAGGTGTCGTTAGATACCTGCCAGTTAGGAAATCTTTTCAGTAAGGATTCCTGTATAGCTCTTGGAAGAGCCACGTCATTGAAACGCTCAATCGTCCTGGTTACTTGTCCCTGGGGATTATAAACGGCAACGATCTTCCCCTCCGGGATATAGAAAGACACCGTGTAGAAATCAAAATCATCTTCGTAGAAGTTCTGCTTAGTCACATCATAAGCTGCCACTTTACGCTCCAGCATCTGTACCGGGATCGCAGCTTCGGAATTATCCAGCTGGTTGAGGTATTTGTAATTGACTGCCTCAACCACCACTTCTTTCAACTGTTCTGTTTTAATGATCTGGGCATACGAATGGCTGGCCAGGCCAAGTGCAAATAAGCCAAGGAGTAATCTTTTCATGATCTGTAATTTAAAGGATTGAATATTATTTATTGCGTTTAAGGATTCTCAAATTAGGTGGAGAAAGGCTGTAAACAAATGATATTCATCACCTTAGGGGTAGGGTCCAAGCTGATGGTGATCATTGCCTGGTGAGATCATAAAAAAAGGGTAATAGTTTGTTACAACTATTACCCTTAAGGCTCTTAATACTTATATGTATTAATTGTTCTTATCCTCTATATAAGCAGGTGTTACCGTTTCATCGTACTCCTTATAGTAAAGATCTAACAGATTCATGGTTGCATTCATGAGATCCCTTGTCTCCAGTAATAAAGAGAAATAGAGGGTGGTGTTCTTCGGACTTGATTCCTCCGTACGGGTACGGGCAACCTGGGTCTCGATCTTTTGAGAAACCATTTCAAAAAGTTCGTGTTTCCCGGCCAGGATCTTCCCGATGCGATCAAACGATCGGTCGTCAAAAGCGGCTTTAGTAGCCGATAGCACCTCGTCCAGTTTCTGGTCAATTTCCTTAAGCTCCTTGATCTGGTTGTACTTGAGCTTTTTATGGTTATTATGGACGTGTTTATGACTAACCTTGGCAATGTACTCCAGGGATTGGGTCATATCCGTCAGGTATCCAAGGATATTGATATAGAAGTTACTTGCTCCGACACTACCTTCGTCCAGGTTCTTGATGAAATAGAATATGCTGTCTCTTAGGTCTTCAACTTCCGCTGAAAGCTTGGCTACCTGTTTCTTGTTTTTCTTCAGGTGGTCCAGATCCTGCTTAGCTAAGCCGTTGATCGAGTTGGTGTAGATCTTATTACTACGCTTAACCACGTTAGAGATGTTCTTGGCGCTCTCTTCGATCACACCCTGTATAGAACTGCTTTCGGCGCGCTGTATACTATCCTCGGCTCTTCCTTCGGAAGATTTTTTCTTATAGGAAATATAATTTCTTGCTAATAAGAGAACAGCTGCGAATAATAGAACTGCAATAGCCGCCCCTTTCCCGAAGCTGATGATAGTTAAGATCGTTCCGGCAGCAAGGAAGGCGATAATCGCGGTCATAAACCATCCCCCGATCACGTTAAGAACTCCCGCTACCCTGTAAACTGCACTTTCGCTACCCCATGCGCGATCTGCCAGAGACGTACCCATGGCCACCATGAAAGTCACATAAGTGGTGGAAAGAGGAAGTTTGTAAGAGGTTGCTATAGAGATCAGGATTCCTGCTACCATCAGGTTTACTGCAGCCCGGACCATGTCAAATGCCGGTAATTCGTGCTTCTTCCCTTTAGTTAGCTTGATGACTGGTTTGGTAAACCTATTCTCAATTCTCTTCTGAACCGGCTGTGGAAGCACAGCTGCAGTATACTGCCCGCTCAACATAGCAAACCGGACAAGTGACCTGGAAAGGAAATTGGGATTAAACCTTTCCTTGGCTTCTCCTTCACGAGCCAGGTTGATCTCAGTATCAGCTACATACCGCGCTTTCTTGGACAACCATAGGGTAACCACCATGACCAGTCCTGAAAGAAACAGGAGTATAGTTGGAGTGGGAACTTTGGTCGCCAGCACATTCATGCTGAATTCCGTAGCCTCTACCCCGGAGGCAGCCCAGGCTACGTAAGACTGGTATGCCGCGATCGGTACCCCGATAAAGTTTACAAGGTCATTACCGGCAAAGGCAAGTGCAAGCGCAAAAGTACCTACCCCGATTACTACTTTGTAGATATTGATTTTGAATATTTTTATTAGCGCCAGGGAAAACAGGAACCAGAATATTAGGCTTACACTAACAATAAGCAATACCTGGCTTTCAAGGAAGTTGATGATCTTCATTCCCCCGATGATATCAAAAGACTGATCTGCAAAAGGGGTTCCTTTGATCCCCTTCATAAAGATGAAGTAATTGATCGCGGTCAGGGCCATACCTCCGAAGAGAGCACCAACCCATTTGGCCTTTCTTTCGAAATCGAAAGTAAGCAGGAGCCGTGATACCCATTGCACCAGTGCCCCGATAGTGAAGGCCACGACCACCGAGAGCAATATACCCGATATGATTTCGGCTGCTTTTGCAGTGTTAATGTAATCTACTACCTGCCCCAGGGTGCCTCCATCTGCAAATATCTTGATCATGGACATGGCCACAGCTGCTCCTAGAAGTTCGAATACGATAGAAACAGTCGTAGAAGTTGGTAACCCAAGGGTGTTGAAAAAGTCGAGCAGCAATATATCAGTGATCATGACAGCCATAAAAATGAACATGATCTCGTTAAAGTAGAATTCCCCGGGGTTAAAGATCCCTTTCCGGGCAACCTCCATCATTCCACTGGAAAAGATAGCACCACATGCAATTCCCACACTGGCGACGATCATAATGGTCCTGAAAGAAATGGCTTTAGAACCAATAGCAGAATTCAGGAAGTTTACGGCGTCATTACTCACACCTACAACAAGGTCTGCAATAGCGAGGGCTGCAAGGGCGATAACGATAAGTAAATAAATATTGTCCATAGTATCAAAAAAATCAGTTTGCAAATATCTTAAGTGAAACGACTGCCTATGTTACCTAAAGGTTATTTTAGAAATGAACGTCTAATTGAAGGCGATACATCAGTTCGTCGTTATTGCCCTCCGTAGAAAGATAGCTTAAATCTGTCTGTACCTTCAACTTGTGTCCTACAATATAGCGAGAAAGTCCCAATGTATACTGAGAAACAGGTTGTGTCCCGGTGATCTGTTCGTCTAAATTAATATTCGTATATCGGCCGGTGACTTCCCAGTCAGAAGGGAACAGGTAGCCCGCCTGCAGATTAATTCCATCTCCAACGGCAACTACTTCCCCGGTAGGAGTGCCGTCAGTGTTGACAGCAACCGGGTTATCCGCCGTACGGTCTGCATATTCTCCCATGAAGCTGAATCCATTGTACTTAAACATAGCATCTATGAAGAGCGTATTGATATCGGTACTGTATAGGCCTGTATCATTTTCCATGTAGGAGCCCAGGTTGCTGCGGGTTCGTACCGCATCCTGGTTGCTGTCATAAGTAGCGGCAAGCATCAACTTCGGGCTTTCTTCACGAACGAGGTCACTGCCACTGTAATCTCCTTTCCCTTTAAATTCGCCAAAGGGTAATAATTCGAGGCGTGCTGTGAATTGGTGTCCTCCCTGGTTCCCGGTGGTTACATTCCGGCCTTCCCCTTGTGACAGGGCAAGCTTTTCGCGGATCAGGAATTTGTCGGACAAGTAAGTGTGATGCCGAAGTTGGAGGCCCAGGTCACGGTCTATATTAAAACGGCTGTTGACCAAAGAACGGTCTACCAGGGAAAGGTTCCCGGAGGATATAACGCGTTCTATGTTTCCCGGAAGCTTGGTCTGCCCGGCCCAGAGTTCAAAGTTCTCGTAGAAATTCCACATGACCACCGCATCCAGAATGTACCGGGGGGCATAACTGGTGTACTGCGAAGCTCCGGAAATATCCCTGTTAGACAAGCCCAGCTCGATCTTGTACTTCAGTTTCGGGCTGTAGGCGTAACCGTCGAACTTAAGTCGTGCCCGGCGGATCAGGAAGTTGGATTCTGCGTCGGCGAGGTTTCCGCCATCGTTCTGATCCCAGTTAGTGATCGAAAGTATTTGCATCCGGGTTCCTATCTTCATGGTCCAGCTGCTGTCTTTTCCAACGAGGTTGAACAAGCCTTTTCCGAATGCCGGTGAATTGGTCTCCTGTGCATGAATGCCTGTTACAAGCAAAAGCAGACACAGGGTTAATGTGTTGATTTTCATTATCCTATCAGTTTTTGTCGCTGCAAATAACAGGTTTTAATGTTAAGTAAACGTGTCCTAAAGATTAATAAAGGGCAATTAAAAAGACCGCCTGGCCGGGGCGGTCTTTTGCATTTCTAGTATTAATGTTGACAAAAACTAATGGATAAGAAATGACTTTGATGTTGTATTTAAATACATCGTAAAGATGGAGTTAAAGCATGTCTTTAGTGTAATTGAATCATTAAGTAAATATTAAAATTGAGAGAGAGAATAGTGTTAAATGACTGAAAAACAATGGCTAGCTGTTTGTATGTAAATTTAACGTTAAGAAAACGCATAATAAAGGTTAATTTCCGTTATCTTTACAGTAGTAACTCAATAAATGTTCGTGTAATGAAAAAGTTGATTGCCTTCTGTACGCTATGTTTAGTGATCAATTTTGGGTTCTCCCAGGAGAAAAAAGAATTGAAGGTCAATAAGGATAAGTCCTTGGTGGAGGCAGTGTATTATCACGATAACGGATCCATAAGTCAAATGGGTACTTATAACCTGGAAGGGGAATTACATGGCAAATGGATGAGTTTTGACGAACAGGGGAATAAAAAATCAATCGGTTTCTTCGAGAATGGTGTAAAAACCGGCAAATGGTTCTTCTGGAGCCAGGATAAACTGAGAGAAGTAGATTTTGACAATAATACCATCGCCAGTGTACAGGAGTGGAACAATGCTTCTCAGTTGGTTATCAGGGATTAATCTGGAAAATATATATATGAAAAAGCCCCTTGAACAGGGGGCTTTTTTTATGATTTAATTTCTGGAAGATATTTATTCTATAACCCAGGCGAATGTCTCGGCTGATACTTGGGTGCCGTTAGAATAATCCCCATCGGCCACTGCGTCCTGTCCATCTATCTTAACATTCGAAAGTGGTCCGCCATCCCTCATATCCACGATGGTAGTATATCCCTCAAGATACAGGTTAGTGATTGTTGCGCCGGATTCTTTCTTGAACTGTAAAGCCGTGCCGTTTTCTGCGGAGATAGCGGTGAAATTGATCAGACTCGGATTGCCGTTAATTCCGTCTGCCTCAACAGCGGTAGAAAAGCCCTGTATGGTATGCACCACCCGGGTATTTGTCAAGGAGCCATTCCAGCCTTCAGTCCAGTCAACGGCATCATCCTCGTTATTCTTCAGGTAAAAGTTTGTAGCATTAACGGTACCCCCGAAAAATTCTACGCCGTCGTCCGTGCCATTCAGAATTGCAACATTATCTATGGTAGTGCCTGAGCCTACTGCGTATAGGGTTAAACCATTATACTGGGATTCTGCATTGATCTGTGCCCCGGCATAATTGATCACCAGGTAACTGATAGAGCCGGAATTGTCCGAGTTATTGGTTCCCCCGTAAGTGAAACCTCCTACTTCAGCAACAGCATCTACCCCTTCAGTGGTTTCCGCATCACCGAGGATCACCAGGCCACCCCAGTCTCCGGGAGTACGATTGGTGGAACTCATTACCACGGGTTTTTCTTCCGTTCCCTGTATATCTATCTGCGCACCTTTCTTAATAACGATATAGGTGTCTGTGGAGACCCCGCTATCGGCGTCAGCAATGATATTTGTCCCGGCAGGAATAGTAAGCTTCGCCGGGGCCTCAACACTCATGCTCCCACTCAGCCGGTAGATCTTGCTGGCATCCAGGACCAGATCGGCAGTTACCGAAGATGGCAGCGTCTCGGTCTGAATGTCCAGGTCTGTACCCACCCAGGCGAAGGAAGATATGTTTACCGTTGCATCAACGAGGTATGTTTTAGAAGGGTCAGCATTCTCCCCATCGATCAGGACATTGGCCAGGGGCCCGTTATCCCTCATGTCTATGGTCCTGGTGTAGCCTGTTAATGAAAGCCCGGTGATAGTAGCGCCGGATTCCTTTTTGAACTGTAATGCTGTTCCTTCTTCAGTTGAAACGGCAGTAAGATTGACTATCCTCGGGTTATTGTTCACCCCATCGGCCTCAACTACGGTCGAGAAACCCGCTATGGTATGTACAACATAGGCATTAGTCAGGGTGCCGTTCCATCCTTCGGTCCAGTCGATGGCATCGTCTTCGTTATTTTCAAGATAGAGGTTAGTTACGTTTACCGCACCTCCGAAAAATTCGACCCCGTCATCTGTGCCGTTCAGGATAGCTACGTTACTGATACTGGTGCCGGAACCCACAGCATAGAGCGTAAGCCCGTTATACTGGGATTCAGCATTGATCTGTGCTCCTGCATATTCAATGACCAGGTAGCTGATACTCCCGGAGCTGGCAGCATTGTCGGAGCCCCCGTAAACGATTCCGCCTACTTCTGCCACCGCATCAACACCTTCAGTGGTCACCCCGTTCCCTGCGATGACAAGTCCGCCCCAATCCCCGGGCTGACCATTCTCAGAGGTCATGATAACCGGGTTACTGGCAGTTCCCTCAATATTAATAAGCCCTCCTTTTTGTACCACGATATAATTTTCGGTCCCTTTTTGTGAAACGATTGTGGTACCGGCCGGAATTGTAAGTGTAGCACCTGATGCAATACTGTACGTGCCGGTCAGCATATATGTTTGGGATGCATCTAATGTCCGGTCTTCCTCCTGGCTTCCGGAAAGATTTGTGCTTTCCTGGTCCGTACAACTATTGGTGCATGTGCCTCCACAATCTATACCTGTTTCGCTTCCATTCTGAATCCCGTCGGAACAAGTAGCCTGGGCTACAGGATCAACAGTAGTGTCATCACTGCTACACCCGGTCAACATCATTGTACCCACAATTGCTGCAGTAATACCGATATTTAAAATATGTTTTTTCATAATTGTCTTAATTGAAATGTTAGTAGTTGGGTTAAAAGTTGTTTCAGAACTTATAATTAACTCCTAACCGGACCTGTGAGCCTGCCGTATAGGAACGAACAACCTGCTCGGTTTCGATTCCTGTGGTACTCGGTCTGACCAGCTGGGTTCTTTTGATCTCCGGGTTCAATAAATTGCGCCCGGTAAGGGAAATGCTCCAATGCTTATCCAGGTCTTTGCTCAGGACCGCATCGAGTACAACAAATCCATTCTCAACGATGGCATCGTTGTAGAAGGTTTCGCTCTGGGTCTGGATCTCGGGTGCACCCAATGCAAAGATCTTGTCAGAGGCGTAATTCGCGGTGAGGGAGGCATCCCAGGGATGTATCCTGCCGCTGGTGAAATTAAGACTGGAATTCACGATCCAGTCCGATGCTCCCTGCAGGCCTGTTTCATCAAGTCCTTTATATTGAAAGGTCCTGATGAAAGTCCCATCAGCATCGCGTACCTCCTTCAGGTCCTGTTGATGCCACATACGGGTAGCGTTTAAAGTAAGGTCCAATCCGTAGCCATCAGAGGCTCCGGTATCCCCATTGTACTCAGGGGTAACAAGGGCGATTTTAGTCTCTGCCTCAAACCCGTACACTTCAGCTTGTTCACCGGAATTGAAATATGAGAACACCCCGGCAGAACCCCTGTCCTGTACTTTGTTGATGGGGTCTGAGATTTGTTTATAAAATGCGGCGACAGATATCAACTGGCCATTGCTTGGGAAAAATTCCCATTTAAGATCGTAGTTCAAACTCCTGGAGGCTTCAAGGGAAGGATTACCACGGGTAACCTGCCCAGTCTGAGATACATATTCAAATGGAGCAATCTCCTTGAATTCCGGTAAAGTGATAGTCCTGCTCAAAGCGAGACGAAGAGCGTGTTCTTCGCTGAGGTTATATTTTACATTCAGGCTGGGATATAGATTGCTGTAATCCTTGTTGGCACTCCCGATCCGACCTGGGATATTCCCGACATCATAAGTGACTTTGATATCATCCTTTTGAAACCGAAGACCGGCATTAACATTCCACTGGCCCAGGCCGACGTTAAAATCAGCAAATGCGGCTTTGGATTCCAATGAACCTTCGTACCGGTCTGGTTGCAGAATGTTATACTGAAGCAGACCATTATCAAAATTAGCTTGAGTGAAAATTGCTTCCAGGTTATCTATGGAGGGCGGATTGATCGTATTTACCGATGCTTCTTCAACTCCAATGAATTGGGAAACGAAGTCACGGGACTTATTCCTGTAGTTACCTCCAAATTCTACTGTAAATGACTTGTCCTCTTCATTGATAAATTTATGGGCATCTTTAACGAACCCATTGAATTCCACATCCTCGATATTTTGTTTCGACTTACGTTGTTGAAACCCACCTGTTCTACCTAACTGGACAAAATCACCCTCCGGGTCAAAGTTTACCTCGTTGCGGATCCTGTTTGGTTCGGAAGCGTTTATAAAGTTGTATCCCCCTGCCCATTCCAGGGTGTTATTATCAGACAGGTAATGAGTTCCTAATAATTGTGAGACGAGTAAGCGTGTCTGTTTTGTATTCTGGTCCCGGATAAACTGGAACAATCCTTCTGCAGGATCGGTTTCTTCAAATATTGTTCCCTCACCATTACGGCCACCTTCGAAAACAGATTCGTCCAGGGTGTTGATCAGGAAAGTACTGCTCTTCAGCTTATTTTTGTCATCAAGGAAATAAGTCACATCCAGTAAGCCAGAATTGACGATTCTTTTATTGTAGGTGGTAGCATCTGTAATGGTGTCATCAACGAAATTAGACCTGAACTGCCTGAAGGCTCCTTGCCCGTAATTGTAGCGGGTACTGTGCGACGCGGTCGCCAGGACTGCCACCCGGTCTTTGAATTTCTTCCCGGCCACAATATTAAATCCGTAATCAACAGGGTTTTCCTGTTTTACGGTATTCCATCCCTGCTGTGTGATCAATTGCAAAGTATTCTGGTTCTGATCATAAAATCCGAAATCTGTAGCAGCAGCATTAGGAGATAACTTGTAATTGTTATAAACCCCCGTTTGAGCAACATTCGAATTAATCCCGGTGTTTACACCAATACTGAATTCATTGGAACCGGATAACTCTCTTGAGCTGATGTTCACAGTTCCGGAGGCCTGGTCTGCCGTGGATTCTACTCCATAAGTTTTACTAACACTAACATTCTGGATCACCCGGGTAGGAAACAGGCCCAGGTCTATATTTTTGCGCTCCACATCGTCCGAAGGTACCGGCAGGCCATTCAGGGTAGTAGAGAGGTACCTGTCTCCCAGGCCGCGCACAAATACATCACCGGAAGCCTCACTGGTGGTAACCCCGGATATCTTGGTAGTAGCTGTGGCTGCATCGGATACCCCGATCTTACCCAACTGCTGGGCCCCGATACTTTCTTTTATCTCAACTGCTTTTTTCTGCTCCAGGAGAAGTGCGGTTTCGGTGTCCTTACGTGCTACGGTAGTTAACACTACTTCATCAAGTGCAACTCCTTCCGTGGCAGCCATTGGTATCTCCAGTGATGTCGGTTTACCGGCCTCTACTGTCACATTTTCCATCTCTACGGTTTCATATCCCAGGTAACTGAATACTACGCTATAGGTCCCGGGTTCCAGGTTGTTAATTTCAAAAAGGCCATCAAAATCAGAAGTGGTTCCTTTTGTAGTTCCTTTCAGTAAGACGTTGGCAAATGCCAGGGGTTCGTCATTTACTTCCTTGTCGATTAATTTACCTGTAATACTGCCTGTAGACTGGGCACTCACCTGCACGGCTGTTAATAACAGCATCAACACAAAAAATCTTTTCATCAACATATACATTTTCGAGTTGCAAAGAACTATCATCATTGTAACTGCGGGGTTAGCAGAATTTTAAATCGGCTTAACGATTATGTTACCTAAAGGTTATGCAGTTAACTTAACGTTACGAGAGTATTACCTGGCCCTTATCCTGCCGTCTATTTAATGTATATTGCGGCCTTAATTAACACCTATGGATTGGGAACAGCTTCTCTCCCTCAGGAGGCAGGGAGATACCGGAAAACGCTTACGTACAGAACAGGATGAGGCCCGGCTGGGCTTCGAAGTGGATTATGACCGGGTGATCTTTTCTTCGGCTTTCAGGAGCTTGCAGGACAAGACACAGGTGATCCCGCTTTCTAAAACGGATTTTGTACATACCCGGCTTACCCACAGCCTTGAAGTTTCTGTAGTAGGGAGGAGCCTTGGCCGGATGGTGGGGCAGGCCCTGCTTAAAAAACACCCACAATTACGGGATACCCATGGATACCGTTTCAATGACCTGGGGGCTATCGTCGCCGCAGCCGCACTGGCCCATGACATAGGTAACCCACCCTTTGGGCACAGCGGGGAAAAAGCCATAGGCGAATTCTTCCGGAACGGGAAGGGAAAAGAATTCCGGGAACACCTGACAGATAAGGAATACCAGGACCTGCTCAGTTTTGAGGGGAATGCCAATGGTTTCCGTCTGCTTACGGCATCGCGGGAAGGCGTTACGGGTGGCTTGCGTTTAAGCTACGCCACGCTGGGGGCCTTCATGAAATATCCCAAGGAATCGCTCCCTAAAAAACCATCCAAGCACATCGCAGACAAAAAATTCGGTTTCTTCCAGTCAGACGCCTCTTTCTTTCAGGAGGTTGCAGAGGAACTTGGATTAAGATCCACAGGGAAAGGGGACAATATTTCTTATTCCCGGCATCCGCTGACCTTCCTGGTAGAAGCTGCTGACGATATATGTTATACCATTATCGATTTTGAAGACGGAATCAACCTGGGGCTTATCCCTGAAGATTACGCCCTGGAATACCTGATCAAACTGGTAAAAGACACCATCAATACCAAGAAATACCAGAGCATGCCTTTTATGGAGGACAGGATCAGCTACCTTCGTGCCCTGGCCATCAACACCCTTATCCAGGATGCTGCACGTATCTTTATGGAAAACGAGGAAGAGATCCTTAGCGGAGATTTCAGTGTTTCCCTCTTGGATAAAAGCAAATACAAGGCACAGATAACCGATATCATAGACCTGAGTGTTGAAAGGATCTACCAGTCTAAGGAAGTGGTCGAAAAAGAGATCGCGGGTTTCAAGATCCTGTCAGATCTCCTGGAAGTCTATACCGGGGCATTGGTGCGGACCAAGGAAGACAGGGCCAGTAATTATGATAAACTGGTGTTGAGAACACTGCCGTCTGCGATCAGGTCTACCTCTGGCTCCTATTACCAGTTATTGCTGAATGCCAGCACATACGTGGCTAGCCTATCCGACAGCGGGGCTGTGGATATCCACAATAAGATCAGCGGGAAACAACTCTGATCAGAAGATATAGACTGCCCCCACCGTAAGCACTTGCTTGAATTGCAGTTTGGGCTGACCGGGATCTATGATGTTCCCGTCGCTGTCCTGTACCACGTCGAACAGGATATCATCGTCATAAATGATATGGGTGCCAATAGAGGTCTTGATATATTCATTCACGATCAGCTCCCATCGCATTTCCCAGTCCACGTCTATATTTCCGAAGTCCTGCAGGTAATCGGTGTAAAAACTGATCCTGTGATCCAGGTTCACATTTTTGAACACCGGCGTCTTCCAGGAATTGGTCACCAGGAATCCAAATTCTGTCAGCGCTCTCTGACCTGGCTCCACCACGTTTCCTTCCGAATCCAACACGGCTTTCTGTACCCCGAAAGCTCCTTTATTGGCTAATTCCCGATCCAGAACAAAAGTGCTTTTATGGGTCAGGGGAGAAATGTAGAGGTTAAAATTATCGCTTTCCGAAATGTAAGACGCCCCACCTCCCAGGAAGAGGTAACCCGGGGCCATAAAACGGGATATGGGTGTGCTGCGGTCGGGATATTTGAAACCATCTGCAAACTGGGTGTTGAAATTGGTACGAACGGTGATATACCAGTTGGTTAGCGTATCTCTCCGATAGCCGAAAGTTGAGCTGAAACGGATCGCATCCTCTGTCTTACGCCATTTCCTTCCTTCCTGTGCATTCCACCCAAAGCGCATTTCCAGCTCGTTTTTCCAGGAGACATACCGGAATTTATAATTCCGAACAAATCTCATCCTGCCCAACGCCGTGATGGCATTGTCACCCCCTGCATTCCAGTTTACAAAAGCCACTTCACTGAGTCCCAGGCTCATCTCGTTCTTCTTTTCCCAGAAAGACGGTATCCTGAACCTCTTCTTGGTCTTCATCAGGGGCTTGGTCTTTTTATAACTGATCACAGGGTTACTTAACTGTACCCCCCTGGGGACAATACGTACTTTGTCCTGGAACGAACGGATTACGATTGTTCCGCGGATGGTTGTATCTGGTTCTGATTCTGTCGGGATGGTATCCTGTGCGGTCACAGTGATACATAACAAACCGAATAGGAGGCTAAGAATGGTTCTCATTAAACTAGCGGGTTATTTCTAGTAGTTGCTCAACATAATTTTTAATAGTGGCAGGATCCAGGCCTGCCTCGGCCTGCAATTCTGCTACAGTACCTTGTTCAATAAATCGATCTTCCACTCCAAAGATCTTTACCGGGTTTTTATAACCGTTTTCATTAGCGAATTCCAGCACTGCGCTTCCAAAACCGCCTGCCTTGCAGCCATCTTCTACGGTTATGATATAGGGATATTCGCTGAAAATGCGGTGCAGCAAATTCTCATCCAGGGGTTTGACAAACCGCATGTTATAATGACCGGGCGAGGAATCCTCGCTGTACCCGGAAAGCATTTCGCCTACTGTATTCCCGACGGTGCCTATACTAAGAATTGCAATGTGCTTCCCTTGCTTCAGCCTTTGTCCCTTCCCGATCGTGATTTCTTCAAAAGGTTGCTGCCAGTCCGTCATCACACCTCTTCCACGGGGATACCGGATGGCAATGGGATGTCCCAGGCCAAGCTGTGCGGTATACATGATATTGCGCAACTCCGCTTCGTTCATGGGGGCAAAGATATAAAGGTTGGGAATACAGCGGAGGTAAGCTATATCGTAAAGACCGTGATGCGTGGCCCCGTCCTGGCCCACCAGTCCGGCGCGGTCCAGGCAGAAGATCACCGGCAGGTCTTGCAGGGCGACATCGTGGATCACCTGGTCATAGGCCCGTTGCAGGAAGGTAGAGTACACGTTGCAGAAAGGGATGAGTCCGTCTGCAGCCATTCCGGCTGCCAAGGTGACCGCGTGTTGTTCCGCGATCCCGACGTCCCATGCCCGGTCCGGGATAGCTTCTATCATGTATTTCATGGAGCTGCCCGTAGGCATGGCAGGGGTGATTCCAACGATACGTTGGTTTTCCTTCGCCAATTCCAGCAGGGTAAGCCCAAAGACCTCCTGGAATTTCGGTGGCCCTGTTGTTTTACTGCCCTGGATCAGGTCACCGGTATGCTTGTCGAATTTCCCGGGGGCGTGGTAGGTCACCTGTTCTTCCTCGGCTTTTTTCAGGCCCTTACCCTTGGTGGTGATCAGGTGAAGTAATTTTGGACCTTGGACCTGCTTAAGATCTTTAAGGGTATTGATAAGCAAGGGAAGGTTATGCCCGTCAACGGGGCCCGTATATTCAAAATTCAGGCACTCAAAAATATTCTCATCCTTGGCGGTGCCCTGTTTTACATTGGTCAGGTATTTTTTGAGGGCACCCACACTTGGGTCTATCCCTATGGCGTTATCGTTCAGGATGATCAACACATCAGCCGGCGATTCCCCCGCATGGTTAAGTCCCTCGAAAGCCATCCCGCTGGCGATGGATGCATCCCCTATAACGGCGATATGTTTGCGATCCTTTTTCCCGCTGAGGCGCGATGCGATCGCCATCCCCAGAATAGCCGAAATGGAAGTGGAGCTATGCCCTGTCCCGAAAGCGTCGTACGGGCTCTCGCTTCTTTTGGGAAAGCCGCTCAAACCACCATACTGACGATTGGTGATAAATGATTCCTGCCTCCCGGTAAGTATCTTATGACCATAGGCCTGGTGGCCGACATCCCAGATGAGACGATCGTCAGGGGTATTGTAGACATAATGAAGGGCGATGGTTAGTTCCACAACCCCGAGGCTTGCTCCCAGGTGTCCTTCCTTTGCAGCCACGACGTCGATGATGAAATCCCTCATTTCTGCTGCCAGGGCAGGGAGGGATTCAGGGCTCAGACGCCTGAGATCTTCCGGAGAATGTATGTGAGGAAGTAGTTCCATGTTAAGACGTAAAGGTACATTAAAATCATTTTTTCAGGACAGGAGAAAGTAGGCCTATTTATGTATTTTTGCCAACATGGAAGGAATCCTGGACGACTCTTATTTTATGAAAAAGGCCCTGCAGGAGGCAGAGGTGGCCTACGGTCTCGGCGAGATCCCGGTGGGAGCAGTGATCGTGGTACAGGGTAGAATTATTGCCAGGGCGCATAACCTCACGGAACGATTGCACGATGTCACTGCGCATGCGGAGATGCAGGCCATTACCGCCGCTGCAAATTTCCTGGGCGGAAAATACCTTCATCGCTGCACCTTGTATGTTACCCTGGAACCTTGCCAGATGTGTGCCGGGGCCCTCTACTGGAGCCAGATCCCCAGGATCGTTTACGGGGCGCATGATCCGCAGCGGGGCTTTGCTGCCATGGGGGCACAAATGCATCCGAAGACGGAAATAATAGGCGGGGTCCTGGAACACGAAGCTGCGACCCTGATGAAGCAGTTCTTTATCGAAAAACGAAACCTGAACTGATCCCAATAAAAAACCCCGGCAGCAGCCGGGGTCCTGATCTTCTCAAAATAAAATAAGCTTATCCTATTACCTGCACTTGTGCGGCTACGATTCCTTTTCTTCCTTCTTCTTCCTGGTATTCTACTTTGTCTCCTTCGTTCAGTTCTACCCCGTTGAGGGCGGTTGCATGAACAAAGATGTCCTTTCCGGTGTCGTCGTTTGTAATGAACCCATATCCCTTAGATTCATTGAAAAATTTTACTGTTCCAGTCATGGTAAAAAAATAATTAATTAAAAAATGTACTATACGAATGTATGATTTTTTGGCTTTAAAAGCGCAGGGGCGGGAATAAATTCGAGGAAATTACTGATCCTCAGACTGTTTGTTCTTTTTTCCCTGCATTTTCCGGATATTTTCTTCGGTCAGCATGTAGTCTTTCATCTTCTTCCCCCTGCTTTCGGTAATCAGGAAGAGCGGCATCGCCACGAGGAAGATGCCTACGGTTCCGAAACCAATGCATTTATTGGCATTGAGGGGGTCTTCCTCTATAATGGTGAAACCATAGATGATCAGTCCCAGGCTAAAGAGGAGGATAGCGGCAATGATATATCGGGAATAGGTTTTCATATCAGCGTGTAAAATTAATCAACTTTCTCCGGTAAGCAGTGAGCAATTTGGATTTGGACACAAAACCGAGGTATTTGCCTTCCCGGATCACCGGCAGGTTCCACGCACCACTGTCCTGGAATTTCTGCATGACCTGCTGCATGGAATCCTTCTCATAATAGATATAAGCCGGCGCCTGGTGCATCAGTGTAGAGACGGTGATCTTATCGTACATACTGGTGTCAAACATGAATTCCCGTATATCGTCCAGGAACACTATCCCGGTCATTACTCCTTTATCACTTACCACTGGATATAAATTACGGGTAGACTTAGCCACCGTATCGTGCAGCATCTGTCCCAGGGTCATTTCCTGGTGGACACTTTTAAAATCCCGCTCGATCACATCGTCCAGCTGCATCAGCGTAAGCACGGTCTGGTCCTTGTTGTGGGTGAGAAGTGCGCCCTGTTCAGCAAGTTCCCTGGTATAGATAGAGTAATCTATGGCGTTCTTGGTAATCAGGTAGGAAATGGCAGCTGTGATCATCAGCGGGACAAATAGTTCGTACCCCCCGGTGATCTCTGCGATAAGGAAGATAGAGGTAAGTGGAGCATGCAATACACCGGCGATTAGTCCGGCCATCCCGATCAGGGTGAAATTGCTTTCACTGACCTCGAAACCCAGCCCGATATTATTGATCACTTTCGCTACGGCATTGCCAAGTGCACTCCCCATGACCATTGTAGGAATGAAGATTCCCCCGGCTCCTCCGGCAGCAAAAGTTGTGGTCATCGCTACGGCTTTGAAAATGGTAATACCAAAGAGCAGGGCGATTACCACCCAGATGTTGTCCATGAAAGCTTCAAAAGGGTTGTCGCCCAGGGCAGAGATATGATCTCCCATCAGCAGGTCGTTGATGAATCCAAATCCTTCCCCGTAAAGCGGGGGGATAAAATACAACATGATCCCTATGGCCAGTCCCCCGGCCAGCAGCCGGTATTTCGGACTTTTCAGGGGTTTGAATAATTTTAGTATCCCGAAATACATCTTGGTGAAATAGATAGAGGAGATCGCGGTTCCCACTCCCAGCAGGATATAAAAGAAGGTATCCTGGATGGCGAATTTTTCGGTGATGATATAGCTGAAAAGGTTCTCATCCCCCAGGAAGAAATAGGAGGTAAGCACCCCCGAGATCGACGCCAGCAGCATTGGCAGCAGGGAGACCATGGTGAGATCCAGGCTAAAGACCTCGACCGCAAATATGATGGCCGCTACAGGGGCCTGGAAAATAGAGGCGATCGCCCCTGCCGAAGCACAGGCAATAAGCAGGGACCTCGTTTTGGTATTAATATGTAACAACCGCCCCAGGTTAGAACTGATGGCAGCCCCCGAGGCAACTGCCGGTCCCAGCAATCCCACGGATCCACCAAACCCTACGGTAAGGGGGGCCGTGATAAGGGGGGTATAAACCTTCTTCAGGTCCATGATTCCTTTTTTACGGGACAGCGCAAAGAGAATGGAGGATATGGCGTGCTCCAGCTTTTCCCGGTGGATATACTTCACATAGAGGTATACCAGGGTAAGCCCTATCACCGGCAGAACAAAATAGAGCTGGTTGCTGGAAAAAACGATTCCGCGTTCCAGCAGCGACTCTATAAAATAGGTGATATTCTTGAGGGTAACCGCGGCCAGCCCGGCCAGGAAGCCCACCACTACGCTCATCACGTGGGTGAAGGTCTTGTCAGAGATTTTCTTATACCTCCATTTCAGAAATTGTGTGAGCCTTTTATTGGTCGGGTTCGGCATTCTTGGGCTATACGATTAAAGGTATTAAAATTGCCGCATCCGATAAAGGTTTTCCGGAATTAGGTATCCAATTTCAGGTGGAGCTCCGCCAGCTGGGCATCATCGAGCTTCGCAGGGGCGTCGATCATGACATCCCTTCCACTGTTATTCTTTGGAAAGGCAATGAAATCCCTGATGGTTTCCTGCCCGCCCAGGATGGCAACCAGGCGGTCTAATCCAAATGCGATCCCGCCGTGAGGTGGTGCCCCGTATTGAAAGGCATCCATCAGGAAACCAAACTGGGCCTTTGCCTCTTCAGGGCTGAAACCAAGGTGACGGAACATGATCTCTTGTGTCGCTTTATCGTGGATACGGATAGATCCCCCACCAATTTCGTTCCCGTTAAGTACCAGGTCATAGGCATTCGCTTTAACCGCCCCGGGATCACTGTCCAGTAATTCGAGCTGGCCCGGTTTAGGCGAGGTGAACGGGTGGTGCATAGCGTGATATTTTCCGCTTTCCTCGTCCCATTCCAGCAGCGGAAAATCGACCACCCAAAGAGGCGCAAACTCATCGGCTTTCCGAAGTCCAAGCCTGCCGGCAAGTTCCATTCTTAAAGCGCTCAGCTGGGTGCGAGTGGTATGTGCATCCCCGGACAGCACACAAATAAGGTCTCCCGGTTTTGCCCCGGTGACTTCTGCCCATTTGGCCAGGTCTTCCTGGTCGTAGAATTTATCCACGGATGATTTATAACTTCCGTCTTCGTTACATTTTACGTACACCATTCCCTTTGCCCCTACCTGGGGTCTCTTCACCCAGTCGATAAGTGCATCGATCTCTTTACGGGTGTAAGAGGCGGCTCCCGGGACTGCGATTCCGACCACGAGTTCGGCCGAGTTGAATACGTTAAAATCTTTGTGCTGGGCTACCTCATTCAGTTCCCCGAATTCCATTCCGAAACGGATATCGGGCTTATCATTCCCATACTTTCGCATTGCATCATCGTAGGTTATGCGTGGGAAGGATGGAACTTCTACATTTTTAATGGTTTTAAGCAGGTGACGGGTCAGTCCTTCAAAGGCCTGCAGAATATCCTCCTGGGTTACAAAAGCCATTTCACAGTCGATCTGGGTGAACTCAGGTTGCCTGTCAGCCCTTAGATCCTCATCCCTGAAACATTTTACGATCTGGAAGTAACGGTCCATTCCGCCTACCATCAGCAACTGTTTAAAGGTCTGCGGAGATTGCGGAAGGGCGTAGAACTGTCCCTCGTTCATACGGCTGGGAACTACGAAATCCCTGGCTCCCTCCGGTGTGGATTTTATGAGGTATGGAGTTTCAACTTCGATAAACCCATGTTCAGAGAGGTAGTTGCGTACCTCCATGGTGACCTTATGCCTGAAGATCAGGTTGTTCTTGACCGGGTTTCTACGGATATCCAGGTAGCGGTACTTCATCCGAAGGTCTTCCCCGCCGTCTGTCTGGTCCTCAATAGTGAAAGGAGGTACCAGTGCTTTGTTCAGGATCTCCATTTCTGATACCAGCACTTCTATATCCCCGGTAGGAAGGTTGGGGTTCTTGGAAGTCCTTTCTATCACCTTACCGTGGACCTTCAGGACAAATTCGCGCCCCAGGTGCCTCGCTTTTTCCAGTAATTCGGCCGGTGTGCGTTCCTCGTCAAATACCAATTGAACGATCCCATAGCGGTCACGGAGGTCTACCCAGACTACGAATCCTTTGTCTCTCAGCTTCTGTACCCACCCTGAAAGGGTCACTTCTTTTCCGATATCAGACGCTCTCAGCGCTCCGCATGTATGGTTTCTGAACATAATGGCTTCCTTGTTTTTACCGGCGCAAATGTAAGAAGAACTGCTGGTAACCCCTAGGACTACGGACTAATTTTCAACTACTTTTTCGGCCTGAATCCCCCTGTGCGCAAACGTTGTAATTAACAAAGGAAATTTTTGGATTGACGAAAACTTCGCTACATTGGTAGGCGAATAACTATAACAAATCAATGATTATGAACAAAAATCAACTTTTGCAATGGTGCCTTGGGCTGCTGTTTTTTCTGCCGGTCCTTGCCCTTGCGCAGGGGACGGTCAGCGGAACGGTGACCGATGCCGTAAACGGACAGCCCTTACCCGGGGCCAATGTGATTATTAAGGGGACCACCACGGGTACCACCACTGATTTTGATGGAAAATACGACCTGGTAGTACAGAACTTCCCGGCAACTCTTGTGTTTTCATCCTTAGGGTATGAAACAGCCGAGTTCCAGGTAAGTGGGGCGACCATGCTTAACGTGGAACTGGGAGAATCAGCTACAGGACTGGATGAAGTTGTTGTTACCGGTCTGGGTACTTCTATTAAAAGAAGGAACCTTGCCAATGCAGTAGCCACAGTCTCCTCTGAAGAACTGGTAGGAACCACAGGACAGTCTACCCTGGACGGTGCCCTATACGGGAAAGTAACCGGGGTTAACATCACTTCTACTTCAGGAGCTCCCGGGGGAGGAATGGCACTTCGTTTAAGAGGTATTTCCTCAATTAACGGAAATAACCAGCCCTTGTATATTATTGATGGTGTATTTGTCAATAACAGGGAGATCCCGTCAGGTCTGAGATTTGCTTCAGGGGCCAACAGGGGGAACGAAGAGAACTCGGCCAACCGTATTGCCGATCTTGATCCTAACGATATTGAGAATATCGAGATCCTTAAAGGAGCATCTGCCGCGGCCATTTATGGTTCCGGATCAAATGCGGGGGTTGTGATCATTACCACCAAGCGTGGTAAACTGGGAAAGACCGATATCAGCTTCAGCCAGGATACAGGATTTAACACCATAATCAATAAGATCGGGATGCGTCCATGGACGGCAGCCAACGTGGAATCTACCTTCGGTGCAGCCGAAGTGGCTCTTTACAACCAGGCAATCGCCAATGGGGGACTGATCGATTACGAAGATGAGATCTACGGGGAAACCGGTCTGATCACGGACACGCAGATCAGTGCTAAAGGAGGTAGTGAGAAAACACGTTTCTACGTAGGAGCTTCTTACCGGGATGAAGAAGGTATCATCAAGAATACCGGATTTGACCGATTTAACGTACGTGCAAACATTGACCACGATATCTCAAAGACCTTTAACTTCTCAATTTCATCCAACTATGTGAGAAGTGGATCCAGTCGTAGTTTTACTGGAAATGAGAACGAAGGGGGACTTAGCTACGGTTATACCCTGGCATTCACCCGTCCGTGGATCAACCTTTTCCCGGATGAGTTAGGAAATTACCCTGACAACCCGAACTATTCAGGTAACCCAATCCTGGTAAGAGATCTTGCCCTGAACGAGGATAAGAACAACCGTTTTATCCAGGGGCTTCGTTTTACGACGAACTTCTTACAGACAGACAGGGATAACGTGAGGTTCATATTTAACGGGGGATTAGATTACCTGGCAAACGAAACCTATGTTTACGTGCCGGAGATCCACCAGGCCCAGCGAGGAAACCAGAACGGGTTTATCGGCGAAGGAAGGAATAACTTCACCAACTTTAACTACCAGGGTATCGCTGTTTGGAACAGGGAAGCCATGGATGGAGACCTGTCCCTGACTTCTCAGGCCGGTATATCTTACGTGGAACAACAGGCCGACCTGATCTTTAACCAGGCGACCCAGTTGATCCCAAACCAGACTAACCTGTCCCAGGGAGCTGCCCAGCAGATCAACCAGACAACTTCTCTGGTTAAGGAGTTCGGTTATTTTGCGCAGGTTGAAGGAAATTACCGTGACCAGTTAATCGGAACTTTAGGATACCGCCTTGATAAATCGACCCTTAACGGGGATCCGAATGAATTTTTTGGTTTTCCAAAAGCTTCCCTCGCCGTTAACCTGCACAATTTCGAATTCTGGAATCCAGGGTTCGTAGATCGATTAAAATTCAGAACAGCTTACGGTGAAACAGGAACTCCTGCGACCTTCGGATCTGCCTTTACCGGTCTGAACCAGGTTTCCATTGGCGGAAACGGAGGATCTTCTATAGGTGCCCTTAAAGGGGACCCAGACGTGCAACCGGAAACTTCTGCAGAGTTTGAAGTAGGTCTTGACGCCGGATTCGGTGATCGCGTCAGTGTGGAACTGTCTTATTACAACCGTAATGTACGCGACCTGCTGTTAAGCCGTGCGCTGCCAACCTCAACCGGATTCAACACAGAAACCACCAACCTCGCAGATCTTACGAACTACGGGATAGAGCTGGGAATCAATACTTATCCTTTTACCAATGAGAACTTTACCTGGAACTCTAACATTAATTTCTGGTTTAACCGGTCAGAAGTGACCAGGCTGGAGGTGCCGGCATTCCCGCAACCGGGTGCAGGTTTTGGTTTAGGACTTGGAACCTATTACATTCAGGAAGGGAGACCAGTTACCCAGTTAGTTGGTAACGTGGACGGTGTTCCAACACAGTTGGGAGATGCCGAGCCGGATTTCCAGATGGGTTTTGCAAACCAGATGACTATTTATAAGCAGTGGGATGTATCCTTCCTGTTACACTGGAAAAAAGGAGGAGAGAACATTAACCTCTCCAAGCTGTTGACCGATCTTGGTGGAACCACTCCGGATCTGGATACCCCAGCCGGGATTGAAAGATCAGGATTAGGATTTGTCGCTTCCAGGTTTATTGAGCCTGCAGGTTACCTGAGGTTAAGGGAGGCTGCGATCAGTTATCGTCTTCCGCAGAGTGCTCTCGATTTCTTCGGGGATACTGTAGAGGGAGTGAAAATAGGAATTTCCGGAAGGAACATCTTTACGATCACGGATTACAGCAGCTACGACCCGGAGGTATCTACCAACGGTGGGGCAGGACTTTCTTCAGGAATCGAGGTAACTCCTTTCCCAAGTACCAAGCAGTTCTACCTGAACCTGAATGTTAACTTTTAAAAAATCGCGATGAAGAAACTAAATTTATATATAACCAAGACCACCCTGTTAGTTATGGGGGTGGTGGCGACCCTGACCGTCTCCTGCTCATTTGATGACCAGGTAGACCCGAACAGACCCAGTCTTTCAGGGATCCTGACCAATGCGTCAGAAAACCAATTGAATAACCTCGTAGTAGGAATAGAGGCCAGTATGCGGAATGCATTGGCGATCCAGACCACCGGATCAGGAACTATGGCCCGGGAGCTCTACCTGTTTGATGCGGATCCCCGTAACACGGGAGACCTGCTGGGTAAAAACGGTAGTGGCCTCGATAACAACTCCTTCTATACCACGGCACCATGGGATGGTCGTTACACCTGTTATAAGAATGCGAACATCCTCCTGGAAGCGTTGGAAAACACGGAGTCAGTCACTGAAGCCCAGAAAGCCGGGTACAGGGGTTTTGCTAAAACCGTACAGGCTTATGAGCTGATCCAGATACTTAAGTCCTACGGCAGAGCAAGGGTAGATGTTTCCGATCCTGATAACCTGGGGCCTATACTTGATTTTGGCCCTGCTATGGACCAGATCCGGGCCTTGTTAGACGAAGCCCAGGGCGACCTTAACAGTGCCGGGGCAGAGTTCAATTTTCCGTTAGCCGGATTTGACGGGTTTAATACCCCTGCCACTTTCGCGGAATTCAACAGGGCTGTAGCTGCCTTAGCTGCAGTATATGACGATGATGACAGTGCGGCATTAACAGCTTTGTCTAATTCTTACCTGGATCTGAACGGGGACCTGAACGTAGGGCCTAAGCACGTGTTCAGCCTTGCCAGTGGGGATGCTACGAACGGACTGTTCAAGATACAGGATAACAACGGGGACCAGATCATCGTACATCCTTCCTGGATTGCCGATGCTGAGCCCGGGGATACCCGTGTGGATGAGAAGACTTCGCTGCGTGCGAATCCTACTACCCAGGACGGACTTGGAGGAGATTACCAGACCGCTTTATACGAGTCGAACACTTCTCCTATAGATATTATCCGGAACGAGGAGCTGATCCTTTTATACGCGGAAGCCAGCATTGGTGCCGGGAACCTTGGAGATGCAGAGACTGCATTGAATATAATCCGGGCGTCTGCCGGCCTGGGAGTATATGCAGGTCCGTTGACTGCTGATGGTCTGACTGCTGAAATGCTGCAGCAAAGACGGTACTCCCTATGGGCGGAGAACCACAGGATGTTTGACCTGAGGAGGTACAACCTATCTAACACCTTACCTGTTGACAGGACAGGTGACCTGGTGTTCAATGTTTTCCCGATCCCGCTATCGGAAAACGAATAATAACTAACTGACCAATTACCAGAAAGCCCCGTGAATTTCACGGGGCTTTTATTATTATAAGATGCTGGAATTATGCAGCATCCTGCAGGCTTTCCGATTTACTGCTTTTAATATTATTCACCTTCTTCCTCATACCGATCTTCATGCGGTAGCTGATATTGAACAGTACAGGGACGATGATCAGGGTCAGGAACGTAGCGACCAGTAGGCCGAAAATCACCGTCCATGCCAGGGGTCCCCAGAAGATGACGTTATCACCCCCCACATAGATATTCGGGTCAAAATTGGTGAATAGGGAGAAGAAGTCGATGTTCAGTCCTATGGCCAGTGGGATCAGCCCCAAAACGGTGGTTATAGCCGTCAGCACTACAGGTCGAAGACGCGCTTTCCCGCTCTGGACGATAACTTGCCTCACTTGGTCACGGCTCAGAAGGTCTGAATCTTCCATTCCCAGTGCCAGTTTCTTGCGATCGATCAGGATCTGGGTATAATCAAGCAGTACTACCCCGTTGTTCACCACGATCCCTGCCAGGGAAATAATTCCCATCATAGTCATCATGATCACGAAAGACCAGCCCGTCAGCATCAGTCCGCCAAATACCCCGATAAAACTCAGGAAAATGGCGATCATAATGATCAGGGGTTTGGAGATGCCACCAAACTGGAAGATCAGGATCAGCAGTATGAGTCCCAGACCCCCAAAGAAGGCACCAACCAGGAAGTTCATCTGCTTGTTCTGTTCCTCTATCTGGCCGGTATAGTCAATGGAAACTCCATCCGGAACCGCATTAAAACTTTCCATCTCTTTTTTGATCTCTTCCACGATCGCTGCTGCGTCGGTAAATCCGGGTTTTAAACCGGAGTAGATCGTAACCACCCTTTCATTATCCCGGTGTTTGATCGCGCTGAACGCAGAAGTATTGCGCTGGGAGGCTACTGCAGAGATGGGGATCTCTTTGATCTGCCCATTGGCCGGGTCCCGGAAGATGATATTCTGGTTAAAGAGGGCATTCTTGTTGTAGCGAAGGTCTTCATTGAAGCGGACGTTGATGTCGTAATCTTCCCCTGCTTCCTTATAAACGCCGGCTTTCTCTCCGAAAATTGAGCGCCTTAGCTGGGAGCCTACCTGGCCGACAGCCACCCCGAGTTCTCCTGCTTTTTCACGGTCTACCACTACTTCCATAGCAGGCTTCCCCTTGTTTACATCGATCTTCAGCTCTTCTATCCCGGCAATGTTCTCTGCATTGATAAAATTCCGGATATCTTCCGCAGTGCTGATGAGCTGGTTGTAATCCTTTCCTTGGAGCTCAATGTTGATGGGGTAACCCGCCGGCGGTCCGGCTGCATCCTTTTCAACGGATAATGCAACTCCCGGGTATATCCCCTGCAGTTCCTGCTGGATCTCTGCCCGGAGGTTTTCTGTATCCAGGCCGTTCCTGTATTTAAATTCGCGCATGGACAAGGTCACCTTTCCCCTGTGGGGCATCTCTGCAGAAGATCCGCCATCGGTGAACGGGTTACCTGCTCCTTCACCTACCTGCGAAACTGCTGAAGCAACCAAATAGTTTTCCTCGCCATCGGTATACTTATCCCGGTTCGCGATCGCGTACACCCGTCTTTCAATATCCTTGGTGATCTCGTTGGTCTTCTCAATAGATGTGCCCTGTGGATATTCTATATAGACATAGATCTCGTTTGGAATATTATCCGGGAAGAATTCGATCTTTGTACGCCCACTGCCAACAGACATGCCGAATAACATGAATACCGCGATCAGTAAGGAAAAAGTCACCCCGAAATACCAGTAGACATTCTTGCCGCGAAGTGCATGCTTCAGGCGTTTCTCATACCAATCCTCGAACCGGCTCATTGTATTGTTCTGGAAGTTGCTGGCCCATCGTTTAATAAAGTATTTGTAAACCCAGAACATTATGGCAGTCAGGATCATTACCGTACCAAAGCCACGAACCGGGCCTCCCAGTATCATGATAAAAATTCCTAACCCACCCAGGATGATACTCACGCGGATCAGTTGTTTTCGGGTAAGCTCTTTCTCCCCGGTATCCATGAACTGGGATACCAGCATGGAGTTCATAAAAATGGCAACGAACAGGGAGGATCCAAGAACCACTGATAAAGTAATTGGGAAATAGATCATAAACTGTCCGAAGATTCCTGGCCAGAGGCCCAGGGGAACAAATGCTGCTACAGTGGTTAGGGTAGATATGATGATGGGGAAGGCGATCTCTCCAATCCCTTTTTTGGCGGCTTCTATCCTGGACATCCCTTCGTCTTCCATAAGCCGGTATACGTTCTCTACCACCACGATCCCGTTGTCTACAAGCATCCCCAGTCCCATGATCATACCAAAGAGGATCATAGTGTTAAGGGTATACCCCAGTGCAGAGAGAATCATGAAAGACATGAACATGGACATAGGGATCGCAAACCCGACAAAGAGTGCATTCCGGAATCCAAGGAAGAACATAAGTACGGTGACCACTAGCAATATCCCGAAAATGATATTATTCACCAGGTCATCAACCTGGTTCAGGGTCCGGGTAGAGGAGTCGTTTGCTATTGAAATATGCAGGTCTGCAGGGTAATAATTTTCCTGCAGATCTTTCACCAGTTCCTTGATCTGGTCGGCGGCGGCAATGGCATTCTTACCTGCTCGTTTTTTTATGTCGAGCATCACCACGTTCTCCCCGAATTCCCTGGCATAGGTGGTCTTGTCTTCTTCGTCAAAGGAAACCGAAGCAATATCTTTCAGGTAAACCGCATTGCCATTCTCTGACTTTACTACGAAATTCTCCAGCTCTTCAGGGTTTTCAATCTCCCCCAGTACCCTGATGGTACGTCTCTGGCTCGCGGTTTTAAGGTTGCCGGCAGACATGGTCATATTCCCGTTGGCAATCGCCTGTATGACATCGTTAAAACTCACCTTGGCGGCCATCATCTTGTAGATATCAACGGCTACTTCTACCTCTTTGTCCTGGGCACCCCGGATATCTACTTTCTTGATCTCTGGCATATCCTCGATCTCGTCTTCCATGTACTCGGCGAATTCCTTGAGCTTCTCTACCGGGTAATCACCGGTAAAATTGATGTTCATGATGGGATATTCCTCTGAGATGTTCAGGTCGAACACGTTGGGTTCTACCTTGGCCCCGTTGAATGTCGGCCAGTCTTCGCTGGCCTTTTCCGCATCTACTTCATCCTTGACCTTCAGTTTAGCCGCTTCCACGGAAATATCCTCGTCAAACTCTACGGTGATGATAG
This sequence comes from Zeaxanthinibacter enoshimensis, assembly GCF_004362865.1. GTDB lineage: Bacteria > Bacteroidota > Bacteroidia > Flavobacteriales > Flavobacteriaceae > Zeaxanthinibacter > Zeaxanthinibacter enoshimensis. The sequence continues at coordinate 460,695 of NZ_SNYI01000001.1, read as the reverse complement.
AATAATCTTCCTGTGAAGTGGAGGTGATCTCTACCAGGTTACTGACATTTTTCAGCCTTTCTTCGAGAGGGTCGGTGATCAGCCTTTCAATGTCCTCCGCAGTATTTCCCGGGTAGGGGGTGCTGATATATACCTTGGTCTCCACGATCTCCGGGAAATCTTCCCGAGGTAGTGCATTGTAAGAACTGATCCCGATAAACAGGAACAAGCCGATCATGACATAAATTACCGAAGGGTTATCTATGGACCAGGAAGACAGCCAGAATTCCTTATTAGCATTCTTTTGTTGTTTGCTCATCTATTCCTGGTTTAATAATTCTACTTTCTGCCCATCCTTGACACTGCGCGCACCTTCTTTAATAACCCTGTCCCCGTCTTTTAATCCGCTGAGCACTTCAACTTCACTCCCCTGGGTAAGACCTGTGGTAATGATGGATCTCCTGGCGATAGCGATACCGTTTTCAGGATCGGCGGCGAGGTAGGCATATTGCTCTCCCTGGGCATTTTCCGAGATAATACTCTGGGGAATAAGGATTGCTTCCTCGTTAGTGTAATCATTGATCATTACCCTCGCGGTCAGGTTGGGTTTTATCTTTCCATTCTTGTTAGGAACCGGGATCTCTACCGTGAACGAACGGTTATTGGGATTTATGAAATTACCGGTGGTTCTTACCTGGGTGGAAATGCTGTCTCCAAGTACAGGAAAGTATACTTTTACTTCTTTACCCTCGCTTATGCTCCCTACATAGCGTTCGGGAACTTCTACCTCGATGTACATATCGGAAAGGTTAACGATACGGAAGACTTCGGAGCCGGGTCCGGGAGAAACCACGGTACCCTCATCCTTGATCACATCATCCACGATGCCCGTGAAAGGGGCGCGAATGGTAGCTTTACCCAACTGGCTTTCTGCCTGTGCTACCGCATCTTTTTGTGCTTCATAATTTGCCTTGGCCTGTAGATACTGGATCTCGGAACCGATCTTCTGATCCCATAGCCGTTTCTGTCTTTCAAAAGTTGTTTTAGATAACTCGGCCTGTGTCCGGAGTTGCGCCAGCTGGCTGGACATTCCGCCGTCATCGATACGAGCCAGCAATTGCCCTTTCTGGACCCGTTGTCCTTCCTTGACCAATATCTGGTCCAGCGTACCGGCCATTTCGGGGTATACCAGTACATTCTGCCTGGTCTTTACATCTCCCTGCAATTCCAGGAAATGGTTAAAGGGAGAAACTGTGGCCACTATAGTGGATACCAGGGGATAATTCTCTTCGTCCGAGAGCAGGGCAATGGCAGAATCCAGTTTTTCAATATCGGTTTCCAGCATTCTCTGCTGCTCAGAGATCGAACTGCGACGAGCACGGAGGGTCTCCAGGTCGGCACCGGAGATAATTTCTTCTACCGATTGGTCCTGCTTGTCTCCACATGCAGCGAGCAGCAGAAAAGCAAGTGAGATATATAATACGTTTTTCATGTTGGGTAATTTATGTATCAAAGGTTCAGTATTGTTTCTAGTTCTATTTTTTTGTTGATCACTTCTACCATGGATTGCAGGTATTCCTGCTGGGTGGTGTAAAGTTGAAGCTGGGCCTGCCGCAGTTCAAAACTGCTGGCAATCCCTTCCTGGTATTTCACCTGGTTCTTGTGTTCTATTCGTTCCGCCAGGGCCAGGTTACTTTTGTTCGTCTGGTAATTCTCGATGGCCAGGATATAATCGCTCTTTGCTTTATCCAGCTGCAGCCTCAGTTGGGCCGAGGTTTCCTTCAGCTGGTTCTTGGCCTGTTCCAATGCGATCTTGGCTCTCTGGGTGCTCGCACTCCTTTTGAAGGAGCTGAAAATCGGAATACTGAGATCTACTCCAAAAACAGAGGAGTCGAACCACTGCTGGTCGCTGTCTAAAAAAGTAAAATCGTCACTGAATGCGGCTGAGCCATAATTGACAAATGCGTTCAGGGTAGGCAGGGCTCGACTTCGGGCGAGCTTCCACTCGTAGTAACGTTGGTGGTTGAGGTTGTTCACTAACTTATAGTCAACGTTGTTCTCCAGGTTAAATTCACTCTCCAACAGTTCCGGAGAAATACCGGCTGCAACCAGGTCGTCCAGGTCCTCGGTCAGCCCGGTAGGGTGTTCCAGGGGTAATCCCATGACCACGTTCAGCATCTGTAAAGTGATTTCCTGCAGGCGTTCAGCATTTTTCAGCTGGCTCTGTATCGTGGACAGCGTGATCTGTAATTGCTCCACACTCTCTTCATCTCCCAGGCCGTTCTCAAAGATCTTCCGGGTTTCAAAAAGGTTCTTTTCCAGGGTGGCGGCATTCCTGGCGAGAATGTCTGTGCTTTGACGGGCCAGGAGAACATTCCCATAAGCATCAACAACGGCTTTACGCACATCCTGCTCGGTCTTTTCCCTGTTGTTCTGGCTGTAACTGAGAAAAGCCTTGGTCGCCTGAACACCGACAATATAGGACCCGTCAAATATCTGTTGCTTCAGGGTCGCCGTGGCAGAAGCCTGTTGTGGCTGCCCGAATACGATAGGTTGAAACGTGCCGGGTTCCCCTCCGAAAAATTCGGCCGGGATCAGGGAAACAGGTTGCTTTAACTGGTTTTGGTAACTGACACTGCCGCTGATCTGTGGGAGACCCGTAGCAATGGTTTCCCATTTCTGTTTCTGTGCATCTTCAATTTCCAGGGTCGCATTCAGGCTGCTGTAATTGTGCTCAAGAGCAAAAGCGACCGCCTCTTCCAGGGTAAAGGAAGTTGTGGTCTCCTGTGCCTGTAATAACAGTCCGAAAAGAAGGCTGAGTAATAATAGGAGAAATCGCTGCATTTATAGTTGATTAGAATTGATAATTTCATTTAAGATGTTCCGGCCTTTAGGAGTGATTATTCCCCGGAGATGGTATTCCAGGTAGATGTCCATAATTTCCCGGGCAGTGAATAGATCAGCCGGGAACAGGTTAGGATCTTTAATGCTGTTAACTCCCGAAAAATAGATGCGGGCTACGAACTCGATGTTGATGTTTTCGCGGTAGATACCCTGTTCAATGCCGATCTTCAGGTTCTTTACGACGCAATCCTGCATCAGTTCAAATTGTTTTTTGCGAACTGTTTCAAAAATGGCCGGGTAGTATTTCTGAAGTTGATATTGGGGAGAGGACTGTTCATCCTTCAGGTGGGTCATGGCAAATTTCTTGATCTCGTAAAGTTCTTCGATCGGGTTCTTGCCCAGGCTGCATATATGCTCTATTCCTGCAGCGATCTGGTCAAAAAGCTGCATTACACTTTCTTTAACGATCTGGGTCTTGTTGCTGAAATGGGTATAGATCGTTTTTTTCGAGATGCCCAGTTCTTGAGCCAGGTCGTCCATAGTTACGCTCTTGAACCCCCTGCTCAGGAATAACTCCGTTGCTTTATCTAGTATTTTTTCTTTCATAGGAGCGGCAAATATAGGATAGGAAACTACAAAAACAATAAAAGTTTCCCAGGTTTTACAATATGTTAACAAAGAGGCTGATACAGGATTTGGTTTTCATCTTTTTGGTTGCGTCCATTTAATGTATTTTTGAGAAAAATTGCACATTGAAAAGTCTGTTACAATACAAGAGCACTATAGATAATTTCCTGGAGCGCGGGATACAGACCGGGGAACCGGAAGGCTTGTACGAACCAATGCACTACATCCTGGGACTGGGAGGCAAACGCCTCAGGCCTGCGCTGACCCTGATGGCAGCGGAAGCCCTGGGAGGGAATGTGGAGGATTCCATGGAGGCGGCAGTGGCGCTGGAATTATTCCACAACTTTTCCCTGGTCCATGACGACATCATGGACAATGCCCCGGTAAGACGCGGACAGGTTACTGTTCATGAAAAATGGGACCTGGCCACTGGTATACTTTCCGGTGACGCCATGCTGATCCTTTCTTACCAGCTATTTGAGAAATATGAAGCCGGGAAATTTAAATCGCTTGTAACACTTTTCAGCAAAACTGCCCGGGAGGTCTGTGAAGGACAGCAGTATGATATGGAATTCGAACAGCAGGATGAAGTTCCAATCAGTTTGTACCTTACAATGATCGCCAATAAGACCGCAGTGTTGGTTGGTGCAGCCATGAAGATGGGAGCTATCCTGGCAGGGGCATCAACGCAGGTTCAGGAGTCTTGCTATAATTATGGTCTAAACCTGGGGATCGCTTTCCAGTTACAGGATGATTACCTTGATGCCTTCGGGGATCCTAAATCATTTGGAAAGCAGGTAGGCGGTGATATTATTGCCAACAAGAAAACCTATCTCTACCTGAAATCACTTGCGCTGTCTGACCAGGAGCAACGGACAGAATTACAACACTTGTTCTCTATTAAACCGGGTAAATCTGACGCCAAGGTAAAGGCAGTGAAAGATATTTACCTGGAAAGCGGGGCTGCAGACGACATCAAAAGGGAGATAAAATCCTATACCGAAAAAGCATTCGCGCAATTGGAATCTTCCGGGATAAAAGGAGAATCCCTGCAGGCCTTAAAGGCTGTAGGAGAGGAACTGATGTTCAGGACAGTCTAGAACATCCTCCCTAACAGGGCTTGCAGGAAAGGGCGTTTGGGACAGGCTGCTATCACTTGCAGATCCTCAGCAATACTGCTATCCTCGTCGAGGAACTTCAGGATAAGTTCCGGCTTGCATTTGCGGAACATATTTTCAAACAAGCGATGCCCACTGCCATTATGCTTGTCCAGGACATCGAGCAGTAACAGATCGTAATACCAGAAACGATTTCTTTTTGCAAAAGCAGATAGCGGAGATCCTGATTTGAGGAAGGAAACCAACTCTTGAACCTTCTTGTGGGTCCGCATAAAAGTATAGCCGGTACTGGCTTTAGCCCATCCACCCGCCACCCCGATAAAAAGCTGACGGTCCGTATTCCTGGACCAGAACTTATAAGAGGTCATGGGAATCTGCCCTGACTCTGTCTCCCGGATGGTATATTGCCCCGCTTCTAAACGGGTTTCCAGGTAAAGCCGGAGGGCATCCTCGTACTCCTCCTTTGGGAGCAGTTCTTTTGAAAACAAGGTGTATTCTACGAGGGCTTCCCGGTCAGAGAAAGGCAAGACATACATGAAACGGGTATTTCCCTCCTGGGGAATGGAGAAATCCATAAAGGTCGCCGTCCCCGGGTCAAAGACAGGATTTTCCGTATGTACTATCCAGCCCAGGAAGTGTTGTTTTAAAACCGGGTATTGCTGTTGTGAAGACATAGCTTTAACATCCAGGATGCTGTTAAACACTTTCAGACCTCGGTAACTCTGCTTCTCTGTATGAACCCGCACAGCATCTTTTTCCTCCAGCACCGATTGTACTGTCCCGGTGGCAAATGTAATATTGGGGTAGATCTTTAACCTCTCCAGGTATTCCCGGTAAAAATCGATTCCCCGGATCATTTTATAGGTATAGGGGCTTAGGTCTAGTTGCTGCCCTCCATGCTGGCTGCCAAAATAAATTTGGTCCCAGTGATTGTGAATTATAGAGTCGAACTCACCTTTTCCTTTTTCCCAGAAACACCAGGTCCGGTCATTGGCATCTTTTTCACGTTTATCCAGCAGTAAGATCTGCTTATCCCGGAAATAGGAGTCTTTACCCAGCGCGTCGGCCAGCAGCAGCCCGGCAGCACCGGCCCCGAGAATGATCATGTCATAAGTATCCATAGGCAAAACGCACAATCTCAAAGGTACAAAGAAGAGCTGTATAGAATGGTAAAACAAATTATGATTGACCGAATCACCCCTGTATTGTTACCATACCCGGCAGAAGTCCATCGAACCCCCGGAACACAAATCATTTTTAGGCGATTCTAAAAATTTGTTTTATGAATGAAAAATGTATTTTTGTATAAATTCTAAAACCAAGTGACGCATTCCGAGGAAAATTACCTGAAGGCCATATTTCACCTTTCAAGACAGGGGACGGGCACCATATCGACCAATGCGATTGCCGAGCAGATGGATACCAAGCCATCCTCGGTAACCGACATGCTGAAGCGGTTGGCGGATAAAGGATTAGTCAATTATAAGAAGTACCAAGGCGTGTCCCTGACAGAGAGTGGTCGCTACAGCGCCCTGGCGATCATACGCAAACATCGTCTCTGGGAGGTTTTCCTGGTTGAGAAACTTGATTTTACCTGGGATGAAGTTCACGAGATCGCGGAGCAGTTAGAACATATAAACAGTGAAAAACTGATCGACCGCCTGGATGCATTACTGGGGCACCCAAAATTTGATCCCCACGGTGATCCCATTCCCGGGAAGAACGGGGAATTCAAGGAAAGGGATAAAGAACTGCTCAGTAAACTGCCGGTAGGCAGCAAAGGGGTATGTGTGGGAGTAAAGGATTCCTCCGCGACCTTTCTAAAATTCCTGGATAAGAACAGCATTGCCCTCGGACAGCAGATCGAAGTGCTGGACAAGGAAGAATTTGATAATTCTATGCACATCCGGATAGGGGAAGAGCAGCTGCTGGTTTCACATCAGATTGCCTCTAACCTCTACCTAAAACCTTCAGAAGACTCATGAACGTTATTATAGATTATTTCCAATCCATCGATCCTATTCTCGCCGCTTTCCTGGCGACACTCTTTACCTGGATCCTGACCGCTGCAGGGGCAGGGCTGGTCTTCTTCTTTAAAACGATGAACAGGGCCGTACTGGATGCCATGCTTGGCTTTACAGGGGGTGTCATGGTTGCTGCGAGTTTCTGGAGCCTGCTGGCGCCGGGTATCGAGATGAGCGAAGGCGAGGGGTTCGTAAAAGTAATTCCGGCTGCCGTTGGGTTCTTAATGGGAGCGGCTTTTATTTTCGCCCTTGACAAGGTATTGCCTCACCTTCATATCAACTTTAAGGAAAGTGAGAAGGAAGGGATAAAGACCCCGTGGAGGCGGACAACCCTGCTTACCCTGGCAATAACCCTTCACAATATCCCGGAAGGCTTAGCAGTAGGGGTACTGTTCGGGGGAGTGGCTGCTGGTTTTGAAGGTGCCAGTATAGGTGGTGCAGTAGCCCTGGCCCTTGGTATCGGGTTGCAGAATTTCCCGGAGGGATTCGCGGTGGCCATGCCCTTAAGGCGGCATGGTTTAAGCAGGTTCAAGTGTTTTGCCTACGGGCAGGCCTCGGCCCTGGTCGAGCCGATCGCGGCAGTGCTTGGAGCCTGGGCCGTACTAACCTTTGAACCCATCCTACCCTATGCGCTGTCTTTTGCGGCAGGGGCAATGATCTTTGTCGTAGTGGAGGAGGTGATCCCGGAAACCCAGCAGGATAAGTATACAGACCTTGCTACCATGGGGTTCATCGGGGGCTTTATTATAATGATGACCCTGGATGTTGGGCTTGGGTAATCTTCTGACGATAAGGCGCATTTAATTATTAGCTATATTTAAAGCAAAAACTAAAGGTGCTGTATCTGCGTTACTTTTTTGGGATTACCATATTCATTTTATCCTGTTCTAACTCGGATAGGTTGGAGCACAGTGATGATCAGGTTATCGATCCACCCCGGGATTTCCGTCAGGATATGCGTGATCTGGTTCAGAATATCAGTATGTATGCTAAGAATGTAAACCCTGATTTCTCAGTGGTGCCGCAGAACGGTATTGAACTCGTTACTACCTCAGGGAATCCGGATGGTACGGTGGAAACAGGTTATCTCTCCAGTATTGATGCCAATGGACAGGAAAGCCTGTTCTACGGTTACCGGAGTGATAATAAGGCGTCTCCACGAAAAGAAACCGAGTACACCATGGAGTTGTTAGAGATCTCGGCTGACTACGGGAATACAATCCTTGTCACTGATTATGTTTCTACTCCCTCAAAAGTATTAGACTCTTACGAAAGGAATGCCCAGCTCAACTTTACCTCCTATGCAGCAGACAAGCGGGAATTGTCTTCTATTCCTGACTTTCCGCGCCCGATTTATGGAGAGAATGCAGACTCCGTTAATCATTTGCGTGAGGCGTCTAATTTCTTGTACCTGATCAATTACCAGGAATTTTCATCTAAAAGTCAATTGCTGGATAGCCTTGGGAATACTAATTACGATATACTGATCCTGGACTTATTCTTTAACGACACTGACGCTTTGGATTTAAATGATCTGGAGTTTTTAAAGCAGAAAAAGAACGGGAGTAAACGGATCGTACTCTGCTATATGTCCATAGGAGAGGCCGAGGACTATCGTTATTATTGGTCGCCGGAATGGAAGACTAACCCACCGGAGTGGTTAAGAGCCGAAAATCCTGATTGGCCTGGAAATTACAAAGTACAGTATTGGAATCCCGAGTGGCAGGAAATTCTTTTTGGAAGTCCGGCAGCCTATCTGGACAGGATTTTGGAATCAGGATTTGATGGAGTTTACCTGGACATCATAGATGGATTCGAATATTTTGAGAATAATTGAGTAAATATTCCAAATTATTTTATGTTATTTTTTCAGTCTTTAAGTGCAGTTTACAGATTATCTTGGCCGTTAGGCTAATTCCTTTACTCTCAGGGTGGTTTCAAGGAATTTTCGAGTTAAATTAGGAGTAGAGCCTATAACCATCAGACTTGAAAAGACCAATTTCCATTTTACTCATAACGGAGGGAACATATCCCTTTCATGCCGGGGGTGTTTCCACCTGGGCTCACCAGTTATGTGAGAAAGTGAAGCATGCGGAATTTTCAGTGTATTCCATTAATGCGGGCGTGGAAGGTTTGCAGGGATTCCAGCTCTCCGGTAAGGTTAAGGAACTGGTCCAATTGCCTATGTGGGCCCCCGATGAACCGGGGGATTGTATGACCTTCCAAGGGTCATACAGTCAAAGAATAGTTCGAAAAGAAGCGACCGGCGAAGGGGCGGTCTCAGCAGGTTTTATACCTTCATTTAAAAATTTTTTAAAAGCTGTCCTTGTCGGGCACCAGGACCAGGAGCTACTGGACCAGTACTTGTACGGGATGTGGAGTTATTTCCGCGAGTTCGATTACAAGGATACCATGACAAGCCGGGCAGTCTGGGAATGTTATAAGGAGACCGTGTCCGTAGCGCTTCCGGAAGAGGAATCCCAAATGATCACTTTGGAAGATCTCACAACAGGCATGAGATGGTTATACCGTTTTATGATGCCTATCTCTCTTGAACCTCCCAAGGTAGATATTGCCCATATGACTATTGCAGGTATTGCATTGTTCCCTGCTCTTTCACTTAAGTATCGTTATAATACTCCACTTGTACTTACGGAACATGGAGTTTATATACGTGAACGATTAATATCTCTTGGGAATTCTAATTTTAGCCCCTTCCTTAAAAAGCTTTTGATTAACCTCTCGGAAACCCTCACGCGCTTGGTGTACCATCATGCCGATATAATTACTACAGTGAGTAAGTTCAATATCCGCTGGGAAAGATACTATGGGGCACATCCCGATAAGATCCGGATAATCTATAACGGCGTTGATACCGGAATTTTCAAGCCCAGGCCAAAACCACCACACTTACAGCAGGTTCCTACAGTTGTTGCAGCAGCGAGAATCTTCGAATTGAAGGATATAAAAACAATGATAAAAGTCTGTTATGAAGTAAGGAAAAAAATCCCTGAAGTTCATTTCCTCGTGTATGGGAACAAAGATGCTGTACCACAATACACATTGGAATGTGAATCCTTGGTGCAGAAACTCGGGGTTGAAGATAATTTTTCTCTGAAAGGATTCCACCCCTCTCCGGAAGCAATCTATTGCGAAGGTGATATTTCTATACTCACTTCCATTTCCGAAGGGTTTCCTTATACCGTCCTGGAATCCATGTCTTGTGGTGTTCCAGTGGTTGCCACGGACGTCGGTGGTGTGTCAGAAGCCCTGGATCTTGATTCCGGGTTTTTGTGTAAACCAAGGGACCATATAGCACTCGCTGACCGGGTCATTAGGCTACTCGAAAATAAAGAGCTCAGGAGAAGCATGGGGATAAATGGGAGGAATCAGGTCCTGAAGAAATTTACCATCGATCATTTTACCCAGGCTTTTGAATGTGCCTATTTGTCTATGACAGAGAATAAATATACCCAGGCCATCCCCGGGTCAAAAGAAATGGTTGCCAGGTATGGGAAGAAAGGAACTTAATTTTCTGGAGCTACTTGCCCTGCTGAAAGAGAGAATAGGACCACCTGCCAATTTGATGGTCGTCCTGGCTACTCTTGAATCCTATGGATTCCAAGATGAAGATGCCCAGCAGAAATACGGTTACAGGAGTCTTTATGCCCTGGCAGATTCCCTCTTCGATGATCTAACCATTCGCAAAACGGAAGATTCAGAATCTCTGAAAAGAGATCTCTCAAAAAAAGATAAACTTTCATTGTATCCTGTCTCGGATTATATGTGGGTGAAGACCAATTTGTTCCTGAAACACTATCCCCGCGGTTTGTTTTATCTCCTGCCGATATTCCTTCAGGTGGCAGCGATTGTAGTGTTTGGATATTCCTTATGGGCTTACCTAAGTTTCAATATCATTCAATCTACAGCTGTTGTTCTGGGGGTAATATTAGGATTAGTTATTTCAGGAGGATTCATACAGGTGATCGGGCACCAGGCTTCATTTTACTGGCATAATGAGGAATTTGCCAAAACAGAAAGGGTGATCTGGCAACTACTTAAGACGGCATTTTTCGGATACCTGTGCTGCTTTCTGATAATCGGCCTCATTAATTTCATTTTTAGCTTTTATCCGACCTATTTTGTTGGGGTAGTATCGATGTATTCTATTCTGATCGGAATTCTGCTATTGATCTGTGCCCCCTTTCATACGATTGAAAAAAGATGGGTTATATCATTGATAATTAGCCTGGCCACTCTCTTTGCAATTATTTTAAAACTATATACCGATCTGCACATCTACCTGACTCACTGGTTAGGAATAAGTTCAGGTATAATTGCTGGATTAGTTATCCTGCAATTCTTCTTTAAGCACAAAAAGAAAAGCAAAGTTCAAAAAGATTCTTTTGTTAACCCCCAGATGATCGTGGCAAAGAATTACAGGTTATTTGTTTACGGTACTTTGCTGTATATTTTGATTTTTACAGACCGCATACTAGCATGGTCAGCTGATACCGGTATTACGCATGATTATCTGTTGCTTTATGAAAAACAGTATGAAATTGGAATGGACCTGGCAATAATTATCTTCTTTCTGCTTGCTGGGGTAATGGAGTATGCTGTTGCATCTTTCTGTCGATTTATGAATAGAGGGCAGGAAGTGACCAAAATGAAGGATATCACAGCTTATAATGCACAGTTTATTGGTATATATAAGGAGCACTTAATTTGGTTATTTATTACAGCTATCGCTGCTGCCTGGGTAGTTTTCCTCCTTATAGACAGGCCATGGGGTTACTATGCGGTTTTCGGAGAACCTTTGCCTAGTATGAGCCTATGGGTATGTATCTTAGGGGGGGTAGGATATTTCTTTCTTGCCTGGGGAATGCTCAATGCACAATACCTTTTTACCCTTAAACAACATTCTGCCCCTTTGAAAGTACTTATCCTGGCCGTTCTGGTCAATTTCATTACAGGAATTGCATTTAGCAGGTTTATCAGTTTCGAGTATAGTGTATTGGGAATGCTCCTGGGCGCTATGATTTTCGCAGCAGGTACTTATCTGCAATGCATGAAGTTCTTTAAAACTCTGGATTATTACTATTATGCGGCTTATTAAGATCCTATACTTGTGCACGACTTCGGTTGCACTTACTCAACAAGATGATCCCCAGGTCTCCCCCCGGGAAGAACTGTATGTCTGCTATGGTAAGATTCCTGTTGAACAGATCAGTGGTTATAAATTAGTTGTCGTTGAGGCAGCTCATTATAGTGGTACTGAGGTAAAGGCTTTAAAACAGCAGAATGAGAAAGTAATTGCTTATATCAGTCTGACGGAAGTTAACAGACATGCACCTTTTTTCAATGAGATGACGCCTTACCTGCTAGGTAAGAACCCAAATTGGAATAGCTATTATTTAGATATTGCGAGTTCAGGAGTAAGGCACGCGATAATTTCCTTGGCACTTACCTATAAAGCGAAAGAATTTGATGGCTTGCTATTAGATACTCTGGATAATGCTGGTCCCTGGGGTCCATTAAACCATTTAGAGGAAGCTTTACATTCGTTGGTAAGGGAATTGGCCGAGCAATGGAGTTCTCCCTATTTGATACAGAACGGGGGGCTGTTCCAGAAAACATTACCCACTGAAGGAATATTACTGGAATCGGTGGTAAGTAGCTATGATTTTAAAACTAAGATTTATACTATCCGTCCCGCTGCAGAGCAGGAGAAATTGTTAAATTCTCTTGAGAAAATTGAAAAAGACGTTTTTCTGCTGGAATATGCCGATACGCAGTTGAAACGTAGTGAGATATCTGAAACCTTGAAGAAGAGGAAGATACCTTATTCTATTGCTAACATAGAGTTACAGGGGGTCCCTGTTTTTAAAGAAAACCCTAAGCAATGATAGACCCTGTACTCATAGGACCCTTGAAATGTTTTTTATTGCTGGCCGCTTCCGCGTTAGTCTATAGTCTTGTACATAAACGGGCAGTATTTTCTGGGAAAAAGGATCTGAGAATGCGAAACGCTATTCTTATGGGGTCTTTTTTGCCTTTTATCGTGTTTGTCCTTTTTCTATTTCACCTCTACGACAAGTTTATCATATTGGTGATCATTACAGGAGCAATACTAACTCCGGCCAATTTTTGGAATAGCAGAAGAATATCTGTAGCCGCACAATTTAGAAGTTGGAAAAGAAATACGCTCTTAAAGATCATTTCTATTCAGCAGGGGGGCGGAAAAAACTACCTACAAGGGTTAAAAGATGTATTTACTGTCAAAAAGGGCTGGGATGCAGGAATTTTATTAATGTGGATAGGGGCATTCATCACCCTGTTCTCGCGTTACCATATCCGGGAAAGTGACAATTATACGCTTTCGGAACTTTGGTTGGAAAATCTGAAAATGGTCCGGGGTATTAATGAGGGAACGTGGTATATAGGAAACAATATTATACCTGCAGAATTGTTCCTTGTTAATTTATATCACAGGCTTACCGGGATAGGGGAAGAGATGGCTTTACATACATTCGGGTTGATTGAGAATTTCCTGATAGCCATATTATTATTTTGGTGCGTTGCTAAAATCTCGGCTTCCCGTTACCTGATTCCATTTATAGCAGTTCTGTTTTACGCATTAGCATATCCTCTTCTACCGATCAATATTTCACTGTTCTTGGAACATAATTCGCTCAACCTGGCAATTTGCCTGGTATTAGCTTCGCTCATTTTTCTTATCTATCCTTCCACGATGTATAAGAATAACCGGAAATACTTTGGCAGTCTTGTTTTGATCTTCGCAGCTACAAGTATTTTTCACTTGTTCACTGCTCTGATCGTTATTCCGTTAATACTGTTGTGTACTGTACTCTTCATCAAAAAGCGGAATTTACAATATGTTGGCAGTGCTGTACTGGCATGGCTCACTGCATTATTTATCATTAGCCTTGTGTATGCTGGAATATGCTGGACAATGCATTGGTCATTCTATGAATTCATCATGAAAGAAATGATTACTGTAAATGCCTATCAAGATCTCTCCCACCTCTGGGTGCCAGTAGACGACTTGTTTAACTTGTATCGTTGGTTATTTTACATTACACTTTTTTTACTTGCTGTAATATGGTGGAAAAAAAAATATATCCCAAGGGCTTTACTTATCTCCGCCACTGCATCCATTATTATGATTGCATTACCGAGCCAGGAACTGCAATTCCTGGACCAAGCTATGTTGTTTCAACTCACGAGTATCTTCCTCGTATTAGCAGGGGCAAGTTTCCTGGGAGCCATTCAACAATTAACTCCGAAGCCGGAAAGATCTCAGGGGATGTTATATCCATTGGGCTTAGGCGTAATGGGACTGATAGTGATGTTTGCCAGTATCTTCACTCTTCCAGTAGAAAAGTCAACCCATCACACATTAAATAAGGAACTGTTAGGGGTCTACGAAGACCTGTCAACCTCACACCTGCCCTTCACGTATGCCGTAGTAAATGCCAACTATGGGCTAAATCTCAGTATTTCAGAACATCATTTTATAAGTTACTCCAGTTTTCTGGATGGTTATAAAGAAAAAGACTCACTGTATTATCATTATAGATCAGATACAAAATATCTTAAAAACAATCCAGGCCTGATCCTTCCAGAGAGTGTATTTGTAATTATCACTGATTCTTCAGATGAAAATTATTCTGACCGCCTGATGACTTCCAAAGTTGATCGTATAGCAATTGAAGAAATATTGAAAGAACTTAAGAACAGGGGACGAACAGTCAGGGAGCATTTCAGCGGTTCATATCTAAAGGTGTTCGAAATTATTAATACCCCAAGGGCATCGGAGGTTCAACAAATGGTTATAGGATGATGAAAGGGATAATTAAAATATTAAAAATCGCGGTAGTGTTCTTCCTGATTACAGCTTGTCAGAGTGGTTTGTACACATTCGAGGAAGGTTTTGGCATACCCCAACGAAGTAAGGAACAGCCATTGGTTCATTTCATCATGGACCAGGATCCTGTAAAAGAGGATGACCTTTCCCACTTCATAAAGACATTGGATTACGCAAAGATTCCGTTGATACATAGTTCGGTACCTGAAATGAATAGATCTCCACGAATTGGTAAGGCAACCAGGGTTATATGTCTGGGCGAAACCTGGGATCTGAGCCAGGCGGTAATCGACAGCATTACAGTATTTGTAGCAAGGGGAGGAACTTTACTTGTTGCAGAGCGGAACTGGGATGAACGGATGGCATTTTTACTGGGACTTACCCCGGATTTCGATCTGCGAATTGATGATAAAGCCAGTGGAATGTTTTTTAAGTCCGATATCCTGCCCGGTTTTAAAGGCAAGAATGCACCCCATTTCGGAACAACCCATAAAGGACTGGCGAGCAATAATTTTAAAAATGATGTGAGGGTGCTGGCTACTGCAGCCAATGACAAAACCTTTCCCTTGATCACAGAAAACCTTTTGGGTCATGGTCGAGTACTCCTGTATAATTCTGTGAACAAATTTGGTAAACCGGGACGTGGTATCTTCTTCAGTATGTTGCTGAACGGATTAGAGGGGGTTCCTTACCCTATAGTGAATACTGCAGCGATCTTTTTGGATGATTTTCCTGCACCCTTATATGAAATTGATAAAGAGCCGGTGAAAAGCGAAATGGGCAAAAATGTTGCGGAATTCGTAACAGATACCTGGTGGCCGGATATGAAAAAAATAGCTAATGAACATGGTATTAAATACACGGCTTATGTCACATTTGATTATAACCGGCGGGTGAACCCACCGTTTATGTTCACGGAATGGGATCGAAATATGTTCCAGCGGAATGGAACGACCCAGTCCAAAAGTACTTGGTTGGGACATGATATACTTGCATCGGGGCACGAACTGGGATTTCACGGTTATAATCATGTCTCGTTACTAGCAGGAGATTGGAAGAGGGAGGAGAACATATTGGCCGGGCTGGAGGCAGCAAAGAAGAAATGGATAACTCTTGATTTTGGCTCTCTGCCAGTCTCTTATGTGCCTCCATCGAACTATATAGATAGCCTCGGGGTGATTTCTCTGAGTAAGGCTATGCCTAGTCTTAAATATATTCAGAGTACCTATCTGGGAGATTTCGAAGAAGGAGGAGACCGGGAATTTGGCCCGGAACCCTGGAGTGGACATTTCTTTTCCTTTCCCAGGATTAGTAGTGGGTTCATCTTTAGTCAGGAAGATTCTTTCCAGATCGCGTCAATGTTCTTGTATACAGGTGTATGGACCCATTTTGTGCATCCTGATGATGTATATCAGATTCCTGACATGAAGAACATTCAAACAGCGGGCGACTTTGATTTAAGGAACCCTAACCGTCTGAATTGGAGAAACGGGAGTGGGAAGAAAGGGATGTTAGACGTATTTATAGAAAATTTAGAAGCAATTAAAAAAAGGCAGCCACTCATGAGATTCATGACGGCTACCGAGGCTGCCCGGCAAACAGCTCATTGGCGTTATGCCTATTTTGAGCATTTAATGTTCGAAGATCTTTATACCGTGGCAAGTGATTATTACAACGATGATCCATCACATGAACAGTTTTGGTCATTATTTGCCAGAAATAATAACCAACCCGAATTAGAGCGATTTTTGGTGGATCAGGGAGCATCATTCAAAAAAACTCCCTTTTCAGATGGTCATCTTTATACCATAAAAACACAAAAAGCATTTCTATCTGTTCAGGATATCCATAAAATATCAGGTTATAAAGGTGTAAAGGATGCTCTGGCACCAATGGTATGGAGCTGGCGTGATAAATTTAACCAATCCAGGGAGAAAATTCTTCCGATAAAGCTCAGGATCGGAAAGTATGTGCAGACCGGTAATATTGTCGAGGCGATAAAATTATTGGAGAACCATATCCGCAATGGAGAGGGTGTCACCGATGAACACTGGAAAGAATACCTGAAATATCTACAATGGCAGGACAGGGGCCCCGAGGTGTACCACCTGCTCGAAGAAACTTATCGCATACAACCCAGCGCCGAAGTAGTAGCTCTGGCAAAACAAATTGATACAATTGAGGCTTATCCTACAACGGAATTTCATAAGAAATGGCTTAAGAGACAAATTGACTGGAAACTGGCCGGTGAAAAAGAGTTATTGGAATATCTGGAGCTTTTTAAAGCGGCAGATGAAAAATTTTATGTTGCACAAGTGCATAAAGAATTATTAAAGAATTTTTACACCCCGAAACGGCAGTTATCCCTTGTAAAACATTTGCTGGATTATGAAATGGAGGAGCTCTTTGATGTGCTCCAGGATATATCTCCTTGTTCTGATTTGTACAAAGAACTCTCCTATGGAATTGCCTGGGCTTATGCGCATCGGAAGGATTATGATAGAGCGCTGGATTGGGCAGAATGCACCTCGGCCATTGACCAGGATTCACGAAATTTCTGGATTATGCAGTCCGGGGCCTTACTTGCATTAAAAGAATCAGATATTGCAGTGTATTTTGACCTCCTGTTAACTAACGAACCTTTAAAAGCGGCTGAAGAATTAAGGACATTCAAAGGTTGCTTGCCCGAATTGGAGCCCTTGGCATCAAAGATCGCCACTACCCTTGCAAATTACGGGCATTATCAAAATGCTGTCTCCTGGGCTCCATGTGCCATGAAAATCCCCATAACAGATTTATTACTATGGCACTACGAGGTTGGAGATATGCCTCAGACCCGGGCCATATACAGTGACCATATTAAGAAGTATCCTGACGACGTTGCGGTGAAACAGGTAATGTCTGAAATTCTCCTGTATAAGGGGGAAGTTAGTGCTGCAGCGGCCATAGGAGAATCTCTAATCCCTGGTAAAGAGTACCAGGCAGTAAAACATAGCGTTAATAAGTCGGTCCGCAGCCTGGATCTGAATAATAAACGGGAAATACTCAAATTACACCCTTCCATCCTGTATGCAAAAACCAAATCGGATATCCTGGCAGAGGTCCGTGCGGAAAGAGGTAATTCATTGGTGTTTCGCGCTGATGCTATGAATGATAAATTGGATCCTACTGTCCTTACTTTTAAAGCGGGCTATGACCTTATAGACAGAAAGTTTAATATCCACTCAGTGAATGCTATAAGGAATTATGCATATCCTATTAATTTTATTGCAGATAACAAACAGAATACCGGCAGTGTTCTGATGGGTCTCGAGTATGAATTCATGAGTCGTTACAGAAATGAAAGATCCTATAAATTACTGGGGAGGTTAGAGAATGATGAAAGAGGTAAAACTTTCTTTCATCTTGGAGCCAGCCTGGATATGAATAATAAAGAAAATTTTCATGGATATTCATTGAAATACGCTCCCGTTCAGACCGGCCCCGGTTACAATACCGGGATCTATAGGTTGCACGCACAAACACATCACCAATTTAAAATCACAACAAGATTGATGCAGTCCGTATCCCTTGAAGGAAGTTATTATACAGATGAGGTGCAGGGAGCAGAAATAGTCTCCAGATCTAGGTTTTCGATTATTAAACAAAAAAATTGGACGCTTGGACCGCTGGCTGAATTTTCCTATTCACTTGCTTCCTCGGACCGGAGGGATGGTTTTCCGTATTGGATTGCTGATAACCGCTTATTTGCAGGTGGCGGGATGCAACTTGACATAGGAAAAATGGGAGATGGTCTCTTCGTGGAAGCCTCCGCATCGCATTTCTATGAAAACCAAGGTGAACCGAGCTTCGAGCGATATACGGGAACGGTCCATATGAGAATCAAGAAATATACCATTCTTAATTTATCTGCTGAAGTATACACCATTCCCCGATTCTTTTCTAACTCCTTTGGCTTTGGTTTAATTCATAACCTTAAATAGTAGGTTGTAGATAGCATTGTATTTATGTAAGTTTAGTGTTTGTAATAAAACTTTCTATACATGCACCTGAGATTATTCTTCCTTGTTGGCCTGCTGAGCCTTTTTTGTAACGGGCAGGCAGAAAAACCGGCTTTTTCATATTCCAATGTTTTTGATCTTCAGTATGTGACCGATCCCCAGATCTCACCGGATGGAGAAAAGATAGTCTACCGCCGTATGCGGATGGATATCATGAATGACCGGGCGGTGGGAGATCTCTGGATAGTAAATAGCGATGGGAACAAACATCAGAAACTTACATCGCGGGATACCAACGAGTCCAGTCCCCGCTGGTCCCCATCGGGAGACCGGATAGCTTTTGTAAGCAGCAACGATGAAGGATCGGAACTGTTTATCTATTGGACGGACAGCGGCCGGGTCGCACGGATCTCACAATTGCCATCTTCTCCGGGTTCTATCAGCTGGTCTCCTTCAGGAGAGGAAATAGCATTCACCATGTTCGTGAAGACAGATGCCCCGGTGATCGCCAAAATGCCTAAAAAGCCGGAAGGGGCTAAATGGGCGGAAAGCCCGAGGATAACAGACCGACTTTACCATGAGGCCGATGGTCGGGGCTATATAGACCCGGGTTTCAGCCAGATCTTCGTGATTCCTGCCCTCGGCGGACCGGCAAGACAGGTGTCTTCCGGGGATTTCCAGCATCGCAGCAGCCTTTCCTGGTCCCCTGATGGCAAGACCATCTATTTTTCTGCCAACCGGAATGAAGACTGGGAGTACGATTTCAGGAACAGCGAAGTCTATGCACTAACCCTGGCAGACGGGTCGATCAGGGCACTGACCGATAAACCCGGGCCGGACCATGACGTACAGGTGTCCCCGGATGGCAAGTATATCGCCTATGTGGGTTACGAGGATAAAGTGCAGACCTACCAGGTACGAAAGGTCAGGATAATGGACACGAGTGGGAACCCCGTTTCAGAACTCGCTGTTGATCTTGACCGGAGCATTGACCAGCTTATCTGGGCTGCCGATAGTAAAGGTCTTTATATTGGATACGATGACAAGGGAAACAGCAAGATCGGGTACCTGTCCCTTGATGGGAAGGTCCGGAAGATCGCGGATAACCTGGGAGGGACCTCTATTGGTCGCCCGTATGGCGGAGGTTCATTCAGCGTTTCAGAGAAAGGAGATATTGCGTATACCTACACCACCCCGGAACATCCGGCCGAGTTAGCTTTGGTAGCAAAGGGAAAGGCCGTTAAGAAATTAACCTCCCTCAATAAGAGCCTGATGGAATCAGTAGCGCTGGGGAAAGTGGAGGAGATCTGGTATACTTCTTCCTTTGACCAGAGAAAGATACAGGGCTGGATCGTATATCCGCCCCATTACGACCCATCCAAAAAATACCCATTCATGGTAGAGAATCACGGGGGTCCAATAGCAAATTACGGGGATAGATTTTCTGCGGAAATGCAGCTCTATGCCGCGGCAGGATATATTGTATTCTATCCCAATCCCAGGGGAAGCACCAGTTACGGGGAGGAATTTGGTAACCTGCTCTATCACAATTACCCGGGGGAAGACTATAACGACGTGATGGATGGGGTGGATTATTGTATCGCCAAAGGAATTGCTCATGAAGACCAGCTCTATGTCACCGGGGGTAGTGCCGGGGGAATCATGACGGCCTGGATCATCGGGAAAAATGATCGTTTTGAAGCAGCGGTAGTTGCCAAACCCGTGATGAACTGGATCAGCAAAACTTTAGTGGCTGACAACTATTTTGGATATGCCAATACCCGGTTCCCGGGGCAGCCATGGGAAAATTTTGAGGCCTACTGGAAATTTTCTCCTCTTTCTCTCGTTGCTAACGTAGAAACCCCGACCATGGTCATGGTTGGGATGGATGATCTGCGTACTCCACCGAGCGAAGCCAAGCAATTGTACCATGCTTTAAAGCTCAGGAAAATTGAAACGGTACTGGTAGAGATCCCGGGGGCAAGTCATGGCATTGCCAACAAGCCCAGTAACCTGATCACCAAAATTGCCCATACCGTGGCCTGGTTTGATAAATATGCCAAGCCAGGAAATGAAGAGTAGGGGACGTTATCATCCGTAAAGCCATAATTTTCGTAATTAAAAAAGATGAAAGGGAAAAAGATACATTGGGGTTGGAACGTACTGATTGTCGTTACAATACTTATATGTATTGCTGCTTTTATAATCCATTATAAGAACTGGGTTCGCGTAAAACCGGAAAAACTCACTGTACTGTCGGGCATCTATTACCGGGAACTGCCGTTTGCCGACCTGGACAGTGTTGCAATGGTGGATCGGCTTCCTGAATTGGAACGAATTCACGGCTTTTCGGCCTGGAGTGTGGAAAAAGGTATTTTCCTTGATTCTATTCACCCGGATAACGAGATCAGCGTGTTCGTAGATAACCTGAGGTATCCTAAGATCAGGTTGGTGCACAAGGATTCGTTACTGATGTACCTGAATTTCAGGGACACGGTGGAAACCCGTAAATATTATGATTACCTGCTGGATAAATTAGCAGCAGCCGAAGTTGAATTGCCTGTTGAAGATTAACTTTTTAATATTTGAACAAATAAAAATTCCCTCTTATGAGAATTTTGGTCCCAATTCTGTTCCTGCTTCCCTTTACCCTGTTCTCACAGAACAAGATCTCTATCACGGTTGATGGAGTTAAGACCTCTAACGGGCATATCAGTGTGGCGGTTTACGATAAGTCGGAAAGTTTCCTGAAGTTTGACCGGGTCTTTAAGAGTGACAGCACCCGGGCCAAGAAAGGCATCACGAAGATAGATATTGATAATCTTCCTCCAGGGGAATATGCCCTGGCCGTTTTTCACGATGAAAACGGGAATAATCACCTGGACACCAATTTCCTCGGCGTTCCTACAGAGCCATTTGCATTTTCAAGGGGGAAGATGAGAACCTTCGGCCCTCCGAGTTTCAAGGATTGTGTCTTGAGTATCCGGTCAGACCAGGAAGTTCATATCTCGTTCTGATACCTACTGTCTGGTAGTGATAATAATAACGCCATTGGCACCCCTGGATCCATAGAAGGAAGCATCTGAGCCGGTGAGTGCCTCTATACTTTTAATATTGACATTCTCCACAAGCCCGTTGAGGGATGAAAAGGAATTACCCACAGTATACCCATCCAGAATATAAAGTGGTTCAGAAGACCGCGCCGTACTTATCTCAGAAGTGGCTTTTACAAATACGGGAACACCATTCCGGATGATTACCCCCGGTAACCTCCGTATTTGCTCGATCAGGGGAACGGTCATCCGGTTCTTCCCGGAGAGCGTCTCTTTTACCCCTGTATTGCTGCCCGCCGTACTTTTACTGTTTCCACAACCGGTAAGAACAATTAATAGTAGCACAGAGAACAATAGAAAGCTTTGAATAATCTTCATATACATAGTTTTGTATTAATAGTCAAATTCCATGCCTAAGCCGGGGGAAGAGTCGCCGGAACTATCCGGCAGGAATTGTATCTTGCTCAAAAATGGCAATATGATATTACTCGTGCAGGTTACAGCCGCACTCCTGGGCATGTTAGGAGTTGTCTTTGGCGCTTTTGGGGCACATCGCCTGAAAAACCGGCTGGATGCAACCGCGATGAAGAATTTTGAGACAGGGGTGAAGTACCAATTCTACCATGCCCTGTTGCTGTTAATGTTAGGCTTTAACCTTGGGTTCAATTCGCCCATGGAGACTTATATGGCATACTGTTTTATAGCAGGAACCATCCTTTTTTCATTCAGTATTTATGCTTTAGCGCTGGGAGCCCGAATTGGAAAGGACAGGAATTATCTCGGGATCGTTACGCCCATCGGAGGTTTACTGCTGGTAGCAGGCTGGGGCTTATTACTCTACTCTTTTGTGGATCACATTGTATAAGTCAGTGACAACCACAGTTGTTGTCCCCGCATTTACTGTTCCTTTTCTTAGAAGCAAAAACAGATTTCGGAAGAAAGAATTTACGGGTGAGGTATGCGGCCGAAAGGCCTACTACTACATACATTAAAATCGTCTGTATCACAATATTTTATTTTAAGATTTGATAAGCGATCAACGCTACAATATACGCAAAAAGGCTCATAAATACCAATTGATACATGGGCCATTTCCAGCTGTTGGTCTCCCTTTTTACAATGGCCAGGGTACTCATACACTGCATGGCAAAAGCATAAAACAACAACAGGGATATTCCCGAGGCCAGGTTAAATAATGGCTTCCCGGTATCGGGCCAGCGCTCTGCGGCCATCCTGTTCTTGATGGTCTCTTCTTCATCGCTTCCCACACTGTAAATAGTGGCCAGGGTGCCTACAAAGACCTCCCGGGCTGCAAAAGATGTAAGTACAGCAATACCGATCTTCCAGTCATACCCCAGGGGTTTAACAATGGGCTGGATAGCTTTTCCCAGGTAACCAATATAAGAGTGTTCTAATTTATAACTTGCAATCTCCTGTCCTATGACTCTTTCCTGGAGATCGTCCCGCTTTTCTTCCACAGCCAGGTCGATCACCATGCGGTTCGCAGCGGGAAGACTGTCCCGGAGTTGCCGGCTGTAGGACTCCAGTTTTTCATCGATATAGGCTTCGCTGGGGTCAGATAATCCCTTTTCGGCGATGCGCTCTGTTACAATGCTTTCGGCGTTCTGGAAATCATCAGAATAGCCATTGGAGCCCAGGAACCATAGTACTATGGAAATAGCGAGAATGATC
The DNA here is from genome assembly GCF_004362865.1 of Zeaxanthinibacter enoshimensis. GTDB lineage: Bacteria > Bacteroidota > Bacteroidia > Flavobacteriales > Flavobacteriaceae > Zeaxanthinibacter > Zeaxanthinibacter enoshimensis. Next base: position 437,466 of record NZ_SNYI01000001.1, on the reverse strand, counting down.
TTACCCGCACCGTACACAAAGCTCTTGGTCTTTTCGACCACGGTATAAAAAACATTCTTGAACAGCGGGATCTTGTAATTAGGCATTTCTACCACGAAGAAAGACCTGCTCCTGATGTTGAGTACCTTGTTGAGGATCATGGCGGATAAGATCGCAGCAGCAAAACCAATAAGGTAGAGCGACATCAGCGCCAAAGCCTGGTAACCCAGTCCGAACAACCGTCCTTCCGGGATCACGAGGGCGATGATGATGAGGTAGACCGGTAACCTGGCAGAACAGGTTGTAAAGGGAGTGACCAAGATTGTGATCAGTCGCTCTTTCCAGTTCTCGATGTTTCGGGTAGCCATGACCGCCGGGATGGCACAGGCTGTCCCGGAGATCAGGGGAACCACGCTCTTCCCGCTGAGTCCGAACGGTCGCATGACCCTGTCCATAAGGAAAACCACCCGGCTCATATAACCCGATTCCTCGAGCAGGGCAATAAAAAGGAAAAGGAAAGCGATCTGGGGGATGAAGATCACGATGCCTCCAATCCCAGCCAGTATCCCTTCGGCGATAAGGTTGGTAAACACTCCCGGGGGGAGGGTATCCTTAACCCATTCGCTTGCGGCAGCGAATTGTTCATCGATAAAGTCCATGGGGTAACTGCTCCAGTCATATATTGCCTGGAAGATCAGCAATAGGATCATGAAGAAGATGACGTAACCAAATACCTTGTGGGTAAGAATTTTGTCCAGGGTAGCCCTGAAACCTTTTGCCGCTTGCAGGTCTACCTTATAAGTCTCCTTAAGGATCCCGTTGATAAACTGATACCGCAGTATGGTTTCCTTCTGCTGCAGGCGCTTTAATTCTGATTTTGATTTAATATCAAAGGAAGTCTCCTCTTTAAATCGTTTTTTCTGGATAGGCATGAAGTTTACATCCTGGGTGATGACCAGCCATAGCTTATACAGGTCTTCATTGGGGAAAGTCTTCTTCAGCCTTTCAAAATAATCGGGAGCGATCAGGGAAGCATTAACATTGGGCTCCCTGCTCAGGTTCTTGTAATCCGCGATCAGTTCTTTGATGCGCTCTATTCCTATATTCTTACGCGTACTGACCAACGCGATCTTGGTGTTCAGCTTCTCCTCCATCAGCTCGATATCCAGGCTGATACCTTTACGGGACATGCGGTCGGCCATGTTGATCACGAGGATAGCAGGAATCTTTAAGTCTTTGATCTGGGTGAAGAGCAAAAGGTTCCGTTTCAGGTTTTCCACATCGCTCACTACCACGGCAACATCCGGGTAATCCTTATCATTTTTGTTCAGCAGTAATTCCACCACCACACTTTCGTCCAGCGAGGTGGTATTAAGGCTGTAGGTACCCGGCAGATCAAGGATGTGTGCTTTAACTCCCCTGGGGAGTTTGCAGATACCCTCTTTTTTTTCCACGGTGATACCCGGGTAATTCCCGACTTTCTGTTTTAATCCTGTAAGCTGGTTAAAGACGGAGGTTTTACCGGTATTCGGGTTGCCAATAAGGGCTACATTGATGTTTTTACTCATCGGGCCGAGAAGTCTTCTAGGAGATCCAGCGCTATATGGCGGGCCACTGATCTGCGGATGGCGATATGCGAACCGTTGACATTGATGTAGAGGGGGTCCCTGAAAGGGGCTTGTTGTACTAACTCCACTTCGTTCCCGGGCAGGCACCCCAGTTCCAGAAGTTTAATGGGAAGTATATCCATGGCAAAATCCTTGATAATGCCTCTCTCTCCACGTTTCAGATCTGCGACAGTGATTTCCAATTCTTATTTAGATTGAATTTAATTAAGGGCAAAAATACAGGAAAAAGATGAAGTTACACGCCAATTTAGCTGAAAAGTCTGCATGAAGCAGCTAAGGATCAGCATGAATTAGTCATCATAGCTCTCCCGGAGAATTTCTACATCGGCCAGTAAGCGTTCCATATCTTCCTTTTTGGTGCCATCGTAGGTGCCCCTGATCCTTCTTTCTTTATCCACCAGGACAAAATTTTCGGTATGTATCATGTCAAACGGGCCTCCATCGCCATCCTCCTGGACCACGAGGTAAGATTTCCGGGCCAGCTCATAGATATCTTTTTTAGGGCCTGTCAGCAGGTTCCATTTCTCATCGATCACCCCGTTTTCCAGGGCATAGGCTTTTAACCTTGGTACAGAATCGATCTCCGGGGTAACGGAATGGGAAAGAAGCATTACGTCTTCCTGTTCTTTGAGTTCTTCCTGCAGATCTGCCATATTCCTGGTCATGATGGGGCAGATACTGGGACAGGTGGTAAAGAAAAAATCAGCGATATAGATCTTGTCCCTGTAGTCTTCCTGTGTGATGGTCTTGCCATTCTGGTTCAGCAGGGAGAAATCGGCAATTGTATGGTATTTGCGAACCAGTTGTATGCTGCTGTCTACAAGCTTGGCATCAAAATCGGTGGGCTGGTATACCGGCAGGGTTTGTTCAGGTTTCAGTGCACTGTAGAAGAGCGTGACGATGATCGCAGAAAGCAATAACATCACCAGGGCAAAGGTCTTGTATTTGGAAAAAAACTCCCGCATGATAATTTTTTACAAAGGTACAGCAGCACGAAGTAAGGGTCAAAATTCTTTTCAAACTACGGCTGCCAAATGTTTCATAAAATCCCTGTATGTATAGATTTTATGCTTTTGTAAGCGGGTGTAAAAGTGTACTTTTGTGCGTTAAAATATAAAAACCATTCCATGGGATTGTTCACACAAATTGTCATGTTCGTCTTAATCATCTCTATTCTGGTGATCCTTCACGAACTCGGACATTTTCTGCCAGCTAAATATTTTAAGACCAAGGTGGAGAAATTCTACCTCTTTTTCGATGTCAAATTTTCGCTGATCAAAAAGAAGATCGGGGAAACGGAATACGGGATAGGCTGGTTGCCCCTGGGGGGATATGTGAAGATCGCCGGTATGATCGACGAGAGTATGGATACCGAGCAGATGGCCAAGGACCCTGAGCCCTGGGAATTCAGGAGCAAGCCGGCATGGCAGCGACTGATCATTATGCTTGGGGGAGTAACCGTTAACTTCCTCCTGGCCTGGTTGATATATTCTGCCTTACTTTTCAATAATGGCGATACTTATATTCCGGCAGACAGTCTTAAGTACGGGATACAGGTAGACAGTGTGGGTGAAAAATTAGGATTACGGACCGGGGACCAGATCCTCGCAGTGGATGGAAAAAGAACCAAAAAGTTCAATGAGGCCACCCTGGGCATTATCCTTGGGGATGAAGTTACGGTGAAGCGAGACGGGCAGGAGATGACCATCCCTCTGTCTGATGAGGGGAAGGCCGAGGTCTTTGCCACCCAGGGGCGGAATTTCATGACTTACAGGACCAAGGCCCGGCTGCTCGAGATCGTGGAGAATTCTGCAGCCAGTAAGGCAGGCCTGCAGGCAGGCGATGAGATCGTCGGTATAAACGGGGAGCCGGTACAGTATGTACAGGAATTCATGCAGGTGGTAGGATCTTCACCGAATAAGGAGCTTACCATAAGTTACAAACGTGATGGCAGGGTGCAGCAGACCAGCCTGGTAGTTCCGGAAGAAGGGAAGATCGGGGTGTACCTGGATTTTGACGACCTGCGCGTTACCGAGGAGTACGGATTCTTTGAAGCCATTCCGGCCGGTTTTTCAAGATCTATCCAGGTACTGACAGACCAGGTAAAACAATTCAAGGTTATCTTTAACACCAGTACGGGAGCTTACAAGCAGGTAAAGGGACCAATCGGGATCGTTGAAATGATGCCGGAGAGCTGGAACTGGACCTTTTTCTGGAATTTCATGGCGATGTTCTCTGTATGGCTTGCCTTTTTAAATGTACTGCCGATCCCTGCATTAGACGGGGGCCATGTGATGTTCCTGTTGTACGAAATGATCTCTGGTCGAAAGCCCAGCGAAAAAGTACTGGAAACCGGGCAGATCATCGGTTTCGTGATCCTGATGGGGCTTATGGCGGTAGTTTTTGGTAACGATATCTGGAACATCATCAAGAAGTTTTTATAGGGTCTAAAAATTTAATTTTTTATTGGGGGATTATATAGAAACTCCTATATTTGCAACCTCAAAAATGAGGAAACACTCCTCCTTAGCTCAGTTGGTTAGAGCATCTGACTGTTAATCAGAGGGTCCTTGGTTCGAGCCCAAGAGGGGGAGCATAAACAGAAAAAGCCACCGCGAAAGCAGTGGCTTTTTTTTATGGAGTTATTTCCGGGTTATTTAGTGGATAAAATAGCTCAAGGGGTTAGAGTCCCGCACCTGCGGGATTAATCAGAGGGTCCTTGGTACGAGCCGCGCCCTGGTCCCGGGAGCGGGGCCATCCGGGAAAAGCAGATGCTTTTTTTATGATATTTTATATTTACATATTGTACTCAGAGACTTCAGACAAGTATTATGTAGGTTCTAGTCAAGATCCATGGAATCGCTTAGTGCAACATAATCAAACCTCCTTAACCACATTTACATCTAAGTATAGGCCATGGATCCTGAAGGCTGTGTTTAGAACTAATCTCGGTAGGGGCGATACGCAAATATTGGAACGATTTATCAAACGCCAAAAAAGCAGAACATTACTCGCCAAGATGATTGACCCCGATTTTATTCTTGTGGGCAGATTAGCGAAGTTGGTTAGAGTCCCGCACCTGCGGGATTAATCAGAGGGTCCTTTGTTCGAGTCGCGACCTGGTCCCGGGAGCGGGGCGATCCGGGAAAAGCAGTGGCTTTTTTTATGGAATTATTTCCGGGTTTATTAGTGGGTAGAATAACTCAGTGGGTTAGCGTCCCGCACCTGCGGGATTAAGCAGGAGGTCCTTAGTTCGAGTCACGCCCTGGTCCCGGGAGCGGAGCGATCCGGGAAAAGCAATGATTTTATTATGGAGTATTTCATATATATTATTCAATCTGAGATTACTGAATCTTATTATATAGGGTATTCATCTGCTCCATACAGGAGATTGAAGGAACATAATGAAGCTACTTTCAATACTTTTACTTCAAAATATAGACCTTGGATTTTAAAAGCATTATTCAATGTTGGCCGAGACAGGGGAGTAGCTGAGAATTTAGAGTGATTTATTAAAAATCAAAAAAGTCGATCCTTATTAGAAAAGTTGATTGATCCGGACTTCACTCCTTTTGGGAAATTAACTCAGTTGGTTAGAGTCCCGCACCTGCGGGATTAATCAGAGGTCCTTTGTTCGAGTCGCGCCCTGGTCCCGGGAGCCGAGCGATCCGGGAAAAGCAGTGGCTTTTTTTTATGGAGTTATTTCCGGGTTTGTTCACTAGTGGGTTTGTACACTGCATGCTTCCTGCAGTGAACCCGTTTATCTTGAGATCGGGGTGGGGTTAAGAACCCCTATTTCTTATCCCTGGAAATTTGATCCTTGTGAAATTGATGACTCAATTTGCCACATGTTTAATGATCTGAAACGTCTGGATCTGTTCTCCCTGGAAAATGGTGCGGTATAAAAATGAGGATATCTCCGGGATATAGGAATATCCGTAATTGGACCATTCGTGGGTGCCCTCCGGGTCTATCACACATAAAAAAGGATTTTCATTGGTGCGAAATTTTTCCGTTATCGCCAGTGGTCCGGATAATATAAGATAGCCTACGTTGGTGGGTCCGCAACTCCGGTGCGGTCCTTTCCCAACCAGCAGTGTCCGGTCTTTTTCACCATGCATCATCACTATCGGTACCGGTTTCTTGGACCGGAGGTATTCCGAATCGAGCATCGCCCCGGAGAAACTGATGGCTCCGACAAAATTGGTGTTGCGGAATTCAATATCCCGGAATTCGTAATGAGACCTCATAAAAAGTGCATTCAGGATGGTGGAAGCTCCTGCACTGCTGCCTGCCAGGATCACCTGGTTAAGATCGATCTTAAGATCTACTTCCCGGGAATGTAGAAATTTCAATGCCTTTCCAAGATCCTGCATTGCGGCACGGTAGGTTGCAATCTTCTCAGGCACCGGACAATCACAGCCAAATGATTTGTTCTTGCGTGTTAAGCGGTAACTGAGCGATACCACTGCATAACCTTTTTCAGCCATGGCGGTACAGAATTTCTGTTCATCCCGGCCATTTCGACTTCCCTTGGCGAAACCTCCTCCGTGCATCAGGATGATCAGCGGTTTTTGGGTCACTTTATCTTTAGGGGCATAATAAAAATCTAGTTTTAAGGTATCCGAATAGGTGTAGGTGCGCGTGTTGATAACTTCGAAGACCTTGTCCATATAACGGGTCTGGCCACGAACCGTAGCTATGGTCAGGCAACATCCTATCAGGAACAAGAGTAAATTATGTCTGGATATCATTATTACATTCTGGGCCCACAACTGCGAGCATTATCCTGTATCATTTTTTTATGGGCAACACGATCCTGGAAGCATATTTCCGGCTGTGATGAACTTTATTGTGGGCAGTTACCCCCTCCGATTCGTCAAAATTGTCACCCCCGGTGTTGAGGTTCCGCGCAAAACGCGGGAAATTACTGCTGCTCACCTCGATGCGGATCCTGTGGCCTTTTTCGAAATAATTAGAGGTGGCCATATCCGGGAGCCTCAGTTCATAGACCTTGCCTTCCTCCATGAATACTTCCTTGTCATATCCTTCACGATAGCGCGCTCGCTGTATGGTCTCGTCCAGGTTATAAGCGCGACCATCAGGATAAACATCGATCAGTTTAATGGTGAAATCAGTGTCTTTTGCATCTGAGGATACATATAAGGTAGATTCGATAAATCCGCTGACCTCCATCCCTTCCGATAAGGGTTCGGAGGTATAGACCAGGATATCCTCACGGGTTTCCATTTCCTGCTGGTCAAATGCTCCTCCCTGTATCGCATTGCCGGTACAGCATACATTGCCCCCATAAGAGGTTACAGGGTTAAGCGGATCGTAAGTAAAACTGTCCGGGCTGTCCGTGCCCGACGGTTTTCTTGTACTCAGGGTACCATCACCATTCAGGGTGTTGGCTTTTCCTCCGGATTCCAGGTAATAGGTCTTTGATTTCACATGTTCCGGGGGCCAGGTTTCGGCTGCCTGCCAGATATTCTTGCCCATAGTATAGTACTGAACCCGGGGGGTCTTTTCCTTAAAGTCGTTATCTGCGCCTTTCAGCCATAGATCAAACCAGGCGTAGATCTGATCTTCGTAATTAAGCCTGGCATCACCTACAGAACGCTCGCCGACTATCGTATTTTCGGTTGCCCGGGTATAGGCGCAATGCAGGGTAGGAGCTATGACCAGGTACTGGTTATCCCGCGCCTCTTCAGAAGTTGCATTTTTCCTCAGGTGCCTGAATAATTCCAGGTTGGGGCTTATGGATACATCATACCAGGAGGCAAACCAGAAACTGGGAATATCAAACTCCATCGTATCATGGTAGAGTCCACCTTCATACCAGGCCGGGTCGTTGGGTTTACGCCTCACCATTTTATCAAAGATCTCCTTTTTCCCGTTCATGTTCTTAAGCATGTCCGTAATCGGTAAATGCCACAGGGCCTCAGACATATCCACTTCCGGGTTATCGGGTGCCAGGTCGTAATACCTGGAAATCCTCAAGAGGTCTTCCTGTGTGGCTCCTTCCGGGATACGCGGTTTGTAGATATCGTGTTCAACACCGTATAACCAGGCGAAGAACAGCAGTTGTTCCGCACCGCCGCGATACCAGTTTCCCTGCTCTGTGAAATCCCCGACTGTACCTATTCCTGCGCCAAAGCCTTGTGGGACCATCGCGGCATGGGAAGGATGGTCCAGGGCTGCTACCGCCATCTGCCATTCCGCGGTGGAAGAACAACCAAGGGTTCCAATTTTTCCATTAGACCATTCCTGTTCGGTGAGCCAGCTAAAGGCATCGTAACCATCGGTAAGCGGTACCCCCAGGATGTCCCATTCTCCTTCCGAGAAATAGCGACCTCTTTCATTCTGCACTACGTAAGCATAACCTCTCTTGACGGCCTGCAACGCACTTTTGATATGACGGTCTTTGAACTCACCTTCCTGCCAGGAGTCAAAATTGTAAGGCGTCCTGGAAAATATGACCGGTACTTTTTCTTCCGTCTTCGGGCGGTAAATATCAGTGGCCAGCCGGATTCCGTCGCGCATCGGCATCATTACTTTTTGTTCTACAACGGCAATAGCAGTCAGTTCCTTTACCAGTGGGTTATCTTCTGGCAGGTTATGCTGAGCGGTGGAACTAAATATTCCGAGTAGAACGAATGAAAGGAAAAAGAGTAAGATGTGGCGGCGATCAATAATTTTCATATGGGTAAATTTCCTCTAAAACTACAACAATTAGAGATAATACCGGGCCTGTAAAAAAGGGTTGGTGACTGGTTTTTATTTTTTTGGTTACGGAGATCCTGCAGCTGATAAACTAAGAATCGGATCATTCCCTCGTAGGATGGAAAATCCCCAGGAGAATGGACAATGTTCCGGCAATGCCGACAAAGGCAAGGGTAATTGGGAGCCAGCCCATGCCTTCCAGGATCCACTGGTAAACAGCCATAATAACCAGGTAGATGAAATAGAAATGCCAGAATATCTTCTGGTACCATCTTCTTTTAGCCGGACTGAGATCGTATATCGTCATCATAGTCGAATGCAACAGGGTAATGACTATGAAAACAATGATAAAAAGCAGCAGTCCTTTTGCCATGTGTATAGCTCTCTTGAGGTTAATTTAAAGTTAACTTATTTTGGTAAGGTAATTTCCCGGACAATATCGGGAATTATATTGATTCATCAGTTCATTCCTATTCTCCAAGAGAAAATAGTTTACGATCCGGGCAATAAATATTCCACAGAAAATAAATTACCTTTAAATCTTGATCCTCTAAACCTGCCCTACAGTGAATAAGGACCTGTCCTACGGTTGATCGCCTTTAGGTGACGGATCTAAAGCATTAGCCTTCGTCGGGAATATTTGGAATTCCGTTACGCTCCAAGATCAGGCGTTAAGCCATAAATTTCTTCAAAAGAGAACGCTATATCTGCTAACTTTAATCAAATTATTGAAACATGCAAAAACCGAATAAAAGGTTAGTGGGGCAGACCTGTATCGTCACCGGAGCCAATTCGGGCATCGGTAAAGCTGTGGCCCTGGCACTGGGCCAGGATGGGGCTAATGTAGTGGTCAATTATCACTCACGGCCCGAGGATGCCGAGGAGATCGCCCACCGGATAAGTAAAGACAACATCAGCGGGGAGGCAATTGCCATTAAATGTGATGTCTCTAAGGAAGACCAGGTGCAGGCCATGTTTAAGAAAACCATAAAACATTTCGGGACCGTGGATATCTGTGTTCCCAATGCGGGTCTTCAACGGGATGCTCCGCTGCACGAAATGACCCTGGAGTACTGGCAGGAAGTGATAGATGTTAACCTTACAGGACAGTTCCTCTGCGCCAGGGAAGCGATAAAAGAATTCCTGAAAAGAGGTATGCGCCCCGAAATTTCGAAATCGCTTGGTAAGATCATCCACATGAGCTCTGTTCACCAGATCATTCCATGGGCCGGGCATGCTAATTATGCGGCTTCCAAGGGTGCCATAGTGATGCTGATGGAGAGTATATGCCAGGAATACGCCTCACACAAGATCCGCTGTAACAGTATTGCCCCGGGAGCGATCAAGACCAAGATCAATCAATCGGCCTGGGAATCGGAAGAAGCGTTGGAAAAACTTCTTAAGCTGATTCCCTACCAACGCATCGGAGTGCCCGAGGATATCGGCAGCGCCGCGGCCTGGCTCGCTTCAGACGAATCAGAATATATTAATGGAACCACGATCTATGTAGACGGGGGAATGACCTGCTACCCCGGGTTCACCACAAACGGATAGGAAACATGACCGAACAAACCGAAGAAGACCTGCGGATACAGGCATATAATGAAGGTAAGGAAGACTGGTTACACTGGGGACCTTACCTCAGCGAGCGGCAGTGGGGAACCGTTCGGGAGGATTATAGCGCTAATGGGGATGCATGGGGGTATTTTCCCCATGACCACGCACGAAGCCGGACCTATCGCTGGGGAGAAGATGGGATGGCCGGAATCTCTGACCGCTACTGCAATATCTGCTTCGGGATCGCTTTATGGAATGGAAAGGACCCCATCCTCAAGGAAAGATTATTCGGACTGACCGGTCCGCAGGGAAACCATGGAGAGGATGTTAAGGAGCTGTATTATTACCTGGAAAATACCCCCAGCCATTCCTATATGAAACACCTCTATAAATACCCCCAGGCAGAATTCCCGTATGCTGCCCTGGTGGCTGAAAATAGTAAGAGAAGCAGGGAAGAACTCGAATACGAATTGCTGGACACCGGGATTTTTGACAAGGATGCTTATTTTGATGTGTTTACTGAATACGCCAAGCAAGGTCCCGAGGATATCCTGATCCGGATCACTGTGACCAACCACGCCGCGAAGTCGGCTCCTATCCATTTACTGCCCACCCTTTGGATAAGGAACTTCTGGAGTTTCCGCGAAATGGAGGTCAAACCCCAGATCCGCCTTGATAAGAATTCCGGGGAGGTCGTTAACATATCACATGAATATGTTGGGGATTACCAACTGTACTTTGAGAAGGCAGACCGATTGCTTTTTACCGAAAACGAGTCCAACAGGGAACGGGTTTACGGGGATAAGAATAATCACCCGTTTAAAAAAGATCTTTTTCACGACGCTGTTACACAGGGAGATTATACCCTGGCAACAAGGAACAAGCAAGGTACCAAGTTTGCACCGCAATACGTACGGGAGCTGGCTCCGGGTGAAAGTTGTACGATTCGCCTGCGATTAAGTAAGGAGAGCATAGATGACCCGTTCGGGTCCGGCTTTGAAGCTGTGATGGAGGGGAGACGGAGTGAATGTGATGATTTTTACAGGAAGATCGCTGTTAAATGCACGGACGAGGAATTCCGGATCCAGAAACAGGCCTTTGCCGGGATGCTGTGGACCAAGCAGTACTATAATTATGAGGTTGAACGATGGTTAGAAGGGGATAAGAAAAATTCTGTACCGCCCCCGGAGCGATGGTATGGCCGCAACCACAGTTGGAAAACACTGAGGAGTCACGATATTATGTTGATGCCCGATGCATGGGAATATCCCTGGTATGCGGCCTGGGATTCTGCGTTTCACTGTGTTACCATGGCTATGATCGACGCGGAATTTGCCAAGAAACAGCTGTTGTTGTTTACCAAGGAGTGGTATATGAAACCCAATGGGCAGATCCCTGCCTATGAATGGTCTTTCAGTGATGTAAATCCTCCCGTACAGGCCTGGGCTGCAATAGAGATCTACCAGATAGACCGGCGTAAGACCGGGAAAGGAGATATTAAATTCCTTAAGAGGATGTTCAATAAACTGGCCCTGAATTTTACCTGGTGGGTCAACCGACTGGACAGCAGCCAGAAGAACGTTTTTGAAGGAGGCTTCCTGGGATTAGATAATATAGGAGTGTTTGATCGCAGCAAGGGAATCCCCGGGGGAGGGATCCTGGAACAGGTAGACGGAACCTCATGGATGGCACTGTATTGCCTGAACATGCTGGAGATGAGCCTCGAGATCGCTATAGAGGATGATGCCTACGAAGACATGGCGACCAAATATTTTGGACATTTTATCTTCATTGCAGAAGCCCTGAATACCCGAAGCCGGGAAAATGAAGGTACCTGGGATGAGGAAGAAGGATTCTTTTATGATAAACTGATATTGCCGGACGGACGCTTTGTCCCCATCAAGGTGCGTTCTATTGCCGGGATGTTATCCCTGGCTGCCGTGCTGTGTATCAAGAAGCAAACATTAGATAAGCTTCCTAAATTCAAAGCCAGTGTCGGCTGGTTTAAAAGGTACCGGCTGGAAACCATGAAATTCCCTGTAATACAGGAGTACGTAGAAGGGGATGACCTCCTGCTCTCCCTGGTGCCTAAGGACCGGATGCCAATCCTGGTAAAAGTTTTACTCGATGAATCCGAGTTCCTGAGTCCCTACGGGATTCGCTCGCTCTCCAAAAAACACGAGGAACCATACTCGATTGATATTGAAGGCACTACCTATAGTATTAATTATGAACCCGCGGAATCATCTGTGCCTCTTTTTGGTGGCAATTCAAACTGGCGGGGACCGGTCTGGTTCCCCATGAACTATCTTTTTATCAATGCCCTGAGAGAGTATTATTCCTATTGCGGGGAGGATATGAAATTCCAGTACCCAACAGGCGCAGGGGAAGAACTGGACCTGCATCAAATCGCACACAGGATCAGTAAAAGACTAGTGCGCATTTTCAAGACAGATACACAGGGATCCCGGGCTGTTAATGGCCTGCACCAGGAACAATACCAGAAAGAACATTTCAGGGACTATATTTTATTCTATGAATACTTCCACGGGGACAACGGTCGTGGAGTGGGAGCTTCTCATCAAACAGGATGGACGGCCCTGGTGGCTAACCTGATCGCGGATATTCACAAGGGCAGTTAAATGCAATCCTGTATTTTTGGAAAAACGATTTTTCACATGGATACATTTGCCGGCCGGGTAAATCATTTCAACAGTGTGCTTAATCCACAACTGTCGCTGCCAAGGGATATCAGGATAATGAATCCTTTCAGGGAAAACCCGGAGATCCTCGGGATTTCGGAGAAGTTTTATAATAAATACTATAACGATGATAAAGAACGGACTCTTATTCTCGGCATAAACCCCGGAAGGCTGGGTGCGGGAGCAACCGGTATCCCGTTTACCGATACCAAGAGACTGGCCACTGATTGCGGGATCCGGATCGATTCCTTCAATTCGCACGAACCTTCATCAGTTTTTGTATACGAGGTGATCCGGGCGTACGGAGGGCCCGGGGAATTCTACAAGGATTTCTTTATCAATTCCATGTACCCCCTGGGGTTCGTGATCCGCAATAAGAAAGGCAACTGGGTAAATTGCAATTATTACGATTTCCCCGATCTGTACGAAGCACTGAGAATCCCTATCACTGATCACCTTAAGGAAATGATCAACCTGGGGATACGGCAGGATAAATGCTTTGTGCTGGGAAAAAAGAATGCAAAGTTCCTGCAGGAGATCAACAAAGAGGAGCAGTTGTTTGGTGAACTGGTGGTGTTTGACCACCCCAGGTACATTGCCCAGTATAAATCCAGGCAGACTCCCCTCTATATTGACCAGTACCTGGAAGCCCTTTCCAAATAATTTGGATTAGACCCCAGGCTTATTTAAAGATATTGACAAACTCTTCGTTCCGGGAATTCCTGAAACCCCTGTACATGCCTTTGGTATTAAAGGGCATAACGATATTTCCCTGAAGGTCTATTCCAATGAGTCCGCCTTTCCCACCCATTTTGGGCAGAACGTGCATGACCACATGTTCCGAGGCTTCTTTCAGGGATTCATGTTTATGGAGCATCCGGGCGGATACTTCATGAGCCACTACTGCCCGGATAAAAAATTCCCCATGACCGGTACAGGAGATCGCACAACTGTTATTATTGGCATAGGTGCCTATCCCTACCAGGGCGCTGTCCCCGATCCGACCGTATTTCTTATTGACCATCCCACCGGTTGAGGTGGCTGCTGCGAGATTCCCCTTTTTATCCAGGGCTACGGCACCCACGGTTCCGAATTTCTTGTTCAGTTCCTCGTCATGGTCCAGGCTTACCTGGTCTTTAGAAGCCACTCTTTGCCATTGCTTGTAGCGGTATTCGTCGTAGAAATAGTCTTTGGGAGCAAATTCGAGACCCTGTTCCCTGGCGAATTCCCGTGCCTGGGGGCCACTGATGATCACATGTTTTGAGTGCTGCATAACGGCCCTGGAGAGCAGGATGGGATTCTTTATGCCGCTGACCCCGGCTACTCCACCTGCCTTTAATTTCTTACCATCCATAATGGCAGCGTCCATCTCGTGTTCACCCTCATGGGTGAAAACCGCACCCCTGCCCGCATTGAACAGGGGACTGTTTTCCATTACGATAACGGCTTCGGTGACAGCATCCAGGGAGGTTCCTCCTTTGTGCAAGGTAAGATACCCCACGGTATAGGCCCGTTTAAGGACCTGCCGGTAGGCTTCGGCCTTCCATTTGCTCATGTTGGTCTTGGAAATGGTTCCGGCTCCTCCGTGAATGGCTATTCCGTAATTTTTCATACTACTGCCAGGCGTTTCTTATTGCGTTTCCTTGGTGTTGATAAGATATCAAACAATTCCTTAGGGTCTACATTCAGGCTGTTAAATACCGGGATATCTGTGTATTCGCTCAATTCCCTTATATGTAGGGGAGAACTTGAACAAACGCCGGAAATTGCATCAGGTACCAGGCCGAACTTATTTTTCAGAACATGCAGTCCTCCAATCGCACCGAAAGAATCAGCGGCGCAGAAGATCAGTTTATGGATACGTTCCCTAACCGCCGGTGACTGTAATAACATGGCGGTTTCACGCTGGTTGATCCCATCAGCAAATTCCACCACCCAGTAGTTATCTTTATTGTTGGCGTATTTCAGGTCCAGTTTATTAAAGATATCCAGGATTTCCTCCTCCTCGATGAGATAGGTGGAAGGATAGCCCAAGAAAGTAAAATCTGAATAATGCGCTGCGCCTGCATCGTTCATACTCAGGATATCCTTAAGACTTGCGGTCCCGGTCACCTTGGATGCTCTGACTTCCTTATCATGTACGGACAGTGCATAAACACATGCAGTAGCGGCAGCACTTTTGCCCGCGTTCATAGCTGTCCCGATATTCAGGATGAGTTTGGCTCTCGGCGATTTCTTCTCCGTAGCCTTAGGGTTGATCAGGCTGTAATCCCTTGTGTTGATCACTTTACCTTCATTGTCACAGGCGTAGCCCAAAGGTTTGATCCGGGTAGGGGAGATCACCATCCCGCTTTTGGACAGCACCTTTCCCACGAGCCCCGAACGGGCAAGGAGATCAACGCCGGTAAAATCACTCTCGGAAGGGACGATTCCCTCGTAATAATCGGGGGCATAACGGTTGCCGAAGACAAAGATAGCGTGGGTGCCATGGTGAATGGTATGGATACGCCCCTCTTTATTTTCCAGTGATTTATGCTGGCCGATAGTTTCTACAACCCCGTAGAGTACATCCCCTACTTGTGGGGGGCGGTCTATGGCCTTGTAACGTTTAATGGCTTTACGGGGCACAGAATAGGCTGCGCTGGGCATGGTAAAACCCTTGTGTATTTTTTTCATAAGATGGATAGAATTAGAGATAAAAATTCCCGTGGGGGATCCTTGTATTATCAGTGAATTATTGGTGCTCAGAATTTTAAAAAAGCGGGCGAATATAGTGTATAAAATGATTCGCAGGCAGCATTGGTAAAAAATTTGGCATTTTTTTAATCCGGCCCCGGTAATGCCTTTATTCTGCGTGAATTACCCAGGGGTCTTGGATTCTATTGAGAACTGTTTTACCTTGGTGAGCAGCCAATATAAAACCTAAGCTGTATGATAAATTTTTTGTTCCGTTTTACCGTATGTTACCTGCTCTTCATTTCTTTTCTTTTTGGTCAGGATAATATAGTACCTGAAGACCGTATCGCTGAAATGGGGATCAGTTTAAAAGATCCGGGCACCCCCTCGGCAAATTTTGTACACGTAGTCCGTAGCGGGAACCTGTTATTCCTAGCCGGCAAAGGTCCCCGGGATGAAGAGGGTAATACCATTACCGGGAAGCTGGGTTCGGAACTCACGGTAGAGCAGGGGTACGAAGCAGCTAAAAGGGTAGGGGTTGCCCAGTTGTCCGTGCTTAAAGCTGAACTGGGTGACCTTGGTAAAGTGAAACGTATTGTAAAGGTATTGGGAATGGTAAATGCTCATTCTGAATTTACTGAGCATTCTTCCGTTATCAACGGTTTTTCCGACCTGATGGTAGCCGTTTTTGGGGAAAAGGGGAAACACGCCAGGGCGGCCGTTGGGATGGGCTCACTGCCCGGAAACATCGCGGTGGAAGTTGAATTGATCGTGGAAGTCGAACCCGAATAGGAAAGCGGCAGAGAAATTATCCCGGACAGTTCTTTGCACTTGGAAAAAAATCTTATTTTTGTGCTCCCATTTTAGCGGCCTCGTAGTTCAATGGATAGAATAGAAGTTTCCTAAACTTTAGATGCAAGTTCGATTCTTGCCGAGGCTACAGATAAACACAAAACGCCTTTGCGATCAGCAAAGGCGTTTTTTATTACCGTTAAGCCGGGGAGATCAGTTTACTGATCAGTCCCGGCGGCGGTAATAAATACGGCTATGAAATAGCCGGTGTTTTGTATTTTCAGGATGAGCTTCATTCAAGAACAGCGTAGCTATCTCTTGCCCTGCGTTAGGGTGTTATTTTCAGGTCATTCCCGGCGGCGGTAATAAATACGGCTATGAAATAGCCGGTGTTTTGTATTTTCAGGATGAGCTTCATTCAAGAACAGCGCAGCTATCTCTTGCCCTGCGTTAGGGTGTTATTTTCAGGTCAGTCCCGGCGGCCGTAATAAATACGGCTATGGTATAGCCGGTGTTTTGTATTTTCAGGATGTGCACTGGGTAACAACAGCGACGCTGTCGTAGGGTTTGTAACTTAAACTTAGGGTTAATAAAATGAATCTAAACCAAATTACTATTCCTTCATTGGATCTGACAGTATCAATCCCTTTTTACGAAAAACTGGGATTAAAGTTAATTGTGAAATCACTTCCGGAGTATGCAAGATTTGAATGCCCAGATGGAAATTCGACTTTTTCAATTCACCAGGTAAAGAAACTGCCAGAAGGAGAAGGGATATTTGTTTATTTCGAATGTGAAAACCTTGATGCACAAGTTGAAGAATTAAAGGAAAAAGGAATTGAATTCGACCAAGAACCTACCGATCAAAGGTGGCTGTGGAGAGAGGCCAGGTTGAAAGATGTTGATGGTAACCAGCTGGTACTTTATTTTGGGGGTGAAAACAGGCTAAATCCCCCCTGGAGAATACAAAACTTACAATAGCATAAAATTTATAGCAACTAAATATAGTATTTGGTTAAAGCATAAATATAGGGAGTGCCTAAATATAGGGAGTTCCTAAATATCTTCAGCCAAGCAGCTTATCCTCCTCAGCAGCATATTGGTATATTTAAAGCGGAGCGTTTGAAAAAAAATGCATCAAAAAAGCCTTGCCACATTCAAAAGATTCAATAATTTTACACCCGGTTAACAAACCAAAGGCGGGAGTAGCTCAGTTGGTAGAGCGTCAGCCTTCCAAGCTGAATGTCGCCGGTTCGAACCCGGTCTCCCGCTCAAAGCACAGCCCCAGGCTGTGCTTTTTTTATGTAGTCAATTGGTACACCAATGCGTCGAGTGTTTCTGTAACCATATCGGGGTAAATTCCGCCTGGGTACAGTACCTTCCCCTCCCTTTTTAAAAATCCCGTTTTGCATCCTGCGCGCTGGGCGCCGAGGATATCCCAGGCATGGGCTGCTACCAGCATGGTCTCGGAAGGCTTATATCCCTCACTTTGCAGGACGTAGTTATAAGTTTCCGGGTGAGGTTTAAATTTCTTTACTGCCTCCACACTGTAAAAAACATCAAAATATTCCTCCAGCCGGGCATGCTGCATCTGTTGTTTATGGGTCCGGAGCCCGCCATTGGTCAGGGTAACCATTCTATAACCCGATTCTTTCAGTTTCTTCAATGCGGCGGGAACTTCGGGATGTGGGGGTAAAGCGCTGATATGTCCAAGTAGTTGGTCAGCTTCTTCCCTATGCAGATCTTTACCCAGGTTTTGAAAGGTCATCTCCAGGGTATGCTTACCGATTTCACCAAAATCCCTGTAAGGACCGCTCAGGCTTTCGGCCATGGCAAATTGGAGTAATGTTCTAAACCAGTTTTCAAAGGCGCCTGGCTCCCCTGCAGCAGTATTAATAGCAGATTTCATTGCAGAGAGGTCCAGGAGGGTTTCATTCACATCAAATACAATGAGTCGTGGTTTTTTCATTATTAAGGATTTAAGCCTACAAGATAAAATAGTCCTGCTCTTCTCCCGGGGAGGATAAGCATATTTATTGCCCTGATAAGCAATGGGAAAGCTAAACTTCCTTACCTAAAATATGTCCTTGCCATAGGGCAAACCTAAAATCTTCTTTACCTTCGTAAGAAACGACCCAAGGATGGAAAAGACTGCTATAAAAAATGTCTTTGTTGAAGGAGCGATCAGCCCCGAGTTCATAGCCCGATCGATTGCTAAACACCAGTCCAAGACCGGCATAGGTGCCCATGATATATTCCTGGGCCAGGTCAGGGCGGACGAGATCGGCGGGAAGACCGTCACTGCTATAGACTACAGTGCTTACGAACAGATGGCCAACCGGGTATTCCACGAGATCAAAGAGACGGCTTTCCGCGATTTTGAATTGAGCTGCCTCCATATTTATCACAGTATCGGGAGAGTAAATACCGGCGAGATCTGTCTCTTTGTATTTGTTTCATCGCCCCATCGCAAGCCGGTTTTCCAGGCCTTGCAACAGGTGGTCGAGGAAATTAAGGCCAAGGCACCGGTGTTCGGGAAAGAGTGTTTCGAAGACGATTCTTATCAATGGAAAGTAAATAAGTAATACAAAAATGGTAGATATTACAGCAAAAGACAGTACCCTCAGGACCGCTTTGGCACAGGCCGTGGTAAAGGTGGGCTCCATGGAAACAATCGAAGCTATCGAAAAAGGGAAAGTCCCGAAGGGGGATGTCTTTTCCATGAGTCGCGCTGCAGGGTTTCTCGGGGTGAAAAATACAGCTTTACTTTTGCCGGACTGCCACCCGTTGCCCATAGAACATACCCGGATAGATTACGAGATCTCCGGACTTGAGATCCGGGTGCTGATCACTGTGAAAACCCATTATAAGACCGGGGTAGAGGTTGAAGCCATGCATGGGGCCAGTGTTGTTGCACTGAACATGTACGATATGCTCAAGCCTATCGATAAGAACGTGGAAATTCTGAATATCAGGCTGCTCGAGAAGACCGGGGGTAAATCAGACATTAACCGTACCGCCTGAACTTCATTCCCATTTTGCCCAAATCTCGTAAAGAGGCTCCCCCCTGCTGTTTAATCCTGTGTGGTGCCAATCCTTCCCTTTAAGTTCATAGTTAAAATCGAGCCGTGCTCCCACACGCTCTGGATCCCTTGAAAAGTAACGGATCATTTCCATATACTTCCCATCCTTTGCCCGGTAGGTTCCCCCTCCGGTTCCAAAGAATTCAAATGTCCGGCTATTAAAAGCGATCCACTGGAAATATCCATCCTGTAAGATTTTAAGGGTCTTCCGTGGATTTGATGGTCCCCGTCTCTCCTGTCCTTCGTCCGGTCCCCTGGTTGCAAAGAGCCACGCTCCGTCCAGGGCCTGCTCTTTAGACTTGACCTTTTGAAAAGACAGGGGTAGTTCCCCTTCAAAATTCAGATTACCTTCCCTTAAGCGGAAAGGGATAGCCCGCTTTTCTATACCGTCATTCGCGTGGTTAGAGTTGAAATCGAGGTCCCATTCTATAACGCCATCTTCAAGGCTAAAGGGACCGCCCAGGGTTTTTATGAATTTTGGCGGGTTAAGCTCGTAAACACTGTGAACCATATACGCCCCTGTAATTTTCAGTTCATGGATGATACTGTCCCCGGATTGCTCCTGTTTTGCAAAATAGACCCCGGGATTGACCTGTGCCTGTACTGAAGCGGAAAAAGTTGAAAAAACCAGCAGGAAGATAAAGTTGTAAAAGCCTTGACAACTATGGATTCTGCCTGTATTTTTGGAGGTGTGCTGTTTCATGATCATGGATTAATAACTAGTTCATATGGATGCAGGAATATTCCCGGGTAAAGTGGTGGTTAAATTTTTTTCAATTTAAGCTTTTTTCCATTTTTTTTGATTTCATTTACGCCCCGAAATCGGGATTCCCTTTGTTTTTTTATAATTTAGGGAAATGAGTGTTTGCCAGTCTATTGAACAATAGTATTCTTTAAGTGGATACCGGGAATAAATAGCGGGGCGCCCAACGATAAAGGTTGGTCCATGACCGATCATTAAAAATTTTAATAATGCTTCCCGGGTTTCCGGTGGGAAATGAAGATGGAGGTGAAAGGAAATAAAAAATACTATGAACGTCAAGTACAGCGATCTGATAGATCAGACCTATTACTTTCCCCAGGAGGAGTTCCGCCTGGAAGAGGATAACTTGTTATTCCACGACATCCCTTTACAGAAACTGATCGAAAAATATCAGAGTCCGCTCAAATTCACATACCTGCCTAAAATTTCTACCAACATCCAGAATGCAAAGGGCTGGTTTGCGAAAGCCATCGAGAAACACGGCTATAAGGGCAAGTATTACTACGCTTATTGTACCAAAAGCTCACATTTCCAGTACGTACTGAACGAAGCGCTGAAGAATGATATCCATATAGAGACTTCCTCGGCCTTTGATCTGAATATAGTACAGAACCTTAAAGCCGAAGGCAAAATCAAGGATGATACCTTTGTTATCTGCAATGGCTTTAAAAGGTCACAGTATGTGGAGAATATTGGTAAGCTGATCAATAACGGCCACCGCAACTGTATCCCCATCATCGATAACTATGAAGAGATCGATTTGCTTTCAGAAGTGATCGACGGGGATTATAAAGTAGGGATCCGAATCGCGTCCGAGGAAGAGCCAAAATTTGAGTTCTATACCTCCCGTCTCGGGATAGGATACAAGGACATAGTTCCCTTTTACGAAAGACAGATCAAAGAGCATTCGCAGGCCACCCTTAAAATGCTACACTTCTTTATCAATACCGGGATCAAGGATACCGCATACTATTGGAACGAATTACATAAATGTCTCCGGGTATACGTTCGCCTCAAGAAGATATGTCCTTCCCTGGACAGCCTGAATATCGGCGGAGGGTTTCCGACCAAAAATTCCCTCTCCTTTGAATATGATTACGGGTATATGATCGATGAGATCGTAAACCAGATCAATATTACCTGTAAGGAAGCTGATGTTGAAGTGCCCAATATCTTTACGGAGTTCGGGAGTTACACCGTGGGAGAAAGCGGGGGTGCCATTTACCAGGTGCTCTACCAGAAACAACAGAATGACAGGGAGAAGTGGAATATGATCGATTCATCTTTCATCACCACCCTGCCTGATTCCTGGGCCATCAACAAGCGTTTTATACTATTGCCTATCAACCGTTGGCATGATGAATATGAACGGGTTCTGCTCGGGGGTCTTACCTGCGACAGTGATGATTATTACAACAGCCTGCAGGACATGAATGCCATTTACCTCCCCAAGTACAGGCGGGACAAACCGCTTTACATCGGGTTCTTTAATACCGGCGCCTACCAGGAATCAATTGGTGGTTTCGGAGGATTACAGCATTGCCTGATCCCACATCCCAAGCATATCCTGATAGACCGGGACGAAGACGGGAACTTAGTAACAAGTGTATTTAGTGAACAACAGAAGGCAGAAGAACTGCTTCAAATTTTAGGTTATGAAAACAACTCGGAATTACGCCGGGATCCCGGAAGAATTCGCTCAACTGGAGAAAGCCAAAGTAGTATTAATACCTATACCCTATGACGGAACCAGTACCTGGGGTAAAGGAGCAGACAAAGGACCTGATGCTTTTCTCGAAGCATCGGAGAACATGGAGCTGTATGATATAGAAACAGAAACAGAGGTATATAAACAGGGTATTTACCTGGCTCCTCCAATCGAAGAGGATTCCAGCCCGGAAGCCATGGTGAAGGCAGTTTACTCGACCACCAAGGACTATATCAAGCGCAATAAGTTTGTTACCCTCTTTGGGGGCGAGCATTCCGTGTCTATAGGAAGCATCCGGGCATTCAATGAATGCTTTGACGATCTGACCGTATTACATATAGATGCACATGCGGATCTGAGGGAATCATACGACGGGACACCTTATAACCATGCCTGCGCAGTATACGAAGCCAGCCAGACCACGAACCTGGTGCAGGTAGGTATACGCAGTATGGACAGTATTGAGACCACGATTATGGATAAGGAAAAGACATTCTTTGCCCATGAAATGGTGAATGATGAATACTGGATGGATAAAGTGATCGATCTGCTGACCGACCAGGTCTTTATCACCTTTGATCTCGATGCACTGGATCCTTCTATAATGCCCTCAACAGGAACCCCTGAACCGGGAGGTCTATTTTATTACGAGACCTTGGATTTCCTTAAAAGAGTATTTGAGGAAAAGAATGTAGTTGGTTTTGACATAGTGGAATTATGTCCTAACCCACAGGAGAAATCCTCCGACTTCCTTGCAGCCAAGCTCTATTATAAAATGTTGAGCTATAAATTTGAAGAAGAGGCTGTTGAGGATGATTATGACAATACTTATATTGCCGGGAGCGGTTCCGGCAATACGATAAAAAAGTTTACCGATAATGACGAAGAATAAAGGAGAGATCACCCGATTCATGGAGCGCTACTACCTGCATTTTAATGCAGCTTCTGTAGTAGATGCTGCCAAAGCGTATGAAGAGCAACTGGACAAGGGAGCCAAAATGCTGGTTTCCCTGGCCGGGGCCATGAGTACCGCTGAGATCGGGAAGATCTTCGGGGAGATCATCCGTAAGGACAAAGTACAGATTGTTTCCTGCACAGGAGCCAACCTGGAGGAAGACATTATGAACCTCGTAGCCCATTCCCATTATAAACGGGTACCCAATTACCGAGACCTGACCCCCCAGGACGAGTGGGAATTACTGGAAAAGGGACTGAACAGGGTGACAGATACCTGTATTCCTGAAGAAGAGGCCTTTCGCCGGATACAGGAACATATCGTTAAGATCTGGAAAGATGCAGAAGCTGCGGGTGAGCGTTATTTCCCCCATGAATATATGTATAAACTGCTGCTGTCCGGTGTTCTGGAGGAACATTACGAAATTGATGTAAAGGATTCCTGGATGTACGCTGCTGCTAAAAAGAACCTGCCTATTGTCTGCCCGGGATGGGAAGACAGTACCATGGGTAATATATTTGCCTCCTACGTGCTGAAGGGAGAGCTGAAAGCCAGTACGGTAAAATCCGGGATCGAATACATGACCTTCCTGGCCGACTGGTATACCGATAACTCTGAGAACGGGATCGGTTTCTTCCAGATCGGAGGAGGAATCGCCGGCGATTTCCCGATTTGCGTAGTACCGATGCTCTACCAGGACATGGAACGGACAGATACTCCTTTCTGGAGTTATTTCTGCCAGATCAGTGATAGTACCACCAGTTATGGCTCTTATTCCGGTGCTGTTCCGAACGAGAAGATCACCTGGGGCAAGCTGGATCTGGATACCCCAAAATTTATTATCGAGAGCGATGCAACTATTGTAGCGCCATTAATTTTTGCTTATCTTTTAGATATGTAACTATGGACAATTTAAAAAGAGTAATTGTAGATTTTAAGAAACTTACCCCCGAGGTGCTGAAACTACTGGTAGAGCGATATCCGGACGGGTATGACGATCGTAATATCATAACTTTTAAAAATGCCCAGGGAGAAAGGATCCAGGCCGTTGAGGTGCTGACCGAGGACACCAAATACCTGGTCAAGATCAGCCAGAAACTGGAGATCACCATGGCGAATTATGACGAGGAAGATTACGAGGATTACGATGAAGACGATCCGGAAGCTATTCCTGACTTCGAGGTCCAGGATGAAGATTCCGAAGATTCATAATATATATTCCAGGAGATTAAAGCAGCCGGCCGGGAACTTGCAGAAAAGTGACCGGTGCTGCTCTTCCCGGGAAGGACAACTTAAACCATCCAGCAATGAAAAACTTTCCTTTCCACCTATCCCTTCCTTGTTATAGTATCAGTAAGACAAGGGAATTCTATGTCGAAACCCTGGGCTTGACGACCGGGCGGAACACCACTTCCTGGGTTGATATAGACCTTTTCGGGAACCAGGTCACCTTCACCAAGACAGGTGCTTTTAACTTCGCTTATAAGTCCTATAAATTTGGAGATTCTGTATTGCCGGCTTTCCACATCGGGGTGGTGGTCGACTCCGCTACCTGGGATGCCCTGCATAAAAAACTGAAGCAAAGTTCAGCAGAGATTACCCTGGAAGGCAGCTTCCTCAAAGACAAAAAAGGGGAGCATAAATCCTTTTTTATCGAAGATCCCAATGGCTACATGGTAGAGTTCAAATGCTTTGCAAAACCGGACGATATCTTCGCCCTCTGAAATTACTTTAAGTTCGTCAACATTTCCCGGGTGGTTTTCTCCAGGTCGAATTCCGGGGACCAGCCCCAGTCTTTCTGTGCCTCGCTGTCATCAATGCTGCTGGGCCAGGAGTCGGCAATAGCCTGCCTGAAATCAGGTTCATAATCGATTGAAAAGCCGGGAATGTGTTCCCTGATACTTGCCGCCATATCGGCCGGACTGAAACTCATGGCAGCAAGGTTATACGAAGACCGCACCCTGATCTGTTCCGCATCGGCATCCATAATGGCCAGGGTAGCCCTGATCGCATCATCCATATACATCATTGGGAGACGGGTCTCTTCGGATACAAAACAGCTATACTTACCTTCTTTAATAGCCTGGATATAAATATCAACCGCAAAATCGGTTGTTCCCCCGCCAGGGGCCGTTTTCCAACTGATCAGGCCGGGATACCTGATACTCCTGACATCCACCCCGAATTTTTTGTGGTAATAATCGCACCAGCGTTCCCCGGATTGTTTGCTTACCCCGTATACCGTACTGGGTTCCATAATGGTGTGCTGCGGCGTATTTTCTTTAGGGGTATTTGGGCCAAAGACGGCAATACTGGACGGCCAGAATACTTTCCCGATCTTCTTATCCTTTGCAAGGTTGAGCACATTAAAGAGCGAATTCATATTCAGGTTCCAGGCCCGCATCGGGAATTTTTCCGCTGTGGCACTCAGCATAGCGGCCATCAGGTATACTTCTTCTATCTCGTAATGCATTACCACATCTTCCAGTGCCCCGTAGTTGGTAGCGTCCAGCATTTCAAATGGTCCGGATGCCATCAGTTGTGCACTGCCTTCTCGGATATCGCTGGCGATGACCTGTTGATTTCCGTAACGTTCCCTGAGTGCCAATGTGAGTTCAGTGCCGATCTGTCCGCAGGCACCAAGTATGAGAATAGATTTATGCATGTTGTAATTATTGATAGGGCCCAAAGATAGCCTTTATTAAAATTTGTACCTTCGTTCCATGCCAAAGATATTGCTGATTTTCCTGTGTCTTCTCTCGCTGTTGAGCTGTAGGGAAGGAGAAGAAACCACCTTGCCGCAGCGGGAGGAATTTACTGTTTTTTCCGCGGATTCACTTCCCCGGGTTATCCCTGTAAACAAAGAGGTGGAAGGGATATTACTGAACTGGCCGGAGTTCCGGGAGCTTGAAAATGCTTTCCAGCGTGTTTACCAGGCGGAGAACCGGGAAGACCTTGCCCTGAACATCGATGAGCTGATCGAAAAACAGACCGCCCTGGAGGGTGCTGACTATCCTCCGAAATTTGATACCCCTAAAATAAAAAGCAGGCAAAAAGTGCTCAAAACCTATATCCTTAAAGTAAAAGGCGCTTTAATATACAGGCAAGACCTGGTAGAACCAACTGTGGATATGCTGGAGGCGTATAACGCCATGCGTAGCCAATTTGAAGTAATCGTGAATAATAAACTGGAAAACGAATTGATCCTTGATGAATAGAATTGTATTAATACTCGCCCTTATCCTTCTGAGCTGTGGCCAGCTGATTGCCCAGGAAAAACCGGAAGAAAATATTAACAACGTGCTGGACAAATGGCACCTGGCGGCAGCCCGGGCAGATTTTGATTCCTACTTTGAATTGATGACCGATGATGCTGTATTTATCGGCACCGATGCCACTGAACTTTGGGGGAAGCCGGCTTTTAAAGAATTTTCCAAACCCTATTTTGACAGGGGGAAAGCCTGGAATTTTACCTCCCTGGAACGCAATATTTACCTGGGAGCTGATGGCAACTTTGCCTGGTTTGACGAATTACTGGATACCCAGATGAAAATTTGCCGCGGCTCCGGGGTGCTGAAAAAAGAAGACGGTCAATGGAAAATTGCACATTACGTCCTCTCTATCGCCGTCCCCAATGAAGTCGTAGACGAGCTGGTACAGTTAAAGCAGGAAAAAGACAGCCTGCTTACAGAGCAGCTGCGTAAATCCCGGAAAGAATAGTTATTCCTCGGGGTTTTCTGCTTTTTGTTTCCTCGATAAGAGCGCCTGCTTGCTCAGGCTCGCCAGGTTAAAGTTAGGATCGATGGCCAGAGCTTCATCCATAAGGGCGATCGCCTTATCGATGTTATTCTTATTCATATTGTACTGTACGAGTCCTTTAAGGTGCAGAAACGCAGCTTTCAGAGGTACCTGGTAGGGCTGTTGTCTTTCATAAAATGCATACATCATATCATCAGTGGCATTCGCAATCCCGTAAGTGATGTATTCCAGCGCTTCACCATCCCCGCCGGTTTGGATCCTGAGATCCGCAATTTCGTACGCCAGGTATGGGTCAGCCTCACGATTATAAAGGATCCGGTACTGCTCTAATGCCCGTTTAGGCTGGTTAAGCGCCTTCAGTGAAATGGCTTTAACCTGTACGGCCAGGTCAGAAGCGTTCTCATCATTCTCTATCCCAATAGTATTCAGGGCCTGCATATGCTGGTTGTTGTTGGCATAAACATAGGCCAGGGTGTCCCGGCGCTCCTGGCTGGGGGCCAGGATATTCAGGTGGGTAAGGGCATTGATGACCCCGTTGATGTCTCCCTGTAATTTCATTTCGTTGTAAAACTCCTCGTAGTGATCTTTTAGATCTGAAGTGTTCTGGGCGTACGCACTAAAGCTTAGAGCCAGCATTAAGCCGAATAGTATCCTTTTCATTTACCTGAATTTTGTGGGCCAAAACTATTATTTTTTTTAATAAGTCTGCCTCAAAAACCGTTTAAATCGTTAGGGTTCAATGAAAAAAGGATGCCTTGTGGGCATCCTTGTTACTTTATTCGTTTTCCCGGCCCTCAGACCATGGTTAAAGGAACCTCCTTATTTGCATGCGAACGCAGCAGCCAGGCGTAGAAAGAAAGGCTGTTCCTGTCGCTCTCGATGCAGGAATTCAGAAACTCCCGTAAATTCCGGAACAGGATATTGGCATGGAGTAAAGGCAGCTTCACGTTAACCTCTTTAGGGTCGTAAGCGCCGTCATCCATTACGATGTCCATGGCTATCCTTTTCCTATGGTAGTCGATCTTTACATCGGTCGCATTATAATGTTTTTTAATAATCACTTCGTGCAGGCACTTGTCCCTTTCCGTGGCGTTTCCCCGTTTGCAGCTTTGATCGATCAAAGCCTTGGTATCTGTAAGTATTTTCCCTTTTATATTTAATCTTTCCATGATGTTAGTAGAATTTGTGATTCAATTAAATTTACGCAAGAATCATCAGGAAGGCCGTAAAACCGGGGCTTATTTAAGATTTAAACGCCCGGTTTGTTGTGAAAGTGTATAAAAGTGTGGTGAACTAGCTGAAAATAGATGTCAAAAATACGTACGTATTATAAGGAAAATACTTACAATCTACCTGTTTTCCTGGTTTTCCCTCTGCAGAGGGCTGGTATTCAGGAGGTAAAAGATTTCGTTTCAGGGCTTCTGAACGGTAGTATTCCTGTTTTGTCGGATGTTCTGGTGCAACTCCATTTATAATTACATCCCAGTGATCTTTATGAATAATGAACTGTAACAGCGAAACAGCATCGGTCTGATGGATCAGGTTCACAGGGTGATGCCCATTGCGGAGATCGGTTCTTCCGGCCAGCCGCGAGACCGGGTGTCGGTCTTCGCCTATCAGCCCGCCAAAGCGGATGATAGTGGTTCTTAAGTCCGGATCTTCGCGGAACAGGTTTTCCGCAGCCAGTAACTGCCTGCCTGATTCGGTCTGTGGGCTGGGAGGACTATTTTCATCCAACTGGCCTTCCTGGTCGCCGTAGACCGAAGTGCTGCTGGCAAAAATGATCTTTTTTACCCCGGATTCCCTGACTTGTACTCGCAGGTGCTCCAGCTTATGCAGGTAATTCTCACCTTCCTTTCCCCTGAGCCTGGGGGGCACGTTAATAACGAGAATGGATACCCCCCGGAGGAATGCCTGGATGTCCCCTTCAATTCCTCCGGGACTCAAGCGGATCAGAAAAGGGGTGATCCCTGCTTTATCCAGGGATTCTAACTTATCCTCAGAAGTAGTGCTTCCATGTACAGTATACCCGTCTTTCAGTAAAGCCTGGGCCAGGGGAAAGCCAAGCCACCCACACCCCAATACCCCAATGGTCTTACTCATAGCGTACCTTTTTCATGATCACCGTAGCATCGTTTATTACAAATGGCATGGGAATCTCGTTTTCCGGCCTAGAAGGTACAGAGAATTCCGGGTGGGATAACAGGTCGTTCGCCGATTCAAAGAACGAAAGTTCCAGTACGGTGTTAGCAGGCAGGCTTAGCTCCAGTTGAGTAACATCATTCTCACTGATATAATGGGTCAGCAACCGGTTGCCCCGTTTGCCCAGGTATTCCTTTTCCAGGGTCACCCCGTTGACTTTAGCGCTGTTTAACCGGATTGGATTTGTGTAAATGTCTAACCGGTTTACAGCCCTTTGGGGGCGGTATAGAATTTTGAGAATTCTCTCTCCGCCTACCATCGTGTCCTTTAATTTTTCTACCTGGGGGACAGCCAGCTTCTTTACCGGTGCCGTGGCGATCTTGCTAAAAGTTGAATTGTATTTACTCCGGAAGACCGGAATATCATCCTGATCCTTCCCTTGTTCCTTCTGGAAATACGAACTATTCCAAGGGCTTAAACGGTGATTATAACTAGCCCAGTAAGCTTTTTCAGAATCAGCATCAAGAAGGTATACCAGGCTGCTGGGATGCGGTTGCTCCTCAGAATACCCTGATCTGAAATGGGCCGAGGTCATCATGCCCAGGAATAGGATAAAAGCGAGGAACGCTAATTTCCGGCTCAACCTGATACTGCCGAAAAATGGCAACATCAGATAAAATAATAAAGAGGTAAACAAGGTAGTGGTCACCAGCATTTTTAATCCCAGGCCTACTGGGAGGGCCTCAATAAAGGGAGTCAGTATCCAGATAGCCGGGATACATAATAATGCTAAAACAAGCGGGTCGGATTCCTTTGGGTGCAATACCACGAAGAAACCTGCCAAGAGTGCATAGACCGGCAAAACAAAAAAGGCTGCCCCCGCGAGGAAGTAGGAAAGGGCTCCACATAAGAGCAACCAGACCAGAATGGCGGCAGGAAGTTTATTAGCGACAGAGATCTTATCAAATTGGGCGTAGACGCCGAAACAAACCGCAGATGCCAGGGCGGCCATTGACCCGATATACCAATACCCATTATAGGGGAACCCCTGTAATATGTCCCGGTAATCCGGGTAAAGCAATAGTAGAAAAGACCAGATAAAATACCCTGTGGCGATATTAATGACCAGTGAGATCAGTGCCGGCAGGAATCCTTTGGCTATTGCGCCCCAGGAGAGTACTTTTTTATGGAATCCGTACCATAACAGTGCTGTAAAGATGAGCACAGCAATGACGAACATGGACCAGATCCACGAATAGGGATAGGTGATAAGTCCAAGGAACGGGATATTCATATAGACCAGGTCGCGGTCATCACCCAGGGCCGGGAGCTCCGAGTTGCCCAGGTGATAGAGCAGGGGAAGAAGGTAGCTTCCCTGGTGTGCAAGGGAGGCAGGATCTAACCTGTCATAGCGGTCGAGTGCGGTGTGGTAATTAAAATGGTCGTCGATGAAAGCAAAATTATACCCCTGTATTCCTCCATCTTCCCTGAACACGGTAAGATCTGTATCATTGGGCAACAACTTGTATACGCTGTAAGCGAGGGAATTGGCAGCCGGGTAGCCAGGATCGGCTTGCATGAACCCCTCGATAAGTGACCGGTTGCCTCCGTTGGTCTCCAGGAACATATAGGAGGGTCCCCCGCTGCCCCTGGCCTCGAAATTAAGTGCCAGGCCAACATCTTTTGCCCACGGATGCTGGTTGACAAAAAGGTCGGCTCCGTTCAGTCCCAATTCTTCGGCATCTGTAAATAAGACTATAATATCATTACCGGGGATATTTCCTGTTCCAAGGTATGCTCTCAGGGATTCCAGGATAGCAGCCACACCGCTTGCAGCATCACTTGCTCCCAGAGAGGAATGTGGGTTACTGTCGTAATGTGAGAGTAGCAAGAGCGCCTGCCCATCTCCTGATCCTTCAAGGCGGGCAATAATATTGGTAGCCCTGCTCAGGTTCCCCGAGTCTCCGGCCGTATAGCCTTGTTGTAATACCGGCTGCATCCCAAGCGCTTCTAATTGCTGAAGCAGGTAACTGCGGACCTCTTCGTGGGCCGGGAAACCAACGGCATGAGGCTCTTTACTCATCGCTTTTACATGTTGCAGTGCCCGTGCTGTGGAAAATTCTGTTTCGGAAGCCGAATTCCCATAGGATTCTGAAGGCATTCGTGTGTGGAAAACCGCGAGGAAAGCCAGTAAAAGCAGGAAGAGACTGAGCAAAGGAAGATATCGCTTCATTCTTGTCAAATTATTCGATAAAATTATAAAATTATGACAGTCTTTAGGTGTTTGGCGACTTTATTTAAATTATCCGCAGAATTTACCTATATTTAAAATTAACCGATTTACAAACAGACGACTATGGGAATCAAAAGTTTTCAGGGCCGGAGGGCCAAACCCGACACGAAAAAAGAATACGATGCCCCCATCCTGGTGGCAGATTATATGACCACTAAACTAGTCACTTTCAGACCTGACCAGTCTATCCTGGAGGTAATGGAACTATTTGCTAAACATCATATTTCCGGGGGACCTGTGCTGGATGACAATGGATTTTTAGTGGGTATCATCTCTGAAGCTGATTGTATGAAACAGATATCCGAAAGCAGGTATTTTAACCAGCCTATACTCGATAAGAACGTGGAGCGCTTTATGACGGAGAAGGTAGAGACCATTGAGCATGATATCAGCATATTTGACGCTGCCGGCATTTTCCATAAGAATAACAGGCGCAGGTTACCGGTGATGAGAGAAGGATTACTGGTAGGGCAGATCAGCCGGAAAGATATAGTGATCGCCGCATTGAAATTAAATTCCCACAATTGGAAATAACGAAATTACTTTTTATACCAGGACCCGGCTACCAGGCCGGGTTCTTTGTTTATTATACCAGCCTATTCCCTCTTTACGATCATAAAATAATCATTATCAAGAGGGAGGTAGCCCAGATCGTACAGGAAAAAATAGGTTGTTCCTTTTTTAGTGGTATACAGGTGGGTGATATATTCAAAGTTGAACCCTTTATCCAGTAATCTTGATTTGGATGTCCTGGTCTTCCCGTCTTTGAGCGGGAAACTATCAAGGACCCTGTAATTCTTGCGCAAGCGGTTGTTAATATTCCGCAACAGGTTTTTGGAATCCTTGTTCAACTGATTGTGATACGCATTGCGGCAGTAATCCGAACAGAATATTTTATCCGCCCTGCCTGTAACCGGCTCATTACACTCCCTGCATTTTCTTCTCACCATGATACTAAAATAAACCCCCAGAATGCCAAAATCATGCAGTAGCCCGAGCTGGCCGGCCTGGTGAAAAAGATCAATTATCTGTTTACAAATAATTACAAAGGAATATAGACGTAAGTAAGTGCGTCGGAGACAAGTATCCGGCCCCGGGTATCCTAGGTTTGTATGGTCGGGAAGGTCCTGATGGCAATAGACGTATTAATTTAAAAAACAGAGTGATGAACGCATTAAGAAACAAAGTGCAGTTGATTGGTAACCTGGGCCAGGATCCGGAGATCGTAGCCCTGGACAACGGGAGTAAACTGGCAAAATTTTCAGTGGCCACGAATGAAATCTACAGGAACGGGAAAGGAGAGAAAGTAACGGAGACACAATGGCACCAGGTAGTGGCCTGGGGCAAGACCGCTGAAATAGTTGAGAGTTATCTTCATAAGGGCAGCGAAGTAGCCGTGGAAGGTAAACTGATGCACCGTAGCTATGAAACCAAGGAAGGTACCAAGCGTTACGTGACGGAAGTGCGCTGTAACGAGTTGCTGATGCTGGGTAAAGCCTGAAGATCTCCCGGATTTGGGCTCCTCCGGGAGCCCTTTTTTTATATGAAAATGTGTCCTGTGAAATAGTGTTATGGGATTCATCTACCGAGGCCTGAGGTCAATGATAATAGGGGTTAACAGTATTTTAACTATAAATTTCACCTCCAGAGGCGTATAGGCCAAGAACCCTTTTTATATAGCACACTTTTTGAAGACAGGCTTGGTATTTTTGTAATGCAGTTCAGGAGGAATCCCCCGCTTTTTCCGGAAGTCCTTTCACCCACGGGGTGATCGTTCAAAAACCGGAAAAACAGTCCAAATTACAGGTTTTTATCTCGAGGTGTAATTTATCGGGCAACAGTGGTATTTCGACTCGATTTGCATCGATAAATCGCTGATTTTTTGTAACTTATATAAACATCTTTTGCCATCATGAACTACCGTGTATCCAAATACAGAAACAACTTCCGACCCTTGCGGTATATCGCATGGATGTTGTTTTTTGTGCTATTGGTTGCACCGGCCAAGGTTGATGCACAGGCGATCCGGAGTGAAGCGCCTACGGAAGATTTTTACAGGGAACGTGCTGCTGCAGATGCAGAACTGGAACACCAGCTCCGTTGGAAATATGAAGAAGACGAAAAAGACTTCTGGATGGACCAGCGCAACTTTGAGAACGATCTGAAAGCAGAGGATCCCCTCAACTACCACGTTTATATGACCGGTAAAAGACTGGCCTATGATTACCAGGAAACACAATGCACTGCAGCCTGCAATCACGGCAAGATCTACAAGGCACAATCTGACCTCTACCTGCAGTATAGTGAAGGAAGTGAAAATCTTGCAGACGCGGTCAACGGCGAAGGCAAAACTCCTGTCGTGGCTTCCGGGCATGAACGCCGCTAATCTATAATCATTTCTGTTTGTTCTTACTTCCTGGATCTCAAATATTTACGTTTTTTATTAAGCATCTTAGTAGGGTTTCGGCTCCCTTGATTGTTCTTAATACAACAGAATCTAAAATGTTGTAACCATGAATAAGAGCACTCCATTTAAAAGTTTCCTCCTCTTTATTTTAATTTTTGCTGGCTACCAGTCTACCGCAGTGGCCCAGGAACAGACCGAAGAAGACCGGCTATCGTACTACGAGCAAAGAGGCCGGGAAGATGCGGCATACGAGCAGACACTCAATACCAAGGAAGAGGCAGACGAAGCTGATTTCTGGGAAGACCAGGAAGCCTATGAAAAAGAACTTAAGTCCAGGGATTCCAAAGCACACAGGGCGTATATGAGAGGTAAACGTGATGCCTATAAAGAACACTATGCACATTGTGATCATCACTGCCATCACGGCTCACATTATTACAGCCACGCTTCTTTCTATTACCATGGCTATTACAGGTCTTATGACAGGCCATCGAGAACCAGGATAAATACAGGGGTCCGGATCGGTACTCCCAGTGTGAGAATCGGACTGTAACCAAAAAATCGCCCTTGCGGCGATTTTTTTATGAAGCAGGTTTATATTAGGCATAAGGGCCCATTAACTTGTCGCTATACTATTTTTTGGAATTGTTCACTTCCCATTCAGAAGCTGATGACCACTCCTACATTTCCAGGTCCGAACTGCAGGTCCCAACTCAGTTGTTTGTCCTCCTCAGTGTATTTCTTATCGTATCGCCTGTCGAGATACCGATCAATAGATTCTACGGTGACTATACTGAGAGCAACCCCGAAGGCAATATCGCTTAACCAGTGCTGCTGGTCCCACAGGCGGCTCGCCCCCGGAACAAGTCCGATGGCATAAAAACCTGCTTTTACCCAGGGGCTTTTAAATTGCTTGGCTATAGCATAGGCATTCGTAAAGGCTAGGATGGTATGACCCGAAGGAAACGAATGAAAATTCCTGGAACTGTTAAAAGGGTCAAAGGTGTCTTTACCCAGGCCGCTTACCGGCCTTGCACGGCCTACAACCGATTTCGCGACCTGTTGCAGGACTCCTGCGGCACTGGCAGAAGCAATCAGTAAGACCCCTGTTCTCCTCAGTTTTTCATCCTTGGCAATTAAGCCGGCCAGGTAGACCCCGGAAGTCAGAAGGTAATTATTCTCCGGACTGCCGTATAATTCGCCGTAGTCACGGACGAATTTAGGAATACTCTCTCTTTGGATGCTTACGAAACGCGAGGTTTCATCATCCACAAGATAGATAAGACCGGTGCCCGCGGTAATACCCCCCAGGGTAAGCCATTGCTTCTTTTCCCAATGTAAAGGCCTGCTGTAGGCAAAACCAATACCCCGGAAGACACTCCCAACATCGTAGGTCAGCATCTTCCAGCGGGTGTCCTGTAACTCGGTAGAGTCCTTCTGCGCAAGGACAGCTCCCGACAAGAACAAGGAAACCAGCAGTAGCAGGGATGTTTTTGCTATTCCTTTCATTAGTTGATCGTTGTCCCGTTACCTACTCCGGCTTCGGCAGGAGATACAAAAACCAACTTGCCTTCTGAATTTTCTGTCATCAGGATCATACCCTGGCTCTCTACCCCGCGCAGTTTCCTGGGGGCAAGGTTCACCAGGACGGTAACTTGTTTCCCGATGATATCTCCGGGATCAAAACTTTCAGCAATACCCGAAACGATGGTCCTGACATCCAGTCCTGTATCTACTTTCAGCACCAGTAATTTCTTTGTCTTAGGCATCTTCTCTGCTTCGAGTATGGTCCCTACCCGGAGATCAAGTTGGGAAAAGTCTTCAAACTGAATAGTGTCTTTCTGTGGTGTCACTGCGGTTTCTTTGTTTTCGTTTTGTTTCCTGGTAGCTTCCAGTTTATCAATCTGTTGCTGTATCTCTTTATCCTCGATCTTCCTGAACAACAGTTCCGGACTTCCCAGCTGGTGACCTGGAGGCAACAGTTCCTGGATGGAATTCGTTGATATCCATAGGTTGTTTTCAGCATCCCGGTCTTCAAAATTCAGCATCCTCCTGAGGGCTGTGGCGGTAAACGGCAGGAAAGGCTCTGAAAGCACCGCCAGGCCGGCTGCGACCTGAAGGGCCACGTACATAATTGTTTTAACCCGTTCTTCGTCTTCTTTAATGACTGTCCACGGTGCCTCGTCTGCCAGGTATTTGTTCCCACTCCTGGCCATATTCATCAGCTCCTGGCAGGCTTCCCTGAAACGATACCTCTCCAGGGAATCGGTCAGGGTTTCCGGGAAACTATCCAGGGTTGCCAATACTTCTTTATCTGTTTCCGTCAGGCTTGTCGGTGCCGGAACTACTCCGTTGTAATATTTCTGGCTGAGTACCAGGACCCGGTTGATGAAATTCCCGAAAATTGCCACCAGTTCGTTGTTATTCCGGGCCTGGAAATCCTTCCAGGTAAAATCATTGTCCTTGGTTTCCGGGGCATTCACCGTAAGTGTATACCGAAGGACATCCTGCATATCCGGGAATTCCTCCAGGTATTCATGTAACCAGACAGCCCAGTTCTTACTGGTGGAAAGCTTCTGTCCTTCCAGGTTCAGGAATTCATTTGCCGGGACATTGTCGGGCAGGATAAAGGATCCGTGCGCCTTCAGCATGGCAGGGAAGATGATGCAATGGAATACAATATTATCCTTCCCTATAAAATGAACAAGCTTGGTGTCTTCATCCTTCCAGTAGGTCTCCCAGTTCTTCCCTTCCCGGGCAGCCCACTCCTTGGTTGCGGAGATATACCCGATCGGGGCATCGAACCATACATATAATACTTTGCCATCGGCACCTTCCACGGGAACGGGGATACCCCAGTCCAGGTCACGGGTTACTGCCCTTGGTTTTAAGCCTTCATCGATCCATGATTTACACTGCCCGTAAACATTAGGCTTCCAGTCGTGTTTGTGTGATTCCAGTATCCATTCGCGAAGAAAGGGTTCATAGCGGTCTAAAGGAAGAAACCAATGTTTCGTTTCTTTCAGGCTGGGAATGGCGCCACTCAGGGTAGATTTTGGATTGATGAGATCTGTCGCATTCAGGGATGAACCACATTTTTCGCACTGGTCACCGTACGCTTCCTCGTTCCCACACTTTGGACAGGTCCCGGTTACGAATCGGTCGGCCAGGAATTGCCCGGCCTGTTCATCGTATAGTTGTTCCGTGGTCTCCTCGATAAAATCTCCTTCTTTATACAGTGCTTTAAAGAAATCTGATGCCGTTTCATGGTGAACCTCGGCCGATGTCCGGGAGTAATTGTCGAACGAAATCCCGAAATCCTCAAAAGACTTGGCAATGATCCCATGATACTTATCGATAAGTTCCCTCGGACTGATACCTTCCTTTTTTGCTTTCATGGGGATGGCAACACCGTGTTCGTCACTTCCGCACACAAAGGCGACATCCCGGCCTTTAAGACGAAGGTAGCGGCTGTAAATATCTGCAGGTACATATACCCCTGCCAGGTGACCGATATGGATGGGACCGTTGGTATAAGGTAAGGCTGCTGTAATCGTGTATCTTTTCGGGCTTTTGGACATCTAATTTGGATTAAGCCACAAAAATAACCAATTTTTCAGGCCTTGGAACAAGCGGGAGGATGAATTTAAAAACCCCCTTGCATGCGCGGGTTCTGGGGGAAACTTTTGCGCAGCGCGGGGGATTTCATTGCCAGGTAGGAAGCTGTCAGGAAATCAGTACCGATTTAGACATTTTGCGGTCCTGTACCTGTATCCTGTAAATATATTTCCCGGTAGCCAGGCCCATAGGCATCCGTTCCCGGATATCTATCTCTGCCGTACCCTCGAACATGAATTCATTGTATATGGTCCCAACATTCTGTCCAAGTATATTGTATAGCTGAATATCCACATGGGCACTAAAAGGCATTTCCACGTAGATCCTTGGAGAGGACGAATTCGGGTAAAAAGGTTTGTGTACAATAGAATCCAGTAACTCCGGGCTCGCAGCTTCCTCTGTGGGTTCTTCAGGAGTGGGGGGAACAGGCGGGTCATCGTCATAGGCTATGTCCGGGAAGTGGACCCCACTGCAATTAAAGCCAAGATTCACCGGGGCATAGGGATGATCCAAAAGGTGTTGTTCTACCAGGGGAATAGGTACACAGAGCCATTCGGCCAGTACGGTAGCATAAAGATCCCTGAAATCCATGGTGTATTCAAGATTTCCCCTGCTGTTAGGGGCATCAAGGCTGGGGTGTTCTCCCACGAAAGCACTGCCCTGCAAGCCTGAACCGAAAAACAGCGTAGGTGCCGCTTTGCCGTGGTCGGTTCCATTGGAACCGTTTTCGTAGATACGCCGGCCGAATTCTGAAAAGGTCATACTAAGTACCTTTTCATCCTGTTGCGTAAAGGCCAGGTCTTCGTAAAAATTATGAACCGCTATAGAGAGGTTAGACATCAGTCGCTCGTGTGCGAGGGGTTGGTTGCCATGGGTATCAAAACCGCCCAGAGAAATCATGTAGACCTTGGTTCCCAGGTTGCCTTTGATCAGCCGGGCAAGGAGAGCCAGTTGCCTGGCAAAACCGTTATCCTGGTACTCTACCTGGTTCTGTCCTCTTTCGTATGCTTCGTGAATAAGCCCCGAGTACTCATAGGTGGTATTGGCCACACCCCTGAGGAATTTTAGCTGGTCCCCGTACATACAATCGTTAAACAGGGAAGGGTCCAGGCTGTATTGTACCCCTGTTTCAGCGATCTGCTCCAGTTGATCAATATTTGAAGTGACAAAGGCGTAGTTGGTCTCTTCTCCTTCAAAGATAAGACTGCCAAAATTTCCTATCTGTATCGCGGCTGGGGATGCCGGGGGATTGATCAGGTAATCCGGGTAAAGGTTTTCAAAATAGCGACCCATCCAACCGGTATCCAGCCCGCTGAATCCCGTGGTGGTCAGGTCGGTATTGGCATAAATGTCTGATCCAGTAAAGTGGGAAAGACTTTGATTCTCATAGCCAACCCCATGAACCGCTTTGAACTGGCCGTTGCCCCACATAGACTCCAGCGAGTTCATATAGGTGGGGATCCCAAAATCGTCAGTCAGTTTAAGGACCTTACTTTCAGGAATATAAATATTAGGCCTGGCATTGGCATACAGATCGTATTGCTGAATGGGGATAACGGTGCTTAAACCGTCGTTTCCGCCCGAAAGACGGATAAGAATGAGGATATTATCAGATTCTGCATTGGCAATGGCAGACGTAAGGGGCGATGGGGCAGAGGCCGAAAGCAGGTTGCTGCCTAACATCATGGATCCGGAACCGGCAATCCCTAAGGCCTGTAAAAAGGAGCGCCTGCTCCATTTCTTATGTTCTGCATCGTGGGCCTCTTTGTTCTTATTGGGGTGGTGGGGATGATTACACATGGCAGGCTTATTTAAGTTGAAATTCGGGTTGTCTGGAGATATGCATCAGGAGAAGAAATACCTGTTGAGGGACTTCCGGGCTGATCGATAACATCCACAGCCCTAGTCCGCCCGGAATATAGTCAGGCCCGTAGTAATTCTCGGGAACGTCTTCGATCTTAAAAACGGACAGGGCGTTTTCAAAATCCTGTGTCGTGAGAAGTCCTTTTGGGAGCAGGTGATCCACAATGGCCTGAACTACAATTTGCGGATTGCTGGTATTACTCTCGGCACTTCCCACTGCAGCAACGGCATAGGCTCGGAACTGTTCAGCGTCGGCCTGGAAAGCTGCCTGCAGGAATACTTCTACGGTAAGCCATCGGCCGATCAGGAAATTGGTGTTGATCCAGCTGCGATCCCGCTGCCACCCGGCTACGTCCCTAGGGTCAAACAGGGATTGCCCCAGGAGTCTGCTGGCATCTACTACGTTAACCAGGACGCTGTCGTCATAAGAGAAGCCGGTCTCGTTCAGCATGTTGAGGTAAATGTCAAAGGGACTTTTGATGATGACACCCAGGGCTTCCTCGTCAAAGAAATGCTGACTTTTAAAGAGTTCAGAAAGAACGGGTGCAAGCTCAAAGTTGTTGGCCAAAAATGTGGAAGCCATGCCCGAGATAATGGATTGTGCATTTCCTGCGTCATCAGCACTGTCAGGGTGGACAAAGAATTCGTAAAGTTTTTTGCAGATAAAATCAGCAATTTGCTGGGACCTTTCATCAAACAGGATATCGATCACATCGTCATATCCCCAACTACCTGTCCTGCCGAGGATGGTTTTTGTGCCGGCATCAAACCGGGCAGAATTAAAGGTAACCGCGGTGCATCCAACCTCGCCACGTTCCACATAGCCGGTCAGTGCCCGGGCAGTTTCTACTATATCCTGCTCCGTGTACCCGTTTCCTTCGCCCAGGGTGAAAAGCTCGTAGAGTTCACGTGCATAGTTCTCGTTGGGGTTATTGCCATTATTGTACACACCATCCAGGTAGTACAGCATGGCACTGGTAAGCCCTATCTCGCTGACAAAGGTTTTAAAGTTACCAATGGCATTGCGTTGAAGACAGTTCACATATTCATAGAGAAAAGAATTACACTCGTAAATATCTATCTCGGTAACAAAATGATTGCTCCAGAAAAAACTGAGACGATCCCGGAGGTTGTTGTCCAGTAAGGCGCGGGTATAGCTTACCGCCCATTCCTCACGTTGTGTGCGGACCAGCTGCCCGGCCGCATCATCGTCTGCAGGATAATTGTCACGGTTCCAGTTGGCCCAGGTGGGTGCCGCCAGGGGAGGCATTGCTAGGGCTTCAGCTATAAGGTTGTCTACCAGGCCGGCGGCATTCTGCCCCGTCGCCTGGTCTATTGTTTGTTTTGAGGCACTGAAACCAAGCCTTCGGTACAGGTGTGCCGCCCGGGTCGCATCCAGGGGCGTTGTGTAGGGGGCTAAGGTCGCAGTATTACAATTAATAAAGTACTCCATAGAATCTCGGGCTTTAAGAATCTTCATGTGTTTAGGATGGAATGAATTCTTAATGCGTTGAGTATTGAGTTTTTAAGGCAATACGCGTATCTTATGGTATAGAGCGAACGAAAGTACCATCTTAGTATATAATGAGTCGATTAAATGCTTGTTTTTTCGACGAACTGCCAAGGTTTTTATCGTTTTAACAATTTTGAGACAGCAAAACAGGGAAATAGGGAAGCGTGCAGAAGCCAGGGCGGTGACGTACCTGGAAAAAAAAGGGTATACCATCCTGGAAACCAACAATTACTACAAGAGGGCGGAGATCGATATCATCGCAAGGAAAGCGGGGGTGCTTGCCGTAGTGGAGGTAAAATTCCGGAGTTCTGATTATTTCAGGGAAACAGTTGCCACGGTAACCTCTAAAAAGATAAAATTGATGGTCATGGCCGCAGACCATTATATACAGCAAAACGAACTGGACCTGGAGACTCGTTTTGATATCATTACCTATCTGGAAAAATCAGGCAAAACAGAAATGCAGCACCTCGAGGACGCTTTTTATCATTTTTAAATATTTGTTTTATTTATAACAAAAAGTTATTTTTGGCTTTTTACTAATATGCCCATGAAAACCATTTCATCTGTCGTAGAGCAGTATATCAAGAAAAAGCCTTTCCTCCAGAGTGCCCTCGCCCAGGGAATCATTAATCTGACATCGCTATCCAGGATCGTGAAACCCGAGATCGAGGAGGAGCTAGGCAAGGAAGTTCGGAATGGGGCGATCGTAATGGCGCTGAAACGCCTCTCCGGGGATATGGAATTCCGGGCCACCCACAGGATCATCAAAGTGCTCAAGGAGATCGGGGAGATAACCGTCCGTTCTTCCCTGACAGATTTTACTTTCCTGGTGTCGGATAGTATCCTGGAGAATCAAACCGAGCTACTCGAAACGGTTAACAGGAATAAAGATGTATTCTATACCTCTTCCAGGGGGGTAAACGAACTGAATATAGTGGTCAGCAATACGCTGGACGATACAGTGGAACAATTATTCAAGAACGAGAAGTGCACACAGAAATCTGAGAACCTCTCCTCTATCACGGTAAAACTGCCTGCAGAAAATACCCAGGTGCCGGGGATCTACTATTTTATTTTCCAGCGACTTGCCTGGGAAGGGATCGTCCTCTATGAAGTGATCTCCACCACCAACGAATTCACCATCCTGGTAAATGACGACCAGGTTGATGTAGCCTTTAAAACGATAAAGGATCTGAAAATGCTCTAACCGGCAGTGCTTGCCATTGCACTGGCCTCTAATGGCCTGATAGCCTGCAGGGCCTTTGAGATGGTGGGAACCTTGTCAAAGACCAGCAACAGCCGCAGTCCTTTCCGGGTTTCTTTTTCCTTGATCTTGCATTGCTGGGAATGGGATTGTACAAACTGCAGTACACTTGTAAACCTGTCAGATTGGTAAAAGCCCGATTGCTGGTCCGCGATGAAGTAACCGATCAGTTTTGACTTTTTCATCACTACCTTTTCCAATCCGATCTCCTTGGCGATCCATTTGATCCTGACCGAGTTCAACAGGTCGTCTACCTGGGCAGGGATTTCTCCAAACCGGTCGACAAGTTGCTGTTCAAATTCGGCCAGCGAAGATTCGTCTTCTATATTATTTAACTGGGTATACAGGTTCAGACGTTCGGTGGTACTGTTTACATAATCGTCGGGGAACAGCAATTCAAAATCTGTATCGATCTGTACGTCTTTGACATAATCGCGCTTAGGACCTTCCACTTCTTCGTACAGATCCTTGAACTCATTTTCCTTGAGCTCGTCGATAGCTTCGGCCAGGATCTTCTGGTAAGTCTCAAACCCGATATCATTGATAAATCCACTCTGTTCTCCTCCCAGCAGATCACCGGCACCGCGTATCTCGAGGTCTTTCATGGCGATATTGAACCCGCTGCCCAGTTCGGTGAACTGTTCCAGGGCCTGTATACGTTTCCTGGCTTCAGAGGTCATAGCCTCGTAGGGTGGGGTTATAAAATAGCAGAATGCTTTTTTATTGCTACGACCTACACGACCCCGCATTTGGTGCAGGTCGCTCAGTCCGAAATTGTTGGCATTGTTAATAAAAATGGTGTTGGCATTGGTGACATCAAGCCCGCTTTCCACAATGGTAGTAGAAACCAGTACATCAAATTCACCATTCATAAAAGCCAGCATCAGGGTTTCCAGTTTCTTACCTTCCATCTGCCCGTGGCCCACACCGACCTTGGCATGCGGAACCAGTCGCTGTATCATTCCTGCTACTTCCTTGATGTTCTCTATCCGGTTATGGATAAAATATACCTGCCCGCCTCTTTCAATCTCGTAACTGATAGCATCCCTGATGGTTTCTTCGTTAAATCCGATCACCTGGCTCTCTATGGGGTAGCGGTTAGGAGGGGGGGTATTGATCACTGACAGATCCCGGGCGGCCATAAGGCTGAACTGGAGGGTCCT
Source organism: Zeaxanthinibacter enoshimensis (assembly GCF_004362865.1). Classification (GTDB taxonomy): domain Bacteria; phylum Bacteroidota; class Bacteroidia; order Flavobacteriales; family Flavobacteriaceae; genus Zeaxanthinibacter; species Zeaxanthinibacter enoshimensis. Next base: position 394,872 of record NZ_SNYI01000001.1, on the reverse strand, counting down.
TGGAATAGGGGTGGCCGTCAGCGTCAGTACATCTACATTTTCCTTTATCGATTTCAGTTTATCTTTGACGGATACCCCGAACTTCTGTTCCTCGTCCACGATCAGTAGTCCCAGGTCCTTGAATTTCACCTGCTTGTTCACCAGCTGGTGCGTACCTATTACAATATCTACTTTGCCTTCTTTCAGGCGTTCAAGAACATCTTTCTTCTCTTTTGCCGTCCGGAAGCGGTTCAGGTAATCCACGGTCACCGGCATCTCTTTCAGGCGTTCCGCGAATGTACGGTGATGCTGGAATGCCAGGATGGTAGTGGGTACAAGTACAGCTACTTGTTTCCCGTTGTCAACGGCTTTAAAAGCGGCGCGGATCGCTACCTCCGTTTTACCGAATCCTACGTCCCCGCATACGAGTCGGTCCATAGGTCGTTCGCTCTCCATATCGCTCTTAATGTCGTCGGTAGCTTTGCTCTGGTCGGGGGTGTCTTCGTATATGAAGGAAGCCTCTAGTTCGTGCTGCAGGTAACTGTCCGGGTGGTACTGGTAACCCTTTTCCAGGCGGCGTTTGGCATATACCTGGATAAGATCGAAAGCGATCTTCTTTACCCTGGACTTAGTCTTTTGTTTCAGGTTCTTCCAGGCTGCAGATCCCAGCTTATAGATCTTGGGGCTTGTTCCGTCCTTGCCGTTATACTTAGAGATCTTGTGTAGCGAATGTATGCTGACGTAGAGGATATCTCGGTCACTGTACTGCAGTTTGATCGCCTCCTGCATTTTTCCCTCTACCTGTATTTTCTGCAGGCCACCAAATACTCCTATCCCGTGGTCGATGTGGGTAACGTAATCCCCAATCTCTAATTTGTTCAGTTCCTGCAGCGTTATGGCCTGTTTCTTGGCATAGCCGTTCTTCAGGTGGAATTTGTGGTAACGTTCAAAGATCTGGTGATCGGTGTAACAGGCTACTTTAAGCTCATCGTCAACAAAACCCTGGTATATCGGGAATACGAGGGTCTGGTAATGCACGTGCCCGTCTACTTCTTCAAAAATATCGTGAAGGCGTTTGGCCTGCTGTTCTGAAGCACAACAGATGTAGTTCTGGTAACCTTTCTCATCATTCTCGTTGAGGTTAGCAATGAGGAGGTCAAATTTCTTATTGAACGATGGCTGGGGTTTGGTCCGGAATTCAACCTCGGTCATTTCCTGGCCCAGTTCTTCCCATTCGGCCTTCATACTTTTAGTCTCTCCCGGGGTGGCATCCCCGAACTGCAGGTGTTTAAATTCCCTTAGTTCTTTTTTGAGCAATTGCGAATCCAGGAATAATTCCGCCGGCGATAGTCGACGTACTTCCCCCTGCTGTTCCCGGAACGATGCTTCTGCTTTCTTGTAGAAATCATCAATCCGTTCAAATACGGCCTGGGGCCTCTGGATCATGATCACGGTCTTATCCGATATATACTTCAGGAAGCTTACCCGTGATTCTGTGAGTTGTTTATGTTCAACATTGGGAATTATGGTGATCTTCTTTGCGGGTTCCGTGGAGAGTTGTGTCGCAACATCAAAGGTCCGTATGCTGTCTACTTCGTCCCCAAAGAATTCTATACGGTAGGGCTCGTCATGGGAAAAAGAGAAGACATCTACAATCCCTCCCCTTACAGAGAATTCACCGGGTCCCGATACAAAGTCCACCCGCTGAAAATGGTATTCAAAAAGGACCTCGTTCAGGAAATCCAGCGACAGCTGGTCTCCTATTTTTATTTTAAGGGTATTCTTGTCCAGTTCTTTCCTCGTGACCACTTTTTCGAACAACGCATCCGGGTAGGAGACTATGATCGCCGGTTTCTTCCGGGAATTGATGCGGTTAAGGACCTCAGCTCTCAGCAGAACGTTGGCGTTGTCTGTTTCTTCGATCTGGTAAGGTCTCCTGTAGCTGCCGGGGTAGAATAATACCTCGTTCTTCCCTACCATGAGTTCAAGGTCGTTCAGGTGGTAAGCCGCTTCCTCCTTATCGTTAAAGATCAGCAGGAATGGGAGGTCGCTCTCTTTGTAAAGTGCGGCTGTAAGGAAAGATAAAGAAGACCCGGTTAATCCCTTGACCCTTATGGGGTGTGGCGGAAGGCCAATAGCATCCTTCAGCATCCCGACTTCGGGCGACTGGCGGTATAATTCCTTGATACTTGATTGGGTCAACGGAGAAAATTTGTGCAAATATAACTGCTAGGCAAGGGCTTCCAAAGCCCTATATCATAATTTTATGACTTGATCCTCAGCAATCGCGAATACTTCGTTATCATTTTTCTGTTCCAGGGTGTGCATCCCGGTGAAAGTGCCAAAGGCGGGCAGGATCATCTGCCGAGGGCTTTTAAAGAAACAGGGTAACCTCATGGATTGCCTGCCTTCACCACAAATTCTGACAGCAGGGTGGATGTGGCCGGCAAAATTGAAAAATCCTTCCCGCTCTTCCGGGTGATGGGTCAGCAAAAACTGACCGATGAGCAGTTCCGGGACCACCTTAATGTCCAGGGCTTCATATTTCAAGGGGGAGATGATGTCGTGATTACCCGCTACCAGGATTATCTCTGCACTGGTACGTGAAACCCATTCCCTGAAAAGTTCCCATTCGCTATTCAGATGAGAATGGAAAAGATCGCCCAGGAAACAAACTGTTCCTGGGAGGAAGTCTTGCAGGGTGGAATCGAGTAACCGGAAATTAGCGGCAATTGCTTTTTGTGGTACTGCGGCCCCATATTTGCGAAAGTGCGAAACTTTGCCAAGATGCACGTCACTGATAAGCAGCATCGATTGCTCTTTCCAGTAAAGGGCACCGCTGGGGTGAAGTTCAAAATTGGACTGATGGATATTTAGGGGGCGGGTCATGCGGCAAAATTATGGCAGAATGGGGAACCCTGCAACCCTAATCCGGGAACGGTTTTATCCAGGTCATTTCTGGAGTTTAGCAATCATCCGCTGGATGCGGTCGGCCAGTTTTTCGCTCGATAATTTTTCCCGCAACCCATCCGTGATAATAGGGAAGGAGAGTGGAGTAGGTTGTTTGCAGGCTTTCCACACTACCTGTTGCCCTGCTATCCGCTCCAGGGCTATGCGTAGCCTGCCCTCCTCCAGCTGGTGTTCAAAAGTCTCCCTGAATGCCTGTTGAAACAGCAGGTTGTCGGGCTCGTAATCCCGGAAAACATCAAAGAGCAGCTGTGAATTACTTTGCAGGTGTTTCATTTTAATCCCTTTATTGGGATAGCCGGTAAATACCATCCCACTGATCACCGCGATATCCCTGAACTTCCTCCTTGCCATCTCGGTAGAATTAAGGCTGTTCTGCAGGTCCTCATGCATATATTTTGTGGTGAAAAGATCATTGTCCAGCACTTGCTGCATGTCTACAGGCTGGTCAGAAAGCAGTTCAAAACCATAGTCGTTAAAGGCCAGGGAAAAAGTGATGGGACTCAGCAAGCTGATCCTGTAACTCAGTAAACTCCCCATGGCTTCGTGCACAAACCTGCCTTCAAAGGGATAGAAAAGATGGTGGTAGCCGTCCCTGGTCTTGAAGGTTTCTATCAGGAACTCACTGGGCTTAGGTACAATACTCTCTTTCCGCTGTCTTTTGAAAAGAGATTCCAGGGCGCGGATCTCCTCTGACTGCTGCCCGGCGGGTTCCCCTGCCGTATAAAGTGCTTCCCGGAGCAACTCGGACATCTGGGAGGTCAGGGTAAGCCTGCCGCCCATCCAGCTGGGAGTTTTAGTGGACTTGGCTTTTGAATTCCGAACCATGGCCTGCATTTCCTTGACCCGGATAAATTCGAGCGTCCTTCCGGCGAAGGTAAAGACATCGCCGGGCGTCAGTTTGGAGATAAAAGATTCTTCAATGGTACCGATGTATCCGCCTTTCTGGTATTTTACAGAGATCTGGGCATCCCCGACAATGGTTCCGATCTGCAGGCGGTGGCGCATAGCAACCCCCCGGTTGGTCACTTTAAAGACCCCGTCTTCTACTTCTACCTTTTTGTATTCATCGTATGATTGCAGGCTCTGGCTACCCATTACCAGGAAATTCAGCAGCCATTGCCACTGTTCCTCGGGCAGGTCCTGGAAACAAAAGGTACTCCGGACTTCGGGAAAGATCTCGGCCGGCTTAAACCCGTCGGATACGGCCAGGGTAGTCAGGTACTGCAGTAAGACATCAAAGCTGTACAGGAAAGGCAGCCTGTCTTCAACCGTTTGAGTTGCCACGGCGGCTTTCAGGGCAGAAGCTTCTACAAGTTCAAGTGCATGTGTAGGAAGGAAATAGATCACACTTTCCTGACCGGGCCTGTGGCCGCTTCTTCCGGCCCGCTGCATAAAACGGGCCACTCCCTTAGGCCCCCCGATTTGTACCACTGTTTCAACCGGGGCAAAATCAACCCCGAGATCCAGGCTGGAGGTGCAGACCACCGCTTTAAGGCGTTCATCCCTTATGGCTTCTTCCACCCAGATCCGGGTTTCTTTGCCTATACTGCCATGGTGCATAGCCATCAGGCCGGCCAGCTCCGGGTGTTTCTCCAGCAGTCTCTGGTACCAGATCTCGCATTGTCCCCGGGTATTAGTGAACAGCAGGGTAGTCCGGCTGCGATCTATGATCGGCATAACATCTTCCATAAGATGTAAACCCAGGTGACCACGCCAGGGGAAATTATCCATCTTCTCGGGAATGATACTCTGTACGCGGATTTTCTTTGGAATATTTGCGCGTATAAGCACGGAATTCATAAGGGCTTCGGAACCGGGTCCCAGCAGTACTTCCCTTGCCTGTTCCAGGTTGCCGATAGTGGCGGATATACCCCAGATCCGGAGTCGGGGAGCGACTGTTTTCAGGCGGGAAAGACCAAGCTCAATCTGCACCCCTCTCTTGGTTCCCAGCAGTTCGTGCCATTCATCTACCACTATGGCTGAACAATTCCGGAATTGTTTGTCGTAGCCTTTGGAGGCCAGCAATAACTGCAGGCTTTCCGGGGTGGTAATAAGCAGGTCGGGCATGTCTTTTTTCTGTCTCGCCCTTTCTTTTACAGAGGTATCCCCGCTCCGGATACCAACGGTCAGTGGTGTGCCCAAATCCCTGATCACCCGTTCGGCAGACTGTTTGATCTCCAGGGAGAGTGCCCGTAGCGGAGTGATCCAGACCGCTTTTAAACCTTTTGGATGTTTTTTCTGGTAATCGGGATTGTCTTTAAGATATTGTAATACGATAGGGAACCACAATGCATAGGTCTTACCGCTCCCCGTGGGAGCATTCAGTAATCCGTGTTTGCCTTCAAGGAAAGCTTTCCATGCCTTGGTCTGGAAAGGAAAAGGTTTCCATTGCTGCTGCCGGAACCAGTTTTCCGCAATCGTATACAGCTCCTTATCCTGTTTTGTTTTACTGATCGCCATCAGGGGATAAGGTTTTTAAGATCATCCAAAGTGTTGGCCTCCTCAATATTCTTATCTTTTCTCCACCTGAGAATCCTCGGGAATCGGGTAGCTACCCCGCTCTTATGCCGCGATGATTCGGCAATTCCCTCAAAGGCGATCTCGAATACATGGTGGGGAGTTACACTGCGGACCGGGCCAAATCGCTCCAAAGTATTCCTTTTGATCCAGGCATCTACCTTGCGGAATTCTGCATCGGTTAATCCCGAGTAGGCTTTTGCAAAGGTGACCAGTTCCCGTTCCCCGTCTTCTCTCTCATCCCAGAGGGCAAAGGTATAGTCGGTAAAGAGGTTACTTCGTCTTCCATGCCCCCGCATGGCATAGGTCAGGACGGCATCTACGGTCAGGGGTTCTACTTTCCATTTCCACCAGTCGCCTTTTTTTCGTCCTACCAGGTAAGGAGAATGATTGTGTTTTAACATCAGCCCCTCACTTTTTACCGCCCTGGAGTGTTCCCTGGCTTTTGCCACAGCCTCCCATGACTGCAGTTGCAGCACCTCAGAAAGGTGGAGGGGTAGTCCTTGCTCCCTGGCGGTGATAATTTCAGGACTTTGGAGCAGGTTTTCCAGTAGTTTCCGTCGTTGGGAATAAGGCAGTTGACGGATGTCCTTGCCCTCCCATTCCAGCAAATCGTAAACTTTCAGGATCACAGGAACTTTCTTTAGCAGGGCGGCGGTGATATTTTTCCTGCCGATCCTGGTCTGCAACATATTAAAATCGCCGATCTCCCCATCCGAATAAGCAAGTATTTCCCCGTCAAATACTGTACCGTCAGGGATGAGTCCTATGAACTGTTCAAATTCCGGGTAGCGGTCTGTTACCAGTTCTTCTCCCCTGGTCCAGGTAAACAAGGTACGCTGGCGGATGATGACCTGTGAACGAATTCCATCCCATTTGTATTCGGCAGACCAATCCTCGATATTACCGAGATTCACTACATCACCCTCGAGGGCATATGCCAGGTAAAACGGGTAAGGCCGGGATAACCGGTCACCTTCTTTCTCTTCGAGAATTAGTTCCCTGAAACTGGTTTCTGAAGGATCCCAGTTTCCCATGAGTTTGTAGGCCAGCAGATCTTCCTCCAGACCGGTGGACTGAGACAGGGCTCTGGTCATCAGTTTCTGGCTGACCCCGATCCGGAAACCCCCGGTAATAAGTTTGGTAAATACAAAGCGCTGGTAATAATCCATCCGGGTCCAGTGCGTAACCAGGTATTCTTTTTTCTCCTCGTCGGTGCGTGCTTTCAGCCAGATCATATCCTCCAGGTACTGATGCAGTGGCTTATCAACAGTGTCCTCCCCGGGAGGGGCCACCAATGCTATGGTCTCGGCAAGGTCCCCGACGATATGGTAACTTTCTTCAAAGAGCCAGAGCGGGATGTCGGCCAGCTCGGAAGCCCATTCCCGGAGTAACGTGGTATTCACGGGCCTTGGGGGTCTCCTGTGCGAAAGAATTGCTATTGCCCAGACTTTATCTGCGTCGGTCGCGGTATTAAAATACTCGGCCAGCGCGCTTACTTTTAAGGTAGTCTTGTTGGTGCTGTCCAATGTCTTAATAAGAGCGGCAAAATCTTTCATCAGTGATAATTAAATAAATAGCGTATCAGTTTTGATCGTTCCCTGCAGGGTTTTCCCTGTCTTCTTCAGTACTGCTATTTCCCATTTCGGCTAATTCACCTTCGTACTGAGTCTCAGCCGTACGTGCATCATAGCCTTGTTCGCAAAGATACCGGGCAAAGATCTCTGAATACCCATGGGTGCAGATGACCTTTTCTGCCCCGCTGGCTTTAATGCTAGCCAGTAACCCCTGCCAGTCACAGTGATCACTGAGGACAAAGCCCCTGTCTACGGCCCTGCGTCTCCTGGCTCCCCTGAATGCCATCCATCCACTTGCCGTGGCAGAGACATACGGCACCATTTTCCTGATCCACGGGCTGCCATGTGCACTTGGCGGGGCTAAGACCAGGTTGCCGGCCAATTCCTCCTTTTTAGTTTCCCGGGTAATTCGTACTGTAGGGGGTAGAGGGGTTATTTCCCTGATCACCTGGTTCATATTTTCGATGGCGCCATGCGTGTAGATCGTTCCCACCTCTGTGTCCAGGTGCTTTAGCAGTCTTTGTGCTTTTCCCAGGCTGTACCCGAATAAGACTGATGTTTTCCCTTCGGCTTTATTTTGGGACCACCATTCATTGATATCGCGAAAAACTTCTGCCTGGGGCAGCCATTTAAAGGCAGGAAGTCCAAATGTACATTCGGTTATAAAAGTGTGGCAGGGTACATTTTCATAAGGCGTGGAAAGGCCGTCATTCTCTGTCTTATAATCCCCTGAAAAAACCCAGACCTCACCTTTATACTCGACCCTTACCTGGGAAGACCCCACGATATGCCCGGCAGGATGAAGGCTGAACTGCACCCCGTTCCGTGAGAAGGTTTCACCCCATTCTACTCCGTTTACAGAAATTTCTCCGAGACGATGGCGGATGATGGGGACATTTTTATGGTGGGTGATATATTCACCATGGCCATAGCGACTGTGATCGGCGTGCCCATGGGTGATGATGGCACGCTTTACGGGTTTCCAGGGATCCAGGAATATATCGGCCTGGGCACAATAAATACCGGTATCTGTAAATTCCAAAAGGGGACTTTTCATAGCAGCATGAAAATAAGCAATAATTATGTATTGCCCGGAGAACCGGGACATGGGCCTGGGTGCCTGGCCCGTTGTTTTATAAAAGACCTTCTGCATTGAGAAATTTTCACCCGGCCTTCTGGTTCCTATAGTTTAAAATTGAACAAGAGGTAAAGGGGACAGATCTATTTCGTCTTTCACCTACTAATTTATTCAATGAATTCGGCGGGCAAGACTGGTAAAAAATTTATATTTACCTCGTTAAAATACAGCGAATATGGGATTTTTAGATTTGTTTGACAGTGGATTCAGACGACGCAACCAGGATCATTTTGCGGCGATTGTAAGGGTGGCAATGAGTGACGGAATAATCTCCGGGCAGGAAAAAATGTTCCTGGACCGGTTGGCAGCCAATCTCTATATTTCTGAAGATGATTATAAGCGGATCCTGAAAGATTACGCGTCCCACCCGATAAATCCACCTAACAGTTATGACGAACGTTTGGAAAGGCTATATGACCTGGCCAGGATGGTATACGTGGATCACCACCTGGGGGACAAGCAGACCGCCATGCTCAAGCGTTTTGGAGTAGGACTTGGATTTACTCCTGCCAACGTTGGCTATGTAGTGGATAAAGCGCTGAAACTGGTGCAGGCCGGGGTAGACCTGGAAACCTTCACCAAGGAGATAAAGTATATGAACCGTTAAGGTTTTATACTCCTAGTTGTCTTTTGATTGGGCATGCAGCGCCATGAATTCCTCTGCCTTTTCGACCATTTTCCTGCTGCCGCAGAAAAAAGGAACCCGTTCGTGTAACTCGGTGGGCTGAATTTCCAGTATTCTTTTGAATCCATCGCTGGCTTTACCTCCTGCCTGCTCCGCCAGGAACGCCATAGGATTGCATTCGTACAGCAACCGCAGTTTCCCGTTAGAAGCCACGCTGCTTTTCGGATACATATAGATGCCCCCTTTGATCATATTCCTGTGGAAATCGGACACCAGGGATCCTATATACCTCGAAGTATATGGTCTGTCATCTTCCTCTTTCTGGCAATACTTGATATAATCCTTGACCCCTTGCGGAAAATGGGAATAATTTCCTTCGTTGATAGAATAGATATTACCTGTCTCCGGGTATTGCATATCGGGATGTGAAAGGTAGAAGGTTCCGATAGCCGGGTTCAGGGTAAAACCGTTCACCCCGTAACCTGTGGTATAGACCAGCATGGTAGAAGTCCCGTAGATAATATAGCCGGCAGCAACCTGGTTGACCCCGGGTTGCAGGAAATCCTCCATGGTCACCGGGCTCCCGATAGGGGTAACACGGCGATAAATAGAGAAAATGGTTCCCACAGATACATTTACGTCGATGTTCGAGGAGCCATCCAGCGGGTCGATCAGCACCACGTACTTATTCTGGTTCTGTTGGTTGTTGCTGTTGACCTGTATAAAATGGTCTTCTTCTTCTGAAGCTATCCCGCAAACGATCTCCCGGTTTTTAAGGGTCTGAATAAACTTATTGTTGGCCAGGACATCTAACTTCTGCTGTTCTTCTCCCTGGATATTAGTATCCCCTACGGCTCCCAGGATGTCTATTAGTCCGGCTTTATTTACTTCGTGGTTTACCACTTTTGCCGCCAGTCGGATGGCGTTTATAAGTTTAGATAGTTCTCCGGAGGAGTACTGGAACTGTGCCTGGTGTTCGATTATAAATTCACCAAGGGTTTTGTTCTTCTTATCCATTCAGGCTTGTTTATTTTGGGCACAAATATCGGGTATTTTGTGAAACTACATCGTTTTCGCCGGATTAAGTTTTTTTCAGAATATAACTTTGTGTTATGTTTGTAACAATTATGAGTTATACCATACGCGAAGCAAAACGTTCAGACGTTCCTGCCATCCTCAGGTTGGTACAGGAACTGGCTGAATATGAGAAAGAACCGGAGGCAGTAGAGGTCAGTGTACAGCAAATGCAGGAAGATGGATTCGGGAGTTCCCCGAAATTCCACTGTTTTGTAGCGGAAAGTGAATCGGGGATCATTGGAATGGCCCTGGTCTATCCCCGCTACTCTACCTGGAAGGGCACCGTTCTGCACCTGGAAGACCTCATCGTTACGGAACAGGAGCGGGGCAGTGGTGCCGGGACAGCATTGCTCAATGCCGTAGTAAAATATGGGTCCTCGTTAGGAGTTAAGCGGATCAGTTGGGAAGTGCTGGATTGGAATGATCCGGCCATAGATTTCTATGAAAGCAAAGGTGCCAGGGTCATGCGAGACTGGGATGTGGTGCAATTGGATGAAGAGGGGATTAAAAATTACATGGACAAATTATGAGGGTATTTAAATTTGGTGGGGCATCGGTAAAAGATGCAGATGGAGTTCGGAACCTGTTAAAAGTTTTGGAAACAACGGGTCATGACAACATCTTCCTGGTGGTTTCTGCCATGGGAAAAACAACCAATGCCATGGAAAAGGTAGTCGATGCCTATTTCCGCGATAAAGATTCGGTAGCTGCTGAACTGGCAGGGGTGAATGATTATCACCAGGAGATCATCCGGGATCTTTTCCCCGCGATGAATCATACCATCTACAAGCAGGTAAAAGCTTTGTTTGACGAGGTCCAGGGCTTTCTGATGTGGAATAAGTCGCCCAAATATAATTTCGTGTACGACCAGGTTGTCGGCTACGGGGAATTGATCTCTTCCACTATTGTCAGTGCCTTCCTTAATGAGTCGGGCATCACCAATACCTGGATAGATGTCCGCGATTATATTAAGACAGACTCTAACTACCGCGATGTGAACGTGCAATGGGAAAAGACCCAGCAACGTGTGAGCGAGCGAATAGAAAAAGGTAAACTTTACATTACCCAGGGATTCCTGGGGAGCGATGATAACAATTTCACGACCACCCTGGGCAGGGAAGGTTCTGATTATACGGCGGCCATCCTCGCTTTTTGTCTCAATGCCACCTCGGTCACCATTTGGAAGGACGTTCCCGGGGTGCTCAATGCAGACCCCCGCTACTTTGAGAAAGCCGGCCTGTTGAACCGGATTTCTTACCGGGAGGCCATTGAGCTGGCGTTCTACGGCGCATCGGTCATTCACCCTAAAACCTTGCAACCTTTGCAGCGAAAAGAAATTCCTTTGTATGTAAAGTCGTTCCTGAAACCCAGGGACCCGGGTACCATGGTAGGCAAAGGTGAAGGTATAGAGCCCGAAGTACCTTGTTTCATAGTAAAGAAGAACCAGGTGCTGATGCGCCTTTCTTCCCTGGATTTTTCATTTATAGTAGAAGACAGTATTGGTGAGCTGTTCAAATTACTGCATGACCATAAAATGAAAGTAGACCTCATACAGAATTCTGCGATCAGTTTTTCGGTCTGTGTAGATAATAAGTTCGGGCGCCTGCCGGAGCTGTTAGAGCAGTTACAGGGGAAATTCAAGATTACCTGTCATGAAGATGTCTCTCTTTATACCATAAGGCATTTTGATGCCGAAGCGATCGAATCCCTGCAGAACGGTAAAGAAGTACTGTTGGAGCAGCGCGGGAAGGAAACCATACAATTAGTGGTAAAATAGGCAGCTATTCTCAAATTGTAGTATACTTAGGAAAGCTCTTATAGTGATTTTCCTATATTTACTGATGAAACAGTAACAGCAATCAATGGGTCTAGTCACCGCCAAAGAAGTAGCCAAAACCATTAACCTGGATCGGTATGGATTCGTCGGAACCTTTATGGGTTGGTTATTGATGAAGGTCACCCGGATCTCTACGATTAACAGCTTCTACGACAAACACAAGCACTTGCCCGGCCCTGAATTCCTCGAGGCCATCCTGGAGCACTACCAGATCAAGTTTGAAGTGCCGGAAGAAGATTTTAAGAGACTACCCAAAGAAGGGGCATTTATTACCATCAGTAACCATCCCCTTGGAGGGATAGATGGGGTTCTCCTTTTAAAATTATTATTGCAGAACCGCGAAGATTATAAGATCATTGCCAATTTTTTACTGCACCGGGTTGAGCCCCTGGCGCCTTATATCATGCCGGTAAATCCTTTTGAGAGTCATAAGGAGGCGAAAAGCAGTGTGGCGGGATTCAAAAGTGCACTTACCCATCTGAGGGGCGGCCACCCCCTGGGTATCTTCCCTGCAGGGGAGGTATCTACTTACAGGGATGGAAAACTGATCGTTGACAGGCCGTGGGAAGAATCGGCCATTAAGCTGATCCGTAAAGCCGAGGTGCCCGTGGTGCCCATTTACTTTCATGCCCGGAACAGCCGCCTGTTCTATTACCTCTCCAAGATCGATGATGTCTTCCGAACAGCTAAGCTGCCGTCCGAGTTAACTTCCCAGCGCAGCCGCTCTATAAAGGTGCGGATCGGGCACCCGATCTCGGTAAAAGTACAGCAGGAACAGCAGAATCTCGAGGAATTTACGGACCTGCTGAGAAGAAAGACATATATCCTCTCTAATGCCTACGAGAAAGAAAGGCTGATCGATAAAGTACCCACCACCTTGAAGATCCCTAAACCTCCAAGGAAAATTGCTTCGGCTATCCGCAAGGAAGTGATCCTTGGGGAAATTGAGAAACTCAGAGAAAAGGATTGCCGCCTGCTGCAAAGCAAGAATTACGAGGTTTTCTTTGCCCAGGAAAAAGACATGCCATTTATCGTCCAGGAGATCGGAAGACAGCGCGAAGTAACCTTCAGGGCCATAGGGGAGGGGACGAATAACGCGGTAGACCTGGACAGGTTCGACTCCTTTTACTACCATCTTTTCCTCTGGGATGACGACGCACAGGAGATCGTCGGTGCTTACCGGATGGGGCTTGGCGAAGAGATCTTTGAAAAATATGGGATAGATGGGTTCTACCTGCAAGACTTGTTCCGCTTTGAACCGGAACTCTATAAGATGATGTCCCAATCCATTGAAATGGGGCGCGCTTATATTGTAAAGGAGTACCAGCAAAAACCCATGCCTTTGTTCCTGCTCTGGAAAGGGATAGTACATACTACCTTACGCTTTCCCAACCACAAATACCTTATCGGGGGAGTCAGCATCAGCAACCAGTTTTCCAATTTTTCCAAATCCCTGATGATAGAATTTATGAAATCTAATTACTGGGATCCCTATGTGGCACAGTATGTTCGGCCTAAGAAAGAGTTTAAGGTCAAACTTAAGGATGCCGATAAGGAATTTGTCTTTGATGAAACGGAGGCTGACCTGAATAAATTTGACCGTATCATCGAGGAAGTAGAGCCGGGTGCGCTGAGGTTACCCGTGCTGATCAAAAAATATATCAAGCAGAATGCTAAGGTCGTAGCCTTCAACGTAGATCCATTATTCAATAATGCAGTAGACGGGTTGATGTATATCAAGATTGCTGATCTTCCTGAAAGCACGGTAAAACCCGTGATGGAAGAATTCCAGGCAGAGCTGGAGAGGAAACTATCAGAAAATAACGATGCTTGATGCAATTCCGAGCTTTCCGGACATGTGGAGCGATATACTTTTCAGCCTAATCAATGCCTACCTTGGTGCTTCGTTTTTCAAAGACCAGGTTGTCATACCAGGTTCCTTTTAGTTTAGCCACCTTTTCCCTTCTGCCGACCAGGCGGAAACCGAGCTCTTCATGCACATGGATACTGGCCTTGTTCTGTTGGAATATCCCGGATTGTAAGGTCCATATACCGTGCTCTTCACTTGCCCTTACCAATTCGGCCAAAAGCTTACGACCAATGCCCTTGCCCCTGGCTGTATTGCGGACATAGACACTTACTTCGGCCACCCCTTCATAAACACAGCGGCTGGATACCGGGGACAAGGCGGCCCATCCCTGGATCTCTTGATCAATTTCAGCGATTATTCTGCAGAAAGCAAGGTGTTTTTTATCCCAGGTTTCATAAGCCGGTACCGCGGTTTCAAAAGTGGCGATCCCTGTAGCTATGCCTTGCCCGTATATTTCAGCCACCTCTTCCCAGTCTCCTGCTTTCATGCTACGTAGTTCCATGGCCAATAATTTTAACAGCAGCCGCTGCCGGGTTCGCAGGTCTCTTGCTCTGGGGTGTTGCTTTCCACCGGGATGCCACAGCTTTCTTTGGCTTTGCAGTCTGTCAAAGTCACCCCAAGCTGCATCCTTAATTCGGAAGCCCCGATCTCAAAAGAGTTCACATGCAATTGGGCGGTGTGGAATTCCTGGTTTCCGTATTCAAATTTCAGGACTGCTTCCCGGTCCATTTTGCGTAAACGGTCTACTTTCTTCAGGATACCATTTGCTTTATATACACTAAGGTATTCGGTTTTCCCAAGTTCGGAAGGACTCTCCCACAATTGTATGACCGTCTCGTTCCATCGGTCAGTCCCTGTACCGCAGTCCACAGAATCGACTATAATATTCTTGACCTCCGTAATATGGTAATTAGCACCAACCAGTTTCCCGGGAGCATATTCGAACAACAGGCTCTTGTCCGGGTGTTGTCGTAACAGTTCTAAGAATTCTTGAGTTTTCATAATATTCGATTAATTAACAGCAGGAGTTTCCGCCGGTCTCAAAAAATGAATGAAATTCGTCCTGCAGGCTTTTCCATACCTCGGCATTGATGCAGTAACATATCTTCTTTCCTTCCACTTCTCCCTGAATCAGGCCCACCTGCTTCAATTCTTTCAGGTGTTGGGAAATAGTGGGTTGGGCAAGCCCGATCTCTTCGACAATATCATTGCAGATACAGCCTTCCTGCCGGCTGAGGAACTGCAGTATGGCTATACGCGCAGGATGTGCAAGAGCTTTGAACTGCCGTGCGAGCCTGTTCTGAGAGGGTGAGAAGATCTGTGTTTTGGAAATACCCATGTCATATTTATATATTGCAATATTACGATAATAAATTGATCAAAAAAAAGCCGGGTTAAAATTATTGCCCGGCTGTATCTCAGAACCAGGGCTTTCTGCCCACCTGGTACGTATTATAGAATTCTTCATCGGACTTAGTAAGATAAATGATACCTTCAATGAGTCCCACCAATCCCGTTGCCATACAAATAAATGCCCCGACCACCACGCAAGAGAGCACTATTCCTATCAGGGTGATCACTAACAGGATGATCCCTTCTTTCTGGTATCCCAGGATGAATTTATGAATACCGAATCCTCCCAGGATAATTGCGAGAATCCCGGCTACGATCTTCTTGTTATCACCGGTAGCACTTTTAAAACCTTCGGAGAATTCATTCGCCGTTTTCTTAGCTTCTTCCTTGAAACTTTCTGCTGATTCTTTAGCGTCTTTCGCAGCGTCATCTGCAGCTGCCTTCGCTTCTTCAGCCGCTTTTTTAGCCTTATCCTGGTTATCTTCAGACATGGTTTTTTGTTTAGTTGGTTAATAATGAATTAAATGTAGGAAAAAAAACGATTAGAGAAACGCTTTGTCTACAGGTTCCCACAACTCCAGCTTATTCCCCTCAGGGTCCAGGATCCAGCCGAACTTCCCATAATCATATTCTTCGATCTCACCCACGACAGTGACTCCCTCCTTTTTAAGTACTTCCAGTAGTTCAACCAGGTTCTCTACCCTGAAGTTCATCATGAATTGTTTTTTACTGGGCTCAAAATATTTGGTTTCCTGGTCCATCGGGCTCCACTGAGTCATACAGTCATTCCCCTCCTTATCCTTCCACCAGAACGAACAGCCGTAATTGTCTACAGGTAGCCCCAGGTGTTCTTTATACCATGATTTCATCTTATCCGGGTCTTCTGATTTAAAAAAGAATCCCCCTAATCCAGTAACTCTGTTTTTCATTTTTTCCTGTAGTTTTTTATTTGGTTTTCATAGGTAGATATCCATTCCTCTACGCTTACTTTGGAGCACAATTCCCCTATAAGGTCATATGGGATCTGTTCCGGTTTTTTAAAGCGGATACAACTTTTGCCCATATCCAATCTGGAAGGCACCCTGTTCTTATACTCCGCCACCCACCAATCGTGTAATTCCGGGTTGGCATAGATGCCCATATGGTAAAGGGCGAGATTATTCTTCTGGGAGGCGATACTGAGAAACGGTAATGGTAATTGAGGATTTACATGGTAGCCCGGCGGGTATAATTCATGAGGTACCACGTACCCGATCATCCCGTAACTCATTTCTTCCCTGAACCCTTCAGGCAGGTTCTTCAGGATGGTATCGCGAAGCTTGTGCATATATGGTTTACGTTCTTCAGGAATTTCCGCAATATACGCTTCAGGCGTTGTAGCATCTGATGTCATCTTGGTCTTTTTTTTCTTAATAATATTGCCGTTCCCACAGCGACAATTATCCCGGCTGCCATTACAGTCAGGAACATGATAGCCGCCATAAACCCGCTGCCGTAATCCGGAATTTCTCCTTTATAGCCCTGGGTTCGAAGGTTGGAGGAGTACTCAGTGAAGAAGTCAGGGTTGATAAGTGTGAGATAGATGAAATCGGCAATGGCAATTCCGATACCGCTGAAGGTGGCGATCAACAGGCCGACCAGTGTAGCCTTGCGGTACCCGATATGGCCACCTTGTTTTTCATCCCTGAATTTTTTAACCCCCGGATAAATGAAAGCCAGGGAGATCAGGATCACGGAATAACCCACCATTTCCTGGGCACCGAAACTCAGCCCGCTCCCCAGTCCAAGCACGAGTAAGAACAGAATAATTCCTGTAAGCAGCCCATACACGCCGTACCTGATAATAATTGACTTGATCTTCATTGGTTATTTAGTTTTGGTCGCCTGCCGGGTCCCGGTACAGGGGGAAGTCTAAACAAGATACCAAATTTTCACTAAAGCATTCCGGCTATAGCAATAGGATTGGTGGTGTTAGATTTACGTTTGGTTGTGAAAATGTCGATGCACCTTATCCACGATGGTCTGGGCCAGTTTTTCTTTACTTTCCACGGTCCAACCTC
Source organism: Zeaxanthinibacter enoshimensis (assembly GCF_004362865.1). Lineage (GTDB taxonomy): Bacteria > Bacteroidota > Bacteroidia > Flavobacteriales > Flavobacteriaceae > Zeaxanthinibacter > Zeaxanthinibacter enoshimensis. The sequence goes on along the minus strand of NZ_SNYI01000001.1, from coordinate 377,869 downwards.
CCACATGAGGGGTCAGGAGTACTTTATCGGAAGCAACCAGGTAACGGAATGCTTCGGGCATCTCATCGCCTTGGAATAATTTTTCAAAAGAAGCCTTTTCATATTCCAGGACATCCAGCCCTGCACCTAGTATTTTTCCGGATTCAAGAGCATTGACGAGGTCTTTGGTAACTATACACTTACCCCTGGCGGTATTGATGATCCAGAAGGGATGACGGAAGCCATTGATAAACCGGGAATCAACCATGCCGACGGTATCCGGGGTCTGTGGTACGTGGAGGCTCAGGACCTGGGCTTTGCGTCGCAATTCATCCAGGCTTACCTGCCTCGCATTCTCATCGCCCACACCCGGTTTAATATCGTAACAAAGCACCTCTACCTCAAATCCTTTCAGTTTCCTGGCAAATGCTTTTCCCATATTACCATAGCCTATAATACCCACGCATTTTCCATCCAGTTCCAGCCCGCGATTACCTTCGCGGTCCCAAACACCCTGGCGGACTTCACGATCGGCCTTATTCAGCTTGTTAAATAAAGACAACAACATTCCCAGGCTGTGTTCTCCTACTGCATTCCTGTTGCCTTCCGGTGCGGCGGCGAGGAATACTCCTCTGGAGGTGGCATAAGCGGTGTCAATATTTTCCAGTCCTGCTCCCACCCGCCCGATGAATTTCAGGTTTGTAGCCTTATCCAGGAAGTCACGGTCTATCGTAAACCGGCTGCGGATGATGATACCGTCGTACTGGTGAATCCTGGATTCAATTTCCTCCTTACTGCCTGTATAGTCCTCATGGTTCTCATAGCCCATCTTTGCAAATTCGCTGATCATCAGGGGATGATTTGTATCGAGGTGTAATAATTTCATTGAAGATCAGATTTTGGGGTACTCTGTCACAGTTCGTTCGTCCTTAATATTGCCGGTATGTGAAATGCCGATCTTTTCAAAGAGCAATACCTGCACTTCTTCGTTATTCTTTGTCATAGGACAGTGTTCTATACCTTTTGGAATTACGATAAGTTCTCCTTCCCGCACAACTTCTGTCCGGTCCCTGAACTGCATGTACAGCGTGCCTTTGATCACCTGGAAGAGTTCGTCTTCCTCCTGGTGGGCATGCCAGACAAACTCGCCTTTCAGGCGCGCCAGTAATACCTGCATACCATCCACAACGGCTACCTGGTGGGGATGCCATTGTTTATCAAATTTTTTGAATTTTTCGGATAGGTTAATCGCTTTCATCAACTTCTTTTTTCATGGGTGGCTGATCCTGGATTTTCAGATCAAAAATATCATTCCTCGCATAATGGCCGGTGACGTCAAAATCTAAACTCACTTTCTTTATTTCATCTAAGTCTAACTCTGCAAGGAGTACCCCGCTATCATTCCAAAGGGGTCCTGCAAGGATTTTACCAGAAGGTGATATGATCACACTACCTCCGGGACAAATTTCTTCCGGTGTTTCGGGGAGTAGATCACGGTATTTCCGGGGATACATTTCCCGGGTAAAATACTGGTTACATCCCAGTACAAAGCATCGCCCTTCCAGGGCTATATGTTGCATGCTGCTGACCCAGGAATCCCTCGCATCTGCTGTCGGGGCCAGGTAGATCTGCACACCCTGCTTATACATTGCCATCCTTGCCAGGGGCATATAATTTTCCCAGCAGATAAGTCCGCCTAATTTCCCTACTTTGGTATCAAAGGATACCAGGCTTTCCCCTCCGGCTTCACTCCAAACAACTCTTTCCGTGCCGGTAGGCTTTATCTTCCGGTGTACGCCCAGCAGACCATTTTTGGGGGAAATATAAATCATGGAGCAATAAAGACTTCGCCCTTTAGCCTCGCGCTCTGTAGCGCCGATCACCAGGTAAACTTTATATTTGGCAGCAATCTTTTCCAGCCGTTCCCTGTCTTCATCAAGGGCAATGCTGTTATCGAGGTATTCGGCATAGAGTTCCCGCCCCGCTTCATCCCTGCTCCCAACCGAGGCACCGAAAGTAAATCCCCTTGGGTAACCCGGTATAAAGGACTCCGGGAATAAAAGCAGCCGGCAGCCCTGGGAGGAATATTCTCTCACCAGCTTTTCCAGTTTCTGCAGCGTTTTTTCCTTGTCAAAAAATACAGGTGCATGTTGTATCACTGCTACCTTTACCTTCATACCTGAATAAGATTTTTACCTTCCATTGCGTTGGAAGCTCTAATTTAAGGGATTTCTGTTAGCTTAAATCCCTAAAAGCATCTTGGCAATGGTGAAATAGATCAGGATGCCGAAAATATCATTGCTGGTGGTGATAAATGGCCCGGTGGCAATTGCCGGGTCTATCCCTCTTTTATGAAGAAAGAGCGGGGTGAAGGTACCTATGATTCCGGCCACTATGATCACAGCGATCAGGGAGACGGAAATAGCCAGGGAGGTGATAAAGCTTCCCTGCCAGATCCAGGTAAAAAATAACAGCACCAATGCCAGGATCACCCCATTAAGTGCCGCCAGGAGCATTTCCTTGATCAATCGCTGGCTTATACTGCCTTTGAGGTCGTCATTAGCCAGTCCCTGTACAATAATAGCGCTGGATTGCACCCCTACATTCCCGGCCATCGCAGCAATAAGCGGGGTGAAAAAGAAGAGCAGGGCATGCTGGCTGATCAAATCTTCGAAACCACCCATAATAGCCGCTGCACAGACTCCGCCTAAGAGGCCCAGGAATAACCAGGGAAGTCGGGCCCTGGTCAGTTCCCATATACTGTCATCAGCTTCTACCCCTTGTGAGATACCCGCAGCCATCTGGTAATCCTTATCCGCCTCCTCTTTGATCACATCCACGATATCATCAATAGTGATACGGCCTACCAGGCGTCCTATCTCGTCCACGACCGGGATCGCTTCAAGGTCGTATTTGGACATGATCTTGGCCACCTCCTCGGGTTTTTCATTTACGTTGACCGAATCTACTTTTGGAATGTAGACATCTTTAATATGGGTAGTTGTTGCCGTAGTAAGCAGGTCTTTAAGGGACAACCTCCCTTTCAGTTTATCTTCATCGTCTACCACGTAGATAGAATGAACGCGAGTTACGTTCTCTGCCTGTGTCCTCATCTCTTTGACACAGGTAAGTACATTCCAGTTCTCGTTCACTTTGACCAGCTCTTTGGCCATCAGCCCTCCGGCAGAATTGACATCGTAACGCAACAGATCCACAATATCCTTTGCGTGTTCCCTGTCCTCGATCTCGGAAATAACCTCCTGTATGATTTCATTGGGAAGTTCAGCGACAATGTCTGCCGCGTCATCGGTATCCAATTCCTCGAGCTCCCCGGCGATCTCCTTTGCTGACAGCTTGTTCAGGATCCTCTCCCTTACATCTTCATCCAGCTCGGTTAGCACGTCGGAGGTCTGGTCACTGTCCAGTAATTTGATGAGGTAGGTGGCTTCTTCCGGATTCAGCTCGTTGATGATCTCTGCCACGTCCGCATAGTGCACCTCTTCCAGCAGGGACAGCAGTTCTGCGTCCTTTTGGTTGTCTATCAGCAACTGGATCTCAAGAACCAGTTCATCTGTGAGTTTAAAGGGTGTCATGCGCGATCTTATTGGTAAGCGCTATGAACTCTGCTACTGACAATTGTTCAGGGCGCCGATCAAAGATAGCATCTTCTTTGAGATTATCGGAAAGCTCAAATACTTTTAGACTGTTCCTCAAAGTCTTCCTCCTTTGGTTAAAAGCGGTCTTTACTACCCTGAAAAATAACTTCACATCGCAGTCGAGGGATGGGTCTTCCTTTCGCACCAGTCTCAATACGCCGGACTGTACTTTCGGGGGAGGATCAAAGACCTCAGGATGTACTGTAAACAGGTAAGTGGCATCGTAAAAAGCCTGTACAAGAACAGAGAGAATACCATAGGTTTTGCTGCCTTCTTTTTCGCAAATACGCTGTGCCACCTCTTTCTGGAACATCCCTGAAAATTCAGGGACCTGGTCTCGCCATTCCAGTAATTTAAATACGATCTGGGTAGAAATATTGTATGGGAAATTCCCGGTGATTCCAAAAGGCTCATCTCCGAACAGCTGCCCCAGGTCGTAATTCAGGAAATCCGCCTGGACTACTTTAAAATTCTTGTCTCCGGACAATAATTTGGAATGCTCAAGGGGAAAACTGTGGTTCAGGTAAACGATGGATTCCTCGTCAATATCCATAGCGACTAGCGCAATATCACGTTGCAGGAGGTATTTGGTCATTACCCCGGTACCCGGCCCGATCTCGAGAACATTACGGTAACCATTCAATTCAAGAGTATTCGCAATTTTACCCGCGATCTCTTCGTCTTTAAGAAAATGCTGACCAAGGTACTTCTTCGCTTTAACCGGGCTCTGAGGTTCCTGATCTTTGTAGGTCTTAAATTTCCTGGATGATTTTTTTTTCTGGCCCTTTGCCGACATGTGCATGTGATTTATCGGCTCCCTGTTTCCACATAGAGCCATGCATTAATTCCTGATTTCAGTTTTACCGTTATCCTTTCATAAGATTCCCCCTCGTAGGTATCGGCAATGGTGAGTTCTTCTTCCTTTACGGCCAGGGCATAACCCGGTACAGAATCCTGGGGATTACCTGTCCGTTCAACCACCAGGTACCGGCCATACATCTTCTTTTCCGCGATCCGGTACCCGGGCAATACGTCGGGGGTATTTTCAAGGCTCCGGTGGAACAGGGCTTTCTGTACCCTGTCATCGATCAGGGTTCCATAACTGAAGATGTAATGGATAGAACTCAATGCTGGTGTTCACTGATAATTTCCAATTCTGTCCGGAAAGCCACCACTTTCTCTCCAAATAACCGGCTTACCTCTGTACGCAGCCGCTCCGCATCTTCCCGGTAATATTGCTGCAAGGTATCCTGGTCCGGGGTGGTATACTGGATGGCATAGGTATAGCCCCCGGTCTCCTCGGTCACAAGAACGCGGCACATCCTGGCATTTGTGAATTTGCCGGTAGAAAGTACATCGGGAATATGGGCTTCCTGCATCCATTTCAGCCATTCCCGGTGAGCGCCTGCTTCAACATTTACGGTTACGTTATAGATATACATAATGATATTTTTAATTTACTGGATCTCCCCGCAACATACGGAATTTCTTCCTGGCTTCGGGGAAGTGGTAGCTGTCCTGGTGATTGTAGATGATCTTTTCATATAAGGTCATCGCAATTTCAGGTTTGTTAAAATGTGTACGGTATAGCTCAGCCAGGGCATAAATGGCATCATCAGCCAGGATGTCTATCCCGTAGAATTCGATTATTTTTTCATAATTAAAGCGGGCAGCATCGTAAGACCCGGCCTTTTCCAGGAGTTCTGCCTGTTTAAAAAGGGCTTCGTCCTCGATACTTTCCCCCTTGTGTTGTGTCAGAATCTCATCCAGTAATGCTATGGCTTCAGGATCTTTATTCTGGTATGCAAGCAGATCTGCCCGCGCGTATTTTTTTAACGCTGTCTGGGTGGAATCCTCCAGTGAATTATCAGAGATCAGCAAACTTAATTGCATGGCATCGTTGGCGATCAACTGTGAAGTTGACCCCCGGAGCACCTCCAGTTGCGTCAGGGCCCATTCAAAATCTCCTTTATAAAAGCTGGTCTGTGCTACTTTAAAACGGGCTTCCTGTCCCATCACATCATTTTTCAGGCCTTTTTGTACCTGGGAGTACTGGATAAGGGCTTCATTGAACCTGCGGTCAAAGACAAGGATGTCCGCCAGGGCCATTTTTACATACGCCTGGGCGTATTTAGCCATGGGGATCTCAAGACAATTCTTTAATATGGCAATAGCGTCCCGGGGTTTATCCCTCCTGAACGCCAGGAAATTTGAATAGGCTACCTGTAATTGGAGTGTTTGCCCCTGGTAGCCATATGTTGATTGCAGGGCTTCGAATTGTTGTTCGATGGCATCCAGTTGTTTCGGATCAGCATCCTCCAGGGCAATCTCTATCAGGAATAATCTTGCGTTCAGAATACCCACAGGATCCTTGCTGTTTTTCTCGATATATTCAAAAATCTCACGTGCCTCTTCCTTTGCCTCTTTTTCCAGCGCCAATCTTCCAAGCCCTTCCAAACGTTCCAGGGTGCTGCCTTCTGCTCTCTTATAGATGGCTCTTTCCTGGCTAAAGGCACTTCTGTATTGTTCTTGCTGTACGAACAGCCAGCTGAGTAGTTCATTCCATAGAATGTCCGGTTCCTGTTGCGCTCTCTTCAGTAAAAGTTTTTTCAGGACCTGGTTGTTCTCGTTGTCACCGTCAGAAGTTATGAACTCCTCAACATTCCTGAGCACGTTCGTTTTTGCTGCCCTGCCTTTGGCAACTATGTCCAGGTAAGCACCGAACATGTCTTCTATCTTTCCTTGCTCCCCGTAGATGCGGGCCATCTGGAATTTATAATCGAGCTGCGGATTTAGTTCCATCGCACGGTTATAGGCCACCAGGGCATGGTCCAGCATGGTATATCGCTGGAACCGCAGTCCGATGCCGTACCCGTAATTGGGGTTTTTTTCTATAGTTTCCAGGGCTTTGTCAAAATACCGCTTTGCCTCATCGTGCTTTTCCTGAAGCCGGTAATTATATCCAAGGTCAATATACATGGTAGGGTAGGGCGGACCGGTCCTGATCAGTTCTAACAGGAAATTTTCAGCTTCCTCGTAGCGTTCCAGTTGCTGGTAAGTAGCGATAAGACCCTCGGCGTAATCCGTTCTGCGCGAATTCTTTTCTACGAGTTTCTTATAGAAGATCAGTGCTTTTTCAAACTTCCCTTCATTGAAATACTGTTTCGCCAGGAAATCTTCCTGGGCAGTGCCCACCTGGATCAACAGCAGCGAAATAAGTAGCAGGAGAAATCGCAAAAGCTCTTTTTTCCAAAGATACACAGATTGGACCAAGTGAGTGTTAAATGGCCAAACAGGAAATTACAGTTAAGCTTAATTGATCAGGTCAAAACCGGTATAAGGTACCAGCACCTCCGGTACGCGGATACCTTCCGGGGTCTGGTAGTTTTCCATAATACCCGCCAATACTCTAGGAAGAGCCAGGGCACTTCCGTTCAGGGTATGTGCGAGCCTGGTCTTTTTATCTTCATCCCGGAACCGGAGTTTTAATCGGTTGGCCTGGTAGGTCTCAAAATTGGATACCGAACTGATCTCCAGCCAGCGGTCCTGGGCAGTAGAGAAAACTTCGAAGTCGTAGGTCAGAGCCGAGGTGAACCCCAGGTCGCCCCCACAAAGTCTAAGGATCCTGTATGGCAATTTCAATTCGCGGAGGATGGTTTTAACATGTTCTACCATTCCATCAAGAGCCTGGTATGAATGATCAGGGTGCTCTACGCGCACGATCTCTACCTTATCAAACTGGTGGAGACGGTTCAGGCCTCTTACATGTGCCCCGTAGCTTCCTGCTTCCCTCCTGAAACAGGGAGTATAGGCAGTATACCGTACAGGGAAATCACTGTTGTCCAGGATGGTGTCGCGCATCAGGTTGGTCACAGGAACCTCTGCTGTAGGGATCAGGAAAAGTGGATCTGACGCCAGTTCGTACATCTGTCCTTCTTTGTCCGGTAATTGCCCCGTCCCGAAACCAGAAGCTTCATTGACCAGGTGGGGCACTTGTAATTCGGTGTACCCGGCCTCGGTATTCTTATCGAGGAAATAGGCAATAAGGGCACGTTGTAAACGGGCACATTTCCCTTTGTATACAGGAAAGCCTGAGCCGGTGATCTTAACACCCCACTCAAAATCGATCAGGTCGTATTTTTTTGCCAGTTCCCAGTGGGGAAGGGCATTTTCTCCCAGCACAGGGATGTCTCCTTCCCTGAAAACCTCCTCGTTATCTGTATCGGAGGAGCCGGCGGGAACGCTGTCATGAGGGACATTGGGTATCAGGTAAAGGGCATTCTCCAGATCTGCAGCTGCTTTGGTTAGGCGTTCGTTCAGGCTTTTTGATTCTTCTTTTAGCTCGGACGTCCTCGCTTTCATTTCATTAGCCTTTTCAGTTTCTCCTTTCTTAAAGAGTTCCCCTATGGATTTGGAAAGACTGTTCGATTCTGCTAATACGGCGTCTAACCGGGTCTGCAGGCTCCGGCGTTCTTCATCGAGTTTCCGGACATTCTCCAGAAGGGGAGCGGCATCCAGGTTCCTCTTCTTAAAAGCTTGCTCTAAACTTCCCTGGTCATCTCGTATTACCTGTAATTGTAACATCTTTCCTGATTTTGACGGCAAATTTAGCTTTAATTCCGCTAGAATTCAATCATAACCTGCATCAAATCCATGGCAATGGAACAGTCAACGGGCAGAGGACAGGGAATAAGCGCTAATCTCTCGTTTTGGGTCTTTGAATTTTTAGTTTGGAGGGTAGTATCCACTCGTGATGTCTCAGGTGAGACCATTTCTCCGCAGCGAGATCGGTATTGGGATCGATCAGTCTTCTGAGCGGCCGGCCGTTTACGCTGACCAGGGCATTGGCATATACGGCCACATCTTCTCCTTTGGATGCATATTCATGTTTAAGCCGTTGTGCGAACTGCCAGATAAAATCCGGGTGGGTGGCCAGCATTCTCTTTTGTTTCCGGGTAACATAATCATCGACAGAAATGGCGGTGGATTTTCCATTTGCCTTGTTCACCACCTTGAAGCTTATATTGCCTTTCCGGCTTCGTAACATCATCCTCCAGCTCAACCGGTGTCCTTCTTCCGTCCACAGTACATCATCTTTAAAAAAGTGGTGCCTCACAGGCAGCAGTAACTGTACTGTAAAATAAATTACGCCTGCAGCTAGCATCCAGCAGTGTTTGGAGGGAATCCTGATCTCGTTAAGTGTATAAGCCACTTTCCGTGGGAAGAATAATCTGCGGATAGTTTCCGCCTCAAAAAAGAAGACAGTAAAAGCCAGGGCGAGGTATGGGAAAATACCTATCTGGAATACATAAGAATTGAAGAGGTGAAAAAAGATAGCGCAGATAAATGCGAAAACTCTTGTCCTGTGCCATAGTAAAGCGGGTATGATCAGGAGGTCGAAAGCAATACCAAAAATACGGATAGAATGGATGACTATGGGATGCTGAAGCAGCTCTCCAATGAGCGGGCGCGATTTTTTGGCTGACATCAGCAGTTCGATGAAGGTCGTGTCCAGCCAGTCGGCATAACATTTAGCCAGCGCAGCATAGGTATATACGATCAGCAGTTGCAATACAAAGATCCATTTCACGTAGGCATAAATGGAATCTGTTTTCAATTCCGGGTTACGCCGGATATCCAGCGAGTGACTCCTGCTGGCGGGAAAGAAGCACATCAGGAAAGAGATGAGGATAAGCAGGTAATAATGATTGTTATAGGATGATTTCTGCATCAGGTAAACTCCTGTCCACATAATGGTGAAGGCAATCATGCTCCAGCGATATCGGTAGCCCAGAGTGATCAGGATTCCCAGGGTACCCATTATGAAAAAATAGAAGTACATGCCATTACCAGGCAGGGGTTGCAGCCACTCAAACCCAATAAAAGTGAATGTGAAATCTGGTTCAACCAGGACTCTCCGGATCCACCCTGTCACAATAGCCCCGTAACATTCCAGGCTTATAAGGATACCGAAGAAGATCCTGAAGATGATCAGGGGGGTGTTGTCTATTCTCCGGAACAATAGCCTGTTCAGCATTTATGTGTTGATTATGTCCAGGGAAGTTTTCTTGTCTTCTGCCAGTTGTTTCTTAAGATCGGCCAGAGATTTAAACTTGTGTTCATCCCTGATCCTGTCAAGGATTTCTACTTGCAGCCGCTTTTCATACAAGTCCTCTTCAAAATCAAAGAAGTGGATCTCAATGGTTTTGGAGGTGCCGTCTACGGTGGGATTAAAGCCGATATTCATCATCCCGTATATTGTCTCTTCCCCAAGAATGCTCTTCACCACATAAACTCCGTTCTTTGGGATCAGTTTATAGGTTTCGGGGATATGCAGGTTGGCTGTCGGGAAGTCAAGTTCCCTGCCGAGTCCTTTCCCCTTCTTAACAATGCCGGTAAGCATGTATTCATACCCAAGAAAGGAGTTGGCTGTTTTAATATCTCCGGAGGTTAATGCTTTGCGGATCTTGGTCGAACTGACCGATACTTCATCAATCTCCTGGGCTGAAATTTCTTCGACCTCAAAATCGAGTGCATTTCCAAAGGCGATCAGGTCATTGATATTGGCTGTCCTGTTCCTGCCGAAACGATGATCATAACCTATAATCACCTTTTTAGCCCTCAGATCGTTAACAAGGATATCACGAACAAATGCAGTTGCTGAAAGTCTCGAAAAAGTTTTTGTAAAGGGATGGATGATCAGGTAGTCCAGGCCGATCTTTTCCAGGATCTGAATTTTTTCATCCAGGGTATTCAGTAACTGTATGTCAGCATCTTTCTGCAGTACCATCCTGGGGTGAGGAAAGAAAGTCAGAACGGTAGACCTGAGTTCCTGGGCTTTTGCGGAATTGATAAGTCTTTCAAGGATCCTGCGGTGGCCAATATGCACTCCGTCAAAGGTCCCAATCGTGATGGCGGTCGGGTGCGCTTTATCGTATTTAGAAATGCTTTGGACTGTAACCACCTAAGAAAAAATAAAAAAGACTTACTTTTAAACTCTGAAAAATTCCCTTGATGAACACAAAATTACGGCTTGTTTTATCAATAACCATACTATTTCTTTCCTTTTACGGATCTGCGCAGCAGGGTTACTGGAAACAAGCAGCAGGTGGCATGGAGACTCTGCCGTCCGCAGAACAGAAGGTCAGGGGAGACGATGTTAGAGTTTTTACCCTCTCAGAATCAGAATTCCGGGACAACCTGCAACAATTGAGGACAACCAGGAACAGCAACCTGGTACTTCAGATACCTGGGAAGCAAGGAGAAATGACCCGGTTCAGGGTCCGGGAGAACCCGGTCCTAGCCCCATCGCTTTCTGCAAAATACCCGGGCATACGTTCATTTATAGGGTATAGCCTGGATAATGAACATGAAAGGATAAGGTTCAGTTTCTCTCATAAAGGGTTCCAGGGAATGATCATTGGCGCTGATGAAAAAAAGACGGTATTCCTGGAAAAGGTACGTGGTTCCGCGAATAAATACCTCTTATACAACAGGGACGACCTATCGGATCAGGACCAGGAGTTCCTGTGTTATACCGAGGACGAATTCAGTAAACAGCAGGGGAAGACCTTTAAGTTGGTTGATGAGGGTCAACTTAGGACCTTCCGGATCGCGGTGTCGGCTTCAGGTGAATATACCCAGTACCATGGAGGAACTATCGAAGATGCCCTGGCGGCGATAAACGCTACCCTTACAACCGTGAACGAAGTTTTTGAAACGGATTTTGCAGTACACCTGGAATTGATCGCGGATACAGACCTGGTGATCTATGCTGACCCGGATAAGGACCCTTACGGGGCTAACCTCAATGTAGAGGTGCAGAATACACTGAGCAGCCTGATAGGAGAAGAAGATTATGACGTAGGGCACCTGTTCCACAGGGATAACGACTCGGGTAATGCCGGTTTCATTGGGTCTGTATGCAAGGATAACCAGAAAGGGAGCGCATATTCAGCAGCTTTAGTTCCCCAGGGACCGGTGTACGATCTGGATTTTGTCTCCCATGAACTCGGCCATCAGTTTGGTGCCAACCACACCTGGTCCTTTGAATCAGAAGGAACCCTGGTCCAGGCGGAACCCGGAAGTGGCACTACCATCATGGGTTATGCAGGAATCGTGGCAGGGAACAATGTTCAGCGTAACGGGGATGATTATTTTCATTACTACAGTATACTCCAGGTCATTAATTACCTTAAGACCGTAAGCTGCGGCACCTTGACTGCGCTTACTAACAGTCCCCCGGTCATTACGCCAAGCGGGGATTTTGTAATTCCCAAGTCTACAGCCTTTGTGCTCACAGGAACCGCAACTGATCCGGATCTGAATGATGTGCTGACCTACGCATGGGAACAGATCGATAACGGGGTGGTTACTGCCCTGACCTTTGGGCCGACGAACCCGGGAGGTGCCAATTTCCGGTCCCGTCCGCCTATAACTGACCCTTCCCGGTATTTCCCGCGACTTACTGAGGTGGTCCAGGGAAATCTGACCCAATCAAACCCGGAAATTGATTCGGCCTGGGAAACAGTGTCCAGTATAGAAAGGGAACTGAATTTTGCCCTGACCGTTCGAGATAATGCGGAAGGAGGAGGGCAGGTGGCATCAGACCTAGTAAAGGTTACCGTAAGTAGTGATGCCGGCCCTTTTACTGTGTTGTCACAGGCAAGCTCCCAGGTTTACCAGTCAGGATCCGTACAGACCATTAACTGGGATGTTGCAGGCACCAGTTCAGGGGAGATTAATGCCCAAACTGTAGATATTTTCCTGTCGGTTGATGGGGGACTCACCTATCCTTTCCAATTGGCGGATGCAGTTCCGAACGATGGTACCCACGACGTGCTGTTGCCCGGGGTAGCAACTACAGAGGGCAGGTTTATGGTAAAAGCGGACAACAATATCTTCTTCGCAATAAATGCTGCAGATTTCAGTATCCTGGAATCCCAATTTGTCCTTGCCTTTGATGGCCTAGCGTTTGAAGTATGTCAGCCCGCTGATCTGCAAATCCCTTTCAATTATTATAGTTTTGGCGGATTTAATGAAGAGGTGACCTTCTCAACGAGCGGACTTCCCCCTGAATTGACCTCCGTTTTTACCCCGCCTACTGTGATGACGGATAGCACGGCAGTTACCCTGGATATCTCTAATATTAACGGTGTAGCTACCGGTACTTATCCTTTTACCGTTACGGGAACATCGGCCAGCATATCCCGCAGTATAACGCTTGAGCTCAGGGTGCTGAATAATACCTACGCGGATATCACGCTGAATTCCCCATTAGACGGAGCGACCGGCACCAGTGTGCAAGTACCTTTGGAATGGGCAGCCGACCCGGGTAATTCCAGTTATGAACTGGAAATTGCAACCGATTCGGGGTTTAGCAATATCGTAGAAACAGCCGAAGTAATATTTCCCAGTTATTTGCCACAGAACCTTGTGCCTTCTGAAACTTATTTCTGGAGAGTAAAAGGAAAAAATTCATGTGGGGAAGGTAGTTTTAGTGCAGCTTTCAACTTCTCTACCATTGCCATTTCATGCAAAAGTAAATCGGCTACAGGTCTCCCACTTAATATTTCTGCTTCGGGCACCCCGACCATTACATCAAGCGTGACCTTCCTGGAGGATCTGCCGGTATCTGACGTTGATGTATCCCTGGATATAGATCATACCTTCCTGGGTGATCTTATCATCAGCCTGCAATCCCCCGGGGGTACTACTGTGGTGCTGGTATCAAATTCCTGTGGTGAATTCAGGAATATGGAGGCTGTGTTTGACGACGACGGTGAGACCCTGGTCTGTGGTAATAATCCTGCTATCAGCGGGAGGGTAAAACCGCTGGGTTCTCTTTCCTCTTTTAATGGGGAATCTATAGTAGGCACCTGGACGCTTACCGTATATGACAGTGCCCCGGCAGACGGGGGAGCCTTAAATTCTTTTACCCTGGATATGTGTGTAGAAGGTGAATTCCGTCCCGATGCTGACGGAGACGGCGTTTTTGACGACGGGGATGACCTGTGTCTGGGCACTCCTCCCGGTGTGGAAGTGGATACGGATGGCTGTGCGGTTTATCGTTTACCCCAGGATAATTTCAGGCTAAGTGTCGACAGTGAAAGTTGTATAAACAGTGATGACGGCAGGTTATTCGTTACCGCTGAAGCTATGTTAGACTACCAGGTTACGGTGGTTGGTAACGGCGTAAACGAGTCTTCGTCCTTCACATCGAATTATGAACTGGGTTCGCTGTCAGCAGGGACGTACGAACTTTGTATACAAGCAACGGACGGCCCGATAGAATACGAGGTCTATTGCTTTGAAGCCGTGGTAAGTGAGCCTCTGCCACTTTCCGTATTATCTCAACTGAATGCCGACGGAAGCAGGCTGGATTTGAAGCTGGAAGGGGCAGAACTGTATAATGTGGAAGTGAACGGCCTGATTACGCAGGTTACAACCGATAATTACAGCATAGCCCTGAAGGAGGGTAATAATGTGATAAAAGTATTTACGAATAAATCGTGCCAGGGCGTATACGAAGAAGTGATCTTTGTGCCGGGGCCTGACCTGGTTTATCCAAATCCGTTTTTTAATCAAACGGCTATCTATGTTGGCCGTACACAGGAGAGGACACATCTTTCGATCTTCAATGCGAATGGAAGCTTGCTTAAACAAGGATATTATCCTGTACATGAAGGGGAAGTGGATATAGATCTCAGTGGTTGGCCGGCAGGAATCTACCTGGTTCGTGTTGAAGACCAGCCTAAGCCCAGAACCTATAAAATTGTGAAGCGATGAAACAGACTATAGTGTTCCTGATGGTGATTTTACTGTGGGCATGTGGTAAGGATGATCCCAAACCTCCTAAGCCGGCCAACCTTATCTTCCCTCTTGAAAATTCAGAATGTACCGAGGGCAGAGTGCTCTCGGATCTTACCAGTGAAGTAGAATTTCGATGGGGAGCAGGGTCAAATACCAAGGATTACGAATTAAGGGTAGTAAACTTACTGACCAATGTGGGGCAATCCCTGCGGACAGAGCAGTTATCTGCCAAACTCCCGCTATTAAAGGGCACACCCTATTCCTGGGTGGTCATTTCGAGAAATACTCAGACCGAGGTCAGCGCAACAAGTGCAACCTGGAAATTCTACAATGCGGGAGCTCAAACTAATTACGCCCCCTTCCCGGCAGCAGTCATTAGTCCGAAATCCGGTGCTTCCGTGGTTCGGGATATCAATAATGAGGTAACATTAAGGTGGGAGGGTGCCGATGTGGACAATGATATTTCTTTATTCGAAATATATGTTGCCGAAACTAACCTCCCGGAAGCCCTGGCAGCTTCACTGGGGCCTGCTACATCCAGTTTCAAGGTTTCGGTATCCGCCAATACTGTTTATTACTGGAAAGTTGTGACAATAGACCGGGAAGGGAACCGCTCGGAATCGGGTGTATTTAGTTTTAAGGCACTTTAGTCTAAGTATTGTTGAATTCGTTCATGGTGTTTTTCACCCCTGCCCTGACGAAGGAAAGCAGTAATTCCACGCTCCGGTCGATGCGCTCTGGCAGGGCCTTTGCTTCGTCTTCACCCCATGTTCCGAGGACATAATCTACCTGTTGTCCTCTCTGGAAATCTGATCCAACTCCGAAACGGAGCCTGTTGTAATTGGTGGTCTGCAGGATCTGTTGTATGTCTTTTAAGCCATTATGCCCCCCGTCACTTCCTTTGGTCTTGAGTCGTAATGTTCCGAATGGGAGGTTTAGATCGTCTGTGACTACCAGCACATTTTCAAGGGGGATATTCTCTTTATCCATCCAGTATTTTATCGCTTTGCCGCTGCGATTCATGTAGGTGGATGGTTTCAGCGTGATAATGGTGCGTCCTTTCAGCTTAAAACTCCCTACCTCGCCGAGCTTGGCAGTTTCCATGCTGAATTCTTGTTTTCTTGCCAGGGCGTCAATGATCTGGAAACCGATATTGTGTCTGGTGAGGGCGTATTCTTCCCCTATATTGCCGAGTCCGGCAAAGAGATATTTTTTCATAGTAGTTGAACTTTCTGACCGGGTATTACGCTGCCCGAAAAGTGAATTTAAAAATGAACGCATAGAATTGACCTGATAGGTGCAAAAATAAAAAAGCATCCTGATAACAGGAACAATTCTCATTGCCCGTCCAGGATGCTTTTGGATTGTTAAAGAGGAAGATTATTCCTGTCCTTCAGCAGCAGCTGCTTCGGTAGTTTCTTCTCCTTCTGCGGTAGTTTCCTCACCTTCCAGTCCTTCTTCGTCCTCATCGTCCTCAACTACGATCGCTGCTCTTGCGGTCTTAACCTGAACAACCAGGGTAGAATCTGGGTGAAGAATAGTAAAGTTATCCTGTTTCAGTGATTCCACGGTGATGTATTCTCCGATCTTCAGCTTAGAGATGTCTACGTTGAAGAAATCGGGAAGGTCCTTAGGCAGGGCCCTGATCACTAATTTACGTTTTCTGAATAACAGACGACCACCATTTCGTACTCCGGGAGCGTTTCCTTGAAGCCTTACCGGGATTCTCATAGTCACTTCCTTGTCATCGAATAACTGGTAGAAGTCGATGTGCAGGATCTGGTCAGTAACCGGGTGGAACTGGATATCCTGCATAGCAGCGTGAATTTTCTCGCCGCCTTCCAAATGAATATCAACGGTGTGAGCATTTGGAGTGTATACCAAATCCTTGAACGCAATCTCTTCTGCTGCAAAATGAATTGGTTTCTCCCCTCCGTATACCACGCAAGGAACCATTCCAGCATTACGTAGGGCCTTCGTTGCCTTCTTGCCCACGCTTTCTCTTTCTGATCCTTTAATTGTAATTGATTTCATTGTATATAAATAATAGTTAAAATACGTATTCAGTCTCCGGCGTCCTTATCCTTACATCAGGAATTTAGAAGCGATGGAGGTATTGTGATGTACCCTGTGCATTACATCGGCAAACAGATCAGCGCAACTGAGTACTTTGATCTTTTCGCTTTGTTGTTTCAGCGGAATGGAATCAGTGACGATCAATTCCGATAATTGAGATTTTTCGACCCGCTCATAGGCATTGCCGGAAAGCAGGGCGTGAGTCGTTATTGCGCGAACACTGAGAGCTCCGCGTTCTATCATCAGGTCTGCAGCCTTGGCAAGGGTGCCTGCGGTATCTACCATGTCATCTACCAGGACCACGTTCTTATCCTTAACATCCCCGATCAATTCCATATGGGATATCACATTGGCTTTCGCTCGCTGTTTGTAGCAAATTACCACGTCACTCTCTAACGCTTTGGAATAAGCGTAAGCCCTTTTGGATCCACCCATATCCGGGGAGGCGATCGTCAGGTTATCCAGGTTTAAAGACCTCAGGTAAGGCAGGAAAAGGGTAGATGCGAATAAGTGATCTACCGGCTTTTCAAAGAATCCCTGTATCTGGTCAGCATGCAGATCCATGGTGATGATCCGCGTGGCACCTGCTGCTTCCAGCATTTTGGCTACCAATTTGGCAGCAATGGGGACTCTCGGTTTATCCTTCCTGTCTTGTCTTGCCCATCCAAAATAGGGCATGACAGCAGTAATATGCCTGGCCGAGGCGCGCTTGGCGGCATCGATCATCAGGAGCATCTCCATCAGGTTTTCAGAACTCGGGTTGGTAGACCCGATGATAAAGATCCGGGTACCGCGAATAGACTCCTCGAAAGAGGGCTGGAATTCCCCGTCACTGTAACGGGAAAAAATTACGTTCCCCAGTTCAGCGCCATAAGAGGCAGCGATCTTCTCTGCCAGGGCCATGCTCTGGGTACATCCAAAAATCTTAGGTTCCGGTACTTGATACGGCATACTTAAGGTCTTGAGTTTTACTTCCTTAGAAGTCCTTTTGACAAAGGAGGTGCAAATTTAGGAATTTATTTGTGTTGCTAAAGGAAATAGCGGTTGAATTTTAGTAAGGCAAATAAAATTTTTTATAGTTTTGCAGTCCTGTTTGCCTCGGTGGCGGAACTGGTAGACGCGCTGGATTCAAAATCCAAATTTCGAAAGGCGCAATAAAATATGCCGAAGTGGTGGAATTGGTAGACACGATGGATTCAAAATCCATTGCTCACAAGGCGTGCGGGTTCGATTCCCGCCTTCGGTACGAAAAAAGCTGAGATGAAAATCTCGGCTTTTTTTATGCTCAGGTACAACATAGGTACAACATTTTGTCTTTTTTCAGAACCAAATTGGCTTTAATACTATATCCTTTCATTTGATGCCAAATACTATTTTCTGTATTGAGGATTAATAAATTTTAGGTTATCTCAACCTCTGTACTTCGTAAGAGGGGTTTATTATCATACAATATACACGCAAGGTAAACTCGTAAAATACTTCCATCAAAAGACTACGGCATAAAGCCAACGCTTCTTCCCCTACTCATTTATTCCGTTTCCTTTTGAGCCAAGATTTTATCTTCCGTTTGGTTTCTGCTCAAATATTGTTTAATCAAAAATTTGAGTATTATGACAACAAAAGCGAGTACCACAAAGAAGCGCAGTAGAGCGAAATCTACTGTCAAGAAAGAAGTAAACGGAAAGAAATCATCCGCACTTCAAATTCAGAACTTACCATTGGGTAAAATCAAGCCTGACCTTGAACAGCCGAGAAAGACCTTTAACGAGGATGCGTTAAAGCAGCTTTCTGAGAGTATCGAAAAGCACGGTGTGTTGCAACCGATTACCGTCAGGCAACTAAATGGCCATTACATCATCGTGATGGGCGAACGCCGATATCGTGCAAGTAAATTAGCAGGGAAAAAGACTATACCCAGTATCGTTAGGACTTATGAGAACAATGATATTCTGGAAGTTCAGATTATCGAGAATTTGCAAAGACAGGATGTCGAGCCTACCGAAGAAGCCGAGGCGATTGCTTACCTAAGCGAAAAGTATTCAGCATCTGAAATCGCAAAGCGGTTGGGTAGAACGGATAACTTTATCAGACAACGACTTAAACTGGCTGGATTGATTGATGGTTTTAAGAACTTTGTCCGTAATGGCGAAATGACCATATCATTGGGTGTCGGTGTTGCGCTCTTTGAACCTGAAGAACAGCTAATGATGTTGGAAACAATGGGCGAGGATTTTAGTGCACATCAGATAAACAGGATGATTAAAGACCAGACCTATGACTTGGAAAAAGCATCTTTTGATGTGGCCGACAAAAAATTGGTTCCGAAAGCTGGGTCTTGCGTTGAATGTCCTTTCAACGCGGCAAATCAAGGCAATCTGTTCGGCGATGGTAAAATGGTCTGCACGAAAGCAGCCTGTTTTGAAACGAAGAAAAATAAATCGTTCTTGAACCTGATTGAGAAATCCAAGAAAGAGAACATCTTATTAATTCCTGAAATACGACAGTATTGGGTAGATGACGAAAACAATCAGCTCATTATATCGCAATTGGAAAAGAACGGATTGAAAGTCTATTTACTGGATGATGTTGAAATTTTAGAGAATCCGATTGAGCCAACAATCGAAGCTATTCAGAAAGAGTATCAGCATTATGATTATTCTGAAGATGAATTAAAGGCAGAATTCGATGAAGCTATGCAGGATTATAAAGAAGCATTGGAAAAATTTAATTCAGCAAAAGAAGATGCATATAAGAATGGCATTATGTTTCATCCAGATTCATTCCAGCACAAGGAAATCTTTGTTAAGATTGTTGAAAAATCCAAAAATGATTCTACGGAATATTCTGCACCATTGACCAACAGAAAAATGGCAGATTGTACGCCTGAAGAACAAATCGTAAAAATCAACGAAAGGGAAATCCGTAAGAAGCAAATAGAGAACAACAAGCAGTTTGAAGAAGTTGTGCAGATGATTCGTGAGACCAAATACATTGATACGAAGAAGACACTTTCAAAAGATGAAATGGTCGCATTCTCAATATCGCTATTTGAGAACAATGTGGACTATATGAGTCAACAAAAGTATTTCTCAAAATTCTTAGGGGAAACTTCAAAGATGACCAAAGTTGAAATGGTAGAGAATTTCAAGAAGAAGTTCAAAAAGGAAATCTTCCATAAGTTGATACGGTATATGCTCACAAAGCAAGTGCATTTTGGCGAAAGCAATCACGTCAATAATCTGACGAACATTTCATTTTACAACGCAATGCAGGGATATTACAAATCCAAGATTGTTAGCATAGAAAAGGAATATGCCGACAAAAGGAACAAGCGTGAAGCACGTTTGAAAGAGCGCCTTACTGTTCTTGAAAAGCAAATTGAGGAACTCAACGATTAGCTTTTGTTGTTTGAAGAAGGGTCGGCATTCGTGCTGGCTCTTTTTCTCAATATCTGATTCTGTAAATAAATAGTATATTGACTGTTTGATTAAATACGAAATATGAAAATTAAACTTGGTGTTACATTTGAAGCTTGCTTTCCAAAAGAGAATCGAAAATCTATTGATGAATATTTGAGTGGAATAAGTCGTGATACCTTATTGAAAACAGGTTCTCACTTTCTTGGATTTGATACAGAAAAATCAAAATATAGTGATGTAATCGCCTTTATGAATATGTTCTTCTCGCAAGGTAATCAGAATTTTGCCAATGAAGCATACCAGAATCTCTTGAGCTACGTAGCAGAAGCAGACTATGATATATCTGATTACGAAATTCCGTATGTAGGTAGTAGCCTTCTGTTCTTTGAATATATCTTTGACAATATTTCCGAGGATGTTGAAACAGAAAAGACCAACGAGGAA
The DNA here is from genome assembly GCF_004362865.1 of Zeaxanthinibacter enoshimensis. Lineage (GTDB taxonomy): Bacteria > Bacteroidota > Bacteroidia > Flavobacteriales > Flavobacteriaceae > Zeaxanthinibacter > Zeaxanthinibacter enoshimensis. Next base: position 357,483 of record NZ_SNYI01000001.1, on the reverse strand, counting down.
ATGGAGCGTGACATATTTAGAGCTTACCTGCACCTTAATCAGGTCTCATTTACCGATAGGGGAATCGAACAAAAAAAAGCCGATGAAGAATCAGGCTTACAGTTTACTGCTGCTCAAGCAATCCTAATGTTGCAATTTCACAATTATGAATTAATAAACTTTAGAACCGATAAAGTATTTACCTGCCAGTTTCTGCGTGCGGTGTCGTATTTTGAATTTCTTTCTGGTATTGAGCAATGCGGGCCGTTGTTAAATGCCTTTTACAAATATTATGGCGTTGAGAATTACAATGAATACCTACGTCGCCTTTTAGGTATCACTTATTCAGTTTTAATGAAGGATAAGGAAACTCATACAGAGATACATCTCGAAGACCCTGTCCACGAAGATTTTATAGACAAGCATATTCTATCCCCAGATGATATAGCTGCAGAGCTGGATTTTGTGACTTTAAGAAGTAGGCCTCTGTACAAGATTGAAGAATTAAAATACCGTATTATATCGCCATTATTTGTAATAGAAATGATATACAATGGACTATATTTTAGGTTGAAGCTAATCAACGATGAGTTGCCAAATGACCAAAAAGTTAAAGGTTTATATGGCCTTAAAACATACGAATATAGTGAGCAATACGCACTCGATACATTATTAAGAGAAATATTCGGAAAACGATATTTTCAAAAATCAGGAAAGGAACTTGATGAATTGATGGATGGAGCGCCAGACTATTATATCAGAAATGGTAAACGAGCAATGCTATTTGAGTCTAAGGATATATTAATATCTAAAGAATCAAAAACAAGTCCTGATTATACAGTACTTGAAGCCGAGCTCAGGCTAAAGTTGTTTGAGAACGAGAAGGGAAAACCTAAAGCAGTTCGACAATTGGCAACAAATATTGAAATTTTACTCAAAGGTAAAGCAGATTATGACTCACAGTTTCCTTCGAAAAAAGGTATTATCAGGCCGATATTGGTTGTACATTATCGAATGTTTAACACAGCAGGAGCAAATGCCATTCTCAACGGTTGGTTTCGGGATGAACTTGTCAAATTGGAAGAAAATGGTTTAGATATTTCCAGAGTCCAAGATTTGGTTATCATAGATATTGATACACTAATGTTCAATAAAGAAGCTCTTCAATCAAAAAAAATGAATTTATGGGATATCCTATTGGAGTATCAGGAAGATTACCTAAGATTTGAGTTGTCAAAGGCAAAACCGCAACCTCGTTCTGAAGAGGAAGGTATTGCAATGTTAAAGTCATCGTATAAGCCTTTTTCCTTCTTTGTGGACAATAAAGTTGAAAAGCTAAATCTCACGAGAACACCAAAAGAATTATTAGAAAAAGCAGCACCACTATTCCCTGAATAAATAAATCTTAGCTAAAATACCCCTCAGCACATTCCCCTACATTCCACGCTCGCCTGCTGAAAAAGCAGGCAACCACTTCACTTCGGGAAAGAGCTTCACTACATATCTCTTGGACACAATCCCCAATTTCAGCTTTCCATTCCGCTAACCCTTCCCGTCCCGAAACTTCGGGACTGGGAAGGAACACTACATTCCTGAGCCAAAATCGTGAATTAAGTCCGCTTTTCTAATCGGAAAGCCATCGCCTTGATTTTCTTGACAGGATTTTCGGCACGGTCTTCTTGAGCCCTCACTCGAAAATCCTTAAAAACCAAACCGCTGTCTTACACATTTTAAGGGGTTTATAATGGATAAAGCCTTTCTTGTTTTTCGGGGCGTCGAAAAACAGGCACGACATAACCAATTCTAATTTAACCACAGCTACTTATCTCGCTTAACTGTCGGTACGCTCAAACGCAACTGCGTTTAAAAGAATTGCTAATGCCCTTATGGAACTTGTCAAGACTGTACAAGTTTTAGTGAAAAATAAGGTTTCTACTTCCTTGAAATTCCAAGGAATTTACTACGTCGCAAACACACCTGATTTATTCCCAAAAAGTCTTGACAAAACCCACTCTATCCATTGTGCGGTGCACGAAAGAAAAGAACAAACACCCCTTAAAATTTAATCTGTTTTAAATCAATAGGGTAAATATAAATCACTTAAATATTTTATTATGAGTACTATTAGAAATCACGTACAGTTAATTGGAAACGTTGGACAAGAGCCAACAATCACGAACCTTGAAAGCGGTAAGAAAGTAGCCCGCTTCTCACTCGCTACAAACGAGTATTACAAAGACAGCAAAGGCGAAAAGCAAACGGACACCAACTGGCACACCGTAGTGGCTTGGGGCAAGACTGCCGAAATTGTGGAAAAGTTTGTCGAAAAAGGCAAAGAGGTTGGAATTACAGGGAAACTAAAGACCCGAACTTACACCACCGATGATGGCAACCAACGCTACGTTACAGAAGTTGTAGCCGATGAAATCCTGTTACTTGGAAGCAAAGACGACAAGTAATCTTCAAAAACAAAGAGGGCGTTCCTCTCGAAAGTTGCGCCCTCTTTTCATTATTCACACATTTAAATATATGCACAATGAAAGCACAAGTTAACGAAATAAAGATTAGCTACAAAGGCGGGTTAAAATCATCAATGTGGCAGAAAATAAGTAATTCACAAGATGCGGCAGAACTGCTCTTTGAGGATTGGGATAAAGATACAATCGGCATACAAGAAACCTTCAAAGTTGTTCTGTTGAACAACAGCAATAAAGTGAAAGGTGTATATCAACTTTCGCAAGGTGGAATTACAGGTACATTGATAGACCTACGAATTTTGTTTGCCGTCATTTTAAAATCCTTATCGGTAGCTATAATTTTAACGCACAACCACCCAAGTGGAAAATTAGAACCAAGCGATGCAGATAAAAGGTTAACGAACAAGATTAAAAAGGCATCCAAACTATTCGACATTACCATTCTTGACCATTTGATATTTGCACCAGATGGGGATTATTATAGTTTTTCTGATAACGGAATTTTGTAAAATCTAAAGCTATGGTATATCTCAATTTTACAGACTTGAGCGAAGAAGCTCAAAACCGACTTTTGGAAACTTCCAAAGAAGATGTGAAACGAAAATTTGGGGATAGCATTCGCAAATACGTAAAAGAAAATTATGGTTGTTTTGAAACGATGATTGAGGAAGAAGCTCTTCGGAATTTATATTCCTATACATACGTTTTCAATATATAATTTTGGCAATTTTTAAATCAGAACACCTCTGAATTTTTAGAGGTGTTTTTCTATGCAATTAATATATAGTCAAGAAAAAAACGTATCTTTATTTCGCTGAAATTCAGCATTCAATTTTACGTAAGGTTATCCACTTTTCGACTTTCGCCGATAACCGTACACATCGGAAAATAACATATCGGAAAATCATTTTCCCTGAAAATGGCAATCGGCTTTTTAGCCGGATTGTATGGATTTTTGTCACGCTTGCGCGTGACGAAAAGGAATAGCAAGAGGGTAACACGCTGCGCGATGTTTCGGATTCCTTTTCGTTTTCAAATTGCTGATAACCAGCGATTTGAATATGTTTTAAATTCTTGACAATCAACGATTTGCGACAAACGGGCTGGAAACGCCCATTTTTAGGGAAGATTTTGCGACAAATCGGCGAAATATGGACTCATTTACTGGAATTAGATTTAAAAAGGAAACCGCAAAACGTTTCCAAACTTTCTCACGCACATACTTCAAATCGCACACCGAGGCGATGTCCACGATGCTCGATTTTTTCTTCTACAACGAAATATCGCCAAAGGAAAAATTAGGACCAACAGGGCGAACCATCGAAGCTAAATTACTCAAAAGAATCAATGCGGTTATTGCCATAATGCGAGATGTAGAAAAGACACAAACCAAACCTACGGTGGCTATGATTCAGTCCCTTTTTGAGACCGAAGAGCCAACCAAAAAACCGCTGATTGTAGAAAAGAAATATGCGGAAGAAAAGAAGGAAGTCCGTTTTCGAGAAAAGCAAAACACAAGTAATCAACTTTAATTTTTTGAGCTATGTATATCACAATCACACCTCAAAAATTAGGCAACAATTATTCACAAAGTTCAGCTGATTTTGTGGGCTATTTGGAAAAGGAAAATCAAGGTTTGGAACAGCGGGATATGGAACACTTTTTTAACCACTATGGCGATGAGATTTCCGCTGAAGAAGTGGTCAAAGAAATTGATGGAAACACCGCAAAATTAAAAAAGAAAGAACCCAAGTTTTATTCGATTACGGTTAGTCCTTCAAAATATGAATTGCGAAAACTTCAGAACAATAGTCAAGATTTAAAAACCTACACCCGTGAGCTGATGAAAGATTATGTTGCCGGTTTCAATCGGGAAATAAACGGGCGACCTATAACCATCGATGACATAAAATATTATGCGAAAATTGAACACCAAAGAACATTCAAGGGAACAGATTTTCAGATTAAAGAAAACCAACCTTTTGCTACAAAAATTCTTCAGCTGAAAACCGAAATCAGAAACATTCAAGAAGGGCGAGCTGAAGGGAATATTAAAAGGATGGAAAAGGAAATTGCCAAATTGGAACGCCAAGCACCACACCAGCAAAATGACAAACGGATTGTCCAGGGAATGAAAAAGGATGGAAACCAAAGCCATATCCATATCATCGTGAGCAGAAAGGATGCTTCCAATTCGGTCAGTCTTTCCCCAGGAAGTAAACACAAAGCTTCCGAAGTTGAAATGCACGGCAAAAAGGTAAAGCGTGGTTTTGATAGAGATGCCTTTTTCGCGAAAGCAGAAAAAACGTTCGACAAAACTTTTGGCTACAAACGCAACTTTGCCGAGACCTACAAAGCAAGAAAGGATTTTATAAAAAACCCCAACTTGTATTTCGCCGCCTTGATGAAATTACCAGCGAACGAAAAAGCATTAGCGTTTAAAATGATTACCAAATCAGGATTACCGATAGTGCCAAGTATTCCAGTTAGTCAAGCACAAATTGCACTTCGGGTTTTCAAGCGGTTAAGACGTGGTGCAGAAGTGGCAATCAAATCAAGTTCAATAGGAATTTAGGGTATGGAAATAGACAATCTCATAACGATACTTTCAATTATTGCTGTGGCCAGTATCATTTCCTATGCAATGTTTCGAGTGAGCAAGTACGCACTATTCTTGAATTTCACAATGCTTTCTTGCTTGGTTATCTATTTAACCCAAGTGAACGAATTAGTATCGATATTGCTGTATCTGGTCTGCCCGCTAATGCTAATTAATATAGGGTTGTATGTCTTTCTGCATAAAACTGAAACCGTACAGAATGGCGATAGCAAGTACCGAGTCAATTTTGTAACAACCAAAGGAAATTTCAAATTAGATAATATCAAAAGGGGCGCATCCATCATCGGTTCTGCCGGAAGTGGAAAGACCGAAAGTGTAGTATATGGATTTTTAAAACATTTCTGGAAAGAGCGCTTTTGTGGAATCATTCACGACTACAAGGATTTTGAATTAACCGAAATGGCGTATCCGCTTTTCAAGGATAGCGATATTCCGTTTAAGGTCATTTCCTTTGATAAAATCATCCATAGGGTAAATCCTATTGCGCCACGCTATTTAGAGAATGAGGAAAGCGTAAATGAGGTTTCAAGGGTGCTGATTGAAAACCTTTTGGAACAAAGGGAAAGCGGGACTACTGGAACAACAAAATTCTTTAACGATGCCGCTGAAGGCTTGATAGGTGGATTGATTTGGAAACTGAAAACCGACTATCCCAACTACTGTACGCTTCCACATTTGATAGCCATTTATCAAATACTCGATACCGATAGCCTTATCCAATTTCTGGAAACCAACACCACATCGAGAGCAATGGCAGATGCATTTATTAGCGGTAAGGATTCAGATAGACAGACAGCTGGTGTTAAAAGTACTCTGGCAAATGCGCTAAAACGAATTAGTACACAGCGGATTTTTATGGCACTATCCGCAGATGAAGTGCCATTGAATATCAATAGCGAGGAAAATCCTGCAATCATTTCTGTAGTGAACAACCCTAAATATGAAACATCCTATTCGCCAGTAATTGCCACAATCATTCACACCATTACTAAACAAATGAGTGTAAGAAATTCCAAACCGTCATTCCTGTTGATGGAAGAAGCACCAACGATTCGCCTGTTGAATATGCACCGAATTCCGGCAACACTTAGAAGTTATGATATTGCCACCATTTACGTAATGCAGGATAAGATTCAGAACGATATGATGTACGGCGACAAGGCAAGCAAAGCGATTTTGAGCAACCTATCCTACCAGTTCTTTGGCAAAGTCAACGACCCAGACACCGCCAAATACTATGAGCGCTTTTTTGAAATCATCAAAGACCCAACCAAAAGCATCAGCCGAGGCCATAATCTCGATTTTGATACGCGAATCACAACGGGCGAAAAAGAAATCCCGAAAATTAGAGCAGACGTTTTCTTTCGATTAAAACAGGGCGAATTTATAACCTATGCTGATGGTAAGGATAAGAAAGTGCAGTTTAAATTGTCAAGAATTCAGCGGCAGCTTCCTGAAGAATCCAAGCAATTTTCTCAGGCGGATTTAGCGGCTAATTTTGAGCGGGTTTATGATGAGGCGAAGTCTATATTTAGTTAAATTAAAAGCCGTATTTATCCTTTCTAAGTCTAAATGCCTTTTCACCACCTTCCATTACTGAAGTAATTTCGTTTTTTATTTTTTTCCTATCAATTGCGCCTTCAGCTTTTATAACACCTCTGGTTTGCGAGCTTGCATCTTTATAATCACAGCATATTACTAATTCAGCGTCACCATTTACAACTAAGTTGGCGTTATGGCTTGTGAAAATCAACTGTCTTTTCTTTTTAGCATTCCAAATGTTTTTGATTATTGCATCAATCGCTCGGTTATCAATGTCATCCTCTGGCTGGTCTATCAATAAAGGTATTCCTGGTTGATTAAGTAGAACTGTAAGAAGTGCAGTAGCTTGTTGTCCAGCAGATGCATCTCGAAAAGGAATTTCGTCCCCAAGCTCATTATTTGTTGTATAAAAGAATTCTGGATTGAATTCCAATTCCGTTGCTGTTAATTGCAACCAATCATCAGTAGAAATTTTGGATTGAATTTTTAGCTTATGGTCTTCAGAAAATCCTGCTGAATCCAAAATTGGTGTTGCAGGTAAATCTTCTGGATTATCTTCATCCAGCTTGAATTCAGCCAATAGTCGTAGTTCTTCTGAAACAGCTATAAATTGGGTAATAGGGTCTGCTTTACTGCGAATATTTTCCAACAATGCATCTATTCGTTCTTCCCTAATTCTTGTTCCTTCAAGAATAGAACGAAATTTTTCTTTGAAATTTGCAAGATTGATGTTCTTAGTGACTATTGCTTTTATAAGGTTGTTTGACAAATCCGTAAAATTTGTTGCTTGGTCGTTCAAGACACCGACTTTTTCAATGTGTAAGTTTTTCCATTCTTCATTATGGATGTTATAATCAACTTCAGGATTTCCAAGCTTTTTAATAACAGATTTTCTTTCGGCAACTAAACTATTGATTTCAGCCAGACGGTCTTCCAGCTTTTTTATGTTTGATAATTGCTCTTGACTTGATTGAGATTTGCCCTTGGCTGCCTCATATTCAGAATTGAATGCGGCTTCCTTTTTTTCCCATTCTTCAATAATTTCATTGTATGCCTTCAATCCACTTTCACTAAAGACATCCTTTAATTTTTGAACAGCATCGTTGATGTTCTTGAATTTTGAATTGATTTCGGTATCAAGTTTAGCTATTAATTCCTTGTTTTCGACATCTTCAAGGAAAGGCTCAATAGGTTCTGGGTACAACTTCAATAGTTCAAGAAGTTCATCTGTTTTGGAATCAAAAAGGGTCAGTTCAGATTCAGTATTTTCTATAATTGTCTTTTCTAACTCAAATTTTGATTTTTTATCAATCGTTTTTTGGTCGTCTTCCGAAATACCTTTTAAGGATTCACGAATACCCTTAACCTGTCCTTTAATAGAACTACCTTCAATATTAAAATTGGCAATCTCGTTCTGTACCTTTTTCTTGCGCACCAGTTGGTTATAAGCATTTTTTAATTTAAGATTTGTTTCATCTAACTTATATGAGATACGCTCTAAGCTGCTTTTTATAGGTTGCTCTATGAATCGTTTAAGTTCTTCAGTCTTAACACCTACATCACTTAGTTGTTTCTGACTGTATGATTGGATGGGCAGTACCTTACGGATATCCTCTTCACTAACTTTTTGAAATTCCCCATCCCCAATCTTCAAAAGTATTTCCCTGCTTGAAGAATTTCTTTTAACGATATGCCGTACATCATTTTTGACCATTGTTATTCTTACCTCACCGCTAACAGCGGTTAAGGTTTTCTTTATCAGAGTATCTCGACGATTCTGAATGATATCCAGCTCTTGGTAGTTGCCAATTTTTACGGTTTGGTCGCATAGTCCCCATCTGATGTATTCCAATATGGTTGACTTGCCCGTTCCTCTTCCACCTATAAATGCATTATATTGACGATTGAATCTAATATTAAAACTTCCCAAAAATTTTGAGTTTGTAACATCGATTGCTTCAATAAATATTTGTGGCATTTCTGGTTCGGCTTGGGATATTCTGGATTCCTTGGCTAAACACGCCTGTCTAATTGCCTCTGCAGTAGGTTCTGCCCATTTTACCCAAGTAGAATATTTTCCAAACTCACGTCCATCTTCATACCTATTATCAGATGTGGATACAAGACCTATACTTTTATTACCATAATTTACATCACCACCATTAATTTTATTTTGATATCCAGATTCAGACGATATTTCTTTATCGACATAACCGCCAACACAGGGCATTTTAATATAATGCTCTTGGAAACCTTGGCGTATGATTGAATGCTGACCACCTTTACCAACATTTGGAAGAACGATATACCTACCTTTACAATAATTTACTTCATCCAAGATTTTGTGAAGCTGGGAAAGGTTGCTGATGACTTCTTGAGAAATTCTTTGAGTTTGAACTGTCTGTTTATCATATTTGTCTGTAGCCTGAATACCGAGAAAATTGAGAACAGAATTAAGACGTGCATCTTCGAAATCAGCATCAAAAATAATTATGACCTGACTGGCTGGATTGGAAAGACTAAGTTCAATACCCGGAAATACTGTTACAATTTTTTCTGGTTCGCCCATTAATTCGTGTATTTCGTTCTGCTCTTTGGCGACTTTTCTCAAATGCTGGACGAAGACCACATCGTGATGGTCAGTCATTGCGATAGCATTGATTCCAGCACTACTGATTTTATCTAAGTATTCCTTGCAAAATTGTTCGCGATTCTCGTCGATTTGTTGCTTTTCAGCTTCTGATAAATTTGCTATTTGTTCAGCGTTTACACCAAAACGAACACCTGTCCAATTAATATCTCTTGGACTGTGTACTTGAAAATCACATCTATAAAATTTTGCGCCTTTATCCATAAAATATAGTTTTTACAACCACCAAAGGTAATTAACATATTCAGGATTTTAACATTTCAAAGCAGTTTAGTTTTAACAAACATTTTCCTGCATTCGGTATAACTGTAATCTTATTGTAACCGTTTATATCTATTCCCACAATTTAATATCATTATCTTTACTGTCCGATTTTAATTAAATAATGACCGAAACAAACCGCATAGAATACAAACGAGAACTGTCCGATGGACTTGAAAAAGAGGTCATTGCTTTTTTGAACTATCGTGAAGGCGGCATTATCTATATCGGTATTGATAAGGAAGGGAACACTTACGGTCTGGCTGATGCGGATGGCGACCAATTGAAGATTAAGGATAGATTGAAGAACAATATCCGTCCTTCAGCTTTGGGTTTGTTTGATATTGTGAGTGAGGAACGAGATGGTAAAAACATCCTGAAAGTTATTGTGGCGAGCGGTCCTGAAAAACCCTATCATCTCAAAAAATATGGGATGAGTGAAAAGGGTTGTTTTATTCGCTTAGGTTCAGCAGCTGAACCGATGCCACAAAAAATGATTGACGAGCTCTTTGCCAAGCGCACCCGAAATTCCATCAGCAAAATTAAAGCGGGTCGTCAAGATTTAAGCTTTAGCCAGTTGAAAATCTACTACGAGGAATCGGGTCATACCCTTGGTAAAGCTTTTGCAAAGAACTTGGAACTATTGACCGAAAACGGCGCATTCAATTATGCCGGCTATCTCTTGGCAGATAAGAATAACACTTCAATTAAAGTAGCCAAGTATTCGGGCAAAACCCGAACAGACTTGATAGAAAGCAACGAATATGGTCACGAATGCTTAGTAAAAGCGACAAAACAAGTCATTGATAAAATTGCCGTAGAGAACCGAACCAACACAAAAATAACGGCCAAAGAAAGACAACAAGCCAGCCTTTGGAATCCCATCGCATTGCGCGAGGCCATCATCAATGCCTTTGTACATAATGATTATACCAATGAGATTACCCCAAAGTTTGAAATCTTTGCTGATAGAATTGAAATCACATCGGCAGGCGGTCTTCCGGAAGGATTGAGCAAACAGGAATTTTTCGAGGGCTTTTCAGTTCCACGTAACAAAGAACTGATGCGGATTTTTAAGGATTTGGAACTCGTGGAACAATTGGGTTCTGGCATCCCTCGTATTTTGGAACACTATGGCAAAGAGAGTTTTGGCTTTTCAGATAACTTCCTTAGAATGACTTTTAACGCTAAAGAAACTGCTGTTGAAGAAGGTGGTCAAATAGGTGGTCAAATAGGTGGTCTAATGGGTGGTCAAAAAGGTGGTGTAATAGGTGGTGTAATAGGTGGTGTAATTGATGCGACTGAAGCTCTAACTAAAAGACAAAAAGAAGTTCTTAAACTTATTGCGGCTAATCCTTCCATAACCTATAATGAAATAGCTGAAGCTTTGGGTATTAATGAATCTGCTGTTGGTAAGCATATTACAGCTATCAAAAATAAAGGCTTTTTAACGCGTCAAGGCGATACACGAGGTTATTGGGAAATCAATCTCGATAAAAATTAAGAAAAATCTTTTAAAAAGGCCCTTTTTCCCTCGGACCTTTACTGGTCACTTTCCATTGACCGTTTTCCTTAGTCAGTTTAAAAATGCCTGTTTTTCCATCATAGGTCGTGCTGTATTTTACCCAGGCAATTTCGCCATCAACAGCTTCGTCTAAAATTTCTACCTTGATATCTTTATCAGAATCTGGCATCATATTCTGTAAGGTAATCAAACTGGCATAGCCTTCAGAAGTGGTATGCTTTTTTAAAGCTGATTCATCTTTTGAGAAAAAGCTTGACGCAACAACTTTGGCAGTTTCAGAAGGGGATTTTGTTGTGCTTTCTGAACAAGAAAGGAACAACAATACAAGCGAGCAAATGACTAATCTTTTCATAACAGTATTAATTTGGGTTATTGATATATCTATGCGATAGTTTCATTTCTATGTTCCGTTCGCCATCTTTTTCATTCAATTCCAAAATTGCCCTACGGTCATCGGATAATGAAAATTTGGGCAACACATAAACAAATCGAGCCATTTCATTTTCCTTAATCTTGGACGGCAGACTATGTTTATATATCGGTTCTTGATACAGTCGTTGCAATGATTTTCTTTTCCCTTTTTGTCTCGTTTCAATAGACAGGTTCAAGAAATTCAAATCGTAATCCAACGTAGAATTATTTTCAATCTCGATAACGAAATAGAGTTCATCCTTATCAAAAACAATGTTCTCTACGGTCAAGATAATACCTTCGTTTCGTTTCTTGATTCGCGCTATGCGCTGTTTTCTATTGAGAAGATATGAGCAGAATTTCTGGTAATAATAGGTGCTGTTATCTACAAGTTCTTCAGAAGATTCAACAAGAACCGAATCCTTTACAAACGGCTTTTCATTACCGATACTATTGGATAGCGGAATGAAATAATTGAGCTTAGAAAGCTGTTTTTTATACCTTACAATATACGAAAAAATTGAACCATTTCTATTGACTACCAGCAAATTACTTTCCTTCCCAGGTGTTGCTTGAAGAAGCCCAAAATACTGTTCTTTTTCACGGTTGTATGTAAAAACAAAATTGTCTGAACCAGTTATGCCTTGACGGATTGGCTCAGGAAAAAATAGCGCAACGTTTTTGGTATCGTTTGCATAAATAGTGTCGAGTGGTATGGGTTGCTGTTGTGCTTTCGCGGAAGCGGAAATCAACACCGCCAATATTAGGATAAATGTTCTCATAATTTAGGTTTTAGAATTAATCTGTAATTGTTCAATACCGTAACTTTCACGTTTCGGTTGCTTCGCCTTAACACTTTTGTAACACCACCTACTTGCGGTACTGTGGGTATGTTGATATCGCCAATAATATCGTCCAAGACTTCGGTGGTGGCTTCTGCCCGAAAATTGTTCTCTACGTAGATGCCTTCACTACCATCAGACAAATCAAAAGCTTTGAGTTTTGTGGGATGGTGCTTTATGTTTTCAATTTCAATTAAAGCCCGATTAGGCTGAAAGCTGATAAATCCAAACACAGGTGTATTCTTGAGCATCAGCTTACCATTGATGGTAGCAGCTTTGGTCAGGCGCATTCGCAATCTGGTATTCGCTTTTACGACTTGGTCGCCATCCACAACTACGTAAATAGTTTCATCTGTATTTCCGATTATTGAAATTTCATTGGGTTTCGGTGCAGCAGCGAAGAACAACTGATGTTCCAAGCCCAGTTCTTTAGCTTGGATTTTTTGTTCCCGCTTTACTTCAGCAGAATCTATTGTTGATACCACTTTGCGAGCAGTTCTTTTCTGTCCCAAATTTTGGTATCGCTTTTCGGAATATTGAATTTTGCCAGCTTCATAGATACTATCTACGATACGTTCTTTTTCCCGTTCTGGTAAATCTGGGTCGTAAAATCCCAAGGAATCAATCAGCTTTTCATCATAGATGCTGGGTGCATTGTTTTCACGTACTTTTTTCAAGTCGTTAATTGCATCCAGTTTGGAATCATACTCTTTTTGGTCTTTTTCCAAATCGGGAACTAATGTCTGTTTAAGGTTTTCCGTTTCACTTTCATCATCGCCCATTACCATTACCGAATAGGAAATAAGGAATATGAAAATCACGGCCAATACCGCTGCAAATACAATCTTGTTTTTTTCTACTTTCATAAGAGTGAGTTTTTAAGTGCCGATTACCTGCCTGACGGTAGGCAGGTCGGCTCAGTTTTCATCTGATATTTTCTTTAAGGTGTTTTCGAAATAGTTGGTAATCAAAAGTCCGTGTGGATTGTTGGGAAAGTTTCGGTCAACCATAATCAAGTTTCCGGTAGAAACCAGCTCGTAGGTGTCGATTATTGAACCTCTATTGATTTCAAAAATGGTAGTCGTCGTAAAACCATACGAACCATCATTTTCAGATATTCTTGAATCGATGCTCAGTACTTTTTGAACCAATGAATATTGCAACAATCGGTTATAGACACCATCGGCTTTTTTCTGGCGGTAGAGATTGTCCACGGAACTATTGCCCAACCACAACGCCTTTTCCAAGTTCCGTTCGTAATTGCTGGCATCGATGTTATAGAAGTAGTTATGGAACAGATCCAAATGTGCTAAAGCTTCAACCCTAAAATTTTCCTTTTGGGTCACGAGCTTCAGCGGAATGATACTGCCATCGGTATTGATGGCAAAGGCGCTATTGAGCGCTTTTTGATTGGTGTTGAATACCATCCAAACTGAAAATGTACTGGACAGCAACGCACACACAACAACCGCCAAAACGATAAATCGATTCAGCTTTAAGACGTTGTAAATATTCTTGTATGGTGTTTTCATATTTTTGTTTTTAATCTGCCTTAGGCAGTAAATAGTCTGAGAGTGAATGACGTGGCACGTTTATACAGTTTGAATTTCAAGAAAACGATAAATCCAACCGAACCTAACTGAACAACAGGCGCAAAAAAGCCTTGACCTGTATCGGTTCCAAAAAGGTTGACCCAAAAATTGGTGTTGATTTCCGTATAAATGGCATTGATAAATACATTGACCAAAAAGAACGCTGGAACGAGCATATACACGGCTGCATATAATTTGAAGAACGTATAAGCTAACGAACGGAACTTTTCAAAGACTGCAAGGCTAATGACCAAGGGAAAAAAAGTTTGCATTATTCCGAGTAGAAAAAACCGTTCTGCCAAGAATAAGGGGTAGATGAACAAATCCAATATCCAGAGGAACAGGCTAATGATGAATGCAAATATTTTGAATCCGTAAAGCGGTGTGACCAAGGCTTCATACAATAGTGTCATAGCAGCTTGGGCAACCTCTATTATGCTAACGTCCTCTTCAATGGGAATATCTTGCATCTGTAAAGGCAATAAAGCAGGTGCTGTGCCACGATATTGTCCTTCAATAGCCACCAAGATTCCATCGAAAAAGCCTAACACCTGTGTCGAGAATATGACCAAAATGACAATGGCAAAATTCTTGGCAAGTTCGCCTGGACTCAATCCCCAAGTGTAACCATCCTTATCTGCAATGCCTTCATTGTATTTTTTGAGAATGTTGACCAGAAAGAACAGGACAGCGAGCGTTTTCATTCCCGCAATCGTATATTGCGAAAAGTCGCTGGCCTGTATGGTCTGGAAAACGGTATCTATATATTCCAGCCCAATTCCTAAGAGAATGGTCGCCGTCATTTTTAGTATTCGGTTTCTCGGTTATTGACTTTATCCTGCATTTTTCTGAAGGAAATAATATCACGATAGCGTTTTGTTTTTGTAGTGATGTTGGAAACCATTTGTTTGGATTCCTTCTCTTTTGCTTTAAGAATTTCAGCACGTTCGGCATCGCTCATTTTTAGGTAATCGCTGGATAGGACTTCATCGATAAAATCTACCGTGTCCAATGAATTTTGAACTATGGCATCGAAAGATTCCACAACCCTTGAAACTTCATCGGGTTTGATGTAGGGCGAATTCAAAATATCCTGCAAATCATTTTGCATTACGTTGATAAGACGCTGATTATTCTGTCCAATTTCCTCAACTGCTCTCAGTTGCTCAACAACGCTTGATACTTTCTCTATTGCCTCTTTTGCATCTTTTAGGAATTTTACAGACTTAATCATCTGAGCTGTCTGTTTACCTGATTCTATAAGTTGTTTTACCAAACTGATAAAATTGGTGTTGTCATAAGTGGGCATTCCTTGTGCGGTAGCATTACCTGACATAAACAAGGTCAGGGCTACAGTCATTACTAAAATTTTAATTTTTGTTTTACTCATTGTAAAAAAACTGTTTTGGTATTCGTGAATCTTCGATTTCATAATATTATGTTTTAGATGTGAATTGAATTATTGCTTTTTGCATATCGTGATGCTCGTTGTAGAGCTTCATTATTTCTTCATTTTCCTGTCCATCGGTCAAGTAAGCTGCATATACTTCCTTCGGAACTTCGAGACGGAAAATGTTGCTTTCTCTACCTATCTTAATAAACATTTCGGTGTACTTGCGTGGACCGGAAAGATTGTTTTTGATTGATTTCAGTTGGTTAAGGTCGTGGCTGGATAAGTTGAGCCTTTTGACCAGTTCATCATATCCTTTTTCATTGTTCAGACTATAAATGACTTGCGTGTTTTCGAGAATACTCGCAGAAGTTGAATTGTTCGGAAGCTGATTTATGGATTGCAGAATAATCCCAATCGCACCATTTTGTTTACGGATGGCTTGATAGTAGAATTCTACACTTTCCAGTACGTTTTCAAACTTTAGTTGTTTGGCAAACTCATCAAATAGGATGATACCCTTTTCAGCTCTGTTTTTCCAAATCGTTCTTTGGATTGCGGACTTAATGAGCTTGAGCATCACGGACAGGATTTCCTTGTTGTCCTTTACTTCATCCAGTTCAAAAACTATCAAACGTTTGTCCTCGATTTTGTAAGTCTGGTCCTCGCTTACTTCAAACAGAAAACTATATAGACCATCGCCGACATATTCGGACATTACGTGCAAAAAGCTCGTGACATTGAAGTAGTCGGGATGGATTTTTAGGGTGTCCAGAAGGTCTTTCTGATTCCTTTCTATAAAACTGTAAAAACCATCCAACGAGTGATTTTCTGAAGTGCTATCGTAATAATGGCGCAGTATTTTTTTGACCGATACTGATTGTGCTTTGGTCACTTTTAAATCCGAAGCAAATAACTCAAACAAAAAGACGGATAGGTCTTCCAGTCGTTCAGGTGTGAGGTCATTAGTATCACTTATATAAAATGGATTGATACCTAAGTTTTTTCCACTTTCGTAGCGAAGCACGGTGTATTTTTCAGGATAGAGTTTGGCAAATTTGGTGTAGGATCCACCGAGGTCTATGATGACCAAGCGAACGCCGTTCTCAAAATATTGGCGCAATATGTTATTGGCCAAAAAAGACTTGCCCTCGCCTGTTGGCGCAAAAATGGCGAAGTTTCTTGCCTTGATGCGTCTCTTCTTTTCATCCCAAACATCCTTTAAAACAGGAATGTTATGCTCACGGTCATTAAAGATGATTCCGGTGTTATCACTTTTGTAATTGGTGTTATTTATAAACAGACAGAGCGCGTGTTTTAAATCGGTTACATATAAATCGTTGTTTGAGAAATTGGAAGAGAAACAGCAGTAACTATTTAGGATATAATTCTTACGTTCTTCGCCTCTTGGATAATACGGGATGATATCCAATTCCTTAAATTCTGTTTTGATTTTTGAGGTTATTTTATCGAGCTCTTTAGCTTCCTTTGCCCAATAGACAATATTGAGATGACCACGAATAATTCGGGCATTATCATCGGCATTGATTTGGTCGAGAATGTGCTGGATTTTGCCAAGCACTACTTTATTCTGCGAACCAAAATTTGAACTTTTGTTCAGTTCTTCAATTTTCTTATCCAATAGCTTGCGCCACTTCTGTTTGTCATCTAAATACAAAATTTGATTAACAATATGATTTTCGTTAAGCGTAAGCCCTATGCCATCAATAAACCCTTGATGAAACACAAAATCGTCTGAAGTGAATTTCTCATTGGTTTTGCTACTCTGTACACTTTCGCCAAAGCACAGTTCACTATTGATGGCAAGGGCATCAAAATGGTTTTCGCCAATATTGACGTTTGTCTTATCCAGTAAAATATCAGTATCATAGCCTTCATTAAAGCCGTTGAAATAGGAATTAGTCAGTTGTTGTATTTCTTCCGCTTTAAGCGAAACAAAATCCATCTTTCGGCTATTGTTGATAAAGGAAACCGAATCACTTACTGAGTTTGCGAAGCTCTTTATGTTATCATCCAGTTCCTGTACGATACCTTTTGAAACTTTTCTGAAAGGGTTGACATATTTAGGATTGTTGAGCGCCTTATTTTTAGTCAAGATGAAGAACAGATAGCAGCTGTGCTCGATATGTCCACGACCTTTAAAATGCTCGTGGGTAGCTTTTTCCAAAAAGGTGGAATTCGGAAGTTGTTCTGAAGTATAAGATTTCTTCAGGTAGATATCTTGTTTGTGAACAACGGTTCCGACAGGCAATGACTTCAAAGCTTGAAACCAAGCACCGTGCATATCCTCAAAATCCCTTTCAGATAAGGAATAGATTTCTGGTAGATTACCTTTGTAGCACAGAATAACATTGCCGTTGTTGGCAAATACGATATTGTCCTGAATATCTACGATGGGTTGATATGCCGAAAGGTTAATCTTGTTCATAATCGAAGCCTGAATTTCTTTTGTTACTGATAATTTTTGGAAAAGCCTTAGCCATTTGGAATAGTTGCGGATTGTGGGTTATTCTTGTCAAAGCCACATATAGGGAAGCATTGAAGACCAATACACCTATTATTATCCCAAAGCTGAAAGAGAAGATGATGATGAGCAACGAAGCCAAAACGGAAACCATCATTAAGGCAAACAGGGAAATTGGCAGCCCAAATATGACTGCCCTTTTCCTGATGTTTTTATAGACCTCGAACCGTTTCATTTATACTACGATTCCTATTAAGTATGTGAAGATGCCCACAACTGCGCCAGCAATCAAAACAAATACAAGTACTCTGGTAATCCCTTTTTTAAGGTCAGCATTTTCGCCAAAGAAGTGTCCCGCATTAAAAAGGAAGCCTACCAAGAAGATGACACCTAATAAAATTGGAAATATGGTCCTGATGGTATCGCCTACATCGTTAACGGAATCTTCAATGCCACCAATTTGAGCAAAAAGCGAAGTGGATAAGAGCGAAAGAATTGATGCTAAATAGTGTGATTTTTTCATATCGGAAAAGTTTAAATTTTTAGTTCATTTTCGTTATTGGAAATTTACATATATTTGAATATAAATAACTGAAAATCAAATATTTGTGAATAAAATATTATTTGATATAGATTGAATTCTGTTGCTGTTATTTGACATCAAATCCTATGGATTTTTGAAGTGAAGTTGTTGATAACCCGAAAATTGAAAATGAAAAAAGTGCTCAAAAACGTCAGTTTTGTGATTTTGTTTCTAAAAATGTGTGTCATTTTTGGACAAGAAACGGATGCTCAAAAACGAATTGTTATTGACGTTGGACACGGCGGAAAAGATTCTGGTGCAATTGGTATAAATGGCATCCAAGAAAAGGATGTGGTTTTGTCCATTGCAAATGCCATTTTAAAGCTGAATAAAGAAATGGATAAGCCTTTGGATATTTATTTGACCAGGTATAGTGATACGCTTATTTCTTTATCAGACAGAACAAAGCTGGCCGAAGCCTTGAATGCTGATTTGTTTGTGTCTTTGCATTGCAATCATTCCGATAATCCAGATGCGAGAGGTATAGAGGTTTATGCTTCAAGAAAACAAAAGGAATTCTCAAAAGCATCGGTTCTTATAGGTTATCAAATTGAACGAGCCCTTTGTGAAGCCATTGCTTATGAAAGTCGAGGTGTGAAGTTTGCCAACTTTCAGGTACTTGGGGAAACTGTTGAGTATTGCGCCTCATTACTATTGGAATTGGGTTTTTTGAGCAATAAAGATGAAGGCAGCTATATTTTGGATAATAACAATATTGAACGCATTGCACTATCGATATTATTATCCATTCAAAAATCAATAGAATTATGAAAGATATTTTTTTAGAGTTAACGAAGAGCTTGAAGGACATTGTTTTACAATGTGTTTCAGAAGTTATTTTACTGTACAAATCCTTTAGAAGTTAGATTACCTAAGTTTATTATCTACACATTATAAAAAACAATTTATTCAATAGTGTATTTAAGTATTTGCTTAAATAATATAATAATGATATATTTGTGGCCACTTTAAATCAAAAAAGATGAGCTTGGAAATAACCTGTACACGGAACGAAGCAGACAAGAAGCAAATATCGAGATGTAAGGAAACCATAGAGAATTCTTCAGGTAGCTTAGAAGCAATAAGCAAAATTTTGTCTCTTGCGGGAAGCGAGGTACGACTGAAAATTCTATTTCTATTGAACATAGAGAATGAACTGTGTCCTTGCGATATTGCTGACATTCTTGAAATGAGTGTTCCTGCCGTATCCCAACATATCCGTAAAATGAAGGATGCGGGAATTATTACATCGAGACGTGAAGGGCAAACATTGTATTATTCGCTGGTAAAGAGTGAGGACAATGTTTTGAATGGAATTTTCAATTCAATTTCAGCAAGAAAGAAAACAGCTTAGAAAGTTTACATTATGGCACCGAATAAAACTTCAAATACCGCGGCCTATACCGGCATTTTTACCGCAGTTGCAGCATCAATATGTTGTATAACCCCTGTCTTGGCATTAATTGCTGGAACAAGCGGAATTGCATCTACATTCTCTTGGGTCGAGCCATTTAGACCCTATCTTATCGGCTTGACCATTATTGTTTTGGTCTTTGCCTGGTACCAGAAACTACGACCGAAAACACAGGAAGAAATAGATTGCGCCTGTGAAGATGATGCGAAACCATCGTTTTGGCAATCCAAACGGTTCTTATTGATAGTAACACTATTCGCCGCATTGATGCTGGCCTTCCCGTACTATTCCAATCTATTTTATGCACAGCCCGCCAAGGATATCGTCTATGTCTCTCAATCCAATATCAAAAAACAGACTTTTGAAGTCGCTGGAATGACCTGTGCAGGTTGTGAGGCACACGTAGAAAGCGAAGTCAATAAATTGGACGGAATTATTTCTATCAAAGCCAGCTACGAAAATGCTAATACCATAGTGGAATTTGACAAGACCAAAACCGATTTGCCCACAATCCGAAAAGCTATAGAAAGCACGGGGTACAAAATAATAGAATAATGAAGATTCAATTAAAATCTACGATTACCTGTCCAGAATGCGGCCACAAAAAGGCTGAAGAAATGCCAACCACCGCCTGTCAATTCTTTTATGAATGTGAGAATTGCAAAACGGTTCTGAAACCAAAAGAAGGGGATTGTTGTGTATTCTGTTCTTATGGTACTGTGGCTTGTCCGCCGATTCAAGAAAATAAAAATTGTTGTTAAAAAGCCATACCTTAAATTCACTTCCGTTTATCCCCAGCTTTAGTATCAAAAGCAATCAAATTAAAAAGTTCTCGCATTCGGCTACGCACACGATTACCATAGCGTTCTTCCAGTTCTTCAGCATTGAGATTGGTTGTGGCGTGCGTCTTGATTTTGTGTTTGGTTTGTAAGTAAAGCTCGTATCGGGATAAGAGCACTTCGCCCATTACGTTCAAATCCTTTCCGTAGAATCTACCAGATGGTTCCACACCTAAATCATCAAAACAGTAAAATTTGGTATTACCATACTCTTCAACCGTTTTAAACCCAAGATGGTTGAAACTGAAGGTTACATTCCGGCAGGGAATCATTTCGTAAGGTCTTTGTAGTGGAACCAAATGGCGCAACAATTTCATCAAACTGGTTTTGCCGCAGCCAACGGGTCCGGAAAGTAGAATGCCTTTGTCAATGTCAATACCATAAGTCTCACAGTTGTCTTTATCCTTGATGAAGTAGGAACAGAGCTTCAGCAAAATATCCTTGTCTTCATCATATATCCTAAACTTTTCGCCAAACAAAAGTTTGCCTTTGGCATTCAGGTAAATCAAGATTTTTGGAAAATCATAGATCACACTTTTACCATCAAATTTTCCGAGCGAATATTCCACGCCACCTTCGGTTATTTTAGAGGGGTTGTCCATAATCTTTGTTTTTAGTGGTTCGCAAGTTGTCCTTGATTTGGGACGCTTGTTTTTTGTTTGGTTTGTTTTCCTCGTCGAATATTTCGGTTCTGTCCATCCAGTTGATGGCTACGGCTCGCCAATCTCTGATTTCCTTGCCATCGCCAGTTTGCCAATTTCTGGTCTGGTAATGCTCATAGAATTTTTTAGCTTCATCAGCATCAAAACCTTTTTCTTCAAAAAAAATAAAAACGGCCTGCCAGCCCTTTGGTTGTTTTATATAGTTTTCTTGTTTGATATTGTTTGTATTAGATACCAATGCTTGTCCATCTATGGGACGGTGCTGGTTCGCAACCTGTCCATTTTTGGGATGGTGGTGTCCCTCAAGCGGTACACCTCTGGGATGGTACTGTTCCGCAAGCTGTTCTAAAATGGGATTGTACTGTCCCACAACCGGTTCATCGCTTGTCCCAATAATGGCCATCTTTATTTTGCTGCCTTTGTAGGGATTGTTGGAAGGGAAATAGGTTAAGTATTGCCAAGAATCTAACTCGACGATGCATCTGTGATATGTAGACTTAGAACCTATTTTAGCACATCGCATCAAATCGCGACGGTTTACATAAAATTCATCCATAAAGCGGCAACTGTTCCATTCTTGGAATAGCGCCATATACAAACTGATATGGGATGGGTTAAGGCGGTCATCAAAATAGAACTTTTCAAAAGCCGCATTAAGTAGCTTTATATAGTTCATCGCTTAAGAATTTAGACCGTGGTGCACACGGTTGGCATCCATAACTTTTTGAATTTCCTCGGTATCGTAATAGATAATGCCACCCACCTTGGTGTATGGTAATGTGCCATTGATACGAAGATTTTGTAAAGTGCCTGGACTTACTTGTAGCAAGTCCATAACCTCAGAAGATTTGAGGTATTTTTTGAGTTTCCCGCTGGCTTGTCTGGTAAGTAATTGTTTAATGTCATCGAGCAATTCCATTTTGAATTCCCGAAGGTCGTCTGTGGTAATAATACTTGTTGGCATAATAGAACGGTTTTAAAAGAAAGGGACTATCTGGGTTTATGATTTTAAATGATAGTCCCTGACCTGATTTGACTTTCGTTCTACAAATTTGAATAGGTTTATTGGATTTTATTCCCCAGTACGACCGTACTACGGTCAAAATTTAACATTTTGAAATTTGATGGGTTTTGTAGTATTATGGTGCTTCTAAAGTGGAAACGGTGTGCTAAATCATATCAAATTATATGAAGACGCCTTCCAAAATAAAAAGACCGTAGGTCAACCGTAGTACGGTCTTTTGTTAACAGTAAAATAGCTTGTTATTCTTCGCTTTTGTCCATTTCTATCAGTAACGAGGTGGAAAGCTCATCGAGAAATAGTGTCCTACTGTTCTTGCGGTTTTTGATGTCCTGATAGGTTTTGTAGATGTCCTTTGGCTCAATATCGAAAAGCTGTTGCATTTTTTTGGAAACCTGCATTATGGCTTGATTATCCTGTTTGCCCAATCCCTTTGAGCAGAGTGCATAAACGAGTTCAACATAATCTGTATTTGAAAATGGCCAATGTATCTTTTCAATTGGTTTAGCACCATTTAATTTGCCGTTCAATCCTTTCCGAATTCGATGCTTTTTTTCATCCAAATATATCACTAACAAATCATACGCCTTGTATTTGCCAAGTAGCATATCCCTTGGTGTGCAAAACTCTGGGTCTTGAAAGTAAAATTTGGAAGTTGTTATATGGAATGTTTCGAGATAATCTCTGGTGTAGTATTCCTTGTCAAAATGGGTAGCACCGGAATTTACATAACGTCCAAAATCGATATTGTACAGGAAAAAGCGATTTATTTTGCTGATTTTCTTTTTAATCGATTTTAGTTGGGCATCCTTATCGCCCTTTGGAAGTTGAATTTCAAAGGAATGTATTTCTGAAAAGTAGATGAGCCTTATAAGAGGAACCTGCTTTACCTTTTTAAAGAAATTTATTTCATCTTGTATCGTCTGAAATTTAGTGTCAATGATTTCCTTTTTGTAAGAACTCAATAGTTTGCGACAGGCTTTGATGGAAAGATATGCCTGTTCTAAAATATTTCCATTCTGAATTTTAAACTCATCCAGATCCTTTAATAATTTTTTTGATTGTAATTGCGAATTCATAAGCAGGAACTTTAACGTTGTAAACCATAGAAATGGGATTTAGTTGATACGATTTATTGGTGGTTGTCATAGTCCTACAAAATGATGTAAATGAAAGTCACGGAACATAAAATTTGTGGCTCATTGTTGTATTTTAGGGAACTATGTGTAAAGTAGCTTTACTTTGTAATTGTACAAGGAAAACGTGCCGTATATAATTACGGAATAGTCCGTATTTTTCTACGGATTATTTGTTAGGTACTGCAAATAGTGGTTTTTATATAAACTCAATTTACTTACTTTTTCTTCCGAAATCGCTTCAAAAATTCACGCCTATTCTTTACGCCCGTTTTTTTGAAGATATTTGATGCGTGTTTTGATACGGTACTTTCTGCAATGAATAAATCTTTGGCGATGTTTCTGTAGCTTAAATTACTTAAAATTGACAAAGCCACTTCGATTTCTCTACGGGTCAAATCTTCATAGATGATTTTGCGCTCGACCGATTCGTCACGTTGTTTTTTCTTCAACGCAAAGACCTCATACATTCGGTTATTGTTTTCTATGAAGTACAAATACCTATCTGCTTCAATGGCGGTTATGGCAAAGAAAGCCAAGTTCATTACGGTAAATGTTATCCATTGATAGTCGCCGATGACTGTGCAGATAGGTAACAGGGCAATACTTGCTACACTTACCATTGAGAGTTTGTTTCGTCTTACTATGAAAGGATTTGGATTGCTGGGATTCGATATGCGACGATAGAAAATAAACAGAAAAACAAAAGCGACAGCAGATATAGGAATGGTAAATAGAAAACGTGCAGAATTAAGTGAATCTGTCAGGAAATAAGGGATAAGAAACAGCACTACAAAACTCACGCTTGCGAGTATAGCAAGGTTTCTTATGGATGAGTTGAATTTTAAAACGACAATATCGTACTCTTTGTAGAGATAATAAACGATATAAACACACAAGGCGATGGCAACACCATAGGTAATAATATACTGCAAAATAAAAGGACCTGGGAAGTTGTCAATTGGTAAAAAACCACCAGTAGCATTATAAGCAACAAACAAGATTCCGAGGTAGAGGAAACGCCTTAGACTACTACGCGTTTTCTTTCTGGAAAAGTAGAGTGTAAGCAATACTATGAACGTATCTATTAATAGATAGAAAAAAGTCGTCCAATGTATCGAAGTACCAAACATCTATTTTACTACTCATTGCGCTCAAATTTGTTGGTTTCTAAATTCTTGGAAACATTGTTCCAATTAAAAATTTGTCCGTTCATAGCAATATAAACATCCGGTTTTAGAAGCTGTAAAGAGCTAATTGCATACCCTAAATTAAATGGTGCATCTGTCTCTGCAGATGAACCTAATATGAAAGCCCCAACCAAAACGATTGTTTTGTTCAAATTGAGTTTTCCTATATATTTTGCAGTATCTTCCATTGTGAAAGTACCGTGGGTAATCAGTATCTTAGTCGCATTAGTTTCCTTTATCTTGCTCGCCAACAACTTTCTGTCATCATCTGTTATGGCACGACTGTCTTTTTTGAAAACACCTTCTATGGTATATTCAAAATTTATATTTGCTTTATCCAAAAAATCTTCAATCCCTACGTCGGATGACATTATACCACTATCATCAATATAGTCCAGCCCCTCGATTGTGCCACCTGTTGTGAAAATGTGAATCATTGATTAAGACTTATTCTGACTTATAAAGATAGCTTTAATTTATTTGAAACTACTTTCATTTGCTCGGCCGTAATAAGCGTTCTAAGAATCCTGCCACTTCATTTTCTGCAATCTGACGGCATTGAGGATAGCAAGCAGCGCAACACCTACATCTGCAAAAACGGCTTCCCACATTGTTGCGAGACCACCTGCCCCGAGAATGAGGACTATAACCTTTACACCAAAGGCAAGCCCAATATTCTGCCAGACAATTCTTCGCGTTGAACGACCAATTTTAATCGCTCTTGCAATCTTACTGGGTTGGTCGGTCTGTATGATAACATCGGCTGTTTCTATAGCAACGTCGCTACCCAAACCACCCATTGCAATACCTACACCACTTGCTGCCAAAACGGGTGCATCATTAATACCATCACCAATAAATGCAACTTTGGTTTCGGGTTGCTTTTTGAGCTCTTCCACCTCATTCAGTTTATCTTCGGGTAACAACCCACCTTTTGCCCAATCGATGTTCAGCTCTTTTGCAACCTGTTGTGTAATTGAATCTTTGTCGCCTGATAGCATTATGATTTTTGAAATCCCTGCATCTCTAATTTGTTTAATGGCTTGGTGCGCATCATCCTTCAATTCATCTGCAATGGTTACATAACCTGCAAAATTTCCATCAATGGATACCATTACGATGGATTCTACAATACCATCTGTTTCTGAAGGAACTTCTATGTTGTTTGAAGTCATCAAAGCTTTGTTGCCTACCAACACCGTTTTCCCATTAACTGTTCCCTTCAATCCCTTTCCAGCAACCTCTGAAACATCAGTCGCTTCATAATCCGAACCGTCTGCTTTGTATTCGAGAATCGCTTTTGCAATAGGATGGGTAGATTGCTCTTCCATTGCCATCAAGTACTTCATAAATTCGGCTTCCTCAAATGTGATGGAATTGATTTCTTTGATTTTAAAAACCCCTTTGGTAACGGTTCCTGTTTTGTCCATTACGACCGTGTTTACTTGGGTCATTGCATCTAAAAAGGATGCACCTTTAAAAAGAATACCATTGCGCGATGCCGCACCCAAACCGCCAAAATAGCCGAGAGGAATAGAGATGACCAACGCACAAGGACACGAAATCACGAGGAATATCAATGCTCTATATAGCCAATCCCTAAACACGTAGTCATCTACAAAAAAGAAAGGTAGGAACGTAAGTCCGATGGCGAGGAATACAACAATAGGCGTATAAATTCGTGCAAATTTTCTAATGAACAATTCGGTCTTTGATTTTCTGGCAGTTGCATTTTGCACCATATCCAGAATTCGTGCAATGGAACTATCCTTAAATTCTTTAGTGGTTTCAATCTCGATTACACCATCAAGATTTATGCTTCCTGCAAAAACAGTATCACCTTTAGCAATCGTATCAGGTTTGCTTTCGCCTGTCAAGGCAGCAGTATTAAAAGAACCCTTTTCAGAAAGCAGAATACCATCAAGCGGAACTTTTTCGCCTACACGTACCTGTATCTTTTCACCGATTTCAACAGTCTCGGGATTTACTGAAACAAAGTCGCCATCACGATAAACCAAAGCTTCATTTGGTCTTACATCGAGTAAGGCTTTTATATTTCCTTTCGCACGGTTAACGGCCGCATTTTGGAAGAGTTCGCCCACAGCATAAAACAGCATTACGGCAACACCTTCGGGATATTCGCCAATGGCAAATGCACCTAAAGTGGCTATGGACATTAAGAAGAATTCCGTAAAAAAATCACCATTTTTAATACTTTTCCAGCCTTCTCTTATCACCGGAAAACCAACAGGGATATAGGCTACCGTGTACCATACTACGCGAATCCATCCTTTGAAGAAAGGAAACGCATCAAAGTAATCAATAGCGATTCCTGCTATCAACATCACAAAGCTGAAAATAGCTGGTAGATAGGTTCTAAAATTTGAAATTTCTTCAGGGCTGCTATGGTTATGGCCGTCATCGTGACTGTGCTCGCCTGAATGCTTATTAGTGTCTATATCCCGTAGGTTTATTTTTTTCTTTTTCATATTGTAAAATTCTTTAAATTAAGTATGCAACGGAAGTACATTGATTATCCACTACACTTCTCGCAAATACCTTTGAGCACCAAATTGGCATCTTCGGCGACATAACCATCGGGTAAGTTGATATGCGGGATTTTTTGTTCCGTTAAACAAACCGTTTCGTCACAGTTAGTGCAATGAAAATGCAAGTGCAAATCTTGTTCAAGTTCACAGTTGCAACCCGGTTCGCACAATGCAAATTTCGAAATATGGGTGCCATCATCTATCTGGTGTACGATACCTTTTTGCTCAAAGGTTTTGAGGGTGCGGTACAGAGTAGTCCTGTCCGCTTTCGCGAAAACGTTCTCGATATTCGTGAGCGCAACCGCAATTTCTTTTTCGGCCATATACTTATAAATCAATATGCGCATTGCCGTGGGGCGAACCCCATTGTCATTCAATCTTTTTTCTATTTCTTTCATTTCTTATCGATGCTGTTTTTGATTTTTTGTGCCTTGGAAAATGCTTTCAAACCCTCTTTTGCCGCATATGGCACTATCAACAATGCCGCAACGGGGTCGGCCCACCACCAGCCCAGCCATTTCACGAGCAATAGGCCTATTAGTACTACTACGGTTTGATATAGACAGATAAAAGTATCCTTGGCATCTGCAAGCAGAGCAGGGCTATCCAGTTTATGTCCGTACTTTCTTTTGTAATAAATCAAAAATGGATTTACCACTAAGGAAACTATCAGTATACCAATACCCACCGTAGACCAAGATGCCGTTTCTTGACTTATTAATTTTGAAATAGAATCATAGGATATGAAAATGCAGATGAGGGCAAAGGATATTGCGATGACATAAAGGGTTGTCATTTTTCTTTGCTCTACACGCTTTTCATCCAGACCCTTGATTTCGCCGTGCAATCGCCAACCGAGCGTTCCTGCACTAATGACTTCGATGGTGCTGTCCAATCCCCAGCCTATTAATGCTGAACTGTTTGCCGTGAATCCGGCTATAAGCGATACGACCACCTCGATAATGTCATAGATGACATTCCATATCTGAAGCGTTCTTGCTTCCTTTAAATTTTGTTTTCTTTTTTTGTCCATTTTTTAATGTCCTTCTTCCTCGTTTTCCCCTTTTTTCATTTCTGCCATTAAGTAGTAGGCGTTATTAAAGGCATACTTAGTATTTGGTTCTTGTTCCATTAGAAAATCAATGGCAATCCAATCGCCATCGTGAGTTCCTTTTATGATTTCCACGGGCATAAACTTCCAATCCTCGCCTTCCTTTTTTGCTGAAAACACAAAGGACTTTTCGCCATCGGCTGCAATGGCACTTTCAGGAATAGCCGTGGTCATTGTATTGTTGGTTTGGATGCGCCCTTGAATATACATTCCTGGTATCAGGTTGCCTTCCTTGTTCTCGATTTCGGCGTGTACGTGTATCGCTTTGGGGTTCTGCTCAAAAGTTTTTCCTACGGAATAAATTTCCGCTGTCAGTTCCTTTCCCGGAATGGATTGGACATTGAACCGCACGGTTTGTCCTTCCTTTACTTTGTACACATCCTTTTCAAACACCATCAAATCGGCGTGTACGTGATGGGTGTCCACGATTTCCATTAGGTCGGTTTGAGGTTCTACATATTGTCCTGTTTTAACCTCTACTTTTTCCACAAAGCCTTGAATAGGACTTCGTAGCGCAACCCTTTGATAAATAGTGCCATTTCTCACACCTGATGCACTAACATTTAATTGTTGTAATTGTGCTTCCAAACCGTTCACCATACTTCGGGAAGCTTGATATTCCGCTTCTGCTTTTTGGAAATTGGCACCGCTGCCCACACCTGCATCATAAAGAGTTTTTTGGCGTTCGTATTCCTTTTTGAGAAACTGACTGTTACTATATGCATTGAGGTAATCCGTCTGTTTCTGAATAATATTGGGATGTGACAGATAGGCCACCGTCTGACCTTTGTTGACCTTATCGCCCTCGATGACCTCTATAGAAACCACGTTCGCACCCACTACTGTAGTGATGGTCGCTTCATTTTGTGGCGGAACTTCCAATTGACCGTTCGCTTCTACGTATCCGCTCATATTGCGCTGGGCAAGCGTATCGACTTCCATTTGTAGGACATCATACTGTTTAGCAGTAAGTGTTACTATTTCATCTTCTTTAGAGTGATTTTCTTCTGTTTCTGAATGTGTTGCATCATCGTGGTCGCTTTCGGTTTTTGACTCGCCACAACTAATTATTGTCAATGCCATAAGCATTGCGGTAATCGGTATATATTTTAATTTTTTCATCTTTTTAGTTTTGAAAGTATTGTAGTTCAAACAAGGCATCTAAATAATTGTCAAGCGCATCGAGCGCATCCATTTCGGTGTTTATGGCATCACGTATAATCTGCGTGAATGCAGCATAATCCACCGCACCTTCCTTGTAGGCAAGTAACGCACCCTTACGCTGTTCTTCTGCAAGTGGCAGAGCTTTATCCCTGTAAAACTGCCAAGATGTTTTCCATTTTTGATAGGCTTGTACTGCCTGCTGAAATTCAGATTGTAGTTGGCGTTGGGTATAGTCCGCATTTGTCTTTGCGATTTCGCTATCGATTTTAGCGGCTTTGGCTTGACTGCGCTGGGTGCCCGAAAACAACGGGACGGAAATCCCTGCCTGATAGGTATAAAATCCGTTATCGCCATTGACCTGTTGCAATCCACCTTGAAGGTTTAATTTAGGAAGTAGCTCGGCACGAGCGGCATTATAGTTTGCTTCGGCTTCATCGATGCGCCTTTGTGAAAGTTCCAACTCTGGATGTCTTTCTAAATTCGCACCCAATCCCAATACTGCCACCTCATTTTCTTCAAACGAATCTGGTACAGAATAAAAAATGTCAGTTGCCAGCCAGAGATTTAGCTTTTGCAGGGCAATGGCATAATCGCTTTCGGCCTGTTGCAGTTTGTTACTTATTTGCAATGCTTGGTTTTTAGCCGATGAATATTCCAATCTGGAAATGGCTTCTACTTCAAAGTTGAGTTGGATTGCGGTTTCAAACTGTGAATAAATGGAATCCAGCTCGCGGTACAGTTCAAATTTCTGTCGCTGTTGGTATGCCTGCGACCAAGCCTTTTTCACTTCCTGTTCCACTTGCAATTCAGACAGGTCGAGAGCGGTTTCGGCCAAAGCTATTCGTTGTTTTTGAAGTCGCTTTTTTGCACCGATACCCAAGAGGTCTAAATTTTGTTGCCC
The DNA here is from genome assembly GCF_004362865.1 of Zeaxanthinibacter enoshimensis. Taxonomy (GTDB): domain Bacteria; phylum Bacteroidota; class Bacteroidia; order Flavobacteriales; family Flavobacteriaceae; genus Zeaxanthinibacter; species Zeaxanthinibacter enoshimensis. Next base: position 327,139 of record NZ_SNYI01000001.1, on the reverse strand, counting down.
TACACCAACTAAAGTATATATACCTTGACCATCTGTTATTTCTTCGCCACCCGTAAAAACTTGGGTGTTCCCAAAATCATAAGCAATACCTTTAAGTGCGTTCTGTCGTTGAATTTCCAACTGTTTCGTTTTCAATAACGGATAGTTTTCCTTGGAAATTTCTACTGCTCTTTCCAATGAAACAATTGGTAAAGAATCTTGAGGTTGGACTTGTTGTGCTTTCGCGAAAGCGGAAGTGAATAAAAGGCAGACCACGGCTGTTGCGGTAACAAATTTTGGATTGAATTTCTTCTTCCGTTCCGACCGTTTTTCGACCCATTGGTAAAAGATGGGAAGGATAAAGAGCGTCAGAAGCGTTGATGTTATCAATCCACCGATTACCACGGTCGCCAAGGGTCGCTGCACTTCAGCACCTGCCGAAGCTGATATCGCCATCGGAAGAAATCCTAAAATATCGGTAAAGGCCGTCAGCATAATGGGACGTATTCTGCGTTTTGTACCTTCAATTATTCGGTCTTTTAAATTGGTCACGCCTTCTTCCTTCAATTCATTTAGACCGCTAATCATTACCAGTCCGTTCAGGACGGCAACACCAAAGAGGACGATAAAGCCGACCCCTGCGGAAATACTGAAAGGCATATCCCGAAGCCATAGTGCGAATACACCGCCAATGGTCGCCATCGGGATGGCCAAGTAAATCATCAAGGTCTGCGGAAAGGATTTTAATGCGAAATAAATCAAGATAAAAATCAACAATAAAGCAATCGGGACCACAGTCTGTAATCGCTCGCTTGCTCTTTCAAGATTTTCAAATGCACCACCATACCGAATAAAATAGCCTGGTGGTAATTCAAGATTTGCGTCCAGTTTATCCTTAATCTCGTTAACTAATGATTCCACATCACGTCCGCGCACATTTACACCCACGTAGGTTCTTCGGTTGGTATTGTCCCGGCTTATCTGCATCGGACCTGGTTCGTATTCGATTGTGGCCAGTTCTTGAAGCGGAATCTGCGAGCCGTTAGGCAAATTGATGTACAGATTTCTGATGTCATTGATGTCAGTACGGTTCTGCTCGTCGAGCCGAACCACTAAGTCAAAACGCTTTTCGCCTTCAAAAATGACCCCTGCATATCCACCCGCAAAAGCGGACTGTACCATTGTATTGAGTTGGTCGATACTCACACCATACTGTGCCAGTTTGTTGCGATTGTATTTAATGGTCATTTGGGGCAATCCAGAAGTTGCTTCTGCCCTCATATCGCCTATACCTTCAGTACCCGCTATGATTTTTGTAATCTCATCGGCCTTTGCAGCAAGTACGTCTATATCCTCACCATAAATTTTAATGGCAACATCTTCTCGAATACCCTCTAACAGTTCATTAAAGCGCATTTCGATTGGTTGGGTAAACTCATAATTTACGCCCGGGATAATGCTTACCGCTTCCTTCATTTTATCAATAAGTTCATCCTTATCATCGGCAGACACCCATTCATCTTGGGGTTTTAGAATAACAAATACATCAGCGAAATCCATTGGCATCGGGTCTGTGGGCACTTCGGCCACACCGATACGGCTTACAATTTTCTCAACTTCCGGAAATTCGGCCTTTATGATACGCTCAACTTTAGTAGTGGTCTCAATCGTTTCGCTTAGTGAGCTTCCGGGTTTAAGTATGGTGTGAAATGCAATATCGCCTTCATCCAGTTGGGGAATGAATTCGCCACCCATTCTTGTAAACATAAAAACGGTTAGGGCAAATATGGCGACGGCAATACCCACAATCCATTTTCCCTTGTTTAAAGTCTTGACCAAAAGTGGTTCATACTTCCGCTGTACCCAATGCACGAAACGGTCGCCCCAAGATTTTTTTTCCGTCTTGGGTGGTTTTAAAAATAGTGCGGACATCATTGGAACGTATGTCAGGCAAAGAAACATAGCACCAATCATTGCAAATATGAATGTGAGCGCCATTGGTTTAAACATTTTGCCCTCGATGCCTTCCAAAGCCAGTATGGGCAAGAACACAATTAGAATTATCAATTGCCCAAAGAAGGCGGCATTCATCATTTTCTTTGATGCATTTGCGGCTATCTCATCACGTTTTTCCTTGTTTAAAGACTTCTTTTTTAGGATGTAGCTTCCCATTAAGAATACGCTGGCTTCCACGATGATGACCGCCCCATCTACGATGATACCAAAATCGATAGCACCTAAACTCATCAAGTTCGCCCATACGTCAAAAACGTTCATTAGTATAAAAGCGAACAATAGCGATAAAGGGATAGTCGAAGCCACAATAAGACCACCACGCCAGTTTCCTAAAAGGAAAACAAGTACGAAAATCACGATAAGCGCACCTTCGAGTAGATTGTTACGCACCGTGCCGGTTGTTTCACTTATAAGCTTACTTCTATCCAATAAGGGCTGAATGACAACCCCTTCAGGAAGGGATTTCTGTATTTCGGCCATCCGGTCTTTCACACGTACAATAACCTCGTTTGAGTTTGCCCCTTTGAGCATCATAACAAGACCGCCAACGACCTCACCTTCGCCGTCCTGCGTCAAAGCCCCATAGCGCACGGCAGAACCAAAGCGCACATCTGCAACATCACTTATGGTAATGGGCACACCATTTTCATTTTTGATGACGATTTTTTTAATATCATCAAGGCTTCGCACCAAACCTTCACCTCGAATGAAGTTCGCCTGATGGTTTTTCTCAATGTACGCACCACCTGTATTTTTATTGTTCGCTTCCAATGCTTCGAACACATCGGTAATAGTAAGGCCGATTGCCTTTAATTCATTAGGGTCGACGGCCACCTCATATTGCTTTATTTTTCCGCCGATGGCATTAATTTCTACAACACCAGGCACCATTGCCATTTGCCGTTGCACAATCCAATCTTGCATTGTACGTAAATCGGATAATGAATATTTATCTTCAAATTCAGGTTCTACCTTTAAGGTATATTGGTACACTTCCCCCAAACCTGTTGAAATTGGCCCCATACTTGGCTGTCCAAAACCCTCTGGGATTTGTTCACGTACTTCGGTCAGTTTTTCAGAAACAAGTTGACGCGGTAAATAGGTACCCATATCATCGTCAAAAACGACGGTTACTACGGAAAGGCCAAAGCGGGACACCGAACGAATTTCCTTTACATTGGGCAAGTTGCTCATTGCAACTTCGACGGGATAGGTTACGAATTGCTCAATATCTTCCGTTCCCAGATTAGGGGATTGTGTGATGACCTGTACTTGGTTATTAGTAATATCCGGCACGGCATCAATGGGCACTTGGGTCATACTATATATACCAGCACCAATCAATGCCAGCGTGAGCAGACCGATTATAAATTTGTTATTGATTGAAAAATCAATGATTCTATTAATCATAGATAAGGGTGTTAATTCAGTTGAAATTTTGGTTCTATACATTGAATTAAATGCAATGCACAATGTTGACGAATCCAATAGATGGACACGTCAAAACAGGATATAGTTATCCTATTAAAACTGAATTATGCCTTAGGGGGCTGAAAAAGGGAATGGGGAATATCTTTGCCGAGGTCATCAAAATGGACAAAGAATTCGTGTGGAATAGCAGGCTGTAGCGGTTGAAATGCAACAAGCCCAAAATTTATCGTGTGAACGTGGCAGCAATGACATTGGCAAAAAGGCGAGCATAACTCACAGTCTTGGTCGTGGTCGCCATCAATATCTATTACCGTAACAACTTGGGTGTCATCGGCACTATTTGTCGCATCGCTACAAGGCACTACATTGAGTGCCAAGAAATAAAACGATAAAATGATTGCTACAACTTTCACAATGCAAAGATAAAAATATTTTGGTGCAACTGTGTTGCAAATGATTTTTACAACGAATCAATCACACTTCCGCAAGTCAACATTGCATCGCCATAGTATGGATTTCTTATTTCTTCTTCCATACTTAACCATACCGCACCTTTATTGTTATTTGCCATAGGGCATTTCTGAATGTAATAATTTGTCGAGTTTTCTATGCTCATTGCAATAGGCACGATATTCTCGTTTAGAATGACGAAGTGAGCGCGCTGGTTTTCCAGAATGTCATTGTTTGCAATGGCATCCAGCATCTCAATACTTTTGGTTAAATGTTGTTTTTCCATCGTACCTAAATCATCAGTCGATATTGCTTTTAATTTTTCTGATGTCGCTTTCGCGAAAGCGGAAACTTGACTTGCATCGCTTGCTACAAGGGCATCTTTCATTTTGAGATATGATGGTAATGCTTTGTCGAAATCAGAACTAAACGCATCGCTGAAACTCATTTCCATATCGCCGATCATTGCTGATTCGTCCTGCATCATTTGCTGATTCATCATTGATTTTTTACCCTGTAATTGTGCTGCTGCATCTACCGTGAAAGTTCCATTGGTTACTATTTCATCGCCATTATTTAATCCGGAAGATACTTGGTAAGTTTCGCCAGAGCGATTGCCCAAGGTCACTTCGCGCATTTCAAACACAGGCTCGTTAGGATTGGTTTTAACATATACCAATGAGCGCTCGCCTGTCCATAGTACAGCACTTGCAGGTACGGCAAGTGTATTTTCCATAGTTTGCGTTGCGCCTTTAACCTTACCTGTAACAAACATTCCTGGTTTAAATAGGTCGTCTCTATTTTGAAGGGTTGCACGTACCGTTACCGTTCGTGTCGCATTATTTAAAATTGGGTCAATAAATGAAATTGTTCCCTCAAATTCTTTATTTGGATAGGCATTGGTCGTGATGTTGATTTTTTGCCCAATATTGAACTGTGCTATCTGATTTTCATAAGCATCAAATTCTGCCCAAACCGAATTCAAGTTGCTCAACTTCACAATAGGCTGTCCTTGATTTACATAATCGCCCTGTGCTGCCATTACTTCTGATACCGTTCCGGAAACCGTTGCATAAATCGGAAAGTTCTCACGCACGCTGCCACTTTCCTCAATAGCATTGATTTGTGTATCTGAAAGTTTCCAGTTTTTTAACTTGTTGCGAACGGCTTTGTATAAAGCGGGTTGCGATGCTTTGAGCGATGCTGCGGTAATCAGTTCCTGCTGTGCCGCTACAAGGTCTGGTGCGTAAATGGTTGCCAATAGCTGACCACGGTTTACTTGCTGTCCTTCATAGTTAACGTTGAGTTGTTCTATCCTTCCTTTAAAATAGCTGGATTGTACGGTATTGTTTTCTTCGTTTGCAGCTATTTTTCCCGAAAGGAAAATCATCCCGTCATCATCGCTTGTTTCTGCATTACCCACAATGGTAGTTTGAATATTTGCTAATGCCATAGCATTTTCGGTCATTTTTATCTCGTTTGCTGCGAGACCTTCTGCACCAGTTTCAGCAGGGATTAAGTCCATCCCACATATTGGGCAATCACCAGCTTCGGGTTGCATAATCTGTGGATGCATTGAGCACGTCCACATCTGGTCTGCACTCTCGCCAGAGTGGTCGTGTTGATCAGACATATCGGATATATCCTTATTTGCCATAGTATCACTTGACCCGTTTCCAAAAATGAGCCAGCCTGCGCCCAAACCTATTATTATGGCTATTGCTATATATAAAATGTTCTTATTCATAATCTTATTTTTCGTTTTCTAAACGTTCAATCATTTCTTTCATTTCGGCGATTTCCCTTCGTTGTGCCTTAATGATTTCTTCAGCCAGTTTTTTAACTTCAGGGTCTTCAATATCTGCACGTTCACTTGTTAAAATTGCAATGGAATGGTGTGGTATCATTGCTTTCATCCAAAGTACATCGCCTACGGTTGACTTTTGGTCACGTACGAGTCCTAATGCACTTACAAAGAGAACGATACTTCCCAAGACTATGGCGATATTCTTCTTTTTATTTTGGTACATACCACGCATTGCCACAAACATAATGATGGCCATAGCTGCGATACCAAGGCAGACCATATAAAACCTCGTTAGGCTAAACCAAACGTGGTCCCATTCATAAGTGTTTAAATACATCGTAATGTACATTGCTACAAAAGAGCAAGCGAGCATCGCTACAAAACGTGTGTAATGGTTTTTTGATTTTCCTGAATTTTTGTGTTCGTTTGAATTCATAATTTTTGGTTTTTTTGTTACTAATTATTTAATTTTCTTTTTTAGTTTTCTGATTGATGGGGAACTGATGTACCACAAAACGAAACCGCTTAAGACGGTTATCAACCCCAAAAGTGAAAATGCCCTTAACAACAACGTGTTGAAATTATCCCTTCCCTGATAATCCATTGTATGGGTCATCCAAAGAAAATCAAACCAGCGCCAATCCCTGTGTCTCACCGTTTGAAAAGCGCCATTCTCAACCGCCACATATGCTTTTAAATTTTGTGGTGTCTCATACAAGATTTCATAAGCTGGAAGTGGGCGACCGCGATATTCGTGATGTGGCCCTACAGAATCGACTAATTGAATTTTTGCTATTTCTAAATCGTCCAACATATACCTATTTGCAACTTGTTGTGCCTCTTTTTTAGAAATTCCATTTTTCCTTTGTCCCGTTCTTGCATTATAAAGCTGTGCTTCATTAATCCAATAATAAGGTTCATTTGCGATTTCCAGCAGTTCCAAAGATTGTACGGATTCTTTTGTAGCCAGTTGGGATGTGCCGAGCAAATTATCAAAAGAGGTCTGCACAGGTGCTGCTTTCTTAAAATGGTCGCCGTGTATCTCGTCGATGTCTGTCCAGCTGAAATACATCCCACTAATCGTCCACATCAGAAACTGAATACCTAAAAAAACACCCAAATAGCGGTGTGCTTTTCTAATCCATTTCGCTGTTTTTCTATTTACCATTTTACTTTATTTCAAAAGGAAATTCAATCGTTACTTTTTCCCAACTCATTGAGATTGTTCCTGAAGTCTCTGTTGTTTTGTTTACTTTATACTCTAAATGTTCTTTGATATCTTCAGAAGTTTTAGGTGTTACTTTGAATCGTAATACATCATCATTTTCAGTATAGTCGTCCTTACCGTGTTGGTTCCAATTCCTGTTGAAAATGACAGTCCATTCTTCCTGATTCGGAATTACAAAAAACCCGTATTTTCCAGCTTTCAATTCTTTACCGTCGATTTCTAAATCCTTATTTGTTTCAAGCCAAGTAGCCATATGGGCACCAGCCTGCCAGACTTGGTCGTAAGCCAACAATCCACCGAAAATAATTCTATCCCTTACGCCTGGCGACGAATAATCTATATGGATATGAGCATCACCTATCATAGCCATTGCCGATGTGTGTGGACTTAGGGTTTTTTTGTTCTCAGATTTAGGTTCACTCTGGGTATGATTGTGCTCTGTCTCTATTTTGGTATTATTCTTTTCTTCATTTTTACATCCGCTGACAGCAACTACCAATAGGATTATCAAAATTTTATATTTCATAAGTATTTAATTAGTTAGATTATATGTTTTTACTTTTTAGACGTAATGAGTTGGCAATTACCGATACCGAACTGAAGCTCATCGCCAAAGCCGCAATCATTGGCGATAAGAGTATTCCAAAAAACGGATACAGTAGTCCTGCTGCAATAGGGATACCCAGCGTGTTATAAATCATTGCAAAAAAGAGGTTTTGTTTGATATTGCGCATTACTGCATCACTTAGATTTCTTGCCTTTACGATACCGTGTAAATCGCCTTTCACCAAGGTAATGGCTGCACTTTCAATGGCAACATCCGTACCTGTTCCCATTGCGATACCTACATCACTTTTAGCGAGTGCAGGTGCATCATTGATACCATCGCCTGCCATTGCAACCACCTTGCCTTGCTCTTGTAATTTCTCGACTTCCTGCAATTTGTTTTCTGGTAGCATACTTGCTTGAAAATCGGCAAGGTTAAGCTCATCTGCGACAGCTTGGGCGGTGTCGTGATTATCACCAGTAAGCATAATGACCGCAATTCCCTTATTCTGCAAATCCTTGATAGCTTTTGCACTCGTTTCCTTGATTTTGTCGCCGATAACGACGTAGCCTACAACTTGACCTTCTACAGCGAGATAGGAAACCGTTTTCCCTTGTTTTTGGTAGGATTGTGCCTCGTTTTCCATAGCTTCGGTAAGTGTAGCATTTGCCTGTTCCATCATTTTGGCGTTACCTAAAGCCACTTCTTTATTGTTCACTTCACCTTCAACGCCTTTTCCAGTTACTGCGTTAAATCCATCTGCTTTTAAAAACTCTGCGTTTTGTTCTTTTCCATATTTTACGGTGGCTTCCGCCAGCGGATGTTCACTTTGGCTGTTCAAGGAAACAATGTATTGTAGTACTTCGGTTTCGGTAAACCCCTTCTCAAAAGAACCCACTTTCTCAACTGTAGGTTTTCCTTCAGTTATCGTTCCGGTCTTATCGACAATGAGAGTATCGACCTTATCCATTTTTTCAAGGGCTTCGGCATTTTTAATAAGCACACCATTCTGCGCACCTTTGCCAACGCCGACCATTACAGACATTGGTGTCGCAAGCCCCAAAGCACAGGGACAGGCGATAATTAATACGGCAATCGCATTGACCAAAGCATAAACATAGGCTGGCTCTGGGCCCCAAATTGCCCAAACGGCAAATGTAACAACAGCGATTATAACAACGATTGGCACGAAATATCCCGAAACGGTATCGGCCAACTTTTGGATGGGTGCACGGCTTCGACTGGCATCATTGACCATCTGTATAATCTGTGATAACAAAGTGTCAGACCCAACCTTTTCAGCTTTCATCAAAAAGGACTGATTGCCATTGATAGTTCCGCTACTTACTTTATCATCTACTGATTTGTTTACAGGAATGGGTTCGCCCGTAATCATCGATTCATCTATAGAAGTTTCGCCTTCGGTAATAACGCCATCCACAGGAATCTTATCGCCCGGCTTTACACGCAGAATATCACCCAATTCAATTTCATCGATGGCCACTTCCTGTTCCTCGCCATCAACTACCTTTACAGCCTTGTTAGGTGCCAATTTTAAAAGTTCCTTGACTGCGGAATTGGTCTTGCTATGCGCACGAGCTTCCAGAACCTGCCCAAGCAATACCAAAGTTAGAATGACCGTTGCCGCTTCAAAATAGACGTGAACGGTACCTGCCTCGGTCTTGAATTGGTCTGGGAAAAAATCGGGAACGAGCATCCCGAACACGCTGAACAGCCAAGCAACACCTGCACCGATACCGATAAGCGTAAACATATTTAAGTTCCACGTCTTTATACTGCGGTAGGCACGTTCAAAGAACATCCAAGTAGCGTAGAATACCACAGGGATAGAGAGCGCAAATTGAATCCAATTCCAATAGTTTAATTCTAAAACATCATATAATGGATTGTTGGGCAGCATTTCGGACATTGCAATGATAAAAATGGGCAATGTGAAAGCGACCGCTATCCAGAACTTTTTAAGCAGTTTTTTATAGGTCTTTTCTTCTGCGGATAAATCGGGTTCCATAGGAACTAAATCCATCCCACAAATTGGACAGCTTCCCGGTTCATCCTTAATAATTTCGGGATGCATCGGACAGGTATATTGGGTGTCGGAAGTAGCCGTTAGGTTCACTTCTTCAACCAAATCCATCCCGCAAACAGGACAATCGCCTGGTTTGTCGTAAGTCTTGTCGCCCTCGCAATGCATCGGGCAATAGAACGTTCCCGTTCCTTTGCCTTTGGGTTTATCTACTTTCTTCTTATCGTGGGTATGATGATGTTCCCCATTCTGATGGATGCTGTATTGCCCACCGTTCGTTTTCAGCGCCTCTTGAAATTTTTCGATGGGAATATGGGATTGCATTTCAATGGTCGCTTCGGCTTTTTCTAAATTGACAGTTGCATTGGTAACACCTTCAACTTTAGAGAGCGTTTCTTCTACGTGCGTTCTACAACCATTACAGGTCATTCCGTGTATGTGATAGGTGTGTGTCATTTTATGATTGGCTAAAAATTATTTAACATTTCTGGATGATGAATGTGTTTTAACTATCTGCCATTTATCATCTATCTTCTTAAGGATAGAAGTCGCCACCCCTTTTTTCTTTATAGTTCGGGTATTGCCATTATCATCGGGATTGAGAACTATGGTATAGACGTAAGTTTCGGTAGTAAATGCATAGGGCAAATCTACTTCTGCATCAATTTCATAATCTGAAAATTCAAACTTCTTGAAGTGTCCTAATTCTGGTCCCAAATGGTGTTCTATATAGTGCGCATAGGAACCCTCAACACCACCGGACTCAAAAACTTCCGAGTCGTTTGTGAACAACTCAAAGGTACCTTCAGTCGTTAGGTTTTGCAGCGCATCCTTATAGGTTTTCATTACTTTAAGTACGGCTTGCTTTTCTGTGTTTGTATCTTGTCCGAACACTTGGCTTGTTGCTATTATAATTAATGCGAATATTGTAGTTTTTCTAAGTGCATTCATCCTGTTTGTTTTTAAGGGTTTTTATTCAAATTCATTTATGTCATTATTCATTTTTCTAATATTTTTTATTGTGCCTGACAAGGGAAGGGCTACTAACTAACCAACCATCAACTTTCCCTTCCCATATCAGGACTTTATTCCAAACTGTCTTTTAACGCTGTCATATAATCTATTATCACCCTCTTATCTTCATCTGAAAGAATTGCATCCTTGTGAATGAGTGTATAAGAATCCAATGGCATTTTATCTTCTTCAATTTGGCTTATGATAGACCGAAGTTTACTGTTCTTTCGCCGGTCTGAATATTCTGCCCATTCATTAAAATTAAGTTCGTCCTTACCTTCTTGTATGTGGTCTTCCAGATACCAAGCCGCAGGCTGTATCTTACTATACCACGGATAATCTGTATTATTACTGTGGCAATCGTAGCAAGAAACCTGCAACCGATTTTTTATCGTTGCAGGCACTTGATTTTCGACCATAAAATCACTTTGCGGTACAGTATCGCTCTCGTTCAGGGTTATTGGAAAGAACTGAATCACTATCAATGCCACAAGGGCAAGCCACGCTATGATTTTTATAAACTTCAATTAGTTGATTTCACGCTGTACTTTACCGCATTTCAACATTTTGTCACCGAAATAGGGGTTTCTAATTTCTTCGTTCATACTAAGCCAAGCACCACCCTCATTATTCTTATACATAGGGCAGAATTGCTCGTATATCTTCATCTCAGTTCCGGTAATGGCAACCATATCGGTAACATCCTTGCTTAATATCTTAAAGTGCTCACGTTGGTGTGCCATATCACTTTCTGAAATGTGTTCTGCGTGTTCAATTGCGTCTTCCAAAATATCCTTGAGTTCTTGTTGCTCGTTATCTGAATAGCTCGATGCATCAAAACTGCCTAAAGTGCTTGCCAGCGTGGCACCCAATTGTTTTGCTTTGTCATTATTCGTCTCGACAAGTGCATCTTTTAGTTTAAAGTAGTCTTGTAGGACTGCTTTTGCATCTTGGTTGTCATTCATTGCCATATTGTCTTTGTCATCCATAGATTCTTGGTGCATCTCGTTGCTCATAGGTGCAGCAGGTTCATTTTTGTTTCCATCCTTGCAGGAAACCGTTAACACCATTATAGCAGCAAGTGCCATTGTACCTATTGTTCTTTTTACTGTTTTCATTTTTGTTATTTATTTAAGTTAATAATTGTTCTAAAATCTTAATGAGAGTCCACCACCAGCGCCAAAGCGGTTGTCATAGCTTCCCATTAATGAGAAGTCACGGCTCAATACGTATTCAAGTCCAACTTGCCACGTGGTTTCTTCTTCAAAGTCCTGACCTTCGGGTAATTTGCCGTCCCAGCCAAAGTCCATCTGGTATTCATACTCGCCATAAATTCCAAGGTGGGGAAAAATCATAAAGCCCGTACTAAAACTTATCTGTGGACGCAGTTTGCTGTCAATTCTGAAATCTGAATTAATGAGCAATGGCATTAACCATCGTACACCAGCAATGGCGGTTGTGTTTATTTCTTCAAGGCTGTCCTCACCTTCATTCTCTACATTTACACCACCAAAAACTCGGAAGTAATCATTGAGATAGCGCTCGTAGGTAAACTCGGCTTCCAGATTTTTGTTCCATCCATATTCGCCCCTTAGCGCAAATTGATTTCTGATATTTGTTGCAGTAGCGTAAAGCTCGGTCATATGACTTGCAGCCGTGATTTCGCCCCAAGTGAATATGTGGTCTGCTTCGTTGGTAAGGTTAGTAAGTGGGTAGCCTTCTAATCGTTCGTCACGAGGTGTATCGTAACTGAAAACCCTTGCCATACCGCTCATCATATGATAAAGGATGTGACAATGGAAAAACCAATCACCAGTTTCATCAGCGGCAAACTCAAATACGACTTTTTGCATTGGTGCCACGTTAACAGTATGCTTTAGTGGTGAATACTCACCGTTCTCGTTCAATACTCTAAAGAAGTGGCCGTGCAAGTGCATAGGGTGGTGCATCATCGTGAGATTGTTAAGTGTGATACGCACGACTTCGCCTTGCTCGATTTTTATCTTATCTGTTTCTGAAAGGGGCACACCGTTGATAGACCAGACGTAGCGGTTCATATTTCCTGTAAGGTTGAAAAGCATTTCCTTTACGGGCTTATCGTTTTCAAATTCGGTAGGTTCTTTAGCCCTTAAGTAGTTGTAATTGAACTCGGGATTACCACCCGTTTTCATATTATCGCCTACCACTTTATCTTTTGGCACCATATATCCCATTTTCATTTCGCCCATATCCATACCGCCATCCATTTTCATATTGGCCTTGCCTTTGTTCATCTTCATTTCTGACTTGGACATTTTCATTTTATCATTCTTCATATCCATTTTTGAATGGTCCATTTTATTGTGAGCCATCTTGGTAGAATCCATTTCCATTTCACCCTTTTTCATATTATCATCCATCATAGACATACTATTCATCTGCATTCCGCCCATATCCATTTTGTACTTTTCCATTACTTGAATGGAATCGTTTTTTGAAGGATTAAATTTTGAAGCAGGTGCGCCCATCTTCATACCCATAGACATCATTTGCTTCATATTCTTTATAAGATTAGGTTCTGGAACTACAGGTGCTTCCAGTACATTTCCAGTTCCTATAAATGCCGAAGCTTCGCCAGAACCATCCTGTGCCGTAGCTCTTACTTGAAGTTTTCCACTTTCTGGAATCGTCACTATAAAATCATAGGTTTCGGCAACGCCAATCAAAGTTTTGTTATGTTCTACTGGAACCACATCAAGTCCATCGGCAGATACGAGCATTGGGTCTTCGCCACCAAATGTGAGCCAGAAATAAGACGCTGCGGCTGCGTTTACAAATCGAAGCCTCACGCGCTCGCCGGGCTGAAAATCTGGATATTCCTGTGAAGTACCACCATTGATAAAAAACTTGTCAAAATAATTATCTGAAATAGCCATATCTGGCATACGTTGCCACGCCATCTTTAACTTGGCACCTACTGCGCCTTGGGCAATTAATTTATCCAGACTTTGAACCTGACCTTTTTTAATTAAATACCACTCATTGCCACGCTTCAAATTTTTAAGTTGAGATTGTGGATTTTCATCTACCCAATCCGAAAGCACTAAGACCAAATCTTTGTCATATTCTAAATCGGTTTCCTTTGGATTTATCTGTAATGAACCATACACCCCACGTTGTTCCTGTAACCCAGTATGGGAATGATACCAATAGGTTCCAGATTGTTTCAATGCAAACTTGTATTGAAAGGTTTCCCCTGGACGGATAGGTGGTGTGGTCAAATACGGTACGCCATCGTGGAAATTAGGTAATATCATCCCGTGCCAATGGACAGATGTTTCCACATCCATTTTATTGGTAACGTTGATAATGGCAAACTCACCTTCATTAAACTCAAGATTGGGACCAGGTATTCCACCGTTTATGGTCATTGCCTGCACATCCTTCCCCGTAAAGTTTACGGTTTCATAATCTATGGTTAGGTCATAAATCCGTTCTGGCCAGTTGTCAACATTTTCTTCAGTTTCATTCGCTACCAATTGGGCTTTTGCACCAAAAGTGATAAGCATTGTTAGAAGTAATGTGATTTTATATTTCATAGTTCTTAATTTTATTTGGATAAAATTACCACTGTAAATCAACAGCTTGTGTCATAATTTTGGTTGTTATCTACATAATTTTGTCCAATGTATTCCTAAAATTTTTCTGTTGGGATTTATAAGCTGTTAGGCTCATTCCCGTTTCGCTTTTGAACTGGCCACTTAAATGATTGATATGGCTATAATCAAGCAACTGTGCCATTTCTGTAAAGTTGAGTTCCTTGGCCTGTACCAGTTCCTTTACCTTTTCTATTTTCAATTTGATGAAGTACTTCTCGATGGTAATGCCTTCGGTAATTGAAAAGACCTTACTGATTTTGGAATACTCGTGACCTAATGCATCTGCTAAGTGAGCGGATAATTTCTTATCGAGTTCCAAAGGCAATTCTTGCAATGCCTTTATCAGTTCTACCTTGACCTGCTCTGTGAGTTTTTCTTCGGTACTGCCAATTAGGGAAAATCCATTACTTTCAAGTAAAGTTTTCAATTTTTCGATTTCATCATCGCTCTCGATATCGAGACGCAAACGACCCAATTCGATTTGTAACAATTCGATATTTTGTTTATCCAGTCCATCCCTTAAAACCTTGATGCATCTATCACATACCATATTCTTTATGTAAAAATCCTTGACCATAATTAGTTGATTAAATAGTTAATAATGGCCGATTGTACATAGTACATTTGCACCGACTCGATTTGATTCATCTGAAACTTCAACTGCAATTCCTGAATGTCCAGCACATCATTAAAATCGATAGTGCCAGTTTCATAATTTTTTACCAGAATTTCTTCGGCATCCTGCGCTTGTTTCAGGTTGCGGTCTTGTGTGTCGTATGCAATGCGCGCTTGGTTACGTTGTGATTGTGCTTTCGCGAAAGCGGATTCCAGCACATTCAATCGCTGTTCCCGTTGGGTCTCTATTTCTTGCTGTCGCAGTTCGTTTTGCTTTGAAATGGATTTGTAACGGTTGTTGAAAATGGGGATTGAAACCGAAACCATAGGCATCAACACATCTTTCCCATTATCGCTGAAGTTGACATCGCTACGTTCCGTTACGGGCAGGTAGTCTACACCAAAACCAATCATAGGCAAACTCTCACGTTGGTTGAGCAGTTCGGATTGTGCTACAGATTCATAGAGTTTGTCATATTTGAGCAGTTCGGGATTGAGCGATAGCGCTTCATTGTTGTAAAATGGGTCTTCCTGCGGAATTTCCATTTCTGGAACGACGATAACCGTCATCATCGAATCACGGTTGAGCAGATTGTTAAAAGCCGTTTGTTCTGCTGTAAATTCTTCTTCCAGCACTTTCTTTTGTTGGTGTAATTCATTTTGTCTAATCTGAAGTCGCAACACATCTACGGCACTCGCTTTGCCCACTTCTACAGATGTGAGTGCAAGTCGTTCGTAGGTTTCCAGTAGTTGTATGTTTTCATCCAGTACGGCTTGCTTGGCACGTATGGAATATAAACGATAATAGGATTGTGCAACCGAAAGTGCGAGCTTGCGCTTTGCAATCGTGATATCCACATATTCGGCATCTGCCATTGCGGTGGCATAATTTTCACGAGCGGTAATGGTACCAAACCACGGCAACATCTGTTTTACGCCTATTCGTGCACGTTGCGCACCGACTCTGGTTTCAGGCTCACTCACAAAATAGCCGGCACTCACTTCGGTATTTGGAATCCAGTTGGCTTCATTTACCTTTTCTTCGGCAATATTATAGCGCAGTTCAAAGGCTTGAATTTCTGGATTGTTCGCTTCGGCTTCCTTAATGTAGGATTGTAATTGTTGCGCTTTCGCGAAAGCGGAAACAAACAAGAACACCAGTATATATTTTAATTTCTTCATCTGTTTGCTTTTTTAAGTTGGTATTCCTTTTTCCAGCTATATAAGACTGGCAGTAGGAAATAGGACGTAACATCGATTATCATTCCGCCAAAAATGGGTATCGCCATCGGTATCATTATATCGCTTCCCTTGCCTGTGGATGTAAGTACGGGAAGTAGTGCCAGTACCGTAGTTACAGTAGTCATCAAACACGGACGAATACGTTTACCTGCGGCTTCCAAAGTGGCGAGACGAATGCCCTTTTTATTGTCTGGTTCGTTGCTTTTGAAAGATTGGTCTAAATAGGTGGCCATTACCACGCCATCATCCGTAGCAATACCAAATAGGGCGATAAAACCTACCCAAACGGCTACACTTAAATTGATGGTTTTCATATTGAACAAATCCCGCAGATTTTCGCCAAAAAAGCCGAAATTGAAAAACCAATCTTGTCCGTATAGCCATATCATTATAAAGCCACCAGCAAAGGCCACGGCGATTGCGGTAAACACCATAAGCGATGTGGAAACCGACCTGAATTGGAAATACAAAATCAAGAAAATAACCAGCAAACAAAGCGGTACGACAACCGATAGCGTTTTTTCTGCTCGTAACTGATTTTCATAGGTTCCCGTAAAGCGATAGCTCACGCCTTGTGGTACGACCAGCGAACCGTTATCAATATTTTCTTGAATTAAGGCTTGGGCATTTTCCACCACATCTACTTCGGCAAAGCCATCGAGTTTATCAAACAGCACATAGCCAATTAGAAAAGTATCTTCACTCTTAATGACCTGTGGTCCTTGCTCGTATCGAATTTCAACCAATTCGCCCAGCGGTACGGGACTTCCTTTTTCAACAGGAACATAGATATTATGCAAGTCGTCTGGATTTGCCCGCAATTCTCGTGGATAGCGAACCCGAACGGCATAACGCTCACGACCTTCCACGGTTTGCGTTAGTGGCATACCGCCCACGGCCACTTGAAGGATTTCCTGCACGTCCATTATGGACACCCCATATCGAGCCAATTGGTCTCGCTTAATATCGATGAGCAAGTAGGGTTTGCCCACGATACGGTCTGCAAAGACAGCTTGTTCTTTAACGCCTTCGGCTTGTTTCAAGATGTCTTCCAGTTGCAGTCCAAAATTTTCTATGGACTTTAAATCCGGACCTTTTACCTTGATGCCCATAGGCGCACGCATTCCCGTTTGTAGCATTACCAAACGTGTTTCGATGGGTTGCAACTTGGGTGCAGATGTCACGCCTGGTAGTTTGGTTACTCGAACTATCTCGTTCCAAATATCATCTGGACTCTCGATGTCTGGTCGCCAATTTCGGTAGTACTCGCCATCTTCATCTTCAATCAAGTCTTCGCGTGTGGCAGTAGTTTTTAGCGATATTTCGTCATAGTTGGCATCTTCATCTATCTCGTTGTTCGGATTGATAATGAATTTGTCGTTCTTCAGTACAAACAATCCATCATCATTGACTTTATAGCGTTGTCGTTGGCCAGATGCATTGCGCATATATTCAGATTTATACTGAATGACATTCTCATACATTGAAAGTGGTGCTGGGTCGAGTGCGCTTTCCGTTCTTCCAGCTTTTCCCACCACAGTTTCAATCTCTGGGATGCTTGCCACCGCCATATCCAGCTGTTGCAATACACGTTTGTTTTCTTCAACGCCTGCGTGCGGTAAGGATGTGGGCATCAATAAGAATGAACCTTCATTGAGTGCTGGCATAAATTCCTTACCTGTGTTGCGCATAATGATGATGCCCAACGTGAGCACCGTAGCCGGAATGATTAAGAACAGATATCGGTTCTGAAGTGCCCATCGCAAAATACGCGCATAGTATATCCTAAAAATCGAGAACACACCGAGCAGTCCAAAACAGATGATGGAAACAAATATCAGGTTCATAACAATGCTTCGGTCAAAGCCTAATGGTCGCCAGTATTCTGCTAATAAAACTACGATAGCAATAGATGAAATGATGATGTCAAGCAGGTTTTTGCGCTTTTGCGAAAGCGTACCGCGCATCTTTAAAAATGATGTGATGGCAAAGGCGATTAGAATTAGTCCTAACCAAAAGCCGTAAACGATGGCGAGAATTCCCAATAAAACAAGTGCGCCATTGATGACGTACTGTGTCCGTTCACGCAAATTCGTCTTACGGAAAAGGAATGCCGCAATGGGTGGAATGAGAAACAGCGCAATAATGAGCGATGCCGTGAGTGCCATTGTTTTAGTAAAGGCGAGCGGGCGGAATAGTTTACCTTCAGCACCTATCATTGTGAATACTGGTAGGAAACTGATTATGGTCGTTAAAACTGCCGTAAGGATAGCGCCGGAAACTTCGGCAGTTGCGTTGTAGATGATTTCGTTTGTGGTGTATTCTTTACCGTTTTCATTAAGGCGTAACTTTTCATCTTCCAAGTGCCGTATCATATTTTCGGCGAGTATCACGCCCACGTCCACCATTGTACCGATGGCAATGGCAATACCTGAAAGTGCGACGATATTTGCATCTACATTAAAGAGCTTCATCGTGATGAAAACCATCAAAACGGCTACGGGTAACAACCCTGAAATAAGGATGGATGCACGCAGATTGAAAACCATTATAATAATGACCAAAATGGTAATTAGGATTTCCAAAGTGAGTGCTTCATTGAGCGTTCCCAGCGTTTCTTGTATGAGTTCTGTCCGGTCATAAAATGGTACAATGGTAACTTGCGAAATGCGACCATCTGATAAAGTTTTTGTGGGAAGTCCAGAGCTTATTTCGGCAATTTGCGCCTTGACATTATTGATAACTTCCAACGGATTTGCACCGTAGCGAGCGACTACGACACCACCTACGACTTCGGCCCCTTCCTTATCGAGAATACCACGTCTGGTAGCAGGCCCCAAATGGACGTTAGCCACATCTTTGATGCGGATGGAAGTGAAATTTTCAGAATCTACAACTGCATTTTCAATATCTGCTATGGACTTGACGTAACCCAATCCGCGTACGAGGTATTCGGCTTGATTGATTTCGAGAGTCTGTGCCCCTATATCTTGATTGCTCTGTTTGACGGCTTTAACCACATCGCCCATACTCACATTGTACTGGCGCATTTTTTCTGGGTCAATGTCCACTTGGTATTCCTGAACATAGCCACCAATGGAAGCTACTTCAGAAACACCACTTGCCGATGACAATCCATATTTCACATAGTAATCCTGTATGCTACGCAATTCCTGTAAATCCCATCCGCCAGTTACGTTGCCGTCTTTATCACGACCTTCCAGCGTGTACCAAAAAATCTGTCCCAGACCTGTGGCATCTGGCCCAAGAGATGGATTGACACCATCGGGCAAAAGGTTTGCAGGAAGTGAGTTCAGTTTTTCCAGTATGCGACTGCGCGACCAATAGAACTCGATGTCTTCTTCAAAAATGATGTAGATGCTGGAAAATCCAAACATCGAAGAACTACGAATAGTTTTTACGCCTGGAATACCAAGAAGGGAAGTGGTAAGCGGATATGTGATTTGGTCTTCAATATCCTGTGGCGAGCGACCTTGCCACTTGGTAAAAACAATTTGTTGGTTCTCGCCAATATCAGGTATGGCATCAACGGCAACTGGGTCTGTGGGCAAAAAGCCTGTTTCCCAATTAAAGGGTGCGTTGACGATGCCCCAACCCACAAATAGGGCGAGTAGTAGAACGGCAACAAGTTTGTTTTCTATGAGAAATTTAATGCTCTTATTTAGCATAGCATTTGATTATTAGATAATTGGAATTACGTGTTGCAGAATATGGCAAACACGAGTTTTAGCCCACGACAGCGTAGCTGTTGGGCTTCATTCTGAAAATCTAATAAATCAAATTAAGAAAGTCTGGTGCAGCACTTGCACATCCCGTTTGACAAAGGGTCGCGGGTAATCGTTGAAAGGAACTTCTTCAGATTCGGTTACTTCAAATAAGTTTATATAAGAATAGGTAAAAGCAGCGACGAACGTTTGCTGCTCGAAAGAAAGTGTGTCAAAAGATATTTTAAGGTCGTCTTTGCCTTCCTTTACAATTTGTTGGTCAGTACAACAAGATTTCTCAGTCATTTTAGGATTCTCACAAGTTTTGGTAGGTTGCGCTTTTTCCATTCCGCAACCTTCAGCTTTTGAGAATAAACTGAAATCGACCAAATTGTCCCCACAATAATGCATATCCACAGTAAATGACATAGTAGAGAACATCACTACAAAGGCCATCGAAATGGATAATATTTTATGGAAAGCCTGTTTCATCGTTGCAAAATTACAAAAATTTAACAGTTTTTATTGGGATTAACAGAAATTTAATTTTCTCATTAAGTTTATAGACAACAATTATTTCCAATGTCCAGTTGCAATTAAAAGCCTTTTCATCTTAATGAGTTGGTCTTCATCTTTGAAATATTTATGGTTAAGCATCTTTTTAAGCTGACCAATTGTTTCAGTCGAAGTTAATCCCGTCTTTTCACAAATTTGATGAAACTTTTGAAGTTCCTCTAACTTAAATTTTGCCTTTTCAACAAATTGTTCGCCATTTTCAGATTCTTCATAACTTGATTGAATTTCGAAATGTTTTTCTATTGTTCCTGGCTTTCCAATTATCAACTTCTCAGCATTACTCTGAATGATAGCGTTGGTCGTAAACACATAATCCCTATCGTGAACCATTCTATGAATTATAGTTTGACCATCAGCAATGCTGTTCGGAAAGATTTCCAAATAATATTGAGTATCTAACGGTAAAGTTATTACTGAGTCAGGATTGAAAAGGCCTTCGAATCGCGTTGATTTTATACCACGTATAGATACTGGATTATCGCAGGTAATCAATGGTGCATCTTTATCATTAATTCGATGGACATTTATCGTGCAATCATATTTAAAGTCCACAAACTCTTTCCATTTCTCTAAGTGCTGCACCAAGAATTTAATCCTGTTTCGCTCTTTAAATTCTTGTCTAACTTTATCTATATCCTTTATATTGAACTCGTGTCTTTCTTCTTCAAACGTAAATTTCACCTCGCCATTTTCGTCTGCATACAGTAGCATTCTATCTAAAATTTGGTCAGTAAAGGCATTTTGATGATTAAGAAATCTTGGTGTTCTAAAGTAAAGAGATAGACATACGTATAATACCTGTTTCTTTTGCTCAGGGGTCAATATTTTCACACTTTCATCAACAAGTAGTCTATATATTTTGGGAAATTCTGAATCTACGTGTTCGGCGTAATGGTGTTCTAAATCGTATTTCCTATCAACTTCAGCATTCGGAATTGTGTAAAGATTTTTTTTGAAACAGATACTTTTCGTGCTAATCTTTTCAAGTAGCAAATCGTCTTCAAGTCTATAAGCATCTACTAAATAGTTGCCCTTTTTGGCTTCGACACCAAAATTTTTTAGGTAGGAACGTGGTATGTAGTGTTGTTTGATGGGTTCGTTTTTTGCCATATCTTAAATATTTAATTGTACAGTCCAGGAATATATGTTTTAGGTGTAAGAAAAGGAATTGATAATCTCGCTTGAACGGTTTGATTAAAATTAAAATTTTTGAAATCTGTTATTTCGTAAAAATCGTTTCGTGTGGGTTCAGAATCTAAAGCATAAACAACACCAAATGGTGGGAAGGTAATTTCACCAAGATGATGAAACCCTTTTTCGGTTCTTGCCATTCCCCAGCCATTTCTAACTTGTTTTGTAATGGTGTGGTAAACAAATACTCTCAAGCTATCTGGAAGCGCCCTTGAATCCTTATCCAAAATAAAATCCGCAAGCCCTTCTAAATTTAAAAGTTGGTCGCTTGTATCTATCGCCATAAACATTGCTAAAATCTGTTTGAGAATGTTTAGTGGCTGTAAGGCATATTCAAAAGTAATATCTTTTGATGCCAAAATTCTATGTGTCAGCGCCATCATTCCCATATAGGCGAATTTCTTGTAGCTGTCCCCATAGTAACTACCTGTGAGATTGTTACAAGATTTGCATAAGTAATATCCACCTGCACCTTGATTACTTCGAATTTTTTTACCGTATAGAAAACTTTTTTTGTCGTGAAGATGGACGGACTTTTGAAAGAATACAGGGTTAGAATTGAAGGCACTTTGTGGCGGAACGTGCTCGAACGTCAATTTTGCATACTTACCGCAGATTCTGCAAATTCCTACTTTCTTCAACTAATACTTAGTAATTAAGATTTTTAATTTTCTCAGTTAAACCATCACATTGAATTCTTTCTTTGGCTTCTCGTTCAATCCTTAAACCCAGACCTTTCGTCTGGTTAATATGGTTTGATGTAAGTTGATTGACATAGGCATAGATTATTCCAACTTCCGTATTCATTTTTGTGTTCCAGTCGAAATCATACAGTTCTTTCAATTCTTCAGTTGGTGTTGTTCTAAAGACGAAATTTGGATTTTTATAGTGTCTGCCATCGTCCAGCAATATGACCATAAGAAAGACCCTACTAAAACCTATGTTTATGTAACCATCTGCTTGCTTTGTCCCTTTTTTCTGAACGCTTGTAATCTTGTTGATTTTTGGCGGTTGATTTTCTAAGGATTCTGATTTTACTATTTTACATTCTATGCCAACTGCATTGCTTTCATTGCCTTCTTTGTAAAGAAGGATGTCAATGTCGCCAGGTTTCTTTTTAGGTTCTGTTATTGGTTCTTTCACGCCACAATGATGGATGACAGAGGATGATGAAAATAGATTTTTGAAAAGTATATGTTTAAAGTCGGCATTGCTCATCAACCAATTAATAACATCGTCTTCATTTTCAAAGGTTCTGGTCACGCTTGCACCAGGCTGAGGATTATTCACAAAAAATGAAATTTTTGATGCACCTGTAATAGGTTGTCTATCTGAAATAACAAATTGTGTAACCTCGTATTCAGGCGGTGGTTCTTTTTGAATGAAAGTCCTAATTGTTTTTTTGAGTCTCGCCAGTATTTTCATAAATTAGAATGGCAATATTTGGTCGGTAAATTGCTTGAATATCTCGCTGGCAAGTGTTTTGTTTAAAGCCCTTGCAGCAATTAAATCCCCGAGTTTTGACTTTAACAATTGCCCGAAAGATTTCTTACTTAGCTTGGGAATATCATCTCGTAGCTCATCAAATTCATCAAAAATGATTTGCTGGCCAATTCCCAATTTTTCGACTTCTTTTAGAACACCCTCAATAAGTGCTTTTAACTCTTCATCAGAACTACTAATTTTCGTGTAGTCTGTAACTTGCGCTTTTCTTGACTGTTCTATTGCATACTTTCCTTCCAGCGTAAGTCTGGCGCCTGTATCTTTTGTAGTAATAGTATCAATAAGATTTCTGTTTTCAAGCATTTTGGCATAATCCCAATCTTCGCCGTGATTGTTCAACTTTATACCATTGCCTTCCAGAATCCATTTGATAGAATGATATAATCTGTCATCATAAAGCTCATAGAGTTTGCTAAGAATGAGGTCGAGCCTACCTTCGGTGTCAAGATTCTTGCGTTCTTCTAAATTAATTTCTTCAGCTCTTATTATTGCATCGGAAATGAATAGCATTTTCAAGTAGTAGTCAAGACCATTGATTTCATCTTTTAGGTCTTGAATTATGTTTTTAATCCTTTGGTCAATACCTAATTTCAAGCCAGTATTATAACCTCTTTGGGCTTTGAATTCATATCTAAAGTTTGTATGTTCAGGTTCAAAGGAAGTTTTTACATAGTCTATGACCTCATTTTCCCAACGTTGCTTTTCTTCCTTTAGGCTTTCTAAATCATTTTCAGTTCTTGAAGACCTATATTTTTCGACCAGAGCTTCGCCTTTAGCTTTCTGTTCTTCAATTTTATTTTTAAAATCTATCCATTTGACCTTTAAAACCATACGCAAAAAGTTTAGCTTGTAAAGGTAGAAGAATGAAGTTCTAAAATGTTAAAATTTCTATTTAAGATGTTCACAGCTGGTAAACAATTTGCCTAAAAATTGACAACGCTGTCCAAAGCATCATCTGCATCTTTATGGATGAAATTGGCTTGATATTTTATTGTAGTAGTAACGGATGAATGCCTGTAAAGTTTTTGAAGCATTTTAATAGGAATTTTGTCTTCTGAGATATGGCCAAAGCTGTGTCGAGCTATATGCATAGTTACCTTTTTGGTAATTTTTGCTTTCTTGGCGACCCCAACCAAATATTTATTGAACTTTTTAGTAGCCGTTTTGGTCTTGGCATAGACATCTTTCGCATCTTTTAAATCTGCCTTTTTCATTTCGGGAAAAACGAAATCGTCATTGTCCCGTTTTTCAGATTTGTAATATTCCAATATAGGGAAGACTTTTTCTGGTATTTTGAGAGATAGTAATTTGGAATTTTTATTCATACGGTAGTGAAGTCTATCATCATAAATATCTGACCATCTAATTTTCAGCAAATCGGCAGCTCTGATACCTGCAAAATAGAAACTGAATAACCATACGTTTCGTGCGTGAGTTTCATTTTCAGTAAGATTTTTAGCAGATTCAAACGACTTTATTTCTTTCTTGGTCAATCCTATTTTTTCAGTTTCAGGGAATTTTATCCTAATCTTACCTGAGCCAAATGGATAAAATTTTCTATCAACAACACCCATTTTTATCGCTCTGTTGTATATTGTTCTTATAACAACAAGATTATTAACTATCGACCTTTCAGAGAGATTTAATTTTTTCAAATAAATCTTAAATTTTCTCAAAAAGGCTTCGTCTATTTCTTGAAAGGTCAACTGCTTTGACTTATTAAAGTTTATTACGTGGTTAACACGAGCCTTATCGGTAGACAGTTGAGAGAGCTTTTTATTGGATTCAAGTTCGGAAAGAAAATCTCTTGCAACTTCATAAAAAGTACTCGATTTTGACTCTGAATAGAGTGCTTCTTTTATTTGATTTGCAGAGAAATCTTTTTTATCTGACTGTAAATCTATTAGTGTTTTATTGGCCTCTAATAGCTTGGTGGAAATCAAATTATTTAATCTGTTAGCATTAGTATGGGATTTCCTAACACGTAAGTTCTTCTCATCCCAATCTTTTAAATCTATGTAATGACCAACATAGTGATATGTTGAGCGACGGTTCTTGGTTATGCGGATTGCCAAAGGATAAAGCCCTTCTTTATTTGGTTTCTTTCTTATAACTACTTTTGCATTTGAGGCCATACCATTGAATTTTAGATTATAAAGATAATCAATTTTGGTACAACATAGGTACAACATTTATTGATTTTAAATCATATTAAATGAAATCAATTAATATTAAATATTTATTAATCAGTTGATTATAAGTATATTTAGCTAAATTTACCATCAAATACGCTGGATTCAAAATCCAGTTCTTTCGGGAGTGTGGGTTCGATTCCCACCCGAGGTACAAATACCCTATTCATCAACAATGGATAGGGTTTTTTTATGGTTTTCAGGAACTGGTAGACCTGCCTGCTTGAAATAGTGCTACATGAAACGTGGGATCATTCCCGCCAGAAGTACATTCGCAAGGAACTTAACCGGCCCTTTGATAAGCATTATCTGAATAGATATTCTGAAAAATGAAACGGATACGGGGAAGGTTTTTCATAGCAATTGATTTCCCTTAGCTCTGTAGGCCCGTATCCGTGCCGGGCACTAAATTATATAAAATGTTTAATAAATAATTTAAAAAATTAAACATTAAAGAATGTTTAACAGTACCCGGGGCTCTGCTCCGGCACCCTGGAGATCAGGGTGCATTGTTTACTCCATAGTCATTACGCTAAAACCAATATGGATGTTTCCGGTTTCAAGATCTACGTAAAATTCTCTTTCGGGGCGGGTTCCGTGGCAGGTGTTCTCTGAACAGAAAATGGAACCGCCCGCTAATCTTACCTGGCTGTTTTTAGTAGTGCTCGTAATATCCCAGACATTTCCGATGATATTCACTGTTCCAGCAGGGGAAACTGGTCCCTTCTGATCTGAAATAATTGGGCGCTTATCTTCTTTTACCAGTTCCCAGTATTCCCGGTATGAAGGAAGTCGTACCCCGGCCCATTCACAATATGCTTTTGCATCGTTGTAACTTACCTGCGTGACCGGCATTTCCAGGGAGGCGGGGCGTGATCCATCCGGCAATCTCCAATTGGCGTCTTCAACGACCTTATACCCAAACACACTGGTTTGCACTACGGACCATCCATATTTTTCAGCATCCGAAACATACCCCGTGTCTTCCACAAATGCGGTAAAATCCTGTACAGTCACCGGCTGAAGGGAAGGGGTATGGCCACAGGACCCCAGCAGGGACAGCAGGGCGCCCAGGAATAACGGCATAAACTTACAGTTGGATCTGAAGCGGGACATATTAATCGAGTTTAGCGTTTTCCTCCATATCTTCCCTAAGGTCGAGTTTCCGGAAGGTAGGGAAAGCCAGGCCGGTGGTGATCACGGTAGCGACCGTCATGCAACCCCCAAAGACCACCGCAGTTACGGTGCCCATTAGTTTAGCGGTTAGTCCGCTTTCAAATGCACCCAGCTCATTCGATGAACCAACAAACATTGAATTAACCGAGGCTACTCGCCCCCGCATGTGATCCGGTGTCTTGAGCTGTAAGATGGTCTGCCGGATGATCATGGAAATTCCATCTGTCGCCCCGCTCATAAATAGCGCAAAAACGGATAGCCAGAACCAGGTGGAGAGCCCGAATACGATGATGCTCAACCCGAATCCGAATATGGCCACCAGTAATTTCATTCCGGCTTTCCGGTCCAGGGGGAAATAAGCCGAAGTGAACATGATGAGGAAGGCACCAACCGCCGGGGCAGCCCTCAGTATCCCGAATCCTTCGGCCCCGACCTTCAGGATATCCTGGGCGAAAATAGGTAAAAGGGCAACGGCCCCACCAAATAATACAGCAATCATGTCCAAGGTAATAGCGCCCAGTATCACCTTAGTATTCCATACGAACCTGATGCCCTCGCGCAGACTTTTGCGCATAGGTTCCCCGATTTTAGGATTGAGAATTGGTTTTTTAGGAATTTGGACCAGAAGCAGGAAAGCGATCATAGAACAGGCAGCGATAAGGCACATAGACCAGTGGACCCCAATCAAACTGATGGCAAACCCGGCCACAGCCGGTCCTATTACAGCACCCATCTGCCAGACAGAACTACTCCAGGTAGCAGCGTTGGGATAGAATTTTTTTGGAATAAGCAGGGAAAACAAGGCGAAGATCGTGGGCCCCAGGAAAGCCCGGACAATTCCGCCCAGGAAAACAAGGAAATAAATGGAGTACAGCACAAGGTTTTGTGAAAGCCCCTGGGTGATTTTTGGCCAGGTCAGCAGGAACAGCCCCACGCTGATCACTGAAAACCCAAGGATGCATTTTTGCAATAATCCTTTCTTTTCTTTCTGGTCAACCACGTGACCTGCCACCAGTGCCAGGGAAACCGCAGGGATTACTTCTACAAGCCCGATGATACCAAGGGATAAAGGGTTTTTGGTAAGACTGTACACTTCCCATTCAATCACCACGAATTGCATGGTCCATGCGAATACCATAGCAAATCTTACTCCCAGAAAAATGTTAAACTCCCTGAACCTCAGGGCTGCATAAGGATCATTTTTTCCCATATAGGCAATTAAAGGCGTAAAAATAAGCAACGGAACGACTGCTTGCGCATTTCATCCTGTTTTTAGATGCCGTTCACCGATAAACTTGGTATATATCAGGAAGTATAACCAGATTTGTTGCAGTAGGATTGAGAACCCCCACTGAAAATGAAAACGACTATCTTCCAATTTTTATCCCAGCTCAGCAGTTCTATTAGTATTGAATTTGTAAGCTTTCTGGCCATCCTTGGTTACATTGCTGCTGTGATCCTGGTAATTCTGTTTCGCTAAAAAAACAAGCTGATCGAAACTTTGAAGGGTAAACTCCTGTTTTCCCTGCTCTCCCTGTCTCTTATCCGGTTGCATTTGCCAATCTTGCCATTTATCCGTTTTTCTGTACGCTTAATCAAATAAACCTTTCCACAGGTAGGTAATGGATCCTGTTTTGTTGTTATAGCTAAAAATCTATAATTATGAAAACGATGTTACTTATTAAGGAGATATATATAGAGGGGTTCAGGAACCTGGGACATTTCCTGGTAACCCATTATTTCAAATTTTTCGCCTGGTTCAGTTTTATCATGTACCTGGTTGCGGTCTATGCCTTTGTTTTCAGAGTGAGTACCGGCTTCGCTTTTGACTGAATCTGAATGTTAAATTTTTCATAAGGGTTGTTTTAATAAAACCCCCGGGAACCACTTTCCGTAAGTGGGGGTGTAACAATAAAAACAATTCTATCATTATGAAACTCATCAACATTTTAAGTAAAGCTTCAGTACTCGCAATTTTCTTCATCGGAAGTTCCCTGCTCGCCCAGCAGGATAATATGAGTATGAAACAAGAAACAACCAAAATGGTCGGCGGTGCAGCCATGTACCCCAGTAAGGACATCATCGCTAATGCTGTTAACTCCAAAGATCATACTACCCTCGTCGCTGCTGTTAAAGCTGCCGGTTTAGTAGAGACTTTACAGGGCTCCGGACCTTTTACGGTGTTTGCTCCTTCCAATAAAGCTTTTGATAAATTACCCGAAGGTACAGTGGCTACCTTATTAGAGCCGGAAAATAAAGAAAAACTGCGAGGGGTGCTTACTTACCACGTACTGGCAGGAAAATACAGCGCAGCGGATATTGTTTCAGCTATTGAGAAAGGTATGGGGAAAGCAGAGTTCACCACGGTGAACGGTGCAAAACTCAGCGCCATGTTGAAAGGTAAAAATGTAATGCTGATGGATGCAAACGGCAATAATGCTAAAGTGACCATTGCTGATGTGAACCAATCTAATGGAGTGATCCACGTGGTGGATACAGTAGTACTTCCAGGAATGTAATATTTTGTTTAGCCCAGTTAAAAGCCTCCGGAGTTAACCCGGAGGCTTTTTTTTTTTCTGTGGGCCGGTTTGTCTACTTAACTTTAACATGGATATTTTCCATAAAATTGGAAATATTCCATAAATTAGCTGTCCCATTTCTTTGGTTATGCAAAAGACAATTTTACACCTGGATCTGGATACATTTTTTGTGTCCGTAGAGCGATTGCTTCACAGCGAGTTACGCAATAAGCCTTTATTGGTAGGAGGTACCAGTGATCGGGGGGTAGTAGCGGCCTGCAGTTACGAGACCCGTGGTTTCGGGGTGCATTCCGGTATGCCGATGAAAATGGCCCGGGAACTTTGTCCCGAGGCGGTGGTCATCAGGGGAAATGCCGGCACTTATACCAAACACTCAGAATTAGTGACAGAGATCATCCGGGAAAAAGTACCGCTTTTTGAAAAATCGAGTATAGATGAGTTCTATGCAGATCTTTCGGGGATGGATCGTTTCTTTGGATGTTACCAGTATGCCTCGGAACTTCGCAAGACCATAACACGTGAAACCGGTCTCCCTATTTCCTTCGGACTTTCTGTAAATAAAGTGGTCTCTAAAGTGGCTACGAATGAAGCCAAACCCAATAACCAGCTGAAGATAGACCTGGGCTATGAAAAACCTTTCCTGGCTCCCCTCTCTATCAAGAAGATTCCCATGGTAGGCGATAAAACCTACCAGACCTTGAGAAACCTGGGAATCCGGCAGGTAAAAACCATACAGGAGATGCCGATGGATATTATGCAGCGGGTACTGGGGGCTAACGGGGAACTCATCTGGAAAAGAGCGAACGGGGTAGATCACAGTCCTGTCATCCCTTTCCATGAAAGGAAGTCGATTTCCACCGAGCGCACCTTTGATAAGGATACCATTGATGTGGTCCGGCTTAAAGGAATACTGGTAGCGATGACAGAGAACCTGGCTTTCCAGTTGCGTAGGGGAGAGAAACTCACTGCCTGTATCTCGGTCAAGATCCGCTATTCGGATTTCAACACCTACTCCAAACAGCTCAGGATTCCTTACACCAGTGCAGACCATATCCTGATTCCCCGGATACTGGAACTTTTTAACACCCTTTATAACAGGCGGCTGTTGGTGAGACTGGTAGGGATCCGTTTTAGTAACCTGGTGCCGGGGAATTACCAGATCAACCTGTTCGAGGATACAGAAGAGGCGCTCAACCTCTACGCAGCCATGGACAAGATCCGCGAACGTTTCGGTGATAAAAGCGTATTGCGCGCTGCCGGTATGGGGGCAAAGACTATCGGGAGGATGCAGAATCCCTTTAATGGGCAACCCCCTGTGGTATTGGCACACCGGAAACAATAACTCCTGCTATGTACCTGAACTGCCACACATATTACAGCCTCCGCTACGGGACCTTTTCAGAACTGGACTTGTTGCGGTTGGCGAACGAAAACCAGGTAACCCAGCTGGTGCTGACCGATATCAATAATACGTCTGCCGGACTTAATTTCGTCAGGAAAGCCAGGGAATTTGATATACGACCCTTGTTGGGAATTGATTTCAGGAATGGTGTAGATCCTTGTTTCGTGGGGATTGCAAGAAACAATGAAGGATACCGGCAGTTGAACGACTTCCTATCTGCACAGCTGCACAAGGATAAACCTATCCCGTTCCGAGCCCCTGGTTTTTCAGAGGCCTACGTAATTTATCCTTTTGAAAAAGTAGTGCTGAACGAGCAGGATGAATTCCGTGAAAATGAATTTATCGGGGTCTCCGTAAACGATCTGAGACGGTTGCCTTTTTCCCGGCTGAGGGAAAAGAAAGACAAATTGGTGGTATTACAACCGGTGACGTTTCGCAATAAACGCGACTTTAATGCGCACCGCCTGCTCCGCGCTATTGACAATAATGTATTGCTCAGTAAACTTCCCGGGGATGAAGTAGCTGACGAAAATGAGAAGATGTTTCCCATTGCGAACCTGGCAGCGGCTTTCTCTGAATTCCCGCATATCCTGGAAAACACCGATCGGTTGATGCGATCGTGTACTATCCATTTCGATTTTTCCGAAGAGCGTCAACCCCAGAACCAGCAGACCTACCTGGAATCTCGTGAAGCAGATGAAGCCTTGCTGGAAAGACTTTGCAAAGAAGGTCTGCCATATCGTTACCCCCGGGCCGGTAAAACAGTGAGAGCCCGCCTGGAGAAGGAGATGACATTGATAAAGGAAAAAGGTTTTGTCTCTTATTTCCTTATTAACTGGGACATTATCAGCTATGCCAGGAAACGGGGATTTTTTTACGTGGGGCGGGGGAGTGGTGCCAATAGCATCGTGGCCTACCTGCTCCGGATCACGGATGTGGATCCTATCGAGCTCGATCTCTATTTTGAACGTTTTATAAACCTGTACCGGGTAAACCCTCCTGATTTTGATATCGATTTTTCCTGGAGAGACCGGGAAGAAATGACCCGTTATATTTTTGATCGTTTCAGGCATGTGGCACTGTTGGGAACTTATGTCACCTTTAAGCAGCGGGGAATTATACGGGAACTTGGGAAAGTTTTCGGCTTGCCAAAGGCAGAGATCGATCTCCTCAGTGAAGGACATTTTAATATCTCGCAGCTTGATGAGATGTCCCAGCTGGTATTGAAATACGGTTCGCTTATCAAGGATATGCCCAATTACCTGAGCATACATGCGGGGGGCATCCTGATCAGTGAAAAACCCCTGCATTATTTTTCTGCCACCCATTTGCCCCCCAAAGGTTTTCCCACTACCCAGTTTGATATGGTGATCGCGGAAGATGTGGGGCTGTATAAATTTGATATCCTTGCCCAAAGAGGACTTGCGAAGATCAAGGAGGCACTGGAGATTGCCCGGCAGAATCAACCTGAGACAGCATTGCAGGTAGATATCCACGATGTTAAGAGCTTTAAACAAGATCCGGTCATCAACAACCTTATAAAAACGG
Organism: Zeaxanthinibacter enoshimensis; assembly: GCF_004362865.1. Classification (GTDB taxonomy): domain Bacteria; phylum Bacteroidota; class Bacteroidia; order Flavobacteriales; family Flavobacteriaceae; genus Zeaxanthinibacter; species Zeaxanthinibacter enoshimensis. The sequence continues at coordinate 295,275 of NZ_SNYI01000001.1, read as the reverse complement.
CCCAGTGCATGGGGTGCTTTTACGTAGAATCGCCTGCTATGCGGATGTTGCTGAAGAAACTGGAAGTAGATACCTACCTGGGTCTGGTCGCGGCCAGTTCTATCATCCGTCCCGGGGTAGCAAAAAGCGGGATGATGCGCGAGTACATACTGCGGCACAGGGATAAGGAACGGGCACAGAAAGAGGCTCATCCCGTAATGTTACAGATCATGCCGGAAACTTACGGGGTGATGGTCTACCAGGAAGACGTGATAAAGGTAGCTCATTATTTTGCGGGATTGAGTCTGGGCGAGGCCGATGTGTTGCGGAGGGGAATGAGCGGTAAATTTCGTTCTCGGGAAGAGTTTCAGAAGGTACAGGATAAGTTCCTTGAGAATTGTCGTAAGAAAGGATACGATGAAACTTTGATCCAGGAGATATGGAAGCAGGTAGCCAGTTTTGCGGGCTATGCTTTTGCCAAAGGCCATTCGGCCTCCTATGCCGTGGAGAGTTACCAGAGTCTTTTTTTACGGGCATACTATCCGCTGGAGTATATGGTGGCTGTGCTCAACAATGGGGGAGGGTTCTACCGCCCGGAGTTTTACGTGCACGAAGCAAAGATGCTGGGAGCTACGGTGCATGCCCCTTGTGTTAATAAGAGCATGGCGGGCGTTTGTATCTACGGAACGGATATTTACCTCGGTTTCATATACCTGAAAGACCTGGAGTCACGTGTTATGAGCCGTATCCTGGCTGCCCGTTCAGAGGAGGGCCCCTTCGGTTCACTGGAAGATTTCCTGGACCGGGTGCCCATTTCCGTGGAGCAGCTAAGTATATTGATCCGGATTGAAGCCTTCCGGTTTACGGGCAAGAATCAACATGAGCTTTTATGGCAGGCCCACCTTTTCCTTTCCAAAGGCCCCCTGCCGGAACACCCTAAGTTATTTCCGCCCCGGCAAAGGGATTTCCGGATCCCCGATCTGCACACCACTGCGCCGGAACTGGCCTTTACCCAGCTGGAATTACTGGGTTTCTGTCTTTGCAGTCCCTTTTCTCTTTTGAAGGATCCCCCGAGGAATGAAAACACTACCCTGGATCTTCCCCGCCACCTGGATCGCCATATTGATATTTATGGCTACCTGGTGGCCGTGAAGAATACCCGTACCCATAAGGGGCAGAAAATGTTCTTTGCTACCCTGGTAGACCGGGAAGGAGCTGTTTTTGACGTGGTTCTTTTCCCTCCCGTAGCCGCTAAATTCTATTTCCGGGGCCGGGGGATCTATCGTATCTATGGAAAAGTGGTCAGTGAGTTCGGGTTTCTGAGTATAGAAGTGGTAAAGATGCTGAAACAGGATTATATCCAGGATCCCCGGTATGCGGAATTGAAAACGGCAAACCGCTTATTACCTTCTCGTGCTAAACCGGAAGATTAATCTTTTTTTATAAGCCTGATTCTTAAGGATTTGTCGGTATTAACTTGTGAATCTGCTATTAAACACTTGCTTGCAGGGCATTAATTTGTGTGATAACGAACATCCGGGATAAGGTATTCGGGTAATTTTGACGTAGTTCACCGATTATATTCGCCAATACATGTCTGATCTACAGGTATAACACGTATTTCATGTATTTTTGGAAAGAGAATTGCTAATTTTAATTAACTTGATTATGAAAATGACCAAAGCCCCTTATTTACTGATGCTGTTACTTTTGGTTTTTGCCGGGTGCAGTAAGGATGATTCTGCTGCTGATAAAGATCCAGCAGAGTCCAAGGAATATACATTAAGAGCCGTGGGCCCGGATGGTGTGACAGGCAATGTGACCTTCACTCAGAAATCTGACGGTACTACCAGTGCATTCGTTGAGATCAGCAAGTTAGCTGATAAAACTCCTCACCCGGTATTCATTTATTATAACGATGAAGCCAAAGGAGGAGAAGTTGCAATTACACTGAACACAATAGATTGTGATTGCCAGTCGGCTACTACGGAAGTATCTAAATTGGATAACGGAGTAAGAATCACCTACCAGGAACTTATCAATTTCAATGGGCATATTAAAGTGCACCAGAGTGAAACAGATATGGAGAACATCATTGCCCAGGGAAACATTGGGTCTAATGTAAACTAGGTAGATCAGGAAAGATAAGACAAACCCTGCAGGAGACTGCGGGGTTTTTTATTTTCACATATTAATTAACTTTACTGTAGGGTCAGACCTTAAACACGAAATTTTGTCGGTTTACCTGTTCTGCATGCTGCTGCCAGTCAGTGACCAGGATCTTTTTCAGGATCTCAATGAGTTGATGAAAACTATTAGGCTTATTGATATAAAGATTGGCTCCCAGTTTAAAAGTCTCCGAGATGTGATCCTGGGCAGTGGAAGTACTGTAAATGGCTATGATCATTTTATCAAACTCCTGCCTGGACCTGATGTCCTCAAGGCATTGCTTCCCGCTGATAGCAGGCATGTTAAGGTCAAGGAAAAGAATATCAGGTAATACCTCAGGAGGTTCCTCCAGGTAGTCGAGTAGTTCGCCCCCATGTTTAAATGTGATCAACTCAGATTGTGGCCGGATCTGGGCCAGGGCATCTTCGAATATTTCCCGGTCATCCGGATCATCATCGGTCAGGCCTATAAATAGAGGTTGCCGTACCATAAAGCCTTTATGGATTAGTTATTTGTTTGGTTGCCCGGCCGTAGTACCTGGTTTTAATTCTATCGAGCTTCAGAGGTGTTCAACATAGAACCCTGGTAAAAAATCAGGATCTACCCTTACCGGTAGCTTAAAATACAACATAATCTTTAAAAACGTACACAATAGCCGCCTAATTGATAGGCGTTTAGAGGGATTTATGCACTTACTTTCAAAAAAAATAATTCAATTTATAAGATGTATAAAAGGGCTTCCGTCGACTTCTTTCGCCAGGCCTATATTTAATTTTAACAAATCAGACCGGAAAATTCAATCCTTTAGGTAATTCGCTGTCGTTCTTTTTGGTGCAAAACCTCCATTTTAACGGCTTAAATTCTCAATTATAAGCGAATTGATTTATAGATATGTTATTCATCGTCAGACACTAATATTTAACATATTAGCCGTGCCTGTGAATCATTTTTTGTATGACATTTACTTCGCGAAATATAACCCAATCGCTGTTTGACTTATGAAAAATTATACTTTAATTATAGGCATTATTGCCATGTTTGTACTAGGTGCCTGTAGCAAAGACGACGACGCCGCTCAAGCATTCCGTTCCAAGGAATATGTATTGCACCCAGTGGGCACAAGTAAGGTTTCAGGAACTGTAACTGTTACTGAAAAGAAAGACGGTACCGCAAGTGTGCTGGTAGCGCTCAACAATTCCTCGACGGATATTCACCCGGCCTTTATTTATTATAATGACGTGGCTAAAGGAGGCGAAGTTGCGGTAACATTAAAGCCTATCGATTGTGCCTGCCAGTCCAGTACTACAGAGGTCTCTAAATTAAAGAATGGAGTTCGACTAACCTATGATGACCTGTTGCGTTTTAACGGTCATGTACGAGTGCATTTAAGCGACGCCAAAATGGAGACCATCCTCGTACAGGGTAATATCGGTTCTAACGTACAATAAATTGCCTTGAACATCAAACCAACCCCGTAGTTTCCTACGGGGTTTTTTATTTCCGGTCCTGGCCGATTCAACTGACTGGTGGCCCGAACGGGGTATCTGAGCGATAAAGAAAAATGCGAGGATGTAATTTGCTAAAACAAATATTTTATGACACAGTAGTAAGGTCAGGTTTGTAGCCCTGGATCAATTTTAATAGAGCCTTTTCTGATGCTGTGAAAAATTTGTCTGGTCCAGGTTTCTTTTCGGCTAGTTCAAAATATGAACCTATCTTACCGGATTCATAATATTCGGGCAATGCCGGATGCACGTAATATTGCCTGCAAACATTCCTAGTATTTCCAAGCTCGGATGCGGCATCATCATAGGCACAAAGGATATTCTTTTGTTTCTGCTCCATGGATTCCGGAAATTCCATGTTTTTCAAACTTTCAAAAAAAACAAGGGTCGCAGCCCAGGTTCTGAAATCCTTGGCAGTAAATGATTTCCCGCTGATCTCCTGTATATATTCATTGACCTGCCCGCTTTCTATAGCGTGTTTTTCACCATCCTTATCAAAATACTGGAACAGTTCCCAGCCCGGGATTTCTTCACATTGATTAACGAGCCGGACCAATTTCTTATTCCTCAGGGTGACTTTGTGTTTTTTACCGCGCTTGCCTTTAAATTCGAACTTCAGGCCGTCTTTATAGGCTTTTACATGACGATCTCTCAGGGTCGATAACCCATAAGTCTTGTTCTGCCGGGCATATTGTTCATTCCCTATACGGATGTGGGTCTCCTCCATGAGCCTGATCACCAGGGCCAGTACCTTGGTCTTGGTCCAGTTTTCCTGGTCCAGGTCTTCATCTACCTGTTCCCGTATCCCCGGCAAGCTGGCACCAAAGGAAGCCATTTTGTAAAACTTGGTCTGGTTCCTGATCTTTGACCACAGTTCGTGGTATTTATACTGTTTTCTGCTTTTATTATCTTTCCCGATGGCCTGCAGGTGACCGTTGGCAAGATCCGATATCCTAACATCTTCCCATGCGGGAGGTATGACTAACTTGTTTATCCGCTCCAGGTGTTTCTTTAATTTTAAAGGTTTCCCGTTCAGTAGGTAAATGAAGCCCTCAGATCTACGCTTCCGCCTGATAGGCAACTGGTCCTGGTATACATAAACCAAGTTGAATTCCGAGATGACTTTTTCGGGATTCTCCAGGAGTTCGTCTAACAATTCTGTGAATTCAGATTTTTTGGCACACATATTAATTCCCTCCATTATAGATAAAGAGTTCAGCGGGACTGATTAAAAATAAAGTATTCTAATCTTCAGTGCTACTTAAACAGTTTTAAATTGGATGATAATGAATAATTTCTTCCTTCATTTTCCCTCATAAGTTTTCTTAAAGTGTGGAGACCTATGCGGGTAAATACTGTACACGGGCAGGAGGACCATCGATTATTTCCCTTTGAATAGGATTTTCATGGGGTTGATCGGATTCCGATACTATGCCTTGTATTCTTTCTATATCTTTAACCAGCGTTGAAAAGATCATAGACAAAATTTCCATCTGCAAAATGAAAAATCCCAATTTAGCCAGACTTGTTCTTGGACTGTTCTCTTTGATTCTTATTTCCTGCAGTTCAGCCTTTGAAGAGGTAGGAGGAATAGACGGGGATACATCCGGGGAAGGCCCTTCCCTCGAGGAAACCGTCTTTACCGATGTGAGTTACGGAACACACCCGCAGCAGAAATTCGATATTTACCTGCCATCAGAACGCTCTTCTCTAAAGACCAAGGTCATTCTCCTGGTACATGGAGGCGGATGGATAGAGGGAGATAAAGAGAATATGTCTCCTTTTATCGACCTGATAAAAGAGCATCATCCCGATCACGCTATTGTAAATATGAACTATGTATTGGCAGGGATCAGTCCGGCCGTAACCCCTGCCTTCCCTGACCAATTCCTGGATATAGATGCGGTAGTAAAGAAAATAACCGCAGAAAAAGAGCAATACCAGGTCTTACCGCAATTTGGCTTGATCGGGACTAGTGCCGGGGCGCACCTGTCACTGATGTACGATTTTGTATATGACCAGGAAGACCTCGTGAAATTCGTTGTTGATATCGTTGGTCCTACTGATTTCACCGACCCGTATTTCTCTGAAAATCCCAACTTTCAATTGGCGCTGTCCCTGTTCGTGGACCAGGATCAGTATCCTGAGGGAACTGATTACGCAAAAGCTGTCAGCCCGGTTTTTAACGTCAGTTCCTCCAGTAGCCCGGTCGCTTTGTTCTATGGAGAACAGGATCCTTTGGTTCCGTTGTCGAACGGGATTGCGCTCGAGGAGGTATTATCAACCTACGAAATAGAGCATTCTTTTACAGTTTACGAAGGAGGACACGGGGATGACTGGAGTGCAGAAGACCTGGAAGACATACAGGAACAGATTAGCCTATTTATAGAGCTTCATCTCCCGGTTAATAAATAAATCCCGGTTTTAACTATCCAGAATTTCACCGGCTACGTATATAGATACGATACTGTAAGGAAGTTGCAACATAAGGAGCTATAGATATATAGTTCCCGGCAGATATGCACTCTGAATGTAGCAGGTACCTTTTATTCTGTAAATGATGGCCAGACAATTTTCTTTAAATGCGCTTCCTTCGAGCTCATTTCCAACGGGCAGTAAACCAAAGATTGGTTCCCCTATACTTGTAAAAAAAGCTGTTCTCAAAAAAATAGTGCGGCAATATGATCTTGATTACCATGTGCCGGCCACTCTATTTATTGTATTAAACCTGCTGCTTATCTACTCGATGATCTGAATGGGACACCGGGGTTGCAAAATGACTTTGTGTCAAGGCTTCGTGACATTCTATAATACATTTAACAGCCGCTGCATCCAGGTAAAAGGGTTCGGTTTGATCTAATGTCTATCAAATCAATGTAACGGCCTACATTGGTAGCACTCACAAGATTATTCTTAAAACTTATTTTAATTATTACTAGAATAAAGGAGAAGCTTTTCTCCATAAATTAATAGACTATGGATTTGATCGACTTGATCAGTAATACAGATGAATATTTAATCGAACAGGTTACGGCTAACCTTATGCTGACCTATTTAATCCTTTTCGCTATTATTTTTTCAGAATCTGGGATCATTCTATGCCCTTTTCTTCCGGGAGATGGCCTGTTGTTCTCCATTGGGGTAGTGACCGCAGTGACACCTTTGAATATATATATCGTTATCCCCTTTTTATCTCTTGCCGCGATTCTGGGTTACCTATTTAATTATCGCCTTGGTCGCACTTTCGGGCGCTGGATATTAGATAGGGATATAAAAACTATCAGCAAAGCTTATTATAAAACGGAAATCTTTATGACGGACCATGGAGGAAAGGCCGTTATTATTTCAAGGTTTTTTCCCATCGTTCGGACTTACGTACCCTTTGTTGCGGGAGCTGTGCAAATGAATTATAAACTTTTCCGGAGGCAGACGGTTGTCGGGGGTGTCCTCTGGGTTAGTCTTTTCTGCCTTACCGGATTTTTTACCGGGGAAATTCCCTGGGTAAAAGCAAACTATGGGCTCATATTCCTGGGATTAATAATTCTCACTTTACTTCCGTTTCTGTTCAAGGTTTTCAAGATTTTGAGGAGTAGGTAAGCTTTTGCTTTTTATTGCCACATATAACCAGGACAACTAATAAGAAGATATAAACTCATAATTAAACGATAAAAACAATCCGGTAAGAACATGATAAATAATTTTATACTGCAGCATGTCCGTTTGATTGAGCTGGTTGGTGTTCTGATGCGTATTTTCAGCTTTTCACTGGTGAGTTGGATGGGAGACCAAAGTCCGTTTTTGTTTGTCTGGACATTAAACACCCTGGATGCTATTATCCTTTCATGGACCGCAGTTCTCAAGAAAGACAGGGCTTATACTCTTTTAAACGTCTTCTGGATCGGGGTAGGAATGATTGGGATACTCCGGGCAACCGGAATATTATAGTTTGTTGAATTCTATAAGACGGTGATGGGTATACTTAACAGGGCGTTCTAAGGGGTGACCTAAGGGAGAAATCACGCTGATGTATATAGAGTGTGCCTGGACCAAATAAAATAAAAAGCGAACAGGGCTATGGTTCTACTTCCTTGATCGAGCAGGCCCGTGGGTGGGCGTTTAATACGAGACTGGCTTAACGGTTTTCTTGATAAGTTGTTGGTTAACTTCGCTGGTAAGCGAATTTCAAATTTTCTCTTCAAGAGACGGAAAGGTTATAACACATTTCCCTGCCATTAAACATATTAATAAGGTTGGATTAAATTCATTATATTTAATTGATACTACCATAGTTAACTCGGACTGATTAATTTTAAACTAAACAACTTTAAAAATGAGCCGACCAAAATATCTTAGATACATTACCACCGCTTTACTTCTATTTGGATTTATCACTGCAGGCTCTTTAAGTTCCTGCAGAGATCAGAAGAAGAAAGACGGGGAGGAGCAGACCATCGAAGAAGGTGCTGTTTCTGAAGACGAACATCCAACAGGAGAGGAGCATCCTGCTAAAGACGAACACCCAAAAGGGGAGGAACATCCTTCTAAGGAGGAAGGAGAGCATCCAACAGGCGAGGAACACCCGACAAAAGATTCTGTTTCAGGGTAAACTCGATCAGATGGAGGCATTTTTTGTTTCCATATTCCTTTGAAATGAGAAAAAGGTCACGGGGAAGGCAGGGGAATTGCCCACTTCCATAACCGGGTAGGCAAGGAAGTTTATTGCCCCTGCCTTAGGACCGGGATCTATTTGAAGATCGCGCCCACGACTGAATTCTATACGATTGGCCGGATGCCTGCCAAAGTAATAAGTTGCAAGGGCAGTGTATTTATTGGCCTCGCTTATATCAACCGGCCACCACTTGCCTTCAGCATAAAATTCGGCCCAACAGTGATAACCATCAATACCACCTTCATCCCGATCTGACGGAATTGAGGCACCTACCGCAAATCTTGCAGGAATTCCCGCCGACCTGGCCAGGGAAATGAAGAGCGAATGAAATTCTGTACAATTACCAGTTAGGGCATCACAAGCGTAAACTGCGTCACCAGTGCCATATTTCCCGGCCTTCATGTACCGCATATTATCAATGATGTAATCATATAATGCCCTTGCCTGCATAATAGTTCCGCCTGTACGTTTAGCGCCAATAATTGAATCTGCAAGGACCTGGAATCGGTCGCCTACCGGCATCAGGATATTGGCATTTAAATAAGGCGCTGGCGACGAATCTTCCTCGTAGGGCTTCTTCTCAATTCTTTGAACATCGTATTGGATTTGTATTTTCTTCCCACTATGCTCAGGAGAAAATTCCATAAACAAAATGGTATTGCCATTAGTTTTCTCTTCGAGCATTTGATGAGGAACCGGAGTTTGGAGAGATACTAATTCAATATTTTGAAATCGATCGCTTTGTGGGACGGGAATCCACATTTTTGCTGCTTCCTTCATTTCGGGAAGGGTAACCTCGTAATTAAAAATAAAACTATCCTCCCCTTCAATAATGCCCAGTAAATCGGATGAGGCGTTCTCTACGGGGACCCTGTACCAGGTTTTGTCCTTTCTTTGCTTCCAGGTGTATAAAGGTTTACCATTGAGCTTGTGTAGCGTCGTTTCCGTAACCGTCATGCTGCCCGGATCTCCTTTGAGGAAAAAATCAACATCGTAAACATCACCGTTAATGTCGGCGAGGTCTACGCATGCAAAATGACGTTGAGGACCTAAATTAGAAAGGTATTCCGTGTGTACCCGTACCAGTTCCAGCTGTAATATCTTTTCCTCTGTTTCTATGGTAAAATATCCCCCGCCCTCTTCAACTTTACTGGCAATATTGGCTCGAATCCCCGCCTCAATATCAGCAGTGACTACACTCGGAGCCTTGATATCCGCCTTGCCTGGTTTAATATTTTCCTTTTGTTTTATACCGTTATTGCAGGCCACAATTACGAAAAGCGGGAGGAAATAGATGAATCGTGGATATTTCATTCTAGGGTTGGATTATTAGCTTCAGGAATTTACAACAATTCCCTTAAAGTTCCTGCGTGTACCTTCGTCCGCTGTCAAACGGTGAAACAGTGAAACAGTGATGCGGCCCGCCCGAACGTGCCGTCCGGTACGGGCGGGTGATGCGGTGATGCGGGGATGCAGGGATACGGGTTATGCTCTCACACCGTCACACCGTCACGCCGTCAAACGGTTCAGCAGATTAAACGATCCTACGAACCGCGAACTGCAAACTGCGTAGTTCGAATCTCAAACCGCAAACCTCGAATTTACCTGTCGGAGGCTGGCCTCAAACCTCGAACCTCAATCCTCGATCCAGGTACTGTTTACTGCGAACTGCAAAACTGCCTACTGAAAACCGGGGTTCTTAACCCCGCCCCGGTCTTAAGTTATAGTTTTTTACTGCAAAATCCTTTTAGGGGAGATCGTCATGCCGTCACAAAGTCACACCGTCATGCTGTCAAACCGGGATAGAGGTATGCGGGCACACGGGTACATAGGCACATTGGTGGCAAGGGTGACAAAGGTGACAGGGGTGACAAAGGTGACTTTGTGATGGTTCTTTTGAAAACCGCGAACTGCGACCGCGAATTTAACTGCCCGCTCGCCTGAATGATGTAGTCAGGCAGGTGCCGATCGGACCCAATGTCTGCCTCAAACTTCAAACTTCGAACCTCAAACCAGGTAATGTTTACTGCGAAGCGCAAACTGCCTACTGAACTTCGGGGTTCTTACCCCACCCCAGTTACAAGTTAACAGAATACAATGCAAAATACTTGCAGTTTAGTAGGTGATTTTTTTAATAACTACCTCTCATTAACCGACTTCAAACTTCAAACTTCAAACCTCGAACTAAAAGGCTGTGGTCCCAAGGAAAGGTCTTTTTTTATAATGAGTGGATGGATCTAAAAATATTCCAGTAGAGCCAGAATTCCGTTATAGGATATCAGGCAGGCAAAGACCAGTGCAGCAAACAGTCCAATGTTGATCCATATACTGGTAGAATGTCCCTTCATTATCTTTTTATTATTGATCAGGTATAAGATCCCGATGATCACCAGTGGTAGAACAAAGACGTTAAATACCTGGCTCATGATCTGCATTTCTATAGGGTTAGCTCCGAAAACGGGTACGATCAGCGCAAATAAACACGCGATCGCCGTAATGATGCGAAACTGCCTGGAATTGGTATCCAATTCTCCCGACTGGTAATCAGCTACCAGAATAGGAGCAATCAGTAAACAGGGGAATATAGAGGATAACCCGGCACTTAGGGTGCCGCAGAAGAATAAGGTTAATGCGAATTTCCCGGCAACCGGCTCCAGCGTATTTACCATATCCAGCACCTTAGTCACTGGTTCACCCTGGTGGAATAAAGCCCCACACGCAACAGCCATGATAGACCCGCTGATAATAAAAACCAACAGGGCTGCGGTGATGGCATCGTTCTTTTGCTGCCTGCGATTTTCTATGGTCCACCCTTTTCCATTGATAAATAATGGGCGCGACAGGAATGTCGCTGCCGCCATGGTGGTACCGACAAAGGCTGCTACCATCATTTTGCCTCCTTCCACCTGTGGCACCGAAGGGATCAGTCCCCGGACGACTTCCTCAGGAAGGGGGTATACCATAAAAAGTGATACAATAAAGGACAGGCCCATCAGGGTTACAAATATGACCAGGATCTTTTCAAAGAAGGAATATTTACCGACCCATAAAAGGGAATACATGGCGACAATAATAACAATAGCTACGAGCAGCACAGTCTCATACCTCAGGCCGGCAAGGCCGGGAAAATAGATGAGAAAAATCTCATATATAATATTGGCCGAGATGCCAAGGATCCCCATCAGGGAATTCCACTGACCGAAAGATATACCGGCAATTATCAGGATAGCAATTATCTTTCCGGCAGGCATATTCCTTTTAAACCCAAAGAGTGCCGTTTCCCCGGAAACCAGGGTGTAATTACCGTAGACATACATCAGGAGGCCGGAAAATACACAACTGATCAGGAGTACCCACAATAGTTGCATTCCATAGGTACTCCCCGCAACGATCATGGAAGTAACACTCCCGGTCCCTATGGTATAACCAATAGCAAAGATCCCCGGCCCGAAAGCGAGTACGAGAGCGAGTATTTTTTTTAAGAATGAACTTTTACCAGTGGATTCTTTCATTGAGTTATTTCCTCAAATTAGATATCAGCTGTAAAGTGTCCCTCACTGTTTTTTCCAGGGCTTCAAAATCTCTATTAGCCAGCAGCTCCTTACTGATCAGTTTTGAACCTAATCCCACACAGGTTACGCCGGCATTGAACCATTCCCTTAAATTGGATTCTTCTGTACTTACTCCCCCGGTTGGCATCACACTGGTCCATGGTTGAGGACCTTTGATAGCTTTCACGAAACCGGGTCCGTAAAGATCTCCCGGGAAAAGTTTTACGAGCTCACAGCCCAGCTCTTCCGCCCGGTTTATCTCTGTCAGGGATCCGCAACCCGGGGACCACAAGACTTTTCTGCGATTGCATACTACCGCGATATCTTCGCGTAAAGAAGGGGTAACCACGAAGTTGCACCCCATTTGCATATAGAGAGATGCAGCACTGGCATCAGTCACAGACCCCACCCCCATGATCATACCCGGAAGTTCTCGAAGAGCGTACTTATTTAATTCTGAAAAAACTTCAAAGGCAAAATCACCGCGGGCCGTAAATTCCATCAGTCGCGCACCGCCGTCATAACAAGCTTTAAGTACTTGCTTGCCCAGTTCAATATCGGGATGATAAAACAAGGGAACCATTCCCGTTTCCTGCATCGCGTTTATAACTTCTATCCTTGAATAATGTGCCATAATGATCTTATGCTTCAATTAATATTTTATGAAAATCGTATTCTGAGGGGTCGGGAACATAGGTCTTAGCCTGCTCGTAATCGGACTCCTCCAGGTAGTATAGATTCTGAAAACAGAGTTGTACAAATTCGGTTTCTACTTCCACCAGCCGGGGGGCTATCTTACCTTCTTCGTTCTGAATGTCGGAGAGGTAAAGGGGTGTGACCTCGCCCCGGGAATTTGCGGTGACCATGCATCCGCTTTTACCTTCATCAAAAAGTTTTTTCACCCCTAGCCCCAGGAGAGTGCATAAGGTGAGGTCCAATCCAATGGGCCTGCAACAACGCAGTTCGTATCCTAATTCGACCGGCCTGCTTTTAATATCTATTCCCAGCTCTTTTAGTTTCTTTTGTACGAGCATGTTCAGAATATGGGCTTTACTTACATTACCCAATTCCGGATGACCATGGTCATCATACGTAAAATCGATTCCACATTTATCTAATTCCGATTTAGGCATGTTGTGGAAAATACCTTCACTGATCATGGCAACCCCGTAGTGGATATTTTTCAATTTTCGTTTGATCATGGATGAGATGACAAGTCGAACCACTTTATCAAAAGTCACACTGGATCTGCTGAACATTTCCGGAATGATCATCATGGGGAAGTGGCAACTTGCCGCAATACCAAAAGCCAGGTGGCCTGCAGAACGTCCCATAGCGGACATGACAAACCAATTCTGGCTTGTCCGTGCATCCTCGTAAGTGGTATTCCCGATACGCACGCCTTCATCCTTTGCCGAATGGAATCCAAAAGTCGGATTTCGATCGGGTAGGGGCAGGTCGTTGTCTATTGTTTTCGGAACATGGATGTTGGCGATGGAGATATCCTCTTTTTGAAGGAAATTCGTAATCCTGTTTGCCGTCGAAGCCGTATCATCCCCGCCAATACTTACCAGGAGTTTTACATTATTATCTGAAAAAAGACGTTTGTTCAGTTTCTCATCCCTTGGTTTAAACCGGCTCATGATAAGCGTAGACCCCCCTCGACTGAAAATCCTGTCAGCATGGAAGAAATCGAACTCCTTGATCTGAGGCTCCGAACTGAAGATCCCTTTGAAACCTTCATGCAACCCAAGTACCCTATACCCATCCTTTAGAAAAGCCTTGGCAACAGTGCTGATAACCGAATTTATTCCCGGGGCAGGACCTCCCCCGCAAAGAATGAGGATAGATTTGTTCATGCTTTCATGTTTTTGATCATCTTACCTGGCAACCCGGCCGGAGGCGTCCCCTCCCATAAGTTTCTCCACCTCGTCTACGGTGACCAGGTTTGCATCTCCTTTTATGGTGTGTTTCAGGCAAGAAGCCGCTACGGCAAAATCCAAAGCGTTCTGGTCATCCTCGGGATATTTGAGCAGACCGTAAATTAAACCACCCATGAAGGAATCCCCTCCTCCAACTCGGTCCACGATATCAGTGATCTGGTATTGCCGGGTTTCGTACATTTTTTTACCGTCGTACAAGACTCCAGCCCAGGTGTTGTGGGAAGCAGAAATTGAACCTCGCAAAGTGGTGATCACTTTTTTAGCATTCGGGAATTTCTTCATCATTTGCTTACATACAGACAGGAAGGCCTCAGCCTTTACATTGTGTCCTTCTGTTGTAATATCCAATCCTTCAGGTTTAATATTGAAGTGTTTTTCTGCATCTTCTTCATTCCCCAGGATGATATCGCAATAGGATGTGAGTTCTGTCATTATAGCCTCCCGGTCACCTCCGTATTTCCATAGCTTAGCCCGGTAATTGAGGTCAGTTGAGATGGTAACACCCATTTCACGTGCTGTTTTTACAGCCTCCAGGCATACGTCAGCGGCGCTTTGGGAAATGGCCGGGGTAATCCCTGTCCAGTGAAACCAACCTGCTCCTTCAAAAACCGACTTCCAGTCGATCATGCCAGGTTCAATTTCACAGATGGCGGAATGGGCACGATCGTAAACCACTTTACTTCCCCTGCTAACTGCCCCGGTTTCCAGGAAATATATTCCCAAACGATCCCCACCAAAAATAATTTTATCTGTGCCTACGCCTCTTTTTCTCATTTCCATCAGGGCGCATTGACCTATATCATTATCGGGTAAACGGGTTACGAAATCCACAGGAACTCCGTAATTAGCCAAAGAGACGGCTACATTAGATTCACCCCCACCGTAGACCACATCAAACCGGTTGGCCTGGGAAAATCTCAGGAAGCCTTCTGGTGCAAGGCGAAGCATTATCTCGCCAAATGTTACTACTCTTTTCATATGTATATGTATTGTGGTGTTATTGTTGTCTTAACTTATGTCTGATATTATATTCCTAATCCTTGTCCCCCGGTTATCTGTATAGTTTCAGCCGTCAGGAAAGAAGCCTCATCGCTGGCCAGGAAGGAAACAACTTTAGCTACATCCTCGGGTTGTCCTAACCTACCCAGCAGGATATTGTTCTTCCAGGAGGCAAATACTTCCGGTTTTGTCGACTTGATTTGCGCATGGAAAGGGGTGTCTATCGTCCCGGGAGAAACAGCGTTCACCCTGATACCGTATTCAGCGAGGTCTTTGGCCATGGCCCTGCTGATGGCATGAACCCCGGCTTTGGAGGTGCCGTATATTCCCGCTCCCGGCCCCCCGGCATTCCATCCCGCGATAGAGGTATAATTTATTATTGTAGCGTTATCTCCTTTCTTGAGGTAAGGTATGGCCGCCCTTGAAGCAAAGAATACCGAATCCAGGTTCAGGGCCATTACAGACCTGTAAAATTCTGTGGTCATATCTTCAAACCTGGATCTTCCACCCAGGCCACCAGCATTATTGACAAGGATGTCTATTTTTCCGTACTTCTCACCAACAGACTGGATGTTTTTTGTTACTGCTTCTTCATCAGTTACGTCAAAACCACGGTATTCGGCAGTTATTCCTTCTGCTTCAAGCTCCTGCACCCTTTTGGCTCCGGCCTCGTCATCAATACCATTCATTATCACGGTGCACCCGTCCTGACCTAGCTTTTTCGCAACTGCAAATCCAATACCTCCTGTGGCACCTGTGATCACTGCTATTTTTCCGTTTAATTTCATCTCTTATTCTTATTACTGGTTAATGTTAATTCAATTAATTTCTACAGGCTGTACCCGGCGTATCAATACGTAAATAGATAGTATTGCCAGGGGGACCAGTACCGTAATCACCACGAAGGCGGGGGTATAGGAAACTGTGGTAATACGGGGGATAAGCCAGTTCATTATGATGACCGAAACTGCGGCGATGGTCCCGGCCAATCCAGCCAGGGTTCCCACCGAGGGACCTTTAAGCAGATCACTGGAAAGGGTCTGTATATTGCCGATAGCAAATTGGAATCCGAATAGCACTACTCCCACGATATAAATAAAGGTCATGGGGTTGTCTCCTTTTACGAAGAAGATGATACCCATCAGGCCTGCGAATATTAAAATTCCACCGATGAGAATAGATACTTTTCGCGCAAAGTTCAGCGAGTGAGTTTCCATCAGTTTACCACAGAACCATCCACCAGCAATACTACCGACCATACCTCCCAAATAAGAGATCCAGATTGTAGACCCGATCTCTTCAATACTGAAATTGAATTTGGAATGAAGGTAGAGGGGCATCCAGCCTACGAACAGCCACCAGATAGGTTCAATAAAAAATCGTGCGGAAAGCACACCCCAGGATTCCCTGTAACTGAGGATCTGCTTCAGAGACAAACCTTTCTCTTTCTTGGTCTCCTCGACAGGAGCGATACGATCCTTTAGAATCATATCTCTTTCTTTTTCAGTAAGCCACGGATGCTGCTCAGGTTTGGATTTATTTATGAAAAGCCACGGAATGATCCAGAGCAGTCCGACAAGTCCTAATATTATGAATGTAGTCCTCCATCCGAATTGTGCATACAGGAAGGCGATAAGGGCTGGGGCGATCACACTGCCTAAAGAAGCACCGGCATTGAAGATACCCTGAGCAATTGCTCGTTCCTTTATTGGGAACCATTCCCCGTTACTCTTAACAGCCCCAGGCCAGTTCCCGGCTTCACCCAGGCCTAACATGGCTCTGACCAGGGAAAGAGATACAAGCCCCCGGGCAAAAGCATGGAGCACAGCTGCAATAGACCAGAGTGCAATAGAGAATACGAACCCCAGGCGTGTGCCTATCTGATCGTAAAGCTTGCCGGACAAAAATTTTCCGAGCGCATAAGTGACCATAAACACATTGAGCATTACCGCGTAATCAGACTCGTCCATTCCCAGGTCTTTGCCCATTTCTGGCCACATGACTCCGAATGCCGTCCTGTCAATGTAATTGATCACGGTCGCTATACAAATCAGCGTGATGATCCACCAACGTAACCCTTTTATTTTCATATTCAGTCTTTAGTTTTGAGATAGGATCAGCCTGTCCAGAGCGAGCAATATCCTAGACGAATGGCTGGATTTCCCGCGCTGAGTAACTTTTATTTCCAACAAAATACAAGGGTTCCGGGCTTTGGGCCAGGGCAAGGTCAGTTGTATTCTGTCAAGTTATAATTCCCTCCCTTTTATTTAATTGCGCAGCATGTAGCGTGCAATACCTGCTGCGCTTTACTTTTATTCACTTAAGTATTATAACAATACTGGTAAAGGACCCTGAAATGAGTTTTCATTTTTTCCTTAGCTTTTTGCGGGTCCTGTTCTTTGATCGCCAGGAAAATATCTTCGTGTTCCTTAATACCTTTTAAAGCGAGGTTGGAATCACATACATGGTATTTTTCAAAATTGGTGATGATCTCCGGGGTAATGATCAGCATAAAGGTATTTAACGTATTATTCTTACTAGCCTTGGCAATGGCCAGGTGAAATAAAAGGTCTTCCTCTACTGCGTCTTTCCCCTGTAATACTTTTTCCTTATATGCATCAAGAGCATCTTGTATTTTGGTCAGGTCCTCGTCCGTCCTTCGCAATGATGCAAGTCGCACCGTTTTCAGCTCCAGCAGGATCCGGGTTTCCACCAGGCATTTAAAATCGGGTTCCTCCAGCCCGAGAATATCTTCCAGCATTCCACTCATGGCGACACGGCCAATATTGGCTATGAATGTCCCGCTTTGTGGTCGCGACTTGAGGATACCAAAAAACTCGAGTTTATGAATGGCCTCCCTGATATTACTTCTGCTGACCCCAAATTTCTCAGAGAGCATTCGTTCGGATGGCAGTTTATCACCGGGCTCCAGGTTTTTAAATTCAATATAATCCTTGAGTTTGGTAATGATCTCCTTCTGAATTTCAGTATTCTCGTTCTTGTTCAGTAATTCTATCTTCATCTTTAAATTTCCAGATTGGTTTACCAGATTGGTTTGTTAAAATTATGAAATTACTTTCATAAAACCGGATTAGAGACGGGCTTTTTTAAGCAGGGGGGAAACTATTGAGCAACTAAGTGCTCATTAGCCTCCTTACCATGCCTTCCTAACTCAAACAACTAATCATGATTAACCTCTAACTCGTAAAATTTCACTCTTGCAAATGCACCTTCATCCCTGGTCTGTAAATAGTTCCCAGCTTTGAAATAATTTTCAAACACACCCCAGCGGCGTATGTTGGCATCGTCGTATACGAAATATTCATTCTTATTCAGGGATACCACCATTTTCCCCTCAGTAACTTTGATCTCCAGCAGGAACTTCCTGAAGTCCACTTCCTGTTCAAAATTTCTTCCTTCATCATCCGTCCAGGCTTCTTCATGCAGGATTCCTTCTGGTCCGACTCCGCTGAATTTAAGTACTTTGGTCTTGACCCTGATCTTCCCGTTATCCCAATATATCTTTAAAACGGGCGGTGCATTGTTGTCTTTTTGCCCGATGAGGTCCCGTTGTTCATTGGTCAGACGACCGTGGATTTGAGCAATGATCACCCTGTGGTACTTGCCGTCAGTCTGCCTGGACACTTCCTCCATAGCTATCTTCGCTTTCAGTGTTCCGCCCTGGGCAAAGGTCCAGTTTACATTGTCTTCACCAGGCACCATCTGCTCCCGTAATTCTGACCTCGAATACTTGGTATTAGCTGTGGTCGCATCACTTGGATAGGCATAGAATACCAGTGCTCCTGAAACGGAATCATTATACATATAGGGTTTTAAAGTTTCATTGGTTGCATAATCCAGGATCTCAGGTGGTTCTACACTGACCGCACCGCCTTTACCTTCACCGGCAGGAATGGTAACTTTCCAGTGGCTAAGGTCGATCTTGGGCAACTTGTACTTTTTCTCTTCCGGCAGCATTACCGTCTCAATTTCTTCCTGCGGATACGTTTCCACTGAATTGCCTTGACAGTAACATACTAGGGAGTGCAGCACTACTAATAAAATGATATTTAGTAATCTCATAAAACAGAGCTGTATTATCTATTCTCTTCGTTTCTGTTATACACCCAGGTCAATAGTTATATTGTCTAACCTGGCTTCTTCTCCCTGGTTCGTGATAAGAATGGATATGGTTTCATTAGCCCCGGAATTGAAGGGTAAATCTACTTTTACATAAGTGCTTGCAGAATCCTGGTCTGTGCCTTCAAACGATGCGAGGGTAGCACCGGCAACCTCGGCAAGATCTGTGATAGTACCTCCTAATACCGTTAAGGTAATGGAGCCCGGGTTATTAGTTTTCAAGGTATAGTAATATGTTAATACATATTCTGTATTCGGAGTAACTTCCAGTCCGTCCTGGTAGGCAACCCTGTCCCCTGCAGAGGGGAATTTTGCCGCCTGGGCACCTGATTGTACAGGGCTACTAGTGATCTGGATCACTCCCCCGAAATCGTTTCTCCATGAATCTCGGCCATCCCCGGTTCCGTCCGGCAGGCTGTTGTCTTCAAAATCCGCCTCCAGTATTACAGGAATACGGGCCAGGGGAACTTCGGGTTCTACAACTTCCACAACCTGGCTGCTTACATTGGTTACACCAAGTTTATCAGAAGCCGTCAAGGTTACGGTATAGGTGCCTTCCCCCGGGTACGTATTCTGAGCGTCAAGTTCTGTAGAGGAATTTCCGTCCCCGAAATCCCACTCAAAATCAGTAGCACTGGTAGATTGGTTGGCAAAGCTATAAACCATCCAGTTGTCTCCTTCCCCCTGGGAGTAGGTAAAATTGGCCGAAGGAGGTGTTTTATCTTCAAACGAACCCTCTTCTGGCAGGTCGTATTCAAAATCACAAGCCGTTAATAAGACCATGATGATCAGGCCAGGTGTGATAGCACTTAAGTTCAGTTTATTTAATATTGATTTCATAATACAATTTTTAAAATCTTAATAACCGGGATTTTGTTCCAACAGACCATTGCTCAAATTAATTTCTCGTTGAGGTATGGGCAGTAACAGGTCAGTAGCACTAAAGCTATATCCATTGGCATCAGAAAGCGCGGAGAGCGTTTCCTGGGCAACACCAAATCGCAACAGGTCAAAAAAGCGCTGGTTTTCAAACGCCAGTTCTACCCTGCGCTCATCGAGCAGATCCTGCTTGGTGATGCTGGTCACCGGATCGGTTAACCCGGCCCTGTTTCGTACTTGTTGAAATGAATTCAGGGCAGCAGCTGCAGAAGTTTCAGGGCCGCCGGCCATGATGGCCTCCACGTGCATCAGCAGTACATCGGCATAGCGCAGTACGATCCAGTCGTTCCCGGAAAGTGTAGCATCTGAGTCAAAAGTTTTTCCGTCACTGCCACCATCTTCACCATTAGGTAAATATTTCGTCACCTGGTATTGTGTTAATTGGGAAGGATCCTGCCTGTATGAATATTGCGTGCGGTTTCCGCCCTTCTCGTCCAGGATAGCACGGGCCTCATCAGTTACATAATTAACCCCGGAAGTTCTTCCTACTCCGTTCATGAATTCTGCAGAGAAGTCCTGGCTATCGGTCTCTACCCCGGGATTATACCCGATGGCGAAAATGACCTCGTTATTACCTTCATTATAAAAGATATCGTTGAAATTTGACTCCAGGCTAAAGCCACTGTTCATGACACTTTCCAGCAGGGTCTGAGCCTGGGTATAATTACCAAGGGTAAGGTGTACTTTAGCTAATAAAGCCTGGGCTGCAGCCTTTGAAGCCCTGTTGATCTCTCCGTTTTCCAGGTTGGCCACCGCAGTTTCCAGGTCACTGACGATCAGTTCGTAGATTGCTGCAGAAGAGGCCTTGGTGAATGCCGCTTCTTTATCCAGCGGTCCGATCACTTTATCAATCAAGGGTATTTCACCATATAATCTAACCAGGTTAAAGTAGCTGTAGGCCCTGGCAAATTTTGCTTCCCCCTCAAATCTTTCAGCTGCGCTTTCCGACGCATTGGCTAAATTATCCAGCACCAGGTTTGCCCTGTAGATGGTATTGTAGGAACTACGGTAATAATTTTCTACCAGGCCGTTATTGGCGGTAATGGTGTAGCTTTCAAATTGGGCCGCTTCACCTTCCTGGCTCTTTGTCCTGGTGTTATCACTTCTCATCTCCGTGACATAGAACTCGATCTGCACCCCACGTTTATCATTAAGGTTGGTCGAATTCTCGCCTTGAAGGGCATCATAGATTCCGATAACACCGGTCTCTATTTCCTCATCGTTAGAAAAATAGCCCACACTGCTCACAGCAGATTCCGGAACCGGCTGCAGGAAGTCCTCGTCGCAAGAAAGGGTAACTACCGCGAGGAACAAGGCTACTCCTATGTATGTATACTGTTTCATATCTTTTGTCTTAAAACTGATTTTCGTTCTTTATTAAAATTCAATATTTGCTCCAACGGATATGGTCCTGGCAATAGGGGATCCTGCCCTTTGGTAACCGTAGGTGGTAGGGGAGGTATCATTTACCGACTCTGGATTAAACCCGGTATAATCGTCCGCAGTCAGGTACATTAAATTCTGTCCTGTTGCGTATAACCGGAAGTTTGAAACTCCGAGGGTAGAGAGTACATCTTTGGGGAAATTATACCCGATAGTTAAAGTTCTCAGCGCTATATATGATGCATCCTGAATGATGCTGTTTGTAAAGATCTTTTCTTTGATGAAGCCCTGGTCAGGTGTGATTGAAGGATCAAAATCCTGTCCGCTGTTAAAGTGGTTGAAGATATACTGATCACCCATGTTCCTGATCTCTGCTCCATGGCTGCCCTGGAAAAGAAAGCTGAAATCCAGGTCTCCAAATTGAAAGTCATTGGTCACACTCCAGATCAGGTCCGGGTAAGGATCTCCCAGGAGGGTTTTGTCGTCATCGTCGATCAACCCATCCCCATTAAGGTCTTTTACATAAACATCCTGGGCCTGGGCTCCAATAGGATGATAGGGCTCCCGAAGAAATTCCAGTGGAATTTCACGGTCTACTACCCACCCGTAATATGAAGAGATAGGGTTACCGACCAGGTTGATCCATTCCGCAGCTCTTTTATCGTCAACATTTTGGATCTGGCCATTGGCATCTGCAAAATCAGTTAATTCATTTTCATTCATAGAGGCAAGGAAAGTGGTAGACCACCTGAAGTTTTCGGTTGTGACATTTTTGGTGCGTAACTCTATTTCAATACCACTGTTTTTTACCTCACCCAGGTTCACAAGGGCGCTGGAGAAACCGGTTGTGGAAGGTACCGGGTTATTGAGTAACAGCCTGTCACTGGTTCTCTCGTAATAATCTACGGATCCACTGATCCTGTTATTAAAGAACCCAAAATCGATACCGGGGTTGATCTCCTTTAATCGTTCCCACTGCAGGATGGGGTTTTCAATATTCAACGCGATAAAAGCTGTTTGTGGGTTCCCATTCACTATGGCGGAACCAGCTTCAAGCAAGGGTACGGAAGGATACAGGTCGATGATGTCACTGCCTGTGTCTATGTCTTTATTCCCGGTAAACCCGTAACTGACTCTCAGCTTTAGGTTATTGATAAAGTCACTGTCCTTCAGAAAATTCTCTTCAGAAATACTCCAGCCGACAGAGGCTGCCGGGAAATCTCCATATTTCTTATCCACCCCGAAGATAGAGCTACCATCTCTCCTGTAGCTGATAGAGGCAAGATACTTATCTGCGAACGCATAGTTAACCCTTGCGAAGTAGGAGCGGAAACGCTCAGCTAATTTAAAGGAGCCGATATCATTAATGATCGATGCGGCATCCAGTGTTTTCAGCAGGTCTGAAGTGTAGCCAGAGCCTGAGGCGCTGTCACCCTGGTAATCCCATTTTTCAGTGGATGTACCGGCAATAATGGCCACATCATGCTCGCCAAAAACCTTGTCATAGGAGAGATAATTCTCAAAAAGGATATGAATACGGTTTTCATTAGAAAGGGCATAACTGGCTGCCGAGGCCCCATTCCTGTTAGAGAGGACGCCTTGCCACCTGTCCTGGAAAGTATTCTGGTAATCCCCGGATAAACCGGTCCTGAAATTCAGTCCGTCAAGTATCTTATACTGTGCATAGACGCCACCTGCCATTTTGAATTTATAATCGTTTCGATCGCGCTCCAAAACTTTCGCTGCAGGGTTGGTATTGGAGGTATTACTGATATCCTGTAAGACACTACCGTCCCCAAACAGGTCGTAGTTATCAAAGTGACGCTGAATTGCGTAATCCCCTATCTGCACATCCGGATATACGTTACGATCCACATACTGGATAGTATTGGCATCATGGTATACTGGCAGCCATGGGGTTTGTCTCAGGATATCATGGGTGGAACCGTCAAATCGACGTCTCCTGGAATAGGAGGGGGCAAGGTTCCCACCAAAGCTGAGGTTATTGCCGACCTTGGTGTCGATCTTCAGCCTGGCATTATACCTTTTGTAATCATCAGTCAGCAGTACTCCTTCATCGTGAAGGTAGCCCAGGGAAACGCTGAACTTGGTATTTTTACTGCCTCCTCTTGCACTCAAAGAATGGTTTTCAATAACACCCCCGTCAAAGATTATATCCTGCCAATCCCGGTCTACTCCGATCAGTTGTTTATAAAATGTCCGGTTAGACAAGGTTCCATTGGCGGCGATCTCTCTTTCCACCGCGTCTGCTACGGAGAAATAATAGTCTTCGCTCTGCCGGGCTTCCTTGAAACCCATAAAGGTATTGTAGGCAAATTTGGTCTTTCCTTCTTTACCCTGCTTGGTCGTGATCAGTATAACCCCGTTAGAACCCCTGGATCCGTAGATCGCGGAAGAGGCGGCATCCTTTAAAACATCAAAAGATTCGACCTCGTTCATGTCCAGGTTCCCTAGGAAATCACTCTCCACAGGCAGACCATCCACCACAACTAAAGGAGCGGAATCCCCGTTAAGGGAGCCAACCCCCCTGATCCTGATGGTGGGAGCAGAACCTGCCTCACCTTCAGTTGCCGAAATATTTACCCCGGCAATTTGCCCGACAAGGGCGTCGTCTACCCTGGCTACGGCGATCTCATCAAGATCCTCATTGACCACGCTAGATA
This sequence comes from Zeaxanthinibacter enoshimensis, assembly GCF_004362865.1. Classification (GTDB taxonomy): domain Bacteria; phylum Bacteroidota; class Bacteroidia; order Flavobacteriales; family Flavobacteriaceae; genus Zeaxanthinibacter; species Zeaxanthinibacter enoshimensis. The sequence continues at coordinate 271,314 of NZ_SNYI01000001.1, read as the reverse complement.
CTGCACCGGTCATGTGTACTTTTTTACGGGAGCCGTACCCGATAAGAACCACCTCATCCAGTTGTTCCGTGTCTTCCTGCAGTACTACATCGATCTGGGCTTGGTCAGCTACAGGTATGGATTGTGTAAGGTAACCGATTGACGAAAAGCGCAGGACATTGCCGGACGCTACCTCGATTGTGTAGTTTCCGTCAAAATCTGTTTGTGTACCCTGTGTTGTTCCAACAACCAGTACGTTTACCCCAGGAACAGGTACATTGTTCACGTCAGTGACGGTACCTGAAACAGTGAGGGAGGTTTGTGCAAATAATTGGATATTGACCAGCAATACCACAATTAAGAGAAGTTTAGTTTTAAAGTTCATCTGTTGTTCAATTAAATTCAAAAGTTGAGTTTAATAGGTAATTCAATCTTGAATTACCTGGCTGTTCCCTTCAATTGCACTACAGCGGCGAATGTTTTGCTGAAATTTGATTACTTTTGAATTCTGCAAATTCGCATGTAAATGCATTTGTCGAGTTACTTCCCTCCGAAAGAAGTAATGATTGAAAAGGATAGGCGTGCACCTATCCTTTTCTTGTTTATAGTGCTTAAGTGTTTCATGTGTAGTGATTATGGTTGGTTAAAAGTTAAGCGAAAACTGGTATTCCATATTGGTTAACCAGACTGGTTTACCAAATATAAGTTATTAGCCTGTTAAAAAAAAATTTATCTGCAGTTTTTTTATGGTCTTTGCCAGGCTCACATTCTGAAGGCCAGATCCTTATCAAACAGAATTGGCAAATCTTAACGAAAAAGACTTCGCAAAGCAGATTGCTAAAAATCTTACCTGCCTTTCTTTCTAGTAGGTGTTTTGCATGGTTAGGGCAAAATCGTTTTAAGATTCAGCTTTAACTGTTATACGGCGGTTTCTGACCAAGGAAATTATTATAGATCTACATATTGTAAACCCCGCCATTGATATCTAGTGTAGCGCCCGTAATAAAGCCATCATATTCGGATGCCAGATATAAAACCGCCCGCGCAACATCGTCGGCATTACCGGCACGTTGGAGAGGTATTCCAGCAGTGGTGGCAATTGCTGATTCCTTTGTCGTGTGTGTATTGTGAAACGAAGTCCCGAGGATAAGTCCCGGGGCTACAGCATTGACCCTAGTCCCTTGTGCTCCCAACTCAGTGGATAGTGCTCTTGTAAAAGTCAGAATAGCCCCTTTACTGGTAGAATATACCAGAGATCCTGGATGGCCACCCTTGCGCCCAGCCAGTGATGCCAAGTTGACAATGCTACTATAATCGTTCTTTGCCAGTTGGGGAGCTGCGGCCCGTGTCACGAACATCATGGAGGTCATATTGATGTCCATAACCTTATGCCAAAAATCGGTCTCCATTTCGCTCAGCATTTTACGGGCCACCAGAGAACCTGCATTATTGATCAATATATCTAAACTACCAAAAGCTTCCACGGTTTTCTCGACCACTACATTTGCATCGGTTTCCTTCGTTAGATCACCGGACAGCGCAATTGCTTTTTGTTCCTTACTAGCTGCGTATTCGCATAATTGATCGGCGGTTTCGGCACTTGAGAAATAATGGATGGCCACATTGGCTCCATAGTCAATAAAGAGTTTGGTGATCGCAGCGCCAATACCTTGTGCTCCTGCTGTCACGAGCACATTTTTACCAATCAATTTATCTTTCATCCTTGCTCATTTAATATGAGAATAGCTATTTGTAAGTTGCCAGGTTATGACTTATCTCCAAAATAAGAGGGTCCTTCACCCGTTAAGAAATCTTCTCTAACCGGGCTAAAGGTGTCAATGAGTTCTCCTTCTTCCAGGCAAATTGCACTATGCAATAAATTTGGTTCAATATAAACGCCGTCACCTGCTTCGACGATTTTCTTTTCCCCATCTATTTCAAATTCAAATTTACCTGAAACACAGTAGGTAGCTTGTGTATGGAAATGCTGATGAGGAGCACCTAATGCTCCTTTGTCGAATTTTACTCTTACCATCATAATCTGGTTATCGTACCCCAAGAACTTTCTTGATACTCCACCTCCTAGTTCTTCCCATTCCATTTCTTTTGTGGTAATGAACTTCTCGCTAAATCGTTTCATAACTTATTTATTGCAGTTTAAAACACAGAGAACCGTTGTGTCAGTAATTGTGCTTATTTTCATATACTTGTTTTAACCGGAATCTGTATTCCTACCTTTTTTTAAGATGTAAGAACTCCTACGTAATTTGAACATTTGACCAACTCAAAATCATTACTTGTTGGGCATGACACCTGGACCAACCGTAGCTTCTCGAAACCACACTTCGGTATAACACCCATTTTCATATTGCTTAGCAATATCACCATCATAGGTTTCTGCACCAGCTGACCAAACCCTATTTGTCTCCGGACTTTTACCGTTAGTTTGGTTATAAGCTCCCTGTTTAAAATAATTTAACTCCCCTTTATAAGCAGTTGCCCTTTCCGTACCATCCTGACCAATGGGTACGAATAATTTTTGCGTTTGTGCCGGCAAGTCTGAACGTTCTATATATTCAGATGCGACCAGGTTCTTGGTAAATGTTTTGGTTTCATGCCCTTCACTGGTGAATGTCAGGTACATAATACCATCATATACATTAATTTCATAACTGAATTCTTCCCCTAATTCAATTCCATCTACCGGTTCTGCAGGTGCCCCATCTTGGCTAGAAGCTGTTACGGACATATCATTTCCCCACACAGCGGTTGAAAAATCCCATCTGTCAGAATTGTCATCTCCGGCGGTGTTGATCTCATAATTCCAGAACACTGATCCCTTGGAGTGGCCCGGAAATTTCTTATAGAATATCTTAAGTGGCTCATTCTCATGCCCTTCTCCACTATGAATTTGTCCAATTACGACTGAGTAAGCGGCAGGGACCCTTGCATCACCCGAAACGGAGACCTGCATAACCTTACAGGTGCCTGTTAATTTACCGCCATCTTCAGGCGTCCAATCTCTTTTTTCATGCAACTCTGTTCTCGTATTACTTGAATTTTTAGAGGTGATGCCAGAATTTGGAGTTTTATAAACTACCCATCGCCTAGTCCCATCAATTACGGTGTAGAAAAAATCCTTATGTTCAAACGCTGTGATATCCTCTACAGTAGTACCATTCCCCAATAATATTTTGAATTTATCCATAAAAGGAATGACTTCATGGGGATATACGGTCTTAGTACTTAAGTCATCATTAGCCTCAAAATACCCTGCATTGGATATGGCCTCATCACTGATAGTAATGTCTGCAGATTTAAACCAAACCTCAGCATAATTACCGTCTGCATATTGTTTTTGAAGATCACCTCCATGAGTTTCGGCTCCTGAGCACCAGACCTTATTAACTTTAGGATCTTTGCCATTGGTTTGGTTATATGTTCCCAATTTAAAAAAAAGCCCTTCGCCAGCATAGGCATTCTTACGTTCTACGCCATCTTGACCGATTGGGAAAAAAAGATTTCGCACTTGCTCCGGAATCTCTGAGCGTTCAGCATACTCAGAAGAAATGAGATTTTTCTTAAAGGTTTTTGTTTCATGGCCTTCACTAGTAAAAGTTAAATGCATCATTCCTTCTTTAATCTCAACTTCGTAGCTGAATTCTTCATTTAAAGCAATACCATCTTCAGGCTCCGGCGGATATGTATTTTCATCGGTACCAACAACGGAGAAATCATAGCCCCAAACAGGATGGGAATAATCCCAACGTTGTGAATTATCTTCACCTTCCGTATTGATTTCGTAATGCCAAAACACGGATCCCTTAGTATGCCCCGGAAATTTTTTATAAAAGATTTTTAACGGTTCATTCTCATGACCATCTGCACTATGTATCTGGCCTACCACTACTGAATGTGTAGAGGCAACCCGGGCATCACCTGTAGCAGACACATTCATTACTTTGAGTGTAGCATTCATTTTGGCCTCGGTCATAGGCGTCCATTTTTTTAATTGGGCCAACTCGGTTCTAGTGTTATTGGAAGAACCATGAGTACTTCCTCCGTTAGGTGACTTAAATACTACCCAATCACCATCATCATCACTTGCGGTATAAAAGAAATCCTGGTTCTCATAATCAGTGGCAGGTCCAACATTAGAACCATCACCCAAGATTAAATTCCAATGCTGGAAAAATGGAATAACATCATTTGCTTTTACCTTTGAGGACTCCCCATCCTCTTTTAGACCGTCCTTTTTTTTATTCATATTCCCACAACTTATGAGAAGTAAGGCAGTCCCAATACTGAAAAAAGTACAAAGGAAGATGGATTTGATTCTTTTAACGATCATGGAATTTTTATTGATTTCTAATAGAGCTATCTTAATGCCAGATAGGCTCTTTTAATTTTAGATTCGATTTTCATAGATTTCATTCAGAAAAAATGAATCTAAAACGTCATTTGCTAAAATTGGTTTACCAGTTTGGTTTACCAAATATAAACATATTCCTGACATTTCCAAATAATTAACATAAAATAGATCAACTCTTTATATGATATCTACTATTAGAATTTGTTTCTGGCTTTATATTAAATTGAACCAGTAAAAATTTATTTTATTCGAAAACTATCTTTTGATAGCCCCGGAGGTATCCCCCTCCATCAGACTTTGCACGTTTTCTAAAGAGACCATATTAACATCCCCCGGAACCGTGTGTTTTAAGGCACACGCAGCAGAAGCAAACGCTATGGCCTTCGCGTCGTTATAATGTAAAAGCCCATAAATAAGACCGGCGGCGAAAGCATCTCCCGTGCCTACACGGTCTATGATGTGGGTAATATTGAGCATGTTGCTGGTCAAATAGGTTTTCCCATTCCACAACTTACCCTGGATCTGGTTATGTGAAGCACTTAAAGTTCTGCGGGTCTTCTTAACCACTTTATTGATATTGGGAAACAGGTTGATCAGTTCGATGGCTAAATCCTGAAATTTATCATTAGGCCGATCCAGTTCAAACATTTCACGAATTCCACGGCTACTGGTAATTACTACGTCACTATGCTCCACCAAAGTGGGGATTACCTCTTGCATGGTTTTCCCGTATTTCCACATGTTACTACGTGAATTTATGTCTCCAGAAACAGGTATCCCCATTTTATTGGCGGCCTTTACGGCCTCCAAACAACAAAAATAAGCGCCTTCCGAGATCGCTGGGGTTATGCCGGTCCAATGGAACCAATCAGCATCCTTTAGCACATCTTCCCAATTGATCATTGACGGTTCTATTAAAGAAAAAGAAGATCCTTCCCGTTCATAAATCACCTCACTGGGCCTATGCACCGCACCTTTTTCCAGAAAATACTTGCCCAGCATTTGATCGCCATAAATAACGTGCTCCGTACTCAGCCAATGCTTACGTAAAAATTGTGTGGCCGCTCGACCGAGGGCATTATCCGGAAAACGGGTCACATGGGCAGCTTTCATGCCCAAATAAGCACATGAAATAGCAACATTTGCCTCACCACCTCCATACACCAAATCAAACGATGAAGCCTGAGAAAATTTCTCATAACCAGGTGGGGACAAGCGCATCATTACTTCACCAAATGTGATTACTTTTTTAGGCATAATTTCTAATACATTAACTTAAGCGGCAGATTTTCTTCCACGATCAATTTCCCTGAATTTTCTATCATATTATCCGAATGTGTATTGTTTTTGGCACCCCATAACCTTGCTACCAGTCTCACATTATTGTTTCTAAACGTATTGCCGGTTATGTTTACATTGATAATGCCATAGGTGTCAATTAAGATGCCGTTTTCCTCTTGGGAACCGCTTTGTGTAAAAGTGCTATTGGTGACTGTTAAATTACCACCAACCGTAGATTCATCATAACCGCCTCGGTAATAATCGATTACATTCTTACTAATATTAGAAAAGGTACAGTCGGCTATAATGACGTTCTCAGCATTATAATCCCCTCGATCATCATCCTCCGCAGAAAGTTCGAGGCCATTCTTACAATTTTGTATCGTCGTGGATCGTATTTTAATGTATTCTGCAAAAGAATGTTTAAAGCCCTTAAGGACATAATCAAAGTTGAATATCTCAGAATCCTTAATGTTTAAATTGTACAAACTGGACATGTTTTCTTTTAAGGGTGCAAATGCATAGTTTTCCCCATTTCCCTCGAGAATTACTGCTATCAGAGAAAGCTCTCCTTTGGGATTCATTTCAAAAGCAGGAGCCCCTGCTTCCCCAAGATATTGTATGGTTGCCTTGTTATCAATGTCTGCAGATCTTATGGTTAATTTCTTGTCAATTTTCAATGTCGATTTCAGTGCATATCGTTCCGCTTTCAATATAATAGTATCGCTGTAGGCGGCGGCTTTGATCGCATTCTGTAGTTCGTCCGATGAACTTACAAGGTGGCTTTGAGCATTCCGCTCATCCGCAGGTTTAGTGGAATACCAAAAGGGTCCATATTGAGAGTCATCCATAATATTTATCTTTTCCTCCGGTTCGCCAGCAATCGCACCGACCGAATTATTCTCAGCCCGTGAATTCCCAAACAAATCCTTTGAAATCAAATCAAATTCGAAACCGCTAAAGCGTTCAAATTCCGATAGATCCTCAGCCGGTATAAAAATGTTGTCATCTAGTTCCGTTAATGAAAACTCTGCTTGCTTCAAGATCGAATCATGTTGAAAAGTAATCCCTTGGCTATTGATTATATTGCTTTTAAAAATTATTCCATCCAGGGAATCATGGGCGACAATGGATGGTTCATCCCTTTTTCTATTAAAGATAAGGTTGTTGGCCACCAAGGTCCTGATAGGTCTTTCCGACCTTATTTCTGAAGCCGGTAACACATCTTTTTGGTCTGTATTAGATCCCACTCCAAATTGCCAGGGCGAGATACAATTGATCCAGGAATTATAGGCCACCACCACATCCGTTACCTGTATGTACCTGTTCAAGGGCGATTTGGGAATTCCGTTCATCACTGCAAGCGGACTCCTGAAAACTTTCCCTTTCAGGTTATAGAAATAATTATTAGTAACCCAATGGCCCGTACCGATTAATCGTACACCGCCAATTTGTTCGGAATTGCTATCTCCGATGAAATAATTGCCATCAACGGTACAGTAGTTGCCGTGTCTTGTGACCAATGAACCTTCACTTTTGTAAAACACATTGTTCCGGAATTCATTGAAGTTTGTTTTACTTGAAATGATTTCAACTTCTCCATTGCATCTATCAAATAGATTGTTGGCCACCAGAGTATAGCTAGGAGCCATAGACGTATAGCTGTTGCCAAGTTGGATGGTTTCCGCACTCGGACCACCTTTGGGGGGTCTGGGACCAAAGTGGTTATTCGTGATCTTGTGATAATTCTTTATGTTCTTATTTCCCTCTAAATCCACCCTTACGGTAGGACCCCTATTGGCCTTACCGGCTATGTAAGAATGAGTCAGCTCATTATGTCGACCTTTAAAGAGTACCCAGAGGTCGGTCTGATTTCTTTGGCCTTTATTGAAATCCAGAATAACACAGTTGGTCACTTTTGAATGATTGGCCACGGTATCCTGGTTGATGGCAAATTCGATAACAGCGTTAGAGGGAGACATGCCATCTGTGAAATACAAACCATCTACAATGAGGTATTCACCGCCAAGTTTTAAATCAGATTTTCCATTTATAAGAACCTTACCAGGAGTTTCTGCTTTGAGAGTAATGGGCCGTTGCTCAGTCCCGTAGCCTACAAATCGTATTTCCACATCGGTCCAATCATTATTGGTCATGATAATTTCATCTCCCGGAGAGGCATTAGATATCGCAGCATTCAATTCAATGATATCGTTTACATAAATATCTTCAGACCTTGAACTTTCGCTACATGAAAACAGTAATAGAACGGTACTTAACAGTAAGAAACTTTTCTGGATCATTTGAAAATATTATAAAGGTGTTATTAATGAACTCACTTAACCAAGAAGATCGCTATATTTTCGGGAGAACTACTTTATCTAACATGGAATACAATTGGTAAACCAGTTTGGTTTACCAAAAATAGCTATATTTGTGAGACTGCCAAATTTTTAAATTACAAACTCCTGAAATTTTAAATTATGGATGATCACTATACGCATTTAAGCAGAAGAAATTTCACCAAACTTTCAGCTTTGGGAATTGGCGGAATTCCATTTGGCAGTTTTGCGTCTTCTATGTTTTCAACCAACAGTCCCGCCAACCTGGATATTCATATTTTCTCCAAGCAACTGCAATTCCTAAATTACGAGGAAATGTCGGAGGCCGCAGCAGATCTTGGATTCCAGGGAATCGATCTCACCGTGAGGGAAAAGGGGCATGTCCTTCCAGAGCAAGTGGCCGATAAACTACCGCAAGCTGTAGCCGCTATGAAGCACTATGGCTTAAACCCCGCCCTGATGACCACAAACGTATTGGATGTCAACAATGAAGCGCAAATGCAGGTATTGAAAAGCGCTAGTCAATCTGGATTCACCCACTACCGCACCGCCTGGCTTTCATACCCTGAGCATAGAAGTATTACAGAAAGCCAGGAAATCTTTGCGGAACAATTAAGACAATTAGGGGCAGTGAACAAGGAACTAGGTCTTATCGGCTGCTATCAAAACCATGCAGGGAACCACGTAGGGGCTCCTATATGGGATCTCCCGAGAATACTGGAAACTGCCAACCCCGCATATTTGGGATGCCAATATGATATCCGGCATGCGGTCGTTGAAGGCGGAAAAAGCTGGGAGCTCGGTTTGAGATTAGTTCACCCCCTGATCAAATCTTTAGTAATTAAAGATTTTAAATGGGGTCGGGAAGGTGGTCGATGGACATTGATCAATACTCCACTGGGAGATGGTATGGTTGATTTTACACGCTATTTCTCACTCCTTAAGAAATACAAAATTGACGTTCCTATATCCTTACATCTTGAATACGACCTAGGAGGAGCTGAACATGGGGCCGACGAAATAACCATTGATAAATCCATTATTTTCAAACACATGAAACAGGATCTCAACTTTATAAGGACGCACTGGGATCGAGCAGAATAATACTAACCAACCTAATACTCCGAGGATTATGAATCCCATTACTGAAAAACTTAAGGGAATAAGTACAGCTACCATAGCTACCTGCCTTTTTAAAAAAGGGCTCCGCAATCAATATATGCAAGGGGTGTTACCATTGAAAAAAATGACAGCCAATATGGTTGGCCAGGCCTATACCCTCCGATATATCCCTGCGAGGGAAGATCTAAATCCCATTGAAGTATTCAAAGACCCAAAACATTTACAGAGGGTAGCTGTAGAAGAGTGCCCGGAAGGTCATGTCCTGGTCATAGACAGTCGTCAAAATGCCCGGGCTGCATCTGCAGGTTCTATCCTTGCCACGCGATTAATGCATCGGGGTGTAGCTGGATTGGTCACCGACGGAGGTTTCCGGGACTCTGATGAAATTGCCGGATTGGATATGCCTTCGTTTCACCAATGTCCATCTGCCCCCACCAATCTGACCCTTCACCAGGCGATCGCGATCAACGATCCCATTGGATGTGGGGATGTGGCCGTATTTCCCGGGGATTATCTCGTAGGTGATAACGACGGAGTAATGGTCATCCCGCAGCACCTGGCAGAAGAGGTTGCGGAAGAATGTACGGAAATGACCTTATATGAAGAATACGTGATTCAAAGAGTGGCCGAGGGGGAGAGTGTCATCGGTTTATACCCCTTAACTTCTGAAGATCAAAAAGCCGCTTTCAATACCTGGAAAGCACGTCGGGACAATACCTTTGATTAACTTCAATAATATTATTTCAATAACGGTCATACCGTCATGCCGTCAAACAGCCCGCCCGCCCGCCTGAATGACTTAGTCGGGCAGGAACGTACCGTCCGGTACGGGCGGGTGATACAGTGATACAGTGATGCAGTGATGCGGTGATGCGGTGATGCGGCCCACTCACCCGCCTGAATGACGTAGTTGGGCAGGTGCCGATCGGATCCAAGACTTGTATCGAACCTCAAATTTACCTGCCGGAGGCAGGCCTCGAACCAGGTACTGTTCACTGCGAACCGTAAACTGCCTACAGACCTCTGGGGTTCTTAACCCCGCCCCGGTTTCAAGATAACCATGTTCACTGCAGGAACCTTGCATCGGGTAAACGGTCATGCCGTCACGCCGTGAAACAGTGAAGCGGTGATGCGGTGATACAAAGTTGTAGTGTTACGTTCACACCGTCAAACCGTGATAGAGGTAAGCGGGAATACCGGTACCCCGGCACATAGGCGTAAAGGATGACAAAGGTGACAGGGGGGACAAAGGTGACTTTGTGATGATTTTTTTGCGAACCGCGAACCGCGAATTTACCTACCCGCCCGCCCGCCTGAATGACGTAGTCGGGCAGGTGGCGATCGGACCCAATGTCTGCCTCAAACTTCAAACTTCGAACCTCAAACCAGGTACTGTTTACTGCGAACTGCAAAACTGCCTACTGAAAACCGGGGTTCTTAACCCCGCCCCGGTTTCAAGATAGCCAGGTTCACTGCAGGAACCTTGCATCGGGTAAACGGTCATGCCGTCACGCCGTGAAACAGTGAAGCGGTGATGCGGTGATACGGTGAAGCGGTGATACAAAGTTGTAGTGTTACGTTCACACCGTCAAACCGTGATAGAGGTAAGCGGGAATACCGGTACCCCGCACATAGGCGTAAAGGATGACAAAGGTGACAGGGGGGACAAAGGTGACTTTGTGATGATTTTTTTGCGAACCGCGAACCGCGAATTTACCTACCCGCCCGCCCGCCTGAATGACGTAGTCGGGCAGGTGGCGATCGGACCCAAGACCTGTCTCGAACCTCAAATTTACCTGCCGGAGGCAGGCCTCAAACCTCGAACCAGGTACTGTTTACTGCAAACTGCCTACAGACCTCCAGGGCTTTTTCCGTTTATTCGCTTCCAAAGCGAGCTTTAAACAGAAAAAGCCCCTTACACTCCGTGTAAAGGGCTTTGATTCTTGCGGTCTGGACGGGACTCGAACCCGCGACCCCCTGCGTGACAGGCAGGTATTCTAACCAACTGAACTACCAGACCGTGGCGTTTAGCGTGTGCAAATATACATTGCTATTTCAATTTGACAAACAATTTTATTCAAAAACCACAAAAAGATTTTGTCACCCGAATTGTTGTCTTTCTATCATAAAGGTATTCAGTACCTTGGCAAATGATTCCCCTACATCAATTTCCACATATTTGATCCGGTACCGGGCGCATTGCAATTTTATATGCTGGAAAAATTCATTCACTTTTCGCTCATAAGCCTCTTTTACGTTATCCGAGTAGAGGTCTATATACTCCCCGGTCTCCACATCCAAAAAGCGCTTTGGCCCGCTTCCGAAGTTAAAACTCACCTCGGTATCCCTATCCAGCAGGTGGAAAACTACTACCTCATGTCTGTTATATTTCAGGTGTCGCAGCGCCTCGAAAAGTTTCTCATCATCCTGACCTGTCTGCCACAGGTCAGTGAACAGGAATACCAGGCTTCTTCTTTTTATTTTTTCAGCGATCTGGTGCAGGTAGGTATAAATTTCAGTCTGTTTGCCCGGTTTCGGTGCATTGACCATTTCTCCTAATTTATCTAAAAGCATCTGCCGGTGTCGCTCGCTTCCCTTATCCGGGGCATAGTAGTGGTAGTTGTCAGAAAAGACACTTAATCCAACAGCGTCCCGCTGCTTCTTTAAAAGTTCCATTAAAGCTGCAATGGCCAGTGCTGCAAAACCCATCTTGTTCAGGTTTTCCAATACTGGTGCCACCATTTCCGGGTAATACATAGAAGCCGAATTATCCAGGATCATATGACACCTGAGGTTGGTCTCCTCTTCGTATTTCTTGGTGTAAAGCTTATCTGTACGGGCAAAGAGCTTCCAGTCAATATGCTTGGTGCTTTCCCCGGTATTGTAAATGGCGTGTTCCGCAAATTCCGCGGAAAACCCGTGAAAGGGGCTTTTATGGATACCACTGATATATCCTTCCACGATCTGCCTTGCCAGGAGCTCCAGGTTAGGAATCAATGCCGCTTTATGTAATTCCTTGGATAGGTCCATAGTACGAATATAAAGAACTTATAGGTGCAAACCGCCCTGTACTATGGGCATAAAAAAATCCGGCCAACTGGCCGGATTCCTCTTTATCATAGCTATTCCGGGTTCTTACAGAACTGCGTCTATAGCATCTGTGTATACCTTCTTAGGGGATACACCTACTTGTCTGTTCACGATTTCACCGTCTTTGAAGACCAATACTGTTGGGATGTTACGCACACCGTACTTGGCAGCGAACTCCTGGTTAGCATCTACATCTACCTTCCCGACGACTGCTTTGTCTTTGTATTCTTCGCTGACCTCATCAATGATGGGGCCTACCATCCTACAAGGACCGCACCAGGCCGCCCAGAAATCTACAACTACGGGTTTATCACTTTTCAATACTACCTCGTCAAAAGTAGCGTCTGTTATTTCTAAAGCCATTTTATCTAGTTTTTCGAATTATGCAAATTTAGTCAATTATTCGCGCTTTTTCTTACTCCATACGAATACATTTTACCTATATAACCATCAATTCTTCCTATCTCTTTAAGAGGCTGTTAACGAGTGTGCTCTGCTCACCAGCTCTTCAGGGCAGACTTCTGACACTCCTGGCGATCAATTCAGTTTAAAAAGAACGTTTTGTTCTTCTAACTGCTGCAGCAGTTCGCTGCTGATTTCCACTTTCTGTTTTCTGCTGCTGAGGTTTACTTTGATCGAATCTTCCATTTCATATATTGAAAAGAAAAGCGGGTGATTTCCCTGGAATGATGATAACGTGTCTTTCAGTTTATGGATGTTGCTTTCCTCGAGCATGTCAATGTCCAGGTTGATAGTTAATTTTTTCGCGTAATTCTCCATGACATCCTGCAGGAGCATAAAGCTGTTAAACTGTATCCTCGGGTCTCCTTTTGCTCCTGTATCCCGGTTGGTCCACCCTTCACGTACAAAAGCTTTGATGTAGATAAAGGAATTGATCATCAGGAAATGGCGGAATTTCAGGTATTCTTCCCCGAAGATCCGGAACTCGAATGATTCATTGTAGTCCTCCACGGTAAATAGTCCCCAGCCCTTCCCGTTTTTCGATACCCTGTGCTGTACATCGGTGATTACACCTGCAAAGGACAGTTCCCGGTTAACATATTCGGGCAGATTCTGGAAGCACGACAGATCGGCATTGCAGAAGGTTTTTACTTCGATCTTAAAATCATCCAGCGGGTGACCGGAGATGTATATTCCCACCACTTCTTTTTCTTTCCTGAGTTTCTCCATAGTTCCCCAGGGCTCGCAGGGAGGCACTTCCGGTTCGGGGATCTGTACCTCACTGGCGCTGCCGAACAGGCTGACCTGTGAAGAATTAGCGCTCTCCTGCGCTCGTGCTCCGTACTTGATCACCTTTTCCAGGAAAGTAATTCCATCACCTTCGTCGTGGAAATACTGGGCGCGATGGGTATCTCCAAACGAATCAAAGCCACCGGCAAGAGCCAGGTTCTCAAAAGCCTTTTTATTTGCAGCCCTCAGGTCTATTCGCTTTGAAAGATCGAAGACGGAACGGAAAGGCCCGTTCTCTTTTCTTTCCTCCACGATGGTTTCTACGGCAGACCTGCCCACTCCTTTAATTGCTCCCATTCCAAAACGGATGGCGTTCTGGTTGTTCACAGCAAACTTATAGTAAGATTCATTCACATCCGGACCTAATACCTCCAGTCCCATTCGTCGGCATTCTTCCATGAAAAAGGTTACCTGCTTTATGTCGTTCATGTTATTGGAGAGCACCGCCGCCATGTATTCTGCGGGGTAGTGTGCCTTCAGGTAAGCCGTCTGGTAAGCAATGTAGGCATAGCAGGTGGAGTGACTCTTATTAAAGGCATAGGAAGCAAAAGCTTCCCAGTCTTTCCATATCTTCTCCAGGATATCCCGGGGGTGTCCTCTTTCCTCCCCGCCATCGAGGAACTTGGGCTTGAGTTTCTCCAGCAGGGCAAATATCTTTTTACCCATCGCTTTCCTCAGGACATCGGCCTCACCTTTAGAGAAGCCCGCGAGTTTCTGGGAGAGCAACATCACCTGCTCCTGGTATACGGTGATACCGTAAGTCTCTTGCAGGTATTCCTCCATTTCCGGGAGGTCATAACTGATCTCTTCCCTGCCATGCTTCCTGGCGATGAAACTCGGGATGTATTCCATTGGCCCGGGCCTGTAAAGGGCGTTCATGGCGATCAGGTCATCAAACACCGTAGGCTTCAGGTCCTTCATGTGTTTCTGCATTCCCGGAGATTCGTACTGGAATACCCCAATAGTCTCTCCCCGCTGGAATAATTCGTAGGTCTTGGTGTCATCCAGGGGGAAATCATCGGGAACCAGGGAGATGCCATGTTTGGCCTTCACGATCTTCACCGTATCCTTGATCAGGGTCAGGGTCTTCAACCCCAGGAAGTCCATTTTCAGGAGTCCGGCACTTTCCACGACCGAGTTATCAAACTGGGTCACATAGAGCTCCGAATCCTTTGCGGTGGCAACCGGGACGAATTTGGTAATATCATCCGGGGTAATGATCACCCCACAGGCATGGATCCCTGTGTTCCTTACAGAGCCCTCCAATATCCTGGCCATGTTTACGGTCTGGGCCTCCAGGTCGTCCCCTTCAGAGAGATTCAGAAGATGGTTCACCTTTTCCATATCATCAGAACGGAACTTCTTCTTCAGCTCAGCCTCGGGGATCCCGAAGATCTTGCCTAGCTTGGACATGGCCGGGATCAGTTTAGCTATACGATCTGCCTCACTTAACGGCAGGTCCAGGACCCTTGCAGTATCCCGGATAGAGGATTTGGCAGCCATGGTACCATAAGTGATAATTTGCGCCACCTGGTTGGCCCCGTATTTCTCTATCACATAATCCATAACTTTGCTCCGCCCTTCATCGTCAAAGTCGATATCGATATCAGGCATGGATACCCTGTCCGGATTAAGAAACCGCTCAAAAAGCAGGTCGTACTTTATCGGGTCTATATTGGTGATCGTTAGGCAGTAAGCAACCACAGAGCCTGCAGCTGACCCTCGTCCCGGACCTACCGATACACCCATGTTCCGGGCTTCGCGGATAAAATCTTCTACGATAAGGAAGTAGCCGGGGTAACCCGAGTTTTCTATGGTCTGCAATTCAAAGTTGAGGCGCTCTTCGATCTCCGGGGTTATCTCCCCATATCGCTTTTTGGCTCCTTCAAAAGTGATGTGACGCAGGTACGCATTTTCTCCCCGTTTTCCCCCGTCTTGTTCATCTTCAGCGACTTTAAATTCTTCCGGGATCTCAAAGGCCGGAAGTAGTACATCCCTCGCCAGGTCGTAAGGTTCTATTTTTTTGACCAGGTCGGCAATGTTGAGGATAGAGTCCGGCAGGTCTTTGAACAGGCTTTTCATCTCCGAGGGAGACTTAAAATAGTACTCCTGGTTGGGGAGTCCGTAGCGGTAGCCGCGACCCTTCCCGATAGGGGTGGACTGTTTTTCACCGTCTTTTACACAGAGAAGGATGTCGTGTGCTTCAGCGTCCTCTTTCTGCATGTAATACGTATTGTTGGTGGCGATAAGCGGGATGTCGTGCTTTTGAGACATGCTGATAAGGACCTGGTTAGCCCTATCCTCATCTTCCTGTCCATGCCGCATTACCTCGATATACAAGTCGTCTCCAAAAACGGATTTCCACCACAGCAGGGCTTCTTCGGCTTGTTTTTCACCTACATTCAGGATCTTGGAGGGTACTTCCCCGTAGGTGTTCCCGGTAAGTACGATAATATCGTCCTTGTACTGTTCCACAATTTTACGGTCTATCCTGGGGACGTAGTAGAAACCTGCGGTATAGGCGAGAGAAGACATTTTGGCGAGGTTATGGTATCCTCTTTTATTCTTGGCCAGGAATACTACCTGGTACCCGATATCTTTTACATTCTTATTTGTGTGGTCTTCACAGACAAAGAATTCACAGCCGATTATGGGGATAAGTTCTTTAGCTTCATCGCTTTCTCCTTCTGCCTGATCTTTGACTGACTTATTGTAGGCCTTGACCTCCCGTACAAAATGGAATGCACCCATCATGTTGGCGTGGTCCGTAATTGCTACCGCGGGCATTCCCATCTCGCCGGCGGTCTGAACCAGGTCCTTTATCTTGATGGTTGATTGCAGTACAGAGAACTGCGAGTGGTTGTGTAAGTGTACGAAAGGAGCCTCTTCCAGGTTTTCGAGGTTTTCCCTGATCTCTTCCTTGGAAATGCTTGGACCTTCGTGGGTCCCTAATTTTTCCGCGATCTTTTTTGAGGCTTTCTTGAGGTTCACATGCCTCAGGCCGATCTTGGGAATTTCGGTGGGATTAACTTCCTCGTATTTTTCATAATACCCGGGAGCTTGCTGCAGTGTTTGGAGGGAGTACTGCCTCCTACGCAGCAGTTCAAGGAAACAGCGGGTTGTTGCTTCCACATCTGCTGTTGCATTATGCGCTTCTGCGAACGGTTCTCCGAAGAGGTGCTGATGTAATTCTGTTAGTGTAGGGAGTTTAAATTTACCACCACGACCCCCGGGGATCTGGCAGAGTTCTGCTGTTACCTCTGTACAGGTGTCCAGGACAGGGAGCTCCTGCAGGGGATTGTCAACCGCTTCCCGGTGGAATTCTGCCCCCATGATGTTCACGTCAAAACCTACATTCTGACCTACAATGAATTTAGCCTGGGCAAGGGCGGTGTTAAATTTTTCAAGGGCTTCCCCGAGCGGGATGCCTTGTTCCCTGGCAAGGTCGGTAGAAATGCCATGAATCTTTTCCGCGTCATAGGGAATATCAAAACCATCAGGCCGGATCAGGTAGTCCTGGTGTTCCACAAGCCGACCCATACTGTCGTGTAATTGCCATGCAATTTGCACGCAGCGTGGCCAGTTATCTGTATCGTGAACAGGGGCATCCCACCGTTTGGGTAGTCCCGTGGTTTCGGTATCAAAAATCAGGTACATGAATACAAGCTTAGAGGTTGAAAAGCAGGCTATAAAATTACATAAACGGGCCCAGCCGGGAAAAGTGAATTGTCAGTAGTTATCAACCAAAAAAAATCCGGGAGTCTAACTCTCGGATTTTTAATCAATTGGTTATCTGTTTATGATCAGGATACCATTTCTTCATAAACCTTGGCCGTATTCAACGCACTTTGAATAGCGTTGCGTTGCTTGGTCAGCAGGTTCCTGGTAGATGGCGGCAAGCTGTACTCTTCATTGGAAAGAATATCGTTGTAATCTTCAAGGCTTGCTTTTTCTCCTCGTTCAACTTCTTCCAGGATGCGTTCGGTATCATCTCCGGACAGGCTGGAAGTGAGATTCATCCAGGTCCTGTGCATGTCACCTTTAAAGCTGCTGCTGCCTTCCTTGACTTCCCCGTATTCTCTCATTTCATTCTCTAATTCCTGGGCAAAGTTCGCACGCTGGCTCACTTTATCATACAGGAACCGGTGAACGGTTGGGGTTTCAATCTTGTCGGCCGCAAGGGCGTATCCCTTTTTGGCATCATATGCTTTTTCTAATAAATCGTTTAATTTACTTGTAATCTTGTCTGAATACTTCATACTATCTATCTTCATTTTTATCTTTCAAAATCAAGCCGTTGATTCTCAACGGCGACTATATATAAGATAAAAGATTATGGCGGAAACACAAGTAAATACGGGGGTTTTGCAAAGATTTAACAGCTGTTCCGGTCAAATGTTAAAAGGAAAATCGTCTTCCGCTCAATTTCTTTTAATTTCATGGGGCACACTTTAATTTTTAGACTTATATTTGCACCCTCTTAAATGTACAGTGTTCTGTGCTTAAAGAACTTGGCAGACCGTAGCCTTCAAAAACGGAATGAAAGAATTAATAACCCTGGGTCGGGCACCCTACAAATTAATGTGATATGCCAGTTAGAATCAGATTACAAAGACACGGTAAAAAAGGAAAACCTTTTTACTGGATCGTAGCCGCCGATGCGCGCGCAAAAAGAGATGGAAAATTCCTTGAAAAATTAGGAATCTACAACCCTAACACTAACCCTGCAACCATAGACATCAATGTAGATGACGCAGTACGTTGGTTGGATAACGGGGCGCAGCCTTCTGAAACCGCTAAAAGGATCCTTTCTTACAAAGGAGTATTGCTGAAGCACCACCTGTTGGGAGGACTTCGTAAAGGGGCTCTTACTGAAGAGCAGGTTGAGGAGAAGTACAATGCCTGGTTAGAAGAGAAAGGTAAATCAGTTAGCCAGAGGGAAGAAGAACTGGAAAAAGCGAAAGCTGAAGCCAGGGCTAAGGCACTCGAGGCAGAAAAAGAAGTAAACGAGAAAAGAGCACAGGCTGCTGCTGAAGCAGAAGCTCCTGAAGCTGAAGTAGCGGGAGACGCCACCGAGGAGACAGAAGCTGTTGAAGAATCTCCAAAACCTGAAGCTGAGGTAGAGCAGTCAGAGGAAGTTCCTGCTGCTGAAGAGACTAAAGCTTCTTCTGAAGAAGAATAAGAATTGCGATGCTTAGTAAAGAAGAATGTTTCTATCTGGGCAAAGTAGTTTCAAAACATAGTTTTAGGGGAGAAGTACTGGTTAAACTGGATACGGACGAACCTGAAATTTACGAAGAAATGGAATCAGTGTTTATCTCTATGGGAGATAGCCTGGTTCCATTTTTTATTGAAAGATCCCTGCTGCAGAAATCCAGCCTGCTGCGAATCCGTTTCGAGGAGATAGACGATGAAGCGGGTGCCGATGCCATCCTGGGGGCCGAATTGTACCTTCCACTTACAATGCTTCCTAAACTGTCCGGCAAGAAATTCTATTACCACGAAGTAGTTGGTTTCAAATTAATAGATGAGGCGATGGGTCCTGTAGGCACGATAAAAGGAATCAATGATTCTGCAGCCCAGGCTCTATTTGTGGCGGAATTTAAAGGTAAAGAACTGCTGATCCCCGTCAACGACGAGATCATCAGCCGGGTAGACCGGGAGAAGAAAGAGATCCACGTCCGGACACCAGAAGGACTCATCGCTTTATACCTGGACTAAACAATACCTCCTCACAGTTACAGCCATAGGTAAATTTTACCTTCTTTTACTATACCAGATATCAATCACCCCTATCAATAACAGTTAAAGACGATGAGCAAGCCATTCCGGTTTAAGCAGTTCAGCCTGCAGCAACAGCGTTCGGCAATGAAAGTCGGGACCGATGGTGTACTGTTGGGCGCCTGGACCTCTGTAGACCATGATCCCCAAAGTATTCTTGATATCGGGGCCGGGACAGGGCTTGTTGCACTTATGCTGGCCCAGCGCTGTGGGGCAGAATTGATAGATGCCATAGAACTTGATGAAGAGGCCTACGAGGAGTGCGTGGAAAATTTTGAAAACTCTCCCTGGGGAGACCGTTTGTTTTGCTACCATGCCGGCCTGGACGAGTTTGTTGATGAGATGGATGAGACCTATGACCTGATCAGTTGCAACCCGCCTTACTTTGAACCGCATAGCGGCAAGGGAAATGGGGACCAGACCAAGGACGAAGCCAGGATGAAAGCGAGGCAGTTTAATTCCCTGCCTTTTTCCGAACTCCTGGCAAGTTGTGCCCGATTATTATCGGAAAAAGGGCAATGTTCATTCGTTATACCCTATTTAGCGGAGGAGGAATTCCTGTCATTAGCAGCCGAAAACAAGCTATGGCCTCTGAGAATATGTCGCGTAAGGGGGAGGGCAGATACAGCCCTGGTCCGAAGCCTGTTAACATTGACTTTCCAAAAGGAAGATCTTATGGTGGAGGAACTGGTCATTGAAAAGGAACGACATATCTATACCGAGGAATACCGCAGGCTCACCGGTGATTTCTACCTGAATATGTAAATTATTTCTCCCTGTTCCTCCATTTCAGCCAGACGTAGAGAGGAACCCCGCTCATAAGGAGGAGGAACCCCCAGAACACGGATTTCTCACCCGTTCCGTAAATACTCCAGAGCGAGTAAATAAATCCAATGCCGGCCAGGGTTACGATCGGCCACCAGGGCGTCTTGGGTACTTTGCGCTTCATCATGATGACCATGAATGCACCGGTGGTAAAAAGATAGGGAACCAGCATACAAACAGTGGTGAGAAGAATAAGGAATTTGAATTGGTCTACCAGGCCTTCGGTAAAATTCATCAGCATCACTAAAGAAGTAAGAATACTTCCGATCAGAACGCCCAGGAAGGGCGTTTCATTTTTATTGGTTTTTCCGAATACCGGGGGAAACAACCGGTCTTTTGCAGCGGCCAGCGGAACCTGCCCCACGAGGAGAATCCAGCCATTCAGAGCGCCAAATGCACTGATGGCAGCTCCTGCAGCAACTACCTGCCGACCCCATTCCCCGGTCATAATTCCCATGGCATCGGCAAACGGGGCCGGGGATATTTCCAGTTGCCCCAAGGGGATCATTCCCATGATCACTACGGTGCTCAATACGTAGAGTAATGTGGTTATCGCGGTGCCAAGCATTGTTGCCCGCGGGATGGTAACTTCTGGGTTACGGATGGTCCCTGATGAAACAGTGGCACTTTCTATACCGAGATAGGCATAAAGGGTCATGCTCGCAGTAATCACAAATGCGCCAAAATTGCTTTCTTCACTGGGATTGAAGGGGGTGAAATTCGCGATATCGAAAAAAAAGAACCCCCCTACGATTACCACAGTGATCGGGGCAATTTTCAGTATAGTGGTCACCAGCTGCATGGCCCCGGAAGACCTTGCGCCTTTAGAATTTATCCAGGTAAGGAACCAGATGGCGCTGAGCCCAGTCCCTACTGCCAGTAACGAATTTTCCCCGAGGATGGGAAAAAGAACGGTCAGGGCACTGACAAAGGCAATGGCAATGGCGGCATTACTCACCCAGATAGAGATCCAGTATCCCCATGCCATCATAAAACCCATAAAATCTCCGAAAGCAATGTGGGTATACGCATACGGACCCCCGCTTTTGTCGCTGATAAGTGTACTGAGTTTACTGAAGATCTTTGCGAGGACCAATGCCCCGAAAGCAGAGGCGATCCATCCCAAGATACTGATGCCTCCGTATGCCGCAAGGGCTGCAGGCATTAAAAATATCCCGGCACCAACCATATTGCCGACGACGAGCGAGGTACTCATCCATAATCCCATTTTCTTTCCTTCCGATGTTTCTGCCATAAAAACCGCCCGGAATAATCGGGATTAATTGGTTACATTTGAGAGGTTTGTTCTCCTAAAGTACAAAATCATTCGGTTATGCTGTACGATTTCTATATCGATCCGGATATCACCAAGGCAAGGACGCTACCGGCTTCTTTCTACCGCGATCCGAAAGTTTTTAAAGCCCTCAAAAATAAAATACTCAGAAGGTCCTGGCAGTGGATTGGCGATGAATCTCTTGTTCCTGGCCCACACCGGGTCTATCCCTTCTACCTGCTCGATGGTTTTATCCCGGAGCCGCTCTTACTCACCAAAGATACCACCGGGGAGGTCTGTTGCCTGAGTAACGTTTGTACCCACCGGGGCAACCTTCTGATCAGCGAACCCTGTAAATCGAGGAAACTGGTCTGTGGTTACCATGGCCGGAGGTTTGCACTGGACGGAACCTTTGAATTTATGCCAGAGTTTGAACAGGCCAAATCCTTTCCTGCGGATTGTGATAACCTGACCAAACTACATCTCTATCATTGGGGCCCCCATCTGTTTACTTCGCTTGATCCCGGCTTCGACCTGCGGGAGATTCTTGCTGTTATGGAAGAACGGATCGGATTTATGGGGATAAAGAATTTTCGTCCTCATAAAGATCGTTCCAATGATTACCTGATAAATGCTCACTGGGCATTGTATTGTGACAATTACCTGGAAGGATTTCATATCCCCTTCGTTCATAAAGAACTGGATGCAGTATTGGATTACGGTAGCTATGATACCTTCCTGTTCGATCATCTTTCACTGCAAATAGGCTATGCTTCCTCTCCCGATGAGCTGGTTTTTGACCTGCCTGAAGGACATGTGGATCACGGTAAAAAAGTGGCGGCATATTACTTCTGGGTGTTTCCTAACCTGATGTTCAATTTTTATCCCTGGGGCTTGTCGGTCAACGTGGTGAAACCGGTAAGTGAGGAAAAGAGTAAAGTTAGCTTCCGGACCTATGTCTATGACGAATCCAAGCTCGACAAAGGTGCAGGTGCCGGTCTTGATACGGTAGAAATGGAAGATGAAGCCGTAGTGGAAAGTGTTCAGAAAGGTGTGCAATCAAGTTTGTATACCCATGGCCGGTTTTCACCCACAAGGGAAAGGGGAGTGCACCACTTTCACATTCTTCTGTCCCGCTTCCTCAGAAGCTGATCCTCGTTTTAAATTCTAACAACCGGGGTTGTATATGTGATATTTCTTTAGCTACCTTTGGGAAAAACCAAGTAATATGAAGCCCGATCTTTTTGAATCTCCTGATTACTTTATGCTGGACGACCTTCTCAGTGAAGAACATAAACTGGTCAGGGATGCTACCCGGCAGTGGGTGAAGCGGAGTGTATCTCCTATCATCGAAGAGTATGCCCAAAAAGCTGAATTCCCAAAAGAATTATTAGGAGGCCTGGCAGAAATTGGTGCTTTTGGTCCTTACATTCCCCAGGAATACGGGGGAGCTGGCCTGGACCAGATCAGTTACGGGCTGATCATGCAGGAGATTGAAAGAGGGGACAGCGGGATCCGCTCCACGGCTTCAGTGCAATCATCCCTGGTCATGTACCCTATTTTTGCCTATGGTACAGAAGAGCAGAAAAAGAAATTCCTCCCCAAGCTGGCAACCGGTGATCTTATCGGTTGTTTTGGATTGACCGAACCCGACCACGGGTCTAATCCCAGCGGGATGGTCACCAATTTTAAGGATAAAGGAGACCACTATTTACTTAACGGGGCAAAACTCTGGATATCCAATTCGCCCTTCGCAGACATTGCCGTAGTCTGGGCAAAGAACGAAGAAGGACGTATTCACGGTCTCATCGTGGAAAGAGGAATGGAGGGTTTCAGTACCCCGGAGACACACAATAAATGGTCATTGAGAGCCTCTGCTACCGGGGAACTTATTTTTGACAACGTGAAAGTGCCCAAAGAGAATTTACTTCCCGGGAAGAATGGGTTAGGAGCTCCCCTGGGCTGCCTGGATTCTGCACGCTACGGTATTGCGTGGGGAGCTATCGGGGCTGCAATGGATTGCTATGACACCGCTCTGCGTTATGCGAAAGAGCGGGTTCAATTCGGGAGACCCATCGCTGCGACCCAGCTGCAACAGAAGAAACTTGCAGAAATGATCACCGAGATCACCAAGGCCCAGTTACTGGCATTCCGTTTGGGACAATTAAAGAATGAAGGCAAGGCCACCACGGCCCAGATCTCTATGGCAAAACGGAACAATGTGGAAATGGCCATCAAGATTGCACGGGAAGCAAGACAGGTTCTCGGGGGTATGGGAATAACCGGGGAATACAGTATTATGCGCCATATGATGAACCTGGAAAGCGTGATTACTTACGAAGGAACTCATGATATTCATTTACTGATCACCGGAGCAGATATTACCGGTATCCCTGCTTTCAGCTAAGGGCATTCCGAAAAATACTGTACTTTGTAGTGATCAACCATCACTGTAGCAAAATATGAGACACCTGTACCTATTCCTCCTGCTGATATTATTTGTCCAGTGTAAAACAGACACTGATAAGAAAGTTGATCAGGCCGTACAGTCCGTACTTACCGAGGTCTCTGAACAACCGGAGATCAAAACCCCGGATGAACTTCTGGGCGACCTTTTTACAGAGGTACAGTTGCACCAGGTGTTCGAGGATGGGAAGACATTCGTGGATTGCACTGCGAAACATCCTTATGATGAAATTGTCTCACGATACAATGAGCAGAAAGATGATCCCGGTTTTGAGCTGGAAGCATTTGTGCTCGAACATTTTGAAACACCACCCCTGATCAGTACGGACTTTAAGTCGGATCCCAACAGGACCCCGAAGGAACACGTGGAAGCGCTCTGGCCGGTGTTAGAACGCAAGGCAGATGATGGGGAAAAGGGAAGCACCCTGCTTCCCCTGCCTGAACCCTATATTGTTCCGGGAGGAAGGTTCCGGGAAGTCTATTACTGGGACAGTTATTTTACCATGATTGGCCTTGCAGAGAGTGGTAAAATGGAGCTGGTGGAATCCATGCTCGACAATTTTGCCTACCTCATAGAAACTATAGGCCATATCCCTAACGGGAACCGTACCTATTACGTCAGCCGGTCACAACCGCCCTTTTTTGCATATATGATCAACCTCTATGCTGCTCACCGCGGGGACGAGGTGTATGAAACTTACCGGGATGCCCTTCGGGAGGAGTACCAGTTCTGGATGAAAGGTTGCAGCGAGAGTTCAGAACCTATCCTCCATTGCGTGCCGACAGAGCAGGGGATCATGAACAGGTATTATGACGCCAGGAATATCCCCAGGCAGGAATCTTATCGTGAAGATTACGAACTGGTAGAGAAGGCCGGGGGAGGTGAAAAGATGTACAGGGATCTGCGGTCAGGTGCGGAATCCGGATGGGATTACAGTACCCGCTGGTTTGCAGATGCCCGCACTATGGCCACCATAGAAACCACGGATATTATCCCCGTAGACCTTAATGCTCTTATGTACGGGATGGAAGCAGTTCTCGTGAGGTCCTTCCCGGAAGACACTGCCTTTGTAAAAGATCTGCAAGACCGAATGGAGGACAGGAAAAATTTTATGACCCAGGTGCTCTGGAACGAGGAAAAGGGAATCTTCTCTGATTATAACTGGGTAGATAAGAAAACAACTTCAGTTAGCTCCCTCGCCACGGTGTACCCGTTGTTCGTAGGAATGGCAACGCAGGAACAGGCTGATAAAATTGCAACTTATATCCGTAATAATTTCCTTAAACCCGGTGGAGTAGTGACCAGTCTGAACCATAGCGGGCAACAATGGGATGCTCCCAATGGATGGGCTCCTTTACAATGGATGACCGTGATGGGACTAGAGCGCTACGGTCATTCTGACCTGGCCAGGACCATTGCCGAGCGCTGGGTCGCCCTCAATGAAAAAGTATATGCGAATACAGGTAAATTCGTAGAGAAGTACAATGTTGAGGATATGTCCCTGGAAGCAGGGGGAGGGGAATATCCCGTACAGGACGGGTTTGGTTGGAGTAACGGGGTATACCTGGGTTTTAAGGCTTACCTCGCTGAAAACTGATACAATTTTTAGATTACAGTTTCTCCCGGATAATATGCTCCATAAATTCTCTCTTTGACAATGCCAGCTCGGTAAACCGGAAGAGGGAATAAGACCTTTCCAGGTTCTGTTCCGGGGAATTCACTTTGTAATAAATATCACCTTCAAGGTAATCTGTCAATGCCCGTAGTCCATGCATAAAAGGCATATATGCCACGGCATTTGGGATTTCCTTTTTTTCTTCCTCGTTCATAAAATCCAGGTGCTGACTTAACCCCTCGATAAACGCAGTAAAATGAGGCTCCGAGAAACCGATGTTCTCCAACTGGCGTTCATCCTCCGGGGCTGTGCTGACTACTGTTCTCAGAGCGTCACCCAGGTCATAATGCAGGTGCCCCGGCATAATGGTATCAAGATCTATAAGGCAGAGAGGTGCATGGTCCCGGGCCGAGAATAACATATTGTTCAGTTTGGTATCGTTATGACACAAACGCAGCGGCAGATCTTCAGAAACCAGTTGTTGCAGGATGGCCGCGGTATGGGTGACAAATCCCAATATGGGTTTAGCCTTTTGCAATCGTTCAGGATCTGCTATTTCCAATGCTTTTTCAAATTGGATAAAACGATACTGCAGGTCATGAAAATCCGGGATCAATACATTGAAAGGAGAAGGATCGGCGTGCTGCAGCAGGGAATGAAATTTGCCAAGCAACCAACCTGCATTTTCGGCGACTTCAAGATTCGGCGGGAGGTCAAAGGCTACACTTCCCTGTATAAAGGACAGAAGGCGCCAATGTTCTGATTGCCCGTCCTGGTAGGATAGTTTGCCCTCTAGGGTAGGGTAGAGCTCAAGCCTGGTATAGTCAGGGGCGGAGAGCAGGGGTAGAACCGCTGCTATATTTTCCATTAGCAACCCGGGCTCTGAAAACACTTCCCGGTTGATCTTCTGAAGTATATATAACTTACCCTCCACATCCCGGACCTGGAAGGTATCATTGATCAGCCCCTGGTTAAGAGGCCTGGCAGAATCAGCCGGGCAATTAGAGAACTTCGAAAATATTTCCTGTATGCCCGGCCTGTCCATGTTTATTGTTCCATATTCCACAAAGGAGAACGGTATCCACCGGTGGCGGTCATCTCCTGTAACAGGGAGACTGCAGATTCTTTGTCCTCAGAGTAGGTCACGCCAAACCACTGGCTTTGTGATGGGATGACCTCTACCGAGATCTCGCCGGCCTGCAGCATTTCCTGGATAACAAAAGGTAAGTAAACCTCGCCTCCCTGGATGTTCTTTTCGTCTTTCAGGAATTCCCTGAAGTCGGATTCGATGTGGCTGAAAATAGAGGGATGGCAGATCCAGAAATTCATGCTCACCATTTCTTCCCCGGTGAATTCTTTGCCGCTTTCATGATCCTTCACGACAGCTCCTTCCTGCTGAAGCTTGGTGCGTTCTTCAACAGATTCGAGCATATGGCCTTTAGTCTTGCAAACTCCCCTGGAAACAGTTCCAAAAGGCGATAAGGTGTCGTTCAGGGTGTAAGCGACCAGCCCATAGTTATCTTTCCCGGCGCCATCCCTGATGAATCTTGCGGCATTCTCAAATGCCTGCTTCCCGTAATAATCATCTGCATTGATCACGGCAAACGAGTTATCGATAACATTTCGTGCCGACCATACAGCGTGGGCGGTTCCCCAGGGTTTGGGGCGTTCGCCACTGTAACTGCTTCCTTCTGGCAGGTCTGATAGTTCCTGTGGGATCACGTCTAATTTAATGTCACCGGGTAAGCGCGGGCTCAGGTAATCTTTTAAATAGTTTACGTTGTCTTTCTGGGTGATGACTACGATGTGTTCAAAACCATTTTCAAGGGCATCATAGATGCTGAATTCCATCAGGAATTCCTCCTTAGGTCCAAAACCGTCAAACTGTTTTAATTTACCGTATCGGCTACCGCGACCCGCGGCCATTAAGAGAAGTGTCATAATATGAGTTTAATGCTAGCAAAAATAGGATTTTCTTGAGGATCGTTGTAGCTGTGCAGGAGATTTTCATAATTTAATAAACTGAAATATTTATCTCATCCGTAATGATTAGCAGGAGAAAATTTGTCAGGAACAGCACCCTGATGGGGGCTGGATTATACGTCCTCCCGGGAATGCTGCAGGCGGGAGTTGCACCCGTAAAGGAGATCCTTAAGGTTGGCCTGATCGGCGTGGGCCTCCGGGGTACCAACCATCTTAAAAATTTATTGGCCCGGGATGATGTCCGGGTAACGGCAATATGTGATATTGATCCCGCACGGATTGCAATTGCCAAAGACCTTTTTGATAAGTCGGCCCCTGTGCCGGCAATCTTTGGGAAAGATGAATACCATTACAGGGAGTTGCTGAACCTGGAAGAGGTAGACGCGGTGGTCATATCAACCCCCTGGCTTTGGCACACCCGCATGGCCGTTGATGCCATGAAGGCCGGCAAATACGTGGGGCTGGAAGTCTCTGCGGCCAATACCCTTGAGGAATGCTGGGACCTGGTTGAGGCCCATGAAAAAAGTGGTACCCACCTGATGCTGCTGGAGAATGTGAATTACCGCAGGGATATTATGGCGGTATTAAATATGGTACGCCAGGATGTATTCGGGGAGCTGGTCCATTTCAGATGTGGTTACCAGCACGATCTCAGGCATGTGAAATTCAATGACGGGAAACAACCCTATGGAGGGGGAGTAGAGTTCGGGGAGAAAGCGATCTCGGAAGCGCGTTGGCGAACCTGGCACTCCGTGAAGCGAAATGCAGATGTGTATCCTACCCATGGGCTGGGTCCCATCGCGGTCATGGCGGATATCAACAGGGGGAACCGCTTACGATCGATCACCTCCACAGCGTCCAAGGGAATAGGCCTGCACAATTACGTAGTAAAGCACGGAGGGGAGGAACATCCCAATGCCAAAGTAAAATTCAAACAGGGAGATGTCATTACCTCTGCCATTGAAACCACGAATGGGGAGACTATCATCGTCACCCACGATTGTAACCTTCCCAGGCCGTATTCGCTGGGTTTCCGGGTACAGGGGGCTAACGGCATCTGGGAAGTAGACGGGAATCGTATATATATAGAAGACAGGTCCCCAGCACACCAATGGGAAAATGCGGAGGAATGGTTAAAGGAATACGATCACCCGCTCTGGAAGAAATATGGAGAATATGCAGAAGGGGCCGGTCACGGGGGGATGGACTTTTTTGTGCTGCACGCGTTCGTAGAATCGGCAAAGGCAGGAATAGCTCCGCCTATTGATGTGTATGATGCGGCGAGTTGGAGCGCTGTGACGCCCCTGTCCGAAACCTCTATAGAAAACAATGGTGCGCCCCAGGAATTCCCGGATTTCACAAGGGGTTTATGGATGAAACGAAAGCCTTATGATTGGATAAAAGATACTTACTGAGATTTATCACTGATATTAGTCATGTCAGTTCCTGCTGGCAGACGTTAACTTAGACCATCTAAACCATGCAAATGAAAACTATCATAGTACCGCTTGATTTCTCAGAACAAAGTGAGAATGCCCTGAAAGTAGCTGCTTCTTTAGCAAAAAAACATGATTCAGAGATCCTGGTCCTCCACATGCTGGAACTGAACCAGGCTATCATTTCTTCCACCGAGGGCTATTACCAGGAACATACCGTATTTCTTCTGAAACTAGCCGAAAAGCGGCTTTCAGAATTTTTAGATAAACCCTTCCTGAAAGGGGTAAAGATCACCCCGGTTATAAAACACTTCAAAGTCTTTAGCGAGGTTAATGAAATAGCAGAAAAGCATGATGCTTCTCTCGTTGTGATGGGATCCCATGGATCGGACGGTTTAGAGGAACTCTTTATAGGTTCTAATGCTGAAAAGGTAGTCCGGCACTCCAAGGTGCCTGTCTTGGTGATCAAAAAGAAAATAGAAGACTTTAAGCCGAAAACCATGGTCTTTGCCAGTGATTTTGAAATGGATAACCTGGCTGCTTTTAAGCGTGCGAAGGATTTTGCATCCCTCCTCAACCTGGATGTCAAACCCTTGTTCGTGAACACCCCTGGGGATGATTTTCTCAGTTCCCGGGAAATATATCAAAAGATTTCTCAATTTCAGCTCGAGGCGAAGAGTGGTGAAGAAGTGGAGATCTACCAGGATTATTCAGTAGAGCAGGGGGTGCTCAATTTTGCGGAAGATTACAATGCAGACATTATTGGAATCTCCACCCATGGGCGGAAAGGATTATCTCATTTCTTTATGGGAAGTATTGGGGAGGATATCGCGAACCATGCGAATATCCCGGTGGTTACTTTCAGGATTTAGGGCCCTCATGGGCTTGGTCACTGATATTAATCAACCCAGGATTAGCATTTAAATTTTACGCTTCAAATAAAATCACCGGGATCTCTTCATCCCGGTTTTTATTTTTCTTACCCACTTGTGATCAGGAAACCAATAACGGATAGTGAAGCTATTCTTTCCTCTTTCCGGCTACATGATTTTGGTCATATTTCCAGATTGTAAAGCCGACTATATTCGTCATTGAATTAACAAACAAACATTCAATGAGCCATTCACGAAAACTCCTGGTACTGGTCCTGTGCCTTGCCTTATTCTCCTGTGGAGAAAAGACTGAAGAAAAGGATAAAGGTTTTAAAGTAGAACGACAGAAGGCTGAACCCGGGGATTCCCAGGAGTTGAGCATGGACACCGGGATTAAAGCTTCCGAACGTGTTGATCTGGAGAACAAAGGGGTAGGGGGAATTACCTCGGTAGACCTTGCTGCGGAAGTAGACCCCACATTGGCAGCTGAAGGTGAAGTCCTCTTTAAACAGTATTGTATGGCGTGCCACAGGGTCGGGAAAAAATTTATAGGTCCGGCTCCTGACGGGATCCTCAAAAGACGTAGCCCGGAATGGGTGATGAACATGATCCTTAACCCGGAGAAAATGGTGAAGGAAGATCCCCTGGCCAAAGACCTTTTAATGGAATTCAACGGCTCTCCCATGGCGAACCAGGGACTAAACGAGGAACAGGCCAGGGCAATCCTTGAATATTTCAGAACCTTAGAATAAAATCCTTATGAAAAATGTACCAACCAACGCCGGACTGATCATTATCCTTTGTGTCGGTCTCTGTACTTCATGTAAAAATGGGGTAAAACAAAACGAAACGAATTCTCCTGCCACTTCCCAGGAGGTAACTCAGACCGGCCAGGCATTTATCGAAGATGATGTTTCCAAACCAACTGTACTGGCCATTGCCCAGGGTTCGGAAGATCACGTTACCCTTGTCGCAGCTGTGGAAGCTGCAGGTTTACAGAACGCCCTGGTCAATGCAGGACCATTAATGGTTTTTGCGCCTACCAACGAGGCCTTTGCTGCACTTCCCGCCGGAACGGTGGAAGATCTTTTGAAGCCTGAGAACAAGGATGCCTTATCTAATATTCTTACTTATCACGTGACCCCCGGAAACTATTCAAAAGACTTCCTTAAAAAATTCAAGAAACTCGGGCAGGCCAACAACCAGAATGTAATGGTCGAGGTAAAAGGGGAAGATGTTTATGTGGGCGGTGCGAAAATTATGGCCAGTATTCCTGCCGGGAACGGGATAGTCCACGTCATAGATAAAGTTATGCTCCCCCCTTCTGAAGAAACAAACAACTAAATACAATACAATGAAAAAAATCATTTATTCAAGTGCTGTCATGCTCTGTAGTCTCGTACTATTGGTAAGCTGTGGTGAAGAAAATTCAAAGAACCGGGGAGCCCTGTCTTCAGGTGCCGCTGAAAAGGTTTATGTTGCCCCGGGAGAATATGACGAATTTTATGCCTTCATCTCAGGAGGGTTCAGCGGTCAACTCTCGGTATATGGTCTCCCTTCGGGCCGACTGTTCAAGGTGATCCCGGTGTTCTCGCAAGACGCGGAAAAGGCCTGGGGCTATAATGAAGAGACCAAGCCAATGTTGCAGACCTCGCACGGTTTTATACCCTGGGATGATTCGCATCACCCTGATATCTCTCAGACGAATGGCGAACTGGACGGCCGGTATGTTTTCATTAACGGGAATAACACCCCCCGGATAGCAAAAATCGATCTCTCGGTATTCGAAACGACAGAGATCATAGAAATACCGAATTGCGCCGGGAACCACAGCTCTGCCTTTGTGACTGAGAATACGGAATACGTAGTAGCCGGTACCCGGTTCTCCGTGCCGATTCCCCAGGCGGATATCTCGATAAAGGACTACAAGGGAAACTTTAAAGGCTCCTTATCCTTTATCAGTGTTGACCCTGAAGATGGCGGGATGGACCTTTCCTTCCAGATCCTGATGCCGGGCTTTGACTACGACCTGGCCCATCCCGGGCGCGGAGCTTCCCATGGATGGATGTTCTTTTCTACCTACAATTCTGAAGAAGCAAGTACCCTTCTCGAAGTTAACGCTTCTCAGAATGACAAGGATTTCATCGCTGCTGTGAATTGGAAGAAGGCAGAAGAATATATCAAAGCAGGAAAATTCACGACTATGCCAGCAAATTATGCCCATAATGTTTATGACGAAAGCACCCATACGGCTACTTCCACGATGAAAAAGGAAGTTCGGGTTTTGGATGCCTCCAGTTTACCAGGGTTGGTGTATTTATTGCCTACTCCTAAATCACCCCATGGGTGCGATGTTGATCCTACCGGTGAATATATCGTAGGAAATGGGAAGTTATCTGCAGACCTGACGGTTCATTCGTTCAAGAAAATGATCGATGCCATAGAGAATGAAAAATTTGACGGGGAGGCCTACGGGATACCTATTTTGAAATTTGAAGATGTGCTGGCGGGTACGGTTAAACAAGCAGGACTCGGACCTTTACATACAGAGTTTGATGGTGAAGGAAATGGATATACAACTTTCTTTATTTCTTCGGAAGTAGTTAAATGGAAAGTCGGAAGTTGGGAAGTCGTAGACCGGCAACCCTGTTATTACTCAGTAGGCCACCTGATGATCCCGGGAGGAAATTCGAGGAAACCGTTTGGCAAGTACGTAGTGGCCATGAATAAGATCACCAAAGACCGTTACCTGCCCACTGGGCCCGAAGTGACCCAATCTGCGCAACTCTATGATATATCGGGAGAAAAAATGGAGTTATTACTCGACTTCCCGACCATAGGGGAACCACATTATGCCGCCGGTATCCCAGCCGACCTGGTAAGGGAGAGGTCCAGGAAGATCTTTAACCTTACAGAGAATAAACATAAGTACGCTACGACAACCGATGCCGATGTAAAAGTGGTACGGAACGGGAAAGAAGTTCACGTCTATATGACGATGATCCGGAGTCATTTTAACCCTGATAATATAGAAGGAATCAAAGTGGGTGACAAGGTGTATTTCCATGTCACGAACCTGGAACAGGATTATGACGTTCCCCATGGTGTAAGTATGATCGGGGCAAATACCTCGGAATTGCTCATTATGCCGGGACAGACCGAGACATTTGTATGGGAACCGAAACAAGTAGGGGTGTGGCCATTCTACTGCACTGATTTCTGTTCCGCACTCCACCAGGAAATGCAGGGATACGTCAGGGTTTCCCCGGCCTCATCAGACCTGGAGCTTAGCTGGTCTTTAGGGGATTAACAGTATACTCAATAGATAACATTGGGGCAGGACTTTACATCTTGCCCCTTTTCTTAAAAAGTTAAATGCTACTATGAAATATTCGAGAATACTGATGTCGTTTGCAGCATTGCTACCCTTGCTTTTATTCGTGTTCCCGCTGTGGAGTATCACCCTGGAAGCGCCCCAATATCCCACACCCCTGGGGATGGATATATACATCAATGATTTTGCGGATAAGAATCCTCATGACATCAAGAATATAAACCTCATGAACCATTACGTGGGAATGAAATATATTCCCGAAGCCATCCCGGAATTCAAGATCTTCCCTGCGGGGATTATCATCACGTCCGTCCTGGGTTTAGCGTTGGCTTTCCTGGCAAATCACAAATGGTTTTTATACTGGGGAATACTGATGGTGTTATTAAGCGCTGCCGGGCTGTATGATTTCTACCTGTGGGAACATGATTACGGGCACAATTTAGACCCCAAAGCGATCATGAAATTCACAAACCCGGATGGCTCAGCCATGGGGTTCCAGCCTCCATTATTCGGAACCAAAAAAATTCTGAATTTCGTGGCACACTCTTACCCGCAATTAGGGGCATTCAGCCTGGGAGTGGGAATCGTGTTGTCTTTTATAGCATACTGGAAAGGACGAAAGGAACTTAAACTGACAGCTGCATAATGAGATCGTCCTCCTACATACTTGTTATATCCCTTGTGTTTTGCCTGGTAGTACAGTCCTGTACTCCCAGACCACGACCTATCAACTACGGAACGGATAAATGTGCCTATTGTTCAATGAGTATTGTGGACCGGCAACGCGCAGCACAGGTGGTTACCAGCAAAGGGAAGATATATTCATTTGACGCCGTCGAATGCATGTTGAACTATGACCGGAATTATGACAAAACCCCGGTGGCCTTATTTCTATGTAATTCGTTTGATAACCCTGGTGTGTTAGCCGATGCCACGGAAGGGATATACCTGATCTCAGACAATTTACCGAGTCCTATGGGTGCATTTTTAACACCATTCCGGGATGCCGCGGAAGCACGAAGGATACAAGGTCAGAAAGATGGAGAGCTATACAATTGGCTCTCCCTTAAAGAACATTTTGATATGGAAATTAAAAACTCCAGATAAGAACCTGCTGCGGGTAATGGTATCCCGGTATGGAAAAATAATTACCATTAATATGTATCGAGTTATCACTTTTTGCATGATTTTATGGAGCCTGGCGGGGATTGCCCAATCAGGCAATCTGCTGGTGGTATGTGAGGATTGTGAGTATAAAACCGTGGCGGAAGCCATCAGGAATGCTGATGCCTATGATACCCTAAGGATAGAGCCGGGGATTTACCGTGAATATAACCTGGTGATTGATAAACCATTGACGTTACAGGGAGTGAATCTCCCCACTATTGATGGAGGGGATATGGGTGAAATTATCACTATACAATCAGACAATGTAACTGTATCGGGAATCAGGGTGATTAATGTAGGGACCAGTTACACTAAGGATTTCGCTGCTGTACGGGCAGTCAAGAGCCGGAACTTTGCTATCCGGGACATGCTGATGGAAAAGTTGTTTTTCGGGATCTACCTAGAGAAATCGGCCCATGGGGTAGTGAGTGGCAATAAGATACTGGGCGATGCGGAAGAAGAATTTAATTCGGGTAACGGGATACAACTCTGGCATTGCGATTCCATAGCGGTAACCGGGAACCACGTGGAAAAGGTAAGGGACGGAATTTATCTAGAATTCTCTGATAACATAAATATTAGTGGTAACACCAGCTCTAATAATGTTCGCTATGGGCTGCATTTCATGTTTTCCAACAACGATCTGTACGAGGGTAACCTCTTCGAGAACAACGGGGCAGGGGTTGCAGTGATGTTCTCAAAAAGGATCGTCATGAAGGGGAATACCTTTAAAAAGAACTGGGGCACAGCGGCTTTTGGACTTCTGCTAAAAGAGATAAATGATTCCGAGATCTATGATAACCGTTTCCTCGATAATACCATCGGGATACAGATAGAGGGAGCCAACCGACTTACATACAGGAACAACCTGTTCAGCAATAACGGGTGGGCACTCAAGGTGCGGGGGGCATGTTATGGAAACAGCTTTACCGCCAATAATTTTCTGAACAATGCTTTTGATCTCTCCTATAACAGTAACCTGAACGATAATGTGTTTAAAGGAAATTACTGGAGTGAATATACCGGATATGACCTGGATAAGAACGGCATAGGGGATGTGCCGTACAGACCGGTAAAACTGTTTTCATATATAGTGAACAGGACTCCCGAAACCATAGTGCTTTTACGAAGTTTTTTTATGGGACTTATCGATTTTTCGGAAAAAGTATCCCCGGTCTTTACCCCGGATAACCTCGTAGATACTCAACCTTTAATGAAACGATCCTTATGATAAAAATTGAAAACCTTCATAAAAAGTTTGGAAAGAATAAAGTTCTGGAAGGCGTGGATATTCACTTTGACCGCGGGGGTATCTATGCTATCCTGGGGCCTAATGGTTCAGGAAAGACGACGCTCATCAAAAGTATTTTAGGGATGGTCCTGCCCGACAAGGGAAGCATTACGGTAAATGGTACTACCATTCCACGCCAATGGACCTACAGGCAACAACTGAGTTACCTCCCCCAGATCGCTAATTTTCCCGGAAATCTCAGGGTCAGCGAGCTCATTTCTATGATCAAAGACCTGAGAGGTCAGGAGGCTAACGAATCCCACCTGGTTCAGTTGTTC
The DNA here is from genome assembly GCF_004362865.1 of Zeaxanthinibacter enoshimensis. Classification (GTDB taxonomy): domain Bacteria; phylum Bacteroidota; class Bacteroidia; order Flavobacteriales; family Flavobacteriaceae; genus Zeaxanthinibacter; species Zeaxanthinibacter enoshimensis. The sequence goes on along the minus strand of NZ_SNYI01000001.1, from coordinate 235,555 downwards.
GAATTAGAGAAATACCTGGATAAAAGACTTTCAACATTGTCGGGGGGAACCAAACAGAAAGTAAACCTGGTGCTGGCCTTTATGTTCGATAGCCCCCTGTTGATTCTTGATGAACCCACATCCGGCCTGGATCCCTCTTCACTGATTAGTCTGAAACGTATTATCCGGACAGAAAAAGAGATGGGGAAGACAGTTTTATTAAGTTCCCACATCATGCATTTCGTAGAAGAGATTGCCGACGAGATCGTATACCTGCTGGAGGGAAAAATATATTTCAAGGGAAGCCTGGATGCATTAAAGGAGCTGACCGGGGAAGGAAATGTAGAACATGCTATAGCGGCAATTGCAACAACTCAGACCTATGTATAAAATTCTAAAATATTGTTTTTACGACCTGATTCGGAGTCGCTGGAGTTACGTGTATTTTCTTTTTTACCTGCTCCTGGGATTTATGTTGCTTTTCCTGAACAATGATCTCTCCAAGGCCGTTATCACCCTTCTGAATATCATAATAGTACTGGTGCCTTTGATAGGAACTATCTTCGGGATCATGTATTTCTATAATTCCAAGGAATTTACAGAATTACTCCTGGCTCAACCCATTCGCCGGCGCTCTATTTTCCTGGGACTATATCTGGGGGTTGCGGGTTCTCTCTCGGTCAGCCTTGTTTTGGGACTGGGAATTCCGTTTGTCCTGTATGGCTTGATGAAAAGCGGTGTAATCTGGGATTTTGGATTGCTGCTCCTGATCGGCACCGCCCTGAGTTTTATTTTTACAGCCCTCTCCTTTAATATAGCGGTCACCCAGGATAATAAGATCAAAGGTTTCGGGTATTCGGTCTTATTATGGTTGTTTATGGCCGTTATCTATGACGGTTTGTTCCTGCTCTCTCTCATATTTTTCGAGGAATACCCCCTGGATCGGTATTCCCTTGGCGCCACTTTGCTGAACCCTATAGATCTCTCCCGTATCCTGATCCTTTTGAAGCTGGATATTGCAGCTCTTTTAGGATATACCGGTGCGGTATTCAAAGGCTTTTTTGGAACCAATGCAGGTTTTTTGATCGCAATGGCTGTGCTTTCCCTATGGGTGGTATTACCGACAGGAAGAATGATCTTTAAAGCGGAGCGAAAGGATTTCTAAGTGCTAAACAGACTTGGAATCCGTGGTCATCCAGAATTGATCAGTCACCGGGATTTGCTGTAGGGATCCTGGGGATGATTTTCTCAGTTCCCGGGAGATTTATCAAAAGATATCTCAATTTCAGCTCGAGGCGAAGAGTGGTGAAGAAGTGGAGATCTACCAGGATTATTCCGTAGAGCAGGGGGGCTCAATTTTGCGGAAGATTACAATGCAGACATTATTGGAATCTCCACCCATGGCGGAAAGGACTATCTCATTTCTTCATGGGAAGTATTGGAGAGGATATCGCGAACCATGCAAATATCCCAGTAGTCACTTTTAGAATATCATCTAAATAGAATCTATCCAAAATTGATCTGATAAAGGAAGGTCTTTCCTGTCGGATCCAAAAGGGTTAAGGTTGAGTTCGGCAAAGAGATACCAGATGGTAGAAGAAAGAGCCGGAGACATATCGGCATGCTCCCATAGGTAAGCAGCTCCGAATGTAGTACCGAAGTTCACACTATATGGCAAACCTTTTGATCCGGGCAGATAACTGCCTGGCAAAAGATTCTTCTCAATTTCAGATAAAATCTGGTTTCGTTTCCCGCGCTTGCCGGCATTGTCATATGCTACGGCAACTTGCGCTGTTCCTTCTATCCATACTACATCCAGATCTGTATCAAAGCAGTAGCCAGATATCTCAGTCCCCTTCATCGTACTTTCCTGTGTATTGTAATAACGGGACAAATTCTCTAATGACGATTTTGGGAAATCTTCCAATACGAGATATCCCAAGGGATGAAGATCCATCGCATAATTATAACGGGGGTCATCCGAACCGGTCACCAGGTCTCCTGTTTCGCCCTGCCAACGCTCTTTTTCCAGAAAATTGAGAATTCCCTTATGGAAATCATCATATCCCTTAACTGCATGGTAAGCCATAAGTATGCCCTCACTAACCTTATGTATGGGAGTGCCATCGTCATTGTAGCCTCCGCGGATTCCCCCATCCGGGTCTTGTAATTGACGAAGCCAATCCTCAATATCCTGCTGCATGGTGCTATAAGTAGCATTACCGGTCTGCTTTTCATAATAATTTAAAGCGATTAATAACCATGCATTGTCTCCCATCCAAGTACGTGAAGATCGATGGCCGGACACCCTTCTAGACTGAAAAAACCCACCATTTCCAGCATGGAATTCTGTGTCAAGGCGTGCATTGAAATAATCGAAAATGTCTTCGGCACGATCCACTTCACCTGTATGAATAAAGAGAATAGCTGCGAGCGAATTATCATATAAGGAGACAAAATCTGTATACTCAGCACTTTCCAGGAGCCCATTCGGATGTTGCATGCTTTGAACCCATGACAGGACCTCAATTGGTGAATTTGCTGTATTACCTTTTATTTTAGAACCCGAAGTCTTGGCTTCTGTTAATTCAAATTGCATCTCCTGCAGTTCCGGCTGTTCCTTGGTGCATGATGCCAGTATAAGAATAACGGCCAGAACTAGTGGATAAAACGATATCTTCATAGGTGATGGTTTCGGTAATTGATGTAAAAGTAATTATAATGTTCATCCCGGTTGTTACATTACGACCAAAGCACAGTTTGGTCAGATGAAGAACTGCAACTCCTCCGTTTATCCTAATTTCCGGAATTTAATCTGGGCATAAAATTCATGTTGTTATGCAACTACTGCATTTATGGATTCCTGACAGATTGCTTATTTTTATGAAAAAAGTACCCCATGAACATTCCGGTATCAGATCTGAATAGAATAGTAATTATAGGAGGTGGCTTCGCCGGGATCAACCTGGCCAAATCGCTAAAAGGAACAGGGGTCCAGATCGTAATGATAGACCGAAACAATTATCACACTTTTCAACCCTTATTATACCAGGTGTCTACCGGTGGACTGGAACCAGATTCTATTGCCTACCCCATCCGGAAGATCCTTAAGAACCTCGATGATTTTCATTTCAGGTGGGCCGAAGTAGAGCGGATTGACCCGGAGAGAAAATTAGTACACACGAATAAAGGAGATGTGCAGTACGATTACCTGGTGATTGCGACAGGCACAAAGACGAATTACTTCGGGAATGAGAGTTTCAAGGACTATTCCATGCCCATGAAGAGTGTGCCTCAGGCCCTGAACATCCGCAGTTACATGTTGCAGAATTTTGAAAAGGCAGACGACTCTACGGACAAAGAAGAGCGGCTGGCCCTCCTGAACTTCTGTATAATCGGTGCGGGACCAACAGGAGTGGAGCTTGCCGGGGCGTTCGCTGAACTGAAGAAAAACGTTTTTCCCAGGGATTACCCCCATCTGAATGTGGATGAAATGGAGATCCATCTTTTTGAAGGTACAGACCGTATCCTGCCTCCCATGCGGCCAAATTCTTCCAAAAAGTCTTTAGAGTTTTTGCAGAATATGGGGGTGACCGTTCACCTGAATACCATGGTGAAAAGCTATGATGGAACGGTATTGAAGACCAATAATGACGAGGAATTCAGGAGCAGGAACTTTATCTGGACCGCCGGGGTCACGGGGGCGAAGATTCCCGGCCTGCCCGAAGAAGTTTTACTAGAGCGATTTAACCGGTTCAAAGTTAACCGGTTTAACCAGGTAGATGGTTTCGAGGAGATCTTTGCTATCGGGGACATTGCGTACATGGAAACCGATGATTTTCCGAAGGGACATCCACAGGTTGCACAACCGGCCATCCAACAGGGCAAACACCTGGCCTCCAATTTTAAGCGAATGCTCGGTGGAAAAAAGATGGAGCCATTCAGCTATTTTGATAAGGGCACTATGGCTACTATCGGAAGGAATAAGGCTGTGGTTGATCTCCCGAATCGCGGGAGTTTCTCTGGTACCTTCGCCTGGTTGATCTGGATGTTCGTCCACCTGATGGCCCTGGTTGGGTTCAGGAATAAGGTGGTTGTTTTTTTCAACTGGGTTTACAGTTATATCAATTACGATAAAGCGGCCAGGCTGATCGTACGCACCTACACCCGGAAAGGGGAAAGTTGAGGCTTAAGTCGGAGAAGTTAAAAAGCTTTGCTATATTTGCGGTGTTGTGTTGTGCACCTTAGTTGAGGTGCATGGAATGTGCCCGGGAGACCGGCTCAGACCAATGAAAGGCTTTCCAAAAAAATGGGAGGCTTTTTTTCTTTAAAAACCTCCCATAATTCGATGGCGTAGCACAAGTAGTTGTATTATGCCGTATCACGTGGTTGGTGATGGTTCTTCTTATCCTTCACCTGGTGATTGATAGCTTTTCCATGTGTAGCCGATTCGTCGATGGCCTGTTCCTCCAGGCTTTGTTGCTTTTTCTTTTCTATGAGGTTTTCTTTATTGTCTGACATAATTTCTGCGATTTAATTTTAACTGTCTTTTCGTTCTTCCAGGTTGTTCTTCCTTTCACCGCCCTGGCTGTAAAATTTATTCTCTTCGTCCCGGACTTTGTTATTATTGTCCAGGATTGTCTGATTCCCTTTAGGAACATCGAGGTCTTTCCCTGTAAAGTCTACTTTGTTTTCCCGTTGCTGCAGTTTGCGGTCATCCCGGGCGTCCATGCTGAGACCTTTTTTTCCAAGTGCATCCAGGTCTTCCTGGGTCACTTCTGGATTGTAGTCGGCTTTTTTATTCTCTTTATTCTTTTCCATGTTCAGTTCATTTTATACAATGCTTAACTTACGTTTAAATAAGTACTATCCCTTGTGCGAATGCCGTAAAAATTGATGCATTCCAAACAGCCCTGCCTGGACAAATTATTAGCAAGTTTCCCCTTAGGTTCCATTTCATTAAGATTTATAAAAATCGTAATTTTAAGCCCCTGCAGGATACGAACGAAATCGATTGCTTAATCAGGTTTGACTGCAGGTATACTGAACTGTAAAATTTAAACTATGCCACTTTATCATAAACTGGGTAAGATCCCGCATAAAAGGCACACTCAATTTAAAAAGCCGGATGGCAGCCTGCATTACGAGCAATTGTTCGGAACCATCGGTTTTGACGGGATGTCTTCCTTATTATATCATCTTCACAGGCCCACACAGGTAAAGGAGGTCCGGGAGAGTAAGGATATGAGACCTAAGGCTGCCGTAGCTCACAATATAAAATCAAGATTACTGAAAGGGTACCAGGTGAAACCCCAGGACGATTTCCTGGACAGTCGTACCACCGTGTTATTCAATTCTGATGTTCATATCGGCCTCGCGGCTCCACGAAAATCCATGACGGATTATTTCTATAAGAACGCGGATGCAGATGAATTACTGTTTATCCATGAGGGCAGCGGAACCCTGAAGACCTTAATGGGGGAAATTCCTTTTGAATATGGTGACTACGTCCTTATTCCCCGGGGGATGATCTACCAGATCGAGTTTGATACGGAAGATAACCGCCTGTTGATAACAGAATCCTACCACCCCATATATACCCCAAAACGTTATCGTAACTGGTTTGGGCAACACCTGGAGCACTCACCGTTCTGTGAACGTGATTTTAAATTACCCAGGAACCTGAAGGCACACGATGAAAAAGGGGACTTTGTAATGAAGATCAAAAAACAAGGGGAACTTCATGAACTGGTATATGCCACACATCCCTTTGATGTGGTAGGCTGGGATGGCTATAATTTTCCCTACGCCTTTTCCATACATGATTTTGAACCCATAACCGGGAGAGTACACCAACCGCCACCGGTACACCAGACTTTCGAGACCAGTGCCTTCGTGGTTTGTTCCTTTGTGCCTAGACTATATGATTACCACCCGGAATCCATACCTGCCCCTTATAACCATTCCAATATAGACTCCGATGAGGTACTCTATTACGTAGATGGTGACTTTATGAGCAGGAAGGGAATCGATAAGGGGTATATTTCCCTGCATCCTGCAGGAATACCCCATGGTCCGCACCCGGGAACATACGAGGCCAGTATCGGTAAAAAAGGAACCGAGGAGCTCGCGGTCATGATAGACACCTTTAAACCATTACAGGTGACGCAGGCTGCCTTAGAAATTGACAATGGAGATTACTATAAATCCTGGCTACCTTAAGGGGAGGCTGTGGATCGTACGATGAACCAGGGTGGCCGCCAGTTTGGCGGTCTGCTGGTCCACGTCATAGGCTGGGTTAAGCTCGGCTATGTCCATACTCAGTAATTTCCCTGAACTGATGATGACCTTCAGTACCTCCATAACAATATCATGGGAAAACCCAACGGGAGAAGCTGCGCTTACCCCCGGGGCAAAAGCAGAAGAGAATCCGTCCAGATCTATGGTCAGGTAGACATAATCTGTATTGGTGATGAATTTCTGAAGCTGGCTGATCACCACCTCCCGGCGGTGAATGGCAAAGACTTCTCTTGGAATGATCTCTACGCCCAGGGAGGTTGCAGTTTTGAAGAGGGAACGGTCATTGGAGTCGCTTCTTACCCCCATACACATGTATTTGAAAGGGAAATTCTGTGCCTTGCTTTCCATACCGATCTGGTAGAACGGGCTTCCTGAATGATTCCCATGTTCATTGGAACGCAGGTCCAGGTGAGCATCCAGGTTTATGATCCCGATCGTTTTCCTTTTTCCTGTATAGCCCAGCAGTCCCTTAAAATGCCCGTAGGCCACATCATGCCCACCCCCTATCACTACGGGGAAGACTCTTTTCCGCAGCAACAGAACTATTTTATCCGCGAGCAGCTCCTGGGTTTCTTCCACATCCTCATCCTTGCATTCCACGTTCCCGGCGTCTACAAGTCCGGCATTATAATGCAGGTGGTTGGGAAGTTTTGAGAACTGCTTCCTGAAAGCATCAGGACCATCCACCGCACCGGGCCTGCCATTGTTCCGGGAGACCCCGGCATCGCATGCATAACCCAGGATTGCAACGGTCTTTTCCTGTAATTGCAGTTCCGGCGATTCAAGGTCCGCGAATTTAACCTTTTCATGTAAGTAAAGTTTTTCTTCGGAGCTGCGTCCCTGCCAGAGTTCGGTCCTGGCCAATGTGTAAATCGCCATGGGTCTTATAGATTAAAAAAGGTTATTTAAAATATCGTCATCGACAATCTTGGGAACGGTGACCGTTAACGCGGGACTGCGTTCCATTTCTCTCCTGATCGCAAATAAAGCACCTTTATTGCGTGCCCAGCTTCTCCGGGCGATCCCATTATTTACATCGTAAAAGAGCATGCTTTGTAATCGTTCTGATGCCTCGGCTGATCCATCAAGGACCATCCCAAAGCCTCCGTTGATCACTTCGCCCCAACCGACTCCGCCACCATTGTGGATCGAGACCCAGGTAGCACCCCGGAAACTATCCCCGATCACGTTATGGATGGCCATATCAGCAGTAAACCTGCTGCCATCGTAAATGTTGCTGGTCTCCCTGTAGGGGGAATCTGTTCCGCTTACATCGTGGTGATCCCTGCCAAGCACCACCGGTGCAGTCAGGTCTCCACTTTTCACAGCCTCGTTGAATGCCTGGGCGATGGCGGCCCTGCCTTCCGCATCAGCGTAAAGTATCCGGGCCTGGGATCCTACAACAAGCTTGTTGTTTTCGGCTTCTTCTATCCACCGGATATTATCCTGCATCTGCTGGCTGATCTCATCGGGCGCCTCTTTCTGTATATCGCGCATAACCTGCAGGGCTATGGCATCTGAGCGTTTTAGATCTTCAGGTTTGCCTGAGGTACAAACCCATCTGAAAGGACCAAAGCCATAATCAAAACACATGGGACCAAGGATGTCCTGTACGTAGGACGGGTACCTGAAATCGTTATCGTCTTCATTCATGATGGCGGCACCTGCGCGGGAAGCTTCCAGGAGAAATGCATTCCCGTAATCAAAGAAATATGTGCCTTTTGCAGTGTGGTTATTAATGGCAGTAACCTGCCTGCGCAGCGACTCCTGTACTTTGGTCTTAAAAAGCTCCGGAGATTCTCTCAACAGGGTATTCGACTCTTCGAAACTGAGACCGGCGGGATAATATCCCCCGGCCCAGGGATTGTGTAACGAGGTCTGGTCAGACCCCAGGTGAACAAAAATATCCTCCTGGTCAAAACGTTCCCATACCTCGACAATATTTCCAATAAAAGCGAGTGATACCACTTCCTTGCCGGCAATGGCTTCCCTGGTTCTTTTTACAAGAGTGTTCAGGTCTGTGAGCAGTTCATCTACCCAGCCCTGCTCGTGCCTTTTATGGGCGGCGGCAGGGTTAACTTCTGCGCATACCGTGATACAGCCGGCAATGTTCCCGGCCTTGGGTTGCGCCCCACTCATACCACCCAGGCCGGAGGTCAGGAAGACTTTTCCGGCCGGAGATTCACCATTCCGGAGGACTTTCCTGAAAGCATTCATTACGGTGATGGTGGTACCATGAACAATGCCCTGGGGCCCGATATACATGTAAGACCCCGCGGTCATCTGACCGTACTGGGTGACCCCAAGTGCATTAAAACGTTCCCAATCGTCCGGGGATGAGTAATTGGGGATCATCATCCCGTTCGTTACCACAACCCGGGGGGCATTCTTCGAAGAAGGGAATAGTCCCATCGGGTGCCCGGAATAAATATGAAGGGTCTGTTCCTCTGTCATCTGGGAGAGGTACTGCATAGTAAGTAAATACTGGGCCCAGTTCTGGAATACGGCTCCATTACCGCCATAGGTGATCAGTTCCTGGGGGTGCTGGGCCACTTTTGGATCCAGGTTGTTCTGGATCATCAGCATAATGGCTGCTGCCTGAGGGGTTTTAGCCGGGTAATCTGCTATCGGGCGGGCATACATACTGTATTCCGGCATAAAACGGTACATATATATGCGGCCATAGGAATTGAGTTCCTCCGCGAATTCCGTAGCCAGCTCCCGGTGCCAATCTTCTGGAAAATACCGTAGTGCATTGCGAACAGCCAGTCTTTTTTCCTCTTTAGAAAGGATATCTTTTCGTTTTGGGGCATGGGAGACTTTTATATCCGGGGTCCGCGGAGGCGGCAATTGTTCAGGGATTCCCTGGATGATGAGTTGCCCGAAGTTGGATGTGGTTGTCGTTGTCATGCGTAATCTTTTTTTGAATCAAATGATAATTCCCCGTCTTTCCATACCAGGGAAGGGGTAAGGCTCCCTTGCTTATAGAGAATATCCTGGTAATTGTCTGTTGGGTAGGCGGTCAGGTCAGCTCGTTTCCCGGTTTGTATCAAACCCCTGTCAGGTACTTCGAGCGCAGCTGCAGCCCTGTAGGTAATTCCCGCCAATACCTCGGCATTGGTCAGTTTTTCGAAGGCGCCGAGGATTGCCGCCTGGGTCAGCAAGTTCCCCATCGGGGCAGAGCCAGGGTTCCAGTCGCTCGCAATTGCCACAGCAGCTCCTGCATCCAGTAATTGCCTGGCGGGAGTGAAACCGCAGCCAAGTCCCAGGGTAGCCCCGGGCAATGCAGTTGCGATAACGTCACTTGCAGCGAGCTTCTTTACTTCTTCCCCTGTACTCGCTTCCAGGTGGTCTGCGCTCACAGCCCCGCAGTCTATAGCAACCTGGCTGCCGCCAACCGAGAACTGGTCGGCATGCACAGTGATTGAAAATCCCATTTCCTTCGCGGACATTAAATAAGGAAGGATCTGTTCGGGACTAAAAGCACTTTCTTCTACGAAAGCATCTACCCGGGATGCCAGGCCTTCTTCTATGATCCTGGGGAATAATTCCCTTGTCATCAATTGCAGGTAGCTTTCTGCATCCTTATCATAATCGCGGGGCAGCATGTGTGCTGCCAGGCAGGTAGGTATAAGTTCAGAAACTGTTTCGGTACCCGCTTTTTTGATCGCTCTCAGCATTTTGAGCTCTTCTTCCACCGTTAAACCGTAACCACTCTTTACTTCAATGGTGGTCACCCCGTTAGCCAGGAGGATATTCGCTCTTTCCCGGACTAAGTCGGTCAACAATGCTTCGCTGGAATTCCTGGTCTGGGTTACCGTGTCCCAGATCCCCCCTCCGGCTTTGGCGATCTCGAGGTACGTCTTCCCCGCGTTGCGGAAAGCATAATCCCTGGCCCGGCTGCCGCCAAAACAAATATGGGTGTGCGAATCCACCAGCCCGGGAATACATACGTGGTCCCCCTCCAGGACCTGCATTTCGTAATCCTCCTTTCTGGCGAGCTGATGCAAGCTATCGTAGGAATCAACCCGGTGGATCTTTCCTTGATCAACTAAGATGCCACCGTCATGATGAATTTCCAGCTGCTCATCCTTCAGCGCCCCTTTCAGGGGGAGGTTTGCCATGGTAATTATTTGCCTGAACGGACCTATTAATTTCATTTGCCTATTTCTGGTTATAAATTCTGTAGCAGGGATTACTACTGTTAAAATACCTCAAATTCAGCCGAATAAGGGGACTCTATCGATAAATTTTCTTTCTCGGCAGCATTCCGGACCAACTGCAGCAGGCTGCCTTCGCGTATCATCTGTATTCCTTTCTCAATGTCTTCGGCAAAGACCCGGTCTTTCTCCGCGAAAGGAACTTTTTTACGCAAGGCCTGGTGAACCTCGTCTAACAGTTTTCCCGATTTCAGGGGCTTCCTGAATTCGAAAGCCTGGGCGGCGGTCAGCAGTTCTATAGCCAGGATCTTCTCTACATTCCCGATGACCTGTAAAGCTTTTCGCCCGCTGATAGACCCCATGCTCACATGGTCTTCCTGCCCCAGGGAGGTAGGGATACTGTCCGCGCTGGAGGGGAAGCACAGGCCTTTGTTCTCACTGGCAAGTGCTGCCGTGGTATACTGAAGTATCATATAACCCGAATTTATACCGGTCTCTTTCATCAGTAATTTGGGTACCCCGGGGCTGTTCCCCTCCAGGGCCAGATAGGTGCGCCTGTCCGAAATATTCCCGATCTCCGAGGCCGCAAGACAGGCATAATCAAGGGCCATCGCCAGGGGCTGCCCGTGAAAATTACCCCCGCTGATGGTCAGTTCTTCATCGATGATAACAGGGTTGTCTGTTACCGCGTTAAGTTCAGTTTCCAGTAACTCTTTCAGGTGCAGCCAGGCTGCTCTTGAAGCGCCGTGCACCTGGGGCATGCAACGAAGGGAATAGGGATCCTGTACCCGGTCACAATCTATATGGTCTTCCATGATCTCTGAATCCTTGAGCAGGGCCGTGATCCTGTGTGCTACATGTATATTGCCTTTAAAAGGTCGTAACTGGTGTAATTCCTTATAAAAGGGTTTGATAGATCCCTGCAGTCCTTCCACCATCATGGCACCGATAATATCAGCCTGGGAAAGACAGCGTTGCATCCGGGCTATGACCTTTACTGCATGGGCGGCGATGAACTGGGTTCCGTTGATCAGGGCAAGACCTTCTTTAGGTCCCAGTTCCAGTGGGTTGAGCCCTTTTTTCCTGAACAATTCGCCTGTGGAGATCACCTCGTTCTTATACCATACCTTCCCCAATCCTATGAGAGGAAGGAACAGGTGGGAGAGTGGTGCCAGGTCACCGGACGCACCTACAGAGCCCTGTTCCGGAACCAGGGGAATAACATCGTTCTCCAGGTGCCAAAGTATCCTGTCCAGGGTTTCTTCAGCAACCCCTGAAAATCCCTTTGCGAGGGAATGCAGTTTAAGTACCAGCATCAGTTTGGCAATTTCCTTTTCAATTGGTTTGCCGACCCCTACGCTGTGACTTTTCAGGATGTTGGTCTGTAGTACCCGGGTTTCTTCCCTGGAGATACGGGTGGTGCAAAGCGGGCCGAATCCTGTATTGATGCCGTAGACGGGTTCTCCTTTCTCCACGATCCGCGCCACGATCTGCGCACTTTCGCGCACCTTTTCCCGGGTGGCCGGGCTCAGTTTCCCGGAGATATGTCCCCTTGCAAGAGAAAGAGCAAGACCGGCACTCAGCTGGTCTTCCCCGTATTTAAAATTTTTATGTTTTTCCGCCATTTCCTTTTGATTTGATAGGTTAAAATTATTGATTAAGTTTGATAATTACCAATATCATTATAGTTAACAGTTAATAACTATGAGTAATCAGTTGGAGTTACGACATCTCCGATATTTCCTGATGGTGGCGGAGGAGCTGCACTTTCGGAAAGCGGCCGAAAAGCTGTATATCTCGCAACCCGGGCTTAGCAGGCAAATCCGGCAACTGGAGGAGTTATTGGGTACTTCCTTGTTAGACAGGAATAAGAAGAAGGTGAGCCTGACCAGGGCCGGGGAATACCTGAAGGAGGAGGTAGAATTCCTGTTAAACCACATCGAGGTGACCAGCCGGCAATTACGCCTGATCGGGGAGGGGCATTCGGGGGAAGTCCGCATAGGTTTCCTGGGGTCGGCAATGCAGCAGGTGATCCCTGACTTACTGGTTAACCTGCAGCAGCAATACCCGGATATCAGGACCAGCCTGGAGGAATTGTCGAATAATGCGCAGCTGAACGCCATAATTAAAGATCGGCTTGATATTGGATTTGTTCGCCTTGCCAGGGTGCCGGAAGGTCTGGATATACGGCCGGTGTTCGAAGACTCGTTCTCCCTGGTACTGCCTGAAGATCACTGGTGCTCGGCGGAGGCTTTTAAAAATATCGGGCAGTTTTCTGATGAGAATTTTATTCTTTTTGCCCAGGATTACAGTCCGCTGTATTACGATACTGTAATGAGTATTTGTGAACAGGAGGGGTTTAGTCCAACGGTATCCCATAAATCTGTCCACGCACAGACCATCTTTAAACTGGTAGAGAATGGGCTGGGTATCTCTATCGTCCCCACTTCTCTGCAGCATGGTTTCAACATGGGTGTAAAATTCATAGAATTAAAAGACATCGCTCAGAAAGCAGTGCTGTATGTCATCTGGAAAAAGGATAACCGGAACCAGGCACTGGAGCAGTGCCTGAACTTATTGTGGGCCGGGGATTCAAGGGAATAATAGTATTTTTGACAGTGAAAACTAGGTATATGATATTTGATTTGATCAGGAAGAGGAGATCGGTCTTCCCGGACCAGTACAACGGAAAGCCGATTGCCAGGGAGACTATAGAAAAGATATTGGAAACGGCTAACTGGGCTCCTACGCACAAGAAGACCGAACCCTGGAGATTTAAAGTGATGACAGGAGAAAGCCTGGAAAAACTCGGGATTTTTCTTTCCAACAAATATGTGGCCACAGAAGTCCGGCCAAAGAAGATAAAGATCCGCAAGCTAATGGAGAACCCCCGGAAAGCTGCGGCGATAATCGCTATTTGTATGCAGCGAGACCCTAAGGAAAGCCTGCCCGTTTGGGAGGAGGTAGCAGCCACGGCCATGGCCGTACAGAACATGTGGCTGGCCTGTACAGAGCTGGGGATAGGATGTTACTGGAGTTCCCCTGGACTTATCAGGTATATGGATGAATTCTTGCCCATGGACCCGGGAGAGGAATGTCTTGGATTCTTTTATATGGGCCATTATGACGGAAACCTGGAAGAAGGGGAGAGAGGTCCTCTATCGGAAAAAGTAGTATGGCTGTAATACTAATCGTCAACTGAAGAAATAGGGGAAGAGGGCTTCTCGATGCTCCCATGCCTTGGAGATATAAAGTCCGAGGAATACCACGCACACCACAAATTTCAAAAAGGTTCCGGTAAGGAATCCCAGGAACGATCCGAAGGCGGCTTTAAAAGCAGTTTTCCTGTCGGCCTTGTTTAACAATTCTCCCACCAAGGCACCGGCAAAGGGCCAGATCACGATACCGAAAATACCGAGGACAGGAAAGAAAATGGATACCAGCAATCCTATGGTGGTACCTATCATTCCAGCCCGACTGCCACCGAACCTCCTTGTTCCCATTACAGGGATAGCGTAATCGATAATAAAAACAGCCAGGGCTACGATACCGGTGATGCTGAGAAGCCACCAGTCTGCGGGAATGGCTTTGGTCAGGGACAAGACCAGCAACCCGACCCATCCAAGCGGGGGTCCCGGTAATACCGGCAGGAAACTTCCGGCAATTCCACCCAGTATCAATAAGAATCCTAAGATCAGTAATAGTGTATCCATAAAAATGTCTTTCTGGTATTTAGTCTAAGATAGAAAGGATTTGTTACCTCCTGATACAATTATTATAGAATTGATTAGGAAAGTGCCGGTAAGTGATCAATTATTGTCAATTAGTCATTCCTGATCCTGTAACCTTGCTGAAGTAAGAATTCTGACTATTCAAAACACTTCGGACGGGGACTATATACTTTCAAATTGGGTGAATATTCGAGGCTGGGGATAATCCTCAAGTTTTCACGTGGCTTACATCCTTCGTGGTTCTCCAAAAAGTCGTAATTTTCCCGCACAAAACAACCGGAATGCGCAAGTTGGGGATCTTTATTTGTTGTGGGCTGCTTTCTTCCTGTGCCTGGTTTGAATCCCCAGAGGTGCAGACTCAAAAGATCGTCGCCGCCGAATTAGAGGGGATCAACTGGAACGATGTGGACCAGTACCCATTGTTCCTGGACTGTGATGAATCAGTACCCAAGGTGGAACAACGCGCGTGTTTTGAACGTGCCCTGCTGCGCCATTTTTCCGATATCTTAAATGATTTTGAATTTGAACTGACCAATGATGTGGCCGATACCCTCTACGTGGATTTCCTGGTAGATAAGACGGGTACGATCACTGTACTGGATATGGAAGAGAATGCCGCGATCCGCAACCAGATCCCGGAGTTTAACGGGGTTATCATCGAGAGTTTAAAAAGTCTTCCCAAACTGGAACCTGCCCTGAAAAGAGGCATCCCGGTCAGTGCAAAATTCCGAGTCCCCATCATATTAAACACGAAGCATTGAGCACAGATAAGATCATATTAGGGATAGATCCCGGGACTACCATCATGGGATTCGGGATTATCCGGATCCGGGGAAAGAAAATGGAATTTGTACAGATGAACGAATTGCTGTTGCAGAAATACCCTGATCCCTATACCAAGCTGAAACTGATCTTTGATCGCACTATAGAACTTATAGAAACCTATCACCCGGACGAGATCGCTATAGAAGCTCCGTTCTTTGGTAAAAATGTGCAGTCTATGCTTAAGCTGGGACGCGCCCAGGGAGTAGCTATGGCAGCGGGACTTTCCAGGCAGATACCCATCACCGAATATTTGCCGAAGAAGATCAAAATGGCCATTACCGGGAATGGGAATGCCAGCAAGGAACAGGTAGCCAAAATGTTGCAAAGCACTTTAGGCCTTAAAGAACTACCAAAGAACCTGGATAGTACCGATGGGCTTGCAGCCGCCGTTTGTCATTTTTATAATGAGGGTAAGATAGATACCGGCAAAGGGTATTCCGGCTGGGATGCTTTTGTAAAGCAGAACGAGAAACGAATCAAGAAACAGTAGGCATTGGGCAGTAGGCAGTAGGCAGTTTGCTGCCTGCCTCCGGCCCGTCCGCCCGGCACCTGCCCGACTAGGTCATTTAAGTGGGCGGGCGGGCAGGTAAATTCGCAATTTGCAGTTCCCTTCTAGTAATGAGCAGTAAAAGGGAAAAGTCTAACCTGTCTAACTTTCATCATCCTCAAACTAAACGGTGATGCTTTAAGAAAAGGTCAATTATTCATTGGAAATTTTTAGGTTTATCGGATCCGGCTGTCTGAATTGTAGTTACTTCCCCGGTCAGTTATAAACATTTAAGTTCAACTCTGCCTGTTTTATGCAGTAACTACAATTAACTTTTGATCGGGGCGGGGTTAAGAACCCCGGCTTTATCTTAATGAACAAAAATGTTCTGGGTCCAGATGCACAAAACAGCTGCTGGTTGAAGAAAGTTTAAGGGCCAGGGTAAATTGGGTTCAAACTAACCTTAATCCTTACCTTTGTAATCTGCAAGGTAACTCTGTCCCCTTGTACCTTTGTCCCTATTAAGAATGAGCGGAATCTACATCCACATCCCTTTCTGCAAGCAAGCTTGTCATTACTGCGATTTCCATTTCAGTACAAATACAAAGCATATGGAGGCTATGGTGGATGCGCTGCAGACAGAACTGGTGATGCGTAAAGATGAACTGGGGCAGGCCGAAATAAAAACCATCTATTTTGGCGGGGGCACCCCTTCCATATTGAGTATGCAGGATCTGGACCGCCTCATAGATACTGTTTTTAAATATTACCGGGTTACTACCGATCCAGAGATAACCCTGGAGGCCAACCCGGATGACCTGTCAAAGAATAAAATAAAGGAGCTTTCTCATTCCTCCGTCAATCGACTGAGCATAGGTGTACAGTCTTTTTTCGAGGAGGACCTGGAGCTAATGAACCGTGCGCATAATGCGGCGGAGGCAAGAAACTGCCTGGAACTGGCTTCCGGTTCCTTTGATAATATCTCCCTTGATCTTATTTACGGTATCCCAGGGATGGATATGAAGCGGTGGGAGGAGAACCTGCAAACCGCCACCTCCTTTAATATCCCACACATTTCCAGTTATGCCCTTACCGTGGAACCCCGCACGGCCCTGAAACACATGATAGATAAAGGACAGGTGGCTGCCGTAAGTGATGAAGCTGCGGAAGAGCATTTCAGGTTTATGGTCAGTTACCTGGAACAAAAGGGGTTTGTTCATTACGAGCTGTCGAATTTCGGGATGCCCGGGTATTTTTCCGAAAATAACACGGCCTATTGGCTGGGAAAATATTACCTGGGAATTGGCCCTTCGGCGCATTCATACGACGGCAGGCGAAGGGGTTGGAATATCCGGAATAACATCACCTATATTAAATCTATTGGCAGGGGGGAACTCCCGGTCTCATTTGAAGAACTTTCGGCCCGGGATCGCTATAACGAATACGTAATGACCGGCCTGAGAACGATCTGGGGCGTTTCACTGGAGAAAGTGGCTTCAGAATTTGGATCCCTGTACCGGGATTACCTCGAGGAACAGGCCAAAAAACTGCTGGACCTGGATTTGGTAAAAGTAAAGGAAAGGACCCTGCATGTGACCGGCAAGGGAAAATTTTTAACCGATGGAATTGCAGCAGACCTGTTTATGATTAACTTGAAAGACAATTCCTGAAAAATATTTACAGTACAGAATGAGCAACCAGATGATCGCAAATATCACCCTGAAAAAGAGAACTTTTAAGGTAAACCTGAATGCACCTTTAGATCTTTCCATTCCCATCCGGGGTACAGGGAGGAATGTGAATGCCTGGTACGCGGATCCACCGAGGATCACACCTTACAGGGAAGGAGAGTTCGTGGCCAGTGTAAGCGAAGGGGCATCGATCAACTTTAACGACATCTATTTTAATCCCCACGCTCACGGGACCCATACCGAGACCCTGGGACATATCACTGCGGAACCTTGTTCTATTAATAAACAACTAAAAAAATATTTCAGCCTGGCGGAGGTGATCACCATTGCCCCGGAAGGACATGGGGAGGATCGCTGTATCTCCAGGATCCAGCTGGAATACGCGCTAAAAGACAAGGATTGTTCGGCGGTGGTGATCCGTACCCTGCCCAATACCGGCCAGAAGAAGACCCGTCACTATTCCCATAAAAATCCTCCCTACATGCTCGAAGATGCTGCGCAATACCTTGTGGATCGCAATGTTCAGCATCTGCTGATCGATCTTCCTTCTGTGGATAAGGAAAAAGATGAGGGAGCCCTGGTGGCTCACAGGGCATTCTGGAATATGGATGGGAAGAAACGGATGGATGCCACCATCACCGAATTCATCTATGTGCCTAACAAAGTGCTTGATGGCACCTACCTGCTCGAATTGCAGACCGCTGCTTTTGAAAATGATGCAGCGCCCAGCCGGCCTGTCTTATATAAAATTATGAAGGATGAATGATGTTCTGGAGATCTTACTGGGTCTTGCCCTTGGTGCGATAATTATGTACTGGGTATTTTCGTATATCAGGAGCCGCAGTCGCAGGGAGCTGACCCAACACCAGAGCACGGTGATCCTGGAAAAGATAAGGAGTGTCTGTAAGCTTATCACCGTGGAAGGTGATTTTGCCGAAATCTACCGCTACGAGAATACCAGGTCCCGGTTCATGAGCATGATCAGCAGTAAGAAACGAGCCCTGATTGTGATCAAGGCTAAAGCCCAGATCGGGTACGACCTGAAAAAACTATTCATGCACGCAGACAACGAAAAGAAGAAGATCATCCTGGAAAATTTCCCTGCCCCTGAAGTGCTGACAATAGAGCCGGAGCTGGAATTTTACGATATAAAAAATGGTATTTTCAATGCGTTTACCCCGGATGATCTTACCTCGCTGAACAAGGAGGCGCGGAAGCATATCCTGGAGAAAATACCGGAAAGCGGGCTGATGGAAACGGCCAATAAGGAGGCCCTGGAAGCCGTTCTCCTGATAGAAAAGATCGTGGAGACCATTGGATGGACCCTCGATTACAGCGCTTTGGAATTCAATAAGAAACAACTGAAAAATAAAAATGATTAAGATAAACCCTGCTATGAAAAAACTATCAATAACCCTGCTATTGCTCTTTTTCGCTATTAAAGGTTTTGCCCAGGAAACGGATGCTTCAAGGAATTTTGATCCTTCATTTGTCCATACGGTCTTCTTCTGGTTAAAGAATCCTGACAATACTGCGGACCGGGCTAATTTTGAAAGCGCACTGGCAACCCTGTTAAGTAAATCCAAGTTTGCCAAGACAAATTTCGTAGGCGTCCCACCGAAGGCAACGAGAGATGTGGTGGATGATTCATTCACCTACCAGCTCACGCTCACTTTTGATTCGGCCCAAGCCCAGGAAGGATACCAGACAGAACCGGCCCACCTTAAATTTATTGAAGATGCTTCTGCCTTATGGCAAAAAGTAGTTGTATATGACGCACAGGGGGCGGTCCAGTAATTATACATAACACAAAGTGGATATAGAAAGTTTCAGGGAGTACTGCATTGCCAAAAAAGGGGTTACAGAAGAGTTGCCCTTTGATGAATATACCTTGGTTTTTAAGGTAATGGGCAAGGTATTTGTCTTTGCTCCCTTAGAGGCGATCCCTTCACAGGTGAACCTGAAATGCGATCCGGAAAAGGCGATTGAACTCAGGGAGGAGTACGTCGGAATTGTCCCGGCCCTGTCATACCTGGACAAACGACATTGGAACACGTTGTACCTGGAACAACTACCAACCACATTGCTGGAAGAACTCACCGACCATTCCTACCAGCTCATTGTCAATAAACTGACACGCCGGCAAAAGGAAGAACTGGCCGGGTTATAAATTCTTGACCTGTAATTCGTGGAAACTATCGGCCTGCAGTCGCATCAGTTCTTCTGCCTTTTGTTTCTTGTAGGCGTAAATAGCTTCTTCCTCAGCGATCTCCGAATACACCTTTTGGTTCAGTAAAGTATCCGTTGCCAGGATATGGTTCCGTTCGTTAACTTTTTGAGTTACCCAGGTAGCTACTAAGGATTCTTCCTCCTCCTGTTTCAGGTCATAGGGCCCTTTGGGGGCTAACAGCTTTACGATAATAGGGGAAGTCTCTATGGCCAGGAATAGAAGGAATATAAAGAACGATGGAAACCACGGCAGTTCAGATAATGCATTGATACGTGCCATCAGTCCATCAAACCCATCAATTATCGGTTGCGATTCTGCTACGGAGGCCTGGTATTCTGTATTCAGCATTGCGATCTCAGCTTCGGCTTCAGCGATCTTCTCTGCATTGGTCTTTCTCAGAGCCTGCAGTTCTGCCAGCGAGGCATCGTGTTTGTCGCGCTTTTCTTTATATACCGGGCCTTTCCCGATCAGGAGCGTACCCTGCCGTCCTTCGGCCTCGGCAATATAGGTATCATACAAGGCGTTGGTGCTGCGCTCTTTTTCTGCGACCTCGTTCTTTAAGGTAGCGATCCGGGCGTTCAGCTCATTAACGGATGGCTGGTATTGCAAGGCGATCTGGTCTTTATTAGCAAGGGTCAGTGTATTTTTCTGCTCCAGTAAAACCTGGTTGATCTCTTTCTCGAAGATCTTCATTTCCAGGGGTTTCGAGATCACTACGGCAATAATCACCGCCAGTAAGATCCGTGGACTTGCCTGCAGTAATTCTTTCCCAAAATGATCGCGTTTTTTGAGAGTGGATACAATGAACCGATCAAGGTTAAATATCAGCAGTCCCCAGAGGAAGCCGAAGAATATTGCCGAATAGGGATTATCAAATACGGTATAAAGAGCATAACTGGCGGCTATAAAAGCCATCAGGGCAGTGAAGAATACCGTTGCGCCAATACCGGCATACTTGTTTTTTTCTCCTTCAGAGCAGCTTGCGAGAATATGAGCATCTGCCCCGGAGCAGAAAATAAAGAACTTCTGGATCATGATAAGTTTGTTTTTGATTGATGATGATGTATAACGCTACAACTTCAAATTCCCGGTTTTGGTATGCGCAGTCCCTTAAATTTAACTGAACCTTAGCGGTTTATAACAGAAAAAGCCGCAAGAGCGGCTTTTAAATAATGTGAACAGGAATGGTATCATTCGCTTTCTTTCATCCTGGTGAAGGCAGAATAGAAATAGGGGATAGTCTCTATACCTTTCAGATAATTCCGGATCCCGTAATGTTCGTTTGGCGAGTGGATAGCGTCGCTGTCCAGACCAAACCCCATCAAAATCGTCTTGCTATCCAATTCCTGTTCAAAAAGTGAAACTATCGGAATGCTGCCTCCGCTGCGTTGCGGGATGGGGGTCTTCCCAAAAGTGGTCTCGTAAGCTTCACTGGCAGCGCGATACCCAATATGATCAATAGGGGTAACATAAGCTTGTCCTCCATGGTGGGGAGTTACCTCCACTTTTACTCCGTCAGGAGCAATAGAGATGAAGTGCCGGGTGAACAGTTCGGTGATCTCATGCCAATCCTGGTCTGGCACCAATCGCATGGATATTTTGGCATATGCTTTACTCGGGATGACTGTTTTAGCGCCTTCCCCGGTATACCCACCCCAGATGCCGTTTACATCCAGGGTTGGGCGGATGGAATTTCTTTCGTTGGTTGTATATCCTTTTTCCCCGTAAACAGCTGAAATATCCAGGTGTTTTTTATAGGCTTCCAGGCTGAAGGGTGCCTCGGCCATGGCCTGTCTCTCTTCCTCGGAAAGTTCATGTACCTTGTCATAGAATCCCGGGATGGTGATATGGTTATTTTCATCGTGTAGGGAGGCGATCATTTTAGCCAGGATATTGATAGGGTTAGCCACAGCTCCCCCGTAAAGTCCGGAATGCAGGTCCCTGTTAGGCCCGGTCACAGCCACTTCAACGTAAGAAAGTCCGCGCAGCCCGGTGGTGATAGAGGGCACATCGGCGGCGATCATCCCGGTATCGGAAATCAGGATAATATCGTTCTTTAATTTTTCGCGGTTCTCCTTTACGAAGGTAACCAGGCTGGGGCTCCCGACTTCCTCTTCTCCTTCGATCATGAATTTTACATTGCAGGGCAGGTCGTTATTCCTGACCATGTACTCCAGGGCTTTAACATGCATGTACATCTGCCCTTTATCATCACAGGCCCCACGCGCAAAGATGGCCCCCTCCGGGTGCAGTTCGGTCTCTTTGATGACCGGCTCAAAAGGCGGGGTGTCCCAAAGTTCTAATGGGTCCGGTGGCTGCACATCATAATGTCCGTACACCAGGACCGTTGGCAGATCTGCCCCTATGATCTTTTCACCATAGACGATAGGGTAACCGGAGGTTTCACAGACTTCCACCTCGTCGCACCCGGCTTCTGAAAGCGCTGCAGCTACAGCTTCAGCAGTGTTGATGACATCCTGGGAGTGTGCAGAATCCGCACTTACCGAGGGTATTTTTAACAAGTTGATCAGTTCATTTAAAAATCGTTCTTTATGTTGCTGGATATAGTCCGACGGGTCTTGCATAGGGTTCAAATTGTTTATCTTTTAAAAATAGAAAAGAACATTGGATTTTTAAAGAGGAAGTATTTTTAAATTCAAAAAATACTATATATTTGCACTCCCTTAGCAAGTCTGGGGGATTTATTAATGCAGGCGTGGTGGAATTGGTAGACACGCTAGACTTAGGATCTAGTGCCGAAAGGTGTGAGAGTTCGAGTCTCTCCGCCTGTACAATGTGAAAGCTCTTCTTAACCGAAGGGCTTTTTTTATGTCCGAATTTCCGTGAATACGGAGAGACGAGAAGCAGGCTCCCGTAATGTAGTGGTGCGGGAATTCTCTCCGCCTGTACAACATGAAAGCTTTTCTTAACCGAAGAGCTTCTTTATGTTTGAATTCTTTTAATATAGAGCGTCGAGAACTGCCTGCAGGATGGCAGGAATTTACCGGAAATTTTCTTTAATCTCCCTTAATGTATAATCACATACCCCTTGAGCTGGTAATTGGAAAGCACACTGGATGCTGATAGTATCAACTTTATATCGCCTGAAAGATTTTTGACGTTCAATTGTAAGAGGACAACAAAGCTATATAAAGTGGAAAAAATGATGCAATAATATTTTTTGTTGTCTTATTACTTTAAAACTCGGTTTACGTCAATTTTTGTAACAATTATTACTATTCATGCTTACCCGAAAATCTATCTTCGTGTGGGTAGCATAAATTTTTTCGCCCAGCCGTAAGGAAAATAAGCAGTAATGGAAACATTTCATCTCCTGGTCAGAAGACTTTTCACGCTTTTTCTAACAATATTCGCGTTGATAGCTGTCATATTTGCCGGCCTGTTAATGTATAAACCTTCGCCCTCCACCTCTGTGGAGACCCTGGTGGAATCAACAGAAGAATGGAGACCCAAAGATGTGCTTGCGGAGCTGGAGAATATGCCTGAGGACGTAAAATACGGGTACGAGCTTATTGCAGAATCCAGTAGAATGATGGGACCTGACGCTGAAGATCCGGGGATGAGATTTACCGGCAACGGACTTGCTTGTGCCAATTGTCACTTACAAGCCGGAACCCAGGCGGGCTCGGGTTCATGGGTCGGGGTTACAGATCGATTCCCGCAATTCAGAGGCCGTTCCAACCAGATCGGTACGATCCAGGATCGTATAAACGGTTGTATGGAGCGCAGTATGAATGGAAGAAAACTGCCTGATGATATAAAAGAAATGAACGCTATTGTCGCTTATATGAAATGGTTAAGCACAGGAGTTCCAGAGGAAAAGGTTGACGAGTATAAAGGGTATGTCTCCATAGAAATACCTGAAACTGCTGTTGATCTTGAGAAAGGGAAAGCGGTATATACCAAGGAGTGTGTCCTATGCCACGGAGAAAACGGGCAGGGTGTCCGTAAACCGGATGGAAAGGGCTACCAGTATCCCCCTCTCTGGGGAGCGGATAGTTATAATGACGGTGCAGGAATGCACAGGGTTATTACTGCTGCGGAATTTATTAAAGGAAATATGCCTTTTGGACAGGCCAGTTGGGACAATCCCAAATTGAGCGATGAAGAAGCTTTCCATGTTGCAGGCTATATCAATAGTTTTGAGAGACCACATAAGGAGAATACCGAAAAGGATTATCCGGATTTGAAATTGAAGCCTGTTTCCACTCCCTATGGTCCTTGGGCCGATGATTTCCCTGCAGAACAACATAAATACGGTCCTTTCCCTCCGATTATCGCTTATTACAAAGCGCAGTATGGAATTACCAAAAATAAATAACAGTGATGCGACATCTTTTATACCTCATATTAATAACTCCATTTTTAGTTCTTTCTCAGGAATCAGACTCCCTTCAAAATGGGGGGAAACTGACCGGTCAGTGGAGAACATACTATATGAACACTTTTAACAAAGGCGATCTGAAAGACTTTAGCGCCCTTGCCACCGGAGGTAAAATTAAATATCAGTATAATTTCAACTCCCGGTTCGCACTTGGTGCCGCCCTGTACAACTCGACCAACCTGGGCTTACAGGACCTTACTATTCCTGACGAGACCACCGGGAAACTGAGCAGGTATGAAGAGGGGCTGTTTAACAGGTTAGACCTGGCCAATGATGCGGTTGTGGTCCTGGGGGAGTTATACGGTACTTATTCTACTCAGAATCACCATATCCGGTTGGGAAGAATGAAGATCAAATCTCCTCTGGTCAATCCCCAGGACGGACGGATGATACCCACCTTTGTGCAGGGGGCTTGGTATAAATACACCACCGGTTCCGGAAATGAATTCCAGGTCGGGGTTTTGAATCAAATAGCTCCGCGGTCCACAGGTGAGTTCTTTAAAATCGGTGAAAGTATTGGTACTTACCCGGAGGGGAGAAATGATACCGGTCTGGGCAACCAGTACTTTAACAATACCGATTCGGATTACATCTTGCTGCTGAATACCAATTTAAGGCTTACTGAAAAGTTAAAAGTTAGGATGTGGAACTATTTCGTAGACAATATCTCCAATAGTTTTTATATGAACCCCAGCCTTGAATTCGACCAGAATACAAGTATGGAAATGGAATGGTTACACCAGAACAGGGTGGGAGATGGTGGTAATGCCATCGATTCGTTGCGTTATTTTGACCAAAATTCCTCGGACCTGATAGGAATCAGGTTTAATTACAAATGGGAGCGCTCATCGGCCTCGTTATCCTACAACCGGGTACTGCCCCATGGTCAGTTTATTTCTCCTAGGGAGTGGGGTCGCGAATTCCTTTTTAGTTTCCAGAAAAGGGAGCGTACCGAAGGATCAGCTGATAATCACGCCCTGGTATTCTATTATAATACCGTTATACCTCTGGTACAGGAACAAGCTGAAGTTTCTACTATATTAAGCTTAGGCCGGCATTGGAAACCTTCTGTGCAGGACCCTATCAAGAACAAATATGCAGTTCCCGATTATACTCATATAAATCTCGACCTATTCTTTAACTTTAAGGGACTGAAAAATTTAAAGCCGGAATTGCTACTCACCGCCAAACTCGCCAACGGGGAATTCCCAGACAATCCCAATTTCTATTTAAATAAAACCGACCTGTTTCATTTTGATCTTATCCTGAACTATAATTTCTGAGGTCCAATCCTTACAAAATAGTATTAAACCCTGATCTGGGAGCTCAGCATTCGCTTAAAAACAAGGGCTTTACCTGGAATAAGAAACCTTTTAAGTAAAAAGGCGAAATTTTTGAAAAAATCATTAAATTTGCCCCGCAATGCAGGTGTGGCGGAATTGGTAGACGCGCTAGTTTCAGGTATTAGTGGAGCAATCCGTGGAGGTTCGAGTCCTCTCACCTGTACCAACTGAAAAGCCCTTCTTAACGGAAGGGCTTTTTTTGTTCGAGGTTTGAAGCCTACCTCCGGCAGGTAAATTCGAGGTTCGAAGCCTACCTCCGGCCCGTCCGACCGGCACCTGCCCGACTACGTCATTCAGGCGGGCGGGCGGGTAGGTAAATTCGAGGTTTGAGGTACGCCCGTGGCAGCGGGCAGTTTACTGATCGCCGTTCGCGGTTCGATAAAAAAGACCTTTGTCACTATGTACCTGTGTACCTGTGTACCTATGTACCTGTGTACCTGTGTACCCGAGTATCCGTGTCACCGCATCACCGCATCACCGTATCACTGTTTCACCACATCACCGCATCACCGTATCACCGCTTCACCCGCCCGTACCGGGCGGTACGTTCGGGCGGGCTGTTTCACCGTATCACCGTTTGACGGCATGACAATCTCCCCTCCAAGGTTCTTGCAGCAAGGAACTGTAACTTTAGACCGGGGCGGGGTTAAGGACCCCGGTTCTCAGCAGGCAGTTCGCAGTTTGCGGTTCGATAAAAAAGACCTTTGTCACTATGTACCTGTGTACCTGTGTACCTGTGTACCTGTGTACCTGAGTACCCGAGTATCCGTTTCACCGCGTCACCGTTTCACTGTATCACCGCCTCACCCGCCCGTACCGGACGGTACGTTCGGGCGGGCCGTATCGCCTCATCTGCGTCCATAATTTACCCTTCTCCATTAAATTGTTCTCTCGCTTATGATATCTTAAGTATAATTAATTCAACACAGGTTGATCCCGGTGTTCCGGGAACAACTCATAAAAATATTTGCAGAACATGAGTAAGGAAAAACAAAAAATACTGGTAGCAGGAGCTACCGGAACTACCGGGAATATTGTCGTAGATCTTTTACAAGGATCCGATAATTATGAACCCATTGCGATGGTACGCAAAGAAGAGCAAAAGAAAAACTTTGAAAAGAAGAATATTAAAACGGTCATGGCAGATCTCAAAGACGACGTAAGCCATGCTGTCAAAGGAATAGATAAGATCATTTTTGCTGCCGGATCCGGGGGGGAGAATGTGAAGGATATAGACCAGGAAGGAGCAAAAAAGCTCACCGAGGCAGGGAAGATGCAGGGTGTGAAAAAATTCGTGATGCTCAGTTCCATGGGAGCGGATGAGCCAGAACGCCACGTTAAATTGAAAGATTACCTCGAAGCCAAACGCAATGCGGATGAATACCTTCGCGGAAGCGAATTGCCCTATACCATAGTGCGCCCGGGCTCACTGACAAACGATGATGCTTCCGGCCAAATTAAGCTGGAAACCAAAATAGCAGAAAAAGGAAAAATACCCAGGGCAGATGTGGCCAAGGCACTTGTAACCGTCCTGGACAACGATGTAAGGACAGGGGAGACCTTCGAGATACTGCAAGGCAATACCCCAATCGAGAAAGCCCTGAGGGGTGAACGATTCTGATCTGAAGCGTACAGTATTATTCAACCGGGAGCTGCTCCCGGTTTTTTTATGTAGTTAAGGTGCTATAAAAGACATAGTATGTGTGGCTTTTAATACTTTTACCGCATTATCCCAATACCATAACATGAGCTTATTTAAAGAACTGGAATTGCGCAGCGGAGGGCAATGCGAATTATGTAAATCCGCAGGTCATTTGCAGGAATACCTCGTTCCTCCAAAAACTTACGAACTACCCGAAAACTTTGTGCTGTGTTGTAAAAACTGTGCAGACCAGATCACTGCTAAGCAGGATATGAATCCCGATCATTGGAGGACACTATCAGAAAGCATGTGGAGTAATGTAGAAGCTGTCAAAGTGGTGGCGTGGAGGATGCTGCACCGTTTGCAGGAAGAATCATGGGCACAAGACCTGCTGCAGATGTTCTATATGGAACCGGATACCGAAGAGTGGGCAAAAGACTGGGAGGAGTTGAAAGCAGAAAGTGCTCTTAAACATTTAGACAGTAATGGAGCCATCCTTTTCCCCGGGGACCAGGTAGTGCTGATCAAGGATCTGAATGTAAAGGGAGCGGGCTTTACCGCCAAGCGTGGCAGCCCGGTGCGCAATATTTCATTAGTGCATGATAACCCTGAGTTGATAGAAGGTAAGGTGAACGGGCAACAGATCGTCATCCTTACCAAATATGTAAAGCGAACCGGGGGATAATCGCCCTATCCTTTTCCACTAAGAAAGGCCCGGTTATAATTCCGGCAGTGTCCACCCGTCTTGTGGTACTGTTATTTTTATAGGATTTATTCATTACCTGTAGTTTCAATCGCAATAATTATTCCACAATAGCTTACAAAAAGCTGAAAATGTTAAATACATGACGGATAATTATTTATGATCCACAGAATTGATCAAATTGATAAAATATAATAGGCAAGGGTGATAATATTATAAGGTTTGTTGAAGCTAATTGGGTACCTTTCCGGTACTCAATAATCACTCGAATCTTCTAATTGAAAATAACCTATGTATACCTGCTCAAAGAGGTTTGCCTTATTCCTATTCCTGGCGGCCACCATATTGCTGCGAGCTCAAGATACCCAGAATGACTCCATATTCTATTTTTTCAGTGAAATGGAAGCCTATGCCGATCAGCGGGGGATCGAGCGGACTTCTGTGATGCAGCGAGATTCTCTACTGCAACATGCAGAAAGCAAAGAAAAGGTAAGTCTGCTGTTGGCTCAGAGTAAGGCCTATATGTACAATGAGGTGAATAAGGCAAAATCATATACAGCCCGGGCCATGGAAATATCTTCGGAGCTAGGGTATAAGAAGGGGATACTGCAATCCAAAAACCAGGCGGCATACCTGTCATTCATCCTGGGCAATTTTGATCACTCTTTCACTTTGGCCGAAGAGGTATTAGCCGCTTCTGGCAGGATTCGGTTCCTCCGGGAAAAAGCGGACGCTATGACCCTTCTTTCAGATATCTATACGGAGTGGGGTCAGTATGATCATGCCCTGGAAAAGGGACTGGAGCTGCTGGACTTTGCTGAAAAGCACAGGAAGGATTATCTCTTCATGAAAGCTTATGCCGCTTTATCCCATTATTATTTACGCACGGGGAATTATGAGAAATCGCTTTCCTATTGTTTACAGGGAATACCTTTTATACTTCGCCTGGAGCAAAGACAATACTTTTTTCCCAAGATCGACGAGATTGCCCGGATGAAGGCCAAACTCAATGATATAAATACAGCTTTAAAAGCCTATGCCTTTTATGAGAGGTTGGAAAAAATGATGCCACCTCCCGGCGATTACATTCAAAGTGCAGTGTATACCAATATGGCCGATATTTATATGATGTCCGGGAATTTCAGTAAAGCCCAGGCCTATCTTTCCAAAGCTTTAGAGATGAATCAGGAGAACCAGTACCGGTTCCGTATACCACGTGCCCTGATGCTGAGGGCAAAGTTGCTCTTAAAACAAAAGGATACCACGACTGCTATACTTTCTTATGAAGAAAGCCTGGAAGCTGCCGAACAGATCAATGCATTTGATGTTGTTAAAGACAACAGTAAAGCACTTAGCGAGCTTTACCTGTTGACGGGGCAGCCTGGGAAATCATCCGAATATAAGGCGCTGTTCGAGACCATACGGGATTCACTCTTCAATAATGAACAGGAACAGAAGATCGTAATTCTTGAAACGAAGCGGAATGTGAAAGAGATCAGCCAGCGCAAAAGGATCCTGGAGCTTGAGAATGAAACGCAACAGGCAAATTTTAATACCCTCTTTACCTTGTTGATGTTGGTTTTAACCATTAGCGGGGTGTCTATATATTCCTATTTTAAAGTCAGGACCAAGAACAGGTTGCTTTATGATCAGGCTATGGAACTGGCTAAAGTCCAGCTCGATCTCAAAGAGAAACTACGTGCATGGGAGGCTAATTCGATCATGGTGGCAGATACCAAAGAACCCCCTGCTAGTTGTCAACCCCTGGATGACGATGTAAAATCAATTATCCTGGCGAAGCTTGACAATCTGGAAGAGGAGAAATTCTTCCTGGATCCTTCCTGCAACCTGCATGCGCTTGCAGAAACCCTGAAGACCAATCCCAAGTATCTCTCCCAGGTCATCAACCAGGAGAAAGGATGCAACTTTAATACCTACCTCAATTGCCTCCGGATAGATTTCCTGATCCCTAAGCTGATAGAG
Organism: Zeaxanthinibacter enoshimensis; assembly: GCF_004362865.1. Classification (GTDB taxonomy): domain Bacteria; phylum Bacteroidota; class Bacteroidia; order Flavobacteriales; family Flavobacteriaceae; genus Zeaxanthinibacter; species Zeaxanthinibacter enoshimensis. The sequence continues at coordinate 206,076 of NZ_SNYI01000001.1, read as the reverse complement.
GATGAAGATCTACGCAACAGTAAATTGTGTTATATCGCCACCACGGTAGGCTTCAATACCCTGAATACCTTCAACTCCGCATTCAAGAAACGGAAGGGAATATTGCCATCCTACTTTATTAAGGAATTGAACTGTTCTCAGGTAGAAGCAGAGTAACCCTTTTATAACGAAAAAAGCAGCGCCTTATGAAAAGAACGCTGCTCCAACTCAACAATCTAAAATCAACTAACTCTATATTCCGAATTACCGGACCCGGGGGAACTTAAGCCAAACTGGTTCAAAGTGAGCCTGGAATCTGGGTAAAGAAGCTGATCCTAAGTTAATGGTATTGGACTCTCCTGCACTGCTAAATTGCCTGAAACAGGCCAAAATTCATGAATTTAAATGCTATCGGCACTGTCCACTGGTACTACACTTTTTGAAAATATCAGAAGGCTGTCCCTGTTTTGACCGGCAAGGAATACCTGGCGCTTATCCGAACCCTGGATACTGATCAGTGATTTGGCGTCTCCGGGGACTACGAATCCACTTTCTACCGCAGGTACTGCTACGAAATTACCCTGGCCATCACCCTTCAGGAATAACCCGTTAAAGGCATCATACTTCCCTATAAATGGTTCATTACCATAATCGTTACCTATCAGTAACAGGTCTTTATTCCCATCCTCATCAAGGTCTGTGATCAGGAGGTCGGTTACCGGGGCTAACTGGGCTTCTTTCGGCAATGATTTTACCTTAAATGTACCATTCCCCAGGTTTTCAATATACATACTCTTATCTGTGGACGCTGTCAGGTGTAATGCACCTTCTAACTCCTGTCGTTTGAATAGGTTTTCCTGGTTTGCTTTCGCATAATCCTTAAAGAAGTCGAATTTGCTCCGGAACAGTGGGCTCTGCCCATACAGGTCGCCCCAAAAATGTACAGGAAAGGATTCATAATCGCCTCTGTCATTTTTAAAATACGCGAACATCACAGGGTCCACACTGCCATTATTGTCAAAATCTTTCGCGAGGACAGATACCGGTCGCTCCTCGCTGGGCTGGTAAAAGTTATTGGACCCCAGGTTACCCACGATAAAATCCAGGTCCCCATCATTATCAATATCGGCTGTCGCTATAGATTGCCACCATCCCTTGTAGTTCTCTAAACCGGTATCCTTCAGAGGGGTCAGCGTGCTCCCGTTATTCCTGAAAATGGTTACGGCCATAAATTCCCCCACAACAACCAGGTCGCTGTATTTATCTCCGTCAACATCGGCCCATACTGCATCCGTAACCATACCTACCTCTGAAAGGCCAGGTGCCTTTTCTGCGGTCACATCTTCCAGTTTTCCCTTGTTATTCCGTAAAAGAAAACTTTTATCCGGCATGGGATATTTACCAATCGGGGTGCGACCACCCACGAAGAGATCGGTGTATCCATCCCCGTCAAAATCTGCGGCGGAGACTACGGAACCGCTGGAATTGACATCAGGCATCCGGCTACCGGCAGGGCTATAGTTCCCGTTTCCGTCATTGATATAGAGACGGTCCGAATAATGTTGGCTGTTCCTTTCAAATTCGTTACTCCCGGAAACCAGGTACAGGTCCAGGTCCTGGTCGTTGTCCAGGTCAAATAAAGCCATGCTCTCCACTTCGTATTCAAGATCTTTCTTATCGGTGAATAGCAGCTGCTGTTCAAAACTGCCATCTGATTTTTGAAAGAATAGGGTGGGGGAGTGACCGGAAGAACCGCCGATGATAAAATCTTCTAATCCATCCCCGTTGATATCCCCGGAGGTCATGTCTGGTCCGTTCTGGGTCAGTTTATGGGGAAGAATTCGCTGGATGTTAAAATCGATCATATCCTGTTCGCGATGCTTAAATGCCAGCCCGTTCTCTTTTGAGACTGCACTCAGCATTGGTTTAGGGTCCCGGAATGGATCGGGTCCGGCGTTTTCACCGGGAACGGCATCACGGTAAGATAGGACTAAGGTCTGGTTGGCCTTCAAAGACACTAATTTCTCGTAACGACCATCAGGCCACCAGATTTCCAGTTGGTCCAGTTGCTGGTGAGGCCCGGTGCCAAAATGGATCATCTCTTCTACAGAGGACATATAGCCACGTGTAAGCTGATGTTCATGGTATTGTACCAGCTTATCGCTGACCTTAAGGCGAAGCTTGGCTCCTATTCCCATAGGGTTGCCCTCAGGTCCTTCCAGGCGTACCTTCAGGTAATTGGGACGATCGGCCTGCTGCTCCAGGCGGTTCTCGAATACAAAAGCGGTATCATTAATGTTATTAACCACGTAATCCAGGTCACCGTCCTGGTCCAGGTCGGCAAAGACAGCTCCATTCGAGAACGAGGGAACATTCAGTCCCCAGTTCTCCCCACTGTCTTCAAAGGTCCAGTCTCCTTTATTCCTGTAGGCATAATTGGGGATCTTGACAATTGGAATGGAATCCAGGATGTCTTGAGGGCTCAGGAACCTGCTCACCCCAACGCGGAAATCACCGAAATCCTTATCGGTAATATCCCTTGGGAACCCATTCGTGATCAAAAGGTCCCGGTAGCCATCGTTATCAACATCCATAAATAGGGGAGACCAGCTCCAGTCTGTCCTGGCCACTCCGGCCATAAGCCCGATTTCACTGAAGGGCAGGTCCGCAGCATTCCCCTTGTGTAGCATATTCCGGCTGTATTGTTCCTCGTAGCCCCACTTCCGGTTCATAATCGTGGTGATGTAGGGATTATTCCCGATAGTGGTTTTCATCCTGCTGTTGGTCTCACCCAGCATGTCCAGGGTGATTATATCCAGCAGCCCGTCGTTATCATAATCGGCAATATCAGACCCCATGGAAAATTTGCTTTGATGCCGGATCCTGTCTTTAATGTCATTGCGGAACGTGCCATCACCATTGTTGATATACAACAGGTCATTTGTGAGGTAATCATTAGTGATATAGATATCCGGCCAGCCATCATAATTCAGGTCCGCTACGGCAATTCCCAGGCCGAAGCCCTCGATGGTGATCCCGGCCTCCAGGGTGACATCCGTAAAGGTTCCGTCCCCGTTATTTCGGTATAGGCGGTCGTTGCTGATGGCGCTTCCGTCCGTGATCTTTTCCCGGTAATTGGTTGGCAGGATATGTACTTGTTCATTATTCAGGACATAAAGATCCTGGTCCCCGTCCTTGTCATAATCAAAGAAAGCAGCACCCATGCTATTCCCCGGATCACCGATCCCGTAATCTGCGGCTGATTCCTTGAATACCGGGATACCATCTTTATTATTTCCCTGGTTCAGGAACAGGAGGTTGGCTCTTTTTCCCGCGCCTTGTTCCCTTGCAGAGCATACATAGATATCCGGTTTTCCATCAGTGTTTATATCCACCACGGTTACCCCTGTATTCCAGCGATCTTTGGCGGTAATACCTGCTTCAGTTGAGACATCCCTGAATTTGAATTTACCCTTGTTCAGGTACAGTTGGTTGGGGACCTGATTTCCTGCAAAGAATAAGTCGGGCATTCCATCGCTGTCAAAATCACCAACACCAACACCACCCCCGTTAAAGATATATTCTTCTGTTAGGATATTGGCGCTGTCCGTTTCAATGATCCTGTTATTAAAAGTAATACCGGTCTCCTCTGCCGTGTGCAATTTGAAGAGGGTTTCCGGTTCGCTCTCACAAGAACATAGGAGGATGATTAGAAAAAATAAAGGGCTAAATTTTCTCATAAGAGGGTAATTAATTGATCTGGTTGTTGTAGAGGATGCTGGTTTGCTGCTCAAATATAAGATAACACCTTAAAAAAAGTAAAGCCATGGAGGAGATTTTGACCCTCATGGCTTTATCTGTTTACTTCAGGCTTTTAGCCTGTACTAAATCAAAAAATATTCACTCCGCTATTATTAATATGCCGGGTCCTGGGTTAATGTAGGTTCACCATTCAGGTAAGAGCGATCTATCGCTTCAATAGGGATAGGATAATATTCGTTCTTATTCGCGGTGAAACTCTTACCTTCCAGGTAAGTGCGGTGCTCGGATTCGCTGGCTAGGTACGCATTCAGAACCTCAGCTGCAACTCCCCAACGCTGAAGGTCAAAGAATCGGTGTCCTTCCATGGCGAACTCTAACCGGCTTTCAAATCGTACAGCCTTCCTGGCCATATCCTGGTCTGTCCAGGGGGTGTCGTAAGTTGCTATATCGTAGTTCGCAGCGGCCTCTCCTTCAACAATAGTGTAATCGTTCCTGTCCGCGCCCTGAATGGCTTTTGGTACAAATCCTACCGGGTTAGCTGCCCTGCTCCTAATCTGGTTTACAAGTTCACGAGCCCTTTCCAGGTTACCGAGTTCAACTTCGGCTTCGGCAAGCCACAGTAAGATCATACTGTACCGCATGATCCTGTAATTGTTGGCCGACAGGTTCCCCCATCCCCCGACGCCGAAAGCCTCCGGTTCTGCCACATGTTTTTTTGAGAAATAAGGTCCGGCATAAGACAGGTCCCTTACAAAATCGGTCTGGTAGATCTTGAATCCTTTATACAGAATTCCTGGTCGGCCCACGGTATGGTCCAGCCTGGGATCCAGTGGCCCGGTGTACTCGGTTTCCCAGGTCACATCATTGGCATCAAAATTATCCAGTTGGGGTAATCCATTCTCTGTCTTATAGGCGTTTACAAGGTTCTGTGACACCTGGTAGAAGCCGCAGCATCCCCATGGATCAGTATAAGGGTGTGCCAGGCCAATTCCCTGGTTAGAAGCCTGGTCATTAGAACTGCTTATGGCATACTGGATCTCAAATATAGATTCAGCATTATTCCTCGTTGCAACCAGGAAGTTTTCTTCAAAATCGTCTACCAGCATAAACTGGCCCGAGTTTACGATCTCATCCAATATAGCCTTTGCTTCTTGTAATTTGCTGATATTGGCAGCTCCGTCAGAACTCCAACCCTGGTACATTTTCGCTTTGGCCAGGAAGGCCAGGGCTGCCCATCTGGTAGGTCTTCCCAGGTCGGTCTGGCTATCGGGCAGAACATCTGCGGCGGCGGCAAAATCTGCTTCGATCAACGGCCAGATCTCCCTGTCGTTAGGAACTTTCGTGCTTTCAACATCGTTAATGTCGTAGACATCATCGCCGATATAGGGAGGCATTCTCCACATCTTCCGTGCTTCAAAATGAAAGAACCCTCTTAAGAAACGCGCTTCGGCGTTGATCTGTATCTTTCTGTCTTCACTGATAGACTCAGCATTCTCCAGGGATGTAATGACATCGTTGGTCCTGGCTACCCCTTTATAAAGACCTCTCCATTTATTCGTGATATGCCCGTTGAAAGATTGGAAATCATAGGCCTCTATGAAAGACTGTTCCGGTTGATCCCCGGCATCTGTGCCTTTAAGGGCGTCATCAGAGGGAATTCCCCCGAAAACCCAGTTCTGCACATCATTGTTCCAGGGAGCCTGTCCGTCCAGACCCAGACCGTTCAACATTTTATAAGCACCAATAAGTATTCCCTCAATACCTTCTTCACTGTTAAGACTATTGGTACTGAACTGGCCTTGTGGTTCCCTTGTCAGGAACTCATCGTTACATCCCAGGGCAAGGAATCCCAGGGAGGCAAAAACCGAAATTATTGTTTTAATTCTTTTCATAATATCAAGTATCTGATGCGTTTTTTTTTAAAATTATTTAAAGGATACATTAAAGCCAAGGGTGATGGTTCTGGCTACCGGCATATATCCTCCGTCAAAACCGAGGGTCGGGTCACTTTCTGTGCCTGCCTGTATCTCGGGGTTCAACCCGCTGTATTTTGTAAATGTGTGCAGGTTCTGTCCCTGTACGTATAATTGTGCAGTTGCAAGCCCTAATTTAGACAGTATATCTTCTGTGAAATTATAGGTTAACTGAACATTTTTTATCCTGAAATAACTTCCGTCTTCTATAAAATATGAAGAAGGCCGGCTACTTACCTGGTCATTGGCATCCATGATGGGTGCAGTGGCATTGGGATTAGCCGCTACCCATTCGCTCTGCGGAGCGGTAGGGTTGCTGGGTTGCCATGCCTCGTAAAGTGCCCTGCTAGACCTGTTGCCCTGGAAGGTATTGAAATCGGCAAAATAACGTACATAGTTATAGATATCATTGCCTTCAGAGCCATTTCCGAAGATATTAAGACTAAGGTTCTTGTAAGTTAGATCCACACTGATTCCATAAGTGAAATCCGGGTGCGGGCTTCCGATTATTGTTCTGTCCCCGTCATCGATAACACCGTCCCCGTTGATATCAGCTACCTTGAATTTACCGGGGGCATTATAGGCTCCATAGGTAGGCCAGGCATCAGCTTCGGCCTGGGATTGAAATATTCCCACGGTCTTAAACCCGTAAAAAGAGGATATCGGCGAACCGGCCTGGGAGACCGTAAGCGCAGGAACCCGGGATGAATACCCGAAGAAACGAGTGTCTGCACTCTCATCCAGCCTGTCTACTGTATTCTTGTATGCCGAGAGGTTTCCGTTGATGCTATACCCGAAATCTCCTTTTTTATCAGCGAATGTCAGGTTAAGGTCGATTCCCTTATTGGTCATTTGTCCCACGTTAAAGGAAGGCGCAGCTGCATCTCCTGCAGAAAAAGTGATAGGCACCCTGAATAACATATCGGTGGTCACCCTGTTCCACAAGTCCAGTGCAAAGTTCACCTTGTTGTCAAACATAGCCAGATCTAATCCAATATTATTGGATGTAGTGGTTTCCCATTGTGCATTGGGGTTTCCGAAACTCTGAACGTCAAACCCGATAGTAGGTGAGCCGGCCGAACCATCTATAGGATAACCCGCATTGAAGATATTGGAACGGTAAGTGGTATAGGCATTGTAGTCCCCGATGGCCTGGTTTCCTGTCATTCCCCAGCCATAACGTAGCATAGCATTGTCTATAAAGGGGAAGGTCTCCTGGAAGAAATTCTCATCAGAGATCCTCCAACCTAAACTGAAAGCGGGGAAAATTGCATTCTGGGAAGCGGCAAGGAAGCGGGAGGAGGCATCATTCCTCAATATAAACTGTGCGAGGTACCTGTTGTCATAACTGTAGTTCAGTTTTCCAAATTCAGAGAACAGGGTATAATCTTTAAAAACACTCCCGTAGTTAGAGGCGGTAGTAGCATCACCCAGGTCAAGGTAACTCAGGATGTCCGTAGTTTCAAAAGCGAAACGCTGCCTGCTTGCCCCGAATACCTCACCAAACTGTTGTATAGCTTCAACACCTACATAGGCATCAAATTTATGCAGTTCCTTAAAGGTTTTGCTATAGCTCAAAACACTGTTCCACACCCACTGGTATTCATATGCTTCCCTGGCGGTAGAACTGTTGATGAAGTTACCTTCAACATATTCTGGCTGAGGTCTGCCTAATTGTCTTTGGCGCTGAATATTGGCATCAATACCAAAACTAGTCTTTACCTGGAGCTCCGGCAGGATATCGTAAGAGGTGTATACATTTCCAAAGGTACGCAGGCGGTATCGACGGTTATCCTGGGCCCTGGACAGTACTGCAAAGGGGTTAAAGTTATTACCCAGGTTTGCTCCACGGCTCCCTGCAAAATTACCTGCTATATCATAGACCGGTAATAATGGGTGGTGTTTATAGGAACCTGAGACAGCGTTCTGCTCTTCATTATTTCCAAATCCCCCTTTCCGGTTATCAAAAGAAACGGTGAAATTCTCTCCTACGGTCAGGCGATTATCCAAAGCCCGGAATTCAGTGTTTGCCCGGAGTGAAACCCGGTCGTAGCTCACAAATTTTGTAATTGCATCCTGTGAAAAGTACCCCAGGTTAAAAGCATATCGTGCGCTCTCATTAGCTCCCGAGGCCGAAACCTGGTGACTGACGATCGGTGCAGACCTGGTAACTTCATCCCACCAGTAAGTATCTGCTGCGCGGGTAATGGCGTAAATATTTCCTGGTTCCAGGGCATACAGGCTAGGATCGGTTCCGGGGTCACCTTCCATGGCTCCACTTGGGAATACATAATCGGGGATGGTCACTTCTCCATTGGGTCCAAAAGTATATTGCCCATGACTGGGTGTTTTCCCGGCGTACAGATCCGCGAGGTAAAGATAAGTACCCAGTTCCTCAGCATTAAGAACGTCTATATCCTCCGAAGGAGATTGTATTCCGTAAAAAGTATTATAACTGATCGTCGGTTTCCCCATCTTTCCTTTCTTGGTGGTGATGATGATCACTCCGTTCGCAGCCCTGGATCCATAGATAGAAGCAGCGGATGCGTCTTTCAGGACCTGTAGGGATTCAATATCATTCGGGTTTAAATTCGACTGGGACTCGGACGGGACTCCATCAATAATATAAAGAGGGTTATTGTTCCCGATGGTACCAAAACCACGGATCCTTACAGTGGCCTCACCACCCGGAGTTGCATCATTGACGATCCCGATACCTGCAGCCCTACCCTGTAATTGCTGTGCAAAGGTAGTGGCGGGAACCGCTAGCAGGTCTTCAGAATCTACGATGGCAACAGACCCGGTCACATCTCTTTTAGACTGGGTGCCGTATCCTGTGACAACCACTTCATCTAACTGGCTGGCATCCTCCTGGAGTGTTATATTGATTACTGATCTGCCATTTACAGCTTCTTCTTTTGTCGTAAAACCGATATAACTGAAGACGATGGTAGCGTTGGGGTCATTCAGATCTAACTGGTAATTACCGTCAAAATCGGTCTGGGTACCGTTGGTGGTACCTTTTTCAATGACATTGGCGCCAGGGAGTGGTCCTGATGGATCAGAGACGGTACCCGAAATAGTTTGCGCGCTGACGGATCCTGCTACGGAGAACAGGCTCGCCAACAAAAGGAATTTGAGGTGCGAAAGCTTCATAAAATCCGGTTTATAGTTATTTAATGGTTTTTTTTCTGAGGAGGATCACGGGTGATTCTGATAAAACCGTAATCTCAACCAAATTATCTGAATTGTGAGCAATAAGTAAATCGAACCGGATAAAGGGTGATCAAATTCATGAATTTGATTGTACGAGGGAGGTATCAGCCCCTGTCCGGAACAAAAAATGAGGAGGGATGGAAATTGCCGGGAGATATATATGAGGGCGAGGTCCGGTAGGGGACAATAAAAAAGCCCAACCAATTTTCATCAGTCGGGCCTTTCCTTGAGCGAGTGCAGAATGTTATTTTTCTATCAGGCGGTAGCAAATACCGGTACCTGGTGGCTCTGATAATTTTTTGGACTACACTTATATCTTTTCTTGAAAATTTTAGAAAAGTAACTGCGGCTGCTTAGTCCCACAGAGTATACTACTTCAGAGATATTCAGATCAGTGGTTCTGATCAGTTCTTCAGCTTTCTCAACCCTCAGGTTCTTGATGTAATCACCCACAGTTGTACCGTGCAGTAATTTAAATCCTTCCTGAAGTTTTGCAGGAGATAAAGCATTTTCCTGGCAAAGGCTGGAAATTGAATAAGGGTATTCCGGGCTTTTCTTGATAGAATCCGATATCTTCTTTACCAATTTCATTTCCCTTGTGGTCAGCGATCCCATTGGGTGTTCTCTCTGGTGCTCATCGCTGGCGTGTTGCTGAAGCTCCATAGCCAGGATAACATGAAGGATTCCTTCAGTCATTACTTTTCTGACAACTCCTTCTGCTTCAATATTATTCAGTCTTTCGATCTGCTCTGCAATACGGATATTATAGGAACCGATATACAGGAAATCCTTTCCTTCTTCAGAACCTTTGAAAAGCTGAACCAGTTTATTGCTCAGGCTTTCACCTTGATCACTGTACATTGGTGGAACTACTTTATCGACCATGATCAGGGAGATCTTTGTTTCTGTCTGCTTGTTGAATTTCAGCATCAGGCTTTTATCCTCTTCGCTATTTAAAATAGCTGTCTGGTAAGTCTCAACGACTCCGGAGGTTTTAGCGCCTTCAAATCCAAAACGAAGACTACCCTGGCTGCAGTATCCCAAGAACAGGGATTGAGCATCTTTAGGCTCAGTACTGATCTCGAAATCCTGGTTAAAGGTTACGTCGAACTCGATAAAAGATATTGGGCCGTTAAGCTTAATACCTTTAAGTTTTCCTTTTCCTATTTCGTTATTAAAAGTTAAATTATATTCACCGGCTTCGGTGTTAAGAGTGCCATTCATGTTCTCCTCGAAGAAACTGAAGATACTTGACATTGGATTAGATATAGCTACATTATTCATTTTACATGGGTTTTTTGTGATACACTAAATAGTTGTGAATCTTCGTCTGAAACAGGTGGAGAAAAGGACTAAATTCGGTCTGATTACTCGGATGGAATTCGACTTGCATCTACCTCCTGATTCAATAATGTAAAGGTCTTATATACAAGGCGTAAATTCATTACACAATTACTGGAAGAACTTACAGTATTACCGTATTTACGTCAATTTGTTGTTCTTTTGCGGCAATTTTTCAAATATCTGGCCCTTTGTAAGTGTCAGTAAATTAGGGGTGTATATAATATTTTTGCTCGGATGAGTGAAAAATTGAAGGGAATATAACAAGGTTACATCATTCCCATTTTCTACCTTTTTCCTTCCCAAATTTCACCGTAAATACTAGATGGGTTTTTTGACAGTTCTACCCTCCCAATAAGAGAGAGTTCTCCATCCAATAATTCTGTAAATATTTCTTTAACTTTAGTAATGCAGTAAAATAGAACATGATCTATTATATGGAGTGGGGGAAGTTTACGCTGCCTTTCCGGGACTATTATAAGAATTGAATGAAAATTGTTGCTAAGCGTTTACTTATTTGGGGTGCAGTGATCCTGTGCCTGCTGATGATTCCCGCATTGGCAATGCGGTATACCACGGAAGTGAGATGGGACCTCTCGGATTTTATCCTGATGGGGACAGCTTTGTCGGTACTGGGGATACTTTATGAATGGGTAGGCAGAAGCTCTGGCAACAAGTATTACAAGATGGGTTTTGGCCTTGGTCTACTTGGATTGTTCTTATTATTCTGGGTGAATGCCGCAGTGGGCATAATCGGAAACGAGGGTCAGGAAGCTAACCTATTATATAATGTCGTGTTTATTGTCGCTGCACTGGGATCACTCTTCAGTCGTTTCAGTGCCCTGGGCATGACAAGAACCATGGGAGTTGCGGCATTGGTCCAGGTCCTTGTTCCTGTAGCGGCTTACCTGCTTTGGCCACCGCCGGTAATCTCATGGTCACCGGGAGTTTCAGGGGTGTTCTTAATAAGCGCATTTTTTGCTGTCCTGTATTTGGTGTCAGCATACTTATTTCGTCGTGCCGTAATTAATTAAATTATCCCTGACCTTTTTTAAGGTCAGATCCTCAGGATAAAATTATCCTTATCGAGGTTGGAAGAATGGAACTGCCAGTTAATGCTCAGGATCTTCTGGATCGCATTTTGCAATTTCTTAAAATCAGATGGCTTGGTGAGGTAGATATTAGCTCCCCTGACGTAGGTTTCTACAATATCTTTCTCAGAGGAAGAAGTGGAGTATATGGCGACGGAGAGGTTCTTTAAACGGGAGTCGCGGCGGATTTCATCCAGGCAGCGCATACCGTCCATTACCGGCATATTCAGGTCCAGGAATAGTACCTGGGGTAATTCCGCATCCGGTTTTTTCAGGTAATTCATTAACTCCAGTCCGTTTTTGAACAGCAGGAGTTTCGTCTTGATCTTCAGCTCGTTTATTGCATCCTCGAACAATAATCTGTCGTCTTCATCGTCGTCAGCCAGGGCAACAGTTAATAGGTCAATTTTCATTGTCAATTTGGGTATATTCTCGCTTTCTTAATTGATCACTCTCTTTCTTCTGACGAATTATCTCCCTGTATAATGTGGGGGATAGTCCAGTAGTGTTCTTAAACTGGTTAGAGAGATGGGCTACACTGCTGTAGCCAAGTTTGTGGGCGATCTCGGTTAAAGTATAATTTCCGGTATTGAGGTACTTTTTAGCGACCTCTATCTTTTTCAGGATAACGAAATTCTCGATCGAGGAATACGTTACTTCTGAGAAAGTGCTCGATAAGTGAGCGTAGGAATAATTACAGGTATCCGCCAGGTAAGTGGATAGTTTTACATCTTTAACGGCTTCGCCATCAACGAGGTAAGTGGTTATGGCCTTTTTGATCTTTTGAACCAGCCCGTGCTTGTGGTCGTTGATAATAGTTATGCCCAGGGCAGACAAATCCTCCTGGAGATCGTTCATCACCTGGGGAGAAGGGCTGCCTTTAATGCCTATCTCAGCCAGGGAATGAAATTCGTATTCCAGTCCGTATTTTTTGAACAGGGGATCTAAAACTTTATCCAGAAGAAATTTCAGATCGTAGTCAATCGAAATTTTCATCATAACATTCTGCTTACACCGCAAGGTATGAAAGTTCCAAAAATAATTTTAGGAGAAATGAAAATATTGATAAAATAATTGGTAAAATCTAAGTAATCAGGATGCTTGTTTAACTTCCAGTTGCTAATCCTGTATTTTCCGAGTCATAAATTAATTTTTTTGCAACAAAACCCAAATCTTCCATAAACTACATTGCTTTCTGATTCAATCCTTCAGGAATATTGACCGGAAAAGTTTCTCAACGCCCTTATTGTCGCCGTTTTATGGTATGTGAGGCAATAATATTAGAGGCTGCTGAGCTCATGTTTAACCCGGGATAGGATATCGCACCCGGGGATTCATTAGATCCAAGGCCCGCCCTCTTCATGTTTGGTTGCGCTTTGGTTAATTTATATTATAAGAATAAGTATCTTTATTTCATGAACAACAAACCTCTTCATATTGTTCTGGCGGACGACGACGATGATGATCGTCTGTTATTCACCGAAGCCCTGGAGGAAACCTCCATCCCGGCTACGGTGACTACATTTGATAACGGGGTAGACCTGATGGCCTATCTTATAAATGAAGATGAAGCTCTGCCAGACATAATTTTTCTCGATCTGAACATGCCTTTGATGAACGGGGAAGAATGCCTTAGGGATATCAGGAATGAACCTTCCCTTAAACGTATTCCCATCATTATTTACAGCACTTCATTAGATCTTGATAAGGTGAAGGTATTGCGTAAAAGAGGGGCAAATTATTATATCCAAAAACCCGCCTATTTTCATCAGTTGAAAATGGTTTTGCAGCGCAGTATCGAGTCTGTAATGGAAGAGGATGAAAAGGCAGCGCAGGAGGCTGACTTTGTCATCAAATAGGAATACATTTCTTATGAAGTTTCTTAAAAAAGACCAGGACATCCACTTTCTTAAGGGAGGGGGAGAAATGGGCGATATAATACGTAATAAAGATTGGTCTGACACCTCTGTTGGAAACCCTTCTCAGTGGCCTTCATCCCTGCGTGTTCTCCTTAATACACTTCTGAATTCCAGGTTTCCTATGTTCCTTTTCTGGGGGGACGAATGGATATGCTTCTATAACGACGCTTACAGGCCCAGCCTTGGAAAGGAAGGAAAGCATCCTTATATCCTTGGGGAACCGGCCGTGGTGGCCTGGCCCGAGATCTGGCCCACGATTAAACCCCTGCTCGATAAAGTTTATAAAAAAGGTGAATCTACATGGAGCGAGGATCAGCTGATCCCGATCTACAGGGATGGAAAGATAGACGATGCTTACTGGACGTTTAGCTATAGCCCTGCTTATGGAGTGTCAGGACTGGTGGAAGGGGTCTTTGTCACCTGCACGGAGACTACCTCAAAGGTGCAGTACCTGAAAAAACTGGAACAGAGCGAGGAACAACTTAGTAATGCCCTCGAAGCAGCCGGCATGGGTGCCTGGGATATGGATCCGCAAAAAGGCACCTTTACAGCCAATAAACAAGCACAGAAATGGTTTGGCCTAACCCAGGGCCCGAACGAGGATCTTGAAGATGTATACAGCACGATCCTTAAAGAGGACCGTGAATTGGTCCGCCGCGCAGTAGAGAGTACTCTTTCTGATCAGTCCGATGGAAATTATGAGGTGATGTACCGAATCCGGGGTGACGAGGATGGGGATATCCGCACCCTCAGGGCACTTGGACGTGCCTGGTTCAACGAGAGTGGCCAGCCATACAGGTTTAATGGTATTGTCCAGGATGTCACCGAACAGCATGCCATTGATAATGAGAGACACAAACTAATTTCACTGATAGATTCCAGTAACCAGTTTATTGCCCTGGCCGATCCGGAACACCAAATTCAGTTTGCTAATGCCGCGGCTATAAAAATGCTTGGTTGGCATGGAATAGAGAATCGTAAGTTACTCGATTTTGTATATGAAAAGGATCGTGGAAAAGCGGAGAAATTATTAGCTGTACTTCCCGAGCAAGGACATTTTAATACAGAGATCCGTTTTGTTAATGAAGAAAACGGGAGGCCACTCTGGTTAAAATGGAACATGGTAGTTGTAAAAGATCCACGCACTTCGGAGATCCTGGGCTATGGCACAGTCAGCACGAACATAGAGGAACAGCGGGCCAGGGAAGCTCAACTGGAACTGGCCCTGGACAGGATCGTTGAGCAGGAAAGAAAATTCCGCAACCTGGTTAAACAAGCTCCAGTGGGGATCGGTATTCTTAAAGGTGAAGACTTTGAGGTAGAACTCGCCAATACAACTGCCCTGGCGATCGTGAAAAAGGAGGAACGACAGGTACTGGGAGTTCCGTTTTTCAAAATCCTGCCGGATACGCAGGAAACCCTGATGCCGATGCTCAACGAAGTGCTGATGACAGGGAAGTCGAGTAGGGGAACTAATTTCCCGATCGTCATTGAAAAAAAAGGTAAAAAAGAAACCCGGTATTTCAATTTTATCTTTTACCCGGTCAGGGATGAGGATGACCTGGTTACCGGGGTTATGTTGGTAGCGACAGAAGTTACAGAATCTGTGCTTCTCAGTAACAAGTTAAAGGAAAGCGCTAAACAATTCAGGAATCTCGTGATCCAGTCCCCAATCCCCATGACCATATTAAGGGGGCGTGATTTTGTCATAGAAATGGCCAATGATATTATGATCAACGAGATATGGCGGAAGGATAAAGATGAAGTGCTGGGTAAGAAATTACTGGATCTGTTCCCGGGACTGGTGGACCAAAAATACCCGGAACTGCTCAATAAGGTTTTCGATAATGGGGAAACGCTTACCGTTAAAGAATCACATGCCAGGATTGAAGGGAATGACGGGACGCGCGAATTCTACCTGGATTACGATTATGCCCCGCTCAGGGAACTGGACGGCACCGTATCCGGGATTATGATCACCGTCAGTGATGTCACCGATAAAGTGCGATCGCGTAAAAAACTGGAGGAATTCTCAAAGGAACTGGAGAAACAGGTCTATGAGCGAACCGATTTATTGAATAAGACCAATTTGCAATTAAGGGATTCCATCAGGGAATTAGAACAGACCAACGAGGAGCTGCAGTCCTTTGCCTATATCTCCAGCCATGACCTGCAGGAACCCCTAAGGAAGATCCAGATGTTTACCTCCCGGATCAAAGAGCGATCTGGCGAGAAATTCTCTGAAAAGGATGAACAGGATTTCTCCAGGATCATTATCGCTGCCAGCCGGATGCGTACCTTAATAGAAGATCTGCTGGCGTTTTCGAAAACCTCGACCAGTCTGGGCGATTTCAGGGTGATGCCGGTGGGAGATGTGGTGCAAGAGGTAAAAGAAGATCTGTCTGATAAAATTCAGGCCACAAACGCCACGATCAACAGCACCGATCTCTGTGTCATTAAAATGATCCCTTTCCAGATCCAGCAGTTATTTGTCAATCTTATTGAGAACTCCCTCAAATTTGCGAAGGACGATCAGGATCCGGTCATTACTATTACAAGTGAAAAGGTATCGGGTAAGAATGTGAGCGAGATCCTGCTGGATCCAAAGAAGTTATATTGCAAGATTACAGTGAAAGATAACGGGATTGGTTTCGAACCTAAATACGGGGAGCGTATTTTCCAGGTATTCCAAAGGCTGCATGGGCGAAATCAATTCGAAGGGACCGGCATAGGTCTTGCGATCGTGAAAAAGATCGTACAGAATCACAACGGGGGAATTACAGCGGAAAGTGAACCCGGGAAGGGCGCGACCTTCAGGATCTATCTTCCGGTTGAAGGGGTTTAATTAGTATAGATTGGTAAAAGACAGTATGAAGCCAGTCAGCTGGTAGGCAGATTAGAAGAAGCCCAGCGCAGCCGCGATCAGGCCGACAACCACGGAGAGCAATATAAATACTAATATCACCACCATAATACTAAGAAAACCATTCAGGACTCGTGTGCCCATGTCCAAATTCTCCTCCATAACACCTAAGATTTTATTTAATTTACGCATAATCCCACAGATTTAATTACACGCCTGATTTTAATCGACTAAATGCTCAAATTCTTCCACGATCCACAAGGAAGGCGTGACGGTTAATTCGAGTTGACAACACTGTTTCCAGCGTGAGGGAATCTGTTAAAATGGGTAGCTTTTCTTAGAAGAGTAAGTTGAAATCAGTTGGTATAAGATTCCTGTTACTGCACTCCAGCTTATCGGTATTTTGCAATTGTCTAAGTACACTACTCTTATAAAGTTACAAAAAAATACGATTCCTGTAAGCTAAAACTGTGAGGCTAAAGCAGTAGGCAGCTTATTTAAGGGAAAAGAAAGGGAGTTTAAATCAGTTCTGTAATATAGTTGATCACCGTAGCGGTAGCTCCCTGGTTAGAGCGGATATACCGATGATTTACAGCGCCTTGCTGCTGCCTTTTTTCAGGATGCGCAAACAGGGCTTCCAGGGTTTCAGAAAATTGCTCCCCGTCTCTGATTACACTGATGCCCTGGAGTTCAACAAGTTCTTTGGCTTCTTTAAAGGAGTCGTACTGGGGCCCGATTATTACCGGGATGCCAAAAACGGCAGGCTCCAGGGTGTTGTGAAGACCGGTGGCAAAGCCGCCGCCCACATAGGCAATATCGGCATAGCTGTACACCTTTGTGAGCAAACCGATGGTGTCGATGATCAGCACCTCGAAATCTGCTATATTCTTGGATGCCAGCTCCGAATAGAGGACTGTTTTTTTGTCGATAGACGAGACCAGTTTTTCAAGGCTTTTCGGATTCATTTTGTGAGGTGCAATGACAAACTTCTCTTTTCCCTTACTCGTATTTATGAATCCTGTTATGATAGTTTCGTCTTCGGGCCAGGTACTGCCGGCAACGACGCAGAGCTGGTTGCCTTTAAAGGACTCCATGAATCCGAGTTGGTTTTCTCGTTCCAGGATTTCGTTTACCCGGTCAAAACGAGTATCGCCGCTTACAGAGGCAGAAGAGATCCCTATCTGTTCCAGCAGCTGCAGGGATGTCTTATCCTGTACAAAAATATGTGTGAAATTCTCCAGTGCCTGCTTCATGAATTTCCCATACCATTTAAAGAAGACTTGTTTTTCATTGAAGATGGCAGAGACCAGCAGGGTGGGGATGTTGCATTTTCCCAGGGCATCCAGGAAATTGGGCCAGATCTCGTATTTGATGAAAATAACCAGTGATGGGTGGGCAAGTTGGAGAAATTGTTTTACGTTGCTGCGGGTGTCCATAGGCATATAAACAACTGCATCTGCCTCTGCATTATCCTTCTTGATCTCATACCCCGAGGGAGAGAAAAATGTGAGCAGGATCTTCTGCCCGGGATATTTACTGCGCAGTTCCTTTAAAATAGGTAAACCCTGTTCATATTCTCCCAGGGAAGCCGTGTGTACCCAGATTATTTTATCCTCGTCAGCAATGGAGCGGCGCAAAGTGTCAAAGGTTTTATTTCTTCCCTCCACGAATAACCTGATCTTGGGATTGAAGAATGACACGATACGCAAAAAGAAAGAGGTTATGTGACTGGCTAAATTATACAGGAAAAACACGGGTCGAAAGTTTCCCGCTAAAATAGCTTCTTTAAGTGAATTCGTTGCCCGACCCTCTCTAATTTCGTAATATTGTCTACTCAATATCAGATGATGAAGAAAATACAAATGGTAGATCTCGTTGGCCAGTACAAGGGGATCAAAGACCAGGTAAACGAGTCGATCACTAGCATCCTGGAAAGCGCGGCATTTATTAACGGGCCGGATGTTCATGAATTCCAGGCCGACCTGGAATCTTACCTGGGGGTGAAACACGTGATCCCTTGTGCTAATGGAACAGATGCTCTGCAGATCGCTATGATGGGGTTGGACTTAAAGCCTGGTGACGAGGTGATCACAGCAGATTTTACATTTGCCGCAACTGTAGAAGTTATCGCACTGTTGCAATTAACCCCGGTGCTGGTAGATGTGGACCCGGAAACTTTTAATATTGATCCAAAGGCCATAGAAGCTGCAATCACCCCGAAAACCAAGGCTATCGTACCTGTTCATCTATTCGGGCAATGTGCGGATATGGACGAGATCCTGGCTATAGCTAAAAAACACAACCTTTACGTAATCGAGGATAATGCCCAGGCCATAGGGGCCAACCACACTTTCCGTGATGGCAGTAAGAAGAAAGCGGGTACGATGGGTCATGTAGGTACAACTTCATTTTTTCCTTCTAAGAATTTAGGGTGTTACGGGGATGGAGGCGCCATCTTTACAGATGATGATGCCCTGGCACATACCATCAGGGGTATAGTGAACCACGGTATGTACGAACGTTACCACCACGATGTGGTCGGAGTGAATTCGCGTTTGGATACTATCCAGGCCGCTGTGCTCAGGGCCAAACTTCCTCACCTTGATGAGTATTGTGAAAGTAGGAGGCAAGCCGCCCGACTTTACTCCCGGGCATTTAAAGAACAGGAACACCTGGTCACTCCAAAAACAGTAAATAATTGCGAGGGTATCTGTGATACATGTGACTGTCACGTGTTTCACCAATACACCCTGAGGGTAACCAACGGGAAGAGAGATGCCCTGGCAGCGCATTTAGGACAGGCCGGAATTCCCTTTGGTATATATTACCCTATTCCCCTGCATTTACAAAAAGCTTATGCAGACTCCCGTTATAAAGAGGAAGATTTCCCGGTAACCAACCAATTGGTGAAAGAAGTTATTTCACTTCCAATGCACACAGAGCTCGACCGGGAACAAATCGATCATATCACGAATACCGTGATCCAATTTATCAATGAATAATATGAAGATATTAGTAACCGGCGGGCTGGGATTTATTGGCTCCCATACCGTGGTAGAATTACAACAGGCCGGTTTTGAGGTGGTTATTATTGATAACTGTTCTAATTCCAGTGAAAATGTGCTCGAGGGAATAAAGGCCATAACCGGGCAAACTCCTGAATTCGTAAAAATGGATCTCAGGGATAAAAATGCAGTCGGAGAATTTTTCAGCGCTCACCAGGATATCTCAGGGGTCATTCATTTTGCGGCCTCGAAGGCAGTAGGGGAGAGTGTGGAAAAACCACTTTTGTACTACGAGAATAACCTGAATACCCTGGTTTATATCCTGCAACAGTTGTCGGGGTTGAAGAGTGCTAATTTTATTTTCAGCTCCTCCTGTACGGTTTATGGCCAGGCAGACCAGATGCCTATCACGGAAGAAGCCCCGGTTAAACCCGCGGAATCTCCGTATGGGAATACCAAGCAGATCGGGGAGGAAATTATACGGGACAGCTGCCGCGTTTACAGCCAGCTGAAAGCTATTTCACTGCGCTATTTTAATCCTATAGGGGCGCATCCCTCCGCGGAGATCGGCGAACTACCCATAGGGGTGCCGCAGAACCTGGTCCCGTTTATCACTCAGACCGGAGTGGGATTAAGAGAACAGTTATCTGTTTTCGGGGATGATTATCCCACGGAAGACGGTACTTGTATCCGCGATTACATCCATGTGGTAGACCTTGCAAAGGCACACGTGGTTGCATTACAACGACTGCTCGAGGATAAAAACGATACTAATTACGAGGTATTTAACATAGGTACCGGTACCGGGAGTTCTGTCCTTGAAGTGATAAACAGTTTTGAACGGGTAGCCGGGAAAGAACTCAACTACAAAGTTGTTGACAGGAGGCCGGGAGATGTTATCAGGGCCTATGCAGATACTGATAAAGCAAACAAGGTCCTGGGCTGGAAGGCCCAATCAACCCTTGACCACGCCATGGCTTCTGCCTGGAAATGGGAACAGAAAATAAGAGAATAACCTAACACCTGAACAAATGAAAAAACTGATCTTTTTACTGGTGATGCTGGCAAGCCTTACGCTCAGTGCACAGACAACTTACCTGCAATGCGGGGCTATATTGGATACTAAGACCGGGAAACTTTTTCCGGAAAGAACCATTGTGGTAAATGGGAATAAGATCAGTGAGATCAGGGAGGGATATGTTGGTGATAAGGCCTCGGCCAGAATTATTGACCTCAGGGCTAAAACTGTGATGCCGGGGTTTATCGATATGCATGTGCATATAGAAAGTGAAAGTAACCCGAAGGCGTACTTACAGACCTATACCCTTAACGAAGCAGATATCGCGTTTAATTCCGTCGGGTTTGCCGAAACCACCCTTAGGGCAGGATTTACTACAGTACGGGACCTAGGGGGCAGCGGGGTTAACATTGCTATTCGTGATGCCATAGCGGCCGGGAAGATCAAAGGTCCCAGGGTTTTTACCGCCGGGAAGGCGATAGGGACAACCGGGGGACATGCAGACCCCACGAATGGGTACCGTGAAGACCTGGTAGGTGATCCGGGACCAAAAGAGGGGGTGGTCAACAGTGTGGATGATGCGAGGAAAGCGGTCAGGCAACGGTATAAAAACGGGGCTGATCTCATCAAGATCACGGCAACAGGAGGGGTACTGAGTGTGGCAAAGAACGGCCAGAATCCACAATTCACCCTGGAAGAAATAAAGGCGATCACCCAGACTGCAGCGGATTACGGGTATCACGTTGCCGCCCATGCCCATGGAGATGAAGGAATGCAGAGAGCGGTAAAAGGCGGGGTAAAGACTATAGAGCATGGAACGCTGATGAGCGAGGAAACAATGCGGCTTATGAAAGAATATGATGCTTACCTGGTTCCTACCATAACTGCAGGGAAAGAGGTGACCGAAAATGCCAGGATAGAAGGGTACTTCCCGGCTGTCATCGCTAAAAAAGCCTTGGAGATCGGTCCCAAGATCCAGGATACCTTTAAAAAAGCCTATGAACTTGGGGTGCCTATCGCCTTTGGTACTGATGCCGGTGTATTCCCACATGGGGAGAATGCCAGGGAGTTCGTCTACATGGTTGAGGCAGGAATGCCGGTTCTGAAAGCGATTCAGTCGGCTACGCTGACCAATGCCAGGCTGCTTGGGATGCAGGATTCCCTCGGGCAGCTCAGCAAGGATTTTTTAGCTGATATTATAGCCGTTGATGGGAACCCTCTTGAAAATGTAAACCTGCTTAAGGAGGTCACATTCGTGATGAAGGATGGTGAGGTGATAAAACAGTAACCCGGTGTATACTGCAATATAATAATGAGTCAACCAAACGATCGAGCCATAGCCCTGCTGGAGAATGCTGCTTTGCATAACCTGTACAGTAAGACCGTGGCTCAACTGCTCAAGGATTTTGAGCGGGCAAATATTCCAATCCAGCTGAATGACAAACAGGATGCCGCGACCTTAACTGCGGCCATCCATGAAAAGATCTATGTCTTGCTGCTCGAAAAATTCGCCGATTACCTGAACTTATTATATGTCATCGATGTTCCTGAGAAAGCAGTCAAAGAGATCAGGGCATCAGATGCGGTTGAG
Source organism: Zeaxanthinibacter enoshimensis (assembly GCF_004362865.1). Lineage (GTDB taxonomy): Bacteria > Bacteroidota > Bacteroidia > Flavobacteriales > Flavobacteriaceae > Zeaxanthinibacter > Zeaxanthinibacter enoshimensis. The sequence goes on along the minus strand of NZ_SNYI01000001.1, from coordinate 184,318 downwards.
GTTTCCAGGGAAATTACCTACCTGGTATTGAAAAGGGAATGGCAGAAGGTATGGCTGCGATCCCAGATGAGTGGCTGATTCCAGTTAGAGAAGTGCGGAGAATGATCTTTTTTATCCCATGGGTATGGCATATCTGAAGAAATAATATCAATCCTCCCCGATTTTGTTAAGATTCACCTAGACCTATATTTCGGAATGTATTAAATGTTGTATTTTTGATCTAATATTCAGTTTAGAAACATCAGCGACAGCTTTCATGGATAAATATTCTTTTTTAAATACTGCGCACACCTCTTTCTTTGCAGATTTATACGATAAATACTTAGTAAATCCGGATAGTGTAGAGCCGAGTTGGCGCGCCTTCTTCCAGGGGTTCGACTTTGGTATGGAAAGTGCATTGGACGAAGTGGGTATTGATGCGGGTTCCGGAACTGCTGTTCTGGGTAACGGCCAGGAGGTTGTTATGCCCGAATCGCTTCAGAAAGAATTCCAGGTAATCCGCCTGATAGATGGTTATCGCAGCAGGGGTCACCTGTTCACCAGGACTAACCCTGTCCGCGAGAGAAGGAAATATACCCCGACCCTTGATATCGATAATTTTGGGCTGTCCCAGGCCGATCTTGACACCGAATTCAGTGCAGGAGAAATTATTGGTATCGGCAGGAATACGCTGAGAGAGATCATTAAACATCTCCAGAATATTTATTGTGACGCTATTGGCGTGGAATATATGTATATCCGCAGTCCTGAGCGTGTTAAATGGATACAGGAACAACTGAATGTAAATGACAACCACCCAAAATTCAGCCCGGATAAGAAAAAACAGATCCTGAAAAAACTGAATGAAGCCGTATCTTTTGAAGCCTTCCTTCATACCAAGTACGTAGGTCAGAAACGTTTCTCCCTGGAGGGAAATGAATCTCTGATCCCGGCTCTTGATGCCATAGTGGAGCATGCTGCAGGCATGGGGGTAAAACAGTTTGTGATGGGAATGGCCCACCGTGGTCGTCTCAATGTGCTTACCAATATATTCGGGAAATCGGCCAAGGATATTTTTAGCGAGTTCGATGGAAAGGATTACGAACAGGAGATCTTCGACGGCGATGTGAAATACCACCTGGGGTGGACCTCCCTGCGTGCTACGGATTCCGGTAGCCAGATCAATATGAATATAGCGCCCAACCCTTCTCACCTGGAAACGGTAGGGGCGGTCGTTGAAGGAATTACCCGGGCTAAGCAGGATGTGCATTACCCGGACGATTTCTCTAAAGTGCTGCCGATCGTAGTTCATGGAGATGCCGCGATTGCCGGTCAGGGAATCGTTTACGAAGTGGTGCAGATGGCTAACCTGGACGGGTATAAAACCAATGGTACCATACATATAGTGGTCAACAACCAGATAGGTTTTACCACCAACTACCTGGATGCAAGAAGCTCTACCTACTGTACGGACGTGGCTAAAGTTACGCTCAGTCCTGTACTTCATATTAACTCTGATGATGCGGAGGCCGTGGTACACGCTGCGATCTTTGCCCTTGAATACCGTATGCGCTTTAAGCGCGATATCTTCCTGGACCTGCTGGGGTACAGGAAATACGGTCACAACGAAGGGGATGAGCCCAGGTTTACCCAACCGAAGCTTTATAAGGCCATCGCCAAACATGAGAATCCAAGAGATATCTACGCCAAGAAACTCATAGAAGAAGGGATCATAGATGACGGCTATGTTGCTAAACTGGAACAGGAATACAAAGCCAGTCTTGAAGAGGACCTGGAAGATTCCAGGAAAATAGATAAAACCGAGATCACTCCTTTTATGGCGGACGAGTGGAGTGGATTTGATAACGTCCGGGAATGGGAAATGATGGAAAAGGTGGATACCAGTTGTGACAGGAAACAACTGGATAAGGTAGCCAAAACCATTACAGAACTGCCAAAAGGAAAAAAATTCCTCAGGAAAGTAGAAAAGCTGGTCAACGACCGGAAGAAGATGTATTTCGAAAAGAATTCGCTGGACTGGGCCATGGGAGAATTACTGGCTTACGGAACCCTGCTCGATTCGGGGTACGGAGTTCGCATGTCCGGTCAGGATGTGGAAAGGGGAACCTTTTCTCACCGCCACGCGGTTATGAAGGTAGAAGAGAGCGAGGAGGAAGTAATGCTTCTGAATCATATCTCGGAGGACCAGGGAAAATTCCAGATCTATAATTCCCTGCTCTCAGAATACGGGGTTGTAGGTTTTGACTATGGTTATGCCATGGCAAGCCCGAATACCCTCACTATTTGGGAAGCCCAATTTGGGGATTTCAGCAACGGAGCCCAGATCATGATAGATCAGTACATTTCTGCTGCTGAGGATAAGTGGAAATTGCAGAACGGGCTCGTGATGTTCCTGCCACATGGCTATGAAGGCCAGGGAGCCGAACATTCTTCGGCCAGGATGGAACGTTACCTCCAGCTTTGCGCCAGGGATAATATGTTCGTGGCCGATTGTACCACTCCTGCCAATTTATTTCATCTGTTGAGGAGACAAATGATGGTCAATTACCGGAAGCCACTGATAATCTTTACCCCTAAAAGCCTGTTAAGGCATCCTAAAGCGGTGTCCACGGTAGAGGAACTGGCTGATGGTCAATTCCAGGAAGTGATCGATGATACTTCTGCTGAGGTGTCTAAGGTAAAATCACTTGTTTTCTGCACGGGTAAATTCTATTATGATCTACTGGCTGCAAGGGAGGAACACGGGAGAGAAGATGTGGCATTGGTCCGCATCGAACAACTTTTTCCACTTCCAACCGAACAGATGAAGGCCATTATGGAAAAGTATTCGCATGTGGAAGACTTGGTTTGGGCCCAGGAGGAACCCAGGAATATGGGGGCCTGGAGTCATATGATGATGCATTTTGAAGATGCACATAAGCTCAGGGTAGCCTCCAGGAGAATGTATGCTTCACCTGCCGCGGGAAGCGCCGTTCGTTCAAAAATGCGACACCAGCAAGTTATAGATTACGTCTTTGACAAGACTAAAGACAATATGCGGTCTAACATATCAAGAACCAGTACAACAAATTAACACAGCATGATATTAGAAATGAAGGTCCCCTCACCCGGGGAATCTATTACCGAAGTAGAAATAGCGGAATGGTTGGTGAAAGATGGGGACTATGTAGAAAAGGACCAGGCCATCGCGGAAGTTGATTCAGATAAAGCTACGCTGGAATTACCTGCCGAAGAGAGCGGTGTTATTACCCTCAAGGCTGAGGTAGGAGATGCAGTCGGGGTAGGAGAAGTGGTTTGCCTGATCGATACCAGTGCCGAAAAACCGGAAGGAGCCAGTAAAGGTGCCGATACCGTTTCTGGTGGTGATGAAGGCTCCGGCAGCGATGCAGAAAAAGACCTGGCAAAACAAAAACAGGAAGCAGAGAAAAAGCAGGATGCAAAAGCTCCTCAACCTGCCGAAGCTAAGGAAACATATGCCTCGGGGACTGCTTCGCCGGCGGCACGAAAGATCCTTGAAGAGAAGGGACTTGCAGCTTCATCAGTAAAAGGTACCGGGAGAGATGGTCGTGTTACCAAGGAAGATGCCGTACAGGCAGTTCCCTCTATGGGTTCTCCAACCGGGGGAAGCCGCGGAGAGTCGCGCACCAAACTTTCCATGCTCAGGAGAAAAGTTGCGGAACGCCTGGTATCAGCTAAGAACGAAACGGCCATGCTTACCACGTTCAACGAGGTAGATATGTCTGCGATCTTTGAATTAAGGAATGAGTATAAGGAGCAATTCAAAGAAAAGCATGGAGTAGGTCTTGGTTTCATGTCCTTCTTTACAAAGGCTGTGATCCGGGCCCTGCAGATGTACCCTGCCGTGAACTCTATGATAGACGGCAAGGAAATGATCTCCTATGATTTCTGTGATATCAGTATCGCGGTATCCGGGCCCAAAGGCCTGATGGTACCTATCATAAGGAATGCCGAAAATCTGACCTTCCGTGGTATTGAGGCCGAGGTAAAACGCCTCGCTATACGTGCCAGGGATGGGCAGATCACCGTAGACGAAATGACGGGTGGTACCTTTACCATATCTAATGGTGGTGTCTTTGGTTCCATGCTTTCTACCCCTATCATTAACCCGCCACAAAGTGGGATCCTGGGGATGCATAATATCGTGGAAAGACCTATCGTAAGGGATGGTGCTATTGCCATTGCGCCAATCATGTACGTAGCCTTATCTTATGACCACCGTATAATTGACGGAAAAGAGTCCGTAGGATTCCTGGTAGCCGTAAAGGAGGCCCTGGAAGATCCGACCGAATTATTAATGGATGGTAATGTGAAAAAAGCGCTGGAGCTTTAATCCTGAATTATCACCATAATTAATAAAAAAGCTGCCCTTCCTGGCAGCTTTTTTATTTTGATATGCTGAATAATGTAGCATTAATCACATCCAAGGTCTATTTTTGATTGGGGGTCCGCATTCGGGAAGCAGCTGTTGAGCGGGGTGCTGAGGGGTATATACCGTTCAATATCCGGGTCGTAAAGTGCTTCCGCAATAAATTTTTCCAATTGGTCTATCTCTTTTTGCGAGAGGTTTAGAGGGATGAAATTTGTGGAAATGCTGCTTTCCGGTACACCCTCGTTTTCAGGTACAGCCAGGTTCTTATAGTTAAGTACTTCCCGGATAGTTCTGAAACTTCCGCCGTGCCCCAGATGATTTACATCCTTAAGGTTGTAAAGGGTCGGGGTTTTAAAAGTGTAGTCATCTCCGGATCTCCCGGTAAAGCCGCCTCTTCCTTTCCTGGTCGCCTCGTCAACGCTGCCGATCATCGCCCCGCTATCGAGGTCTTTCATGCCAAGGGCGTGAAATCCCATCCCGTTCAGACCGGGGCCGCTATGGCATTGGTAACATCTGGCCTTTCCAAAGAATAATATTCCCCCTTTGATCTGCTCTTCTGTCATGGCTTCGTCAATACCCCGTAACCATTTCTGGAAAGGTGATCGGTTTGCCAGCAAGGACCTTACGTAGGCAGCTATGGCCAGTCCACCAGTTCTTTTAGTATATCGTATGGTCGGATCCACATCCGGGAAGGCCTCATCAAAAAGGGCTTGATAGGGAGTTTCTCGTATAAAGGCTTCATCTATCAGCATTCGGTGCATGCCCAGCCCGGCTATGGCTTGTATCTCTAATCCCTGGAAACCCAAGTGGTTGGTTTCTTTCACAGTGCCTGCAGTCCATTGACTCTGGGTATTACTATTGGGGCCAAAAGAACCGAACTGCCCGTTCCAGAGAACAACTTCCTGGTAAGCTGTATTCAGAACAGAGGGTACGCGAATGGGTTGTACATCCACGTTGGTCTCGTCATAAGATGCAGATATTTTCCGTGCTTCCCCGCTAATTCCGAATCCTTCACCTCCCTCGGCAATACCTTGCAACCTCCCACTTTGCATAGCGGCCCCGGCATTATGGCAACTCGCACAGGAATACGTTCCCCTGCCGACTTCCTGTACGGGGTTCAGGGCGATCCCTGTCTCGTGGAAGAGGAACTGGCCCAGGCGGATCTTCTCTGCGGTTAAGGGATTATTCGGGTCAGATGGGATCCTGGAGTAATCGTTACTATTGGGCATTCTCAGGGCATTTACTGTGCCGAACTGCAGCCGGATCTGTTCCGCAAGTTCGTCAGATGGGTGTAGCGTCTGCAGATCGCCGTCTCTCTGACAACTGATCGTAATAAATACCAGCAGACCGCCCAGTATCGGTCTTAAAAATTTCATCGGTTGTGGTTTGGTTGTGGAGGCCCGGAAACAATTTAAAAAAGAGGGATGACGAATCAGTCGATTATAGAAAAACTTCGATAAAAGGTCTGATTTTCAGGCTGAAAGCATCCTTTCGTGCTTATTTTTTTCGGAGGTATAATACCTTTTTATGGTAATCGATGACGGCCCGACCGTTCTCCAGCAGGTCAGCGCCGATGATACCGTCTACTTCTTCAGCTTCATGTAACAGCAGTGCCTGGTTAACATGCACCAGGTCAAGGATCACAATCTGTGCTTCCTTATCTTCCCACTTGCCAAGGCAGATATGGTTCTTTTCCGAGATTCTCGTGGCCAGGTCAGAGGCTCCGGCACCCGCTGCCAGGACTTCGGAGACTTCGGAATCGAGTTGGAACCTGTCGGCCTGCTCCAGGCCCACACAGGTACTAGAAGCGCCGGTGTCCAGGATAAACCTGCCGGGCAGCCCGTTGATCTCTGCCTTTACCTCAAGGTGGTTGGTAGCCGTCAGTTTCATAGGTACCCTCAGGTATTTCTTCGATTTCAAAAACTTTTTAAGACTGGACATTCGTACTTCTTTTAATGTCAAAGATAGTCCTATTTTTGTTCCATGATTTTGACAGATACCCACACCCATTTATATAGTGAAGCTTTTGAAGAGGACAGGAGCGAGGTGATAGACCGGGCGATAGAAGCAGGAATAAGCCGGTTCTTCCTGCCGGCTATAGATTCAGCCTACATCCCTTCCATGCTGCAGTTGCAGAAGCAGTATCCCGAGAATATTTTCCTGATGACGGGACTGCATCCTACCCATGTAAAAGAAGATTTTGAAAAGGAGTTGGATCTGGTCCGGCAAATGCTTGCCGAACATCAGGTATATGCCATCGGTGAGACCGGGATAGACCTATACTGGGATAAGACCTTTATCCGGGAACAGAAAGAGGCTTTCGCCAGGCAGATCCGTTTGGCTAAACAGCACAAACTGCCCATTGTAATCCATTGCCGGGAGGCATTTGATGAGATCTTCGAGGTGCTCGAAGCTGAGGGTCGGGAGGGGCTTTTTGGTATCTTCCACTGTTTCACAGGAACATATGAGCAGGCATTAAGGGCGATCAGCTTTAATATGAAGCTGGGGATCGGGGGTGTGGTAACTTTTAAAAATGGTAAACTAGATACCTTCCTCGGCAAGGTAGACCTGGAACATATAGTGCTGGAGACAGATGCTCCCTACCTGGCGCCTGTACCTTACAGGGGTAAAAGAAATGAAAGTCTTTACCTGCTTAATATACTCGGGAAGTTATCAGAGATATACGGAAAGAGCAAGGAGGAGATAGCTGAGATCACTACCGGGAATTCAAAAGACATTTTTGGTATATAATATAAGGTTATGGCAAACAGTCCGACAAGAATATTGCTGATCTATACCGGTGGAACTATCGGGATGATCAAGGATTACGATACAGGGGCCCTGAAAGCGTTCAATTTTAATAAGCTGGAAAAGAAGATCCCGGAGCTTGGTCAGCTGGATTGTTCCATTGATACGGTATCCTTCGAAGAGCCGCTGGACTCTTCGAATATGGATCCCGGGCATTGGGTGAAGATCGCCGGTCTGATCGAAGAACATTACGAGACCTACGAAGGTTTCGTGGTTTTACACGGCAGTGATACCATGAGTTATACCGCATCTGCCCTTAGTTATATGCTGGAACATCTCAGGAAACCCGTAGTACTTACAGGATCGCAATTGCCTATCGGGGACCTGCGTACGGATGCCAAGGAAAACCTGATCACGGCAATACAGGTAGCGTCACTGCAGGAAAGAGGTCGTCCGGTCATACAGGAGGTTTGCCTCTACTTTGAGTATAAACTGTACCGTGGCAACAGGACCACTAAGATCAACGCGGAACATTTTGAGGCCTTTGCTTCCCTGAACTACCCGCCCCTGGCCGAATCAGGAGTGCACCTGAAAGTGAATTACGAGGCGCTTTACAGGGGGTCCAGGAGAAAGGCCCTGCTGGTACATAAAGAACTTGATACCAATGTTGCAATACTAAAGCTCTTCCCGGGCCTGAACAAGGAAGTGCTGACAAGTGTACTGAACATCCCCGGGCTGAAAGGTTTGGTGCTTGAAACCTATGGTGCCGGGAACGCGCCCACCCAGGACTGGTTTGTCAGTGCCCTGAAGGATGCTATGACCCGGGGAATTAAAGTGGTCAATGTCACCCAGTGTTCAGGAGGGAGTGTGCTGATGGGTCAATATGAGACCAGTGAAGCCCTGAGGAAAATACAAATTATCAGTGGTGCCGACATCACTACGGAGGCTGCAATTACGAAATTGATGTACCTCCTCGGAAATAAGGTTTCAGCTAAGTCCTTTAAAACCATATTCGAAACATCTCTGAGAGGTGAGATGAGCTAAAAATTAACCTGTCAAATTTCGTGGAATAATAAATTTTTCGTTTATTGAACCCCTTAATTTAGTACCCTTAGAGAGGTGGCCGAGTGGTCGAAGGCGCACGCCTGGAAAGTGTGTATGCACCAAAAGTGCATCGAGGGTTCGAATCCCTTCCTCTCTGCAAATAACCGGCTGGAGTAACCGGCCGGTTATCATTCAGTGAATAGCCCGGAAATACTTAAAAACCGACTGCTGCGCTGAAAAAGAATTAATTTTTTAATTGTAATTTTTTTTTATCTTTAACCTATTAACTAACTAATTTTAAGTTTGAACAAAATGAAAAAATTATTCTCCATCCTGGCCATGGCTGGGCTATTTGTCCTTAGTACAAATACAGTAAGCGCGAAAGCGAACGCGATAGTGTCGAGTCTTTCTTCAACCGTGGCTACAGCTACAGTGATGTTGCAGGATGAGGCAGCCGTTGAAGCAGAAAAAGGATTTACCCAAGTATTAAAGGAGCAGTTCATCCAAGGGGGTGCAGGCTTTATGGGAATCGTATTACTGTGTTTGATCTTAGGACTTGCGGTCGCTATTGAAAGAATCATTTATTTAAACATGGCTAGCACCAACACTACTAAGCTTAAGCAGAAAGTAGAAGATGCTCTTGCTTCAGGTGGGATCGAGGCTGCTAAAGAAGTATGTCGTAACACCAAAGGCCCTGTTGCTTCTATCTACTACCAGGGATTGGATCGCGCCGGGGAAAGCATCGAGTCTGCTGAGAAGGCTGTTGTTGCTTACGGAGGAGTTCAAATGGGTCAATTAGAAAAGAACGTTTCCTGGTTGTCTTTATTTATCGCTGTTGCGCCGATGCTTGGGTTCATGGGTACGGTAATCGGTATGATCCAGGCCTTCCAGAAAATTAGTGCGGTAGGTAACCTTAGTGCTTCCCTGATTGCAGGTGATATCCAGGTTGCGTTATTGACAACTGTATTTGGTCTTATTACTGCGATCATCCTTCAGATTTTCTACAACTATATCATCGCTAAGATTGACAGTATCGTTAACGATATGGAAGATTCGTCAATCGTTCTGATCGATATGTTGGTAGACCACAAAAAATAAGTAACACTCCTAAACCAAAAGCATTATGCACAAGATTGTAAAAATTATATTGGTTGTATTGGGAGTGATAGGTGCCGTCCTGTGGTTCCAGCTTCCAAGCTCAGATGTACCAGCTTCTGAGGCCGTGGACAGCGGGGCAATGAACTTCATGTTCATTATTACGTACCTGTTATTAGCTATCGCTGTTCTGTTCAGCTTGGTCTTTTCACTGGTCGCATTATTTTCTAATCCACAAAGCTTGAAACGTACCCTGATCGTAGTGGTTGGTTTCCTGGTGGTGGTAGGGATCGCATACGGGATCTCCAGCGGAACTGATGTGAATATCGATGAAATGGCAAGAAGAGGCGTAGCTACTACCGAATCAACCGTTAAGTTGATCGGAATGGGTCTCAATGTCTTCTTCCTCCTGACCATAATCGCCGTTGGCGCCATGTTATGGGGTGGAGTACGGAAAATGACAAAATAACCTAAAAAGAACTATTATGCCTAGAAGAGGAGCACCACCGGAAGTTAACGCAGGTTCCATGGCAGACATCGCATTCTTACTGCTGATCTTTTTCCTAGTGACTACCACTATTGAAACGGATTCAGGACTGGATCGAATGTTACCGCCGATTGAACCGCCAGAAGATAACGTGGTTATTAAGCAGAAGAATATCTTTACTGTAAACATCAACAAGAATGGCCAGTTGCTTGTAGAGGAAGAGCTTACAGACCTGAGAGACCTCAGGAGTAAAGCCATGGCTTTCCTGGACAATGGGGGAGCGCCTTCAGGATCACCTGAATACTGCAGCTATTGTAAAGGAAAAAGGGATCCCGATTCATCGGATAACCCAAGCAAAGCCATTATCTCGTTGAAGAACGACAGGGAAACCAAATATGCTACCTACATCACAGTTCAGAACGAACTCGTAGGGGCTTATAACGAGTTAAGAAACCGCGAGGCTCAACGTTTATTCGGAAGAGACTTTACGGATATGGAAGCTGAATACCTTAACCCTGAAACTCCCGATGAGGTAAGAGAGGAACTAAAGGATAAGGTCCAGCGTGTCCAGGACTTGTTCCCGCAGAAATTATCTGAAGCAGAAACTTCAACTAACTAACGAGAACCGGACTATTATGGCAAAATTTAATAAGAAAAAGAGTGGGGAAACCCCTGCAGTATCTACGGCCTCATTGCCCGATATCGTATTCATGTTGTTGTTCTTCTTTATGACCGTAACAACGATGAAGGATAGCTCTATTATGGTAGAGAATACCCTGCCTAATGCTAGTGAGACCAAGAAACTGGAAAAGAAAGACCGGGTTCTTTATATCTATGTCGGAAAGCCTACCAGGGAATTCCAGAAGACCTATGGTACAGAGCCTAAGATCCAGTTAAACGATAAATTTGCTGATGTTTCCGAGGTTGGTGATTTCATACTGCAAGAAAGGGCTAAAAAGCCTCAGGAACTGCAGAATGTTCTAACCACTGCCTTAAAAGTAGATAAGGATGCCAATATGGGCCTGATCTCAGATATCAAGCAGGAACTTCGTAAAGTAAACGCCCTGAAAGTTAACTACACAACTTTTGAAGGTGACGCCTTCGGGAATATTGATAAGTAAGATAGCACCCAAAGGGGAACATAAATTAAGCGCTCCAAATTGATATTTGGAGCGCTTTTATTTTGTACGGGAACAGAACTAATGACTATTTTTAGGGTATGAGAAACTGTTTCCTGCTGCTCCTGATCTGCTTTGGTTTCACCCTGTCTGCACAGACAGTACAGGATACCCTGATCCCCGACCCGGATTACCTGGAAGATCAGTTCTATGTCGGTGTAACCTATAACCTGCTACTCAACAAGCCGGAAGGGGTTAAACAACGCAATCTCTCTTACGGGTTTCAAGCCGGGTTTATAAAGGATATTCCCCTGAATATAAATCGCAACGTCGCTATCGGTCTGGGCCTGGGTTACGCCGTGAATTCTTATTACACTAACCTGAGGGCCGTAGAGAACGGGGAGGAGTTTGCCTATGCAGTGATCCCTGATGACTTCTCCTATAAACGGAACAAGATAGAAACCCACCTGGTAGAGCTCCCGATCGAATTCCGGTTGCGCAACTCAAATCCAGTAGATTATAAATTCTGGCGCTTTTACGCGGGGATGAAGCTGGGGTATATCGTAGGCAGCAGATCCAAATTCGTGAGCAAAAACCTGAAAGACTCATTTTATAATACGGATACGGATAACTTCCGTTACGGGCTTATGGTAAACATGGGTTATAACACCTTCACCATACATGCCTACTACGCACTAAACAAGCTCTTTGAGCCTGGGAAGGCAAACCTGGAAGGGGAAGAGATCGGGATGACCCCCTTAAGGATAGGACTGATCTTCTATATTCTATAACCAGTATTTTATAGTCATCAGCTGGGATAGAAAACCGATCATAAACCCTATAGCTATCTCGGCCTTGTTGTGCGCCTTCAGGTAAATTCGCGCAGAGGCTGCCAAACCACAAATGAGGGTACAGACACTGATGGCTATGGTGATATTGATCTCAAAATGGATGCTGAGAGCGATCAGGTACATCAGCAGGCTGCCTAATCCCATCATGTGGAGACTGCAGCGAACTTTCAGGATCAAGGCCAGCAGGCAGGCTGCCGTGGCCGCGATCAGTCCCACGAAATAGTAATAAAGTTCTGCCGTGTAATTATTGGGAATAACCTTGAACAAAACCATCATCAATAAACCGATACTGATCAGCAGGGGATAAAACCTTTCCCTGGAAGGAGTAAGGAATACCGACGAGGCTAACCCGAGGTTTCGCAGGATCAGGTACGTGATGACGGGAATAACTATAGTAAGGATAAATATGGGTAAAAGGTTGCCGCCCTGCTCCTCCAGCGGGCTGTATTTTGGAGTTACCAGGAAGTAACTCAGGGTTCCTGCCATCGGGATCAGCAAGGGATGAAAAAGGTAGGAAAGAAAGACCGAAAGTGACCGCATCAGATCTGTTTTCTCAGGCGGGCTACCGGTAATCCTGATTGTTCCCGGTATTTGGCTACGGTTCTGCGGGCAATGGGGTATCCTTTTTCTTTCAGTATTTTGGCCAGCTTATCATCGGTAAGGGGTTTCTTCTTATCCTCTTCCCCGATCACCGTCTCCAGTATCTTTTTGATCTCCTTCGTTGATACATCCTCGCCCTGCTCGTTTTTCATGGACTCTGAAAAGTATTCCTTGATCAGTTTGGTGCCGTAAGGGGTGTCCACATATTTGCTGTTGGCTACACGGGATACTGTGGAAACATCCATGTCTATGGCATCGGCAATATCTTTCAGGATCATTGGCCTCAGGTTGCGCTCATCACCCGTAAGGAAATATTCTTTCTGGTACTGCATGATGGCATTCATAGTGATGTACAAGGTCTGCTGCCGCTGCCGGATAGCATCGATAAACCATTTTGCCGCATCCAGTTTTTGCTTGATGAACATTACAGCATCTTTCTGGCTCTTAGACTTGTCCTTGGCATTCTTATAACCGGCCAGCATATTGCTGTACTCCCTTGATACGTGTAGTTCGGGAGCATTCCGCCCATTCAGGGTAAGCTCGAGTTCTCCGTCCACGATGCGGATGGAGAAATCAGGAACTACATGTTCCACGATTCGGTTACTCCCGGAATAACTGCCTCCCGGTTTTGGGTTCAGTTTTTCTATTTCACTGATGGCATCCCGTAGTTGCTCCTCGGTGATATCGTGTTTCTGCAGCAGCTGCTTGTAATGCTTCTTGGTAAAATGCTCAAAGGATTTCTGCAGGATATCTATAGCGAGCTCAACAGAAGGGGTGGGTTCTTTCCGCTCTAACTGTATCACAAGGCATTCATCAAGGGAACGGGCTCCAACGCCAGGAGGATCCAGTTCCTGGACAATAGCCAGCACCTTTTTGATGGTCTCTTCCTCAACGTAGATATTCTGGGTAAAGGCGAGATCGTCCATGATATCGGCCAGGGGACGCCTGATATAGCCGCTCTCGTCCACACTGCCCACAAGGAATTCTGCAATTGCCCATTCCTCGTCACTTAGGTAAACAGTGTTCAGCTGGTTCAGGAGGTACTGGTTAAAAGAAATACCGGCGGCGTAGGGCACGTTTTTCTCTTCATCATCACTGCTGTAGTTATTGGCCTTGGTGCGGTAATCCGGGACCTCGTCGTCACTCAGGTATTCGTCTATGTTGATATCGTCGGTAGCCACGGTCTCGTGGTCCATTTCCTCCTCGTAATTGTCACCGAAATCATCATCCAGGGCGCTGCTTTCCTCTTTTCCACTCTCCAGTGCAGGGTTCTCCTCCAGCTCCTGTTTCAGGCGCTGTTCAAAAGCTTGTGTAGGCAGCTGGATCAGTTTCATCAACTGTATCTGCTGCGGTGACAGCTTTTGGGATAATTTGAACTGTAGGTGTTGTTTTAACATAAGGTGTGCCTTGAAGCGACAGTTATAAATTTAAATAAATCATATCAGAATTCTGCATTCTGTGGTGTTCTTGGAAACGGGATTACGTCCCGGATATTACCCATTCCTGTTGCAAAAAGTACAAGGCGTTCAAAGCCAAGGCCAAAACCACTGTGTACGGCTGTGCCAAATTTCCTCAGGTCCATATACCACCAGAGTTCTTCCTCGTCAATACCTAATTCTTCGATCTTCCCGCGCAATACATCCAGCCGCTCTTCTCGCTGGGATCCTCCGACGATCTCTCCGATCCCGGGAAACAGGATATCCATGGCGCGTACCGTTTTCCCATCCTCGTTCAGGCGCATATAGAACGCTTTGATCTTGGCCGGGTAATCGAACAGGATAACCGGGCATTTAAAATGCTTTTCCACCAGGTAGCGCTCGTGTTCACTCTGCAAGTCTGCACCCCATTCTTCTATGGGGTACTGGAATTTTTTCTTCTTGTTGGGGGTACTGTTCTTCAGGATATCAATGGCCTCGGTATAACTTACCCGGACAAAATTGTTATCTACTACAAATCGCAGTTTATCGAGCAGTGACATATCACTACGCTCTTTCTGCGGTTTGGTTTTTTCTTCGTCCTGTAATCTTTTTTCCAGGAATTGCAGGTCAGACTGGCAGTTCTCGAGGATGTACCGCAATACGTATTTGATAAAATCCTCGGCCAGGTCCATATTGTCATCCAGATCAAAGAACGCCATTTCCGGTTCTATCATCCAGAACTCGGCCAGGTGCCGTGAAGTATTAGAGTTCTCTGCCCTGAAAGTAGGTCCAAAGGTATATACCTTACCGAGCCCCATGGCATACGCTTCTGCCTCTAGCTGCCCGGATACGGTCAGGTTGGTTTCTTTCCCGAAGAAATCCTCCTTGTAGTCTACCTCACCGGATTCATTCTTTGGAGGGTTCACGGGATCCAGTGTTGTCACCCGGAACATTTCTCCCGCCCCTTCGGCATCAGAACCGGTAATAATAGGCGCGTGCATGTAATAGAAGCCATTCTTCTGGAAATACTCATGGATGGCAAAAGATAAAGCCGACCGGACTCTCATTACCGCGGAAAATGTATTTGTCCGTACCCTTAAATGGGCCTTTTCCCTCAGGAATTCGAGCGAGTGTTTTTTCGGCTGGATAGGATAAGTTTCCGGGTCTGCTGTGCCGTGCACGATGAGTTCCTCAGCCTGGATCTCCACGCTCTGTCCGCGACCCTGGCTCTCGACCAGCGTACCGGAAATCTCCACTGCTGCTCCCGTGGATATTTTACGCAATAAAGATTCGTCCAGTTTCTCGAAGTCTACGACACATTGAATGTTGTCAATAGTAGAACCGTCATTAAGGGCGATAAAGCGGTTACTCCTAAAGGTTCGCACCCATCCTTTTACGGTGACAGGCTGCGATAATGGTTGCTGGGTAAGTAACTGCTTAACACTAAATTCGTTCATGGGTATTCGCTTCTAAATATGAAAGGCAAAGATAAGCGATTGCAAAAATTATGGGAGATGTTTCGGGCAGAATTCTGACTGTATTCCGCCGCAGATCACTTCTGTTTTGGCTTCTTGGGAGTCTCTTCCTTGGGAAGAATGTCTATCTGTGGTTTTTTCAGCACTTCTTTGTTAGCAATACTTCGCTCCAGGGATAGCAGGAGGGAAGGAAGCAGGATAAGGTTAGCGAGCATGGCAAAGAGCAGTGTTGCCGATACCAGTGCACCCAGGGCAACCGTTCCTCCAAAACTGGAAATGATGAAAACGGAGAAACCAAAGAAGAGTACTATGGATGTGTAGAACATACTTACCCCGGTTTCCCTCAGGGCAGCATAGACCGATTTCTGGATGCGCCAGCGATTGGCGATAAGTTCCTGCCGGTATTTGGCCAGGAAGTGAATAGTATCATCTACCGAGATACCAAAAGCGACACTAAAGACGAGAATAGTGGAAGGCTTTATGGGTACTCCCACGTATCCCATAACCCCGGCAGTGATCACCAGGGGGAGCAGGTTTGGAACCAAGGAAATAACAACCATCCGGAATGAACGGAACAAGTAGGCGATGAATAGGGCGATCAGGCCGATGGCCAGGGCCAGGGACATGATCAGGTTCTTAACCAGGTATTTGGTGCCCTTAAGGAACAAGAGGGCTTTCCCGGTAAAGCTCACCTCGTAACGTTCTTCGGGGAAGATCTTAGCTGCATTTTCCACCAGGTCCTGTTCAATCGCTTCCATCCGGTCTGTTTTAACATCCTGGATGTAGGTGGTTATCCTCGCGTACTGCCCGGTGCTGTCCACGAAAGTTGAGAGCAGGTTGCTGTTGCCTCGCGAATTCTTGGCCACGTCCATGATAAAAGTATTCTCCTGGGAGGTGGGCAGCTGGTAGTATTTTGGAATACCGTTGTAAAAGGCTTGTTTGGAATACTTGACCAGGTTGACCATGGAAACAGGTTCCGAGAGTTCGGGAGTTTCCCGTATTACCTCGCTCAGCCGCTCCATTCTTTTCAGGGTGGCAGGTTTCATAACCCCTTTTTCCCGCTTGGTGTTTATGACGATCTCCAGCGGCATGATCCCGTCAAACTCCGCTTCAAAGAACCGGATATCTTTGAAGAACTCTGCCTTCTTCGGCATATCCTCGATCGGGCTGCCGGAGATATTGATCTGGTAGATACCTATAATGCTGACTACCAGGGCGGAAATAGAAACCAGGTATACGGCTATCCTCCTTTCCCGTACCATGCGCTCCATCCAGTTCACAAAAGTGTCTATCCACTTTTTATTCAAATGCTTCAGGTGCTTCGTCTTCGGAAGCGACATAAAGCTGTAGATGATCGGAATGATGAGCAGCGAAAGAATGAAGATGAACAGGATATTGATAGATGCCACGATCCCGAATTCCTTGAGCAGCGTACTGTCCGTGATAATAAAGGTGGCAAACCCCGAGGCCGTGGTGACATTGGTCATAAGGGTGGCATTACCGATCTTGGAGATCACCCGTTGTAAGGACAATGCCTGGTTCCCGTGCTTCTTTACTTCCTGCTGGTATTTATTGATCAGGAAGATACAGTTAGGAATACCAATAACGATGATCAAGGGAGGAATCAGCGCGGTGAGTACCGTAATCTCGTACTGGAGAAGACCCAGCGTCCCGAAAGCCCACATCACCCCGATGATGACCACAACGATAGAGATCACCGTAGCCCGGATACTGCGGAAGAAGAAGAAAAAGATCAGGGAGGTTACCGCCAGGGCGGCAAAGATGAATTTCCCGATCTCGTCTATGATGCTCTGCGAACTCATGGTCCGGATATAGGGCATCCCGGAAACCCGGACATTGAGCCCGGTCTCTTCTTCAAAGTCGTTCACCAGGTTGGTGAGATCCCTTAAGACGAAATCTTTCCGGACCGAAGTGTTGATAATATCTTTGTCCATATAGACCACCGTCCGGATCGTACGGCTGTCTTTATTAAAAAGAAGATTGTCGTAAAACGGCAGGTTATTGAATAACTGGTTGGCGAGGCTGTCTACTTCCTGTCTGGATTCCGGGGGGCGTTCCAGGAATGGCTTCAATACGAATTCGTTCTTTTCCTGGTCGCGTACAAGCTGCTGCAGGTTATCTGTAGAGATAACAAAATCGACCTCGGGGAATGCATCAAGTTGTTTGCTCAAGGTATTCCACCTTCTGAAATTCCCGGGTTCAAAAAGAGCCGAATCCCTTACAGCAAGTACGATCGCATTTCCCTCCTCTCCAAATCTTTTTACAAATTCCTGGTATTCCAGGTTGATCGGGTGGTCGTCGGGAAGTAAGTTGGCTTCCGAATTGGAAAAACGCATGTTCTGCCATTGGAAACCCATAAATACCGTTACGGATGCGATAGCCAGAAGGATCAGGATACGATTCCTCAGGATGATCCTTGCGATCCTGGCCCAAATGCCTTGCGTAAGCTTTGCTCCCATATCAGGTATTGCTCCACATCGTTTGAAACTGGAGGGATCCCGGGTAACCCGGAAAGGCTTTTCCTGCAGCGATGCCCCGGTCTCTTTACGATGCGCTGTTAAAATTCAGCGGCAAAGGTAGAAAACGCAGCGTTCTGTTCCTAATGCACAGCTTTGATATTAACTGGTGTTACCAGGGGTCATTAAAGCAGGTGGCTGCTGTGATATTTTATGTAATTTAGAAACTGCTTCAGATCACACCATATGAACAGACGTGGCTTTCTTTCAAAAACTTCCCTGGCAGCCCTGAGCGCCGCTATAGGAACAGAAATATTTTATGGTGCCCAGATTCCCGCGGGCTACCGGCTGATAGCCGAACAGGATCCTGATCTTTTTGCAAGGTATCATAAGGACAGGGACATGGTTATACTGAATAAGCGACCGATCAATATCGAGGCCAGGGCGCACCTGCTCAATGACGATGTGACCCCGGAACGGTGCATGTTCGTCAGGAATAACGGGAAGGTACCTGTGGAGCTGCAAGCTGAAAACTGGGAACTGCTGATCGATGGCGAATCTGTCCGCCAGGGCAGGAGTTTTAGCCTTGAAGAACTGAAGACCACATTTCCACATTATTCTTATAACCTCACATTAGAATGTGGTGGTAATGGCCGGAGTGAATTTGATCCGCCTGCAAAAGGAAACCAGTGGACAGTTGGTGCTGTCAGCTGTGCAACCTGGACCGGGGTGCGGCTCAGGGACGTACTTCGGGAAGTTGGAATTAAGCAAGATGCCGTTTATGTTGGCTATCATGCCGCAGACCTCCATCTCAGTGGGGATCCCCGGAAAGAGGTTATTTCCAGGGGGATCCCCATGGCAAAAGCAATGCAGGAGGAAACCCTCCTGGCCTTTGAAATGAATGGAAAACCCATTCCTGAGATCCACGGTTTTCCCCTCAGGCTGGTAGCGGGTGGTTGGCCGGCCTCGGTCTCCGGGAAATGGCTGAAAGGGTTAAGCGTAAGGAACCAGGTTCACGACGGACCTAAAATGGAATCGCCGTCTTACCGGGTTCCCTGTGACCCGGTGGCACCGGGAACTGAAGTTGCAGATGAAAATATGTGTATCATAGAATCCATGCCGGTGAAGTCGCTGATCACTTATCCGCGTACCGGTGCCGTCCTGGAAACCGGTCGCTCCCTTCGCATCAACGGGCACGCCTGGGCCGGGGAACTGCAGGTGAAAGAAGTATCTTATTCTATAGATTTTGGGGCCACCTGGCAAGAGTGTACCCTGGATAAACCGGTGAATCGACTCGCCTGGCAGAATTTCAGAGCCGCTGTAACATTCCCTTCAGAAGGTTATTATGAAATATGGGCCCGGGCTACGGATAGCCGTGGGGTTTCGCAGCCCATGGTGCTGCCGGGATGGAACCCCAAAGGATACCTGAATAATGCCTGCCATCGCATTGCAGTAAAGGTTGTGTAAATGAAGAAAAGATCGTCTAAGAAAGAGGGTAACAGCCAGTACAGGATGATGATCCTGGCCGGTTTTATCGTAATATTCACTTTCCTGTCTATCCTAGTTATATTAACTATGGATGCTCTGGAGGAATCCCAGCCACAAGAAGTATTGGTCAGGGATCCTGAAAGAATTGAGAATGGAATTCACCTGAGAACCGGTCTGAAAGCGGGGGAGGGTATGGAGGCAGTGATAAGACATTGCACCCCCTGTCATTCCGCCAGCCTTGTTACCCAGAACCGGATGGATGCTGCCGGCTGGGAATCTACCATTCGCTGGATGCAGGAAACCCAGAATCTATGGGACCTCGGGGAGGACCATGAACTGGTGGTCCGTTATCTCACCCGGGAATATCCGGTGGAATCCAAAGGACGCCGGCAGGCATTGAAAAATATAGAATGGTATAGTCTGGATGGGCAGAACCCCTGATCCCGGGGGGATCAGACCTTCATGATCTCGGCCTCTTTGGTCGCCAGGGAAGCGTCGACTTTTTTACTGTATTTATCGGTCAGCTCCTGTACGTCTGCCTCAGCGTTCTTCAACAAGTCCTCGGAGATGTCCATGTCGCGAAGTTCCTTATTTGCGTCCTGCCGGGCGTTTCGGATACTCACCTTGGCATCTTCTGCCTCTGCCTTAGCTTGCTTTACTAATTGCACCCTTCGCTCTTCGGTCAGGGGTGGGACATTGATGATGATCAGGTCGCCGTTGTTCATCGGGTTAAAGCCCAGGTTGGCGTTCATGATACTCTTTTCTATTTCCTGCAGCAGGTTCTTTTCCCATGGCTGAACCGATATGGTGCGGCCATCAGGGGTATTGATATTCGAGACCTGTGAAAGCGGGGTCATGTTACCGTAGTACTCGACCATTACCGAGGATAACATGGACGGGCTTGCCTTTCCGGCCCTGATTTTAACGAATTCTTTTAATAAGTGAGCGATAGCTCCCTGCATACTTTCTTCTGCGCTATCCAATACAAATTTTACATCCTCGTTCATATCGTAATATTAATGGTAATGGCGATTGGTTATTATTCTTGGTTTACCTCGTCTGTATGACAAATATAGGGATACTACTTATTTTTTAAACGCGAATTTATTTCTCCTACAGGTTGACTACCGTTCCGATATTTTCCCCGGAAACGATCTTCATCAGGTTCCCTTTCTTATTCATATCAAAGACTACTATCGGTAATTCGTTTTCCTGGCTCAGCGTAAAGGCCGTTGTATCCATCACTTTCAGTCCTTTTTTCAATACATCGTTAAAGGACAGGGTGTCGAATTTTGTGGCGGTCTTATCTTTTTCAGGATCACTGGTGTAGATACCGTCTACCCGGGTGCCTTTTAAAATTACGTCAGCCTCTATTTCTATCGCCCTCAATACGGCAGCAGAATCCGTGGTGAAATAAGGATTACCTGTACCTCCTCCAAAGATGACCACTCTTCCTTTTTCCAGGTGACGGATGGCTCTTCTGCGGATAAAGGGCTCGGCAACTTCGTTGATCTTGATGGCTGATTGCAGCCTGGTCTGCAGTCCCTTGTCTTCAAGGGCTGCCTGCAGGGCTAAACCGTTGATGACGGTCGCCAGCATTCCCATATGATCTCCCTGTACCCGGTCCATGCCGTAGCTGGCCCCTGCAAGACCGCGGAATATATTTCCGCCGCCAATGACAATGGCAACTTCTACTCCTTTCTCAACTACAGCTTTGATCTCATCTGCATATTCCCCGAGTCTTTTAGGGTCTATGCCATATTGTTTCTCCCCCATTAAAGCTTCACCACTGAGTTTTAAGAGTATTCTTTTGTAAGGCATGTGATTTTTGGTATTTAGATCCGCACAAAAATAGTAAAATAATTTATGGTCCGGACCTCTGAAATCAATAGGGTTAAAACCAAATTTATTCTTAATGGCAGGTCACAAGCCGAAATTATTTAATAATCTTGTGCAATTAATCCAATATCCAAATGAAAAGACTATCTGTATATTACCTGCTCCTCTTATGCCTTATTTTAAGTGGGTGCGGGGCATCCAAATCTCTGAATACCGCTTCTTCTTCCCCCGTGATAGCTACGCTGGACCTGGTGAATGTTGAAGACGATAAAGTTAGCGTTACCGTGGATCCGGGTGCTTTCAGCACAGATGCTGTCACCTTTTACATTCCTAAAACTGTTCCCGGAACATACAGTGTGGACAATTACGGGCAGTATATAGAGATGTTAAAAGCTATCGATTACAAGGGCAATGAGATTCCTGTTACCCGGGTCGATGAGAACAGCTGGAGCATTGCCGGTGCAAAGGACCTGGATAAGGTTGTTTACTTTGTAAACGACACCTATGACACTGAATCTGAAAGAGACGATGCGGTCTTCTCTCCTGCAGGAACAAATATTGATAAAGGAAACACCTACATGCTGAACCTGCACGGGTTCGTGGGGTATTTTGATGGCTACAAGGAAGTTCCTTACGAACTCAGTATCGCGGTTCCGGGAGACCTGGTTGCAACTACTTCATTAAAAAGGGCGAGCCAGGAAAAGATCGCGGGAAAAGATGTCTTTAAGGCCGACCGTTACTTCGAGGTCATAGACAACCCGATCATGTATGCCAAACCTAACAATATCAGTTTTGAAGTGCAGGGCATCACGGTAAACCTGGCAGTGTATTCTCCGAATGGAGTGTATGATGCCGTAGCACTTGAAGGCCGTATGAAAGAAATGATGGGAGCACAGAAAGCATTCCTTGGGCCGATAGACGGAACAAAGGAATACAACATATTGTTGCACCTGTCCCCGATGGGGCCGACAGATCCCAATGGGTTCGGTGCACTGGAACACCATACTTCTACGGTGGTGGTACTGCCTGAGCAGATGCCCAAAGAAAACCTGGAGCAGGCGATGGTGGACGTGGTTTCGCACGAATTCTTCCACATAGTCACCCCACTGAATGTACATTCGGAAGAGATCCAGTTTTTCGATTTCAATGCTCCTGAAATGTCTAAACATCTCTGGATGTACGAAGGAACAACGGAGTATTTTGCCAATCTCTTCCAGATCAACCAGGGCCTGATCGATGAAGACGAGTTCTACCAGCGAATGGTGGATAAGATCAGTAACTCGCGCGCTTATGACGACGACATGTCCTTTACGGTTATGAGTGAGAATATACTGGAATCTCCTTACAAAGAGAATTATGCTAACGTTTACGAGAAAGGAGCATTGATCAACATGTCCTTGGACCTATTGCTCAGGGAGCTTAGCGGGGGTGAAAAAGGGGTGCTTGGGCTGATGAAATCACTTTCCGGTAAATATGGGAATAACACTCCTTTTAAAGACGACTCGCTCATCGGGGAGATCGTGGCAATGACCTATCCTGAAGTAGGGGAGTTCTTCGAAAAATATGTAACAGGGGATACTCCTATAGCTTACGAGGACTTCCTGGCTAAGGTCGGTCTAACCTTAACTTCGGTCAAAGAAGAGAGTGGGTATTTCCTTCGTGGACAGATCCCGTATATTGATGTAGATCAGCAGAATGACAACGCTATTTTTGTCCGGAAGGGAATCACCCTGAACAGTTTTATGAAAGACCTGGGTCTGCAGGGTGGAGATGTGATCGACGAGATCAACGGGGTGGCTATTTCTCTCGAAAGCATTCGGCCCATCATAGGGGAGAGCTTTGGCTGGGATGCGGATAAGGAAATTACCATGACCATCACCAGGGACGGGCAGCAGCTGCAGCTTAAAGGAGTGGCCGGGACCCCGACAGTAATGGTAGAAAAAATAATGGCTTCCGGGGATGCCACAGCAGAAGAACTGGCCCTCAGGGAGGCCTGGCTGAAGGGCTGATACTTTTAGAGAAAATAAAAAAGGGCAACCGTGCAGGTTGCCCTTTTTCATGGAAATGAATTGAATTGTAAAAAATACTTGACAAAAAGTAAAATAAACTTTACATTTATAAAAAGTATAGTCATGAAAACCAGGTATTTATTTGATCCGAAATGGAAAAAGTGGGGGTGGATCATCCTGATCCCCGCTATTTTACTGGGGTTATTTACAGTGATCACAGACTGGGAACCGGCATTGCTGGATATCGAGATGTATGGCCCATTTATTACAGATTATAGTGGTGAGGGTTCTGAGAGTGGATATCTCGACAATAACCTCATGAATGAAATCTGTGGAATATTGCTGATCCTGGGAGGTCTGTTGGTTGCATTTTCAAAACAACAGGAAGAGGATGAATTCATACAGAAACTTCGCTTAGAGTCTCTCGTATGGGCTACCTACGGTAATTATATCATCCTTATCCTGGGTTTTGTTTTCGTTTATGATTTTGGCTTCTTCTGGGTAATGTTGTTTAATATGTTTACCGTCTTGCTGCTATTTATACTCAAATTTCACTGGGACCTGTGGAAACTGAAACAATCGCTATCCTATGCAGAATAACCTGAAAATGGAAAGGGCACGATTAAAAATGACCCAGGCAGATCTGGCCGCGAAGGTGGGGGTGAGCCGGCAAACTATTAATGCCATAGAGCAGGGGAAATACGGTCCTTCGACCATCCTGGCATTACGCTTGTCTTTAGTCTTTGATAAATCCGTAAACGAACTTTTTGCGCTGGATGAGGATGACCTGAATTAAAAAAGCCATTTGTCAGCAGACAAATGGCTTTTGATATAAATCCTTAAAGGAAAGTGATTATCCCAGGGCTACTCTTTCAAATCCGGTTACTTTCAGATCTGAATTAACAGACTTAACGTACTGAGCAACGCTCATTTTACTGTCTTTGATGAAATCCTGGTTTACCAGGGTGTTGTCCTTGAAGAAACGTCCAAGTTTACCTTGTGCGATCTTGTCAAGCATTTCCTCTGGTTTTCCTTCTTGCCTTAACTGGTCTTTAGCGATCTCGATCTCTTTTTCAATGACCTCCTGGTCTACACCATCCTGGTCAAGGGCTACCGGGTTCATGGCGGCAGCCTGCATTGCTACATCTTTAGCAGCATCTGCAGCACCGTCAACATTGGCAGATAAACCTACCAGGGTAGCAATCTTGTTCCCTGCGTGGATGTAAGATCCTACGAAAGGAGCTTCCAGTGTTCTGAAACTTCCGATCTCGATCTTCTCACCGATCACACCGGTCTGCTCTGTCAGTTTATCCTGTACAGAGATCCCGTTGAAATCTGCCTCAAGGAATGCCTCTTTGTTATCAAAAGACAATGCCAGGTCAGCAAGATCATTTGCTAAGGTCACGAATGAGTCGTTCTTAGCTACGAAATCAGTTTCACAGTTCAGGGAGATAATGATCCCTTTCGTGTTATCGCCATTTACTTTAGCAATGGCTGCACCTTCTGAAGACTCGCGGTCAGCTCTCTTGGCAGCAACTTTCTGTCCTTTCTTACGAAGGATTTCTATTGCCTTATCAAAATCACCTTCGGCTTCTACCAATGCATTTTTACAATCCATCATACCTGCACCGGTAGTTTTTCTTAATTTATTGACTTCTGAAGCGGTAACTTTTACCATCATCTGTTGTTCTTTTTAGTGGAGGTCTTTAATGACCCCTGTTATAAAAAATATATTATGATCTGAGATTACTCAACGCCACCTTTGGCCTGGTCTTGCCATTCCTTCAGCTCGTCCCACTTACCATCTGCAGCCATCTTAGCCTGCTTGGCCCATGATCCCGGGTCAAGGTGAGCCAGGTTAGAGCTGGCTTCGGTCAGGATCTCCTTAACGGAGTCAGCATCAGAATCGGCCAGTTTAGCATAGCTGCTGATACCTGCGTTAACAAGTGCCTCAGCTGCTTTTGGTCCAATTCCTTCAATCTTGGTAAGATCGTCAGCTTTAGCCTCTTCTTTCTTTGCTTTTGGAGCTTTCTCCTCAACAACCGGCGCCTCTTCGATAGTCTTGGTACGCTTAGCTGCTTCTGGTTCTTTCTCGGTCTTTGCAACTTCAGGAGCTTCAGTAACTACTTTCTTTTTCTTTGGAGTAGCTGCTTTTGTCTGCTCGTTATCGTCACCTTCATTATCTCCCTGCTTTTCAGATTTTCTCTCGGCAAGTCCTTCGGCAACTGCCTTGGTAACTTCGCTCATGATCACTTCGATAGACTTGGAAGCATCATCATTAGCCGGGATAACGTAATCGATAGGACGTGGATCAGAGTTGGTATCCACCATAGCGAAAATCGGGATGTTCAGTTTCTGAGCTTCCTTCACCGCAATGTGCTCACGCATGGTATCCACGATGAACAGTGCACCTGGCAGACGGGTCATATCTGCGATAGATCCTAAGTTCTTTTCTAACTTAGCACGCAGACGGTCTACCTGCAGACGTTCTTTCTTTGACAGGGTATTAAAAGTACCGTCTTTTTTCATACGGTCAATAGATGCCATTTTCTTTACAGCCTTACGGATAGTGACAAAGTTAGTCAGCATCCCACCTGGCCACCTTTCGGTGATGTATGGCATGTTTACTTCTGCTACCTTATCGGCAACGATGTCTTTAGCTTGTTTCTTTGTTGCAACAAAAAGGATCTTCCTGCCGGAAGCAGCAATCTTGCGAAGTGCTTCGTTAGCTTCGTCCAGTTTTGCAACAGTCTTGTAAAGGTTGATGACGTGGATCCCGTTACGCTCCATGTAGATGTAAGGAGCCATGTTTGGATTCCATTTCCGGGTCAGGTGGCCGAAATGCACACCTGCTTCTAGTAATTCTTTTACTTCAGCTTTTTTAGCCATTTTAATGTACTTAGTTTACGTTCCGTTGAATTAGCAATGCCCAAGTGGTATCCCTGGGGGATGCCTTGAGCATTTAGATGCTAAACTAAGGGAATCCTGATGTGCAGATGCGCCCCGGGAGGGGTGCAGGTTTGCTGATCAGGATGCCTTGATGTCTCTCCCGTTTCAGGGGAGTAGACTTTCAATGAACTTGGGTTATTAATATAAAATAAGAATTCGCCGGTAAACCGGCGAAGTTGATTCTTAACGTTTAGAGAACTGGAATTTCTTACGGGCTTTCTTCTGTCCGAATTTCTTACGTTCTACCATTCTTGGATCACGGGTCAGAAGACCTTCCGGCTTCAGGGTTCCCCTGTGTTCAGCATCCAGTTCACAAAGTGCACGTGAAAGGGCAAGTCTTACAGCTTCCGCCTGTCCTGTTATTCCACCTCCGTATACGTTCACCTTAACATCAAAAGTATCATCAGTTCCGGTCAGTGTAAATGGCTGTGTAACCTTGTACTGCAGTGTAGCAGTTGGGAAATACTCAGCAAGATCCTTTTTATTGATGGTGATGTTACCTTTACCTTCAGACAGGTATACACGGGCAACGGCTGTCTTTCTTCTACCGATTTTATGAATCACGTCCATTATTTAAGGTCGTTTAAGTTAATTGCAGTTGGTTTTTGAGCTTCTTGCTGGTGTTCAGCACCGACATACACTTTCAGGTTCCTGAAAAGATCTGCTCCTAATTTGTTCTTAGGAAGCATTCCCTTGACGGCTCTCTCGATAACCGCCTCAGGCTTCTTTTCCAACAACTCCTGGGCTGTCTGAGAACGCTGCCCACCAGGATATCCTGTGTAACGCAGGTAAACCTTCTCGGTCCACTTGTTCCCTGTCATTTCTATTTTCTCAGCGTTGATCACGATAACATTGTCACCACAATCCACGTGAGGGGTGAAATTAGGCTTGTGTTTTCCCCTGAGTAACTTAGCCACTTTGGAAGCTAACCTTCCTAGCGTCTGTCCTTCGGCATCCACCAACAACCATTGCTTGTCTACTGTGGCTTTATTGGCCGAAACTGTCTTGTAGCTTAATGTATCCACTACCTATATTTTTATAAATTAAACACTTCAATCCCGTTTAGCGGGCTGCAAATGTACAACTATTAAGTTGAATTACAAACCGTTGTTTGCCTATTTTTTTATCAATTATTTCCACAAAAGTGAAAGCCGGAGTACAGGATGGGCAATTTCCCGGCCATCTGCAAAAGTATGTTAAAAAAGCTTTAAAAAAAAGCTCTTTACTGTAACGTATCCTTAGATTGGTCGTCTTTCTTATACATCAATCACAAACCTACCATTTATGAGCCCTTCCGGATGGACCGTCGGATGCTTCCTTTTATTAACCTCTTTTTGCTGGTCGCAATACAGGCCAGACAGCGACGAGGTCATTCAGCGCACCTATACTGCATCAAAGATAATTGAACATAAAGCCCCGGAAATTGACGGGCACCTGGACGATCCTGCCTGGGAACTCGCTTCCTGGGATGGAAATTTCGTGGAATGGCAGCCTGCCGAGAATACGCCCCCCGGGCAACCTACCGATTTCAAAATGATATACGATGATAAATTCCTCTACGTCGCTATTCGTTGTTTTGACTCTGTTCCCCGGAAAATTGAACGACGCTTAGCACGCCGGGATTCTTTTGAAGGGGATAGGGTAACCGTAATGATAGATAGCTATCACGATAAAAGAACGGCATTTGCATTTACCACTACGGCCGCGGGAGTCAAGGGAGAGGAGTTCATGTCTGACAACGGCAGAAACTGGGACGAAAGCTGGAACCCTATCTGGTATACAGATGCCAAGGTGAATGATGCTGGATATACCGTAGAGATGAAGATCCCGTTCAGCCAGCTGAAATTCGGGAAGGCGAAAGAACAGGTGTGGGGATTACAGGTTTTCCGGACTCTCTTCCGGGAAAACGAGCGTTCGGTCTGGCAGCGTATTCCCCGGGATGTAGCCGGCTTTACCAGTGAGTTCGGTTTGCTCCGTGGGCTGGAGGACATCGCCCCCCAGAAGCAACTCGAGATACAACCCTTTGCGGTAAGCCAATACGAGTCTTACCCGGAAGAAGAGGGCAACCCTTTCCGTGACGGGAGCGACTATCCTTTTAACGTCGGGCTCGATGCCAAGATCGGGATCACCAATGACCTGACCCTGGATCTCACCGTAAACCCCGATTTCGGGCAGGTAGATGCTGACCCCGGTGCGATAGCCCTGGATGGTTTCCAGATCTTTTTCCAGGAGCGTCGTCCTTTCTTCGTGGAGAACAAGAATATATTCGATTTTGAGTTTGCGAATGGCAATGACAACCTCTTTTATAGCCGTCGAATTGGCCGGAGCCCGCAAGGTTTTGTCAATTCGGCAGCAGGGGAATTTGTCGATGCCCCGAATAATACTACCATCCTGGGTGCCGCAAAATTTTCCGGGAAGACCAAGGATGGCTGGTCTGTCGGTTTGCTGGAAAGTGTAACCGCGAATATGTATGCGCGGGTTATCGATGCAGGAGGTGAAGAACGCAAGGAGATCGTGGAACCCCTGACCAATTACCTGGTCGGCAGGGTCCAGAAAGATTTCAATAACCGGAATACCTATATAGGGGGAATGTTTACCGCTACGAACCGGAACCTTTCCGAGGAACTCAGTTTTCTTCATGAATCAGCTTATACCGGGGGAATAGATTTCCGGCATAACTGGAAAGACAGGCAGTATTATGTGGAGGGAAATATGGTGTTAAGCCAGGTGCAGGGTTCTCCTGAGGCTATAGAGAATACCCAGCGCAGTATAACGCACCTTTTCCAGCGAACCGATGCCGGGCATGTGTCTGTCGATCCTGAGCGAACTTCCCTTTCCGGAACAGGGGGGAAACTGGAAGCTGGAAAAGCAGGAGGCGGCAACTGGAGATACCAGGGCGGATTTATATGGCGGTCCCCTGGGTTAGAGCTCAATGATGTCGGCTTCCTTAGGCAGGCTGATGAGATCATACAGTTCGCAGAAGTGAATCGTTTATTCCTGAAACCTACAGACTGGTACCGGCAGATACGCGTGGGTGTGGAACAATTCACCACCTATGATTTTGAGGGGAACTATAACCGCATTCAATATGAGCTGAATGGGAATATCAGTTGGGCCAACAACTGGTGGACCGAAATCGGCGGGGCGCATAAACCCAGGATATTTAGTAATAACATCCTGAGAGGCGGTCCAAGGTACAGGTATAACGAAGAGAATTACGGTTTCCTGTTCTTCGGTTCGGACCAGAGCAAGAAATTCAATTTTACCATGGGTTACGTGCACAGCGATGCCACCCAGGATAATTTCAAGTTCAGGCGGTATGTGCTCAGGTTTGGTTACCAGCCATTCTCTGCGTTTAACCTTTCATGGTTCACCTTTATGAACTACAACCCGAATAAGACCCAGTACGTAACAACTTCAGATTTCAATGGAGACGCCCGCTACATCATGGGGGAGATAGACCAGAGAACCCTGAGTACGGCACTGCGTTTTAATTACAGTATCAATCCAAACCTGAGTATACAGTTCTACGGGGAGCCGTTTATCTCCAGGGGGCAGTACACCAACTTTAACCGGGTGGTAAATCCCGTGGCAGACGACCTGTATGAGCGGGTCAGCCTGTTCTCGGACAGCCAGATAGCCAAGAATGATTCGGGCAGTTACCTGGTGGATGAAAATCTTGACGGCCAGACCGATTACTCGTTCTCCGATCCTGATTTCGCCTTCGTGCAGTTCCGCTCTAACCTGGTTGTGCGTTGGGAATATATTCCCGGCTCAGAACTCTTCTTTGTCTGGTCGCAGGGAGTCACCGGCTTCGGTGACCCTATGGGATCCCTGGGAAGTAACCTCGACCGCCAGATCCTTGGGCAGAAACCGGATAACACCTTCCTGATCAAGGCCACTTACCGCTTCATCCTCTAAAAGAAAAAGCGTACAGCCCTGACGGTTGTACGCTTATTTAAATTTTATGTTATTCGGCCTAGTGGGCTTCCAGCCAGTTCTCGCCGGTCCCTATATCTACGACCAGGGGAACTTTTAAGGTGTAGGCTGCTTCCATTTCTGACCTTATCATTTCGCTCACTTTTTCCAATTCGGGTTTATAGACGTCAAATACCAATTCATCATGTACCTGCAACAGCATCTTGGTCTTATAATTCCCGGCTTCCAGTTTTTTATGGATGTTGATCATCGCGACCTTTATGATATCGGCTGCACTTCCCTGGATGGGAGCATTGACTGCATTCCTTTCTGCGGCTCCCCTTACTACCGCATTACTGCCGTTGATATCTTTTAGGTATCGCCGTCTTCCCATCACTGTCTGCACATAGCCGTGTTCCCTGGCAAAATCTATCTGCTCACTGATATAATTCCGGAGTTTCGGGTAGGTCTTGTAATAAGTGTCTATCAGTTCTTTGGCCTCGGTCCGGGACAGGTCTGTCTGGTTACTGAGTCCGAAAGCAGACACCCCGTAAATGATTCCGAAATTCACGGTCTTGGCATTACCTCTTTGTTCCCGTGTGACTTCCTCCAGCGGAACGTCGAATACCCTGGCGGCCGTAGCGGCATGGATATCTTCTCCCTTTTTAAAAGCTTCTATCATGTTGGTCTCCTCACTTAATGAAGCGATAACCCTTAGTTCGATCTGGGAGTAATCTGCTGCCAGTAAGATATAATCTTCGTTCCTGGGTACAAATGCTTTCCTGACCTGCCTGCCGCGCTCTGTCCGTATGGGGATATTCTGCAGGTTAGGGTTATTGCTGCTTAAGCGTCCCGTGGCTGCAACGGTCTGCATATAATCCGTATGTACCCTCCCTGTATTGGGCTGTACCTGTTCGGGCAGGGCTTCCACATAGGTGCTCTTAAGCTTGCTGAGTCCACGGTATTCCAGGACATCCCTGATGATCTGGTGATCCTTGGCCAGGGTAGAGAGCACGTCTTCCGCTGTGGAATACTGGCCCGTCCTGGTCTTTTTTGGTTTGTCGACCAGTTTCATCTGGTCAAAGAGTATTTCGCCTAATTGTTTGGGGGATGAAATATTAAACTCGGTTCCCGCTTCGGCATAGATCTGCTGCTCCAGCTTCCGGATATCCGAATTAAGTTCTTCGGTCAGGGATTGAAGAAAATCCTTGTCCAGTCGTATTCCCTCCAGCTCCATATCGGCCAGTACCCTCAGCAGGGGAACCTCGATGTCACTGAAAAGTTGCTCTGTATTGGCTTCTTTCAGTTCCGGCCGGAAAAACTGGGCCAGCTGGTAGGTTACATCGGCGTCTTCCACCGCGTACTCTGTCTGTTCCTCCACAGGTACCTCCCGCATACTCAACTGGTTCTTGCCCTTCTTCCCGATCAGGTCTGAAATAGGGATGGGGCTGTAGTTGAGATAGGTCTCGGCCAGCACATCCATATTGTGCCTCATGTCCGGGTTGATCAGGTAATGTGCCAGCATGGTGTCAAACAAGGGGCCGTTGACGTTCACCCCGTATCGATCCATAACCTTAATGTCGTATTTCAGGTTCTGCCCTATCTTCTCTATCACCTCGGATTCGAAAAACGGTCTGAGTTCTTCCAGTAAGGCTTCGGTCTGTTCCCGGTCTTCGGGCATAGGGACATAGAAACCTTTGCCCGGCTCCCAGCTGAATGCGATGCCAACCAATTCGGCCTCGAGGGGATTCAGGGAGGTGGTTTCCGTGTCAAAACAGACACTCTGCTGCTTCATCAGCTTCTGCATAAAAAGTTTCATCGCCATCCCGGGTGCTACACTCTGGTAGGAATGGGGCACGTCTTTCAGGGTTTTCCTGCCCGAGATCTCCTTCAGGGTGGCTGGTGCTTCGCCCTCTGCGCCAAAAAGCGAGAACTGCCCGCTCCCTGCTTCCCGGGCATGTTCTTTGGCTGTATGGGTACTGCTTACCTGGGCCTGGGCTTCAGTTTCCCCGCTGAAGATCTTTAAAAACTGGTCTTTCAGACGGCGGAATTCCAGTTCTTCAAATAGTTCCTGAACCTTTTCGCTGTCGGGCATGGAGAGTTCGTAATCCGTGGCGTCAAAAGTGACATCACAGGTGATACAGATGGTGGCCAGTTGTTTCGAAAGCCGGCCCAGTTCTGCATTCTCCTCCACCCGTTCCTTCATTTTGCCTTTCAGCTGGTCTGTGTTTTCGAGCAGACCTTCCATGGAGCCGAACTGTGTAATAAACTTTTTCGCGGTCTTATCGCCGACTCCCGGCAAACCGGGGATATTATCACTGGCATCGCCCATCATCCCCAGGTAGTCGATCACCTGTTCCGGTCTCTCCACGCCAAAACGTTTCTGGACTTCCGGGATGCCCCAGATCTCTATCCCGTTCCCCATTCGTGCCGGGCGGTACATAAATATGTTTTCCGAGACCAATTGCCCGAAATCCTTATCGGGGGTGACCATAAATACTTTGTACCCTTCTTTTTCGGCCTGCTTTGCCAGGGTGCCGATGATATCATCGGCCTCCAGGCCCGATACTTCCACACAGGGGATGTGCATTGCCTTAAGGATCTTCTGTATGTAGGGAATGGCAATCCTGATAGCATCCGGGGTCTCATCCCGGTTGGCTTTATACTCTGGGAATAACTCGGTTCGCTCCGCACTTCCGTCCTTGTCAAAGCAGACTGCCAGGTGATCCGGTTTTTCCCGCTTTATGACATCGAAAAGAGAATTCATGAACCCCATGATGGCCGAGGTATCCATTCCTTTCGAGTTGATCCTGGGATTTTTTATCAGGGCGTAATAGCCACGGAAGATCAATGCGTAAGCATCGAGTAAAAAAAGTCGTTTTTGGTCTGCCATTGTTAGTCTGCTAGAAAAGATTTCAAATTTACGAACTTCTGTCGCTACGGAGAAGGATTATTGGTTTATATAGCTTCCGGCAGGGGTAAGGCTGTGTCCTTCTTCGGAATAGGTGCGGTAACTGAAACCCGGCTGTATACAGTAGCCGCCAGTTTCTCCTTTCTTGTTAAGGGCAATGAACCCGACCTGGAAATCGCGGTACCCGGGGTTTTTCGCAACGATCCGTTTTACGGCTATTTCGCAGGCTTCCTGTGGACTCTTTCCCTGGCGCATCAATTCTACGATAAGGAAACTGCCAACAGTGCGGACTACTTCTTCACCCACCCCGGTGGCAGTGGCGCCGCCTACCTCGTTATCGATGAAGAGCCCGGCCCCGATGATGGGAGAATCCCCGACCCGTCCGGCTATTTTATACGCCATCCCGCTGGTGGTGCAGGCTCCGGAAATGTCTCCCTTTCTGTCGATGGCCAGCATCCCGATAGTATCGTGGTTCTCGATATTGATAATAGGTTTATATTGGGAGGTTTTTTTCCATTCTTCCCATTCCTGCCGTGACCTGGCGGTCAGCAGATCTTCTTTTGGAAATCCTTGTTCATAAGCGAACTTTTCAGCCCCGTCTCCGGCCAGCATCACGTGTGGAGTTTCTTCCATTACTTTCCGGGCCACGGATACGGCGTGTACTATATTCCTGAGATAGACCACAGACCCGCAATTTCCATCCTTATCCATGATGCAGGCATCCAGGGTAACCTGTCCGTCACGGTCCGGCCTGCCGCCTTTGCCAACGGTCTGGTTGTTTTCATCGGCCTCTTCTACCATCACCCCCTGTTCCACAGCATCCAGGGATGTCGCACCCTCTTTTAATACCTCCCAGGCACGGGAGGTGGCATTGGCAACATCCCAGGTGGCAAGAACAATGGGTTTAGTTTCCCGGGTTAAACTATTTAAGGATTCTGAATTTAATCCTGCTTGTGCAGCTATGAGTGGTGTACTTAAGATCCCCGCGGTTCCCAGGGTAGAATTTTTAAGGAATTTTCTTCTTTGCATTACTGGTTGATGTTTACTTTAGTTTCTAAATATAGTTAATATGATCGTAGAAGTTTGTGCCAATTCTATCAGTTCTGCCCTCGCTGCTGAGCAGGCCGGGGCAGACAGGGTGGAGCTCTGTTCGGAACTCGGGCTGGGTGGTATTACTCCGTCTTATGGTTTTCTTAAAACAGCTGTAGCAACTTTGAATATATCTTTACATGTCCTTATAAGGCCGCGTTCCGGGGATTTCACTTATACATCCGAGGAGTTCGATGTTATGCTTGCGGATATAGCTTTATGCAAGTCCCTGGGAGTTGCGGGAGTGGTATCCGGGGCGCTCTTAAAAGATGGCTCTATAGACCGATTGCGCACGGCGATGCTGATACAGCAGTCAGAGGGTATGTCTTTCACCTTTCACAGGGCCTTTGATTGGGTGCCCGATCCTTTGGCCAGTGCAGAAGCCCTGGATGCAATGGGGGTTGATTGCTTATTGAGTTCCGGGCAGAAGCGTAAGGCTATGGAAGGGATCGAATTACTACAGCAGTTAAAGAACAGGCTGTCAAAAGTGGTGGTCATGCCGGGGGGTGGCGTACGGGAAGAAGAAGCGAGGCAGCTGAAATCCCTGGGTTTCCGGGCACTCCACCTGTCAGCGGTTAAGCAACAGCGACAACTGGACAACACCCCGGGTGTCAGTATGATCTCCCCCGCTATGATAGGGGATGAATATGTTTGGCAAAGCGATCCGGAAATCATTTCGGCCGTGGTTCATAGCGTTAAATAAATTGTTAATGGACCCGCTAAACCCTTGTTAAAGAAATATATTTGCAGAAAACACCCCTATGCTTAGATGGATCATTTTTGTTGTCGTGTATGCTGTGCTGAGCTTTTATGCTTTGCAGGCGCTTAAAACGGCAACCCGCTACCCCTGGGTCTATTATCTTTTTATTGCTGTTTCCCTCCTGGTACTTGGGAATTTCATCTACCAGTTTACGTTATCCGAAGCTGACGGCAGGGTGCTTAGTAAGCCTAAAAGTTACGCCTTTGGTTTCCTGGTGGCTATGTTATCCTTTAAACTGATCACAATACTGTTCCTGGCCTCCGAAGACCTGATTCGGCTGCTAAGCGGGGCTTACTCCCGCTTCTCGGGAGATTCTAAAGAATTCAGCCTCCCTTCCCGCCGGCGCTTCCTTAGCCTGGTGGCCCTGGGAATAGCGGCCCTCCCATTTAGTGCATTGTTATACGGGATGTACCGGGGTAAATATAATTTCAAGGTTCTGAAATACAACCTTGAATTCGAAGAT
This sequence comes from Zeaxanthinibacter enoshimensis, assembly GCF_004362865.1. Lineage (GTDB taxonomy): Bacteria > Bacteroidota > Bacteroidia > Flavobacteriales > Flavobacteriaceae > Zeaxanthinibacter > Zeaxanthinibacter enoshimensis. The sequence continues at coordinate 149,189 of NZ_SNYI01000001.1, read as the reverse complement.
CTGCCCGATGCTTTTGACGGCTACCAGATCACCCAGATATCGGATGTACATAGCGGGAGTTTTGACAACCGGAAAAAAATAGAATACGCGGTGAATCTCATCAATCAACAGCAGAGCGATGTTATTTTCTTCACCGGGGATATGGTGAATAATAAAGCTGAAGAGATGTACCCCTGGGCCGATCTCTTTTCCAGTCTTACCGCAAAGGATGGCAAGTACTCCGTGCTCGGTAACCACGATTACGGCGATTACGTAGAGTGGGATACAGAGGAGGAGAAAAGTGAGAATCTTGAATCACTGAAAAAGCTGCAGCGGGATATGGGCTTTGATCTTTTACTCAATGAGAGTCGCTACTTGCAAAGAGGAACCGACCGCCTGGCCCTGATCGGGGTTGAAAACTGGGGTAGAGGAGGTTTCAAGAAGGCAGGTGACCTGGAGAAAGCCGCAGGAAAAGTTGACAAGAATGATTTTAAAATTCTGCTCAGTCATGATCCGTCCCATTGGGAAGATGTGGTGATCAAAGATGATCTGCATTACCACCTGACCCTGAGCGGGCACACCCACGGCATGCAGTACGGCATTGAGATTCCCGGCTTTATTAAATGGAGTCCTGTAAAGTGGCGGTATAAGTACTGGGCAGGGATCTACGAGGAACTCGGGCAATTCATCAATGTAAACCGCGGCTTCGGTTTCCTGGGATATCCCGGCAGGGTGGGTATCTGGCCGGAGATCACCGTGATCACCTTGAAGAAGAAGGGAGTGGCCTGATCTCCCAATGGCCAGGCATTTAACAAATTGTGGGCGGTTATCTTGTTTTTGTTAATTTTTATTACATTTGGTTAATAACCTAAAGACCCGCATATGTCTAAATTCGGTGAACTCATAGATCTGAATGTTCCGGTACTACTGGATTTCTACGCCGAGTGGAACGAGCAATCTACTGCGATGCATCCTGTCTTACGCGATGTTGCCGCAGCCCTGGGCGATAAGGGTAAAGTGATCAAGATTGATGTGGACAAGAATAAAGAGCTTTCCCAGGCCCTGCGGATAAAAGGTTTGCCTACCCTGATGATCTACAAGAAAGGGGAAATGGTATGGCGGCAAAGCGGAGAGCAGGACGCGAATACGCTGATAGGAATCTTAAACGAATATATTTAGAGTCCTGGTATTTACAGGAAATAAATAAAAAAGTCCCCGGTCGGGGACTTTTTTTATTGATCGATCATTTCCCTCGAAAGGGTAGTGTCCGGGGTGGTTACGGCACTGGTATTATCCCTTGCGGTGGTATCCTGTACGGGCATGGAATCTATGATCTCTTCCGGATCAAGGTCTGCCGGTACTTCAGCTTCTTCTAACAGGTCTTCCTTATAGAAGTGACTGAACTGGTCTATCTGTTCATTGAAGATCATGGTCTCTTTCTCTACCAGCGCGCGATCATCATTGGCGATCAGGATGTCAATGTTACGGCGGTATCCTTCCATATCCGCGATGATCTCTTCTATCTGGTCATATTGCTCATCTAAAGGAAGAGATGCGTAATAATCCAGCCTGTCCTGGTAAATATTCTTAAGCTGGGTATACAGCTCCCTGGCTTTCCTGGCTTCCCCCACCTTGTAATACCCGTCCACGAATGGCTCCACAAAGGTGTAGAACCCGTAGTACTTCACAGGCATATTGGTCATGGCCAGTTCAATAATGTCTTTAGCTTTATCGATCTTATTTTCATCGATTAGCTGTTCCATTAGCCGGGCCAGGTTACTACGGAAAGATAATCCCTGGGTCCTGGTCTGTGGGTCGTGGTAGATCTTATCGCTGCCCATATTGCCCCAGTCCCAGTTCATGACGATATCGTACATCAGTTCACTGTCTATCCTTCCCATTTCAAAAGGACTCCTGTTTTGAGTCTTGATAGGGACAAGTTTGTAAGCTAGTCCATCCAGTTGCAGGTAATCCTTCATCCAGATGTATTCTGCCTTGTCAAAACTTCCGCCGGAGAAGTAGAGAGGCCGCTTCCAGTCATTGTTAGCAATGATGTCGAGCATCATGATTCGGTTCTTGGGTAATGCCTGAGGCAGGTCTATATCAATATAGTCCACGATCAGGTCTGCATCCTCAGGTTTGACGAGTCCGCTTGCCAGCACATTCTCCTTGTTAACAGGTATGCGGATCTTATTGGTCGGGTAATAGACCAGGTTAAGGGTATTCTCTGAATAAGCGCTGAGGTCTGCACCCTGTTTTTCCAGGATATACCGGAATTTGGTCTGCGGCTTATCACTTCCAACCCAGTTGATAAAATCTTTTACATCCCAGCGATTCTCTGTGATTCCCTGGTAGTAGATCACATCCCGGTTCCCGTAACGATAGAGGTCATGGGTCAGCTGTGATGGAATAGGATCACTTTCATAAGCCTTCCGTTTCATCTGGTCTACGTACCAGTCTGTCGCGAATAAGCTGGTACAGATAACCCGAACATCGGTCCTGAAGCCTTCTATCTCCTGTGCATACCAGAGCGGGAAAGTATCGTTATCCCCAATGGTGAATATCATCGCCCCAGCATCTTCCTGGCAAGAAGAGAGATAGGCCTTGGCGCTGGCTTCGGCGGTGTAGCGGTTAGACCGGTCGTGGTCGTCCCAGTTCTGGTAGGCCATAACGGTAGGTACCGCTAAAAGGCACACCAGGGTGAGGGCAGGGGCCAGTATCTTCGGGTTGATCCTTTTCCTGAATTCGTCAAAGAGCCCGTAAACACCCAGCCCTATCCATAAGGCGAACACGTAAAACGATCCAACCAGGGAGTAATCCCTTTCCCTGGGCTGGAAAATATATGGGTTGGTGTAAAACTGTATGGCGATACCCGTGAACAGGAAGAAGACCAAGAGGGCCCAGAATTGTTTGGGATTCCTGCTGACCTGGAATACCAGGCCTATGAGACCAAGGATAAGCGGGAGAAAGAAGTAGGTATTCCTGCCCTTGTTGTCCAGTACATCCTGTGGCAGGTTGTCCTGGCTTCCCAGCCTGATGCTGTCTATGAACTTAATTCCGCTGAGCCACTCCCCGTTGCCATTATAGCGTCCCTGCAGGTCATCAGATTTCCCTACAAAGTTCCACATAAAGTACCTCCAGTACATATAACCAAACTGGAACTGGAACATGTATTTTATATTCTGCCAAACCGATGGGGGTTCTACTTCTATATATTCATTGAATTGCCTCAGGAATCCTATGTACTGCTCTTCATCGATCTCCCCGTTTGCATAGCCTGCCTTCAGCTGGTTGACAGCCCGGCGGAGCTCTTCGTTAGAGGTGGTCATCCGGAAATCCAATGGCCCGAAGTATTTCATATAATTCTCCGCGTGCTGTTCGCTCCACAGCCTGGGCAGTACACCCACATGGTCCTCGTTTGGTCCCTGGATGGCACCTTTGTAATTGTTGGTGATCACGTATTTGCCCAGGGCTTCGTCTTTTTCGTATTTAGGCTTTTCATCCTGGTCCTCTCCGGGAGGAGCAAAAGCATTGGAATAATAGGTTCCGTATACAGGGCTGTCTACGCCGGGATACTGTTCCCTGTTGTAATACGCCAGTAAGGCACGGGCGTCGGCCGGGTTGTTTTCATTGATCAGTACGTTGGCATTTGCGCGGATCGGGAGCATCAGCCAGGATGAGAATCCAAGGAAGATAAATAAAGCACACAGCACCAGAGTGTTTGCAAACAGGTAGTTATTCTTCCTCGTATACCGGAGCCCGAAATAGAAGGCAGCGGCGAATAGCAGGCCGATGATGATGGTGCCCGAATTAAAGGGTAAACCGATACTGTTGATAAAGAAAACCTCGCCCCATCCGAATAGTTTCAGTACGTAGGTGAGGGAGAATTTGTAGACGAGCATCAGGATCGCGACGACAATAACATTCGCCAGCAGGAAATTCTTGGCAGTTACGGTAGGGTATTTTTTAAAGTAATAAAGCAGGCCGATGGTCGGGATCACCAGGAATCCCATGAACTGTACTCCGAAGGTAAGTCCTACCACGAAAGAGATCAGGATCAGCCAGCGGTTCCCCCTGGGGTCATCCAGGTTATCCACCCACTTGAGTCCCATCCACAGCAGTAGTGCCATGATAAAACTGGCCATTGCGTAAACCTCGGTTTCCACGGCATTGAACCAGAAGCTGTCAGAATAAGTAAAGGCCAGGGAACCGACAAGTCCACTGCCTAATACGGCCATAGCTTTGTAATCGGTTAGTTCACCCTCCTTTATAATGAGTTTTCGGCAAAGGTTGGTTATGGTCCAGAACATGAACAGGATGGTGAATGCGCTGGATACCCCGGATACGTAGTTAACCATCCGCGCCACTTCGTTGGCATTAGGCGCGAACATCGCGAAAAAGGCCCCGATCATCTGCAGTAGCGGAGCTCCCGGGGGGTGCCCAACCTGCAGTTTGGCCGAAGTGGCAATATACTCACCGGAATCCCAGAAACTTCCCGTGGGTTCTACCGTGATACCGTAAGTGATAAGTGCTATAAAAAAAACAACCCATCCCAGGATGGTGTCCCATTTCTCGAAGTTCTTTGAAAACATGCAATTCGAAGTTTACCGATGGGGGCGAATTTACTAATTTAAATAAAACTTGGCAGTCCTTTTTATCAATCCTTTAGGATGGGCACCTGAAATTTTTGTAGGATTGTGTTTAAATAATTTGCGCATAACAAAGATTGTTTTAAATTTGCACCCGCTTAGGTGATTCTGGCCTATGGTGTAATTGGCAACACAGCTGGTTTTGGTCCAGTCGTTCTAGGTTCGAGTCCTAGTAGGCCAACAGAGAACCTTCACAATCCCGGTCCGGTACAGGTCCGGGATTTTTTTTGCTCCCGGCTTAACGTAAAACGCAGGATAATTTGAGGCTCGCGGGAAATGGAAATTAGGCTATTCTTTGTAAATTTATGAGCCCTTTATGAAAACTGTGTTCAGCTTGGTGAAACTGCGAAGCCGGAATCAAATTTAATTTGTATATTTGCGGCACTGAAAGGATATCAAAGTATTCATGAGGGGACAATTTGTCCCCTCTTTTATTAAAGGTATTTAATCATTGTCACCGGGAAAACCTGGTGGATTTACGGGCACTGCCCGGTTCACCGGCCAGTTTCTACCCGGGGTCAGAATTGAAGATTATAGGACTATGTTGAAAGAAAAAGTGACCACATTGCTGGACAAGGTGCTGGAAGAAAATCCTTCCATCTTCCTTATAGACCTCTATGTGGGAACGGATAACCAGATCAGGATCATCCTCGATGGTGATGAAGGGATCAACCTGGAAGATTGTATGAAGGTGAGCAGGGCTATTGAATTTTCCCTGGACCGTGAAGAACAGGATTTTGCCCTGGAAGTAACCTCGGCAGGCGCTACAGCCCCCCTGGTGAACGCAAGGCAATACCCGAAGAATATTGGGCGTAAACTGCAGGTGAAAACAGCAGGAGAGTCTTTTGAAGGGACACTTACCGAGGTAACCGATAAGGCCATAACCCTGGAGTGGAAAGCTAGGGAGCCGAAACCGGTTGGTAAGGGAAAAGTAACCGTGGAAAAGAAACAGGAAGTTCCTTTTTCAGATATCGAAGAAGCAAAAGTTAAGTTAATATTTTAATTGTAGATCAAAATGGAAAATATTGCGTTGATCGAATCTTTCTCCGAATTTAAGGATGATAAATTCATAGACAGGGTAACGCTGATGGCAATTTTGGAAGATGTATTCAGAAATGCGTTGAAAAAGAAATTTGGCTCGGACGATAACTTTGATATTATCATCAACCCGGACAAAGGGGATTTGGAGATCTGGAGAAATCGCGTAGTTGTGGAGGATGGTGAAGTTGAGGAGCCTAACGAGCAGATCTCGCTGAGCGATGCCCGTAAGATCGAGCCCGATTTCGAGGTTGGAGAGGATGTTTCTGAAGAAGTGAAGCTGATCGACCTGGGACGAAGAGCGATCCTGGCCTTGCGCCAGAACCTGATCTCAAAGATCCACGAGCACGACAATACGACGATCTACAAGCAGTTCAAGGACCTGGAAGGAGAGATCTACACCGCAGAGGTGCACCATATCCGTCATAAAGCAATCATTTTGCTGGACGACGAAGGGAACGAGATCATCTTGCCTAAGGATAAGCAGATCCCATCAGATTTCTTCAGGAAAGGGGATAATGTGCGTGGGATCATTGAAAGCGTTGAGCTGAAAGGCAATAAGCCTATGATCATCATGTCCCGGACTTCCCCGGTATTCCTTGAGCAATTGTTCCACCAGGAGATCCCGGAAGTTTTTGACGGCCTGATCACTATTAAGAAAGCAGTAAGGATCCCAGGTGAGAAAGCAAAAGTTGCCGTTGATTCTTACGATGACAGGATCGATCCTGTCGGGGCATGTGTGGGTATGAAAGGATCCCGGATTCACGGGATTGTAAGAGAGCTGGGTAATGAGAACATAGATGTTATCAACTGGACCAGTAACCCGCAGCTGATGGTGACCAGGGCTTTAAGCCCGGCACGTGTTTCTACTGTGAAACTGAATGACGAGAAAATGACCGCCCAGGTTTACCTTAGGCCAGAGGAAGTATCCAAGGCTATCGGTAGAGGAGGTCACAATATAAGACTGGCAGGCCAGTTAACCGGCTACGAGATCGATGTCTTCCGTGAAGGTGTTGAGGAGGATGTGGAACTAACTGAATTCTCTGATGAGATCGACAGCTGGGTGATAGAAGAATTTAAGAAAATCGGGCTGGATACAGCGCGTAGTGTCCTGGAGCAGGACATCGAAGACCTCGTAAAAAGGACGGATCTGGAAGAGGAAACAATTTCCGATGTGATGCGTATCCTGAAAGAGGAATTTGAAGATTAAGCTCTATATTAGCAGCGTATTTAAAGAGAGGTAAATAGATTATATGGCAGGAAATGCAACAATAAGGCTTAACAAAGTCTTGCGAGAACTTAATATATCACTGGATAGGGCAGTCGATTTTTTGGCGTCGAAAGGACACCAGGTCGAAGCACGCCCTACCACTAAGATCTCCAATGATGTATATCAGGTTCTCCTAGATGAGTTCCAGACCGATATGAGCAAGAAAGTTGCATCTAAGGAGGTTGGTGAAGAAAAGCGTAAGGAGAAAGAAGCCCTGAGGCTTCAGATGGAGCAGGAGCAGGAAGAAAAACGTCTTGCACGGGAAAAGCGCGCCGCTGAAAAAGAAGTGGTTTCCGCCAAAGCTGAATTATCGGGTCCTAAAACCGTTGGGAAGATAGACCTGGATAACCTCGGTAAGAAAGAAGCTCCGAAAGAGCAGGAAGAAGCACCCAAAGCTGAAGAGAAGCCTGTGGCTGCCAAAGAGGAACCTGCAGAACAGCCTAAAGCTGAGCCGGTTGAAGCTCCCAAGGCCGAGAAAAAGGCAGAGGAAGCTCCTAAGGCAGAGGAAGCTCCTAAAGCTGAAGAGAAGCCCTCAGCCGCCAAGGAAGAACCGGCCAAGAAAGAAGAAGCCGAGGAAAAATCGGCGGACTCTGATACTATCAAAACCAACTACCAGAAACTATCCGGTCCTAATATTAAGGATAAGATAGACCTCTCCCAGTTCAAGAAACCCAAGAAGAAGAAGGAAGAAGCTAAAGGCAGCGATTCCAGCGATAAGAAGAAAAGACGCCGAAGGATCGTCAGCAATAATGCTCCCGGTGCCGGCAGAGGTAAGCCTGGGGCAAAACGCGGGCAGCGATTCTCTTCTGCTCCTAAGGTAGAGCCTACCGAGGAGGAAGTGCAAAAACAAGTGCGGGAAACCCTGGAGAAACTGCAAGGAAAATCCAAGCGTGGAAAAGGGGCAAAGTACCGTAGAGATAAACGAGACCAGCACCGCCAGCAGACCGAGCGCGACCTGGAGCAGCAGGAATTGGAAAGCAAGATCCTGAAGGTAACCGAGTTCGTTACTGTAGGAGAGGTTGCAACCATGATGAATGTATCAACAACGGATATCATCTCAGCCTGTATGTCTCTCGGGATCATGGTAACCATGAACCAGCGACTGGATGCGGAAACCCTTTCTATCGTGGCCGACGAATTTGGTTACGAAGTGGAGTTTGTTACTGCTGAGCTGGAAGAATCTTTTGAAGAAGTTGAGGATAAACCAGAGGATCTTAAGCCAAGAGCTCCGATCGTAACCGTAATGGGTCACGTAGACCACGGTAAAACATCCTTGCTTGATTATGTCCGTAAGGAAAACGTGATCGCCGGTGAGAGTGGGGGTATTACCCAGCACATCGGGGCATACGGGGTAAGCCTGGAAAATGGAAACAAGATCACATTCCTGGATACACCCGGTCACGAGGCGTTTACCGCCATGCGGGCTCGTGGTGCCCAGGTCACCGATATAGCGATCGTTGTGATCGCTGCGGATGATGATATCATGCCACAGACCAAGGAAGCTATTAGCCACGCACAAGCGGCAGGCGTTCCCATGATCTTCGCTATCAACAAAATTGACCGCCCGACAGCAAACCCTGATAAGATCAAGGAAGGACTTGCGCAGATGAACCTCCTCGTTGAGGACTGGGGTGGAAAAATACAATCGCACGACATCTCGGCTAAGACCGGGACAGGTGTAAAAGAATTACTGGAAAAGGTATTGCTGGAAGCAGAAATGCTCGACCTGAAAGCTAACCCGGACAGGCTGGCCAGCGGTACAGTAGTAGAGGCATTCCTGGATAAAGGACGTGGATACGTATCTACTATCCTGGTTCAGTCCGGTACCCTTTCTATCGGGGACTATGTCCTTGCAGGTACTTGCAGTGGTAAGATCAAAGCCATGCAGGATGAACGCGGTAACGCCGTGAAAAAAGCAGGGCCTTCTACACCTATCTCTATTCTTGGACTGGACGGTGCGCCACAGGCTGGTGACAAGTTCAATGTCATGGAAGATGAGAAAGAGGCGAAGCAGATTGCAGCTAAGAGAGCGCAGTTGCAGCGTGAACAGTCTGTAAGGACGCAACGTCATATTACGCTTGATGAAATTGGAAGGCGAATTGCGCTAGGTGACTTCAAGGAGCTTAATATTATCCTGAAAGGAGATGTGGATGGTTCCGTAGAGGCACTTACCGATTCCTTCCAGAAGTTGTCTACAGACGAGATACAAGTAAACATCATTCATAAAGGAGTGGGTGCGATCACCGAATCCGATGTCTTGCTGGCATCAGCTTCTGACGCGATCGTGATCGGGTTTAACGTAAGGCCGATGGGTAATGCACGTGATATCGCCGATAAGGAAGAGATTGATATCAGGATGTACTCTATCATCTACGACGCCATCAACGACCTGAAGGATGCGATGGAAGGTATGCTTTCACCTGAGATGAAGGAAGAGATCACCGGTACTGCCGAGATCCGAGAAACCTTCAAGATCTCTAAAGTTGGAACTATTGCCGGGTGTATGGTGACCAGTGGTAAGATCTACCGCTCGTCCAATATCAGGCTTATCCGTGACGGGGTGGTGATCTACACCGGAACCCTGGCCTCGCTGAAGCGATTCAAGGATGACGTTAAGGAAGTATCTAAAGGCTACGATTGTGGTCTGCAGATCAAGAACTACAACGACATACAGGAAAGCGATATCGTGGAAGCATTCCAGGAAGTAGCTGTGAAGAAGACTCTTTAAGAGTTATTATATAATATGAAAAAAGGGCCATCAGATGATGGCCCTTTTTTTGTTTTGTATTCCCCGCTTTCTAAGGTTGTGCCGGGGAATGTTTTAATTTTTAGGAGACAATAATAGCGATTCGGGGTACTTTTTCCGGACCTCGGTAAAATGCCGCTCTCCCTCCAGTTTTGTGCTGAATTTACCTACGTGCACGCGGTAAGTAGGGGAGTCAAATATGATCTTGGTATACCACCCGGGGAAGTCCACTTCGGCATCCGATTTCAGCTTTTGTGCCTTGTCATAAGACCCAAAACCTATTTGTATGGTATAGAAATCGGCACTTTCATTGGCTTTCTTATAAAGGTTCAGCAATTGGGACAATTCGCGGTCCTGTTTTACCTGTACCGTGCCCTGCTGGGCAATTGAAATCCCTGAAGTACAGAGAAGAACAAGGGTTAAAAATGCAGTTTTCATAATATCATTTTAATTATTACAAAGGTAATTTATTGCTTAGTATACGGTACTTTCCCGGCTTATTTAGAATAATTATAAATTGAGAATTATAAATACCTTAACATTTCCAAAATAAAGTCTATGTCGTATTTTTGCTGTCAATTTTAATGGCCGTGAATTCCCCATCCGTCCTAATACATTAGGAATAATCGTGCCAAGATTTCGATAGTACTATTTTATGTATGAAACAGGTAAATCCGGAGTGTTGATCAAGAGGTAGATCTTATAACAGTTCGGGTGTATCCAGCTTCGTATGACCGTTGAAAATATTGAAAAGCAACACATGAAAAAGGTTCTAAACCGCCATCAAATCGCTACTGTATTAGGCATCAGCCTCTTCGTAACATTACTATTTTCTGCACCTCTTAGTGCCCAGGAAGCCGCTGAACCGGCCGCTGCGGAGACTGAGACCGCTAGCCAGGCATCTGACGAAAGTGCGGGTGATCCAGCTAAGGGGAAGCAATTGTTCAACCAGAACTGTGCGGCATGTCACGCCCTGAACCGCAAGATGACGGGGCCTGCCCTGGCTAACGTAGAAAGCAGGCTGGCTGAAGAAGAAGGCCTGGGTAAGGATTGGTTGTATGCATGGATCAAGAACAGTCCCGCGATGATCGCGTCAGGGGATGCTTACGCCAACGAAATATACAACGAATACAACCAGGCGGCGATGACCGCTTTCCCGACCCTTTCCAATGAAGATATCGATAATATCCTGGCGTATACTTCAGCTCCGCCTCCTGCTCCGCCACAAACAACTGCAGTGCCTACAGGTGGAGAGACCGGCACCGGTGGTGGATCGGGGATCTCTAATGACCTGATCCTTGGAGCACTTGTCCTGGTATTTGGAATCCTGGTGGTGATGTTGTTCCTGGTGAACAGCACGCTAAAGCGTATTGCCGAGGCCAGCGGGGTGGTGATAGAAAAAGAAAAGACAGAGAAGCGTACACCGATCTGGAAGGCTTTTGCCCAGAACCAGTTCCTGGTATTGGTTTCCGTGATCTTCCTGATGCTTGTCGCTGCATACTATGCTTACGGCTGGATGATGCAGGTGGGTGTGGACCAGGGATATGCTCCGGTGCAGCCGATCCATTATTCGCACAAGATCCACGCGGGTGATAACAAGATTGAGTGTAAGTACTGTCACTCTTCAGCGCGTGTTTCCAAACACTCAGGTATTCCTTCGCTGAATGTCTGTATGAACTGTCATAAATCTATCTACGAATACAAGGGTAACCCGGAAGGACCAAGTCCTGAGGATCTGGCAAACGGGTATACCAATGAGTTCTACACCAAGGAGATCAAGAAATTATACAAGGCAGTCGGGTGGGATGAGACCAACCAGAGGTATACCGGGGAGACCCAGCCTGTGGAATGGGTTCGTATTCACAACCTTCCTGATTTTGCTTACTTCAACCACTCCCAGCACGTTTCTGTAGCGGGGATCGAATGTCAGACCTGCCATGGCCCGGTAGAGGAAATGGAGATCATGTACCAGTACTCACCGCTTACCATGGGATGGTGTATTAACTGTCACAGGGAGACCAATGTGAAGGTTGAGGGGAACGAATATTACGAAAAGATCCACGAGGAACTATCAAAGAAATATGGAGTTGATCAGCTCACTGCGGCCCAATTAGGTGGTCTTGAATGTGGGAAGTGTCACTATTAATTATAAAAGCAGCAGCTAATTTCATCAATAGCATATGGCATCAAACAAGAAATATTGGAAGAGTGAAGCGGAGTTAAGTCCGAACAATTCCATTGTTGAGCAGCTAAGACAAAACGAATTTCCGGAGGAAGTGCCGGTTGACGAATTCCTTGGAGATAAAGAAGGACTTGCGGCTACCACTACCAACCGAAGGGATTTCCTGAAGTATGTCGGGTTCAGTACAGCGGCAGCATCACTGGCAGCCTGTGAAGGCCCGGTGAACTATTCTATTCCTTACGTGGTTCAGCCAGAGCAGATCATCCCGGGGGTGGCTAATTATTATGCTACCACTATAGCTAATGGATATGATTTTGCCAGCATCCTGATCAAGACCCGTGAAGGTCGCCCGATTAAGGTGGAAAATAACAAGGATGCTAAATCTAATAATGGAGCAAACGCCAGGATACAGGCTTCTGTGTTGTCTTTATATGACAGCAGCAGGCTGCAAGGTCCTATGGCAGGGGAAGAGCAGACAGACTGGGATACCCTGGATGCTACGGTAAAAGCCACGCTTAATGCTACACAGAATTCAGGGAAGAAGGTTGTTCTGCTTACCCAGACGTATGCTAGTCCATCTACAGACCGACTTATTTCTGAGTTCCAGGCTAAATACCCTAATGTAAGTCATGTTACTTACGATACCATTTCAGAGGATGCCGCGCTGAGTGCTTTTGAAGCCCGTTACGGTGAGCGTGCCCTTGCAGATTACGACTTTGAGAAGGCCGACTATATTGTAGGGATCGGGGCTGATTTCCTGGCCGACTGGCAGGGAGGAAACTTTGATTCAGGTTATTCCAAAGGTCGTGTTCCTAAGAATGGAAAAATGTCTAGGCATGTACAGATAGAGGCCAATATGTCTCTGACCGGTGCAAATGCCGATAAACGTATTATGCTGAAGCCAAGCCAGCAGAAAATTGCTTTGGCAAAACTTTACGGTAAACTGAATGGTACTACCGTAGGTGGTGAACTGCCCGAGGCTGCTGAGCGCGCCCTGGACCAGATCGCTGCTGAGATCTCGAAGAATCGCAGTGGAGCCGTTGTGGTTACCGGTATTGATGACGTCAATGCGCAGGCTGTGGTGCTGGAGATCAATGAGATGTTAGGAAGTAAGGCTTTTAACCCTTCCGCGCCTCGCTACATTCGCCAGGGGAGCACTGCTGCGGTGAACGAGTTGATCGCAGACATGAATGCCGGTAAGGTAGGTGCCTTGCTGATGGATGGTGTAAACCCGGTTTACTCGCTGCCTAATGCAGCAGAATTCCTTGAAGGGCTTGCGAAAGTAGATGTGTCTGTCGCTTTCTCAACCTTATGGAACGATACTACCGCTGCGTCTAAATTCACCGGTGCATCTAACCATTACCTTGAGTCATGGGGTGACGTACAGTTGAAAAAGGGGCACTACAGCCTGATGCAGCCAACGATAAAAGAATTATTTGATACCAGGCAGTTCCAGACAGCCCTCCTGAAATGGATGGATAATGACGTGTCTTATTACGAATACGTAAAAGCAACCTGGAATGAAAATATCCTGAACGGATCAGACTGGAACCAGGCATTACACGATGGAGCCTTTGTAGCTTCCGGGGATATGACGTCTGAAGCAACTGCTGCTCCGGCTGATGCTGCTGAAGGAGCCGAGGAAGCAATGACTTCTTCTGTTGTACCCGTCGCATCTGCCTTAAGAGCGCTTGCCTCCAGCCCGTCCTCTGACATGGAACTGGTGCTTTACTCTAAAGTAGGAATGGGCGATGGCCAGCAGGCCAACAACCCATGGCTGCAGGAGTTCCCTGACCCGATCACCAGGGTATCCTGGGATAACTACCTGACGGTTTCTAAAGCAGACGCTGCGAAATTAGGATTTGAGAACGAGCATGTTGCCAATGGCGGACTGGATGGAAGCTATGCAACTGTTACCGTAAACGACATTACATTAAAGGATGTGCCGGTGATTATACAGCCGGGGCAGGCTCCGGGGACTGTCGGACTGGCTTTCGGCTACGGGAAAAAGACCGGGGTACGGGAGGATATGCAGGTGGGAGTAAATGCGTTCCCGCTTTACCAGAACTTCTCTACGATTCAGGAAGCAAAAGTGACTAAAGCAGCCGGAATGCATGAGTTTGCATGTGTTCAGTTGCACAAGACCCTGATGGGTAGGGGTGATATCATAAAGGAAACCACCCTGGAGATCTTTAATACCAAGGATCACGCAGAATGGAACCATGTGCCTCAGGTTTCTCTGAACCACCAGGAAGTGCCGGCCACTACAGTAGACTTATGGGAAGGATTTGACCGTTCTATCGGGCACCACTTTAACATGTCTATAGACCTGAATGCCTGTACGGGTTGTGGGGCGTGTGTTATTGCCTGCCACGCAGAGAACAACGTTCCTGTTGTTGGAAAAAAAGAAGTAAGGCTTTCCAGGGATATGCACTGGTTAAGAATAGACCGTTACTACTCTTCTGAAGACACCTTCGAAGATGACAACGAGAAAAAAGATAACCTTTCCGGGGCTATTGGTTCTAAGGTAGGTTTCGAGGAGATGGAAGATCCGGCGGTCAACCCGCAGGTAGCCTTCCAGCCGGTAATGTGCCAGCACTGTAACCACGCGCCTTGTGAAACAGTTTGCCCGGTAGCGGCAACTTCACACAGTCGCCAGGGTCAGAACCATATGGCGTATAACCGTTGCGTAGGTACACGTTACTGTGCGAATAACTGTCCTTATAAAGTGCGACGATTTAACTGGTTCCTCTACAATAACAACGATGAGTTTGATTACCATATGAACAACGATCTTGGGAAGATGGTGATCAACCCGGATGTTACCGTTCGTTCAAGAGGGGTGATGGAAAAATGTTCTATGTGTATCCAGATGACACAGAAAGTGATCCTGGATGCCAAGAGGGAAGGAAGAACCGTGAAGGATGGCGAATTCCAGACCGCTTGTTCTAATGCCTGTAACAATGGAGCGATCGTCTTTGGAGACATCAATGATGAAAACAGCCAGGTAGCGGAGCTGAAAGATAATGACCGAATGTATCACCTGCTCGAGAGCGTAGGAACCAAACCCAATGTATTCTACCACGTAAAAGTGCGAAATACAGAAAAGGCTTAATAAAAGAAGAACGTAACAATAATAGAATTTTATGGCGTCGCATTACGAAGCACCAATACGTAAACCCTTAGTTCTTGGAGATAAAGGCTATCACGATGTGTCCGTTGATATTGCTAAACCCATAGAGGGTAAAGCCAATAAGCACTGGTGGATAGTTTTTTCTATTGCCCTGGCGGCATTTTTATGGGGAGTAGGCTGTATAATTTACACCATCTCTACCGGGATCGGAACCTGGGGGTTGAATAAAACAGTAGGCTGGGCCTGGGATATCACCAACTTCGTTTGGTGGGTAGGTATTGGTCACGCAGGGACCCTGATCTCCGCGGTACTGTTGCTGTTCCGCCAGAAATGGAGAATGGCGATCAACCGGTCTGCAGAGGCGATGACCATCTTCTCTGTGATCCAGGCGGGACTTTTCCCGATCATCCACATGGGGCGCCCCTGGTTGGCATACTGGGTACTCCCGATTCCTAACCAGTTCGGATCTCTTTGGGTAAACTTTAATTCACCCCTGCTGTGGGACGTATTTGCGATCTCAACATATTTATCGGTGTCCCTGGTATTCTGGTGGACAGGACTTTTACCTGATTTCGCCATGATCCGTGACAGGGCTGTAAAACCTTTCCAGAAGAAGATCTACAGCTTGGTGAGTTTCGGGTGGAGCGGACGTGCCAAGGATTGGCAGCGTTTTGAGGAAGTGTCCCTGGTTCTTGCCGGTCTGGCAACCCCACTGGTACTTTCTGTACACACTATCGTATCATTTGACTTTGCTACCTCGGTAATTCCCGGATGGCATACCACCATTTTCCCTCCTTATTTCGTTGCGGGTGCTATTTTCTCTGGTTTCGCCATGGTGAACACCCTGCTGATCATCATGAGAAAGGTGAGCAACATGGAAGCTTATATTACCGTGCAGCACATTGAGCTGATGAACATCGTGATCATGATCACCGGTTCTATCGTAGGCTGTGCTTATATTACCGAGCTCTTCGTAGCCTGGTACTCCGGAGTGGAATACGAACAGTACGCCTTCCTTAACAGGGCGACCGGACCTTACTGGTGGTCTTACCTGTTGATGATGACCTGTAACGTTGTTTCCCCGCAGGTAATGTGGTTTAAAAAGATCAGGACAAGTATTGTCGTATCTTTTATCATCTCTATCGTGGTAAACATTGGAATGTGGTTTGAGCGATTCGTGATCATTGTAACCTCGTTACACCGTGATTACCTTCCCTCATCATGGACCATGTTCTCTCCGACATTCGTCGATATCGGGATCTTTATCGGTACCATTGGATTCTTCTTTGTGCTGTTCCTGTTGTATGCAAGGACCTTCCCGGTAATTGCCCAGGCAGAGGTGAAATCGATCCTGAAATCATCAGGGGAGCGCTACAAGTTACTTCGCGATGCAGGTAAACCTCTTTACGAAGTCACCAGGATGAAAGTAGGTCCGCAGGAAGTTGTGGTGGAAAAAACCGTAGTGGAAAAAGCCCCGATGGCTGAAAAAGAAGCCCTGCTCAGTGCACTTGGAACTTTTGATGCTAGTAAGGAAAGCAAGGACGACCTGAAGAAGATAAAAGGTATTGGCCCTCAGATGGAGGAGACCCTGAACCAATTAGGGATCTATACATACGAGCAGGTTAGCCGCATGACGGAAAAAGAATACAGGCTCCTTGACGAGATTACCGGTTCCTTCCCAGGAAGGGCACAACGCGACGATTGGGCCGGACAGGCCAGTAGGTTAAACAACAAAAGCTAGATTATGGCATCTAAGGTGATACAAGCATTTTATAATGATGATGATGTGCTGATGCATGCGGTTAAAAGGGTGCGTGCCGCTAAACATCATATAGAGGAAGTCTACACTCCGTTCCCCGTTCACGGGCTGGACAAGGCAATGGGACTGGCACCGACAAGGATTGCCATAACTTCATTCCTGTATGGATGTGTGGGATTAACAGTGGCTATCCTGATGATGAATTACATCATGATCGAAGACTGGCCACAGGATATCGGTGGAAAACCGAGTTTCAGTTACATCGAGAATATGCCGGCCTTTGTTCCGATCATGTTCGAGATGACCGTCTTCTTCGCAGCTCACCTCATGGTGATCACATTTTATATGAGAAGTAAATTGTGGCCCTTTAAAGAGGCGGAGAACCCTGACGTCAGGACAACCGATGATCACTTCCTGATGGAAATTGAATTACACGGAAACGAACAGGAACTGTACGATCTTTTAGTGGATACCGGTGCAGTAGAAATAAACAGTATTGAAAAGTAGTCTTGGAAATATGAACAATATTATCAAAATAGGTTGCCTCTTAGGATTGATTGTTAGTGTCAGCAGTTGTCAGGATACCGCTGTGCCTAACTACCAGTATATGCCTAATATGTACGAATCTGTAGGCTACGAGACCTATGACAAGGTGGATTTCCTTCCTGATGACCAGGAGGCGTTACAGCCGGCTGAGAACACTATCATGAGGGGTTGGATGCCTTACGAATTTGAGAATACTCCTGAAGGGAAAGAGCTGTCTTTGGCAGCGACCAGCCCGTTAGATTCACTGAAACGCGATGAAAACCTGGCCCAGGGAATGCAATTGTACACCATTTATTGTGCGATCTGCCATGGGGATAAGGGTGACGGACAGGGAACCCTGGTAAAAAGGGAAAAAATACTCGGGGTTCCGAGTTATGCAGACCCGGCCCGTGATATCCAGGTTGGAGGTGTGTACCACGTAATTTATTACGGGTTGAACTCCATGGGATCCTATGCAGGACAGCTTAACCACGAAGAGCGCTGGATGGTATCCGAGTATGTGATGCAACTGAAAGAAGACTTAACCAAATAAGACCAGGAATTAAGATATGTACACGTTTTCAAACAGATTAAAAATTGGTTCTTTCATCCTGATGGCCGTAGGTTTGATAGGTATAGCCATCGGCTTTATATCAGCTCCTTCTACGGTTGAGGAAGCCAAGGCCATGGTGGCTTCACATGCTGAGGGTCACGGTGGCGATCACGGAGATGGTCACGCAGTTCCTGGTGAAACCGAAGGAGAGGTCCATATGGATGAAGCCGGGATGCAACATCCGACGGTTGGCATGGGTGCCGAGGTAGAACACGGTAACGCTTTAGCCCACGACCAGGAACATGAAATGTCTCATGATGAGCACCTGCTGCACCAGTTACAGAACAGGCCCTGGTCTGCTCTTTACGTAGCGGCATTGTTCTTCTTCTTTATTGCGCTAGGGGTACTTGCATTCTACGCCATTCAGCGCGCTGCCCAGGCAGGGTGGTCTCCTTTACTCTTCCGGGTAATGGAAGGTATCACAGCTTACCTGGTTCCCGGTGGAATCATTGTTTTTGTGATCCTGCTCTTGTCTGTACTTCATCTGAACCATATCTTTGTATGGATGGATCCGGAGGTAGTGGCACATGACGAATTACTACAGGGAAAACAGGGATATCTTAACCCTACTTTCTTCCTGATCCGAGCTGCAATATTCCTGGCCGGGTGGATTTTCTACCGTGAATATTCACGAAAACTATCACTGGCCCAGGACGAAGCAACCGACAATACCAATTTTGTAAAAAACTTTAAATGGTCAGCGGCCTTCCTGGTATTCTACCTGGTCACTGAATCCATTATGTCCTGGGACTGGATCATGAGTGTTGATCCTCACTGGTTCAGTACACTTTTCGGATGGTATGTATTTGCAAGTATGTTCGTATCCGGGATCACGGTCATCGCAATGGTAGTCATCTACCTGAAATCTCGCGGCTACCTTCCCGATGTCAATGACAGCCACCTGCATGACCTTGCCAAGTTCATGTTCGGGATCAGTATCTTCTGGACTTACCTGTGGTTCGCCCAGTTCATGCTTATCTGGTACGCAGATATCCCTGAAGAGGTAACCTATTTTGTAACCAGGATCGATGATTATAAACTGCCCTTCTTTGGGATGATCGTAATGAATTTCCTGTTCCCGATACTTGTGCTGATGAACAGCGATTACAAGCGTGTAAACTGGTTCGTGGTTATGGCGGGGATCATCATACTCTTAGGGCACTACCTGGATGTTTTCAATATGATCATGCCGGCTACCGTAGGTGACCAATGGTACATTGGTATCCCGGAGATCAGTTCAGTATTGTTTTTTATGGGATTGTTTACTTTCTGGATCTTCAGGGCAATGGCTACCGTGCCTTTACAGCCTAAACGAAATCCATTCATAGAGGAAAGCAGGCAGTTTCATTATTAATATAAAGTTTAATATCAGTTCATAGGATGACTATAGTATTGACCATTGCGGTATTAGTTTTAGTGGCAATTGCAATCTGGCAAATGACCAAGATATTCGAATTGTCACAGATCAAGACCGATAATTCACAGATCGCCAACGATAAGGATAATAAGTATAATGGCTACCTGCTGTTTGGCTTCCTGATCTTTATCTACGGGATCACAATCTTCAGTTTTGCGAAGTATAGTAAGTTCCTGTTACCGGAAGCTGCTTCCGAACATGGTGGGGAATACGATTTACTGATGTATATCTCTTTTGTGATCATCTTTATCGTACAGACAATAACCCAGGCGCTGCTGCATTACTTCGGGTACAAGTACCGCGGTGAAAAAGGGAAGAAAGCGTTATTCTATGCGGATAACGACAAGCTGGAGTTCATCTGGACCATTATTCCTGTTGTGGTACTGGCCGGTCTGATCCTTTGGGGATTATACACCTGGACCAATATCATGGATGTGAATGATGAGGATGATCCACTGATCGTGGAGCTATATGCCCAGCAGTTTAACTGGACCGCCCGGTACGGGGGAGAGGATAATGAGCTTGGTATGGCTAATGTTCGTATGATCGATATCAATAAGGCTAACGTACTTGGTCTGGATGAATCTGATCCTTATGCCAGTGATGATATTATTACCAAGGAACTGCACCTTCCTGTAGGCAGGAAAGTGAATTTCAGGTTCCGTTCACAGGATGTTTTACACTCTGCCTATATGCCACATTTCAGGGCACAGATGAACTGCGTTCCAGGAATGATCACCGAGTTCTCCTTTACTCCAACTATAACGACCGAGGAGATGAGGCAGAACCCCGAGGTAATAGAAAAGGTAAAGCGAACCAATAAGATCCGTGCTGAGCGGGCAGCTTTAGGTCAGCCTAATGGCGACCCGTGGGAATTTGATTACGTTCTACTCTGTAACAAGATTTGTGGAAAGTCACACTACAACATGCAAATGAAGATCATCGTGGAGACAGAGGAGGAATACCAGAAATGGCTGGAAGAACAACAGACGTTCGGACAGACTATGGCTTCCATGAATTAAAAAAGGCTATTTAAAAGAGAATTATAAATTTTACAAATTATCTGATTATGTCAGCAATAGTTCAAGAGCATACTGAGGATCATGCACATGATCACGGGCATCATCACAAGGAGACCTTCATTACGAAGTACATCTTCAGCCAGGATCACAAGATGATTGCCAAGCAGTACCTGATCACAGGTCTGATCATGGGATTCATCGGTATCGGGATGTCCTTACTTTTCCGGATGCAACTTGCATTCCCGGGAGAATCCTTTTTATTATTCGAATGGTTCCTGGGAGACTGGGCTCCGGATGGTGTAATGGATGCTGATATCTACCTTGCATTAGTTACCATTCACGGTACTATCATGGTATTCTTTGTACTGACAGCAGGTCTGAGTGGTACCTTCAGTAACCTCCTTATTCCGCTTCAGATCGGTGCCAGGGATATGGCCTCCGGCTTCCTGAACATGATCTCTTACTGGTTGTTCTTTATTTCCAGTGTCATTATGGTCTCCTCCATCTTTATCGAAGCAGGACCTGCAGCGGCCGGATGGACGATCTACCCTCCGCTTAGTGCATTGCCAATGGCTCAACCCGGTTCAGGACTTGGGATGACCTTATGGTTGGTCTCTATGGCTGTCTTTATCGCTTCTTCCCTGATGGGATCATTGAACTATATCGTAACCGTTATCAACCTGCGGACCAAGGGAATGTCCATGACCCGTTTACCTTTAACGATCTGGGCCTTCTTCGTAACTGCTATCATCGGGGTGATTTCTTTCCCTGTTCTTTTATCTGCAGCCCTGCTGCTGATCATGGACCGTAGTTTTGGAACATCTTTCTTCCTGTCGGATATCTTTATCCAGGGCGAGGTGTTGCACTACCAGGGTGGATCTCCTGTACTCTTTGAACACTTATTCTGGTTCTTAGGACACCCGGAAGTATATATCGTATTACTTCCTGCATTAGGAATCACTTCCGAGGTAATGTCTACCAACGCACGTAAGCCGATCTTCGGATACCGGGCCATGGTTGCCTCTATCCTGGCTATTGCATTCCTGTCTACCATCGTATGGGGTCACCATATGTTCATTTCAGGGATGAACCCATTCCTTGGATCTGTATTTACATTTACAACATTACTGATCGCTATCCCTTCAGCGGTTAAGGCATTTAACTATATCACAACCCTCTGGAAAGGGAACCTGCAATTGAACCCTGCTATGTTGTTCTCTATCGGGCTGGTTTCAACCTTTATTACAGGAGGTCTTACCGGGATCATCCTTGGAGACAGTACCCTGGACATCAACGTTCACGATACTTACTTTGTAGTGGCTCACTTCCACCTGGTAATGGGAATCTCTGCGCTCTACGGGTTGTTTGCCGGTGTTTACCACTGGTTCCCTAAGATGTTCGGGAAGATGATGAACAAGAACTTAGGATACGTCCATTTCTGGGTGACCGCTGTATGTGCCTACGGGGTATTCTTCCCAATGCACTTTGTGGGAATGGCCGGGGTGCCGAGACGTTACTACGAGAACACTGCTTTTCCAATGTTCGATGAACTTACCGATGTACAGGTACTGATGACTGTATTTGCCCTGATCGCAGGTGCTGCCCAGCTGGTATTTGCTTACAACTTTGTTCACAGTATCTTCTACGGAAGACCCGCAGAACAAAACCCATGGAAGTCCAATACACTGGAATGGACTGCTCCTGTGAAGCATTTCCACGGAAACTGGGAAGGCGAGATCCCGGAGGTTCACCGTTGGGCTTACGATTACAGTAAGACCTGGGATAACGGAGATTACATCATCCCCGGACAGGATTATGTACCACAGCATATTCCTTTACAGGAAAATGAAGAAGAGCTTCAGCACTGATGCTCCTCCTGCAGAATATAAAAAAGCCCGTCATCACAGACGGGCTTTTTGCTTTCCTGATGACAGGCTTCAAAGGTATTCTTCTGGCGAAAAGCGGTTATTTCAAAGGCTCGGATCTTATCAGGGTATCTGTGCCCAGGAATTTGTCATCTTTGTTATAATACCATTCCCGTACCTTGGGAATCTTCATGGTGGAGACTTCCTCTATCCCGCTCAGCAGTATATACTCCCCGTCATTCTTGCTTTCATCGTGATAGAACTGGTAGACCTCCATAGCGTAAGTAGACGGGTCAAAATAAAAGTACCAGGTATCTTTTCCTACCGTTTCATCATAGGTTACTTTCAATACCTTGTATTGCTTTCCTTTAAAGGTCTTTGTCTCTACTACCGGGCTCAACTGCGTTCCCTTATCCTTTAATTTCATCGGGAGACCATACAGGTACAGGTAATAATTCTTCATGCTTTCTGCCCTTTCACAGCTGATACGATGCTTTGCTTTATCCTCCGCGGAGATATCCGTGCTGCCATTGAGTTTTAACGTGCACGTCCCTTTATTCAAGGTCTGTTCAATGGTAACATCGTCACTCTGCGAAGTTAAACTGAAATATTGCCCGGGAATATCGATCTTAACCTCGCTCAGTCTTTCCCGGCCATCGGGATAACTCAGCTTAATGACAAGTTTTTCCTGCAGGCTGCTCCATGCCCCATCAGGATCGTGGTAGGCAATGGCCTTATCCAGCAACTCGGTTGCGGTAATGGTCTGGGACATCATGGTTGATGCACTGAGCAGTAATACTGCCGTCAAGAGGTGTTTGATCATAGTTGATACTATTTATATCGCTGTTAGTAATACGTGTCAGGCTAATATAAAGCAAATAAGCAGCAAACCACAATCAGCGGGGTGCATACATATATCGCTTATTTATGATATATTAGAGGGTAACTCCCGGGAGTTCCGGAAGCCTAAAATTATTCAGTGTGAGAAAGTTTTTATTAGTGGTCATGATATTTTCGGTTGCCGCGGTATACGGGCAACGTAAGCCAAAGATCAAAGGCAGCAGGGAAGTGATAGAAGTTCGTGAAAGTCTTTTGCCCTTCAGCAGGCTGGTTCTTGCAGACGATATTGAAATTACCCTCGAAAAAGCCTCTGAGCCTGGCTATGTGATCCGGGCAGATGATAACCTGGTCGATATCTTTAAATTCCGTGTAGAAGACAGTACCCTCGTAATAACGTCCTTTTACAAGGTGAGGTCAAAAAAGAAACTGGAGATCATAGTAAAATTCAATGGCCTGAACAGCATCAGTGCAGAGGATGGTTATATCTCCTCCAAGGATGTGGTTGCCTCGGACCTGGTGGAGCTCCAGTTAAAGGGATCCGCTAAAATGAAAATAGATGCAAGGGCATCGTTGGTACAGCTTAACCTGAAGGGAAATAGTTCCGGGGAATTCAATATTGATTCCGATTCACTCCAACTGTATGCCAAGGATAAGGCCGACCTTAAGTTGTATACCAACGGGGAAACCATAGCCCTGGACATGGCTGAGAATTCCCGTGCCAGGCTGGAAGGCCGTACCGGGATCCTGCAGGCTAACCTACGGGACAACGCAGATCTTAAAGCGGAGAAAATGGAAGCCGGCGTGGCGAGGGCCGTACTATCAGGCTCACCTTCTGCAGAGATCAATGTCTCCAGCGATTTTGAATTGGATTCCAGCGGTTCTTCCAAAACCTATCTCTACGGGTCTCCCGTGATCTCTATCAGTGCCTTCCGGGATTCATCAGTACTCACCAAACGGGGAAACTGATCCTGTCCCGGGAATACGGGAATAAAATGTCTGATCGCACTCAAAATTTCTAACTTCAACATAAAGAAAAAAGGTAATTTCATATTCAGATTTACCATGATTATATGAATTTAAAAGACGGCGTAAAAACAGCGGAAAATAAGGTCTCCGGGGAAGCCAGGAAACTGAGTGTCTTTGTCAGGGATACCAGTAAAAGCCTAATCGACCGGCTGGAATGCTACGAAGATATCATTAACCTCGAGGTAGGGGATACCGGGCTGAACCGAGCCAAAAACCTGGAACGGGAATTCAATATCCGGCAATTATATATTAAGTACGAAGGGGATAATCCTACCGGGACCCAGAAAGACCGGATCGCTTTCGCACAGGTGTACGATGCCCTGAGGCGGGAATTTGACACTGTATCCCTGGCCACCTGCGGAAACTACGGGGTGGCTGTGGCCCTTGCCGCAAACCTGGCGGGCCTGGGCTGCCGTATCTATATCCCGGATTCCTACAATACGGAGCGATTCGAGGAAATGGAAGCATTGGGTGCTGATATTGTACAGATGAAAGGCAGCTACGAGGATGTGGTACGGCAGAGTACACTGCTGGCCCAGCAGCACCAATGGTACGATGCCAATCCCGGCGGGGTCAATACCCCCCTGCAGATCACGGCATACTCACAGATGGCCTTTGAACTGGTCGAAGACCTGGGGGATGCCCCCAAATACTGCGCTTGCCCGGTCTCTAACGGCACCCTGCTGGCAGGGATATACAGGGGATTCGTCAGTCTATACAAAAGGGGAAAGACCTCCCGTATTCCAAAGATGATCGCCGCTTCCTCGACCAGGAAGAATCCTATTGTATCCTCCTTTCGCTCGGGGCTGGATTATTGCAAAGACCTGAACCCGGAAAGTATTAAGGAAACCAAGTACAACGAACCCCTGGTCAACTGGCATAGTTTTGACGGGGAGGAAGCCCTGTATGCCATCCGCCAGTCAGGAGGAAGTGCATTTAATATCAGCGATAAGAAAATGAAGGAGATGAGCACCTTCCTCCTGAAAAAGGAGGGAATGCGGATCTTACCGGCCTCGACTGCGGGGTTGATCGCGTTGCTGGAAATGAATGAGACACAAAATTTTGAACCCGACAGGTATGTTGCAGTCCTGACGGCAAAACACTAATAAGATGAAGAGAACCATAGACGGAAAGGCACTGGTTTATTGTGAAGGAGCCTTTAATACCCCCAACGGAAAGACAGCACACGGACTTGTCCGGTTTACAGAACGATACGAAGTTGTTGGGGTGCTGGATGAAAAATATGCGGGCGGGGATGCAGGCGAGATACTCGATGGCAGGCCGAACGGGATACCGGTATTTAAAGACCTGTCAGAGGCTATTGAAAAACTGGGCACCGATAACCTTCCGCAAAGCCTTGTAATAGGCCTGGCCCCTGATGGTGGCCGGCTTCCGAAAATAGCAAAGACAACGATAAAGAGGGCTTTGGAACTGGGTTGGAACGTAGACAGCGGACTGCATGATTTTCTCACCAATGATCCTGAACTGACCGCACTGGCTAAAGAAAAGGGTGTCCGCATCCGGGACGTCCGTAAGACCCCGGACCGGGACCAACTCCATTTCTTTACCGGGGATATAGAGAAAGTGGATTGTCTTAAACTGGCGGTCCTGGGAACGGATTCTGCACTGGGGAAGAGAACCACATCCTGGATCCTGGTCCATGGCCTCAGGGATGCTGGCTTAAAGGCAGAGATGATAGGTACCGGGCAAACAGCATGGATGCAGGGCGCCAAGTACAGCATGGTCATGGACAGTTGTATCAACGACTTTGTTTCCGGGGAAATTGAGCATGCCGTGGTCAGTGCGTGGGAAAATGAAAAACCGGATGTAGTCGTCATCGAAGGGCAGGGGAGCCTTATGAACCCCGCCTATCCCGGGGGCTTCGAGATCCTGGCAGCAGGCAGGCCGGATTATGTCATCCTGCAGCACGCCCCTAAAAGAGAAGAATACGATGGATTCCCTGGTTATAAACTTCACTCCCTGGAAGAACAGATCAATGCCATCGAAGTGATCTCAGGAAAGAAAGTCATCGCCATAACCGTCAACCACGAATTAATGGAGAAAGATGAGATTCTTCCCGCTTGTGAAGCTATTACCAACGAGACAGGTATCCCGGCCTTCGATGTGCTGGAATACGGGGCAGGGGAACTCGTTGAATTACTGAAAAAATACCTGCCATGAGCAACATACGCTCCTTAGTGGTCCTGGATACCCTTAAAGTTCACCAACTGCAGGTAGAACCCAAACGGGTGAAAGCCACCTATACCGTATTGCGTAAGGACGGGACATCGCAAAGCAGTGAACTGATCTATTCTTACGACAATCGGTATTTTGATCCCAAAGCCCCGGAGGACGTCAACCTGGCCTCCATGATGGTGGCCCAGGTAGCTTTGAATTACGGTTTGTTCTTTGAAAAAATCGAGTTTGACGGACTTTTTGATGATACGGACCAGCGGTTTCTCCGGGATATGATGGAGAACACTTCCCGAGAGATCCTCGTCAACAAGTTCTTTTCAAAGAATGAATTCCTGAAGCCACCTTTTGACCAGCTTCGGCCGGAAAAGATGGAGCACTACACAGCCTCGGAGATCCGCTTTGTCAATACGGGTCACAGGGGGATGAAGGTCGAAAAGAAAGAATACAGTACTGATAAGGATCAATATGCCATCTTAAGCAGCGGGGGTAAAGACAGCTTGCTCACCTACGGAATCGTGAAAGAACTGGGGGAAGCCCACCCGGTATACATCAACGAATCAGGTCGCCACTGGTACACAGCTGTTAATGCACATAAATATTTTAAGGAGATAGAACCCAATACCGTGAAACCATGGTGTAACAGCGACCGGATCTTCAATTGGATGGTACGGCAGATGCCGTTTATCAAGGAAAATTTCCAGAATATCCGTGCCGATATTTACCCTATCCGCTTATGGACCGTAGCGGTCTTCCTCTTCGGAGTACTACCCGTGGTCCGGAAACGCAACATCGGCAATATCCTTATCGGGAACGAGTACGACACCACGGTCAAAGGAAACCACGAGGGTATTACCCATTACCATGGGCTGTATGACCAGAGTAAGTATTTTGACAATGCCCTGACGCGGTATTACCGGAAAAAACAATGGGATATACACCAATTCTCCATACTGAGGAGCCTGTCCGAGCTGCTGATCCTGAAGATCCTGGTGAAACGCTACCCGGAGCTGCAACGCCGCCAGGTTTCCTGCCATGCAGCCCACGAGCACCTGGGCGTAATGCTGCCGTGTGGGAACTGCGAAAAATGCCGTCGAATCGTGGGCATGCTAAAAGCCCTTGATGAAGATCCCGGGCGCTGCGGTTATACTGAGGAACAAATAGAACGCGGCTTACAGGCCCTGGCGAGCAGAAGTGTGAAACAGATCGGCAGTGATGCGGCGCATCTATACCACCTGCTCCTGGAAAAAGAACTCATTCCGAAGAATGAACACACCAGCAAGCTGGCGAAAGAACACCAGGAGATCGTTAAATTACGTTTTGATAATGAACGGAGTAACCTCCGGGACCTGCCTAAATATGTAAGGCGACCCTTATTTGATATCCTCGGTAAATATTCCGGGGGTTCTGTGCAACTACGGGAGCGGAAATGGCATACCTTCGCTCTTGAAAATGAGCCTTTTGAGGTTCCCTATTTTTTAAATAAAGAACATGACACCCATTAATGAAAAAGCCAGCTTTTTGTGGGAACACAAATCCTGGCCGGAAATAGAAGATTACCTGAAAACCACGGACACGGTTATCCTGCCCTGTGGTGCAATAGAACAGCACGGACCTCACCTGCCGGTAGATATTGATTATTTTGATGCCAAGTACATGGCATACAAGGTTGCGGAAGCCTGCCAGGACCCGAAACCCCTGGTGCTGCCTACAATACCTTTCGGGGTATCGTACCACCACGAAGACTTTAAAGGAACCCTGAGTGTCACCAACGATGCACTTTCCAGGTTCGTATATGATATCGGGATGGGACTGGCCAAGAACGGGATCAAGAAGATCATCATCCTGAACGGGCATGGAGATAATGCCCCGACTTTATCCTACGCAGCCCAGATGATCAACCGGGATGCAAAAATTTTCGTGTGTGTGGATACAGGGGAAACCAGCGATGTGGACCTGTACAGGTTAATAGATACGCCAAACGATATCCATGCCGGGGAAATTGAGACCAGTACCACCCTGGCCGTAAGACCGGATATGGTCGACATGTCTAAGGCCGTAAACCAGACCCTTGAATTCGGCAGTAAATTCCTTGACTACGACAATGAGCAGGGAGTCAGTTGGTATGCCCATACCCATAAACTTTCCCAAAGCGGGGTCATGGGTGATGCTACCAAAGCTACGGCAGAAAAGGGAGAGATAATGTGGCAGCTGATGATCAGGAACATGGTAAAATTCGTGGAATCAATCAAGAGCACCCCCTTAGAAGATCTATACCAGAAAAGGTACTAGGCCTATGAAGATCACCAAAGTGACTTACCAGCGGCTAGACCTAAAGTTATCTGAGCCATATACCATTGCTTATGAAACCGTAAGCAGTGCCACTAATTTTGTATTGAAACTGGAGACCGATTCGGGCCTTGTCGGCTATGGCTGTGCCTGTCCTGATGGTTTCGTGACCGGGGAAACCGATGAAGAGGTGGCACAGGCCATAAAAGAGACCATTACTCCTTACCTGTACCAGAAAGACCCGTTCACTTATGCCCGTATCGTCGAGGATCTGAAATTGAAATTGCCCGGGAAGTCTTCAACCCTGGCCATGGTGGATATGGCCTTATTTGACCTGGTGTCGAGGAAAGCAGGCGTGCCGCTCTATAAATTCCTGGGAGGATACAAAACGAGTATACCTACCAGTGTGACAATAGGGATACTGCCGGTGGCTGATACCATTGCCCATGCCCGGGAATGGGTCAAGGCAGGTTTTTTTGTGCTGAAAGTTAAAGGGGGGAAATCCCTGGAAGAGGATGTGGAAAAAATGACCCGACTCCGGGAAGCATTCCCGGACGTGTTGTTGCGCTTTGATGGTAACCAAGGCTATTCGGTAGAAGAGGCTATTTCCTTTGTCAGGCAGACCGCCAGCGTGGGGATAGAGATCTTTGAACAACCTACCAGGGTAGGGGGAGAGGAAAGCCTGGGAGAAGTGACCCGTCACGTTACCCTGCCGGTTATGGCGGATGAGAGTATTAAGACCCTCGCCGATGCCTTCCGGTTGGCCCAGAATGAACGGGTGGATATGGTGAATATCAAGATCATGAAAGTAGGAGGCATCCTGGAGGCACTGCACATCAATTCGGTCGCCAAAGCTGCCGGTTTGGAAGCCATGGTGGGTTGTATAGACGAATGCAGCCTTGGGATCGCTGCAGGCCTGCATTTTGCCCTTAGCAGGGCCAACGTCGAATATGCAGACCTTGATGGTCACATGGATATCATCGGGGATCCTTTTAAAGGATTGTTCCGACTGGAAGGCGGCATACTTTATCCTGGTGACAGCCCGGGACTGGGAGACCTTTCTGCTTATTCCTTTTGATCCCTATGCTTATTTCCCACCCACGGAATCAATGACACTCCCGCAACTGAGCATGGCATCCCCGTAATAAGGATTCCTGATCTCCTTTTCACTGCTTATCCAAAGGGCACCCTGGTTGCTGTTCGCCATGGGGCACTTCTGAACATATATTTTTTCCCGGAGGTTCTTCGTATTAGTGATAAGGGGGATGAGGTTTTCGTTCAGGATGATAAAATGTTCCCGCTGGTTATCCAGGCTGCTGTTCCCGGCAATAGCCTCCAGCATTTGCTGGCTTTTAAGCAGGTGATCCCGGGCCATGCCTTGTAATATTGGCAGGGCTTCTTTCAATGAATTCGAAGTCTCACGGGCTGCATTCCTGCCTTCCTGTACATCTCCTGCCACCAGGGCATCTTTCAGCTCTAAATAATGCGGCAGTGCTTTTATAAAGATCTCCCGGAAGGTGTCAGGTATTTTCATTTGCATAGTATTGATGTCACTGCCGCCTTTACTGTTCCCCGGCGTATTCATCATACTGCTCTTAGACTGTAGCTGGGCTGCAGCATCTACCGTAAATGTGCCGTTGGTCACTACGTATTCCCCCGGCTCGAGTCCTTCGGTGATGACGTATTGGTCCCCGGTCCGGTTACCAAGGGTTACCTCCCGCATTTCAAATACAGGTTGGCCAGCCTCTGACTGCACATAGACCACGGAGCGTTCCCCGGTCCACATTACCGCGGTGGCCGGCACCAGCAGTTGCTCCGATTTACTGCCTGAGGCCCCGGTGGCTACCCTCCCAGTGAGGAACATCCCGGGTTTCAGTAAGCCATCCTTATTAGGCAGGGTGGTGCGTATTGTGAGCGTCCTGGACATATTGTCCATTACCGGGTCTATAAATGTGATCCGTCCCTCTAATTCTTTATCCGGGTAGGCCCTTGCCGTAATTTTAATAGTCTGCCCTATGCTGAATTGCCCGATCTGGGCTTCATACACATCAAAGGTTGCCCAGACCGAATCCAGGTTACTGACCTTGACAATGGGCTGTCCCTGTTTGATGAAATCCCCTTCGGCAGCCAGTATCTCTGTAACCGTACCATTAACGGTGGCATAGACAGGGAAATCCTCCCGTACTGTACCACTGCTTTCGATCTCACTGATCTGCTTCTCGGTGAGCTTCCAGTTCTTTAATTTATTCCGCACCGCCTGGTAGAGTTCCGGTTGTGAGCTTTTCAGGTCCTGGGAAGTAAGCAACTCCTGTTGGGCCGCAACCAGGGCCGGGGAATAAATGGTGGCGAGTAATTGTCCTTTCCGTACCTCCTGCCCGGTATAATTGACATTGAGTTGTTCGATCCGGCCATCAAAATAACTGGCCTGGATAGCATTGGCCTCCTCGTTCTTGCGGATCTTCCCTGAGAGCCGGATAGAATTTCCGTCCCCCTCAGCCCCTGTACCAACCTGGCTGGTCCGGATGTTAGCCAGGGCCATGGCGTTCTCAGTCATACGGAACCCATTTGCTCCGCTGGCTCCGTCCCCGGAATCAGCAGGGATCAGATCCATACCGCAGATAGGGCAGTCCCCCGGTTCCGGGCTTTGGATCTGGGGGTGCATGGAACAAGTCCACATTCCATTCTCCTCCGTACCGTCGTGCTCATGCATATCCGATGCCTGGCCCTTATCCCCCGGGCGAGCAGAAGTGCCGAAGATCAGGTAGCCTAGCAGCAGTCCTGCTGCGAGGGCAAGAACTATGACAATTACTTTTTTGTTCATCATATAAATTTTATCAAGCAGACCTTTTGATGGCTGCTTTTGTTATTCGTCGCTGTTTTCCAGGCGATAGATCATTTTTTTCATCTGGGCGATTTCCCTTTCCTGTGCCTCTATGATCTCCTTGGCCAGTTTCCGTGCTTCCGGATCCTTCAGGTCTGCTTTCTGGCTCACCATAATGGCGGAAGAATGATG
This sequence comes from Zeaxanthinibacter enoshimensis, assembly GCF_004362865.1. Lineage (GTDB taxonomy): Bacteria > Bacteroidota > Bacteroidia > Flavobacteriales > Flavobacteriaceae > Zeaxanthinibacter > Zeaxanthinibacter enoshimensis. The sequence continues at coordinate 117,630 of NZ_SNYI01000001.1, read as the reverse complement.
GGGAATCATCGCCTTCATCCACTGTACGTCCGAAATAAATACCTGTTGCCGCAACCCATATAAGGTAGCTACAAACACCAGGGCTGATACACCCAGGATGATATAATTGAGTTTCTTGTCCTTATACATGCCCCACATGAACAACATCATGGAGATGGCCATGGGAGCGATCATCAGTATGGTCATATAGGTCCTGGTATTGCTGAGCATAACATGATCCAGAACATCCGCATTCAGGAACATTACGGCGTACATAATCACGAAGGATACAGCCATCATCAGGCCAAATTTGATGTATTGCCGGTTTGAGCCGGAATTATTGTCGTGTTTATTCATATCTACTATGGTTTTTTGGTTAAAAATTTTTTCTTCCATTTCCGCATGCTGGGCGAACTGGTATACCATAAAAGGAAACCGCTGAAAACCGTGATCAGTCCCAGCAGCGAGAAAGCTCTGAGGACTATAGTATTAAAGTTATCCCTTCCCTGGTAATCCATCGTATGGGTCATCCACAGGAAATCGAACCACCTCCAGTCGCGGTGGCGTACTGTCTGGAATTCTCCGTTCGCCACGGCCACATAGGCCTTGAGGTTGTTATCCGAATGATAGGATATCTCGTAGGCCGGTAAAGGTCTTCCCCTGTATTCATGATGATCGTCCACTGATTCCAGCCGGTTTATTTCGGACACTTCAAGTTCGGGAGACATGAACCGGTCTGCTATGACCAAAGCTTCCTCTGCCGTTATCCCGTTCCTTTTTTCTCCTGTCCTTGCATTATACAGCTCAGATTTATTGATCCAGAAGTGGGGAGCTCCCGCTACACTCAGGAGCCTTAGACTGCTAATGGAATCAACATCGGGCATGTTGGATGCCGCCATCAGCCCGGAAAAATTCCTGGGCAGGGGTTCTTCCCTGCGGAAGTGATCCCCGTGAATCTCGTCAATATCTGTCCAGCTGAAATACATTCCGCTGATGGTCCACATCAGGAACTGTATCCCGAGGAAGATCCCGAGATACCTGTGTGTTTTTCGGATGCGGATCGCTGTTTTGCGTTTTACCATTGGTTATAAATTTGTTTGGTTGATTGGGTTAATTATTTTTTAGGGCGAATGGTGTCTTTGACTTCCCCGCATTTCAGCATTTTACTCCCGAAATAAGGATTCCTGATCTCCGGGACATCAGAATACCAGTAGGCACCTGTATTATTGAAAGCCATAGGGCAGTACTGCTTGTATATCGTTCCGCCCGAAAGAGCCTCGGCAAACAGATCGCCTGTTTCTTTCGTGAGTTCGGAAAACAGCTCTCTTTGTTTGTCAATATCCTCCGCCTGTGCTATACTTTCAGCCAGTTCTCTTAATCCCGGCTTCTCTTCTCCAAAACCTTCAGCCATGTTGGCTGCGGCAGTAGCTGCTCCTTCAGCGTCATCCTGGGTTAAAGCCATCCTGGTTTGAAGATAATTATGCCAGACCTTCCCGGTCATGCCGTCAATAAAATCCTGGTCGGCAATGTCTGCTGTTTTCTTCTCTTCTTTCTTTACTTCTGCAGGGCTGTTCATCTCTACCTGCTGTTGTTTCTTTTCATTCTTACATGCGGTCATTGAAAGTGTAAGCAGGATAGCGGTAATCGCAAAATTCATTCTCATTGTTGTGATGTTTATTGGGTTAAGTAATTTATTAATGCACTCTTTTCAAAATAGGTTTTCGCGGCCACGGTCATCCGGTTCTGAAACCGCAGCTGCATCTCCTGAATATCGAGGATTTCGTTGAAATCGATTGTCCCGGTCTCGTAATTTTTTAACAGGATAGACTCCACCTGCTTCACCTGTTCCAGATTTTCCTCGAGCAGGCCGTGAGTGATCCTGGCAGCATCTCTTTCATGTATTGCCCGTGCCAGGGCAGCTTGTAATTGGTTCAGCCTCTCCTGTCGTTGTAACTCCAGTTCGGTCTGCCGCATTTCATTCTGCACGCTCCTTGAGCGAAATTGATTATTGAAAATGGGGATGGAAAGCGATACCATGGGCATTAAAATGTCTTTTCCGTTTTCGGGTAAACTCATATCTGTCCGGTTGGCAACGGGTATATAATCTACACCTAGCCCGAACATGGGTGCTGCTTCTCTGCGGTTCAGCACCTCGGCCCTGGAAACTGATTCGTACAATTTATCGTACTTAACCAATTCGGGGTTTAACAACAATCCTTCTTCGCTAATCGGGGGATCTGTCTCCGGGATAGGAATGGAGTCCGGGAGGGAGATCCCGGTTCCCGGGTTGCGATTCAACAGGGCATCAAAAGCCGCAGCCTGTGCCAGGAATTCCTGCTCCAGGGTTTTGGATTCCTGTTTTAATTCATTCTGTCGGATCTGCAGGCGGAGGACGTCTGTAGCTGATGCGCGGCCCACTTCAACGGCTGTGAGCGCGAGTCGCTCGTAGGTTTCCAGTAGATCAAGGTTTTCTGCGAGGACAGCTTGCTGCGCCCTGAAGGCCTGTAATTGGTAATAGGCGCTGGCGACTTTAAGGATCAGTTCTCTCCTGGCCACCTGGTACTCTATATACTCGGCTTCTGACAATACGGTAGCCAACTCCTCCCGGGAACCGATGGTGCCAAACCACGGGAACATTTGCCGGGCAGAAAACCTGGCGCGTTGCGGGCCGGTCCTGGTCTCCGGTTCACTGACAAAATAACTGGTACTGATCTCTGTATTTGGCAGCCAGTTAGCCTCATTCACTTTTTCACGGGCGATATCCAACCGGGTCTGGTATGCCTGTAGGCCCGGGTTCTCCGCCTGGGCAATACTAATATAGGTCTGCAGGTCCTGTGCATTTGCAGGAAAGCAGAACTGGGTCAGCAGGAGTATAATGATATACTTTCTCATGACTTGCGTAGTTTTAATTTGGTTTCCTTGTGCCAGCTGTATAACACGGGAACGATAAAATAAGAAGTGACATCTATGATCATCCCCCCGAAACTCGGGATGGCCATGGGGATCATAATATCACTACCCCTGCCTGTAGAAGTAAGAATGGGTAGTAAGGCAAGGACCGTAGTTGCCGTGGTCATAAGGCAGGCCCTAATCCTTTTGTTCCCTGCCTCCAGTGCTGCAGCACGGATCTCTTCCCGGGTACCCGGGTCGTTCCGGTCAAAGGACTGGGTGAGGTATGTCGCCATGATCACCCCGTCATCCGTTGCAATACCAAACAGGGCGATGAACCCGACCCAGACAGCCACACTCAGGTTGATGGTCTGCATGTTAAAGAGATCGCGCATATTCTCTCCCAATAAGCTGAAATTCAGGAACCAGTCCTGCCCGTATAACCAGATCATGATAAAACCACCGGCAAAAGCTACTGCGATCCCGCTGAATACCATCAGGGAAGTACTTACAGAACGGAACTGGAAATACAGGATTAGGAAAATGATCAGCAGGGACAAGGGAACCACGATAGATAGTGTTTTCTCGGCCCTCAGCTGGTTTTCATAGGTGCCCGTAAAGGCGTAGTTGATCCCTTTTGGCACCACCAGTTCTCCGCTCGAGATCTTTGATCGAATAAGCTCCTGTGCATTTTCAACTACATCTACTTCAGCATACCCGTCCAACTTGTCAAACAATACATAGCCCACCAGGAAGGTGTCTTCGCTCTTAATGACCATGGGTCCTCTCTCGTAGCGGATCTCTACCAGGTCACCTAAAGGCACCGGGGTGCCATCCTTGACCGGTACGTAGATCTTCTTCAGATCTTCCGGGCTATCCCTGAGTTCCCTGGGGTAGCGTACCCGGACGGCATACCGTTCCCGGCCTTCCACGGTCTGTGTGAGTGGCATCCCGCCAACAGCAATACTGAGTACCTGTTGCACATCATCGACCGTGACCCCGTAACGGGCCAGCTGATCTCTCTGTATATCGATAAGCAGATAAGGTTTCCCTACGATCCGGTCGGCAAAAACGGCCTGCTCCTTTACGCCTTCTGCTTCTTTCAGAATACCCTCCAGTTTCAGTCCGAAAGCCTCTATCTGTTCCAGGTCTGTTCCTTTTACCTTGATGCCCATAGGAGCTCTCATCCCGGTCTGTAGCATCACCAGGCGGGTTTCGATCGGCTGTAATTTGGGAGCGGAGGTGATACCGGGCAGACGGGTGGCCTTGACAATCTCATCCCAGATATCATCAGGAGAATTTATATCGGGGCGCCAGTTCCGGAAGTATTCCCCGTCCTCATGGGGCAGCAGCATGGAACGGTTAAAGCTCCACGGATCACTGATTATTTCGTTTCCGGTCTCTGTTTCGCCTTCCACAGGGGAATTGGGGTTGGCCACCAGTTTACCACTACTGAGAACAAAGTAACCCTTTTCGTTCACTTTATATCGCTGACGTTCCCCCGCTTCATTCCGCTGGTATTCCGGGTAATACTGGATAATATTCTCGTACATCGATAGGGGCGCAGGGTCAAGGGCGGATTCTGTCCGCCCGGCTTTCCCTACCACCGTTGATACTTCGGGGATGGCAGCTACGGCCATGTCCAGTTGCTGTACCACTCGTTTATTTTCTTCAACCCCTGAATGTGGCATGGAAGTGGGCATCAGTAAGAAGGATCCTTCGTTCAGGGACGGCATAAATTCTTTCCCGGTATTCAGCATGATAACGATCCCGAGGGTTACGATAGTGACCGGGATCATCAGGAATGTCAGCTTGTGATCCAGCGCCCATCGCAGGATATCCGTATAGTAATATCGCAATGCCCACAGGGAGCCCAGGACGACCCCGCAGATCAGGCAGACGAACAACAGGTTAATGCCAACCGACCGGTCAAATCCTAAGGGGCGCCAGTAGCTGGCCAGTAAAATGATGATGGTGATAATGGTCACCAGTACATTAAGTGTATTCCTGCGTTCCAGGAAGATTGGAGGTAGTTTAAAATTAAAATTGTCCTGCTGGTGGAGAATATATAACCCTCCCAGTAAGCCAAAGACCAGCAGTGCAAGTCCGACCCAGTATCCGAGTATTACTGAGATCAGTCCCACCAAGACCAGCAGGATATTCAGGATAAGTCTCGGGTAGATACGGAGCTTTCTTTTCTTATAGATAAATGCGGCGAAGGGAGGAATAAGGAACAAGGTGATCACGATAGAGGCAGTGAGCGCCATGGTCTTGGTAAAGGCCAGGGGGCGGAATAATTTGCCTTCGGCCCCGATCATGGTAAAGACAGGGATAAAACTGATAATGGTCGTGAGTACCGCGGTAACAATGGCGCCGGAAACTTCAGCCGAAGCATTGTATACGATGGTGTTGATGGGCAAATTGCCTTCGTCTTCTTCCAGATGCCGGATGATATTCTCGACCAGGATGACCCCTACATCCACCATGGTCCCAATGGCAATGGCAATACCGGAAAGTGCAACTATGTTAGCGTCGACCCCGAAATACTTCATGCTGATAAATACCATGAGGACGGCGACCGGCAGTAATCCGGAGATCAGCAGGGAAGCCCTGAGGTTAAAGACCATTATAACAATGACCAGGACCGTGATCAGGATCTCCATGGTCAGTGCTTCGTTCAGGGTACCGAGGGTTTCCTTTATGAGTTCTGTCCTGTCGTAAAAAGGTACGATGGTCAATTGTGAGGTTCGCCCGTCTTCCAGGACCTTTGAGGGCAATCCCGATGAAAGCTTTCCAATCTCTTCTTTTACGTTATTGATCACTTCCAGGGGATTGGCTCCGTAACGGGCTACGACCACCCCGCCGACCACTTCAGCCCCTTCTTTATCCAATATTCCCCGTCTTACTGATGGTCCTAAATGGACCCTTGCGATATCCCTGATCCGGATAGAAGTGTAATCTTCTGAAGCCACCACGGTATTTGCAATGTCCTCTACCGATTTTACGTATCCCAGGCCGCGCACCAGGTATTCCGCTTTATTTATTTCCAGGGTCTGGGCCCCTATATCACGGTTTGTTTGACGGACCGCCTGCACCACGTCAGACAACTGTATATTGTATTGCCGCATCAATTCGGGGTCAACATCCACCTGGTATTCCTGTACATACCCCCCGATCGATGCAACTTCGGAAACGCCGCTGGCCGAAGACAAGGCGTATTTTACGTAATAATCCTGTACGCTGCGAAGTTCATGCAGGTCCCAGCCCCCGGTAACATTACCGTCTTTATCACGCCCTTCAATGGTGTACCAGAAGATCTGTCCCAGTCCTGTAGCATCCGGCCCCAGGGCAGGATTGACTCCGTCTGGTAATAATCCTGAAGGCAGGGAATTGAGTTTTTCCAGGATGCGGCTTCGCGACCAGTAGAATTCCACATCTTCTTCAAAGATGATATAGATGCTCGAAAACCCGAACATAGAAGAACTCCGGATGGTCTTGACCCCTGGGATCCCCAATAGGGAAGTGGTGAGCGGGTAGGTGACCTGGTCTTCAATATCCTGTGGGGACCTGCCTTCCCATTCGGTGAAAACGATCTGCTGGTTTTCGCCTATATCCGGGATGGCATCTACTGCTACGGGGTCCGAGGGAAGGATTCCGGTATTCCAGTTAAAAGGTGCGTTCACGATTCCCCAGCCTACAAAGAGTAGCAGGAGGAGCAACGCGACTAATTTATTTTCTATCAGGAATTTAATGCTTCTATCCAGCATTGTATCAAATTTAAACAGTTAAGCAAGAGAGCACATAAGCGTGCAAGCCCGGTCCCTGTTAGCGGGTCAGGCGGAATATAAACTGTTTAATTTTCAGATCAGGTAGGTCTCGTAAAGAATTTTGAGATCCTCGCTCAGGAGGGGAGGGGAATAATCCTCTAAACGCAGCGGTTTGTTCTCCGGGATAATGATGTTGTGGAGATAAGCAAAATAGTGTGGAAAGAGTATGGTTATTCGCTCAGCGGCAATTTGCTGGTAAGATTTTTTCAGCTCTTTCTGTCCCTCTTTTACGAATTCTTTATCTGTGCAACAGGATTTGGCAGCGATCATTTCTTCACAGGAAGCTGCGTGCTCCTGCATCTCCATCCCACAGTTTTTAGCTTCTTTCAGGAGTGTAAGACTTACCAGTGAATCCCCACAGAAATGCATATCGACGGTAAAGGAAACCGTTGATAACATGACTACGAAAGCCATGAGGATCGCTGTTATTTTATGAGATGATCTGTACACTTTTGCAAATATGTTAAATGTTTTGCTCAATACGGGTAAAATTAACAAAATTTCAGATTAATCCCGTGCATATTCAGTTGTAATGATTTGTTTATCAATTCGAAACGAATTGTTTTGATTAGTTTTTTTTCATGAACAGAGCTGGGGTGCCTTGATTTATTTAGGCCATCTAATTCTCATTTTCCCCTATCTTTGTAAGTATATGAATGAGCACCTGGATCCAACCGCGGAAAACTTTTCCCAAGAAGACCTCGATATAGAAAGAGCCTTAAGGCCGGCTTCCTTTGACGATTTTACGGGGCAGGCACAGGTCCTGGAAAACCTGAAAGTATTTGTGCAGGCTGCCAACCTCCGCGGGGAAGCCCTGGACCATACCCTTTTTCACGGCCCTCCCGGCCTGGGTAAAACGACCCTGGCCAACATCCTGGCAAACGAACTGGGAGTGGGGATCAAGATAACCTCGGGACCTGTCCTGGACAAACCGGGAGACCTTGCCGGTCTGCTGACCAACCTCGAGGAACGCGATGTGCTTTTCATCGACGAGATCCACCGACTGAGCCCCATCGTGGAGGAATACCTCTACTCGGCTATGGAGGATTTCAAGATCGATATTATGATAGAGACCGGGCCCAACGCTCGGTCAGTACAGATCAATTTACACCCATTCACCTTGGTGGGGGCAACCACCAGGTCCGGGCTTTTAACGGCCCCGATGCGTGCAAGGTTTGGAATTGCCAGCCGGCTGGAATACTATAACACCGAGCTCTTATCCACTATCGTGGAAAGAAGTGCCGAGATCCTGAAAGTGCCTATTACCCAGGAAGCCGCCATTGAGATCGCCGGCCGCAGCAGGGGTACACCCAGGATATGTAATGCCCTGTTGCGACGGGTACGCGATTTTGCCCAGATCAAAGGCAGTGGCAAGATAGATATGGCCATTGCGAAATTCGGGCTAAAGGCGCTCAATGTTGACACCTACGGCCTGGACGAGATGGACAACAAGATACTCGCCACGATTATCGATAAATTCAAAGGGGGACCTGTTGGGATCACCACCCTGGCCACCGCAGTTTCTGAAAGTGCTGAGACCATAGAAGAGGTGTACGAGCCCTTTCTTATACAGCAGGGATTCATAATGCGGACCCCCCGCGGACGTGAGGTAACTGAGTTAGCTTACAAGCACCTGGGCAGGATCAAAGGAGGAAATCAACCGGGGTTATTTTAGGTGAGTAAGGAACTACCAAAAGTCTCACGATACGAGGTGTTCAGGAACCGGAAACAGATCCTGGAAAACCCACTCCCTTTTCACAGGAAGCATTTTGACGATCTGGGTGATACCTTTAAAGTTGAGGTCAGTTTTGGCAGGAATATCATTTTTACGTGTAATGCCAATATCATCAGGCATGCATTACAGCAGAACCACAAGAATTACCGGAAATCTGAGCTGCAGACCGAGGACCTGGCCCGTTATATAGGGAAGGGAATACTGACGGCAGAGGGGGAGCACTGGCGTGTTCACCGGCGGATGATACAGCCTGCCTTCCATAAAAAGAAACTTCACCTTCTCTTACGCACTATGTTGTTAGTGATCCGGGAAGAACTCGGCAGGATAGAGCCACGGAAAACTACAGATATATTTCCGCTGATGGGTGACCTGGCCTTCCAGGTAGTTGCCCAGTCCTTGTTCAGCAGGGCCGATATCAGGACACGAATGAACAAGTTGCAGGAGATCACCGAGCGTAACCAGCAGATGCTGATCCGTGAAATGCGGCAGCCTTACCTCAAATGGTACTTCCGGTTAAGCGGAAAGATCACTAAACACATGGACATGGCCGAACAGGGCCGTGATATCCTGAATGGCATTATTGAAGAACGCATTGAGAGTGGGGAAGAGAAAAATGACCTGCTCGATATGCTGTTGCAGGCCAGGTACGAGGATGGCAGTGCCATGAGCAGGCAGCAACTGATCGACGAGGTTCTTATCCTTTTTACAGCAGGGCATGAAACTACAGCCAATGCCCTGAGTTTTGCCCTTCACCTGCTCGCATCCAATCCCGGGAAACAGGAAAAATTGTACGAAGAGGTCAGGGCAACTGACTGGGAGGAATCTGATCCCCTGGATCTGCTGGGAAAACTCTCGTATACCAAACAATGTATAGAGGAGGCGTTAAGACTTTATCCCCCGGTCTATGTGATAGACAGGGTGGCGAAGGAACAGGACAGTATAGAAGGACTGGAACTCCGGAAGAACACCCTGTTGCTGATGTCCGTTTATGAACTGCACCGCAGCGAAGAATTCTGGGAGCAACCCGAAGAATTTATTCCTGAACGCTTTGACCCCGGGCGAAACCTGAATCACTCCGCCTATTACTACCCGTTCGGGGCAGGACCCAGGATGTGCGTTGGTAATAACTTTGCCATGTACGAGATGGTGATGGTACTCAGTATGCTGGTGAAAGAATTCCGGATCACCACACCCCAGCCAACCCTTACACTGAACCCGCTGATCTCCCTGAAGCCGGGACCGGTCTACCTGGAATTCGTTCCGCGCTGATCCGCAGTTAACTGATTTTTAACTTTCTATTATTGAGCGGGTTATGGATAATATTCACTATCTTTAAATATCCCCCGCAACACTCGTTTACGTCCCTTACTACCGTGTTCCACGGTACGACTCATCCAGGGTTTAGACACAAGCCCATAAGGTTCTCCCAGGCCTGAATCCGCCAGGCGATTTCTGCAGATAATAGATGTATCACTGCATCATGCAGGAGTTTAACGCATGCAATCAATTAATTCTACATACTATGGAAACCGTTTTACAGGATTTAAAAGAAATGCTCCGGGGGGAATTGATAGAACCCGGGCATAAAGATTACCATGAGAGCAGGAAAGTGTACAACGCGATGATCGACAAGAAACCCGCCATGATCGCTAAATGTGTGGACGTGGCCGATGTCATAAACGCGGTGAATTACGGGAGAGAACACGATCTGCTGATCGCAGTGCGCGGGGGCGGCCATAATGGAGGTGGCCTTGGACTCTGCGAGGGGGGATTGGTCATAGATCTTTCACTGATGAAACATGTATTGGTAGACCCGATGGAGCAAACCGTCCGTGTGGGCGGGGGAAATGTCTGGGGAGAAGTGGATCATGCCACCCATGCATTTGGACTGGCAGTACCTGCGGGGATCATTTCTTCTACTGGAGTAGGCGGACTAACCCTGGGCGGGGGAGTTGGCCACCTGACCCGGACATACGGGCTGACCATTGATAACCTGCTGGAGGCCGACATGGTCCTGGCCGATGGTTCGTATATCACCGTGAATGAAGATGAGAACCCGGACCTGTTCTGGGCCATCCGGGGCGGAGGCGGTAATTTTGGAATTGTCACTTCTTTCACCTTTAAAGCTCACCCGCTGAAAAATGTTATCGGGGGACCGACGCTGTGGCCAATAGAAAAGACAGAAGAGATCATGGAGTGGTACCATGGCTTTATTCATAAAGCCCCGGATGAACTCAATGGTTTTATAGCCACTATGGTCATTCCCGGTCCGCCTTTCCCTGAACACCTGCACAATAAACAGTTTTGTGGAATTGTATGGTGCTATGCCGGGGAAGACCAGCAGGAGTTCGATAAACTCTTCGAGTCCGTCAGGGCCATGGATCCGCTTTTTGAGCATGTAGGTCCTATGCCATACCCTGCTATCCAGACCATGTTCGATGGGATGATGCCACCCGGGCTGCAGTGGTACTGGAGAGCCGACTTCTTTGACGAGCTGGGACCCCAGGCTCGGAAAGAACATCGCAATTTTGGTTCAAAAATTCCTACCCCTTTATCCCAGATGCACTTGTATCCCTTATCCGGTGCTGCCGCAAGGGTGCCGAAAGACGCTACGCCTTGGTCTTACCGGGATGCTAAATATGCGGGGGTCATTGTAGGTGTGGACCCGGATGCTGCCAATGCTGAGAAGATCACCCGGTGGTGTAAGGAATATTACAACGCGCTACATCCCCATTCCATGGGAGGAGCATATTCTAATTTTATGATGGATGAAGGCCAGGAACGGGTAAAGGCGTCTTATCGAAAGAATTACGATCGGCTGGTAAAGATCAAGACCAAATACGATCCCAAGAATCTTTTCAGGGTAAACCAGAATATCCGCCCAGGAGAATGATAAAACTTTAGTTTATTAAAATTGAACAGCCGGGGTATGCACCCCGGTTTTTTTTTGCATTAAGCGATATAAGTTGCAGATTTACAAATAGTTGAGAATAATTTCGTACTTTGAAGTAATCTTTCAGCACAACATTTATATTTTTTTCCCTAATGTTTCCCACCAATCTAATAACGCCCGGCTGTAGTATCATTTTGGCGATTCTATAGTTTAGGAATGGTAGTTCCCCTGCTCATTTAAACATATTATTATGAAGCAGGTACAAATCTTGCCTACAGTCGTTCTGATAATTATTTTATTCGCAGCCATGGGGTTAATGGCTGGTCTGCCGGGCGGGGATACCCTGCAGGGGGAAGCAGTCAAGGTACCTTTGAAAGGAGATCATGACCACCTGGCGATGCCTGGCAATAAGAGCTGGTGCGAACTATTTCATGACTTCCTGCAAAGATCAGCTAAAGACGGAGCACTGTTAGTTCGTTCGGCAGGAGATATCAGGATTACTGGACTTGCACCAGGTTATGCGATTGTCATGATAGAACTGCAGCTCCGGGCACCAAAATCTTGCAATACCCATGCGGGTCCTTGTTCACCGGATGCTGATTCAGGTAAGACCTATTGCGGGTATTCCACATTTAAGTGAGACAGTTGATATTTCACGTGATAAAACCTGTATGCCGGGATTGAAAGACCGTAACACCAACTACCTTCCCGGAATATGCTGGAGGGAAACAGAAAACATTGTTCCTTCACCCTAATTGGCACTAAATCCAATCAGCAAATAAGCATCTTCATAGTGATGATGTCATAATAATTTTAACGCACAGTAATTCAGTAGTTTAACTAAAAATATTTAACTTTATAAGAAGACCAACTCAAGGTCTGTTCCCTAGTTTACAGTTCCCTCAATTTAAAATTGCAGTTCAAAGTTCTCCTGTCAGATTAGCGGATTAGATAAACTTTCCGGGAAAAGTATGTGCCTTTTAAACGCGTATATTTTAATGCTTTCACCTCGTGATGACCGTTCGTGTTAATAGAATGAATCATAATCTATAGTTGCCTTAAGCTTTGATGAACACCTTTCTGTATACCGAGACACTTTATCCATTCCAATACTTGTGGAAGAAGATTATTGTTTAACCAAAATTGTTTTATTATGAAAAATGTAAGGCAGAATGATCGACTTTTCAGATTGATCCAATTCGTAGTATTCGACGGTTTACTGGTACTGTTAGCATTGTCCTTGTTTCTGACCTCCTGTACGCAGGAGGAGCTGAGCCCACAAGAGGATATACCTCTTACAAGTCACGCTGTGAAAGCTGAATTAGAGCCATGGGAAAAGGAAGTTGTGCGTTTAACAAAGAAAATGCGACGATTCCATAATTTTAAAGTAGCCCTTGCTCAAGGTTATGACGTAGACCTTTCAGGGTATGTGCCGCAGATGGGTCATCACTATGGTAAACAAGAACTTATAGATGACCTTTTTGAGTTGGAAAAGCCTGAGGTATTATTATATGTTCCGGAGGGCGAAGAGGGAATGAAATTTGTTGCAGTTGAGTACCTGGTTACAGTTCCTGATCCGGAAAATCCTCCAGCTGCCCCTGAAGGATTTACTGGTTCCGAGGACGAATGGTTCTTCAATACTGATATAGGAATGTGGACCTTACATGTTTGGGTCGCTATGGAAAACAGTGATGGTATTTTTGCCGCTCGTAACCAGGCATTACCATAATACGGAATAATACAGATTTAATGATTGAATTTCTTTATGTGCCGGGGGTTCCCGCTCCCGGCACTCTTTCCGAGTCTACATATTAAAACTAAGCCAGTAGCTATGACTCTAAAATAATTTTCAGTATTATTTTTTAGAACGGCTAATATTATATTCACAGGATCTACCCGGCGCTTCTTTTTTTAGATTTGTACCTTCGCCCTGATCAGGCGGATAACCCATGCAACAGAAATACACCTACAAGGAGATGATTAAGACCGAAGCAAAACGCCTCGGTTTTTTATCCTGTGGGGTATCTCGTGCAGGCTTTCTTGAAGAGGAAGCCCCACGCCTCGAACAATGGCTGCGGCAGGGGATGCACGGGGAGATGTCTTATATGGAAAACCATTTCGATAAGAGACTGGACCCTACCAAGCTGGTGGATGGAGCTAAATCGGTCATTTCTCTCCTGCTCAATTATTATCCCGAAGAGACTCAGCAGGAGGGGACCTACAAAATTTCCAAGTACGCTTACGGGCAGGATTACCATCATGTGATCAAATCAAAACTGAGGGAGTTGCAGCAGTTCATTACCGAGAATATCGGGGAAGTTCACGGCAGGGCTTTCGTAGATTCGGCCCCTGTCCTGGATAAGGCCTGGGCGGCACGCAGTGGCCTGGGCTGGGTAGGAAAGCATTCTAACCTATTGACACGGCAGCTGGGATCATTCTATTTTATTGCAGAGCTGATCACAGACCTGGAACTGGAACCCGATTCCCCGGTGACCGATCACTGCGGAACCTGTACCGCCTGTATTGATGCCTGCCCCACCCAGGCTATTGTAGCGCCCTACGTGGTAGATGGCAGTAAATGCATTTCTTATTTTACGATCGAACTAAAGAACGAGATCCCCTCCGAGGTAAAAGGCCAGTTCGATGACTGGGCCTTCGGCTGTGATACCTGCCAGGACGTCTGCCCCTGGAACCGTTTTTCCAAACCCCACCGGGAACCTGCATTTGACCCACATCCGGAGATGTTGCAGATGAGCAAAAAGGACTGGGAAGAGATCACCGAAGATGTCTTCCGGGAGGTATTTCGCAAATCTGCGGTAAAGCGCACCAAATTCTCAGGACTTAAGCGGAATATTAAATTCCTGAAGTCATAATAGGCTACAATGCTTTTAGATTAATGTTAAGAATTTGTTAGGAAAGGTCTTTAATAACTATCTTCCACATCAGTTTTTGATTTTTCAGTAGTGTTTTTCATAAATCATTACTGAGTTAATAAACTGGTAACCAATCAAATACCAACAACAAGTCTACGTCTTTACCACATGAAGATCAGGAAGCCCGAGTTAAGTTTTTGGCAGATATGGAACATGAATGTCGGATTTTTCGGAATCCAGTTCAGTTTTGGATTACAGCAAACCGCGGTGAACCCTATATTTTCATTCCTAGGTGCTCACCATGAAGAATTACCGTTACTGAACCTTGCTGGACCTGTTACCGGTCTGCTAATCCAACCTCTTATTGGTGCCATCTCCGATAAGACCTGGTCTCCCAAATACGGGCGCAGGAAACCCTTTTTCCTGATCGGTGCTATCCTGGCCAGTTTGTGTCTTGTGGCTTTTCCTTTCAGCCCGGAATTGTGGTTCGCCGTGGGGCTGCTCTGGGTTCTGGACGCAGCCAACAATACAGCTATGGAGCCTTACCGGGCTTTTGTGGGGGATAAATTACCGGACAAACAACTTACTTATGGCTACCAGATGCAGAGCCTCTTTGTGGGTGCCGGTATCACCCTGGCTAACTTTTCTCTTTTCCTCTTCCAGGACTGGTTCTCTGTTCCTGCCGTGGCAGGGGAGTTGTGCAGTACCGGTACAGAGGTAGTGACGGCCATTCCTAAATGGGTGTATTATTCTTTCTTCCTGGGAGCCATAGCTTCGGTGACCACTATCCTGTGGTCTGTCTGGAAAACCCCGGAGATCCCTCCAACGGACAAGGAGCTGGAATATATCCGGGAAAGGAAACAGACCGACTCTGTCCTGAAACGCACTTTTGAACCTATCATAGAGATAGCACACGCCATAGGGAGTATGCCCAAACTGATGTGGAAACTTGCCGCTGTCTATTTCTTTCAATGGTATGCCCTTTTCGTATACTGGCAGTTCATTACACCCATGCTGAGGACCAGCCTGTTCGGCATAAGTAACAGCGACACTTCCAGGTTCGAGACCATCATGGAAGCCTGCAGGTCAGGGGAGGTGATCGGTGCAGAGGATATGAGCTTTGCCCAGAATGTGCAGCTGATGTCTGAACAGGCACTGGCACAGACCGGGCTGATGAACGGGACCTATAACATGGTCACCATGCTGGTGGCCCTTGCCCTGGTGCCGATCGCACGAAAGTACAGTTCAAAAATAGTGTATGTGCTCAGTTTGTTCCTCACGGGGATAGCGCTGATCAGCATGCCTTTTATTACCGACAGGATTGCCCTGCTGCTCCCGATGATATTGTTCGGGATCGGGTGGGCTGCCATGATGGGGATCCCGTATGCCATGGTGTCCAAGGTGATCCCGGAAGAACGTCGTGGAGTTTACATGGGAATCGTAAACATGATGATCGTGATTCCCATGCTCATCCAGACGCTTTCCTTTGGATTCATTATAAAGAATTTCCTGGGCAATAACGCGGTCAATGCTATCCTGTTCGGGGGTGCCTTCTTTATTATTGCTGCTGTGCTGGCGATGAGGCTCAGGGTGGTCCCCCCGACTCCACCACCCAGGTTGAATATTGAAGCTGATAAAGCAGATAAGTAGGTGGCACTGAGGTTGAGAGCTGTGCTCCTGCTGTAACCCCTGGTCATTTGCTTTCCCGGGTTAAACCCATTATATTTTTAGTGCTTATCTATCACTGCAGATTTGTTTCGGCAGCAAAGAACTAATTCCAAAGAAATACTACTAAATTTGTGATTCAAAGGCCATCCTTATGAGCAAAGAAAAGAAAAGACGCGAAGCCCTTATATACCACGCGAAACCACAACCCGGTAAAATAAAAATTGTTCCCACCAAACCCTATTCTACCCAGCGCGACCTGGCCCTGGCTTATTCTCCCGGGGTGGCAGAACCCTGCCTGGAGATAGAGAAGAACAAGGAGAATGCCTACCGCTATACTTCTAAAGGTAACCTGGTGGCTGTGATCAGTAATGGAACTGCTGTCCTCGGTCTTGGCGATATAGGTCCCCTGGCCTCAAAACCCGTTATGGAAGGGAAATGCCTTCTCTTTAAGATCTTCGCGGACATTGACGGGATGGATATAGAGGTAGATACCAAGGATGTGGAGAAATTCATAGAGACCGTAAAAATGATCGCTCCAACTTTTGGCGGGATCAACCTCGAGGATATCAAAGCTCCCGAAGCTTTTGAAATTGAACGACGCTTAAAGGACGAACTGGACATCCCGGTAATGCATGATGATCAGCACGGGACAGCCATTATTTCCGCGGCGGCTTTACTGAACGCTGTGGAGATCGCCAAAAAGAAACTGGAGAAGGTGAAAATCGTGATCTCCGGTGCAGGTGCCGCAGCTATCTCCTGCTCAAGGTTGTACAAGGCCCTGGGTGCCAAAGGCGAGAATATGGTGATGCTGGATAGTAAAGGTGTGATCCGGAAAGACCGGGAAGGCATCAGCGGGGAGAAACTGGAATTTGCCACAAGCCGGAAGATAGATACCCTGGAGCAGGCGGTAAAGGATGCCGATATCTTTATCGGGCTTTCCATTGCCGATATCCTCAGTCCTGCCATGCTGAAATCCATGGCTAAGCGGCCTATCGTATTTGCCATGGCCAATCCCAACCCGGAAATTAATTATGACCTGGCCTGTAAGACCAGGGAAGATGTCATCATGGCCACGGGTCGATCAGACCATCCTAACCAGGTGAATAACGTTCTTGGGTTTCCTTTTATCTTCAGGGGAGCGCTGGATGTCAGGGCAACCAAGATCAATGAAGAAATGAAGATGGCGGCGGTAAAAGCCCTCGCCGAACTGGCAAAAGAACCGGTTCCTGAACAGGTGAATATCGCCTACGGTGAAACCCGCCTTACATTTGGCAAGGATTACATAATTCCCAAACCTTTTGATCCCAGGCTGATCGTGGAGATCCCGCCGGCAGTGGCCAAGGCCGCTATGGACAGCGGGGTAGCGAAAGCGCCCATCGATGACTGGGAGGCCTACCGGGAAACCCTGATGCAGCGTTCCGGGGATGACAATAAGGTGATGCGCCTGCTGATGAACAGGGCTAAAATAGATCCGAAGAAGATCGTATTTGCCGAAGCGGATAACCTGGACGTACTTAAGGCAGCCCAGATCGCTTACGAGGAAGGGATTGCACACCCTGTACTGCTTGGAAAAGTAGAGGTGATCAAAGAACTGATGGAGGAGCTGGAGTTTGATGCGGACGTTCCCGTGATAGACCCAAACGCCCCGGAGTCCAGCGAGAAAAGACTGCATTACGCAACCCAGTACTGGGAAAACCGTAAGCGGAAAGGATCTACCCTTCATAATGCCAAGTCGAAAATGCGCGAGCGTAATTATTTTGGGGCCATGATGTTGCTGGAAGGAGATGCTGACGGGATGATATCCGGGCAGACCCGGGCCTTCCCAAGTGCTGTAAAACCAATCTTCGAGGTCATTGGCCGCTCAACCAACGTACGCAACGCAGCGACGGTACATATTATGAATACTAAGAGAGGGCCTTTATTCCTGGCAGATACCTCGATCAATATTGATCCTGCTGCGGAAGAGATCGCGGAGATCTCGGTAATGACTGCTAACCTGGCCAGCGCCTTTGGGTTTGACCCTGTGATCGCGCTGCTGTCTTACGCGAACTTTGGATCCTCTAACCATCCACATGCCACCAAGGTGGCAAAGGCGGTGCAGATCCTGCACGAAAATCACCCTGAAATGGTAGTGGACGGGGAGATACAAACCGATTTCGCATTGAACAAGGAGCTGCACCAGAGCCAGTTCCCATTCTCAAAACTAGCCGGTAAAAAAGTAAATACCCTGATCTTCCCTAACCTGGAAGCCGCCAACATCACTTACAAGTTGCTGAAGGAACTGAACAAGGCTGATTCTATAGGGCCCATCATGCTTGGACTGAGGAAGCCTGTTCACCTGCTGCAGCTGGGGGCTAACGTGAATGAAATGGTGAATATGACCGCGGTTGCAGTGATCGATGCCCAGGAACGCGAGAAGCGCAGGAAAGCCAAACAGGGTACCGTAAAAATTTAAGACCGGCATATTTTAATGCCATCACCCAAATAATAAACCAACCATGATCACCCATCTTAAAGGGAAGCTCGTAGAGAAGCATCCTACCCATGTCGTCATTGAGTGTGCAGGAATAGGCTATTTTGTCAATATTTCCCTGAACACCTTTTCCCTGATCAGGGATGAAGAGCAATTGATGCTGTATACGCACTTACAGGTACGCGAAGACGCACATACCCTCTTTGGTTTTGCCCAGCCCTCTGAGCGGGAGATCTTCCTCCTCTTATTGTCCGTTTCCGGCATAGGTGCCAGTATTGCCAGGACCATGTTATCCTCTCTAACTCCGCAACAGGTAAGAGACGCTATTGCCAACGGTGATGTGGCTACTATTCAGTCTGTCAAGGGGATAGGTGCCAAAACGGCCCAGAGGGCTATTTTGGACCTCAAAGACAAGGTTCTGAAAATTCAGGATATCGGGGAAGTTTCAGCTCCATCGAACAATACAAATAAAGAAGAAGCGTTATCAGCTTTAGAGGTCCTTGGATTCGTCCGGAAACAAGCCGAAAAGGCCGTGGATAAGGCGATGATCGATGACCCGACACGTAGCGTCGAAGACATAATTAAACTGGCGCTGAAAAATTTGTAACAAGTTTGAAAACAGGGGCAACGTCAATACTTAAATCTTCTTCATTTAAGCTTCTCCATCTTTGGGTACTGTTCATTACGGTACTGGCCGGTGCTTACGGCCAGGAAACCGAAGTGGAAACGGATTCTACCGAAACCGGGATCGCCCTCGGGCGATTAGAACTGCAGGACCCTGAAAGCATTGTTTCCCGCTATACTTACGATCCCCAGCTGGATCGGTATATCTATACCCAGCAAGTGGGAGAATATGATATTACCTACCCCGTGATCCTGACACCGGAACAGTACCTGGAACTGGTGGAGCAGGAAAATATGAAATCCTATTTCAAGGAAAAGATCGACGCCTTCTCAGGGCGAAAGGCGGGTAGCGAAGAGGCCCGTAAGAACCTGCTTCCCAATTTCTATGTAAACAATAATTTCTTTGAATCCGTTTTTGGAGGCAATACTATAGAAGTGATCCCCCAGGGATCCGTAGCCATGGACCTTGGCGTCATCTGGCAAAAAAATGATAACCCGGCTCTGTCCCCGAGGAACAGGACGAATCTCTCGTTCGATTTTGACCAGCGCATCAGTCTGAGTATGCTGGGAAAAGTAGGCGAGCGTTTACAGGTGACGGCGAATTATGATACCGAGGCTACCTTTGATTTCCAGAACCTTGTTAAGCTGGATTTCACCCCCACCGAAGACGATATTATCCGGAAGATAGAGATCGGGAACGTGAACATGCCCCTGAACAGTTCACTGATCACCGGGGCCCAAAGCCTTTTCGGGGTAAAGACACAATTGCAATTCGGAAAGACCACGGTCACCGCGGTGGTCTCCGAGCAGCGATCCCAGAATAACACGGTGGTGGCACAAGGAGGAGGAACTCTCAATGATTTTGAACTGACAGCCCTGGATTACGACGAGGATAAGCACTTTTTCCTGGCGCAGTATTTCCGGAACCAGTATAACGAAGCCCTCGCGAACTACCCCTACATCCGTAGCCAGGTACAGATCACTCGATTGGAGGTTTGGGTCACCAACCGCAGCCAGCAGACACAGAATGTCCGGAATATCGTAGCCATCCAGGACCTGGGAGAAGGAATAAAGAGCAGGACCCGGATAGGGCAGACCAACGGGGAGCCTGCCGGTTTTTTTAACGTCAGCTCCTCGAACCCTCCGCCGAGGAACAATGCCAACGATTACGACCCTGCCTTACTGGGAACAGCCGAAGGGGTGCTCAACCAGAACATCCGTGACATCGCCACCGTGGATAGCGGTTTTGATATCAACACCGGGTACAGTGTTAACCAGGGATTTGATTATGCCATCCTGGAAAACGCCAGGAAACTGGAACCGGGAAGAGACTACCAGTTGAATACACAGCTGGGGTATATTTCCCTGAACCAGCGCTTGAGTAACGACGAGGTACTGGGGGTAGCGTTCCAGTATACCCTGGACGGGCAGGTGTACCAGGTGGGTGAATTTGCCAACGGGGGCGTAGACGCAACCACGGTGAACCCGGTTGCTGAACAACAGATCAGTAACAATACCCTGGTCGTGAAACTGCTGAAAAGTAATATCACGAACGTGAACGACCCCATCTGGGACCTGATGATGAAGAACATCTATTCCACTGGGGCCTTCCAGTTAAGCCAGGAAGACTTTAAACTGAATATCCTCTATTCTGACCCTACCCCGAGGAACTATATCACCCCGGTGAACCCGGATGTGGGCTGGCCGGATAACCCGGTGCCCCTGGAAGACCGAATCCTGCTGGATGTGTTTAACCTGGACCGGCTGAATGTTTATAACGATGTGCAACCTAGGGGAGATGGATTCTTCGATTTTGTCCCGGGTATTACCGTGGACACCAGGGGAGGCCAGATCATCTTTACCACGGTAGAGCCTTTCGGGGAATACCTCTTTAACCTGCTGGGAGGCGGAACCTATGATGTGCCGGATGACCAGGGTTATAACGAGAACCAGAGAAAATACGTCTTCAGGGATATGTATGCCCAGACCAAGGCAGCTTCCCTGGAAGATGCTGAGAAAAACCGTTTCCGTCTTAAAGGGCGTTACAAATCGGAGGGAACCAACGGGATCCCGATCGGGGCTTTTAATGTTCCCCAGGGATCGGTACGGGTTACTGCCGGCGGGAGGCAACTGCAGGAAGGAATCGATTATACCGTGAATTACCAGGCGGGAACTGTACAGATCCTGGATCCAAGCCTGGAAGCATCCAATACACCTATCAATATCTCGGTAGAGAATAATGCCGTCTTCGGGCAACAGACCCGGCGTTTTACCGGGGTGAACGTGGAGCACCAGGTGAACGAGAATTTTGTGCTGGGAGCTACCATGCTGAACCTGAATGAAAGACCGCTGACCCAAAAATCCAACTTCGGGGTAGAGCCGGTTAACAATACCATCTTTGGTTTTAATGGGAACTTCTCCACGGAGATCCCATTCCTGACAAGGCTGGTGAATATGCTGCCCAACATCGATACCGATGTTGCTTCTAACCTGTCGCTCAGGGGAGAGGTGGCCTTCCTGAAACCGAATTCTCCAAAGAATGCGGATTTCATGGGGGAAACCACAACCTACCTAGATGATTTTGAAGGTGCCCAGGCTCTGATCGATATCCGGTCGTCCCTGGGATGGACCCTGGCCAGTACCCCGCTGGAGTTCCTGGATGAGGGAGAAACGGGGCTGGAAACCGGGTACGAGCGTGCAAAAATGGCCTGGTATACCATCGACCCTATCTTTTATACTAACCAGCGCCCGGCTGCGATAACCGATAATGATATTTCCACTAATGAAACCCGAAGGGTCTTTATAGACGAGGTTTTCCCACAGGTGGATATAGCCCAGGGGCAGACCACGGTTCAGAATACACTGGATTTGGTTTACCTGCCGGGGCAGAGAGGACCCTATAATGCCAATGCTAATTTCGCGGCAGAGACACCGGACCAGAAATGGGCAGGGATCATGCGTGCCCTCAGCAGTACCAACTTTGAACAGAGCAACGTAGAATTCGTGCAATTCTGGGTGATGGATCCATACGTGGACGGATCTGCCACCAGTCCCGGTGAACTGGTGATCAACCTTGGGAACATTTCCGAAGATATTCTGGCCGATGGACGTAAGCAATACGAAAACGGGCTGCCCGGGGTAAATAGCAATGACCTTACTACCCCGACAGTCTGGGGTAAGGTGCCGGCCACCCAGTCCCTGGTTTACGCTTTTGATGCAGACGCAACCAACAGGAACCTGCAAGACGTTGGGTATGACGGGCTCCTTGATACTGATGAAGCAGCACAGGGTTATAACGGTCCCCCGGAAGACCCGGCCCTTGACAACTATACTTATTACCTGAACAGGGAAGGGAATATCCTGGAACGCTACCGGGATTTCAATAACCCCCAGGGGAACTCGCCAGTAACGGTAACCAATACGAACCGGGGTTCTACAACTTTACCTGACGTGGAGGATGTGGACCGGGACCTGACGATGAATACCATCAACAGTTATTACGAGTACCGCATACAGATCAAACCGAATACCACCATTGACGATAAATATGTGACCGACATTAAGGAAGGGACTACTCCGGACCTTCCCAATGGAGATCGTTTAAACCGCCGTTGGATACAGTACAAGATCCCGCTCAGCGACTTTACTGATGCCGTAGGTGGAATTTCCGATTTCAGGTCTATCAGTTTTATGCGGATGTATATGACGGGCTTCAGCAGTGATGTGGTCTTGCGTTTTGCGACCCTGGACCTGGTGCGGGGCGACTGGAGGAATTACACCAAGACCCTGGAAACCGGTGGCGATAACCCTGCAGATGACGGAACTGTTGTGGATGTGAACACCGTTAACATTGAAGAGAATAACTCCAGGATCCCTATCCCTTATGTATTGCCTCCGGGGGTGCTGAGGGAACAGCTCAACAATAACAATACTATCATCCGCCAGAACGAGCAATCTCTATCTTTCGTAGTAGAGAACCTGGAACCACAGGATTCCCGAGGGGTGTTTAAAAACGTAAATATCGATATCCGGCAGTACGAGCGTATAAAGATGTTTATGCATGCCGAAGAGATCGTAGATACGGATTATACAGATGGAGAGACACCATTGGTCGGTTTCCTCCGGATAGGAACAGATTTCTCTGAGAACTTTTACCAGCTGGAACTGCCCTTGCAATTCACGCCATTCGGAGCCAGTACCGCTTCCGAGATCTGGCCTTCGATCAACGAACTGGAGGTATCTCTTTCTGACCTTAACAAAGTAAAATCCCTAGGGATCGCGAACCAGAGCCTCACCGAGATTAATTTTTACGAAGTAGTGGACGGGGAAGTGATCCCGGTGGCAGAAGATGCCCCGAGAACAGCCGGCCGTGTTCGTATCGGGATACGTGGAAACCCCTCACTGGGTAGTTTGCGGAGCATGATGGTAGGAGTGAAAAATATTGATAATATCCCGGCACGGGGAGAGGTGTGGTTCAACGAGCTCCGCCTGGCCGGCCTGGATAATAACGGGGGTTGGGCGGCTGTAGCCGCTATGGACGCCAACCTGGCCGATTTTGCCAATGTATCAGCCACGGGAAGTAAAAGTACTTCCGGGTTTGGGGCCATCGACCAGATGCCGAACGAGCGGTCCCGCGAAGATGCTGTTGCCTACGATGTGGTGACCAATGTGGAATTAGGGCAGTTGTTGCCTCAGAAATGGAACCTGCAGATCCCTTTCAATTACGGGATCTCCGAACAACTCATCACCCCGGAATTTGACCCGGTATACGATGATCTTAAACTGGAGGACAGGATTGCCGCCGCCCCGTCACAAGAGGTTGCGGAAGAGATCAGGGAGCAGGCAGAGGATTACACTAAAAGGACCAGTATTAATTTTATCGGGGTGAGGAAGAACCGTGGGGAGGAAGCAGAAGCCAACTTCTACGACGTTGAGAATTTTACGTTCAACTATTCCTATAACGAAACCGACCACAGGGATTTCGAAATAGAGAACCTGAGAGACCAGGATGTTGCCACCGGTTTTGTTTATAACCATAATTTTAAACCCACCGAGGTAGCACCTTTTGCAAAGAAGGATTCGCTCTTTACGGGGAAATACTGGCAGTGGCTTAAGGAGCTCAATTTTAATGTGCTCCCGGCGAGCGTGGCTGTGCAGTCTAATATAGACCGCCAACTGAACCAGCAGCGATTCCGCGATGTACTGGAGCCCGGGGTAGAGCGCCTGGAGCTGCCCTTGTTACAGCAGCGCAACTACCAGTTCAACTGGCAGTACGCGGTAAACTACAGCCTTACCAAGTCGCTTCGCCTGAACCTAACTGCATCCAACAACCGTATCGTCCGTAATTATTTCGAGGACCCGGATGCGCCGGAGCCAATTATCGATCCTACCCTGACCTTATGGGATGGTTTCTTTGATGTCGGGGATCCCAACCGTCATAACCAGCAGTTGCAGCTGAACTACGAACTGCCGCTTAACAAAATTCCGATACTTGATTTCATTAATGCCCAATATACCTATACCAGTAATTTTGAATGGCAGCGCGGCGGAGATGCAATCCGAGAAGTAGTCGGAAACGATGTGAACACCGTACAGAATGCCAATACCCACAACCTGACGGCTTCCCTGAGCATGCAACGATTCTACGATAAGATCGGCTTAAAGAAAAGGGGCAGCAAGGCAGTATCGGGCAGGGCCCCGGCCAGGCGTGATAAAGCGGGCAGGCCGGCCGCAGGCCAGGAAGCCGGTAAGAAGAGTTCAGGCCTCGGGAATGCCTTTATAGACCTGGTCACCATGATCAAAAGGCTTAACGCGAATTACAGTGAGAATAACGGGCAGGTACTCCCGGGCTACCTCCCGTCTATTGGATTTATCGGGACTACTAAGCCTACCCTCGGCTTTGTTTTCGGAAGCCAGGCTGATGTACGTTTCCAGGCGGCCCGTAATGGGTGGCTGACCGATTTTGATGGGTATAACGAACAGTTCATCCGCCAGAAGAATACACAGCTCAACCTTACTGCTACGGCCCAGCCCATGCAGGATTTGACCATCGACCTGACTGCAGACCGGCAGTACTCGGAAAGCCTCAGGGAGAATTTTGATATAGAGGACGGGGAGTACATTGTACAGACACCGAATACCAATGGTAACTTCAGTATCTCTACGGTGATGATCAGTACCTTTTTCAACAAGAGCGACGAGACAGAATCGATCAACTTCGAGACCTTTAAAGAGAACCGGATCACTATAGCCAACCGCTTGCTTTCTGACCGTAATGGTGCGGACGAGGGCCTGGATAGTGATGGCTTCCCGCTGAGGTATGGTAAGAGCAGCCAGGAAGTGTTGCTGCCGGCTTTCTTTGCGGCGTATACCGGGCAGGAAGTTGACAGGGTAAACCTGGATGCTTTCAGGGACATTCCTATCCCGAACTGGAACATTAAATATACCGGCTTAATGCGCAACCAGTGGTTCCGCAAGAAGTTCACCCGTTTTTCACTCAGCCACGGGTACAGGGCAGCCTACAGTATCAACTCTTTCCAGACCAACCTGGAAAGGCAGAACAACCTCTTTGATGCCGATACCGGCAACCTGCAGCCTGAGCTGCTGATCAATAATGTGGTCCTGACCGACCAGTTCAACCCGCTGATGCGCGTTGATTTTGAAACCAAGAGTTCGCTGAGCGTGCTGGCGGAGGTCCGTACAGACCGGGCACTTTCACTGAGTTTTGACAACCAACTGATGACAGAGATCAATGGAAAGGAATATACCGTAGGACTTGGGTACAGGTTCAAGGACGTTCAATTCGTCACCAACATCGGGGGTGAAAAGCAAAGGCTGAAAGGGGATCTAAACCTGAAAGCAGATGTTACCCTCAGGGATAATATTACCATTATCCGCAGCCTGGATATTGATAATAACCAGATCACTTCAGGGCAGAACCTGTTGTCTGTCAAGTTTACCGCGGATTACGCCCTGAGCAAAAACCTGAACGCCCTGTTCTTCTACGATCATTCGTTCTCCCAATTTGCGGTTTCTACTGCATTTCCACAGACCACCATCAACACCGGGTTCACCCTGCGCTATAATTTCGGGAACTAAAAGGTAAACCCGGCCCTGACAGGCTTCATATTAGCAGGTTTTTTCCTTTCTGCATTTTTGAAAACCTTGACAGAAACAATTACATTTGCTGCCTAAGCAAAACAAAGCACAATGAACATACCGTCAGAACTTAAGTATACCAAGGACCACGAATGGATCCGGATCGAGGGCGATGTAGCCACCGTTGGAATTACCGATTTTGCCCAGGGAGAGCTGGGAGATATCGTATATGTAGAAGTGGAGACCCTGGATGAGACCCTGGACCAGGAGGAAGTTTTTGGAACCGTTGAGGCGGTAAAAACTGTTTCTGACCTGTTCCTGCCACTTAGCGGGACCATAGTGGAGTTTAACGAGGCCCTGGAAGATGAGCCTGAAAAAGTTAATTCTGATCCTTACGGCGAAGGCTGGATGATCAAGGTTAAGATCAGCGATAGTTCTGAAGTAGATGGTCTGATGTCTGCCGATGAATACAAGGAGCTGGTTGGTGCTTAACTCCAATAAGTATACAATAGTATTTATAAGCTGGATGGTGATGATAACGCTGCTCAGCTTTTTTTCATTTTCGGGAGTGGATGACGAAATCAGTTTTCCTTATATGGATAAGCTGGTGCATTTCGTTTTTTATTCAGTTGCTGCAATTACCCTCGGATTTGCCCTCCGGGAACGCAGCAGCGGAAAAATGCGCCTCTCGAATGCACTGCTGATTTCTTTCCTGTTTTCCCTGGTGTTTGGTATAATTATTGAGGTGTTACAAAGTACCTACACGAGCTGGCGCAGCGGGGAATTGGCTGATGTAATTGCCAATACCATCGGGGCGCTTACCGGGACTGCTTTCTTAAAGCTCCTTTTTTCCGGAAACCGGCAGTTAAAGTGGAAAATTTAATTGCAGGATTAGTAATAAAATAGTTAAATTAGCGAACACTAAACCAAAATGTATGGAACCCAAAAAGAATCCAAAAGCTGACTTGAGAAGAAATAGCGGCCTTTACTTCGTATTAGGGCTTGCGCTCGTGATGGCATTGGTCTACGTGGCACTTGAGTGGAAAACCTATGATGAAGTTCAGGATTACGATATATCTCTGAACGTCGAAGATCAACTTGATGAGGAAGTCCCAATGACCGAGCAGATCAAGACTCCACCGCCACCACCACCACCTGCAGCTCCCGAAGTTATCGAGGTAGTTGAAGATGAGGAAGAAGTGGAAGAAACCGTGATCGAGTCTACCGAGACCAGCCAGGAAGAAGAGGTAATTGAGGTTGAGGATGTAGAAGTTGACGAAGTTGATGAAGATATAGATGTTCCTTTCGCTGTTATTGAAGATGTACCGATCTTCCCCGGTTGCGAAGGAGCAAAAGATAAGAGGGCTTGCTTTAATGAAAAAATGCAGGACCATATCCGAAGAAATTTCCGTTATCCTGAAATTGCACAGGAAATGGGTATACAGGGGCGTGTAAACGTAATGTTTACCATCCAGACTGACGGTAGTATCGGTAATATCCGTTACCGCGGACCGGACAAGAACCTGGAAGCCGAGGCACTCAGGATCATCGAGAAGCTTCCGAAAATGACTCCCGGAAAACAAAGGGGTCGCCCGGTAAGGGTTCCTTTCAGTATCCCGATCACATTTAAATTACAGTAATACTATTCTATATAGAACCAGGACCCCGGCAACAATGCCGGGGTTTTTTTATGCTGTTTTTTTAACGGGCAGATTAATTATACTATATGTGGATTTATAAAGAAGCGATAAACAACTCCTTAAGATTGCAAACAAATAGATTGGGTGTTATCTTTGCACTCTTAAAATCAACGCATGAAGACTGCGATCGGTGCGGCAAAAAACATAACCTGGTCTATGACACTGGCCGACTTTAAAGAAATCACCAAAGCCAGGTTGGCGATCAGCGTGGTTTTCTCTTCTATAGCCGGTTACCTGCTGGGTGCTACCGAGATCTCCGGCCTGTCCCTGTTACTCCTTGCCTTTGGTGGATATTGCCTGGTGGGCGCGTCTAATGCTTTTAACCAGGTCATAGAAAGGGATCTTGACCTGCTGATGAATCGTACCCGGAACAGACCGATCCCGGCAGGGAGAATGAGTGTGAATACGGCGCTCTTCCTTGGGATGCTGATGACGGTGCTGGGACTTGTGACCCTTTACACCTTAAATCCTAAGACCGCCATGTTCGGCGCGATCTCAATATTTCTTTATACCAGTGTATACACCCCCCTGAAAACGGTAACTCCGCTTTCTGTCTTTGTAGGGGCTATCCCCGGGGCCATACCGTTTATGTTAGGCTGGGTAGCGGCTACGGACGAGTTCGGGATAGAGCCGGGGACCCTGTTCATGATACAATTCTTCTGGCAGTTCCCGCATTTCTGGGCCCTGGGATGGATGCTCCACGAAGATTACAAAAGAGGAGGCTTTAAGATGTTGCCAACCGGGAAAAAGGATCGCGGTACAGCATTCCAGATCATATTTTACACCTTCTGGATGATCCTCATTTCTGTGATCCCGGTCTTTGGTTTTACAGGGCGATTGCATTTATCAGTAACAGCCGGGGTTATCGTATTCCTCATGGGACTGGTGATGTTGTTCTTTGCCTTCAGATTATATACAAAAAGAGACAATATTTCTGCCAGGAAACTGATGCTTGCCAGTGTCAGTTATATTACCCTGATGCAGCTGGTATATGTCATCGATAAATTTTTATGGAGATGGATTTAACACAAGGAACCGCACAGGAGAAGAATGCCCGTGCCAAGAAAATGATGTTGTGGTTCGGAATGGTAAGCCTTATAATGGGTTTTGCCGGTTGGACCAGCGCTTATATTGTCAGCAGCAGCAGGGAAGACTGGTTGCAGGACCTGGTGCTGCCTTCGGCTTTCTTGATCAGTACGGTGATCATTCTTATCAGCAGTGTCAGCTACCACCTGGCAAAGAGAAGCCAGGCCCAGGAAGAAGCAGGAAAAAGCACAAGGTGGTTATTTGTAACCCTGGGGCTTGGCCTGTTGTTTATAGCGCTCCAATTCGTAGGCTTTTCACAGATGGTGGCCCAGGGCTATTATTTTACCGGTCCTACCAGCAGTATTACCATGTCTTATATCTTCCTGATCGCTATGGTGCATATCGTTCACGTAGTGGCAGGATTGATTTCACTGGGCGTGGTATTATACCAGCAGGTGAAAGGAAAATATGCGAATGGGAACCTGTTAGGAATGGAGTTAGGGATCACCTTCTGGCACTTTTTGGGCCTGCTTTGGCTGTACCTGATTTTATTTTTTTATTTCTTTAATTGATTAAAGCGACAAAAGTGCGATTTCATAGGGAATTGGACTTTTGTTTGCTGGAAAAAAATGTAAATTTGCCAATATATTCTTAAAAAGACTTTATGGATACTTCGGTTACTCCGGCTGCGGAAGAAAATGTATGGGGAGGCGGTAATAAGCCCCTCGGTGCCAGTTACGGTAAAATGATGATGTGGTTCTTTATCGTGTCCGATGCCCTGACATTTTCAGGCTTCCTCGCGGCTTATGGTTTTTCCAGATTTAAATTTATCGAGACCTGGCCAATCGCCGATGAGGTTTTTACCCACGTTCCCTTCTTTCACGGGAACTACCCCATGTACTACGTTGCCTTTATGACCTTTATCCTGATCATGTCATCTGTGACCATGGTACTGGCCGTTGATGCGGGTCACCATATGAAAAAATCCAAAGTGGTGCTATATATGTTCCTGACCATTATAGGAGGAGCGATATTCGTCGGGTCACAGGCCTGGGAATGGGCAACTTTTATAAAAGGAGATTATGGTGCACTGGAAACCAAAGGTGGCCGTATCCTGCAGTTTGTTAATGCTGAGACCGGCGAGCGCGCCGCATTAGGCGACTTTGCAGCAAGTATCCCGGATGTTCGCCAGGAACACCTGGAGCAGAATGGAGTCTGGTATTACGGGGATGAAAGCTCACTGCCAACCTATTCTCTCAATGAAGTGGTTGAAGGATTTAAAAGCAATCCAAATATCCTTATCAGGACTGAAACCCTGACGGATGATCACCAGAAGACTATGCTGACCCGGGAAGAATCCCTTGAAAGGATAGAAGACGCTGTCCTGGTTGTAGAAGGTGCCAACCTTGTCCGTAATGAGTATGGGAGCAGGCTGTTCGCAGACTTCTTCTTCTTTATCACCGGCTTCCACGGCTTCCACGTATTCTCCGGGGTGGTGATCAACATCATCATTTTCTTTAATATTATCCTGGGTACATACGAGCGCAGGGGGCACTACGAAATGGTAGAAAAAGTTGGGCTCTACTGGCACTTTGTAGACCTTGTATGGGTATTTGTATTTACATTTTTCTATTTGGTATAATCGTTCCCAAGGTATCGGGAAGTAAAACATATAACAATTATTATGGCTCACGGACACAAACTAGCTATTTTCAGAGGACTACTTAAGTTCAAATCAAATACCCAGAAGATCTGGGGCGTGCTCATATTCTTGTCCCTTGTGACTGCGGTAGAGGTAGCATTAGGTATTGCCAAACCATATTTTCTCACCCACAATTACTTTATCGGGATGAAGTTGCTTAACTGGATCTTTATCATCCTGACCCTGGTGAAGGCCTATTATATTGCATGGGATTTCATGCACCTCAGGGATGAGAAGAGTTCCCTCAGGAGGGCGATCGTATGGACCCCTATATTCCTGGTCTGCTACCTGATCTTTATCCTGCTGTTCGAGGCAGACTATATCTATACCGTGTACAAGGATGGCTTTGTAAAGTGGAATTTCTAAGACTTTATTAACAATATCAAAAGACGGTTTCACAACCGTCTTTTTTATTTTTGCATAGCATATGAAAAAGACCATAGTCTTAGTTGTCCTGTTCATCTTCCCGCTGGTCGCTTACCTCTTCTTCGCTTCGGGGGTGAATCAATTTGGTCGTCTGCCTGTACTTACAGAAAAAATTTCTGATGTCAGCTCCCTGGATCCCGGTACGACATTTAAAGACAAGATCACTATCCTGGGCTTCCTGGGCTCAGATCTGGAATATAAGAAGGGTAATGCCTTTAACCTCAACCAAAAGATCTATAAGCCGTTTTACGAGTTCAACGATTTCCAGATGGTTATGCTGGTTCCCGATGGAACGCAGGAGAAGGTAGAGGATCTGAAAAAGGATCTCGGGGCCCTTGTTGATATATCCAAATGGAAATTCGTATTCGCCCCGGAAAAGGAGATCACCAGGGTCTTTAATTCCCTGGAAACCGATCTTGAACTCGATGCCCAGTTAGGAACGCCCTATGTCTTTATCATCGATAAGGAAATGAAATTACGCGGCCGGACTGATGACGAGGACGAGGATGAGGGTGTCAAGTATGGATTCAATACCATTTCGGTTGCAGAACTGAACAATAAAATGGAAGACGATGTAAAAGTAATCCTGGCAGAATACCGCCTGGCTCTCAAAAAAAATAACGCCGACAGACAGAAGTAATGCGGAAGAAGAACTACACATATATTTGGGTCTCCCTGGTAGTGCTGGTTTTTGGGATCATCTTTATTCCCAGGATCGTGGATCGGATCAGGGATAAGGATATTGTTGAGAAAGACCGGATGAGTTCAGAGAATGATCCCGAAGTCCTTTCCTATATTATGCGTAACGGGGAACGCAGGAAGGTTCCTTCATTTGCTTTCAGGAACCAGGACAGCCTGCTGATCACCAATGAAGATTACAAAGGGAAGGTGTATGTGGTCGAATTCTTTTTTACTTCCTGCCCTTCTATCTGTCCCATCATGAACCGCAACCTGGTAGAACTGCAGGATGAATTCAGGGAATACGAGGATTTTGGAGTCGCATCTTTTACCATCAACCCGGAATATGATACGCCTTCGGTGCTCAAGGCTTATGCAGAGCAGTATGGTATAAACGATATGGACTGGCACCTGATGACAGGCGATCGTGAAGAGATCTACAAGCTGGCCAACGAGGGTTTCAATATTTTTGCTGCAGAAGCAGTTGATGTTCCGGGTGGTTTTGAGCATTCGGGTTTGTTTGCCCTTATAGACCGGGAAGGCTATATCAGGTCCCGTAAAGATGATTTCGGGAATCCTATCATATATTACCGGGGTACCATTACCCGTGAACAGCAGACCAATGATCACGGTGAGATCGAACAGATCACCCAACTGAAAGAGGATATAGAGAAATTATTAGAAGAATAGAATGAACCAGGTTGCGCTTAAAGAGAAAAGAATTAACAGGTGGATCACCGTTGTATCCATCCTTGTGCCCGTGGTGGTGGCCATATTATTTGGAGTAAAGATCCCGGGTGCAGAACCTTTATGGTTTCTGCCCCCTATATATGCAACAACTAATGGTATCACCGCTGTACTGCTGCTGCTGGCCCTCTGGGCGATTAAAAGCGGGAACCGCAGGATGCACCAGAACCTGATGAATAGTTGTATTGTACTCTCTGTGCTCTTCCTGATGATGTACGTAGCCTACCATATGACTTCAGAATCCACAGCCTTCGGGGGTGAGGGACTCATCCGTTATTTCTATTACTTCATCCTGGTGACCCACATACTGTTGTCTATCGCCATTATTCCACTGGTCCTGCGGACGTATACCCGCGCTTACCTGGGGAATTACGAATCTCACCGGAAACTGGCCCGCATCACGTTTCCCATTTGGTTATACGTGGCTATCAGCGGGGTAATTGTTTACTTAATGATCTCTCCGTACTATGCATTCTGATAAGCTACATGAAAATAAAAGAGGGAATGCGCAGAACTGGCATAAAATGATACTGCCGGCACTTTTGTTATTCATAGTACTGGTTCCGGAACAGGCTTTTGCCCAGTGCGCCATGTGCAGGGCTGTACTCGAAAGTGGTGAGAACACCTCGGTAGCAGAGGGTATCAATAACGGCATTGTTTACCTTATGGCCATTCCCTATATTCTTGTTGGGGCACTTGGTTATTTCATCTACCGGAAAATGAAGGCCTGATCACCGGGCCGTTCCTTCTCGATTTTATCTCTCAAATTTTAGCTGTCCTGACCCTTATCAGCGTCACCGGATAAAAAAAGTCGTAATATCCTGTAACTTTTAAGACCATATTTAGTCTTATTGTCACATCCTGGGTACCCGAAGCCTTTTGGAATATTACCAATCAGGCGGCAGCGGACCCCCGGACCAAACAAACGCTGACCAATGATCGAGATCAAAGACCTTCACAAATCCTATAAGATGGGAAGTAATTCCCTGCATGTCCTCAAAGGAATCAACTTTAAAGCTGAAGACGGGGAACTGGTGGCCATCATGGGATCTTCCGGTTCCGGGAAATCCACTTTGCTGAATATACTGGGAATGCTCGATGAGGCCGATTCAGGTGAATATGTGTTGGACGGAATTCCCATAAAGAACCTGAATGAAACCAAAGCGGCCAAGTACCGCAACAAATTCCTGGGTTTTGTATTCCAGTCTTTTAACCTGATCAACTATAAGAATGCCATGGAGAATGTCTCTCTTCCCTTGTATTACCAGGGAATGGGGCGGAAAGAACGCAACGAGAAGGCTATGAAATACCTGGAACAGGTTGGGCTGAAGCAGTGGGCTACCCATTTGCCCAATGAACTCTCGGGGGGTCAGAAACAAAGGGTTGCCATTGCAAGGGCTATGGCTGCAGAACCCAAGCTGCTGCTCGCCGATGAGCCAACCGGAGCCCTGGACAGTACCACCTCTTACGAGGTGATGGACCTTATACAGAAGATCAATGATGCCGGGAATACCATCCTGGTAGTAACACACGAAGAAGATATTGCACATATGTGCAAGAGGATCATCCATTTGAAAGACGGGGTGATCGTAGAGGACAAAAAAGTAAAACAAGTAAGAGCCGCGGATTATGTTCAGCAGGGATAACTGGAAAGAGATCTTTGAGACCATCCGCAAAAATAAACTGCGGACCTTCCTCTC
This sequence comes from Zeaxanthinibacter enoshimensis, assembly GCF_004362865.1. Classification (GTDB taxonomy): domain Bacteria; phylum Bacteroidota; class Bacteroidia; order Flavobacteriales; family Flavobacteriaceae; genus Zeaxanthinibacter; species Zeaxanthinibacter enoshimensis. The sequence continues at coordinate 83,592 of NZ_SNYI01000001.1, read as the reverse complement.
CGGGTTCACCGTAGCCCTCGGGATATTCATATTTGTCTCCCTTTTCGGGTTCGGCAATGGCCTGATCAACACCTTTGACGAATTCTTCCAGGACGATGCGACCAACGTATTTTTCTTTTTCCCCGGACGGACCTCAAAACCATACAAAGGATTCAAGTCCGAAAGACAGATCGAATTTGACAACAGCGATATTGAGGATATCAAAAAGAATTTCCCAATGGCCCTCGAGTACATTACGCCGAGGATCACCAGGGGAGCAATGGTGCGGTACAAGTCGGAATCCAATAACTACACCACCCGTGCAGTAGGGGAATCTCACCAGTTTGCAGAGAAGACCATTATGATGAAGGGGCGCTACCTGAACACCCTAGATATCAAGGATAAGAACAAATACGCGGTCATCGGGAGGTTGGTAGAACAGGATCTGTTTGATGATGAAGAAGCCCTGGGGAAGTTCATCGATATAGGAGGCAGTATGTTCAAGGTGATCGGCGTCTTCCAGGATGATGGGGGTGACAACGAGGAGCGGATGATTTACCTTCCTTATACCACGAGACAATTACTGGAAAAGAACAATGACAAGATAGACCAGTTTATCGTCGGGTTTAAACCCGAGATTGGTTATACCGGTGCAATGGCCTTTGAAAGGAGCCTTGAGCGTTATATAAAAGAGAAGAAGGTTATTGCCCCGGATGATGAGAACGGAATTTTTATCCGGAACATGGCCGATGCCCTGCAGCAGAACCAGCAGTTTGCAGGTGTCTTGCAGCTGATCGTGGCCTTCGTGGCCTTCGGTACCATAATCGCCGGAATCATCGGGATCAGCAATATCATGGTCTTTGTAGTGAAGGAGCGCACCAAGGAACTAGGGATTCGAAAAGCTTTAGGAGCAACCCCGGCCAATGTGATCAGCACCATCTTACTGGAATCGGTGTTTATCACCACGATTTCAGGATTCAGTGGCATGTTGTTCGGCATCGCCCTGCTGAGTTCCCTTGGGGACACCCTGGAGGATTATTTTATCACAGATCCTTACATCAATACCGGGACAGCGATTTTTGCTACGATAGCCCTTATCATTTTTGGTGCCATTGCCGGCTATGTACCCGCCAACCGCGCGGCGAAGATTAAACCTATTGTAGCACTTAGAGACGAATAATATGAAGTTCTTATTTGACCGAAATACCTGGCAGGAGATTTACGGATCTATTCGTAAGAACAAGGTGCGTACGATCATCACGGTGATCGGGGTCACCTGGGGAATCTTTATTTATATCGCTCTCTCCGGGGCAGCGAAAGGTATGGATAACGGATTCGAGGAGGCTTTCGAGACCGTGGCCATCAACAGTATGTTCGCCTGGGCCCAAAATACGAGTATGCCCTATGCGGGATTTAAAACGGGGAGACCCATACAGTTAAAACTGGGAGATGTACAGGTACTGAAAAACCGTATCCCGGAAATAGAGACCATTGCGCCGAGGAATGTGCGCGGGTTTTTTGGAACCCCACAGGCTAATATCAGCCGGGGCGGAACTACAGGGAACTATACCGTGTACGGAGATTTTCCCGATTTCACCAAGATCTCTACCAAGAAGATATACGACAATGGCCGTTTCCTGAACGATGAGGATATAGAGCAGGCGCGAAAGGTTTGCGTGATAGGGGAACGGACCCAGAAAGAATTGTTTGAAAAAGGTGAAAATCCTATAGGAGGTTATATCCGGATAGACAAGGTGTATTTCCAGGTCGTGGGGGTACATAAGTTTGTTCCGGGAGGAGGTTTTGAAGGCGATGGGGATATATTCATCCCGTTTACCACGTACCGGAAGCTCTATAATACCGGGGACGATGTCATGTGGTTCTCTATCGCAGCCTTCAACGATGCGGATGTGATACAGGTAGAGAAGGATGTAAAGGCTGTGCTGAAGAATATTCACAAGGTGCACCCGGATGACGAAAGAGCTTTCGGTTCCTTTAACCTCGGGGAGATCTTTAACAGGATCATCGGGTTTTCCAAGGGAATTACTTTCCTGTCACTGATCGTGGGAATCGCAACTATCCTTGCCGGGGTGATCGGGATCGGGAATATACTGCTGATCTCCGTAAAAGAACGGACCAAGGAGCTTGGAGTAAGAAGGGCGCTTGGAGCGACCCCCCGGGAAGTACGTAACCAGATCATCATGGAGTCCGTGGTGTTAACCCTGATCGCAGGTATCATAGGAATCATACTGGGGGCATTGGTACTGGCCGGTATTGATGGTGCTACCCAGGATATCGATTTTCCCTATAACAATCCTACCGTACCTATTCCACTGGTCCTGGCTGCCCTGGCCATAATGGTGATCCTGGGGACCCTTATCGGGCTGATCCCGGCCCAGCGGGCGGTAAGTATCAAACCTATAGACGCATTAAGAGAAGAATAATAAATAAAGTAATAACGAATACAAACCAACTGACATGAAAAAGATCTTGAAATACGTAATCCTCGGTATTTTAATACTAGGTGCCTTATGGGCGGCCGCATGGTTCGTGCAGACCAACAGCAAATCGGCCATCACCTATGAGACCAAATCACCCTTTATTTCGGATTTAGAACAGAAGACCGTGGCGACAGGGAAGGTGGTCCCGGAAGATGAGATCGAGATAAAACCGCAGATATCGGGGATCCTCGAGAAAATATATATGAACGAAGGCGCCGAGGTTAAGGCAGGCGACCTGATCGCCACTATTAAGGTGGTGCCCAATGAACAGGCACTGAACCAGGCCCAGGGCAGGGTGAGGAATGCAGAGATAGCCCTGGCAAATTCCAAGATCGAATTTGAACGCAATAAGAAACTCTTTGATAAAGGAGTGATCTCTAACCAGGCTTATAACAACCTGAAGTTGCAATATGACCAGGCCGTGCAGGAACTGGAGAACGCAAGGGCAGATTACCAGATCATCCGCCGTGGATCGGCAGGGGGGTCTTCCAGTGCAAATACCAATATCCGTGCGACCGTAGACGGGACCATCCTGGAGATCCCGGTAGAAGAAGGGGACCAGGTGATCCAGAGTAATAACTTTAACGACGGAACCACGATAGCTACCATTGCAGACCTGGGAAAAATGATCTTTGAAGGTCAGGTAGACGAAGGAGAGGTTGGCAAATTGCAATTAGGAATGCCACTGGAGATCAGCCTTGGGGCTATAGAGGACAAGAAGTTCGACGCCAAGCTGCGTTTTATTGCACCCAAAGGAATAGAAGAGGCAGGCGCGGTTCAGTTCAAGATTGAAGGAGATGTGGATATCGAAGATGATTTTATGATCCGGGCCGGTTACAGTGCCAACGCTTCCCTGGTTCTCGAAAAAAGGGACAGTGTGCTGGTGATTCCCGAAGCCTTGTTACAGTTTGATAAAAAAACAGATGATCCTTACGTGGAAGTTGCAGTGGGAGACCAGAAATTTGAACGTCGGGATATCGAGATCGGTATCTCTGACGGTGTTAATGTCGAGGTCATCTCCGGGTTAAGCGAATCGGATAAAGTGAAGGTGTGGAACAAGACAGAGCCTATTAAAATAGGGGAAGATGATGAAGAGGAGAATTCAGATGATTAATCCATTCCAGAAAGCAGAACTCATGAAAGCAGTAAACAATAAAAGTACATGGCTGCTCCTGTTATTCCTTTTAGGAACGGTAGTGAGCAATGGGCAGATGAAACGCTGGACCCTGGAGGAGTGTGTAACCTATGCCATAGAGAACAATCTTTCTATAGAGCAATTTGAACTGGACCTGATGAATGCCGAGATCGATAAGCGGGACGCTTACGGCAACCTGATGCCCAATCTGAATGCCCAGCTGAGCACGACGGCCAGTACCGGTCTTATTTTGGATCCCACGACCAATAACCTGGTCACCGGGACTATTTTTTCAGCCTCAAACAATGTCACCTCTTCCGTAACCCTTTTTGACGGGATGCGGAACCTGTACCAGATCAACAGGGCTAAGCTGGGAATCATTGCCAGCCAGTACCGCTTAAAAGATCTCGTGGATGACATCCGGTTGAACGTGGCATTTGCTTACCTGCAGGTACTATCCAATAAGGAGACCCTGAAAGTGATACGTGCCCAGTACGCGGTGACCGAACAGGACCTGAAAAGAACGCAGGAATTGGTGGATTCCGGGGTAAATCCCCTGGGAGACCTGGTCGAAATACAGGCGACAATCGCAGGTCTGGAACAGCAGATCGTCAATGCCCGTAACCAGGTGCTGATCTCCAGGATCAACCTGGCTCAGCTGCTGCAGATCACCGATTACGAGAATTTTGATATAGCGGAAGAGGATTTTGATGTACCCCCGGCGGAGGTGCTGGCTAACAGCCCCAAAACCATCTTTGATAAAGCAATGACCTTCAGGAATGATATTAAATTCTCCGAATCCCAGGTGGCCCTGGCCGAACAAGACCTGCAGATCGCAAGGGGGGCACTATTCCCTACCCTCGCAGCTTTCTTTAATTACAACACCAGGTATTCTGACCAGACCAGGGATCCTTTTACCGGAGAGAAGATCGGCTTTAAGGACCAGTTATGGTTAAATGACGGAGTCTCTTACGGGGCACAGCTGAATATTCCCATTTTTAACGGCTTTGCTACCCGGAATAATATCAAGCGCTCCCAGATCGATGTACAACGCGCCAAATTGCAGTTAGAGCAGGAGAAGCTGGATCTCGAATCCAATGTCAACCAGGCTTACGTGGATGTGGAGAATGCCGCCAAGGCTTACGAGGCAGCACAGAAGACCCTGGAGGCCCGAAAACTGGCGCTGGAGTATTCCCGCGACCGTTTTGAAGTAGGACTGATGAATGCTTTTGATTTCAGCCAGGCCCAGGCCCGCCTTGATAATGCCGAGGCAGAGGTGATCAGGACCAAGTACGATTATATCTTCAGGATCAAGGTACTCGATTTCTATTTTGGTCTTCCGATTGTCCTAAACTAGCGTATCTTTGCAGCCATTATGGCACTGATACTGAATTTAGAGACTGCCACTACCAATTGCTCGGTTAGCCTGGCAGAGGACGGGAACCTGATTGCTCTCAAGGAAGAGAACAGCGCAGGCTATTCCCATGCAGAGCAATTGCATTATTTTATTGAAGAAGTAATGGGAATGGCCGGGAAGCCCCTGGCCGACCTGGAGGCCATTGCGGTCAGTAAAGGTCCGGGTTCCTATACCGGCTTACGGATAGGGGTTTCAGCGGCCAAAGGACTGTGCTATGCCCTGGGGATTCCGCTGCTGGCCACACCGACCCTTGACAGCCTGGCGAGACAGGTCAGCGTAACCTCCGGCCTTATAATTCCCATGCTGGATGCAAGGCGGATGGAAGTCTATTCCAAAGTTCTGGATCATAACTACACCGAACTGCGGGAAACCAAAGCAGAGGTGCTGGATGAGAATTCGTACCGTGAATATGCCGAGAAAGGCAAGGTCTACCTGCCGGGGAGTGGGGCAGAGAAGTGCAGGGATCTTTTTGATGATCACAATTTTGAATATCGTGAAGGCCTGGTTCCCTCAGCACGGGAAATGGCGACACTTTCTTATGAACGATTCCGGGAAGGCCTTTTTGAAGACGTAGCTTATTTTGAACCCTATTACCTGAAAGACTTTATCCTGCAGGGTAAGAAATCCAAAACCAAATAATAAAAAAACCCCCGTCCATCATGAAATGAACGGGGGTTCGTTTATTTATTAGGATATTATCACGATTCCTTGATCATGTGTACATCTCTTTGTGGGAACGGGATCTCTATACCGGCTTCATCAAAGCGGTATTTCATCTCTTCCATCACGTACCAGTGAGCATCCCAGAAATCTTCAAGTTTAGCCCAGAAACGCAGGCTGAGGTTTACAGAACTGTCTGCCAATTCTCCCACGACTACCATAGGCGCAGGATCCTGGAGGATATTACCCTGGTCCTTGCAGATCTGCAGCAGTATTTCCCTGGCCTTCTTAATATCTGAACCATAACCGATACCCGCTGTAATTTTGTCCCTCCGGATGGGTTCGGCACTGTAATTTATTACGTTATCATTGGATAATTGGCCATTTGGGATGATCGCTAACTGGTTGCCAAAGGTGTTCAGCTTGGTATAGAAGATGTTGATCTCCTTTACGGTACCTTCAGCTCCCTGGGCCGATATCCAGTCGCCCACTTTAAAAGGCTTGAACAGGAGGATGAGTACACCCCCTGCAAAATTGGAAAGTGACCCCTGCAGCGCCAGGCCAACGGCCAGACCGGCCGCACCGATAATGGCTACCAGGGAAGAGGATTGTACCCCTAACTGGGAAATCACCAGTACAAACAATATTACTTTCAGGGCGATCTTAATAAAACTCTGGAGGAAGGATTCCAGCGCGGGATCATAATCCTTCTTCTCAAAGAATTTATGTACCAGTTTGTTGATCATTTTTACTACCCAGAGTCCGACGACCAGGAGAATAATGGCCATGATCACATCCGGGAGTACTTCCCACATAAAATTGATGGCGTTGTCTACGTGTTCTTCGTATTGTGCTAAGCTTATCATGTATAATTTTTAAGCAGATAAAATATGTTAAAATTGACATCAATGTCAAATAGAATGGGCTAAACTAATGTTAAAGTTAAGTTATTTGGTCCAGGGCTTCAGCTGCTGAAATTACGGGCAGTTGGCAGGAGTTGTCCCTGCAAACATAGATCAGGGTTTTGCCCGGGGAATGACGTTCACTTAGCAGGGGAATCTCGCTTTTGTCACGGGCTCCCGCCAGGCTGCAGTTTGGAATGTATTCTTTCCGGAGTTCCCGGGCTCTCTGTTCGTAATCATCCCCGACCACTGCAATCTCAAAATAAGGTTCGGAGAAGAAAAGCAGCAGTTGCATCCAGTTGGCGTGGCTGGGCGCATAATTCTCGAACTGCGGGTGAACATTGATCAGCATGGTTCTTGCAATTGCTTCGTAGTCGGAATACGGAAAATAGCGTGACAACCGGAAAAGATTATGCGCCATAATGGAATTGGAAGCAGGGATCACATTATCGGTAACTTCCAGGGTGCGTCTTATCAGTACCTCCTCCTCATCAGAAGTGAAGAAGAACAAGCTGCTTTCTTCGTCTGCAAAATGGGTGATCGCACGATCCGTGAGTTTCCTGGCCATCGAGAGCCATTTTTCTTCAAAGGTCAATTCGTAAAAAGTGATCAACGCATCCGCCAGGGTGGCATAATCTTCCAGGTAACCGGGGATCGTCCTGCCTTTTTTTGAATAGGTGTGTTTTAAAGAATAATCGGGATATAACAGCTTCTCTTCTATGAATTTTATATTGATGCGGGCGAGGTCGAGGTACTCGCTGTTTTCGAGATAGCGGAAGGCATCCAGCAGGCCTTTCAGCATAAGTGCATTCCAGGAGGTGAGCAATTTATCATCTAACCGGGGTCTCGGTCTTTGCTCACGCAGGGGCAGAAGTTGCTCTTTCCACTGCTGGATACGGTTATTCAATTCGCTCTCCGAAATCTTCCAGCGTTCAGCGATCGAGGCTTTATTGCTATTCCTTATGAGCACATAGCGCTCGTCTTCCCAGTAGCCGTAATCGTTGAGATTGTAATAATCGGCAAACAGGTCATACTCTTTGCCCAGTTGTTCTTTCAGCTCCTCTTTTTTCCAGGTATAGAAGGCTCCCTCGGTAAGTTTTCCATTGTCGTCAATACTGTCTGCGTCCAGCGATGCGTAGAACCCGCCCCCGGGGTGCATCAGTTCACGACGGACAAATGCAATGGTCTCCTCGACCACCTCGCGGTATAAAGGATCTCTCTTCTGGGCGTACGCCCTGGCATACAGGCTGATCATCTGCCCGTTGTCATATAACATTTTCTCAAAGTGGGGGACATGCCATTTTACATCTACTGAATACCGGGAAAAACCACCGCCCAGTTGATCGTACAGTCCGCCATAGGCCATTTTGGTGAGGGTGTTATGAACATATTCCATCAATTTCGGGTCCCCTTTGCTGTGGGCATAATGCAGCTGGAAGTTGAGGTTTACCGGCATCATGAATTTCGGGGCCCTGTTATTGCCTCCCATTTCCATATCCAGGCCTTTTTTCCACCGGGCCATGATTTCCTCCAGGTCTGGTTGGGAAAGCAGTTCCTCTTTGGTATTCCGGGAGACTAAGTTGATCTCCTTTAAGCCCCGGGCCAGTTTCTCTGCGTATTCCCTGATCTTTTCCGGGTCTTCACGGTAGAGGGTCGCAAGTTGCTGCAGTACTTTTATCCAATCGTCTTTTTTAACAAAGGTAGCTCCCCAGAATGGCCGCCCGTCAGGAAGTGCTACCACATTCAAAGGCCAGCCCCCGCTTCCTGTCATCATCTGCAGGGCATCCATGTAGATGTGGTCTATATCCGGTCTTTCTTCCCGGTCCACCTTTACAGGGATAAAATATTTGTTCATCACCCGGGCCACCTCTTCATCTTCAAAGCACTGGTGTTCCATCACGTGGCACCAGTGGCAGGCAGCATAACCAATACTCACCAGCAGCAGTTTGCCCTCTTTCTCAGCGCTCTCTTCCAAATCTCCGCTCCAGGGTACCCAGTCTACCGGGTTATGGGCGTGCTGTTTCAGGTAGGGGCTGTCTTCCCCCGCCAGGGCATTGGTGTATTTGTGATCCTTGCCAGTCATTCTTATCCGGGATTCTGCTTTAATCCAAAGTTACGGTTATAACAGGCATAAAAAAAGCGCCCCGGGGGGCGCCTTAATTATTTGTCGTAACTATAACCTAATTGACTTCGAAGGTGATCTTTACATTCACCCGGTAGTTATCAATTTTGCCATCTTTCACCGTAGCACTCTGTTCGTTGATATATACAGATTTGATATTATTTACGGATTTAGATGCGTGGGTTACAGCGTTGTGGGCGGCATCTTCCCATCCTTTTGATGAGTTAGCCAATACTTCTATTACTTTTAATACTGCCATGATTTATGTTGTTTTAATTATTCTTCTTTAAGGTATGAAATTAAAGAAGCAATCACAACATACGAGGCTAATATCAGCCATTAATAGCCACAACTTCACGTACCTGCTCACCGAGCATGTTCTTCAGCATATTCTCTATCCCGTTCTTCAGGGTAAAGGTAGAAGAGGGGCAACCGCTGCAGGCACCCTGGAGGATGACGTTTACAGTCCGGCTTTCTTTTTCATAGGACTGGAAAAGAATGTTCCCGCCGTCACTGGCTACAGCTGGCTTAACATATTCTTCCAGGATCTGGATGATCTGCTGGCTGGTGTCATCAAGGTCAGGTGAATTAAATGCGGCCCCCGCCTTTTCCTCGTTCTTTTTCTGTACCGCGTCGGCATTAAGAATATCGTTCCCGGCTGAGATATATTCGCGGATGAATTCGCGAATCTCCATGGTCTTTTCATTCCAGTCGGCCACTTCGTATTTGGATACCGAAACATAGTTTTCATCCATGAAGACCTCCTTGACATAGGGAAAATGAAACAGCTTTTGTGCCAGGGGAGAATCCTTGGCTTCGTCTATATTCTTGAACTCTACGGTAAAGGGAACCAGCTTCTTATTCGCCACGAATTTCATCACCGCGGGATTAGGGGTTACTTCCGCGTAGATGGTTACAGGAGTTTGTTTGGTCTCTGTTACCTCTTTAACCACGGGTGCCCCGCTGTTCAGGTAATCCACAAGTTGCTGTGCCACTTCATCCTTAACATCATCCCAGGAGACAATGTCATAACGTTCCAGGGCAATGAAATTGCCGGAGATGTAAACAGTCTTGATAAAAGGCAGGTAGAACAACTGCTGGGCCAGGGGAGAATCCTTAGCCTCGTCTATATTGTGATATTCGTACCCGGCCTCTTTTACGATAAACTGGTTGGTCTCGAATTTCAGAATTGCAGGGTTGTTTGTCGGAACCACCGTAATCACATGCTCTTTCATAGTCCTTATTTTGTGCAAAAATACAACCATTTTTACACTTTGAGCACATATAATATTACAGCCTTTAGGCCGTTATAGTTTATATTTGACCGAACCAGCAACTCTTTGCCCTTCCTGAATGAAAAAATTCCTCCTCTTACTTACCGGCTGCCTCATGTACTCATCGTCCATGCTGTCCCAGGAAGGCCTGCCTGTGTATTTTGATTACCTGTCGGATAACTATTACCTGGTATATCCGTCCATGGCCGGAATCGGGAGTGGGGGGAAGGTGCGCTTAACCGCGAGAAAACAATGGTTCAATGTTGACGAGGCGCCAAGCCTGCAGACACTGAACGCGCATACCAGGATCGGGGATTCCAACAGCGGGGTTGGAGCTATGCTGTTCAATGACGCTAATGGGTATCATTCGCAGACCGGGATAAAACTGACCTACGCACATCACCTCAGGTTTGGAGGAGATATAAGGATACTTAACCAGCTCTCTTTCGGCCTGAGCGCAGGATTCCTGCAAAGCAGCCTGGATGAAAGTGAATTCCGTTCCGTGATCCCGGACCCTGTCATCACCGGCGGAAGAAACAGTGTAGGGTATTTTAACGTGGACCTCGGGATGTCTTACAGTTATATGGATTTTTACGCCCACGGCGCAATTCTTAATTTGCTGGGAACGGGAAGAGATCTCTATACGGCGATCGAATTTGATAACCTCAGGCGCTGGCTGGTGTCTGTGGGTCATGTTTTTGGAAAAGGTGAATGGAGGGTAGAGCCCTCGGTACTTTTCCAGATGACCGAATTCACCGAGGAGGAAACCATAGATTTCAATGCCAAAGTGTACAAGGATGTTGATTTTGGAACGGTCTGGGGCGGACTATCGTACCGGCGCAGCTTTGACGGTGCCCAGTACCAGTCCAATGGCGTGCTGGGAGAACAACGGCTCCAGCTGTTTACCCCTATTATCGGGGTAACCGTGAATCGTTTCCTGGTATCCTATAATTATTCTTACCAGAGCGGTGATATCCGCTTTGACAATGGCGGGTTCCACCAGATCACCTTAGGGTTCGACTTTGGCCCTGAGCGCGAGAATCGCTACAACTGCTATTGCCCCGCGGCGAATTATTAAAACCTATTTATTCTTATTATCTAACCGACTGGTTTTCCCATGCCGGCTTAACGAATTGGTGTATTTTTGTCATATCTAAAAATGCAGCCATGATAAAACCGGTGAGGGGAATATCCCCGCAGATAGGAGAAGATTGTTATATAGCCGAAAATGCCACCATAGTGGGGGAAGTGGTAATGGGCAGGCAGTGCAGTGTCTGGTTCAACGCCGTCATCCGTGGAGATGTCCACTATATCAGGATGGGAGACAAGGTGAATGTGCAGGACGGGGCTGTGATCCATGGGACCTACAAGAAATCGCCTACCAACATTGGTAATAATGTTTCTATAGGACATAACGCCATTGTTCACGGGTGTACTGTAAAAGATAATGTCCTTATAGGAATGGGGAGTATTGTGATGGACGACTGCGTAGTGGAAAGTCACAGTATCATCGCCGCAGGCGCAGTAGTACCCCCTGGGACCCATGTCCCCGAAGGCTCGATCTTTGCCGGGGTTCCGGCCCGAAAGATAAAGGAAGTGAGCCCGGAGCTGCGGACCGGCGAGATAGACCGTATCGCGGAGGCTTACGTGATGTATTCCGGCTGGTTCAAGAAGGAATAGACGGTCCGTTTTTTTCCATCAACAATAGGAGTGATATAGCAACCGGGTTACCCGGGACATGAGTATGTTCGTACTGTGTAGGGAGCAGCCCTTTGGGAGCAGGGAAGCGCTTATACCTGCGCGGGGCTAAATCCCCCGTATATGGCGGGTAAAGCGCAAAATATTCCCTATTTTAGCCCCACTAAAACCGAATTGATGAAAGCATACATATTCCCCGGACAAGGCGCCCAGTTTACCGGGATGGGCCTAGACCTGTACGAAAAATATCCACAAGCACAGGAACTGTTTGAACGCGCTAACGAGATCCTCGGGTTTTCAATTACCGATATAATGTTCGAAGGAACTGCAGAGCAGCTCAAGGAGACTAAGGTGACCCAGCCTGCTATCTTTCTGCACTCCGTGATCCTGAGCCGTGTGTTAGGTGAAAGTTTTAAACCGGACATGGTTGCCGGGCATTCGCTTGGTGAATTTTCCGCTCTAGTGGCTAACGGGGCGCTGAGTTTTGATTCCGGCTTAAGCCTGGTTTCCAAAAGAGCCCTGGCAATGCAGAAAGCCTGTGAGATGCAGCCCAGCACTATGGCGGCGGTATTGGGCCTGGAGGACGAAGCAGTTGAAAAGATATGTAAAGAGATCGGGGGGATCGTAGTGCCCGCGAATTATAACTGTCCGGGGCAGTTGGTGATCTCCGGGGAAGTACCGGCGATAGAAAAAGCCTGTGAGAAGCTGAAAGAAGCAGGGGCAAGACGGGCCCTGGTGTTGCCTGTGGGGGGAGCATTTCATTCCCCGCTGATGGAGCCTGCCCGCGAGGAACTGGCTGCAGCAATAAAGGAGACAGAGGTAAATAAGCCGAGTTGCCCTATTTACCAGAATGTCACCACCACCGCGGTAACAGACCCTGCGGAGATCCGGAAAAACCTGATCGCCCAGCTGACCGCACCGGTCAAATGGACACAGAGTGTGCAGCAGATGATCGCGGATGGTGCCACCCATTTCACAGAAGTAGGCCCCGGTAATGTTTTACAGGGACTGGTCAAGAAGATAGATCGCAGTGCGGAAACGTCTGCGGCATCGGTAGAATAGGCGGTGAGCTGCTTTTGAGCAGTTTACCCGAAATACCTTTATTTAATCCTATGAATGTCAGCTTTGTGGGAATTTTTCATAATATTGGTATCCTTTTACACATTAAAAACCAAGCCTCGCACTGAATTTTATTTAAAAATTCAAAATTGAGCTATGAAAATACCATCATTTAAGCAGTTCCTCCTGGGATGCCTTTTCTTGTTTAATGCTTTCGCCTTTGGGCAGACACAGGTTTCTATATCAGTTTCAGATAATACTGCCGGAGAAACAGGGCCAGATAACGGACAATATCTTGTTACAGTGCAAAACGGGCCAGGGCTTGCTAATGTCCAGGTCAACTATGCTGTTGCTGCCGGCACCACTGCCACTTCAGGATCTGATTTCACTCCTTTTTCGGGAAGCGTAACCGTATTTACCAATGTTAGCGGAAATGGATCAAATACTATTACGCTTAATGTATTAGACGATGATATTGATGAAGATCTGGAAGTGGTTGTCTTGGAGATCACCACCGGTTCTTATGATATAGTAGCTGGGCAGGGAAGCGCGAGTATTAATATTACTGATAATGATACTGCCGGTGTCTCCGTGAACCCAACATCCGGGAATACCACAGAAGGCGGCGGCACGTTCCAGTTTACCATTACCCTGGATACTGAACCGCTTGATGCAGTAACTATACCTGTAAGCAGCAATGATACCAGCGAGGGTGTTGTAGACGTAAGCAGTGCCGTTCTCGATAATACCAACTGGGATACTGGGGTCACGGTAACAGTGACGGGCCAGGACGATGCAGTTGCAGACGGGAACGTCGCCTACGTGATACAAACCGGTGATGCCACCTCTCCCGGGGATCCGAAATACGACGCTATCGGCCCGGCAGGCACCCCTGATGTAAACCTTACCAACACCGATAATGACACCGTAGGGGTTACAGTAACCCCGACTTCCGGTACGACCACGGAGTCAGGGGGCAACTTCCAGTTCACTGTTACGCTCAATACACAGCCAACTGCAGCGGTAACCATTCCAATCAGTAGCAATGACCCTTCTGAGGGTACGGTCTCTGCCAGCCAGGTGGTGCTGGACAACACCAACTGGAACACAGGGCAGACCATTACGGTAACAGGGGTGAACGATAATATTGTAGATGGGAATGTCAGTTATACTATCGTTACCGGAAACCCAACCTCCGGGGACCCTGCTTATAATGGACTCGGTGCCAATGATGTAGCAAATGTCAGCGCGACAAATACCGATAACGACACCGAGTTAACGATCGCTAACAGCTCCACTACAGAGGGAACAGGATTTGTATTTACAGTAACATCAAGTAATGCTGTACCAGGAGGTTTCACCGTGAATATCGGATTTACGGATGGTACCGCGACCGGCGGAAATCTTCCGCTGGCTTTTCCTGAAGATTATGATAACGGGGTTAAAACCCTCAACTTCTCCGGCGGCGCCGGGGAACAGCAGCAATTCGGGGTGGCTACGACCAATGATACCCGGGTAGAAGGCAATGAAACATTTACCGTTACGATGACAAGCGGGAACCCCAATGTCATCACCTCGGATACCGCTACAGGAACCATCATTGACAATGATTCCTGTCCTACCACGGCACCCACCAGGAATAACAGTGTGCCTGATGAATTCTGTGATTCGTTCAGCCAGGACCTGAATGCATACGTATCTAATACGCCCCCGCCGAATACAGTATTGAGGTGGAGCAGAAGTTCCAGCCCTGCTGCTAACGGCAGCAACCACCTGGGTAGCAGTGTGGTGAATACAGCAGATAGTTATTACGGTTTCTTTTATGACCAGGACGATCAGTGTCTCGGACCTACCCTGCGTGTGGATATTACTTTGAATACCAGTCCCGAGGCCGGGACCACCCAGAGCGCAAGTGCCTGTGGTGTTGGACCGGGCGACAGCACCGTAGACCTTGACGATCAAATTACCGGTGAGGATTCAGGGGATTGGGCGGTGACCAGCCAGCCTTCAGGCGGCAATGTCACGATTCCGGGGAATAATAATGTTGATTTTGCCGGCCAACCCTTAGGAAATTATGTATTTACATATACCACGGATAATGCCCAGGCGCCATGTACCGAGGATTCGGTGACCCTGACCATTACGGTGATCGATTGTACCCCTCCCTGTGATGCAGGCAATACTGCCCCTGTAAGAGATGCTGACGTGGCTGACGTATTCTGTGATGTGATCACAACGGGACTTGATGATTACACCAACAGCAACCCGCCGTCAGGTACTACCCTGACCTGGAGTGCGAACCCCGATCCGCTGATCGTGGCCAACCACCTCACCCAGGCCCAGGTAGATAATCCATCACCCGGAACTTATTACGGTTTCTTTTACGATGCTACCAACAGTTGCGCCAGTCCCACCCTGGAAGTTACCCTGACAGTAAATACCACCCCTGTGATCACAGGTACTACGGGAGACGAACTATGCGGACCGGGGCAGGCGACATTAACCGTTACAGGAGATATCCCGGACAGCCCGGAGAACCCAAGTTACCGCTGGTACGCCACAGCGAGCAGTACCCAGGTGCTGGGGAATTTTGCCACCTTTACACCTAATGTGACCACCACTACCACTTATTTCGTGGAAGCCACCGCTAATGGTTGTACCTCGGAAAGGGAAGGAGTTACCGTAACCGTGGTGCCACCCGTAAGTGCAGGCAGTACCAATGATACTGCAGCCTGTAATGTGCCTGAGAATGGCCCTACCTTAAGGGACCTTGATAACTTTATCAGCGGGAACGATGCGGGGGTATGGAGCATCAGCCAGGACCCATCAGGAGTTCTGACCATAGAATCAGGAAATACGGTTAATTTCAATAACCGTCCTGCAGGAACGTACATATTTACCTATACCACCACCGGGGCGCAGCAACCCTGTACAAACGAATCGGTAGACCTGACCATTACGGTGAACAGCTGTGATGTGGACTCGGACGGAGACGGATTGCTGGATGGGCAGGAAGCTATCCTGGGTACCAACCCTAACAACGTGGATACGGATGCGGATAATATTAATGATAATATTGAAGTTGGCCCTAACCTGGATAGTCCCCTGGATGAAGACGGGGATGGTATCATTGATGCGCTGGAATCTATCCTGACAGATACCGATAATGACGGGGTGACAGACCAGCTGGATCCTGCGAATACAGATCCCTGTATCCCGAATGCAAATAACGAAGTCTGCCAATCACAACCACTGGACCTGCAGGTGCAGAAAGAAGTGGATAACCCAGGAGCCTCTTTCGGGGAGCAGGTGGTGTTCACCATAACCCTGAATAATACGGATACCCGTGCGGCCTCGGATATCGTGGTGGGCGACCTGCTGGAATCCGGGTTCGAGTTTGTCTCTGCTGAGACTTCGGACGGCACCTATGACCCGGAAACCGGGAGTTGGGAGATAGACCAACTGAACGGGATGGCTACCGCTACCCTTACGGTGACGGCTACGCTGCGCAGTGAAGGAGTGTTCACCAATACGGCAGAATTGTTGTCTTCGAGCCCGGTAGATGACAATGCTACGAATAACTCATCTACCGTTACAGTTAACCCGGACCCGGTAGAGGGAGTAGACCTTGTCATCAGGAAAGAAGTGGTACCTTCCCGGCCATTAGTGGGCGAAGAAATACTTTTCAGGATTTCTGTAGTAAATGAATCATCCAATGAAACCGTGGTAAACAACATCAGGGTAGAAGATATTATAACGGAAGAGGGAGGTTTTGTATTCCAGAACATCATTTTTAACACACACGGAGGCTATGACCCGCTTACGGGGATTTGGGATATACCATCCCTTGCTGCGGGTAAAGAAGCGAGCCTTGCCTTTACGGCTCTGGTTCCAAGAACCGGCAATTTTATCAATGTAGCAACTATTCTTAGTTCTAATCCCGTTGACGGAATTACCGAGAATAACACGGCAACAGTCCGTGTAGTGGTCAGTGAAAGATCTAGTGATGAGCCCGGATTTATATTTAACCAGTTCTCTCCCAATGGGGATGGAACGAATGACATTCTCAGGATCAATAATATTGACCAGTTCCCGGGTAATTCGCTGGTGATCTTTGACCGTTACGGCAACAAAATTTTCGAAGCTCGTGATATGACCGATAGTGCCATCTGGGATGGCCGTCGGAACAATATAGACGTGGCAGAAGGAACCTATTTTTATATCCTGGATCTCGGCGATGGTTCAGAGGTAAGGAAAGGCTGGATACAGCTGATAAGATGAGCATATCAATGACACAATATATACGGATTTCCGGAAAAAACGGAGTTTGGTTAATGACCTTGCTGCTGTTCGGTGCTATGCATTTGAGCCATGCACAGAAAGAACCGCAGTACACCCAGTATATGTACAACATCGGGAGTTTTAACCCCGCCTATGTCGGTTCCGTGGAGACTACTGATATCTCTGCTTTATACAGGGCACAGTGGATCGATATTGAAGGCGCACCAAGGACGATCCGCTTTGGGGTGAACCACCCGTTCAATAACGAAACCATGGGACTTGGTTTTAACGTGATCAATGACCAGATCGGGCCGTCTAGCCAGACCTTCGTAGACGTGGCATATTCGTACCAGGTGAACCTCTCGGATTACGTAAAATTATCTTTCGGGATGGACGTGGGAGGATCATTCCTGAACGTGGATTTTTCCAAGGGAACTTTCGAGAACCCCGGCGAACCCATCCTGGACCAGGAGACCATCAGTAAATTCTATCCCACGGTAGGGGCCGGACTCTTTATGTACGGCGATGACGGGTACCTGGGGGTTTCTGTCCCTAATTTCCTGACCGATGACATATATAATGAAGAGGTAGCCACCATAGTGGATGACAAGCTGCAGTTTAACTTTATCGGGGGCTACATATTTGAACTCTCTGAAAGCCTGAAGTTTAAACCTGCCGTACTCGCTAATTATCTCAGCGGATCCCCGGTTACCTTTAACGTTTCTACCAACTTCCTGATCAATGATACTTTTACCGCCGGGGCCTCGTACAGGATTGGCAGCGCTGTAAGCGGGCTGGCAGGATTCCAGGTTTCTCCGAATGCTTTTATCGGGTATTCTTATGATTACACCACCAACAGCATTGGGGATTACAGCCAGGGATCCCACGAAATAATCGTTAAATTCTTCCTCGGCAAGGATTTTGCCAAGAATAAGAAGGAGAAAATGAGAGGCGAAAAAGGAAAACCAAAACAAATAGATTCACCAAGGTTCTTTTAATATGAGCATGCGAGCAGACATAAAGTTATTGGCAATACTGATTTTCCTTTGTGGGGCTGTCAACATTCATGCGCAGGAACAGGGTTCTAAGGCAGACATTCTTTTCTTTGAATACGCCTACCAGGATGCGATAACCGAATACCTCAAGGAACAGCAGAGGAGTCCGCTTACCTTAAAGCAACAACAGAACCTGGCCCAGGCTTATCTCAAGGTCGGGAATTACGCCAAGGCTTCCGATGCGTACCTGCAGGTGTTCAAGAGAGACAGTACGATGACCAATCACCAGTTCAACAATATGCTGCAGGCCATGGCGAGGGCCTCGGGCAAAGAACGCGTGAAAGCTTTCCTCGATACCAGGAAACATACCCTGCCCAAGGAGCTTATAGAGAATGCGGATTTTAACCTGGTACTACTGGAAAAACAGGATGCCGAGAACCCGGGGTACAACGTATTCCATGCCAATGGGAACAGTAACCAGGCCGATTTTTCCCCTACATTTTACAAGGACCGGCTGCTTTTCACTACTGCCAGGGCATTGGAGTCAAAACCAATCTATGGCCCTTCAGGTGAATCCTTCCTGGACATCTGGGTGGCGCGGATAGGCCCCGATGGTAACCTGGCCAATCCAAACCCCTTCTTCGGTATCCCTAAAGCCAAATACCACGAAGCCACACCTTATTATTCCAAAGAACTGGATAAGATATTTTATATCAGTTCCAATACAGAAAGAGGTAAACTGAAGTTCAGCCAGTCCGGCAAGAACAGCCTGGCGATTACCATGGCCTCCGATGACAAGACTTCCAATTACCTGCTGAAGGATCTCAATATTTCTTTCTACTACCCTTTCTACGATGCTGAATCCGGGAAACTTTATTTCGCTGCGAATTTTGACGACAGTCTTGGGGGCACGGATATTTACTTTGTGTATACCAACAATGGACTGATCATGTCGGCCCCGATCAATTTAGGACCACGGATCAATACGCCCGGGAACGAGATCGCACCTTATATCTATGATGGCAGCCTGTTCTATTCCTCGGATATCTTTTACGGTTTGGGAGGAATGGATATCTATAAGTCGGACATCCAGCAGGATGGATCCTTCAGTATCCCGGTAAACCTGGGAACCGGGATCAATACCGAAGTCGATGATTTCGGGCTGGTGATCCGCAGCAGGGAGAGTGGAGGAGTGCTAGGTTATTTTGCATCCAACCGGCAGGGAGGAAATGGCAATGACGATCTCTACGGCTTTACAGCAGACAAGAAACCCGGACTCAAAACTTTTTCCTTACGTGGTTCTGTACTCAATATTGCTGATAAGGATGAGGTGCCCGGTGCACAGGTGAGGGTACTGGATGGGGAAGGTAATGTACTGACCGAACTGAGCTCGGATAATGATGGAGCATTCCGTTTCGAAATTCCCTGGCAAGAACAACTGACCATACAGGCGACCAAAGAGAAATATTCAGTCTTTTCGGCGACCTATGATGCTGCAGAGCTGGAAAAAATTCAGGGCATAGGGTATAACATGGGAATAGTTGCCCTCGATGATATCCTGGAACGCTCTGATGATCAAACCTTGTTTAAACTCCGGAAGTTCTACTTTTCGAGCGGGCGTACAAGCCTGACCCCCGAGATCACGGCCGAACTGGATAAGATCGTGGATGCCATGACCAGGTTCCCTGAAATTAAATTCAGTATAGCCGTTCATACAGACAGTCGTGGTGGCAGGACTACCAATAAGAGATTATCCCAGGCAAGGGCCGATGCGATCAAAAACTACCTGCTGGAGAAAGGAATAGATCGTGCCAGTATTGTCTCTGCGACCGGTTACGGGGAAGAGCAACTGGTGAATCAATGCAAAGACGGGGTGTTCTGCCTGGAAATGCTGCACAAGCAGAATGAACGATACCTCTTTGTTATAGAGAATTACGAGGAACTTTAGGCGGTAAGCTCACAGGCCTTGCAATCCTTCACCTTGCCATAATAGGTATTCCTGTATTTGTGAAGGGTTTTCAGGGGGATTCCTGCAAAGGATTTCCTGATGTAGGTGACCCGTGTCTGTAGTAGTCCCATCTTAGGGGTAAACCGGGTTTCTTCTTTAGTGTTTCTTACAATTCTAATCAACTTCATAGTACACAGATTTCTACAAAGATTTAAAAATTAGCTGCTAAATGCAAATCCATCCCCGGGAGCAACCCCATTTCCATCCCGGGATACAACTTTTCAGGAGGCTAATCGCTGCGTTTTTCAGGATTGTCTATATTTAGAGAAAATAGCCGACCTATGGATAAGAAACCTGATCACACCGGGTACTGGAGAACCAACCTGAAATACCTGCTGATCCTTTTAAGTATATGGTTCCTGGTTTCCTATGGATTTGGGATCCTGCTAAAGGATACACTGGACAATATTTCCCTGGGGGGATTCAAACTTGGATTCTGGTTTGCACAGCAGGGTTCGATCTATGTTTTTGTAATCCTGATATTTGTATACGTGCGGCTGATGAATAAACTTGACCAGAAATACGGCTACCGGGAAAAATAAGCTAACCAAACCAATACTTCATGGACGTACAGACCTGGACCTACCTGATCGTAGGTCTTACTTTTGCTCTTTACATCGGGATCGCCATCTGGAGCAGGGCAAACTCTACCACGGATTTTTACGTGGCCTCAGGCGGAGTCCCGCCTTTGGCGAACGGGCTGGCTACGGCAGCGGACTGGATGTCTGCCGCTTCCTTCCTGGGAATGGCCGGCTTACTCTCTTTTAATGGCTATGACGGGTCTGTTTACCTGATGGGGTGGACGGGTGGCTACGTACTGCTGGCCTTGCTCCTGGCTCCTTACCTGAGGAAATTCGGAAAGTTCACCGTACCCGATTTTATCGGGGACCGCTATTATTCCAACGTGGCCAGGACCGTGGCAGTGATCTGTGCCTTACTGGTATCCTTTACGTACGTGGCTGGGCAGATGCGCGGTGTTGGCCTGGTGTTTTCCAGGTTCCTGGAAGTTCCCATCAATACCGGGGTGCTGATAGGGATGGTCATCGTTTTGTTCTATGCCGTGCTCGGGGGGATGAAAGGCATTACTTATACCCAGGTGGCCCAGTATTGTGTGCTGATCTTCGCTTTTATGGTCCCCGCTATCTTTATCTCCATACAGATGACCGGGAACCCCATCCCGCAGATAGGAATGGGTTCTGATGTACTGGGAGAAGAGATATCCTTACTGGATAAGCTGGACGGGCTATCCACAGAACTGGGATTTAATGCCTATACCGAAGGCTCACGGCCACTGATAGATATCTTCTTTATCACTGCCGCCCTGATGGTAGGAACTGCCGGGCTGCCCCATGTGATCGTACGTTTCTTCACGGTGCCCAGGGTCAGGGATGCCCGGAAATCGGCCGGTTATGCGCTGCTGTTCATCGCTATCCTGTATACCACTGCACCTGCTATAGCAGTTTTTGCCCGTACCAACCTGATCGAGACCGTAAGTGGGAAACCCTATGCCGAGATGCCCGCCTGGTTTTCCAAATGGGAAACCACCGGCCTGATCGTGTTTGATGACAAGAATAAAGATGGCAACATACAATACCTGGCGAATTCCGGATCAAATGAACTGACGGTAGATGCCGATATCATGGTTCTGGCAAACCCGGAGATCGCCAACCTGCCCAACTGGGTGATAGCCCTGGTCGCTGCCGGTGGGCTGGCGGCAGCGCTGTCTACTGCAGCCGGACTTTTACTGGTCATTTCAACCTCCATCTCGCACGATTTAATCAAGAAACAGATCAAACCAAACATATCCGATAAAGGAGAATTAATAGCAGCCCGGTTGTCCGCGGTGGTTGCGGTGTGCGTGGCAGGATATTTCGGGATCAACCCGCCCGACTTTGTGGCTGCCACCGTAGCCCTGGCCTTTGGACTTGCCGCGGCTTCTTTCTTCCCGGCTATAATCCTCGGAATCTTTTATAAACGAATGAATAAGGAAGGAGCCATTGCGGGGATGGTAGTGGGAATACTGGCCATGCTGGGGTATATGCTGAAATTTAAGTTCGATTTCTTTGGAGGTGGAGGAACAGCAGACTGGTGGCTTGGGATTTCACCGGAGGGTTTTGGAACTGTCGCCATGTTGCTTAACTTTATTGTGGCTATTGCGGTGGCATCTTTCACCAAAGCCCCACCCCCTGAGATCCAGGACATGGTAGAACTGATCCGGATACCTTCAGGGGCAGAAAAGGCCATTGAACATTAACGTAAAACCAGTCCCGTTGCAACGCAGGGGACCACAACCAGAAAATACATGAGTAATTACCATATTAAACACCTGGAGGAATATTTTCAGGTCTACCGTAAATCTGTCAGGGATCCCGAATCGTTCTGGGAAGAGATTGCGGAAGAACACTTTGTCTGGCGAAAGAAATGGGACAAGGTATTGTCCTGGGATTTTACCAAACCCGATGTGAAATGGTTTGAAGGTGCCCAACTGAATATCACCGAGAATTGCCTGGATCGCCACCTGCCGACCCGGGGGGATAAGACTGCTATACTATTTGAGCCAAATGATCCCAAGGAAGAGGCACAACACATCACCTACCGGGAGCTGCATGAAAAGGTTTGCAAAATGGCCAATGTGCTCCGGGATAAAGGAGTTAAAAAGGGCGACCGGGTCTGTATCTACCTGCCCATGATCCCTGAACTGGCGATCTCGGTCCTCGCCTGTGCCCGTATCGGCGCCATACATTCGGTCGTATTTGCCGGGTTTTCCGCTAATGCCCTGGCAACCCGTATCAATGACAGTGACTGCAAGGTTGTGATCACTTCAGACGGGTCTTTCCGGGGAGCAAAGACTATAGACCTGAAAGCTATAGTAGACCAGGCTATGGAAGACTGCCCGGGTGTAAACACCCTGCTGGTGGCCAAACGCACCGGTACCGAGGTAAATATGAAGGAGGGCAGGGACTTTTGGCTGGAACCTTTGATGGACAAGGCGTACGCGGATATAACCGCCGAGGTTATGGACGCAGAGGACCCGCTTTTTATCCTCTACACTTCCGGTTCTACCGGCAGACCCAAAGGGATGGTTCACACTATTGGTGGCTATATGGTCTTCACCGCTTATACATTTAAAAATATATTTCAATACCGTGAGCCCGATGTCTACTGGTGTACGGCAGATATTGGGTGGATCACCGGGCATTCGTACATCGTCTATGGTCCCCTGGTGAACGGGGCTACCACGGTAATGTTTGAAGGGGTGCCCACCTACCCGGATCACGGCAGATTCTGGGAAGTTGTTGAGAAACACAAGGTAACCCAGTTCTATACCGCTCCGACTGCGATCCGGGCACTGGCAAAGGAAAGCCTGGATTACGTGGAGAAGCACGACCTGACATCCTTAAAAGTGCTGGGAACTGTGGGAGAACCCATAAACGAGGAGGCCTGGCACTGGTACAACAATAATATCGGGAAAGGCAAGAGCCCTATTGTGGACACCTGGTGGCAGACCGAGACCGGGGGGATAATGATCTCACCCATCCCTTATGTGACCCCGACCACACCAACCTATGCTACCTTGCCTTTTATCGGGGTGCAACCTGCCCTGATGGACGAGGAAGGTAAGGAGGTAAAAGGTAACCTGGTAGATGGCAGGCTGTGTATCAAATTCCCCTGGCCGGGGATGGCAAGAACCATCTGGGGTGACCACGAGCGGTACCGGGATACCTATTTTTCGGCTTATAAAGGCTATTATTTCACAGGAGACGGTGCACTCAGGGATGCCGTGGGCTATTACCGGATCACCGGGCGGGTTGATGATGTGATCATCGTTTCGGGTCATAACCTCGGGACCGCACCCATAGAAGATTCGATCAACGAACACCCTGCAGTAGCAGAATCAGCCATAGTAGGTTTTCCCCATGACATAAAGGGTAACGCCCTGTACGGGTTTGTCATCCTGAAAGAAACGGGAACAGGCAGGGACAGGAATAACCTGAGGAACGAGATCAACCAACAGATCACGGAGCAGATAGGGCCGATCGCGAAACTGGATAAGATTCAGTTCGTGCCCGGCTTACCTAAGACGAGGAGCGGGAAGATCATGAGGCGGATACTGAGGAAGATCGCCGGGAATGATACCTCTGACCTGGGAGACATCAGTACACTGCTGAATCCCGAGGTGGTACAGGAGATCATTGATGAAGCCCTGTAGGTTTCAGAAGAATATCATCCAGCAGTAATAGAGGGAGAAGAAGGCAAGGAAGAACATCCCCGCCCAGGTAAGCCATTGCAGTGGGCGGGATGGCCTCATATCTGCAGGTACATCCTTGCTCATCACATTCTTCAGGTTCATATACCCGACTACAGGCGCCATCACGAATGATATAAAGGTGGCGAGGGCCACCAGGTTCCCCATATTAGCGCTGAAGGCGGTAAGCACCAGGTAATTCACTGCAGCCAGGATAACCACAGCCCAGGCAAAATGTTTCCGGGCGACCAATGGTTTGCGTGTAGGACGTAAGAACCCCAGGATGTCCAGGCTTACCCGTGCGATTGCATCGTGGGCGGTCATACAGGTACTGAACATGGTGGCAAAGGCTGATACCGCGATAAAGATATAAGCCCACTGCCCGATATGGGTGGTGAAGAGCTGTACCACCTGGTCTGCAAAAGTTACCGCGTTCCCGCTGAGTTCTGTATTGGTGCCATATAGGGTCATCCACCCGATAAGCAGGAAGAATACGGCCAGTAAGGCAGTCATCAGGTAACCCGAATTAAATTCCTGCAGAGCTTCTGCCAGGCTGAGCCTGCGGTTGGTGATCTTGAATTTTTCCACGGTCCAGAGACTGATCCAGCTACTGGCTTCAACGGCTGTCGGCATCCAGCCCACCAGCCCGATCAGGAAAAGGATTCCCACCTCGTTAAAGATCTCCGGCCTCCGGAAACCCTCTACCGGGGTTACCGGGCCTTTGATAAGCACAAGTACCGTAGTGACCAGCAGTGCTATAAAAAGGATTGATACCACGAATTTCAGCGACAGTTCCAGGAATTTATAACGGCCAATGATCAGCAGGACACTGATAAAAGCGAATAGTCCCAGGGCTACCATGCTTACCGAGATCCCAGGGGTGTCAAAAAGGTTGATAAAGAGTCCGGCTGTCACTACGTAGAGCGCGGCAAGGATGGTAAAAGTGGTCACCAGGTGAATAAAGGAATAGAGGTAGAGGTAGGTTTTTCCCCTGCCTAAGTAACCTTCGATAAGAGTCTTGTCAGCTGCAATGGTATAGCGGATACCGAATTCAAAGAAAGGATATTTAAGGATGTTGGCCAGGATGATAGGGATAATCATAACCCAGCCGTACTGGGCTCCAGCTTTGGTCGAAAGCACCAGGTGGGAGGTGCCTATGGCCATGCTGGCGAACAAAAGCCCGGGTCCCAGGTTTTTGATCAGTGTTTTAAGATTGGGCATATAGGATGGTTAGGTGATTAAATGTAGGATTTTTTTTAAGACGATACTAGGGTGATGCGGTGAGGCGGTGAAACAGTGATGAAGTGATGCAGTGATACGGTGAAGCGGTGAAACGGCCCGCCCGCCCGCCTGCATGTACGCAGTACGGGCAGGTACCGAGCGGCACGTTCGGGCGGGTGATGCAGGGATGCGGGGATACAAGCAGTTATACGGTGATACAGTGATACAGTGATGCGGTAATGTCGTCATTCCGTCACACCGTCACACCGTCATGAGGACAGTGAGGCGGTGATGCGGTGATCCAGTGATACGGCGAACTGCTAACTGAGAACCGAAAACTGTGAACTGCGAACTGCAAACTGCCTACTGAGAACCGGGGTTCTTAACCCCGCCCCGGTCTTAAGTTATGGTGTTTTACTGCAGAAAGCTTGCAGGTAGGTGGTTACACGGTCACGCGTCTTACAGTGATACGGTGAAACGGTGATACGGTGATGCGGGGATACAAGCAGTTACACGGTGATACAGTGATACAGTGATGCGGTAATGTCGTCATTCCGTCACACCGCTTGCCCGATTACTTCGAAGAGGTGGGCGGGTCGCGCCGTCAAGAGGACAGTGACGCGGTGATACAGTGATACGGTGATGCGGTGAAACGGTGAAACGGTGATGCAGGGATACGGGTTATGCTGTCACACCGTCACACCGTCACGCCGTCAAACGGTTCTGCGGATTAAACGATGCTACGAACCGCAAACCTCGAATTTACCTGCCTCAGGCAGGCCGCGAACCGCCAACTGCGTAGTTCGAACCTCAAACCTCAAACCTCGAATTTACCTACCGAAGGTAGGCTTCGAACTTCAAACCTCAAATTTACCTTCCGGAGGCAGGCCTCGAACTTCCTTCATTCAATCACGATCCTCTTTCCGTAAAACCTGGGCTGGGTGTTCAGGGCGAGATCGATAAAAACCTTTACCCGGGCAAAATACTCCCGAAAATACACCTGGAATCCCCCGGTGCCGGAAAGTCCTTCTGCATTATACCCTATGGCATCCAGGCCTTTGACCTGGGCCAGGAAGATGGCTCTCTCATTATGGAATTCCTGGGAAATGACTGTTACGTGCTCCAGTCCAAAGACATATTTTGCCCGAACCATGGAGTCCAGCGTCCTGAAACCGGCAAAATCCAGGAAGATCCTCTCGGCGGGGACTCCGCCGGCGATAAGGTCTTTTTTGATCGTATTGGGCTCGTTGTAATACATGGTCGCGTTATCCCCGCTGACGAGTAAAAAATCAATTTTATCAGCCTTGTAGAGGGCGATGGCTGCTTCTATCCGGTGGGAATAAAAGGGGTTCAGCTCGGTGGGGGAGTTGTACCGGCTGGTACCCAGGAGTAAACCGACGCGGTTGTGGGGTAGATCCTCCATCTTCGAAAAAGTCTTCCCGATGGTGGCGATCTCGATCACTGAAGTGGATGCCAGCAACAGCACAACTGCACTAAGTATGGTCAGCAGCAGGATTTGCCGGATACGTTTCTTCATCAATACGGGATTATTAGCGGGGAGTGTATAAAGCTAGCTAATTTTTAAATAAAATGAAGCGGCAGCTCTCCTATGTGCTCCACGCACCACATTTTAATAATGTTTAACATTATTACAAAAACTTTAAACAAAAATTGGGAAAATGCTGGTGAATTAGGGCGTAAGTTTACGGTAATCAATTAATTAAAAACAAAAACACCATGATTAAGAGTATCAGTTTATGGAGCCTTGTCGCCTTTTTTTTAATGGCTTGCGGGGAAACAAAAGAAAAGAAAGAGAATACGACGGAATCAGACCAGATGGAGGTTGCAGAGGCCTACACTCCGGACACCGAAGAAGAATTGCCTACGATTGTTGGAATTGCTGTGGATAACGCGGATTTTTCAACCCTGGTTACCGCTCTGAAAAGTGCAGACCTGGTAGAAGCCCTGAACGGAGAAGGGGAATTTACTGTATTTGCACCGAACAACGCAGCCTTCGATAAATTACCTGACGGCACGGTGGCCGAACTGCTAAAGCCGGAGAACAAGGAAACCCTGACAGCGGTACTTACTTACCACGTAGTGGCGGGATTATATACAGCGGGAGATGTTGTCCAGGCACTGAAAGACAACGGGGGCAGCTTTACCGCCGAAACCCTGCAGGGAAGCAGGATCACCTTTAAAATGGAAGGCGATAAAGTGGTGCTCTATGATAATAAAGGAAATGCCGTGAACCTGATCGCGACAGATATCAAGGCTTCTAACGGTTATATCCACAGCGTGGATACCGTACTGATGCCGTAAACACGATTGCTTTACCATAATTGATCAGACCGGGCTTTATGCCTGGTTTTTTCGTTTGCAGGCTACTTCACATGGACACCGAATTTTATTCTCTGGTAAGTATTTAACTGTCCCCGCACACTTTTCTTTGTTGTTCGTCCTAATTCAATTTTATTCAAGAGGGTAATTCCTTAAATAAGCAATCCCGCAACAAGCGCACATAACACCTAAACTATACTGATCATGAACAAAGTAGATGATTGTTGCAGCATCCAGCCCTATTTTAAAGTACACCCGGGGAAACTCGATTCCTTTAAAAAGCTTTGCGAGCGATTCGTGGACCAGACCAAGAAGGAAGATAATTGCCTTTATTACAGTTTTACCTTCCACGATGACGAGGTGTACTGCAGGGAGGCCTATTCCGATGCCGACGGTGTCCTGGCACATTTACAGAACGTTGGTCCTATCCTGGAGGAGGCATTAAAAATTGCTGACCTCACCAAACTGGAGATCCACGGCCCGGAGAAAGAATTGAAAAAATTGGAAGATCCATTAGCACCGTTTCACCCGGTATTTTGGACGCTGGAATATGGCTTCAGAAATGTGCCTGTGTCCTGACGTATTCCGGTAGTTAATTATCGGTTCCTGAAAGCCCCGTTTAATACCGGGGCTTTTTGATGTTCTCTATGCTTAATTATACCACACCGCGTACCGCTTTCGCCGCAGTTCCAGGGCCAGGGTTTCTTCCATTCTTAGTGCTTCTTCCCGGCTGTCTATGGGGGCGATATGGTTGAACAGGCTTCCCCTCAGGTAGAGCCCGTATTTTTCTACGATATTCGATGATATTTTATGCCCCTTCTTATTGCGGTGGCCACTCTTATGTTGGTCAAACCGTTCTTTGGGTGTCTTACTGGTCATTCCAACATACAGGCATTCCAATACCCCGTTAAATTGTGGATTAGCAGCCCGGAACCTGGCATTTTCCGTAAATACGCGTTTGGACAGTTCTATGACATAGATGTGGTAAGTTGTTTTAGGCATTACGTTATCTGGTATGGTGCCAAATATACAGCATCACTGGTTTTAAAAATACCAAAACAGCCTTGGTATGGATTCCGGCTAAAGAATGATGCAAACTTTACTCCCAGAGGATAGTGTAGCTATAATTTGAAGAAGATATAAAAGAAAACAGCGATGGCCAGTATACATAGAATGAGTAAAAGATATTCCCGGCGCTTGTCCCTGGAGGCCTCCTGCCTGATGGTTTCCACGGCAGCTGACTCCTGCTCGGCAGAAAACTTAGTGAAGACAGCCCGTTCCGGATGATGAATCCCGGAATAGATCGTTTCCCGTTTATCAGCCTGGAATTTCTGGCGATTCGAGGGACGCATCGACTTATTTTGCCTGATGCGTTTTATCATGTCCAGTATATGTCCGGCCGAACTCATGATCGTTTTTCTTAAATATAGTAAATTTTCTTCACTTCATCAGCCGGGCTACGTCGTTATTATATGAAACCCCTGGTTCTCATTATGTCCAAGCTATGGATGTGATATTAATTTATTGCCCGCTTTTCTGAAATATACCAATTCCCAGGCTTTAACCAGACCGTCTTCCGGCCGATCTCCAGGGGTATTCTTTTTTTCCTTTTATAGACCAGGGTCAGGATAATGACCAATAGTACCGTAAACAGTCGAAAGATGTTCGCGTAGGTGTTTCCCATGGCATTTTGGCTGACGTCGAAAAGTGCCCAGGCCAGGTTCATAAAAAGGTGTAAACAGATGGGCACCCAGATGTTATACCCCCATTCTACGAAGATCCACGCAAATAATATCCCGCCCAGGAAGGTGATCAAAAAGATCATCAGGGACTCCATGGGGTCTGTGCTTTGATACAGGTGTAGTAAACCGAATACCAATGCCCCGAGAAATACGGATAGAATAAACCCGAGCCGGGTGTACCTGTACAGCTGCCCGAACAGGAAGCCCCTGAAGTACAGTTCCTCGAAAAAGGCTGCCGCAAGGACCCCCACTAAAATGTCATTCCATGAGAGTTCGGGGTTAATTTTAAAGAAAACAGCATACCCTATATACATGGGCAGGGTACATACCAGGGCAAAGACAGCTCCTGTAAGGAAAGGACGGTTCAACCCTAAAGCGCTGAAGAATTTCTTCCGGGGGTGTAAGAGCAGTAATCCCGCGAAAAGAGGTATGCCGGACAAGAGATACGCAAGGTTGTGGCTGATACCAAATTGCCCAATACCTTCATTTATCCAGGTCCTGACCTCCCTGAAATAAAGCATGTCTAAAACGAAATATAGGGCGAAGGTCAGCAGGGTAAGAAATATCACTCTCCTTGATCTGTCCATAATCAAAGTATTTGACACACGTATTATATTTTAAAACATTGACCGCTTTTATCGCCGCACAGGTCTGGGCTTCTGGGACCCGTTTACTTGCGCTTCCCTACTTCTATCCGGATAAATTCAGGTAAATAATTGGGAGTACAACCTCTTGACACTTTCTCGTCCCGGTAAAGACCGAATTTCTCTCCCATCGCTATACAGCGTGCCCGGTACGAGTGGTCAAAAATGCCAATCCAGGCTGCTGTAAAATTCATAGCCCACTGTACTTCGGGATCTTCTTCTTGTATCTTTTCATCTATTGCCTCAAGCAAACGCGAGGTATTAGGAGGCGGAGTCTGGCCTGTCCATCGCAGCCGTGCCTGGTAATACCAGAAGAGCCTGCGCTGAAGTACTGAGGGACTGTCTTCCCAGTTTTCCATCAGGGCGATGGTCTTTTTATCCCGGCTCAGCTGGTTGGCCATTAGCCAGTCTGAAAGCTGTGTACGTTCGTTAAACGGGTGTTCCTCCATATCCCCGAACAGCATATCCAGCAATTCTTGTGTCAGCAGCTTTTTGTCAAACAAGAGAATAGCTAGCTGACGGCACATAAAGTTCCCGGTACCCCAAAGCTCCATGCCCAAAGAATGGTCTTTTTTAATTTCCTTTGCAATTTTCCGGAGATCTCCCAGCTTGGTGTTGTCCTGGCATATTTGTGAATAGATCTTACGGGCTTCGGTTGACAATTCTGTAATCATAAGCAGTTCAATTTGAATGTAAACTATTTATGGTGTTCACAATCATTTTCATTAAATACTGATAGCCCGGAACTGTACTTCTATTTGGGCTCAAGACCCATGACATAATCGTAACTTTCATCCAGAAGTTTTACCATCTTTTCCCGGTTGCTGAGCATTGTTTCAGGGATCAGAACGTAGCCGTCCATTACAGAATTATGCGATCGGAAATGAGACGATCTGAAAGCCGCAATATATCTTTCCTGAACCTCGGGGGAGTAACGGATCCCTATATCTCCTGCATGGTTAAGAAGGGAGAACATATACCCGTTGGCCGAGGTATAAGGCATTGTTTTGCCTTTGCGCTCAAACCGGGGACAACTTGCTACCAGTTGATCGTAGACTTTTAATCGCTCCTCCCACTTGCTCATATTTCCCTTTTGATGACGTCCTTTCATTTAATAATATGGACTACCCTAAAGATAGGGAATATTCATAGATCAATCCTTGTAATACATTCAGGATCCCTATATAAACTGGGATCAACGCCTGGGCTGGAGATGACTTCTATCCTAGCAGGCGTCAACTGTATACGGACATTCTTCCCCACAGATCATCCTAAGTTGCCGGGGAAGTATCTTTAGACGGATCTGCCGGGCAGGGGGCATAAGTTCTCCGTCCAACTGCCATTGCCGGGCTTCGGTTAAATTGATGACTGCACTGGTGGTACTGATGATCTGCCGGTCCTCGTCCGGGAATAAGGATTCTTCGATAGCTGCCAGGGCAGATTTTAATAAAGTAGAGACAGCGATCTCTTTAAAGATCACCACCTCGAATTTACCGTCATTGGGCGCGGCATCCTTTGTCAAGGGGATCCCGGTTCCGTATTTCCGGGCATTGCAGAAAGAGACCATGCTGGCATTCCCTTTATAACTGCCCTCATCAGTTTCCAGGGTATAATCAAAACTACCACCCTCGAGGAACTCCTGGATAAAATTAGCAGCATTGTGCAAGGTATCCTTTTTGGAATTCTCCATCCGGGCTATCAGATTGGCATTTGCCCCGATATCCCCCAGGTGCAGCAGGTGGTATTTTTCATTTACCTGTATCATATCCATCCAGATCTTGTGTTTTTGTTCTATTGCCTGTCTAAAGGCTTCCACAGGATCTGAGGGTATCCCCAGGTCTTTGGCCAGGCCGTTGGCAGTACCTCCTGGGATAATCCCGAACAATAGCTCATGTTTCCTGGCATGAAGAGCAGCCCTGTTCACGGTCCCATCCCCACCCAGGGCAACGAGTAGCTCATAGGATGTCCCGGACAGCAATTCTTCTATCTTCTCATCATCATTCTTCCCGGTCGTGGTATAAATATCGAGACTGATGTTTTGAAGAAGCGCTTCTCTTTTTATGGTCCCAAGCAAATTTTGCTTATCGGAATTGCCGGATACCGGGTTGATCACTAAAAGTACCTTCATACTGCTGAGCGATTAAGAATTGAGGTTAATGTTTCTATAGCTTCGCCGGGCTTGTCACCGTCTTTAAAATAGATGGCGGGGACACCGGTAGCCTGCAACTTTTGCCAGTAGTTTTCGCGCTGCCTGTCAAAACTGCTCTGCCGGATAAAGACTTTTTGGATCCTTCCGGGGTAGTTCCGGATGATGGAGGTATACACCTCCATATCGCGCTGTGTATCATCCCCGATCAGGATAAAGCTCTTGTCCGGTTGCTGGGTCAGCAGGGTCTTCAGGTGGTTATACTTATAATCTTTCCCTTTCTTCGGTTTTGGCAACTGGTATAATTTCAAATAGGGACTCAGTAACAATGCTCCCTGGGGTAATTCCTGCGTATTGATAAAAGCATAGATCAGCTCAAACAAGTTGGACTCGCTCTTGGACAAATAGGTGACCCGGATATGCTGTTGTTTAAACCATTCCATCAGCTGGTAGGTATAGGCTACCGCTTTCCTTTTACGGGGACGGATAAAGAGGATGCTGTAGATCCTTTTAAGGGCCGAGGCCGTATGCGAGTGCAGTACGGTGTCATCCAGGTCTGAAACCACTTCCAGGGAAGAGGAGTTCTGGGGGAAATAGTACGGGTATCCTCCCGGAAGTTCCAGGATCTCACCCTGATGAGAGAGCTGCATCTCCCCCGGCATAAATTTATCTAAGAGGCAGGAGAACCTGCCCTTTCTATTGGTCTTAACGGTCTGTTCTTCTGTGTTAGTCCTTATCCGTAGCCTTACCCCTGAGGCCGGTTTCCGGAAATAAGAGAACAGTACTTCTATTAAATGCCCCATCCAGGTGGCATGTACTTTCCGTTGTTTATAATCACCATGGATCACCGTTCCTTCGATCCAAACTTTTTCGGTGAATTCCAGGGCGGTAATCTGCCAGATATATATTGACGTCTTTTTTCCCATATGAGTGTAAGCAGCAGGGGAATGAAAATACAACAGATTTCACAGGAGTTTGGTTGGGATTTACAGAAATCGTGTTCCATTTACGATTGCAAGGATCACTATGACAACCCGGCAGCGATCCTTACCCAATAACCTGGTTGCATTGGCGGCAATCGGCCTCGCCGATGAGCTTTCCCTCCTCGTTTAGGTCGTATCCACAACAGTCAGCGAATTTATCTTTCAACATATTCTTGGCACGGCGAATCCGGGCTTTTATATTGGGGAGGCTGATACCGAGCGACTCCGAGGCTTCCTGCTGTTTCTTGCCCTGTATATAGACAAGTTCAATACTTTCCCTGTAGCCCGGAGGAAGTTCTCTGATAAAGCGGTCAAAGCAACAGGGTTCCGGTTCCCTTTCTATGGAATTCCCGGAGCCGGGGTCGATAGCGGCAACTAACCGGGCTTCGCGTGAAAGATGGTCCTTCATCGTGTTCCTTGCTACCTGGAAAAACCAGGATTCCAGTTTTTCCGGGTCTTTTAACTGCCCGAGTTTATGATGTACTTTTAAAAAGGTTTCCTGAAGTATATCCATCGCAGCTTCAGCATCCCCCAGCTGCTTCAGCAGGAAATAGTACACCCGGTCCCGATATAGAAATGTGATCTCTTCAGTGGTCATATTCCTAATATAACAAAAGACAGGCCAAAAAGCCTGTCCCGGGAATTAATTACAGCAATCGCACTTGGTGCAGTCACAGTTGGTACATGGGCAGTTGGCCGTAGCACAATTTTTACAATTACACTGGGTGCAATTACATTGAGTACATATACAGGTATTCATAGCTGACAAATTTTTAAGTTCAACAGGTAGACCGGGAAATCCAAAAAAAGATACATAAAACTGTCATTAATTTGGATGGATGGTCTTAAGAAGATAGATCCGATTGTCTTCAGGCCCTGGCCGGGGCGTAATACTTATTCCTGAGCCAGAATGAGACACGCACCAGCAGGATGAGGGCCGGCACCTCCACCAGGGGACCGATCACCCCTGCAAAGGCCTGCCCGGAATTCAGTCCAAACACGGCAATAGCTACGGCTATGGCCAGTTCAAAATTATTGCCTGCGGCAGTAAAAGCTACAGAAGCGGTCTTATCATATGTTGCTCCCATCGCTTTGCTGAAGAAGAAGCCTATAATGAACATCAGGGTAAAATAGATCAACAGCGGCACTGCGATCACCAGTACATCCATAGGGATCTCGACAATCAGTTCCCCTTTCAGGGAGAACATGACCACGATAGTAAACAGCAGGGCGACCAGGGTAAGGGGCGAGATAGCCGGGATAAATTTTTCGTTATACCAGGCCTCTCCCTTTAGTTTTACCAGTACCAGCCTGCTCAGGATGCCCATCAGGAAAGGAATGCCCAGGTAAATGGCCACACTTTTGGCTATGGTGGCAATGGATATATCGACGATGGCTCCGTCAAATCCAAAATAGGGGGGGAGTACCGTGATAAAGATCCAGGCATAAAAACTATAGGCAAAGACCTGGAAGATACTGTTCAGTGCCACCAGTCCTGCCCCGTATTCACTGCTGCCTTCGGCCAGGTCGTTCCAGACCAGCACCATGGCGATACAGCGGGCAAGCCCGATCAGGATAAGTCCGACCATATATTCCGGGTAATCCCGTAAGAAGATGATGGCTAGGAAAAACATCAGTAATGGCCCGATGATCCAGTTCAGTACCAGGGATACAGAGAGTATCCTGACATTTCTGAATACCCGGGGTAAGAGGGCGTAATTCACTTTTGCCAAGGGAGGATACATCATCAGGATCAACCCGATGGCGATAGGGATATTGGTGGTCCCGCTGCCGAAGCTGTTAATGACAAGCGGGAAGGAGGGAAAGAAATACCCTATGCCTACCCCCACAGCCATCGCGATAAAGATCCACAGGGTGAGGTTGCGGTCTAAGAAACTCAGTTTTCCGGATGCCATGCTTAAGACTTGATTTGGGAAAATACGTATAACATTTCAGTAGCGATCTGCAGGCTGCGCTCCCTGTATTTTTCCGCTTGCTGCGGACTATTATCATAGGCCTTGGGGTCTTCATATGTGACCGGGATGCGGACTTCGGCCCCTGCGATGAAGGGACAACCGGCGTCGGCCTGGGAACAGGTCATCACAGCGGCAAAACCGGATTTTGGATTAAAATCGTGGTCCAGGGTTTTTGAGAAACCGATCACCGGGTGTTCCTGCTCTGCGAATTTAATGCTGTAAACCGGGTTGTTTGTTTCGGAAAGAGCCCGGATCACAAAACCGGATTCTTCCAGGGTTTTTGCGGCCACTGGGAAGAGGGCTGTGCTTTCCGTCCCGGCCGAATAACACTGTACGTTCTCAATACCAAAATAAAAGGCCATGGCCTGGGCCCATACCTGTGATAAATGGCTCCGGCGCGAATTATGGGTGCAGATAAAATTGAGACGGATCGCCTCCTTCTTCTTTACCTTGACCTGGATAAAATCGAGCAGGGGTTGCAGGGTTTCCTTTCTTTCGGCAGGGATATTATCGGGGTCCAGCGCTGCGACCTGATTGGCAATGGCTTCGTAAACCCCCGGTTTGGCAGTGATCATACTTTATTTATTAAAATTTTAATACTTAGCAGCAATTCCCGTCAGGGGAACAGCAGGGCTCTTCGTTCTTATTGACCGGGCTGAACAATTCTTTTTCAACAGGGATACCACAGTTATCCTTAGCCAAGCAGTCGGTTTGCTTGCTGGTCAGCAGGAAATTGGTACCGTCAAAATCCAGCCCGAATTTACCAATGGTGTCACCCTGGTATTCCACCTCGATCTCCAGGTCACCAATGTCCAGTTTCTCCTGGGAGAGTTCTATAATGTGGAGTAGTTTTTCCGGGTGCAGGCGGTGGTCGTAGTCATCAGCGTTCCAGAGCTGGAAATTCACTACCTCTTCATGCCGGACGGTGCCGCCACAATCAATGAAATGCTTGGTGATCTTCCCTACCTCGGTGACATGGAAATGGTTTGGTACCAGGTCCCCGTTGGGCAACTGGAAAGCGATCTGTTCCAGGCGGGCCAGTTTGTCTTTTATTTCTGAGAGTCTCATATTTTTATTTATTGCGATTAAACGATGAATGGGTATAAATTTTTTTAGCAGCACCCGGGCTCGGACAGGTCCTGGTCCAGGAATTCGAGAAGGACAGCTTTCATATCTGTCCAGGCTTCAGGATCGATACAATAGCAGACACTGGTTCCCTCTACATTGCCTTTGATCAGTCCCAGTAGTTTTAATTCTTTCAGGTGCTGGGAAATAGTGGGCTGGGCCAGGCCGATGACGTTGACCAGGTCTCCGCAGACGCAGGAGTCTATCTTAAATAGATGCTGCAGTATAGCCACCCTTGCGGGGTGACCGAATACCTTGGAGATCATAGCGATCCGGTTCTGCTGTTCGGTAAATATTTCGGTTTTGGTCAATCCCATGATCCACTATATTGTTTCATTGCAATATTACGATGAATAGTTTATACCGGCAAGAATTCTTTTAAATATTTACGAGTCTATAGAAAGCACCCAGCGGGATTATATCAAAGAAAGCAGATAGCCAAGCAGTGCCCCACCGATGACCGTCCACATGGCATTGATCTTCTTCAGGCCAAAGGTCAGCAGCAGGCTGATGGCCGCAATGACCATGGCTCTCCAGTCGGTCAGGGTGTCCCTGGCCATTACGAAAAGTACGGCGACCATCACGGCTACTGCGGCAATATTCACACTGTCGAGAAAGTACCCAAGTATCTTGGATTGCCTCATTTTGGGCACCAGGGGATTGAGGATAAGGACAAATAAGAAGGAGGGCAGGAAAATACCGAGGGTCGCTGCAACAGCGCCCCAGAATCCCGTTAGCTGGTAACCGACAAAGGTGGCTGTGGAAAGTACCGGGCCGGGGGTAAACTGCCCGACGGCTACCGCATCAATTAACTGTTGCCTGCTAAGCCAGCCCCGGGTTACCAGTTCGGCATCCAGGTATGCGAACAAGACATAGCCGCTC
Source organism: Zeaxanthinibacter enoshimensis (assembly GCF_004362865.1). GTDB lineage: Bacteria > Bacteroidota > Bacteroidia > Flavobacteriales > Flavobacteriaceae > Zeaxanthinibacter > Zeaxanthinibacter enoshimensis. The sequence continues at coordinate 46,256 of NZ_SNYI01000001.1, read as the reverse complement.
CCATAAAGCACCGCTCCTACTTTTAAAAAGGTCCAGAAAACTTTCAGGGAGGTGATCCCACTCAATGCAGTAACCGGTGCCTGTAGCAGGAAAAAGGGTAGAAATGTCCGCAGTTTTGCCCCGGATTGATTCCTGAAGTAGAAATAAAAGGCTCCCAGTACCCCGGCGCCCAGCAGGGCGAGGATCTCGTTCATGCCCAGCAGGCTGGCAGCCAGGACGAAGAAGCCCAGTACTCCCAGTTCCCAGCCTTTCAGGGCTTTTTTGCCCAGTTTCAGGATCGCAGCGGCAATGATGGCCAGTACAGCAGGTTTTATCCCGAAGATAAATGGTTCTACTGCAGGCAGCTGCCCGTATTCGGCGTACAGGTAGGCAAAGATGCCCGTGATCACCACGGCCGGGAAGATAAAGCAGGCCCCGGCTACAAAGAGTCCCGGAATTCCGGCCCGTTCGTGCCCGCAGTGCATGGTCATTTCGGTCGAATTAGGACCCGGGATAAGGTTGGTAGCGCCCATCAGGTCCAGGAAATGCTGCCGGTCCATCCATCTTCGCTTATTCACGATCTCTTCCTCCATCATAGCGATGTGGGCCGCGGGACCGCCAAAGGCGATACAGCCCAGTTTAAAGAATACCGCGGCTACCTCTTTAATTTCTTTCATCTTGTACTGGGAAGAATCATTATTTAAGCACTACGAAAAAGTCTTTTAAGCCACTGAGAATACTCTGTACCGCGTAAGCTGCGAGGATCAGTCCCATTACCTTACTGATGACGGTGATCCCGTATTCTCCAACCCGCTTTTGAACAATACTGGCAGCGAGTAAAATAAACATGGTGAGTATAATTACCAACAGTACCAGTCCTGTGGTGATCGCCTGTTGTTCGATGGAATAAAGTTTATTATCCGTTAAGAGTACCACCGCCATGATCGCGCCGGGCGATGCTATGGATGGAATTGCCACGGGGAAGATGGTAATATGCCTGTAATCGTGGATGAGGTGTTTTTCTGATTCGGGTTTTCCTTCTCCGAAGATCATGGTAAGTGCAAAGAGGAAGAGGATTACCCCACCCGAAATTTGGAAGGCATCCAGGGTAACCTCCATACCTTCCATGATAACCTGGCCTACCACGATAAAGAATAAGAGGATGAGGAAAGCGACCCCGGAAGCCCTCATGGCAACTTTCCGCTTGTGCTTCATGTCCAGCTGCTTGGTGGCCTCGAGAAAAACCGGGACGGATCCCAGCGGATCGATCACAGCGATCAGGAAAAATATTTTGGTCAGGACCTCGGTGAGCATATCATTGTATATTTTGACCCTTGGTAGTGAAAGATAAGCCCTGGGACCCGGAAGTGGAGATCATGACACCTTCAAAGTAGGGTTCATGTACGCCTGCTTTCACGACCCAGTCGAACAGGAAATTGGCACCGGTGCCCCCGGCCTGGTCTTTTTCATCGATCACGATTTCTACGGTTTCCAGGGGGGCGATATAGATAGGCTTGTTAAAATAGGTCCTGATAAGTTTCCCTTTGGTATCAAAGTATTCTGCTTTCGCGATATATACCGTGTCCTTTTTATTGATGTTCCTCATGCTGACGGTGGCGGTAAGATCATGTGTCCTGTGTTCGGTCTGGCTGTAGATCTGTGAATAGACAGAAAGGTAACTGGATCCCTCTTGCAGGGAATCGCCGGGGATAGATAAAATCGTCCGTTTATCCCAGTTGACCGGGTCACTGGAGCTGACGTTCCCTTCCTCCTTGCAGGAGAGGAAGAAGAAAAGCAGGGACAGAAAGAAAAAGAAGTACTTCATAAGGCCACTAATTATTCACAAAGTTACGGAGCTGTTTTTTAATCCAGTCGCACTGGTAAAAACTGAAGTCCTGGATTTAAATATAATCGGGAAATTGCAGAATCCGTGCAATTTCTTACTTCTTTAATCCATCCGGCATGATAAAAACTACTGGGAATCGTCATAAGTTTTCGAGGAATCGGCCAAAAGATCCTGGATCTCCCTGAGCTCCCCCTTGGTTAAATGCCGCCATTTCCCGAGCGGTACATCCAGGTTGATATTCATGATGCGGTAACGCTCCAGTTCCACCACCCGGTTCCCAAGGTGTTCACACATACGCCGGATCTGCCTGTTCAGTCCCTGGGTCAGGATGATCCTGAAACGAAACCTGTCCAGCTGCTCTACCACGCATTTCCTGGTTACAGTTCCCAGGATGGGTACCCCGTTGCTCATTTTGTGTATGAACGACTTGGTGATGGGATATTTTACCGTGACCAGGTATTCCTTTTCATGGTTATTCCGGGCGCGGAGGATCTTATTGACGATGTCCCCATCACTGGTCAACAGGATCAGGCCCTGGCTGTCTTTGTCCAGCCTGCCGATCGGGAAAATACGTTCGGGGTAGTTGATGTAATCGATGATATTATTCTTTTCCCGCCGGGTATCCGTGGTACAGACAATACCACGGGGTTTGTTGAAAGCGAGGTACACCTGTTTGCTCTCCTTCCCGGTGATCAGTTTTCCGTTCAACCGGACTTCGTCCCCGGGGGATACCTTACTCCCCATTTCCGCCAGCTTCCCGTTAATGGTCACCTGTTTCTTCTCTATCAGTTTATCGGCCTCCCTGCGGGAACAATAGCCAACTTCACTGAAATATTTATTGATTCGAACCAAATTCTGATCGTCCATATGCGCTGCAATAGTCTGCTGTTTACCGGGCAGATTAATGATATCCGGTCAGGCTTCTGAATTCCCGATTACAAATTTACTGCTTTTTAAAACTTTTGCGGCCTGCATAGGCGTAGAGAAGGAAAGCCCCGAAGGCCAGGGCGAGCAAACCACTTATCCGGGCATAGGGATTTAAGGCGGGGATAAGCGAGGAGATAAAGTGTTGAAAATCATCCCGGCCGGCAAGCAGCAGGATAATGGCCGCCAGCACAAAAAGGTATCCCAAAACTTTTAGAACACGGGGGAACGCGGAGTTTTTTGCAGTCAGGATGAACAGGATACCGATGAGCAGTCGCAGCACAATAGCTGTAACATATAGCCCTGTACTTGTCATATTGGTCTCTATCCACCCGATAATAAATTTTGGGTCATAGATCAGTGATACCCCTGCGAGGAGCATCAGCCATGCAAATATCCTGATCGTAAAAATCATCTTTGTCCGATTTCGGGGGTACCTGGCCTGTAGCCAGTCCCTTCTATATAAAGATAAGCTAAAATTAAAGGAGGTATTTATGACAAGTATCAGGCAGGGCAATCAGGGGGAACCAGGATTATTGTGCTAATTGAAATTCAGGGTTTAGAAACTCGTAAACCTGTTCCCCGATCCTGACGCTAATAACGTCGTCATCAATTTTTTTCAAAACATCATGAGTGTTTTCAAGTTCCAGTTCTTTGACAAAAAGAATCCTTTGTTGTGATTTGTTAATGGCATTGCGGAATACTCTACCTCTTTTTAAAGGACCATTCTTACTGGAGACTACTTGGATGGGAACTTCATGATTTAAATGGGTGGATGTACTGCTTAACGCGATCAAAACAATTAATGCGTTCTTATAGCCATCATACTTTTTCCAAAAGCCGGTCATTATATTTATGTCGGATGTGGCCATGTAATCCAGGTTGTAAAAATCCCCCTGTATTTCATTGAACGTATTCCCCTTGTTGTAAAAGAGGTAAGGAAGGAGGTTAAAATAATTCCCTTTATAGTCGGGATTCATAGCTGCGATTCCATTCTTATGCAAAACATTGAGCGGAATTTCCGGCTCAATTTCATCAAGAACAATTTGGGAGGAACTGGAGCAGGAATGCAGACATAACAGGAATGCTGCAAAACACAAAATCCTCATATAAATTAATTGTTTAGGAGTTCTTTTTGATTACAGGGAAACCCCCTGTATGGCGATTAAATATATAGAAAATATTCAATAGAGCAATTGAAAGCTGGAGATGCGGATTATACAGGCGTACATTAAGCGGTACACAAGTCTTTTCGTTAAGATAGTCTACGACTGAGGTTTACTTAATAAATCCAGACTAAGCAATATCTGGTAAGGCGTCAAATTCTGCTTCTTTACGTTTGGTCCAGTCTTTCATAGCCTCCGAACCGGGGGATACCATCCTGTCTCTCATCTCCTGCATTGCCTTGAGATGTGCCTTATCATTCTTTTGAAACATCTCCATTCCGTGATTTTTGCTCATTTCAGCGATTTCGGCGTAAGAATTCGCCATGAACTCCAGGTCGCATGCTCCCCCCAGTTGTCTGCAAGTCATTTTTTTCATATTTCTAAAGTTAGTCAATTATTGCAAACGGCTGAAGCTTAGTGGATTTCCGGCATTATTTCTTCAAAATTCCCATATACCTGGTCCAAGGGCCTACTTCTTGTGTATACTGTTTCGCCATTACCCTCGAAATTTGTGCGATGTGCCCCAGGTCATGTACAGCCCAGGCCGAGATCAGCTGTTTAAGCGTTACTTCCCCAAATTCAGGGTGAACTCCCACCCGGTCCAGATCTTCCCGTTGTATGTTTAAAGAAGCTAATTCTTCAAGATTATTCATTCGTAAAAGTCTGAATTCATCGAGCAGGGACTTCACAGGTATATTCTGATCCGCATCCATTTGAGCAAATCTGTCAAAAGGGGTAAATGATCTATTTTCCGAATCACTTAATATGATCCGGATGCGCACCATCCAGTCTGTTTTTTCGCCAAAAACCAGGTGACCGACCACATCATAAGGACTCCAAGTATTTTCACCTTCATTATTGCGTATCCATTCTTTTGAGAGGCCATTCAAAAGGGACTCGAGGACTAAGGGAGTGTTTTCAAGAATTTCAATGGCCTTTTTTAATTCGAATTCCATTATTCGTTCTATTTTCAAATAGTACCTAAAAGTATCATTCGGACCTTGCATTAATTAGTTCAATGGACACTACCGCGGGCCACAATACAAGCAGTACGCAAACCAGCCGCTCGTAAGCCCCGTCAATACCATCAGGCATAAAAGGGAAAGCAGCAGCGAAAACCAACCAAAGGCCGGCCACCCATAAAATGAAGCGGGTCAGGTAGGGTTTTAATTTAGCCAGGCCGGAACGGCTCAACAATGTTAAAAGCAGGAACAGCCCGGCCATGATATAGACCAGTTTCTGATGCAGGGTATTCTCTTTATCTCCGGCATACTGGTTATGTTCTGCGATCAAGATGAGGTCTGCACTTAACAAAATGAGGATCAGCAGGCTGATCAGCCATGCGGTTCCTGTTCTCTTATAAAAATAGAGACCTACTGCAAGGGCAAGGAAACTCATCGCAAATAGATCGATTCCCAGGTCCTGGATCCACCCGTATTTACCGATGGCCAGCATGCTGATGGTATCACTGATGGGGTCATGGGCCTCATGAACCATAATACCAATGATATCTGTTATAATTACGGACAGGCAACCCAGGAGACTTAAACCCCCGGTGATCTTGTAAATAGTACTCTTCTTCACGGGTCGTATGTTTTAAAGTTGAAATCGATTTGACCGAACTTCAATAAAATCCGAATACTTATTCACTTTTCAAGATTCTATAGGTTTAAATCCTTGCCCGATAGCAGCATTGCGAATGAGGGCCGGAAGACGCAGCAATCAGATTCCTACATACTTCAACTGCAATTATCTTTTAATTTTTCCAGGGCTTTCGGGAAGGTGGTTTTCATAAAGTCGAGATGTTCATCCATAATATCGATCTCCACCGTGAGGGTATTAACGTCTTGTCCTTCGGTCAGGGTATAAGTTTCCATAGCGCCTGCCCATTCTTTTGTTTTTTCATCCACGGGCTGTTTCTCACCTTTTTTTACCATTCCGCAATGTTTAAATTGCATGATCTTATTTGGAATGTGTTTCTCGATGGTGCTGTAGATCCCACTTTGATCCGGGGAAAGGAACATAACCGTGCTTCCTTCTTTCCAGTCATCTGTGACAACGTAGGATCCTTCAAAGAAAACCCCACACCAGTCCCGGTAACCACTATCGCTCCAAAGAGCATTCCAGATCGCCTCTTTCCCTGCCTTGATATCCACTGAAAATTCTAATCTGATCATCATCCTGATGTTTTCGTTAAAATATTTCTCACTTTTCGGCAAATTCCCTGAAAGCTTCGAGGTATTTAAAGGATTGTTTTTTGAACATTCCTTTCATCAGAGGCCCTGCAATTTTCATAAATCCTTTCAGTTGAAAATAACTGTTGTTGACCTGCCGGGTGGTGCTGTCATCGATTGGTTCGAATACCATTTCTACTTCGTTATACCCCATAGGGCTGGTAAAACCGAATTTGATCTGGTGAGGCATGTTCTGTTCAAGAATGGTCTCATCGATGACAAATTCTTTATTCTTATGTAAAGAATGAAACCTGCTTTTGGCACCCACCTTGTAGGGGTCCCCGGAAAGGCGTTCTATCTTCTGCAGGCCCTCCATCCAATGCAGGGCGCCATCAGGTTCCATGAATTTGGCGGCAACCACGTTCAATGGCCGGTTGATGGTATTTGTAACGGTATATTTCATAATTTAAGTGACCTCAATACTTTATTTCTTCGCTGTCTTGGCTATGGCCAATGATTGATTTGCCCATATGGCGAGTTCTTTATCCATTGGTGCCGGCCTTTCATGCCTCGGCTGATAGACCCCCAGCTTTCCCCCACCGGGTAGGGTCAGTTCTGTCAAAAGTCCCCACTCCTGGTCCTGTATCTCGCTGCATTTAATGTTCTTAGTGCTCATCTGGTCAACAAATTCCTGTACGTCTTCTACCATTAAATACAGCTCGTGTTGCTGACTATCCTCTGAAGGAAGTACGGCAAGCTCAGAAGGCGGGAGGCCAAATATCAACCAGCCGTGACCCACATCAACATTGGTCAATTCCAGGATAACCCGGAAGAATGCTTTATCGGCATCCGGGTCTTTCGAATAAATGATGGCATGAGCTCCTGATATCATAACTATGGTTTTGTACCCCTGTCTTACATCCCGTATTTTATACCCAACTGGAATTTAATACTGACCGAGATTCCGGTGCATTATAGTTGGTTTAGCATCAGGGGGTTACTGACTATCAATTTATGAAAATCAGGGGGAAATGTCTCTTGTACACCTCATTATTTTAACAGCGTTAAACTTGATTATATCCAAAGAAGATCAAAATGGTCTGCTGCAAGACATGAGCCAATCCATTTAAGACCGGCCTTATGTGAAATCGAGGATCAACTTGCTTTTATTCCTTAATGGCTATTACCCGTATCCTTTTATAATCCGCATACCATTTCCCGTTATGCCAGCACTGCTCCCTGCATTTTTGCTGCACCTCATTCAAGATCTCCTCCTTATGATCGCCGGGAATCCCAGTAAAAAATGGTCCGGTGAACATAGAAAGCCAGTCTTTGATTCCCGAATCGGGATCTGCAAGTTCTGTCGACCTGTCAAAATGTTCCGCAAAGATCACCCGGAAGCCGGCCGATTCCAGCTTGGTCGAATATTCTCCTACAGAAGGGAAATACCACAGCTCCAGCCCGGATTGCTGTTCATACCCCCTTTTACGGAGCACAGATCGCAATGCATGGATTATGGTCTGCACATTGCCCTTACCGCCAAATTCCAGGACGATCTTCCCGCCCGGGTTTAAATTCCCGTACATACAGCTGATCGCCCCGCAGTGGTCTTTGACCCAGTGTAGTGTTGCGTTAGAGAAAATGACATCAAACTTTTTCTGGAAACTGAAATCAGCGGCATCCCCAACATGGAACTCCAGCTTCGGAAATTTTATCCTGGCATCGGCGATCATTTCGGCCGAGCTATCCATTCCGACAGTTTCCCCTGCCATTTTGCTTATCCTATAAGTCAGCTGCCCGGAACCACACCCCAGGTCTAAAATTCTCTGTTGTGGATTTGGAGCTAGCAGCTGTAACAGGTCTTCTCCATAGCGATAGACAAAGGAGTGTTTTTCGTTATAAAATCCCGGTTCCCATTTGGTGGTCGGCGCGCTCATTTGCAGCTGGTGTCATTTAATGGAACTGGCCGGACAGGGGGGAGGATTCCGGCTTTATACTAAATAAAGATACACTTTTCCGTCCTTCCCCGGATTCGAAGGCCCGGTAACCTGCGTTCCTATTCCAGGTAACTGTTAGTGTTCATCAATTCATATTCCGGGGAGCTGTCAAATAACAGGTTCAGAAGATTCATATGCCCTGCCCCGTAGATCACCAGGATTTTATCACCGGGACTCACCGGTATTCTCTGAATATTTCTAAAGATCTTCAGGTTCCTGTTAAACCAGCGACCGGTTTCAAAATTCACCCCGAAGAAATCTCCTGTCTCACGCTCGTATTTAAAAGAGCCAACCAGGTAATTCCCGAGACTCTTTTTGATATTTGCAGGATCGTTCAGTTGAATCAGTTCGGCGAGGATCCCTTCTTCCCGGAAGACAGTTGCCGGCTCATATTTTAATGCAGCATCCGGGTTGCCTTGCAGGTAATTGCTGAATTTCTCAAGCTCCAGGGAATCCTTCCCAAAAATGACCTGGTCTACCTGCTGGTTAAACTCGCCCCATTCATCCACGCAATGCACCCTCCTGCTACCGGTTTTTTCAGCCAGGCGGAATCCCAGTTGCTGCAACTCATCGTTCTGCAATTTATGTTCTCCCTGCAGGTAGGAATTCAGCAAGGAATCTATCTTTGGCTGGGCAGCAGTTCTGCATTCCAGGATTATTACCGTGGGCTGAAACTTTTCCAAGCGCTGTACGATTCCCCTGATCTCTTCCTGGTAACGGGGCTGTAACACATCGATCTGTTCTGATGCGGCAGTCTTAACCACATCTTTGTTGGGGAAATTAAAGTGAAAGGTGCCCAGCGTCAATACTTCTGTTGGGCGCTGCTGCGCGTAACTTTGGCAGACCAGTAAAAGGAAAAGCAGGAGTTGGTAGATCCTCATTGTTGTTTTTAAAAAAGGACTATTTAGTCTCAAAAATGTTACACCCGTAAAGCACATTGCAGTGAACAGGATAGAAGAATGGAGATTTAAAATCAGGGTAGGAGAATAGGTGTTTGCGGAACTGGGCGGCCAGGGAGGAGAACCAGATGATCTACGAGATGCTTATGAGTTTCCGCCCACGTATATGGTCTTAAAATATTCGCAAATAATGATCATATCATCTTCGAATTTTTCACCATAAGGTTCCATTTCTCTTTGGTAATAAGCCTTATGTACTTTTTTCCAGTAATCTAGCGAACCGTCTCCTTCCCCTTCGGTTGCAGCAAATTCAGGGGTTACCTGGCTGTATGGTGTAGGTTCTGTTCTTACCGTTTCTATGACCGCTTTAGGTGTACCCTCCCAATCCGTGATTATGGCCAGATCTCCTGTCTCTGGTAATGGTTTATCAAATTTTTTGAACCACCAGAGCGATGTGGCAGTGGCCCTTTTAATCTTTTTTACCACCAGTTCCGCACATTCATTTGCATCCTTTTCGTTGTCACAGAAATAATAGGATTCCGGTAGATCCTTGTTTTCTATACCAGGGTGTAATGATAAAAACTCGTTCCAAAAATCAACTATAGATCTGCTACCTGATTCTCTCATAATTAGGAGGAAAAAATTGCAGCAATATATTACAATAATAGCGACCGAATTGCTGGTCCTACCGGTAAGTTGTACTCCGGTCGGAATGATAGTTGATTTCGCAGTGGTATAAAATCGGTTGGGTAGGGGAAGGGGGGCGCCGTCAGATATTAGAGTCGATATAGACATTCCATGTTCCGTCGGAATCTTTCTTCCAGACCAGCATATATTTTCCATTGTAACTCCCGCTGCACTGCCCGATCTCGAAGACCAGACCGGCGTTCACTACTTCTACTTTCAACGGGTGGAGATCCAGGGTATAATTCTCATTGTTCATATATGCATATTCCCGGGCCAGGTCACTTTTTCCTATGACCAGGGGTTTATGATTATAATACATGGTGTTTTCACTGTAGACATTCTGAACTAGATTTTCGGCCTTATGTGCATTACATAATTTCACCCATTCATTACGCCTGGCTGAAATAACTGCTGTATCTACACGGACCGATCCCACCCCGGCTTTGCCGGTATATTCAAATTCCCGCCTGGCTTCTTCTCCCTCCCCCCTGCGAATCAGCAGCTGGGTATACTCCTCCATGTCTTCCGTCCTGTAACTGACTATTTCATAGTGGATCCCTTTCTGGCTGTTGGCTTCTATTTTGAACAGGGAGTGCACCCTGCTGATCTTCGGGTGATTGGAGCTATAGTATTCCGCTATTCCGGGAGCCCCGTTGATGATATTATTATGAGCGATAATTTTAACGGCATTATTGAGATAAGCTTCCTCAATGGCGGTAGTGTTATCCGTGTTAATGGCATTCATCCATTTATCGAGATGGGCAGATAGCTTGTCGGTACCCGGGTCCGTTGCTGTATGACCGGTATGGTTTCCCTCCTCCTGCCCGTTCAGGCTGATACTAAAACTCAGGCAGATAAAACAGAGCGCTGTTACTCTTATATTCATATAGTAATGTTTTTAATCAGATATTTCGGATCTTAGGTCTGTTCATCATTATCCGGGTACAGGAAAACATTTCATCGCCAGGAAAATTTTCAGCGTTTATCCTTCCTGTATTTACCGGAATTCGCATTGATAAGGATATAGGGCAGCCCAACGACCAAAGCCCCGAACAGGGCGTAATTCTCGATCCCGGGATGGTCTAACCACCTAGCTGCCAAATACCCCAACACGATTATAACAGCCATCCCCAGCAATCCATAGCACATCACCGTCGCTAATCCTGCCGCATTATATTTAGCTTTCTCTTCCTTTGGGAGGGTGTTATAACCGGCGATCAGGAAATACATTTTTCCGAACTTTATCAGTCCGCCGGCAATGACAAAAATGATGGCAACTGCTATCATAGGTTCAGATATAACATTCAGCACCTGGTTTATTCAGACCTTATGCCGTTAATAAAGTCCAGTACTACGTCCCAGTTCTTACTTATATCATGCCCGACCCGGGATTCGACCAACATAGAAGACCCATGGACCCCATGTTCGGCCGCGTAGGTCTGATGCCCGTACCTGTCGGCCAGTTCAAATTGCATTTTGCTTCTTTCACTTTCCACTTCATTAGGGGGTTTCAGGATGAGCAGCGGGGACTTCACTTTATCCATAAAATCCTCAGGGTTACAGCCTTTCATGACCTCTCCGGAGGCAGGAGAAAACGCCAGGACGCCGAGAATTTCGGATGGCCGTTCACTCGCCAGTTTCATGGATAAGGATGCACTGTAGCTGCTGCCCCAGACTATCTTCCTTCCCGAAAATCCCTCTTTTATTAAATAGTCCAATGCCCCTTCAAGATTATTGTAGGCGTCGCAATACCCGTAATTGTTATCAAAACTATTGGATGGGATGTTGGCGACCGTCCTGTTACAATTCCCATATATCTGTCCGCCTACCCGCTGGTCAATAGCCAGGATATTCAGCCCTAATTCCAGTAATTTTGGGATTATGGTCCTGTACTCTCCCCTGGCATTTGATCCACCCTGGTGGAAAAGCAGGATCACATCTTCCTCCTTTTGACTTACATAAAGATCTCCGAATATTTTTATACTGTCCGGGGTTGTAAAACTGATCTCCTCCTGTGGCATATCCGGCTTTACTTCTTTTGGCATGTCTTGCCCGTATGAAGCCAGGCTACTGGCAAACAGAATTAAGTAGAAGTATAGAGTTTTCATAAACCTGATTTATGAGCTTCCCGGTAACCCATGCCTCCCGGTACTTTCTTTTAAAGATAAAGTAAATTATTTTTGGGTGTGAAGCTTTACCACGGCCAGTCTATGGCTCGTTGCATTTTTTAAAACTGAACTCGTATTCAACAAGGCTGTCATTTTCATAGCCTTTTATGGTTCTGCGGTAATTATCGCCAGAGAGGAATTCGTACGTAACCTGGAAGGGGTTGTTATAATCCTTATTTTCAAAAACAATCTTGTTCTCTTCTCTTGATACAGCTTTAAAAATTTTGGGATTGGAATTTTCAATTACACTGAAAAGGATAATATCTTCATTTACTTTCTGGATCTGGGTAACAGCGGCATAGGTGGTATCGTTTTTTTCAATGTAGTATCCCTGCTGCTGCATCCAGCCATCATTGTTAAGTTTCCATTCTTCATATAACTTACCATCAAAGGCTTTGGCCGTCCATATCCCTGCCAATTTGGATTGAAGTTCTAAATGATCTTTAACCTCTTTTTTTTCCTGGCATGAAAATAGGGCCAGGCTAAGCAGGATCAGTACACAAATTCTCATGGGTTTAAGTTTTTCATCTCAGCTTGGATCTAAACAGTACCACTCACCTTTAAATATAGCGTATATTTTCCTGAGTACAGGAAGTAGAACAGCAGACCCTGACTGAAGACAGTCAGAAAAATAAACTGATCCCACCTTTATACAAAGAGAACAGGGACCAGCTGTCTACCAATGCATGGGCGAGGATAAGGGCGTATAAATTCTTCCTGCTTAAATAGTATCCGCCTCCGAAGACTGTAGCAGCCAGCATGATGCCAAGTACCCCTGCTATTCCTTGAAAACTGTGGGATATACCAAAATAGACCGCTGTGATCAGCACCACTAAGACCTTCTGATACGGGAAATTCTTAAAAACCCTTTCCAGGAAATAAAAGGTGAATCCCCGGTAAAAAATCTCTTCGGCGATGGCCGCACTGATCATGGCTTTCCACCAGTAATTCCTGAAGAATTCTGTGTTTCCTTCCAGGTCACCATAGGCAGATACATCGACCTCCCGGTCTAGTAAGCGTTCTACGATAGGATTGAAAATATTACTTATCCCGACTACAATGGTCAAAGCGATCACCACTCCCCAAAAAAGAGTGTTCTTCCATTGTAACTTCCCTATACCTAGCTGATCGAGATTACCGTAGTGATAAAACATATAAATGATGATCAGTATAGCGATCAGGGGTACTTTCCAGGGGAAGGGAACGGGCTTAAAATAGGAGATGGTTACCAGGACTAAAAAGAAAACCAGATCGGACCAGAGTGGTGACCTTTCTCTTTTACTGATTTGCATGAACTAAATGGTTTTGGTTGGAGTGATACAAAAATAAAATTTGTAGAAAATTTTACAAATCTTTTATAGAACGTCGGACAAATACTCTATAACTGGTCCAGTCCAATCCTGTAAATATTGCCAAAGCCGTTCAAGGGGCTGTTGGAAAGTTCCCTGATGCTATCTATATTTTTTATTTGCCCACTTCCGGGGGTAAATCGCTCACTCGTGAAATATAAATTACCCGAATTCCAGTCTATAAACGGGCAGTAGTCCAGTTTATCAGAATTGATACCCGGGCCGAGGTTTTCGGATTTTGTCCATTTTCCTGAATCATTCTTCCTGCTTATATAAAGGTCTCCTCCGCCCAGGCCATCCGGTCTGCCGAAGGAACTGAAAATGATCAGGTCTTCATCCGGATCTATATAGGCATTGAATTCAAATAAGGGCGTATTTATTTCTTCTGGCAGAGGCACAGGAGTTCGAAATTTTCCGTCGATGAATTCGGACATAAATATGTCTTCCCGGCCCATCCCATCTTCTCTCGTGGCCGTGAAATACAGGTTCCCCTTCCGGCTCAAAGAAGGATAGAACTCATCGCCCCGGGTGTTAATAACAGAATCCAGGGCTACCGGCTCGGTCCAGCTGCCATTTGCGCGATCACTGTACCAGATATTGTAATCCTGCCTTGTACTGTCATTATAAATTGGCCTGTTGGAAGCAAAATACAAACGGTTGCCGCCAGGGCTGTAAAAGGGTTCTATATCCTGGTATTTTCCCGAGATATTCAGGATCTCGCCCTTTGTCCATTTTCCGTCTTGCTGTTTTACGACAACCAGGCATCTTTTATTTTGTTTATAATCCCCTAAAGTATAGATCAGTTCGTTCCCGCCGGGTGAAATTGCCAGGTCCCGTTCATATAAGGGAGTAGAGATCACCCCCTCTCCAAACAGGGTAAGGCTGTCTGCGGTACTCCTTAGATCCAGGGAAATTGCAGCAGGCTGCTCCTTACGGGGCTGGCACTGCAAAAGGAAAAAGGAAATTATTAATACAGGTAGATATTTCATGGATTCAGCGCTTAAGTCGGTACCGAATTAACAAAGAGTTGGTTGCTTTGATAACTGTTAAGGCAATTCAGATCATCTCCTTCATATGCTCCCGGATACCGGCATTTTTATAGAGTTTCTGTACGGCCCCAGTGTAGGTCTTTGTGAAGCGTTCGTTCTCAGCGAGCCTGCCAAAAAGCGATTCCTGCCTGACAAAAGCGAGGGAATCGGTATGGGTCAGACCTGCTGCCTGCTGCAGTTCTGAGGTCATGGCATCGGTAATGACAATGGGCTGTCCATGCCGGTCCGTACCTTTGTCATTGATATAACACCAGGCCGCAAGGACGAGGGTGGCATATGTTATACTGCCGCCGCTCGCTAAATTATCGTGGATGGTGGAAATCAGGAATTTGGGTAATTTGGCGGAGCTTTCTGAACAAATTCGGCCCACGCTGTCCTTGATATTCGGGTTGGCGAAACGCTGCAACAGGATGTCCTTATAATCGTCCAAGTCTATACCTTCAATTTCCCCCAGGACAGGGGTAGCTTCCTTGTCCATAAAGGCGCGCAGGTACTCGGCAAAGATCTCATCTTCCATACAGGCATCAATAGTGGGATAGCCGTGTATGGCTCCCAGAATTCCCAGGACCGAATGCCCTGCATTCAGCAGGCGGAGCTTCATTTTCTCATAGGGTCCAACATCAGGTACGAACTGGACACCTACCTTCTCGAATGGCGGTCTCCCGTTGGAAAATTTATTCTCTACGACCCATTGAATAAAAGGCTCACAGGTTACGGGCCAGGCATCGTTTACGCCATAGGTGTTCCTAAGCATTTCAATATCCGCCTTCCTGGTAACCGGGGTGATCCGGTCTACCATACTATTCGGGAAGGAGACTTCCCTGCCTATCCATTCGGCCAGCCCCGGATCCTGGGCACCGGCAAAGGCTAAAAGCATTTTTTTCGCCATATCTCCGTTGTGTTCAATATTATCACAAGACAGGATGGTAAAGGCCGGTAAATCCTGCTCGCGACGCCTTCGCAGGGCGGCGGTCAGGAAACCATATACAGTGCGCGGGGCATCCGGGTGGTGCAGTTCATGTTGTATATCAGGATTGTCAAAATTGAAATCTCCCGTAGCGGGGTTAAAATTATACCCCCCTTCAGTAATGGTCAGGGAAACGATCCTGGTAGCCGCGTCTGCCATACGGGCGATAACAGGTTCCGGGTCCGTAACCCCCAGTTCAAAATCGACGATGGCCCCGATGACCTCGGGTTCTATCTTTCCGTCCGGATGTTTGACGAGAAGGGTGTAGAGGTGGTCCTGTTCTTTGAAAATGTCGTGTAATTTTTTATCCGCATCGCGGATACCTATGCCGCAAATCCCCCATTCCGAAGCCTCGCCCAGTTGCCGGAGTTGGTGCAGGTAATAAGCCTGGTGCGCACGGTGAAACCCGCCTACACCAATATGCACTATTCCTGTCTCGTGGTCCTTGCGCTCATAGGTTGGGACAGGCATGGTTGTGCCCACTATTGCCAGGTTTTCTTGCCGGAGTTGTATCGGTGTTTTCATCAGGTAGTTGCTGTTTTTAATTTCCCGCGTTTTAGTGCCCAGTAGGCGAGAGTGAAATATAAAATAGTACAGATAAAGGCGTAAGTGTAAAACAATTCCCGGTTCTCCACATAAGCCCTTTCCGAAGCACTGCCGAACATGACATTGGAAGCCAGCGCCAAAGTAGTGATCAGCGCTGAAACCGCAATGAATTTCAACCCCCTGGAGAACAGTGAAACATCTTTGGTCACTTCAGGTTCATTCCTGGCCTTTTCCTCCTGGAAACGTTCGATCGTTTCCTTCCGGTCCTTTTCTTTCTTAACTTCCTCTGGGTAGGCCTCCTTAGCCCCGTACCGGGATGCCAGCAAGGTATACACCAGGATGGTAAAGAACCAGGTTGGGATAAACAGGTAATAGAAAGAGATAACATCCAGCGCGTTCAGGCCAAAGCCGAAGACCAGGCCAAGGCCCCAGGCCGCAACGGCCGGGGTACTGAAGGTCAGCTGCCGGTACGAAGACCAGTAGCGCGTAAACCCGATCCTGGGGAAGATCTGGTGTTCCGCAAACACAATGGCCCCCACGGGAACTACCAGGAGTCCCGCATAGGTGAGCAGCGGCAGGATCTGCGAAAACACGAAGGGGAAACAGGCAATAATAATAGTGCAGAGCCCCACAACAATGGTCGTAAGCTTCCGGGAATGGTTAAAGAAGATGGCCTGCGCAGCCAGGCCTGCCCGGTACAGGTTGGTGATAGCCGTAGTCCACCCGGCTACGATCACGATGACAAAGCCGGACCAACCCAGGGCATAATATGCTACATCACCCGGATCGAGTTCAACGATAGATTTTCCCAGGATTACGGCGGCACCTGCCCCCATGATGCCTGCAGCGATCCATGCCACGTAATGACCGAACAACATGCCGGTACTGGTGGCATAGCCGTAGGATTTCTTTTTTGCAAACCGCAGCAGGGCCATATCAATTAGCCCAAAATGGGTAATGGTATTGGCTGCCCAACCAAACCCGATGACCTCCACCAACCCGATACCCGGTTCCCCGTCGCTGTTTATGCCTGTCCAGATCGACTGGTTGCCCAGGCTCATAATATCCGACCAGCCTGCTGGCAGGGGCTTGTCCAGTACATCTAAGGACAAGGCAGGGAGGAGGACCATGGCGCCACTGGTAAACATCACGAAAAGCCAGGGAGCACAGATGCCCGAGAATTCGGATACTGCATTAAACCCATAGAGGGCAATGAGGACCACGAAGACACCTACAGACAGCACGATCAGGATAAACCAAAGGTTCGTAGGGTACCAGTTGAGCTGCGCCGGGATATCAAAGGCAAAACGAACGGCGGTAGCCGAGACCGTGATCATGGCGGCCGAAATCACCGAAAAGATGATGACATTGGCCCAGTTGTAGAGTTTGGTCATGGAATCCCCTGCGATCTTATTCAGGTAGGTATAGAGGCTCAGGCGGGTGTCTACAGCGATTGGGGAGGTGATGAACCTCCAGCTCAGGACGGCGAGGATATTCCCAATTAACAACCCCAGGATGATATCCATGGTTTTGGCCCCCAGCGCCACGAAGGTGGCCCCAATGACAAACTCGGTCGCAGCTACATGCTCCGCAGCATAGAGTCCGGCAAAATGGGTCCAGTCGTGCAACTTATGTTTTGCAACCGGTAATTGCTCATCTTCCAGCCCTTCAAATTGGTGAAAATCTTCTGTTTTATTCATAGTTCAGGTTGGTTGTAAAAATGTATTCCTGTAGCATCCGCTATAAAATACCTGTGCGGGCATTCAGGGACAGATATGTAATAAAACCTATGGATCGTGGTTTTTGTGACACTGTTATTCAGAGGGCTCGCGGGTTCAATAGTATTTAAATATAGAGCAAATTTTCCTGAGAGAGTAAGAAACCTTGCTCGTCGTAATTAGGAGGAGTTTAAGATCCCAGATAGGTTTCCGGTTCCGTTTTGCAAGTTATTCTATATCCCACCTGCGCTGAATCATAATTATATAAGCTGTCAGATAGTATTGACACTAAAGTGTAGTAGAATAATGTACTCCTTGGTCTTCGTTAGAATTACCTCAATAAAGTTGAAATATCTTGTGTATAAAATGCGGGAAATTCTCCTGTTAAATCCTGTACGGAGCCGTTGTTCACTTACTTAGGCGCCACCGGCATGACTTTTATGGTATTTTCGAATTTCTAACAGCAGCTCTTGTTTTCCTGGATCGGGGGGCAGGGTACGGTCCCGTAGCTGCAGTACACACAGCAATCGCCCTGTTTAGGCTTCAATACTTCTTTACAGTTTTCACACTCGTAGAAGTATTCACAAGCGCTTGTCGGCATAGTTTCCTCTTTCTTATGGCCGCAGGAAGGGCAGGTGATAATGGCTTGCAAGGTTATGTTCATTCTGCTTTTTTTGTTCCTGTTACGGTATACCCGGTTTTAGTGATGGCTGACTCTATCTCTTCCACTGAAGTTTTCGCCGGATCAAATTCGACCATGGCATTCCCGTATTCGTAAGAAACGGTGGTCCTGAAAATCCCTGGCACCTTGTTTATTTCATGATCTATAGGGGCTTCACAACCCGTACAGGTCATTCCACTGATCTTAAATTCTGCCTTCTGAAGCTTGGCCTGGTCGTCGAGAAGTATTTGCTGATTATTTTGGTGGTAAAAAATGTGCGCATACAAAGGGAATGTGAGCAGCAGTGCTGTAAAAAGAGTCAGGATGCCCAGAAACTTCCCTGTCTGGAGAAAGGGCTTTTTATCTTCTGTTTCACAAAGGCAGTCTGTTTGCCGGACAGGCCTGAGGGCCTTATACCAGGCTAAACCCAGGATTAAAATGGTCAGCCCTATAAAATAGGGCTGCAAGGGGTCTAACCAGGAAAAAGTGGAAGCAAGTCCACTGGTCCCTGCTAACAATGCCAACACGGGAGTAATACAACAGAGAGAAGCCGAGATTGCTGTTAATAATCCAAGGCCCCCAAGTTTGTTTCCTGATTTCATTATAATGCGCTAATTTTTCTAAGGCAGGCATTTTTAAAACATCCAAAGATTTAATAAATAAGAACAACCGAAAAAGCTGAACTTCAAAACCCTTGGGTTTCTCAGTAAAATTACAATTTTATTATTTTTTAAATAAAGGCATTATTATAGAATAAGAAATCCGGAATCTCCGGGTACGTTCGAAATTATTATTCACTCCTGAAGTATGCTTTATTTCCATGAACAGAGTTGGATGGTATCAGGGTTAAAAAGGATTTCTCGGAAGGAATGTATTGACTTACAGATATATAGGTATTTCTTTTTATTCAAAATAATTGACAGGTACGGTCAGATTGCTTTTTTCCGATTCCCAAATCATTGACAGGATTTTCCACTGATCCTTTATTTTCACTAATTGAAAATTAATTATTCCTTTTTCGGCCAGGCTATCTTTCGTATTGAAATGAACGCCGTATAAACTGGTCCTCTGGGCAATGTTTCCGAAGAGTTTTGTCTCTCCCTGGATTTCCCACTCTTTCAGGTATTCTACTTCGTTTTCAGATAACATACCTTCCATTGTATCAAAGTAATCACTGGGATTTTTAAGAATCAGGGAATCTTCTTTGATAAACCCTAAACGAGCGTTTTCTGTAAATTGATCCTTTATGGCCCTGAAGTCTGGTTTATTGTCCGATTCCACTATTATATTGTTATAGACGTTGTTAACTGTAGTGAGTATTTCGGCCTGATCCGTACTCTGTATAGTGTTAGCTGCCCCTGTCTCTTTTACTTCAGTTTCACAGCAAAAACTAAGTAAGGAGACCATCAAAAGGATTAAAATATTTCTCATTCTTATAATATTTACAGAGGGCAGGAGGGAAGGTTGTGCAGCCCGGGTTATTTGAAATTAATTTTAACTGCCGGCAAACGGGCTGCCGAATATCCCGACGGCAAGTTCCGCCCACACAAGCAGGAAAACTACGAACAGGGCCAGGGCGAGCAGGATCCTGTAGCGCATACTTTTGACTTTCCTTAAAATGAGTTCCAGCGTAAAGCCCGTGCCAAGCAGCAGAATTCCTGCTACAAGAAAATCGAAAACATTCCAATTCACCTCGCTGCTAAAATTCATCGCGATCAGCGGGATCAAAAGCACTGCCACGACTGCAGCCAGGATAGTGAATAGACGTTTGTTCTGATTCGTGATTTCCATAGTTCCTGTATTTGTCAGATGATAAATATTCCCTGCCACAGCCGGCCGGAACAGGAGAATGACCTCCTTTATAAAGAGCCGGTTTGCTTTACCGCGCCCATATTTTAAAACATGCATATGATACCGCTCTGTCAGGTCCCCTTCAATTTCTTCCCTGAACCGGGGGTGGCAATACCATTGAAAGAAGGCCAATGCGATCCGGGATGGTTTATATTCATTTTGCTCCATCGATCAGAAATTAAACGAAAACCGGGGTACTGCCTCCCACAGGGAATTCCGCTGCATCCTGGTCCGGTCCATGATCTTTCTGCCTTCCGCGGTAACCTCGTATAGGCGTTTGCGTTTCCCGCCCCTCTCGTTGGTAGCTTCCCCGAATGCGGACTTCAGTAAACCTTTTTTCTCCAGCCGTTTCAGAACCGTCTGTATGGCTCCAAGACTGACGCTGCGTTCCAGGCGTTCCTCGATCTCCGCGATGATACCCACACTGTAGGCATCACCATCAAGAATGGCGACGATCAGCAAGACCACTTCCTCAAATTCTCCCAGGGTTTTCTGACTCATTAATACATATTTATCATAAATGTAGTTAATATTGTTTTATAAAACTACATTGTAGTTAAAATAATTTTTAAGTCTGTCAGACCAGAGAATATTATCCGGATCACCGGGGTCAGAACGTCTGGGTAGTTCAGACCGAACCTCCAGACAGGATCATTATCCCGCATTCTTCTGAATCATAATGGTTTGCAACGCCCTTGGTGCAATTTGAATAGTTTGGGTGGCGGATGCAAGGGTAAGTTGCAGCTGCAAAGGTGCTGTACTACTGTTGAACACTATTACTGCCACGGTTCCGTCGGGGTTCATGGCAGCCGTGTACACCAGGCCCTCGTGCTCTTCACCCTCCATGCCGATCCTGTGGGCGCCGGGCCGGATGAACTTACTAAAATGGCTTAACAAATAATAGAGCGGGGTATAGATCACCTCGTCGGTTACCGGGTTGATCAGTACCGGGGCGCTGTTAAAGTTATCATAAGGATTTGGCTTACCTTCATTACTCAGGATCATACACCATTCAATATACCCCTGAACTCCGTGATTCAGGTCTGTGATAATATCGTAAACGTAGGTGTCAAAGGGTACAAAGGAGCCGGCGTAGTCCGTACTTTCTCTCCAGTATTGTCTTACCGGGTCCTCCGCATCGATGTCAATACTGGACTCCGTGTGGATCATTCCTTTTCCTGGCCAGCCCGTTCTTAAACTATCCAGGGCCAACTTGTACCAATTATTTTCTTCGAGTTGAGAAGGCGCATACCAGTGAAATGCTGTTCCCCAGGCATATTTAGCCGCTTCAGGGTCGTTATATGTAGCCTTGACATAATCGTTAACAGCAGATTTATTGTGGTCATAGATTAGAACACGTAACCCGCTGTCCAGATCGCCTGGGTCAAGATGGCCATCCGCAACCAGCCGGGGCCCTAAATGATCCCTTAAAAAGTCGCGCCCTTCCTCAGGTGTAAACCCGTTACTGTCCCAACGAGCATCATGAGCATGTAGTGGTTCATTCTGAGGGGTGATACCCCAGAGGTCTATGCCTTGTTCCGCATAGGCGGCCACATACCTGGAAAGGTAGTGTGCCCAGACCTCGTAGAACTGTGGCAGTAAAGAGCCATTGGTCATCTCTGCAGTTTCCCCCGATTTCATCCATGAAGGTGGACTCCAGGGAGAGGCAATGATCTTAAAATCGGCTCCGGGGATATTCTGAGCTTCGCGGATCATTGGGATGAGGTCATAAGATGGAGTTGTTAACTCAATTCCTCTTACCTGCTCATTTTCTTCACCGGTAAAGCCCTTCATATCTTCCTTTATACTGAAAGTAGTGAGGCTGGTATCTCCCGGTTCAACATAAGAGTAATGTTTATTGGAATAGTCACTGCTGTTGATATGCGTCCGGGTAAGGGAGAAGCCGGCACCGGAAGTGGGACTAAAAAGCCGGGTCAATACCTCCTCTCGAAGGTTTTCCGGGATAGTCGCCAGGTTCCAGGCCGAAGATTCGGTAAAGGAAGCACCAAAACCAATGATCTCCTGAAATTGTTTACTTGGCTTAAGGTGC
Organism: Zeaxanthinibacter enoshimensis; assembly: GCF_004362865.1. Lineage (GTDB taxonomy): Bacteria > Bacteroidota > Bacteroidia > Flavobacteriales > Flavobacteriaceae > Zeaxanthinibacter > Zeaxanthinibacter enoshimensis. Next base: position 24,225 of record NZ_SNYI01000001.1, on the reverse strand, counting down.
AGCCGGACTTTCTTTATATCTTCATCTGCAGTAAAAGATTGTTTTTCCTGAATTTGCTGAAGGTTGTCCCCGGCTTGCGAGGTCTGGTATACTTCATAGGTATACTCCTTGCTTTGGGAACAGGAGTAAGTCAGACCTAATAAGGTCAGTACCAGGATAAACGGAATAAGAGATCTTAACATTGAGCGCTGAGGTTATGGTTGATTATTAGAATGATGCCCGGATGAATACTTTAATTTATAAACATGAATCAATGATCTGGCCGTACCGTCATATACCATTGATCCTGATCGTTTTTTAAGTCGATTAATCCCGGGTATAATCACTCCTGGAATATAAGTATCCATTTTTCATTGTGAATTCTATTTTCCTGAGATTTCCAATGTTCACGGTGGGATCTTCCTTTAGTACCACCAAATTGGCTGTTTTCCCTATTTCGATTGTGCCGTGGGTTTTCTCTATCCCAATGGCTTTGGCCCCGTTCAGCGTGGCGGCCAACAGGGCTTCTCGCGGAAGTAGGATACCATCCGAAACCAACCGCTCAATTTCATGAAAAAGGGATGGAAAGGGTTCTGAAATATCATTGAAATAATCTGTTCCTGTACTAAAAATCACGCCTTCATCCCGACCTGCGAGAACATAATTTCTATAGACCTGTTGAAGTTGTGGATCAGTGGTGGCCGAATAGGTTAAGTCCCAAATGACCTTCCTGTCAGACATTTCTTTGAACAAGGACCGTAGTTCCGGGCTGTCTGTATTTAATACAGCCAGATCAGTGGGAATTATGGCTGATTTGGCATTCGCGAAGTCTGTGTGTGTAAAGGGAATCTTCAGGGAAGGGTCCAGATCCGGGTCTTGCCAGAAGGCCCCCCATACGTGTGAAACTACATCTACTCCTGCTTCTACCACTTTGATAGGCCTGTCCGGGAACACCGTAAAATGAGCCCAGGATTTTAATCCCTTGTCATGAGCTTCTTTCGTGATCGCTCCAATCATATCAGACTTGACACCGGCATAGAATTTTATGCCGGATACTTTACTTTCTACAGCCATTGAAATATTCTTTGCAATGTCCATACCTGGTTTGACTTCTATGATATAACCGGCATCTTGCAGTTCCATTCCTTCTGTAGCTCTTTTTAAACGTATATCTTTTGCTAGCTGGTCACTACTCCCCACGGTCGCGCAGAAAAATATTTCAGGACCTGGTTGTTGATTTTCGCTGATCCGCAAATTTTCCCGGAACAGTGCCCGGGCATCGCCACCCATGTCCCTGACGCTTGTTACCCCACTGTATATCCACCTTTTGAACTCCTTTCTGGAAGGTTCCGGGGATTTTGTCAATCCTTTCATCCCCATATGGACATGTGTATCGATAAGGCCCGGAATAACATAGTACCCGGTTAATTCAATTTTGGGGATCGCAGCACGAATTGGCTTTGTCCCGTCTTTAAAGATATCTTTGATAATTCCATCTGAAACGAGGATCGTCATCTCCCCCTGATCCCCGGATTCACCCTGGAATATAGTAACTCCGGTGAGCGCATACGATCGGTTCTCCTGCGCAGCACATGGAAGCGCAGTGAGGAGCACAAAAACGGACAGTACTATTGTTTTGATATACATGAAAATTTATGAATACTTTGGTTCGGTTTATTCACTGAATATTTGATACGTCAGATACCCGGGCAGTCTTACTATGAGTTATCTGGTTGAACTCATTAAAACCTGTACTTTTAATTTCCACTCTTATCAAAGTGCTGACCGGATTACTTTCACATAAATATAGAGGAAATTTTCATGAGTTCAGGTTGAAAGTCTTGACTTACAGTAGTATTATCCCCTGGTTTAAGAGGCTTGAAATATGAACCATGGGACAACCAATGGATTAAACAATGTATTTACATTGCTATATTAAAGACCGAATTTTGAGCACCAAAAACAGGCCCTTGTCTGCCAGGGGTACATCGCTTTTAAAATTAATTTGTCAGGAGCGTTTGGCCCCTGCCCGGTCTACTTGATCTTCCCCTTAACCATCGTTTGCTACATGTTTTTCAAAATGCTTTTTCGTCCTTTATTAAGGCGATTAAGTAATGAGAGTGGTGACGATAACGATTACTAATATTCCTGATGTCGAAGGTGGCGGAATAACACCAGGCCCGGAATTTTTAATGTCCACTGAGTTGTCTCTCGTACTCATCCGCATCATATGTCCCTATTGACCTCAGGACAAGACCCTGCTCATTCATTGTCCATTCCTCGAATCCACTGAAATCTACCTTATTTCCCGTGCCGTTTTGCCCGGTATTGGTTCCTTTGAAAGTCCAGTAATACCTGTAAGAGTCATTTACCTTTACCAGGCTGTCCATGGTCAATTCCATATCCGGAAAAGCTTCCATATACGACCGTGCTGTTGCCGCTAATTGTTTTCTCCCGATGGCCGGGGTACCATTATTCACCGTCAGTATCCCATCCTCCGCATAAAAGGAGGCCATCTTTTCCGGTTGCCGGCTATTCCAGGCATCAGTATATCTTTGCCCAAACTCGACCATTTTATCGTATTCACCCTTGTCCGATTTACATCCTGCCAGCAGCAGCATGGTAATAAGAATTGTCGCAAATCCAGTTTTCATAATATCTCGTTTTTATAGGTTTCTGGTGGTTCAGTCCAGGGATAATTTTCTTCTGTTAGATGACTTGAATTACCCGGGTATCCCGAAGGAAAAAGCAATGCTCATCACAGGGGTCAATCACCCTACAGATCATCCAGGAACTGGAATATTTTTATATATGCAGCTGATAATTCCTCTTCTGTCGGACTGTGCTTCCCTTCAGGTATAAAGCTGAGGACATCCCTGTTCCTACGCAATTTTGAAGTGAAATCCCGGAATGTTTCCGGGGGGACCTGGTTATCCTTTCCTCCGTGCCATAAAAAAACCGGGGGGTCGTTCACGTCAAAATAGGTAATGGGTTCATATACGGAAACCACTTCTTTCTTTTCATAACCTTCTGAAGGAAACAAGGCTTTACCCGCCTGGCTGAAGAGTTCGTGGTCAAAATCGACAAAGATCCTTTCTATAACATCCAGGTCATCTACCGGCCCTGAAAAGTTGATTATGCCCTTTATAGTTATTCCCTCTTTAAGGGTATCAGGGAACGAAGCATTGTTCCGGGCCAGCCCGGTATTCGTAGCGATCTGGGCCCCGGCAGAAAATCCGGTTACAATTAAATCGCCCAGGTCAAGATCATAGTTGCTATTATTTTCCTTTAAGAAATTCAGGGCATTGGTAAGGTCACTGGTCGCCGGGGCGATACCTCTCTTAAGACGGTAATTCATGTTGACGACATTCAGCCCTTTTTGAAGGTATGGCCGGATATATTTTTCCTCCTGGGTTTTATCGCTGAGGTAATACGCACCCCCGTGGAGGAAAACAATGGTATAGTTCTTATCCCCGTAGGAATTGGCATCTTCGGACAGGTAGATATCCATATTTTGCTCCTTGTCCGGCCCGTAGGGAATATCTTTAAGCACCTTGTAGGTAGCATCTACTTGTTGCGATGTCTTTAGCGGTACAGAAACCAGTTTTTTAGCACAAGATGACAGGATAAGCATGCAGGTTAACAGGAGGATCAGTTTATATTTCATAGCTGTCTGTTTTTTCCTTTCAGTGCATTTGTCACGGTTGTACTGCCGTCCGAGATCTTTGAACTATTTGCGTTGTTCAATATTCCTTTTTAACAGGCGGAGCATTTCCTGTCTTGACTTTATTTTACCTATGCTATTATAGGTTCTTCCCAGGTCCCCGATGATGTAGTTCTCCAGTAATGGCGTTCTCAGGATCCTTTCATAATCATACTCAATCTCCCGATTATCTTTTATGGAAGCTATCTTATCATAGAATTCCTGTGTGTCTTCTTCATTGATTACTAAATCCCCTGTGCTTGCCGTCATATAGCCCTCAGGCAACGAATACATCAAAGGCTCAAATTGATTTTCCACAAACCTTGTAATCGAGCTGAATAAATTCTCTAACAGGATAAAATCTGCATAGTACCGGGAAAGACCTTTTAGCAATTCCATTTCTTTAAAATTATTAAAGGTTCCCATGGATTTTGCCGACTCAAAAGTTGTCGAATAACTGGTGGTATTTATGGAATAAAAAATAGGTTCAACATATTGGCCAAATTTATCGATACCCATCTTTTTGTGAGGGTTTCGCACATAGGTCAGCAAGGTGTCCAGGTATTCGATTCTCTTGGTGTGAAAATGCAGGTAGAAATTGAGGTTTTCATCATCTTTTTCAAGATCTAAAAGGATATTTGCGAAAAATTTAACTTCAACTTTCGTGGCTTTGATCTCATCGTTCCAGGTATTGATCTGTAAAGCGATCAGGATCCCGATTACGACCAGGGCTATTTCCCCGATGGCGTACAGCAGATATTTGCTGAATTTGTTTTCAGCAAGTAAATGCTGACGGATACGTCTGAAGAATTTAATCATCGGTCATTACTTTAGTAGCTTAAAACACAACACACAGTGGAGACTTAAAAGGTGTTCACCATTTTTGAATTAATGGTTCCCGGTGTATAGAATTTCTAATAAAATACACTCATATAATAAAAGCACTTCACTCAAGGCTATTGATCTCTTTCGCCGCCCTGTTCCCGGATTCTATTGCTCCCTGTATCCACCCATGGTAGGCAGAAGCGTGTTCACCGGCAAAATAGATTCTACCTTCCTGTTTGATCAGATGCGGCAACAGATCGGTCATTTGATTCCGGGTGCCTATAGAATGCGCTCCTAAGGCCCAGGGGTCTTCTTTCCAGCATTTTGTAAACCCGCCCTCAAAATGATCCATCAGCCCGGGAAAGGCTTTATTCACCTGGCCGGAAGCGAAATCCAGCCGCTCTTTATCAGACCAGCCATCCATTAATTGAGAATCATCATTTTTAGCATATGCCGCGATCAACCCTCTCTTTGAATCCAATTCATAATTCGGATCCCAGATTTCCATGGGGCGGTCCGTAGCTGCAAAGCCATTAAGGTTATCTTTTTTCCAGTAGCGGTCACTTACCTGGATCACGGTCCGGGAGAGGTCCCAGTAGGTCAGCTCATTGATGGCTCTTTGCTTCTCCCTGGACAGGGTCTTCATAAACTCCATTTTTTTTATCACAGGTAGAGGGAAGGTGCAGATAACCCGATCCGCGGTAAATTTTTTATTCTGTTCATTCTTCGATACGTGCACTACCACATCGTTTTCACTTTGCTCAATAGACAGCACCTTAGAACCATATTGAATGTGATCGCTTAACGCTCCGGCCATCCTTGTCGGTAAAAGATCATTACCACCCACAATTTTATATCTTGGAGCACCGAAAGAGAGACTCAGCTCTCGCATCACTTCAAGAATAGACATATCCATTCCCAGCTTCGTCTCCCATCCTATCATCAACAGGTCGGCAATTTCGCTGCTGTAACCCGATTGCTTTAAAAATTCTTTCAGGGAGTAGGCATCATATCCAGAAATCGACTGCGGAGGCCAATCCATAGCTTTAGGATCCCCCAGCTTAGCCACCAGCTCCTGGAATGGAGCTGTGGAGATCCCTGTCCACCCCATATTCAATTCCTCCGAAGTCAGGTTAACGGGGTAATTGTCCAAGCTCGCCGGGGACTGACTGTTATATCGGATTCTTTTCCCCTTCATTAAATGAATATAATCCCCTTCTACCGGGTTGAACAGCTGAAGTTGAAGATCATATTCTTTTATGTACTTCATGGTCCATTCATGATCTTCGGGAATCCTGGCAGCTCCCATATCCGCATATAATCCCTCAGGAAAAGGCTCACGTAACGTTCTTATCCTACCGCCGGCCCTGGACTGTCCTTCCAGGATAATTACTTCGTGTCCGAGTTTTATTAATTCCAGCGCAGCAGACATTCCCGCCATCCCGGCACCAAGGATCAGTACTTTCTGAGGCTTTCCTCTTTTCTTGTTCCAGGTGTCATGAACAGACAGGGCGCTTAAGGGGTGGGTTATGGCAAAACCTGCGGATAGTGCACTTAGCCTTAAAAAATTACGTCTTGATTGGTTAGATTTCATGAGTAAAGTATTGCCTTGTCCCTGCTATGATTCTCTTTTGTAGGGCATTAAATAGTTACGGAAGAAATCGGGGCCCGGGAATTAAACCTGTATTTGCCGGCTATTCCTTCATCTCTACCCGGATCAGCCTTATCGTTTTCGTATCGCTTAAATTTTCTACTGAATGAGGGGCCTCGGGTTTTTTATACATGGTCAGCGGAAAAACCAGCGGTTCCGGGATCTTGCGGGAATCCATGATCACGTTTCCTTCTGCATCCCGATCTATAAAGTGCCCCGCTTCCATGATATACAGCACACTGTTCCACCGGTGATGGTGAACAGGTTCTATCTTTTTCGGCAAAACGGTTACCTCCAGTACCCTTACTTTATCATTTTCCAGTAATATCTTATGATTACCGGGTGCTGAAACCACGGCATCCTGTTCTTTAGGCCAATCCGCCGGATTCCCTGTTCTGTATAACAGTGACTTATCTTCAAGGGTTTGACCTGAAGCTGAAGTGGCCGAAAATGCTGAAATACATATCACAGCAATAACAAATCTGCGTATTGATCTCATCTGGGTTGGTTTTAGTTAAACGTGTACTCTGTTCGGTTACCGAATTACCCAATAGCAAGAGATAACGCTTGTGGAGATCAGGGCACCACTTAATGGTTACTAAATATAGAGTAAATATCCTGAATAAATACCAATAAATCAGTGGATTATAAGGCTGGAGTGTTTTGTGAGTGGTTGTCACCTTTATTTATACTGAAATAAATTGGCAAGAAAATGTATATATAATTAACCGGTATTTTTTAAAGTATAAAGAGGCTTAAAATATTCCGGAGTATAGGAGGGAAAATATGGGGATTACTTGCGGAGTAATTATAACTGTTTATCATACAGTGGTTCTACCGATTCTCTTAAATATGCAGTAATCACTATAGAATTATTTGATTTAACAACCAGATTTTCTAATTCGATCCTCTCCAAGCCCATACTATTGATGACTATAGGGTATTGATAATGATTGCTTATATTGTTAATAAGTTTTGGCAACCGATCGATCTGTATATCTAACCCTGGACCTTCAAAATCAAGGTGGTTACCTCCAAAAAAGTATTATTAAGCAGTTTTGATAACTTCCCTTATCCCAAAAATTATCAGATTTATTTGTGCCATTACTTTTTACCCGCAAATTGCAGTATACCATTTGAAAAAGAACCAGCGACTACTGAAAAATGAGACTCCTTGTCATAAACCTTATAGACAGTATCAAAATTTGAGTGTTCCAATTTCTTTTGAAATAGTTCTATGAAATTGTGGAGTTCTTTTTCCTCACCCCCAACTGAAATAAAAACTGAAATATCACTTTTATTTATTTCGTCCGGTTTTAAGCGCTTAACGAAATTACCATCATCCCAATTAAGAGACGGACTGCTGATTAAATAAAAATTAAATAGTTCAGGTTTATTTATCAGCGTGTAAGCCGTAAATAACCCTGCCAAGGAATGTCCTAACAAACCCGATCTATTATCTACCCGATAGTTTTTGTCAATATATGGAATTACCTGGTCTGAGATTACCTTTAAAAACTCATCTGCTTTTCCAGATAAGACAGATCCTTTTTTCAATCCCATTATTTGGCTAAATCTGTTTTCATATACAGTATCTCTCAGGGGAGTATAATCGGGAATTCTATGTTGCATAAGTCGGTTTCTCGGAATATTACCTTGAATTCCGACAATGATAAATTCTTCCAGGTAATTACCAATTTCCATGTACTGTCTGATGCTATTTAGCATAGGAACACTGTGCATTCCATCCAGCGCATATAATACCGGATATGATTTACTGTCATTATCATAATAGGTCTTAGGTAATGAAACCTGAATATTATAGCGGTTGCCATTAATATTCGACACTAAAATTTTTGACTCTATAAGATCTTCAAAATTGCGATTATCAATTTGGCTATATCCAAGAATTGAAACAAAAAGCATTGATAGAAATGCGGTTAAATTTCTCATACCCTATTGATTATAATTTATACTTTAAAAATAGAATTTTCTTTGAATTTGTTGCCAACGGCTGGATATACCCTCGTTATAATTAGCGGTTATTTCATGTTATACTCAGTTTGGACTTATCTTTACCTGTTCTGAATACAAATCCTTTTGCACCTTAAGTAAGTACTGATGAATTGCTTCCACATCTTCTTCGCTTAAGGTGTTATCAAAACTGGCCATACCCCCTGATGAAAATACTCCCTTTAAAACAATGTCATTAAATATGTGATGGATCGCCGGTGTCATCTTGCTCAGGTCCGGATGCAAGGACCTGTGTTGAGCACCAAAATCCCCATGACAGGTGATGCAATATGTGTCGTATAAATCTCTTCCTTTATTAATGCTTTCAGCGGTCAGGGGTATGGAAGGTGGTTCCGGGATCTCAAGTTGAGCCACTTTCGGTGGAATAGGCGTATTTCCTCCTCCCAATTTGAAAGCTAAGATCCTGCCATAGTTCTGGTATTGGTGCATAACTGCGTCCGGATGATAGCCAAACGTGGGAGCACCTCCGTACCCGGCCATCACCGCTATAAACTGCTCTCCATCCACCATGTATGTCATAGGAGCAGCCCGTATCCCGGTACCGACGAAAATCTCCTTTAAGAATTTACCGGTGCGGGCGTGAAATATTCTCAGAAACCCGGTTGAACTTCCCTGGAAAACTAAGTCTGGCGTTGAAAGTATTCCGCCTCCAGGCATGGATTCCTGTACTTGCCATACCTGCTTTTGCGCTACAGGATCCCAGGCTTTTAAGCTGAAACTTACGATAGTATCTTCAGCCGCCTGGACCTGCTCTGCCACATCTTTGAATGATGTCACTCCATATTGAAGTCCAGTATCAGGAGTATCAGCTTTCCATGTATAACTTTTCTTCGCTGTATAAGTCATGGGCATTGTGATTTCCGGTATGTATACCAAATTGGTCATTGGATTAAACGACATAGGTTCCCAATTGTGGGCTCCGGCCTCGCCCGGGATCACAAGTTTTGGTTCATCCTTATACCAGGCTTTCCCCGTCAGGACAGGTTTGCCTGTTTTCATATCAACATGACTCGCCCAGTTTACCCTGGAAAATTTTTCGGCGGATTTGAGTTCACCTGTAATCCTGTCCAGCACATAAAAGAAGCCGTTTTTTGGTGCTTGCATCAATACTTTCCGAAGCCGCCCCTCAATTTCCAAATCAGCCAGGATGATGTTCATGGTAGCCGTATAATCCCATATTTCACCGGGGGTGGTCTGGTAGTGCCAAACCAATTTACCGGTATCGGGATTGATGGCCAGGATTGATGCCAGGAAAAGATTGTCTCCACCGGATGGACTTCTGAGCCAGATGGGATAGGGTGAAGAGTTCCCCGTTCCAACATAAAGCAGGTTTAGTTCCGGGTCATAAGCTGATTGCCCCCAGGAGGTGCCCCCGCCACCAGCTTCCCAGTCCGAATTAGGATCCCATGTTTTGGCGGCCATTTCCAATTCTTCGTGTTCGTACCCGTTTTTCGGATCTCCCGGGACGGTATAAAATCGCCATTTTTGTTCTCCGGAATTGAGATCATAGGCTGTGACATACCCCCGAACACCGTATTCCCCTCCTGAGTTCCCAATCATCACTATACTACCTGCCACTTGAGGTGCGCCAGTGATGGTATATGATCTGGTTCGATCAGTAAACGTATCTACTCTCCAGAGTTCTCTCCCATCCGTTGCCTCCAGGCATACCATGAATCCATCCAGGGTGGCTACATAGACTTTACCTTTCCAAACAACGACGCCCCTGTTTACCACATCGCAACAGGCCCTGCGACCGTAAGAAGCGTCTACTTTTGGATCATACCGCCAGATTTCATCGCCCGTTTTCGCATTAACCGCATATACAAAGCCCCAGGCACCCGAAGTATACATAATGCCGTCCACGACAAAGGGGGTTGCTTCTAATCCTCTTGATACCCTGCCTACGGTTGAGCGTGCATCGTACTCCCAGGCGAAGCCCAGATGAAAAACGTTTTCTGCATTGATCTGGACGAGGGGTGAGTAATGCTGCTGTTTATAATTACCTCCAAGGGATATCCAATCTTCGGGATCCCTGTTTAAGAGACGTTCCTCATCTATCCATCCTACGGGGTTAGTATTTGTACAGCTGGCAAAGAACAGCGCTAATGGAACTATCAGAAGCAAATGTTTCATAAAACTTATCGATGTATTGAACTGTTTGGTTCAATTCTGCCGGGGTGAGGGAAGTCCCAGGTATCTTGCAGGAAGAACTCGTCCTAACAGCATTATGCGTGGGCATATCAAAATAGAAGCTTTCGCAATATGACGACTGCTTCTTAATTTATAAATATAGAGTAAATTTTCCGATTAACCACCAAGAAATCAGCGTGTTAAAGCCCGGTTTGGTCCTGGGTGAAGAGGAAGGGCATTAGGGGCACTTATAATATTTTATCATACAGGGGTGCTAATGACCCAGTATGCTATAATCACAATAGATATTATTGAATTACAACCAGGATAAATTCGGTGCTTTGTATCTACTGCTGTGGCATCAGTAAATTATATACTACTTCTTACTTAATTCTAGTTCTTCAAATATCAGGTTTGTTATCTCCCAACTATCTACCGGGCTCCATTCAGCGTGATAATTAGTTAATATTATAAGCGTCAGGTTATAGTCCGGATACCTATCTATGCGAGAAAGATAACCGGGAATGAAGCCGGTGTGAAAAACCATGTTCAAGGTGTCATTTTTGACAATGTCCCAACCATATCCATAGTTTTCCTTTACCGGTGTATACATCTGTTTGGTCATCTCCCTGGACAATATGGAAAAACGGGAAAGGGCCCGGTCCCATTTCAACAGGTCCTGAGCAGTAGAATACAGGTGACCTCCCCCTGTAAGAAGTGGAACGTAAAAATGCGGGGCATTACGAACACCTGTACTGTCAATTATATAACCTCTCGCCAGTTTTTGAATAATTACTTCCGGGTCGGCAGCGCCCGTGTCTTTCATGTCCAGGGGTTCAAAAATGATTTCTTCCAGGAATTGGTCAAACGTGGTATTCGTTAAGGATTCAATAATCCCTGCAAGAAGAAGATAGCCGACCCCGCTATAGGAGAAGGAAGTTCCCGGTTCAAATTCAAGTGGCTCTTTGAAAAACCAACTAAGCGTGTTTTTAAGATCTGACTTTTGGAACATCAGGGTTGAATCTTCGAGAAGATCCCAGGTATGAGTAAGTCCTGAAGTATGGGAAAGTAATTGATGAATGGTTAAAGGTTGCCAGTGGGGAGGTAAGCCAGGCATATACTGGCCGGCACTATCAGAAAGGGAAAGCCGACCATCTTCCACTAATTTCAACACGGCCATTGCGGTAAAAGGTTTGGTGATGGACCCGATCTTGAATTTTGTTTCCCCATCATTCAAAATTTTAAATTCCTTATCTGCATATCCGTAGCTTTTACTGAATAGTACTTTACCGCTTTGAGCTATCAGCACATTTCCACTGAAACCGGGAATCCTTTGAAAATATTTATCAATTGATCCAGATAAATGTGTGGTTTCTTGAGATGGCTCAATAGTTTTTTTTTCAGAGGGTTGACACCCGGTAATAGCGAGCAGGGGGAGCAAGAAGCAAAAGAATAAATATCTCATTAGAATGGAATTACAACATGGATTCCAGCAGTTACGTGCACGGCAAGCAGCGGATTTAAACTTCCTGTCCCGCTATCGTTTATTGACAAGAGTTTTAACTCACTTCTTTCCGTAAAATTTTCTCCATCTTACGACCTTTTGCCAATTCATCGATCAGCTTTTCCATCCGTCTGCATTGTTTATATACTTCAAATTCATCCGCTATTTCTTCAATGCGGTACCCACATACCATGCCTTTTATCAAGTGTGCATTGGGATTAACTTCTGCTTTTTCAAAAAAAGTTCCGAAGCTCGCTTTTTCATCGATAAGTGTTTGTAAAGCATTCTGATCAAAACCCGTGAACCATGTAATTACCTGGTCCAGCTCTTCCTTTGTTCTTCCTTTCTTCTCCACTTTGTTCAGGTATAGGGGATAGATGGACGCAAATACCATATTGGCAACCTTTTCATTTTTTTCGGTTGTGACTTTCATAATGATTCATTTAGATGATGCGTATAAGCCTGTGTTTTCAGGCTAACGAGTTAACTTTCAAATTACAATGCCGTCTTACCCAATACCTTGTTTTAGCAAAGCCTGTTTCCTCGTTCTCTGCCCGGTGTATTTTATTTTAAACCAACCTTCAGATCAGAGTGGGGGCCCCACGAACTCCTGCCCGTGTTTTAAAGAGATCTTCGCCATTTCTTCCAGGGTTAACTCGCTATGCTGGGAGCGTTGGTAAAATTCCCGGAACATTTCTTCGATCGTCCGGGCAGGGGAGAACATGTAACGCAGCTTTGCACCGGTATCCCCTATATTTTTAAAAGCGTGTACGGTGCCTTTTGGAATAAAGGCTACATCACCGGGATTACATTCATAGGTTTTTCCTCCTACCTCGGCGATAAATTTTCCCTCCAGAAAGAAGAATGTTTCGTCCTGATGGTGGTGGATATGCCTTCCGGGGCCTACCCCGGGTTCAACGATGTCCTCAAAAATTGCCTGTGATCCGTTGGTCTGCTTTCCTGATAAGAGTATTTTTAAAGTAATGGCATTGGGGAAGATCAGGGTTTCTGCCGTATGGTATACACTATGGATTGGCGCTGTACTTTTCATCTCAAATTGTCCTGGTTTGGTTTGTAACGGTTGGGCTTTGGCACCAGTCGGGCTCTGAGGCACAATGCATTACCTTGCCCCGGTATTAAATATAGAGATTTATTTCGATAACGTGGAGAGGTCGAGTTGCAGGTCAGATCCGGCTTGATCCCGGATCGTTTTACCCGGATCGCGTACATTAAAATGGAAGAGGTTAAAGGTCTGGACCTTTACTTCATTATTATCAAATAAATAATTTTAGCCACTACTTTAGACTATGACCCCTTCCCCCTACCAGAAGGCAAGGTTTTACCCCTAGCCCAGATATTATGGCTGGCGGACCCTACCTGGGAACCTGGTTAAGCGTGTACCAGCTTTCGCGATTCCAGAGTGGCCGGCTCTCCCCATTCTTAAAACGGTCCGATAACCTGAAATAAACCACATGTCCTGCCTTCATTTCCGGTAAGCGGATATTCAGGGTCTGGCGATCATCTCCCAGCACTACGCCGGCGACCTTGAGTGTTTCATGGTCCAGTTTGGGGCCACCGTAGTCTGCGGTGGGTTCATACCTCCACTGCTCGATATGCAGGTCTTCTGTCGTCACATCGGTTCCATTTGCCAATGGCTCGGTTAGTTTAATAAGAAAACCTCCAGGTTGGGCACTGACTGAGAGAATCTCGAAAGTACTTTTTTCATTATATACCAACCGCTGCAAACCATACCAGTACGTCCCGTAATGGTTCCAGTTCCCGGAAGAGCCAACACCGCCTGCCATAAGAGAGCCATCAGGCGCCCATTGCAGCCGGTTCACCCCGGCCTCCATTCCCTGGGTAAAACGGAACAATGCACCTTGTAACTGGCCATTCACCTCTTCTACAAAGATCCTCTTGATGCCCCCGTTGGTCACCTCACCAACCAGCAACTGATCCTTGTAGGGACCGATATCTATCCCGATGGGGGTGCTGGGAGAATTGCCGATCTCGTCCTGGGGCATCCAGACCACGGGTAATTGTTCTGTTTTTTCCAGGCTACCTTCCGGGTCTACAGAGCGGGACCCATAGAAGGCATCTTGTTGCAGGTGTACCACCTTACTGGCTGGCAACCAGTCTCCCTGGTTATCTGAAATGAAGATCTGTTCATCCAAGCCCAGGCCGATCCCGTTGGGGGTTCGCAGCCCGCTGGCCACGAATTCCACGGCCCCGGTCTTAGGGTCGATGCGGATAGCTTTCCCACGGTCGGGGATCTGGGGGTTCGCACTGGCACCCCCGGGTTGGATGGCGGTGGCAAGGGTAGCGTAAAATGCCTTGTCCTTATACACGAGTCCAAACGCGAATTCATGGAAATTACCCGAAACTTTCCATTGGTTACTAACCGTCCTGTATTCATCGATCAGTCCGTCATTGTCATGGTCCCGGAGTTGGGTCAATTCTTGCTTCTGCAATACGTAGATGTCACTGCCTACCACTTTCAATCCCAAAGGTTCGGCAAGGCCAAAGGCGATCTTCTGCACTTTGATGGAAGAAGGGTCCTGGCTTTGCCAATTCTTTATGGCATACACCGCCCCGTCCGGATCCCAGGTGCAGATCACCATGGTGCCGTCTTCCAGGAAATCGATACCACCTACCTTTGGTTTAAAATCATCGGGCCTGGCCTGGCGCAGATCAAAGGACGGGTGCACGCCTTTTAAACTTGGAGTCGGTGTCGATGCCATGGATGCCAGTCGCTCCGGGGTACTTTCATCACTTGGGACAGCATTGTTTTCGTGGGAGATCATTGCTCCATCGAGCAGTGAATAGGCTTCTTTTTCTGTATCGAATACCTGTAAGGAAATCATAGCCCCTCCCTCGCCCTGGCCGTAAACCACCTGGATGGGGTGTCTGCCTTCATTCAGATGTACTTCCCCGTCCTTGATACGACTGCCATGGGGACCACTGTTATCAATAACCTTCTTCCCGTCTACAAAGAGGTAGGAACCATCGTCGCTGATAAGGCGAAACGCATAACTGCCGGCTTTTTCAATATTTAGAAAACCGTCGTAAACAATAGCGAAGTGATCGGAAGCAACTTCAAAATCTGCCTTTTCATTAATATGAATTGCAGGGGCGATCCTGCTGAGGTCGGCTTCTTTTTTCTCCAGGAAACCGAGGATGTCCTGTTCCTCCGGGTTGGAATATATCCTGGCCAGGAAGCCCTTGCCCGTGTTGTCTGCGGAAGGCTTTAAAAATTTAACGGATTCATGGTTCAGGGTGTATTTGGAAACAGCCGTTTCCACAGTGTCATCGATATCTAAGATATATTCTGCGATCTGGTAGGCCTGTTCCTCAGAAAGTTGCTCGTGCGGGGTCATCATTGCTTCTCCCCAGGATCCTTTGCCTCCCTTGATGATCTTATCTGCCAGGAGTAGCTTATTCTCTTCGTTATCATGATACCTTTTGGCTATGGCCAGGTAGGAGGGGCCCACAGTTTTAACGAGTTCATTGTGGCAGGCCCTGCAATCACTTGCCTCGACCAGGCTTTTACCGGCGCCGGCAGCGCTTTTCACATCGATAGCTCCATCGTTTGCTATTGGCGTGGCTTTTGCGGGATCCATTGTGAAGGTCAGGGTGGAGTTGTCCCGGATGGCTATTTGTTTTCCAGGAGCCTGCCGGATAGTTGAAGGAGCGTCTGTCAATCCGGTTTCTTCAACCTGTACAGCATCATGCTCAAAGGCATCGCTGGCTAGATATATTTCATAGTCCGTATCATTGGTGACCTTGAAGCGACGTTCAAGGGCAGTTTTTCCATTCTTTAGTACAAATTCCGGGCTTTCCGTTACCTGTATGCTATCCTGTGCGGGAGTGATGAGCAGGGTATTCAGGTACAGGCGTCCTTTTTTGAACTGGTGCCCGGAATAGCGAATTTTAGGTTGAATGGTTTCCCCGTCATTTTGAAGGATCCACAGGTCCCTGCTATTCTCGTAGAACTGTATCCCTGTGGTAGTAGGCTGTGGCCCGTGCATTTCATCGTACACGGCTCCGGAGAAAAGGACATCTCCATCCCAGGCTTTATAAAGCAAACCATCCTGGGTATTGTAAGCCACCCAAAGGTCCTCGTTCAGTGCTGCTGTAAGGATACGGGGCTGAGTGTCCAGTACGGAGCGAAAAACCCAATGTTCCCTTGGTCTTTCCGGCTGATCTCCCTGCTTACAGCCTATGGCCAGTGCCAGTAGTGTGGTAACATATATGAGGCCTGTGATCTTCGATTTCAATGTCATGGTTGGTAGTAAATGGTTTGAAGTATATGAATTACAAACATCGTAAAATCCGGCATAAATCCCCGATGCTTTTTAAGGGAAGAATCATTGTAGAATTTAGAAAGTGAATAATCCCAATATTACGGTATTCCCAAACAACGGGCTTTCAAAAAACGCTAACCGTTTAATTAGCTTAGCGATAGATTGGATTAATGAAAGCAGGGGGGAGGCTGTGGCTCAGAGCCGATCTGAGTTACTAAGCCTTGCAGACATCTATCTTCATTTTCTTAGTTCATCCCTAAGGTTTTGGGAACCATCATAGATCAGAGAACTTTCTTCTTTACATAATATCCGGCGATCCTGTGAATGACCGCAGAGATCAGCACCAGGAAGGCCACGGTACTCCATAACAGCTCTTCCTGTTCAAAATCGGTTTCATGCAGGGCAAAGGCAAGGTAAAAGAAAGATCCAACTCCTTTGATTCCCAGGAACGCCACGGACCAACGATGCTTCCAGGGCATAATAGTTTTAAATGTGGCCATGATCCCAAACAAGGGGCGGATCACGAAAATAAAGAGCAGGCACAAGCCTATGATCGGGAAGGTCAGTACATCAAACCAATTGGTGGCGATATAGCCCCCCAACAGTAACAGGATGATGGTGATCAGGAATTGTTCTACCTGTTCCACCACATCGTGCATCTCTTTCTGCATAGAATGTTGTTTTTCGTAATGGCGGAAGGTAAGGGCAGCGACAAATACGGCGATGAAACCATATACATGCACAGCCTCGGATATACCATAGATAAAGAAAGTTGCGGCCACAGCAAGGAAGCCTATGCGTTGAGGTTTAAAGTTGATCTTTTTCGGCAAAGTCAGGAAAAGCCAGGCGAGCAGTCGGCCGCTACCATAACCGACAAGGACTCCGCCTGCGATGCGGTACAAGAGGTCTTTTAGCAGCCAGGTGCCAACCCATTCTGTCATATTAAAACCATACATGGCTACCCATATGGCGAGCCAGGTAAAGGGGAATGCCATTCCGTCGTTGATTCCGGCTTCAGCGGTAAGGTTAAATTGCACCGGGTGTTCCTCATCCTCATCTTCTTCGATTTTTACCTGGACATCACTGGCGAGCACCGGATCGGTGGGAGCAAAAACGGCTCCCAGCAGTAAGGCAGATGCCGGAACCAATCCAAACCACCAGCCCAACGCGGCGGTAGTAACAATGCAGCCTGTCATGGTAATTAGCACCAATAAAAGAGGTACCCGGTAGGCCTTTAGAGAAAAATCACGGTTGATCTTTAACCCTGCCCCCATCAGGCTTATGATCACGGCTATTTCCGATAGTTTCAGTATTTCATTTTCGAACTTCACCGGGTTGGGATCGGGAAGGCTGATCGGGAGTGAAAACAGTACCATTCCCAAACCTATGGCAATGATGGGTACATTGAGAAGTTGAATTTTTTCCAGGCTCTTCAGCCATGGTAAACACAGTCCAAAAAAACCAATAACGATGTAGATCCAGAGGTGGGTATCCATTAGCTTCGTGTATTTGCTAAAGGTTTTACCGGAAGAATATAGTGATGCATGAACGTTGGAATAAATATGAATCCCTAATTTACCAAACTTCCTTAAGCTTCAGGAGTTTATTGAAGTAAGGATGTGCTGTATCCTGGTATTTTACAGGATTACCTCCTGTATTTTTGATAGGAAAACAGGAAATTTTCGGAATACGGATAGCAGCGCTGAAGTATAGCCAGTGTTGTAGTACGTTAATTCTTCCCATTGATCAACATGAGATCGTAAGCACTTTTACTGAAGGGTTTAGTACGATTACAACTGGTAGTTTCGAATTGGCCATCATCATTTAAAAAGCCATAAAAAAGATAGGTTTCACCAAGTGTATAGTAATATGAGCACATAGCACCGCCACTTTCTGTGGTAAATATTTTAACTGTTTCTGATTGGACCTGGCCCTTGTAAACTTTTAAAACTTGAGCTTCTAAAATAACCTGGCCCATATATGGAAGTTCCGCTATGAGTGAATCTTTAACAATGTATCTGCGATTAGATTGACTATTGATTCTACCTTTAAGAAGTTTTGTGATCTTGATTTCCATGATGTAATTCACCCTATTCCATTCAGCTTCGAAAGCTTCTTTTTTGTTTTGATGATTTGGGGTACAAATGCAAGCAAATGCCTGAGAAGAAGTAAATAGGAGGAATAATATTATGGTGACTTTAAACTTCATTTATTAATATACGGTCAGGGCTATACGCCTTAGCGAATTTGGACAGTTGTTTGGAGCTGGCATTGTGCAAGCCCTGGCGATCAGACAGTGCGTTATCTTCTGAAGATCACTATTTCCTGATCATTCCCAACCGACTGTCCCAATGAACTAACCCGGTTATTGATTAAATATAGAGTAAATATTCTTGAGTGCAGGAGGGGAGCTATGTTGTATAGCCGGTTTTAACACCTGTTATTTACAGGTCATGCGTTGTCACAAAACTTCGATATTTACCTTCAGCTCCATAGTAATAAATACCAACTGTTATTTCCGAAGACTTTGGTATTCTCACCTGGTTATTATTGTATAGTTCAAAACCTTCCCTGAAACATTGAATTACGATTCCATTGAGTGTCTCGTTTTGGAATCCTTTTATGCTGGTAACTTTTTGCACTACTAGTTTTTTATTTACCTTAATTTTAAATATTCCAAAAGCACCTTCTTCAAGGTCAAATCCTTTACCATTGTCAAGACAATCGTTCAAAAAGGTGTATTTCAATCTAAAGTCGTTTTTAATGTTTATTTCATTTTCTTTAATGAAGCGAAGTACATTAATTTTTCTTTGATTACTCAGTTCGAATTTTTTGGTGAGCCCTGGGTATCTCTCTTCGTTCATTTTTCTGTCCAGTTGAATGGCACCAGAGCATGAACCAAAAACAAGTTCTTTTTCATCATTCCTGAATGCGAAAATCAACCAATTTGACTTTTCTGGTGTATAAAACGCACAAGATGAATTTAAGATACTTTTGATTTTCAGTTTCGAAACTACAGAACCCTTAAAAACCTCACTGATTTTTATTTCAATATCGTGATAATCATTTCCCGCAGGAGTAATTTTTTTGATTTCGGCTGTGGCTACAAAATCTGCCCTTTCAAATCTGTCAAGAAGTCCTGTTATTGTACAATCACAAGCAAAAACACTTTTGCAAAACAGGATGAAGAATGCAAGGATCAGGTTTTTCATAATTGGTGCCAGTGTTCTAGTATACGGATTGGTTGCGAATAATTTATACTGATTTTTGTTTTGGTAAGAAGATAGGCCTTTCAAAACTACCTTAGACTATTTGAGCGATGAGCCATATGCGTAGTTGGTAACAGTTACTCTGCCTATTCTTTGTTCAACAATTCATCCAGTTTTTCTCTTGAATCTTCATTACCTAATTCCACTGCTTTTCTGTAACTTTTAATGGCTTCATGGTTCATATTATATTTTAAGAAAGCTTCACCTAATGAATCCCATAAATTACCATCTTTGGGGAATAGCTCAACATTAAGTTTAAATAATTCTAATGCCCAATCTGGTTTGTCTTCTTTTTTCAATCTGCTAAATCCTAATCGATTCAGAATGGCATGGTCATTAAAATCAATTCCAAGTTCTTTCTTTAAAAATTCAGGCAACATTTCTGCTTTGGATGAAGAGTTATTTTGCATAAAATCATGACTTAACTCATAAATATTCTTCGGAATTGGTGTTGTGGTATAATTCGAATCAAAAACCATTTTACCAATTTCTCTAGCAACATATTCTGATTTCGGTCCTAAAAACACATTTGTAAGATAGATGACAACTACATCATCATCCACATACCTTACAAAATCTGAAAAGTACAGTCCATTGCTTCCATTATGAGACACGATTTTGGTACCTCTTTCACTTTCAGAAATAGCCCAACCATATCCATAATAGGATGTAAGTGCAGTGTTTTCCGCTACATGCCGTGTTTCCTGAGTTGCCCTTGTTGCAGGTTTTAAAACAATATTGTTTGTCAAAGCAACATGCCATTTATATAAATCCTCAACGGTAGAGTGAATATCTCCTTTACCTATACTATACCAATGTTTGTCATTGTAAGGAAGATGCTGTTGTGTTGTCCCCCAATCTACCCATTGCTCATCATTTCTGTTATAGTAGTAGCCATGGGCTAATCTTTCTGAGCTGAAATTGACACTCTTGTATCCTGTACTATTCATTAGAGAAGGCACAAACAAATAATCATTTAGAAAGGAATTATAGGTTTGTCCTGAAACTGTTTCTATTATTGCAGTGAGCATAATATAGTTGGCATTTGCATATAGATGTTTTGTTCCAGGTTTTGATTGTAATTCTGATTCAAAAAATTCTTTTAGAAACTGTTCTTTACTAGCCTCATCATACCTAAAACCACCAGTTCTATTGGAAATTCCTGATGTATGTGTTAATAATTGGTGAATAGTTATATCTCTCTTGTCAATAGGTGCCTGACTAAAATATGAACTTATTCTATCTGATGTTTTAATTTTTCCTTGATCCACAAGTTTTAGAATAGCAGATGCAGTAAACTGTTTTGTTACAGATCCAATATTAAAAGCCGTTGAAGGCGAGTTTGGTATTTTATTTTTCCTGTCGGCCCATCCATATCCTTTAGATAAAATAATTTCACCTCTCTTCGAAACTAAAACAACTCCAGAAAAGCCATTCGATTCGCTAGCCTCCAAATAAGAGTCAATTTTATCGACAAGCTGATTGGTATTTTGGGAATAAGAGTTTAATGAATTGAGAAAAATGAAAGTAAATGTAAATAAAGCTTTGATTGATAAATTCACTGTAAATGCAGTTGTGATTGATGATTAATAGGTCTACTTTTTTCTTGTATGTTACATTCTTTTTCAAAATGTTGCCAACGTGTAAGGATATGCCTGCCTGCCGGCATGCAGGCGCAGTAGCGGATCTGGTGCACTGCGCCTAACCAGGTTCAGGATTTAAATATAGAGGAAAAATACGATAGGAGGGAGAGGGTTAGTTATTGGGTATACCCCTTGTTGGCGGTAGTTATTTTTTTAAATCAGTTAAGACCCAGTTTAAGATTTTGTTCTGTTTCATAGTTGACTCAAATTGAGTTGTAGAACAGAGTTGTTGAATATTTATAAGGTTCCCCGTAGCAGTTATCTCGGAAATAAAACATTTTTTAACTACAGCGGTGGCTTGCCAGAAATCGCTCAGATTTATGACATATCCATTATATGGGTTATTAAAGCCATTATCTTCCATTTGAAGGTCCGAACGATCAAATTGAGTTACAAACCCCGCTTGTGAAATAGTACTGGCGTGGACATATATTCTATCATTATGTATCGGTAGTTCTCCTTCATTTCCGCCACCTATAGTTCGATAGCGACCATTTCTGGATTTAAGGAAGAAGAGTGATGTATCACCCAACTCGTATTCTTTCCAACGCTGGCCACAATTCCATTCTTTGAATCTGACAATGGTAATTGTCAATGAATCGTGATTAATACTGTTGTATACATTTAATTCGATCACGGATTCATCCATGCAAACAACTTCACCATAAAGAATTATGTCGGCTCTAAGAATTAATTTATTCAGAGTAGGGGGAATGTAATCAGCTTTGATAATGCCGGTCATGAGAAGCATTAGTAAGAAGATCAATTCTTTCATAATTGGTGCCATCGTGTACGGGTATGCCTGCCGGCAGGCAGGTACACATCAAACTGATAATCCACGAGGATTTTCAGATATAGGCGAGAACCTGTCTGCCGAGAGGCAGGCAAACAATTACTTATAGCCATGGTTGTGCTTTCGTCATTTATTCTTTAAGAATTCTTCTATTCTCTTATTAAGGGTATATGCTCTTCTTTTACTAGATCGAAGTGGCCTTTCAATAGAATAAGTGTAAGTTAGTTCTTGGTTAATTAAGCTATGAAATTCATCGGTTTTTAATTTTTTTAAAATTCTTGGAATTTCAATTGTATTAATGCTATCCGGATATTTTGAGTTATACACTTTAGTTCCATTCACATAGGTGGCATAATCACTTCTTATATTACTCAAATATTCCTCTAAAAAATCCTTGCCAGCATAATATTCCACTATTAATTCTCGTATGCTGTCATTGGATATAGAACTTAAATTTCCTGTACTGACCAATTCACTGTAGGTACGAGAAGAACCTGTAAAGGATGCTCTACTATTTATTCCACCAAAACCAACACTATTTATAAATTGAATTGTATCCATTGGGCTATAATTTCCCATCACATAGTTTCTGGCCAGTTTTAAGCTCTTAATTTTTTTTTGCCTGTTATTAAACCAGCCTCTTTCGAGCGACAGAGAATCATTGATAATTTCCTTATTTAGGTTTGCCAAATATTTATTTTCCTTTTCTGTGTCTTTTCTTTTTTCGTTCCAATTATTGATTTGAAGTGCAATCAAAATTCCAATAACTACAAGAACAATTTCTCCAACAGCATAGAGTAAATACTTACTGAACTTATTTTCAGAAAGAAGTTTTTGCCTAATTTTTCTAAAGAATTTTATCATGGGTTATTGGTTGGTTATAATGAAGCACAACGTTCAGGGCTATGCCTGCCTGCTGGCAGGCACGCGCCGTAGCCATTTCAGACAGTTGTTTGGAGCTGACCCCTGGCTGGCTATCCCAGGAGATCAGACTGTGAGTTATCTTCCCAAGATCACCATTCCATGGTTTTTCCAAGCAACTGGCTTTCGCAAAGCGATGACCAGATTAATTAGGTATTAAATATAGAGTAAATATTCTTGAGTGCAGGAGGGAAGCTATGGCTCATAGCCGGTGTTAGCCTTTCGTTCTTTTTATGTAGCTATTTCTAGTACCATTCATTCTTTGCGTATAAATGATTGTTCCAGTCTTTGTTTTCTTAAACTCCCAAAAACTTGCTGATTGATATAAAATGAATATATTATTTTTATGCCAGTATAAGGGTACGTTAAACTCCTCATCATAGTTTACATCCTTATATTCATATCTCCACTGGAGCTGGTTGTTGTCAACTATGAATTTAAACGAATCACTAAAATGTTTTTCACCTTGTTCAATCTGATAATCTCCAGCAAATTCCGATAATCTTTCTAAATCTGGATATGTGTAATTGACATGCTGTGGGATCGGGATATCGGTATTGGTTAGCTTTGCAATTTCTTTGTAGGCATTTATGGCAAGTATTTTAAATCTAATAACTCGAGTAACAAATTCATGATTATCATTGAAATAATGCCTTACCTCATTTTTGTAGCTATTACTTTGAAAATAGGTAATCATATCCTCAGTCAGTTCCCAATCCCAAAATTTACTAGATCCACTCTTAGTTTTTAGATTATCCCTATTGCCGTATGTATTGGTCTGAACCCGTTGGTTAAGAGTAACCAATTCATTATTTTTTTCTATATAAATATCATTTAATAGTGTCATCACCTCCGTATATTCATCAGGTATGTAATCTATGTTGTTAACCAACCCATCAAATCCTTTTGTTTTTAATCTAAAATTTTCAAATTCAAAAATTAATGTGAAGCTACGTCTGTTTTCGGTATGTTTTTCTTGTGTAAGATTGACTTTATTTAATGTAATATTTCTGAGAATGGAATCTTCCTCAATAAATTTATCTATAATATAATTCGCCTTGGTAATATCACTGCTAAGATTATTTTGAATTTCAATAAGAAAATTAGCTAAGCGTTTTTGGGATTTTCGCTCCTCATTTAAATTGTTTATTTGCAGCGCAATTAATATCCCAATAACCACAAGTACAATTTCTCCAACAGCATACACCAGATATTTGCTGAATTTATTTTCTGTCAATAATTGTTGCCTTATTTTTCTAAAAAATTTAATCATTGGTTCATTATTTGGTCATAATGAAGGCTAACGGTCTCGTATAACCGTCAGTTGCGGTTTTTAAATAGTAAGATTTTCAACTGGCACTATCTCCTTATAGGAACGAATTATCCGCCGTTCCGAGCGAAGCGAACAGCGCAGCAAATTGCGGTTATACATTGTTGTAACACGTTTTTATTTTATTTCACAATAC